>CAWBUN010000013.1:0-103750 GCA_963791985.1 uncultured Solibacteraceae bacterium | reverse complement strand
GCGCTCCCTCACGGTCGCGGCTCGTTGATTACTGTTGCTCGACGCGCTTTTGACGCTCGTAAGGGGTCTTCAAATATTTCCCGGCCTCTTCCTGAGCACCTTGCGTATCGTCCTTGGTGCGGATGGCCAGGTTATATTCGTTGACGGCGCGCTCGCGCTGTCCCGTGATATCGAAGATCTTTCCCAGGTTGATGTGGCCCCAGACTTCGGTCCACTTCGGGTCGATATCGCCGGCCAGCGCGTCGCGGAAGGAGTTGGCGGCCTGCTGGTAGTTGTTCTGCAGGAAGTAGACCTCCGCGATCCGGTAATGTGCGAGCGAGCTGGTGCGGCTGGTTTCCAGCGCCTTCTGATATTGCTTCAGGGCCTCTCCGAATTCGCTCAGCTCGGCATACTGCTCACCGCGCCGGATGGCGACTGCGACGCGGACCTGGGGGCTGTAGCGGAGCACACGATTGTTCGGGTCGATGATCACGCTCTTCGGTTTTCCGAAGGTGTCCACCGAGAATTCCGAAGAGGTGCCGACCACTTCCACGCGCTTCTCTTCCGGATTGCCCTCGGTTTCAATCTTAAGATCCACCGGCATGCGGAAGGTGTCCAGATCCTGCGCAATCTTACCCATCACTCGAAAACCCTTTTGAGTGCGGAAGATCGTGTATTCGAGCTTAAATTCGGGTGCGCCGCTGGATTCTATCCATTGGATAAAGAAGTAACCCAGATCCTGTCCGCTGACATTCTCCGCGATCTTACGAAAATCTTCCGTGGTAGTAGTTTTCCAGGCGGCCTGCTGGGTATACGCCTTGAGCGTCTTGAAGAAGTTATCGTCGCCCATCACATAACGCAGCATATTGATCACGGTGGCGCCCTTGCCTCCGGTCAACGCCCAGAGCTCGGGCGAATAATCCTCGAGACGCGACGATTGAATGATGGGGACGGTGTCGATGGTGAGCGATTCGACCATCACGTCGTGGAGTTGCTGCTCCATCGCGGCCGGCCCTCTTTCATGCTCCGTCCAAAGGAGCTCGCTGTACGCGGCCAGACCGTTGGTGAGCCAGAGATGATTGCGCGTAGCCGGGGAAGCCAGCTCTTCGAACCACTGGCGCGCCACCTGATTGGACAGTAACTTGGTGCTCGATTTGCCGATGGCGCGCGGCGCCAGGAAGACCATACCGGGTGCGGCGTAACCATTCGGCGCCCCATCTTCGGTCTCCACCACGGTGAGATTGGCGTAAGGAGGCAGGCCGAAAATGCCGGTGAAATACGACATAATCTTGCCGGTCTGTTCGCCGATCAGCTGCGCCGAATCGTTCTCGGCCCCGCGGAAATACAGCGTGGTATTCACGCCCTCGCTGGCGGAACGCACCGGCGCGGCTTTGACGATCGCGATGCTTCCCGGAAAAGACGGGCGCTCGAATTTGATCTGGAACTTATTCTTGTCGCCGATGGTTTCCTTGGAGTCCAGGCCGCTGCCCACCACCGAATAGCCCATCGGCACCGTGACGCGCATATCGGCGGCGAAACGGTCGGTGGTGTAGCCGCTCACCGGAAACCAGCGAGCGGGGTAAAGCAGGAAGGCGAAATCGGGATGGATGGCCGCGAACTTAATGCCGTAAACCGGCGAATCCTCCTGGCCGGAAAGTTTGCCATCGTAATAAAAGGTGATGTTGACCGGCTGGCCCTTGGTCAGGGGCTGCTCGAAGCTGAGGCGCACGGTGAAATCCTGCTGATTGCGCGACGCGGGAATCTGTTTGCCCTTATCGTCCACCACGCGCGACACGTTGAGCGCGTTGTTCAGCTCAAAGGCGGCCGAGGTGATGTTGTCGTCCAGGGGGACAAAGCGCACGCTCACTTTGGCGGAGAGCGACTGCGTGTTCGGGGAAACTTCGGCGTCGATGACGTATTGCTCTACGTCGATGCGCGAGCGGCGGTCCTGCGACCAGGCGGCGCAGGCGCCTACTGCCAGCGTGAGAACGGCTGCGAGCGTGCGATTACGAAACATGAGTAACTTGTCCTTCCAGGATTTCTTGTATGGCCAGCGCGGCTCTTGCAGGAGCGCCGGTACGGCCCGCGAGTTTCTCTTTGACCTCGGCCAACCCGGCCTTCATTTCCTCGCGATCCGGGCCGCCACGCAGCAGGCGCAGGGCTTCGCGGGCGAGATTCTCACCCGTCATCTGATTTTGCATCAGTTCCGGAACAACGGCGCGTCCGGCGATCAGGTTCACCATCGAATAGAACGGAATATCCACCAAATACTTCCCGGCCAGCCAGCTTATACCGGTCACCTTATAAAATGTCACCATCGGGGTGCCCAGGAGGGCGGCTTCCACGGTCACGGTACCGCTGGCGGCCAGTGCGAGATCGGAATGTGCCATGGCGTCCCAGCTCTCCCCTTCAATCACCCGAATCGGCGAGTTCCCCATGCGCTCCTGGAAAAAAGCGGCCCCCGTGGTCGCCGATGCCGGGAGTACCACATTTACAGCCTGCTCCCGGTAAATCCGGTCCACCGCATCCAACAGCGCAGGAATATGGCGCGCTGCTTCGCCGCGACGGCTCCCAGGGAGCACTGATACTAAGGGACGTTCGGCAGCCAACCTGTGTTTCTTAAAAAACTCCTCCCGCGATAGGGCTGGATGCACCAAACCGGCCAGGGGATGCCCTATATAGGTAACCGGCACACCATAACCTCTGAAGAACTCCTCTTCGAAGGGGAAAATGCACAAAAGACGGCGGATAGTGCGCCGCATCTCACGTACCCGGCCCCTGCGCCAGGCCCACGCCTGGGGGGCTACCAGGTAGACCACCGGAACCCCTTGGCGGTGCAGCTTGCGCGCCACTCGCAGGTGAAAATCCGGCGAATCGGTGAGAATCGCGAGCGCCGGGCGCTCCGCCCGGGCCGCCCGCAGCAGCTTGCGAAACTCCCCGTAGATCCGCGGAATGTGGGCCACCACCTCGATCAACCCGACTACTGCCAGGTCGGCGGAATCCACGACGGTGCGCACCCCGGCGGCGCGCAGGCGCGGTCCGGTGCAGCCGAAAAATTCGGCATCCGGCAGGATTCGCCGCAGTTCCTGGACCACCAGCGAGGCATAGAGATCTCCCGACGCCTCACCGGCCGATACCAGAATTTTGGGCATTCCCTTCAGTGTATCGCGCCGGTTTTACACCTGTTCTTTGTGCAGCTTTCCCGGGAGAGCGGGGTGTCGCCCTGATACAATCGAACCACGAGAATGTCCACCGACATCGGGAAGTCCAAATTGACGCTGGAGGAAGTCGTTTCGCGCTTTCGGGGCGAAATGATTCCGCTGACAGGAAAGTTCTCGTACTTTACTCTGTTGCCCATTGCCGAGGAAGATCTGCGGCAGTATCTCAACGACCCGATCGCGGCCATTTCACCGGCGATCATCGCCGGGCTGCCGCGCATGGCCATCATCCTGGCGCCCTACGTGGAGAAGGGCAACGGCAAGAGCGCCGATTCCGCGACCTTCGAACGGCCCGTGGAATCGCGCCACATCCCCAGCGCGCGCAGCGAGCACACCGGCCTCATCGCGCTGCTGCTGGGCATCAAAGAGCTTGAGGTTGCCGATTACCACTACCAGTTCTACAATGCGCTGGCCGGGGTGATCGCGGAGCGCTGGCCCCAGGATACGCAGGAACGGTTTTTTCGTACCATCCGCGAAGAGTTGAGCGCCGAAGTGCACGGCGAGGTGGATGAGAAGAGCTGGCACCTGAAGCAGGCGCTGCTGCGCCGGCAGACCAACGTACGTAAGGAAACCAAGCTGTTCCGCGAATATGCCCGTCAGGCCTTCGAAGACACACTCACTCTGTATTTACACGGCACCTGCTGCGATATCGACGTGGAAACCGGTCCTCGCCAGATGCCGAGCCGTTATCTTCGCCGCCGCCTGGAACTCTTGATCTCGCTCTACCCGCCGCCCGAAGGTTACGCCGCCCTGCCCGAGCAGCTCAAGCCGCGGTAATCGTCTCGCTGGACTCGCCCGAACTGACGGTGGCTCCCATCAGCTCCGCCAGAATTCGCGCCGCTACCAACTTGCCGCGCTCGCCGGTCTCGCCGCTGGGGCCGACGCAGGAGGGGCAGCCCGCTTCGCAGGCGCAGGCCGCCAGCAGGCCGGCGGTCTGGCGCAGCAACTGCGGAGCCAGGCGGTAAAGCGGCGCGCTCTGGCCGATGCCGCCGGGGTAGTTGTCGTAGAGATAGAGATTGGGCTCGAAGGCTTCGAGGCCGCCGGCGATCTCTTCGCTCAGGGCGACTCCGAGATCGCGCGGATCGCACATCAACAGCAGGGACGCCACCGTGCGCAGCGCGTTGCCCAGCCCGGATGATGCCGCTCTGCTTTTCGGTGGGCGTGAACTCGGCGAAGCGCGCCAGGAAGGCAGCGGGGAAATGCAGCCAGAAGGCCGTGGTGTGCATCTCCTGCTCCGGCATGTTGAGCTTGCCGGCGCCGACGTTTTCCATGGTGTAGAACTTGATCTTCTTGAAGCCCACGATCTGGCGCGTGACGCGGACATCGCCGTGCACGCGGCGCGCGCCGTTTTGCGGTCCGCCCTCCACTTCTTCGAGCACCTTGACCTGCGTGTAATCGATCGCGTCGGTGTAGTAATCGCAATCCACGCTCTTGACGTAGGCCTTGCGCTGGTCGTAGTCGAAGCGCTCGACGTGGAACTGGCGCGCCTCGTGGAGGTAGATGGCTTTTTCGTGGAGCGTGGTGAGCGCGGTGGGGAAGGAGACCTCGGCGATCACTTTGGCTTCGCCGGTAATATCCACCACCACGAAATTATCGCTGGTCACGGAGCGCAGGCTGGTGGCATCGGCCGGGTAGGTGTCGCTGGTCCAGTGCCAGGCGGCCGGCGGAGTGATGCAGGAATCCGGCTCTCTTCCAGGTAGCGGCAGATCTCGCCGAGATCGTGGCGGCCGAACTTTTCGTCGTCGCGCAGGGGCAGCTCGAAGGCCGCGCATTTCAGGTGCGCCAGCAGGATTTCCAGATTCTCGGGATTGATGTAGGCATGCTCCGGCGAGCGTCCGAAGAAGTAATCGGGATGCTCCACGATGTATTGATCGAGCGGCGCGCTGGAGGCCACCAGCACGGCCGCGGAGGTGCTCTGCCGGCGTCCGGCGCGGCCGGCGCGCTGCCAGCTCGACGCGATCGTGCCCGGATAGCCGGCCATCACCACGGCGTCGAGCGAGCCGATGTCGATGCCCAGTTCGAGCGCATTGGTGGCCACCACGGCGCGGATCTTGCCGGCGCGCAGGCTCTGCTCGATCTCGCGGCGTTCGCGCGGCAGGTAGCCGCCGCGGTAGCCGCGCACGGTTTCGCTGGGAATCGGGCCGCGGTCGCAGGCGTCCTTTAGATAGGTCACCAGGACCTCGGTGGCCAGCCGGTTGTTGGCGAAGACCAGCGTCTGCAGATTGTTCTCGATGAACTTCAGCGCCATGCGCCGGGTCTCCGCGATATAGCTGCGGCGGATGCCGAGTTGCCGGTTGACCACCGGCGGATTGTAGAAGATGAAAAACTTCTCGCCGCGCGGCGCGCCGTTGCGCTCCACCAGCTCGAAGGGTTCGCCGGTCAGCGCTTCGGCCAGTTCGCGCGGATTGGCGATGGTGGCGCGAGCAGCAGATGAACTGCGGCTTCGAATTGTAGAACTCGCAGATGCGCCGCAGGCGTCGCAACAGGTTGGCGAGGTGGCTGCCATAGACGCCGCGATAGTAGTGCAGCTCGTCGATGACGATGTAGCGGAGGTTCTCGAAGTAGCGCGCCCAGCTTGCGTGTGATGGGGCAGAATCCCGCTAGTGCAGCATGTCGGGATTGGTGAGCACGACGTTGGCGCGCGGCGGATGGCGCGGCGAGCGTCCTGCGGCGTATCGCCATCGTAGGTGAAGGCGCGAATCTCGCTGCCCATTTCTTCGACCGCGCCCTGGAACTCGTGGAGCTGATCCTCGGCCAGCGCCTTGGTGGGGAAGAGATACATGGCGCGTGCGCCCTCGTCGCGCAGCAGGAGGTTGAGCACCGGCAGGTTGTAGCAGAGCGTCTTGCCGCTGGCCGTCGGGGTGACGATGACGACGTGCTTGCCGGCCTGAATCTGGTCGAAGGCGTCGGCCTGATGAGTGTAGAGGCGCTCGATGCCGCGTTTCGCCAGCGCGGCGCGCAGCCGGCTGTCCACCGCCGCCGGCATGTCGGCGAGAATTCGCCTTCCGACGCCGGCTGGTGGTGGATGGCGCGCACCGCCGAATCGGGCTCCTGATGCGCGGAGCGGAAATAGGAGACAACCGCCTCCAGCGACTGCTTTGGGGTGACTGCCAGTTCCTTGGAAAAATCCGGAAAACCTAGGGAGAGATTCATTGCGCCGCTTTCGCCTTTTCTTTGCTACCTTACAACGAAAGTGGCCCGGTGACAAGAGATCGCGCAATGATCGGAGCCGCGACTGTTAAGGAGCGGTGGGTAATCTCTGGAGTTACAGCGCAAATTAGCGACCGCTCCCTTACGGTCGCGGCTCGGATCGGTGCGCTCGTTAACGGTGGATGTTGCAGAACGCGCTCGAGATCCTGCGGGTGTCGGTGCGCAGCTCGAGCTGGCGGAACACTGTAGTGCTCAGCGGTGTGCGCCGCGTTCGCGGACGAACTCGTAGCGTTCCAGGGTGGCGGCAATCTGGTAATTCGTGCCCGATTGATTGTCTTCGTCCGCCTGCAGGCGGTCGGCGCGGAGGACTTTGCCCATGCAACGCAGATTTACAGACTGCGGCCCTTCATTGTTCAGGGTAATGATGTACTCGATAGGTCCACCGAGGTCGGGCTCCCGCTGGGCGGTGAAGAGCACTCCGCTGGAGCTGATGTTCTTGGTGCACCCGATGAACGCGACCCGTTCGGCGCCGGTGCGGGTGATTGAGAGCGGCAGTTGAAGCTGGAATCGCCGAGTTCGTCGCTGTTCCATGTAATGGTGACTAAATGTTATGGGCTATACACTATTCAGGTCAATAGGACTGACTGGAGTACGGCAGGCAAAGGTACTAGAATTTGGGCGTGAGTAGTACGGGATAGCGGTACGAAAGTTCCGGGGCGCAGGGCGCGCCCCGGGGTTGGGCCTCGAAAGTTAGGTGACCTTCACGAAAATAATAACCAGGGTGTAAAGCGCGAGCGATTCGATCAGCACCAGGCCCAACAGCAGGGCGAAGCGGATTGCGGCCGCGGCTCCCGGATTGCGCGCCATACCTTCGGCGGCGGCGGCGACGGCCTTGGCCTGAGCCAGACCGCACATCCCGCGAAGCAATCGCCATGGAGAAGCCGGCGCTAATCGGGACCCAGTGTCCATTCGGCGTGTTATTGCCCGGCGTCTGGCCGAACAACATCGGACTGGCGATCAACAGCAGGATCACCAGCAACATCATCTTCTTATTCATCGTACTCTCCTAAGAAATCGCCCCCAGGAGGTGGTCCCCGTCATCCTCTTGCAGCCGGGCTCACACTGAAAGGGCGGCATAAAGCCGGTATTAGTGTTCGTGCGCAACCGCTCCGGCCACGTACATCATGGTCAGGAGCATAAAGATATAGGCCTGCAGGAAAGAAACAAAGACGTGCAGCCCCATGAAAACCGCGGGCACAAAAAGAAATGTAAGTTTGAGAAACACCATGGTCACCTGCTCGCCGGCGTACATGTTGGCGAAGAGACGGATGGTGAGAGAGAGCGGTCGCGCCAGGTGGCTGACCAGTTCGATCGGAATCATCAGCGGCGCGAGCAAAGGCATGGGTCCCGCGAAATGCGCCAGGTAGCGGCCGATGCCGTTGGCCTGAATGCCCACGAGGTTGTAGTACAAGAACGCGGCGATCGCGCAGCCGGCGGGCACCGAAGGCACCATGGTGGGCGCTTCGAAACCGGGGACTACGCCGATCAGGTTGGCAAACAGGATGAAGATGAAGATTGTGCCGAAGAACGCGAGGTAGTGGTGCCCCTCATGACCTATCTGCTCCTCCGCCTGCTCGTGCAGGAAGTCGTACACCAGTTCGAACGTATGCTGCAGTTTGCCCGGGCGGTCCGGCGAGAGCCGCGGCCTGAGGATCGCGAACAGCACCACGATAATCGCCACCACCACCAATTGCATGGTGATGAAGTTAGCCCACGGACGGGCTTCCGGCGCCATGCCCACGATGCCGGTCAGCGCGTTGCCGGCGCCGGCCAGGTGATCGTTGAACAGTTTAGTGATCCACAGTTCCGTCTCGTGCATATACCAGTTCGAAAAGGATTTCGATTACCACTGCCGCAACCGATACGAACAAGCCCGCCAGTGAGGCAGGCAGGCTGATCGGAGAGTATTTCAATATAACATAGGCGCCACCACCCAGCAGTAGATAACGCATCCCCAGAAAGACCGCGGTGCGCGGCTTGGCCGTCTCCCCGCCGAGCGCGTCTGTGAGTTGCTTCAGCCAGCGGAAATTCAGCGCGGAAACCGCCGAACCGAGCAGCCATCCGGCGCTCCACGTCCAACCGCGCCATGCCAAGAGGCCGAGGGCGCCGCCGGCCGCGACCACCCACATGGCTTTCCAGATGCGCGCAATGCCGCGGTCGAGCAAATGCTCGTCAGAGGTTTTCGTCATCGCGCGTGTCCCGCCGCAATTGACGGAGCAGTTGCACAAACCCGGCAACGATCCCCAGGATCAATCCAGCGATGTACATCCACCCGGTTTCGAATTCCTTGTCGAGCAAATAGCCGAGTATGTAGCCCACGAATGCCGAGACCGGCAGTACGAATGCAAGAGTCGTATATTCGGCCACCATCACCGGCCAGGGTTTCTTTGCCACACGTACAGTTTACGCCCAATGCGCGGTGGGGTAGGCGGCATGAAAGTGAGAGATTTACGGAAGGTGAGCGCCAGGACGCTCCCTGACGGTCGCGGCTCAGATTGCGCGGCGGCTTCCTATGGACAATCCAACGGAAGCGTGATAGGCTTCCATTGGAATGCCCAAAGGAACACAAAAATCCGAAGTCATGCAGGGAACGCTCGACCTGATGGTGCTGAAGACGCTCGACGCGCTGGGCCCGCTTCACGGCTACGGTATCGCGCGGCGCATCGAGCAGGTGAGCGAGGACGTGCTGCACCTCAACGAAGGCACGCTCTACACCGCGCTTCTGCGGCTGCAGGAGCAGGGCTGGATCGGCGCCAGTTGGGGCGCTTCGGAAAACAACCGCAAGGCCAAGTTCTACTCCATCACGCGGAAGGGCCGCAAACAGCTCGCCAGCGAAACCGAGAACTGGGAGCGAATCTCAGGCGTCATCGCCCGCCTGCTGCAGCTTTCCACCCCGAGGTGACCCATGCTTTCGAGACTCCTCGCGCTATTTTCCCGCGGCCGCCTCACGCGGGAATTCGACCGCGAAATCGAAGACCACCTGGCGCTGCTGCGCGAGCGCTACCTTCGCCAGGGAATGACGGCGGCGGAAGCCGACCTGGCGGCCCGCCGGCAATTCGGAGGCATCGTGCAAATCAAGGAAACGCATCGCGACCATACCGGATTCCCGAGGCTGGAGAATCTGCTCCAGGACATCCTCTACGGGATGCGCGCCCTGCGCCGCAGCCCCGGGTTTACCGCCGTCGCAGTACTCTCGCTGGCCCTCGGCATCGGCGCCAACACCGCGATTTACAGCGTGATCAACGCGATCCTGCTGCGCGCGCTCCCGGTGGCCGATCCGGGGCGGCTGGTGGTGGCCGCGGTCCCATTCGTCAAACGCGGGGAGCTCAGTTACAACCAGAGCTTCTCTTACCCGCAGTACCGCCACTTGCGCGACCACAGCAAGCTGCTCGATAGCGTGATCTGCTTCCGCACTCATTCGTTCAGCGTGAGCACGGGCGGCAGCACCGAACTCACCACGGGCACTTTGGTATCGGGGAACTACTTCTCTACTTTGGGAGTGGTGCCCGCATTAGGCACGGCCATCGACCCATCCGACGACGCCAAGCCCGGCTCCGGCGGTGCCAGAGGGCCCGTGATCGTTCTGGGCTACCGGTTTTGGGCCCGGCGCTTCGGCGCAAACCCGGCAGTGATTGGCCAAACGATCGACGTCAATGGCTATCCGTTCACGATCGCCGGCGTGGCGCCGAAAGGCTTCACCGGCACCGAGGTCGGCGAGACGGCGGACGTCTTCGCGCCGATGATGATGCAATCCATCCTGGCGCCCGAGAACCGGAACGCGCTCGAGCAGAGGCGCAACGTCTGGCTGCGCGTCATGGGCCGTCTCAAGCCGGACAACGGGCCGGATGGCGGGCCGCGCCAGGCGGAAGCGGAGCTGACCTTGCTGTATCAGCAATTCCGCCAGGACGACAATGGCGTCTCGGGTCTTACCGATGCCCGCAAACGCGCCATCCGCGAAATGCGGATTGCTCTTCTTCCCGGTGCGACGGGCATCTCGGGACTTCGCAAACAGTACGGAACCTTGCTGGTAATTCTCATGGTGGTAGTAGGGGTCGTACTCCTGATCGCCTGCGCCAATGTGGCAAATCTGGCGCTCGCACGCGCCGCCGGCAGGCAGCGCGAACTGGCCGTCCGCCTCGCTTTGGGCGCCACACGCCAGCGCCTGCTCGCGCTCCTGCTCACGGAGAGCCTGCTGCTTGCCGGCGCCGGCACCGCGCTCGGGCTACTGCTCTCCCGTTGGGCGCGCGACCTGGTAGTCCGCGCACTGATCCCCACGGAGAGCCTGGACGTTTCCCTCGATGCCCACGTGCTTGCGGTCACGATCGGGGTCGGCCTGGCGGCGGGAGTGCTGTTCGGCCTCGCGCCCGCGCTCCAATCGGGGCGCGCCATGCTGGGACGGCCGGCCGGGCTCCCCATGCGACGCCTCGCCCGGTCGCTGGTGTCCGTGCAAGTCGCGCTTTCCGTGATTCTCCTGATCGGCGCCGGACTGTTCCTGCGCACGCTGGTCAACCTACGCTCGGTGGAGCCCGGCTTCACGCGCCAGAACATCCTGCTGGCTTCCACCAATCCGAATTTGAATGGCTATGCGCCGGAGCGTGCCAAGCAATTCTACGCCAATCTGCTGGATGCGGTGCGCGGCATTCCGGGTGTCCGCTCGGCGACCCTCGCCGATTCGAACCCGCTGAACAATCACACGTTTTGGGACTTCTACCTTGGCAACGCCCAATCCCTCTCGACACAAGTGACCAGCGTCGCGCCCGAGTATTTCGCCACGATGAACATCCGCATCCTGCTGCGCCGCGACATCTCGGGCCAGGATCTGGATTCCGCGCCCAAGGTCGCCGTGGTCAACGAAGCTTTCGCGCGCCAGTACTTCCCCAACGAGAATGCGGTGGGCAAACGCTTTGGCCTCAACCGGAACGAATCCGACGTCGAGATTGTGGGCGTGGTGCAGGACAGCAAATATCAGGGACTGCGCGAACCGGCGCCAGGGCCGATGCTCTACGTATCCTATCGCCAGTTCCGGCTGTTCGACGCGATGATCGTGCACGCCCGCACGGCCGGAAATCCCGCGCCGGTAGTGGCCGCGGTCCGCGAGCAGGTGCGGCGCCTCGACTCGAACCTGCCGGTCTACAACATCCACACGGTAGAGGAGCAGATCGATAGCTCCCTGGCCGGAGAGAACCTGATGGCGACTGTCGCCGGGCTGTTCGCTCTGCTGGCGCTCACGCTATCGGCGGCCGGTGTATACGGCGTGATGGCCTACGCGGTCAGCCGGCGCACGCGCGAAGTCGGTATCCGGATGGCGCTCGGCGCCGGTTACGGCTCCATCGTGCAGCTCATCCTGCGCGACGCCGCGGCCCTGATCGCGGGCGGAATCCTGGTGGGAGTTCCGGTGGCGTATGCGCTGGCGCGCCTGGCGGTCAGCCGTTTCTTCGGGGTCACGCCGGGCGATGCCACGAGCATCACTCTGGCGGCGGTGACACTTTCGGTCGCCGGCCTTCTGGCCGCCTGGATTCCCGCCCGCCGCGCCGCGCGTGTCGACCCGATGGTCGCGCTCCGCACGGAGTAAACCCCGAGGCACAAACGGACCTAATAGTAACCGAAACAACTCCTTCGTGGGTGTGTTGTCTATTCATGTCCAATTGCGGTTTCCGCAGCTTCCTTCACCAGGAACCCCATCCTGGGGTGGGAGGGCTCCATCGCCGGGTGAACGCCGAACTCTTCCAGCGCTTCGGTGGTGGTGGGGCCGATCGAACAGACGCGGCACTTGCGCAGGTTTTCGAGGACTGCGGCCTCCAGCCCTTCCTCGCGCGCCACACGCGCCAGGTGAGCCATCTGGATCGCCGTGGTGAACAGCACGATATCGAAGGCACCCGCGCTCAAACGCCGCACGGCCTCGCGCAGCGGCTGGGTATCCTCCGGCAGGTCCCACTGGTAGACGCGCACCCGGGTAACTTCCGCGCCGCGCGCGAGCAGGCCATCGAGCAGTTCCTGACTGGGACGTCCATACTCCTGGACCGCGATGCGCCGCTCCCGGCGGCTCTCGGTCGCGGCCAGCAATTCCCGCCAGGTATTCGGCTCGGGCGCGATTACGACGGGCGTAATTCCGATTTCACGCAGAGCGGCGGTGGGCTTGGGGCCGCGCGCCACCACCGCGATCCGCTGCAGCGCCGCTGCCATAGCGCCCTCGCCATAACGCGCCGACAGCACGCGGTTCATCAGGCGCGTGCCCACGCCGGTCAGGAAGATGGCCATATCGAACTCGCCGTCAAAGAGCCGTTCGGCAAATGCGAAGGCCTCCTCGTTTTCCGCCAGGGGGATCTCCCGCATGGAAGGCGCCACGAAGGGCTCACCCCCCTGCTTGCGGATCAACTGCTCCATCTCCGCCGCCCTGCGGCTCTCCAATGCCAGCACCCGAGCTCCGCCGAATCCCATGCCAGGATTATAACCATCCGTATGAGTTATAACTTTAGAGAGCTAACGTTTGCTCACTTACGTTGGCCACCGTGTACTGCGAATATCGGGTGAAAGCATGCCCAAACCTTTCCCCGGCGTGAAACCCCGGGACGCGGACAGCTCTCTGCGCGAAGCGCCCATCGCCTGCCACGAATTGGATAGCGAAGGCAACGTCGTTTGGATCAACCCGGCAGGGTGCCGGTTGCTGGGGCTGGCCGCGAACCAGATTCTGACGCGCCCGATATGGGAGTTTGTCACCCCCGGAGAACGAGACGCCAGCCGTCTGGCGGTCCAGCGAAAGCTCTCCGCCGAATTGCCCCTGGCAGTTTTCGAGCGCACTTATACTCGGCCCGACGGGTCGACCCTGGTGCTCGAAATTCACGAGCAGTACCGCCGGCGCGCCAATGGTTCGCTGCTCGGCATTCGCTCCTTCCTGCTCGATATCACCGCCCGCAAGCAGGCAGAGGAGGAACTCCGCAAGGTCAGCGAGGGCCTGGAATCGCGCATCCGCGAACGGACCCAGGAGTTGGAGCTCGCCATCGATTTTGTGCGCCGCGAAATGGACGAACGGCGGGCCGCCGAAAAGGAGCATCGCAAGCTGGAAGCGCAGGTCCAATATTCGCAGCGCATGGAAAGCATGGGCGTGCTGGCCGGCGGTGTGGCCCACAAATTCAATAACCTGCTGACCACCATCCTGGGCTATGCATCTCTCGCGAGCGCCGAAATGAATCAGGGATCGCGCGCGCAGGAGCACCTGGAACAGATCATTGCCTCCGCCGGCAGCGCCGCCGAGTTGACGCAGCAGATGCTGGCGTATTCGGGGCGCGGCCAGTTCGATCTCCAGCCGCTGGATGTTTCGCCGCTGGTGGAAGGGACCGCCCGGCTGCTGGAGTCCCTGGTCAGCAGGAAGACCACCCTGTTGTTCGAACTCACCGCGGACCTGCCGCAAATCGAGGCCGATGCCGGCCAGCTTCGCCAGGTCCTGGTCAACCTGGCGAACAACGCCGCCGAAGCCGTGGGCGAGCGCAAGGGCCAGATTGCGATCCGAACCGGTCTGATGTGGGCCGAAGGCGGCGAGTTGCCTCCGCTGAACTCCGGCCACATGGTGCCGGCAGGCTCCTACGTCTATCTCGAAGTCGCCGATACCGGCACCGGCATGGATGCAGCCACGCTCGCCAAGATCTTCGACCCGTTCTTCACCACGAAGTTTACCGGCCGGGGCCTGGGCCTTCCGGCCGTCCTCGGGATCGTGCGCGCCCACCACGGCAGCGTTCGCGTGGTCAGTAATCCCGGCCATGGCACCAAGATCCGCGTCTTCTTCCCCGCGCTGGACGACGGCGAACTGCGAGAGCCTGCCGCGCCCGTCACGACTTCCAGGGTCTGGCCGCGCGCCGGCACCATCCTCGTGGTTGACGACGAGCAGCCCATTCTACGGCTTGCCAAGGCCGTCCTCGAAAGCGCCGGACTGCGCGTGTTGACGGCGGACGACGGCAATCAAGCCATCCAGGTCTTCCGCGAACACGCCTCGGAAATCCACGCCGTGCTGCTCGATCTCACCATGCCGGGCATGGACGGCGTCGAGGTCTTCCACCACATCCACGCGTTTCAACCCGAGGCGCGCGTGGTCCTGTGCAGCGGCTATGACGAACACGAGGCCAGCGACCGCATGGGCGACCGGCGCCCTGCCGCGTTCCTGCGCAAGCCCTACCATCCGCGCGAATTGCTCACGCTGCTCAGCAACGTTTGGTGAACCCCTGATTAGTATGACCGGCCAGGAGGCCCGTCCTACTTTTTATCGTTCATGTTGGAGAGCTCGGTGCGCTCGCGTTCGATGTAAGGGACGCCCTTCTCCATCCACGCGGGCGCCGGCGCGCCCTTCAGGTAGTGATCGAAGTACTGCTGCATGCGGATCGTGTAGTCCTTCTGATTGGGACGCTTGCGCAGGCCGTGCGGCTCGCCGTTGTAGTTGAACAGGTAGACTTCCTTGCCGAGGCGGCGCAGCGCCAGGTAGAACTCGACGCCCTGATACCACGGCACCGCGTCGTCGCCATCGTTGTGCAGCAGCATCACCGGCGTCTGCACGCGATCGGCCCAGAAGATGGGCGAGTTCTCGATGAAGCGCGTCGGGATACTGCCAGATCGAGCCGCCGATGCGGCTCTGCGTGCGCTCGTACTGGAACTGGCGCGGCATGCCCGTGCCCCAGCGGATGCCGTCGTACGCGCTGATCATGTTGGCCACCGGCGCGCCCGCGGCCACCGCGCGGAAGCGCTTGGTCTGCGTCACCATGTAGGCGATCTGGTAGCCGCCCCAACTGTGGCCCTGAATGCCGATCGCGTTCTCATCCACGAAGCCCTTATCCACCACGGCCTGCATCGCCGGCAGCACGCACTTCAGCGCGCTCTGCCCCGGGATAGCCCGTGGTGTAGACGATGTCCGGCGTCAGCACCAGGTAGCCGTTGCTCACGTAGTAGCTCAGGTTGATGTTGTGGCTGGGGCGCGGATCCACGAAGTGGTTCACGTTCTGCGTCAGCCGCTCGTAGATGTAGACCATCATCGGGTACTTCTTCTTGGGATCGAAATTCTCCGGCTTGTAGAGCGCGCCGGTCAGCGGCACGCCATCGGCATTCTTGAACTGCACCACTTCCGACGTGCCCCAAAGCAGGTGCGCCTTCTGCGGATTGGCATCGCTCACCTTGCGCAGTTCCTTGAAGCTGCCGTCGGTGGTCACCAGGTCGGGAAACTCGTTGAAGGTCTGCGCCGTCAGCAGGTAGACATCGGCATCCTTCGCCTTCACCGGCGGCGACAGGACCTTGGACGTCATCACCAGTTGCTTGGGCTCGCCGCCATCCAGCGACGCGCGGAAGAATCCCGTCTCGAACGTCTTCAGGTTCTCGCCCTGCAGCATGCACGGGCTTGGTGGCGTCGATCCAGCGCTCGCGCGGATCCTCCGCCTCGGTGCGGATATAGCGCAGCCGGATATCGTGCGCGCGGCCGTAGCCGGCGGTGATATTCTTGGCGCCCGTGCCATCCGGCGAGATCCGCCAGATGTCGTAGCGATCGTAAATCAGGATGCTCTTGCCGTCCTTCGTCCAGCCCGCGTTGCCGTAGGGGCCGGGCGTGCTCGGCGTGTCGGTGTCCTCGTTGAAGAACTTCATCCCGAGGTTCGCGGTGAGGTTCACCTTCTTGCCGTCGGGCACGGAGACGGTGTTCCAATCCTTGCCGTCGAAGTTCAGCAGATAGCGGCCGGAGGGCGACCACGTCATGCGTGCCGCGCTGCTTGCTCGCGATCAGTTTGCGCGCGCCGGTCACGGCATCGATCAGGTAGGCGTCGGCGTAATGCTCGTCGTAATCGGCCAGGCGGACGGTATTCGCGATCGTCGGAGCCCAGCACCCATTGCGGGCTCTCCGAGGGCGTCACGGTTTCCACCTTCGCCATCGGCGAGCTGCACGATCTTGCGCTCCGGAATCAGGTAGGCCGCGGTGAAGGTGCGATTGCGATCGCGCTCGGCGCGCACCTTCTGAATCGGCTGGATGTAGTCGTCTTTATAGCTCCAGAGGTCGACCACGGCCTTAGTATCGTCAGCGGGGGCATCGGCCTCGTCCTTCTTCTCGGCGGGCGGCGGCGCAACGGCGAAGAAAACGCGGGTGCCATCCTTGGAGAAGCTCGAGCGTGCCCTTGTCGCTGATCGCAAATTCTTTGCGGAAGCCGGGCATGTCGCCCGATACCAGCACGGTCGCGGCCGGCGCTTTGCGGTCCCAGCGGTAGAGCTTCCATTTCGGCTGCTTCGCGGCGGCATCGTCGCGGTCGCTGAGGAAGGCCACCTGGGTCTGGTTTTCGTCCCAGGTCAGTTTGGCGTACTTCCCCTTGCCGGCCAGCAGCGATGCCGGGGCATCGGCCGAGTCTGGTCTTCACCGCGAACACGCCGTTCTTGGCGGTGTCGCGCGCCGCGACCGCATACACCACCTGCTTGCCATCTTCGCGACATCAGAAATTCCACCACGTCGGTGAATCGTGCGCTCCGAGGAATCGGCCAGAGTGCGGATCACCAGGTCGGACCCGAACTCCGGCCGCGGACCGCGTCCCGCGCCGCCTGCCGCGCCGCCGCGCCCGCCGCGTCCGCCCTGCTGATCGCCCCGCGGATCGCCGCCCACGGGCTTCGGCGCTGCGGCAGGATTGCTGCCCGCCGCCGGCCCGTCCGGCCCTTCCTTCTGATAGGCCAGCAGCGCCGTTGCCTTTTTCCGGCAGCGCGAAGCGCTTCACGCGCTCGACGCGTGGTGGCCTTCCCGGAAGCCAGATCCACGATCACCATGCCGTCCTTTGGGCGCGGGCTTCTTGTCTTTTTTCGCCTTGTCGCTCTCCGCCTTCGCCGGGAATGTGGAGAAGACCAGCGTTTTGCTATCCGCCGAGAAGGTCAGCACCGCGCTCGGTGCCGGCGCCGCCGGCCCTTCCTCGCCCGGAGTGGGGCGGCGTGGGCGCAGGCCGCAGCCCGGCCGGGCTCGCGCTGCTCTTTGCCGGTGACCAGGTTGCGGATCACCACCTCGCCATCGCCTTCCTGCGGGAACAGTCCGTAAACCAGGAACTTCCCGTCATTGGAAAGCCGCTGCGCCGACGATTGCTCGCCAGCCGTCGTAATCGGTGTGGTTGAGAGGGCGTTTGCTTTGGGCAAACGAGATCGAAAGAAGCGCGATGGCAGTCAACAGCCATGCGGATACAGCCAGGGAACGCCGCGGGTGGAACATAATGAGGTATTGTAAACCGAAACGCAACAAAGCAAGTACCCCTCCGTTCTGCTTGGTCCGCGCGTCCATTCAGGCCTTCTCCAGTTTCTTGACAGAGATTGGGGCCATTGCTACAATCCGAACAGAATCATAGATCTGTCTGACCCTTTGGGCTGCCGGGAAATCAATTCCGCATCCTCGCGGCCGCCGTGTGAATCGAAAGAGTGCTCATGGCCAACGCATTGCCCGTCCCCCATCTGGCGCGAACCCAAGCCGAGCCGCTGCTCGCCACCATCGGCAACACGCCCTTACTGCGCCTGGAGAGGATTCCTCGGGAATTCCCCGGCGTGGAGATTCTCGCCAAGGCCGAGTACTTCAATCCCGGTGGCAGCGTGAAGGACCGTGCCGCCGTGAACATGGTGCTGGATGGCGAACGTTCGGGCAAGCTCAACCACACGCGCACGATCCTGGATTCAACCAGCGGCAACACCGGCATCGCCTACGCCATGATCGGCGCCAACCGCGGATACCACGTGAAGCTCGTGCTGCCCGGCAACGCCAGCGAAGAACGCAAGCGCATCCTGAAAGCTTATGGCGCGGAGACTATTTTCAGCGACCCCGGAGAGGGCAGCGACGGCGCGATTCTGCTCTGCCGCCAGATCTATCGCGAAGATCCCGACCGCTACTTTTACCCCGACCAGTACAATAATCCGGCCAACTGGAAGGCCCACTTCGACGGCACGGGCCCCGAGATCATCAAACAGACCAACGGCACCATCACTCACTTCGTCTCCGCCATGGGGACCAGCGGAACCTTCACCGGCACCACCAGGCGCCTGCGCCGCGACCTGCCGGACGTCAAGTGCTACTCCGCCCAGCCCTCCAGCGGTTTCCATGGGCTGGAAGGGCTAAAGCACATGCCGACCGCCATCCGCCCCGGCTTTTACGACGACACCCTGGCCGATGGCAACCTGTGGATCGAAACTGAAGACGCCTACCGCATGGTCCGCCGCCTGGCCCGCGAGGAGGGGCTGCTGGTCGGCATCTCTTCCGGCTGCAACGTCCACGCCGCCACCCTGCTGGCGCGCGAGATCGCGGCCCGCGGTGAAACCGCCACCATCGTAACCGTGCTCTGCGACAGCGCCGAAAAATATCTCAGCGAACACTTCTGGGACGAAGAATGATCCGTATCGAATCCGCTCCCTGGGCCGCCATGGTGAAACATGCGCAGGCCAGTTATCCCAACGAGTGCTGCGGCGCCATGCTCGGCGACACCGACGGCGAAACCAAGCTTGTCCGCGAATCCATCGCCCTGGAAAACGCCTTCGAAGGCGCCCAGGCAGCGCGCTACGAGCTCCGCCCCCAAGACCTGCTGGCGGCCGATAAGGCCGCCCGCGAACGCAAAATGGACCTGATCGGCATCTACCATTCGCACCCCGATTGCGATGCCTATTTCTCCAAAACCGATTTGCAGAATTCCTGCCCCTGGTATTCCTTCGTTGTACTATCGATTCAAAAGGGCGAATTCCATCACGCCAATAGCTGGCTGCCCAACTTCGATCAAACCGAAGCGGCGAAAGAGGAGTTGTCTTACTGATATGGCTAAAGTTCTGATTCCGACCCCCCTGCGTCAATTCACCGCCAAGCAGGATTCCGTGACCGTCTCCGGCGCCACCGTCGGCGAAGTCCTGAGCGCGCTGACCACGCAGTTCCCCGAATTGCGCAAGCAGATCTTCAACGATGAAGGCAAGCTGCGCAGCTTCGTCAACGTCTATCTCAACGACGAAGACATCCGCTACCTGGGCAAAGATGCCACGCCGGCCGCCGACGCCGACACGCTCTCGCTGGTGCCCTCCATTGCGGGAGGCGCCCGGTGACCACGGCGCCGCCCGTCACGCTCTCGAAGGACGAGATCCTCCGCTACTCGCGCCACCTCATCATCCCCGAGGTCGGCATTGAGGGCCAACAGAAATTGAAGGCCGCCAAAGTGCTGCTCGTCGGCACCGGCGGGTTGGGCGCGCCGCTCGGCCTCTACCTGGCCGCCGCCGGCATCGGCAAAATCGGCCTGGTCGATTTCGACGTCGTCGATTTCACCAACCTGCAGCGCCAGGTCATCCACTTCACCCAGGACGTAGGGCGCAACAAGATCGATTCCGCCAGCGAGAAAATGCTGGCGCTGAACCCGCACGTGGAAATCGTCAAGCATGAAGTTGCGCTCTCCAGCGAGAACGCACTCGACATCCTCAAGGATTACGATCTGGTGGTGGATGGCACCGATAATTTCCCCACGCGCTACCTGGTCAACGACGCCTGCGTGCTGCTCGGCAAGCCCAACGTCTACGGCTCCATCTTCCGCTTCGAGGGCCAGGCCACCGTGTTCGCCTACGAGGGCGGCCCGTGCTACCGCTGCCTCTATCCCGAACCGCCGCCTCCGGGCCTGGTTCCGAGTTGCGCCGAGGGCGGCGTGCTCGGCATTCTGCCCGGCACCATCGGCATGATTCAGGCCACCGAGGCGGTCAAACTGATTCTTGGCATCGGCGAACCCCTGGTGGGCCGCCTGCTGCTCTACGACGCGCTCGGCATGCGTTTCCGCGAGCTCAAGCTGCGCAAGAATCCGGAATGTCCGGTCTGCGGGGACCACCGCACCATCACCAAGCTGATCGATTACCAGCAGTTCTGCGGCATCCCCGCGCAGCCTGCCAAGCAGGAGGAGAAAGTGACCGAAGGCGAGATCGAAGTCACCGAAGTGAAGAAGATGTTGGACCGCGGCGATAACTTCGTGCTCCTCGACGTGCGCGAACCGCACGAGTACCAGATCTGCAACATCCCCGGCTCCAAGCTGATTCCGCTTGGTGAAGTTGGCAAGCGTCTCGACGAACTCGATCCCAACGCCGATATCGTGGTCCACTGCAAGAGCGGCATGCGCAGCGCCCGCGCCTGCGGCGTCCTGAAGGCCAACGGCTTCCAGCACGTCCGCAACATGAAGGGCGGCATCCTCGCGTGGAGCGACCAGGTCGACCCCAGCGTACCGAAGTATTAAACTGTGGCTATGAGCGTTGTCGCGCGCCTCACTGACGAGCAGTTCCTCAGCCTCCCGGATGCGCCAGGCAAACAGGAACTCCTGAATGGAGAACTGATTTCGTTGCCTCCGGCTAAACTCATCCACGGAATGATCGCGCGGCGATTCTTTGACCTTATGCAGGCTGCCCTCCCGGCATCGCGGGTCTGGGCCGAAATGGGGTATCGCCTGAAATACGGCTGGCTGCAACCTGACGTCAGCGTAAACTGGCCTGACCAGCCCGCAGGAGAATGGTTCGAAGGCTCCCCCATGATCGCAATCGAGGTTCGCGTCACGCGGAAACACCGACGAAGAGATCGATCAGAAGGTGGCAGCTTACCTGGCTGACGGTGCGGCCGAAGTATGGATCGTCCGTCCGAAGACCGCCAGCATGACCGTCTTCCGCAAGGACTCTGCGCTGCGCGTCACCGGCGTCTATGAAAGCGAGCTCATCGGCACTTCGGTAGACGTGCCGGCTCTACTTCGGTTCTGATTGAACCCACCCCGGCCCCCGCACCACCTTGCCCGGCTTCGCGCCCGTGTGCACGCCGTCCTTCATCACCGTCGTGCCGTTCACGATCACGTACTTGATTCCCGTGGGCATCTGGTGCGGCTTTTCGTAGGTGGCGTTATCACCGATCGTGTCCGCATCGAAGATCACCACGTCCGCGAACATCCCCGCCTGCAAGAGCCCGCGGTCCGCAATCGATAGCCTCCGCGCCGTCGCCGACGTCATCTTGCGGACCGCCTCTTCGAGCGGCATCACCCTCTTCTCGCGCACGAACTCGCCGAGGATCTTCGGGAACGTGCCGTACGATCGGGGATGAGCCAGGTCTTTCGCGTTTTCCGGATTCAATCCCACGCTGTCCGTCCCGATCTTGATCCACGGCAGCTTCAACTGCAGTGCCAGGTTGTCCTCGCTCATCAGGAAGTAGATCGTCTCCACGCGCCGGTGCTCGGTCAGCACCAGGTCCATCGCTGCGTCGCGCCAGTCTTTGCTCTGCAGCTTCGCGATCTCCGCCAGGCGTTTGCCGGCGAAGGCCTGATTCTGCGGCTGATTCAACGCCACGATCAAGATATTTTCCGGCCCCGCCAGCTGCCCCATGTTCTCCCACTCGGTGACTGGCTGGCCCATCTCGGCGCGAATTTTCGCCCGCACCGCCGGTTCCGCCAGGTTGTCGAATAGTTTTCCATCGGCCGCCGTCCAGGGTGGGAAACAGGCTGTCAGCCCGGTCGCGCCTGCTGTGTAGGGGTACATGTCCGCGCCCGCGTCCTGCCCCGCGCGCCGCGCCTTTTCGATCAGCGCGATGGCCTCGCCCATCTTCGCCCAGTTGCGCCGCCCCGCCGCTTTCAAGTGGTAGATCTCCACCGGCACGCCTGCCTCGCGCCCGATCTCGAGCGCCTCTGCGATGCTCTCCGCAAAGTGATCCGCCTCACTCCGCATGTGCGTGATGTAAATCCCGCCGTAGGGCGCCATCGCCTTCGAAATCCCCGCCAGCTCGCGCGTGCCCGCATAGCTTCCCGGCGGATAGATCAACGCGCTCGCCACTCCGAACGCGCCATCCAGCATCGCGTTGCGCACCAGACTCTGCATCTGCTCCAACTCCGCCGCGG
This sequence comes from uncultured Solibacteraceae bacterium, assembly GCA_963791985.1. Classification (GTDB taxonomy): domain Bacteria; phylum Acidobacteriota; class Terriglobia; order Bryobacterales; family Bryobacteraceae; genus Solibacter. The sequence continues at coordinate 81,492 of CAWBUN010000013.1, read as the reverse complement.
TGGCCGCGCCCTCCTGCATCCCCTTCACGTACTGCCGCACCGTCGCAGCGCCCACGAACGAGCCGAAATTCAGCGACGCCCCGTGCTCTTCCATCGCGCGCAGCCACGTGTCGAACCCGTGCGGCCCGTCGAAGCGCGAGACCGCCCCGGCGCGCCCCAGGCTCTGCATGGATTCCAGGGTCTTCTCGTTGGAGGGAGCGGCCGTCCAGCCTTCGCCCATGATCTCCGTCGTGATCCCCTGGGCGACGTGGCTGACCACGCGGCCGTCGCCACCGAGCAGCGGCCCCTGCGACGCGCCCTGAATATCGATGAATCCCGGCGCCACCACCAGCCCGCGCGCGTCGATGCGCTGCTTCGACGGCGCTTCGCGCAGCATCCCCGCGGGAGTAATGCGCGCAATCCGGTCACCCGCGCACCGCCACATCGCCCAGGAACCACGGGTTACCCGACCCATCCACCACCCGCCCGCCGCTGATGACCAGGTCGTATTCCTGCGCACCGCAAACCAAAGCGCATGCCAGAAGAATCAGGATTCCACGTAACATGAGGCCCATTATAGAGGGGCCGCTTGCCGGGGCACACTGATGTATCCTGAATAGGACTTAGGAGTGTGAAATGCCATCAGTCGGCCTGCCCGAAGTATTTGCAGTTTTAGGCGTAGCCATCTACGGCGTGATGTTCTTTGTGCTGTGGAAGTTCTATCAGGTGTTCTCCAACATCAATCAGAACATCGCCGGCATCAAACGCGCCATCGAACAGAACAATCAGCGGCAATAACTTCCAGCCGCTGGTTAGTGTTTGTCGCGGTAGATCTTCCGGCTCGCCTGGTTCTGCTGCTGGTTGACCTGCTTCTTCTCCGCGGCAGTAAGCTTAGCGCCGTTGGCCGAGCGGTCTGTCCTGACCTCTTTGTTGATCGCAGCTTCGTTTTTCTCGAGCTTCGCAGTCTGCCCCGCGCTCAGTTTGCCCGACGCGACGCCGGCGGCGATTCGATCCTGCTGATTCTCACTCCGTTTTCCCACTTCCGATTTCGGCGTCTCCGTTTTAACCGCGTTGTGCTTGTCCGCGTAGATCTGTTTGCTCATCTGGTTCTGCTGGCGATTAACGGTCTGCTTCTCCTGCCCGGTAAGTTTGCCCCCGTTCAGGGCGCGGTCGGCGCGCACTTCCTGATTGACCGCCGCCTCTTTCTTTTCCAGGCCGGCGGTCTCGCCCGCGGTCAGCTGCCCGCTCTTGATCCCTTGCGCCACACGGTCCTGCTGATTCTCTTTGCGCTGTCCAACGTTGGTTTGCGCCGCGACGGCCATCAACGTGGCCATCGCCAACACCATCATTCCTGTGAATCTCATTTACTGGTCCTCCGATTGGCGAAAAACCGATACCGGAGGGAAGTTGCTGCCGCGCGCCGTTAAACTCCATTCATGCGCGAGGCCTTACCACCGCAGCTTGAGATCCGCCGACCACTTCTCGTTGGAGTTCATCACTTCGTCCCAGGTCACTTCGCGATTCAAGTACGCCGCCGTGCGCCCCAGGATCGCCGTGAGATTGCTCTTCACCGACTCCTCGTAGTTATAAATCGGCTTGCCCTCGCGCACCGATGCGATGAACCGCTTCACGTTCTCTACTGCGCCGCCTTTGAAGGTATCGTCCTTCTCCGCGCCCATCCAAGCGTTCTTGCCGGTGATCCGGATCAGCCCGCCGTAGTGCGAGTCGGCGCAGCCATCGATCCCGAACAGGCGCACGCATAAGTCGCTGAAGGAGGCCGTAAGCTGGTTGGAGCTGAAGTCCGCGTGCACATTATCGGCGTAGTGATATTGCACCAGGAAGTGATCCCACGCATCGCCCGCGTCGAAGCCCGTGCCGCGCCAGTCTGTGCGCCCGCCGCTGCCGTACGCCTTCACCGGATGCCCCTGCAGCAGCCAGTTGGCGACATCGATCACGTGGATGTTCTGCTCCACGATAATGTCGCCGCCCAGCACCTTGTCCATGTAGAAATTGGCCATGCGCCGCTGCCCGCCATCCATTCCTGGCGTCCCTTTGTCCTTCGATGGCCGCCCCGCGTAATAGAACACCTGCGCCAGCACCGGCTTGCCGATATCGCCGCGATGCACGCGCGTCGCCAGTTCGCGATACACGTCGCGCACGCGCGTTTGGAAATCCACCCAGTACGTGAGCTTCTTCTCCCGCGCCTTGGCGCCGCTTGCGAGGACGCTCTTGCAGCCCGGCACGTCCACGGCCACCGGCTTGGCCATGTACACGTGCTTGCCCGCCTCGATCGCCGCCAGCGCCTGCTCGGCGTGATAGTAGGTCGGCGTCTCGATCACCACGGCGTCCACTGCCGATTGCGCCAGCCGCTTCCCCGCATCCGGCCCGTAGTACGCGCGCGACGCATCCACTTTGAACTTGCCCGCGGTCGAATCCAGGTTCGCCTTGACCACATCCGCGAGCGCCACCACGCGCGCTCCCGTGTGCTCGGGAAAGAACGGTCCAATCCAATTGCCGCGCGACCCGCAACCGATCAACCCCACTTCGACATTGGAGTTCGCCTGCGATCCGAAGACGGTCGCCGGCTTCAAAATCAGAAGTCCGCCGGCCGCTGCTTTCAGGAAGTTTCTACGTTCGGACATGGACACCTCACGCAAGCGATAGTAACAGCCCGATTCGCGTGGCGGGAAGCACCAACCGAACATTAAACCGCTTGATGATCCGGGCGGTTCATGCGAAAAAGGAATCAGGACCGGCGGTTAAAATTCGGGCTTGAGAAGTAAGTATCCCCCGGAGAATAACGGCTCGCGAAGTACATAGGGCTGCCATTCACCGCCGGCCCCGGTAGCAGGGGGATTCCGCTCCGCTCACCTTGAAATTCTTTCCCGCGGTTCCTCATTCCTCCATTCAACAAAGGAGCGCACTTATGAAATGCAAGCAAGCCATGACTCCAGACCCTGTCTGTTGTATTCCCACAGATACCGTAAGCAGGGCAGCTAAAACGATGAAGACTGAAGACGTCGGCTCGCTCCCGGTCTGCGAAAGCCGGAGCAGCCGCAAACTCATCGGCATCATCACCGATCGCGACCTGGCGATCAAAGTAGTCGCCGACAGCCGCGATCCCAACAAGGTCACAACCGGTGATGTGATGACCTGGAATCCGATGACCTGCCATCCCGACGACGATCTCGATATCGCCGTTCACTCCATGCAGAGCGAGCAGGTGCGGCGTATGCCCATCGTGGACGATGCCGGCCTGCTGGTCGGTATCATTTCGCAGGCTGATATCGCCCTGCGCGGCAGCCGGCCCGAGCGTACCGGTGAAATGGTAGAAGATATTTCCCGCCACTCCCACGCTGGAGCGTTCTAAAGCTCTCTCCGGGCCTGCGTCCACGTCGACGCAGGCGCCCGGCTTGTCTGGCGCCCCCACAAAAATTGCGAACTTTCGCTCTGCGCGCGCGTATCCATCTTGCAGATGCCCATTGCCACGGAGTTCCGCCAGGTTGTTCGACGCCTCTTGCGCTCGCCGATGTTCACCGCTGTGACCATCCTCACTATCGCCATTGGTATCGGGGCGAACAGCGCGGTCTTCAGCGTCGTCAACGGCATCCTGCTCAAACCGCTCCCTTATCCCGACCCCGGCGCGTTGATCGCCGTATGGCAGACCGCGCCCCGCATCAATCTCAATAAGATGGAGCTCTCGCCCTCGGACTTCTTCACCTTCCGCGACGAGAACCGCAGCTTTCAGCAGTTCGGCCTCTGGAACGGCGGCAGCGTCGCCGTGACCGGCGGCGCCGCGCCCGAGCAGGTCCGCTGCATCTTCATGACCCACGGCACGCTCGACGCCCTCGGAGTTCGTCCGGCCCTGGGCCGCTGGTTCACCGTGGTCCGACGACGACCCCGCCTCCGCCGAGACCGCCATCCTCACTCACGAGTACTGGCAGCGAAAATTCGGAGGCGACCCCAACATTCTCGCCGCCAAACTCGTCATCGATGGCAAGCCCACCGCGGTCGCCGGCGTAATGCCAGCCAATTTCCGCTTCCTCGACGAGAAGCCGGACCTCATCATTCCCATGCGCTTCGATCGCGCCAAAGTGCATCTGGGCAATTTCAGCTATCCCGGCATTGCCCGGCTCAAGCCGGGAGTCTCGCTGGCGCAGGCCAATGCCGACGTCGCGCGCATGATCCCCATCGTCAATCTGAGGTTCACGCCGCCTCCCGGCTTCAGCGTCAAATTGTTCGAGGATGCCGGCATTCAAGCCGCCCTGCGCCCCCTGAAAGACGACGTGGTGGGCGACTTGGGCAAGGTACTCTGGGTGCTCACCGCCAGCATCGGCGTGGTCCTTCTGATCGCGTGCGCCAATGTCGCCAACCTCCTCCTCGTCCGCGCCGAAGGGCGCCAGCAGGAGTTCGCGACCCGCATTGCGCTCGGCGCCGGCGCGTCGCGCATCGCCGCCGCTATTTTGGCCGAGAGTGTTTTCCTCGGCCTGCTCGGCGGCATTGTCGGGCTCGCCTTCGCGTACGCCGCACTGCGCGTTCTGCTGGCCGTCGCGCCCGCATATCTTCCGCGCCTCGATAGCATCTCGCTCGATCCCGTGGTCATACTCTTCACGCTCGCCGTCTCTGTGATCGCGGGCCTCCTCTTCGGCCTCATCCCGGTCTTCAAATACGCCGCGCCCCGTGCCAGCACTTCACTGCGCGCCAGCGGACGCGGACTCAGCCAGAGCAAAGAGCGCCACCGCGCCCGCAACACGCTTGCCGTCTTCCAGACCGCTCTCGCCGTGGTCCTGCTGATCTCCGCGGGCCTCATGATCCGCACCTTCCAGGCGCTCCGCCGCGTCGACCCCGGTTTCACCGATTCCGCCCACATCCAGACCTTCCGCATCGAAATCCCCGAAGGACAGGTGAAGGAGCCGGAACGCGTGTTCCGCATGCAGCAGGAGATTCGCCGCAAGATCGCCGAACTCCCCGGCGTCGCCGCCGTCAGCTTCGCGAACTCCGTGCCCACCGACAACAACAACGCCACAGACGTTCTCTACGCCGAGGACCACGTCTATGGCGATGGCCAGTTGCCCCCGTTGCGCCGCTTCAAATTCGTTGCGCCGGGCTATTTTCAGACCCTGGGGGCCCGCCTCGTCGCCGGCCGCGATCTCACCTGGACCGATCTCGAGCAGCGCCGCAACTTCGCCATCGTCTCCGAAAATTTCGCGCGCGAAATGTGGCGCGAGCCCTCCGCCGCGCTCGGCAAGCGCATCCGCGAAGGCGCCAAGGACGATTGGCGCGAGATTGTCGGCGTCGCCGCCGACATCCGCCACGATGGCGCCGATCAGAAGGCGCCCGCCACCATCTACTGGCCGGTCGTCATGAACAATTTCTGGGGTAACGAGCATATGGTGCAGCGTGGCTCCGTCTTTGCCATCCGCACCCCCCGCGCCGGCACCGAAGCGCTGCTCGCGCAACTCCGCCAGATCGTCTGGTCGGTCGCGCCGGACGTACCCGTGGTCAAGGTCAGGACCATGGAAGAGGTCTTCCGCGGATCCATGGCGCGCAGTTCGTTCACGCTGGTGATGCTCGCCATCGCCGGCGCCATGGCGCTCCTACTGGGCATCGTCGGCATCTATGGGGTGATCTCGTACTCCGTCTCGCAGCGCACGCGGGAATTGGGAATCCGCATCGCCCTCGGCGCCGGCAACGCCGAGCTACGCACCATGGTGGTCGGACAGGGACTGCTGCTTGCCGCTACCGGCGTCGCCATCGGGCTGGCGGTCTCCGCCGGCGTCACGCGCATCATGTCGTCGCTGCTCTTCGAGACCAGCCCGATCGACCCCGCCACTTACGCCGTGGCCGGCGCCGGCCTGCTCGCCGCCGCCGCGCTTGCCAGCTATTTGCCGGCCCACCGCGCGTCCACCATCAACCCCGTGGAAGCGCTGCGCATGGACTGAATACGACTGACCAACCGCTTGCATAGAGAGCAGACCTGGCTCGCATTCCCTGAATCTGAATCTTCTCCCGCTGTCCCGGCGCAATCCGGATCGGCTTCGCCTGCTTCTCGAAGCTCTTCCGGAAATCGGGGTCCAGCACCGCGCCCGCATAAAAACGTCGTGCTGTATTCCGCATCGACCATTGCCCGGTGTACGCGCCCGTTCGCCTTCGCGTACGCCAGGCCTTTGGCGACCCGCAGGTACCATTTCCCCGGCTCCAGATCGAACACGCGATATTCGCCGCGATCGTTAGTCACAGCCGACGCCCCTTGGCCCAGCTGTAGCGCAACCCGTCCACCGTCGCGCCCGGCACCGGCTCGCCGTTCTCGTCCACGACCCGGCCCGAGATCGCCCCCAGCGGCTGCAGCCGGATCGAGAAATCCCTGATGGTCTGATCCTCCGCCACCGTCAATGCCTGCGACGGCGCGAAGAGGCGCCCGGTCTCCCGCGCGTACCCCTGTGCCTCCCCCCATAGACCGTATTCGCCAGGCTTGACGTTGTCAGCGCCTTGCGCACCGGCGCCCCCGTGGCTGCGTTGCGGACGACACCCTCTACCGTCCCGGGCTTCTGACCCCATGCCGTTGCCGTCAGGATTGCGATCGCGAGTAACGCCCGTCGCACACTATGTCCGTGAAGCGCCATATGAGTGCTGATATCCGTAACTATGTTACTGCTCCCCCCGCGGATTGTGGCCGGGCCTACGAAGACCCTCCACGCCGCGAACGTGCCGGCCATGTCGCAGGCACCGCGCCGGCAAACCGCAGAAAGACCTCGGAAAGCTGATTGGAGTAGATCGCGAAGTTTACGCCGCCGTCAACCAGCGTCGCGCCCAGCGGAAAGGGAAGCCCTCGTGGTGTGTGGTTCCAGCACGCACCATCCTACATCCTGCATACCGACAGGTCGCGGTTTTGATACGGACAAATCAATCCCGGCGCGCCGCGGCCCACCATGAGAATCCAGGTTACGGGATACAGCTTGACCAGCTTCCGGAAATCCGCCGCAACAAAATGATCCAGCCCGCGATCCGCCAGTACCTGGCGCTCCCATTCCACCGCCAGTTGCGGAAACAGGGAAACCGCCCCGCTATCCTTCACGCGATCGGCAAGCACGCTGCGCTCCGCGACCGCGCGAAAGCCATGCGTGTCTTCTCCGGGCTGAACCATGTAATCCGAATCCAGCGCGAACACCGCCTCTTTCGGCGTGTTCGAGCGAATCCACATGAAGGCGGAGATCCAACTGTTGTCGTTGTTCGATCCGGGCCACTCCACGTGCTGGCTGGCCGGAAACGTCGCATTCTGCATCAAGACCATGCCCAGCGCGAGCGGCACAAACAGCGCCGCCCACCGCGGCGCACTGGCCTTGATCGCATACTCGCCGATCAGCCCGCCGATCAAAATGAAAAAGACCACGTACAGCAGATGAAAACTTCGCATCGGCTGCAGCCGCGTGTACCCCTCCAGGCTGGCCGGAATCGAGAGCATCACGGCCAGCGCCGTGAACACCAGCCCGAACGGCACCAGGCCGCCGGCCAGTTCGCGAAACGCCGGCAGCGTGCGCCGCGGACGCGCCACCGAGAACCACCACAACAGCGCCAGTGGCGCGAAAACGCCGACCCACTCGTACCACATCCAGGTATTCACGAAGAAGAAGGTACGCGAGAGAAGGCAGTCGCGCGCCGGCCCCGCCACTACCGGCGCAAAATTCGGCAGGAACGCGAACCCGGCCGCCGCACCCATCACCGTCTGCGCAACCGCCGGCTGCGCCTGGCTTCGCCGGGCCACCTCCATGCACCCCAGGAACAGCGCGCCGTATACACCCATCTGCGGATGCAGTGCCGCCGTCAACACCAGCCACGCTATCGCCCATCTGCGGATAGAGCGCCGCCCGGAGAGATAGCAGACGATCGCGAACAGAGTCGCCGGCGTGGATAGCGACCGCGCCGTCAGGTAGGGATCCATGATTGCGAGCGCTGTCCCGGTTACCGGCACGCTCAGCGTCGCCGCCAGCAGCGCCACCCCGCTCCATCGCGCCGCCCGGCTTTCGAAACAGCACCCCAGCAGCTGCCACGCGGCCAACAGCAGGGCAAAGATGCTCAGCACATGCCAGGCGAAGATCACCGCGTCCACCGGCAAATGGCTCAGCCGCGCCGAGCCACCTACCAGCAGCGCGAACACCGAGAGGTGCGCGTGCGACATGAAGAATTGCTCGCCGAACGGGTACAAACTCGGGTCGGCCACGCGCTTGATCGCCGGAACATAGATCGCACTATCGTCGACGCCCAGGTGATAGCCGTGTACTAGAACCGCCGCGACTGTGATCGCCCCTAATACCGCCAACGCAGATTTCACGTCAGCTTCTGACGCGCCGCCAGTCCCGCCAGTTCCAACTCTTCCGGGCTACCGTGGCACTCCGCCCTGCGCCTCGATCGCCTTCAGCAGCCGCTGCGCCTTGGCATAATCCGGATCCCCCGCCGGAATCGTGAGCAGCACCTCGCGCGCCTTCGCCGTCTCCCCCTTCTGCACATAGGCCGCCGCCAGAAGATAGCGCGCCGGAGCCTCCGGATCCATCCGCAGGCTGTTCTCCAGCGCCGTCAAGGCTCGCGCCGGATCCCCCGTCAGAAGATAGAATCGTCCCGCGCCGATCTGCTGCCCAGCATCGTCCACGTTCAGCTCGGCGCGCGCCCGGTACAACTCCTTCGCGCCTTCGAACCGCACGCCATCCTCGCCCGGCAAGCTCTTGACTCCCAGGCTGACCAGCGACACCGCGGCGCCGATCCGCACCGTCGCCACCCTGTCGCTGAGTGCCGTCGTCAATGACGAAACCGCCGCCGTTTTGTCCGCCGGACCCGCCGTCATGCGCAGCGCCGCCACCGCCCGCACCAGCGGCTCGCCATCCTCCAGAGCCTCCCGCATCGCCGGAAACACACGCGCGTCCCCGCCGAAACGCGCCAGGTGAGAGACCGCGTTCGCCCTGGGAAACGGGCCTTCGCGCGGCTCCCTCAAAATCGCCAGCAGCTTCGGAATCGCTCCCGCGTCGCCCTTCCCCGCCGCCGCGAAAGCGTCTGCGCGCCGAATCCACTTCTGCCGCGACGCCGTCCCGTACCACGCGCCCATCTTCTCCACCGACCACCGCGCATCCCGATCCTTATGGCAGAGATTGCACGCGTTCGGAATTCCGTGGTTCAACGAGTTCTCCGGCGTCGGAATGCTCATCGAATGGTCGCGAATCTCCGCCTTGATGCTCTGCACGGAGCGCGGCATATGGCACTCCACGCAAGAGCTCCCTGCGCTCGCCTCCTTGTGGTGGGTGTGCGCGCCCAGCGACTTCCCGATCGCCGCGTGGCACCTCGTGCACAGCGCGTTGGCATCCGGCCGCAATTGCGGATTGCGTTCGATTTCCGGCTCGTGCGCCGCCGTGTGGCATGCCGTACACGCCACCGCGCCCTTCAGGTAGCACTCGCTCTGCCAGAGCCCGAAGGCATCGTTAGAGAATCGCCGCGTGCGCCCGTCCGGCCAGTACGCCGGATCGCGATCCACCGGCTGCGTCGCCTCCAGAATCGGCAGGAAGTAATCGTAGTAGTTCTCGCCCGCCGCAAAGCCCGCCTGGTAAATGTCGCGGAAGCTATGGCATTGCGCGCACACCATGCTGTTCCGCGCCCCGTCCAACCGCGTCTGCATCACGATGTCTCGCGCCGGTCCCGCCGGCGGTGGAGTCGCGCCGTAATGCGCCGCGTGCTCGCCCCCGGGACCGTGGCAGCGCTCGCAGTTCGTCCCAAAATCCTGCCACGTGGTCTGGTATTCGTTCTTCGCCGCGTCGAACCCCTTCTGCTGCCGGCTCACGTGGCACGAAAAACAGTTCTTGTTCCAGATCTGCACCACCACTTCATCGGTCTCGTCCGGATCCGCGATGTCGAAGTTGTGGAACCACTGCTTCCGTAAAATGTCCCAGCTCGGCGCCAACACAATCACCCGCCCGGTCGGCGTGGTTGTGAGGTAATGCTGAATCCGGCGATTGCCCAGCGTGTAGTCCACCCGGTGTTCCCGGGGCGCGCCGCTGATCGTCGATTCGGTAATAAAATACTCGCCGTTACTTTCGCGGAGTGCGTACGGCGCTCCGCGCAGTTCCAGCTTGCCGAGAGTGAAGTTCCCCTTCACCCCGGCTTTGGTCGCCGGTTGCACCATCTTGCTATGCCGCGACCCGGTCCATCTCCTGTGAATCTCCGCGTGACATTTCGCGCAGGCCGACGCCCCCACGTATGATGTCCCGGCCCAGGCGGATGCCGCCACCAGCCCAAAACCCAGCATTGCCCCTCGAGCAAACATCTTGGGGGCTAAGATAGCATGCCTTGGGCTGGGTTTTCCCTGCTACCGCTAGTTATAGTTAAGGGTTTATCCGTTCTGTACCGGTGTGAGGAGGTATACCAATTGGTCCGTTGGGCAGTACTGGCGCTTGTAGCTTTTCTTTCAAATCTGGCACACGCTGACACGATTATCTATTCCCAGAATTTTGAAGGCGGCGCTATACCGGGATAGTTCTACGGAGGCAGCCTGCTCAATACTTCGAGCGTGCCACAGCGCATTGGGTGTTGGCAACTGGGTGCTTTACGACAATTCCGGCGGTACACCCCAGGGTTCCACCAGCGACCCAATCGGCCTGCAGCTGAGTGGTTTGCAGGCTTACCAGTCAGCGTCCGTCGAGTTCACCTTCCTCGCGATCGATAGTTGGGACGGTCTGCTCGCCAACGGTTTTGGTCCCGACTACTTCAACGTCCAGGTCAACGCCGACGTCCGGTTCCAGGCCGCCTTTCAGAACTGGGGCCGAATGCCTACGACATTAAGCTTGATGGTTTCTACGCTGACGTCAACGGCAACCTCAACATTTACTTCTACGCTTCCGGCGCCGGATGGCAGGGCGGCACCGACGAATCGTTCGCGATCGACAACATCCAGGTAACTTCCACCGCTGGCGGCACCTCGACCCCCGGCGGCGGGGGCGGGGACACCCCCGATCCCGGCACAATCCTCACCTTAACCACCGGCCTCTCCGCCCTTGTGTTCGCCTTCCGCCGGCGTCAGTCCGCCCAGCTCCAGATGTCTGATGAACGGGCCTCCCGGCTTGTCCTCCTTGCTAGAATTATTTCCGCCTCCGGGTTACCCCCGCCCCTTCCAAGTCGTCAATTCTTATTCCACCTTACTTTGTGGTGCGCGCTGTCGCGCCCATTTTCTGCCTTTAGAAGGAGCTTATGCTGAGAACGTCCCGAATTGCCCTGTTGACCCTCTGCGCCGCCGCTGTGCTGTTTGCCCAGGACGACCCGCCTGCTCAGACTCCCGCCCCCACCGGCGGGCGTGGAGGCTTCGGCGGCGGTGCCGCGGCCGCCGTCCCCGATCCCCAGCCCTACGATAAGGTGATCACCAAAGAGGCGAAGACCTCCAAGGGACTCTTCACCGTCCACCAGATCAAAGAACGCTACTACTACGAGATCCCCAAGTCCGAACTGGGCAAAGACCTCCTGTGGAACTCGCAGATCGCCCGCACTACCGCCGGCGCGGGCTACGGCGGCGCCCAACTCGCCAACCACGTGATCCGCTGGGAGCTCAAGGGCAATCGCGTCCTCATGGTCGCCGTCAACTACAGCCTGACCGCCAACCCCGACGAACCCATCGCGCTGGCCGTGAAGAACGCCAATAACGACGCCATCATCCAGGCCTTCCCGGTCGCCGCCTTCGCCAAGGACGGCGCGCCCGTCATTGAAGTCACCCGCCTCTTCACCGGCGACCTCCAGGAATTCAGCGCGCGCCAGCGCATCGGCGCCACCGGCGTCGACGCCACCCGCACCTTCATCGAGCACATCAACGCCTTCCCGGAAAACCTCGAGACCGAAGTCACCGTGACCTACACCCGCACCGCGGGCGGCGCACGCAGCCGCCGGCGGCGGACGTGGCGGCGGTGGTCTCGGCGGCGGCTCCATGCGCGGCAACAGCGCTACCGTCGTGCTGCACCACAGCATGGTCCGCCTCCCCGAAAAGCCCATGATGCCGCGCCTCTTCGACGAGCGCGTCGGTTACTTCACCACCAGCACCATGGACTATTCGCGCAGCGAATACAAGGCCGAGCGCACCCGCTACATCGCGCGCTGGCGCCTCGAGAAGAAAGATCCCACCGCCGCCATCTCCGAGCCCGTGAAGCCCATCGTCTACTACATCGATGCCGCGACGCCCGAAGAAGTGGGTGCCCTGGCTCAAGAAGGGCATCGAGGATTGGAACGAGGCCTTCGCCGCCGCCGGCTTCAAGAACGCCATCATCGGCAAGGAAGCGCCCACCGCCGCAGCAGGACCCCACCTGGAGTCCCGAAGACGTGCGCTACTCCGTCATCCGCTGGCTGCCCTCCACCACCGAAAACGCCAGCGGCCCGCACATCAGCGACCCGCGCACCGGCGAGATCCTCAACGCGGACATCCAGTTCTATCACAACGTCATGAACCTGGCCCGCGACTGGTACTTCGTGCAGGTCGGCCCGCTCGATCCGCGCGCCCAGAAGCTGCCGCTGCCCGACGACCTGATGGGCCGCCTGCTCGAATACGTCGTCGCCCACGAAGTCGGCCACACGCTCGGCTTCCAGCACAACATGAAGGCCAGCTCCATGTACCCCTTCGAGAAGATCCGCGACAAGGAATGGGTCCACAAGATGGGCCACACGCCCTCGATCATGGATTACTCGCGCTTCAACTACGTCGCTCAGCCCGAGGACGGCATCGCCGTCGAAGACCTGATCCCCCGCATCGGCCCCTACGATACCTGGGCCACCATGTGGGGCTACACGCCGATCCCCGGCGCCAAGACTCCCGACGACGAGAAGCCCACCCTGCAACAAGTGGGCGAAGGAGCAGGACGACAAACCCTGGCTCCGCTTCTCCACCGCCAACTGCCGCCGGCAGCGATCCCGGCGAAGAGACCGAAGCCGTGGGCGATGCCGATGCCGTCAAGGCCGCCACGCTTGGCCTCAAGAACCTGCAGCGCGTCACCAAAATGCTCATGTCCGCCACCGCCTACAAAGAGGGCGACACCTACGAGCAGCTCGCCGAACTCTACGGCCGCGTGCTCAGCCAGTGGAGCACCGAGATGAGCCACGTCGCCAATGTCGTCGGCGGCTTCAACAGTCAGGAGAAGGTGGTCGGCCAGGAAGGCCGCATCTTCAACCTCATCCCCAAGGAGCGCCAGCAGGTTGCCGTGAAGTTCCTGCTCGATAACGCCTTCACCACGCCCACCTGGATGATCGACGAGGAAATCCTGCGCCGCATCGAACCCGTCGGCGTCATCGATCGCATCCGCACCGCGCAGAATCGCGTGCTCACCAACCTGCTGAGCGCTGCCCGCTTCGCCCGCCTGGTCGAGCAGGAAGCCCTCGATGGCAACCTCGCTTACTCACCGGTCGAATTCCTGGCCGCGCGTGCGCAAAGGCATCTGGCGCGAGCTCGATTCCCCGGCCGTCAAGATCGATCCCTACCGCCGCGAGCTGCAGCGCTCCTACCTGCACGAGATCAACACCAAGCTGAACCCCGTGGAACGCGCCGCCGCGCCGGCATTCCCGCACTGCCCGATGGCGCCCCGCTCCCATCCGCGTGACCAATAGCGGCGACGAAAAGCCGATGTACCGCACCGAGCTCCGCGCCCTGGCCGCCTCCATCTCCGCCGCCATGGCCAAGACCACGGATCACGAAACCAAGGCGCACCTCGAAGCCAGCCGCGACGAGATCGCCAAGATCCTCGACCCGAAATTCGCCACTCCCGCACCCGCCGCGGCCACCCCGGCCTTCGGCGGCCGCGGAGGAGCCCGGTAAGACAGGCCTCCTGGCCTGTCTCACTAATTTGTTCTTAAGGGGCGCTCGCCGAGAGCGCCCTTTTTTGCCGCCCTTCGCTATCGAAATTCCCGTCGTCCAGCCACTCCTCGAACGCCCGCTTCCGCTCGCCCCACTCCGTATCCAGCATCGAATACCATGCCGTATCGCGATTCTTTCCCTTCACCAGCATGTGCTGCCGGAAGATCCCTTCGAACGTGAACCCATACCGCAGCGCCGCGCGCCGCGAAGGCGCATTCAACGCATCGCACTTCCACTCATAGCGGCGATAGCCCAACTGCTCGAATACGTACCGCGCCATCAGGTACATCGCCTCCGTCGCCCCCACCGTGCGCTGCAGCCGCGGCAGATACAAAATATTCCCGATCTCGATCACGCGGTGCGCCGGCTCGATCCGCATCAGGGAGCAGTACCCCGCCGGCTCGCCCGACGCCGCATCCAGAATCGTGAAGAACAACGGGTCTTCCAGCTTCTCTCGTCCCGCCAGCCACTCCGCGAACTCCCGCTCGTTCTGGTACGGACCGTTGAAGAGGTAGCGCCACAACTCGGCGCGCTCCGCTCCACACGATCCTTCGTACAGCGCGTGCCCTTGCGCCGCGGCATCCAGCGGCACAATCTTCACATGCCGCCCCTCCAGCACCACCCGCTCGGGCCTCAATTTCTGCTCTCCGTCCGCTGGTAGCGGAACTTCCCCGGTGTCACCACAATCTCATCGCGTGCCCCGGCCATCGTCACCACGAAAACGCCCGGCGCGGATTCCACTACGCCCTTCACCGCCGGCGCATCCCGGTACGCTTCGTAAACCGCTACAAATCGCGCCGTGGGCGCCGTGCGCCGCGCCATCACGAACGGCACCGCCGTCCGCAGGTCCGGACCCAGCCCCTTGCCCGCCGCCACCGTCGTCCCCGGCGCGCCCATCACCCGCACCCGCATACGCGAGCTCTCTTGCGCGAACGTCACCATCCATTCTTCGTCGATCGCCGCCGCGCTCGCCTCCGTCAGGTGCTGATACCCGTTGGCCTGCGGCATCCCCAGGTACGGCTTCAGCGGTAGCGTGGTATCCAGGCTGCCGAAGTTGTGATAAGTCCAGTCGAACAGGTGCGCCGCCCCGTCCACCGACCGCGCCTCCGCGATATCCAGCGTGTACTCCGCGGTATGCACCAACGTGCGCTCCAGCTCTACTCCCGGGTACACCGGCCCGGCGGCGATCCGGATCTCCGTGACCTTTGCACCCGGATTCCACTCCAGCAGCTTGCCCGTCGCCTCACCCTGTTGCCTGCCGTCCACCGAGATCGTGTTATGCGCAACTGTCGTCTTGTCCCACGTGCCATGAGTCCTGGCCCCGTACGCCTGCGTTCCCGGATCGGCCGCCTGGCGCGCGCTCTCCGCATAACTGACGAAGGTCAGCTTGTCGTAATGCCCGTGCCCGCCCCCGTGCGGCCCGAACTTCACCGCTACAGTGTGATCGCTCCCGGCGACACGCAGAATCGCCACGCCCGCCGCTTCCATCAGCTCGCTGCCCAACGGCGGCGCCGTTCCCGATGGCAGTTGCTCCGCGCCCCACAGCAGCGCGTCCAGCCCGCGTGCCGCCCCCTTCGTCAATGTCAGATAGCGCGCATCGCCGAACAGCCGGTACCCTACGTCGTAGCGCGGAGCCTCGCTCGCCAGATTCGTGTACCCGCTGTCGTTGAAGTTCGGCAGCGTGCCGTCGGGAAACACACTCGCTAGAGGCGCATCCAGCATGCGCTTCAATGCCGCCGCCTCCGGCAACGCGATCCCCGCGCGCTCCGCCATCTCGCGTGTCAGCAACAGCGGCGTCAGCGCGAAGAAGTGATAGCCCCACGAGCCCTCGAACCACGCCCCATCCGCCGTCACCGATTCGCGCATTTGAAACCGGAAACCTCCCGGTCCGTCGATCGCCAGCGTCACCAGTTCCTGATCGCCGGTCAGCAATCCCGCCCCCAGGAGCGCCGCGTTGTGCCAGCTCTGCCAGTTGCTCTTCCCTGCCGGATTGCGCCGGATTACCGCGGCCGCCCCCTTCAGCACGTTGGTCTCGAAGCGCGTGCGTTCCGCCTCCGGCATGCTGTCGCGCACCAGGTCGTAGCCGAACTCCAGCGGGACCAGCCAGCTCGCTTCCGACAGCGTCTGCGACATCACTCGCGCTCCCGTCTTTGTGTCCGGCTTATTGTTGTTGTCGTGAATCGGCAGCGTGAGGTACAACTCGGAGTACGCGTTGAAAATGCGCCGCGCTTTCTCCGCATATTCGCGTTTCCCCGTCAACTGCCAGGCCAACCCCAGGTCGCGCGCCGACTTCGCGGTGTCGTCGTTGCGCTGCATGTAGACCACATAGTCCACCGGCCAGCCATGATAGTCCTTACCGTCGATCGGGCAGAGATTCTTCCCCTGCCGCTGCGTCAGCCGCACTCCGTGCTCCGGACACACGTAGTTGTGCGACCATCCCGCGCCTTCCTTGGGGAGCGCCCACTCCGCGAGTCCGAATTCGCGCACGTGGCGCGCCGGCCAGTCGTCGGCCTCCCGCACCAGCCCGGCCACCACCTTCGCCGCCCACGGCTCGGCCACCACCACTCGCTTGATCCGCGCGACGTCCCCGCTGTTCAACAACAAGCGCGGCTCCGCCAGGCAGCAGCCCGCCATCACTAAACTCACCGCCATTCGCATACCCCCACATCGTAACCTGCCGCTCCCTCCCCCAAACTCAGGAAGACCTGATCGCCGCCATTCACCAGGGCGCGATCGCTCCCGCCCTCACCGACCTCATCACGAAGGCCCTGGGCGGGCGCGGCGGCACCGCCGTCTGGGGACAGGACTATCTCTTCGTCACTTCCTCCCCGACCCCGGTCACCATCGCCATCGACCAGCAGCCCGCCGTCCCCATGCACCCGCTCGCCGGCTCCGCCCTCTGGATGCTGCTCACCAAGATGCGCACCGGCGTCACCCACCAATACCAGTACTACTCCGCCGGCAAACCGCTAGGCGCGCGCAGCGACGCCGTCGGCTACAATCCCGATTCCTACCCGAAGCGCGGCGTGCCCAAAGGCAAGGTGACCGGGAAGCTCACCATCGTCAGCAAAATCTATGACGGCATGAAGTCCGATTCCTGGTCTACGCCTCACCCGGCGTCGACGCCTCCGTCCCCGCACCCCTCATGGTCTGGCAGGATGGCCAGGGTCTCGTCGGCGAATTCTCCCGCTCGCGCCTCTTCACCGTTACCGAGAACCTGATCGCGCAAAAACTGCTGCCGCCAATGGTCCGCGTCTTCATCGCCCCCGGCACGTCCACCGATGGCCGCGCCGTGCGTTCCATCGAGTACGACACCGTCAACGACCGCTACCCCCGCTTCCTCATGGAGGAAAGTCCCGCCCGAGGTCGAAAAGAGGTACAAGCTGCGCCCCGATGGCTACAGCCGCGCCATCGCCGGCGAGTCCTCCGGTGGCATCTGCGCCTTCAACGCCGCCTGGATCATGCCCGATAAATTCGCCCGCGTGCACTCCGCCGTCGGCAGCTTCACCTCTATTCAATGGCGCCCCCAGGACAAGCTCGAAGGCGGCAACGTCTACCGTTCAAGGTTCGCAAAGAGCCCAAGCGCAAACATCCGCGTCTGGATGAGCGATGGCTCCGGCGACCTCGAAAACAACCACGGCTCCTGGCCCATGCAGAACATCCAGATGGCCAATTCGCTCAAGCTGATGGAGTACGACTTCCACTTCCGCTTCGGCACCGCCGCCCACGGCGGCGCGCAAGCCGCCCTCGATCTCCCCGAGTCCCTGACCTGGCTCTGGCGCGACTACGATCCCAAGAAGACCACCCAGGATTTCGTCATCGATCCCGTGGAGAAGGAGAAGCCTTTCTTCCGCGTCACCATCGCCTACCGCGACGCCTGGTAACCGAGAGAAGTTGCAGTGCCAGAGCAATATTGGATCTCAAACAAGATTCTCAACTAACACACGGATATCCTGCTGAAGGGTTCGAAATGCGGGCAAAACGGCAAGCACTGAATAGTCGTCGACATGGTTCGGAATTAGATGGACTTGTTGGCTCACATGTAGCCGGATCCTGCGCCGCACGTTGAGACCGCTCGCTGTCGAGAGTGCGTCGTGAAGCACCTTCTTCGGGTTTGGCAGATCTTCCAGCCTACGAAGGCTCGGCAGGTTCAGATTTGCAGTCCCATTTGGATTGCCTGCCGCCTTCCGGATCGCCGCCTCATCGGCAAGGAGCCAAGCCTCGGTCATTCGTACTGGAATAACCGGAATGTGCTGAACCTGCAACCCGCGAAGAGCGGCGGCAATCTCCTCCCGCCTATGAGCGACGGGCTGCGCTTCAGCATCTCGATGAACAAACAGTACGTCACAAGGGTAAAGTTCCAAAGCCGTTCTCAGTTTCTCCTGTCTGCTCGCTTGACGCGGAATACGGCTGAAATCTGCCCATTGAGGAACTACGACTCTCACGTTGTTTTGCTTTAGGCACCATGTGAGGATCGGCAACAGCACGCGGTCAGATCCGCCGTCGCCAACTAGCGTATAGGTCACTCCGAGATCTCGCCGAATTCGATCTTGTACTGTTTCACATCTTCGCGATCAATGACACGGCGAAAAGGCATAGGTACGTCGTCGCTCTGCGGATACGCATCGTCCCACCCATTTGCTGAATTTCGCGACACCGGGTTTAGATACGCCAGCAACTGGCCTTTAGACAGCGGTTTGATATTTCCAATATTCTCGCGCCATGTACCGGCCAAACATCGTAGTTGTAGCGCTTTGAACGAAACGCCATCACGGGTTAAGTCAACAGGTTCTGCCATCAATAAGCTCTCATCGGGGACTTGCATCACAACCGCCGGGGAATGAGTATTTATGATGACTTGTCGAAGTTGATTTCCCATATCCGAGGCCTGCTCCCGCACATCCGTTGTCAAATCGCGCAGAAGTTGAATCATCGCTGGAATCCGTTCCGGGTGTATACCGTTCTCTGGCTCCTCGAGGCATGTGACGCCACGCGAATCTGGTTCTATGGACAAAACCGTCAGTGCCAGAAACCGCAATGTGCCATCCGACAGCGCACGGGCAGGATAAGAGGTTCCGTCGCGGCCTGTTGCGTAAATCGTCAACAGTTGGCGGCGTTCGTCGCGATCCACATGGATCGATCGTACATCATCGATCAGTTGTGAGAGCCTGTTTGCCACCTCGGCGTAGACTGCTGCGGAATCCAATCCCGTTTCATTTGACGAGTTCGCCAAGTGAAATAACATTGCGGGGAGGTGTGCACCATCACTAGCGAGTTGGACCGGAGCCGTGAAGTTGTCGGGTGCACGCAAAGACGAAGGCTCCAATTGCAGCAAACGCCACGACTGCATTTCGCGCTTTACAAGTGTAGCGGTAGGTGATTCGGCCGAGTTCGCTGCAGACAGGACCGTCCGAGGAAGATTTGCGGCGCGAAGCTTCTGTGGCTTTCCGCTGCTACCACCGTCCTGATGAACGTTGATCACCCTATCGGCACCTTCACCCTCGGTGGATATGTACTTTGGCGTTCGCCGACGATTCGTGACGACCCTATTGCGCCAAGCTCTTGAAGGATTAAACGGCAAGTGCCGGGCAGCCTCGCCGAGGGTTATGTGGCTCAACTCTTCCTTCACCAATTCCAATGATCCAAGCGCTCGCGCACTTTCATCGTGCCTATAACGTAGGCTTACGGCGTATTGGACGAAGGTTGCGGTGGCTCTAGCCTGCTGGCCGAGGTCGTCTGTGCCACTTTCGGGGATGATCATTTCCGCTTCGAAGGACATCTCTTCGTCAAAATGATCTCCGACGTGGTGGAAAAGACCTCTGATGTCGCCGGTCTTCGCGCCTTGGTCTCGAACCGACAGAGCCGCATCTAAGAGTGCCTTATCGGCGAGAGCACTCAAGAATACAATCGCATCCAGCAAGTTCGACTTGCCGACGCCGTTCGCCCCCGCGATGCACGTAAACGGACCGAAGCTGACGTCGACGTCGACCAAATTCTTGAAGCCGGAAACGCGCAGTCGAGTGAGCATGTTCGCCTGAGTTAATACTGACACAAACTAATGGCACAACTGCGCCCGATCTCCCGCGGCACTCGTGATACACTCACACCCATCTTGGACCGCGACCGTCCCATCGGACTCCTGCACGCCACCGCCATGGTGGTCGGCATCATCATTGGCGCGTCGATCTTCGTGCAGCCTTCGGAGATCAACCGCCACGTTCCCACCATCCCGGGCGTCCTCTCCGTGTGGACCGTCGCCGGCATCCTTACCCTCTTCGGCGCTCTGGTCTGCGCCCGGCTCTCCGCGGCCTTTCCGCGCACCGGCGGCGTGTACGTCTTCCTCAAGGAGACTCTCTCACCCGCCTGCGGCTTCCTCTGGGGCTGGGCCATGTTCTGGAGCGCGCACTCCGGCATCATCGCCGCCTCCAGCGTGGTCCTCGCGCGTTATGTCGCCTACTTCATCCCGCTCGGCGATACCGGAATTCGCGCCGTCGCCATCGCCGGCATCCTCATTCTCTCCTTCGTCAACTACATCGGCGTTCGCCAGGGCAGCCTGCTCCAGACCATCGTCACCGTCTCCAAGCTGGTCGCGATCCTTCTTCTGCTCGTGATCGTCCTGCTCTGGGGCAAGGCAGCCGGACCTTCCTCCGCGCCGGCCGCACCGCCCGCAGCCCCCTTCCGCGAATTCGTCCTGGCCGTCTCCGCCGCGCTCTTCGCCTTCGGCGGATGGCACATGGTGACCTACACCGCCGGCGAAACCCGCGACCCCGTGCGCACCATCCCGCGCGCGCTGCTCATCGGCACCCTCACCGTCACCGGCGTCTACGTCCTGCTCAACGCCGCTTACCTCTACCTGCTGCCCATCAACCGCGTGATCGGCTCCACGCGTGTGGCCGCCGACGCCGCGCAGGCCGTCGCCGGACCGCGCGGAGCCTCGCTCATCTCCGCACTCGTGATCCTCTCCGCCACCGGCGTGCTCAACGGCGTCATCCTCGCCGGACCCCGCACCTACTACGCCATGGCCAAGGAAAAGCTCGCCTTCGAGTGGCTCGGTTCCATGCGCCACGCAATCCTGCTGCAGGCCGTATGGTCCTGCATCCTGGTCGCCACCGGCACTTACCGCGCGCTGTTCACGCGCGTGATCTACACCGAGTGGCTCTTCTTCGCGCTAATGGCGATCGGCCTCATGCGCCTGCGCCGCCGCGTCGCCTTCGTCCCCGCCGTCTTCGCTCTCGCCGCCGTCGTGGTCGCCGTCATTCAGATCGCCGCCGACCCCGTGCAGGCAGGCACCGGCCTTCTGATCGTCGTGTTAGGATTGCCTGTCTACTACTACTGGCATGCCCATCATTGACTTTCACAACCACTACTATCCGCCTGCTTATCTCGATGCCTTGCGCACCGGCCCCAGCGCCGTCGAAGTCACCATCGATCACGATGGCAACCCGCGCATCTTTTACCCCGGCGATTACAACATCTGCGTCCCCGGCCACCGCGATATCGATTACCGCGAGCAGGTCCTGATCGAGCATGGCGTCGATACCCAGGTCATCACGCTCACCACGCCGGGCACCCACGTCGAGGCTCCCGCCACCGCCGTGCGCTTCGCCGAACTGGTCAATGACGCGTTCGCCCACGTCATGGAAACCAAGCGCGGCCGCTTCATTCCGCTGGCCACGCTCCCGCTCAACGACCCGGCCGCCAGCGTCCGCGAACTCGATCGCGCCTGCCGCCAGTTGCATTTCCCCGGCGCCTGCCTCTTCAGCAACGTCAATGGCATTGGCCTCAACGAGCCGCAATACCTGCCGCTCTACGAACTCGCTAACGATCTGGATGCCGTGCTCTTCATCCACCCCACCCACCCGCTCGGCGTGGAAGCGATGACCGATTTCTGGCTCATGCCGCTGGTCGGCTTCCTCATGGACACCACGCTCGCCGCCGCCAAGCTCGTCTTCAGCGGCATCCCCGAGCGCTACCCGCGCGTCAAGTTCGTGCTCGGCCATCTCGGCGGCGCAATCCCCTATCTCGCCGAACGCCTCGACCGCGGCTTCGAAGCCTTCAGCGAATGCCGCGCCAACATCCCGCGGCCGCCCTCCACCTACCTCAAGCAGTTCTACTTCGACACCGTCAACTTTGACCCCAAGTCGATCCAGCTCGCCATCGATTTCGCCGGCATCGATCACATCGTGGCGGGTAGCGACTATCCCCATCAAATTGGCAGCATTCCGAAGATGATCGCTTCCATCGGCGACCGCGCCGATATCTTCGCCGCCAACGCCGCCCGCCTCCTCACACCGAACCGCGACCATCAGGGAGCGATCTCTTAAGTTCGCCCTCACACCGAACCGCGACCGTCAGGGCGATCTACATCTCTTCCATCTTGCCCTCCGGTGTATACTCATTCCGAGTTATGCGAACCCTCGCCATTCTTCTCCTTTCCCTGTCCGCCGCTTTCGGGCAGACGTCTCCCCAGGAAGACCTGATCGCCGCCATCCGCCAGGGTGCGACCGCTCCCGCCCTCACCGATCTCATCACCAAGACCCTGGGCGCGCGCGGCGGCACCGCCGTCTGGGGACAGGACTATCTCTTCGTCGCTTCCTCCCCGACCCCGGTCACCATCTCTATCGACCAGCAGCCCGCCGTCCCCATGCAGCCGCTCGCCGGCTCCGCCCTCTGGATGCTGCTCACGAAAATGCGCACCGGCGTCACCCACCAATATCAGTACTACTCCGCCGGCAAACCGCTAGGCGCGCGCGGCGACGCCGTCGGCTACAATCCCGATTCCTATCCGAAGCGCGGTGTCCCCAAGGGCAAGGTGACCGAGAAACTCACCATCGTCAGCAAAATCTATGACGGCATGAAGTCCGATTACTGGGTCTACGCCTCCCCCGGCGTCGATCCCTCCGTCCCCGCCCCCCTCATGGTCTGGCAGGACGGGCAGGGACTGGTCGGCGAATACTCGCGCTTGCGCCTCTTCACCGTCACCGAAAACCTGGTCGCGCAAAAACTGCTGCCGCCGATGGTCCACGTCCTCATCGCCCCCGGTACCTCCACCGACGGCCGCGCCATGCGCTCCATCGAATACGACACTGTCAGCGACCGCTACCCCCGCTTCCTCATGGAGGAAGTCCTGCCCGAAGTCGAAAAGATGTACAAGCTGCGCCCCGATGGCTACAGCCGCGCCATCGCCGGCGAATCCTCCGGCGGCATCTGCGCCTTCAACGCGGCCTGGATCATGCCCGATAAATTCGCCCGCGTGCACTCCGCCGTAGGCAGCTTCACTTCCATTCAATGGCGCCCCCAGGACAAGCTCGAAGGCGGCAACGTCTACCCGTTCAAAGTCCGCAAAGAGCCCAAGCGCAACATCCGCGTCTGGATGAGCGATGGTTCCGACGACCTCGAAAACAACCACGGCTCCTGGCCCATGCAGAACATCCAGATGGCCAACTCGCTCAAGCTCATGGATTACGATTTCCACTTCCGCTTCGGCACCGCTGCCCACGGCGGCGCGCAAGCCTCGCTCGATCTCCCCGAGTCGCTTACGTGGCTCTGGCGAGACTACGATCCGAAGAAGACCACTCAGAATTTCGTCATCGAGCCGGTGGAGAAGGAGAAGCCGTTCTTCCGCGTTACCATCGCCAACCGCGACGCCTGGTAACCGGGACCGGTCTTACTTCTTCTTCCGCCGCCACATCAGAAAACCGATCAGGGTCTTGCCGTCTTCGATCTTGCCCTCATCGATCATCTCGGCGAGTTCCTTGCGCTTGAACCAACGCGCCTCGATGCGCTCATCATCCATCGGGGTGGCCTCGCCGGCGGTCAAATCCTCGGCCAGGTAGATGGTCATTCGCTCCTGGACGAAGCCGGGGCTGGCGAAGTAGCTGGCCAGCTTGGTCCACTTCTTCGCAGCGTAACCGGTCTCTTCCTTCAACTCGCGCTTCGCCGCCTCGAGCGGCTTCTCGCCCTCATCGAGCCGGCCGGCCGGCAACTCCCAGAGGTACTTCTCGGCCGGCAGACGATATTGGCGCACCAGCAGCACGCGATTCTTATCGTCGACGGCCATCATCACGGCGCTGCCGATGTGCCGCACCACGCTGCGCTTGATCTCGAACTTCGTCTTCGGATCGACCGCTTTGTCCTCGGTAACGCGGAAGAGGCCGCAATCGTAGACCTGCTTGGAAGATGTGATTTTCATGATCTCGTCTTGAGCGCTTTGGCGAACTCATCCGCGCTGCGCGTATTCAAAATATCGTTGGGGCCGAGCCAGCCGCGGCGCGCTGTGACCACGCCGTAGCGCATGCTGCCGAGGTGCTTGGGATGGTGTGCGTCGGTGGAGATGGTGAACTTCGCACCCTTCGCTTTGGCCGTGCGAATCAGCGTGCCGTGCAGGTCGAGCCGTTCCGGGCTGGCGTTGATCTCGAGCCACACGCCGCGGCGCACGGCTTCGGCGGCGATGCGGTCGAAATCGAACGGGAACGGGTCGCGGTGCAGCAGAATGCGGCCCGGTGGGATGGCCGATGATGCGCAGGTGCGGGCACTCGAGCGCGCGCAGCAGGCGGTCCGTCATCTCCGCCGACTCCTGGTTCATATGGCTGTGCACGCTGCCGATCACGAGATCGAGTTCGGCCAGCGCGTCGTTCGGCCAGGTCCATCGCGCCATCCTTCAGAATGTCGCACTCGATGCCGCTGAAGACGCGAATGCCCAGCCCGGCGCGATTGATCTCGCGCACGCGCCGCGCGAACTCCACCACGCGCTTTTCATCGAGCCCGTTGGTCATGGAGAGCGCTTTGGAGTGGTCGGTGATGGCGATGTACTCGTAGCCGTGCTCGCGCGCCGCCTCGGCCATTTCCTCGAGCGTGGCGCGGCCATCGGTCTCGGTGGTGTGCATGTGCAGGTCGCCGCGGATGTGGCGCGAGCTCCACCAGTTCCGGCAGCCGCCCCTGTTCGGCGGCTTCGATCTCGCCGGTGTTCTCGCGCAGCTCCGGCGGAATCCACGGCAGGCCGAGCGCCTGGTAGATGCCCTCCTCGGTCTCGCCGGCCACCCGAGCCTCGTCGTCCACGCGGAACAGGCCGTACTCGTTCAGCTTCAGGCCCATCTTCACGGCGCGCATGCGGATCGCGACGTTGTGATCTTTGCTGCCGGTGAAGTACTGCATCGCCGCGCCGAAGCTCTCCGGCGGCAGCGTGCGCACGTCCACCTGCAGCCCTTCGCGGCCCACCTTGGCGCTCGCCTTATTCTCGCCGTGGCCGAGCACTTCCTCCACGCGCGGGTAGCGCCACGAACACGTCCAGCGCCGCGGTGGGCGCGGGCCCGGTCACCAGCAGGTCCAGATCGCCCACCGTCTCGCGGCCGCGCCGCAGGCTGCCGGCGGTGGTCACGCGGTCCACTCCCGGCAGTCTTGCCGAGCACGTCCGCGAGCTCTTCCGCCATGCCTTCCGCGTAGCTCAGCAGGTAGCGGCCGGTGCGCTGGCGATACTGCGCGATGCTGCGCAGCACCTTCTCTTCGAGCTTGGCGCCCATGCGCGGCAGCTCGCGCAGCTTCTGCTCCTGGCAGAGCCGCTCCAGCTCGTCGATCGTGCTGATGCGAAAGTGCTCGAAGATGAGCGCGATGCTCTTGGGACCCAGGCCCTGGATCTTGAGGAATTCGAGCGCGGTCGGCGGAAATTTGGCGAGCAGCAGATCGCGCCGTTCGCAGGAACCGCGTTCGGTGATCTCGGTGAGCACCTGCGCCAGTCCCTTGCCGATGCCCGGGATATCGGTGACTTTGCGCGAGGCGTCGCGCAGGATATCGACGATGCGTTCCGGATAGCCCTCCACGGCGGTGGCGCCGTTGCGATAGCTGCGGATGCGGAAACCATCTTCGCCGGCGATTTCCATCAGGTCGGCGGTCTCCCAGAGCACGCGCGCGATTTCCTTATTCTCCAAGCCTCGCTCCTCAATCAATTGTAACGAGTCGGACCACCGAAAAGAGTCTTTTTGCCCGGCGCACGCGTCATCTGAGGTGTGCGGCATCTCTTCCTTCGATCGGTGATTCTCTTGAGTGCGCTCGGCGGCATCCTGATGGCGCAGGCGCCGCCCTTCTCGATGGTCAACGCGGCCAGCTACGGTGCCGCCGCATCCCCGGATGCGCTGGCGACCATCTTCGGCAGCGATCTCGCCGTGACCACGGCCACCGCCGTGCTCGACGCCGCCGGCAATCTGCCCACGGAACTCGCGTCCACACGCGTCGAGATCGCGGGCGTCGCGGCGCCGCTGATTTACGTATCGCCCACGCAGATCAATCTCGTGGTGCCGGCGGGAATCGATCCGGGCACGGTCGATGTGGTCGTGAAGAACACCGCCTCCGGTGCCACCAAGCTGTCGTCGGCCTTCCTGCGCACCGCCGCCCCCGGAGTGTTCACCTCCGACGCCACCGGCGCCGGACCGGGCGCGATCCTCAATGCCGTGACCTTCGCACCCGCGCCATTCCTGGTGCAGACCCCGGAGAATGGAGCCGACACGCGCACCCGCCTCGCCGTCTATGGCACCGGATTTCGCAATGCCACAACCGTCAACGCGACCGCGACCGATCCCGCGGGCAATCGCTTGAACCTGACGGTGGAATTCTCCGGAAAGGCTCCCGGATTCTTCGGACTCGATCAGGTAAACCTGATACTGCCGCCGGACCTGGATGGCGCCGGCACTGTCACCTTGGCGCTGGGCGCGGATGCATTCCCCGCGAACCCCGTGACATTCGCCGTCAACCTTCTGCCGGCATCCGGGCTGGCATTGTCCGCGCTCGTGACCGCGCCGGCCTTCGTGAATGCGGGCGATAGCGCGCAACTCACGGTCGGAATCAACGGAGTGGCGCGTACCGGCGGCTTCCCGGTGACGCTGCGCAGTTCGGCGACCTCCGCGCAGGTGGTGCCGCAGGTCACCATCCCCGAAGGCAGCGCTACGGTGCAGACAACCGTCAGCACGTCGCCCGTCCCAGCCACCATCAACTCGACCATCACAGCGCAGGCACGCGGGGTAACGTTGAACACCGCGCTCGAGATCGATCCGGTCAACACCGTGCAGCTTGCGGGAGTATCGGTATTGCCTACGTCGGTCTTCGGCGGGCTCAAGGTTGTCGGAACCGTGACGTTGAGCGGCAACGCGCCGGCTGCCGGCGTCAACGTCCTGATCGCCGCCGATAGCGACCGGGTCAGCGTGCCGACCGCGGTGACGGTGCCGTTCGGCAAGAGCTCCGTGGATTTTCCGATTGCGACGCTGGCGGTGGCGCAGCCGCTACCTGTCACGATCATGGCGAGCCTCAGCCGCGTCAACGTCACCGCCACTCTCACACTGCTGCCCCTGCTGCAGCTTTCCCTGGACCAAAGTTCGGTGGTGGTGGGCAGCAGCGTCACCGGCACGGTCACGCTCGCTCAACCCGCGCCGGTGGCGGGCGCCACCATTACGCTGCAATCGAGCGACGGCGTGGCGCGCGTGCCTGGCGCGGTGACGGTCGCCTCCGGGCAACTCACGCAGTCCTTCCCGGTCACTACCGCCTCGCCGCTCACCACCGCGCGCATCGTGACTATCACGGCGACCTACCTGGGGCAAAAGCAGACTATTCAGCTCACCGTGACACCACAGGCCGCGGCGACACTTTCCTCGCTGAGCATCGTGCCCAATCCGGTGACCGGCGGAAACACGGCGGTGGGCACCATCACGCTCACTGGGCCGGCCTCCGCGCCGACGTTGGTGACGCTGTTCAGCAACTCCGCGATCGCCTTTGTGCCGGCCTCGGTGACGGTGCCGCAGGGGCAGCTCTCCACAACCTTCAACATCACCACCGTCAGAAGCCTCATCGGGACCGCGACCATTACGGCGTCCATGCCCGGCATCAGCAAATCGGTCACGCTCTCGGTGCAATGATGAAAGCATGAAGCGTCCCTTCGGCTGGACCGCCGTTCCCGTTTCCATCATCGGCCAGGGCACCTGGATGATCGAAGGCGCCGAACGCAGCGCGGGCGAGGCCCTCCGCACCGGCATCGACCTGGGGCTTACCCACATCGATACCGCCGAGATGTACGGTAGCGGCCGCGCGGAAGAGATCACCGGCCAGGCCATCGCCGGCCGCCGCGACGAAATCTTCCTCGTCAGCAAAGTGCTGCCCTCGAACGCAAGCTACGAGGGAACCCTGCGCGCCTGCGAGCGCAGCCTCAAGCGACTCGGCACCGACTACCTGGATCTCTACCTGCTCCACTGGGAGAGCAGCTACCCGATTGCCGAAACCATGCGCGCCATGGAGCACCTGATCGACCAGCGTCTCATCCGCTTCACGGGCGTCAGCAACTTCGATACCGATCAGGTCCGCGAGGCCCAGGCCGCACTCCGCCATCATCGGCTCGCCTCCAACCAGGTGCTCTATCACCTGCGCGAGCGCGGCATCGAGCGCAAGCTGATTCCCTACTGCGCGGAGCAGGAGATCGCGGTGGTGGCCTACACTCCGTTCGGCAAGGATAAATTCCCGCGCGCCGATTCGCCCGGCGGCCGCGTGCTGGCCGAAATTGCCAGTCGCAACGGCCGCACCGTCCGCCAGGTGATTCTCAATTTCCTGACGCGCTTCCCCCACATCTTCACGATTCCGAAAGCATCCAGCGACGCCCACACGCGCGAAAACGCCGGGGCCATGGGTTGGTCGCTCGCACCGGACGATATCGCCGCCATCGACCGCGCCTTCCCGGCCCCAACTCGCGATGTCCCCCTCGCGATGTTGTAGGACGGGCCTCCCGGCCGGTCCCTGTAATCAGTCGTTGAATTTCTTCTAATTAGTGGGACAGGCCAGGAGGCCTATCCTACTCACCGCTTCGCCCACCGGCACGTCCGTCACCACCTTCGTCTTGCGCTCCACGACTTCCACCAGCCCGCCCGCGATCTTCTTCCCCACCGTCACCCGCCATGGCACGCCGATCAAATCCGCGTCCTTGAACTTTATCCCC
The DNA here is from genome assembly GCA_963791985.1 of uncultured Solibacteraceae bacterium. Classification (GTDB taxonomy): domain Bacteria; phylum Acidobacteriota; class Terriglobia; order Bryobacterales; family Bryobacteraceae; genus Solibacter. Next base: position 52,690 of record CAWBUN010000013.1, on the reverse strand, counting down.
GGACGCTCGTCGCGATCGTCGAACAGCGCGTCCATCCCCGCCGCCGTGCACTCCGCGTAGACCCGCTCCCCCGCTTCCATCTGCGCCGCATCGCCAGCCACCGCCACCGAGACCACCACGTCGAACGGCGCCACGCCGGCAGGCAGCGCCATGCCGTCCTTATCGTTCCCCACCTCGATCGCGGCCGTCAGAATCCGTTCCAGCGCCAGCCGGTACGCTCCCGCATTCATCCGCGCCAACTCCACCGCATTGCGAAATTCCAGCGCTGCCCCACAGCGCGCGCAGACGTCACCCGCCGCCACCTCGCGCAAATCGCAGAACTCCGCCGCGAAATCCTCGCCTGGCGTCACGTGGCGGAAATGATAATCAGTGCGGTTTGCGCCGCTAATCATATTGCGCCGTCCCGCGAGCGCCGAATCCGCCAGCACAGGCATGTCCTTCACCCCGACCGGTCCCAGCGACCCTGCCTGCGCGCCGAACCAGCGGAACAACTCCTCCGGCAGCGCCTGCCGGAAACCCGCATCGCCCGTCTTTGCCGCGAAGCGCGACGGGTTGAGCTGATGGTCGCCGCGCAGCATCACCAGCACTGGCTTTTGATTCGCCACCAGCACCAGGCTCTTCATCTGCGCGCTCTCCGGTAATCCCGTGAAGCTCGCGATGTCGGCGATCGTCTTCTGCCCCGGCGTGTGGAATTCCTCGGGCGTCAGGTCGCCCTCGGGATCAGCCATTGACGACGCCGATGCGGCACTCCACGCCGTCCGCGGACTCGCCGCATAGCCGCAGCCCGGGCACACCACCACCGTGTCCGTTCCCGCTTCCAGCACCGCGAAGAACGCGTCCTCTACTTCCAGCGGGCTCACTCCGCAGCGCTCCAGAATCCGGCGGAAGCACGCCCGCATCGCGCCGCCGTCCTCGCCGAACCCATAAACATCCAGCCCCGCGAACTGCCGCCGCCGCAATGGCGGAGCCTCGATGCGATACCAGATCTGCGGCAGCGATTTCGCGCCGCGGATCTCGCCGCGCCCGATTTCAGCCGCGTCCCCCGCATCCAACCCCACTTCCTGCCCGCCGAGCGCCGCCATCTCCTGCCGCGCGATGCGCTGGATCTTCGCCATCGACCGCTGTCCCAGCGGCAGCCACCCGTAAACACCAGTCTTCACCGCGCGCGCGTAACCCGCGCGCACCAGCAGTTGCTGGCTCACCGTTTCCGCATCTGCCGGATTTTCGCGCAGCGTCGGAATGAACAGCCTGCTCCACCGCATAGGCCTGAATTCTAGCATGTTAAAATCAGGATTCTCCCCTTATGAAAATCGCCATTGGCGCGGATCACGCCGGGTTTTCCCTCAAGGAAAAACTGCGGCAGAAACTGGCACAGGACGGTCACGAAGTCGTCGACTTCGGCACCGCATCGGACGCGTCGTGCGACTATCCGGATTTCGCTCAACCCGTAGCCCGCGATGTCGCGCAAGGCCGCAGCGACCGCGGAATTCTCGTCTGCTCCACGGGAATCGGCATGGCCATGGCCGCCAACAAAGTCGATGGCGTCCGCGCCGCTCCCGCGCAGAGCGACGACGAGGTCAAGTTCACGCGCGAACACAACGACGCCAACGTGCTCACCCTCGGCGCCAAGTACCTCGATGAAGATCGCGCCATCGAGCTCATCCACATCTTTCTGAACACGGAATTCGCCGGCGGCCGCCACGCCCGCCGCGTCGCCAAGATCGCGCAGTTGGAAAAATAAGAGGCGGCCTTTCAGCCCCGCCTCGGAGGAAAATCGATATGACCGAATCGCAACGCATGTCCCGCACCCTCGCCGAAGTCGACCCCGAGATTTACCAGGCCATTCAGAACGAGACGGCGCGCCAGGACGGTCAGCTCGAACTGATCGCCAGCGAGAACTTCACCTCCGAAGCCGTGCTCGAAGCCACCGGCAGCGTCTTCACCAACAAGTACGCCGAAGGCTATCCCGGTAAGCGCTACTACGGCGGCTGCGAATACACCGACATCGTCGAGAACCTGGCCCGCGAGCGCGCGAAAAAACTCTTCGGCGCCGAGTACGTCAACGTCCAGCCGCACTCCGGCTCGCAGGCCAACCAGGCCGCCTACGCAGCCGTAGTCTCACCCCGGCGATACCATCATGGGCCTCAACCTCGCCCACGGCGGACACCTCACCCACGGCCACCCCCTCAACTTCTCCGGCAAGACCTACAAGATCGTCCCCTACAACGTCCGCAAGGAAGACGAGCGCATCGATTACGACGAAGTCGAAAAGCTCGCCCGCGAGCACAAGCCCAAGATGATCATCGCCGGCGCCAGCGCCTATCCGCGCATTATCGATTTCGCCCGCTTCCGCAAGATCGCCGATGCCGTGGGCGCAGTCTTCCTGGTCGACATGGCGCACATCTCCGGACTCGTAGCCGCCGGCGTTCATCCCAACCCCTGCGAGTTCGCCGATATCGTCACCTCCACCACGCACAAGACGCTGCGCGGACCGCGCGCCGGCATCATCCTCGCCAGCGAAAAGTACGGCAAGGAGATCGATAAGAACGTCTTCCCCGGCACCCAGGGCGGACCGCTGGTTCACGTGATGGCCGCCAAGGCCGTCTGCTTCCTCGAAGCCCTGCAGCCCGAATTCGCCGTCTACCAGCGGCAGGTGGTCGCCAACGCCAAGGCCCTCGCGCAGAGCCTGATCGACGCCGGCTTCCGCGTCGTCTCCGGCGGCACCGATACCCACGTCGTGCTGCTCGACGTCTTCTCCAAGGGCGTGCGCGGCAAAGAAGCCGAACAGGCCCTCGACCGCGCGCGCATCACCGTCAACAAGAACGCCATCCCGTTCGATACCAATCCGCCGATGAACCCGAGCGGCATCCGCCTCGGCTCGCCCGCCGTCACCACCCGCGGATTCAAGGAGCCCGAGATGCGCGAAGTCGGCGCGCTCATCGCCGAGGTGCTGACCAATATCGCAAACGAGGATGTCATCGCCGGCGTGCGGCAGAAGGTGCAGGCGCTCACCACGCGCTTCCCTCTCTACAGTTGGAAACGCGACGCCGTCCAGGCCTAGAATGGCGGCGCACATCGTCATCGACGCCCGCCGCGTCCGCGACTTCGGCATCGGGACCTACATCCGCAACCTCGTCCAGGCGCTCGGCGCCATCGACCGGACCAACCAGTACACCCTGGTCTCCGGGCCCGCCGACGTGCGCGCCGTCGAAGGCCTCCCCGAAAATTTCAGCTCCGCCGTCTACGTGCGTAGCGATCACAGCAGCCTCGACCACCTCGCCTTCCCCATCTTCCTCAAGGGCCTCTCGCCCGACCTCGTCCACATCCCGCTGAATCGCGTTCCTCTGCTCATGATCAAGCCCTACGTGGTCACCATCCACGATATGGCCAACATCTTCTTCGAGCAGGATACGTCGAACTTCCGCATGCAGTTGCGCCGCTACCGCTTTCGCCGCGGCCTGGTGCGCGCCAACCGCGTAATCGCCGTCAGCGAAGCCACCAAGCGCGATGTGGAAGCCCAGATGGGTGTGCCCTCCAGCCGCATCACCCGCGTCTACAACGCGCCCGATCCCGCCTTCTTCACTCGCGCCGCCGAGCCCGGCGGTCAGGAACAGCAGCTCATCCTGGAGCGCTACCAGATCAACTATCCCTTCCTGCTCTACGCCGGCAATATCCGCCGCCACAAGAACATTCCGCGCCTGGTGGAGGCCTTCGCCGTAGTGCGCGACCAGCTCGCCCAGCACCCCGTTTATAAGGACCTGCGCCTCGTCATCATCGGCGACACCATCTCCCAATACCCCGCGGTCCGCCAGGCCGTGATCAAGAGCCGCGTCGAAAATGTGGTGCGCTTTCTCGGCTTCGTCCCGTTCGAAACGCTGCGCTGCTTCTACGAATCGGCTGCCGGCTTCGTCTTCCCCTCGCGCTACGAAGGCTTCGGTCTGCCGCCGCTCGAGGCCATGGCCTGCGGCACGCCGGTGGTCACCTCCAACGTCAGCTCGCTCCCCGAGGTGGTTGGCGACGCCGCCATCCAGGTCAACCCCGAGAACGTCTTCGATATCGCGCGCGGCATCAGCGATATGCTGCTCGACGAGGAACTGCGCGCCCGCCTCATCCGCCGCGGCCGCGAACAAGCCGCCCGCTTCAGTTGGAACTGGACCGCCCGCCAGGTCCTCGAAATCTACAAGGACGTGATCGGGCAATCCTGACCCCGTCTGGTTTAAAGTGATACGAGTGCGCACTCATACTTTTATCCTCATCACCGCCTTGGCCTATGCTGCCGGTCTGCACGCCCAGGGCAATTATGAAGTCCAGGTCTATGGCTCGGATCTCACTCCCAAGGGGGTCACCATGGTGGAGCTCCACAGCAACTTCACCGCCAGGGGAAGCAAGGGGGTGGTCGATGGCGTCTTGCCGACGAACCATGCGGAACACGAAACCGTCGAGATCACCCACGGCTTCAACGAGTGGTTCGAGTGCGGCTTCTACCAGTTCACCAGCATTCAGCCCGATGGCAGCTGGAAGTGGGTCGGCACCCACATCCGCCCGCGCGTCGCGATTCCTGAACGCTACAAGCTCCCCGTCGGCCTCAGCCTCTCCACTGAGATCGGCTATCAGCGCCCCCAGTTCTCCCCCGACACTTGGACCATCGAACTCCGCCCCATCGTCGACAAAAAAATCGGCAAGGTCTACGCCGCGTTTAACCCGACTCTGGACATGTCCCTCCACGGCCCCGGCAAGTCCGAGAACCCCAACTTCTCGCCAAACGTGAAAGTCTCCTACGACATCGTAAAGCAGCTCGCCTTCGGCCTCGAATACTACGGAGCCTTTGGACGCCTCACCTCCTTCGACGCCGTGCGCGAAACCGAACAGATGTTTATCCCCGCCGTCGATATCGATTTCGGCCGCAACTGGGAATTCAACTTCGGCGTCGGCGTCGGCGTCACCCAGGCCACCGACCACCTCCTGGTCAAGGCCATCCTCGGCTATCGGTTCAACAATAAGAGCAATAATTAGTTGTCATGACAGTGTCGGGCAGGCTTGCTATACTGTCAGTCAGGAAGCCTCCCATGCCCAACACAGAGACTCGGAACCAGAAGTTGGACCTTCGGCTGACGCCCTCGGCTAAGCGTGTGCTTCAGGTGGCGGCAGCGGCCCAGCACCGCTCCGTTAGCGAGTTCGTTCTGGAGAGTGCGCTCTCCCGAGCCGAAGAGTCTTTACCGGATCGCCGGCGTTTCGGTTTGACCGCGGAACAATGGGCAGCCTTTCAGTCGGCGCTCTCTGCTCCGGCCCGGCCTTCCCCCCGGCTTGCCACCCTACTCAAGAAGCCCAGCGTATTCGACCGTGGCCAGATCTAGGTGCCGTCACTACACATCGAAAAGCTTGGCCGCGGTCACGATCTTGACAGTTTTGACTGCGGCCGCGAAGCCCTCAATCGTGTTCTGATCCGTTACGCATTTCAGAACCAGCAGGCCGAGGCCTCTCAGACCTACGTTGCCTTGTCGGATAAAGAGGTTGTCGGCTATTACACGTTGGTGGTGGGGCAAGTCGAATACAGCGGCGCGTCCGGGCGGCTGACCAAAGGTCTGGCTCGCCACCCCGTGCCAATCATGCTTCTCGCACGCCTTGCGGTCGTGACCTCCTGGCAAGGCAAGGCTCTCGGCAGCGGTCTTCTCAAGGACGCCATGCTGCGGACTCTGCAAGCTGCGGACATCGCGGGAATTCGCGCTTTCGCTGTGCATGCCAAGGACGACGATGCCCGCTCCTTCTACCTCCACTATGATTTCGTGTCTTCGCCGAGCGATCCGTACCACCTGTTCCGCCTCGTCAAAGACATCCGCCGCGCATTGAAATCGAAGTAGAGTTCACTGCCTCTCTAGCTCTAGCCGCTCTCCACACGATTCCCGTCTTCGTTTTATCTGCGTTCATCTGCGTTGATCTGCGGCCCATAATTCTTTTTGGAAAAACCAAATGGCCACAGATGAACGCAGATTAACGCAGATAAGAAGAACCAAAAAACAGCCCCTATTCGCCTTCATCCGTGGCCATCCCTGCCCCCATCTGATTCTTCCGAGCCTCCACCCACACCGGGAATACCTCCGGATTTTCCAGCCACACCAGCATCCACTGCGCCATCTCTTCCTTCGCCGGATTGCCGCTTCACCAGGAACTTCGCCCGATCTTTCGCCGCGATCACCTGCCGCCTGCAATACCGCGCCCGCTCCCGATCCCCCGCGTCGTTCGCCGCCCGGTACACCTCCAGCATTTCTCGCAGCGAGCCTTCCAACTCCTCGAACGTGTGCTGGCGGATGCCCGCGTACGGCTGATCGAACGGTAGCCCGGTATCGCGCAGCAGCTCCCGCAGGTAGCTCTCCGAGACCGGCGCCAGCCGCAGCAGCGCGCGCCACACGCTCTCCGTAATCCGCGCCGGTTGCTCCGCCGCCAGGTAATCCCGCAATTGCTGCTTCACCGATTTATTTGCGGAGGGCACGGCGATAACGCTCCACCGCGCTCTCGTGCGCGGCGATATTGCTCGAGAATTCGTGGCCCCCGCTGCCATCCGCGCGCGCTACGAAGTAAAGCGAATCGCTGTTCGCCGGCTCCAGCGCCGCGCGCATCGATGCCAGCCCCGGGTTCGCGATCGGACCCGGCGGCAGCCCTGCGTGCCGGTATGTGTTGTAAGCCTGATCGCTATCCAGGTCGCTGCGGTGAATCACCCCGTGATAGCGATCCTGCAGCAGCGCCGCATAGATCGTCGTCGGGTCGCAATCCAGCTTCATCCCGATCTTTAGCCGGTTTTCGAAGACCGCGGCGATTCGCGGCCGCTCCTCCGCCAGTTTGCCTTCCTTCTCCACCAGCGACGCCAGCGTGACCGTGTGATGCAGGTTCGCCTCCGTGTGCAGGCTCTTCCACGCCGTCCGGAACCTGCCCGTCATGATCCGGCACAATTGCTCCGGCGTCGTCTTCCGCCCCAGCCGGTACGTGTCGGGAAACAGGTAGCCCTCCAGCGTCGGCGCGTCCGGGTCCAGATCGCGGATCATCGACGGATTGCGCGCCGCCTGCAGAAATTTCGCCGCCGGGAAAACGCCCAATTGCTCCACCGCCGCCCCGATGTCGAAAAGGTTGCGCCCCTCCGGCACCACCAATTCGTAAAAGAAGATGTCGCCGTGCGCAATCCGCCGCACCACTTCCAGCGGGCTCGCCGCACGGTCGAATTTATACTCCCCGGCCTGCAGCACCCGCGTCCCGCTCGCCCACCGCGCCAGCAGGAACTCCCACTGGCTGCGCACCACCCCGGCCCGCGCCAGTTGCTCGCCCATCGCACGCGTGCCCGTGCCGCGCGGAAACTCGACGAAGGTTTCACCCCTGAAACCGCTGTAGGGCTGCGCCAGCCGCCAGGCCGCGAAACCGCCGGCTGCCGCCAACAGCAGAATCAGCAATCCCAGTCGCCGCAAAACCCTCATAGCGAATCCAGGTAGCTCTGCAGCAGAATCACCGCCGACAATTTGTCCACCGCCGCGGCCCGCTTCTCAATGCTGATCCCGCTCGAGCGCAGCACCCGCCCGGCCTCCACCGAGGTCAGCCGCTCGTCCCACAACTTCACCGGCACGCCTGTTCGCTTCTCCATCGCAATCGCGAACTCCCGCACCCATCCCGATTGGCGCCCCTCCGTGCCTTTCATATTGATCGGATTGCCCAGCAGCACCAGCCCCACCTCGCGCTCTCTCACCATCTGCTCCAGCGCGTCCAAATCGTCGCGGATGCGCGTCCGTACCAGATTGGGAAGACCCTGCGCGGTGATGCGTAACGGGTCGCTGATGGCCAGCCCGATCCGCCGTTTGCCCAGATCGAGTGCGAGGATGCGGGATAGGTCGGGGGTCAATTCAATTTCATTATAGACGTGCGCGTGCTACAGTCGACTTAAAGGGTCTACAAGGCGCCGTGGCCGTCGTAACTCACTCTTCCAGCATTACCAGTAAAGCCGTGCAGGAAGCGCGGCACATCGCCTTGCCGATTCTGGCCCTGGGCGTGATCATCGCCATCCTCTATTTCGGCCGCCTCTTCTTCATCACCTCGCTGATCGCCCTCACCATCGCTTTCATCCTGGAACCCTTCGTCGCCCTGCTCATGCGCATCCGCTTTCCGCGCTCACTGGCCAGTTTCGTGGTCTGTTCCGTGGCCCTGGCGCTGCTTTACGTCATCGCGCTCGGCGCCTATTCCCAACTCTCCGGCCTCTACGACGAGCTCCCCAAATACGGCCAGCGCATCGCAGACCTGGTGGATGGCGTCCAGCAGAAAATCTCCGGCATGGAGGACCAGACCTACAAGATCCTCGTCCCCGCCCGCCAGCGCCTGGAAGAAGAGCGCCGGCGCCAGCAGGAGCAGATCGCCGCATTGTCCAGGAAGAGCGGCAAGAAGGGCGCTGCGGCGGCCGTCCCGCAACCCGTCCCTGGAGCCATCCCGGAGGTTCGCATTCACGAGGAGAGCACCCCCATCAGCGATTACCTGCTGCGCCTGAGCGGCCTCTACCACGTGCTCCTGATGGCGTCGTTTATCCCCTTCCTGGTCTATTTCATGCTGAGCTGGCGCGATCACCTGAATCGCAGCTTCCTCCAGTTTTTCCACGGCGAAGACCGCCTGATCGCCGCGCGCAGCATGCAGGGCATCGCCGATATGGTGCGCGCCTTCGTGGTCGGCAACTTCGTCCTCGGCCTGATGCTGGCCATGATCAGTTCCGTCCTGTTCTGGATCCTGCACGTGCCCTACCCCGCCCTGGTCGGCCCCCTAAGCGGCTTCATGAGCCTGGTCCCGTATATCGGCCTGCCCCTTGCCATGATTCCGCCGCTCTTCGCCGCCCTCCCGGTGAACACCGTCTCCACTTACGTCCTGGTGGTCATGACCGTGGCCCTGCTCCACCTGATCGCGCTCAATGTGCTCTACCCGAAAATCGTCGGCTCGCGCGTCCACCTGAATCCCTTGATCGTGACCTTCTCGCTCATGATCTGGGGCTTCCTCTGGGACGCCCCCGGCCTCCTCCTCGCCATCCCGCTGACGGCCGGCCTGAAAGCCGTCTGCGACAACGTCAAAGGCCTCCGCCCCTTCGGCAAATTCCTCGGCGATTGAGCTGCACCCCAAAAAACACAAACTTAACTACGTCACCTTCACCGAGTCGCTGTCCGAGATCATCGCTCGCAACTACAAAGCCAACTCGATCCACAGCTACGGAGCCCATTTCGCCGAAGTCGGCGTCGACGCGGACACGGCCGCTTCCTGAATCCCAAGACCGCGCGCTCCGGCGCCTTCGTCAACCGGGATCTCGCTGGCTTCGACGGTAAAGCCAACATTCTTGGCGTCAAAGGCATCGGTGAGCTGGGCGTCTGCGGCTCCGCCGCCGGCGTGCGCGTCCGCAGTTTCCCCATCACGCTCGAAAAGCTGCTTCCCGAACTGCCATCCACGTAGCAGCGATCCGAAGTGACGCGAACCGCGACCGTCAGGGAGCGATCTAAATGCCTTTCTGCCCTATTGCAATCTGCAATTCACACAAACTTGAAATTTATCTTTCCCACGTTATCAATCACTTACCAGATCTCCCCACCCTATACTCCGAAACGTGCGTGCTAGAGTCCAATCAGGTAGAGAGTTGCGCAAACCACAGCGCGACACCAACAGTTTTTATCCTGGCCAGGATACGTTGACCTGAGGTGGTGCTGACTTTCCGTAAGCCCGTTAACGGCTGCACGGTGGTTCCCCTACGTGGAGGAGACCGGCGGAAAGATCTTCGGTTCGAACCGATAATACCCGGGGGACCGTCGCGGATAGCGTTTGATTGCCGCACCCCTGGATACAGAGACTGACACGCGAAACAAGGGGACGATCGAGAGGCCATCCAGCCGAGTTCTTACGTCTTTGTAGCGTGCAGTCAAATCACTGGCGGCCGGGCCCCACCCGGCGATAAGCCCGGATGTCCCCGGCCGCCGCAACGAACAAGTATCACTCACACTAACGGGATACGTGTGCCTGCGCGATATACTGGCAGCAATCCTACAAGGAGGCATTCGTGAACGCATCCATGCCGACGCGTCGCGCCGCGCTCGGCGCCCTGACCGCCTTCTCCTACAATCGAATCCTCGGCGCCAACGACCGCGTTCAGGTCGGCTTCATCGGCTACGGCCTCATCGGCGGCCAGCACGTCTTCGATTTCAAGAACCAAAAGGACGCCGACCTCGCCGCCATGTGCGACGTCTACCAGCCCCGCCTCGAACAAGGCGTCGCCGCCTGCGGACAGACCGCCAAACCCTATTCCGATTTCCGCAAGCTCCTCGAGAACCGCGACCTGCAGGCCGTCGTCGTCTGCACCCCCGACCACTGGCACGCCCTCATGACCATGATGGCCTGCGCCGCCGGCAAGGACGTTTACGTCGAGAAGCCCCTCACCGTTTTCATCCGCGAAGGCCGTTGGATGACCAGCGTCGCGCGCCGCCACAATCGCATCGTCCAGGTCGGCACCCAGCAGCGCTCCGGCCGCCACTATCAGCATGCCCGCGAACTCCTGCGATCCGGCTACATCGGCCAGATCATGAGCATGCGCGCCGCGTCCTATCGCAACATCATGCCCGGCTTCGGCTCGCCGCCGACACCGCCGCGCCCCACGAATTCGATTACGATATGTGGCTCGGACCCGCCCCCGCGCGCCCCTACAACAAGCAGCGCGGCATCTACCATTTCCGCTGGTTCTGGGACTACTCCGGCGGCCAGATGACCAATCTCGGCGCCCACGAAATCGACATCATGCAGTGGGTCATGAACGTCAAAGGCCCCACCGCCGTCTCCTCCAGCGGCGGCCGCTTCGCCATCAAGGATCTCGGCGAGACCCCCGACACCCAGGACGCCATTTTCGAATACCCCGGCTTCACCGCCGCCTATAGCTTCCGCGAAGCCTCCGCCGGACGCCGCGCCGGCACCGGCCTCGAATTCTTCGGCACCAAGGGCAGCCTCCTCATCAGCCGCTCCGGCTTCGAGGTCTTCCCCGACATGAAGGCCAACCCCGCCAACGCCATCCCCGTCTTCCAGGGACAGCCCGCCGGCGGCCCCGAGCGCGTCGCCGTGCAGCCCGAACCCTGGGTCGACGCCATGAAGGAGCCCGGATCTTCCGCCGAGCAGTTCGACCTGCACGCGCGCAACTTCCTCGATTGCGTCAAGTCCCGCCAGCGCCCCGTCGCCGATGTCGAGGGCGGACACCAGGTCACCACCGCCTGCCACCTCGCCAACCTCTCCCTCCGCCTTGGCCGCAAACTTAAGTGGGACCCCGAGCGCGAGGAAATCCTCGGCGACCGCGAAGCCACCGCCATGCTCGAACGCCCCTACCGCAAGCCCTGGGACACCGTCCTCAAAGGCCTCCTCGCATGACGAACCTCCCCCTCACTCGCCGCACCTTCCTGCAGACCGCCGCCCTCGCCGCCGCGATCCCTGCTTCCGCCGCACCCGATGACGGCTGGTTCGACCGCCCCATGCGCTGGGCGCAGCTCACCCTCGTCGAAGACGACCCCGGCACCTTCGATCTTCCCTTCTGGCTCGACTACTTCCGCCGCACCCACTCCGACGCCGCCTGTCTCAGCGCCGGCGGCTGCGTCGCCTACTACCCCACCAAAATTCCACTCCACTACCGCAGCCAGTGGCTCGCGCGATCGCGATCCCTTCGGCGACCTGGTCGCCGGATGCCGCAAGCTCAACATGGTGGTGATCGCCCGCACCGACCCGCACGCCGCCCACCAGGATGTCGTCGACGCGCACCCCGATTGGATCGCCGTCAATGCCGAGGGCAACAAGATCCGCCACCCGGTAATGCCCGAGCTGTACATCACCTGCGCGCTCGGTCCCTACAACTTCGAGTTCATGACCGAGGTCACCAAGGAGATCGTCAGCCTCTACAAGGTGGATGGCATCTTCAGCAATCGCTGGTCCGGCTCCGGCATGTGCTACTGCGAGCACTGCCGCGCCAACTTCCGCGCTGCCAGCGGCCTCGACCTCCCGCGCACGACCAACCCGCACGATCCCGCCCGCCGCGCCTACATCGCCTGGCGGCAGCAGCGCCTCTTCGAACTCTGGCGCCTGTGGGACTCCGAAATTCGCAAGATCAATCCCGCCGCCCGCTACATTCCCAACTCCGGCGGCGGCGCCACCGCCGATCTCGACATGAAGACCATCGGCGAGCTCGCCCCGATTCTCTTCGCCGATCGCCAGGCGCGCAGCGGCGTCACCGCGCCGTGGGCCAACGGGAAGAACGGCAAGGAGTACCGCTCCACCATGGGCGCCAAGCCCATCGGCGGCATCTTCAGTGTCGGCGTCGAAGAGCCCTACCGCTGGAAGGACTCCGTACAAAGCGCGCCTGAAATCCGCCTCTGGGTGCTCGACGGCGTCGCCAACGGACTGCGCCCCTGGTTCACCAAGTTCGCCGGCTCGCTCAACGATCGCCGCTGGCTCCCCGTCGTCGAAGACCTCTACGTCTGGCATCACCGCAATGAGCGCTACCTGCGCAATGAGCGCCCGCTGGCCCGCGTCGCGCTGGTCTATTCGCAGCAGACCAACCGCTTCTTCGGCGCGCAGCGGCCGAAGTCGAAGACCATACGCTCGGCTATTACCAGGCCCTGATCGAAGCCCGCATCCCCTTCGAAATGGTCCACGACCAGTTGCTCGATGCCGCCCACATCGGCCAGTTCAAGGTCCTCGTCTTCCCCAACATCGCCGCCCTCTCCACGCGCCAGTGCGCGCAGATCCGCGACTTCGTGAAGCGCGGCGGCAGCATCGTCGCCACCCACGAGACCTCGCTCTACGACGAAGCGGGCGTGCGCCGCGCCGATTTCGGCCTCGCCGATTTATTCGGCGCCTCCTTCGATGGCGCAGATCGATGCGCGCATGCAGAACTCCTACCTCCGCCTGGAGAACCAGGCACCCGCTGCTCGCCGGCCTCGAAGACACCCGGCGCATCATCAACGGCGTCTCGCGCGTCCACACCAAACGGCACCTATCCCAACCCGCCGCTCACCCTGATCCCGTCCTACCCCGACCTCCCCATGGAGGAAGTCTTCCCGCGCATCCCGAAGACCGACATCCCCGAAGTCTTCGTACGCGAGATGGGTAAGAGCCGCGTCGTCTACTTCCCCTGGGATATCGACCGCACCTTCTGGGAAGTGCTCTCCCCCGACCACGGCAAGCTCCTGCGCAACGCCGTCACCTGGGCCGCGAACGAGCCCGCTCCCGTCACCGTCACCGGCCCCGGCGTGCTCGACGTCACTATCTGGAAGCAGGCATCCTCCATGACCGTGCACCTGGTCAACCTCACCAACCCGATGATGATGAAGGGCCCGATCCGCGAGTTCCTGCCGCTCCCGCCGCAGACCGTGAGCCTCAAGGTGAACCCCAAGAAGGTCCACCTGCTGGTTAGCGGAGCCACCCCGCGAACAACTCAGTCGAACGGCATCCTGACCGTAACCATCCCGTCCATCCTCGACCACGAAGTGGTGGCGATCGACTTATGAGATCTGCGCGAACGCCTTATCGATCGCGCTCTTCGCCGCCTTAACGGCATCATCGGGCGCCATCTTGCGGACTGCCTCGTTGAACGGCTCGGCGCGCACCGGCCCATCGTAGCCGATCTCTCTTAGGCCTCCCAGGAAATTCCAAACGTCGATCACACCAGTGCCCGCGGGCAATTCGCGTTTGCTATCCACCTGCTGATCGACCGGCACACCGGTGGGAGCGTCGTTCAAATCCACCGAGACTACCTGGTCGCCGCGCAGCGTCAGCAGATCCTTTCTGGTTTCGCTGGACGTGTACCAGTGCCAGCTATCCAGCACGAAGCCGACGTTGGGGCGCCCGATCTCCGCGATCAACTCTTTCATTTCCGCCATGGTGTGCACGAACGGATATCGCTGAGCGCTCCACAACGTCTTGGGACCTACATACTCCAGGCCCAGCCGGACGCCGTGATCCTGCAGCACCGCGGCCGCGTCGCGCAATCGCCGTCCGTGCTGCTTGAAATTCTCCAGGTAAGTCAGACTGCCGCTATTGGGCGAGATCCACGTGGTGCATCGCGTCACACCCGCGCGCTTCAGCCCTGCGGCGAAATCCGGAAAGCTCTTCATCGATTCCGCAAACGCCGCATCGTCCTTGCGGAACTCCACCGGCAGCCCCGCCATCGCCCAGGTGACCTTCTTGAACAGCATGCTGTCGAGTAGCTCCGCCATCTCGCCCTGCGACAGCCCGGCCAGATATTTGCCATCCGCATCGATCGCATCGAACCCGTACTTTGCCGCCAGCTCGACCGCTTCCGGCGTGGATGCCTTAACCCCTATCGCCCCGCAGCTCAAGTGAATCAGCATTCCTTGAGTCCGCGCAAATGCCGTGGAGACGAGCCCCGCCGCCCCGGCCGCGAGGAACCTCCGTCGTGTCTGCGTCATGACCGCAGTCTACACCCGCGGACCGCTGCCTTCCAGTGGGATAGGCCTCCTGGCCTGTCCACTTGCTGCCGTAACTCTCGCGTACGCGAACTTCAGTTTGCGCCTTGCGCACAAGCTAGAACGTGAAGCGAAGTTGCAAATCAACTTTGCGATTGTAAGTGCTGGCGCCGCCGCCGTGATTCATGACGATCATTCCGCCCAGCGCCCGGTATTGGCCGAAGTAAGGCGAAGAGAGGTCGCCGTTCGGAGGCGCAAAGTTGACATGATTGAGCGCATTCAGCGAAGACGCGGTAAGCGTCAAGCCGTAACGCCTGCCGGTGTTGGTAGAGGTCATCCCGGGCATGCCGCCGTGGCCGCTGCCGGTATCGGTCGGCGCGGCCGAACGCTCGGGTCCGAAGCTCCACGTGCGCGACACCCGCAGTCCCAGGTTGACGGCTCCGGGACCGCGTCCGTAATTGTGCTCGATCGCGGTGCCCGGCGCAGGGTTGAGCGTGTAGCAGCCGCGTCCTTCGCATGGCCCTGCGACCAGGCCGGGACGCGCGGTGGGGGCACCGGTGTGATTGGGATCCAGGCCGGTAGTGATGTTGTACGGCGCGCCGCTATTCACCACGAAGAACGGGCTCGCGGCGAACTTCCACGGCAAAGGCGCGCTGGCCATCAGGACCGCGCGATGACGGATATCGCCGTATGACGAAGGCCCCCACTCCGCGCGCAGATTGTAGGGGTCGGCCGGCAGGCTTTCGTTATCGTCCCGGCCGTAGGAGAGTGCGTAATTGCCGAAGATCGTCAGCTTCTTGTAGCTCGCGTTGAGGTTGGCCAGCACCTGATTCTGCCGGCTCTCTCCCGCCGACTCGGTCAACAGGCGCAGCGATTGATCGAGGTTGCGCACATTCAACAGGTGCACGCCGCGGCTGTTCACCCACGTCACCGTGAGGCGCGAGCTCTGCGTGAGTTGCCGCTCCAAGCCCGCGCTGGTCTGGTACAGGCGCGGTGAGCGAATGTCGCCGGCCACCGGGCGCACTTGCTGCGGTTGTTCCGTGATGCTCGAAGGGATTGCCGGATAGAACGTGGGGTTGAGAATGAAATACGATTGCTGCGTGATGCCGTTATAGCGCCGCTCATTGAGCGTCACAGAGATCGGGATGCGGTCGAAGAACGTGCCGGCGCCCGCGCGCACAACGGTCTTCTTGCTCAGCGCCCACGCAATGCCGAGGCGCGGCGCCCAGTTGCCGACGCCGCCGAAATTGCTTTGCGCCTCGTAGCGCAGGCCGTAGCTCAGCGTCAGGTTCGGCCGCAGGCGCCAATCGTCGTTGACGAACAGACCGGCGTCGCTTTGCGTCGCCCGCGTCAACGGCATGCCGGTGTTGATGCTGAATTGCGCGGGCCGTCCGGCCTCGTAATCCGCCAGCGTGTAGAACGTGAACGTGCCGGAAAAATTGTTGACCGAGAGATCGCTCAGCCGCGATTGCCGCACGCGCCCTCCCCACTTGATGGCGTGGGTTCCCCGCGTGAAGCTGGAGACGTTGGTGAGTTCCCAGTTGCTGTTCGTGGTACCGGAGTTGCCCGCGGTCGCGCCGCCACCGGTGAATGCACCCTCCACATTCACGGTGGCCGCGATCTGCCCGGCGGTGTCCTGCGTCACCGCGCGCAGATATTGAAAGCGAGTCTCGTTGATGGCTCGCGGACTGAGCATCGCGGTCTCGGTGACCTGCACGGTCTGCTCGGTCTGTCGTTCGTTGTAGGCGCGCGACGCCAGGTTGAAGTCGCCGGCGCCCTGGTTGTCCAGGCCCGCGTTCACATATTGATAGCGCACCACCAGCGTGTTCCGCGGGGTGATCGAATAATCCAGGCGAGGCCGCACGGTGGTGCGAGATTGCGGCGTGGCCAAGCCTGATTGATCGTGCTATCCGGTGTGGTCGCGAGGATGAATGCGTTCTCATCAATCTGGCGATGCTCCGCGTCCAGCGAGAACGACGCCTTGTTCCTGCGCAGAGGCCCGCCCAAGCTGAGTCCGTAGAACTGCGAGCGATAGGGCGGCCGTGTGGATTGCGTGAGCAGCGGATTGCGCGAATTGAAGATCGCGTCGCCGAATTGCGTGAAGGCCGACCCGTGGAGCGCGTCGCTGCCCGGCTTGGTAAAGATCTCGACCCGCGAAAAGCCCGGCCGGTCGTACTCAGGCGAGAAAGGATTGGCGTTGATGCGAATCTCGCGTATCGAGGACTTCGGCGGCAGGTTTCCGCCGGTGAAGCCATCGATGAAGATCTGTCCGCCGCCAGGACCGGGCGCGGGACCGGCGAGCGCCTGGAGTTGGAGGGCGAGTTCGTCCGGATCGTCGGAGAGCGCGGCGATCTGCCGTTCGCGCATCACGATGGCAGAGCCGTTGGAATCGGCCTCCGCGCTCACACCGCGCTGCTGGTCCTCCACGTTGATCACTTGCGCGGTGGTGCCGATCACCAGTTGGACATCGAAGACCGACGGCCGTTCGACCACGAGCCCGTTCTTCACCGAGACCGCGAAGCCCTTGGCAGTGAAGCGCACCTGATAGCTGCCGGGCGCGAGCGAATCGAACGAGTACTGGCCGGTGCGATCGGTCTTCACGCGCCGATCGCGCCCCGGCCCGCGCAGTTGTACGGCGGCGCCGGGCACCGCGGCGCCCGAGGGGTCCGTAACCGTGCCGCTCAGTGCCGGAAGCTCCTGCGTCCACGCGCGCGCAACCAACGTGAAGATGAGCAGCGCGCGCTTCATTGGATCATCGTCGGCAGGCTGATGCCACCGGCGCCACCGAGCATGCCGCCGTGGATTTGGCCGATCGCCGCCATACCGGTAGCGCCTCCGGGACCGGTGGCCGAGCCTTGCGCCATCGACACGAAAAAGTCCGCGTTGGCCAGCATCAGGATCGCGGTCAACTCCTCGCTCTTTGCGCCTTTGGTGCTGGTGATCATGACTCCGCCGCCCACCTTCAGGTCCTCGATTTTTCCGGGCGGCAGTTTTTCCAGCGTCCGCTGCAGGTCGAATCGTCCGGCGGGCTCCTGGGCCGGCGGAGGCGCCGAGTGGTCGGACGATTTGGCGCCGAACAGCATGGCGCGCATGTCCGGCATCATCTTGATCTGCGAAGCGGCGGCGAGGTGGATGGTCCACGGCTGTTTGCCGGGCACTTCCTGAATCCGCACTTCACCTGTCTCGCGATTGATCGCGGTGATGGTGCCGAGTTTGGTGAGGAAGGTGCCGAAGACCACGTCTTCCGCGGCTACCTTGGTATCGCCCTCGCTCTTCACGCCACGCGTCTGCAACTGATCGCCTTTCGAAATCTCCGCGGTGCTGCTCCAGACGGCGTCGATGAAGCGCACGGTGTCGGGCGCATAGCGGCGGATCCTGGTCTTCGCGTCCACCGTCACAGTGACCGTGTGGGCGCCTTCCGGCGTGCGCAGTTCGAGCAGGATCTGGTCGCCGTTCACGGCGGTCACGATGCCGGAGATGCCGCGCGCCTTCCAATCCTGCCGCTCGGCCTCATTGCGTTTGGCGATGTCGCGGCCGGTGATCAACACCACGCGGCGCGCCTCGGTAAGGCCGGCGACGTAGGTGGCCATGATGCGGTCGCCGAGCACGATGTCGGTGACCGCGGCCGGCTTGGCTTTCGCCAGGTCGCGCTCACCGGGCACGACCGTCACCACCTGCGTGTCGGGTCCGAACTTGATGGATGCGGCTTCCGCGGCATCGGTCTTGATGCCGATCTCGAGCGACTTGAACCCGGTCACGGTTCCGGCTACCGTCTTCTGCGATTGGGCGGCGAGGACCGCGGCGAAGACCGCAGCCCCGAACAAGATTCGATGGATTTTCATGGTCCGTCTCCTAGATGTGAGTCTCGCCGCGGGTTGCCGACCAACTGCCGCCCTGTTCCATGGAGCCCGAGATCTTATCGCCCGCGACGGTGCCGTTGAACGTAATCTTTTGATTGCCCTGGATCTCGATGGTGAACGAAAGCTTGGCGCCCTCCACCTGGCCGACCAGTGGCATGGAGCCTATGTGCTCCACGTCGACGGAGCCGGTGAGTTTGCCGCCGTCCTGTTTCAACTGCAACGCGCCGGGCATTTGCCCGTGCGGCGTATCGAGCGCGAGTTTCCAGGTGCCCGTGACTTTGGCGCTCTCTTGCGCGTAAAGGACGCCGAACATCAGCGCCGCCATACAGATTGCCGAACGAAGAATCTTCATATTTCCCTCCAGCCTCGAAGGTAGAGCGTTTGGGAAGCACGCTCAACGCAAAAAGGGCGGGCGCGGATTTCGGCTGTCGAGCGCGGGTTAGAGGCCGGGAATGCGCTGGCGAAATTGCTTGGACTGCCGCTCGCTGATAGCGATTTCGGTGGCGGCGGCATCGGCCATGGTGAGCAGAAACCCGCTCTTGAAATACGGTTTGATCTCTTTAATACAGGAGAGATTGACCAGCACTTCGCGGCGCGCGCGGAAGAAGAGGGCGGTGTCGAGTCCGGTTTCGAGCTCGTTCAACTGGTAGTTGACCCAGAAGGTTTCGGCTGCGGTGTGCGCCTTTACCAGGCCGTCCTCCACCTGGAACCAGAGGATTTGTTCGGGCGGCACGAGCAGGATGCGGTCGCGTTTGCGGCATACGATCTGGCGCAGGTTCCGCGGTGTTTCGCGCGCCACGCGTAGGATGTTTTCGCCGGCGCGCGCCGGTTCGCCGGGGGTGCCGTGCAGCTTGCGGGCGCGGGCGACGGCCTGGGCCAGGCGGTCGGCTTCGACAGGTTTGAGCAGGTAGGCGAGGGCGTTGGCGTCGTAAGCCGCAAGCGCGTGCTGGTCGTAGCCGGTGACGAAGATTACGAGCGGCAGGGTCACTGTGGGCGGCAGGGCCTGCAGGACTTCGAAGCCGCTGAGGCCGGGCATTTCGATATCGAGGAAGAGCAGGTCGGGGTGGAGAGCTTCGATTTGTTGGACGGCTTCCACGCCGTCGCGCGCTTCGCCCGCGATGACGATATCGGCATGCGCGGCCAGCATGCGGCGGAGACGCTCGCGTCCGGATTCTTCGTCGTCGATGATCAGGCTTCGCATGCGGTTAGGTTTGAACGAGCCGCGACCGTAAGGGAGCGTTACGGTGGGTGGTGTGTGGGTAGCGCTCCCTGACGGTCGCGGCTCGTTGAGGCGCAGTCATCGAGGACTCCTTGGGATGCGGATGGTGGCGCGGGTGCCTCCGAAAGGGCGGGGGGCCAGGGAGAGGGAGGCGCGACCCTGATAAAGGGTGGCGAGGCGTTCGGAGACGTTGGTGAGGCCGACACCGGCGGGGGCGGCGCCGGGGCCGATGCCGTCGTCTTCTACGCTGAGGACGATCTCTCCATATTTAGCGCGCGCGGAGATCCAGAGGCGGCCAGGGCCGGGTCGCGGCGCGAGGCCGTGCTTCAACGCGTTCTCCACCAAGGGCTGGAGGATGAGCGAAGGGATATCCTCGTTCGCGATCTCCGGATCCATGTCGAGTTCCACCTGGAGGCGGTCGCCGAAGCGCACCTCTTCGATGTAGAGATAGGTTCGCAGAAAGGCGATCTCGTCGCGAATGGAAGTGAGGGGCCGGCTGGAGTTGGCGAGCACATGGCGGAAGACGCCGGCCAGGCGGAGCGTCATGGCCTCCGCGCGAGGGGCGTCGCGGACCACGAGATCGGCGATGGTGTTGAGCGAATTGAAGAGGAAGTGCGGATTGATCTGCGCGCGCAGGGCACGCAACTCGGCTTCGGTGACCTGCTGCTGGAGCACGGCCTCGCGGCTCTCGCGTTCAGCTGCCTCGCGTTCGCGGCGCAGGGCGTCGAGGCGGTTGCCGCATTGCGCGGCGGCACCGCGCAGGTAATTCAGATCCTGCATGACGAGGCCGGGGCGAGCGGCGCCGGGGGCGACCAGCAGGAGATGCGTCACACGGCCGGAGGGGGCGATGGGGACCAGCACTTCGACGTTGGGCAAGGGCAGCAGGCGGCGGAGCTTGTCGGCGCGATCGAGTTCCACGACTTCGCCTTCGAGCAGCGGCGCGGGGTAGGGCACGGTGGGCGCAGCATCGAGCTCCAGCCAGCGCGCGCCACTCAATTCCAACGGTTCGCGAGCAGCCTTTTCGAGCGCGAGCCCGACCTCGGATTCGGAGCGGACATCCAGCAGCGCGGAGGCGAGACCGCGCAGCGCGGTGCGGTAGTCGGGCTCGCGGAAGAGCCAGCGGATCACCGACGCGGTCAGTCGATCGTCGATGAAGGTGAAGGAGAGCAGGAAGGCATTGGCGAGCAGAATGACGACGAAGACGTGCATGGCGGCCGGCGCCGAGGCATGCTGCGCGACGTGCATGACCACGGTGGATTGCGCGGTGAACGAGAGCAGCGTCGCCCAGAAGCCGGCGAGCAGGATGCGGATGCCGTAACGGATGAAGACGTCGGCGTAGCGGAAGCGCGCGAACAGGAGAAACGCGAGCAGCAGCACAAGCAGGACCAGGTGGCTGCCGATGAAGGCGAAGCCGACGCCGAGCCACGAACTACCGGGCGAGTTGCGTGCCAGCGCGATCGTGAGAGTGGCGCCGCAGATTGCGATCACGAGCGCGAGCGAGGGACCGTACACGGCGCGCAGCGTGGAATCGCGGCGCAGGGAGATGGCGGCGCCGAGCACGATGAGGATTCCAGCGTTGTACGAAGTGGCGCGCGAGATGGCGGAGAAGGAGAGTGGAGCATACCAGAGCAGTACGGTGATGACGGCGGCGGAGATCCACGATGCGAACCGCACGATGCGGGCCGCCCTCTTCTGCCAGGGGCGCAGGGCGAAGGGCTGCCAGATGGCAAGGATCGGGATAGGGAAGGCGGCGGCGCCGGTGTATTGAAGAGCCTGCGTGGCGAGCGCGATGAAGGAAGTGTAGGGATGTCCGGCGGCGAGCGCGCCGGCATGGAGCAGTCCGCCCGCGCTCCAGAGCAGTCCGCAGGCGGCGAAGACGATGTTGGCGAGCGGAGTGCCGGGGAGTTTGGCGGCGCGCAGGGTGAGGACGAGGAGCAGGCTGGTGATCAGCAGACCGGTGGTGTAGCCGATCAGATCGGCGGCGAAGAATGTGGTCGTGCTGACGGCGCCATGCAAGGCATTCACAAGGATAGCGATGCGCGGATGGGGGCGTCCAGGGTACGCCAGGTAGACGCGGATTTCCGGGGGCGAGCGCGGATTTTACGGCAGCAAGCGGACCGGCCAGGAGGGCCCGTCCTACTCCTCGCGGAGGGCGGCGGCGCAATCGACTTGAGCGGCGCGGCGAGCGGGGAGGGCGGCTCCGAGGATGCCGGAAGCGATCAGGGCGAGAGCAGCGGCGGCGAAGAGGCGCGGGTCCCAGGGGTCGACGCCGTCGGGGAGAAGGTCGACCAGGGGGCGTACGGCGGAGATGGCGAGCAGCAGGCCGGCCATGGCACCGGCGGTGAGCAGGAGCGCGCCGTCGCGGAGGGCGGTCCATAGGATGCGCGCGCGGGTTGCGCCCAGGGCGGCGCGAATGCCGAACTCTCGGGTGCGGCGGCTGACGGCATAGGAGACCGAGCCGTACACGCCGACCAGGGCCAGCACAAGGCCGATACCGCCGATCGCAGTTACGAAGGCGGCGGCCATCCGCATGGGGAAGATCGCGCCGGCAACGGCGTCGCGCAAAGGGCGGATGTCGAGCGCAGGCGCCGGGTCGGCGGCGGCCAGGGCGCGGCGCAGAGGCTCGATCCATTGGGCGGGGTCGCCGGCGACGCGGACGAGGAACTGGCCGTTGTAATTGGGCGTGTAGACCGCGGGAGCGGCGACTTCGCCGAGCGTGCGCATTTTAGTGTCGGCAGCCACGCCGACGATTTCCAGCACTTCCTCTTTATCGCGTCCTCGGATCAGGTGCCGGCCGATGGGGTCGGCGCCAGGGAAGAGTTGCAGGGCGAGGGTCCGGTTGACGATGGCGGGGGTGGGCTTGCGGTCGCGATCGGCGATTTCGAAATCGCGGCCGCGCAGGATGGGGATATGCAGGGTGGCAAAGTACTGCTCGCCCTCCGCCATGGAATAGATATCGCGGACAGCGGAAGAGGGATCGTCCGCGCGGCGCAGCGGAGCGTCGGGGACTTCGCCCATGAGCGGCAGCAGCTCCGTGGAAGTTACGGCTTCGACTCCGGGGACGCGGCCGATAGCATCGACGAGGCGCTGCCGCCATGCCCACCCACGATCCGCGCCGGGCAGGGGATGGACGGTGGCGATGACGGTGTGGACCGCATCGAAGCCGACATCCAGAGCGGCCACGTGGAGGAAGCTGCGCGCGAAAAGCGCGCCAAGCGTGAGCAGCACCATGGAGAGAACGACTTGTAGCCCGACGAAACCGCTGCGCAGATTCCAGCGAGCGGAGGGCGGTTTGACGGCGCCGATGGGGGAACAGACCAGCAACGCGATACACGCGGTAAGCAGCGCGTAGAGGAAGAGGCTGTGGTCGCTCTCGAAATGAAACTCGAGGGGAATGTTGTAGGCGGTAGGCCAGCGCAGATAGCGCAGTTGACTGCGCAGCCATGCGTCCAGCGCGAGCCCGGCGGCTGCCCCAGAGACGACCAGCACGAGCGCTTCGCCGAGAAGCGGGCGGCCGAGCTGCCAGCGATTGGCGCCGAGCGCCTGGCGGATGGTCATCTCGCGATAGCGGGCGGCGCGCCGGGCGAGCAGCAGGCCCGCCACGTTGGAACACGCGATCAGGGCGAGGATCATGGCGATGCCGAGCAGCATCAGGAAGAAAACGAACATCCGGTAGTCGTCGCCTTCCTGGCCGAAATAGAAGCCGTTGAGCGGGCGGACGGCGGGGGGCTCCTTGGGAAAGCCGGTGAGAGAGTCACGGGCCTGCGCGCGCGTCATGCCGTCGCGGAGACGCCCGAAGGGACGGCATCGCGGCTGCGCATCGAGGCGCACCGGCGCATAGATTTCGGGCGCGACGCCATGGCCCATCACGCTGCGATAGCCGGGCGGCAGCACGCCGACCAGGGTGTACGGGCGTCCGTTCACCTGCAGCGTGCGGCCGAGCGCGGCAGGGTCGGAGGCGAGACGCTTGCGCCAGAAGCCGTGGCTCACCACCGCGACCGGGGAGCCTTCGTCGTGCTGCGTGTAGAGGCGACCGGCGGCGGGGTGGATGCCCAGCACGTCGAAGAAGTTAGGGCTGGTATCCATCGCCCAGACGACTTCGTTGCGGCCGGTGCTCTGCCAGATGGCGTCGTGAAAACCAGAGTCGAAGGCGAGATCCTGGAAGACGCCTGCAGCGCGCAGCTCGCGGTAGCGCGCGTAGGTGACGCCGCCATCGATGCGCGCGAGGCGATCGGGCTGCACGGCGCTTACGTCGTCGAATATCATCTCGCGGGCGACGCTGAAGGCGGTGACATTGGCGCCGATTCCCAAGGCGAGGGACGCGATGGCGACGGCAGCGAGGGCGGGCGCTTTGCGAAGGCCGCGAACGGCGTGGCGAAGATCGGCGAGCATCTGGTAGAGCATGACACGCGGAAGGGGAAAAACGTGGAGATTAGAGATCGCTCCCTGACGGTCGCGGTTCGTCAGGGAATCGTTTTGTAGTACGCGGCGATGGAGGCTGCGGCCGGCGCGTTCTGTTCGTGCAAGTGGATGCCGTCGATCCGGACAGAGCAACTCACGGCTTCGAACTTCGGTGTCACGGAGACCAGGCCGGGATGATTCGCCGCAACTTTGGCCAGAGCTGAGTCTACATATTCGGGAACGTGGCAATCCTGCTTTTTGGCGTCATGGTCGGTGTCGGGACCAAGCGGGGGTTTATCGGAGTGGCACCATTCGTTCTTCGGACAACGAATGATGGTCATGATGTCGATTCGCTTTGCGCTGGGACGTTTGGCGCGAATGGTTACGAGCGCGGCCTCCAGACTGTCTACCCAGGCCTTTTCGGAGATCAACTCCCAGGACCATGCCTGGTAGACAATGCGGTCCGGCGCGTTTCCGCTTTGGGAGCAGGGAGCAGTGAGCCGGACGTTGTTCACGCCGCCGACGTTGGTCGGGCTCCAGACGTAGCTCTCCGGTTTGGCGTATTCATAGGTGTAACCGTAGTGGGAGAACCGGCCCTGCCACTTCGTCTTGAGATCGCCAAGCCCCTCGTAAGAATCCTCCATCCCACCATTCGCCGCTGGAGTAGAGACCGATCAGTTCGGTACAGGCAAAGGGACCGCGGGGCGGCGTGGTCGACTTCTGGGCCGCTGCCGTTGGTGCAAACAGGGCTGCCAAGGCCAGGGACTTCAGGAGTAAAGAACAGTTCTTAGGCATGTGAGTCCACTGGAGTGTATCACTCCGGGCAACTCGTCAGCAGACAAGAGGTTCGAAGGAACAGTGAGGCTCTTGCGGTCGTATGATCCAGCAGAGAGAACACGCGAATGCGCCCGATCCTTCTGTTCGTCTTCGCGGCAGCTTCTGCCCTTGCGCAGGACTCCGCCCCGCCGGCGTTCGACGTAGCCAGCGTCAAGATCAATCCGCAATTCAGACAGGACAATCGCACCACCTGGTACCCCACGATCGACACTTCTCCAGCCAGCCTCACGATGCGCAACGTCAACCTGACCATGATCGCGGCATGGGCCTACGATGTGCAGAGAGCCCAGATCTCGGGCCCAGCCGGCATGGACTCGGAGCGATACGACATTATCGCCAAAGCGGGTCGCGCGACCGCGGTGGGAGAGATGCGCCAGATGCTACAGAACTTACTTGCGGAACGATTCAAAACGGCCGAGCACAGGGTAAGCCGTCAGATGGATGCAATGGCGATATTGTTACCCAAGGGTGGTCATAAGATGGCGCCCTCGCAGATCGAGGGGCCAAGCCAAAACCGCCAGCACCCGGTTCGCGGCATTGTTGTGGAAGGGGCGACCCTGGCCGAACTTGCGAACGACATGTCCCGGGAATTGGAAATGCCCGTCGTCGACATGACCGGCCTGAAGGGCCGTTTTGATTTCACTTTCAATGTCCAGAAGTATGTCGAAGCGGTGCGATCGCGCCTTTTGGCCGAGGGACACCCAGTCACCGACTCAGACGCGCGTCTCATGATCATGCAGGATGCACTGGCAGGCGAACTCGGGCTGCGCCTTGAGCCGCGCAAGGTACCGGTCGACGTCATCGTGATCGACCATGTGGAGAAGTCGCCTACGGAGAACTGAAGTAGCTCCCGCGGGGGCGTTTCGATCTAGAAGGTGATGGCGCCAATGCACATCGCAGAGGCAGCCCAATAGATGGAACGTCTAAAATCGCCGGCCACGGCACAACAGATGGCGGCCCCGATGTTGCATGCAAGCAGCACGAGGGGGAAGAGTTTGTTGATGTAGTGCGTCAAGCCTGGAGACCCTGCGGAAACCTCATGGTAACGCGTTTAGCGCGGCCCGTCCAGAGGCGGAAGGTTAACGAAGGCCCGATAAAGGAGGATGTCGTAGAGGATTTTGAGGGTGCCGGCGAGGAAGAAGGGGACGCTGATGGTGGCGGGATGGGCGAAGAGGAGTCCGGCGAAGAGGGGGGCGAAGGCGGCGCCCGTGGTGCGCGCCACGCCGGTGATTCCGGCGGCGGCGGAGCGCTCCTCGGAGGCCACGACGGCCATGGTGTAGGACTGGCGGGTGGGCACGTCCATCTGGCTGATACTGAAGCGCATCAGGAGCACCAGGATGGCGAGCGGCAACGTCGGCATGAGCGGAACGAGGATCAGCAGGATGTTCGAGGGCAGGTGGGTGAAGACCATGGTGCGCACGAGGCCGATGCGCGCGGCGATCCGGGAAGCGAGTAGCGCGGAGATTCCGGCAAAGAGGTTGGCGCCGAAGAAGATTCCGCCGAGGGTGGCGGGTTGCACGCCAAAGCGCAGGTAGAACCACCAGGCGGCGAAGCTCTGGACGACGAAGCCGCCGCCGAAAGCGTCGAGCGCGAAGAGGGCGGAGAGGCGGAGGACGACGGAGCGCGACGCGCCGATTCCCAGCAGGGTAGTGAGCGGCGGGCGGGCCGGGTCGCGCGCGACTTCCGAGGTGGGGGAGAGGCGTGCAAAGAGGAGGCCGAGCAGCAGACCCATGGCCGCATAGACGAAGAGGATCGTACGTTGGCTAGCAACCGGCGGGATGCCGGCGCGCTGGAGCGACTGGGTGAAGAAGCCGGCGAAGAGCGATCCGGCGGCGGTGGCGAACGATCCGGTGAGCGCATACCAGGCGAAGGCGGAGGTGCGATCGCGGCTCGGGATCACCTGCGAGAGTGCGGCCTGCTCGATGGGGAGGAAGGGGCCGACCTCATTGCCGCTCGGGCTGATGACGCCAATCGTGCCGGCGATGACAAGGAGCAGGGGGTCCCTGGTGAGGGCAAAGGCGAGACCGGCGCCGGCCATGAGGGCGGCACCGGCGATGAGCATTTTGCGGCGGCCGATGCGGTCAGCCTGGGTGGTCAGGGCGAGGGAAATGGCGGTGTCGCCGAGAAGCGTCAGGGTGAGCAGGAGGCCGGTCTGCTGCTGGGTGAGGCCGAGGCCGGTGAGATAGAAGACGAGCACGACGGAGAGGGCTCCGTAGGAGAACAGGCGGAGGAAGCGGGTGCAGAAGAGGAGGCGGCCGTCGAGGGTCAGGCTCACGGGAAGATCTCGATGGGGGTGCCATCGGGGACGAGGCTCCAGATTTCGTCCATTGCTTCGTTGGTGACGGCGATGCAGCCCTGGGTCCAATCGGATGGGTCGGGCTGGCCGTCTTTGAGGCCGTGGATCATGATGTCGCCGCCGGGATCGACGCCGGCTTCGCGGGCGCGGCCAATGTCGTAGGCGTCGGGGTAGGAGATGTGGAGGGAGAGGTGGTACTTGCTCTTCGGATTACGGCGGTCGATGGTGTAGTTCCCCTCGGGAGTGCGTCCGTCGCCCTCCTGGAGCTTGTGGCCGACCGGATCGCGGCCGAGAGAGATGGGGTAAGAGCGGAGGATACTCTGGCCGCGGAGGAGCAGCATTTCACGACGCGATTTGTGGACGACGATCCGGTCGGCCCGGAGGACCCCGCAACGCATAGATTCCATTGTATGGAGACATGCTCGCCAAGGAATATCCAAAGTTTTTAGGTGTTCTTTGCGTCCTTTGCGCCTTTGCGAGAAAACAGCCTTTTTCACTCCGGCCAAGCCGAGGGCACCCAGTACTATCGGGACTCCTAAAGGCGTCTCTCGCAAAGGCGCAAAGGGGGCAAAGAACACCAAGCATGAACCTTAGTAGGCCTGGAATCAATGGGTTTGGGCGTAACGGAATTTAGGACCTAAAAAACTGTAGATATTTACGACAATTTGGTCTTATAATATGGATTAAGGAAGTAAGGAAGTGAATCCCATACTCATAAGGAGGGGAGAGTTGAGCAACTCATCCACCACCAATTCCCGGCCGAAGGTCACCATCGACGGTAACGAGGCCGCGGCATACGTAGCGCATCAATCCAACGAAGTCATCGCCATTTATCCCATTACTCCGTCCTCCAACATGGGCGAATGGGCGGACCAGTGGTCGGCCGAACAGAAGACGAACATCTGGGGCACCGTGCCCACGGTGGTCGAGATGCAGAGCGAAGGCGGGGCGGCGGGCGCGCTGCACGGAGCACTTGCAGGCGGGGTCGCTCTCCACCACCTTCACGGCATCGCAGGGCCTGCTGCTGATGATCCCGAACATGTACAAGATCGCGGGCGAGCTGACCTCGCACCGTGTTTCACATCGCGGCGCGCGCGCTGGCCGCGCAGGCGCTTTCGATTTTCGGCGACCACAGCGACGTGATGAGCGCGCGCTCCACCGGCTTCGGCATGCTGTCCTCGAATTCGGTGCAGGAAGTGATGGACATGGCGCTGATCGCGCAGGCGGCGACGCTGGAAGCGCGCCTGCCCTTCATGCACTTCTTCGACGGGTTCCGCACCTCGCACGAAGTCGCCAAGGTGGAGCAGCTTTCGGCGGACGACATCCGGGCGATGATCGACGAGGAACTGGTGTTCGCGCACCGCGAGCGCGCGCTTTCACCGGACCGTCCCGTGATCCGCGGCACGGCGCAGAATCCCGACGTGTACTTCCAGGCGCGGGAAGCCTGCAACCCCTACTACCTGGCGGCGCCGACGATCGTGCAGAACGCGATGGACAAGTTCGCCGCGATCGCCGGGCGGCAGTATCACCTGTTCGACTACGTGGGCGCCCCGGATGCCGAGCGCGTCATCATCATGATGGGTTCGGGCGCGGAAGTGGCGCACGAGACGGTGGAAGCGCTGCTGGCGGCGGGCGAGAAGATCGGGCTGCTGAAAGTGCGCCTGTTCCGGCCGTTCGCGGTGGAAACGTTTGTGAACGCGCTGCCGGCGAGCGTGAAATCGATCGCGGTGCTGGATCGCACCAAGGAACCGGGCGCGACGGGCGAGCCGCTCTATTGCGACGTGGTCACGTCGCTCTCCGAAATGGGCGTGAGCAAGAAGGTGATCGGCGGGCGGTACGGGCTCTCGTCCAAGGAATTCACCCCGGCGATGGTGAAGGGCAGTGTACGACGAGCTGCTCGAAGAAATCGCCGAAGAATCACTTCACGATCGGCATCAAGGACGACGTCACGCACACCAGCCTGGATTACGATCCCGAGTTTTCGACGGAGACGCCGGGCACGGTACGCGCGCTGTTCTACGGGCTGGGCGCCGATGGCACGGTGGGCGCGAACAAGAACTCGATCAAGATCATCGGCGAAGAGACGGACAATTTCGCGCAGGGCTACTTCGTATACGATTCGAAGAAGTCCGGCTCGATCACGACCTCTCACCTGCGTTTCGGGCCCAAGCCGATCCGCTCCAGCTATCTGATCACGAAGGCGAATTTCGTAGCCTGCCATCAGTTCAGCTTCCTGGAACGCATCGATATGTTGAAGGCGGCCGAGCAGGGCGCGACCTTCCTGTTGAACAGCCCGTACGGACCGGACCAGGTTTGGGACAAACTGCCGCGGCTGGTGCAGGGCCAGATCATCGACAAGAAATTGAAGTTCTACGTGATCAACGGCGACCAGGTGGCGAAGGATACCGGGATGGGCGGACGTATCAACACGATCATGCAGACCTGCTTCTTCGCGATCAGCGGCGTGCTGCCGCGCGAAGAAGCGATCGCGGCCATCAAGTACGCCATCAACAAGACGTACGGCAAGCGCGGCGAAAGCGTCGTCAAGAAGAATTACGCGGCAGTGGATGCGGCACTCAGTCATCTTCATGAAGTGAGCGTTCCGGACAAAATCACCGCGCTCTTCGATATCCGCCCGCCGGTCCCCGCCGCGGCGCCCGAATTTCGTGCAAAAGGTGCTGGCGCAGATCATCGCGGGGAATGGCGACGATCTGCCGGTGAGCGCGATGCCGATCGACGGCACGTTCCCGACCGGTACGGCGCAATGGGAGAAGCGCAACATCGCTCTCGAAATCCCGGAATGGGATCAGGATCTGTGCATACAGTGCGGCAAGTGCGTGCTGGTGTGCCCGCACAGCGTGATCCGCGCAAAAGTGTACGACGACAGCTATTTGGGCAACGCTCCGGCGACGTTCAAGGCGGTTCCGGCGCGCTGGAAGGACATGAAGGATCGCAAGTACACGCTGCAGGTGGCTCCCGAGGATTGCACGGGATGCACGCTCGTGCGTGCAGGTCTGCCCGGCGAAGAGCAAGAGCGAAGTGAAGCACCGGGCGATCAACATGGTGCCGCAGCCGCCGCTGAGAGAAGCCGAAGCCGCGAACTGGGATTTCTTCCTGAAGATTCCGGAGACCGACCGCAAGCTGCTTTCGCCCTCACAGGTGAAGGACATCCAACTGCTGCGGCCGTTGTTCGAATTCTCGGGCGCGTGCTCGGGCTGCGGCGAGACGCCATACCTGAAGCTCTTGACGCAGTTGTTCGGCGACCGGGTGATGATCGCGAATGCGACCGGGTGCAGCTCGATCTACGGAGCGAACCTGCCGACTACGCCATACTGCAGCAACGAAGAAGGCCGCGGCCCTTCGTGGAGCAACTCGCTGTTCGAGGACAACGCGGAGTTCGGACTGGGTCAGCGCCTGGCGGTGGATAAGCAGAATGAATATGCCCGCGAACTGGTGTGGCGGCTGGGCTTCCAGATTGGCGAAGAGCTGGCGCAGGCCATCATCAACGCCGACCAGAAGACCGAGCAGGGCGTATTCGCTCAGCGCGAGCGGGTGGCGATTCTCAAGGACAAGCTGAAGGGAATCGAGGGATCCGAGGCGCGCGACCTGTTGAGCGTGGCCGATTCGCTGGTTCGTAAGAGCGTGTGGATCATCGGCGGCGACGGGTGGGCGTACGACATCGGGTACGGCGGATTGGACCACGTGTTGGCCAGCGGGCGCAACGTGAACGTGCTGGTACTGGATACGGAAGTCTACTCGAACACGGGCGGGCAGGCGTCGAAATCCACGCCGCGCGGCGCGGTAGCGAAGTTCGCGGCAGGCGGCAAGCCCCTGGGCAAGAAGGATCTCGGCCTGATCGCGATGAGCTACGGCAACGTGTATGTGGCCAAGATCGCGATGGGCGCGAGCGACATGCACACGGTGAAGGCGTTCAACGAAGCCGAGGCGTACGACGGGCCGTCGCTGATCATCGCGTACAGCCACTGCATCGCTCACGGCTACGATTTGAGCTACGGCATGGAGCAGCAAAAGGCGGCGGTGAATTCGGGCTACTGGCCGCTGTTCCGCTACAATCCGGACCTGGTGGCGCAGAACAAGAATCCCTTCCAGTTGGATTCGCGGCCGGCCACCATCGGTCTCAAGGATTACATCTACAACGAGACTCGATACACGATGCTCGCCAAGAGCAATCCCGAGGAGGCCCAGAGGTTGTACAAGCTGGCGCAGGAAGATGTGGCCGCCAAGTGGAGACTGTACGAGCATATGTCGCACCAGGCCGGCACCACGGTCGAGGAGGTGAAGAAATGATCGATTTGACCAAGACCATTGACCTTTCCACGAACTACCTGGGTTTGAAGTTGAAGAGCCCGCTGGTGGCGTCCTCCTCGCCGATGTGCCAGGAGGTGGGCAACGTCCGCCGGCTCGAAGACGCCGGCGCATCGGCGGTGGTGCTGCACTCGCTGTTCGAAGAGCAGATCGATATCGACAGCGATCAGCTGGACCGGTTCATCACGGAGAGCAACGACGTTTCCGCGGAATCGACCAGCCACTTCCCGGATCTGCTGTACAAGGTGATGGGGCCGGAAGCCTACCTGAAGCACATCGTCAAGTGCAAGCAGGCGGTGAATATCCCGATCATCGCCAGCCTTAACGGGACCACCAACAGCGGCTGGACCAGCTACGCGAAGGAGATGCAACAGGCCGGCGCGGATGCGCTGGAACTGAACATCTACTACATTCCGGTGGACGCGGACGCGAGCAGCGAACAGGTAGAACAGAAGTACGTCGACCTGGTACAGGCGGTGCGCAAGGAAGTCACGATTCCAGTGGCGGTGAAGCTGGGACCGTACTTCAGCTCCATGGCCAACATGGCGAAGAAGTTGGATGCGGCGGGCGCGAACGGGCTGGTGCTGTTCAACCGTTTCTACCAGCCGGATTTCGACCTGGAGGCGCTGGATGTAGTGCCCAACCTGATTCTGAGCAACTCGCACGAGCTGTTGCTGCGGCTGCACTGGATCGCGGTCATCTATGGCAGCGTGAAGGCCGACCTGGCGCTGACGGGCGGCGTGCATTCCGCCACCGACGTGGTGAAATCCATGATGGCCGGCGCGCGGATCGCGATGATGACCTCGGCGCTGTTGAAGCGGGGCATCAGCTATCTGGACACGATCACGACCGAGTTACTGGTCTGGATGGGCGAGCACGAATACGATTCCATCAAACAAATGCAGGGCAGCATGAGCCGTAACGCTGTCCCGCAGCCGGGCGCTTTCGAGCGCGCAAACTACATGAAGGTCCTCAGCAGCTACGCGATGCGGTAACCCCTACCGAACAGCGTACGACGACGGCGGCCGGGTTCCCGGCCGCCGTTTTCATTTCTTGCCGCCATGCTGCGTCGCCAGGTGAGTGCCGAGCGCGTTGCGTGCGATTTCCCGCCTCACCGCCGCCACCAGTTCCTCCAGCAGACCGCTGTTGGGGTCGGCCGCCTTCTGGTGCTCACGGAGCAGCCCCAGGTACTCGGCAGCGGCGTTCGCGTGGGTCCGCTGGAGGTTCAGGCACGATACGCACGGAGTATCGGCAGTGTCGAAGGTGGCGCTGATGTCTTGTCCCATATTCGTAGCCTGGGCACGCAATCGCGGTGCCTTTCGATATTCTCCGGTCAGGGTGACGGCGGCACAAGTCCTGTTAGTCCCAAAGACGGTACAGGACCGTTAATCCCGTGATTTCCTGACCAACTGGAACATGTACTTGTGGGTTGTTTACCACCGTTCATCATTCCGTTACCCGCCTTTCATCTGCCCGACAAAGGCGACTGGTAGCCTGCCCTCATGCGAATTGCGTTGTTCTTGGCGGCGGTGTGTCTCTATGGACAGACTTACACTGGGTCGATCGGCGGGAGAGTGGTGGATGGATCGGGATCGGCGATCCCGAAATCCCAGGTAACGATCATCGAGGAAGCAACCAATACGACGTTAAAGACTGTTACAAGCGACTCCGGAGATTACCTCGTTAATTATCTAAAGCCCGGGTCTTACACGGTACAGGTCAGCGCACCGGGCTTCAAGGCGCACGTGGAAACGGGAGTTCCGCTGCAGATCAACC
The DNA here is from genome assembly GCA_963791985.1 of uncultured Solibacteraceae bacterium. Classification (GTDB taxonomy): domain Bacteria; phylum Acidobacteriota; class Terriglobia; order Bryobacterales; family Bryobacteraceae; genus Solibacter. The sequence goes on along the minus strand of CAWBUN010000013.1, from coordinate 19,525 downwards.
AGGCGCGCCGCATCGATCCGGTGCTGGAGATCGGGCAAGTCACGGAGAAGGTCGAGGTGACGGCTTCCGCGGCGCAGGTCAACTACGCGTCGCCGGAGATCGGACAGGTGGTGGACGCGCAGCAACTGGTCGAACTCCCGCAGATCGCGACCAACAGCCGGGGGCGGTCGCCGTTCCTGCTGGCGAAGCTGCTGCCGGGCGTCACGACGAACGGGAACACTTATACCAACATCAACGGCTTCAGTTTCGCTGGGGGGCGGAAGGCGACGAACGAAATCCTGGTGGACGGAGTGCCGACGACGAATCCTTCGGACAATACCTACACATTGACACCCAGCCCGGATTCGATCTCAGAGTTCAAAGTGCTGACCACGCCATTCTCCGCGGAATACGGTCATACGGGCGGCGGGGTGATGATCGCGACTTCGCGCTCGGGCAGCAACGTGGTGCACGGCAGCGCGTACGACCTGTTCCGCAACCGCATCCTGAACGGCCGCGATTTCTTTCCCCCGGCGCAGAGCACAGTCAAATATGTTCAGAACGATCCGGGCGGGACGATCGGCGGACCGGTGGTGATTCCGCATTTCTACAATGGCAAGGACAAGACGTTTTTCTTCGTGGACTTCAATGTGACGCTGGCCTCGCAGGGCAATGTGTTCCAGGGACTCGTACCCACCGATCTGCAGCGGAACGGCGACTTCTCGCAGACGCTGGCGGGCGGGCAGGTGGTGCCGATCTACGACCCCAGCACGGCGCACCTCGGGACCGACGGTAAGACGACCGTGCGCGATCCGTTCCCGGGCAATGTCATCCCGGCTGGGCGATTCGACCCGGTGGGCGCGGCGATCCTGAAGTTCTTCCCCGCTCCGAACGCGAACATCAACGGCAATAACTATTTCGTCACGCCGCCGAGCACGAATGATAACTGGCAGTATCTGGGGCGCATCGACCAGAATTTCGGCGAGAACGATCGCGCGTTTTTCCGTTTCGGCCAGTACAGCCCGAACAACAATGCTCCCGATCAATATCCCGAACAAGGCCAACAACGGGACGTTCGGCGGATGGGTGGACACGCAGTCGGTGATCAACGAAACCCATGTATTCAGTCCGACACTGGTGAGCGATTTTCGCTTCGGCTGGGTGCAGGAAGATAACTACACGACGGCCGCCACGGCGCCGGTTCCGGAACTCGGGTTGAAAGGCGTGAACCTCAACAGCTTTCCGCAAGTGAGCGTGGCGCAGATGATCGCGCTCGGTTCCAAGGCGAGCAATCACGATCGCGACCGGAGCTGGGTCTTCAACGAAGCGTTGACGCTGACCAAAGGCCGCCACAGCGTGAAGTTCGGCGGCGATTTCCGCCGGCAGATGTACAACAGCTATAGTCCGGGAAAGCTCTCGGGCAGCTACACCTTCAGCAACACGTTCAGCGCGGTTTCGCCCAACGACACCAAGTCCGGCTTCGGGCTCGCCGACCTGCTGCTGGGCACGCCGGCGACGAGTTCCTTCAGCTTCAACGACTACACGTACCGGTTGAACATCAACAGCGCCGGCGGGTTCGTGCAGGACGATTTCAAAATTCTGCGCAATCTGACGTTGAACCTGGGGACTTCGCTGGGAGTGGGACGGTCCGTACTCGGAAGCGAATAACCAGTTCGCGAGCTTTAATCCCTCGATCGTCAACCACGTCACGGGGAATCTGGGCGATGTCCAGTTCGCCGGGAAGGGCGGCGCGCCGACGCACTTCTCGCCGAACATTTACCACGACTTTCTGCCGCGCGTGGGATTCGCGTGGAATTTCGCTGCGCGACACGGTGCTGCGCGGCGGCTACGGCGTCTACCGGCTGCCGGCGATCGGCTTCTCGAGCATCGGGCCGGTGTCGCAGTATGCGCAGTCGGCGACATTCACGAGCCTGGATAACAATGTGACGCCGCGGTATACGCTGGCGCAGGGCGTGCCGCCGATTCCGTACAACGTGGATGCCGAGGGGAATCCGAATATTCCGGCGAGTCTTGAGCAATCCGACGCAGAACGTCACGCAACTGGAACCCCGCGATCGGACGCCTTACAACCAGACGTGGCAGATCGGGATTCAGCACCAGTTCAAAGGCAACTGGCTGGCCGAGATCGACTACGTGGGCACGCGCGGTGTGAAGCTGCCGATGCTGGAAGCGATGAATCAGCTGCCGTATGCGGAATGGGGCTCCGGCAATCGCCAAGGGCTGCGGCCATTTCCGCAGTACCTGACGGTGAACAAATTCGTGAACGATTCGAATTCGTTCTACAACTCGCTGCAGACCAGCCTGCAGCGGCGCTGGAATAACGGCGTGCTCTCGTTCGCTTATACCTGGGCCAAGATCACGGCCGACCTGGACGGGTCGGCGGTGCAGGACATTTATAACATCCGGGCCGAGCATGGAATCGCGTCCTACGACGTGCCGCACCGCTTCGTGGCGAACTACGTGTACCGAATTCCGCTGGGACGCGACGGTAAGCTGCTGAACGGGGTTCCAGTGATTCAGGACATCGTGCGCGGCTGGGAGTTTTCAGGCATTACGGAATTCCAGGTCGGCCTGCCGCTGGCGGTGACGCAGAACAACGGGACAGGCGGGTTTACGGGAACGCAGCGTCCCAACCAGATCGCGCCGGCGGCGCTGGCGGGCGATCAACGGTCGCTGGCGGAGTGGTTCAACATCAATGCGTTCACGCAGGCGGCGGCGTTCACGGCCGGCACCGCGCCGCGCTACTCGTTCTACGGACCCGGCATCGAGAACTGGGACACGTCGCTGATGCGCAATTTCCAAGTTCACGAGCGGCTGCGGCTGCAGTTCCGCGGCGAGTTCTATAACAGCTTCAACCATCCGAACTTCAAGAATCCGAACACGACGCTGGGGAACATCAATTACGGCAAGATCACGGCGGATAATGGACCTCGGAACATGGAACTGGGGCTGAGGCTTTTCTTCTAGACACGACTATGATTCGATTCCTGATTTGCATCATTCTGCTTTTCGACGCGGCCCAGGCGCAGACCCGCCGCGTGGTCGCCATCGCGCATCGGGGTGAGCACCTCCATCATCCCGAGAACACGATGCCGGCGTTCGAGGAGGCGGTCCGCCTGGGGGCCGACTTCATCGAGGTGGATGTCCGGACCACGGCCGATGGAAAGTTGGTGCTTAGCCACGATGGCAATGTGGAGCGCTGCACCGACGGCACAGGGGAAGTCTCGAAGATGACCTTCGACGAGATTCGTGCGCTCGACGCGGGAATCAAGATGGGGCCGGAGTTCAAGGGCACGCGGGTCCCGACCTTCGACGAAGTGCTGGAGTACGCGCGCGGGAAGATCAATATCTACGTGGACGTCAAGCAGGTGGCCGCGAAGGAACTGGTGGCGCACATTGTGGATAACGGGATGGCGGACCACGTGGTGATCTACTCGGGGCGACTCTCGAAGGACATTCAACAGATCAATCCGAAGTTGAAGATTATGCCGGAGGCGGTGAATATGGAGCTGGTGCAGCGGATTGTCAGCGAGCTGCATCCGAAGGTGATCGCGTTCGGTGCCTCTGACTGGAAGCCGGAGATTATCAAGCTGGGGAAGGAATCGGGCGCGGAGCTTTATGTGGACCGGCAGGGATCCGACCACGGCGTCGCGACGGACAATCCGGCGGGATGGCAGGCGGCGATCGATGCCGGGGCGGACGGGATTCAGACGGACCGGCCGGGGGAATTGGTGTCGTTCCTGCGGGAGAAGGGGTATAAGTAAGAACACCTGATTAGTGGACAGGCCGGGAGGCCTGTCCTACTTAGCGCTTGAACTTGCTTTGAAGTTTGGCGAGGCTCTCTTCCATGGTGGGTTTTTGAGGCCGAGGAGGAGTGTGGACTGGTTTGCGTTCGTCGAGGGTCTTCATGGTGAGGGCAATGCGCTTGGTTTTCGGGTCGGCGCTGATCACCTGGACCTTGACGATTTGTCCGACCTTCACGACTTCCGAGGCGTCCTTGACGAAGTGGTTGGCGAGCTGGCTGACGTGGACGAGGCCGTCCTGATGGACGCCGACGTCGACGAACGCGCCGAAGCGGGTGACGTTGGTGACGACGCCTTCGAGTTTCATGCCGGGTTGCAGGTCGGCGATTTCGCGGACGTCCTCGCGCCACTTAGGGGCGACGAACTGGTCGCGCGGATCGCGGCCGGGCTTGCGCAACTCCTCGCGGATATCGCCGAGTGTGTACATGCCGACGGACGCGGTCGCGAAGCCTTCGAGCTTAACCTTCTCGATGAGCTCGGGCTTGCGGATCAGGTCCTCGATGGTGGCGCCGAGCGACTCGGCGATCTTCTCGCACCACCGGGTAGGATTCGGGATGGACGGCGGTGATATCGAGCGGATTATCGCCGCCGCGAATGCGCAGGAAGCCGGCGGCCTGCTCGAACGTCTTGGGGCCGAAGCCGGGGACGGCCATGAGGTCCATGCGGGAGCGGAAGCGGCCGTGATCGTTGCGGTATTCGACGATCTTGATGGCGGTGCGCTCGGTGATGCCGGCGACGTAGCGCAGCAGGGCCCATGACGCTGTGTTGAGGTCGACGCCGACGCGGTTCACGCAGCTTTCGACGGTGGCTTCGAGGCTCTGCTTGAGGCGGCGCTGATCGACATCGTGCTGGTATTGGCCGACGCCGATGGACTTGGGATCGACCTTGACGAGCTCGGCGAGCGGATCCTGCAGGCGGCGCGCGATGGAGATGGCGCCGCGAATGGTGAGATCGAGATCGGGGAATTCCTGGCGCGCGATTTCGGAGGCGGAGTAGACGCTGGCGCCGGATTCGCTGACGGTGACGCTGAAGATGGAGGTGAGATTGGCGCTGCGGAGGAACTCCTGCACGAAGGCGGCGCTTTCGCGCGAGGCGGTACCGTTGCCGATGGCGATGGCCTGCACGTTGTGGCGCGCGATCAGGGAGGCGAGCGTCTTGCGGGAGCCGGCGGTATCGTTCCTGGGCTCGAAGGGGTAGATGACGGAGTTTTCGAGGAACTTGCCGGTGTCGTCGACGACGGCGATCTTGCAGCCGGTGCGAATACCGGGGTCGAGCGCGAGCACGGTCATGCGACCGGCGGGCGGGGAGAGGAGCAGGTTCTCCAGGTTCTCGCGGAAGACTTTGATGGCCTCTTCGTCGGAGCGGTCCTTTAATTCGAGGCGGACTTCGGTCTGGATGGAGGGATTGAGCAGGCGGTCGTAGGAATCTTCGATGGCCTCTTCAAGGTGCGGCACCCAGGGTCCGGGAGCCTTGACGACGTGAGAGCGTAGCCAGGCGAGGGGCTGCGGTTTTTCGAGTTCGATTTCGAAGGTGAGGATGCCTTCCTTGGCGCCGCGGCGGATGGCGAGCATGCGATGGGAGGGGATCTTTGACGCAGGCTCTGCGTAGCTCACGTACATCTTGTACTTGCCCTCGGGATCGGGTACGCCTTCGATGGCGCGGCTGGAGACCTGGCCCTCGGTCATCATCATGACGCGGACGGCCTTGCGGAATTCGGCGTTCTCGCTGACCATTTCGGCGACGATGTGGCGCGCGCCTTCGAGCGCCTCTTCGGCGGGCGATGCCGTAATCTGCGCGGCGAATCTGGGAGAGGGGCGTGGGGTCGGACTGCTCCCAGAGGAAGAGCGCGAGGGGCTCCAGGCCCTTGTCGCGGGCGATGGAGGCTTTGGTGCGGCGCTTCGGTTTGTAGGGGAGATAGAGATCTTCGAGCTCGGTCTTCTCGAGGGTGGCGAGGATTTTGGCTTTGAGCTCGGGGGTGAGTTTGCCCTGTTCGTCGATGGAGGCGAGGACGGTCTCGCGGCGGTCTTCGAGCTCGCGGAAGTACTCGAGTTTTTCCTGGATGTCGCGGATCTGGACTTCGTCGAGGTTGCCGGTGACTTCTTTGCGATAGCGGGCAATGAAGGGGACGGTCGCGCCTTCGTCGAGGAGGGCGATGACGGCGGACATTCCCTTGAGGGGAACGGCCAGCAATTTGGCAATGTGAAGAAGCACGGGGGTGGGGAGAGTCTTAGGGTCAGCCATGGTCCGAGTGGAACTTCTATGATCCCACGAAGTTCTAAAGTCAAAGGCATGTCTCGCAAAGGCGCAAAGGACGCAAAGAAAACCAACAAAAAAATAGGCCTTGCCTTTCTTGGTTTTCTTTGCGGCCTTTGCGCCTTTGCGAGAAATTATTCTTCTAATCCGTTGGCGATGCGGGTGATGCCGTCTTTGATCCGGGCCACGTTGAAATTGATGAGCAGGCCAAGGCGTTTGTCGGAGAGTCTCGGGATCCCTTTGTAAACTACCGGGATCAACTGCTGCTCGGTGACGAGCAGGCCGCGTCTCTGAAGCTCCATTGCGAGAACGGCCTGGTAGACGGACTCCAGCAATCCGGGGCCGAGTTCCAAGTGAGCCTGGTAAGAGACGTCGACGACGTGACGGGATATTTCGTTCTCGGTCACGATTCCAGGGCTAGGAGTTGCTCGGCGTCCTTGTCCTCGGCGAGGCGCTGGATCATTTCGGCGCCGTAGGCGAAGCCTTTGTCGAAGGCTTGCAGGTTGAGTTTTTGCATGGCGGGCGGGACGGAATCGGCGACGGCCTTACGGAGGCTGTCGGGGTCCAGCATGTTGGTGACAGCGCCGAAGAAGCCGACCATGACGATGTTCAGGACGACCTTGCGGCCTAGTTCCTCGGCGAGGCGGGTGGCCGGGACGCCGTACATGCGGACGCCAGTGGGGGCCTGGTCGATGCGGACCAGCTCCTGCTCGATGATCAGGATGCCGCCGGGCTTCAGTTGGGGCGAGAATTTGGTGTAGGACTCCTGGCTCATCACCACCAGGATGTCCGGGTTGGCGACGTAGGGATAGAGGATCGGGTCGCCGGAGAGAATGACCTGGGCGCTGGAAGAGCCGCCGCGAGCCTCGGGGCCGAAGCTCTGGGTCATGGTGGCGTAGCCGCCTTCGAAGATGGCGGCGGCTTTGCCGATGACGGCGGCGGCGAGAATGACGCCCTGGCCGCCGAAACCAGCGATACGGATTTCGGTGAGTCCTAATTTCTTTTTGCGTTTAGCCCTCGCTGCATGAGACCTCCGGATCCGCGTAGCGGTCGCCGAGACTTTCCGTCATCTGCTGGGTGAGCAGCTCGCAGGTAATCGGGGCGGTCGCGGTCCACAAATTTTCCGACTACGATTTCGCCTGCTTTGGTCAGGGCGCACTCGCTGGTGGGGGCGCCGTTGCGCACCTTGCTGACCTGCTTGTAGAACTTCATGGCGTCCAGGCCATCGCCCATCTTGTTGCGGCGCTGGTAAAGCGTGGGGCAGGGGGAGAGCACTTCGATGAAGCAGAAGCCCTTCTTGTGGAGCACCTCTTCCATGGAGCGGGCGAGTTGCTTGACGTGGAAGGTGGTCCAGCGCGCGACGTAGGATGCGCCGGCGGCTTCGGCGAGCTGCACCAGATTGAAGGAGGGCTCGAAGACGCCGTAGGGCGAGGTGGCGGAGATCACCTGGCCGGGAGTGGTGGGCGCGGTCTGTCCGCCGGTCATGGCGTAGGTCAGGTTATTGACGCAGATCACCTTGATATCCATATTGCGGCGGGCGGCGTGGATGAAGTGGTTGCCGCCGATGGCGAACAGGTCGCCGTCGCCGGAGTAGACCACCACCTGCAGCTCGGGGTTGGAGAGCTTGAGGCCGGTGGCGAAGGGGATGGCGCGGCCGTGGGTGGTGTGGAAGCTATCGAGGTTGGCGTAGCCGGCGACACGGCCGGTGCAGCCGATGCCGGAGACCACCGCGACCTTGTCCAGATTGAGCTTGGAAGATCTCCAGGGCGCGGGTGAAGCAGTTGACGGTGGTGCCGATGCCGCAGGCGGGGCACCAGATGTGCGGCATGCGGTCCATGCGAAGAAAGGGTTCGACCGGGTTCGTCGCGTTCAGTGGGATATCGAGAAGAGCTTCACTCATCGGGCTGCCTCCAGGATGGCTTTGCAGAATGACTTCGGGGTGATGCACGCTGCCGCCGGCGTGGGGGACGGAGACGACTTTGGCATCGGCCGCCGACGGAGCGCTCGACTTCGTGTACCATCTGGCCCATGTTGAGCTCGGGCACGACGAAGGCCTTGACGCGGCCGGCGAGTTCGCGGATGTGCTGTTCGGGGAAGGGCCAGGCGGAAATCAATGCGGAATTTTCCGGCGCGGACGCCCTGTTCGCGCGCCAGTTGAAGTGGCGCGCTGGGCGACGCGCGAGGTGATGCCGTAGGAGACGACGACCACTTCGGCGTCGTCCAGGAATTCGCGGCTTCGAAGAGGGCGCGGCCGTTTTCGAAGGGCTTCAACTTGTCCTGCATGCGGCGCACCAGGACGTCCTGAGTCTCGACGTTCATGCTGGGGTAGCCGCGCTCGTCGTGGGTGAGTCCGGTGACGTGGAAGCGGTAGCCATCGCCGGCTTTCACCATGTCGGGGACGAGGTCTTCCTTGGGCTCGAAGAGGCGGAAGTCTTCGGGCGACTGTGTGGTGAAGCGGCGCGGGGTGATGGCGATTTCGGTCAGCGCTCGGGGATGACGACCTTTTCCGTCATGTGGCCGACGCATTCATCGAGCATCATCATGACGGGGACGCGGAATTCCTCGGCCAGGTTGAAGCCGGTGATGGTGAGGTCGAAGCACTCCTGCGGGGAGTTGGGGCAGAGGGCGATGATGCTGTAATCGCCGTGCGACCCCCATTTGGCCTGCATCATGTCGGCCTGGGCGGGGAGAGTGGGGAGGCCGGTGGAGGGTCCGCCGCGCTGGACGTTGACGAAGACGCAGGGAGTTTCGGTGATGGCGGCGTAGCCGATGTGCTCCATCATGAGGGAGAAGCCGGGCCCGGAGGTGACGGTGAAGGCTTTGGCTCCTCCCCACACCGCACCTTGAATGGCGATGGAGGCGGCCAGTTCGTCCTCCATCTGAATGAAGATGCCGCCGACAGTCGGAATTCGCCAGGCGAAGCGTTCGACGACTTCGGTAGAGGGCGTGATGGGATAACCTGCGGCAAATCGCGCACCTGCTGCGAGCGTTCCCTCACAACATGCGTGATCGCCGTCGAGAAAATGGACACCGGTGAGAACACCTTTCGGGTCAGCGTGCATTGCGTACTCCGAAGATAGCGAAGTCGGGACAGTACATCCCGCAGAGGTCGCAGCCGCTGCATTTCTCGCCGTCGACGACGTGAGGGGGATGGTAACCCTTTGAATTGAAAGCGGAAGAGAGCGACAGGACGTGGGTGGGGCAGAATTCGACGCAGAACCCGCATCCTTTACAGCGCTCGACGGTGATGGCAACAGAACCCTTGGCCAAGATGAGCCCTCCTGATATAAGTCGATTGAGGGGTAGCACGCTATGGGCCATTTGAGACAATCGGGTCGGCGACACTACTATTACAGTCCAGCCAGGTTCGTTTTGGTACGATTTTGTATTAACAGCTCTATTTCTCCTTATATATATGACGCACCCAAAACGATCTAACGCAAAAGTACTGCTCACGTCCGTGTTCGGACCTTATGCGCAGGACGACGAGTACGGCAGCCGGGCAATCAACCCGATGGAGCTTTACCACAACCAGGTGACGCGGGGGCAGGGATCATTTTCGCTGAGGCGGTTCCACCGGTCGTGGGGGATCCTGATGATTCAGGAGAACATTTCGGCGCCGTGCGCGGTGCTGGACTTCCCGACGCGGGAGACGTTCGCGCAGGAGCTGAAGGCGCACCAGTACGACATTGTGGGGATCTCGGCGATCATCGTGAACACTGGCAAGGTGCAGGAGATGTGCCGGATGGTGCGGGAACTATCGCCGCGGAGCACGATCGTGGTGGGCGGTCACGTGGCGGCGATTCCGGGCGTGGAGCAGATGCTGGACGCCGATCACATTGTGAAAGGCGACGGAATCGCGTGGATGCGCGGGTTTCTGGGCGAGGATGTGGAGGCGCCGATCCGGCACCCCGATCTAACGTCGGGCTTCGACCTGCGAGTGATGGGGGTCAAGTTTCCGGAGACGCAGGACACGGCGGCAACGATCATCTCGTCCGTGGGCTGCCCGATGGGATGCAACTTCTGTACGACGTCGGCCTTCTTCGGGGGCAAGGGCAAGATCCTCAATTTCTACGCCACGGGCGAGGAGCTTTTCAAACTGATGGAGAAGGCGGAGGAGACGCGCGGGACGCACAACTTCTTCATCATGGACGAGAATTTCCTGCTGCAGAAGAAGCGAGTGATGGAACTCGTGACGCTGATGAAGCGGGCGGGCAAGAGCTGGGGCTTCAACATTTTCTCATCGGCGAATGCGATTGCGAAGTACACGTACGATGAACTGGTGGAGATCGGGATCGCGTCGATCTGGCTCGGGCTGGAATCGCCGAAGTCGAATTACTCGAAGCTGGACGGGGCGGACACGATGAAGCTCTCGCGGGACCTGCGGGAGCACGGAATCCTGCTCCTGGGATCGACGATCATCGGGCTCGAGCACCATACGCCGGCAAATATCGATGAAGAGATCGAGCACGCGGTGGCGCATGAGACGGACCTGCATCAGTTCATGCTGTACACGCCGGTTCCAGGCACGCCGTTGTATTTCGAGATGGCGGAGCAGGGGCGGCTGCTGGACGTGAACCTGGCGGACATCCACGGGCAGGACGCATTCAATTTCGAGCATGCGGCGATCTCGCGGGAGCAATCGACACAGGCGCTGGCGAAGGCATTCGAACGCGATTTCGAGCGCAATGGTCCGAGCCTGTTCCGGATTTGCCGGACCATGTTCCGCGGGTGGATGCGGTACAAGAACCATCCAGACCGGCGGATCCGTGAGCGGGTGGAGCGCGACGCGAAAGTACTGCGGCATGCGTGGGTGGGGATGCTGCAGGGGATGGAGTACCGGCTGCGCGGAACGAATCCGGCGATTGCGATGCAGATCGGCGAGTTGCGGAAGGAGATGCAGCGCGAGTTCGGGCTGATCGCGGTGCTGGCGGCGAAAGTGCTGGGGCCGGTTCTGTGGTGGACGAGCCTGCGGGAAGAGAAGCGGTTGGCCCAAGGGAAGAGCTACGAGCCGGCGACGATGATCGACCGCAAGAATTGGGAAGGCGTTGGCGAGGCGGCCCCGATGGCGGGGATGGCGGATGTGGAGTGCCCGGCGGAGTCAGGGAGTTTCGGAGACTAAACGCCGGCGGCCTTCAGAGCGGCAAGCACGCGGTCGTCCCGGAAGGGGACTCTTCGGATACGAACGCCGGTAGCGTCGTAGATCGCGTTGGCGATTGCGGCCATGGTTGGTTTGAGCGAGGCCTCGCCGGCTCCGTAGGGCGGCAGGTCGGGGCGGTTCGGATTCGGATCGCCGTTCACCAGCACGATATCGATGCGTTCCGGAACGTCGGCATGGCGCAGCGTGGGGTGCGAGGACCAGTCCCGGCTCGTCACCTTCTCGGTGTCGAACCGGACTTCCTCGTGAATCGCGCGGCTCAGGCCGTGAAGGGTGCCGCACTCGACCGCGTGATGCAGGCTCTCGGGATTCACCACCAAGCCGCAGTCGTGCGCGCACACGATCCGCTTCGCCCATACATGACCGGTCTTTCGATTCACTTCGACCTCGGCGATCTGCGCCACAACGGTCTGGCCGCGGAACGAGTACGCGACACCGCGTCCCGTCAGAATATCTCCGTTGCCGCGTGCTTTCGGCGATGGCCGCGAATCCCAGCCGTACTTTTCCGCGGCGGCCTTGAGCACGGCCAGCGATCGTGCGCGCCGGAACCCGCCGTCATCGGTGTGCCGGCCTGCAGCAACTTCATGCGGAATTCCAGCGGATCGGTCTTGGCGGCAGCTGCTGCTTCGTCGATAAACGACTCGGCCGCAAACGTCGCCTGCGGACCATTCGGATCGCGCAGATTGCCGGTGCGAAGCGGAGTCTCCCACACGATCGGCAGGCCGACGACTTCGCCGGTCATTTTGCGATTGGGAATCACGTACATGTCGGACGGCATCGAGGCGCTCCCGCCGGCAGGTCTGGTCCGCCTGGATCCCATCAGTTGCGCGATCAGCACGGTATCCGGCTCGTTGTAGCCGAGGTGGTTGTAGTCGCAGGAACGGGCGTTGTATTCGTAGCCGATCAGACGGCCCTGCGCATCCAGAGCGCCGCGCATCTTCACCAGGAATGCCGGGCTCTTGGTATCCCACGCCGTCTCCTCATCGCGCATCCACTGCATGCGAACAGGACGGCCGATCTCACGCGCGATGTAGGCCGCCTCGCAAGCCGCGTCCTCCGCCGCCGTGCGCCCGAAGCCCTGCGGGCCCTGCATCCAGACCACGCGCACGCGATCCTGCGGCATGCCCAGAAATGTGGCGACACCTCTCCGCATGCCATAAGACTTCATGTCGTTCGAATAGATGGTCATCTGTCCGTTCGAAGGGTCAGCCGTGGCATGAGCGCCGGCGAACGCGGTGTGTCCCTGGAAGGGTATCTCGTACTCGGCTTCGATGGTCTTCGCCGCGCTGAAATTGCCGCATTGGGATTTCCCGGCCCACCGGTGCGGCACCGGGTTGCGCGTTTCGCATCTCCCGCCCCGCGGGTCTGCCCGGGAGACAGGCGGGGCCCGCGCATGTAGTTGAACAGATCTTCCGATGCCGGGAAGGGAGCGGTTGGCGGCTTCTCCCAGGTTGTCTTGAGTTGGCGGGCAGCGCGGATGGCCTGCTCTTCGCGTTCGCACACCACGGCGACGTAGTTGCCCTTGCTCACCACTTTGATGAAGCCCGGCAGGCTCTTCACGGACGCTTCGTCGATGCCGGTCAGCTTCGCGCACGCGAACGGAGGTTTGACGTTGCGCGCGTGGACCATGCCCGGCAGCTTTACGTCTACGGCCCACTTGAGAGAACCGTCCACTTTGGCGGGAATGTCGTCGCGATGCAGCGGCTGGCCTGTGTACTTGAGTTCCGGCACCAGTCTTCGTTTTGGCTTGGCCGGCCACCGCGTTGACGTTGTTGCCGGTCAGCGTGACATTGAATTTCTTTCCCCCGATCAGCTCGCCATACGTAACGCGCTTCGAAGGATCGGCCTTCACCGTGATCACCGCGTTGCTCACGGCGAGTTGATCGACCGGCACTCCCAGGCGGGCCGATCCCATTTCGAGCAGCACACGGCGCGCTTCCGCGGCCACGCGCCGCATCGGCCACGAATCCCTCTCCATGGCGGTGGACCCGCCCGACCCAACCTGGTCCACCGTGATGTCCGTGCTCCCCATAATGCACGTGGTCTTATCGAAGGCGATGTCGAGTTCGTCGGACATCAACTGGCGGAAACCGGTTCCGGTGCCTTGGCCCGGGTCCGTCTTGCCGACATAGAACGTGGCGGTGTTGTCCGGATGAATCACGATCCACGAGTCGATCTGGTGGAAATCGGGATTGGGATAAGGGCCTGGTCCCTGGCCGCGGCGCTCTGCGCATCGCCTCCGTGAGACCGGCTCCGGCGAATCCGCCGAAGCTCACCGCGAGCAGTCCCGCGCTTCTGAGGAAGCCCCGGCGATTCGTCACCAGGAGTTCTTCGATCCGGGCTGGGGATTTTGTCGGGAGATGCTCATGCCACCACCTCCGTTTTGGAAGCGGGCGATGCATCGGCCAGCGTCTTGGCGGCTCGTTTGATGGCCGTCTGTACCCGGTAGTAACTCATGCAGCGGCACAGCGTTCCGTTCATGGTTTCGCGGATCTGCGCGTCGGTGGGGTGCGGATTCTTGTCCAGCATGACCTTCGCCGTCAGGATCTGCCCGTTCTGGCAGAATCCACATTGCGGAACCTGTTCATCGATCCAGGCCTGCTGCAGGGGGTGCAGCTTGCCGTTCGACGCAAGCCCTTCGAGTGTGGTGACCTCACGTTTTGACCGAAGACGTGGGCATGACGCAGGACCGAACCGCGGCTCCGTTAATGATTACCGTGCAGGCGCCGCACTGGCCCAGACCGCATCCGAACTTGGGCCCTTGCAGGCCGAGGTCGTTGCGGAGGACATACAGCAGCGGCGTGGCCGGCTCGACATCCACCGTGTGGGAACGGCCGTTCACTTTCAGTGCGATCTTGCTCATTCATCCCTCCCTGAGTTGCGCATCCAGGTGTTGACAGAATTATCAGCCTGGAGTGGTGCCGCTTGCAATGGAGATTCAGGGGTGGCGGGCAGCCCACTCGGTGTTGAAGCGTTCGCGGGGGACGAAAGATTTTTGAGTACCGGGCCCGAGCGTGGAGAGGGCGGCGTAGAGGTTGGCGCGGGCGATGGCGGCGAGCTCGTCAAAGCCCTCGGCAGAGAAGCAGGCGAGGCTGCCGATGAAGGCATCGCCGGCGCCGGTAGTGTCGACGGGTCGCACGGGAAACGGCGCCACATGGTGCATGCCATCGGGGGTGGCGAGCAGGGAGCCGTTGGCGCCGAGGGTCACGATCACGCGGCGCAATCCACCATCGAGCAGCTTTTGGGCGCATTGCTGCGCGTCTTCCAGCGTGTGCACGGGGATGCCCGTGAGGGCTTCGGCCTCGGTCTCGTTGGGAATGACGTAGTCGGCGGGGGCGATTTGCGCGAGGTCGAGGGCCTGGCCGGGGGCGGGATTGAGGATGCTGCGGATGCCGCGCTCGCGGGCGAAGCGGAGGGCGTAGTAGACGGTCTCGGTGGGGATTTCGAGCTGCAGGACGAGGAAGTCGGCGCCGGCGAGGACGTCTGAGGCGGCGGCGACGTCGGCGGGCAGCAGGCGGTCATTGGCGCCTTTTACGACCCAGATGCGGTTCTGGCCGGAGCTTTCGACGAAGATGGGGGCGACGCCGCTGGAGACTCCGGCGGTGGTCATGACGTGGCGAACATCGATACCGCGCGAGGTGAAATTTTGGATGTTGGCGGGTCCGAAGAGGTCGTCGCCGACGCGGGCGACCATGGCGACCTCGGCGCCGCAGAGGCGGGCGGCGACGGCTTGGTTGGCGCCTTTGCCGCCGAAGCCGAGGCTGAATTCGCGGCCGAATATCGTCTCTCCGGGGCGCGGGAACTGGTCGGTGTAGGTTACCAGGTCGATGTTCGCGCTGCCGATCACCACTATCCGCGGCTGACGTTTCATAGAAGTCTCATTGTAGTCGGGGGCGGCGTATTTGACTTGGCCTTCCTGCAAACGTTATCCTGAGTTTTTCACGGTAGAGGTGCGGCGGCCATGAGTAGCCAGCCCGGATTTTCCGATTGAGCTTCGGGAGGGCCGGCGAAAGGGGCCGAAAGCAGTATCCGCCGAAGCTGGTTGGAAACCTCAAGTCCATCCGGTTGGGGAGTCAGGCTAACACCTGCTCACTGTCACCCGTTCACAGGCGGGTGGAGCGCTATCGGGATTGAAGACGCGTAGCAGCATGCGCGGACTCTCCTTCTCGTTGCCTTCCCCCCAAACGGACAATTTATGAACGTCTTCGAACTCACGCGAGCGCTGGTCGATATCGAATCGATCACCAACAACGAAGAGCGCGTAGGCTTGTACCTGCGCGATACCCTGACTCCGCTCGCGGCGCGGTACGGCGGCGCGATCGAGACGATCGAAGTGGAGCCGCGGCGGTTCAACATTTTCGTGCAATTCGGCGCGCCGCTGATCGTGACACTTTCGACGCACATCGACACGGTCCCACCGTTTATCGCCTCGCGCGAAGACGATACCTACATCTGGGGACGCGGCGCGTGCGACACGAAGGGCATCATCGCCAGCATGATCAAGGCGGTGGAAGGGCTGCTCGAAGCGGGGGAACGCGGTTTCGCGCTGCTGTTCGTGGTCGGCGAGGAGCGCAATAGCGCCGGGGCTTACAAAGCGGCGCAGACGCCGCGCGGATCACGGTACATCATCAACGGAGAACCCACGGAGAACCAACTGGCGCTGGGCAGCAAGGGAGCGCTGCGCTACGAGGTTTGGGCGTCGGGCAAAATGGCGCACTCGGCGTATCCCGAGTTGGGTGAATCGGCGATCAACAAGCTGCTGGACGTGCTCGCCGACATCCGGCGGATCCCGCTACCGGTGGATGAACTACTGGGGCCGAGCACGCTGAATATCGGCACGCTGGCCGGAGGGCGCGCGCCGAACGTGATCGCGGACGAGGCCCGGGCGGACATCATGATCCGGCTGGTGGGTGATCCGGCGGAGACCAAGGCGGCGCTGTTCCGGGCGGCCGAGGGACGCGCCGAGTTGCGAGAAGTCATCGAGATTCCGGCGGTCCGGCTGGGCGCGGTGGACGGGATCCCGACCACCGTGGTGGCCTACACCACCGATATTCCGGCGTTCGGCGGCGAGTGGGGTGAGCCGCTGTTGATCGGACCGGGAACTATTCACGTCGCGCACACGCTGGAAGAGCGCGTGCCGAAAACCCAGCTCCTGGAAGCTGTGGAACTCTATCAGCGCATCGTAAAGGATTTATGCAAACGCGAATCGAAGTAGGCATTCTCGGCGCCACCGGGATGGTGGGCCAGCATTTCATCAAGTTCCTGCAAGGCCACCCGTGGTTCGACCTGAAGTGGCTCGGAGCCAGCGACCGCTCCGCCGGCAAGCAGTATAAGGACGCCATGACGTGGCACCTGGCGGGCGGCACTCCGGACTCGGTGGCAGGGCTCACGGTGGAAGAATGCAAGCCGGGCAACGCGCCGCGCCTGTTGTTTTCCGCGATGGATGCCGGAGTGGCTACGGATATCGAGCGAGCCTTCGCGCAGGCCGGGCATGTGGTGGTGTCGAATTCACGCAATCACCGGATGGAGCAGGACGTGCCGCTGATGGTGCCTGAGATCAACCCCGATCACCTGAAGCTGGTGCCGGGGCAGCAGCGGGCGCGCGGATGGAAGGGGCAGATTGTCACCAATCCAAACTGTTCCACGATTGGCCTCGTGATGGGGCTGGGGCCGATGAAGCAGTTCGGGATCACGAAGATCCTGGTGACCACGATGCAAGCAATTTCCGGCGCCG
The DNA here is from genome assembly GCA_963791985.1 of uncultured Solibacteraceae bacterium. Taxonomy (GTDB): domain Bacteria; phylum Acidobacteriota; class Terriglobia; order Bryobacterales; family Bryobacteraceae; genus Solibacter. The sequence goes on along the minus strand of CAWBUN010000013.1, from coordinate 2,577 downwards.
GATATCCCGGGGTTGCATCCATGGACATTATGGGGAACGTGGTGCCCTACATCGGCAGCGAAGAAGAAAAGATGGAGATGGAGACGCAGAAGATCATGGGCGATTTCGCCGGTGATCGGATCGTGCCGCTGGCGGCCAAGGTGAGTGCGCACTGCAATCGCGTTGGCGTGGTGGACGGCCACACGGAAACGGTCTCTGTGGAATTCTCCACCAAGCCTTCGGAGGCGGACCTGCGGCATGCGATCGAGAGCTTCACGGCGGTGCCGCAGGAGCGCAAGCTGCCGAGCGCGCCGGGGCGTCCGGTGATTTACATGAAAGAGGCGAACCGTCCGCAGCCGCGCAAGGACGCGGAGCGTGAGCGCGGCATGGCAGCGTTCGTGGGGCGACTGCGGGCCTGCCCGGTGCTGGATTATAAGTTCGTGGTGCTGAGCCACAACACGATTCGCGGCGCGGCGGGAGCGGCGGTGCTGAATGCCGAGCTGATGCATTCGGAAGGGATGCTGGACTGATGATCGTCATGAAGTTCGGCGGCACCTCGGTGGAGAGTGCCGCGGCTATCGAACGGGTGGCGGGGATTGTGCACGCGCGGGAAGCGCGGCGGCCGGTGGTGGTGGTTTCCGCGATGGGGAAGACCACCAACAAGCTGCTCGCGATCGCGTCGGCCGCGATTGCGGGCAAGCGCAACGAATACATTCCCCAGTTGCACGATCTGCGCGATTATCATTCGCGGGAAGCGCGGCTGGTGGTTCCGCTTTCGGAGCGCGCGGAGCTGGATCGATTCCTGGACGAGCATTTCCAGGAGTTGACCGAGCTGGTGAAGGGGCTGGCGGTGCTGGGCGAACTGACGCCGCGATCGATCGACGCGATTTCGAGCTACGGAGAGCGGCTTTCGAGCTACATCGTGACGCTGGCATTCCGGCACTTCGGAATGGCGGCGGAGCACATCGATTCGCGCGACGTGATCATCACGGACCGGCGGCACACGCAGGCGGCGCCGAATTTCCCGGAGACTTACGCGCGGCTGTCCAAGACGATTCCTGCGCTGGCGGCGCAGAGCGTGGTGGTGATGGGCGGGTTTATCGGCTGCACGGAAGACGGCGTGACCAGCACGTTGGGACGCGGCGGCAGCGATTTCACAGCGGCGATCGTGGGCGCGGGCATTCAAGCGGAAGAGATCCAGATCTGGACGGACGTCGATGGGATGCTGACGGCGGACCCAACCATCCTGGCGGGCGGGCACCGCGTGAAGACAATTTCGTTCGCGGAAGCGGCGGAGCTGGCGTACTTCGGAGCGAAGGTGCTGCATCCGGCCACGGTGGTGCCGGCAATCGAGAAGAATATCCCGGTGATGATTTTGAATTCGCGGCGGCCGGAGGTGCCGGGGACGCACATTACGGCGCACACGGTGCACTGCGAGAACGCGGTGAAATCGATCGCGTGCAAGCGCAAGATCACGACCGTGAGTATTCACTCCACGCGCATGCTGATGGCGCACGGCTTCCTGCATCGCATCTTCGAAATCTTCGACCGCTACCAGACGCCGGTGGACATGGTGGCGACGAGCGAAGTCAGCGTGTCGCTGACCATCGACAACACCACGCATATCGACCTGGTGCTGGGCGAGTTGCGGCAGTTCGCGGAAGCCACGGTGGAGCACGATAGCGTGATCGTGTGCCTGGTGGGCGAGAACATACGCCACACGCCGGGCGTGGCGCGGCGCGTATTCAACGCGCTGGATGGCATCAATATCCGGATGATCAGCCAGGGGGCGTCGCTGCTGAATATCAGCTTTGTGATCGCGGAGACGGACCTGGTGCGGGCGGTCGGACTGTTGCACGAGGAGTTTTTCGCGACGCTCGATCCCAATGTGTTCGAGCGGAAAGAGGCCGTACATGCGTAAGCTGGCCGTCGTGGGCTACGGCAAGATGGGCAAGCTGATCGAGCAACTGGCGCCGCAGTACGGTTTCGAAGTCGCGCTCAAGCTGGATGAGTTCAACAACGCGAAGGGTGAAGGGCTGACGAAGGAAAACTTCGCGGGCATCGATGTGGCGATCGAGTTCTCGATTCCGGGGGCGGTTGCCGGGAACGTGCGAGGAGTCGCGGCTCACGGCGTGCCGATGGTGGTAGGCACGACGGGTTGGCGGGAACACCTGGACGAGGTGAGGCGGGTGGTGGGGGCCTCCGGCACGGGACTGGTATGGAGTCCCAACTTCTCGATCGGCGTGAACGTATTCATGCGGCTGGTGGCCGAGGCCGCGCGGCTGATGGAGGCTGAGCCGGAGTACGGCTCGTGGGCCTGGGAGATTCACCACTCGGCGAAGAAAGACGCTCCATCCGGCACACTACTGAAGCTGGTGGACGAGATGAAGAAGGCCGGCTACACGCGCAATATCGATGTGGGCTCCAACCGGGCGGGCGCCATTCCGGGCACGCACGAAATCGGCTTCGACAGCGCTGCCGATACGATCACGCTGCGGCACACCGCGCGCAGCCGCGAAGGCTTCGCGCGGGGAGCGCTCAAGGCGGCGCAGTGGATCGTCGGGAAAAAGGGATTTTACGAGTTCAGTGAAATACAGT
>CAWBUN010000012.1:0-171286 GCA_963791985.1 uncultured Solibacteraceae bacterium | reverse complement strand
GTGCAAAATGTTTTATGAGGGAGGTTTTCGATTGAAGCGAATTCTATTCCTGTTCAGCCTCGCCGGTGTTTTAGATGCACAGTCCCTGGTAGTCGATAAGCCCTCTTTGACATTCTCCGGACAGTTCGGCGGCTCCTTGGTGACGCAGAGCCTCAACGTCACCAGCGCCGGTGCGTCGATTCCCTTTGTGCTGGTCGCGCCGCCGGGCATCACCTGGCTCAAAGTCAACGGGCAGGGTACGGTTTCCGGGAACACGCCAACCACCCTGCCAATCACGGCGGATCCCACCGGCCTGAATGCCGGCACCTATACGGCGCAGATCACCCTCATCGGCGGCAGCACCACGCTGCCTCCCATTCCGGTCACGTTCACGATCAGTGCGATTGGAATCAACCCGGCGTCGCTCTCCTTCACCTATACCGCCGGCACTTTGAATTTCCCCACGCCGCAGAGCGTCACGCTGAGCGGCGCGACCACAGCTTGCACCGCGCAGGTAACCAATACTTCGGGGGGCAACTGGTTCGCGCTGCTGCAGAGCAGCTGCAACTCGCCCGGCAACCTCACGTTCCTGATCGATTCCAGGGTCGTCTCCGGGCTAGCTCCCGGCAGTTACTCCGGGTCGGTGAGCATCAGTCCCTCGCCCGCGGGCAACAGTCCGGCGGTGGTAGTGCCGCTCACGCTCACGGTGGTCCCGACACCCGCGGTGACCGTCAACCCTTCGGCGATGGCTTTCAATTACCAGGTGGGCGGCACGAATAACATCGTGAGCCAGCTCCTGACGATCAACACCACGGCCGTTCAGCCGGTGAGTTACTCGCTCACGTCGAGTGTGGATTCGGGTAACTTCAACTGGATTGCCACTCCCTTTCCCTCGGCGGGCGCCACCAATGCCGGAAACGGACAGGCGCAAATCACGGTCGGTGTCCTTCCCGGTGGCCTGGCGGCGGGAAACTATACCGGCAAGATCAGCGTGCTGACGCCCGGCGGCACGCCCTCCCAAACCGACGTCCCGTTGAAACTGACCGTCTCCAACAGCGCGCTGCTAAACGTGCCCACGGGAACCTTGAACTTCACGTACCAGCTCGGCAGCAACGTCCCCGGGTCGCAGAACGTTAACATCACCGCCACCAGCGGCACGCTCTCTTACGCCGTTACGCCGAGCCCGAATACCCCGTGGCTCTCGGTGCCCAACGCGGGCACGACGGCCACACCGCTAACGATCGCGGTGAATCCTTCGGGTCTGGCGCCGGGGACGTATACGGCCACCGTCAGCGTGGTCGCGGCCGCGCCCGGCAGCGTCCCGCAAGTGATTGGCGTGAACCTGAAGATCAGCAACGATCCGGCAATCGCCGCCAACCTGAGTTCGCTCGCTTTCCCCTTCCAGATCGGTCAAGCCGCGCCGGCCGCGCAGAACTTCAAGATCACCAGCAGCACGGGCGTTCCGCTGAACTACACCGCCGCGCCCGCCGCGAGTACCTGCGGCGTTAACTGGCTGCAACTCAACGGCGGCACGACGTCGGTAGCGGGCAGTACCGACGCCACGCTGACGGTGTCGGTCAGCCCTGCGGGACTGGGCGCTGGTATTTGCACCGGCGCGATCGCGGTCACGGCTACGAATCCAGCCACTGGCACGCCCGCGGTCAACAGTCCGCTGACGATTCCGGTGACGCTCTACGTGAGCGCCTCGCCGCTGCTGGTGCTGTCACCTGCGTCGCCGCCCGTATTCAACGTGGCGGCGGGCACACAGTCCGTACCTACACAGAACATCACGCTCAACAGCACAAGTTCGGACGTCCTGAACTACACGGTGGCCTTCCAGACGAATAATTTCGGGTCGAACTGGTTGTTCGTCGGCCCGCTTACGGGAACGACCGCGAGCAACAACGTGCTGACCATCTCCGTAATCCCGAGCCTGCTCTCCGCCGGCACGTATGCCGGCACCGTGACCGTCACCGCCACCAATCCGAGCGGCGCCGCGGTGGCCAACAGTCCCGTAACGATCCCGGTGGCACTCACCGTGACGGCCGGGTCGCTCACGGTCAGTGCGACGGCGCTCAGCTTCGAGCAGACTTCCGGCGGACCTGCGCCTCCCTCGCAGACGGTCACGATCGGGAGCAACGGGCAGGGCTTGAACTATACCGCTGTCGCCAACGGCAACGCTCCGGTGAACTGGCTGACGGTCTCGCCGGCCAGCGGAAACACGTCCACCAGCGGTCAGTTGACCGTCTCTGCCGACGGCTCCAAGCTCACGCCCGGCACCACCTACACGGGGACCGTCACGGTGACTTCGTCCGGGGCGGGGAACAGCCCGATCGTGATCAACGTGACGCTCAAGGTGAATCAGGGAACACTCAGCGCGCCCTCGGCGCAGTTGAGTTTCACGCAAGTCGCAGGCGGCGCAGCGCCTCCGGCGCAATCCATCCTGGTCAGCGGCTCGCCGGGAGCGCTCAGCTTCACGGCGACTGCCAGCACCAGAGACGGTAACAACTGGTTGACCGTGACGCCGGCCAACGCGACCACTCCGGCCGGCGTGCAGGTGCTGGTCAGCGCCGGTGGGCTTTCGACGGGAGTTTATAGCGGCACCGTCACGATCACGGCGGCCGGTTCCAACGGCAGCCCGATCTCGGTTCCGGTGGTGCTCACGGTGGTGCCGCCCGCCACGCTCTCGGCTTCGCCCGCGGCCATGACGTTCGCGTATACCATCGGCCAGGCGATTCCGCCGGCACAGATTCTAGCGGTGAGCGGCAGTGCTCCGGGCACGCTCTTCAATGTGCAGGTGCAGTTTTCCGGAGCCGCGGCATGGCTGATCGTGAACCCCACCCTCAGCACCGTGCCGGCTAACCTGGCGATATCGATCGCGCCCACCACGTTGCCCGCCGGAACCTACAACGGCAGCATCACGCTGACTTCGCCGAACGCCGTGTCCTCTTCCAGCGTCCAGGTCATGCTCACCGTCAGCACCATACCCAAGCCCGTGGTCAACGCCATCGGCAACGCGGCCAGTTATTCCACGGGAGGCGTGTCGCCGGGCGAGAACGTAGTGATTTTCGGTAGCGGCGTAGGCCCCTCCACGCTGGCTTATGGAGTGGTCGCCAACAACGCCTTCACCACGACCGTGGGCAGCACCCGCGTGCTATTCGATGGTGTGCCCGCGCCGGTCATCTATGCCTCCTCGACGCAGACCAGCGTCATGGTGCCGTACGGGCTTACCGGCCGCTCCATCACCAATATCGTGGTGGAGTATTCCGGCGTGCAATCCAGTGCCAACTCCTTTTTCGTCTCGGGTACGGTCCCCGGAATTTACACGTTGAACCAGCAGGGCGGCGGTCCGGGCGCCATCCTCAATCAGGATGGCGTTACGGTCAATGGTCCGAATACACCGGAGAAGCGCGGTAATGTGATCTCGGTCTACATGACGGGGGAGGGGCAGACGGACCCACAGGGTGTCGACGGCGCCATCATTCCCGCGGTTGCCTCGGCTCTCAAGAGGCCGGTGCTTCCCGTGACCGCCACCATCGGCGGAATCCCCGCACAAGTGGCGTATGCGGGCTCGGCTCCCGGCCTGGTCTCCGGCGTCATGCAGGTGAACCTGGTGATTCCGCTCAACGCGCCCACCGGCGGCGCGGTACCGGTGATCGTCACGGTGGGCACGGCGCTCACGCAAACCGGAGCCAACATCGTCACAGTCGCCGTGCAGTAAAGCACTGCTTCCGCCACTACGATCAGTTTTTTGTAGCCGGTGCATAAAGACAATCTATCGCCCGAACGAAAAAACCGTTGCCAGGAGCGGCCTGGGTCATTCACAATCGAATATCTCCCATCATTTATTGAGAAAAAACAGATTGGAAGACTCATGGCAAACGAACTCCAAGACTTTTTGAAGCTTTCTTACACGGAACTGGAAGAGTTGAATCTTGAGGCGAAAGCCGACCGCCTGGGCCGCAAGCCCATGCACGAGATTCAAGAGAAGCGCCTCAAGTACCTGACGGACGAGAAGCGCATCAAGGCCGTCACGGTCCTGTTCAGCGATCTCGAAGGCCGTCTCCACATGCTCGACTACGACAAGAAGTTCCTTGTCAAGAGCTGGGACAATCTGACATTCGACGGCTCCTCCATCCGCGGCTTCACAGCCCAGCGTGAGAGCGACCTTCGCCTCAATATGGATTGGAGCGCGTTCTACTGGGCGCCGTCCGATGTCTTCGGCGCCGGCAAGGTGCTGGTCTTCGGCGAGGTCATCGATAAGGACGGCACGCCTTACAGCGCCGACATCCGCGGCGTCCTCAAGGCGTACGCGCAGAGCCTCTACGATAAGCAGGGCTACACGCTCAACGCCGCCAACGAAATCGAAGGCTTCCTGTTCAACGGTCCCGACGCGGAACGCCGCTATCACGAGACCGGCAAGTTCGAATATGTCAATACCGGCGGGTACTACCACTCGCTGCCCGGCGACCCGCTGCGCAGATTCATCGACACCTGCGCCGAAGTGCAGCGGGCCATGGGTTTCCAGAACGAAAAAGACCATCCGGAAGTGGCGCCCTCGCAGTTTGAAATCAACTACAGCTATGCCGAGGTGGTTGCCGCGGCCGACCAGATTCAACTCTACAAGCTGATCTGCCGCCAGGTGGCGACCGGCATGGGACTGACTGCCAGCTTCATGCCCAAGCCCGTGGTGGGCGTCAACGGCAGCGGAATGCATACCAACGTCTCCATCACCAAGAACGGCAAGAACGTGTTCTGGGATCCTTCCGGCCAGGAGAAGATGAGCAAGTTCGCGTGGCAGTTCGTGGACCGCATTCTCACCCACGGCAACGATCTCTGTCTGCTGCTCAACGCCAGCGTCAACGCTTATCGCCGCCTCGATCCGCACTTCGAAGCTCCGAACCAGATCAAGGCGTCGGCCACCGATCGCGGTTCGATGATCCGCATCCCCATCGGCAACGAGCGCAGCGCGCGCGTGGAAGTCCGCTCAGTGGGCCCGGACGCCAACCCGTACATGGTGATGCTCTCGGTCTTCCGTACCGGACTCGACGGCGAGACGGCGAAGATCAAGAACCTGCGCTCCGCGGAGCGCTACCTGCCGGACAACGTCTACGACGCTCTGGCCAATTTCAAGAACGCGGAGTGGACCACCAAACTGCTCGGCGAAGACGTGAAGGGCCGCTATGCCGACCTGAAGCAATCTTCCGCCGACCGCTGCCCGCGGCTGTTGGGAACCTTCGTCAAGGCGCCCGAAGTTCAATACCATCACGAGGTCTACAATCAGTACCTCTGGAATATGTTCTAGAGCGGGGCACGAGCGCCAACTGAAGGCCGGCGGCAGGCCGCAAACCGGAAGGCCACGGTCCGTGCACGCGAGAGTTACGGCAGCAAGTGGACAGGCCGGGAGGCCTGTCCCACTGGCTATTCGCAGCGGAGGGACTGCACGGGGTCCACGCGGAGCGCCTTACGGGCGGGCAGGTAACCGGCGAGCAGGGCAAATCCGCCGAGCACGGCGCACACGGTCACGCAGGTCACGGCATCCAATTCGCCGAGTTTGTGGAAGCTGCGCGCGAAGATACGCGTCAGGGCCAAGCCGGCGACCAGTCCCAGTCCGATGCCCCAGGCCACCAGCGCGACCGTGCGCTGCATCACGAGCGCGAGGATTTCTCCGCGCTGCGCGCCGAGGGCCGCGCGGATTCCGATCTCGTGGGTCCGCTGGCTGACTGAGTACGAGAGAATCGCATAAATCCCGACGGACGCCATCAGCAGCGCGAGCGCACTCAAGGCGCCCAGCAGCATCGAGATCGTCTTGACCGGCCCGAACTGCGCCTCCATCGATTCTTCGATGGTCTGCACGTCGATGCGCAGCGAGGAGTCCGTGGCGTGCGCCTCCTGCCGGATCGCCGCCTTCAGGGCTGCCGGTGGGCCGCTGGTGCGCGCCAGGAACTGCATCTGGTAGTGCGGCGGATCGGTCCGCATGCCTTTGAGGAAGAGCGCGCTTTGCGCGGCCGGCACGTACACTATCGGGCGCACGGAATTGTACGGGCTGCTCGCATCCTGCATGTCCGGTGCCACGCCGACGATTTCGAAGTCGGGACCGGCGGATTGGCTCAGATGCAGGCGCTTGCCGATCGGCTCCTGGTCCGGCCAGTAGCGCCGCGCCAGCTCCTGGTTCACCATCGCGACCGGCGGAGAGCTCTCGCGATCGCTTGCCGTGATCGCGCGGCCGCGCACCGTTCGCATGCCAACGGTCTCGAAGAAGTCGGGCGAGATCGCGTTGTAGTCCGCGTGCGCACCTTCCACGGAAAGCGGGAACCATCCGACGCCGTTAGAGAGCGGCATGGCGGTGGCCAGCGTCACCGATGTCACGTTGGGCATGCTGGCGATGCGCTGGCGGAGATTCTCCTGGAATTGCAGGGTCCGGGCCTGGTTGTAGCCCTGCATGTTCAAGCGGAACGACGCCGCTACCAGGTGCGCGGCTTCGAAGGCCGGGCCGTTGACGAACCGGCGCTGCACGCGCCGCAGTGCGACTCCCGCGCCTAACAGGAGCATGAGAGAGACGGCCAGCGGCACGATCACCAGGGCATTACGCGCCGACCAGATGCGCCGCGAGCGGGACGGCGCGGCGCGCAGTAAGCCCGCCGCGTGGAGCGCCTGGGAGAGGTCGGTGCGCGTGGCCGCCAGCGCCGGCGCCAGGCCGAACGCAAGGCCGGTGGCGAGCGAAAGCAGGAAGGCATAAAGCACCACCACCGGATCCATCCCGAGATCGAACGCCATCCCGGGCGGCGCGCCCATCATCACGATCAGCGCCTTCGCCAGCCAGTGCGAGAAGAGCACTCCGAGTGCGCCGGCGGCGAACGCCAGCAGCATGCTCTCGGTCAACAGTTGGGCCACCAGCCGCGGCCGGCTTGCCCCCAGCGAAAGCCGGACGCCGATCTCGCGTTGACGGACCACGGCACGCGCCAGCAACAGGTTGGCGAGATTGGAACAGGCAATCAGCAGAATCATCGAGACGGCGATCGTCACCGCCAGCACCATCGCCAGGATCTCATTCCGCTTCTCGGGGTTCTCGCCGCCGGGTGTGAGGCGCACGCCATCTTCGCTCGGAGCCAGGGGAGCGCCCTGGCGAAGTGCGTTGGCGAGCACCTCGATTTCGGCCTGGGCCTGGCGCAGGGGAATGCCAGGCTGCAGCAGTGCGTCGAGCATCAGCCAGCGCTCCGCGCCATCGTGCAGCCAGTCACCTTTACTCAGCAGCGCGGGCTGGAGGCCCAGCGGCAGATAGAAATCCGAGGTATCGCCCGCGCCGTAGCGCGCATCGGCCACGCCGACGATGGTCAGCGGCCGCGCGTTGAGTGTCACAGTCTTGCCCAGCACCCCGGGGTCGGACGCGAAGCGGCGTTTCCAGAAGCGGAAATCGAGGAGTGCGACCGGGGCGCCGCCGGCTCGCTCTTCTTCCGCGGAAAAGCTCCTTCCCAATGCGGGTTGCAGGCCGGCGGTCCAAAGAAAATTCGCCGACGCAAATCGGCCCTGCACCTCTTCGGCCTCGGCGGCGGAGGTCTGGCCCATCAGGAAATGCTCGCGCCCGGATGACGCCGTTACGGCGCGGAAGGTGGCGGCCCGATCGCGGTAAGCCGCATACTCGGCGTACGAGAAGTCGCCGATCGCGCGCCCGTTAACCACACGCGTGAGGCCGACATACGAGGCCGGGTCGCGATGCACCTCGTTGACCTGCAGCGAGGCACGGATCAGCGTGAAGATCGATGTGCTCACCGCGATTCCCAAGGCGAGCCCGAGGATCGCCAGCAGGCTGAACCGCGGATCCTTGGCGAGCATGCGCACGGCATAGCGGATGTCGCGCACCATGTTGTCCCAGAAGATCCACCGGGCGGATTCGTAGAAGCGTTCCTCCGCCGCGGTGGTGTTGCCGAATGCCTTCCTGGCCGCCGTCTCCGCTTGCGCGGGAGTCAGTCCCTCGGCGCGAAGCCGGTCGGACTCCAATTGCAGGTGAGCCTGGATTTCCGCCTGAAAATCCGTATCTTTGCGCTTGCCCCACATAGTGTCACACCTCCGGTCCTAAGACTCGTCCGATCGCAGCCGCCAGTTTCCTCCACTGGCTGGTTTCGTGGACGAGCTGCTTTTTCCCCGATTTGGTGAGCTTGTAAAACCGCGCCCGCCGGTTGTTGGAAGACGTTCCCCACTCCGCTTCGATCCACCCCTGCACCTCGAGCCGCTGCAGCGCGGGATAGAGTGTTCCGTGATCCACCAGGAGGACCTCCGCGGATTGCTCCTGAATCGCGCGGGCAATTCCTTGGCCGTGCTGCGAGCCGAAGATCAGCGTACGGAGGATCAGGAGATCGAGCGTCCCTTGCAGCAGCGGGATGCGCTCGTCGTTTGGCTCTTGGGTAGTCATTCCACCTGAGCATATGCGCCTTCGGGTCGAATGTCAACCCGAAAGTGATCAGGGTTTGAAGCCGGCGCTCTCCCACAATTTGGCGGGGTCGTAGCTGCGTCCGTTGGCGATGACGCGCACCACCTTGCGCAGGTTCGCGAAGTCTTGAAGAGGGTTGCCATCCACCAGGATCATGTCCGCGCGTTTGCCGGCCTCGATGGAGCCGGTTTCCCGCTCCATTCCCATTGCGCGCGCGGAGCCGATCGTTGCCAGGCGGATCACGTCCATCGCGGGCACGCCTGCTTGAACGTACAATTCCAGTTCGCGGTGCAGGCTGTGCGCCGGAACCGCCTTATCGGTACCGGCCACTACGGGCACACCGGCCTCGACCAGCGCGCGTACGATGCGGAACGATTCGGTCAGGCGCGCGCCCTGTCCCGATGCCGTGCCGATCACGGAGGTCAACGTGAACGGCGCCTTCGCGAAGCCGGGTTCGAAGGAGGCGATCTCCACGTCGCGCGGGCGCGAGAGCAGCTCACCCCAGGCGAGCGTGGGATCGATCACGGTGTGATGGTCCTTGAAGAATTGCACGGCCTTTTCCAGGCCCACGGCTCGCACCGCCTGCTGCACGGGCCCGAGATGGTTGATCTGGTCCATGCCGGCTTCGACGCCCTGGAAGGCGGTCATCCCGTTGGGCACGTGGCCGGTGACCGACATGCCCTGGCGGTGCGCTTCCGTCGCGATTGCGGCGAGCACTTCGGGCTTGATCCGGTTATAGACTTTCATCTGTGCGAAGCCGGCCGCTTTGTATTTCGCCACCATGGCGCGGCCTTGTTCGGGCGTGTCGGCCCAGTTGACGCCGAAGGTGCCGGTGCCGCTGCCATCCACCAGGCCGGCAAGAATCAGGCGTGGTCCGGCGCCGTTGCGATTGTTGATCAGGTCGCGCACCGCCGTGAGGAATTCGAACTCGCCGCCGCAATCGCGCGCGGTGGTCACGCCGGCGGCGAGATAGGCCGGCCCGTACTCCACCTGCGCGAAGTGCGCGTGCATTTCCCAGAGCCCCGGCAGCAGCGTTTTGCCCGCGGCGTCGATCGTGGGGATGCCGCGCGGAATCGCGACCCGGTCGCGCGGACCGGCCGCCGCGATGCGCCCGTCTTTGACCAGCACGGACGCGCCTTCGACGGGCGTGCCGCCGTTGCCATCGATCAGCAGGGCGTTCACGATGGCGAGGTCCGTGTGCGAGTCCGCGTGAATCGCAGAGAGTTCGCGTATGCGATCGGCGATGGCGCTGCGGATGAGCTGCGGCAGGGCCGCGCGGTATTCCTCGCGCACCGCTTCGAGCGGAAGATTGCCCGCGTACGTGGCCGCCGCGGCCAGCTCCTGGCGCTCGTTCAACCACAGGGATTCGCGGCCCCATACGACGTTGCCGATGGAGTAGCGCACCAGTCGCGCGCCGCCCGGGATGGTCTCGCGACCTGTCTCCTCGATGATCAGATCGGCATTGGCCGGCAGCTGTTTCAGGCGCCGCGGCTTGCCATGGCTGAGCCAGTAGCGCAGCATTAGCATTTGCACGGATAGCGGCGTGTAGCCGCTGATCGTGAAGAAAGGTCCGGCTTGCGGTCCCGGCGTCACCGAGACGTCGATGCTGAATGGCCGGTAGCTGCGCCCGTGCGCCTCGAACTGCTCCGGCGTGAGATCGGCCTTCATTGCAAGCGTGGCGTCGAGGGCAACGGTTGAGCCGCGCTCGGTGTACTCAAAATGCGAGCGCAGCATATGGCTGGTAAGTTCGTAGGTTTCCTCGCCGACGGGCAATTGAAGCAGATGCAGGATCAGCTTCCCGGATTCCGCTTGCGCCGCACTCGTGCAGAGAACCAGGAGCCCAAGGATGCGAAGCATGGAGGGCATTGTAGCGCAGGCGCTGAGTTACCCTGTAATTTCATGCCAACCATATCGGTAAGCCACCTGACGGAGTTCTGTGAAGCCATTCTCGAAGGCGCGGGAGTTCCGCGCCACAAGGCGGAAGTCACGACAGCCTGCCTGGTGGCTTCCAATTTGCGCGGGGTCGATTCCCACGGAATTCAGCTCCTGCCGTTTTACATCGACCAGCTACTGGCCGGCGAAATGGATGCCCAGGCCGATGGGCACGTGATTTCCGAGAGCGGGAGCTGCCTGCACTTCGACGGACAGAACGCGCTCGGTCAATGGGTGGCGGAGAACTGCTGCAGGCATGCGGTGCGGATCGCGCGCGAGAACGGCATGGCACTGGTGGTCGCGAAAGAATCGAACCACTTCGGCGCGGCGGCCTGGTGGGCGCAGAAGATGCGCGCGGCCGGGCAGATCGGCATCGTTATGTGCAACGCTTCGCCGATCGTACCGCCGTGGCAGGGCAGGGAAGGCCGCACGGGCACCAACCCCATCTGCATGTCCGTGCCCGGCCCGTGGCTGCTGGACATGGCCACCACCACTGTGGCGGCGGGCAAAATCTTCAAGGCCTTCCTCAACGGCCAGCCCGAGATTCCCGCCGGTTGGGCCTTCGATTCCCAAGGTGTGCCGACCACCGATACGCAGGCGGCGTACAAAGGAATGCTGATGCCCTTGGGCGGCTACAAGGGCAGCGGCCTCGCCATGATGGTGGAGATTCTCTGCTCCGTGCTCAGCGGCGGCGCCATGGCCAACGAAGTGGGCGGCATCCGCTTCCGCGGTAAACGGGTGCGCGTCAGCCAGATGTTCCTGGCGATCGATGTGGCGCGCTTTATGCCCCTCGAGGAATTCACTGCGCGAGTGGAGCAACTGGTCGCGCTGATGAAATCCACCAAGACCGCGCCGGGCTACACCGAAGTGATGGTGGCCGGCGACCCCGAATGGCGTATGGAAGCCGAGCGCCGGGAGAAGGGCATTCCGATCGCCGACGGCAATTGGGATCAGCTGGTGAAGGCGGCGGAGAAGGTCCACGTAACGGCTCCGGCGGTCTGATCCCGCTACAATGGGATGAGTGCTGGTTTCCATTTCCCCCAAGCTCGAACGTCCTCAGTGGCTGCGTGCGCCCGCACCCGCCGGCGAGAATTATCGCGATCTCAAGCAACTGATCGACCGGCTGCGCCTGCACACGGTCTGCGAAAGCGCCGCCTGTCCCAATGTGGGCGAGTGCTGGAACCACCGCACGGCGACCTTCATGATGCTGGGCAACGTGTGTACGCGGCGCTGCGGCTTCTGCGCGGTGCAGAAGGGAGCGCCCCTGCCGGTGGATTACGACGAGCCTTCGCGGATTGCCGAGGCAGTGGCCGCGATGGGCCTGAAGTTCGCCGTGATCACCAGCGTCAACCGCGACGATCGCCACGATGGCGGCGCGGAGCTGTTCGCCATGGTCATCCGCGCGATTCGCGATCGCGTGCCCGGCTGCGGCGTCGAAGTGCTGATCCCGGATTTCCAGGGCAATCGCGAGGCCGTGGAGACCGTGATGGAAGCGCGTCCCGACGTACTCAATCACAATACCGAGACCGTGCCGCGACTCTATCGGCAGGTGCGCCTGGGCGCGCGCTACGAGCGCTCGCTCGACGTGCTGGCCCACGCCAAGCGCGTGCAGCCCGCGACACCGACGAAATCGGGCCTCATGCTCGGCCTCGGCGAGACGGCCGCGGAAGTCCTGCAGGTGATGCGCGACCTGCGCGCCCACAACGTCGACATCCTGACGTTGGGGCAATACCTGAGACCCTCGCCGAAGCACCTTCCCATCGTCCGCTACGTTACTCCCGCGGAGTTCGACGAGTTCCGCGAGGAGGGCCGCGGCATGGGTTTCGCGCACGTGGAATCGGGGCCGCTGGTGCGCAGTTCCTATCACGCTTCGAACGCGGTGTAAGACAGGGCATTCGGGCCTAATCGCGGAGGGGCACCCAATAATCAGGAGATCGCTTCCTGACGGCCGCGGCTCGGTGTGAGGGCGATGTCGGGAATCGGGAGTTCGTTACGCTCCCTGACGGTCGCGGCTCGTTGACGACGATATTGCGGGAACATCTGGCGCTCCCGCGGTGTCGAATCGCATGAGGAGGTCTCATGCCGGAAGCAGTTGGGCTCTGGCTGCTCCAGGCTGCGGGCCGTCTCGCCCCGCAAGATGCGCGCCGCGAGTGGCACTCGCGGTGGAGCACGCGCCTGGTGAACCTCTGGATTCTGGTGGAGCGCGGTGAGTTGGCGCTCAATGCGCGCGCCGAGACATTCTGGCTGCTGCGCGCGGCGGTGGCCAACGCGTTCTGGCTGCGCTTCACGCCCGCCGGAGTGCGCTATTGGGTTCGCGGACCGGGCTTCATCGCCTCCGGTGCCGCCACCGCGATTCTGCTGCTGGCGCTGTTCTCCCACGGCTTCGCCGCCACGCGAGCCGTGGTCAACGCCGCCATTGAATGGCGCATCGACCCGCGCCAGATCCGCTACGATCCGCGCGGCGATATCGTGGTGGCGCACGTGGTGCCAATCGCGATGGCGCTGGCGATCGGCGCCGTGCTGGTGTTGATCGGCAGGCTCTCGCTCGGACACTGTGGCTGGCGCTACTGGACGTTTCTCACCTTCAAGCTGTTGGCTGCGATGGTGCTGGTGCCGCTGCTGTGGCTGGAAGGCGGCGCCGCGCTGTGGCGAAGCATCTCCCACGAAACGCTGCGTGCGTGGATCGCGGGACTCGGCTCCACGGCGGCTTTCCTCGGCGGCTTCGGCGTCACCGTGATCTGGATCTTCAGCGATCAACGGCGCCGCTGCCCGGTCTGTCTACGCCGCCTGGCGCGCCCGGTGACCTTCGGCTCCTGGGGCAGCATGTTCGATCCGGCTACTACGGAGTTCGTCTGCGACGAAGGTCACGGCTCGCTCTCGCTGGATGAAAGCGAGAACGGCGCCGGCGATCGCTGGGTCGCGCTCGACGCATCGTGGCGCGGCCTGTAGAGGTTCGCGTGCTACGTTGAATGCGTGGAATCCCCCGTTCGCAGCCGGCTGCAGATTGTCGCGGCGGCGCTGCTCTTCTCCACCGGCGGCGCGGCCGTCAAGGCGGCAACCCTCACCGGCTGGCAGATTGCGAGCTTCCGCTCCGGTATTGCGGCGGTGATGCTGCTGGCGGCACTCCCCGCTGCCCGGCGCGGGTGGAACCGGCGCATGCTGCCGGTGGCTGTCGCGTATGCCGCCACGCTGATTCTCTTCGTGCTGGCCAATCGCCTGACCACGGCGGCCAATGCCATCTTCCTGCAAGCGACGGCTCCAATTTATGTATTGCTGCTCGGCCCGTGGCTGCTCCACGAGCGGGTGCGTCGGTCGGATATCTTCTACATCGCCGCGGTGGCGCTCGGGCTCGCGCTGTTCTTCGCCGGCAGGGATACGGCGGTGGCGAGCGCGCCCGATCCCGCGCGCGGCAACCTGCTGGCGCTCGCCAGCGGCGTCACTTACGCGCTCATGCTCGCCGGCCTGCGCTGGCAGGGAAAACACGGCGAACCCGACGCCGGCCTGAAGACCGCGGTCGCGGGCAACGTCCTCGCGTTCCTGCTCGCGCTGCCGGCCGCCCTGCCGGTGCGCGCTTTTTCCATCGCCGACGCTGGTGTGATTCTTTACCTCGGACTCTTTCAGGTCGGCCTGGCGTACTGGTGCCTGACGCGTGCCATCCGTCACGTGCCGGCCTTCGAAGCCACCACGATGCTGCAGCTCGAACCCGCCGCGAGTCCCTTCTGGACGTGGATGGCATATCACGAAAGCCCCACTTTTCGCGCCTTGGCAGGAGGTTTGATCATCATATCGGCGACGCTGGTGAATACGTGGAGTAACCGTCGGAACAGTGCGGCGGGCGGAAAGACCTAGTCGCGGAGGGCTGGTCTGTGTTAAAACGGAGTTAAGGGTGAGACACGCCCAGCGCCAATGATTCGGGTGTGTCGCGATATGAAAACATTAGGTTGGCTGGTAGTGTTCGGGTTTGCCGCGACCACGGGCAAGGTGGTTACGTTCGACACGTCCGCGTTGGGTCAGACCCCACCCGAATGGACCGTCGCGATGACCAACCGGGGCCGCGCACCGCATTGGGAAGTGGTTCGCGACCAGACCGCTCCCACCCAACCCTACGTCTTCGCGCAGACCGCCGCGGACCGCGTGGGCGATCGCTTTCCCCTCGCCATTTTGAACGGTGTCAGCATGCGCGATGGCGATGTCAGCGTGCGCCTGAAACCCGTATCCGGCCACGACGTGCGTGCCGGCGGAGTGGTCTGGCACTACCGCGATCAGAATAATTATTACCTTGCGCGCGCCAATGCCGTCGATAAGAACGTGCAAGTGTTCAAGGTGGAAAACGGGCGTCGCATTCCGCTGATTGCGGGTGCAAAACACGAAATCCCTACCAACGGCTGGAGCATCATCAAGGTTTCCGTTCGCGGCAACCGCTTCCAGGTTTACATGGACCATCGCCGGATTTTGCAGGGATGGGACAACACCTTTCCTACCAGCGGGGCTGTCGGCCTGTGGACGGTCGGCGATTCGGTCACCTACTTCGACGATTTCCGCGTCACCCCGAAATAAGCTCTCCATTGTCACAGTCGCTGGTGGCGCATGCTTTTCGGCCGCCCGGCCTAAGCCGCGGCCGCTTGCAAAACTGCGGTGGTATCCCTCAGCCTGCGCATAGGCGAATCCGATGCATTTGAGCTTTAGCCTGTTCCTTTTAACATTTGGAGCCACGTTCTGCCAGGCCCGACGACGCGCTCAAAGTTCAGGCAAACGCTGCGGCGTGCCTTTGCGAGAGAAACCTCCCTCCCCCCAACTGCCTCCACTATTGCGCCTGCATCTCGCACGCGGGCTAGCGGCCTCCGGCCACCGTAGTCCGATCCGAGTCGCGCGTATACATATCTCTCATCCAGAATGATCGGTATTCCGGCGCGTTCACCCCCACAGCTGCCAGCGGGTTGCCGACGCGATCAACTACCACGAGGCGGCAACTGTTGTCAGGCAGCCATCCCATATCGAACAGATACCCTCCGTTCCTGAGCGGCTGCGCGTTGCCTACAGCGAAGGAGAAGCCCCCGAGGTCGGAGTTGACTACGAGCGTCGCGATCTTGTTCTGCTCATCCAGTTGCAGGACCTGACCGCGGCTGTGAGCATTCTTGTCAGCGTGCTGGCGCAGGTTGGAATCGTCGAATAGCGCCAACATCGTGCCGTTCTCCGGCGAAAGCCGCGGCCCGTGCTGGTGGGAAAACCAAGGCGAAGGATCAATGGAATTGATTTGAAAGTCGCCCTCTTTTCCCAGACGCCAGATCACGTCTCCGGTGCCTTGGCCGCCGCCGAAATCAATTTTGACAATCCAGTCCTGGTGACGGCTGGAATAAAGGAGGTTTCCGTCACCGGCAAGTTCCAGGGCGTTGCCGTGCAGCCAGTCATGGGCGCTAGACGCCAGGCTGATAGGCGGGCACCCCAAGCCGGGGCACGTCTCGCCAAGTGTAGCTTGCCGGCGAGGGTCGAGATGGTCGAAGGCATCCCACGTCCAAACAACCTGGAAGTCCTGATCCAGCACGACGATCAGATCACCGATAATGTCAACCGGTCCGGAGCCCTGAACCCCGTTCATAATTTGCTCCGTAGTCGCGAGCACTGCCACTTCACCATTCCCAAGGTCGATGGCGTCGTGATGAAACAAACCGATGTTCCGCTTGCCCATCGCGGCGAGTTGCTCGTTCACCCGTGTTGCATTGGTCTCGCGTAGCGTGTTGCCGGCCACATCGATTTCGCGGAGAATTTGACCGAACCCGGAGATGGGTTGCGTGGACACCACCGCGAGGAAGCGCCCATTCGATTCGGGCCGAGTGAGCAGTGTAAAACCGGCGGGATAATACCAGATCACGTTGCCCTGTTGGTCGGTAGCGAAGGGCGGGCCAAACAGGTTGCTGTACAGCACAACGTTGTCCCCCGACGGGGCGGGGGGGGCCTGCAGGATCGTAGAAACCGGCAATACCATCGGCACTCTGCCAGTCGTCAACGTCAACGTGGGTCCTTCGGTACGAACTGAGCTAGCGATTGTTGGACGGGTTCGCCTTCTCGCTAAAAAAACGTGGTGGACGCGGTATGTCGTATTCGCCCGCATTCCGGCCAGATAGAAATTCATGCTCAATCCGGCCTGGCAATCCTCATACGGAGTGCGTTGTATGAATCCGTCGGCAGATTCGAATTCGACCCGCATACGGCTAGGCGGGGCGCACGGCGGCGCGCTATAGAGGAACACTAACGGGTTCTGCGTCGGTGTGATAACGGGCGTATCCGCTACCAGGGGAGTCACCTCGTACCAGGCCGTAGTAACGCCCGTGGCCCCGGTGTTCGTATCCTGAACCGTCGCCTCGATTTCGTAGAGCCCTTCATGCTGAATTGCCGCCCACTCGAGGGTTGCCTTGGGGCTGAAGTCGCGGACCAGATGGAAATTCATCCCAGCAGGCCGAAGCCGGAACCGATACCGTAGATTTCCAGATGCACCTGATACCCCGGCGGCCCATTTGATCGTGCTGCCCACGGGAGACGGCGCGGCTAGCGTGGGTACGAGCGAGACACTCAAGGACTGTGTTCCCGCCGCGTCAACGGAGACCAGCAGAGTGCCTGCCAACGAAATTTGGGAAATCAGCCGTCGGATGAGGCCGGCGTGGAGATTCTTACGAGCGTGCAAGCGGTCCGGGCTCAAAAGCTGAGACCGATTTCAAAGGCGAGTTCCAGCCAGTGATCGGTGGTTTTCGTCGCCGGAAAGTTGGCCACTGCCTGGCCGTTGGTAGAGCCGGCAATGTACTGTACCGTCGTGCCGACTCGGAAAGTGTGGTCGCTATTCAAGTAGTAGCTTATGTTGGCCAATCCATAACCGCCCCAACCGCCGCGGGTCGTGCAGCTATAACATGTCGACCCGTAGCCGTAGCCATAGCCATAACCCCCGCCGCCATTGGATGGAGCGGTTTCGGAGTAGTGGAGGTGGACGGCGCCGACACCGATCGACGTCCCAACGCGGCTCAGATGCAGCGGCAGGTAAATTCGGCCGCCCAAAAGCGGCGCCATGAACTCGTGATCGCCACCCATGACATATCCAGAAGTCGTATTTTCGGGATTCTGGTTGTTGGCGGCGCCGAAAGCCATCTCAAACCCGGCGTCCGCCTGGAAGAGCCGGTTGAAACGGTAGCCGTACGCAAGGCGGATGAAGGGGGCCGTGCTGAGGTAATTGGTGGCATTTCCAACTGCCATGGCGGGCCCTGCTCCAAAACTGATGTTGTGGTGGTGGACTTCCTTGTCTTCGGGTTGAGCCAAGGCCAAGGAAGAAAGAAGACAGCTGGCGCAAGCAACGACAAGTAACCGCATACCGCTAGCATAGGTTTGCTCACCTCCTGGACCTATACCATGAATGCCGTATTTTCGAGGGGAATCGTATGGTAGAACGCGACCGGTCGCATTTGCACAAGAAATTACCGCTTCAGCGCACGCAACATCCGCCAAAACCGAAATCTCTTTGCTTCAAAGCGTCAGCGTCTCTGCGGCATCAATCCGTTGCGTAGTGTCTCAGAAACCTCGCGTCCGAATTCGTCCCCACCGGTTCCCTATGAATCGAATCCGCTGGCGGGGGTCTCCTCTGAGGGTCGCTCGCCGAACTCACCGACCCGCTGCCTCTAGCCTGGCCACGCTGCTCCTTCGCCCGCGCCGCCCCGCGAGCAAACCATTCCCAGAGAATTAGGGGCTTACCCCGGAATCTGCGATTTCGGAACGACCAACGCCCGGAGGTAAGGCGATTCATTTGGGTGTATCGTCGACTCGGACTTTGACCCGGTCGTGGGCCAAGAATAGGCCTTTCGGCCGATGGATCCTCCCTGGTCGAGAAGCGTTTTGTGGTCAACGTGCTTCCTGTTGGATCGTGATCCGTTCCATGGCGCGGAAGCAAGCACCGGCGAAATCCAGGGCACCAGTCTAGAACCAGCTCACCGCACGACGCTTCGAGTTGATTCCTTGATTTCCGGGCTCAAAAGCTGACTTCCAGAAGAGTCGGCTTTCGAACCTCCGGTTATTGGTACTCTCCATCCATCATTCCCCTGGAAAGCTGCCCGAGCCAGAATCAACCTACGAGCTCTTCGGACGAATCGCAAAAAAAAACGCGGCCCCTTTCGGAGCCGCGCTCACAACTCAACTTACATAACTTACATCAGCCGGAAGTTGACCTCGATCATTGCCTGTACCGGCACCGGACCGTCGGCATTTGTGCCGGGCTTGAACTTCCAGAGTGCGATCGCCTGCGCGGCTTTCTCATCCAGTCCGTAGCCCAGGCCGCTGACCAGCTCGATGTTCTTGGCCAAGCCATCCACATCCACCACGATCTTCAGCCGCACCGTGCCCTGGTACTTCAGGGAGCGTGCTTCCTCCGAATACTCGGGCTCTACCTTGCTCGCCAGCGATGGGGCGGTGACACCATTTCCCACCTTGACACCCACCACTGCGGGACTCAATTTGGAACTTGAGACGGATGCCACCAGCGTCTTGCGAATGGCCTGGGCGCGATCTTGAACCGGCGTGGCTTCGGCCGCGCGACCGGTCGCTTTCAGGAATTCCGCGTACAGTTCGAGCGTCATCGCGAGCGCAGGCGAATCCGGGCTCTCGAGCGCCATCGCGCCGCGATACATGGAATCGGAGTAGGCGGCGCCATCGGGTTCGTCCTGGCGATCGCGCGCCAGCCACGTCATCGCGGTACCGGCGTCATTGCCGTTTCTGCCGGCCACGCGTGCCCGCTCCAGATAGCCTTGGCGCTGTTCCGGCTCTTTGCTGGTCAACGCGAGACGCATCAGGGCGGGGAAGACCTCCGGGCGGTCTCCCAAGGCGAGCGCCCGCTGATAGAACTCATTGGATTCCGTGACCGAGCCGTTGCGGCGGGCCAGGTCGCCGAGCCGGACCAGCGCCATCGCGTACTCGGCGCTCTGCGGGCCGGAGACCTGCTCGGCCAAGGCCAGGGAAGCTTCGCGCAGTTTCTTGGCCTCGGCGAATTTGCGAAGGCGCTCGAACGTGACCGCGGCCTGATCCAGAATTTCGCGATTCTTCTGCGCGTTGGCGGCCAGGATGGTGGCTTCCACGTCCGCCGGTGTTGCCTGCTCGGCTTGCGATTGCGCGCGGATCGCGGCCAGTGGCGCCATCAGCGCGATCGCCAATGCGGCGGCGATCAGGCCCATCGCGCGTGCCGGCTGCGTGCGCTGCGCCCGAGGATTGAGAATCGAGAGCAGCCGTCCTTCGAGCTGCGAAGTGCGCGCCATCGGGATGCCGGCGGCCAGCGTCGCGGGCTGCAGTTGCATGCTGCGTGCGATTTCCAGCAGGTGCGCGGCGTAATCCGCGGCAGGGGCGCCGGAAGAGAGGACGAGGTCGTCGGCGGCGCGTTCGCGTTCGTGCAGGAACGCGCGCCAGGCGCTCCACGCCAGCGGATTCCACCAGTTCAGTGCGAGCGCGGTGCGTGCCATCAGGTGCGTGGCCGCGTCGCCGCGGCGCACGTGAGCGAGTTCGTGCAGCAGCACGACGCGGCGGCGATCTTCACTCCAATCCGCGGCGCACGAGGGCACCAGCACGGTGGGCCGCAGCACGCCGAAGGTCATCGGCATGCCGGACGGAATTTCCAGTACGTGCACGTCTTCTTTGATGCCGAGATCGCGCGCCAGCCCGCCGGCCAGTGCGGCGTATTGCGAAGTTCTTGCGGCGCGACGCGTGCGCCACAGGGCGATCCACGCCACCAGCATCTGCAGCATCGCGATCGCGATGCCGGCGGCCCACACCAGCAGCGCGCCGGTTCGCCACGTCATCGCCGTCGCCGGCGCGGGGGAGGGCTGGTCAGCGTGGGCCGCGCGGGTCTTTCCCGCAACCGCCGTACCCGGTGCCGCGGTGGTCGCCGTGGTGGTGCGGAATACCGGGGCGTCGGCGGGCAAAATCGCGTTCGCTACCGGAAGATGCAGCGCCGGCAGCGCAATCGAAAGCAGGGGCAGGGCGAGCAGCGCCGCCGCGCACGCTGTCCACACCACGTGGCGCGCCGCCGCGGAACGCTTGCGAAGAAGAACGGTGATCAGCCATGCCGCGCCCAGAACCAGAGTGCTCTTCAGCGCCGCGCTCACCAGAATCGGCCATGCCGATACGGTCCAGTTACTCATTGGATTTACCCTCTTTCTTGGCTTTCTCGATCATTTGCGACATGCGATCCAGTTCCTCGTGAGTGAGGCGCGTGGAGGCCACGTCCAACAGCGCCGCCACGATCTGTTCCGGCGACCCGTTGAAGAACGTCTCCATCACGTGCTTTACGGCGGACCGTTTGGCTTTGTCGCGCGCCACGGTCGGTACGTAGACGTACTTCAGACCCTCGGCCTGATGCCTGACGTGTCCCTTTTCCTCCAACACGCGCAGCATGGCCCGCACCGCCGAATAGCTGGGGGCGTCTTCCATGCCCTCGCGCACATCGTTGGCCGACGCTTTGCCGCGCTGGTAGAGAATATCCATGATCTGCCGCTCGCGGCGGCTCAATCCACCGGGTGCGCTCAAGGCCGCGTCTCCTGCTGAATTTCTAGCATCATGCTAGAAAATTAGCACTGAAGAAAGTCCCTGTCAAGAGGTATTTTTCTGAGGAATCTGAGGAGGGGACCGGGCCGGATGGAGGCAACCGGCACGGCATTTGAGGGATTGCCAAAAGACGCCTGTGGGGATCGCGGTGCCCGCGGTTCGGGTCGGACTCCGACCGCTGATCGCTTCTCCGGCCAGCGGTGTCCGCAGCCGCACCTCCGTGCCCTTCGAAGCCGCCCATACGGTCGCGGTGATCAGGGCTCCGAGCGTGGAACGGCCGTCAGTGTAAGTTCACACTCGCGGTGTTGCGCCGCCGAAAGGGATTTATGCGCTTCAGCTCAGGCGAGAATTCCTGGAAGATCCGTAGACCGCTCTCGAAGGCGATCACCGACCCGGCGCGGCCCATAGTTCGCGACGCACTCCGGTAGCGGTCGGGCAGCCACAGATTGGCCGTGTACTCTGATGCGATGGTGCCTCCGAGGGCGCCGATATTGGGAACGCGTTTACCGCTCGCATTGCGGGTCACGATGTCCGAAGTCAGCGCGTTCGCGACGCGCGCACCAAAGCCTCTGCGGCGTGCGGGGACGTACCGGGCTTCATGCCCGAGCGCCGCCGCGATTCCGGCCTTATAACTCTGCTGCAGCACGTTGCGTCCGAAACTGCTGCTTGCCCGGCGCATGAACCCCGCGGTACCCTGCCCCCATTCCCGCGGCTGGTTGGCCAGCTGGCCGGTGACTCCCGGAACTACGGCGTTGAAGAACACTCCGGGACTCCAGAACGATTGCATGGCCCACACGTTGACGCGCATGTCCGACGTCAGCGGTTCGAGCGGGGCCTGCGCATACAGGCAGCCGCACAATAAGAACAGTCCGATCCGGTAAGTGCTTCGCATGATCCAAATATTTTCCGTGAGGTTCTTTTTCCAGAGTGAAATAAGCCAGAGTGAAATAAACCAGGGTGAAAGAAGCACGATTATTTTACCGATTCCCGCCGCGGAAGTCACCACCCCGGACCGGAGCTACGCTACGCTAAAGGCATGGACGTCTGGAACCTCATTGCGGAGCGCAAGATCCAGGAAGGGATGGAAGAGGGCGCGTTCGACCGGCTCGAAGGTACCGGCCGGCCGATTTCGCTGGACGAGAATCCCTACGAGGATCCCGCCCAACGGATGGCGCACCGCCTGCTCCGCAACAATGGATTCGCGCCGGCATGGATCCTTGAAAGCAAGGATCTGGACTCCGACATCGCCTGGCTCCGCTCCTCCGCCCCGCGCCTCGATTCCGACGAACTGGCGCGCCGCGTGGCCGGCCTCAACCGCCGCATCGACGCCTTTAACCTGAAGGCGCCCTTCGCCGGCGCGCAGAAAGTCACCCATTTCCTTCCAGAGCCTGCTGAATGCCTGAATTCGACGTAGTGGGAGTTGGCCTCAACGCCACCGATACCCTGCTCATCGTGCCGCACTTTCCGGCCTATGCGGGCAAGGTGCCGTTCGAAGATGAACACCTGAGCCCCGGCGGCCAGGTGGCGAGCGCCCTGGTGGCCTGCGCGCGCCTGGGGCTGCGCGCCAAGTACATCGGCGCCGTGGGCGACGACCTGCGCGGCCGCATCCAGCTCGAGAGCCTGCAAGGCACCGGCATCAATCTGGATCACGTCCTGCTGCGGCCGCGGCTGCCCCAACCAGTCGGCGTACATCATCATCGATCGCTCCACCGGCGAGCGCACCGTGCTCTGGCGGCGCGACGATTGCCTCAAAATTCATGCCCGAGGAGATCACCGACGAGATGATCTCCTGCGCGCGCCTGCTGCACATCGACGGGCACGATACGCCCGCGGTCGCGCGCGCCGCCGAGATCGCGCGCCGCCACGGCATCCCGGTCACGGTGGATGTCGACACCATCTATCACGGCTTCGACCGCGTCCTGCCGAATGTCGATTACCTGGTGGCGTCCAGCGAATTTCCCGCCGCGTGGACCGGCGAGACGGACCCGTTCAAAGCGCTCGAAACCATCCAGGAGCAGTACGGCATGAGGGTCGCCGCCATGACGCTGGGTGCTCACGGCGCGCTGGCTCGCGAGAATGGACGCTTTCACTATGCGCCCGCATTCGTGGTGAATTGTGTGGATACCACCGGCGCCGGCGACGTGTTTCACGGGGCCTTCTGCTATGCTGTCTTGCAGGCAATGCCGATGCAGCCAGGCACTCGAATTCTCCAACGCCATGGCGGCCCTCAACTGCACCGCGCTGGGCGCGCGCGGCGGCATCCGCGGCCTGGACGAAGTGCGCTGCCCTGATGGCTCGCGCCGAACGCCGGTCCCACCCCGATTTCGTAGCCCGCGCGGCCCGCGCCGCCTGCTACTACGACTAAATGTTCCCGCTACGCGATACACAGCCGAGCTACTCCAAGCCTGTCGTCACGATCCTGCTGATCGTGGTCAATCTGCTGGTCTTCCTCTTCGAGATCTCGCTCGATCCGTATACGTCGCAATGCTTTCATCGCCGCCTACGGCCTGGTGCCGGACCACTTCAGCTATCTCAGCCCTGCTTGACCTCCATGTTCCTGCACGGCGGCTGGATGCACGTCCTGGGCAACATGTGGTTCCTGTGGATCTTCGGCGACAACATCGAAGACATTCTGGGCCACGCGCAAGTATCTGCTCTTTTACCTGTCTGTGCGGCGTGGCGGCCGGCCTGACGCAGGTGCTCTGCCAACCCCTACTCGCGCATTCCCATGGTGGGCGCCAGCGGCGCCATCGCCGGTGTCATGGGCGCCTATCTGGTCAAGTTCCCGCACTCGCGCATCTACTCCCTGGTGACCATGATTTTCTTCTTCACGACCGTGGAAGTCCCCGCCTGGCTCATGCTGATCTACTGGTTCGTCATCCAGTTCTTCAACGGCGTGGGCACCATCGGCTACTCCCACGTATCGGAGGGCGGCGGCGTCGCCTTCTTCGCGCACGTCGGCGGCTTCCTTGCCGGGATCGGTTCTGATCAACCTGATGGCGCCGCGCCAGCGTTATTCGCGGCGTCAGGACCTGTACTGGTAGATGAAACCGCGGGTGACACTCTACACGCGCGCCGGCTGCTGCCTCTGCGACGAAGCCAAGCAGGTGATCGCGCGACGCCCGCGCCCACGCCGATTTCGACTACGCAGGAACTCGATATCGATAGCGACCCGGAGCTGCGTGCGCCTGTACAACGACGAAGTGCCTGTGATCGCGATCAACGCAGTAAGGCCTTCAAGTACCGGGTGAATATGAACGAATTTCTGAAGAAACTGGCGGCGCGCGCATGAGTCTGGACGTACTCGCCATCGCCGCCCATCCCGACGACGTGGAACAGACCTGCGGCGGCACGCTGATCAAAATGGCCGAGGTCGGCTATCGCACCGGCGTGCTCGATCTGACCGCCGGCGACATGGGCACGCGCGGCACGCCCGAAACAGCGCGTGGCCGAATCCGAGGTCGCCGGCACAGCACATGCTGCTCAAGTGGCGCGGCAATCTGCACTTCCCCGATGCGCGCCTGGAAAACACCATCACCGCGCGCATGACGCTGGCCGTCAAGATCCGCGAACTCAAGCCGCGCGTCGTGATCCTGCCCTATTGGGAAGCGCGCCATCCCGACCACTATCGCGCCAGCGAGATCGGCTTCGAAGCCTGCTTCCTGGCCGGCCTGCGCAAACTCGACGAATACTCGGAGCCGCACCGGCCCTTCAAGATTCTCTACTGCCAGCATCTATGCCGAGGTGAAGCCGTCCTTCATCGTGGACATCAGCGCGCAGTTCGAGCGCCGCATGACGGCGCTGTTGAGCTACACCTCGCAATACGGCGAGACCATCGAGGGCGGCGCACTCTTCCCCAACGAACAGGAGATCCGCGAGCGCCTCGGCGCGGTCGCGCGCTTCTACGGCAACCTGATCGGCGTCAAGTACGGCGAGCCGTTCGTGGTCAAAGAAGCGATGCAGGTGGAAGACATCGTTACCATGGGCTCGCGATCCATCTAAACATGGCGTCATAAGTAATTGCGCATGATTTGGAATTGTGGTCTGCTGGATTTATGAGACCACTCACGATATCGGATTCTACGTCCATATTGGGCTTACAGCAGGAGATTCAGCGTTCCGAGGAATCGCGTTACGATCACCGACTTCACGGCGTGCTCTTGGTGGCGCAGGGTATGACTTGCCCGGAGGTGGCGCGGTTGCTGGGCGATGCGCCTCGTTCAGTCGAATATTGGGTTCACCGTTACGGGCAGCAAGGGTTGGCCGGGCTCACGGAAGGGGAACGTGCAGGGCGACCCAGTCGACTGAACGAAAAGCAGCTGAAAGAAATCAATCGGGTGTTGCGCGGAAAGCCCAATGACGCCGGCATGCGGGTCAATCTCTGGGATGGCAAAACGTTGTCGGCGTGGATCGAGAGGACTTACGAAATCCCATTGGGTGTGCGCCAATGCCAGCGATTGTTCCGACAACTCGAGTTCCGCCTCCGTAAACCCCGACCGGTTTTAGCAAAGGCAGATCCAGCAAGGCAGAAGGTCCATAAAAAAAACTCCGAAGACTGATGGCAAACGATTCGGTGGATCTCTGGGCTCTGGACGAAGTGCACTTCCAACAGCAAGGATCGCGCTGTCGTATGTGGGTTCCGCCGGAGACTCGAGACCCGATCGTCTATCATCATCCGACCCGCAAAAACGTCGGCTACTTCGCCGCTGTCCGCTTGCGGGACGGCAAGTTTGTCTTCCGCCGAGAAACCGGGAAATTCAACGGGGAGACCTTCTGGGAGTTTCTGAAATTCTTCCGGGACGTCAGCGCCGAGCACGGCCGCCGAATCGTCGCCATCAGCGACAATGCCCAATATCACCGTTCACGGCTACATCTAGATTGGCGCGAACAGCAGGCCCCGCTCTTCGGTTTGGATTTCCTTCCGCCCTATAGCCCGGAACTGAATCCCATCGAGCGCGTCTGGAAACTAACACGCCGCTTGTGTCTCCATAATCGGTACTTTGGCTTCCTTGACGGCGTCGTCGATGCAGTCGAGGGGCAGTTTGCGGAATGGACCAAACCCAACGAAGCCCTGCGCCGGCTATGCGCAATTAGTTAAGACGCTATGTTTAGTTGGTTAGCCCAGCGCCTGCCGGAAACGGGCGGAGATTTCCGTTGCCGTCAGGCGATTCCACGTCTCGTTAACCTGCATCGCGAACCAGTCTCCCACCGGATCGTGCACGCTGATTCCCGTGTCCTCGAGCCGCAGTTTGTAGACCGGCGCGTTGATGTTGAAGACGCGCATGCGGAAGATGTTGGTGCCGTTCGGGATGGCCTCGACTCCGAAATTCGAGTCGGAGCGCAAAGTAGCGATCACGCGCTCCGCGGTCTCCACGCTGCTGCGGAAGCGCTGCTCGAATCCCGTCAGGTAATGCAGCGCCACGGCGGCGAACGGCCACGATGCGGGCAGCCCTCCGCCGAACATGCGGCGCGTCTGAAAGAGATCCGCCAATAACGCCTTGGGCCCCGCCAGCACTGCGCCGGAGGCCGCGTTGAAATACTTGTACATGGAGACGTAGACCGTATCGAAGAGCGCGGTGTACTCCTTCACCGGGCGCTGCGTGTAGGCACTCTCCAGGAACAGGCGCGCGCCATCCAGGTGGAGTCCGACGTTATGCGCACGAGCCCACGCGGCGATCTTCCTCATCTCCTCGAAATCGAAGCGCTCGCCCTGCTTGCGGCGTACCGGAGATTCGATCTGGATGGCGCCGATCGGCGTGGCCACGCGTCCCATCGAGGCTTCGTACGCGGCGCGCTCCACCTCCGCCAGCGTGAACGTCGCCTTTCCGGGAGCCAGCGGCACCAGGTGCAGGCCGCTCAATACCTCCGCGCAATCGCCGCAATCGTTCATCAGGTGGCTCTCGGCCTGCACCAGCACCCGACGCCGGTTGCCTGCGAGCAACCGCATCGCCAGATGATTCGCCAGCGTGCCGGTGGGCAGCCAGACCGCCGCTTCCTTGCCGAGCAGCGCGGCCATGCGCGCTTCCAGTTGCGCCACTACGCCGCCTAGCGAATAGTTGTCGGGCGCGACTTCGCCCTTGGCCGTGAGCGTGGCGAGCAATTGCGAATACTCGGCCGGAGAGTGTAGGATTCCATCGCCGACGGCGTAAATGCGCTTCTCGCTTTCAGCCGCCTTCAGTTGCCATGCCGCCAGCGGCGCTGCCAGAAAACTCCTGCGTTGCATTCTGGGAATTCATCATACCAGCCGCCGAAGGCCCTCGCGAATCGCGCGCTCGGTGAGCGAGGAAAATCCGAAGACAAATTCGTCCGGCGGGGCTGCGCCCAGGTAATACGGAGCCGAGCTGAGGATAGTGACCTTGTTGGCGAGCGCGCGCTCCGTCACCGAAGTACCGTGGAAACGGACCAGCACATGCATCCCGGCGTCATCGCCCGATACGATCGCGCGGCTGCCGAAATGCTTTGACAGCGCTTCGATCAGCACGGCGCGGCGCCGACCGTAGAGTCGCCGCATGCGCCGTATGTGGCGTTCGAGGTGTCCCTCGCGCAGGAAACCGGCAAGCGCGGCTTGTTCGAGCAGTGGCGTTTGCCGGTCGGTCAGCCATTTGCCGCGAGCGAACGCATCCGCGAGTTTTGCAGGCACGATCACGTAGCCGATGCGCAATCCGGGAAACATCACCTTGGAAAACGTGCCGATGTAGATCACCGGCGCGCCGCCTGCCAGCCCCTGCATGGACGGCATTGGAGGTCCGCTGTAGCGGTACTCGCTATCGTAATCGTCTTCGATGATGGCGGCACCGCGGCGGCGCGCCCACTCGATCAGCTCCAGCCGCCGCGTCACCGGCATGGAAACTCCAGTAGGGAACTGGTGCGAGGGCGTGCAATAGACCAGCCGCGCGCGTTCGCTCAATGCGGAAGCGGCCAGGCCGTCGTGGTCCAGGTGCGCGGGTGCGAGCCGCGCGCCGCAGGCGGCGAAGATCTGGCGCGCGCCCTGATAGCCGGGGTTCTCGAAGGCCACTTCGTCGCCCGGATCGAGCAGCAGGCGCGCGCACAGGTCGAGCGCCTGCTGCGAGCCATTGACGATCAGCACCTGTTCCGGCGTGCAGTGCACGGCGCGCGACCGCGCCAGGTAGCCCGCGATCTCTTCGCGCAGCGGGCCGTACCCGGTCGAGGTATTGGCGTAGTCGAACAACTGCGAGTCCGGGCCGCGCAGTTGCCGGCCCATCAGTGTGCGCCAGATGGCGAAGGGAAATTCGTTCAGGTCCGGCCGCCACTCCGTGAAGCTCAGCCATCCCGCGCGCCGCGGTTCGAAGCAGAATCGCGTGTCCGGCAGGCCTGCGCCGTAGCGCGAGAGCCGAATGGGGCTATCTACGGCGGCCCTGGGCGCGAGCGTGCGGCGCGGCCGCACCAGCTCGTCGGGCAGTTCGCGGCAGACGAAGGTGCCGGAGCCGCGCACGGAATCCAGGTAACCCTCCGCCATCAGCTGATCGTACGCCGCGGAAACGGTCGTGCGCGCGACTGCCAGCATGAGCGCGAGCTCGCGCGTGGAAGGCACACGCTCGCCGCGACGGAAGCGGCCGGTCAAAATCCCCTGCCGCCATTCCTCGTAAATCTGCCGGTGCAGCGGGATGTCCGCCGCGGGATCGAGTGTAAATGCGACGCGCATAAGTGGCCTGATCCAGAATATCAAAAGTGGATCTTTTCCAGGGCCACCTTGCGCGTTACATTGATCTCATTATGGAGACCTTCACCCCCACCGCACGCACCCAGGTCCGGCGCCTTCCGCAGCGCGGGGTCTACGACAAGCGCGAAGTGTATGCCATCCTCGACGAGGGCTTTGTCTGCCATGTCGGGTTCGCGCTCGATGGCCAGCCCTACGTGATCCCCACCGGCTACGCGCGCCTGGCCGATGAGATCCTGATTCACGGCTCCGCCGCCAGCCGCATGCTGCGCGCGCTAGGCGATGGCGTGGATGTGTGTGTCACGGTGACGCTGATCGATGGCTTCGTATTTTCGCGCTCGGCCTTCCATCATTCCATGAACTACCGCAGTGTAGTGATGCTGGGGCGCGCGCGTGTGCTGTCCGATCCCGCGGAGAAGATGATCGCGCTGCGCCGCTTCACCAACCACATACTGCCCGGCCGCTTCGAAGAAGTCCGTCCACCTTCCGATGCGGAGTTGAAGGGAACGATGGTACTGGCGCTCCGGCTCGATGAAGTCTCGGCCAAGATTCGCAAGGGTCCGCCGGTTGAGGACGAGGGCGATATCGACCGCCCCGTATGGGCTGGCGTGGTGCCGCTGCGTTCGCACCTGGGCACGCCCGAACCTATGGATAACCTGGTCCCCGGCGTCCCCGAAATTGACCGTGCGCGTTTCACCCGCTTCTAAATTCATAAGCCACCGCTCCCTCACGGTCACGGCTCTGTTCCGAGCCGCGCGCGTCAGCAAGCGGTCGGTAATTCGCCCTTACTTTCGCGCAGCCATCTAGTAAGATGGCTGGCATGAAGTTCACCGTCGCACTTCTCGTAGCGTTTACCCTCGCCGCCGGTACGTTCGTGACCGGCACGCTGGATCCCGAATCCGCAGGCATGTCGACCTCGCGCCTGGCCCGCATACGGGTCCGCATGCAGGAGTATGTAGACGCCGGCAAGACCGCGGGTGTCGTCACCCTGGTCGCGCGCCATGGCAAAGTCGCGGAGTTCGACGCCGTGGGCTTCCAGGACCTGGAGAGCAAGACGCCGATGAAGCCGGACACCCTCTTCCGGATCGCGTCGGTGACCAAGCCGATCACCTGCGCGGGAATCATGACGCTGGTGGACGAAGGCCGCATCTCCGTGATCGACCCGGTGGAGAAGTTTCTGCCGGAATTCAAGGGCCTCAAAGTCAATCCGTGCGGAACCCGCGCGGGGATCAATTGTGCCGCGGTCACGCCCGCGCGTCCGATCAACCTGCTCGACCTGATGACTCACACTTCGGGGTTGCCCGGCGCAGCCCCCGCCGGCGGCGCGGCGCCGACCACGCTTGCCGAATCGGTGGCGCGCGTCTCGCGGGCGACACTGCTCTTCGAACCGGGTACGGAATGGAATTACAGCAATATCGGCATCGCCGCCCTGGGCCGCGTGATCGAGGTGGTCTCCGGCCAACCTTTCGAGCGCTTCATGGCCGAGCGCATTTTTCAGCCGCTGGCGATGCACGATACGTTTTTCTTCGTGCCCGCGGAAAAGGAGAGCCGTGTGGCCTCCGTCTATTCGTACGAGACCGATGGCCTGAAGCGCGTCCCGATGCAGCGCGCCAAATTCCCCGCGCCCGAAGGCGGCCTCTTCAGCACCGCCAACGACCTGGCGCGCTTCCACCAGATGATGCTCAACAAAGGTACGCTCGATAACCAGCGGATTCTCTCCGCCGCCGCCGTTGAGGCGATGACGACGTCCCAGACCGGGACCATCAAGGCAGGCTTCGCGCCCGGCGTGGGCCACGGCTTCGGCTTCGAAGTGGTGCGCGAAACGCTCGGCACGTACCGCTACAATGCGATCGGCAGTTTTGTGAAGGGCGGCGCCTACCGCACGTATGGCTTCGTCGATCCCACGAAGGACCTGGTCGGCATCCTGCTGATGCAGCGCACCAACGGCGGCGGCGATGTGGCCGATGAGATCAACAGCTTTCTGGCGATGGCGGCCGCTGCGATCGAGCGCTGAGCATCAGCGACAGCGCGCCGAACATCATTCCTACGACGGTTCCCAGCGCCGTCACCACCGCGCGATTGGGTGCGGCCGGACTTTGCGGGAGGCTCGCCGGGTCCAGCACTTCGAGGTTCGCTCCGGCCTTGTGTTCTACGATCTTGCGGAGCGGATCATCCGCTTTCAGGTTCTGCGCCCGGGCGCGCGCGGCGGCGAAGTACTGCTCTGTGAATTGGCTGAGGATCTCGCGTACCAACAACTGCGCCTTGACTTCGTCCGGGTAGGAGTACGAAATGTGAAATACCGAGTCGCCCACCGGTGTGATCCGCAGATCTTCGCTTCGCATCTTCTCGATCACATCCTCCAGCGGCTTCCGGGCGCGGAGACGCGGGTAGAGATTGAGCGAACGCCGTTGAATCAGTGCAGCCAGATTGCCACGGCTCAGGATCCGCCGCTGGATCGGCAACATGGTTTCAGCCAGCGAAGGTGCGCTCGCGGTTCCCGTGGGAGTGTCCGGCAACGCCGGAAGTGAGATCCGCATCGCCGCGCTGGAAATGTAGGTAACGGGCAGCAGGTACGAGACCGCGACTCCGGCCGCGCAGCCCGCCGCCGCGAAGATCGCCATCCGCCCCGCTGCACGCGGACGCCGCCTGCCGATCGCGGCGACTAACCCTACTACCAATCCCGCGCCCAGCCCGATAGCGACGATCGCGAGGCGGTTCGGGCCGGCCGACCGGCTCGGTAGACTCGCAGGGTCGAGCACTTCGACCTTGCCGGTCTGCGGGATCGCGGTGCCCGGCCAGATGTTCTGCCAGCCCCGCTCGCGGAGGTCGCGGTACAGTTCGTCAGTTTCCACCAACCGCGCGGTAAGTGCACGCGTCACTGCCTGAGCCTTCTCGCGATCGGGATACTCGAAGGAAATCGTGAGCGTGTCGCCCGACCGCTGGACCCGTATATCCCGAGTGCGCATCTGCTCGACGATGTCTTCCATCGGCATGCGATATCGCTCGCCGGAGTAGAGGTGCATCGAGGGCCGCTGGATAACCTCCGCAAGGCTGCTGCGGCTAAGCACCTCTTGTAAATGCTGGGTCGTGAGGTCGTTTGCACCCACCTTCACTACGGCGGAGGAAACGTACCGCTCCGGCACGCGCAACGAGATCGCGCCAGCGAGAATGGCGCCTGCCAGTGCGGCGACAGCGGGCAATTTCCAGTACGTCCCTGCGAACAATTGCATTTTGAGCGCACCTCCCAGCACGTCCGCGAACTCCCGGGCGCCGCATCCTGAATCCTCAAGCAGCGCGTCGAACTCATCGCCGTAGCGCGCACGCCAACTCCGTGGGTAAAGCCGCGCCGCCAGCCGGATCCAGTACCGCATATTATTACGTCGTACGTAATAACGTATGACGTAACAAGGTCGGTTGTCAAGCGTGGCTCGCTGCTAAAGTAGAACTCATGTCCGAAGGCACAGCGCCGCAGGTGGATCTGGTATGGGTGGACGCAGTTCGCGAGCAATTCGGCAAGGTGATCGTCGGCCAGCGCGCCTTGCTCGGACGCCTGTTGACGGCCCTCATTACGGGCAACCACGTGCTCATCGAAGGCGTTCCCGGACTGGGTAAGACGCTCTCCATCCTCACCATCGCGCGCTGCTTCGACGCCTCCTTTCACCGCATTCAGTTCACGCCGGATCTCTTGCCCTCCGACATCACGGGCACGCTGATCTACGATGCCCGCAACGGACAGTTCACGCCGCGCAAGGGGCCGATCTTCGCCAACATCGTGCTCGCCGATGAGGTCAACCGCGCGCCCGCCAAGGTGCAGAGCGCGCTGCTCGAAGCCATGCAGGAGCGGCAGGTGACAATCGGCGACCAGGCCTTCCCGCTGCCCTCGCCGTTTCTGGTGCTGGCCACGCAGAACCCGATCGAGCAGGAGGGCACGTATCGCCTGCCCGAGGCGCAGCTCGATCGCTTCCTCTTCAAACTCGTGCTGGACTACCCCGAGATCGCCGAGGAGCGCCTCATCCTGGACCGCATGGTGCGCTCCGAACCGCAGCTCAAGGTGCGCCCCGTGGCGTCCACGCCGGATATTTTGCAGACGCGCCAAATGCTGGACGATATCCACCTGGAACCGCAGTTGCGCGATTACATTGTGAACGTGGTGGATGCCACGCGCCATCCCGCGCGCTACGGCCTGAAGCTCGACGCCCTGATTCGCTACGGCGCGTCGCCGCGCGCCTCGGTATTTCTCGCGCTGGCCGCGAAATGCGAAGCCCTGCTCTCCGGCCGCGCCTACGTCACGCCGCAGGACGTGAAGGATGTCGCGCTCGACGTGCTGCGTCATCGTGTGCTGGTCAGCTACGAAGCCGACGCCGAAGGTGTCACGAGCGAGCAGGTGATCGCGCAAGTGCTGTCCGGGGTGGAGCTGCCGTGACCGCTACGGAACTGGCGCGCAAAGTCCGTTCCGTGGAATTGCGGGCGCGCCGCACGGTGGGCGAACTGGTCTCGGGCGCTTATCACAGCGCTTTCAAGGGGCAGGGAATGGAGTTTCAGGAAGTCCGCGAGTACGTGCCCGGCGACGACACGCGTACGATCGATTGGAACGTCACCGCGCGCGTCGGGCGCCCGTACATCAAGCGCTATGCCGAAGAGCGCGACCAGACCGTGATGCTGGTGCTGGACGTCTCGCGCTCGCAGTCTTTCGGCGCGGCCTCCGCGTGGAAGCGCGATATCGCTGCCGAGATCCTCGCCATCCTTGCGTTCGCGGCTGCGTACAACAAGGACGAGGCGGGGCTGATTCTGTTCACCGGCGAAGTCGAGCTCTACGTGCCGCCCGGCAGCGGCGAAACCCACGTGCTCCGCCTGATCCGCGATGTGCTCGCCCTTCAACCGCGCTCGCCCGGCACCAATCTGGCGGGAGCCCTGGAGTTCCTCACCAAGGTGCGCCGCCGCCGCAGCCTGGTGTTCGTGATCTCCGATTTCCAGGATGGCGGCTTCGAGCGCCAACTGCGCATCGCCGGCCGCCGCCACGACGTGATCGCCCTCAGCGTCTACGACGCGCGCGAGCAGAGCCTGCCCGATTGCGGCCTGCTGGAATGCGAGGACGCGGAGAGCGGGGAGCACTGGCTGCTGGATACCAGCGACGCCACCGTGCGCCGCGCCTACGAGGCCGCCGCAAACGAGCGTGCCGAAGCCCTGCGCGAGACCTTTCGCGCCGCGGGCGTGGACCACTTGCGCATCGAAGCCGGCAGCGATTACGTCCGCCGCCTGATCGCTTTCCTGCGCGTTCACGGAAAGAGGGATTGACGTGCAGACCGGCGACCCCTTACCTCACGCCGGCGCGTCCGATGACATTCGCGACACGCTCGCGACGGAGCAGTTGCCGGTGGTGGAGTTCCCCTGGGAGGAAGTGCTGATCGGCCTCACGGTGGCGGTCGTGATCGCGCTCGTGGTTATCTTCATTCGGCGTCGCCTGCGGCCCAAGCCGGTGGAATCCATCGAGGCGTGCGCGCGGAGGCGGTTGGCGGAACTTGCGTCGCATGCCGCACCGGACCCGCGCGCCTTTCACGCCGAACTGGCCGACATCCTGCTGCGCTACATGGAAGCGCGCCTGCGCCTGCCCTCCAAGCGTCTCACCTCCGGCGAGATTCTGCGCGCCTTCGAGCGCAACGGCCACATGGCCGCGGAGTGGCGCGAGCGGCTGGCACAACTGCTGGCCGAATGCGATCGCGCCAAGTTCGCGCCCGCCTTCGACGCCGAATGGGATCCCGCCGTGGCCGTGCTGCGCGGCAAACTGATTCTGGATGCGCTGGCCGTACAAGTGGCCTCCGCGCCGCGGCTGGCCAGCCCGTGGGAAGGATGGGGCGATGCCGCAGTTTGAATGGCCGTTCGTGTTGCTGGCGCTGTTGGCGCTGCCGTTGTTGAGGCGGCGCGGCGTCTCGCGCGGCCCCGCGCTGCGCATAACGCGCCCGATCGACCCGGCGCTGCTGCCGCGCTCTTCCCGCCAGCGTTGGGCGGCGTTGCCCGGCACGCTGCGCATCGCTGCGCTCGCGCTGCTCATCTGCGCGCTCGCCGGACCGCGCCTGAATGGCCGCCGCATCCGCGAGATCTCGAAGACGATCGGCATTCAAGTGGTGGTGGATTGCTCGGGCAGCATGAACGAGACTGACATGTACTTCGAAGGCCGCCGCCGCTCGCGCGTGGACATGGTGCGCGATCTCTCCAAGCAGTTTGTCTTCGGCAATGGCGCCGACCTGCCGGGGCGGCCGGACGATACGATCGGCGTCATCGCGTTTGCCGAGTACCCCACCACGCTATGCCCGCTGATGCTGCCTGACGCCAGCATGCGTGCCATGCTTGGTGGAATTCGTATCGCCGAAGGTTTCGGAGCGCAGGGCACCGCAATCGGTGACGCCGTCGCGGTGGCCGCCGCCCGCTTTCATCGCGCCGAAACCGCGGCCGCCGAGAGCTTCCGCAGCAAGGCGATCGTGCTGCTCACCGATGGCGAGAATAACTCGGGCAAGCATACGGTGGCGGAGGCCGCGCTGCTCGCGCGGCAGTGGGGCGTTCGCATTTACGCGATTGGCATCCGCTCCTCGGCGGGCCCGCCATCGTCGCAGGCCAAGGATCCGGCACTGGTCGATCTCCACCTGCTGGCCGATACCACCGGCGGCATCGCGCGCCTCGTCACCGATGGCTCCAGCCTGCAAGCGGTTTATCGCGAGATCGATCAATTGGAGCGCAGCGAGTACCGGCAGCCGCGCTTTACCGGCGGCTGGGAATTGATTTACGGCTTACTGGCGGCGGGATTGATCTTGATTTTGGCCGAGGTCGCGCTTACCCAGGGCTGGCTGCGGAGGATCCCGTGAGCGGCTTTCACTTTGCCAACCCAACGGCACTCGCGTTGCTGCTCGCCGTGCCCCTGCTGGCGCTGCTCTACCGGAGCGGCGATCGCCGCCGCGCCGCTGACCTTGCGGTCTGGGGAAGATCGGTGGCCGCGCCGCCGGATCCGCGGCGCCGAACCGCCAAGCGCGCCATGCTGTTGGCCGCCTGCATGGCGCTCGCCCTCGCGCTTGCCCGGCCCGCGACGCAAGTCGCAGCGCCGCCCGCGGCCCCCGCGAGCGGCGATCTGGTCTTCCTGCTCGACGTCTCGCGCAGCATGCTGGCCGGTGACGTGCAGCCCACCCGGCTGTCTCGCGCGCGCGAGGTCATCCGGCAGATCGCCGCGCAGGCCCGCGGCCAGCGGCTAGCCCTGGTGGCCTTCGCGGGCAGCCAGGCCGTGCAATGCCCGCTCACGCTGGATCACGCCTTCTTCGAGGAGATGGTGAACCTCACCGATCCCGATTCAGTCACGCGCGGTGGCACCCGGTTGGGCGATGCCATCCGCTTTGCCGCCGCCCACGCCTTCGACGACGCGCAGCGCGATAGCCGCAGCCTGGTGCTGGTCTCCGACGGAGAGGATCACGAGAGCTCCCCTGCGGCCTCTGCCGCGCGCGACGCCTCGCGCCGCGGCATCCGCATCGTCACCATCGGCATCGGCGAAGCGGCCGGTGCGCTCGTGCCAAACATCGTTTACCAGGGACGTCCCGTGGTCACGCGCCTGGATGAACCCACGCTGCGCGCTGCCGGAGATTACGTGCCGGGGTCGGCGGCCTTCGACGCCGCGGCGGTGTATCGCAACTTCCTGACGCCGGCGCGCAGCCAATCCAAGCGGCCGGCCGAAGCCGGCGATACCGTTTGGATGGCCTGCCTCGCGGTAGCAATCCTGCTGCTCGCCGCCGAGTTCCGCGTACCCGAACGAAGGCGCGCGCAAGCAGCCGTCCTTGCCCTTGCACTGCTCGTGATGCCGGTGGCGAGCTTCGCGCAAACTGTGGAAGAGTGGTTCGACAAGGGCGTCCACGCGCTTGAGGAGAAGAACTACCACGATGCCGTACGTTACTTCGCCGACGCCGCGCGCTGGTCGTCAGATCGAGCCGAGACCCGCTTCAATCTCGGCAAAGCGCTCTATGGATTGCGCTCCTACAGCGAAGCCGCCGGAACTTTCGAAATGGCCGCCAGCTCCGCGCGCGACGCGCAATTGAAGGCGAAATCCAGGCTGGGGCAGGGGAACGCGTTTTTCCGCGACGCCGAACAGCAATATGGGATGCAGGCGGCAATGCGCTACAGAGCATCCATTGAGGCGTACCGCCAGGCACATGAGTTAGACCCGGATCTCTTCGACGCGGAGTACAACCTGGTGGTCGCTGAACGGCGTTTGAAAAATCCTCCGCCGGAGCCAATCCCGCCGGGAGTGCAGCCGGCCGAATCGCCCGCGCCCGAACCAACCGCCGACGCGGAGAGCATCCTCAAGAGCATGTCCAACCATCGGACCGGCAGGCCGCTACGGCAGACGGCCGTGGAGCGGGATTGGTAGCCATGGAGCGGCGAAAGCGCAGTGCCGATGCGGTTGCCCTGCTGGTGATTGCAGCCTGTATTACGGTCGCGTTCTGGAAGATCGCGCTCACCAGTCAATACACCTTCATCGAGAGCCCGGATATCGGCCACCAGGTGCTGCCGTGGCTTCAGGTGCAGGCCGCGGCGCTACATAAGGGCGTGATGCCGCTGTGGGATCCTTACCTGCTCGGCGGCCAGCCCCTGCCCGGCCAGTTGCAGCCCGCGGTCTTCAGCCCGTTCACGTGGCTGCTGCTGGCGGCGCCTCTGGATAGCTCCGGCCACATCAGCCTCGCCTGGATCCACGGCTGGTTCGTGCTGCTGCATGTCTTCGCCGGGTTCTTCGCCTACGCCTTCCTGCGCACGCTGCCGGCGCGGCGCGAGGCCTGCGTGGTGGGAGCGGTCTTCTTCGGGGCGGCCGGATTTGTCGGCAACACACCGTGGCCGCAGATCGCCGCCGGCGCCATCTGGCTCCCGCTCGTTTTTCTGTTCTTTCTGCGCAGCCTGCGCGGCGAGCGCGCACTCTTCAATGCCGCGCTGGCCGGCGGATTCCTAGCGCTCTCCTTCCTCTCCGGTCATCACGCCGTACCGACGTTCGCTTCGCTGGCGCTGATCGGCGTCAGCCTGGGCGCCGTGCTGCTGCGACGCCTCGCGTGGGCCGGCGCGCTGCTGCGGACCGCGATCACGCTCGCGGTCGCCGCCTGTGGCGCCGCGGTGCAGATTCTTCCCGCGCTCGAGTATGCCCACTACGCGGTGCGTTGGGTGAATGCCACAAATCCGGTCGGCTGGCGCGACGTGATCCCGTACACCGTCCACCAGACGCTCGGGTGGAGTGCGTCCGAACTCCTGTTCGCGGTGCTCCCCGGCTCACCCAATACGATCGTCAATCCGCTGATCGGAATTGTGCCGCTCGCGCTGGCGGCGATCGCGCTCCTGGCCCGCCCGTGGCGCCGTGGCGTAGGGTTGTTCGCGGGCGTAGCCCTGGGCGCGCTGCTCTTCTCGTTAGCGCGCTCCAATCCCTTCCATGGCGTGCTTTACGCGCTGGTGCCCGGGTTGGAAAAGGCGCGCGCGCCGATCATGGCGATGGCGGTCGCCGATGTCGCCATCGCCGCGCTGGCCGCGTTCGGCGTCGATGCCCTGCTCGCCGCTGCCGTGCCGCGGCTCTCACGCATTGCGGCGCTGGTTGGCGCGGTTGCCGCGTTTCTGTTCGTCGTCAGCCTGTATCCTCCAGCGATCCTGCAGGCCGTGCCCCACGGCGCCGAACGCGCGGGCGCGATCGCGCTGGCCGCCGCGCTGCTCGGCTTGTTGCTGTGGGCGTGGCAGCGCGAGCTTCTCAAGCCGTTGGCTTTAACGACCGGGCTGCTCGCGTTGGCGCTCTTCGAGATCGGCAACAGCACCGGCTACGACTACGTGCATCTGGAGGACAAGGCTTCCATCGTGCGGCCGCGCCTCTACGGCGGCACGGCCGAGCTGGCCGCGTTC
This sequence comes from uncultured Solibacteraceae bacterium, assembly GCA_963791985.1. Classification (GTDB taxonomy): domain Bacteria; phylum Acidobacteriota; class Terriglobia; order Bryobacterales; family Bryobacteraceae; genus Solibacter. Next base: position 132,806 of record CAWBUN010000012.1, on the reverse strand, counting down.
CTGCGCGGACACATCGGCGCGTCGCGAATGACGTATCCGTATGACGACCTGCTCTTCAATTTCGGCGACTGGTACGGCATCCCCGCGATGTCGGGATTTCTGCCGAGCGCGCCGACCGCCTTGTGGCAACTCGGCACCTGGAATCCGCGCGTGCTCGATCTCTACGGGGTGCGCTACTACGTGGCGCGCGAACCGGTCGCCGGACTCGGCCCGGAGGTCTTCAGCGGGACCGCGGGCTGGAAGGTGTGGGAGCGCCCTACGGCATTTCCCCGCGCCTGGGTGGTGCACCACGTGACCGTCGGCGAAGTACTCGACCCCGCAATCGATCTTCGCCAGACGGTCGTGATGGATCGTGCGATCCCGGTGGAGACTTGCGGGGGCGCTGAGTCCGTCGAGGTCCGCACACCCGATGAGAACCACGTCACTCTCGATGCCGTGCTGCGGTGCGCGGGAATCGTCGTGCTGTCCGACAACTGGTTCCCAGGCTGGCGTGCGACCGTCGACGGGTGGCCCACAAAGGTCCTCGTCGCCGACGCCGCCCTGCGCGGCATCTCCGTCCCGGTCGGCCGCCATCACATCGAACTGACCTACGCCCCCTCACCTGTGTCCCGCGGCGCTCTCCTCTCGCTCGCCACGTTCCTGGCGCTGGGCGTGATGCTGCTTCGACGATAAGATGGGGCAGGCGCTTTCGCCCGCCGTAGTGCACCGTTTCAGAAGTTCGATCACGTATCGCCAGGAAATACGATTCTGTACTTCTGAAACGGTGTGCTTAGCTTTCGTAACGTGGGGAATACTGCAGAACTTGTAGGGCAGACCCCCTGGTCTGCGCGGGACGCCCTCGTCCCGCTTCTCCGCCCGCAGAATCAAGTCCCTGCCCACGGCGACGGCCGACGAAAGCGCCCGCCCCACCAAACTCCTCTTGCGCTTCGACAGGGGGATCTGGTATCTTCCTGTAGAAGCGAAATGGGAGAGCGTATCGACTTGCCGCAAGGCACACTGGACCTTCTGATTCTACGCACGCTGGCACTGGAGCCGCAGCACGGCTGGGGTATTTCGGAGCGCGTGCAACAGATGTCGGGAGATGTACTGCAGATTCAGCAGGGCTCGCTCTATCCGGCGCTGCACCGTCTGGAGCGCCGCGGTTGGATCAAGGCTCACTGGGGCACGTCGGACAACAACCGGCGCGCCAAATATTATGAACTCACCAAAAGCGGCCGCCGCCAGCTTGCCACGGAAAAAGAGTCGTGGGAAAGACTGACCGCCGCCGTCGCTCAAGTGCTCGGCCCAGCGTAGGAGTTTGCCATGTTGGACGATTTGTTGTTTCGTCTGCGATCCCTCTTCCGGCGGGAAACGGTGGAAGCCGAAATGGAAGAGGAGTTGCGATTTCACTCCGAACACCAACTCGAAAAGTATCTGAAGACCGGAATGAGCCGCGACCAGGCGCTGCGGCGCGTGCGCATGGAGTTCGGAGGCCTCGACCAGGTCAAGGAGGATTGTCGCGATGCGCGCGGCGTGTCCCTGGTCGAAACCGTGGCGCAGGACCTCCGCTACGCCTGGCGGACACTGCTCAAATCGCCCGGCTTCGCGGCTACGGCGTTGATCACTCTTGCCCTGGGGATCGGCGCCAACACCGCGATCTTTTCGGTAGTGTATGGCATTCTGCTGAGGCCGCTGCCCTTCCGGGATGCGTCCCGCCTGATGCTGCTCAATGAGACCACGCCGCGGGTCGGAAATGTGAGCGTTTCCTATCCGAATTTTCAGGACTGGCGGGCGCAGAGCCGCACCTTTTCGGAGATGGCGTCGGTGAGCGGTGTCCATTTCAACATGACCGGCGGCAGCCAGCCTGAGAACATCGGCGGCCTCGCCGTTTCGCCGAACTTTCTCTCCATGATGGGCCTGCGGCCGGTGATCGGCCGCGGCTTCACCGCCGACGAGGAGAAGGCCGGCACAGCGCCGGTAGTGCTTCTCAGCTACGCGCTCTGGCAATCGCACTTCGGCGCGGACCGCGGCGCGATCGGGCAGTTGATTCGCCTGGACGGCCACCCTGTAACCGTCATTGGCGTGCTGCCGCCGGAGTTTCGCTGGCTGGAACGGTGCGACGTGATGGAGCCGACGGGCATGTGGGCAACGGACAACAGCGGCGCTACCGAAAGGGGGGATCGCGGCGATCTGATCGTGGTTGGGCGGCTCGCGGCGGGCGTGCCCGTGGAACAGGCCCGCGCGGAGATGGAGGCCATTGCGTCACGTTTGGAGCGCGCCTATCCCCAGGCCAACGACCAGTTCGGAGTGAGCATGCAGCCGCTGCGCGAGGGCTTTTCGGGCGATGTGCGCCCGGCGATGCTGGTGCTGCTGGGAGCCGCGATTTTCGTCCTCCTGGTGGCCTGTGCCAATGTGGCGAATCTCTTCCTGATGCGCGGCGCCGTGCGCGCTAAGGAGATCGCCCTGCGCATCGCCCTCGGTGCCAGCGGCGGCCGGATTGTCCGTCAGATTCTGACCGAGAGCTTTCTAGTCGCGCTGATCGGCGGCCTGGCCGGCGTGGGCCTTGCGATCGCCGGGATCCCGGCCATCGCGCGCTTGATTCCGCAGGACACGCTGGCCGGCGCGAGTATCGGAATGAATGGCGCGGTTCTGGGATTTTCCGCCGGCCTCGTGGTCCTTTCGATGTTTGTGTTTGGGCTGGCTCCCGCTCTGCATTCCACCAGCGGCAATATTCAATCAGAGTTGAAGGAGGGAGGCAAAACTACGAGCGCGGGCGGACGCAATCGCTGGCGCGGTTTGCTGGCCACCAGCGAAGTGGCGCTGGCGCTCATTCTGCTGGTGGGCGCGGGGCTGATGATGAAGAGCCTGTATCGCCTGCTCTCGGTGGATGCCGGATTCCGGGCCGAGCACGTGCTTAAGTTGGAAATGAGCTTGCGCACCGCGCAATACGACAAGGAACCGGCGGTGATCGCTTTTTGGCAGCAGACGCTGGAGCGTGTTCGCGCCCTGCCGGGTGTGGAATCCGCGGCGGTCGGAACCGCGGTTCCCCTCACCGACGACCACTGGCGCAGCGATATTACCGTGGAAGGGATGCCCTTGCCGAAGCCGGGCAGTTTTCCGCATCCCGACTTGCACATCGTCAGTCCGGAATATGAAAAAACGCTGGGCGTTCGCCTCTTGCGGGGCCGGGGCTTCAAGGATGCGGACATCGAGCACGCTCCGCCAGTGTCGATGATCAATGCCACTGCGGCGCAGCGTCTGTTTCCGGGAGCGGACCCGGTCGGCAAGCGGTTCACGTTCGGCCGCCTGGGCGCCGAAGACGGGCACAAGTGGATCACGATTGTGGGCGTGGTGGCGGATACGAAGATGTACGGCCTCGCCAATCCCGCGCGTCTCGAGGTTTATCTGCCGTTCCGCCAACGAACGCCGGGCGGCATGGTGCTGCTGGTGAAATCGCGCCAGGAACCAGCCACGCTGGTCTCCGCGATTCGCGGGGTTGTCAGTTCGATCGACAAAGAACAGCCCATCTTCGGCATCGCGACGATGCAGGAGGTGGTGAACCTTTCGGTTTCCACCCGGCGGATCACCCTGATCCTGCTCGGGCTGTTCAGCGGGCTGGCCCTGGTGCTGGCGGCCATCGGAATCTACGGTGTGATCTCCTACTCGGTCGCGCAGCGCGAAAGAGAGATCGGGATCCGCATGGCGCTGGGGGCGCAGCGCGGCGATGTGCTGCGGCTGGTACTGGCGCAGGGCGGGAAGATCGCGGTCGCCGGAATCGTGGCCGGCAGTGCGGCTTCTCTCGTGCTCACCCGATTGATGGCCAAGCTACTGTACTCGGTCAGCGCGGTGGATCCGGCGACGTTTGCCGCGGTCGCTCTTGTGCTCGCGCTCATCGCCATGGCGGCCGCCTACATTCCGGCCCGCCGGACTTTGCGAGTGGATCCCCTGATCGCGCTGCGGCACGAATGAGCTAGATGGCCGCCAGCGCCTGTTCGAAGTCGGCCAGCAGGTCGCGCCAATCCTCGATGCCGACCGAGATGCGCACCAGGCCGTCGGTCACGCCGCTCTCCGCGAGTTCTTCGGCGCTCATACCCGAATGCGTGGTCGATTTCGGATGGCAGGTCAGAGATTCCACGCTGCCCAACGATACGGCGTTGCGCGCGATGCGGACGTGACGCAGGAATTGGAAGGCCGCTTCCTTGCCGCCCTTGAATTCGATGGAGAACATCCCGCCCGGGAAATCGCACTGTTTTTCGAAAATGCGTTTCTGCTCGGGGTCCGTGAACAGGGTGGGATAAATCACCTGGCTCAGCAGGCGGTGCCCGTGGAGCGCCTCCGCGATGCGCTGCGCGTTCTTGCTTTGGCGGTTCATGCGCAGGGCCACGGTAGAGAGCCGGCTGTCGAGCATCCAGCATTCGTCGGGCTGCAGGATGTTGCCGAACATGCTGCGCACGCTACGCAGTTTCTGGACGATGTCGGCGCTGTCGGTGATCGCCACGCCGCCCAGCATGTCGCTGTAGCCGGAGAGGTACTTGGTCGCCGAGTACAGGCAGATGTTTGCGCCCAGCATCAACGGATGTTGGAAGGTAGGTCCCAGGAAGGTATTGTCCACCATCACCATCGGCTTATCGGGATGCTTGGCCGCGGCTTCGGCGGCGCGCTCGATATCGGTCATGATCATGGTCGGGTTGGCCGGCGTCTCCAGCAACACCATGCAGCAATTTCTCGCGCCGCGAATGGCTTCTTCGATGGCTTCCGTTTTGCCCGAAGTCACCGGAATCCCGGTCACGCCCAGCGGCTTGAGAAACTTTTGGATCAGGCCGGTGGTGCCGCCGTAAAGCGGCGTGGTGTAGACGATGGTGCTGTCCGGCCGCGCGTAGGCGAAGAAGGCCGTCTGAATGGCGGCCATGCCCGAATTGAAGATCGCCGAGTAGGCGCCGCCCGCCTCCAGCGGCACGATCTGGTCTTCCAGAATCTCCGCGTTGGGATGGGAGAAACGCGAATAGATGAGCTCCGCGCGTTCGCCGTTCTCCGGCTTCACCTTTCCGGTGATGATGGCGAATGCCTTCTCGGCTTCCTCGGGATTCGCAAAAACGTAGGTGGAACTGCGAAATACCGCCGGCCGCGCCGAACCCACCGACAGTCGGGGATCGAAGCCTCGCGTCAGCACCGCCGTCCGCGGTCGCACCACCCCGTGAACATGATCTTGGTCGGACATGGAACCTCCCAAACCGAGTTTACCGCCAAACTGGGCGCCTAGGCACAACGGGAGGGTGGTGCTTTGTGGGTTTTAGAACGCCGGCTGGGAGCTGCGACGCAGGCGGGCCATCACCCAGATGACTACTACCGCGCACACGGCGTAGGACGCCAATTGAAAGCCGTTGCGGCCATCGAGGGGCGATAGGACATAGACCGAGACCGCGAGGCTCACTGCGGCCAGAACGGCGGCGAACTGCCATGCGTAGCGGTATGCCAGCCCTAAAACGAAGAGGAGATAGAGATTGGAAAAGTCGGCCGGCGGAGTGTCCCGGAAAAACCACCGCAGAAGGAATGCGGATGCGCCGACCGCGACTACCGAAGAAATCAGCGAAACAGTAGCCGCGCCCTGCGTCTTTCGAAACATAAGAGACAGCGTACCCGCCGCCCCTGCCGGCAGTGAAGACTAAATCGAGCCATGTCTTAAATGAACGCCATCGTCTTCACGCCCGATATGTCGAACGGGCGGCGGCAGCGCAGGTTTTTGCAGGTGGTCTTGTCGTCCAGCAGCACCATGTAGCTCTGCGCCTTCAGGAACTTTGCCCGGTCGCGCTCGTCGGCGCCGCCGGGCAGGCGGTCCTTCTTCTTGCGCACCATCCAGCGCAGCTCGTAGGTCTCGGCGCTGCGGCAGTAGGGGCAGTTCAGAACCGCAGGCTTCGTGGTCTGCGATTCGCTGTAATAGGCGCGTTCATCCATTGGGTTACCGCTTGTCGATCGGAATCCAGGTCTGGCCGTCCGGATTGCCCTTGTATTCGGCGCGCGGACGAATCAGACGGTTGTTACGGTACTGCTCCAGCACGTGGGCCGTCCAGCCCGACATTCGACTCACCGCGAAGATCGGCGTGTAGAGATCGATCGGGATGCCGAGAGAATAGTAGGCCGACGCCGAGTAGAAATCCACGTTCGGGTTGAGACCCTTGATGCCCTTCACGGTCTCTTCCATGCGCTTGGAAAGGCTGTACAGCTTCTCGTGGCCGGTGCGCTTGCCGAGTTCCTCGCTGAGCACGCGCAGGTGCGTGGCGCGCGGATCGTCGGTGCGGTACACGCGATGCCCGAAGCCCGGAATCTTGACCTTCCTGGCCAGCGTGTTCTCCACCGCCTTCACGGCTTCTTCTTCGTCGCCCAGGCTGAGCAGCCACTTGATCACGTCCTGGTTGGCGCCGCCGTGCAGCGGGCCTTTCAACGCGCCGATGCCCGCCGTGATCGCGGAGTAGATGTCGGAGAGCGTGGCGGCCACCACCCGCGCCGCGAACGTGGACGCGTTTAATTCGTGGTCCGCGTGCAGCGTCATCGCCACGTCGAACGCGCGCTCCATGATTTCGTCCGGACGGTTCCCGGTCAAGGTGTACAGGAAGTTCGCCGCGAAGCTCAGTTTCGGGTCGCCGGGGATGACCTCTTTACCGTTGCGGAGCCGGTCGTAGGTGGTGACCAGCGTCGCCGTCTTGGACATCAGGCGGATCGCCTTGCGGTGGTTCGCCTCGGCCGACATGTCCTGCGCTTCGGCGTCGTGCAGGCTCAGCATCGAGACCGCGGTGCGCAGCAGGTCCATCGTGTTGACCTTGGGCGCGCCCTTCAGGAAATCCACCACCGGGCCCGGCAGTTCCCGCTCCGCGACCAGCGCTGCTTTCAACGCGTCGACTTCTGCCTGCTTGGGCAGCCAGCCGTTCCAAAGGAGGAAGATGACTTCCTCGAATTTTGCGTTGTCGGCGAGCGTGTGGATGTTGTACCCGCGATAACTCAGGATTCCCAGGTATCCATCGATGTAACAGATCTCGCTCTCGCCCGCGATAATGCCTTCCAACCCAGCCGTAGTCGTTCCCATAGCGCTCCGCTAGTTGTACGCGCCGGGTCTGCCCCCGCGCGAGATTATGATTTGCCCACCCTCAAAGCCCCGCCGGGCATCCCTGCACTGGCGGAAATCCGATGCTCATGTCCTGCCGCTCGACCCAGAGCTTTTCCTGCTGATTCTTGCCGTAATCCACCGTCATCAGCACACCGGACCCGCAAGACCGGCTGCGCGTGATGCGCGCATTCTCGAATCCCGTTCGTCCGCTGGTCGGACCCCAGTCTTCCATGAATTTATCGAATGGATAATAGCGGCACGGCTTCGCCTCCGTGCAGCCGAACAAGGCGTACGCGGCCTTGTAATTGTGGGACCCCAACTCGCTGAAGAACTCTCTGACCTGCCGCTCTTCGCGGTAATTGTGAAACACGAACAGAAGGCTGCCGCCGACCACAATCAGCAGCAGCACCGAGATCACCACCGTCTTGATAATCTTCCCGCGCCGTTCTTCACCAGCGCCGTATTGATCCAGATAGCCGGCCATCTCTTTCTTCGATTATGGCTCACTTCTTCGCGGGCGGAGCGGCCGACGGGTACGCTTTGTCATACGCCGCAATCGCATCGGCAGTGATATCGAGCGCCGGCTTGGCGAACACCGTGTAGGGCATGTCCACCACAACATCCAAACCCTTCTCCTCGGCCAGTTTCTTGACCACTTCGCCCATCTTCACTGACGCTTTCTGCAGAATCTCGTTGCGATCGCGGTCTACGTCCGCCTGTAGATCGTCGCGCAGCCGCTGTACGTCGCGCTGCTTCTTCGTCCCCTGGGCGTTGAGGTCGGATTCGGCCTGCGCCGTCAGTTTCCCCGCGTTGGTCTGCAGGTTCTGCGCGATCGCCGCGATTTCCTTGTCCAACGTCTCAATCTGCGTTACCCGCGGCTTGTAGCGCGCTTCCATCGCCGCCGACGCCGCCTTAATCTCGGCCGATTCCAGGACCGCCTTCTGCAGATTGATCACCGCGACTTTCGTCTGCGCGAGGGCCACGTGGCCGAACACCAATAAGGCGGAGCAGACCGCTAGCGGCCTGAGCGCCAACCGTAAAGACATGAAACAACTCCTGATTTGTTGTGTAATCTCTTAGACTAGCACAGCCGATTCCAAGTTCCCGCTATTCCAGAATTGCGAGAATCTCGTCTTCACGCAGGATCAGGTATTCTTCACCTTCGATCTTGATCTCCGCGCCGCCATACTTTCCGAACAGGATGCGATCCCCGGCTTTGACATCGAGCGCCGCGCGCTCGCCGTTCTCCAGAAGTTTGCCGCTGCCCACGGCCTTGACCTCGGCCTGCTGCGGCTTTTCCTTCGCCGTGTCGGGGATAATAATGCCGCCGCGCACCTGCTCGCCTTCATCCAAACGCTTCACCATCACGCGGTCATGCAAGGGTCTTAAGTCCATGTCTACGATTATACAGTTGCATAGAGCCCCTTCCAAGACTTCACCCGATTATCACGACATCCCATCCGAATCCGTGCTCCATCCCGTACTTCCTTTGAAATGTGTCCACAAAATAGACAATTTCAAGACTAAATGTATGTAAACCAACTTTACATGTCGGGCTTAATCTCACGTTAACATGTTGATTCACCTATTGACGCCAATAGGGTGTCAAAATGCACTGATAGCTGGTAGGGTCGGCGGAGGAACCGAACCATGCAAGTGATAAACACGAAAAATGAACGAAGGACCAAATACAGATTCGCAATTGTGCGCGATATGCGCTATAAGCTGGCGGAAGACGGTGTTGTCGTAGCCGCCGGCTCGGGCCAAACCATCAACATCGGCAGCGGAGGAGTTGCTTTTTCGTCGGAACAGGCTCTTACCCCAGGGGGATTCGTGGAGTTGTCCATCAGCTGGCCCGTGCTGCTTGATGAAACCTGTCCGATGCGCCTCATTGTCTTCGGACGCGTTTTGCGCTGTTCCGGGGAAACCGCTGTTTGCACCATCGACAAATACGAGTTCCGTACCCAGTCCCGTACGGTCCAAACCTTCGCCGCCCCACGCTCGGATGCCATGTTGCAGCGCTGGGTCGACGGCATTCGCAAGGAATCGCTGAAGACTGCCGGCGCTCGCGCTTAACGGACGCGACGCTATTTCTCGCTGCTGGTGGACGCGGGGGCTGGTGACGGTTTGGTGTCGGACTTACTCTCCGATTTCGTCTCGCTCTTGCTCTCGGTCTTCGCGTCCCCGGCGGATTCCGTCTTCCCTTCGGACTTCGCGTTCGCTCCCGTGGTGGAGGGCGATTTGCCGTTCTTTGCGTAATCCGTCACGTACCAGCCGGTTCCCTTGAACTGGAGCGCGGGAGCCGATATGAGCCTCTCGAGTTCGCCCCCGCAGGCTTCGTGTTCGGTCAGCAGCGGATCTGCGAACTTCTGCCTGACCTCGAAGACTTCCCCGCAGCGGTGACACCGATAATCATAAAGTGGCATATTTACTGAATTTCGTTTACTGGATATCTGCTCTCAGTGTATCAGATGAGCGAAAACGTCCTCTAGTTGCGCCCTGCGGGGTATGAGGGAAATACCGCCAAACCTTAATTTTTGTGAAGCCCCCGCCGCCCTGCTAACTTTTCGCGGACACCCCTCGTCTTATCAGTAGTGAAACGAAGAGCTTACATCGTCGGAGTATTGGTGATCGGCCTGTTGGCCGTTACCGGACAGACCGCGCCGGCCTACTTCCGGGTGGTCTCTTCCGCCGTCCAATTCCAGCAGTCCTTCCGCGATCTTAAGCAAGCCGACACGATGAGCCCCATCGAGCGCTTCGTTTTCAGCCTGGTCCTGGCCCACTCCAAGATCCCCAAGGCCGACGCCGGCACCGCGGCCCCCACCCCCAACCTAAGCCGCACGTAGCCTTACCTACTCCCGCGACACCTACCCGCCGCGACCCTACACGCCGCGACCCTACGCGCCGCGACCCTACGAACCGCGACCGTCAGGGAGCGATCTACAAATGCAAAAAGGCCCGGGATTGCTCCCGGGCCTTTGTACCTTACTCGGCTTTCCGCTTACTTTTTCCTCGGAGCCCCTTTCTTTGCCGGAGCCGCCGCGCACGGAGTCGTCTTCAGGTTCTCGATCTTCGCCTTCTCCGTGTCCATCGTCAGCATGAAGGGGTCCTTCGTGAACGCCGAGGGAACGCCTTCCCACTGAATCTCGACTCCCGCTTCGGGCTTACCCGTGAGCGCCGCATCCAGCTTGAGCGCGACTTCCGCGTGCGTGCCATCGGAGAGCGCCACCAGCAGTTCCTTGCTCCTGCAGGCCGGCTTGCCTTCCACTACGGTGCCCTTCAGCTTCGGCACCGCGGCATTCTTCAGCGTGCCTTCGAAGTACTGCTCGCCGCCGGTATCCGCGAGTTGCTTCTTGATGCCCATCCACAGCGCGAGCTGAGGATTGCTCTTCTTGAACTCTTCTTCCTTCTCGGTTGCGATCTCGGTCGCGGACTTGATCTTGAAGCCGGCAGGCGGCATCGGGTTAGCCTTGGCCGATTCCTTCAATTCCTTCAAACCTGCGTCGTCGCCGCCATGATACTGGGTGTAGGTGTTGGTCAGGTAACTCTCGATCGCCTTGGGGTCGGCCGTGCCGCCCAGCGTCGGGTCGAGCGCCACCGCGCGCGCCACTTCGTAGAGGCCGGAGCTGATCTTCTCGGGCTGCACTTTATAGAGGCAGACCTGCGCGGTTCCGAGTCCGAACGCAAGCGCCGCCCCGTCGGGATACTGCTGCAGCGCCTTTGTGTACGCGGCTTCCGCCGCCTTGCAGTTGTCGACGTTCTTATCCGCGCGATACTTGGTCATCGCTTCCGCGCCCGGCCGCTGCGCAACGTTCATCAGCAACGCCTTCGCCAGGCTCATCACATCGCTCTTCGTCTTGGCCCAGTCCGCGTCGCTTGAGGTCGGCGGTTTGTTGGCTGCCGTGAAATATTCGCCCGCGAAGTCCTGCAGCGCACGCGCCGCTTTTTCGCCCGCCGCCAACTGGTCCGGCGTCGCGTTGGGCAGTTTCAGCGTGTTCACCGACATCAGGTACAACACCGTCAGCACCTGCTGCGGTCCCGTCTTCGGATCTTTAAATACCTGTTTCAGGTCGCGTCCCATCAACTGCGAACCGATTTCGAGCACCTTGGCCGGCTGGTTGGTCTGGTTGTACGCCTGGATGTAGTAGTACAGGCGATCGTCCTTATAATCGGAATCCGGATACTTCTGCGTCCAGGTGTCCAGATCCTTGATCTGTTGCGCCGGGTTGCTCGCATCCTTAATCGTCTGATTGAAGATGTCGTATTCGCCTTGGTCTTTGACCTTCTTCTCGGGAGCAGCCTGCGCCTGGGCGAACTGAGCAGTTCCCGTGATGACCACAGCACCGATCACGGCGACTGCTGCAATCCTCTGGAAAGTTCGATAAATATAATGCACGTGTGCCTCCTGCATATTCTCGCTTTCTATTGAACAACTTTTGGCTGCTGATCCGCCTTCGCAAACCTGGCGTGTGATACCGCTTCCACCCTTGACTGGTGGGCTCTTGCGGAGTATAGCCGAACCACCAGCATGGCGCAACATCTTGGACTCCGCTTTTATTCGCCCGGTTCCGATCCAAATCATAGCAGAGGAAGAGTATCGCCCCAACAAACATGACCAAAACGTGACCAAATCGGGTCGGGAAGAGTATGCTGGTAGCTCGCATACCTTCCAATGCGTTACTTCGACCTGGCGATTATCCTCGTCTACCTGATCGCGATTACCCTGTTCGGCGCGCGCTTTCGCGGCGGACAAAAGAACCTGCGCGACTACTTCCTCGGCGGACGCACTGCTCCCTGGTGGGCCATTAGCCTTTCGATTGTTTCGGCTGAAACCAGCACCCTCACGATCGTCGGGACTCCCGCACTCGCCTTCGGCGGCAACCTGGGCTTTCTCCAGATCGTCTTCGGCTACCTGGCTGCCCGAGTCGTGATCTCTTTTGTCTTTCTTCCCCAATACTTCAAAGGCGAGATGTTCACCGCCTACGAACTCATGCGCCGCCGTTTTGGCGAACGGGTCCGCAAGCTCACCGCCTCCATATTTCTTGTGACGCGCGCTCTCGCCGAAGGTGTACGTGTCTTCGCTATTTCCCTGGTTATCTCAATCGTCCTCGGAACCGGTGAAATCGCTTCCATTGTCCTGATCGTTCTGCTCACGCTTTTCTATACCTTCGAAGGCGGCATGACCGCCGTCATCTGGACCGACGTCGTGCAGATGACTCTCTACGTCATCGGTGCCATCGCCAGCTTCGTCATCATCCTTGGAAAAATTCCCGGCGGCTGGGATCACGTCGCGCTGGTTGCCGGTGCTGCCCACAAATTCACCGTCTTCGATTTCCGCTTCGCACTGGACATGCAGTTCTTCTCGCGCACCTACAGCTTCTGGGCCGGAGTCGCCGGCGGATGTTTCCTCACCACCGCCAGCCACGGCACCGATCAGCTCATGGTGCAGCGCCTGCTCAGCGCCCGGGACGAGCGCCAGAGCCGCACTGCGTTGCTCTCCAGCTGGCTCGTGATCTTCGTGCAGTTCACGCTCTTTCTGTTAATCGGTGTGCTCCTCTTTGTCTACTACGGCGATCAGGGCCTCAGCGCCCCGGCGCAGAAGGACCGCATCTATCCCGAGTTCGTCTGGCACAACCTGCCGCCCGGTCTCGCCGGGCTCATCATCGCCGCGATTCTGGCCGCCGCCATGGCCAACCTCAGCGCCGCCCTCAATTCGCTCGCTTCGACCACCGTCGTCGATTTCTACCGCGCCCGCGCCAAATCCCTCAGCGACGCCTCTGCGCTCAAAATCGCCCGATGGGCCACCGTCGCCTGGGGCGCCGTGCTGCTCGCCATCGCCATCGCCGCGCGCCACTCACAATCGGTTCTCGAGGCCGGCCTCACGATCGGCTCCATCCCCATGGGCGCCCTGCTCGGGGTCTTCCTGCTCGGCGTGCTCACCAGGAAGCCGCGCGAAGGCGCCGCCATCGCCGGGGTTGCCTGCGGGCTCGCCGCGGTTCTCGGCATTCATTTCCTAACGCCCGTCGCCTGGACCTGGTACGTCCTGATCGGCACCGTCACTACCTTTACCGTAGGTCTGGCCGCATCGCTGTTTGAAGGCCCGGCACCGCTTCCGCCCGAGGAAATCGGTGTTCGCGAGCCCGTCGGCGGACCACCCTATTTGCCGCCCCGGCACACTACCCCGGAGGACTAACCTGCCCATGCAAAAGTCACCCCGCACGGAATTGAAACGCGACCTCGGCCCCTGGGCCGCGGCCTCCATCGTCGTCGGCACCGTCATCGGCAGCGGCATTTTCCTGGTCCCCAAGACGATGATCCAGAAGGTCGGCACCGTGGAAGCCGTCTTCGCCGTCTGGGTGGTGGGCGGACTCCTCTCGCTCGCCGGCGCCCTCAGCTATGCCGAGCTTGCCGCCGCGCTCCCCGAGGCCGGCGGCGAATACGCCTTCCTCCGCGAAGCCTATGGTCCGATGTGGGGTTTCCTTTATAGCTGGACTCAGATGTGGGTCGCCAAGAGCGGCTCCATCGCCACCCTCGCTACTGGATTTTTTTTATATCTGACCACTTTCTTTGAACCCTTAAAGGGAGTTTTTTATACAATTCCTCTTCCGATTGGCCCCAATGGGGGTCCTCTCGAGATTCAATACGGCCAGATTTTCGCCATTTTTCTGATTCTTGCCCTGGGTTGGCTCAACTATTTCGGCGTCCGCATCGGGGGCAACGTGCAGGTCGCCGTGACCTTCGTAAAGGTCGGGCTGATCGCCGCTATCATATTCGCAGGATTGGTCTTTGGTCACGCCCACGAAGCCGCTACGGGCCCCGTATCGCCGCTCACTTTTTCCGGCTTCATCGCCGCCCTGGTCGCCGCCCTGTGGGCCTACGACGGTTGGAATAACGTGAGTATGGTCTCTTCGGAGATAAAAGATCCCCAGAAGAATCTTCCGAGGGCGTTAATAGGGGGAACCCTTTGTGTGATTGCTATTTATATGGCCGCGAATGCGGCATATTTCCACGTCATGTCGCCCGCCGAAGTCGCCGGCAGCACCCGGGTCGCCGCCGAAATGATGCGCAAGATCTTTAGCGCGCCCGGAGCGGCTGCTGTCTCGATCGCAGCAATGATCAGTATTTTCGCGGCTTTGAACGGTTCCATCCTCTCCGGCGCCCGCGTTCCCTACGCCGCCGCCCGCGACGGTTACTTTTTTCACGCCATCGGACGCGTCAATCCTAAATATCACACGCCCGGAGTTTCCATCATCGTGCTCAATCTTTGGGCCTGTCTATTAGTCCTTTCCGGAAAATATGACGACCTATTTAACCTGGTAATTTTTGCCAGTTGGATTCTCTACGGCATGACCGCCGCCGCCGTCGTAGTTCTCCGCTTCAAGCAACCAGATCTGGTCCGCCCCTATCGCACGATGGGTTATCCGGTGGTTCCGGTTCTTTTTATAATCGGTGCGATAATTCTACTGGTTTCAACCGCTTGGGAACGCCCGCGCGAATCCATGATGGGCATTGGTCTAATCCTGCTGGGTCTGCCTTTTTACTACTATTGGAAAAAGCGTATTCCAACCACTATTCGATAGGTTTGACCGTACTGGGCCCCACATTCGGTACTTTTGGTCTATTAAATTGACCTAAAAATCGCATTTCATACCTTGAATTTCCCGCTCAATAGGGAGAAGATTTGAATGTATACTGGAATCATTAGTTGAGGTTCCTTGTGAGTGGAGGGCCAATATGGATGTCAGCAAGATTCTCGTCGAGTTAAAAGCGGAACGGGAACAGATCGAACAGGCAATTACGAGCCTGGAACAATTAGCGCATGGTAGGGGACGCAAACGCGGTAGGCCGCCAGCCTGGATGGCCGAAGTAGCTGTTCCAAAGCGTCGCGGTCGCCCACCCGGGAGCAAGAACAAGGTCCACACGGCCGCTCCCACTACAGCTCTCGCGTCCTGACCATTCGCGCGACTTAAATCGAAAAATTAAGGGCCGGCTATCCATCAAGGATCGCCGGCCCTTTTCAGTTTTGCCCCACTAGTGGGGCAGCCAATCTTGGCTGCAGCCGCCTTTTAGGCGGCTTCTGCGTAGGCCGTACGCGCTTCCAAATTGCGCGTCAGCTGTGTTGCACTTCGCCGTCGGGTTTTCGACCGTGCAGCCGGCCTGCCTCAGCTTGCTAGAACTGCTGCGGAGCCTCGCCCAACTTCACCTTCACCTTCTCGCTCCGCCCTCCGCGATTGATCGTCATCTCCAGCGTATCGCCGCCGTGTTTGTTGTCCATCAGCCGCTTCAGCGTCTCCTTGTCGTCGATTGTGTGCCCATCCGCCGCCGTAATCAGATCGCCGCCGATTCCCAGGCGATAATTCCCAACAATCACGATCCGCGAATACCCGCGCAGCCCGGCCGCCGCCGCCGCCGATCCGCGCTCCACTTCCTGAATCAACAGTCCGCCCGAAGACGGCAGCTGCAGCATCTCCGCAAGGTCGCCCGCGATATAGACCGTATTGATCCCCAGCGTGGGCCGCGAGATCTTGCCCCGCGTCCTGTACTCCACCAACATCGCCTTGGCCCGGGAAATCGGCATCGCGAAGCCGATACCGATGCTGCCCTGCGCTCCATAGATCGCCGTGTTGATCCCGATCACGTTGCCGTGCGAATCGAGGAGCGGCCCGCCGCTGTTGCCCGGATTGATCGCCGCGTCGGTCTGGATCATGCCCTCCAGTTCGCGCTCTCCTTCGGTCTGGATCGTGCGCCCCAGCGAGCTCACAATGCCCGTGGTCAGCGTGCCTTCGAACTGGAACGGGTTGCCGATCGCGAGCACCTTCTGCCCCACCATCAGGCGATCGCTATCCCCCAGCGGCACCACCGGCAGCTTGCGCCCCGCGTCGATCTTGATCAGCGCCAAGTCGTTCCGCGTATCGATCCCCAGCACGCGCGCCTTGTATACCTTCTTATCGGAGAGCGTCACGCTCAACTCGCTCCCGCCGCCGGCCACGTGATTGTTGGTCAGGATCTCGCCTTCCGGGCTGATTACGAACCCGGTTCCCGTGCCCTTCTCCGGATACACTCCGAAGAAGCTGCGCGTGAACACCGTGGAGGTGATAAACACCGTGGCGTCGCGCGACGATTTGTACACGTCGATATTATTCTGCTCGTCGGTAGAAAAACCCGCGCCCGCCGCCGCCGTGGGCTCGCTCCACATCCGCCCGGCGTTGCGCACCGGACGCAGCGCGCGTCCCACGTCCCAGTTCGCCACGCTGGTGACCCAGATAAAACCGGCAGCCAGAACGGCAGCCCAAAGGAAGGTACGCACGACTCTCATGATTCCATTCTCCGTAATGTGTCGTAGACGGCCCGGGTCTGCCGCAGGGTATCCGCTTTCTCCCCGGATGTATCTATGACGAAATCCGCAAACTTTCGTTTCTCCGCAAGGGGCATCTGCCGCCCGATACGAGCCCGAACGTCGCCCTCCGACGCTCCGTTGCGCCTCATCGCGCGCTCCACCTGTTGTTCTTCCCTGCAGGTCACTAAAATCAACTTGTCAAACCGTTTGTAGCTCCCGGTTTCCACCAGGATCGCTGCTTCCACTACCGCGATTCCATCCGGCCGGCGCGCCGCAAATTCGGCCACCAATTCTTCTTCCCGCCGGATCACCGCCGGATGCACCAGGGCGTTCAACCGCGCCAGCCGCTCCGGGTAGCCGAACACCCGCGCCCCCAACGCCCGCCGGTCGATCTCGCCCTCGCCGTCCAGGATTTCCCTGCCGAATTCGGCTACCACTGGAGTGTACGCCTCTCCTCCGCCAGCCAGCACTTCATGCCCCAGGTCATCCGCGTGGATCACCAGGCACCCGTAGCTCGCCAGCGCCTCGCCCACGAAGCTCTTTCCGCAGCCGATTCCTCCGGTCAGCCCAACTTTCAGCATACGCCCGATCGGCGCTCCGCCGAGGCCACCGTGTTGACCATCAGCATGGCGATCGTCAGCGGCCCGACTCCTCCCGGCACCGGCGTGTAGGCCCCGGCCTTTTCCGCCACATCCACCGGGTCCACGTCTCCGATCAGCAGGCCGCCCCGCTTATCGAAGCTGGCCAGCTTCTCCGCCGAATTCCGGTAGATCCGAGCCGCCTTCTCCCGGTCCGCGACGTGATTCGTGCCGACGTCGATCACGGTCGCTCCCGGCTTGATGAACTCGCCCGTGATCATCGCCGCCCGCCCGATCGCCGCCACCAGAATATCCGCCTCCCTGCAAACCGACTTCAGGTCCGGCGTCTTCGAATGGCAGATCGTCACGGTGGCGTGCTCGTGCAGCAGCAGCATCGCCACCGGCTTGCCCACGATGTCGCTGCGTCCCACTATCACCGCCCGCTGGCCCGCCATCGGGATTCCTCCGCGCTTCAGCAGCTCGATGATCCCCGCCGGCGTGCACGCCCGCGGCGCCGGAAGGTTGGCCACCAGTGCTCCTACGTTGCACGGGTGAAACCCGTCCACGTCCTTGGCCGGCGAGACCGCCATCAGGATGCGCTTGGTATCCACCTGCGGCGGCAGCGGCAGTTGCACCAGGATCCCGTCGATCTCCGCGCGCGTGTTCAACCCTTCGACAATCGCCAGCAGTTCTTCCGTGGAAATCGTATCGGCAGGCGTGATCGATTCGGAGTAGATCCCCAGGTCGTGGCAGGTCTTGATCTTGTTGCGTACGTAGATCTCGGAGGCTGGGTTGTTCCCCACCAGCACCACCGCCAGGCCCGGCGGGCGCCCATGGGCTGCAAGCGCCGCGATCCGCGGTTTCAGCTCGCCTTTGATTTCATCGCGTACGCGATTTCCGTCGAGAATTCGCGGCATTCTTCTCAATCATAACGTGTGAAGATGCCGGCCCGTGCCGCGTAACCGGCGCCGCCGTGAACTGCTCCCGCAAACTCTCCGCCGCCGCCCGCGCTTCCTCGCCTTCCAACTGTGCGTGCAATTCCCCCGCGATTTCCAGGAACTTCCGGTACCGCGGCTCCCAGATCTTCAAAAAGGGCCGCGGATCCAGCCTTCCCGCCACCGGTCCCCGCTGGTACAACCGCTCTTCGAAGGCCTGGCTCACCAGGTTCTTCTCCAACCGGTCCCGGCACGCATCTTTCAAAATGCCGGTCAACCAAATCAGTTCCTGATGGTCCAGGCGGGAGAGGGGATTCTTAGGGTCGGACATGGGGCTCTAGAAATATAGCAGCTAGCCCCTCCCTTGGGAAGGCTTGCGGTTACTTGGCGTTCACTCGCTGGCAGGTTGACTCCATCTTGCCTGCAAGTGTCTCCGAAGTAAGTGTCACGCTCCGCCCGGCCGCCTCCCACCAGATGTACTGCTGTGCCGCGTAACGTGCTCCCGAACCGGAGAGTACATTGGCGAAAATCATCGCCTTCCCTGAAATCGGCAACACCGCGAGGCTGTTGCCTCCTCCATTGATATACTCCACCGGAAACGGGCCGTCCGGCAGGCCCAATTTGGAGGCATTCGCATCGCACTGATACCGGATCACCTGGCGGGAGACCGGTGCGGCGCTATCCAAGTGAATGACCACGTCGCCCGCCACTGCGGTCGTGGCATAAATGAATACCCAAGCGAATCTCGTCCCGATCATGGTTTTGCTCATTGCTGACACCAATTGCGAACTACCAACCGCTTGCCGACGCGCGCGGCTCGGATCCGAGCCGTGACCGTGCAGGAGCGGTCGCTAATAAGAAAACGAAAGCGGCCCCCGCCGCTCATTCGGCCGATCCCTTCACGAACACGGTCGGCCCGGGCTCTTCGCCCGCCGCTTCCGCCCGGCAGTTCTCCATCGCCTGGAAGATCGTAGTAAATTCCAGCCGGCCGGCGGAATACGATAACGCGGAGCCCAACACCGAATCCCGCTCCGACACGCGGTGAATGACCGCCACAATGCGCTCCACGTCCAGCGCCTCCAGGGCGTCTCGAAGCTCCGCACGCAACTCTTCCGGAAGCGCTTCCAACGCTTCCGGCCTGAGCGGTGGCGGCGATTCCCGTCGCGCGTACGGCTGGACCTCGCTGCGGCGATACCGTACGCCCAAGTGCCGCGCCATGCAGTCGAAAATCTCGGCGGGGCGGAAAGGCTTGCGGACGAAATCGTCCATGCCTGCCGCCAGCACTTCACTTCGCTCCTCGGCGAAGGCCGACGCGCTGACGGCCGCGATCTTGACGCCACGCTCGCCCTCGATGGCGCGAATGCGCTTCGCCGCCTCCACCCCGCTCATGACCGGCATGCGCAGATCCATCCAGATGAAGTCCGGACGCCAGCTCTGAAACAGCTCCACTCCCTTCGCACCGTTCTCGGCTACCCGCACCTGAAATCCGGCGGATTGCAGGAATCGCAGCAGCACCGCCGCGCTTGTCGGCTCATCTTCGCAAACCAGAATGCGGTATTCGGGCTGCCCCGATTCCAGGCCGGTGATCCGTCCGCGGTCTCCGCGCGCTGCGGCCGGCTCGGATTCCTCGTGCACGAACACTGGCACCTCTACCCGGAACTTCGATCCTTTCCCCGGCGTGCTCTCTACATTCACCGTTCCCCCCATCAGCTCCACCAGTTGCCTGGTGATAGCGAGCCCCAGTCCGCTGCCTTTCTTCGTCGCCGTCGGACCTGCCTGTACGAAAGGCTCGAAGATTCGCGTCTGATCCTCTTGCGCGATCCCGCTGCCCGTGTCCTCCACGTGGAAAGTCAGCAGGAATCGTCCTTCGCTGTCGGCGCGCCCCGCATCCAACCTCAGCGTGACGGATCCCGCCAGCGTGAACTTGATCGCGTTCCCCACAAGGTTGATCAGCACTTGCCGGAGCCTGGGGCCATCCGCCCGCACATAGCGCGGCAGCCCGGATGATTCCACATGGAGTAGCGCGAGGCCCTTCATCTGGGCTCGCGCGCACATCATGTCCATCACGTCACGCACCATACTCGTCAGATCGTACGGAGCCATCTCCAATACGCCGCGGCCGGCCTCGATCTTGGCGACGTCCAACACCTCGTCAACCAGGCTGAGCAAGTGTTCGCCGCTCCGTCTGATGATGTCCAGATCGTTGCGCTGCCACTCGGAAACATCGCCTTCCCGCAGCAGGTTGGAGAATCCGAGGATTGCATTCAGAGGCGTGCGCAGCTCGTGGCTCATGTTCGCCAGGAAGATGGTCTTGGCGCGATTGGCCCCCTCCGCCGCATCCTTGGCAATTTGGAGTTCGCCGGTCCGTTCCAATAGCTCGGCGGTGCGCTGAGAGACCTGCATCTCGAGTCTCGCGGCCCCCAGACGCAAGATCTTCACGCGGGATTGATAGGCTCCGAACGCCAGGCCCGCAACCACCAGCCCCACAATGCCTTGGAACCACCACGTCGCCCACCAGGGCGGCAGCACGATGATGGCGAGGCTCACGCCCTCTTGATTCCAGACCTGGTTGTTGTTGGATCCCTGGACCCGGAAAACGTAATTCCCCGCCGGAAGATTCGTGTACGTCGCCAGCCGCTGCCGGCTACTCACCTCGTTCCACTCCATTTCCAGTCCCTCCAGGCGGTACCGGTAGTGATTATTCTCCGGCGCGGTATTGCTCAACGCGGCGAACTCCAGGGAGAAGATGCCTTGTTCGTGCGTAAGCGTCAGCGAGCGGGTCGCCCAAATGGGCTGGTGGAGCGGCGAGTTCACACCCGGGCGGACGGTCTTGTTGAACAAACGGAAATCTGTTAATGCGACCGGCGGAACGTAGGAGTTGTCGGAAAGCCGGTCGGGGAAGAAGGATGCCAGTCCGTTCCTGGACCCAAACCACATTTGCCCATTCGGACTGCGGCAACTGCCTTCGGTACCGAGCGGGTTAAACAAATTGCCCGGCAGGCCATCCGCTGCGGAGTAGTTGCGAAAGCTCCCGGTGAGGGGACGGAATCTCGCGAGGCCGTTGTGCGTGGCCAGCCACAGCGACCCCTGATCGTCTTCCAGAATCGCCTGGACGGCATTGTCCGGGAGGCCGTCCGTGTGGGTGAATATCGTGAAGGTCCCACGGCTGCGGTCCATTTGGTTGAGTCCGCCCTGGGTCGCAACCCACAGCCTTCCCTGCCGGTCTTCCCAGATGGCATTGACCTGGTCGTGGCTCAGGCTCGCCGGATCCTGTGTGTTGTGCCGCCAGGATGTGAACTGCTGCGACGCACGGTCAAAGCGGTTCAGACCTCCCTTGGATCCGACCCACAGCACACCATCCCGGTCCTCAAACACGGTCTTGACGATGTCGTCGGACAGGCTGTGCGGGTCGTTCTCGTCGTGATGGTAGCTTGTGAATCGGCCGGTTCGGCGGTCCAGGCAACTCAGGCCCGCGGCGGTGGCCACCCAGAGCATCCCACCGCGGTCTTCCAACAAAGAGAGGACGCCGTCGCTGCTTAAAGCGGCAGGGTTATCCGGTTGGTAGCGGAAGGCGAAAAATCGCCCCGTGGCACTGTCGAACCGGTTGAGTCCGCCGCCGCCCGTGCCCACCCAGATTGTGCCTGAGCGATCTTCCCGGATCACGGTCACGTAGTTGTTCGAGAGGCTGTAGGGATCGTGGGGATCGTGCTGGTAGAGCGCGGAACGGCCGGTTTTCTGGTCGAATCGCTGGAGGCCGCGGCGCGAACCGACCCAAAGGTTCCCCCGACTGTCCACCTGCACGGCGCGAATGTTATTCTCCCTCAGACTCTGTGTGTTGCCGTGCTCATGCTGACGAACGATGAACGGCGGTCTGGGATTAAACCGGCTCACTCCGCTCTGCGTGCCCACCCAGATGTTTCCCTCGGCGTCCTGGAACAGGCTCAGGATGTCGTCGTTGTGCAGGCTCTGCGGATTCATCGGGTTCCTCAGGTAGCGCACGAACTGCTTGCGCTCACGGTCCAGTACGAGCAGCCCGTTCTGCGTACCCAGCCACAACTCACCCTCCCGGCCTTCCTGAAGCGCTCTCAGTCCTTTGACGATTTCCCCCCCGGGCTCCTTCGAGCGAAAGGCATAACGCGTGAGCGTTCCCGTTCTCGGATCCAGGGTTCCAAGGCCGTTACCCACCCACAGCACACCAGCGCGGTCCTGCCGGATACTGCTGAGCGTGGCACTGCTGTCATCGCCCGGGCTGGAAGCGGTGTTCGATTCGCGGAAGCGGGTAAAACGGCCGGTGCTTCGGTCCAACCGGTTGAGACCGCCGCCGACCGTGCCTGCCCACAAATTCCCCGCGCGGTCTTCGGAAATGTCGACCACATCGTTACTGCTCAAACTGCCGGCGTCCTGAGAGTTGTTCTGATAGTGCGTGAAGTTTCCCGTGGCCTGGTCCAGGCGGTCAAGCCCGTTGCTGGTTCCGACCCAGAGCGCGCCGCTCGTATCCTGAAAGATACACTTGGCCGCATTGCCGCTCAAACTTCCGCGATTGGCCGGGTCATGCTGATAGTGGGTGAAGCTGTCGGCTGCCGGATCGAACCGGTTCACCCCACCAAATCCAGTGCCGATCCAGAGAATGCCGGCGCGGTCCCTGTAAATCGCCAGGACCGTATCGTCGCTGAGGCTATTCGGATTGCCGGGCTCCCGCCGGTAGGACTTGAGCTTGTATCCGTCATAACGGTACAAGCCGTCGTCGGAGCCGAACCAGAGGAAGCCATAGCGATCCTGCGCAATGCTCGAGACCCTGCTCTCCAGCGGCTCCCCCTCCGCCGCCACGCGTACGAAGCGGATGTCCTGTTTATCAACTACCGGGAGATTTATGCCATTGAGGCGCAGCGATCCGGATGAATTCTCACCCGCCGAGACCGGCGGGGCAGCAGCGCAGCATACCAGCAGCGCGGCGCCGAGGCAGGTCCATCTCGTCGAAGGCATAGTTTCTCAACATGATCCCGCCAGCCGGCATCGGATTCATTATTTTGTCCCCGATACTCCCCGGCCGACCCCCGCATGCCATGATAAACTCCATCGTCGGACAGGCCTCCTGGCCTGTCCACTTGCTGCCGTAACTCCGTCCCGCTCTCCGCCCGCAGAATCAAGACTCTGCCCACGGCGAAGGCCCACGAGGGCGTCCGCCCCACAATTAGCGCAGAGCTATGGCGGTGGGAAAGCCGGCGCCTCGCACACAACCAGCTATTCTGTATAGAACCGGAGGGATGATTGTTGAAGCGTGAGACCCGCATCCAGGCAGTATTCATAGCCGGATTGATCACCGGCGTGCTCGATGGACTCAGCGCTATCGCTGTCTCCGCGTACTTCGGAGCCGGCCCCGTGCGCGTCTTCCAGGGCATCGCCAGCGGACTCCTCGGACGCAGCGCATTCCAGGGGGGACTACCCACGGCGCTCCTGGGCGTGCTCTTGCATTTCATCGTCGCCACCGGAGCCGCCGCCGTTTACTACTTCGCCAGCCGCTCCCTACCCGTCCTGCTCGATCGCGCGCTCGTCTGCGGTGTGCTGTTCGGAGTCTGTGTGCACCTATTCATGACGTTCGTCGTGATCCCGCTCTCCGCGATCGGCCGTCGGCCCTTCGTGCTGCAATCCTTCACAGTCTTCCTACTGGTCGCCATGATCGTCATCGGACCCTCGATCGCGCTCACCATACGCCACTTCTCGCGGCGATGAACGAATATCGACCGCTCCCTCACGGTCTTCCGTTCCATGACGATCACCGGCCCCGGCGTCGACTCGTTCTCCCGTTCGGCAGGCGGCCACTCAATCACCGCGTACTGCCGCAAATCGCGGCGCCAGTTCATCAGGCTGCGGTGCTCGAAGTTCCAGGACCTCGGTGTATTCGGGTGAGGATCCTGTGCGCATCAGCGCGCCTTTGAAATACTCGGTCACGCTCCTGTCCCTGGTTCTGGTTCCGTCAAATACTCCGAGAGTCGTTGTATGACCGGTGGAAAAAACAAGGGATGGAGCAGGTTCGAAAGCACGATCAGCGAGCCCTTCAACTCCGGATAGTACTGAAGCACCGCGATGAACCCGTTGACTCCACCGGTATGTGCCAGGCATGTGTACCCGGCCGTTTTGCCGATGAACAAACCGTACCCGTAAAAACCATCCTGCTGCTGCGTCTCGGGATACTCCGCCGTCATGCGTTCGTACGAGCTGCGCTTGAGCAGGCCGTCCTCGTGCAGTGCGCGATTCCACCGCAGCAGATCGTCGACCGTCGAGATCAGGCCTCCGGCAGAGAAGGGAACGCTCATATCCAGGAAGTCCGCGTTCTGCAATTGACCGCCCTGCAGCGCGTATCCCGAGGCCCTCTCCATCAGGATCTGCGAGTGGGAATCGTGCCCGGTTGCGGTCAGGCCCAATGGGCCGACGATTTCTTCTTCCAGGTAGACCGCATACGGCCGGCTGGACACCTTCTCGATCAACATCCCGAGCAACAAATAGCCAGTGTTGCTGTAGGCGCGGCTCGTCCCCGGCGGAAACAGCAGCGGTTCCCTGGCAATGAGGTCGATGAGTTCCGCTGGTTTGGCGCCGGTACGATTCATCGTGCGCTTGCCCGGCGCCGCCACGTGATCTCGCAAACCCGACGTGTGCGTCAGCAGTTGGTGTATGGTCAGTGGTTGCCATGCCGCGGGCAATTCTCCGAGCCGCGTCCCTATGTTGTCGCGCAGTTCGATCGCATCTGCTTCAACCAGCCGTAGGATCGCGGCGGCGGTGAAGGTCTTCGTTACCGACCCGATCCGGAATTTGGTGGTCGGCGTATTCGGAATCCGCCACTCCTCATTGGCCAGGCCATACCCGTCGCGGAGCAACACCTCGCCTTTCCGCGCCAGCAGCACCGCACCCCGGAAACGCCCGGCCGCGGCTTCGGATTTCAAAAAAGAATCGGCGTCCATCGACCTTCGAAAATAGCAGATCGGACGCGGCCCTAGGCAAGCGTCCGTTCCGGCGGCATGATAGCCTTCACATTCGGAGCAAATCCTTATGAAGCGTTGTTTCTCCCTTGCGGCGGTCGCGCTGGTCGTATCCCTTTCCGCGTCCGCTCAATCCAAACAGAAGATCTTCCACCTCGCGATCGGCGACACCGAACGCCGCACCCGCGACGCGCGCGTAGTCCTCGACGCCATTACGGACTCCGCCACCGGTGAAGTGCTCTCCGCCAACCAGCTTGCCGCCCGTCTGCGCGACACGCGGTTGCTCCTGGTCGGCGAATCGCACACTACGGCCGACTTCCATCGCGTCCAACTTCGTGTCATCCGCGCTCTTCAGGACGCCGGCCGCAAGGTGATGGTCGGTCTCGAAATGTTCCCGTACACCGAGCAGCGCTCGCTCGATAGCTGGCGCGAGGGCTTGCTCACCGAAGCCGGCTTCCTCACCCTGGCGCGCTGGTACGAATTCTGGGGCTACCACTGGGACTACTATCGCGACATCTTTCTCTACGCCCGCGACCACCGCATTCCCATGTACGGTGTGAACACCCCGCGCAGCGTGGTGACCGCCGTTCGTCAGAAGGGAATCGATAACCTCTCCGACACCGACAAGCAGCACGTCCCGCCCCACATCGATGTCGATAGCGCCGATCACCTCGTCTTCTTCCAGGCCTCCTTCGACGACGACGACTCCATGCACGGCCACATGCCCGAATCCATGATGAAAAGCATGCAGGCGGCGCAAGCCACGTGGGACGCCAGCATGGCCTACAACAGTGTGAAGGTCTTGAAGTCCGCGCCTTCCGATGCAATTCTGGTCGTGCTCGTGGGCAGCGGCCACGTCGCCTATGGCGTGGGCATCGAGCATCAGGCCAGGCAGTGGTTCGACGGCAAGATCACCACCCTGATTCCCGTGCCCGTCCAGGACTCCGAAGAGAAACCCGTCTCGAGCGTCAAAGCCTCCTACGCGAATTTCCTCTGGGGCATCCCGTATGAGCGCGATTCGCTCTACCCCTCGCTCGGCTTCTCCACCACCGAAACCGCCGGGGCGCGCAAGATCATCGCGATCGAAAAGGATTCCATCGCCGCCCGCAGCGGCTTCCAGGTGAATGACCAGGTCCTCGCGCTCGATGGCATCGCCGCCCCCGACCGCGAAACCTGGAACCGCGTGATGGCCACCAAGAACTGGGGAGACACCGCCGTCGTGACCGTCAATCGCGCCGGCGCCGAAGTCAGGATCAACGCCGAACTCCGCCGGACCCTGAAGGAAAAGCACTAACGTGGGACAGGCCTCCCGGTCTGTCCCTCTTGCTGCCGTAACTCTCGCGTGCTTGAGGGGCACCCACCTCAACCCGAAGGAGCCACGTAGTGAAACCGGATCAGATAGATATTCTCGCCCTTACCGTGCTTCGCGACCTTGAGCAGATCGACCACGCCCAGGAATCCCGACTCGCGCGCCAACGCCGGCGTAATGTCCGGAAACCCGATCGGCGTGATCGAATCCACTTCGATCTCACCTTCTTCCATGGGGTACCGGTTGCCCACAATGACGCGCGGACGCAGCCATATACGGACACTGCAGGTGATTTCCCCTCGACGAATTCCATCGCGCAGCCGCTTGGTAAACACCATGGAACGAGTGTACACGCGCTATCGCGAGAGGGCCCGGAGTACCTCATGCAGAACCGCCTCCAGCGTTGGACTTTGTGAAGTGTCCACAGCGATGCTCACCGGAATGTCGGGCCGCCCAAGGCTTGCGACCTTGCGGATGCTATCCAGCGTCTCCGCATACGATCTCCGTCCATCCAGATGCCCGGGATGCCGCGTGCGCCGAAAATAACGTTCGGCGGCGACTTCAGCGGGGCATTCGCAATGGACATTCACAACCTTGTCCGAGAGTTTGAACAGCCATTCCGTCGGTGTCCCCGAATCGGGCGACATGCCGGAGAGATGCCAGTGCGAAACCAGAATCGCGCCCTCCGATGCCATCGCCTCGTCCTGAAGTATACGGTCGCTCGCCCGGCTCAACTGACGCCGCCACTCGACGTCGCCGACACCCTTTAAGTCGAACAGGCGTTCGAGGATGGCATCCTTGTCCAGGATCGGAAGATTGAGCGCGGGCGCGAGTTGTTGCGCCAGACTGCTCTTACCGCTGCCCGGCAGACCTGAAATTATAAGAAACTCCCTGCCGCTCTTGACCGGTCTCGCCAAAGGTATGCGCAACCTACCGCCGCACCGGACGGCCTTCGATTCCCGGCAGATGCGCTACCTCACCGACTGAGGCCCCCGGTTCCTGCACCGAGAGCACGATGTGGGAACCATCCGGTGAGAGGCCAAAGCTCTCAGGTCGATTGGGCAGGTCGATGTGTTCGATGAACCGGCGTGTCGCGGCCGTACTCCCGGTTGGCCGGAGGCTCTGCATAACCACACCTAGGTTGCCGTTCGGACGCCGGCCCAAATACACCAGCGAATCTCCGTCCGGAGTGAATCGGCATCGGCCGGCATTGAAATTGAGGGGCGTCACTGTTCCGTCGGCGAGACTCATGATTTCGTTGCGCGCCTGCCCTACGTTCTGGTAAACCACATACCGCCCATCCGGCGATACCTGGGGGAAGTAGCTTATACTCTTGCTCAGTTGAGTTGTTCCCGAGCCGTTCAGGCGTACCTTCCAGAGCCCCTGATGCGCCGGGTTTCCGGAAGTGTACACGACCCAACCATCGGGCGTGGCCGTCGGATTCTCCGCGTCGAGACCGTCGTTGCTGACTTGCCTGGCGCCCGCGCCTTCAGTGTCCGCTACCCATACCTCCATCCCGCCCGAGCGGTTCGAACTCCACAGAATCTGCTTTCCGTCGGGCGTGAATGAGGGATCCCAGTCGTGCGCCGGATCGTCCGTCAGACGCCGGAGAACGCCCGATTTCCGGGAGAGCTTCCAGATGTCCGCATCTCCACTACGGTTGGAAGTGAACAGGATCCATTCACCGTCCGGTGAGAAGACGGGCTGGCGGTCCTGCGCGCTGCCCTCCGTAATCACCTCCGGCATTTCGCCGCCCGCCTTGGCTGAGAGGCCAAAACCCACCAGGTTCTGCCGCGAAAGGAGGCTGCCGAACACGATCCTGCCGGGCCCGGCAATGTTCACATTCGAAATGCTGTAAGAATGCTGGAGAAGCTTCGTGCTCGACCCGTTGAGAATATCCTGCCGGACCAGCCACGCACTTCCGGCGGCCACCGCTCCGCCGCCGGTGATCGAGAGGTTCTCCGAATAGACGATCTCGTGGTCGCTGACCCAGCAGACGGTGGAGATCGTATATCCTCCGGCCGCCACCGCCAGTTTACGCGAACCGCTGCCATCCGCGGCTGTCAGAAATAATTGACTGGGAAGCGCCGAGATCCCCCCGGGAACCGAAGCCGCCACCCATTTTCCGTCCGGCGACCAGCGCGGATTGCTAATGACGGCTGGGTATTTCGCGATCTCCTTGCGCCCCTGGCCGGTGAGCGCCACTGTTTCCAACAGCCAGGTGGAACCAGTGCGCCGCACGTAAACTACCCGCTGCCCATCCGGTGACCAGTCCGCGCTGTTCAGGGAATCGTCCGCCACTTTCCGGACCTGCCCTCCGACCACCGTTACGCGGTAAACGGCAGCTCCGCGCCGGAACAATATGCTGCCGCCGTCCGGAGAAAAGCTCGGCGCGAAATCGTTGGGCCCCTCCGTCAGCGGGCTCTCGTCACCGCGCAATAATTCTTTCAACCAGATGCGGTTGCTCCCGTCGCGTCGCGAAGAAAACGCGATAGTCTTCCCGTCCGGCGATACCGTGGGCGTCGCATCCCTACCGGAGAATGTGAGGTTGCGAAATACCGGGAGCTCCGGCGCCGGACGAAGCCGCATGGTCGCGAAGACGGCTCCGGCAACCAGCAGCGCCGTAGTCGCGGCCCAAACCGGCCAGGGCCAGCGCACTGGTTTCGGTCTGGGCTGAGTCCGCTCGGCAGCGGCCGTCGCCGTCGCAGTACTGCTGGTCACCCACACCAGGGCGTGGCGCACGTCTCGCGCTGTTTGCCACCGCTGCTCCGGATCTTTCGCCAGACAAGTCTTAATCACCGTATCCAGCACCGAAGGTATGCCCGCGCGCAATGCCGATGGTTCCGGCGGCTCGCGTTCCAGGATCGCCGCCACCAGGGCCGCCTGGCTGGCGCCGTCGAATGGCCTGCGGCCCGCGGCCATTTCGTACAGCACCGCGCCCAGCGCGAAAATGTCCGATCGCGCATCGGCGTCTTTGCCTTCCCACTGCTCCGGCGCCATGTAATGGAAGGTCCCCATCAGGGCGCCCTTTTGCGTGAGCGGCTCGGCCATCGTCATCGAGCGGGTATCCTGCCCGAGGGCAGCCGGCTCTTCCCTTAGTTTCGCGAGCCCGAAATCCAGCAGTTTGACGCCGGCCTTGGACAGCATCACATTTCCCGGCTTCAGGTCGCGATGCACCACACCATACCGGTGCGCCGCGTCTAACGCCTCGGCAATCTGGATGCCGATGCGCAACATCTCCGCAACCGGCAGCGGACCGCTCTTGAGCCGTTCGGAGAGTGTGATCCCGTCGACGAATTCCATCACCAGGTAGTCGGTCTCGTCCTGCCGTCCGACATCGTAGAGGCTGCAGATATGCGGATGATTCAGACTGGAAATGGCTCGCGCTTCACGCTCGAAGCGCTGCCGGTTTTCCTCCGTATGGTCGGAGATGACCTTTACCGCGACTACGCGGTCGAGCCGCCCGTCTCGAGCCTTGTAGACCTCGCCCATCCCTCCCGAGCCAACGGCTGCGAGGATTTCGTATGGACCCAACCGAGTACCGGATGTCAGCGCCATAGAGATTTGAGCAATTGTACCCTGCCACGATGCGAAGAGTTATCCACTCTATGGTGAGACCACCCCGATGCCATATTCGGACAGCCAGGTTCGGACGTCTTGTTGTGACGCACGGACTAACTGACCTCCCGTAAAGCGGTCGTCGTGGGAGACCTCCCGTGCGATGAAGCTCGGAATCGCCAAGGCGTCGGCTGCGGCCGCGGATTCGAACTCTGCTTCGGCAAGGAGTAGACCTCTTAGCGGTCCTTCGAAAACATCAACGCCGAAAGGCGGCATACTGTGGCGAGTCTTGCTGAGTGTCTTCGCTGGAAGTCCCGCCAGCAGGCAATACTCGTCTTCGCTGAGGTACATGCTCGTGATCAATCCCTGTTGTGCTCCGCCTGAACGCGCCGGAATCTTCTGAGTGAGCTTGAATACGACCGGGCCATTGTCTTCACTCTGTATCCGCAAGCGCAAAGTGGTCCCGTCTAGGTAGCGGTCCATGAGCCGCCGAACTCGCACCACATTTTCATTACTTGGAAAGTGGTCCAGCAGGAATCGGCGTTCTCGTTCGATCCTTGCGTACTTATGCGGTGGTTGCACTTTCCCATTCTTGCCCAAGCTTCCGATCGGTGCTCCGCTACGGTTGACCGCCGGTGATATTATTTGGTGGCTGGCGCTTCGCCCATACTTCAAACGCCACGGGCGCACATGGTCAACGCTTCTGATCCGAAAGACAGGCGGGCAGCTCGCATCGCCATTGTGGAGCAGCACATTCGCCTTGAGAACGAGCACGATCTCGAAGGCGTTCTCCGCACGTTCGGTGAAACCGCGCGGTACGACGATGAGCCTTGGGGCGAACACTATACGGGCCGGGACGGAGTCCGTCTGTTTTACGAGCAGCTAATGAGGGCGCTGCCGGACCTCGAGATCGCGGTGCAACGCCGCCATGCGGCAGAGGACGCCGTTCTCGTTGAAGTCGTGGTTCGCGGCACACACCTCGGCGGTTGGCGCGGCCTTCCGGCGACGGGGCGGCGAGTCGAGTTCCCGCTTTGCGGAGTGTACACGTTTGATGCCGACGATCGTCTGGCCGGTGAAAGAATTTACTATGATCGCGGGTCGGTCCTCAGGCAACTCGGCGTATTCCACGAGCCCCGAAGTATATTGGGCCAAATCTGTATAGTGGCAACTCATCCCGTCACGATTGCCCGGGCAGTCGTCCGGAAGCTCCTGCGTGCCGGGTGAGCCTGTGCTCTTGCATTCGCGATGATTCGGGTCCTGGTGCAGGTAGCGGACCGGAGGAACCAGAGACCTGTAACCTTGTTCAAGGCCATGTTCGGCGAAACCCCGCACCGGTATCGATCGCGTGCGCAGATCGAGAAAGCCAGGCATCTGCTGATCCTGACCGATTTGTCGATCACCGACGTTTGCCTGTCAATCGGCTCCTCCAGCGTGGGCAGCTTCAGCACTCTTTTCCTGCGTCGTGTTGGCATGTCGCCGTCGGAGTTTCAACGACGGTGCCGCTCCGCACCGGCGGATCGGCAACTGCCCGCGGGCTTGATCCCCGGCTGCCCTCGCGTTCTATACCGACGTCCTGGGCTTCAGGAGGTCCAAGGACATTCCGGTTGGGGAATTCTCGCCGCGTTCGAGGTGGACAATATCGAAGCCGAGGCAAATCAACTGAAGAAACACGGTGTCAAGTTCACGATGGACCCGGCGCAGCAGGGGCCGGTGAAACTTGCGATCTTTTCCGATACGTGCGGCAACCTGATCCAGATGTACGAGCCGGCTCAATGGAGAGCCTGATTTCCCGATTCGGCGCGCGTAGGATCTCGTTGGCGGAAGACTTCCGGGCGAGTGCGTAAACCAGGACCTAATTCCATCCTGATCGGCTAAACTAGCCTTGACACGAACATGGGGCTCTCTCCCGGACGCAAACTCGGCCCTTACGAAATCATCGCGCCACTCGGAGCCGGCGGCATGGGTGAAGTGTACCGGGCCAGGGACACCAGGCTGAAACGCGAAGTAGCGCTCAAGGTCTTGCCGGATTCGTTTACCGCGGACCCGGACCGCATGGCCCGCTTCCAGCGCGAGGCAGAAGTGCTGGCATCGCTGAATCATCCCAACATCGCTCAGATATACGCCGTCGAAGAGCGAGCGCTGGTGATGGAGTTGGTTCCAGGCGCGACGCTTAAAGGACCACTTCCTGTCGCGACCGCTCTGAACTATGCCAGGCAGATTGCAGAAGCGCTCGAAGCGGCGCATGAAAAGGGGATCGTGCATCGGGATCTGAAGCCGGGCAACATCATCGTCACGCCCGAAGGGGGTGTCAAGGTACTCGATTTTGGCTTGGCGGCAGTGGCGCAGGATCCAGCGCCCGGCCGTGCGGATCCGGCCAACTCACCTACTCTTACGATGCGGGCGACCGAGGCGGGGATGATCATGGGAACCGCGGCCTACATGTCGCCGGAGCAGGCGTCGGGAAGGCCGGTCGATAAGCGCTCCGACATTTGGTCGTTCGGGGTTGTCTTGTGGGAGATGCTGACTGGCTCGCAATTGTTCGACGGCGAGACGGTCTCGCACACTCTAGCCGATGTCTTGCGCGGGCCGATTGATTTCGAGAAGCTGCCGAAGGAGACGCCTTCGCGAATTAGAGAGTTGTTGAAGCGGTGCCTGGACCGGGACGTGAAGAACAGGCTGCGCGATATCGGCGAGGCTCGCGTGGTGATTGGGAGATTTCTGGCGGACCCCGAAAGCGGGCAACTCCCGCAGGCTGCCGGCCCGTCGCACAAACTGCCTTGGGCGATCGCGGCCTTGACCACGCTCGCGGCGATCGGGTTGGGTCTGGTCGCTTATCGTCACACGCGCGAGCAAGTGCCTCCCGTGGTGAAGATGTCGGTGCTGCCGCCCGATGGAACCGTCTTCCCATTACATGACGCCGTTCCGGCCCTCTCGCCCGACGGAAGGCACCTCGCCTTCGTGATCACTATCGATGGCAAGACTTCGCTGTGGGTTCGCGACCTGGATTCCCTGGACGCGCGGCCGCTCGCCGGTACGGAAGAGGCGGCTAGTCTTTTCTGGTCTCCCGATGGCCGCTTCATCGGCTTCGCCGCTAAAAACAATCTGCTCAAGATAGAGTTGCAGGGCGGACCTCCGGTGACGATTTGCAGCAACGTTCCTCCGGTGCGCGGCGGTACCTGGGGCCAGAGCGGGGTGATTGTGTTCGGGACCAACACCGGAGGCCTATTCCGCGTTCCGGCCACGGGTGGAACGCCCGTGCCGCTGACCACGCCCGACAAATCCGTCCACGAGCGTGCGCACTTTTACCCGTGGTTCCTGCCGGAT
This sequence comes from uncultured Solibacteraceae bacterium, assembly GCA_963791985.1. Lineage (GTDB taxonomy): Bacteria > Acidobacteriota > Terriglobia > Bryobacterales > Bryobacteraceae > Solibacter. The sequence goes on along the minus strand of CAWBUN010000012.1, from coordinate 99,713 downwards.
GGACGGCACTTTCTCTACAGCAGCAGGACGGAAGCAATTGAGCAGGGCGCAGTATATTTCGCCGACATCGACGCAAAGGATGAGGCCAGGTCACGGCGAAAAGTGCTCGATGTGAATTCCGAGGCTATGTACGATCCTTCCGGTTATCTGCTATTTCTGCGCGAACGCACTCTGATGGCGCAGCCCTTTGACGCCTCCAGGGGCGAGACCACCGGCGAGGGCGTGCCAGTGGCGCAACAAGTGGATCATCCAGGGGGAAGCATCTCGGGCACCTTTACGGTGTCCCAAGGCGGCGCGCTGGCCTATGTTTCTGGTGTCCGTGATTCCAGCGAGCAAGTCTCCTGGTTCGACCGTTCTGGGAAAGAGATCGGTAAAGCAGGAGCGCCCGGAGGCTACGGGAACGTGAGGCTCTCGCCGGATGAGAAGAGGATCGCCTTTGAGAGAAACGACGCACAGTCCAGAATCCCGGACATCTGGGTGACGGATCTGAATCGGGGCGTGGCGTCACGGTTGACGTTCGATCCTTACCAGGATGTTTTCCCGCTTTGGTCGCCCGATGGGCTGCGCATTGTGTATTCAAACAACCGTTCAGGCAGTTGGGACCTGTACATAAAGGACTCGGCGGGGGCGGGGCAGGAGGAGATGCTGTTGAAGCTCGGTGCCCGGAATCTCTGGGCGACGAGCTGGTCGAAGGACGGGCGCTTTGTGATGTATGCGGTGGGGGGCCCGGCTGAGAAGACCCTGTTTGATTTGTGGATCGCGCCTCAGTTCGGAGACCGGAAGCCATACCCCTACTTGCAGACGCAGTTCAACGAAGTGGATGGCGTTTTCTCTCCCGACGGACGATGGGTTGCATACTCGTCGGATGAATCCGGCCGCTACGAGATCTATGTACAGGCGTTTCCTCTTTCCGGAGTTAAGTTCCAGGTCTCCACGGGAGGAGGCAGCGAGCCTTCCTGGCGAAAGGACGGTGCGGAGTTGTTCTTCCAGGCGGCGGATCAGAACATTATGGCGGTACCGGTGAAGTGTGGCGCGAGACTCGAGGCTGGCGCCCCTAAGCCTTTGTTCCGGACCTCATTCCCGGCGTTACGCCCAAGGCGTGTTAGTTACGCGGTTAGCAACGACGGGCAGAGCTTTCTGGCGGCTTCGGGAGTGAGAGACGAGAAGGCCCCCCGGATTACAGTGGTGCTCAACTGGCAGGCCGGGTTGAAGAAGTGAAGATGAATGTCTCGCCGCATTACTCTCCCTAGCCGGCATGCGCCCTCCTAACTTCCGGGCGTGCGTGATATGCGAAACAGGGAGCCCACTCCGCATTGGAGAGATTTGCGACACGGGCGCCCCGGCGAACCGCGACCGTCAGGGAGCGATCTACACTCCCTCTTCGCTACAATTAAAGTTAGTCCACCTCACATAAGGAATCTCCGTGACCGGTCACGAAATCAGACAGCGTTTTCTCGACTTTTTCGCCGAACGAGGCCATCGCGTGGTGCGCAGCTCATCGCTGGTGCCTGCCAACGACCCGACCCTGCTCTTCACCAACGCGGGCATGAACCAGTTCAAGGACGTCTTCCTGGGACAGGAGAAACGCGACTACGTGCGGGCTGCCAGCTCGCAGAAATGCGTTCGTGCCGGTGGCAAGCACAACGATCTGGAAAACGTCGGCTACACGCGCCGCCATCACACCTTCTTCGAGATGCTCGGCAACTTCAGCTTCGGCGACTACTTCAAGACCGACGCCATCGCCTACGCCTGGGACCTCATCACCAAGGACTACGGTCTCGCCAAGGACAAGCTCTACGTCACCGTCTTCCGCGAAGACGATGAGGCCGAGGAACTCTGGCAGAAGGTGACCGGGATCCCCAAGAGCCGCATCTTCCGTCTCGATGAGAAGGACAACTTCTGGCAGATGGGCGAGACCGGCCCCTGCGGACCCTGCTCCGAAATCCACTACGATCTCGGCATCGAAGCCGCCGAGCCGGGCCGCGAGCACGAGCAGTTCCCCGACGACGCCGGCGGACGCTTCGTCGAAATCTGGAACCTCGTCTTCATGCAGTACGATCGCGATCAGAGCGGCAAGCTCAATCCGCTGCCGCGCCCCTCGATCGATACCGGCATGGGCCTGGAGCGCGTCGCCGCCATCCTGCAGGGCAAGATCACCAACTACGATACCGACCTGATCTACCCCATCATCGAGCACGCTGCCGAAATGTTCGGCGTCACGCCGGGAGCCGATACCCGCACCGATACCGTGCTGCGTATCGTGGCCGATCACGCGCGCGCCACCGAATTCCTGATTCACGATGGCGTGGTGCCGTCCAACGAAGGCCGCGGCTACGTGCTGCGCAAGATCATGCGCCGCGCGCTGCGCAACGTGCGCATGATCGGCATCGAAGACCCCTTCCTCTACAAACTCACCGGCTTCGTCGCCGAGCTGATGAAGGGCCCCTATCCCGAACTGCTCGAAAGCGTGCAGCGCGTGGCCCGCGTTACCAAGGATGAAGAGCATCGCTACGCCACCACCTTCCTGGTCGCCGAGCGCGTCTTCAACGACGCCATCAAGACTATCCAGGGCAACACCATTCCCGGCGCGCTCGCCTTCAAGCTCTACGATACCTACGGCCTCGCGCTGGACGAGCAGGAGGACATGGCGCGCGAGCACGGCCTCGCGATCGATCGTGAAAGCTTCGATATCGAGATGGAGCAGCAGCGCGAACGCGCACGCGCCAGTTGGAAGGGCGCGGAGAAGGCTGCCGTCACTCCCGCCTACCAGAAGCTGGTCGAGCAGGGCCGCACCAAGTTCCTCGGCTACAGCGACGTCGAAGCCACCTCGCGCGTGGTCGGCCTCATCGTCGATAAGGAATCCGTCCGGCAGGTGCCGGCCGGCGCCAAGGCCGAAATGGTGCTCGATCAAACTCCGTTCTACGCCGAATCCGGCGGACAGGTCGGCGATCACGGCGTCCTCTATTCCGAGGCCGGCGAAAAGGTCGCGGATGTCGAAACCGCCTTCCCCGGCCTTCCCGGCTTGACCGTCCATCGCATCACGGCGCATGCGCCGATCGCGGTCGGCGACACCTTGCGCGCCGAAGTCGCCGTGCCGCTGCGCGACGCCACGCGGCGCAATCATACCGCCACTCATCTCTTGCACGCTTCGCTGCGCACCGTGCTCGGCAAGCACGTCAAACAGGCCGGCAGCATCGTGGACCCCGGCCGCCTGCGCTTCGACTTCACCCACTACGCCGGCCTGGATCATGCCGAGCTCGAAGAAGTCGAGCGGCTCATGAACCAGGAGATCCTGCGCAATACCGCGGTGCAGACGGATATCCTACCGCTCGAGCAGGCCATCGCTACGGGAGCCATGGCGCTCTTCGGCGAAAAGTATGGCGACCAGGTGCGCGTGGTTTCCGTACCCGGCTTCAGCCGCGAACTCTGCGGCGGCACCCACGTGCAGCGCACCGGCGATATCGGCGTCGCCAAGATCGTCTATGAAGGCAGCATTTCCGCCGGCGTCCGCCGCATCGAAGCCATCACCGGCGAAGCCGCGCTACGCCAATACCAGGAGACCAGCGGCGCCGTCAAACGCGTCGCCGATATGGTCAAGGTGAGTGAGCCCGCGCTGATCGAGCATATCGAGAAAATGATCGCGAATGAGCGCGCTCTCGAAAAGCAGGTGGAGCAGCTCAAGAATAAGCTCGCACAGGCCGCCGTCGGGTCGCTCGACGCGCAGGCCCACACTATAAAAGATGTGAAGGTGGTGGCCGCGCGGCTCGATGGCATGGACCGCGCCCAGATGCGCGCCCTCGCCGATTCGCTGCGCAACAAGTGGAAGTCCGCCGTGGTGGTACTGGCATCGGTGGAAGATGGAAACGTGGCCATCATCTCGGCCGTCACCAAAGACCTGACGGCGAAGGTCCACGCCGGAAAGCTCGCCAGCAGCCTGGCGCAGGCTGTCGGCGGCAAGGGCGGCGGCCGCCCCGATATGGCGGAGGCCGGCGGCAAAGATCCCGCGGCGCTGGATGCGGCGCTGGCAGCGGTCTACGCCGACGTCGAAGGCAAACTCTAGCGCATGAGCGAATCATTCGATGCCTTGGTGGTGGGGGCGGGGCCGACCGGCCTCGCCTGCGGAATCGAGCTCGAACAACGCGGCGTGAAGACCGTCCTGATCGAGAAGGGTTGCGTAGTGAACTCGATTTATCACTACCCCACCAACATGTCCTTCTTCACCACGCCGGAGCTGCTCGAAATCGGCAATATTCCGATGACCAGCCTCAATGAGAAGCCTAACCGTACTGAGGCCCTCAAGTACTACCGCAAGGTGGCCGACCACTATCGCCTCAACATTCACCAGTACGAGCGTGTGGAGAGCATCGCGGGTGAGGACAACAATTTCGAAGTCTTCACTACCAACCGCCTCGGCGAAAACCACGTGTATCGCACGCGCAAGATCGTGCTCGCCACGGGCTACTACGATGTGGCTAATCAACTAAACGTGCCTGGCGAAGAACTGCATAAAGTACTGCATTACTACAAAGAGCCGCATCCGTACTATAACCACGACGTAGCGGTGATCGGCGCTAAGAACTCCGCGGCGATCGCGGCCTTGGAATTATATTGGACCGGTGCTCGTGTAACCCTAATACACCGCGGCCCGGCAATCTCGGAATCGGTCAAATACTGGATCAAGCCGAATATCGAGAACCGGATTAAGAACGGTGAGATCGCCGCGTACTTTAACTCGAATGTAGTGGAAATCTACAAGGATTCGCTGCGAATTGAGACGCCCAACGGGGAAGTCACAATTCCTAACGATTTTGTTTTTGCGCTTGTCGGCTATCGTCCCGACCTGGAATTCCTCGCTGCCACGGGAATTACCCTGGAACCAGATACGTTGCGGCCGCGCACGAATCCGGAAACCCTTGAAAGTACCAGGACCGGAATTTTTCTGGCCGGCGTAATCGTCGCGGGCATGCATACCAATGAGATATTCATTGAAAACGGCCGCTTTCATGGAAGTTTAATCGCGCGCGCGATCGCTTCCCAAGTCCGTAGTTGAACGAGATGCATTTTAATTTTTCTCGTTTGCATGTTTGCAACCGTACAGCTACCCGCCGGAAAGTGCGACTGGAAACTGAAACTTTGTGACGAAAAGAAGTATCTAAGTAAGCGAAGGGGGCGCACTATGCTTCAATCGGTTTTGAATGTTCTTTTCAGTTGTGGTCATTCACGGACCACGTTTCCAATCACCCCGGGTCGCCGTCCAGCTGGTTCCACACCTACGCCGTCAACCGCGGCAACCTATGTAGTTTGTCTGGATTGCGGCAAGCAATTCGCCTATGACTGGAAAGCCATGCGGGTTGGCGATCAAATGGTTGTGCCGCCGGCGAATGCCGAAGTGCAGCCGATTTATCGGTAAGTAACCCTAAGGTGTAATCGTACCGAGGACTACCCCATGTCTGGCGCCTGTGGCAGAAGGCAAGTTCGAAGGCTTCCGCCGCCAGGTTTCATGGGCGAGAACTGCGAACGCGATCGCCTCCTTCGCATCGGCATTAATCCCGTGATCGGAGGACGTGGAAAGATCGATGCCCGGCAGAAAACCGGCGAGGTGTGCCATGATCTGCGGATTATGCACGCCACCTCCGCTGGCGATCAGGTCGGTCGCGCCTGCAACCCAGGGTCGCACTCCGATTGCGATAGTCGCAGCCGTTAACACCGTCACAGTCGTTATTAAATCGCGCAGCGGTAACCCCGTCGTTTTCAACCGCGCAATGAATTCCGCTCCATATTGTTCACGCCCCGCGCTCTTCGGTGCTTTGCGTTTGTAATACGGGTCGCGCAATAGTTCATCGAGGAGCGCGGTCGCGACTTTGCCGCTTGCCGCGATCTTGCCACCGCGATCGCAATTGCTTTTCCCATTGGTAAACTCGCGCGCCAGCGCATCGATCACCATGTTGCCGGGGCCGGTATCGAAGGCCGTTACATCGCCCGGCGCTCCTCCCGCCGGAATCACCGTAATATTGCCGATGCCGCCGATATTGAGCGCAATGCGGGTGCGCCTCGGATGGCGGAAAAGCAGGTAATCGACGTACGGCACCAGCGGCGCTCCCTGTCCGCCTGCCGCGATATCGCGCACGCGGAAATTAGAGACCACCGGCACGCCGATGCGTTCCGCGACCACGGCTGCCTCGCCGATCTGCATGGTGTTGCCGCGGCCCTCGTGATAGATGGTCTGGCCGTGGCAGCCGATCAACTCCACCGGTCCGAAGCGCGCGATGGCACGCTGGATGGCGCGCGCGTAGAGTTCGCCGAGTTGGAAATTCAACCGCGAGATTGCAGCGGTGGTGGTGATGGCGTTCGAGACTTCGAGAATGGCGGCACGAACTGCCGCCGGATACGCGGTGGACGTGAAGCCGAGCGTATTGACCTGGCGTCCGCTCATCTCAATGATGGCGACATCGATGCCATCGAGCGAGGTCCCGCTCATGACTCCGGCGATTCTCATGACCGCTTCAACTCCTTCTGCAAGTCGCTGAGCAGCTGCAGCGCTTCGATGGGGCGCAGCTCATCGACATTGATCGCGCGAATGCGCTCCGCGATGCCATAGCCCACGGGTTCGAACATCTGGATCTGCACCGGGCCGTGATCTTCGGACTTCACGAGCTCGCCGCTGACGGCGTGCTCGGTGCGTTCGTGCAGCTTGAGGACGTCGCGCGCGCGTTCGATCACGGAGATCGGCAATCCGGCGAGGCGCGCGACTTCAATGCCGTAGCTGCGGTCGGCCTTGCCGGGCTCCACCTTGCGCAGGAAGATGATGTGGTCGCCGGCCTCCTTCACGCTGACCATGAGATTGCGCACGCCGCTCAACTGCTCGGCGAGTTCGGTGAGCTCGTGATAGTGAGTGGCGAAGAGGGTCTTGGCGCGGGTGCGCTGGTGGATGTGCTCGACTACGGCCCAGGCGAGCGCGAGTCCATCGTAGGTCGCGGTGCCGCGGCCGACTTCATCGAGCACGATGAAGCTGCGCGGAGTCGCGGTATTCAGAATCACGGCGGTCTCGGTCATCTCCACCATAAAGGTGGAGCGGCCGCGCGCCAGGTTGTCGGACGCGCCGATGCGCGTGAAGATGCGATCGATCACCGGCAGGCTGGCCGATTCGGCGGGCACGAAGGACCCGATCTGCGCGAGGATCGCGATCAGCGCGGCCTGGCGCAGGTAGGTGCTCTTGCCGCCCATGTTGGGGCCGGTGATGATGGCCAGCAGGTCGGTGGAATCGTTGAGGTAGAGATCGTTGGGGATGAAGCGCCCGGCCTCCTGCTCGGTGAGGCGTTCGATCACGGGATGGCGGCCGGCCATGATGCGCATCTCGCCGGAATCGGAGAACGAAGGGCGCTGGTAGCGGTTCTCGGCGGCGACCTGCGCGAGCGACGCGGTGACATCGAGTTCGGCGACGGCGGCGGCGGTGGCGCGGATGCGCTGCGCGTGAGCGGCGGCGCGCTTGCGGACGTCGGAGAAGAGCTCCTTTTCGAGCGTGAGGATCTTGTCTTCGGCGTCGAGCACTTTGCGCTCGTAATCCTTCAGCTCCGGAGTGGTGAAGCGCTCGGCGTTGGCGAGGGTCTGCTTGCGTTCGTAGTCGGCGGGGGCGAGGTGCTGGTTGGCGCGCGTGATCTCGATGTAGTAGCCGAACACGTTATTGAAGCGGACCTTGAGCGAAGCGATACCGGTGCGCTGGCGTTCGCGAGCCTCGATCTGCGCGATGTACTGCTTGCCGTTCTGGCTGAGATCGCGGAGCTCATCGAGCTCGGAGTGGAAGCCGGCGCGGATGGTGCCGCCATCGACGAGATTGAGCGGCGGCTCGTCGGAGATGCAATCGAGGATGAGCGAGGCGACGTCGGCGAGTTCGTCGAGGCGGTCGTGGAGATTGCGCAGGCGGGCGGCCTGCTGGGTATCGAAGCAGCGCTTGAGCGCGGGAATCTTTTCGAGCGAGCGTCCGAGCGCGAGCACGTCGCGCGGACCGGCGGAGCCGAGCGTGACCTTGGCGAGCAGGCGTTCGAGATCGAGAATGCCGGAGAGCTGCTTGCGCAGTTCGGCGCGCAGGATGGTCTGCTGCTGCAGCTCGCCGACGGCATCGAGGCGCTGCTTCGATCTCGGCGCGATTCATGGAGGGGCGGAGCAGGCGCTGGCGGAGGAGGCGGCCGCCCATGCCGGTGAGGGTCTGGTCGAGGACGCCGAGCACGGTGGGCTGGGCATGCATGCCGCCGGCGTCGGCGGCGAAGAGCGGCTCGATCAATTCGAGGTTGCGGACGGTGACGGCGTCGAGCACCATGGAATCGGCGCGGTCGTAGTAGGTGGGGCGGTCGAGGTGATCGAGCGCGGCGCGCTGGGTGTCGCGGAGGTAGTGGAGGATGGCCCCGGCGGCGCCGATGGCGGCCGGGCGGTTGGCGAGGCCGCAGCCATCGAGCGAGAGCAGCTTGAAGTGATCGCGCAGGGTGCGGTCGGAGTAGTCGTGGGTGAAGACCCAGTCCTCGAGCTCGGTGCGGACGAAGCGGAGTCCGGAGCGGTCCTCGCCCGTGAGTAGAGGCAGGTCGCCGGGGAAGAGGACTTCGCGGGCGCCGAGATGTTCGAGGGCGCCGGCGACTTCCTCGGGCTCCATTTCGGTGACGCGGAATTCGCCGGTGGAGACATCGACGTGGGCGACGGCGGAGCGCGCTCCGGAACGAGAGACGGCGGCGAGGAAGTTGTTCTCGCGCGAGCGCACGAGGTTGGAATCCATCGCGGTGCCGGGGGTGACGACGCGGGTGATTTCGCGGCGGACGAGTTTCTTGGCGAGCTTGGCGTCCTCGACCTGGTCGCAGATGGCGACGCGGAAGCCTTTCTGGATGAGGCGCGAGATGTAGCCCTCGGCGGCGTGGTAGGGAACGCCGCACATGGGGATGGCGTTGCCCTTTTCCTTATTGCGCGCGGTGAGGGTGATTTCGAGTTCGCGCGCGGCGGTGACGGCGTCTTCGAAGAAGAGCTCGTAAAAATCGCCGAGGCGGAACATCAGCAGGGCGTTGGGCACCTGCTCTTTGATGCTGTTGTACTGCCGCATGAGCGGCGTGGAGGCGTCGGACATTCGCTAGGTACAGTGTCGCATCTTAGATCAACACCTGATTAGTGGACAGGCCAGGAGGCCTATCGCACTATGCGTAGATGCCGCGGAGGCGGATGGCCTGGGCGACGCGGTCGAGGGCGACCATGTAGGCGGCGATACGATTGTTCACGTGGTGGGCCTCGGCGTAGGCGACGATGGCGTCGAAGCTTTCGTCCATGATCTCCTGGAGGCGCTCGTTGACGAGCTGTTCGTTCCAGAAGAAGCCCTGGCGATCCTGCACCCACTCGAAGTACGAGACGGTGACACCGCCGGCGTTGGCGAGGATGTCGGGGATCACGAAAACTTTCTTTTCGGCGAGGATTTCGTCGGCGAGCGGAGTGGTGGGACCGTTGGCGCCTTCGCAGAGAATCTTGCAGCGTACGCGGTCCGCATTCTGGGAAGTGATCACGTTTTCGGTAGCGGCGGGGATGAGGACGTCGCACTCGAGGAACATGGCCTCGGTCTTATCCATATCTTCGCCGCCGGGGAAGCCGGTGATGGAGCCCGTCTCTTTGCGATGCTGCTGGAGCGCGGCGATATCGAGGCCCCTGGGGTTGTAGGCGGCGCCATCATATTCCACGATCGCGATGATTTTGAAGCCGACGGCGCTCATCAGCCTGGCGGCCATGCCGCCGACGTTACCGAAGCCCTGAATAACGACGCTGGTATCCTCCGGGCGCTTGCCCATGAGGGTCAGGGCGCGCTGGGTGACCATCATGCAGCCGCGTCCGGTAGCTTCGGGACGTCCGCGGGAGCCGCCGAGGGCCATGGGCTTTCCGGTGACGATGGCGGTGACGGTGTGGCGTGCGTGCATGGAATAAGTGTCCATCATCCACGCCATGACCTTTTCGTTGGTGTTGACGTCCGGGGCAGGGACGTCGCGCTCGGGTCCGATGAAATCGATAATCTCGGCGGTGTAGCGGCGGGTGAGTTTTTCGAGTTCGGTATCGGAGAGGATGTGCGGATCGCAGATGACGCCGCCTTTGCCGCCGCCGAAGGGGATATTGACGACGGCGCACTTCCAGGTCATCCAGGAGGCCAGGGCGCGGACTTCATCGAGGGTGACGTCGGGCGCGAAGCGGATGCCGCCCTTGGCGGGGCCGCGGGCCACGGAATGCTGGACGCGGTATCCGGTGAAGACTTCGATGCGGCCGTCATCAAGCTGGACGGGGATGTGAACGGTGAGTTCCTTGGACGGGGTGCCGAGCACCTTACGCATACCGTCATCGAGCTTGAGCCGCCTCGCGGCTTCCTCAAAGCGCGCAGCGGCGGCGAGCCAGGGGTTCTTTTCGTTTTCGAGGGAAATGGAAACAGGCAATGTCGACGTGGCCACTCTCGAGCCTCCGAAGCTCATTATTACATCCTGCACGCGAAAACGGGCTCGCGTGGCCCACTTTCAGAATTCGAGTTGTTGATAATAAAATGGTTAGGAGCGTACGGAGCTCAAAAACGGGACAAGCGTGGCCCACTTGCGCTCCGAGCGTCCCAGAACTTCCTATCTGTTTGAGAGGATACAACGAGGGTGAGCGGACGCAAGGGGTAAGGGGCGAGGGGTTGAAAAGTAAGTGGTTGGAAGAAAAGGAGTTACCCGGGGAAAATATTTTTGGAGTTGGGGTGACTGGCTTAGAAGAATCCTACCGCCGGCATGCCACATCCGAATACGAATGAGGACCTCATCATAATGTCGAAGTTAGCCAATCAGGTTGCGCTGGTTACCGGTGGTTCGCGGGGTATCGGCGCGGCGATTGCAAAACGGCTGGCGGGGGATGGAGCGGCCGTTGCCATCACGTACGCAAAGGACGGCAAAGCGGCTTCGGCCGTGGTGGAAGCGATCGAACGCGAGGGCGGCAAAGCCGTGGCGATTCAGGCGGATGCGGCCAAAGCCGACGCGGTAAAGGGCGCGGTCGAGAAGGCCGTAGAAACCTTTGGACGGCTCGACATACTGGTGAACAACGCCGGAACGGCCATTCCGAAGCCCTTCGAGGAGACCACGCTGGAGGAGATGGACCGCGTGATCGACATCAATATCCGCGGCACGTTTGTCACGACGCAAGCGGCGCTGCGGCACATGAAGAGCGGCGGGCGGATCATCATGATCGGGTCGTGTGTGGGCGAGCGCGACATGACGCCCGGACTGACGCCATACGCGGCGACGAAGGGCGCCCTCAAGATGTTCACGCAGGGGTTGGCCAGAGAGGTCGGGAGCCGGGGAATCACGGTTAATAATGTCCAGCCAGGGCCGATCGATACGGACTTGAATCCGGCGGCGGGCGAATGGGCGACGCCGCAGCTCGCCAACACGGCGCTCGGGCGCTACGGGCGAGTGGACGAAGTGGCCGCGCTGGTGGCGTTCGTGGCGAGTCCGGAGGCCGCATACATTACGGGCGCCAGTCTCACCATTGACGGCGGCACGAACGCCTGAGTGAGGCTCGCGGTCCAGGGATCTACTCGGTGCGCAGGGCCGCCAACGGGTCGGCTGCCGACGCCTTCCAAGCCGGTACGGCACTGGCTAACGCGCCGATTGCCAATAGGACCGCTGCCGAGACGGTGTAGGTTAAGGGGTCGGCCGGGCTGGTCTCGTAGAGCAGACTCTTCAAAAGCCGGGAGAGCGCCAATGAACCGGCGGCGCTGACGACCAAGCCCGCGGCCAGGGGAATCATCGCCTGGCGCACCAGCAGCACCACGACATTCCGCGGTACTGCGCCGAGGGCCACGCGAATCCCGACCTCACGCGCCCGCAGCGTGGTGGTGTAGGCGATCACGCTGTAAACCCCGGCGGAGGTCAGCAGCAGGGCCAGCGCGCCCAGTGCCGTGAAGATCCAGGCCGAGAAACGCGGCCGCCACATGGAATCGGCGATCACGTCTTCCATGGTCTCGACCTTAACGATGGGCTGCGCCGGATCAACGGCCCAGATCTCGCGCTGAAGGGTCGAGGCCAACGCCAGCGGGTCGCCCGAGGTTCGCACGACCACGGTGGAAAGGAACACACCGAAGATCAGCTGCCGGTAGGGCAGGTAGAGTTCGCCTTTGGCCGGCTGCTCGTAGCTGAGTTGGGCAGCGTCCTTGACGACTCCGACCACTAGCGTCGCGGCTCCGCGGCCGAGGGGCTGGCCGATGGGGTTGCGGCCGGGAAACAACTGCCTCGCGAGGTATTCGTTGATGATGGCCACGGCGGGGGCGGGCGGCGCATCGGCATCGGTAAACGTGCGGCCGGCAACAAGCGGAATCCCCATCACCTCGAAATAGCGGGGACTGATGGTACGGGTCGCCAGCAGCACCTGGCGTCCATCGGGTAAGTCGAAAGGGACCGAAGTTGTGGCACCGGAGAGCGGGAGATTGTTGACTACCGCGGCGGCGCGTACGCCTGGGACATCAGCCAGGCGCTCGATCAACTGTCCGTAGAAGTCCATTTGACGCGGCTTGGTGTCGTATTTCGTCTGGCGAGGATCGGTGCGGGTTCCGATCGGGACTCGCATGGTGAGCACGTGGTCCGGACGGAACCCGCGGTCCGATTGCTGCAAGCGGATCAGACTCCGGAGCATCAGACCGGAGCCGGTCAGCAACAGAAAGGCGAAAGCGGCCTCGGCACCGATGAGTAGGGAGAACAGACGCATAGAGCGGCGCGACCCGGCAGCGCGGCCGCCTCCGACTGCGCCGAGCAAATCGGTTCGGGAAGCAGCCACTGCGGGCGCGAGGCTCATCACGCAGGCGAGCACTACGCACAAGAGCGCGCTGAAGACCAGGACGCGCTGGTTGACCGCGATGCTGTGCAGATGCGGCAGGGCAATGGGGAGTACCGCCAGTTGGCGGGTGAGCAAGCGCAACACGAGTCCGGCTGCCGCGACACCGGCAGCGGTCCCGATAGCAGTGAGGACCAGGCTCTCCGTCAGCAACTGGCGCAGGACGCGGCCGAAACCAGCTCCGAGCGCCGTGCGGATGGCGATCTCGCGCCGCCGCTGCACGGCGCGGCTCAACAGGAGTCCCGCGACGTCGGCGCAGGCAATCGAAAGCACCAGCCCGACAGCGGCAAGCAGGAAGACGAGTGTGAGTTCGTACTCACGCGCAGGTGTTTCGCGCCAGGGCGCGACCGCGATCGTGAGGCCGAGTTTTTCCTTAGGCTGCCCGGCCTCGGTGCGGCGGGCAACGATTTCCATGGCGCTCTGGGCTTGCGCAAGGCTGACGCCGTCCTTGAGGCGCGCGGCCACACCCACCCAGGCCGTCTCGGTTCCGGCGAGGCGAAGCGGCGACCACATGTCCGCAGTCGCATCCGGGAATTCAAACTCCGGCGGCATCACGCCGAGGATGGTATAGGGCTTGCCCGAAATCGTCGCAGACTGCCCGAGAACATTCGAGTCAGCACGAAACTGGCGCCGCCAGTAGCGGTCGCTGAGGAGCACCACGTTGTCCTCGGCCTCGGAGGGCGCCCTGCCGATGCGTGGACGCGTCCCCAGCATGGAGAACAAGCCGCCGGTGGCGCGTACCATCCAGACCTGTTCGGGTGCGTCATTGCCGACGGTCACCATATCGCGCACGTAGGCCGCGGTGGCGACGAACAGGTCGGCACGCTCTCGCCACTGGAGGTACTCGGCGGCGGTGATGCCGATGTTGGGACGCTTACTGGTGGTCTCCTCGAGCCGGACCAGGCGTGCCGGAGAGGCATACGGGAGCGGGCGGATGAGGACCGCATCCACGACGCTGAAGACAGCAGTATTGACGCCGATTCCGAGCGCCAGAATCACGATGACGGCGGCGGTGAAGAGCGGATTGCGACGCAACCACCGCACGGCCCAAAGGAGGTCACGAGACATACTAAGGAATTAGTATATCCGAACTGCCGGGTTTTGGATATCCGCAATTACGGCACAAAAGAGGAGTTGGCGCGCCACCTGGCTGTATCACGCGATCCGGTGAGGTGGTTGGATTCCGAGCAATCCTGGAGCGCTGCGGACACGGCACATGTACGACTCGGGGGCTTATAACTGGCCAATGTCTCTTTGAGGTCGTCAGTTGGACGAAAGACTAAAGGTCCAATTGATAGGCCTCATTTCTTCTTTTCTTCCGAAAATACCCTCTCAGCCGGATTTGTGCTCAGGTGCTCGTGGGAGGCGAGGTGTTCTGCGCATGACCCAGGCCGCTCTCGACCTTCCCCTTGCGATCGGGATGGTCACATGCGTATGCTCGTCTACTACTTTGTCGATGCGCGGGCTCTACAAGACATAGAAAAGCGGCGGCTGAATGTGTGCCGCATCTTTGGGCTCGACGACGCTTTTGAGTTTCTTAGGGCCGATCTCCATGACAGGAATCTCCTCCGGACCTGACCCGTGAGCTTTAGTCGTTCAACCCCTTGCCATCGAGAATTCGCGGAATGCAGGCCTCGACCCGCCTCTCGCGCGTCTTCGCCTGCTTGGGTTTCGAGATATGGAACAGATAGGCCCGCTGCCTCCCGGGCGTCAGCGCTTCAAACGCGCTCTTCAGCTGGGATGTCGCATCGAGCTTCCGTTGCAACTCTTCCGGAACGGCGTATTCCTCGTGGGCCTTCAGTTGAACCCTGCGGCCCGACTTTTCCACTTCAATCGCTTCGGCGATGTAGACCCTTACGACGGACTCCATCTCGACGATCCGTTTGAGGCTCGTGAATCGGATCTGCCGCCCCGCTTGCGTCCGCCCCGGCGCCACCAGAATCCGTTGCGGATCTGGCATCAACGCACCCTTGAAAAACAGTAGCGTCGTGTAGTCCTTGAATCCGCCAATCAGGATGACATTCTTCTCCTGAAACGTGTAGCAGGGCTCGCCCCACTTCAGCTCTTCACGCAACGGAAACTCAAGCAGAATCGATCGCAGCTTCTTCGACTCCGACTGCCACGTTCTTGTTTTTTGTAGGTAGGCGTCGACCTTCGGATTCATCGTTAACTCCCGCTTTACGTTTCAGCTCCAAGCTCCTGCACTCCGCCGAGTGCCGGGACCGTCTCTGCATTGTCCGCCCAAGCACCTGCCGCCGCAACGTGAAACAACCGGAACGCTGAACGCGGGACTTCTTGAGTGCAAGACGTCCTGAGAGTCTGTCGGAGATGGAAAGGGGAAGGGAAGGTCCTGACGTGTCTGCCTAGCAGACCGCGCATGACGACGGCAAAGTGGTGTTCGTTGACGTGAAACCGGTTTCTCGTAGAGTGGACCGGCGCTGCGCACCGCCACCAGCCCAATGGACGAGATGCCCACAACAACATCCACTATGCCTGTTTCCGGGTGGGTGACGATACGGCGAGGTCAGGCCACACTTCCCAGATGGCCCTTTTTTGGCCC
The DNA here is from genome assembly GCA_963791985.1 of uncultured Solibacteraceae bacterium. Lineage (GTDB taxonomy): Bacteria > Acidobacteriota > Terriglobia > Bryobacterales > Bryobacteraceae > Solibacter. Next base: position 84,292 of record CAWBUN010000012.1, on the reverse strand, counting down.
GCGAGCGGCAGAAGTGCGACATAGGGACTACACGACCAGGTGGAACTGGCCACTTTCCGATATTGCCGTCTTGCGGGCATTGCACATTGGTTTGAACAAATGGTTGACAGCGGCTTTGTTTCCGGTGTATCGTCAGACGACGATTTATATGCCCTCAAGACGGTCCAAAGTCGCCTTATGCTGCCCGCCGGAACCGGATCGACCCGAAATGACTCTGGAATCGCTGGAAGGAGCCGGAGCAGACGACGAGCTCGCAAGGTTAGCCAAGGCGCTCGGTCACCCGGCGCGAGTTCGGATAGTAAGAATGCTCTCGCGGAAACGGGCGCGAGTTTGCAGCCAGATTGTGGACGAACTGCCGCTGGCTCAATCGACGGTCTCCGAACATCTGCGCATTTTGAAGGAGGCCGATTTGGTGCGAAGTTCACAGGATGGCACGCGGGTGGGGTACTGCGTTAACTTCGACGGGCTCCGGCGATTGAAAGCTCTGGTCGCCATTATTTGATGAGGGGAGGTTTTTTTTGTGCCCTATTAATCGTCAATCGTCGATATTCGAAAGAGGAGGAGCAACGAAGATGCGCATTTCCGTGATGGCGACATTGGTTATTGCGATGGGACTGGCGGGTGACTATCGCCCATCCATGGCACAGAGTACGGGGAAAACTGAAGACACGCTGCGACAGGTGTTGTCTGCACTTGCCGCGAACGATCAGCCAGCCCTGAGTAAGCTGAGCATCGACCAGGGTGACTTCAAGAAGTATGTGTGGCCAACGATGGCGGCGCAGTTTACCGGGTCGAATATGAGCGCCGACAAGTATTTCACGACGTATCAGAAGGTGAGCCAGGCTGGCATCACCGAAACTCGCACCGATTTGGCCGGGAAAAAATGGGAGGTGGTCAAGGTCAGTCTAGACCCGCCTCAACGGAAGGGCAAGGGCTTTCAACTTTTCAGTCCACCCCAGATCACGTTACGCGACGAGAGCGGGCAGGAGAAGACGATGAAGGTTGTCGGGGGCCTTTTGGAGAAGGACGGGGTTTATAAGGTGACCACATACTACCTAAGTCCATCTCAGAAGGGCCCGAAACAAGTCGAACGCACAGCATCGAAATAGGAAGGCAGAGGGGGAATTCTATGGTTAAGAAGCTCTTGAAATTATCGGCCTGCATGGCAGTGCTGTTTCTGTCTGCGCTAACCGGTACCCGGCTTGACGGTGCCGAAAGGCCCCGAATCCTCGTGATCTGCACGGGGAATTCAGCGCGAAGCCAAATGGCAGCAGGGTTCCTGAAGTCTTTTGATAGCCGGTTGGAAGTCTTTTCGGCAGGCACCGCACCGGCACCCCGGATCAATCCGAACGCGGTTCGGGCGATGAAGGAGGTGGGTATCGACATCTCAGATGGCGCGCCCAAGAATGTCAGCCGGTTCGTGGGAGAGTCCTTCGATTTCGTAATTACCGTGTGCGACGAGGCCGACCGGGATTGCCCGAACTTCCGAGGCAAGGTGGGTCGGCGGGTTCACATCGGTTTCATTGATCCGGCGAAAGCCACCGGCACGCCCGAGGAGGTTATGGGAGTGTTCAGAAAGGTCCGCGACGAGATCAGGGGCCGGTTCACGGATTTCTACCGGAAAGAGATCCAGCCGACGCTATAGTTTGTTTGTCGTTCGGCCAGGACGGAGTGACGGCTATGTTCAAGGTGATCTTCAGCTTGTTACTTATTCAGTACAACGCTGACCCGATCCGGACCGCCGAGCAAGCTCCAAAGATGGTACAGGCTCAGGCGCGGGCCATCGCTGAGGCCAACAAGCGTCAAGAGGCATGGCAGCGGAGGACTTTCGAGGAAAGGTTCAATGCGCTCGTTAAGGCCGCAGGAGCGTTTGCTGAGAGGTACAACGAAAGCGGCGGCAACGTGTGGCCACAGAGGGAAGCGACTGCATTGGACAAGGCATTGGCCGATCTGCAAAAGACGCGGGAATTGAAGCCGAACAAGCCTCGCGCCCAAGGGCGTTGACAAATCCACGCGCCGGCGGATCAATATCCACGAAAGTGGTTGCCGTCGCGGGAGGTCCGGCGATGCCACATGGCCGAAAAAGGCCCTACGGTTCTTTGTGCCGCTGGGGTCTCTGCACCAGGTCATTCCGCGACATGGGGACAATACAGCCACGTGTCTGAGTGCCGGGGTTGCTGCGACCTTCGTGCTCATTAAACCCGCTCAAGATCGAGAGCAAAAGCCAGAGCGTCCCTGAAATCGCCACGTACTCCACTGCCGGACATAGAGGCGTGTTCGCATTCTCGGGAGACAAGGCCAAGCGGAAAGCTGCCTATGACGCTTTCTTCACACTTTGGGCTCCATAGCAGACCCCGATGTCCCGATCCTGAAGAGCGCCAAAGCAGAGTACGCCAGACTGTAGTGATCGCGATCCGCGCCGCCCAGGGTTAGCCCGCGTTGTGGGCAGCAGGCTAAGCCGGGAACGGCGCCGGGTAGTGAGTTGGGCGAGCAGTTCAGGCGTTCACATGCTTCGTCCCGGATATATCCTCCGCCCGATTTTGGTGAGGACGGCGTAAGGGTCCACACAGATGGCCCGAATTTCGTTCCAGTTGTCAGAGATCACGAAGAACCAGGTACTCGGACCTTTAGCGCCACTCAGCGTGAAGGTGCCGGTGCAATCAGGATTCACGGTGAATGTGCCCGTGTTATTTGCTTGTCCTACCGTGCCGTTGGAGTTTGCCATTCCAACGTTCGTAGTAACGCCCGCTCCGCCGAAGGTTTGCATGCTGACCTGGGCAAACGCCGGCCCAACCGGGTCGGGCGCGGCGACACTGTATCCGGTGGTTGTGACGGCAAACGTGCCAGTAATCGAAAGGTTAGAGCATCCTTTGTCGTCGGCCTTCGCGGTGGGCGCTACGCTCAGAGCGAGTGCCGCGACTGCGGCGATTGTGAAACTCTTTGCGATGGTGCTGCGTGTCATATAATCTCCTTTGCGTTCATAAGTTGCCTCCATCTCGGGAGGTCGGGTCTTCGATCAGGCGCCCGGAACCGAAATCCGTCTCACCTACCACGAATAAGGAATCGCGGCGCTGAAGGTTACAGACTCTGCGCGAAAGGGACAAAAGCCTCCGAGGACAAAGGCGTACAATAGGCTGCGCCTCAGGCCCAAATGCCAAACTGCCCTCAATGCGGAGAGGAACTCGGTTCCGGCGATCCCGCCGGACTGTGCCCGAAGTGTCTGATCCTGGGCGCATTCGAGAGTTCGGTTGGCGCGGACGAATCCGGAACCCAGACCATCGATACAGCGACAGGGGCTACCGGTGATGACGACTTCGGCCGTTATCGCGTCCTTCGACCGCTAGGCGAAGGGGGCATGGGCACCGTTTATCTGGCCGAGCAGCGTGAACCCATTCGCCGGCGCGTGGCTCTTAAAGTCGTGAAGCTCGGCATGGACACCGCCCAGGTGCTGGCCCGCTTCCACAACGAGCGCCAGGCGCTGGCGATGATGGACCACCCGAACATCGCCCAAATCTTCGATGCCGGCGCGACCACCAAAGGACGCCCGTACTTCGTGATGGAGTACATCGAGGGCGCACCGATCACCCAGTATTGCGATCGCAAGCGGATGACCACCAAGGAGCGGCTCGCGTTATTCCTCGCGGTCTGCCGCGCGGTCCAACATGCGCACCAGAAGGGTGTGATCCACCGTGACCTGAAGCCGTCGAATGTGCTGGTGACAGAGCAGGACGGCACGCCGGTTCCTAAGGTAATCGATTTCGGCATCGCCAAGGCCACCGACAAGTGGGCCGTTGAGAACACGCTGCTCACGCAGTTCGGCCAGATCGTCGGGACACCGGAGTACGCCAGCCCGGAGCAGGCCGACACGATGACTGGAGACATCGATGAGGCCTCCGATGTCTATTCGCTCGGCGTGCTCTTGTACGAGTTGCTGATCGGAGCTGTGCCGTTCGACACGGCCACGCTGCGCAACGCCGGTTTAGCGGAAATGCTGCGAATCATCCGCGAAGACGAAGCGCCGTCGCTGCCGCGAAAGCTGACCTCGATGGGCGCGGCGGCGAGCGACATTGCCGCGCGCCGCCAGACCGACCCGGCTTCGCTGCGCCGCCTGGTGGACGGCGACCTGAACTCGATCACGATGAAGGCGCTGGAGAAGACGCGCGAGCGGCGCTATGCGTCGGTGTCAGACCTCGCAGCCGATATCCAGAGGCACATGGAGGACCGGCCCGTGCTGGCCTCGCCGCCGAGCCGGCTGTACCGGGCGCGCAAGTTTCTCCGCAGGCACAGGCTGGCCGCCCTCGGCACAGCCGCGGGAGTCGTAGTTCCTCGCTGTTGAGCGGAGTGACGGCCTGGTCGCTTTCGCATCGCGATTCCGCGTCGAGACCCAAGCTGACCGACAAGGACACCATTGTCCTTGCGGATTTCGATAATAAGACGGGCGATCCGGTGTTTGACGACACGCTGCGCCAGGGGCTGTCGGTGGAGCTTGCAACAATCGCCGTTCCTCAGTCTGATTTCGGACCAGCAGGTCCAGCAGACGCTGGCTCTGATGGGGCAGCCGAAAGATGCGCGGCTGACTCCTGAAATCGCGCAGCAAATCTGCGAGCGAACCGGGAGCGCCGCGGTTCTCGAAGGCTCGATCGCGAGCCTTGGAAGCCAGTATGTTCTGGGCTTGCGCGCGAAGACCTGCAATACCGGAAATATCCTCGACCAGGAGCAGGCGACAGGCGGCCAGGCGAGAGGATGTCCTGAATACTCTGAGCCAGATCGCCCGCAAGTTCAGAACCCGGGTGGGCGAATCGCTCGCCACCGTCGAAAAGCACTCCACGCCGCTGTGCGGAGGCCACGACATCGTCACTCGAAGCCCTCAAGGCCTACAGCACCGGACATGAAGGACGGCCCTATCCGCCGGGCACGATGCCGCGGGCATACCTTTCTTACCGCCGTGCTGTCGAAATCGATCCACAATTCGCGATGGCCTACGCGAATTTGGGGCTCGCGTACAGCGCTATGGGAGAGTCGGTGTTGTCGGCCGAGAGCACCACAAAAGCCTGGCAACTGCGGGATCGAGTCAGCGACCGGGAGAGGTTTTTCATCGACTTTCTCTACGACCGGCAGGTGACGGGAAATCTGGAAAAGGCGTACCAAACCCTCGAGTTGTGGTATCAGACCTATCCTCGCGGCGGGGATCCGAACCACCAATCCCCAGGATTTGTTAGGAGGCCTTTCCACTCAGCGGGACGGGCCGATTTGAAAGAGCGATCGAGATGGCCCAAAAAGCAATCGCGGCCCATCCCGACGTTTCCTTCGGCTACGGCAGTCTTGCGTCCAGCTATTTCTTCCTGGACCGCTTCCCCGAAGCCGAGAGCATTCTTCAGCGAGCCTCCGAACGCAAGCTGGAGACGACCCTAATCGTCTGGTGTTCCGATACAACATCGCGGTGCTAAAAGGCGACAAGGACCAGATGGATCGGGCAGTGGCTCTGGCCAGGGGCAAGCGCGGGGCGGAACACTGGATGGCCCACGAGGAGGCTCTTGCTCTGGCTCGTTCCGGCCGCCTGCAGGCCGCCCGTCGGTCGTCGAACCGCGCCATGGATCTTGCCCTGCAAGAGGGAGCACCGCGAGGCGGCAGCGACTTACTGCGGCCGCACGAGCGGTGTGGGAAGCGGTTTCCGGGAATGCCGCCGAAGGAAAAAGGAGCGCTATGGCGGCGCTCAAGCTTTCCAACGGCCGCGACGTCGAATACGCCGCCGGCCTTGCCCTGGCTTTTTCGGGAGACTCTTCCCGATCGGAAGCGCTCGCCGGACGATTTGGAAAAGACGCTTCCCGGAAGATACTTTTGTTAAATTTACCTATGTGCCGGTTCTTCGTGCGTTCGCCGCACTGGAGCGGAGTAAGCCCGCAGACAGCGTGGAGCGGCTGCAAATCGCTCTTCGCTATGAACTGGCGGCGAATGGCCTGAACTTCGTTCATTTTTATCTCGGCGGTTTGCACTCGGCCTACGTGCGCGGCGAGGCGTTCATGGCCGCGCGTCGGTATGCGGAAGCGGCGGCCGAGTTTCAGAAGATTCTCGATCATCGCGGTATCGTGGGGCTGGATCCCATCGGCGCGCTGGCGCACCTGCAACTCGGCAGAGTCTTCGCTTTGTCGGGAGATAAGGCCAAGGCGAAGAGCTGCCTACGAGGCTTTCCTCGCACTTTGGAAAGACGCAGACCCCGACTGTCCCGATCCTGAAGAGCGCCAAAGCAGAGTACGCCAAACTCTAGCGGTGCGCTGTAACCTTTGGGCTGGCGATTCCTTATTCTGTTTAGCGGAATGCCCTGAGGATAAGATCATGACGAACGGCGAGACCATGCACACCTTGTCCGGAGCATCTCAATTTCCGACGACGCGCTGGACGCTAGTGGTTGCTGCCGGCGATCCCCGGCGGAAGGAGGCTCGCTCCGCTCTCGTTTCTCTCTGCGAGAACTACTGGTATCCGCTGTATGCCTATCTGCGCCGCCGCGGATATCCGGCTGATCAGGCGCAGGACCTCACGCAGGAATTCTTCATCGCGCGTGCTGGAAGGGCGATATCTCGATCGCGCCGACCCGGAGAAAGGCCGGTTCCGGTCTTTTCTTTTGACTTCACTGAAGTTCTTTGTGGCCGACGAAGGAGATCGCCAGCGCGCGCACAAGCGCGGCGGAGGGCAGCTTGTCCCACTTGAATTCTCGTCTGGCGAGGAACGCTACCAACGTGAGCCCGCGCACGATGAGACGCCGGAGCGGATCTTCGAGCGGCGCTGGGCGCTTTTGGTTCTTGACCGAGTCGTGGAGAAATTGCGGGACGAATTCGTTCAGCACGGCCGGCCGGAGCATTTCGAGCGGTTGAAGGTGTTCCTTCTTGGGCAATCCGACGCGCCGTACGCCGCGCTGGCTCGAGAAATGAACACCTCAGAGGGAGCGCTCAAGGTTGCGATTCACAGGCTTCGCAAGAGGTATCGCGAACTCTTTCGCCAGGAAATCGCCGACACCGTGGCCGATCCCGTGGAAGTGGAGTCCGAACTCCGGTTTCTGGCGGCCGTACTCACGAGGAAGTAGCTGCTGCCCGCGATAGGCGGGCGCCCAAGCCGTGTGTTTCCGCGCCTCAGCTCTCGGCCGCATCTTGGGCCAAGCGCGGTCGGCAACTCGCCGTCACGTGGCCGCAAAACGCCCTACGGTTCTTTGTGCCGCTGGGGTCTCGGCACCAGATTTGTGGGCGGAATACGCCTCATGCGGAGTGCGTCCGTCAATGGTTGGCCTCATGTGTACGAATCATGGGTCTACGTGGAACTTGTGTGCCAGATTTTGAGTAGCTTATCCCGCCATCGCGACAATGCGCGTGATAGACTCCCTGCAGAGAAGTTAAGAACCCTTTGGAAGTACCTGAATGTTCGTCGAGAAGTCTTGTCTCGCCACGGCGGCTGCCGGCCGCCTGATCATACCGGCGCTCGCAATTCTACTGACGTCGCCGATCGGCCAAGCCGCCTCTGTCACAATCGATGAGGCGGGAATGAACGCCATCTTCTCACAAGCTAGCTTTGGTGACACACCCATTAGTATTCGGTTCAACCCTACCAGGCAAATCGTAGCTCCTGATCTGCTGGTTATCGATGATCTAACTGAATTGCAAGCGCTATATGCCCTGGGAACGGACCCTGCTCCGACAGTGGTTGCGTTTTTTGTCGACCAGCTCAATGCCTGCGGCACGGTCGAAGCGAACACCGATGGAGAATATAACGGATGCGCGCAACTGCCGGGCCGTTTTTTGGTGGAAGATTTTCACGCCGCTGAACTCTTTCCCAGCACGTTAATGGCTCACGAACTCGGCCATAATTTGAATTTAGGGCATATGCCCCTCGGCCTGATGTCCTTTCTGCTACCGCATACTCCCCCGGATCTCTTCGAAGACCAGGTCGCAACGATCCTGCAAAGCCCGCTGGTGCAGACGGACTCTACGGGTCAGAGATTCATTCAGATCACGCCGATAGCGATCATTGATGCTCCAGAGCCCTCGACGCGGATGCTGGTTAGCGCCGCTCTTGGAGCGCTGCTCATCATCAAGACAAAGAAATCGACCGGGAACTCGCTACGGGTCTAAATTGTCTTGATGGTCCGACGCAAGGACTGATCGGGCTGGTGCGATCGACAAGCTTGGTTTCGCGATCGCCGAACGTGTCGATCACCAACGTATCGCCGTCTCACCAGCCGATCGAATGTCCATGGCTGCTCGCAGAGATCCTGTTGAGGTGGGAGCGGCCATCCAGAGCGAGCGCCAATTGAGCAAACTATTGTTCGGCGCCTTACGAATATCCCGGACATTTGGTCCTCATAACTAGCAAGTAAGGTAACGCGGAGGACGAATGCCGCGCCCATCGGAGGTTTTGAGGAGGATGCCCGCACTCGCGAGGGGCGCCGGCGCGCGGCGGTCCGGCTGCCGCGCCCGGCCGCAAATGTCGTTTCCTACTCCTGGGAATCTCCGTGCCTACGGTACAACAAACAACTGAAACACAACAGGAGGATCGAAATGAAAAACAGGTTACTGACATTTGCCGGAGCACTGGCACTTCTCGCCGTGCTCGGAAAGTTTTACGCCCCACCCCTGATGGCTCAAGTCAAAGCGGCGATGGTGCAGGATGTGGACCAACCGGCCCGGCAGCCGTTTCAAGTTACGGTGCCGATCAACATCAATAATTTCACCTATACGCCGGTGACCATTCCGAGCGGAAAACGGCTGGTGGTAGACTACATCTCGATGTCGGGTGCCGCTCAAACCAACGGCCCCGATATTCAGCCGATCATCATTCTCAGTTCGTCGGTGGCCGGAAACCCAGGCGCTCTGTACTACATCGCGCCACAACAATCGGGCACGGCTCCGGGACAGTATTACCACACGGAGCAAGCCGCGATCTTCGCCGATTCGCTGAGTGTTTCGCCCGCGTTCGCCGGATATTCGCCGACGTTTCTGGCCTTCAACGTCGTCATCTCCGGGCATTTGGTGAGCTTACCCTAAGGCAGATCCACCGTACCGCGTCAAACGGCTGCCACGGGGCGTGGACCTCGGTCCACGCCCCGCTTTTTGCATGGGCCATGAAGAACAGTTTGGTCTCGCCGGTATCCGGCTGTGATGGGTGCCTAATTGCCCGCGGTCGCGTTCTTTGGCGAGTCAGACCGAAAGTCCTTCGCGGCTGCGCGCATGGCGTCGACGTACGCCGCGGTTTCCTGAAGCAGCGTCGCACAGGGCTCACAGCAGAGGTAATGGTCCTCGAAGGCCGTCTTCTCGTCCGCGGTCAGGGTACCCATGACGTACGCCTCGGCTGTTGCTTCGGGATCGGGAGGGCACTGGTTGGAATCCATGATCACCAGACGATGGTAGAGCCGAACGGTAGTGCGCCGCAATAGACCTTTAGAGCAGTTCTGGGCGGCTGTACTGCCTAGAACGTACCGCCGACAAATGTGGTCCTCACCAGACATGCACACGGTCAGGGGGCGCGAGGTAGAGCTTTTGCGGGGGATGGACAGAGAAGGCGTCGTACCAGGCGTCGAGGTTGCGGACGGTGAGGGCGCGATATTGGGCGGGCGCATGGCCGTCGGTCGCGATCTGGCGGCGCATGGCGGCGTCGCGAGTGCGGGAGCGCCAGCTTTGGGCGTAGCTGATCATGAAGCGCTGATCGCCGGTCAGGCCCGCTTCGACGGCATCGGGTTTTCCGTGGAGGGAGAGGCGGTAGGCGTCATACGCGGCAAGGAGGCCGGCCACGTCGGCGATGTTCTCGCTGAGGGTCTGGTGGCCATTCACGGCAAGATCGGGGAAGGGTTTGTAGGTGTCGAACTGCGCGGCGAGGGCTTCGCCGGCGGCTTTGAAGTGGTCGAAGTCGGCTTTGGTCCACCAGTTGGCGAGGCGGCCCGAGGCATCGAAGAGGCTGCCCTGATCGTCGAAGCTGTGGCTGATCTCGTGACCGATGATGGCGCCCATGGAGCCGTAGTTGTGGGCGGCGTCGGCGCCGGGATCGAAATACGGGGGCTGGATGATCGCGGCCGGAAAGTTGAGGGCGTTCTGTAACGGAAGGTTGACGGCGTTCACGGTCTGGGGAGTCATCCACCACTCGCCGCGGTCGACGGGCTGATGGAGTTTGGCGAGATGGCGGTGGTATTCGAATAAATCGGCGCGCTCCGCGTTGCCCAGCGCGTCGCCTTTGACGACCTCGAGGGCGGAGTAATCCTGCCACTGGTCGGGATAGCCTACGCCGACCTTGAGTGTGTCCAACTTCTGTTTCGCTTTGGCTTTGGTCTCCGGCGACATCCAGGCGAGGGCATCGATTCGCTTGGCGAAGGCCTGCACCAAATCGTCAACCATCGCCTGCGCCTTGGCTTTGGTGGCAGGCGGGAAGTAGCGTTGCACGTAGGCCTTGCCGACGGCTTCGCCGAGAGCCTCACTGGTCAGATCCATGCCGCGCTGCCATCGCGGGCGCATTTCGGGAACTCCGTTGAGAGCCTTGCTATAGAAGGCGAAGCGCTCATCGACGAAGGCCTTGGGCAGGTAAGCGGCGGCGCCTTCGATGGCATGAAATGCGAGCCAGTCCTTCCAGGCGTCGAGGGGCTCGGCGGCGGCGAGGGCGGCGAGGCCGGGGATGGCTTTGGGATGCCAGACGATGAAGACAGGCGCGTTCTGCAATCCGGCGGCTTCGAGCAGCGCCGGCCAGTCGAGGCCGGGAGCTTTGGCGGCGAGTTCGCTGCGATTCCACGAGACTGCGTCGTGCACGTCTTCCGACTCGACGCGGGTGGCATGCACGCCCGCCATTTTGGTTTCCAGGGCGAAGACGCGGGCGGCGCGAGCGGACGGGTCGGTGAAGCCGGCCAGCTTGAACATGGCGGCAATGTGGGCCTGGTACTGGGTGCGCAGTGCGGCCATATTGGGGCTGGCGGAGATATAGTAGTCGCGATCGGGTAGGCCCAGGCCGCCCTGGAGGAGATAGGGGAAATTGTGCGACGGGTCAGTCAGGCCTTGCGTGATCCAGACACCGAAGAGGTTGTCGGTCTCGAAATTGGTGTTGTTCAAGGGATCGACATCGGCACGGAGCCCGGAGCCGAGCACGCGGGCGAAGGCGTGGCGATCGGCGATGGCCGCGATGGCGGCGAGTTCGGGTTTGAGGGGGGCGATCCCCTTGGACTCGATGGCGGCTTCGTCCATGAAGGTCGAGTAGTAGTCGGCGATCTTGCGGGCGTCGCTGTTGGCGGGTGTTGCGGCGGCGGATGATTCCTGGAAGAGCGCCTGCAGCTGTTTCCGCGTTTCGTCGACCAGGATGGCACCGGCGCCGTAACTCGGCTTGTCGGCGGGGATGGGGGTCGCCTTGATCCAGCCGCCATTGGCGTAGGCGTTGAAATCGTCGCCGGGCGCAATGGAGGTGTCCATTCCTTTGAGGTCGATGCCTGCCACGGGCGTTGGGGGCGTGGTGGTGCGGCAGGCGGGCGCCGCGGCGATGGCGGCGGCGAGAAGAATGGCGGAAGCACGCGAGTGTGCGACGCGTGCTCTCAGGAGGGTCATTTCAAGAGACTAGCGCATTGCGAGAGGCTTGGACCCAATTCGCAGCTATTTAGGAGGTGATAGTCTCATAAACGTGGGCGACTTAGGGACGCTTTTCACCGTCTTAGTCGGGGCGCCGCTCTTTATCGCGAACTTGGTGTTTTGGGTTCGCTTGCTGGAAGATTGTGCGTCGCACGAACAGGGCAAAGCCGCACTTCGCCGGCGTGCTGATTTATTACTTAATGTAGTGCGGTGAACCGAATGCATTGAGCCGGCTGAAAGCCGGCAGCAGGCAGGATTGCCTGCCCCACATTGCGGCGAGCGCAAACTGGTCTTCGTGCCGCGAGTGTTACGGCGGCAAGTGGACAGGCCAGGAGGCCTGTCCCACTGGAAATGAATGCACAGGGGGTGCGAGCGACAGGCTTAAAAAGACGAATATCCGATATTGCGCAGGGCATCGGGGCCGAGGCGGTCGTGTAACTGGTGGAGATAGAGGCTGGCGGGGTCCACCATTTTTCCGGATGAGTCGAAAATGCCATTGGGTCTATTGCCGGTTGTGACCGGTGTGCCGATGCAGCCGACGCACCAGTTCAGGGCGCTCGGGGGTTGCTGGACCAGTAGAAAAGGCGACACGACGTTCCAGGCGACCGACCAGGCGGTATTGGTGGAGAAGGCCACGCCGGGCCGGGCCTCGGTGGCTCCGGGGAATTTGCCGCCATCGACAAGCAGACCGGTGGCCCAGGGTTGATGGGGAGTGACGCCGCCGTGATCGGCGGTGAAGTTCAGGACGACGAGCGGACCAGCCGCCTCCGACAGGGTTACCACAGGCCATGCGGAATCGCCGGTGACGCGGCAGCGATCCAACAGGATCTGGGTGCCTTCCAGCGAAAAAGCGGCCGGCGCGGGGGAGCCCGAGTGCGGCGCCGAGCTTGTGATGCGGACATTGGTCAGGGTGAGACGCTTGGCGCCGGGACCGATTACGATTCCATTCTGCGTCTCGCGAATTTCAAGATCGCGCGCCCATCCGTCCTCCACGGCATCGATGCGGAGGGCAGGGTATTCGTCCTGTGACGGCGCCGAGATGCGCAGGTTTTCGACGCCAACTTCGGTAATGCGTCCAGGGAAGCTGTAGCGAACCAGAGTCGCGGGGTTGAACTGTGCATCCAAGGCACTGCTCAGGGGAACATCGAGAGTGACGCGATCGCCGTCCACCGAGTCGATCACGCGATCGGTGCGGCTCACGGCGCCGAGTAATTCGTCGGGCAGCAGGTGGAGGACCAGCACGTGGTCGCCGGGATGGAAGGCTGAGGCATCGCGAACCCGAAAGGTAGTGGCGCCGACCGGGACGAAAGCGTCGAGGATTGGCACGCGCGGGCCTTCCTCGTGCCACGTGCCGTCGCCGTGAATTTCCAGGAAGGGATGCGGCTTGCCGGTGAGCTTGATGACGGCGCCCTTTTCGCCGCGCAGCACGACGCCACTGCGGGTGATGCTCAGGGTTCCGGCGATTTCGTAATCGCCCGAGGCGAGCACGACCGCGCCCTTTGCGCAATCCAGTGCGGCTTGAATGCGCGCGGTGTTGTCGCCGGGCGCGGGTGTGAGGCGCTGGGCAGTGGCGGCAGATGGCAAGGCCACACCGCCGGCACCATATCCGGCCGAGGAGAAATCCATGATGCGGTTTCCGCGGGGATCGGTACGGTAGTAGAGGCGATGGTCCGGGCCGCCGAAGGCCCACTCACTGAGCGCCTGCGCATGCAGTGCGCACGCTGCGAGCATCCAAAGAACGACCTTCATACCTTAAGTCTAGCGTCCGATATCTCGCGGCCCCAGCAATTATCGGGTGAAATTGCGAGGCGGATTTCACGGTGAAGCGGGTCACAGATCAATCGTGGCGGAGCGCCAGGATGGGTCTATTCGGGCGGCGCGGCGCGAAGGCAGCCAACATGCCACGGCCGCAATATCAGCACAAGGACGGATACCGCAAGCGTAAGCGGGTCGGTTGGAGTTACTTCGAGCCATCGCCGCGGCGATCCGGCTCCACTCCGCGGTCTTGTCGGTCAGCCGGCGGCGGCCGCTGGGGGTGAGCTTAAAGAATCGCGCGCGCCGGTTGTTGTCCGAGATACCCCATTTGGCGTCGACCTAGCCCTTCTCCTCAAGGCGCTGTAAGGCGAGATAGAGGGAGCCGTGGTCGACCAGGAAAACATCTTCATATTGCCGTTGAATGGCCCGGGCGATTCAACGGCCGTGTTGCGGGCCGAGGACGAGCAGAATGAGCACGTCTAAGGTGCCTTGGAGAAGGCTGGTTCGTTCGTCGCCGGGCTCTTGGGTAGGCATCCGACATCAGTGTGCCGCCACTTGGGTCGAATGTCAACCCGAGATGCCATGAGTTATATCTATATGGTTACGTTCCTTGCATGGGTGAGGGGACTCCGTGCATATCAAACCTTCCCTGAAACCTGATCTTGTGGTTGGAGTCAGCGATGAGTGACGAGGGTGCTGGCAAGCCGGATTTCGAGAAACTGTTCAGCTCTATGGGGGCGGAAATCTATGCCCAGTCCCGTGAGTTGGCTGACCAGAGCATGAGGCTCAAACTGGCGAATGACGAATCGGGCGATCGGGCCGCGGAATTCCAGGCCATTTTGGACGCCGCCCCGGTAGCCGTCTGGATCGCCCACGACCCGCAGTGTCTGCGCATTACCGGCAACGCCTACGCGGATCAGACTGTGATGCAGACGGTCAGGGGCAGCAATGTGTCGGCCAGCGCGCCGCCTGGGGATGAGGCGGTTTCGTATCGGGTTTTTCGCAACGGTGTGGAATTGCGGCCGGAGGAACTGCCTTCCCAGGTTGCCGCAGCCACGGGCAAGACGGTGCCGGAAGGAGAATTTGAGCTGATCTTCTCCGATGGCCGCACTGTTAACATGCTCATGGGCGCCGTACCGCTTTTCGATGCGGACGGCCGTGTGCGGGGCTCCGTCGCTGCGGGGGTCGATGTCACGGGCCGCAAGCAGGCTGAAGCAGCGCTGCGGGCCAGCGAAGAAAGACTCCGACTGACGCTGGACGGCACTGGATTGGGTACCTTCGAACACCGGCCGGAAACAGGCGAATGTTTCTGGGACGCGGGGGCCCGGGCGGTCTGGGGGCTATCTTCGGATGCGGAAATTAGTTATCCGGAAGTGCTCGAGCGGATTCACCCCGAGGAGCGGGCACGAGTTCGCGCGACCATGGATGCCTCCCTTCGCACCGCGTCGACGGAACCCTCGCAGGCGGAACACCGCGTCATCTGGCCCGACGGTTCGGTTCACTGGATCCTGTGCAGGTGCCGCACTCTGTTCGCCGGCGAAGGAGAGCAGCGTCACGCCACCCGAGTGATGGGCGTCTACCAGGACATTACGGAGCGCAAACGGGCGGAGGAAGCGCTGCAGGAGAGCGAGGCGCACTACCGCACATTGTCCGAGACCATGCTGCAGGGCGTGGTCTATCAGGACGATCAGGGGAGAGTCCTTTCCATGAACCCCGCCGCGGAAACCATATTGGGGAGGACGCACGCCGAGTTTTTGGGGAGCACCTCACTCGATGCGGGGCAGGATTCGATCCGGGAAGACGGGTCGCCGTTCGCCGGATTGGAGCATCCCTCAATGGTGGCGCTGGCAACGGGGCGCGAAGTGCGGAATGTACGAATGGGGGTTTATAGTCCGCGCGCGAAACAGTACCGTTGGATTGAGATCAACGCAGTCCCGCTGTTCCGTGCGGGCGAGGCAAGACCGTACCAGGTCTATACGATCTTTGAAGATGTCACCGACCGGAAGCAGGCGGAGGCAGCGCTGCGCGATAGCGATGATCACTTTCGAACGCTGGCCAACGCGATCCCGCAATTGTGCTCGATGGCAAATGCCGATGGCTGGATCTTCTGGTACAACCAACGCTGGTACGAGTACACCGGAACCACACCGGAACAGATGGAGGGATGGGGCTGGCAATCGGTTCATGATCCCGAAATGCTGGCCGAGGTTCTCGATCGCTGGAAGGGTTCTCTCGCGACCGGAGAGCCGTTCGACATGACCTTCCCGCTTCGGGGCGTCGATGGCGTGTTTCGCCCCTTCCTTACACGAATCATGCCCGTCCGCGATCGGGATGGCAAGGTAAGCGGGTGGTTCGGCACGAACACGGATGTCAGCGAACAGCAGAAGATTGAGGCGGCGCTGCGCGGGAGCGAAGAACTGTTGAAGACATTTGTGAAGCATGTGCCGGCCGCGGTGGCGATGCTGGATCGCGAAATGCGATACCTGCAGGTCAGCGACCGCTGGTATGCCGATTACTCTTTGAAGAACGGTGAGATTCTGGGACGGTCGCATTACGAGGTCTTTCCGGAGATTCCAGAGCGCTGGAAGCAGCTTCATCGCCGCTGCCTGGCGGGAGAAACACTGCGCGCAGACGAGGACTGCTGGGAGCGCGCCGGCGGGGAGCCGACATGGCTGCGGTGGGAAATACGGCCGTGGGGCGATCAGGGAGGGATGCCGGCAGGCGTCTTAATTTTTACAGAGGACATCACCGGGCGCAAAGCGATTGAGGCATCGCTGCGCGAGAGTGAGGCCACCATCCGCGCTCTTCTGGAAACCGCGGCACAATCGATACTGGCGGTGGATTCGGTCGGCGTGGTGGTTCTGGCCAACCGGATGGCCGAGGAGATGTTCGGCTATGGACGGAGCGAACTGCCAGGAATGCCACTCGAGAAATTAGTTCCAGAGCGCAGCCGCTTACGCCACGTCTCATACCGCGCCGAATTTGCGGCCAATCCGCGAACTCGTCCGATGGGAACCGGGTTGGACTTGCAGGGCCTCCGGAAAGACGGCACAGAATTTCCGATCGAGGTCAGCTTAAGTACCGTGCAGACCAGCCGGGGAGCACTCGCGGTCGCCTTTGTCAGCGACATCACCAGGCGGAAGCAGGCGGAAGCGGCGCTGCAGGGAAGTGAAAGCGAGCTACGGGCGCTTGCCAGGAGCCTGCTCACGGCGCAGGAAGACGAACGCAGGCGAGTCGCGCGGGATCTTCACGACGATGTTACACAGCGGCTGGCGCTGCTCTCGATCGAGATCGGCAAGTTGGCGACGGAAACTCCGTCGTCGGTGGATGAAATCGTGACGCGGCTTCGCTTTTTCCAGAGGCAGGCCCGGCTCGCATCCAACGAAGTCCGGCGGCTATCCCACGGTCTACACCCCTCCGTGATCGAGGATTTCGGCCTCAGCACGGCGCTGGAGGAATTCTGTGAAGAATTCGCCCGCGCCCAAGGAATCAACCTGATTTTCGATGGCCTGGTACCGGATGTGGGACTCAGCGCAGGTGGCGCTTCCTGCCTCTATCGAGTTGCGCAGGAGTGCTTGCGAAATGCGGCCAAACACTCCGGCGCCACGGAGGTTCGCGTGGGAATCGCGAGCGACGGTGCGAATGTTCAACTTACGGTGAAGGACAACGGGTCGGGATTTGTCGCAGGCGCGGATCGCGTGAACCCGGGCCTCGGACTGGTCAGCATGAAGGAGCGGATCAAAATGGCGAACGGAACTCTCTCGATCAATTCCCACCCGGGGAAAGGTACGGAAATCGTCGCCACAGTTCCGCTGCCGGGCGGGGCAGCGTGAAAAGACTGCGCATTTTGCTGGGCGACGATCACGCCATGATCCTGAACGGGATCAAGGGATTGCTGGAGAGTCATTACGAGGTGATCGGGTCCGAAAAAAACGGTAAGGCCCTGATCGAGGCAACCTTGCGCCTCAAGCCCGATCTGGTGGTATTGGACGTGAGTATGCCGATCCTGAACGGGATCGATGCCGCGCGTGAGATCAAGAAGGCGCTTCCTTCGACCAAACTAGTTTTTCTTACTATGCATACTAATGCCATTTACCTGCGGAAGGCACTGGAAGCCGGCGCTTCGGGTTACGTCCTCAAGTCCGGCGCGGCTGAAGAACTGCTGACCTGCATCGAGGAAGCACGTAAGGGAAACGTGTATGTTACTCCCGATTTCGGGCAGGACGTGATGGAAAGCATCCGCGGCTGGGATGAAGGCCGGGCGGGATCCCCGGCGTTGACAGACCGGCAGAGGCACATTCTGCAACTCCTCGCGGAAGGCAAACAAAATAAAGAAATTGCCGAGATTGCCCACATTTCGGTGAGGACGGTGGAATTTCACCGGAGCCGGCTCATGGCGAGACTCGGCGCACATAGCGTGGCAGAGCTTACCAGGTTCGCCATCCAGGAAGGTTTGATCGACGGTCAAAGGTGACGCAGAGTTAGAATTCCGAAGTTTGAAACGATTTGCGCCCTGTCCGTGTAAAAACTAGTAATTTCACGAGGTGTTCTCAGGCACAACCTCCGTTAAGCTTGAATGTAATAAGTTTGTTTTGCGACGGGAAACTCAACTGTGTGAACGAAAGCGGTGGAATCACCCAAGGCGGGGAAATGAGCGGACGTAGGCGACAGTTGCCCGCATCGATGACGAACGGCAGTTCCGCCTGTGCAGCCCCCGAAAAATCCCCAGTGCTGGGCTTTCATGCCTCGGCCGAAATGGCCAGCGCGCTCCTGGAATCCGCCTCCCAGGCGATTATCAGCACCGATCAAAACGGCAAAATCGTCCTCGCGAACCGCCAAACCGAGGAGATGTTCGGCTACCTCCGCGAGGAACTCGTCGGCTCCTCCATCGAGATGCTTCTCCCGGAGGCGAAGCGTGACGCCCACACTCAAATGCGCGCCGAATATATGCACGGACCCTGCGTCCGCCCGATGGGGTGCGGACTGGAACTATCGGCGCGCCGGAAAGATGGCAGCCAGTTTCCAGTTGAGGTCGGGCTCAGTCACATTGAAACCACCGATGGCATATTTGCGATCGCATTTGTCAGCGATATGAGCCAGCGGAAGCGGCTTGAACAACAGTTGCTACTCGCTCAGAAAATGGAGGCAGTAGGGCGCCTGGCCGGCGGCGTCGCCCACGACTTCAACAACATGCTGACGGTGATCTCCGGTTATGGATCCATGGTCCTGGAGAAATTGCACAGCCAGGATCCGTTGCGGAGCCATGTCGAGGAGATTATTGCGGCGACGACCCGAGCCGGCGCGCTAACCGGCCAATTGCTGGCGTTTAGCCGGCAACAACACATGCGGCCCCAGGTGATCAGCCTCAATGCGTTGATCACCAATACGGAAAGGATGCTTCGCCGGCTGATCCGCGAGGATGTCGTGCTGGAATTGATCCTCCAAGACGAGCTTCGGAGTGTCACGGCGGACCCGCACCAGATTGAGCAGGCGATCGTCAACCTCGTGGTTAATGCGCGGGACGCGATGCCGGAAGGCGGGCGTATCACGGTCGAGACGGCGAACGTGAGTCTCGATGAAAGCTATGCCAGGACGCACATCGGCGTACAACCGGGAGAATTTGCGATGATCGCGGTCAGCGATACCGGGGATGGGATGAACGCCGAGGTGTTGCGACGAATTTTCGAGCCTTTTTTCACGACGAAAGAGCAAGGGAAAGGCGTCGGCCTGGGGCTAGCCATGGTTTACGGCATGGTGAAGCAGACCGGCGGCGACATCTGGGTATACAGCGAGCCGGGCAGAGGCACGACCCTCAAGCTCTATTTCCCGATCGCGGCTGATCCGGTAGCGGCGTCACCGAGTGTGACTCCGCAGCCTATGGAGCGCGGCGACGAGACGATTCTGTTTGTTGAGGATGACTCGTCGGTTCGCAGCGTAACGGTCAAGATGTTGAAGCAACTCGGATATCTCGTGCTTGCGGCGGGCAGCGGTGAAGAGGCCGTGGAGATGAGCAGCGCCCACTGTGGGACGATCGCCCTTCTGCTCACCGATGTGGTGATGCCGAACATGAACGGATGCCGGCTGGCGGACGAACTGGCCGTCACGCGGCCGGATATGAAAGTGCTCTACCTTTCGGGATACACCGAGAATGTCGCAATCCAAAAGGGCATCGTCGATGGGAACGCCCCGTTTCTTGCCAAGCCATTCAGCCGCGACGCACTGGCTACGACCATACGCTCCGTTCTGGATGGCAGGTAACCTCTCACTCATCATCGTGACTTAGCGTCCGGCAGCCTTCGATTGGTATATCATCATTGAACCTGATTGACCTGGGCCGAAGTGCGCGACTCCGGTTCGGTCCGGCAGCGGATTCTTCAGCTCCGTGTGGAGGGTGCGATGAACAGGCGGCAAGCGATCGGGACGATCGGGATTGCGGCGGCCGCACAGGCGGCGCCGGCGGTGCGGGACCGCTTTCTCGGGGTCTGGAGACTGATCCGTTGCCGGCGGACGTTCCAGGATGGCCGCATCGAATATCCTTACGGGGAGAGAGCCGTCGGGCGGATCACTTACGATAATGCCGGCCGCATGTCGGCGCTGCTGATGAAACCGGGCCGCCGCTCCACGGTTGCCCCGGGCGTGAGTCTGCTGGCCGGCGACGCCTCCGCGGAAGAGATCCGCGAAGCGGTTAACGGATTTGTCGCCTATTACGGAACCTTCGACGTGGACGCAGCGGCGGGGACGGTGATCCATCATGTTCAAGCCTGCCTGGTTCCGAGTTGGGTGGGCACCGACCTGAAGCGCGCTTACCGGTTCGACGGCGTCCGCCTGGTGCTGACGGCCGCGACGCCGGCGAGCGTGCTCGAAATCATCTGGGAGCGAGAGCGGGACTGAGACATTTCGCTGAAAGTTGCGCGTTTCCCGCGTGCTGGATTAGGCTTTGGAGGAGACGGAGGGCAGTAGCGAATGGCAGAGAACAAAACCAAGGCGACCGAACAAAGTGTCCCGGCGTTTATCGGCGCCCTTACGGACGAAACCAAGCGCGCGGATGCTAAGGCATTGGTCAAGATGATGCAAGGCGCCACCGGCGAAAAGCCGAAGATGTGGGGACCCTCGATCATCGGTTTCGGCAGCTATCATTACACCTACGAGAGCGGGCGGGAGGGCGACATGCCGGTGATCGGTTTTTCGCCGCGCAAGGCTGCAACCGTGGTTTACGGAGCGACCGGGTTCAGTGAAGCCGAGGCGTTGCTGGCGAAACTCGGCAAACACACAACCGGTAAGGGCTGCCTGTACATCAAGAAACTCGCCGATGTGGATCCCAGGGTGCTGGAGACGCTGGTCTCGAAAGCCGTGGCTGCGAAGCGTGCGCGGCACGCCGGCTAGTCCCCAAACTGAGGCCGTTGTTGGGCCCCCCCTGGCGGCGCAAAGTGCCTCTCGACAGGTCAGCAAGCTGATCGCTAGCCGATGACTTCGAGAGCCTTGAGGATTACGGGGTCGCGCTGGGCTTCGACTTCGTCGCCCTTTTCAACGCCGATGGCCTGGTTGAAGAGTTCGGTCTTGAGGCGGTTAGAGACGAAGTCGCGCTCGGTGAGCCACTCGGCGAGGCCGGGGCGGATTTCGCGGTCGGAGAGGAAGACGCGAAACTGATCGAGGAGTGCCGGAGTAACTTCGAAATCGGCGTCGACTTTGTGGGTGTGCAGGTATTCGGTAGCGAAGTTGGTAAAGGACGCGCTCGCGTCCAGGACGGCCCGGAGCCGGTTGGTGGGCGACGGGTAGACGATGATATCGGGCTGGATGCCGCCGCCACCGGTGACGCGACGGCCTTTGTCGGTGTGAAATTCACTTTGGGCGTTGGGGTGGGCGGTGGTGGGGCCGAGCGCGAATTTCGCGGAATCCAGGGGCTTCTGGATGGAGCGGCCGCTGGGGGTGTAGTAGAGCGCGGTGGTGAGGGCGAGACCGGTGTTCTGGGTTAGCGGAAAGACGCTCTGCACGAGGCCCTTGCCGAAACTGGGGACGCCGATGATGGTGGCGCGGTCGTGATCCTGCATGGCGCCGGAGACGACTTCGGAGGCGCTGGCGCTCTTTTCGTTGACCAGGATGGCGAGCTTGAAGCCGTAGGGTGTGGCGATCGATGGGACTACTTCGGTGGTTTCGGGAACGTGGCGTCCGCGCACAGTGACAATCTTCATGCCGGGCTTGAGAAAGAGCGAGCAGGTCTCGATGGCGGCACCGAGGACTCCGCCGGGGTTGTTGCGGAGATCGAGGACGAGGCCCGCGAGGCGATCGCCGCCGAGTTTTTCGATGGCGGCTTTGATCTGCTGGCCGGTCTTTTCGTCGAAGCTGGAGACGCGGATATAGCCGATGCCGGCGGCCAGGAAGAAGGTGCGGTCTACGCTGGGGGACTGCATTTCCTCGGGAGTGAGGGTGAAATGCATGAGGCCGGGAACGCTGGGACGGCGAACGTCGAGGCGGGCCTGGCGCTGGCGGGATTGTTCGAGGAGTTGGGGAAGCTGCTCGATATCGAGTTGGCCGATGACGTAGCCGTTGATGGCGAGGATTTCGTCGCCGGGGGCGAGGCCGGCCTTTTGGGACGGGGTGCCGGAGATCGTTTGGAGGACGATGACGCGGCCGGGAAGGATGGAGACGACGCTGCCGAAGCCTTTGGATGTAGAGGACTCCATGCGCTTGAGCTGCTCAAACTGGTCGGGGTCGAAGAAGATGGAGTGGGGGTCGAGCTTGCGGAGCAGGCCGGGTATGGCGCCGGCGTAGAAGGCCTGTTCGGACGTGACGGGATCGGCGGCGTTTTCGGCCGCGATGGCATAGGCGCCGATCACGGAGCGCATCTGTTTTTCGAAATCATCCTGCGCAGAAAGGACGCAGGCGGCACAGAGTAGGACTAGGGTGGAACGAAGCATCGGGACATCTTCATTCTACCGTGGGCGGGTGGACGAGACCGGCCACAGACCGAATATCTCGAGCATCGTACGCTGCTTGAGCTCGGTGAGATGCTTCGGGATTTCGGCGGACGGCCATACCACGCCGACGCGCGCGGGTCTGTCGGCAATCCAGAAACCGGCGACGGCCAGGGTGGCGGTATTGCGCGCGAGGACTTGCGCGTCCACCTTGTCGTAGGTATCCGCGGCCGAATGGCCGACCAGCGAATAATCGCGGGAATCCTGATAAAAAGCCAGGCCCGGGCACGCCTGCCAGGGTGAAGGCGTAGGCGTCGGTGAAAGTGAGAAAGTCGTCGGCGAGGCGAAATTTCTGGATGCCGTTGAGCAGGTCTACGAGCGGTGCAAGGTCCGACTTCAGTTCGTCGTGGCCGGCTACCGGGAGGGCGGCGATCGGGCCTTGTCCCCAATCGAGCACCAGGGCGCAGACCAGATCCGGAATCTCGGCGGCGTGGCGTTTCACCCACGCGCGCGATCCGAGTAACCCCTGCTCCTCACCGGTAAACAGCACGAAGCGGATGGTGCGGCGGGGTATTTGGCCGGAGAGTTTGATCGCCTCGGCAGCTCCGAGCACGGCGGCCACGCCGGTGCCGTCATCGATAGCGCCGGTGCCGAGGTCCCAGGAATCGAGGTGGGCGCCGAGCAGCACGACCTGCTCCGGATGTTCGCTGCCGCGGATCTCGGCGGAGACATTGGCGGATTCGACGGGGCCAGGGAGGAAGCGGTTGCGCACATTGAGGCGCAGGCGTACGGGCGCCGATTTTTCGAGCAGGCGTTCGATGAGTTTTTGATGTTCGTCGGCGATATCGAGGACGGGAATGTGATACGCGGTGTCGCCGGCGCTGAAGGAGACCGGGCCGGTGTGGGTGAGCATCGATCCGGGGCGTAAGTCGCGGCAGATGACGGCGGCGGCGCGGGCCTGTTCCGCGGCTGCGACCAGTGCGGTGAACTGCGCGTAGACCGCGAGGCCATCGGCCGGCTTCGGGCCGCGGCTGGTGACGAAGACGATTTTGCCGGTCCACAAGGGCGCGTTGCGCAGCTCGTCGGCGAGGGTGCCGCGGTGGATTTCTACGACGGGGGCGTCGATTCCGGCATCAGGCGTGGATCCAGTCCAGCCGTAGGAAGCGACATTGAGCGGGATCCGCGTGGGAGTGGTCAGAGCGGCCTCCGCGCGTCCGCGCTCCCAACCGTTGCGGAGTGTCCACGGCTCGAGGTGTACGTTTTCGAGGCCGATTTCTTTCATGCGCGTGATGGCCCAGGCGGAGGCGCGGGCGGCACCGGCGCCACCGGTCAGGCGCGGGCCGATGGAATCGGTCAGGTCGCGGAGCCACGAATAGGCGGGGGTCTGGAAGGCGCGATCCTGAATGGGCTGCGCGTTGGCGGTAAGGACGAGGATTGCTGCTAGCCAACAGCATCGGTGCAATGGCACCTGATCATCATAACTGGTAAGGCAAAGGCTGATTAGTGGGACAGGCCGGGAGGCCTGTCCTACTGGGATAGGGTAGGATAGAAGATTATGAGGTGTTTATATCCGGTACGAGTCGGGGTGATGGCGGTAGCGGGCGTGTTATCGATTGGTACCGCTCACGGCGCCATCATTTACACGCTCGATGCTCCGATACAATCCGGCGCGGTAGGAGACGTACTGCACTTCACCGGCACGGTAACAAACACCGGCCCCGAGTCGTTTTCCGCCGGGTTCGGGCATACCTTTACAGGCGTTTGGCCGAGCGCATTCGACCTCACGTTTCCGGCGGTTATCGGGTCTGGTTTTGGCAGTTTTGGGCCGGGGCCCGGGGACTCCTATAGCGGAGAACTCTTTGACATACTGATCACTCCAGCTGCCGCGGGCCTTATGATAAATGGTTCGAGTTACCTCTACGCCTGGCCCGACGGTTCCGACCCGCGCGATTTCAGCGCTGTTCAGTTCAGCAATGGGGAAGCGATTGAAGTGACTGGGCTGGTGCCGGAACCCGGGGCCGCCGCGTTGGTCTTTGGCGGCATCGCTTTACTGGGCGCGTTGCGTCGATTGGCGAGAGGGATTACAGTAGCGCCAAAGGAGTCAACGTTATGTCCCAGGATCGCCGACAATTTCTTGCTTCCGCATTGACTGCCGCGCCACTGTTTGTGCCGCGCAGCGCCTGGGGAGCGAATGATCGACTGGCTTATGGACTGATCGGGTCGGGAGGGCGCGGACGCTATTTGCAGGGGAACTTCCAGAAACTGGGCGCGGAGTGCGTGGCGATCGCGGAGGTCTACGAGCCGAATCTGCAGAACGCGCTGAAGACCACGCCAGACGCGAAGAAGTACGTGGACTATCACGACCTGCTGGCGCAAGCTGGAATCGATGCGGTGGTGGTGGCGACGCCCGACCATCAGCATGCGCCGTGCCTGTTCGCGGCGCTGGATGCGAAGAAGGACGTGTACCTGGAGAAGCCGATGTCGCACTCCATCGAGGAGAGCCAGCGGATGATTCAGGCGGTGCGCAAGACGGACCGGATCGTGCAGATCGGGATGCAGCGGCGCAGCGCTCCAGCGGTGATTGCGGCCAAGCAGGTCTTCGACAGCGGGATTCTGGGCAAGGTCACGATGGCCAAGCCGATGTGGAACTGGAACGTCTCAAAGGCGCTGGATAATTCACCGCTGCCGGGCAAGCTTGATTGGAAGCGCTTCCTGGGCAAGGCGAAGGATCGCGACCTGGAGCCGATGCGGTTCCGGAGCTGGCGTTATTTCTGGGACTACTCGGGCGGCAACATGACGGACCAGGGCACGCATCTGATGGACGTAGTGCAGTGGTTCACGGGGGCGGGCTTCGCCAAATCGGCGGTCAGCTTCGGGCAGCTGGCGAAGAACCCAGGGAGCGAAGTGCCGGACGTGTTCTGCGCGGTTTACGAATATCCCAACCTGATGGCGACGTGGACGCTGAATTACTGCAATTCCTACGACAACGATTGGAGCGTGATGTTCCAGGGCGATCGCGGAACGATGCTGTTGAACACGGCGGGGTATAAGATCTGGGCGGAGCCGTGGCTGAAGAATCCGCAGCCGGTGCAGGAGATGGCGGCGCCGATTCCGATTGAGCCGCACATCCAGAATTTCATGGATTGCGTGAAGAGCCGGCAGCAGCCGAACGCGCCGGTGGAAGTGGGGGCGAGCGCGGTGAGCGCTCCGCATCTGGCGAACGTGGCATTTCACGGGAACAAGCGCGCGTACCTGAGCGCGGACGGGACTAAGGTAAGTTGAAGAGGGGGAGCTCGATGAAGATTTCGCGAAGGCAAATGGCGGGGCTGCTGCCCGCGCTGGCGGCGGCACAAACGGCGGAGAAGAAGCCCAAGGCCGTACTGACATCCAAGACCTATCTCTACGAAGATATGCCGGTGAAGGCTAACGGACCGAATGCGACGCGCGCGGTGTTCGACGGGAAGAATCACTCGGGCTTCGGCGTGGAACTGCATATCACCGAGATCGGGCCGGGGATGGCGCCGCATCCGCCGCACCATCATGTGAATGAAGAGGCGCTGATGCTGCGTTCCGGGCAGCTGGATGTGACGATCGAAGGCAAAACTACGCGGGTGACGGCGGGCAGCGTGGTGTACGTGAATTCGAACGAAGAGCACGGCTGGAAAAACCCGGGGCCGGAGAAGGCGCAGTACTTTGTGATCGCGCTGGGGAAGGAAGGCTAAAAGAAAGGCAATACTGGCCACGGATGAACGCGGATGAACACGGATAAAGCCAAGAAATGGAATCACTGGCGGCGGAATTGAATCTAGCGTCTGGGAGGCTGGGCGTGAAGATTCTGGTCAACAGCGATAAGAACATTTCGACAGACAGGGGCGTGATCGGGTTCGTGGAAGCCGAGGTGGTCCGCGGTCTCAGGAGGTTTGCCCGCAGACTAACTCGCGTGGAAGTCCACCTGAGCGATGTGAATAGTCACAAGTTCGGGACCCACGACAAGCGATGCATGATCGAGGTCCGGCCTGCCGGGATGCGTGCGATGACGGCCACCGTCTCGGCGGCGACCCTGAAAGAGGCACTTGCGGGATCGCTCAAGAAAATGCGGCATTCGCTCGAGACCAAGTTCGGGCGGCTGACCACGGCAAAGAGGATCTCCGCAACCAGGAAGAAGGCCATCATCGAGGACGCCCAGAAGAAGAAAAAAGGGGTTTACCAGGCACGAAGAAAGGCCTGGCCCGCCAGGGCGGCGGGCCATAGCTTCTAGCTTTTAGACCCACCAGGCGGCGCCCGGTTTTTCCTTCATCACGACGGAATTGAGGAAGGTGGCGGCTTTGGAGAGGCCCTCTTCGGGGGACAGCAGACTGTCTTCGTGTTCGATGGAGAGGACGTAATCGTAGCCGAACATGCGGAGGGTGCTGGCGAATTCCTTCCACCATTCCTCGCCGTGGCCGTAGCCGCAGGTGCGGAAGATCCAGCCGCGATTGCGTTCGTCGGTGTAGCTCTTGGTATCGAGGACGCCGGTTTTGGGAAGGTTGGCGGGGTACATCTGGGTGTCCTTGGCGTGGACGTGGAAGATGCAATCGCCGAGGACGCGGATGGCGGCGATGGGATCGATGCCCTGCCAGAACATGTGGCTCGGGTCGTAATTGCAGCCGATGGATTTGCCGGCGATTGCGCGGAGTTTGAGCATCGTCTCGGGGCTGTAGGCGACGAAGCCGGGGTGCATTTCAATCGCGACCTTGACGCCGTGGTCTTCGGCGAATTTAGCCTGTTTCGTCCAATAGGGCGTTACGACTTTGTCCCACTGCCAGGCGAGGACTTCGAGGTACTCGGGCGGCCAGGGGCAGGTGACCCAGTTGGGGTATTTCGCATTGGGCGAATCGCCAGGGCAGCCGCTGAAATCGATCACGACGGGCACCTCGAGCTTTTCGGCCAGGCGAATGGTTTTCTTGCTGACCTCCTGATCGTGCCTGGCTTTATCCTTATCCGGATGGAGGGGGTTGCCGTGGCAACTCAGGGCGCTGATCGAGAAACCGGCGTCGGACAGCTTGGTCTTGAAGTCTTTCAGCGCGGTCTTGTTCTCCAGCATGGAGAGGTCGCAGTGCGCACCGCCAGGATAATTTCCGGTACCGAGTTCAACGGTACTGATGTTGTAGCCTTGCAGCTTCTTGAAGACATCGTCGATGGACAGTTGCGACAGCAACGGGGTGAATACGCCAACTCTCACGGAGATCTCCTTAAAGTATTGTTTTGAAACCAACAACAGAATATCACGCGGTTTAGAGGAAACTCATTGCCCTGTAAAACTGCCGTCCAGTGGGCAATATCGCGCACGGTGGGAGGAGGGGGGGCGCGCAACTCCAAGATTTCTAAAGGCTAGAGGTTTTGGGCCGATACGTGCAGCTACATGTAGTATGGAGTCGATTTTCAGTTCGAGCGAGCATTGGAGCGCAGCGATTAACCACAATCTGGCGCAGTCGGAGATTGAAGGCGGGGTTGACCTGCGGCGGTTGCCGGCGGAGACGGTGCTCGAAGTCCGGACGCGAAATCACGCCTACACGATCGTGAACAAAGGGTCGGGGTTGGCGCTCATTTGCGGACATCCGCGATACTGTCCGGAACCGGTGCTGGTACACATCAAAGGGTCGACTTGGGGCGGGGCGATGCTGAAGGAAGCTTACATCGGGCGCGGCATGCGGCTGGAGTTCCAACGCGAGCAGGAGCGGCCGATTCTTACGTCACCGATTTTGGAAATCGAAGAACGCCGCGCGGCGTAGCCTGTTCCGAGAAGGAATAACATATCAACCCCACCCGCTTCCGCAGCATTGCGGACAAGCGAGAACTTACCGACAGCGCCCGTAGGGCGGGTCCGGAATAAAAAAAAGGACCGCGGGGCGTTCTAATTCATCAGCAGTCGTCATTGTTAGATTGTGTGATCGCCGTGCGCAGATGCGACGGACTCTTGACGGCTCAGGGCGGGAGCCGAACTGGTATTAAAGTTGCACTTAGCTTAAGAGGGCGTAGTTATGGTTACGATTCTGGTGGTAGATGACGACCGGATGGTTTTGGATTACTGTGATCATGTTCTGTCGGGCATGAGCGGTTTTCAGGTCCTGAAAGCGAACAGCGGCGCGGAAGCGATCGAGACCGCCGCCCGACACTCCGGGCCAATCGAGTTACTGGTCTCGGACATTTCGATGCCTGGCGGGATCGGCGGAATCGAGCTGGCGGAACGGCTGGGGTCGATGCGGCCGGGGATCCGCGTGCTGTTGATATCCGGTTACTCGGAGCAAAGTCTATCCCTCAAAGACGGGTGGCAGTTCCTGGCGAAACCATTCGGTCCTTTTGACCTGATTGCCAAGACCGAAGCGACGCTGGCGATGCGCAACGCCACGGAGAAATGGAACGTATCCTCCGGGAGAACCTAAACAGGCATGCGCAAACTCTTCTATACCATGCAGGTGAAGGGGCGCACTTCGCGGCCCTCCGACCCTGCCGAACCGCTGCGAACCACCGGGAGCGCGACCAGCGGCACTTTTCGTACCGTGATCTCGCCCACCGGAATACAGACCGAGATCACGCACTCGGATGGAGAACTCGCGTTCTTCGAATCGGAACTGCGGCTGGTGGCGCCGGACGAATATGAGGAGAGCGGCGAGATCGCTTTTGCCGATCACGTGCTTCGGTTTTCGACGGCGGGGACTGGACATGTCTCGTCGGGCATCGACCCCGGTATGATCGCGGGCGCGGCTACATGGCGGGTGGAGGGCGGCGAAGGCCAGTTTGCGGGCGCACGCGGCTTCATTACATCGAACTTCACGATCACGTCTACCGGCGACCGGTGCGACTTGCATTGCGGGATGATCTTTCTGCCCGAGTGAAGAGCTGAGATCGCTCCCTGACGGTCGCGGTTCGCGTGGGGCGCGTGAGCAAGGAACTTCACCCGATTGTTATCAGGCTGAAACCGGGGGCAGGCCAAGCTGAAATGTGCGGGCGACTGTCATGGTGCTGGCGGTATCCGTGTGTCTCGGACGGGAGATCACGGCCGAAAAGCTGATTGAGGCGGGTCACTGGAAGCGCGCGCGGGTGCTGGTGGAGCGCCGGCTGCGCGAAGCGCCGGACGACGCGAATGCGACATTTCTTGCGTCACAGATCCGCAACGCGTTCGGCGATCACGATGCGCCGCTGCAACTGGCGGAGAAGGCGGTGCGGCTGGATGGCGGCGTGGCACGATACCACCGGCAACTGGCTGAGGTGCAGGGCGTGATGGCGCAGCGCGCGGGAATGCTGCAGCAATTCATGCTGGCGCGGCGATTCCGGAGCGAGATCGATGCGGCGCTGCGGCTCGACCCGCGCGATACGCAGGCGCTGGGCGATCTTCTGGAGTACTACCTGCTGGCGCCGGGCGTGGTGGGCGGTGACGCGAAGAAAGCGCCGCCGGTAGCGGAGCGGATCGCCGCGATCGATGCGGCGGAAGGATTCCTGGCGAAAGCGCGAATCGCGGAGTTCCACGCGGAGTTCCACTCGGATCACGCGCAGAGGGAGGAGATGCTGCGGCGCGCGGCGGAGGTTCGTCCGGCGTCTTACAAGGCGCTGGCGGCGCTCGGGAAGTATCTTTCGGCCGAACGTCGCGAGGATTCGGCGGTGGAGGACGCGGGCAAGAGCGCGGTTGCACTGGACCCGGGGCGGATCGAGGGCTACTGCATTCTGGCGGAAGTCTACGCACGCCGCGGCGACTGGACCGCGCTGGAGGGGACCTTCGCGGCGGCGGCGAAGGCGGTGCCGGACGATGCCGCACCGTACTATCGCGCGGCCGAGGTTCTGATCGCCGAGCGGCGCGAGCCGGCTCGGGCGGAGCGGTACCTGCAGAGCTATCTGGCGCAGGAACCCGAGGGCAATCAGCCGACGGCGGCCACGGCGGAGCGCGAATTGAAGAAGACACGGAACGCGTACGCGAGAGAGGGCACGAGGTGACGCGAACCAAGGTCACGTTGATCTACATCGATTCGGGCGGCGGCCATCGGGCGGCGGCCACCGCGTTGTGCGAAGTCATCGGGCAGCAGCAGCGGCCGTGGGACGTGCAGATGGTCTGCGTCCAGGACCTGCTGGACCCGATCGACTTCATCCGAAAATCGACGGGCGTCCGGTTTCAGGATGTGTACAACATCATGCTGCGGCGCGGTTGGACGCGCGGCACGGCGCAACTGATCCCGATGATGCACCGTGTGATTCGCGCCTCGCACGATTCGCAGGTAAAGGTGCTGCGGGAATATTGGATCGGGCATCGCCCCGACCTGGTGGTATCGCTGATTCCGCATTACAACCGGGCGCTCAAGGAGGCGCTTGACCAGACGTGGCCGGGGACGCCGTATGTAACGCTGCTTACGGACATCGCCGATTATCCGCCGCACTTCTGGATCGAGCGGATGGATCACATCAATCTGAATCAGTGGATAATCTGCGGCTCGCGGAAAGCCGTGGCGCAGGCGCGGGAGATCGGGATCCCGGCGGGGCGGATTCTGCAGGCGTCGGGCATGATCCTC
Organism: uncultured Solibacteraceae bacterium; assembly: GCA_963791985.1. Classification (GTDB taxonomy): domain Bacteria; phylum Acidobacteriota; class Terriglobia; order Bryobacterales; family Bryobacteraceae; genus Solibacter. Next base: position 53,509 of record CAWBUN010000012.1, on the reverse strand, counting down.
AGCCCCAAGTTCTATGAGCCTCTGAATATCGATCGGGGGGCCGAGCGGGTGCGGCTGGGCTTGAGACCGGACCTTCCGGTCGGCCTGGTCCTGTTCGGCGGCGAGGGCTCCACGGACATGGTGCGGATCGCACGGGCGCTGAATTACGAAGGCAGCGGCGTGCAACTGATCCTGATTTGCGGGAAGAACGATGCGGTGGCCGCCGAACTGCGCGCGCTGGAGCCGCGGATTCCGATGCTGGTGATGGGCTTCACACGCGAGATTCCGCGGTTGATGGAGATCTCCGATATTCTTATCGGCAAGCCGGGGCCGGGCAGCCTGAGCGAGGCGCTGGCGAAGAAGCTGCCGGTGATTGTGCAACGCAACGCGTGGACGATGGCGCACGAACTCTACAACACGGAATGGATCGAGGAACTGGGCGCGGGAATGGCGATCGAGAGCTTCTCGCGACAGATCGATGGAGCGGTGCGCCGGCTGCTGGAGCCTGAACGGTACGCACAGTATCGGGGGTGTGCGGCGGCGACACGCAATGTGGCGGTGTACGAGATCCCGGAGATGCTGGGTTCGATCCTCAGCGGATCGCGGCCAAATCGGGCATACGATTCTGGCGCGCAATCTCTCCCAGGAAGTGTGCGCTCGGCTTGACGGTGCGCTGCTGAGTCTGGCGGTCCACGGCGATGAGGCCGAATTTCGGACGGTAGCCGTAGATCCACTCGAAGTTGTCCAGGAGGGACCAGTGGATGTAGCCGCGGATATCGATGCCGTCGGCGAGGCAGCGGAGGACGCCATCGAGCGAATGGCGGATGTACTCGATGCGGCGCGCATCGTCAGCGGTGGCGACTCCGCTCTCGGTGATGTAGATGGGGACGCGAACGCGGGCGGCGGCGTAGCGCAGGCAGACTTCGAGCGCGTCGGGCCAATACTCGTAGCCCATCTGGGTGAGTTCGACGCCGGGCTCGGGGCCGAGGTCGCCCTTCTTGCCGACGCGGCAGCGCGTGTAGGTCTGGATGCCGAGGAAATCGCTGCTCGAGGCGGCGGCCAGCCAGGGATCGTACACCTCGGCGCATTTCTTGTCGCGGCGGCTGTTGGGCCCCACGGCCTGCTCGTCCTGGAGCGAGACGTTGACGCCGACCGGGTAGGATCCGGGTCCCGCCTTGAGGGCATCGATGGCGCGGTGGTGGGCGGCGATCATGTGGTTCTGGAGTTTCGCGGCATCGCCGAGGAAGAAGCATCCGAACTGGCCGGCGCCGATGGCGCGCGAGGCCTGGCGGCCCATGCGCAAGACGGTGGTGAAGGGGATATCGATGTTCGAAATCCACTTCAGCAGCATCGGCAGATTGGGCTCGTTGAAGGTTGAGGCGGCCGAGATGAGGTCGCCGAGGTGGCGCGCGGAACGTTCGCAATAGCGGACAAAGAGATCGCCCGCGGAGCGCTTTTCCCAGCCGCCCAAGCCGGCGAACCAGCGCGGGGAACTGAAATGGTAGAAGGTCACCATGGGGGTGACGCCGTTCTCGTGGCAGGCGGCGAGCACGCGGCGGTAGTGGTCCAGGGCGGCGAGGGAGAAGTGGCCCTGCTCGGGCTCGATGCGGGCCCACTCGATGGAGAAGCGGTAGCAGGTGAGACCGAGTCCGGCGAGGAGACGGATATCGTCGGCGAAGCGTTGGTAATGGTCGCAGGCGTCGAGCGAAGGTTCTTCGAACAGGGTAGGATTGCAATGTTCCAGGACCCAGAGGTCGCTGTTCACGTTGTTACCTTCGACTTGATGCGCAGCCGTAGCGGCGCCCCACAGAAAACCGGGAGGGAATGAATTCATCAGGCAGGACTCTTTACGTTATTGAACCACATCGGACGGCCAAACCGCATGCCTACAACGAGCGCGCAGTAGAGTACGAGGCCGAGGGGAATGCAGATGCATATCCAGCCCACCACGGCGTGGAGCGCGCCGGCGCCCAGTGTAGCGGCCAGGGTCCCGCGGGGCGCGGCCGCGTTGCCGCAGAGCCAGGCTCCGGCGCGTGCCAGGGGCAACAGCAGGGCGAGCTGGAGCGGCGAGGAGATGTTATTCAGCAGTTGCAGGGCGGCGATATTCAGGCGCAGGCCGCAGGCGGCGAGCAGGCAGAGCACGGTCGGGCAGCCCATGATGGGGAAGACGCCTAATACGAGGCCGACGGAGAGCAGCAGCGCGACTTGATCCGGCGAGAGTTTTTGCAGGGAGGCGCGGAAGCGAAAGGCCCATGCGGTCACGGATGCAGCTCTCCGCGTTCGGCGAGGAAGAGCCGCAGGGCCGGGCGAAAGCGGTTTCCCGCGACCCATTGCACGAGCGCGGCGGCACCGGAAAGGAAGCGCGGCTCGCGGCCTTCCCAGATTTGGGAGAGGGTGCGCGCGACCCCATCTTCGCCGCGGTAGAAGATGCGGTCGGCCCAGCGTTCGCGGCCGGGAAACTCGGGGTAGGTGCGCAGGATGTCGCGGCTGGCTTCGAGGATGCGCTGCGCCATGGGCTCGTGGTAGTGGGGCAGGAAGTGGAGGGAACTGCGGCCGGAGTGAATTTCGGAGACGAACTCGGCGAAGGTGCGCGCGTTGGTGAGGTTGATGCAGGCGCTGGGCTCGCAGGCGTGGCGGTCGCCGCCGGAGATGAGCGGGCGCTCCCAGGTTCGCGCCAGGTCGATGGTGGCGGCGTTCTCGTGCCAGCGGCGGGTGCCGTTCAGTTCGAAGGCATCGAGCGAACCGAGGCACTCGCGGAGGAGGGCGGGGAGGGCGCGGCGGTGCACGTCGCCGGTGACGCCTTCTTCGAGCCAGAAGGGATGGTTGAGGACGATCAGAACGTCGGGAACGCCGGCGAACTGGTCCAGGATCCCGGGAAGGGCGGTCTCTCGCGGGGCGGCGGTGTAGCCGGCCATGACGCGCATCCAATCGCGTGCGGCATGGCGGGGGATGTTGTGAATGCCGATGTGGAAGATGGAGCCCTCGTAGGGCACGGTCCATTCCACCGAGACCGGGGTAACACAGGGGTCCGCGGTGACTCCAAGGGTTAAGCCGGCTTCGATATCGTCATGGTCGGTGAGGGAGACCATGGGGTTGAGGCCGAGAGCGGCGATCTGTTCGCGCTCGAGGCCGAGGGCGGAGGCCGGAGTGAGCGGCGGCGTCCACCAGGCGCGCTCGAAATCGACGCGCCGGGGGGCGCGTTCGTAGTAGCCGACTACCTGCGAGATGCCGGGAACGTGGTGCAGATAGCGCGGCAGGAAGGAAAGGCATTCCTGCGAATGCATGGTGTGACCGTGCAGACAAATGCCGGAGTGAAAAGCAGCGTGAAAGTGCGGTGTGCGCGATGCGAATGTGATTTTGCTCTCGAGCATGCAATCTCCCTCTCGGCTCCAGCTTCCGACAGGGGTGGTTACAATTCGGCGGCAAACTCGTGATGGTATCGCGAAAACACGTTGTCACCCGCGTGTTTCGGAAGCGGTGCAACCTGAGTTACATCCTGGAGTTACATCCTGGGGTTACATTCTGGGGACGAGGCGGCCCGAGGGTTGGACCGGCGTCTTGTCGGTTTTAGCCTGGCTTTGAGTGCGTGCGCGCCGGCACAAGTTACACGGGCAGGTCAGTTCTTTGTGATTCACGGTCAGAATCCTCAAGCAGATGTTACGACCCGGATGAATGCCGTCTGCTGACAATGCGGTTAATGTTGAGTTACCGCGAGTGAAACCAGATTGTCACGCGGCGCTTACACGATTCTCACGCGAGAGTTACGGCAGCAAGTGGACAGGCCGGGAGGCCTGTCCCACTAGAACGAGAACTTGGCGGCGAGCTGGATTTGCCGGGGGTCGAACTGACTCAGGACGGCGCCGAAATTCGGCTGGTTGATGATGCGGCCGACGAGGTTGAAGTTCGGGTGATTCGGCAGATTGAAGAACTCGGCTCGGAATTGCGCAGCGACGCGATCGGAGATGCGGAACTTGCGGGCAACGGAAGCGTCCAGGGTGACCAGGCCGGGGCCGATGACGGTGTTCCGTCCCAAGGCGCCGAACTGAAAGGCGGGCGGGGCGACAAACGCGGCGGGGTTGAACCAGCGGCCGGTGCTTTTCTGGTCACCGGGCAACTGGTAAGTCTGGCCAGGCACGGGATTCGCGCGGATCAGAATGCCGCCGGTTCCGCCGCCGATTCCCGCGGTGTCGCCGGCCAGGTTGATGGTGAATGGAAAGCCTTCCTGAAGGGTGAGAATGCCGGAGACCTGCCATCCGCCGAGGATCCGATCCTTGAACGGCAAGTCGTGGACCAGGGAGGTAACCCAGCGTTGGCGCGCATCGAAGGATGCGAGGCCGCGCTCGGCGCGCAGGTTGAATGAATCCTGGGGCGGCGAGTTCTCGCTGCCGTTGGCGCCGCCGGCGTTACGGTACTGCGGGGCGTTGGTGATCGCCTTGGAGAATGTATAGGAGCTGAGAATCGATAGCCCTCTCGCGTAGCGTTTTTCGAAGCGCAGGTACAACGCGTGATAGTTGGATTGCGCCGACATCTGGTAGACATTCACCTGAGTAACCGGCACGGACGTTCCCTGAACCGTGACGAAGCTCGGGAAGACCACGCCGGCATCGTAGATCAAGCCGCCGTAAGGCCGCCGCGGATCGACCGAGCCGGCTCCCGGCTGGCTATTGTTGGGCTGCACGTTCTGTTGGAGCTTCACGCCGAGAGTTCCGAGGTAGCCGGCCTCCACCACCATGTCGTGCGAGAGTTCGCGCTGAATCGAAAACGACCACTGGGGCGAGTAGCTGGTGCGCTGGTGCAGGTCAAGGCTGGGCTGAGTCACCGCGACCGGCCCGACCACGGCGCCGCCAAAGGGATTGAAGTTGAAGATCGACGGGATGAAGGCGTTGGGCGTGAGCGATTGCGAAATGTTATTGGGCAGCGTGATGGCCAGTTGGTACAAGCCGTTATTGTCGGTGGTGGCGTAATAGATGCCGCCGCCGGCGCGGATGACGGTCTTCGGGTTCGCCGACCAGGCGATCCCGAGGCGCGGCGAAATGTTGTTGTGGTCCGTGTACGCGCAGCCATCCGGGTAACCGCCCTGCCCGCAGACGAATAACGTGGGCTTGTAAGTCGCCAGGGGGCCGGAGGCGAAGATAGTTTGCGGCGAGGGCACTTTGCTGAAATCGATGCTCGAGAGCTGATGGTGCAGGTCGTGCATCGGCGCCGCCAATTCATAGCGCACACCCAGGTTGAGGGTGAGATTGCGGCGCAGGCGGAAATCGTCCTGGAAGTAATAACCCGAGGCCACCTGGCGGGCGGTCAGGCTCTTGGGACCGATGCTGCGCGACGCCTGGCTTGGAATTCCGAGCAGCATGGAGGCGATGGCGCTGCCGGTTCCGTCGTTGGATGCGGTGCGGCTGGTGTAGCCGGTAACGAAGTTAAAGGTGCCCAGCGGATTCGGCGTTTCGTAACGGTTGTAACCAATTTGGAGCACTTCGGCACCGAACTTCAGCGAGTGGCGGCCCTTCTGCCAGGAGAAATTGTCGTAGGCCTGGTAGGTGTCGTTGCGCGCGAGAACGGTTCCTCCTCCCAGGGTTCCGGTATACGATCCGGCTCCGCCCATGGCGGCGTAGCCCGACGGCAGGAAGCGTGGCAGGTTCATGGTCTGCCCGCCGACCTGGAAGAACGGCTCCGGCAAGCCGGTGAGGAACTTGAGGCGATTGAAGCCGAGGCGCACCTCGTTGACACGCGTGCTATCGAGGGTTTGCACGCTGCCCACCGCTACATTCTGCGGGCGCATGGCGCTGAGCTGGTCGCGAGCGGGGACTACGTCGGGCACGAAATCGTTCTCATTGGAAATCGAATAGCGGCCGAACAAGTTGACGCGGTTGCTGAGGACGTAATCCACGCGGCCGGAATAGTTGTCGTTATTCTGGCGCAGCACCTCGGCATTGTTGACGTAGTTGGAGCCGCCTGAATTGGGCAGGGGCATGGCGGCCAGCGCGGCCAGCGTCTGCGGATTGATGCGATCGGCGGGGATGATACTGCCGGGGAAGGGAGTGCGCGCGGTGTTGGAGGTGCTCGGGTCGTAGACGGGAATCGGCGAGGCGCTGAAGTTGCCGACGCGCTCGAGCGCGGTGGGTACGGCGGTAGTGGTGAGCGAGACTCCGGCCTGGCGCAATCGGAGGCTTTCCCAGGCGGCGAAGAAGAAGAGTTTGTCTTTCACGATGCGGCCGCCGAGCGTGCCGCCGAACTGGTTCCGTTGATTGCGGGGCAGGCTGGAGGAGATGGAATTGAAGGGCCGCGAATCCAGCACCTGGTTGCGGAGGAAGTCCCACGCCGCGCCGTGGAAGGCGTTGCTACCGGATTTCGTCACCACGTTGATTTGCGAGCCCGAGGCGCGGCCGTACTGCGCGCTGAATTGCGCGGTCTGCACCTGGAACTCGGCGAGCGCGTCGATGATCGGGACGTAGCTGATGGCGTTGTAGTCGGGGTCGGTGTTGACGGCTCCATCCAACAGGAAGGCGTTGTTGTTGGTGCGACCGCCGGAGGAACTGTAGGCGCCCACCTGGTTGAGGCGGACGGCATTCTGCTGTACGGTGCGTCCACCTCCGTTGGCGCCCGGCACGAGCAAGGCCAGTTGGATGAACTGGCGGCCGTTCAGCGGCAGCGAGACGATTTTCTCCTGGCTGATCACGGTGCCTTGCGCCACGGATTCCGCATTCAGCATGGATACCGAGGCCTCCACCTGCACCGATTCGGTGGTGCTGCCGACCTGCAGGGCGATATTCAATTGCGATTGCTGTGCCACCTGGAGGTGGATTCCGGAAGCGACGAACTTCTTGAAACCGGTCGCCTCCGCGCTGATCTCGTACTCGCCGGGCGGGACCAGGCTGAACTGATAACGGCCGTCGATGCCGCTGAGGGCGGTGCGGACGGCGCTGGTAGCGTTGCTGCGCAATTGGATCGTGGCGCCGGAAACCAGGGCGGACGAGGGGTCCGTCACCAGGCCGGACAGCGCCGCCGCGTCGGTTTGCGCATAAGCGGCCGTGGCAAGCAAGGACAACAGAGATAGTCTGAGCATGGGGTGTCCGCGATTGTGGCAAGCGAACGTTACGGGTCGATTAACGTTGTGCGAATATCGTGTTTCGACGAGATAATGGATCCGACGCCGGAGCTTCATACCGTGTAAACATTGGTCCGCGAAAATCGGGTAATGACTCCTGCTTTGCGCCGAACTTCCCCCAACCGACGGGCCACCAATCGTTACTCCGTGAATTTGCCCCTGCATTATCGGGCGCCGGACACCAACCTGCCTTCCGGTTGGAAGAGTGGCCGGCTGATCGACATGAGCGCTACGGGTATGCGGATTGAAATACCGGAAACCGTGGCAGAGGGGACGATTCTGGAATTCGCGATGGAGTGGACAAATCTGTATCACGGCAGGCCTGTCCGGTTGTTCCTGAGCGGATCGGTGGTGCGGGTGGACGCCTGCGGCACCGCGCTGCGGATTCTCAGTCACCAGTTCCGCGAAGTGCGTCCCAGTGTGCTGCATCCGCGGCGTGTGGAACGAAACCTGGCGGTGGCATAGTAGCGCGGTATTCACTCGACTGTCATTCAAACGCCGCACACGCAGGCTATTCTGGCAATTCCCTATATGACCCGATTGTCGATTGCCCTGCTTGCCTGCGGAGTCCTTGTGTCTCCCGGAAACTCGCAACAGATTCCGCACGCCATTGCGGGCGGTTACGAACTGCCCAATGGCTGGCGGCTGACGCCGCTGGGACGTGCAATACCTACGGAGGATATGGTGTTGAACGTCTCGGTGGCGCCTGATCGCAAGGCCGTGGTAGCGCTGCACTCCGGTTTCAACCCGCATGGCATCGTGGTGGTGGACGCGCACTCGGAGGAGGCGGTGCAGCGGATCCCGTTGAAATCGGCGTGGCTGGGACTGGCGTGGCACCCGAACGGCAAGCGGCTGTACGTCTCGGGCGGTAACGCCAACGGGCGTAAGCCGACGCGCGCTCCGATTTACATCTTCGACTACGAGAACGGGCGGCTCTCGAACGAACCCTCGGGCACGCTCGAAGAGAGCATCGACACCGCGCAGCTCTACTGGTCCGGGCTGGTGCACCATCGCAGCAAGCCGCTGCTGTTCGCCGCCAACCGCGGCACGGGCGCGGGGCCGAGCAACGTGGTGGTGTTCGATACGGCGTCGGGCAAACTGCTGGAGCGCATTCCGGTGGAGGTGAACCCGTACGCGCTGGTGCTGAGCGATAACGGGCAGACGCTCTACGTTTCCAACTGGGGCAGCGACTCGGTGAGCGTGATCGACGTCAACACGCTGCGCGTCACGGGGCGCATCGGGGTGGGCGACAATCCCAACGACATGGTGCTTTCGAAAGACGGGCGCCTGTTCGTCTCCTGCGCCAATGACAATACGGTGGCGGTGATCGACACCAGGACGCGGCAGGTGATCGAGCGCGTATCGACGGCGCTGACGGCGAATTCGCCCGAAGGCTCCACGCCGAACGCGCTGGCGCTGGATCGCGAGAACCAGATGCTGTTCGTCGCCAATGCGGATAACAACGACGTTGCGGTAGTGCGCGTGGCGGAGAAGGCCAAGAGCGAGGTGCTCGGATTCCTGCCGGTGGGCTGGTACCCCTCGGCGCTGGCGATCAACGGCGGGAAGCTCTACGTGGGCAACAGCAAGGGGATGGGTTCGTACTCCGATATTCGCGGACCGGGAAGTCCCCTGCCTCCGGGGCCGGAAGGCAACGGTTCGGTGAAGAGCCTGCAGAAGGGCAGCGTGGAGATGGTGGATCTCACCCAGTTGAAGACCAACCTGCGCGCATGGACCAAGCAGGTCTACGACAACACGCCGTACCACGACGAGCAACTGGTGACGGCCAAGGCTCCGGCGACGCCGACCGTGATTCCGCGCGAAGTTGGTGTGGGTTCGCCGATCAAGCACGTGCTCTACATCATCAAGGAGAATCGCACGTACGACCAGGTGCTGGGCGATCTCGGCAAGGGCAACGGCGATGCGCGGCTGACGATTTTCGGCGAGAAGGTCACGCCCAATCACCATGCGCTGGCGCGCCAGTTCGTGGTGCTCGACAATCTGTTTTGCGATGGCGAAGTGAGCGTGGACGGACACTCGTGGTCGAACTCGGCTTACGCGACGGATTTCAACGAAAAGCTGTGGCCGGTGACGTACGGCGGGCACAGCAAGGCGACCGAATCGGCCGCGTACATTCCGGGCGCGGGCCACATGTGGGATCTCGCCATGAAGAAGGGGCTGACTTATCGGAGTTACGGCGAGTATGCGACGCGCGCGAGCAACGGCACCACGATGGATGCTTCACCGGGTGTCGGCGGCCTGCTCGGGCACGTGTCTCCGAAGTTCAAACTGCCGGGAATGCGCGACACGGACAACGCGGCTGAGTTCCTGCGCGAATTCGACGAGTACGAGCGCCACTTCGACGACGCCAGCCCGGCCAAGCGCCTGCCCAACTTCATGGTGATGAGCCTGCCCGAGGATCACACGGCGGGGACCACTCCAGGGCGCTTCACGCCGATCGCGATGGTGGCGAACAACGATTACGCCGTCGGCATGATCGTGGACCGTATCTCGCACAGCAAATACTGGCCGGAGACGGCGATCTTCATCATCGAAGACGACGCGCAGGACGGTCCCGACCACGTGGACGCGCGGCGCACCACCGGCTACGTGGTGAGCCCTTACATTCACCGGCAAACCGTCGATAGCACGCTGTACACCACGAGCTCGTTCCTGCGCACCATGGAGTTGCTGCTGGGACTGCCGCCGATGAGCCAGTACGACGCCGCCGCCAGTCCGATGTACGCGAGTTTCTCCGACAAGCCGGACCTCACTCCGTTCGTGCAGATTGCGCCGCAGGTGGACGTGATGGAGAAGAACACGCTCCGTGCGTACGGCGCGCGCCGCTCCATGAAGATGGACTTCCGCGATGTGGACGAAGCGCCGATGGCGGAGTTGAACGAAATTCTGTGGAGGAGCATCAAGGGCGCCGACGCGGTGGTGCCCGCGCCGGTTCACCGCGTCCATTTCGTGGGGCGGTGAGATGTGTGATTGTCGACATTCGGAGCTCATGAAATTGCGGTGCCAGCCGCTGCGTGAATTACAATTCGGAGCAACGCATGGCTGGCACCGTGGGCAGAAGCGATCCAGAGTTTCCCAAGCACTTTGACGGAAAGCGCTTCTACAATCCGGGATCTCCGCAAGCGGGTGGAATGCTTGACGCCCTCCGCTGGAAGCTGAGCAGCCGGCCGGAACGGTCGCCGGGGTTCATCGCGGACGTGGCGCCATCGGTACCGCCGCGCCGCGTGGAAGGCAGCGGTCTGCGTGTGACTCTGGTCAACCACTCGACCGTACTGCTCCAGTGGCGGGGTGCGAACATTTTGACGGATCCGATCTGGTCGGAGCGCGCGGGCCCTTTCTCCTGGATCGGCCCGCGGCGGCGGAGAGAGCCGGGAGTGCGTTGGGACGACCTGCCGCGCGTCGACGCGGTGCTGATCAGCCACAACCATTACGACCACCTGGATCTACCGACGCTGCGCCGGTTGGCGGCTCGCGGGGATTCCGTATTCGTGGTTCCGGTTGGCGCGTCCCGGGTGCTTCTCCCGGAGGGCGTCGCACCGGTTCATGAGCTGGATTGGGGAGAATCCCTGTCGCTACCGGGCTTGGCGATTCACAGCGTTCCAGCCGCGCATTTTTCGGCGCGCGGATTGTTCGACCGCAACCGGAGCTTGTGGTGCGGGTACATGATCGCATGCCGGGAACGGCTGATCTATTTCGCGGGCGACACCGGGTTCGGACCGCATTTCGCGGAGATTCGGGAGAAGTTCGGATCGCCGGACCTGGCGTCTATTGCCGATCGGCGCGTACGAGCCGCGGTGGTTCATGTCGCCGATCCATATGGCGCCGGACGAGGCGGTGAGGGCACATAAAATCCTGGCGGCGCGGATGAGCATCGCGATTCATCATGGAACTTTCCAGTTGGCGGATGAGGGAATCGACACGGCGAAGCAAGAACTCATCAACATCGCGGGGCACGGGTCATTCCTGGTGCTCGATAATGGTGAATTCGCGGAGATTCCATGACGATGGACAAGCACACGCTCGCGGTGCTCAGCATTGTGGGCTGTTCGCTGGATGTGCTGGGTACTCTGTACCTCGCCTACGATCTGCTTGGCGGCGAGCACGGTCCGCTGCGTACGCTGACGAGAGGCGTGACCTACGGCGCGCTATTCGGGCTGGGTTACGGACTCGGTTTGGGCGTCGTGTTCGGGATCGTGACGGGCGCGGCGCACGGTGTCACGCTCGCATGGGAGTTTTCGCGGGCTTCGAAGGGCAAACCGAAGTCGGGATTCTGGTACGACACGGCGATGAGTGCGATTCGCGGTAGCGGCTTCGGCCTGGGCGCCGGCTATTTGTACGGCGCCGTCTTTGGAGTGACGTTTGGCGCACTGAGCACTGTGGGGCAGGTAATTGCGTACCGGGCCGGTCTTCGGCCCACCATCGACTATCGACCGGCGACGCGGCCGCGTTTGACCAAGTATCAATTTCTGGCCACGGTGAATCGGACGTTCGGATACGGGATCGCGGGGTATATCAGCGCGGTTGCGGCGAAGCAGCGCTGGAGCGCAGTGACCGTCGGAGTGAAAGACGGATTGATAATCGGAGCGGTCACGGCGGTGGTGGTCACGTGTACGCCTTTCATCGAATGGATGGCCGACCATACACCGGAGAAGCGTATGGGGGTCATCGGGGTCGGCTTGATCCTGTGCGGGTTCGCGCTGCAATCGGTGCAGTACTGGCTGGCCCTGGTGGATGCCGCGTAGGCGATTTATGGGACTCACAAGTTCAGAGAACGGGATGGTGACTCACTCCGTGGACGAGACGGTTCAGATGCTGGAGGGGATCCTGAAGGCCAAGGGCGTCAGACTGTTTGCGTTGATCGATCACAGTGGAGAGGCGGAGAAGGCAGGGATGAAGATGCGTCCCGCCAAGCTGCTGATTTTCGGCAATCCAAGGCGCGGCATGGTTTGCCGGCGGACCTGGGCGCCAATATCGCGGTGGTGGAGGCGATTGCGGCGAAGGCAGCGGAGATGCCTGGCCCAAAGAACTAATTAGTGGACAGGCCGGGAGGCCTGTCCCACTTTACGCGGTCGGGGGCTCGAAGTAGGTTTGGGCGAGCTCGGGTTTTTCGCGGATGGCGCGGCGCCAGTAGCTGCGTGCTTCCTCTTCCTGGCCCATGGACATCAGGGCGTGGCCGAGGTTGAGCAGGGCTTCGGCGAACTGGGGATCTTCGTTGAGGGCCTGCTGATAGAAGCCGACGGCGTCCTGGGTCTGGCCCTGTTTCTGGCAGATGAGGCCGGCGTTATAGAAGAGCTCGGGGCTATGTTCGCCGAGTTCGATGAGGCGGCGGTGGAGGTCGTAGGCTTCGGCGAACTCCTCCTGTTCGAGGGCGAGAGCGGCGAGGCCGCGGACGGCGTCGGAGGAATCGGGGCGGAGCGTGAGCACTTCCTGGAAGCTCTTACGGGCGGCGGGCGCATTGCCGTTGCGGGCGTAGGCGATGCCGGCGTTGAGATGCGCTTCGGGCCAATCCAAACGATGGGCCAGGCAGGCTTCGAAGGACTCTGCGCTGTTGACATAATCGCCGCGCAGGAGCCGCAGGTAGCCGAGGCGGAAACAGGCGTCGCCCCACTCCGGCGCATCCTCATTGATGCGCGCGTAGAGCTTTTCGGCCCACTGGCGTTCGCCCTGCTGTTCGAGCACGAGGGCAAGATTCCAGAGGACTCCGGACTGGTGGGGATCGATGTTGAGGGCGTGCTCGTAGCTGGCGCGGGCGCCGGCGAGATCGTTCAATTCCTGCTGTGCGACGCCGAGATTGAGATGCGATTGGGCGCTGGAGGGCTGCAGGCTGGCGGCCTGCCGGTAGGCCTGCGCGGCCTTATCGTAATTGCCCATTTTGTGGTGGGCCACGCCGAGGTTGAACCAGTTCTCGAAGCGATCGGGCGCAGATTCGCAGAGCGTGCGGCAGTGGCGCGCGGCGGCGGCGTAATCGCCATCCTGGAAGGCGAGAGTGGCAAGGGCTTCGGTGGCGACGGGCGAATCGGGCTGCAATTCGCAGAGCATCTCGGCATAGCGGCGGACGCTCTCGTGATCTTTTTTCTCGATGAACATGGCGACGAGGTTGGAGAGCGCCTCTTCGCATTTGGGATTGCGCGCGAGCACCTTGCGATACTGCTCGACGCTTTCGGCGTGCTTACCGGTCTGCTGGAGGGCGACGGCCTGGCCGAAGAGGGCCTGTTCGTGATTAGGGAAGAGGCTCAGGTATTTCTCGAGCGGCATCAGGGCATCGGCGGGGCGGCCATCGTGAATCATGGCGATGCCGAGTCCGAGCATGGCGTCGGTGCGCGAGGCATCGGCTTCGAAGGCGCGGCGGAAGGCGTCGGCGGCTTCCTTCCACTGCTTCAGGTTGCCCAGGCAGACGCCGCGGTTGAAGTGCGCGGTGCGGTGCTGCGGATCGATATCGGAGAGCTGGAAGTAGGTGCGCGCGGCGGCCTCATAGTCGCGCATTTCGTACTGAATGTGGCCGAGGGCCGAATAGAGCGAGGGCTCCCGCTCGCCATCTTCGATGGCCTTGGTGAGCAGACGGGCGGCGCTTTCGAGCTTGCCTTCGAGGTGCAGGGAAACGGCCTTGGACAGGGTTTTGTTGGCGCGCTTCTGGTTCTTGAGATCGTTGATCGGGGTCACGCCCGGGGGCATGGAGACCCCATTTTCGATTCCAGCTACGTATTCCATTGATCAGTTCTCCGAGTGTGGGAAGCTCGTGCCTTTTGGGCGGCACGGAGATAAGGCAGACCGGCCCAGACGGCCGCAAAGGTGGAAGTGCTATCGTCGGCAGGCGCCCAGGGAGTGGGCGTACCGCCGGGGAACTCCGGAGTGCGGAGTTCGGCGGTGGCGCGAACGGCGTCGTCGCCGGCGAGGAAGGCGCATACGTGCCCGAGAAAATCGTCGTTTCTGGAGACTCTCACCCAGTAGAGCCGGGCGCGCTCATTGGCTTCGGCGAAGAAGCCGATGCCGCCGGAGCGGAGGGTTTCGTTGGTGAAGGTGTCGACCTCTTCGCCATCGATCGAGGTGACCAGATGGTCGCCTTCCACATTCACCGCGACTTGCATGGGGCGGTTGTTGTGCACCATGATGTTCAGCGGGGTTCGGGACTGGCGTCCGGCCTTGCCATTGATGACGTCCCAGTGAACCAGGGCGACGAACGGCCGCAGTCCGGCTTCGACCACGGCGACCTTCATGGCGTGATAGTTGTTGGGATCCTTGGAACGGACACTCCAACTCATGCCCTTGTTTTCGATCTGGCCGAAGAATTCGAGGCGGTAGTCCTTAAAAGTCAGGCTGGGGCGGAAGAGGGCGAGGGCGCCGGGAACCGTATAGCCATCCCGGTGATGGGACCAGCCGGCGGGAGGAGCGGGGGCGCCGGAAGTGGACGTGCCCCAACCCTGCATGCCTTCGCGGAAATGGTCAGTGACCTGGATGGCGGCGCGGCGGGCCAGACTTTGGCGGACCCAGGCAACAGAGCCGGTGGCGGCGGGAGCGGCCGGCAGGGAATCGGCGGAGACGGAGGTGGCGCCGCGGCTGATCGAGGCATTCTCGGCGGCGGCGATTTCCACCCCGCGCGCCCGGCCGCGGAAGGAATAGGCGTACCAGAGGCTGGATGCGAGCAACATGGCGGCGGCGATCTTACCGCCCAGCAGCACCATCTGAGAGGGCTTTCTGGCCGACTGGAAGGACTTGATGAACTCGGGTTCCTGGCGAACGGGCTTTGGCTGGGGCGCGGGTTCTTCGGGTTTGACGAAGACCGGGCGGAGCGCGAAGCGCGGCGCGATGGCCGGCACGCGGGAGGCCTGCCACTCGGGCCGTTCGAAGATCACACCGCGGGAACGCTGCGCGTGGAATTCCACGGGAAGCATGCCGGGCTGCGGCAAGGTGGGGAGGATGCGCTGGTGCTGCTGTACCGGGGCAGAGACGGCAAGCATTGCGATAGGATGCACTGGGATCACCGTTTGAGATCCGGGGCGCGGCTGGGAGACCTTGGGGGCCAGCCGCGGCGCGTCGAAGCCCGGCGACTTGAGATCCTGGCTGGCGGTGACGGTGAACTCGAGGACGTGGAGTTGCGGCGGCGCGGTCTGGGTCTCGGCTGTGGCGGCGACCAACATGGATTCCAGGGGCGCCGGCTGGGGGCCCGATGCCGCGGCACCGAGCTCGGGAGCGGGTGCGGGACTAGCGAAGGCTGTCATCCGCGGGATACGGCATTCGGCGGCGGAGACCACCGGGACGGCGGCCGCGGAGGCGACGAGCAGGATTTCGGCGGGTTCGGCAGGCAGCGTGGGGGCCGGGGCGGCCAGCGCGAGATTCTCGTCCGCGAGGGTGGCGACCGCCGGCAGCATGAGCAGAGTGGCGGCCGCGATCGGCGCGATCGGAATATCGGCGGTGCGCGGATATACGCCGCTCATCACGGGTTCGGCGGCGCCGGCGGGCTTTTGTTCCAGCACCCGCGGGATATAAGGGTGTTCGATCGCAAGCGCAAACAGCGGCGCCACGACGCTCAACGGCTGCGCGAGGAAGCCCTGGGAAGCGGCGGTCACGAAGCGGCAGACCGGCTCAGGGGCGGGCGAGGGCATGGCGCGCAGGCAAATCGCGGGGATTTCGAACGGCTCGTCGGGGACGGGAAGGGGCTCGATTTCGACGGCGATGCGCGGCTGCTGCAGGCGGATTGGGGCGGGCGCAGCGGCGGCCGGTGTGAGAGAAGTGGCCCAGTGCAGGAAAGTGGCGACCGGTTCCGGGGCGGACGCGGCGATTGCGCCCACAGGTGAGGGCGTGGCCAAGGCGGCCGGTACGTTGAAATCAAGCGCGACCTTGAGGGCAGGCGGCGCGGTTTCCACATTGGCGAGGGCGGTGGAGAGGCGCAGGAACTCGGCGACCGGCTCGGGGGCCGGCGCGGGGACGCGGCCGGCAACCGGAATGGTCTTCTGCCAGGCGGGAATCTGGAACTCGGCGGCGGCGGGACGGAGGGTGCGGACCGTCACCGGCGCCGGGATGGCGGCGGCCGCGAGGCGGAGGAATTCGGCGACCGGCTCGGGGGCTGGTGCGGCCATGGCGGCGGCGGTAATCGGAATCCGGCGCCCCAGGGGGAATTCGAGGACAACCGGCAGGCGGGCGGTGGCCAGAGCGGCTGGAACCAGCGCCGCGGAGGGGCGCACGAAAGAGGCGACCGGGTCGGCGGACGGGGCGGGCAGCCACCGTTCGCAGAGAGGCGGGACTTCTTCGGGACGGTCGGCGGCTGGTATGTTCTCGGGAGCGGAGTTGAGGCGCGGCAGGTAGACGGAGGGTGAAGCCACGCTGAGGTTGGCATCGAGGAGCGCCAGTCCGTTGACGATTGCCGGACGCGCCTGGGTCAATTGGCGGTGACGCCGGCCCAGGCAGCCATCGATGGAGAGGGGCCAGGAGTTCGGGATTCGAAGTGATTCGGCGAAAGAGTTGATCGAGGGGGCAACGGTGTACGAGTTGCAGCCGACCTGCACCGGCATCGCCGAGACAAAGCTCGCCACAGGTGCCGGCGGTGGCTCGGGTGCGGCGATCTGATGTAGCGCTTTGCCGATTCGCTCGCCATAATTCTTGCGATGGGCGGCGCCACAAAATTCGCTGTCCCGCAGCAGCCGAAAAGCTCCGATTTCTTTGCCGCAATACAAACAGCGCACTAGATAGGTACCCTACGTACTATGGACATAATATAACCGATAAAAGAGAAAAAATGTCTCCAAATATTATGCGTAAAGGACCATAAATGAAGAAGTATTTTCCCTGTTATCTAATGAAAATACCCGGATAATATCCGCGGAGGGTGGTTTTAGGGCCTAGGCGGGGCATCAGGGGAATACCGGAAAAGGCAAGAGATCGCTCCCTTACGGTTTAATGCCACATAGTTTTCCCATAGCCGAACATCTGCGTAAATTGTAGGGCCGACGCCCTCGTCGGCCTTCGTCGTGTGCAGGGCCTTGATTCTGCGGGCGGAGAGCGGGACGTGGGCGTCCCGCGCAGACCAGGGGGTCTGCCCCACAAATTTTGCAGCATTCCCAATGCTGGGAAAACTATGTGGCATTACCCTTACGGTCGCGGCTCGTCACAAAAGGTCGTGGCGATTGCGTTGTTCCAGGGCCTTGACGATGTCGCCGACCTGTTGGGCGCGGTCGCGGGAGGCGACCAGAAGGGCGTCTGGGGTGTCGACCACGATCAAGTCGTGGACGCCGACCAGGGCGACCACCTTGCCGCGGGCGTCGACGAAGTTGTTGTGGGAATCGAGCGCGATGGATTCGAGCGCGATGGCGTTGCCGTGCTGGTCGCGTTCGAGGAGCTCGTAGACGGCATTCCAACTGCCCACGTCGTTCCAGCCGAAATCGCCGGCGGCGATGCCGTGGACGCCTTTGGCCTTTTCCAGGACTGCGTAATCGATAGAGATGTTGTCGCAGAGGGGAAAAGCGGCCTTGAGTTGTTCGGCGAAGCGGCGGCCGCCGAAACGGGGCAGGGAAGCCAGCACGGTGGCGGTACGGGGCAGGTGCAGGCGGAGTTGTTCCAGCAGGACGTCGGAACGCCAGAAGAACATGCCGGAATTCCAGTAGAAGTTGCCGGCGGCGACATAGCGTTTGGCCTTGGCGAGCAGGGGCTTCTCGTGGAAGCGGCGGACGGCGAGCGCGTCGCCAGCGCCCGCGGCGGTGGACTTGGGGAATTCGATATAGCCGTAGCCGGTTTCGGGCCAGCGCGGCTGGATGCCGACCACCATCAGGTGACCCTGTCCGGCGGCCTTGAGGGCGGATTTGATCACGGCGCGGTATTGGGGGTTCTTCCCGATGACGTGGTCGGAGGGAAACACGCCCATTACGGCTTCGGGGTCCTGCTGGTGAAGGATCTGCGCGGCCAGGCCGATGGCCGGGGCGGTGTTGCGCTGCATGGGCTCGGCCAGAATCTGCCGTGCCGGGACACCGGGGAGCTGCTTAATAATGATGTCGCGCAGGTGGTCATTGGTGAGGACCCAGATGCGCTCGGGGGGGATCACGGGGGCCAGGCGATCCACGGTGGCCTGAATCAGAGAGCGCTCGCCAACCACGTTGAGCACTTGTTTGGCTGTCCGCTTGCGGCTGCGCGGCCAGAAGCGTGTGCCGCGCCCGCCGGCGAGGATCAATCCATAATGATGTCGGTTCATGTTATTTGAGCGGATAGCCTCGGATCAGGCGGAAGGTGCGGAGCCAGCGGGTCTTGGTCGGAAAATGCTGGACCAGGTCGAGCAGGTGGTCGACGGACATCATGGGTTTGGAGAGGGCTTCGGTGGATGCGTCGTACGACCAGTAGATAATGAGCGGCTTGCCGATGATATTGGCGCGCGGCACAAAGCCCCAATAGCGGCTGTCGAGCGAGGAATCGCGATTATCGCCCATGGCGAAATAGAAGCCCGGGGGGACCACGATTTCATCGTTCTGCAGATGATTGGTGAGCATGTCGATGGCGGCGTCGGGCACGCGCACGTTGGGTTCCCCGGGGAAATTATCCCGGTAGGAATCGATCATTTCGCTCTTGTGATAGACGTAGGGCTCTTTGACGGCGTGGCCGTTCAGGTAGAGCTGTTTGTTGACCAGGCGGATGTGATCTCCGGGCACGCCGATGCAGCGCTTGACGAAGGTCTGCTGAATATCGATGGGATAGCGGAAGACGATGATATCGCCGCGTTTGGGTTCGGAGTAGGGAAGGATGAATTTCGATGCGGGTCCGGGTGGGGCGTAGGCGAGCTTATCGACGAGCAGGTGATCGCCGATCAACAGAGTGTCTTCCATAGAGCCGGTGGGAATGACGAAGGCCTGAACCAGGTTGGTGGTGCCAAAGAGCAGGAGGATGATGGTGACGGCCCATTCGGCGATGAACCCACGCTGCGGTTCGGGAGGTGTTGGTTCGGCTACTTCAAGTGGCTCCTGGTCGGCCACGATTGCGTTTTCTTGATCCACTACCCCTCATTCTAGCGAAATCCTTGTTATCCTGTTTTGAGTATCTTTAAGGTTCCCCGCTTGAGTACACTTTCCACAGTTCAAGTCATGCAGCCAGACGCGTCCCGTTCGCGCCGGAAGTCGGTTTTCCTGGTGTTCGCCTGCACGCTTCTGGGCGCGGCGGCGCAGTTATTGATCAAGCACGGCATGGATCACCTGGTGCTGCAGCCGATGGCGGTACTGACCAACCTGCCGCTGGTGGCGGGCTACGGGCTGTACGGGCTGAACACCATAATGCTGGTGCTGGCGCTGCGCGACGGCGAGCTTTCGCAGCTCTATCCGATTATCGCGATGACCTATGTGTGGGTAACGCTGCTCTCCTACACGGTCCTCAAAGAGGCGCCTAACTGGTACAAAAATATTGGGATTGCGACGATCGTGATCGGGGTGGCGGTGATCGGGCGCGGGAGTAAGAAATGACGCCGCTAGTGAGATCGATGCTGCTGGTGCTGATGGCGTCGGTGATTGGATCCTTTGGCGCGGTTTTCCTGAAGAAGGGGTCGACGAACGTAGTGGGGCACTCGGTGATGAGCTTCGTCAACCCGAGCCTGGCCTTTGGCGTGGCGTTGTACCTGGCATCCTCGGTGTTTTACGGGTTCGGCATCAAGGGCGGGCAACTTTCGGTGCTGTACCCGATGGTATCGCTGGGCAGCATTTGGACGCTGATCTGGTCGCGGATCTTCTTCCAGGAGAAGATTACGCGAGAGAAGCTGTTCGGGCTCGGACTGATTCTTGTCGGCGTAACCTTCGTGGGAATGGGAAGTTAGGCCTTTTGGCCCGGCGCGTGCTGCCAGACGTCAGGTGAGCTCCAACCAGGAAACCCTTGCCAGCGCGATCCGGCGCAATATCGATGCCATCGTCCGGATGGAAGCGGACTATACCCGGCAGCGCACCTATGCCGACCGCATGGCTGACCGCATCGGGGACTTTTCGGGCAGCATGGCGTTCGTTCTCCTGCACATTGTGGTTTACGGCACCTGGATCCTGATCAATCTCGGTGTAGTGCCGGTCGCGCCGCGCTTCGACCCGTTTCCCTTCATGCTGCTTAGCGTGCTGGTGGGGGTGGAAGCGATCTTTCTTTCCACTTTCGTGCTGATGAAACAGAAGCGCATGAGCCAGCGTGCCGATGAACGCGCGCATCTGGACCTGCAGGTCAATCTGCTGGCCGAGCGCGAGATGACGCTTGTGCTGCAGATGCTGGAGGGGATTTCGGAAAAGCTGGGTGTGGCCACTATGGATAAGGAATTGAAGGAACTGGCGGCAGAGACACCGCTGGAGGTTATGGCGGAGGAACTGCAGAAGGCGATGGCGCCGGAGGGCGGGGAAGGCGCAAATTAGCCAAATCAGTGAGACAGGCGAGGACGCCTGTCTTACTTCATGAAGCCGCTTTTGCCGGAGCCGGAGGAGCTGAGCTCGTCGTTGAGGGGGTCGTCGAGGGCGAGGATGCGGCGCGCGTCGTGGGCGAGGCGGGCTTGCAGATCCGGGCTGAGCCATCGCTTTTGATACTGCTGCTGGGGCTGGTCGGTGCGGGTGTAAAACACATGCATGGCGCGTCGAGGGGCGCCGGTGCGATTGGCGGTGCCGCCGTGCCACATGTGCGCATTCATCACCACCACGTCGCCGGCTTTGCCGAGGACCAGCTGCTGCTTGGGGTGCGGGTGGTAGAAGCCGGGCTCGGGCAGGCGCCGCCAAAGGTGCGATCCGGCGACGAAGCGGGTGGCGCCGTTCTCGGTGGTGAAATCGTCCAGCATCCACACGGAGTTGCAGACGATGTAGCCGGAATCATCGGCGATGGCGCCGCTATCGGCGTGGAGCGGCTGGTCGGCGCCGGAGTGGGGATCGGTGGAGCGCACATTGACGGAGCTCAGCTTAAAGCGCGGGCCGAGCACGTGGGCCATGCAATCCAGCACGCGCGGGGTGAGGATGACCTCCTCGAAGATGCGTCCCTTGTTGACCAGGTTGGCGAGGCGGCGGGCACCGGGCTCCTGCTTGAATTCGCCGCCTGCGTTGACGCCTTCCTGGATGAAGAGTTCGTCGACACGGCGGCGCAGGGCCTCGAGCTGTTCCGGCGGCATCAGGCCGGGGATGACGAGGTAGCCCTGCAGGTCGAGCCGGCGGCGGTCGGATTCGGTCAGCATGGTGCTTGTTATAGCATCAAAGCTGGCCTATGAAAACACTCAAGCGGTTCGAGCGGCAGGTGGTGATCGTTACCGGAGCGGGGCACGGCATCGGGCGCGCGGTGGCGCTGCGCTTCGCGGAAGAGGGAGCGCTGGTGGTGCTCAACGATCTGGACGCATCGCGGGCGGAGGACGCCGCGAGCGAGGCGAAAGCGGACTTGTGGGTCGCCGCCGATGTGTCGGACAAGGAGCAGGTGGACGCGATGTTCGATCGCGTGGAGGAGGAGTACGGGCGAATCGACGTGCTGGTGAACAACGCCGGGAACATCTACGCGGCGCGCCATTTCCTGGAGGGCGATGAGCAGTGGTGGGACCAGGTTCTCGGAGTGAATTTGAAGGGCGCGTACCTGTGCTCGCATCGCGCGGCGCAGAGGATGGTGCGGCAGCGCAGCGGCGTGATTTTAAATATGTCCAGCGGCGGCGCCACGCGGGCGCATCGCGGCAACGTGGCGTATGACGCGTCGAAGGGCGGAATCGAGGCGATGACGCGCGCGATGGCGCTCGACCTGGCGCCTTACGGGGTGCGGGTGAATGCGATTGTGCCGGGGCTGATCCGGACGTACGACATTTCCGACGAGACAGCGGCGGAGCGGGGCGAGGTGGTGCCGATGGGGCGGTTGGGGACGCCGGAGGACCTGGCCGGTCCCACGGTATTTCTGGCGACCGACGATGCGCGCTACATCACCGGCGCCTGCCTGGTGGTGGATGGCGGTGTGCTGGTGCAGCAGCGCTCGGCGCCGCTCGATACCTTCCCGGTCAGCCGGTTTCCCAAGGTGGAGTAAATACGATAAGGTCTGAGGTATGACGAGCGCCGCCGTGGTTGGAATCTTGCTGGCGGGGTTGCTTGCCGGGCAGGCGGTGACGCCCGCGGAGCGGCAGCGGTTTGAGGAGATCCGCGCGCGGCACGATCGCGGAGAGGCGGTTTCGCCGAAAGACCGGCAATTCGCGCAAGGCGTGATGGCGCGGATGCAGCAGGCGAATTCGTCGCAGGCGGAGCGCAACGCGGAGTATGCCCGCACGCATCCGGCACGGGAATCCACAGGCCTTGTGCCGCTGCCGGAACTGGGAACGCGCCGCTACCAGGGCGAGCAGGGCGGGTTGTATCCGGGCGGGAAAAACACGCCGCCGGCGGCGCACCTGGCGGCCGGGATGGCGGCGGCGCGGGACATCGTGCCGCGCGACGCGAATGGCGCGCCGGCGGGCGATGGGCGGATCGTGCTACTGACCATCGGGATGTCCAACACCACGCAGGAGACGCAGGCATTCCTGAAGCTGGCGGCGGCGGACCGCGGTTTGAATCCGAAGCTCACCCTCATGGACGGGGCGCAGGGCGGGCAGACGGCGCACATCACGGCCAATCCGCAGGCCGGATATTGGAAGGTGGCCGAAGAGCGGCTGGCGGCGGCGGGCGTAACCGCGAAGCAGGTCCAGGCGGTGTGGCTGAAGCAGGCGAACGCGGGGCCGACCGCGGCATTTCCGGCCGAGGCGAAGAAGCTGGAGGCCGACCTGGTGGCGACCCTGCACAACCTTCACGAGCGCTACCCGAATCTGAAGGCGGCCTACCTTTCGAGCCGGATCTACGGCGGCTATGCATCCACGCCGCTCAATCCGGAGCCGCACGCGTATGAGGGCGGTTTCGCGGTGAAATGGACGATCGCGCGGCAAATCGCCGGCGATGGCGAACTGAATTTCGATGCGGCCAAGGGACCGGTGGGGGCGCCGTGGATCGGGTGGGGACCGTATCTCTGGTCGGACGGGGTCAAGGGACAATGGCTGCGCGAGGACTTGGGACCGGACGGCACGCATCCCTCCAATCTCGGGCGGGAAAAGGTGGGGCGCATGCTGCTCGACTTTTTCCGGCAGGATGCCACAACGCGCGCGTGGTTCCTGTCGCAGCACTAAGGATAATCCCCCGATTGTTGCCCCTGGAAGCGGGCGCCTTCGCCTGGTGGTGGATGGAGGGTGCTGGTTCAGCAGCTGCTCTGTGCCGTTGGACACATTTCCTGATAGCCGGGTCCCCAAATTCAGCTAAGACGGGCCATTCCCGTCGTCATCTAACTTCATGAAAAGCCGTGCCGGTGTTATCGAACGGTAGCATCGGCGAGCTGCTAGCATACCGCTTGTATTATCGCCCGCATACCCATTGATAGCGTAGCTTAGGAACCGCCCTACTGTGCATAATTCCATCGTTGTCAGAGCTGTTTCTATTGGAACTCTATGGTGGAATCCAACAACTCAAAACGCAGGCGCCGGCGCGGAGTGGAACTTATCGAGTTTACGCTCGTGCTGATGCCGCTACTGGGGTTTATTTTTCTGGTGCTCGACCTTGGGTGGGCCATCTACAAGCGCGCTACCCTGCAATTCGCCGTGCGCGAGGGTTGCCGCTATGCCGTCACCAATCAATTGCTGGCGTTGAAGGACTCCAGCGGTAATCCGTATGGAATGGTCGATTCGGTGAAGTGGGTGGTGCAGAACAAGGCCATGGGCTTTCTGGGCTCCAAGTCAACCGACGCAGGCTATTCCGCAATCCAGGTCCGGTTTTACGACCCCAACACAAGTTTGACTACGGCAGTTGCGATGCCGGCCAATTGTGCTTCCAACACGCCGTCGCCGAACTTGGGCGGGAACCTGGTGGAAGTGTCGGTGGAGAACTACCAGGCTGTGGCGCTGGCTCCCTTATTACGCAGCGCCGCGCCGTTGAATTTCGTGGCGCGATCATCGGATCGAATGGAGGGCAACCCCGCGGCCGGGGTTCCCAAAGTGCTGACGTGCCCGTAACGGGAGAAGAAATGCGCAAGAGAACAAGTCGCGGCGGGGCAACCGTAGAATTTGCCCTACTGTCTCCATTCTTGGGCAGCTTGATCATTGGGACCTTGATTTACGGTACGCAACTGGTCAAGGAACTCGAACTGCAGCAAGTTGTCCGCGACACCGCGAGCATGAGCGCGCGGGGAACCAATTTCAATACCGCGGCGAACCAGAGCATCGTGTCGCGGCTGGGACAGGAATTGGGCTGGCCGAACAGCGGAGGTTTGTTATCCACCAGTACGGGGGTGGTCTACGTTTCCACCATCGAGTACCTGGACTCGACCTGCAATGGAGTGGTTCCCAAATGCAAGAATGCCGGCAAATGGGTCTTCATTCGCAGCGTGGCGTTCGGCAACACGGGTATGCGGAAAAGCAACTTCGGGGCGCCTGCGGCATGCCTTCCCGGTTGCCTCGACAGCAACCAAACCGATGGCAGCCTCAATACCACCGATACGCAGAACAACGCCCTGGCTGTTGTGTCCAACTTCACCTATTTAGGAACGCCGGATACTACGGTCAATGGTTTCCAGCCGGGCCAACCGGCGTACTTAGTTGAGGCGGCGGGCAAGACCGGTCCGTGGAACGGCGGCTCGATCAGCTACGCCTTCTCGATTTTCTAACAAGCGTCCGGGAGGATTGCATGCGTGCAGGGAGTAATTCGAAGCGATCGCAGGGCGGCCAGGCGATCGTGCTGTTCACGATGATGGTCTCGACAGTCCTGATCCCGATCGTCGGGCTGGCGATTGATGGCGGGCGCGGATACCTGGTCAGGCTGAAACTCTCCTCCGCGGTAGATGGCGGAGCCCTGGCGGCAGCCCGCCTGCTGGGCACCGGCTCTAACGCGGCGACGCAACTTTTAAATGCCAAAGCTACGGCCGCACAGTTTGTGGTTTCGAACTTTCCGACGCACTTCTTCGGCGCAGACCTGGTAGGTAGCCCGAATGTCTGCGTGGACCCGGGAACAGACAACAGCGACCCCTGTAACGTCGGCAACGGGAAAACGGTGGCCACCTACAAAATGCGCACGGTATCCGTGAGCGCCTCGGCGGCGATGCCCACCATGTTTATGCGAATTATCGGCATGCCGGTTTCGACAGTTTCCTCCAGCGGTGTGGCCTCCCGCCGCGATGTGCGCGTCGTGCTGGCTATGGACCGGTCGGGTTCGATGAGCCCATACTATACCGGTATCAATCAGACTCCGCCCAGCATACAGGATATGGCGTTGAAGTTCGTGAAGGGTTTCTCGGGGTCGGGCGATCTGGGCGGAAGAGACGAAGTTGGCCTGGTAGTCTTCGGCGGCAGCGCCATCGTCGCCTATCCTCCCCGCGACATCACTAAAGATTACACGGATTACACAAAGTTCACGCCGCCGGACAACAACTTCAAGCTGGCTGCGAATATTCCGACGTATATTACCGATCTCACTTCCGGATCCAACACGGGAACGGCGGAGGCGCTATACCTTGCGTACATGACTTTACGCGCGGATGCCGCGACGAATACGGATCTCGCCACCAAGCTGAACGTGATTGTGCTCTTCACCGACGGTCTGCCGAATGGCGTCACGGCTTTCGCCAACGAGCCCCCTCCTGTCGGGCAGTATTACATGATGAAATCTTCCAGCGGATGTACGGACCTGGCCAGCGGCAAGGGGTCTTGGGCGACATCGCCGCTGGTGAATAAATCCAGCAGCGGCAACACCAACATGATTGGCTGGTTTGCGCAATGGAACGGTTTCGCGGTTGACACAAACGGCGCGTATGGCCTCTTCCCGCCGATGATGGCATATGCCTACAGCGGCTCATACACCGGCAAGGGCGACGATATCGATGCGTATATGAAAAATGGAGGCGCCGATGATAGCGCGGCGATCGGGCAGATGACGCCCACCAGCACCTGCGGCAGCCCCATGAAGGGCTCGATGAACAGATTCCCCGATCACGACCTCTACGGAAACTATACGGATCTCAGCATAGCGCCCGCCGTGGCCGGCGCGACCCCGCCGACCGGCCCGTCTGGTCAGGCCCTTTACAAGATTGGAGACCTCTACAAGAACCAGTGCGCGAGTTCGACGTACGACGCGACCAAAACCACGAATAGTTGCCAGATCGGTCTGGCTTCGTGGCAGGCCGCTGCCCACCAGGGCTGGAAGATCTGGAATCAGATCCTCTGGGACAAGACCACCCAGACGAACAAAGTCGATCCGGCGGCGAATCTGAGCCAGCCGGTCATCTTCACCATCGGTTTCGATCACAGTGCGAGCGGCGGCGAGGCACCGGACATGACCCTGCTGCAGATGATCGCCAACGACCCTGCGAGCCCGGTATCGTTCTCCTCCCGGGTCAAGGGCCAGGCATTTCTGGCCAAGGACCCGAATGCGGTGGATAACGCCTTCCAGCAAATCGCGTCCCAAATCCTCCGGCTGTCGCAGTAGACAGCAACGACCTCTCCCGCCTCACGTAAGTGGCGGAAAAATCGGCGAGAGCGAAGTCGAACTGATGAAAGTCTCCACATTCCAGGTGCTTCCCTAGAGCGCCTGTAAATACTGCATCCCTACCCATTGACAGCGTAGTCATGGCTAGCCGTTCCTCGCATAATAATAAGAAATTAAGGCCTAATAATCTTTTATTATGCGTATGGAAAAGCTGAAATCGGATGGGAAACGGAGGCGCAGGCGCGGAGTGGAACTCATCGAGTTCACACTCGTCCTGATGCCGCTGTTGGGGTTTATTTTTCTGGTGCTCGACCTTGGGTGGGCCATCTACAAGCGCGCTACTCTGCAATTCGCCGTGCGCGAAGGCTGCCGCTATGCCGTCACCAATCAATTGTTGGCGTTGAAGGACTCCAGCGGCAACCCATATGGAATGGTCGATTCGGTCAAGTGGATCGTGCAGAACAAGGCTGTGGGCTTTCTGGGCTCCAAGTCCACCGACGCAGGCTATTCCGCAATCCAGGTCCGGTTCTATGACCCCAACACAAGTTTGAGTACGGCACTGCCGATGCCGGCCAATTGTGCTTCCAACACGGCGTCGCCGAACCTGGGGGGGAACCTGGTGGAAGTGTCGGTGGAGAACTACCAGGCGAAGGCGCTGGCTCCCTTACTGCGCAGCGTCGCGCCGTTGAATTTTACGGCCCGATCGTCGGATCGAATGGAGGGCAACCCCGCGGCCGGGGTTCCCAAAGTGCTGACGTGCCCGTAACGGGAGAAGAAATGCGCAAGAGAACAAGTCGCGGCGGGGCAACCGTAGAATTTGCCTTACTGTCTCCATTCTTGGGCAGCTTGATCATTGGGACTTTGATTTACGGTACGCAACTGGTCAAGGAACTCGAACTGCAGCAAGTTGTCCGCGACACCGCCAGCATGAGCGCGCGGGGAACCAATTTCAACAGCGCGGCAAACCAGAGTATCGTGTCGCGGCTGGGGCAGGAACTGGGTTGGCCGAACAGCGGAGGCTTGTTATCCACCAGTACCGGGGTGGTTTACATTTCCACCATCGAGTATCTGGACGCGACCTGCAATGGGGTGGTTCCCAAATGCAAGAATGCCGGCAAATGGGTCTTCCTTCGCAGCGTGGCGTTCGGCAACACGAGTATGCGGAAAAGCAACTTCGGGGCGCCTGCGGCATGCCTTCCCGGTTGCCTTGACACCAACCAAACCGATGGCAGCCTCAATACCACCGATACGCAGAACAACGCCCTGGCAGTTGTGTCTAACTTCACCTATTTAGGGACGCCGGATACTACGGTCAATGGGTTCCAGCCGGGCCAACCGGCGTACTTAGTTGAGGCGGCGGGCAAGACTGGTCCGTGGAACGGCGGCTCGATCAGCTACGCCTTCTCGATTTTCTAACAAGCGTCCGGGAGGATTGCATGCGTGCAGGGAGTAATTCGAAGCGATTGCAGGGCGGCCAGGCGATTGTGCTGTTCACGATGATGGTCTCGACAGTCCTGATCCCGATCGTCGGGCTGGCGATTGATGGGGGACGCGGATACCTGGTCAGGCTGAAACTCTCCTCCGCGGTAGATGGCGGAGCCTTGGCGGCAGCCCGCCTGCTGGGCACCGGCTCTAGCGCAACGGTGCAACTTGCCAATGCCAAAGCCACGGCCGCGCAGTTTGTGGTTGCGAACTTTCCGACGCACTTCTTCGGCGCAGACCTGGTCGGTAGCCCGAATGTCTGCGTGGACCCGGGAACAGACAGCAGCGACCCCTGTAACGTCGGCAACGGGAAAACGGTGGCCACCTACAAAATGCGCACGGTATCCGTGAGCGCATCGGCGGCGATGCCCACCATGTTTATGCGGATTCTCGGCATGCCGGTTTCGACAGTTGCCTCCAGCGGTGTGGCCTCCCGCCGCGATGTCCGGGTGATTCTGGTAATGGACCGATCGAGTTCGATGAGCACATACTATACCGGTGTCAATCAGACTCCGCCCAGCATCCAGGACATGGCGTTGAAGTTCGTGAAAGGTTTCTCAGGCTCGGGCGATCTGGGCGGAAGAGACGAAGTTGGCCTGGTAGTCTTCGGCGGCAGCGGCATCGTCGCCTATCCTCCCCGCGACATCACCAAAGACTACACGGACTATACGAAGTTCACGCCGCCGGACAACAATTTCAAGCTGGCCGCAAACATTCCGAAATATATTACCGATCTCGCTTCCGGATCCAACACGGGAACGGCGGAGGCGCTGTATCTTGCGTACATGACTCTACGCGCGGATGCCGCGACGAATACGGACCTCTCCACCAAGCTGAACGTGATCGTACTCTTCACCGACGGTCTGCCGAATGGCGTCACGGCTTTCGCCAATGAGCCCGCTCCAGTCGGGCAGTATTACATGATGAACTCTTCCAGCAATTGTACGGGCCTCGCCAGCGGCACGGGTTCGTGGGCGACATCGCCGCTGGTGAGCGCAGCCAGTCCCAACATGATCGGTTGGTTTTCGCAACAGAACGGTTTCGCTGGGGGGACGGACGCATCTGGTGCTTTTGGTCTTCGAAAGCCGATGATGGGATATGCCTTTAGCGGCTCATACACCGGCAAGGGTGACGATATCGATAAGTACGTGTCCAGCGGCGGTACCGATACGGCTCCCATCCCCCAGATGCTGAGTAAAAACGCGGGATGCGGCAGTCCCGATTCCGGCACCGCCATGCCAAACGGTACTATGGCCCATTTCCCCGACCGCGACATCTACGGGAACTATACGAAACTCAGCATGGCGCCCGCTGTCGGGGGCGCTAAACCGCCGACCGCCGCGAGTGGGCAGGATCTTTATACGATTGGAGAATTGTACAAAAATCAGTGCAGCAACGCGACCTACAGCAACACAGCAACCACGAATAGCTGCCAGATCGGTCTGGCTTCGTGGCAGGCCACCGCCCACCAGGCCTGGAAGATCTGGAATCAGATCTTATGGGACAAGACCACCCAGACGAACAAAGTCGATCCGGCAGCGAATCTGAGCCAACCCGTCATCTTCACCATCGGTTTCGACCACAGCTCGGGCGGCGGCGAGGCACCGGACATGACGCTGCTGCAGATGATCGCCAACGACCCTCAAAGCCCGGTCTCGTTCTCCACCCGCGTCAAGGGCCAGGCATTTCAGGCCAAGGACAAGAATGCGGTGGATAACGCCTTCCAGCAAATCTCGTCCCAAATCCTCCGGCTGTCGCAGTAGAGTAACCCAAGCTCATGCAAGGAGAGCTTCCCAATGTCGTCTACCTGGATTGTTGCGGGTCTGTACCTCTTGATCGTTTGCTCCCTGGGGCTGATAGTCTGGTGGGAGTACCAGCGCAGCAGGAAGAAGTCGTCTCAGGCCCCTTCCACCGGTCACGATGGCGGCCCTGACGCCTCACGTCGCTGAAGGTGGCATTTGTAAAACACCTATACGGCCACGTCGCGGCCCGGCCGCCAGCGCGAAATAGACTACCTGTGGATTAAGACCACAAGGTATAATTATCGCTGAAAGGCCACGCATTCATGAAGATTCGTCCCGAAGATGCCCTGGAATACCATTCCTCAGCTCCCGCCGGAAAACTGGCGGTAAATCCTACCAAACCCTGCCGCACGCAGCGGGATCTCAGTCTCGCCTATACGCCGGGCGTCGCTGTACCATGCCTGGAAATCGAGCGCGATCCCAGCCTCGCCTACAAGTACACCGCCAAGGGCAACCTGGTCGGGGTGGTTTCCAACGGCACCGCGGTCCTCGGACTGGGCAATATCGGCGCCCTGGCGGGGAAGCCGGTGATGGAAGGCAAAGCCGTTCTCTTCAAGCGCTTCGCCGATATCGATGTCTTCGATATCGAGCTGGACACGGAGAATGCGGATGAGGTCATCCGCACCTGCCAGATTCTGGAGCCGACGTTCGGCGGCATCAACCTGGAAGACATCAAAGCGCCGGAGTGCTTCTACATCGAAGAAACGCTGCGCAAGACGATGAAGATCCCGGTCTTCCACGACGATCAGCACGGCACGGCGATCATCAGCGGCGCCGGCCTGCTGAATGCGCTGGAGATCGGCGGCAAGAAGATCGAAGACATCAAGGTGGTGTTCAACGGCGCGGGCGCCGCCGCCATTTCAGTTGCGCGGCGCACTATGTGCGGCTGGGCGTGCGCCTGGAGAACATCGTGATGTGCGACACCAAGGGCGTGATCTACGTAGGCCGCACAGAGCACATGAACGAATACAAGGCGCGCTACGCCAGCGACCACCAAGGCGCGCACGCTGGAGGAAGCGCTGGTGGGCGCCGATGTATTCTTCGGGCTGTCGCAGCGGCGGGTCCGTGACCCAGGACATGGTACGCGGCATGGCGCCGAGCCCGATCATCTTCGCGATGGCGAACCCCGATCCGGAGATCGGCTACGACGAGGCGATCGCGGCGCGTCCCGACGCCATTGTGGCCACCGGCCGCAGCGACTATCCCAACCAGGTGAACAACGTCCTGGGCTTCCCGTTCATTTTCCGCGGGGCGCTCGACGTGCGCGCGACCACGATCAACGACGAAATGAAGCTCGCGGCCACGCGGGCGCTGGCGGCGCTGGCCAAGGAAGACGTGCCGGACAGCGTGCTGCGGGCGTATTCCATCGACCGCATCGAGTTCGGGCGCGAGTACATCATCCCGAAGCCCTTCGATCCGCGTGTGCTGATCTGGGAGGCGTCGGCGGTGGCGCAGGCGGCGATGGAGACCGGAGTGGCGCAGCAGCCGGTGGACCTGAAGCAGTACCGCGAGGACCTGGAAAAGCGCCTGGGCAGGGCCAACGAAGTGATGCGCGCCATGATCAACAAGGCGCAGCAGGCAGCCCAAGCGGATCGTGTTCACGGAGGGCGAGGAAGGCAAGATCCTGCGCGCCTGCCAGATTCTGCTGGACGAGCAGATCGCCGAGCCGATCCTGCTGGGCAGCGAGGAGAAGATTCGCGCGAAGATCGAGGAATTGCACCTCCACTTGAACGGCGCGCAGATCGTGGATCCGAGCGAATTCGCGCGGATTCGACGAGTACACCGAGGAGTTCTACAGCCTGCGGCAGCGCAAGGGCATCACGCGGACGGAGGCGGAGCAGACGCTGCTGAATCCGACCACGTTCGGCAGCATGATGGTGCGGCTCAACGACGCAGACGCGCTGATCGGCGGGTTGACCACGCACTATCCGGACACGATCCGTCCGGCGCTGCAGGTGATCGACATTCGTCCGGAACTGCGGCGGGTGGCGGGCGTGTACGTGCTGATCACGGCGAAGGGAGAAATCTACTTCCTGGCCGACGCCACGGTGAATATCGAGCCGACGGCGGAGGATCTGGCGGAGATCGCGATCATGGCGGCGGAGAAGGCGCGGCGCTTCAATCGTGGAGCCGCGCGTGGCGATGCTGAGCTTCTCGAATTTCGGGAGCACGCGGCATCCGCTGGCCGATAAGGTGCGTCGCGCGGTGGACCTGGTGCGGCAGCGCGCGCCGGGGCTGATGATCGATGGCGAGATGCAGGCCGATACCGCGGTGGTCCCGCACATTATCGAAGAGACCTATCCGTTCAGCACGCTCAAGGGCGGGGCCAATGTGCTGATCTTCCCCAATCTGGAATCGGGGAACATCGCGTACAAGCTGCTGCAGCGGATCGGCGATTGCGAGTTGATTGGACCGCTGCTGACAGGCTTGAGCCGTCCGGTGCACGTGCTGCAGCGCGGCAGCGAAGTCAACGACATCGTGCACGTGGCGGCGGTGGCGGTGGTGGACGCGCAGGAAGTCGGCAAGCCGTACCGCACGCTCAGCCAGGAGCCGGTCTAGAGGAACGTGGGGCGGGCGGCGCCTGCCCCACAAAGCAGCAAGGTCACCAAAGGGATCGCTCCCTGACGGTCGCGGCTCGTTGGGAGGGCGATAACGAGAATCGGGAGTTCGTTGCGCTCCCTTACGGTCGCGGCTCGTTGCGATATCATTGTATGCCTTGACCCTGAAGGCAAGCCGGTCACCGACAAGAGCAAGTTGCTGGAAGTCTGGAAGAAGGAGGCGGACGGCAAGTGGAAGGCGATCGTAGACTCCGACCTGCCGCTGCCGCAAGCGAGTGCCGCCACATCTCGCGCAAAGTAATTTTCCGCACGCGAAATATTTTGAACCGAACCCAATAGATCCGAATCCATCCGGCTTTGGAAGCCTTTACCAGGAGGCTCGGATGGTAGAAAGCGATACAGCAGACTCATCAGCTGAGTTCCGGCGCCTGCGTCCCGACCACGAATTGTGGGTCGCGATGCGGACCGCTCACGCACAACTCGTAGACGCCACGGGCGTGCTCGACGAGCTGATTGCCCGAGCGCCGGCGGGAGGTGGCTCCTCCGACGAGAACCGTGTGATGGCAATGGCCGCGGGGCAACAACGCGCGGCCTTCCAGGAATACATCGAAGCCCGACTGGCCTTCGCTGAGTTCCTGCTTTCGAAAGATTCCGCAAACGGACCGCCTCCCCCGGCCCCATGGATAGTGCGCACAGCCTCCCGCTATGCCGTGGCGGCGCTGACGATCGCACTTTTGTGTCCCGCGCTCTTCGGTGTTGCGTATCTGTTGCAGGCGCGCAGGCAATTCCGCGACCTGGAAGCGGCGCGCGATACGATGAACGCGATCGTGAGCCAGGGTCGCAGCCAGGCGCCGGCGCCGAAGGTGGAGGCGGTGAAGCCGCCTTCGCCGGAAGTGCGGCCGGCCCAGCGAGCCGCGCCGGCGGCGACGATGAAGCGCAAGAAGACGAATGCGTCCAACAGCTACGAATTCACCCTGGGGCCGTCCTCACGATGGGCGCGCGTCGGGCCCGTACAGGTGTTGGTCCCGAAGGTGGACCTGGAGCGCAACCGGTTCGATCTCTACGTAAGGCATGGCGATCTCCAGTATGAAAAGAGACAGGTGAGGCTTCGGGAAGCGGTCTGGATCGACTTCGGTGGAACGTCATCGCCGGTCCGGGTGTTCGCGGACAGGATCGGAAAGTACGAGGTTCATGGTTCCCTCATCAGCACACCCCGGCCGCACGGCGTGGCGCTCACGCGCCAGCAACCCGGGGACTGAGGGATTGAGCCAATCGATCTTCGCGTCCGCGGGATGACGCCAGCACAACCCCGGACTGCGTGGGGCAGGCAGTTTCGCCTGCCAAATTTTGGCGGGTGGGGCGGGCGAACGGGCCGGCCCCTCGCTATTGCAGGGCGTAGAGGTAGCCATCGGCGCTGCCGATGTAGACCGTGCCGCCAGCGATCAGCGGCGCGCTGAAGATGGAGCCGATGGCGAACTCGCGGTTGGCGGCGAGGATTCCGCCCTCCAGCCAATTGGAGCGGAAGAACATCGCGGGATTGAGTTTGCCCTCCGCGGTTAGCACCCAGTCGCGGTTCTGCTTCGACGTCTCCGTCTGGAAGGTCCACAGCAGTTCGCCGGTCTTGCGATCGCGCGCTTCCATGGTGCCATTGAGAATCCCCAGGTAAACCACGTCGCCCGCGATGGACGGCGAGGAAAAGACGTACCCCTTCAGCTGGTACTTGAAGACAGGCTTGCCGGTGGCCGCGTCGACCGCGTGGAAGAGGCTGGAATCCGCGGTGGCGAAGTAGACCTTGCCATCGGACACGGCGGGCGAACTGTTGACCCAGCTGGCCTGGTTGTTGGCGCGCCATTTCTCCTTACCGTTGGCGGCATCCAGCGCGTAGACGTTGGAATCGCGGCAGCCGGTGTAGACCACGCCATCCACCACGGCGGGCGAAGATTGAAAGCCGATCTGGTTGTGGGTCAGGTCGTCCGTGCCGGCCTGGAAGCGCCACTTCTCCTTGCCGGTGGCCGCATCCACGGCGTAGAACCGGCTGTCCCAACTGCCGACGAAGAGGGTGCCGGCGGCGTAGGCGGGGGACGCGTGGACTACGTCGCCGGTCTGAAACTTCCAGCGCAGGGCGCCACTGGCGGCGTCGAGCGCGTAGAGGTTGCCGTCGCCCGAGCCGAAGTAGACTGCGCCCCCGGCCACCACGGGGCTGGAGAGAAAAACGTCGTAGGGGTCGAGAAAGGTCTGCGTGAAGGGCTGCATGCCGTGCAGGCCCTTGGCTTCGAAGCGGCGCTCGCCAGTGGTGGCGAATTTCCAGCGCAGTGCGCCGGATTTGGCATCGACGGCGTAAAACTTTGCGTCGTAGCTGCCGAAATAGATCATTCCGCCGGAGACCGCCGGAGTGGCATCGACGGGGCCGCCGGTAGAGAACTGCCAGAGCTGCCTGCCGGTGGCGGACTCGACCGCGTAGACGTTGCCATCGTCGCTGCCGAAGTAGAGGGTGCCATCGCCCACCACGGCGGAGGAGACGATCCGGCCGCCGGTGGCGAACTTCCACTTCACGCCGTGGAAGGCGCGCGGACCTTCGCCGGGGAAGGCGCCGGAGTGGGCGGCATCGCCGCGGAAGCTGGATTGCGCGAAGCAGGCGGCGGCGAGCAGGGCGATCGCGATGCGCAGGGTCATTGCGGCCTCCGGAAGGTCAGCGGGCCTTCGACGGGGCCTTGCGCGAAGGTGCCGGTCAGCTCGCCCGTGTCCTTGCGCAGGCGGCCTTCGAACGTGATGCGATAGGGCGAACAGACGATGATGAGGAAGTCGCCCTCCTGGCGCACGAGGTCGAGGGGGATGTTGGTTACACGCTTGCCAGTGATCACGAATTGCGCGGCCGCGACGCCTCCGGGACGATTGGTGAGCTTGAGCGACGCCTTGAGTTTGTTGCCGCCGAGCGTGACTTCACCGAGCCAGTCGCCCGCGAGATCGTCGGCGACGGCGGTGCTCCGGCGCGGCAGGTCGACCTGCGCGGGCCCCACGTGGCGCAGGTGAAAGGCGGCGGTATTCCCGGCCTGAACGAAGTTGCCATCGAACGCGCCAGCCTCCACGCGGCCATCGAATTTCGGATCGCCGAGGGCGCCTTTGAGCGTGAAGGAGACGGCGGAGTCCCGGACCACGATATCGGCGAGCGAGGCGCCTTTGGTGAAGCCGGGCACGGTCGCGGAGCCGATCCATCCGCCGGCGGATTGCGCCAGGTCGACAATCGCGGTGAGCCCCGTGCCGGGGATCTGGATGGTGCCTTCCCAGCGGCCCTCGGCGGGTTCCGCGGCGTGGCACAGGGCCGCGAGCAGGGTGAGGAATGCGAGGCGCATGTTCGTGGGATAGACGGCGGCGGCGCGAAAACGTCCCGGGCGCCATCGGATACAATGGCGCTTCACACTCCGAGGAGGAAGCGAACCATGAAGACTCTCAGGCTTTGCGTAGCCGCCATCGCCCTGCTGGCGCCGTGCATGATCGCCGCCGATAGCGACGGCTGGATCAAGATGTTCGACGGTAAGACCCTGAACGGCTGGAAGGCCAATGAGCATCCGGAATCGTGGACCGTGCGCGATGGCTGCATCACCGGTGATGGAGAGGCCAGCCACCTGTTCTGGATGGAGAAGGAATGCGAGAACTGCGAGTTCAAGTCCGAGGTGAAGATCGGGCATGGCGGCAATTCCGGCATGTATTTCCGCACCGCGTTCGGCCCCGGCTTTCCCAAGGGTTACGAGGCGCAGGTTAACACCAGCCACAGCGATCCTGTGAAGACCGGCAGCCTGTACAACTTTCACAAAATTTTCGATCAGTTGATTCCCGACGATGTGTGGGGCACGCAGCACATCATCGCGCAGGGTAATCACATCATCATCAAGGTGAACGACAAGGTGGTCACGGATTTCGTGGACGAAAAGAACACCTTCACCAAGGGCTATTGCGCGCTCCAGCAGCACAATAAGGGCAGCGTGGTGCAGTTCCGGAACCTGATGTTCAAGGCACTGCCCGACAATAAGAAATAGGTCATGGAGCGCGCGCTTTTTCTGGTGCCGCTTTCGATGTTGCCGGCGCAGGCGCCGGAGTGGATCACGGCAAACGAGTACGCGATCACGGCGCTGATCCCGGGATCGCCCGATACTTTCGAGCCGCTGTCCCAAAAGGAGCTGACCAAGGCCTTCCACCTGGAGGTGCACCGGGAGAAGCGTACGGTGCCGGTGTTTCTGCTGCGGCGGATCGACGAAACGGATTCCATGAAGGCCGCCGCTGGGATGTCCGATCGCCTAACGCAACAGCTCTCGCGCGTGCTGGATCGCCCCGTGGTGGATGAAACCGGCATTCCTCCGAGCCGGCCCGCCACGAGCCTGACGTGGAAAAAGTCGACTGTGGCGTCGATCTCCGATGCGCTCCGGGACCAACTCGGACTGCAACTGGTGGAAGCCAATCGCGAACTCGAATTTCTGGTGATCGACAACGTCGAGCGATTGAGCTTTTAGCGTTAAACTAAGGATATCCATGCAACGCCGCACGTTTCTTCAATCCGCGCTGGCAGTCTCCGCACTGCGCGCGTCGCGAGCCGCCGCCGGGTTCGATCTCAATGCCCTGGAGCGCCCTCGGGTGCTCAAGGCGGCCAACCAGTACCTGGGCGAGAAGCCGGTGACGGTGACGGCCGCGTCGAGCCCGAGGAGCGCCGGCGGCAAGCACGATTTCTTCAGCGAGGGCGATTACTGGTGGCCGGACCCCAAGAATCCCGAAGGTCCATACATCCAGCGCGACGGGATGACGAATCCCGATAACTTCGTGGAACACCGGCGCGCCATGATCCGGCTGAGCCTGACGGTCCCGGCGCTGGCGGCGGCGTACAAGATCACCAAAGAGCGCAAGTACGCCGATCATGCCGCGACTCACCTGCGCGCCTGGTTCATCGACGACGCCACGCGCATGAATCCGAACCTGCAATACGCGCAGGCCATCAAGGGACGCTTCACGGGGCGGGGAACCGGCATCATCGATACGCTGCACTTCGTGGAAGTGGCGCTGGCGGCGGGGCAACTCGACCTCAAGCCGGCCGATCTGGCGGGTGTGAAAGCCTGGTTCGCGAGCTACATTGAGTGGCTGACTACGCACCCCTACGGCATCGCGGAGCGCGACGCGAAGAACAATCACGGCACCTGCTGGTGCACGCAGGTCGCGGCCTTCGCGCAGTTCACGGGCAACAAGGAGCAGACCGAATACTGCCGCAATCGCTATAAGACGGTGTTGATTCCGAATCAGGAAGCGCCCGACGGCAGCTTCCCGCTGGAGCAGGCGCGCACCAAACCGTATGGCTACTCGCTCTTCAATCTGGATGCGATGGCGATCCTGGTGCAGACGCTGACCACCAAGGACGACGACCTGTGGAAGTGGCAATTGCCCGACGGCCGCGGGATGGCGAAAGCGGTGGCCTACATGTTCCCGTACATCGCCGATAAAAAGAGCTGGCCCAAGCCGCCGGACGTGATGTACGACAAAGAATGGCCGGTGCGGCAGCCGAGCCTGCTGTTCGCGGGCCTCGCGCTCGATAAGCCCGATTACCTCGCGCTCTGGAAAAGGCTGGACGGCGACCCGACGGTGGAAGAGGTCCTGCGCAACTGGCCGGTGCGGCAACCCGTACTCTGGGTCTAATATTTTGTAAGGAGGTTCCATGCTGCAGGACCTGCTGCATTCGCTGCGCGCGCTGCGGAAGCGTCCGGGGTTTGCGACCCTCGCGGTGCTGACGATCGCGCTCGGTATCGGGGTGAACACCGCGATTTTCACAATCGTTAACTCGGTGCTGTGGAAGCCCTATCCCTACGCGGAGTCGGAGCGCCTTGTGCGCTTCCGGGAAGAATCGCCGTCGGGACCGCTGAACTGTTCGGCGCCGAACTCCGCGGATTGGAAAGCGCGCTCGCGCGTGTTGGACGATATCTCGCTCTACCGGTTCTTTCCGGCGCTGACGCTGCGTTTCCCGCAGCAGGATCAGCCGGCCGTGGCGGCCTATGCGCATCCCAACCTGTTCGGGATTTTGCGCGTGCAGCCTGCGTTGGGGCGCATGTACAGCGAGGCGGAAGATGCGCCCGGGGCGGAAGCCGTCGCGGTAATTTCGAACGTTGCCTGGGAGCGCTACTTCGGAAAAGATCCCGCGATTGTGGGCAAGAGCGTGCGGGTGTCCAACGGGATGACGGAGTCGCTGCGCATCATCGGGGTGATGCCGCCGGGCTTCGATTACGACACGGTGGAGTTCTGGCTGCCGCAGGCGCGCTATCCCATGGCGCCGGACAAGATGCGCGACAACCACTGGTTCGCGGGACTTGCCCGGCTGGCGCCGGGGGTGAGCATGGCGCGCGCGCAGCGCGAACTGACCGCGATTTCCACGGCGCTCGAAGCCGAGCACCCGGACACCAACAAGGGAGTGCGCGTGGCGATGCAATCGCTGTCCGATTATTACGCGGGCCGCGCCAAGACTCCGCTGCTGCTGTTGTTTTGGGCGGTCGCGCTGGTGATGTTGATTGCATGCGGCAACGTGGTGCACCTGGTGTTGACGCGGACTTTGTCGCGCGGCCGCGAGATGGCGGTGCGGCTGGCGATGGGGGCGAACGGAATCCGGCTAGTGCGGCTCCTGCTGTGCGAGGGGCTGATCCTCTCGCTGGCGGGCGGCGCGCTGGGTGTGCTCGGCGCGCAATGGATGGTGACGGCGGCGATCGCGGCGCAGCCCGGATTGTTGCCGGAGATGAGAAAGGTCCAACTGGACCGCACCGCGATGCTCTACGCGCTGGCGGCGACGCTGTTCACGGCGCTGCTGCTGGCGGCGATTCCGGTGTGGCGCGTCTCGCGGATCAGCGTGCTGGATGCGCTGCAGGCGGCGGGGCGGGGAAGCGGGGACGTGCGGCGTCAGCGGCTGGGATGGCTGATGATCGCCGGAGAGGTCGCGATGGCGACCATGCTGCTGGCCGGGGCGGGCCTGATGATTCAGGGCCTGCGAAATCTTGCGCGGGTGGATGTGGGGTACACGCCGGACGGACTGCTCGCACTCACCGTCGCGCCGCCGGCGGGAAAGAAGTACACGGATGAAGCATCGGAGGCGCTGCTCGATCGCATACAGGACGCGGCGCGGAGCGTACCGGGATACGAGTCGTCGGCAATGGCGCAGCCATTCGGTGTGGGTGGCAACGGAATGCTGGGGCCGGTGTTCTTCCCGGGTCGTGTGAACCCTTCGACTCCGCCATTCGTGCCCGCGATGCAGGTGACGCCGGAGTTCTTCGAGACGATGCGGATACCCATGTTGCGGGGGCGAACGATGGCGCGCGAGCAGGGCAACACGCAGGAAATCGTCGTGAACGCGGAGTTCGTGCGGCGATTTCTGCCCGATGAGAATCCTCT
Source organism: uncultured Solibacteraceae bacterium (assembly GCA_963791985.1). GTDB lineage: Bacteria > Acidobacteriota > Terriglobia > Bryobacterales > Bryobacteraceae > Solibacter. Next base: position 13,731 of record CAWBUN010000012.1, on the reverse strand, counting down.
GGGCCGGCATTTCAAAATCTGGGGTCCGGTGGTGATCGTGGGCGTAGTGGGCAACTCGCGTTTGCAGGGCGACCTCACGCAGGTGCAGCCCGAGATGTACCTGCCGGGCGTCAATGCGGGCTGGGTGCCGACGCTCGTTGTGCGCTTGCAATCCAGGCCGGAGAACGCCGCCGCCATGCTGCGTGAGCGTCTGAAATCCGCCGAGGCAGGGCTGCGTGTGAGCGCCGCGCGCACGCTGGCGAGCCGGGAGGAAGCACGCACGGTGGTGGAACGATTCACGCGCGGCCTGCTGCTGGTCTTCGCGCTCCTGGCCACGGTGTTGGCGTGTCTCGGGATTTATGGAGTGGCCTCCTACAGCGTGAGCCAGCGGACGCGCGAGATCGGAATTCGCATGGCGCTCGGAGCGACGCGGGCGAATGTCGCGCGCCTGGTGTTCGGCCACACGCTGGCGGCGACGCTGGCCGGCGCGGTCGCGGGCGTATTGGGAGCGGCGGCCCTCTCGCGGTTGATCCGCAGCACACTCTACGGCGTCAGCGCCTGGGATCCGGAGATGCTCGCCGGCGTCGCGTTCACGCTGCTATTGGTTGCGGTGGCGGCCACCGTGGCGCCGGTGCGCCGTGCGTCGAAGGTCGACCCCGCGATCTCCCTGCGCGCGGAGTGAAGTTCTTCAACAACGCCTGAGTGCCTTAACAGAGCCGCGACTGTTAAGGAGCGGTCGGTAGTCTAGCGACGCGGCCCGAGCGCGGCAGTCGGAAGCGCTATTAGTTTTCCAGCGTGTTCCAGTTTTTCTTGGAGAAGATGCCGCGCATCATCTGGAAGAGCATGCCGGCGCGGGGCTTTTGATCTTCCTCTAAAGTCTCGGCTACTTTGACGAAGGCGCGCATTTCGATTTCCGCCATCTGCGCTTCGAGCGCTCCCTCGTTCTTGACGAGTTCCTCGGAGCTCTTACCGGCGGCGACGGCTTCGGCAATCTGCTGGCGGGTCTTGAGAATCTCCTCGTGAACCGGTGTCGCCTGTTTCTGGCCTTCGTCCATCGCGGCCTTGAAATCCTTCTTCTGATCTTTGGAGAGTTTGAGAGCGTCGGAGACGCGATCGAAGGGGTTGGCGCCGCCGAAGCCTGCGCCGGGCATGTTGGATCCGCCGCCGCGCGAACCGCCGCCGCCTCCTCCCCCGCCGCGCTGCGCGAACAGCATCGTGGATGCCAGCAAACCCGTCAGCAATATCTTGTGGAGCATGCTACCTGCCTCCCTGTCCGCGGCCGCGGCCGCCGCCGCCCTGGGTTCCGCCGCCGATGAACATGCCGGCCATCATCTCAAAGGCCTGCGGCGCTTTGGACTGTTGATTGGGTTTGAGCAGCGCGTAAAGCTTGGTGAACGCGTCGGCTTCGATCGCGGTCATCTGGGCGGCGACAATGGCGTAGTCGCCCATCAACTTCTTCACGTCGTCGTCGCGTTTTTGCATGATGAGGCCGACGATGAGCTGGCGGCCCTTGTTGAGCTGGTCGCGCACGGGCCCGGCTTTTTCGCGGGCGGCCGCGAGAATCGTCGCGCCCTCCTCTTTTTGCTCTTTGTTGAGCTTGAGCTTTTCGAACAGCAGGTCTTCCTTGGTCTGCCGCCGCATGCCGCCCGGCATACCGCCCGTGCCGCCGCCGGCGTTCATCCCGATGCCTTCGCCGCCCATACCGCCTTCACCACCGCCGCCGCCACCGCCACCGCCGCGCTGGGCAGAGGCGAGGCCGGCCGCCAATAGCGCCGTCAGAAAGAATCGCACCAACATGAAGTCTCCTTTTTCCCACCGAAAGGTCTTTTCGGGACTTCATAGATTAAATCACGATTGCAGCCGTGAAATGTAAGCGCGTTATTCGCAGCGCAGGGCGAGCTGCGGGTCGATGCGCGCGGCGCGGCGCGCCGGTACCCAGCAGGCCAGCAATGCGGCCGAGAGCAGCAGCGCGGAGACCGCGGCATAGGTGGGCGCATCTGTCGGCGTGACTTCGAAGAGCAGGTTCTTGAGCAGCCTGGTCAGCGCCAGTGCGCCGGCCAGTCCGCACACCACGCCGATTGCCACCAGCACCATGCCCTGGCGGACGACGGTGGCCAGGATATCGGCCGGCCGCGCGCCGAGCGCGATGCGGATGCCGATTTCGCGCATCCTCTGGCGCACCCAGAGCGCGAGCATGCTGCCGATGCCGGCCACCGCGATTATCAGGGCGAGCGCGGCGAACAATCCGAAAAGCCGCGTGGTGGTGCGCGGCGAAGCGGTCGAAAGCGAGCGGGCCTCTTCCAGGGTCTGGATTTTCGTGACAGCCGATTCCGGGTTGGCCTCCAGCGCCGCGCGGCGTACGGTGGCGATCAACGCCCGCGGGTCGCCCGCACCACGCACCAGCAGTGCGCCCACGAAAGGCTGCTGCGCTACCGGGCGATAGACCTGAACGGGTGCGCCCTGTCCCGGCCCGAATTCATGAACGTCGCCGGCCACGCCCACGATCTCCGCGTAATGCTCGCCATCGAACGTGATCCGCTTGCCGATGGGGTCCTCATTCTTCCACGCGAGCAGCGCCAGCGATCGGCTCACGATGTAGACGTTCGGGGCCTCCTCCGAATCCGAGTCGCGGAACGGGCGTCCCGCGACCAGCGGGATCCCGACGGTGTGGAAGTAATCAGGCGTGATGCGTCGCACCGCCGATATGGGTGGTAATTCGGTGTCGGGCCGGCTATCGCCATAGACTCGGAAACGGACCACGCCGCTGGCAAAATTGGTATTGTCGGGATCCATCGGGAAGCTGGAGGCGCAGGCCGCCGAGAGCACGCCCGGGATGGCCTGAACGCGGTCGAGCAAGCGCCGTGCGGCCAGGCGCCGCGAGGGCGCGTCGGGGTATTTCGTGAAGTTGAGGTCGATGCCCACTGCGAACAGGTGCTCGGGAGCGAATCCCGGGTCCACCTTCTCGAGCTGGATCAGGCTGTGCACCATCAGTCCCGCGCCGATCAGCAGCATGTAGGAGAAGGCCACCTGCGCGGCGATCAAGGCGCTGCGGACGAGACTTCGGCTGGCGTGCGGCGCCGATTGCGCGCCGTTTTCCTTCAGCCCGCCGGCGACATTGACGCGCGTCTGCATGGCCGCCAGGGTGCCGCAGACCACCGTGGTGACGGAGGCGCAGAGCACGGCGAAACCGAGCACCCAGCCATCGAGGGAGATCTCGCGGGCGCGCGGCGTCAATTGTCCCGCGAACCGGGTGAGCAGCCCGGTGGCGCCGTAGGCGAAGGCGACGCCGACAGCCGCGGCGAGCAATGCCATCAGCAGGCTTTCGGTGAGCAACTGGCGCAGCAGGCGGCCCGCGCCGGCGCCCATCGCGGTGCGGATGGTGAGTTCCTTTTCGCGGCGGGCCATGCGCGCCAGAATCAGGTTGGCCACATTGGCGCAGGCGATCAGCAGGACGAACCCGGCGGCGCCGAGCAGCGTCCACAAGAGCGGCTTGGCATCGTGCGTCAACTCCTCGCGCAGCGCCACCGCGCCCACGCCGTAGCCGAGCTGCGGGGTGTAGGACGCGGGATATTCGGCGGTGAGATCGCCCGCGACTCGCGCCAGGTCGCGGCGCGCGGCATCCAGCGTGACCCAGGGCTTGAGCCGTCCGAACACGCTCATCATGCGGCGGTTGCGATTACCGATGAAATCGGGCTTCATGCGGAAGGGGCACGACGTGGTGGTCATGTATACGTCGTTCTCGTTGGGGTATTGCGGAATCGGCGGCAGCACTCCGATGACGATGTGGGCGCGGTCGTTCATCTGGTATCTCTTGCCGATGATGTTTGGGTCGCCGCGCTCCTGGTTCTGCCAGAACTCGTAGCTCAGTACCAGCACCGGCTGGGCGCCGGGCTTCTCTTCGTCGTCAACGAACGTACGGCCCAGCAGCGGTTTGACGCCGAAGAAATTGAAGAATCCGGCAGAGACGACGCCGGTCCGCACCTGGTGCGGTTCGGTGCCGCCGAGCAGCGTGAAGCTCATGCCGTGATATTCGACCAGGCCGGTGAGGCTGCGATTGCGCTGCCGGTAGTCGTCGATCTCGGCGACCGAGAACGGCATGTCCGTGACGCCGTTGCGGGCGCCCTGCTGGCGCACGATCACCAGGCGATTGCCGTCGGTGTAGGGCAACGGTTTGAGGATCACCGAGTTGACCACGCTGAAGATGGAAGTGTTGGCGCCGATGCCGAGCCCCAGGATGAGCACAGCCGCCAGCGTGTACGCGCGGTTCTTGCGCATCATGCGCAGCGCGAACCGCGTGTCCTGTGCCAGCACGGTCACGTGCTCGCGGGGGGCCATGCGGAGGATATCGGCGATGGTGGCCCACCACATTTTGAGGACGCCGATAGTTCCCTGTCGGCGCTCCGTGGCGGCGCGCTGCTCGCGGAATGTCTCTTCCATGTCGTCTCCGAATTCGCTGCGGAAATCGAACGGAAGAACGCGCAAAAGACCGCGATAAAAGCGATCTTGCAGAGGTTCCTTTGCGGCGGACATATGACAGCTCCTGGTAGGATAGGCCTCCTGGCCTGTCCTTCTTACTACACCGGTTTCAACGCGCGCAGCAGACGCTTATTGCGCGCGCGGGTGAGCAGCTTTTCCATGCGCACCGCCTCGGCAACCGCCACCAGCCTGCCCTCTTCGGTGAGCCGGTAATAGCGGCGCCGCTGATCGTCGTCCTCCACCGGGCGGTGGCGCGATTCCACGATCAGGCCCTCGGTCAGCAGGCGCTTGATGATCCCGTACAGCGTTCCGGTGCTGAGCTGGACTTCGCCGGCGGTCTGCTCTTCCACCTCTTTGAGAATCGCGTACCCGTGCTTGTCTCCATCGGCGAGCGTAATCAAAACGTTGAACATCGCCGCCGTGAGCGGCGCCTGGGATTCCGGCATAAATTCCCTCCGTTAACGTAGGTCGCTCTCAACTATAGCGTCAGACGACGTATCTGTCAAAAGGTTAGCGTAGAATAAAAAATATGAAGATGTTTGCATTGGCACTGGCCATGACGCTGGCCAGCGCGGCGGCAGGTCCGGAAACCGAAAAAAGCCGGACCATGGGGAACCCCTCCGCCCCGCTGCGCATGGACCTGTATAGCGATTTCACCTGTCCGCACTGCAAGATGCTGCACGAGCAGATATTGCCCAGGCTGGTCGCGGATTATGTGTCGACCGGAAAGGCGTATCTGGTCTTTCATGAATACACCCTGACGGGCCCGAGTCACGAGCATTCGAAGACGGCATCACTCTACGCGGACGCCGCCGCCAAGGTCGGCAAATATCAGCAGGTTTCCGACGCGCTGTTCGCCACCCAGTCATCCTGGGCGCAGACCGGCAAAGTCTGGGAAGCGGTGGCCCCGGCCCTGACCGAGCCCGAAAAGAAGCGCGTGCAGATCCTGTTCAAGGATCCGGTAGTGGCCGCCGATGTCCAGCGCGACCTCGATACGGGGAACGCCGCGCGGGTAGATCGCACGCCGACTTTGATCCTTACCCGCAAGGGCAAGCAGACGCCCTGGAGCTGGTGGGAGAACTACGGGCTGTTCAAGAGCCTGGTCGATGCCGAACTGCAAAAGTAAACGTACAATAGAGTTTATGAAGCTTCTTGCACTTGCCGTTGCCGCGCTCATTCCCTGTATTGCGGCCTCACCCGGCGTCGATAAGAACAAGACGATGGGCAACCCGAACGCTCCGTTGATGTTCGAACTCTACAGCGATTTCATGTGCCCGCATTGCAAGGTGATGCACGAGACCATACTGCCTTCGATCGTGCAGGACTACGTGAAGAGCGGCAAGGCTTATCTGATCTTCCGCGAGTTTCCCTTGCAGATTCCGCAGCACGTTTATTCGCGCGCCGCGGCTGCGCTGGCCGTGGCAGCCGGACGCATTGGCAAGTACCAGGCCGTCAACGACGCGCTGTTCAAGACCCAGACATCCTGGGGGGCGACCGGCAGGCTCTGGGAAGCGGTGACGCCGGTGCTGACGCCCGACGAGCAGAAAAAGGTGCAGGCGCTGGCCAACGACCCCTCCGTGCTGGCCGAAGTGCAGGGCGACGTGGATCGCGGCATGAAGGCGCAGGTCAACGAGACCCCGACGCTGATGATCACGTACAAGATGAAGCAGCAGCCTTGGGCCAAGTGGGCCGATTACAGCTTCTTTAAAAGCTACGTTGATGGCCTTCTCAAAAACTAAGGTCCTGAAAATCGCGGTCGTCGTACTGCGCGTGATTCTCGGCGGACTGTTCGCCTATGCCGGTTACCTGAAGCTGGCGCAGCCCTGGCAACTCTTCGCCGCGAACATTGCCGAGTACCAGGTAGTCCCGATGTGGGCCGCCAGCTTCATCGCCAGAACGCTGCCCTGGTTCGAGATCCTGCTCGGCGTGATGGTGATGGTGGGCCGCTGGACGCGCACTTCCACCGTCATGCTCTCCGGAATTCTTCTGGTCTTCTTCTCCCTCATGGTGCGTGCCAAGTTGCAAGGCAAGGAAATCGATTGCGGTTGCTTCGGTTCCGGCGACCCGATCTCCTGGAAGACGCTGTTGCGCGACGGCTCGATGCTGGCCGGCGCCTTGTTCATTACCGTGATGGCATTTCGCAATCGTCGGACCACGGCTTGAGCGACGTCCTTGAACGGGAACTGGCTTATCACGAAGAGCTGTATTCCGGCTTCGCGCAGAGCCATTTCGCGCGCCCGGCCGTTCGAGCCTTGCGCGCCCACATGGTCCAGCGAATTCTGGCCCTGACCGGCGCGGGTCCGCGTTCGCGCGTGCTCAGCCTGGGCTGCGGTATTGGCGATACGGAACTGCTGCTGGCTCCTCACGTGGGTGAGGTGACCGGCATCGATCTCTCGCCCTCCGCGATCCGGCAGGCGCGCGCCGACGCCGCGCGCGCTGGGCATCGCCAACGCGCATTTCGCGGTAGGCACGCACGCCAAAGGCAGCTTCGACGCCATCATCGCGATCTTTTTCCTGCATCATCTGCCCGACGACGAACTCGACGCGCTGCCTTTCCGCCTGAAGCGGCAACTTGCGCCGGGGGGCTTGTTCTACTCGCTCGATCCGAGCCGTCACCGGCTCTCCGGCGTAGTCGGGCGCCTGCTGATTCCAGGCCTGATGAAGCGCTACCAGACCGAGGACGAACGCGAACTCGACCCGGAAGAGACCGCCGAACTTTTTCGCCGCGCCGGAATGCCGACGCGCGTGGAGACCTACGATTTCGGATCGTCCCCGCTGGCCGGACTATTCCCCGGCTGGCGCGCGGGCTACGGGATCGCCCGCCGCGTGGATGACGCGCTGCTGAAAGTGCCCGCTCTGCGCCGGCGCGGCAGCAACTTCGAGCTGGTTGTGCGCGAGCCTGTCATGCCGGACGACCAAGGGTGAAGGACCCGCGAACGTTTTCGGCCCGAGCCGCGACCGTCAGGGAGCGGTCGGTAATTTGGAGATCGGCTCGTTGAAACACAAAATTAGCGACCGCTTCCTGACGGTCGCGGCTCAGATAGGGCCGGGGAAAAGTGCGGTTGAGAATCGATTGTTACGCCACCTTTAAAATTACCTTGCCGATGTGCGCGCCGGCTTCCAGGTAGCGGTGGGCTTCCGCGGCCTCGGCCAGCGGGAAGACGCGATCCACCAGCACTTTCACCTCGGCCCGATTCCAGCAGCGGCCAGACCTTCTCGCGCAGTTCGCGCGGCGATCGCGCCCTTTTTCGCGACCGGGCGCGGCCGCATCGTGGAACCCGTGATGGTCAGCCGCTTGTGCATGACCTTGGCCAGGTTGACCGTGGCCTCGACGCCCTTTTGCACGGCGATCTGCACCAGGCGTCCCGCGCGGCCCGAGGCACATCGAGATTGCGCGGAGTGTACGCCGCCCCGACGATATCGAGAATCAGGTCGACTCCCGCGAATTCGGCGACGAAATCGAGCTCCTTGTAGTTGATGGCGCGCGTCAGCTCCGAGCGCTTCGCAGGCGCGGCACTTCACTTCACTGCCGGCGGTGGTGAACACCGTCGCGCCGAACGCGTGCGCCAGCTGGATCGCGGTCGTGCCGATGCCGCTGGTCCCGCCATGCACCAGGAAGCGCTCACCGGCCGTGAGGTGTGCCGATCTGGAAGACGTTGGCCCAGACCGTGAAGAAGGTCTCGGGAATGCCGGCGGCCTCCTCCATCGAGAGACCCGCGGGGCACCGGCAGGCACTGCACGCCGGGCGCCAGGCAGTACTCGGCGTACCCGCCGCCGGGAGTCAGCGCGCAGACGCGATCGCCTTCGCGCCATCCGGAGTCGGCGCCTGCTGCGGCCACGATGTCCGGCGACTTCCAGTCCGAGAATCGGCGATGCGTCCGGCGGCGGTGGATACTTGCCGGCGCGCTGCTGAAGGTCCGGCCGGTTGACACCCGCCGCCTCCACGCGAATCAGCACCTCGCTGGGTCCCGGCAGTGGGCGTCGGCACTCTCGGCGAGATGGAGCACTTCCGGTCCGTCCCGGCGCGTCTAACTTGAATGTACTTCATGAATCCAGTGATGTCTGCGTGCGCGCGAAGCGTGCCGCCGCCGGCGGCGATCTCCGCGAGCGCCTGTGCCGAATCTTCCGCCTTCAGCGTCTGCGACCGCATCGGTCACGACCGTCAACGGCTTGCCGTACTTCAGCAGGCCGCGTGCGGCGAAGAGTACGCAGATCTCCGTGACCACGCCGTAGACTCACGAAGCGGTCCGCCGCCAGTCGTTCGATCACGCGCGCGAAATTGGGCACGGTGAACGCGTCCACGTTCTGCTTCTCGACGATCGATCTGCTGCGCGCCATCGATCGCCAGATCGCAGGGCGCATTCGGCACCACCACGCGGCGTTCCAGCAGCGTGGCTTCGGCCTTGTGCTGCCCCGTGGTGCCGGCGACGCAGTGCGTGCGGCCAGCGCTTGAACTCGGGATCGTTCTCCGTGTGGGCGTCGATGGTGGAAATCACCGGGATGCCGTGGGCCGCGGCATAACGGTTGAGCCGTGCGATCGCCGGCGCCACGCGCTCCGCGCCGGGCACATAGAGAGCACCGGCGGGGTAGAGGAAATCGAGCTGCGTATCGATATCGAAGAAGAGGGTTTTCATCCGCGCAGATTGGAGCGGGTCTGGCCGATCAGCTCGCGCAATTCGCGGCTCTGGATCACCGGCCAGGGTTCCGCCATTTCCAATTGTCGCAGAGCTGGCGGCAGCGTCGCGATCGACTCGTGGCGGCGCGCGCCGCGCGACTGCTCGAGCGTCGGCAGCGGTTCGATCAGGCGGCCGCCGAGCAGGATCGGGCGCAGCAGCGCTTCGCCCTTGCCGCATTCGCCGGAGCGCGCGATCACGTCGCGCGCCTCGTCGCGGAAGACCTGCTTGGCGCCGGGCAGGGAAGCCTTCTCCTCGCTGTACTTGGCGGTGAAGCGCTTGATGCCGCAGATTTCGACTTCCACCATCTTGTAGATGGCGCCCATGTTCGGCGCGTCCGCCGATGGTCGCAAGCTGCGTGCCGACGCCGAAGGAGTCGATGGGCGCGCCGCCGCGCACCAGCTCGCGAATGCGGTATTCGTCCAGATCGCCGCTCACCATGATCTTGGCGTCGCTGCATGGCCGGCCTCGTCGAGAATCGCGCGCACCTGCCGCGAGAGCGTGTCGAAATCGCCGCTATCCAGGCGCACTCCCCACATCGGGCCGCCGAGTTTCGCCGCGCGGCGCGCGCCTTCCAGGGTGTCGTAGGTATCGAGCAGCTGCACCGTGGACTCGCCCAGCACGCGCTGGAGCTTGCGGAAGGCGTCCATCTCGCAGGGGAAGCGACATCACCCAGGAGTGCGCCGCGGTGCCCATCACCGGGATGCCGTAGCGGAATCCGGCGAGCGTGTTGCTGGTGCCCGCGCAGCCGCCGATGTAGGCGGCGCGCGCGCCCAGCGTGCCGGCCTCCGGCGTGTGCGCGCGGCGCGTGCCGAACTCCACGACTGGGCCGTCCGGCGGCGGCCTCCACGCAGCGCGCGGCTTTGGTCGCGATCAGGGTCTGGAACGTGATCGCCGAGAGCAGGTACGTCTCCGGAATCTGCGCTTCGATGATGGGAGCGCGAATGGTGAGCACGGGCTCGCCGGCGAACAGCGGAGTGCCTTCGGGAACGGCGAAGAGATCGCCGGTGAAACGGAAGTTGCGCAGGTAATCGAAGAACGCCCGGGACTGACGCGTGCGAACTGCGGGAGGCCGCGCAGATAGTCGATTTCTTCTCGGAGGTGAAGCTGAGATTGAGCAGGTAATCGACGACTTGCGGGAGGCCGGCGATCAGCGCGAAATTGCGATGCGCGGGCAGCCGGCGGATGGTGAATTCGAAGGTGGCCTTCTCGGCCGCCTTGCCGGCTTCGAAGTAGCCGGCGGCCATGGTGAGTTCGTAGAGGTCGGTGAGAAGGCCGTTCATTCGTTAGTATCTTGTCAACGCAGAGGCGCCGAGAACGCAGAGAAAGCGCAGAGAAGAATTAGATTTGTTTTCTCGGCGTTTCCTCTGCGTTCTCTGCGTCTCCGCGTTGAATCTATTTCTTCTTCGCTGGCTCGGGTGCTGCTTCTTTCACGTCGGCGCGGCCTTCTGCAGATCCTCGACCGCTTTGCCGTCCAGTTCATAGATGCTGGGTTCGCCTTCACGTTGCGCGAAATATTGGTCGCCGTGCTTGGTAATCACCACTTTTTCGATCCGTTTGCCGCTATTCGAGGTCACGGTGGCCTCGAAAACGGGCTGTCCGCCCCCCTTTTCGACGAATTTGGTGGCGGCCAGATCGCGCAGCTTGTCGATCAGGGTCTGCACGCTGGTGTTGTCCATGCGTCTTCGCCGTTGACATCCACTTGTCGCCGGTCTTGGTGTAGGTCGACGCCCTTCACATCGACCTTGGTGGGATCGCTGAAGCCGAAATCGAAGAGCTTCTTATTGCGGAAATCGTCCACGCCTTTTTCGAGAGCGTCGGCCAGATCGGCGCTGGTCTTGTAGACGCCTTCCACCGCGGAACTCTTGGCGAAGACGTTCTTGTCCTTATCGCGCCGCACCTCGAGGGTCTGCGTGCCGCCCGCATCGGTCACGGTCGACGGTGGCCACCTTGGTCGCCCCGGCGAACTTCTTGGCGGCGTCCTCGTCGGTGAGATCCATCTTGGCGTCCTTCAGCTTGCTGACCAGGCCGTCCACCGCGGAGCCATCGGCGCGCAGCGGACGCGGCTTGACGATCTGCCACTCGTTCTGCCCGTTCTTGCCGAATTCGACCGCGGGACCCTTGGCGGCCAGTTCCACGCGCGAGAGCTTGTCGGAATCGAAGGTCAGCAGGCGCTTGTCGCGCAGATCGTCGGGCCGCTTATCGAGGCTCGTCTTGGTAGTGCGTGGCGACGGTGACCACCTTGCGCGTCGTTCGCCAGCTTGGCGTAGGCGCCGGACCCGTTGGGCGTGTCGTCGCCGATCAGCAGGTGATCGGTCTTGCCGTCCTTGCGCATCACCTGCACGTCGAGCGTGGGCGTGTCGAGGCCGTAAGGCTTGAGGTCGCGTCGCCTTCTCTTCCACCACTTTGTCGGCAGTTGAGATTGGCGAGAGTGGAGGCCATGGACCCGGCGGCATCCTGGTCGGCGGCCATCGCCTTGGGCGCGGTCATCTGCCACTTGCCGTTGTCGCGTCTTCAGGTCGAGCAGCTTCGCCGGTGAGCTTCTTGATCTTGATTTCCTGAAACTGGTCGTCCGGAATGGTCAGCAGCTTGGTGGCGGTGTCGGCGGGCGTCTTGCTCTTCTCGGCCTGGCTCTTATTGCTCCACCAGGTGAGCCCGCCCAGAACAGCCAAAAGAACGACGGCAATGAGGAGTCCCTTCGGCTTCATCGACTTATCTCCTCTTCCACCAGGTGGCCATGCCGAAGCCGACCACGGCGAGCGGGAAGATCACGATGCTCAGCCAGAAGACCAGGTTGAGCTTCTGCGTGGTCATGGTGAGCGGACGGTCTTCGGTGGATCTTCGGACGGATGCTGATCAGGTCCTCATCGGCGGTCAGCCAGTTGATCATGTTCATGAACAGATCGCGATTGCCGAGCGAGCGCGAACCCATCGCGCGGTTTTCGGCCCACTGCGAAGTGCCCACCACCACGAAGCGGCCGCTCGTCGCCCTGCATAGGTACCGGAGGCGCCGAGCGTGAACGGACCCTTCTTGCCCTTCTTGGGGTCGATCGCGCCGTTGGCCGCGACCTCCGTCACCGCGATGCTGTCCTCGGTGGTGCCGAACAGCTTCTCCACCGTAGCTCTTGGCGCCGGACTTGACGTCGAGCGAGCGCGGCACCGGGAATGCGGTTGGCACGCGTGCCAGCGGCCGCGTGATCGGGCGCGGCTCGTACTGCAGGATGATGGGGATCTCCGGGCCGGCGCCGAACATGTTGCCGATGCCGCTGAGATCGAGCACCAGGTCTTTGTTCGGGCGTGATGCCCCAATCAGTGAGCACATTCGACCAGCGCGGCATTCTCCGCGGTGGCGTCGCCGCGGCCGATGCGCAGCGGGTTATCCAGCATGAAGAGGGCGTGCCCGCCGCCTTCCACGTACTTCTGCATCGCGTCCACGATGGGCTGCGGATAGTCGAGCTGCGGTCCGCCGACCACCAGCACCAGGCAGTCCTTGGGGACTTCCACGGCGGCGGCGGCCGGCGTCTGGCCGATAGCCAGCGGCTTGCCGGGCTCCGGAGCGGCCGGTCTTGAAATCGATCGTGCGCGTCTTGTAGTTGTCGCGCTCCAGGAGCTGCTTCATCAGCGAGAAACCGGTGGCGGCTTCATCGTCGATCGAATGCTCGTTGGCCGCGTTCACGAAGCAGACGGTGCGTTCGCCGGATCTTCAGCGAGCGGATGATCGCGCCGGTAACTTCCTCTTCGGTGAGGCTCTTGGCCTCTTCCTTGCGCGCTCCGCTATCCACCAGGATGCGTCGACATCGCGGCGGTAGCCGGCGGATTTCGCCTGCTGCGGCTTCTTCACCGGATCGATAAAATCCACGTGGATCTTGGGCGAGAGCGCGGAGTAGCGGTCCAGCAGGTCGCGCGCCTGCGGGAAGCTGCGCGGTTTCGTCGAAGTAGGTAATCTTGACGTCGTTCTTCAGGTCCCTTGACCACCTTGATCGGTCTGGTCGGAAAGGCTGAACTGCTTGTTGCTGGTGGAATCGTAGCTCTTGTCGTAGCGATTGGCCAGGAAGTTGACCGCACCCAGCACCGCCAGGATCACCAGGATGTAGGTGCCCGCGTAGGCCGTGTACTTCGTCTGTCTGCGATTTCAGGAAGTTGGCAGCCATGTTACGACCTCCACCGGAGCGATTCCATCGCCCGCGAGGTGATGAACAGGGCGAAGAAGATCATGGAAAGATAGAAGACCACGTCCTTGGTATCGAGCACGCCTTTGCTGAAGTTCTCGAAGTGGGTGACGATCGAAATGTAATTGACCACCTGCGACATCGCGCCGTTATCGAACGCCGTGAACCAGCTCAGCAGCCACAGCAGCAGGCAGACGAAGAAGGTGACGCCGCCGGCGACGATCTGATTGTTCGTCGTGGTCGAGATGAACGTCCCGATCGCCAGCAGGCACGCGCCCTGCAGGATCAGGCCGAGGTAGGCCACCAGCACCGGCTTCAGATCGGGCTTGCCCCAGGCGAACAGCATCGCGACATTGAGCATGGACATGCCAGCACGCACACGTAGAGCACCACCGCGCCCAGCCACTTGCCGAGGATGATTTCGATATCCTTAA
>CAWBUN010000011.1:0-202880 GCA_963791985.1 uncultured Solibacteraceae bacterium | reverse complement strand
CACCGCACACCACCCGCTAACGCTCCCTTACGGTTTAATGCCACATAGTTTTTCAAGGGCAGCGGAGGACAAGTTGCAAAGTAGTTCGAGCTAGAAAGTACTTGACAGTCGTAGGTCAGTCAGGTACGCTGGTCCTCGAAATGACGAAACAAAAACACTCGCCCTCCTCTCGTCTTCTGAGACTGGCCCTTTGGGGCTAGCTTCCCGGTTCCAGCAACTGCTTTCTGCCGAGTTCCTTCATCAAGCGCTGACCCAGGCCGGCGTGAAGTCCAATAACAGCGTCTATTCACCCCTGGTTGTGCTGTGGCTGTTGGTGGCGCAACGGCTCGAGTTTGGCTCGTCTATGGAAGCGGCCGTCCTAGAGTTGCTGCACGGGCTGCCTGCCAGTTTTTGGCCCCGCCCATGTAAACGTATTCTCGACTGGCGCGAACATGGCAAGGCGCCGTCCAGTCACACGGGAGCCTATAATCAGGCACGGCAGGCTCTGCCGCATTGCATTGTGCAAAAGAGCTGTGACCACATCTTCCAACAACTGGTCGCCCAAATGGGTCAACCAGCATCCCCTACCGGCATCCCTACGTTCCTTTTGGATGGCTCGACAATGCGGGTGCCGCATACACCCGAATTGTGTAGCGTTTATCCTCCCAGTTCCAACCAATATGGGGAGGCGCACTGGCCCTTATTGCGCGTGGTCGTTGCCCATGATTTGCAGACTGGATTGGCAATGCGGCCGGAATGGGGTCCGATGAACGGCGACCAGGCAGTAAGCGAACAAGCATTGCTGCAACGCGCTATCGATCGACTGCCGGAGCGCGCTATCGTGATCGGAGATGCGAACTTTGGGGTATTCTCGGTAGCCTATGCCGCAGCACAAGGCCAACATCCCGTCGTGCTGCGGCTAACCGCAGACCGCGCGCGGTGTCTGGCAGGGGAAAAGTTGCACGATGGTATCGATCGCGCGCTGGTGTGGACGCCCAGTCCATCGGAGCGCAAGAAACATTCGCAAATACCAACCGGTGCCTGTGTCCGCGGATATTTGCGGGTACGGCAAGTGCAGCCTGGTGACGGAGGCAAGGCCTTTCTGCGGGCTTTGTTCACGACATTGTCGTCAGCGGATGACTCTTTTGAAGCTTACGGAAAGCGTTGGCACATTGAAACTGACCTCCGCACGCTGAAAAGCACGCTGTGTTTGGACCAACCCACTTGCTCGACTCCCGATATGGTGGCCAAAGAAATTGAGCTGGGATTCGTTGCCTACAATTTGGTACGCGCCTTCATTGGGTTCGCCTCCGAACTGAGTGGCACTCCACCCCGCGGCTACAGTTTCACCAAAGTGCACCGCATCCTTCACGTTTTTTGGTCCCGATCTCGCCAATGCGCAAACAAGCCAGCCGCAGAACGGGTCATGAGCCAAATCATGGAATTGGTTCAGCAGTCCAAGCTGCCAACCCGCAAACGTAAACGCCCTTCCTACCCCAGAGTAGTTTGGTCAAGAGGCTCACGCTATCCGAGTCGCAAGAAATGAGCCCCTCATGTGTTCGATCAAAAACTATGTGGCATTAAAACCCTCACGGTCGCGGCTCGTTGGAGGGGCGCGCCAGACGAGGGCGTGATCTCGCTTCCCGGTACAATGTGGGACGGAGAAAAGTATGTCCAAGTCGCGCCGGCAGTTCCTGAACCGTGCGTCCGCGGCGCTGCTGGCCGCGACCGCCGCATGCCGCAAGCCGGCGCCGCCATCGAGCGCGCTGCCTGCTGGAGCGCCCCCGGCGTTCGGTACGGCGCCCGATGCCGGTCCGCCGGTTTCCGCCGCCACCTTCGCGGAAGCCGAGAAGCTGGTGCAATTCGAACTCACTCCCGCTGAGCGCGAGATGGCCGCGGGCAACTGGCGCAAGAGTCTGGCGCCGGTGTATGAGCGCCGCACCGGGCCGCGCAAGTTCGCGCCGCCGTCGACGGTTGCGCCCGCGACCCGCTGGGATCCGATTCTTCCCGGTCAGCCGGCCGGACCCGCGCGCGACCGGTTTGTCCGCACCAGCGAACGCACCAGTGCCGCTTCCGGCGAACGACCAGGAGATCGCCTTCGCGCCGTTGTCGCGCCTCGCGCGCTGGATCGAAACCCGAAAGATCACCTCGGAGCGGCTCACGCGCATTTACCTGGACCGCATCCAACGCTTCGACCCGAAGCTGCGCTGCGTGATCACGCTCACGCCGGAGCTGGCGCTCGCGCAGGCGCAGCAGGCCGACCGCGAAATCGCCGCCGGACACTATCGCGGTCCGCTGCACGGCATTCCATGGGGCGGCAAGGATCTGCTCGACACCGCCGGCATCGCCACTACTTATGGCGCCGAGCCCTACCGCAATCGTGTGCCCGCGCAGGACGCCGCGGTGGTGAAGCGCCTCCACGACGCCGGTGCGGTGCTGATCGCCAAGTTGAGCCTGGGTGCGCTCGCGCTCAACGATATCTGGTTCGGCGGCCAGACCATGAATCCCTGGCTGCTGGAGGAAGGCGCCTCCGGCTCCAGCGCCGGGCCGGGCGCCGCCACCGCCGCCGGACTGGTCGGCTTCTCGATCGGCAGCGAAACCGGAGGCAGCATCGTGAGCCCGAGCATGCGCTGCGGCGTCACCGGATTGCGACCCACGTACGGCCGCGTGCCGCGCACCGGCGCCATGACGCTGTGCTGGTCGCTGGATAAGCTCGGGCCCATGACGCGCGGCGTCGAGGACTCGCTGCTGGTTCTGCAGGCCATCTCCGGACCCGACGCCGGCGACGTCGCGAGCGTGCCGAGCCACCTGGATTTCGATGCCTCCGCCCGGTGGCCGGACTGCGCGTCGGCTACTTCCCGGGATGGATGAAGGAGAGCCCCGCGACCGATGTGGATCGCGCCGCGCTGGAGACGACGCGGAAGCTCGGGATGGTGCCGACCGAGGTATCGCTGCCGGATTGGCCGTATAACTCGCTGCAGTTTGATTCTCTTCGCGGAGGCCGCCGCGGCATTTGAAGAGCTGACGCTGGGCGGGCACCTTAAGGAGCTCAAGGCGCAGGTCCCCGACGCATGGCCCAATCTCTTTCGCCAGGCACGCTTTCTTTCCGCCGTGGATTTCGTGCAGGCCGACCGCATGCGGCGCAGCGTGGCGCAGGAGATGGCGCGGATTTTTTCGCAGGTGGATCTGCTGCTGGTCCCTTCGCTGCGCGATGAGATTCTGACGATAACCAACTTCACCGGACATCCGTCGCTCACGCTGCCCGCGGGCTTCGTGGAAGTGGCCGAGGCGCGCAGCGACTGGGCTCCCGACCCCGACCATCCGCTGCCCAAGTTTTCGCCGCCGCGAAGGGTTCCGCATGGAGTGACGCTGATTGGCCGCTTGTTCGACGAAGGCACTCTGGGGCGCGCCGGGCTGGCGCTCGAGCGGGCGTTCGATATGAGTGGGCAACACCCGGCGGGGTTTTAGATCGAGTTACAGCAATAGCCCGGACAGCCGTGGACCGGCAGGCGCGGGTACTTGGGGAATCGCGGGTCGTCGAGCGACTTGCCGCACTGGTAGAAGACGGCGCCGCGATCGCTGCGGTAGACGCGCGCGAAGCGGCAATCCGCGCACTGGCCGGCGTATGCTCTGGCCTCTTCGAGATCCATCTACTCGGGCTTCGGGAGTTCGCGCCGCGGCAGCAGCTCCTTGCGGGTCGCGGTCTGGTACACGACGGTCGCGATCACCGCGGAAGCCTGCATCAGATCCTCGGGCACGGCGTGGTCCCAAGTGTCCATATCGGAGTGGTGCGTGATGGTGCTGTAATCCAGCGGGTCCTGGATGAACTGAAAGCCCGGCAGTCCGACGGCGGCGAAGCTGAGGTGATCGGTGCCGCCGGTGTTGCGGATGGTGACCGTGGTCACGCCCATGTCGCGGAAGGGCGCCAGCCAGGATTCGAAAATCGGCCGCATGGCTTCGTGGCCCTGCAAGTAGACGCCGCGAATCTTGCCGCTGCCGTTATCCAGGTTGAAATAGCCGGAGAGTTTGGCGTGGTCGCTGGTGACCCGCATCGTCTTGGGATCGGCGAAGTGCTCCTTCACATACGCGCGCGAACCGAACAGGCCCTCTTCCTCGCCGCCCCACAGACCGATGCGGACGGTGCGGTCGAGCTTCAGGTTGAGCGCCTTCAGAATGCGCATCACCTCGATCATTACGGCGCTGCCCGCACCGTTATCGGTGGCGCCGGTGCCGGTATGCCAGGAATCGAAATGCGCGCCCACCATCACGATCTCATCCTTGCGATCGCCGCCGGGAAGTTCGCCCACGATGTTCAGGCCATCCATGTCGCGGTCCGACATGGTGGCTTTCAGATTCATGCGGACGCGCGCGGGGCTCTTTTTTTCCAGGAGCCGTCCGATCCGGTTGTATTGTTCGGCCGTGACCACGAAGGTCGGCGGGGCGGGTGTACCGGCTGCCTTGAATCCGCCGGCGGCTTCGGCGAAGAGCATGCCTGTGTGGGCGCGGTCGTCCAACTCCAACAAGCCGGCGACACCTTCTTTGGCGAAGAACTCGGCGCGCTGCGCAACCGATTCGTCGTACAGGTCGTACAACTGTTCCATCAGCGAATTGGGCAGGCTGCCGAAAAATTTGCCGACGTCCGCGGGGTCCTCCGGCCAATCCAGTTCGTCCAGTTTCTTGGCGGTGATTTTGGCCGCCGGCGCCGGCGCGTTCATCATGTCCGCAAGCTCGGCCGCGGTGTAGCGGCGGAACTGGGGACTGGTCTGCGGGGGCGGCACCTTGGGAGCGCTTATCAGGACGATCTTGCCGCGCAGTTTTCCCGACCATTGCGCGCGATACGCCTGCATCGCCGCGTCGAATTTCTTGGGACCGTCGCGGAACGATACGCGTAGCGGCGCCAGCACGAGTTCGCCGGTCACCGGACCGTTGGTGGAGGAACTCCAAGCCAGCGGCACCGCGGTGAGCGGCTGGTAGCGCGGCTCCAACAATTCCAGCGACGACTGTTCCAGCGTCCACGCCCGTCCGAACGGTCCCCACTTTTCCAGGTGCACCTTTTCCAGTCCATATCCATTCAACTCGCCGATGGCCCAGCGCGCCGCATCCTCGAAGCCCGGCGAACCAGTGAGCCGCGGACCGCGAACGTCGGTAAGGTTGCGCAAAGTCTCCATCACCCTGGAGTGTTCGAAGGCCTCGGCTTTGATCCGGTCGACCACACCCAGGTCGACGCGTTCCTGACAGAGAGCCGGCAGGACGGAGAGGATCAGGACGGCGGTTTTTCTCATTTCCGCAGTATACAGTTACTTCGGCAGGGCGTCGTGCCAAAGGTGCAGGTCGGTGAGCAACTCATCGACCAGGTTTGCATGTGTGCGCCGCAGATTACGGGTCTCGCCCGGGTCGTCCTCGAGGTTCGAAAGCCAAACCGCATCCTCGCCGGCGAGCGGCTTGTTGCCATCGGCGCGGCGATCGTACAGCCGGCCGTTCACCACCAGTTTCCAGGGACCTCTGCGGGTGGCCAGTTGGCCGCCTTGCGACCAGTAGAGCGACTGGTGCGGTGAGGGCGCGCCGCTCGCGATGGTATTCAGCAAGTCGGAGCCATCGACGCGCGGCGGGAGTGGCGCCCCGGTTGCGCGGCAGATGGTCGGCAGAATGTCCATCGACATCGCCAACTCGTCGGTCCAACCGCCCTTGCGGATTCCGGCAGGCCAGGAGGCGAAACCCGGCACGTGCATCCCGCCATCGAAGAGGCTGAATTTGTAGCCCTTGAAGACGCCGTTATCGCCCGCCGTGGCGAAGTCGCCATTGAGCCCAGCGCGCTTTTCGGTAGTCGCGCCGTTATCCCCGATGAAGAACATCAGCGTGTTCTCCGCCACGCCGGCGGTCTCAAGCGCGCGGTGGATCTGGCCGATTCCATCATCGACGGCCGCGATCATCGCCGCGTAGGTCTGGCGCTCGGGGGCGAGCCCCGGAAATCGCGATTTGTAGGCGGCCGGCGCGTGCATGGGATAGTGGGGCGCGTTGTAAGCGACATAGCCGAGGAAGGGACGGCTGCGGTTGCGGCCGATGAAGGCGGTGGCTTCCTCGGTGATGCGGTCGGTGAGGTAGCGGCCGTCTTCGAAGATTTCGGTACGGTTGCGCCATAGATCGTGATAGTTATCGCCCCAATAGAAGCGGTGCGAGTAGTAATCCACGCAGCCGCTATGAAAGCCGTAAAAACTATCGAAGCCGTGGCCCGTGGGCGCGGTCTCATCGGTGCTGCCCAAATGCCACTTGCCGAAACAGGCGGTCTGATAGCCGCTGCCCTTGAGCACGGAAGCGATGGTCGGAATCTCGTGCGCCAAGGCGGGCCCGTTGTCGGGAACGCCAGCGGACACCGGGAAGCGGCCGGTCAAAATCGCAGAACGCGCGGGGGCACAGACCGGGGCGTTGGAATACCAGTTGCGGAACTTGAGGCCGCGGGCGGCAAGGGTGTCGATGTGGGGAGTTTTCAGATCGGCGGCGCCGAGGTAGCCGAGATCGTGACAGCCGAGGTCGTCGAGCACCACTACGAGCACGTTCGGCCGGTCGGCGGCGGGCGCGGACTTCAGGAGTGGTGCGGCGAGGCTGCCGGCAAGAAAAGAACGACGTGTTGTGGCCATGAGAACTCCCTTCGACGGGGACAACGAATAGGATAGCGTGCGGCCGAGCAAAGCTCGGCTGGACAGGCCGGGAGGCCTATCCTACAAAACACACTTATCCCGTTAGTTGAGGTTGTACTTGTTCGTTGGGGCGGCCGGGGACATTCGGTCTTATCGCCGGGTGGGGCCCGGCCGCCAGTGATTTGACTGCACGCTACGAAGACGTAAGAACTCGGCTGGATGGCCTCTCGATCGTCCCCTCGTTTCGCGTATCAGTCTCTGTATCCAGGGGTGCGGCAATCAAACGCTATCCGCGACGGTCCCCCGGGTATTATCGGTTCGAACCGATGATCTTCCCGCCGGTCTCCTCCACGTAGGGGAACCATCGTACAGCCGTTAACGGGCTTACGGGAAGTCAGCACCACCATAGGTCAACGTATCCTGGCCAGGATAAAAACTGTTGGTGTCGCGCTGTGGTTTGCGCAACTCTCTACCTGATTGGACTCTAGCATGACGGTTTCGGAGTATAGGGTGGGCATAACTCATAAGTTACTGATAACAACGCGAAGATATTTTTCAAGTTCGTGTGAATGGCAGATTGCAATAGGGCAACACAGGCACAACTTACCGAAGCATCACAAGGGAAATCCCATCCCAGCTCGATTTTCCCAGGGCAGAGGCCAGTGCGTCCCGCGCAGGCAAGGCCTCTACGTCCTGGCCCGGCAGCAAGCCAAATCGGTTCGTGATATAGCTCTGAACGGCAGCCGCCCTCTGCTTTGCCCGTATGAAACGCTGGCTCCTGGATCCCTGCTTGGCGTATCCCTCTACGACTATCGTGCCCTTGGGCAGATAGGGAATCAGGCCGTTCATTCCTGTTTCGATGCGAGCCTCGCCGGCTTTCGTCAATTTCTCCTTGCCGTCAGGCCCCGTGCCGAAAAGCTCATTCCGGCTCAACCACACACGATCGGAGGAATGCTCTTTCAGAAGCTCCATGTACTGAGCCGGCGTCAGTCGATCCAGGCTGTAATACCCGCGTTTCTTGAAAAACCCCCGGACCAGGAAGTTGTGTTTGAGGGCTTCGGTATTCTCCGCCAGGTTCACCATGGCGAGCCGCGCATTGGCGATCGCGTCGCGCAAGTCCGTAGCAGTTTCTTCGCCTGCCAATGGGCTATCGGAAAGTTTCGTGACCGTCCTATTTAACGTCTCCGTCAGTTTGCGGCTGTTCTCCAGCATCGCTTGTACGCGGCCCAGTAAATCCCGTTTTTGAAAATCGGCGGCCGTCGCATTCAACTGTGCGGAGGCCTCGTTCAGGTTCACCGTGGATTGACGCGCATTCCTCACCGTTTGATCCACCATCTCAGCAAGCGCAGGGTCCTTGAGAAGTTTTCCGACCGTTCCGTGGCCCTGGTCGATTTCCGCGATGGTTTTCCCCAGCTCGTCCGACGCCTGCCGGGCCGAGGACAACAATTGCCGCAACTGCGCGCTGGTCGCGAGGATCGTGCGATCCGTATTATTGGCAGCCAGGTCGATCGACCGGAGCGCGTGCTCGGTGCTCGCCTGCAGCGCAGAAATATCCGCCTGCACCGTTTTCAGCACGTCGCCCCCCAATTGAATCAGGTCGGCTAGCTCGAATGGCTCCGTGCCGGCTATCGTGCCCCCGAGCGGCAATTCCGGACTGCGTTGAGTTCCCTTCTGAATTTCCACGAAACTGCCTCCCGCCAGACCCGACGTCTTGATGGATGCGATGGAATCTCCGCGCACCAAAACGTGGAATTGCCGGCCTACGCGCAGTTTCACGCGAAACCGCCCGTCAGGCCGGCTCGGAATTTGCGTTTCCATCACTTCTCCCGCGTCCATGCCCGACACACGAACTTTGGCTCCCTTCTGGAGGCCGTTCAGGCGATCGAACTCCGTGTAGACATCCACATTCCCAGTGAACAGATTGTGCCGGCCGGCAATCAGGAACAGGCCGCCGGCAAAGAGAATCAGGCCTCCAAGCACGAAGGCGAGGTTCGCGGATCGGTGAGGGCCGGGCATCATAGGTCCTGCAAGAAGAGTTGCCTCACAACAGGGTGATCGCTTCGCTCCACTTCGTTTGGTGAACCACACGCGATTATGCGTCCACCATCGAGGACCGCGAGTTGTTCACAGAGGTCGCGCACGTCGGCAAGCCTGTTGGCGGTAATCAACAGAGTCGTGCCGCGGCGCTCTTTAAGGCCGAGCAGCAGTTCGCGAATGAGTGCGCTGGTTACGGAATCGACGCCACACCACGGGTCATCGAGCAGAAGAATCGGAGGATCGGAAGCGAGAGCCCTGGCGAACCCGAGGAGCTTGCGCATGCCGAAGGACAGATCAATCGGCATCTTGCCGCGATCCTCTCCGAGACCCACCCGATCAAGCTGTTGCTGGACCCTGTCGCGCAGCTTGCTCTCCGGGATGCCGGCGGCGCACCGCAAAGGAAAGGCGACATTCTCGGCAACCGAGATCGAATCGAAGACAGCCGCCGTCTGGAATACGAACCCCGTCGACTTCCTGGCATGCAAGAGACCTGGATGATCCAACGCGGTGATGTCCTGGTCATTGAGGAAGATTCTGCCCAGATCGGGCTTGAGAAGGCCGATGGTTAGTTTTAGAGCGATCGTCTTGCCCGCTCCGCGACGCCCGAGAATCGAGAATACAGTGCCCCGGGGAACTTCGAAACTAATATCCTCGAGGATGTCTGTTTCGCCGATGGACTTCGACACCCGGTCGAAGCGAACGGCCATATCCTCAGCCGGGATCAACGGAAACTCCTGAGAGACAAGAAAGGGATCAGCGCATTGACAATCAGGTGGGATGCAATCACGAAGAGGCAGGAGAAGACGACGCTGTACATAGCGGCCCGCCGAACGCCGGCTGCACTCTCGTGAACCGCATAGCCGAAGAAACTGGAGATCGTGCCGACCACGAACCCGGAAACGGCGGTCATCAACGTCGGCACAACATAATCGCTCCAATCGACCTTGTCGAACACGCGCCGGGCATATAACTGGAAGGACGTCTCCGACTTGGCGGCTTCCCACAGATACCCGCCCGAAATTTGCGCAAAACTCATGAGCGTGGTTAGAACCGGCAACGCGACGACGCACGCAACTACCCGGCTGATGACCAGGTAGCGGAACGAATCGATGGCAAGCGATTCCAGAGCATCGTTTTGCTCGGTCAGGCGTAGAACGGCTAGTTCGGCTCCGATGGCCGAGCCCACACGTCCGGAAATCAGCAGACCGGTCATGAGAGGTCCCATCTGCCGGAATATCATGCGCGACAACTCGGCCGGAATGACGGAACCACCGCCACCGAAACTCACGAGCGACCTCCAGACGAGTTCAGTCATGGCAATGCCCAAGACGAGTCCGCTAGCAAGAATCAGGGGTGTGGAACGCCACCCTATCGCATACAGTTGATGAGAAATCTCATGGGCGTCCCATGGCAGGCTCAAGAGCTCGTCGAGGGTGCGAACAGTAAAGCTGACCAAACCGCTAGCCGCGTTCCACAACTGGCCGGCAAAGGACGGCATAGAAAGCGGGTGACTTTTGCTGATCGAGAGGCCTATGATATGGCGCATAGCGATTGCCCCGCGCTCGGCGAACCCGTCACCTGACGCTCAATACCCCGGACGGTACGCCATCTCACGCCGCCGGCAGGGTGTGAGCGGAAACACGTTCTGGCGCCTGACACGACACAATCTACTTTGAGTTCTCCGCGTAGATCTGAGGCAGCTGCGAGGAGGGCGAGGGCGATGCCCATCGCCGGTTCGGCGCGGTGGCGTAGTATCACCCTGGGGAGGATGAAGCAAACGGCATCGCCGTCGTAATACTACGGCGCGAAACCTTCTCCTATATGTGCTCGTTGAGACAGTTGACGGGGGCGTTCAGTCGGGCGACCTCGTGCCTGCGAGGATAGACGCACCTGCGAATCCGCACGACTCGTGGATTGTCCGCGCCAGGCGCAAGCCGGGTCAGGAATTAGCGGCCGGTCGTCAAAACACGAGTTTCAAGGCTAGCTGTACCTGGCGCGGACCGCCGTCACCAAGAGGATTGCCATTGGCCACGTCGGGGGTGCTCGTGATGGCCCCAAATCCCGAGCTGTTGACGGTCACGTTGGGCGGTGCGAAGTTCGGATGGTTCAAGACGTTGAAGAACTAGACAGGCGAGTCTCAGGGGTGAGAATGAATGAGGTGTGACGATGTTGGGGTGTTAATTGTGTCGGACCCGCCGAGCGGATTCGAGTTGACGCTGGACGAAAGGGTTACTGGGAAGTTTGTTATCCCATAACTGCCATAGGCTGAGGCGGCGTAGATCCAGGCCGGCAGCGAGGTCGATCTGGCGGGCCCTGCGGTGGACCAGGGCCGCCGCGGCGTAGATATTGGAGAGCTCGGTCGCGTCTTCGAGGCTCGTTTCGGGCTTCGGAGCCGCGGCGAGAACCAGCCGAAGCAGTTCTTCGTAGAGTGCGGCGCCGCGCATGACGTCGCCTGCGGCTTCATAAGCAGCCTGGGCTCGCAGAGTGTCGGCAGCGGGCGAACCCAGGTCGATTCGTCCGGCCGGGTACAGGTTCAGCTTGCCCAGGCGAACAAATGCCGCATCGAGGCGGCGGTGGGCTTCCTTGCGGCGGCCAAGGCGCAGCAGTGGATCGGTGGACGCCGCCAATGTCGCGATCTCATTGCGGACGGTCCCGGCGTTGGCCGCGGTCAAGGCCAAGCGGCGGAGTCCATCGTCATACATCGCCAAGGCGCGCGCAGGGTCTGTATGGCGGAGGATCGCCGCCAGTTTGGTCTCCGCGGAGAAGACCCGGTACTGGCTCTGAAAATCGCTGTGATCGCGCCGGGCAAAGTCCTCACCGATCTCGAGGGCGCGTTCGATGCACTTCACAGCCTCTTGTGGCTGGTTCAAGCTGATGGCCTCGTCTTCGCCAAGGAGTTGCCCTTCGCGCATGAGGGCGAGGCCGTAGGCTTGCAGCCGGCCGGCGGCTTTCTCACCGGCCTGGGGTTCCAGGAGGCGAACCGACTCGCGCGCCGCTTTCAAGGCTTCGTTCAAATCGCCGCGCGCACGGTGAGCGGCCGCCACGACTATGAGTGCCGACCCCGCTTGCGTGGGCCAGTTGGTGGCGTGCGCAATCTCAATCGCGTGGTTGGCGATCCGGATGGTTTCGTCAAACTGGTCGGCCTTCATGAACCGGTTGGCCACGTTCATGAGAGCGAGAATGACCTGCTGCGCTACCATCCGGTCCGAGGAAGCATTCAATGGGCCGGTGCTGAGGTACTGATTCATGCGTTCGATGGAAGTGCGCGCGAATTGTAGAGCCAGTTCCCCATTCTGTGCGTCGCCTGCAAGAATCATTCGATCGTGGGCAATCTGTCCGGCGCGCAGCAGGGCCGTGCGATTCTTCGGCTCGCGCTCGAGCACGGAGTCTATCAGGGCCTGGGCCATTTGAGCGGTCCGTTCGGCCCGCTCGGTCTGGCCGAGGTTCGGCGAGATGTTCACGCCCTGCACGCGCGCGACGCGCATGTACGCAGTGCCCAGTTCCAGGGCGAGGGTGGGTTCCATGCGAACATCCGCGGTCACACGCCTGAGGTATTCGAGCGCGGTGTCCACGATCAGTTGCCGCGTCCCGGAGCCGCCCGGCAACTGGGCGACCTGCGCATCAATATCGAACAGTTTGGTGGCCAGTTGGCGGACATCGGCAAAGCGCCGCTCCGCAATCTGGCGTTCCCGATCGGCGATCAACAGGCCCGCTGCAAGGCTCGTCACGACCAGCAGCGCCGCCGCCACCGGTATCCAATAGCGAGTGAGATATCTGCCAATGCGATAGCCGCGGTCGCCTTCGCGCGCCTGCACCGGGCGCCGCTCGAGCACGGCTCTGACGTCATTCGCGAATTCATCGACGGAAGCGTAGCGATGTTCCGGTTCCGGCCGCAGCGCCTTGGCAATGACGAAGTCCGCGTCCCGTGGGACGTCCGCATTCAGCCGGCTCGGCGCTCCCGGCTCCTGCCCAGAGCCGGCACGAGCGTGTTCGCGCGGCGCGCTGCCGGTGAGCAGTTTGTACAACACCGCGCCCAACGAGTAGACGTCCGTCGCCGTGCTTTGCGCCTCGCCCCTGAATTGTTCCGGGCTGGCATAGTTCGGCGTGAGCAGCTGATCCGCATTCTCGGTGACGTCGCCGGTGTCGTTCACCAGTTTGGCGATGCCGAAATCCAGGAGTTTCGGCTGTCCAGTGGCATCCACCAGGATGTTCCGCGGTTTGAGATCGCGATGAATGATCAGGTGCCGGTGCGCGTGCGATACCGCATCGCACACCCGGACAAACAGCTTCAACCGATTCCTGACAGCGATCCGGGCGGCGTACTGATCGATGGGCAGCCCTTCGACGTGTTCCATCACCAGAAAGGGCCGGCCGTCTTCGGTGTGACCGGCGTCGATGACGTGGACGACCGAAGGGTGGTTCAAGGACGCCAGAAGTTGACGTTCCTTCAGAAAGCGCTCGCGCCACTCGGGGCGATGACCGTCGGCGCGAAGGAGCTTGATTGCCACTCTCTGCTGAATTTCTCCATCGGCGCGCTCGGCCAGGTAGACACTTCCCATGCCGCCCAAGCCGATCGAAGAAACGATCCGGTAGCTGCCGATGTGGTCGCCGGGCTGGGGCTCGTGCCGGCTTCGCAGAGCCAAGGCAACACCCTGAATGGCGTGATCGAAGAAGGTCTCCGCGTCAGCCGCCAGTTGGAGCAACGCAGCCGCTTCGGATCTCAGTTGCGGATCCGGACATGCCCGTTCCAGGAACGCAGCCCGGCTCTCCAGGGGAAGTTGCGCGGCCTGGTCCACAAGGATTTCGACCTGCCGGTTCACGCCTCAATTTCCCGCCGTAGCCAGACTTGGGCGCTGCGCAATTCGCGGCGCACAATATGGACCGGGGTGGAGACGCATTCGGCAATTTCATCCGCGGTCATCCCGCCGAAAAAGCGCATTTCCACCAGGCGGGCCTTAAGGCTGTCTTCCAACGCGAGGGCGTTCAGCGCGTCGTGCAAACAGATCACGATTCGGTCTCGCTCGCGAGCGATATCGTGCTCGCGCTCCATGGGAATCTTCACGCCTGCGCCTCGCTTGGCAGCGCAACGCGCACGGGCGTGGTCTACCAGGATCCGGCGCATCACTTGCGCGGCAATCGCGTAGAAGTGACGCCGGCTCTCGTAATCGTTGCCACCATAGTCCGCGAGCCTCAGATAGACCTCGTGAACCAGTGCAGTGGGTTGCAGGGTGTGACTCGGCGATTCGCGGCGTAGGTACCCGTCCGCGATGCGGTGCAGTTCATGGTACACGAGGGGGACGAGCTGATCGAAAGCAGCGCGATCGCCGCTATTTACCTGAGAGAGCAGAACCGTAATCGACTCGGAAGTTGTCTTGCCGGAAAGCGGGAACAGGGCTCCGGGCGCTGGAGTGTCTTGTTGTAGGTAATCGAATAACATTTTGAGGATTGGTGTTACTCGGTGATCGTCTAGGTTCACCGAGTCGCCTATCCTCGTATGATACAGAAGCTCGCGCAGGTTGGAATGTGCCCATCTTCACGGTGCGATGGCCGCTGGTCGCGGACCCACCTGAAATCATCGAGCTACAAAGAATCCGCGCCAACAATTTTACTAATATTACAGTGCACTTGAGTAAGTCAGCAGTGCCAACTACATGTGAGCCATTTTTTTGAGCCACTTTTTCTGCCGCTTGCGCGTATAGAGTTGGGGACCACCGGGATCATCGAGCAGATTACTTATGGAGTATCCGGTCCTGAGATTTCTCTACCTCTACCTCAGGTGGCGCCAGCGCTGCCTTGGGATCGTCCCGCAGCGATTTTTCAAGGTGCTCGATCTGATGGATGGCCTTGCGAAGCTTGTCGGCTTCGCGCTGGGGCCAAACGGATCCCTTGCCCTGGTTGTACACTTTGGCGAAACTAGCGACGGCGTCCACCAATTGGTTGAACTTTAGGGCAAATTGCCGCTGCTGTTCCTGTTGCCGGGCCCGCATCTCAAGCTCATGTTGCCTGACCCTTGCAAGCGCAATCCCCTGCTGGACCTCTACCGCGCGTACGGCGTCGCGGGATTTCTGGACGTTCGAAATCGATGCGGACAAGTTCCTCCACTTCCCCTGGGATTTTACAGCTTATAAGCGAGCACCAGGTGAGAATCGGCGCGGTGGACGCGTTCGGCGGCGACGAAGAAGCCGCCTGAAAGGCGGCTGCAGCCAGGATTGGCTGCCCCACAATGCGAACGCCGCAAACTGAAATCGTGGTTCGCGTGTGCTCACGGTCGCGGCTCTGCTCGGGGGCCAATTCTCGGCGGTAAGAAGCCCGCGCTATCGCTTCGCTTGAATCCTCCCCATAGAAATTATTCGTGCCACGCTGGATTGTTCCTCTGCCATACTGTCGCTAATGTTGCTCCAGGCATCAGGCGAAAATACGCACGCACAGATCGCGCTCGCCGTATTTCTCCGCCTCACCGCCATGGATGTCTGCTGCGGTCCACCTTACTGCGCCTGATTCCACACGGCACCAACCCTGAAAACAAAAAAGAGGATTGTGAGATGAGTGAGATACCCGTCCTGTGGGAAGAGACTGTCCAACCCGGCGCCACCTGGTCGCACGTCCTGAAGCGCGGAACCGCGCTGCGAATCACCGACGTCGAAGGCGGCGCGCAATGCCGGCGCCCTCTTCTACAACTTCGAGTGTCCGGTGGAGCGCTACAACATGCCCGACACGCTTGAAGGCGCAGCACATCGCGCGCCTCACCGCCGGCTTCGTGCTGTATTCCGACATGGGCCGCATTCTCTGTTCGGTCACCGAGGACACGGTCGGCTGGCACGACCCGCATCGGCGGCTGCTCCAACGCCGCTCTGGTCGACGCGCGAAATACGGCGAGGCGCGCTATCAGGAGTATCGCAACGACTGTCACCAGAACGCGCTGCGACAGCTTCCTGGTGGAACTGGGCAAGTGGGGCCTCGGGCCCGCGCGATCTGGTGCCCAACGTGAACTTCTTCAGCCGCGTCACCGTGGCCGAGGACGGCGGCATGCACTTTCAGCCGGGCAATTCGCGCGCCGGCGGCATGCGTGGAGCTGCGCGCCGAGATGAATGTGCTCGACGATCCTCAACACCTGCCAGCATCCGCTCGATCCCAACCCGAAATACGCAGCCAAAGCCGGTCCAGCTCTCGCTTCGCAGAGTGCCGCCGCCGGCTGACAGACGATCCCTGCCGCCTCTCGCGCCCGGAAAATCGAGCGCGGCTTTACCCTTACCGAGCGGTACTTCCTGTGAGGCACGCTATGCAAATCGTGGAAAGCCAACTGGATCCGGCCGACGCCGTCTATCAGCAGGTCATCCCCGCGGGCGAGCCGTGGATTCACGAGATCCGACGAAGGCCAATATTTCCGCATCGTCGACCTGCGCGGCAATCAGGCCGTGGACACGCTGTTCTACAACGCGCACGACTACGCCGATCGCTACAGCGCGCAGGACACCATTCGCGAGCAGCGCAATATCTATCTCACCACCGGCACGCGCCTGATCTCCACGCGCGGCAACGTGCTGCTGACCATCGTCGCCGACACCTGCGGCCGCCACGACACGCTGGGCGGCGCCTGCGCCAACGAGAGCAACATGGTGCGCTACGCCATCGAGAAGCGCCACATGCATGCCTGCCGCAGCAGCTTTCTCAAGGCCGTGATCGAGTGGGACCGCGGCATGGAGAAGCGCGACATCACCAGCAATATCAACTTCTTCATGAACGTCCCGGTGACGCCGGAGGGCAAACTGACCTTCGAAGACGGCATCTCCGAGCCCGGCAAATACGTGGAGATGCGCGCCGAGACGGATGTGCTCGCGGCCATCAGCAATTGCCCGCAGCTCAACAATCCCTGCAACGCCTACGATCCGACGCCGGTGCAGGTGCTGATCTGGGATCGCGGCAGGAGCAATTGATGTTCCGCAAGGTCCTGATCGCCAACCGCGGCGCCATCGCCTGCCGCATCATTCGCACGCTGCGCACGATGGGCGTGGCGATCGGTCGCCGTCTATTCCGAGGCGGACCGCCATTCGCTGCACGTGCGGCAGGCCGATGAAGCCGTCGAGATCGGACCCGCGCCGCGCGTCGCAGAGTTATCTCTCGGTCGACGCCTTGCTCGAGGCCGCCGAGCAGCACCGGCGCCGAGGCGATCCATCCGGGCTACGGATTCCTGAGCGAGAACGCGGATTTCGCCGAAGCGTGCGCCGCTGCGCGGCATTGTGTTCATCGGACCTACGCCGGCGCAGATGCGCGCCTTCGGCCTCAAGCACACGGCGCGCGAGATCGCCGCCAGGAACGGCGTTCCGCTGCTGCCGGGCAGCGGACTGCTCGCGTCCGTGGAAGAAGCGCTCGTGCCGCGGACGCGCATCGGCTATCCGGTGATGCTGAAGAGCACGGCGGGCGGCGGCGGAATCGGCATGCGGCTGTGCCGCGACGAGAGCGGAACTGCGCCGCGCGTTCGACGCCGTGGAGCGTCTGAGGCACGCCAACTTCGGCGACCGCGGGACTCTATCTGGAGAAATTCGTGCGCGAACGCGCGCCACATCGAAGTGCAGATCTTCGGCGATGGCACGGGCAAGGTGGTCGCGCTGGGCGAGCGCGATTGCTCGGCGCAGCGGCGCAATCAGAAGGTGATCGAAGAAACGCCGGCCCCGGGATTTCCGACGCGAGTCGCGCGACGCGCTGTTCGACGCCGCCCTGCGGCTTGGGACGCGCGGTGCGTATCGCTCCGCCGGCACGGTCGAGTTCATCTACGACAACGACACCGGCGACTTCTACTTCCTGGAAGTGAACACGCGGCTGCAGGTGGAGCACGGCGTCACCGAGGAAGTCACCGGAATCGATCTGGTGGAGTGGATGGTGCGGCAGGCGGCGGGTGAGATGCCGCCGCTCGATAGCCTTGCGATCCGTCCCCGCGGCGCTTCGCATCCAGGTGCGCCTGTATGCCGAAGACCCCGCCAAGGACTTTCAGCCCAGTGCGGGACGCCTCTCGCATGGTCGCGTGGCCGGCCGGGGCGCGCGTCGAAACCTGGGTGGAGTCGGGCACGGAAGTCACGCCGTACTACGACCCGATGCTCGCCAAGATCATCGTGCGCGGCGAGGATCGCGCGTAGGCGCTTGCGGGCGCTGCGCGCCGCGCTGGCGGAAACGCGCATCGCCGGCATCGAGACCAATCTCGAGTACCTGCGCCAGGTGGCCGCGGACGCAGCGTTCGCAGCCGGCGGCATCACGACCGCTTACTCTGCGGCGCCTTCGATTATCGCCGCCGCGCGGTCGAGATGTCATCGATGCCGGGGTGCAGACCACCGTGCAGGACTATCCCGGACGGCTCGGCTACTGGCATGTGGGCGTGCCGCCCTCGGGTCCGATGGACGCGCTCGCGTTCCGCGCTCGCCAATCGCCTGGTCGGAAATCCGGAAGCGCGCGGCGGGGCTCGAGATCGCGGTGATCGGCCCATCGCTGCGCTTCGCCTGCGACACCGTGATCGCCGTCACGGGCGCCGATTTCGATGCGCGGCTCGATGGTGTTCCCGTGCCGCGCTGGGAGGCCGTTCCGGTTGCGGCCGGCGCGGTGCTCGACGATGGCTGCGGCGCAAGGCCGCGGGAGCCGCGCGTATCTTGCGATCGCCGGCGGCATCGACGTGCCCGACTATCTGGGCAGCGGCAGCACTTTCATCCTCGGAAGGTTCGGCGGCCACGCAGGGCGGTCCCTGCGCGCGGGAGACGTGCTGCACCTCGGCGACGCGCTCGGGCGATCCGTGCAGCATATCGGACGCCATCCGGAATACACGAACGAGTGGGAAATCGGCGTGCTCTACGGTCCGCATGGCGCACCCGATTTCTTCACGCGACGAAGACATCGAGATGTTCTTCTCCACTGCGTGGAAAGTGCATTACAACTCCGACCGCACGGGCGTGCGCCTGATCGGACCAAAGCCAACGTGGGCGCGCAACGACGGCGGCGAGGCGGGGCTGCACCCCTCCAACATTCACGACAACGCGTACGCCGTCGGCACGGTCGATTTCACCGGCGACATGCCGGTCATTCTTGGTCCCGACGGTCCCAGCCTCGGCGGGTTCGTCTGCCCGGCCACCATCGTCCATGCGGAACTCTGGAAGATCGGGCAACTGCGGCCCGGCGACTCGGTGCGCTTCCGCGCCCTCGCCCACGAGCAGGCTATCGAGATGAACGGTTCCCTGCCCCCGGCGCCGGCCGCACTGGTCGACCCCGTCCTCCACTCCGCGCCCGGCCTCGTCATCCGCGCCGATGGCGACCGCTACCTGCTGGTCGAATACGGGCCCAACGTCCTCGACCTCAATCTCCGCTTCCGCGTGCACGCGCTCGAAGACCAACTTCGTTCGCTCGGGCTGCGCGGCATCATCGATATTACGCCGGGCGTCCGCTCGCTGCACATCCACTACGACACGGGCCGGCTTTCCCGCGAGGCGCTGCTCGAAGCGCTGGATGCTTGCGAGCGCCGCATTCCCGACCTGGACGACATCTGGTCGCCCCGTCGCGCATCGTGCACCTGCCGCTCTCCTGGGACGACCCGGCCACGCAGCTCGCGATCCGCAAGTACATGCAGTCGGTGCGGCCCGACGCGCCGTGGTGTCCGAGCAACATCGAATTCATCCGCCGCATCAACGGCCTGGACTCCATCGACGATGTCCGCGAGATCGTCTTCGACGCCAACTACCTGGTGCTCGGGCTGGGCGACGTCTATCTCGGCGCGCCGGTCGCCACGCCGGTCGATCCGCGGCATCGGCTGGTCACGACCAAGTACAATCCGGCGCGCACCTGGACGCCGGAAAACGCAGTCGGCATCGGCGGCGCGTACCTGTGCGTCTACGGCATGGAAGGTCCCGGCGGATATCAGTTCGTCGGGCGCACGGTGCAGATGTGGAATACCTTCCGCGCGATCGCCGCCGTGGCTGCTGCGCTTCTTCGATCAGATTCGTTTCTACCCGGTCAGCGCCGAGGAACTGCTCGAGATGCGCGAGGCGTTTCCGCACGGCGGCTACCCGCTGAAGATCGAAGAGCGCGAGTTTCGGCTGCGCGACTATCATGCGTTCCTGGAGTCCATCGAACGCGAAACCGCAGAGGTCGAAGGCGCCGGCAACAAGCCGCGTTCGAGGCCGAGCGCGAACGCTGGGCACTGGCCGGTGTCGATCGCTTCGTGGCCGCGGATGATCCCGGTTCCAGCGGGACATTGCTCGAGGATGCGCTGCCCGAAGGCTGCCGCCCGGTCTGCTCGCCGGTCACGGCCAGTGTGTGGAACGTCGCCGTCGAGGCCGGACAGCGCGTGGAGGCGGGCCAGAAGCTTCATGGTTCTGGAGGCGATGAAAATGGAAATCGCCGTCGCCGCGCCCAGCGCCGGCGTGATTGAGATGGTAAATTGCATTCCCGGAGCGCTCGTCACGGCGGGCCAGCGGCTGGTGACGTTAAGGCGGGAGATATGATGATGAAAACCGAGATTCGCCTCGATCTGGCATCGCTGCGCAACTTGTACAAGGCCGGCAAGACCACGCCTTCCGATGTAATCAGCGCCATTTACGATCGCATGGCGCAAAGCCCGCTGGAGCCGGTCTGGATTTCCATGCTCTCGCGCGAGAAGGCGATGGCCAAGCGCGCAAGCTGGAACGCGACCCGCTGGCCTCCGCGCTTCCGCTCTACGGCGTGCCGTTCGCGATCAAGGACAACATCGATGTTGCCGGGCTCCCGACCACCGCCGGATGTCCCGCGTACGCCTATTCGCCGGGGCACAGCGCGACGGTGGTCCACTCGCTGATTGAGGCCGGGGCGATCCCGATCGGAAAGACGAATATGGATCAGTTCGCCACCGGACTGGTGGGCACGCGGTCTCGCCGCATGGAGCCTGCTCCAGCGTGTTCGATTCCGCGCTATATTTCCGGCGGCTCCAGTTCCGGCTCGGCGGTGGCCGTCGCTTCCGGGCTCGCCAGCTTTTCGCTGGGCACCGACACCGCAGGCTCCGGGCGCGTTCCCGCGGCGTTCAACGGACTGGTCGGACTCAAGCCCACACGCGGCGTCCTCAGCACTCAAGGCGTGGTGCCGGCATGCCGCACGCTGGATTGCGTCTCCATCTTCGCGGGGACCTGCCGACGACGCGCACACCGTCTGGCTGGCTGCGCGCGGCTTCGATCCCGACGATCCCTTCTCCCGCACAGCGCGTCCCGGCGAAGATGCCGCTCCGTGGCTCGCCGGCGCATTCCGGTTCGGCGTACCGCCCGCCGAGCAGCTCGAATTCTTCGGCGATGAAGGCGCGGCGATTCTCTATGACGAAGCTGTCGTCAGACTGGAAGGCATCGGCGGACGCAAGGTGGAGATCGATTTTTCCATCTTCCGCGCCGCGGCCGAACTGCTCTATGCGGGACCGTGGGTTGCTGAGCGCTACGCAGCGATCCGGCGAGTTCATCGAGGCACATGCCGGCGAGATGAACCCGGTGGTCCGCGGGATTATCGAAGGCGGCGCGCCGCTACTCCGCGGTCGATGCATTCGACGCCGAGTACCGGCTTCGCGCATTGCGCCGCGCGACGGAAGCCCAGTGGGAGCAGCATGGACGTTCTGGTGCTGCCCACAACCGGCACCATCTACACGCACGATGCGGTTGCCGCCGAACCCGTGCGAACTGAACACCAACCTCGGCTACTACACCAATTTCGTCAATCTGCTGGATCTGGCGGCCGTCGCGGTCCCCGCCGGCCGCCGAGCGAACGGCCTGCCGTTCGGCATCTCGTTCATCGGCCGCGCGTTCAGCGATGAGGCGCTGCTCGCGCTGGCCGAGCGCGTCCATCGAGCACGACGGACGCGGCTTCCGCCGGCCGACACTTGCCCCGCCGGGCTGCGTCGCGCTCGCCGTGGTTGGCGCGCACCTCTCCGGACAGCCGCTGAACTGGCAGCTAACCGACCGCGGCGCACAGCTGATCGAAGACCTGCCGGACCGCGCCGGGTTACCGACTCTACGCGCTCGAAGGGACGATGCCGCCCAAACCCGGTCTGGTCCGCGATCAGCGATTTCGCCGGTCCGGGCATCGAAGTCGAAGTGTGGGCGATGCCGGAAGATCGCTTCGGCGGCTTCGTCGGCGGAGGTGCCGGCGCCTCTCGGTATCGGCAACGCAGTCCTGGACGACGGCCAGACGGTGAAGTGTTTCATCTGCGAGCCCTACGCCGTCGCCGGAGCCGCGGAAATCACCCGCTTCGGCGGCTGGCGCAACTATCTTTCGCAAGCGGTATCACAAAGATAGATCGGGCCGATAAACAAGATTTCGCGGTGGTCCGGGATCGCCCGGGTGATAGAATTCGACAATACCTGCAGGGGCCGCGTCGCCACTGACTGACTCAGCACTTAGTGACGACGATGCTCTGGCGCCTCTCATTATTCCTTCTTCTCGCGGCTTCGGCCTTCGCCCAAAAGCCCACCTTCACCGTGGGCTGGTCGGTCTACGCCGGCTGGACGCCCTACCATTACCTGAACAAGTCCGGCATCCTGCGTAAGTGGGCCGACAAATACGGCATCACCATCAAGGTCCAGCGCTTCGACTACGCGCCGTCGCTCGACGCCTTCGTCGCGCGAAGAATATCGACGCCTGCACGATGACCAACATGGAGGCGCTCGACATGCCGGCCGCTTCCGGCGTGCCGACCACCGCCATCCTGGTCGGCGATTACTCCAACGGCAACGACGCGCTGCTGGTGCGCAACGGACTGCAGCTGAAAGACCTGCGCGGGCAAGAAGATGCTGCTGGTGGAGAAGACGGTTTCCGAATACCTGTTCGATCGCGCCATGACGCATCAACGGCCTGCGCGACCAGATCAAGCGCGTGCGCATGATCAACACGAGCGATTCCGACATCGCGACGGCTTTCATCGGCGACACCAGCGCGTCGGCGGTGGTCACCTGGAAGCCGATGGTGTCGCAGATCGCCAAACAGAAGGGCGTCACGTCGCTGTTCAATTCGTCGCAGATTCCCGGCGAGATTCTGGATCTCACGGTGGTGCGCACGGATGTTCTGAACCGGCCCGACGGGTCGGGGCAGAAGTTCGCCAAGGCGCTGGCCGGCGCCTGGTTCGAAATGCTGGCGCAGATGTCCGCATCGGGCCGGCCGGCGACAAGGTGCTGGCGGCGATTGCCGAAGGCTCGCAGGATACGCTGGCGTCTTACAAGGAGCAACTCAGCACCACCAAGATGTTCTACACGCCGAAAGAGGCGGCGGCGTTCGGCGCGTCGCCGGATCTGAAGCAGAAGATGGCGCTGGTGCGGCAGTTCTGCTTCGATCACGGCCTGCTGGGCGCGAACACGAAATCCGTGGACGATGTCGCCATCCGCTATCCCGACGGCAGCGTGCAAGGCAAGGCCGATCGCGTGCGGCTGGTCTTCGACGTCAGCTACATGCAGATGGCGGCGCAAGGGAAAGTTGTAGGAGTGCTATGTCGGCCGGCTTCCTGTTGATTCACGCCAAACCGAAGCCGGCATGTGGCCGGCGGTGCTCTCGTGGTTTCTGTTCGTCGCCGGCGTCGCCGCGTACCTCTGGGTGGCCGAGGCGCGGCATCGCGAGAATCCCGAAGACCGCGTGACGCCCACCGTCGCGCAGATGGCGACGGGGATGTACAACGCCGTGATGCAGCCGGCCGAGGAAGACGAAGCAGGCGGCCGCAGCCGGCGGCTGGCTGCGACACGCGTGTCGCACAGCATGCTGTGGAAAGACACCCGGGCCACCTCGCGGCGCTTTCTTCTACAGCCTGGTGCTGCTGATTCCCGCGGTGCTTCTGGGACTGCACATGGGACTGTTTCCCTACGTCGGCGCGTTCTTCCTGCGCTTCGTGCTCTTCTTCGACAAGATCGTGGCGCTCTCGCTGCTGCCGATTCTGTTCATCGCCTTCGGCATCGACGAGCTTTCGAAGATCATGCTGATCGTGATCGGCGTGACGCCGACCATCATCCTGGACAGCTTCAACCTGACGCGCGGCGTTCCGGCGGAGCAGATGGTGAAGGCATTCACGCTGGGCGCGGGCGATTTCGACGTGGCCTATCGCGTGGTGCTCAAGCAGATTGCGCCGCGCGTGCTGAATTCGATCCGGCTGAATCTCAAGGCGGTGATGCTCTTCCTGTTCGCGGGCGAAATGATCGCTTCCACCGACGGGCTGGCCTATCGCATCGCGCTGCTGCGCCGGCACATGGGGATGGACGTGATCATTCCGTACGTGCTGTGGGTGGCGCTGCTGCTGTTCCTGGTGGATCTCGGGATGCGGGTGCTCAATCGCAAGCTGCATCCCTGGTTTCACGGAGGCATGACGCGATGGCGCTGATCCGCATCGAAGACGTGTTCGTGGCGTACGGATCGCCCTCGCGCGCGGTGCTCGGCGGGCATCGATCTGGAAATCGAAGAGGGCGAATTCGTCTGCGTGCTGGGCCAGACGGGCTGCGGCAAGTCGACGCTGCTGCGGCTGGTACTGGGCAGCGAACATCCGATGCGCGGCCGCATTCTGATCGATGGCGCGAGCATCGCCAGCCCGACCGCATCGCGCGGCTACGTGCCGCAGAAGTACTCGCTGTTTCCCGATAAGACGGTGCTCGACAACATCACCTTCGGGCCGGAGGTCAGCGAGTTCAGCCTGTTCGGCCGCCTGACGCCGCGTTCTACCGGCGCCGCCGGCAACTCCGCGAGGAGGCTTTCGACTACCTGCAGCGCATCGGTCTGCGCGAAGAGCGACGCCAGGCAAATACCCGCGACCAGCTTTCCGGCGGCATGCAGCAGCGCGTGGCGATCGCGCAGGCGCTGATGACGAAGCCGCGGATTCTGCTGATGGACGAAGCCTTCAGCGCGCTCGACCCCGGCACGCGCCGCGGCATGCAGCAACTGGTCCGCGAGCTTGTGGGAGGCGACCGGCACCACGATTCTGTTCGTCACGCACAACACCGACGAGGCGCTGCGCCTGGGCACGCGCGTGATCGTCCTCGCGCGGGAATCCGCCGACCAG
Source organism: uncultured Solibacteraceae bacterium (assembly GCA_963791985.1). Classification (GTDB taxonomy): domain Bacteria; phylum Acidobacteriota; class Terriglobia; order Bryobacterales; family Bryobacteraceae; genus Solibacter. The sequence continues at coordinate 178,214 of CAWBUN010000011.1, read as the reverse complement.
GGCTCGCGCATCGCCATGGACCTCAGCGTTCCGGCCCCGTGTGGCGACGCAGAGATCCCGTCCTTGGTGCGCAGGCTGGAGGTGGTCTCGGAATCTTGCGCGCTGTGAGGCTTGCTACTTCCGCGGTTCACGCGGCCAGATGGTGAAGTCGCGATAGAGTACGCGCTCGGGCTTACCCTTCATGCCGTCGAGCCCGTCCATCAACTCGAGTAACTGCGCGCGGCCCATTTCAAGAGTGTGCTCGCGCGGCTGATATTGCGTGCCTACCTTGTAATCGACGTAAGGCGTGGAGGATTGCTCGATGTGGCAGCCCAGGATATGCGTTACCGGTCGCGTCGCCGTGAACTCCACCATCCGCCGTGTGCTCGCGACATACGCCGGAAAGTCGGTGACATACAGCCGGCCCGGATAGAGATGATCGCCCGTCAGGAAGATGCCTGTGCGCCGGTCGTAGTAAGCCAGGTGCGCCGCCTGGTGACCCGGAATCGCCAGCACATCGATCACGCGATCGCCCAGATCGATCGCGCCCGCCTGCTCCGGCCACTTCTGGATTCCGAATGCGGCCTGCTCCGCCTCCACCGTCGCCGCCACCAGCGTGGTGTTCGCCATGCCTTCGAAGCCCTTATCGCCCGCCACGTGGTCGCCGTGCGCGTGGGAATGCGTCACGGTCAACGCGATCGACTCGCGCTTGTTGGTCTTCAGCCACCCGGCGATCAGTTTCTGAGTCACCGCCGCGGCGTCGCTCGCTCCGGCGCCGGTATCCACCAGCAGAGCGCGGTCCCGTCCGAAGATCAGGTATAGGAAAGGCTTCTCGTAGTTCGTGCAGCCCGATTCGCGCAGGATATAGAAGTTGGCGTTGTACTCGTGAATCTGCCACGCGGGGACGGTCAGGCAGTTCGGCCCGCCGGTGATCCATGCGGACGGCAGTTCGCCCTGCTCGACGCCGTTATCGGCGCCGAACAGGGCGAGTGGGCAAAGCAGCAAGAGTAGTGTGCGCACAGTTAGAATTCGTAGCGTAGCGCAAACTGCATCACCCGCGCTGCCGCCGTGCTGGTCAATTCCCCAAACGTCGAGGGCGTCGCCAGGCTCAGGTTCGGAGTGATGAAATTCACGTGGTTGAAGGCGTTGAATGCCTCACCCCGCACCGACACGCGATGCCCTTCCCAGGGCATTTTGAAACTCTTGCTCACCGCCATATCGAAGTTGACCGACCCCGGTACGCGCACGATGCCGCGGGTGCCGACGGTCCCCGGGTCCTGCCCTTCGAAGGAATTCACCGCCGATGTGCTGGCGAAGATGCTCGGAATCCCCTTCTCATCGGCGCTCAGTTGATTGGCCGGCATGGTCGCGCCCGGCCGCAGAATTCCGATCGCCGACGTCAGGTAGTTGGTCGGATAGAGTCCGGCGTTGCTGATGTTCGCGGGAGTGCCGGTGCGCAGTGTCGCCAGCACCGATACCTGCCAGCCGCCTACGACGGCATCCGCCCAACGCGGAATGGCGCCCAGGAAGTGTTTGTTCTTGCCGAACGGCAGTTCGATAACCGTATTCGCGGTGACCTGGTGCCGGATGTCGAAGTTCGAAGGACCGCGGTAGCCGTCGGGATTGAAGGCGTCCTGCACGCCCGCGCCGTCCGTCTCCGAGCCCGAGACGTTATCGAGGGAGTGCGACAGCGTGTAGTTGAAGTCGAAGCCCCAGCCGTTGGTAACCGGCCGGCGCCACACCACCTGCAACCCGTTGTAGCCGCTCTTGCCGGCGTTCGTCCACGCCGTCAGGCCCGCCGCCTGCTTGGCGAAGAATGTGTTGCAGCCGTAGACCGAGATGCACGACCCGTTGGGTTGGCGCAGGCGATCCATATCATTCAACGCATCCAGGTCGCTGCCCGCATAAGTGCCGTACACCGTGTAGTAGTAGTTCGCGGTCGCGCTTCCATTGAACTTGTAGTTCTTGGCGCCGGGGAAGATATCCTCGAAGAATCCAATGGCCGGAACCAGGCTCGGGTTGGCCTGCACCTGGGCCGGCGTCACGCCGGAATCGTAGATGCGCTTCAACATGGTGCTGGCCTGCTGCCAGTTCTGCCCGCTCTTCACGTCCTTGAACAACGTCATCGGCTGCGCGAAATCCTGCTGCATGACACCCTTGTGGCTCAGGCGCCCGATGTAGCCCACTTCCAGGCTCATCTTCTTCGGCAGGGGCCGTGAGTAACTGAAATTCAAGAGGTATTGGTAAGGCGCCACCAGATTGGAAGAGACGCCGCTGAATGCGGTAAAGCCGCCGATCACCACACCCGGGGTGTACGGAAAGCCGCTGGCGGAAGCCACAGGCAACGCCGGCAACGCACTCCCGTTGTAGCGGAAGGACGTCGTGAAATCCGTGTTCAACGGCTGCGAGAGAGTGGTCGCGAGCCCCGGCGAGCCGGACGACGCGAAGGATGTCACCATGCTCGTGCCGTAGTGATCGTAGATCATGCCGGCACCGGCGCGCACCGCGCTTCCCTTGCCCAGCAGTTTCGTGAGCAGGCCATCACCATCCGGCGCATAGGCCATCGCCAGGCGCGGTGCGAAGTTGTTATTGTCTCTCGGAAACCATCCCGGGCCGTGATTTACAGGGCCGCCCAGGTTGTAAGTGATCAGCGAGGTCGGCAATGCAGCACTTGGAACTCCCAACGCCTGTCCGCCGACGCGGTCCGCAAAGAACTGGCTGAGCGGCTGTACCGGGACGCCTTCGACGCCGTTCTTCTCATACGGCACCGTGTCCACCGAGTAGCGCAGCCCGTAAGTCAGGGTGAAGTTGCGCTTCCACTTGAAGGTGTCCTGCACAAAGCCTTCGTACTCCTGCGTTCCGAAGGAGCGCACCACGCCGTCACCGAAGGGAACCGCCTTGCCGTCGGCGCCAAAATTGTAAGTGGCGCTGTACTGGTTGACCAACCCGTAAAGCGCCCCCAATGCGTTAGTCACGTTGGTCGCCGAAGACAGCTTTACGGTCGATCCGTACCTGGACTGCATCAGGCTGAGCACGTTCGCGGTGATATCGCCGCCCAGTCCGAGCAGTGTATTCCGGCTGAAGCTGTAACTCGGAAGGTTGTTGTATGACGTGCGATTATTTTCCACCAGACGGAAGTTCACGCCGGTCTGAATCGTGTTCCGCCCCTTGCTCCATGTGAGATCGTCCACCAGGTTGCTGGTCGGCGCGATGCGCTGCGATCCACGGGGCGTCGCCTGCAGGTTCGCGAAGTAAAAGGAGGGGATCACGGCGTTGGTGCCGGTCGAGGAGTTGCCGAGCCGGGTGTATCCGAAATCGAGCACGTTGACCAGTCGCGGGGAAATCACTGCGGTGTACCGCGCCGCCATGCCGCGCGAGTTGTCCAGGCTCTTGGCCGCCGAAGCCTGCCCGGGGAACTGCGCCACGGTCGAATCCTGCGAGTTACCCGCCAGCGTGCCGCGCAACATCAGGGTGTGCCGGCCGGCTTCGTCCAGGTTGAAATCCATGCGAGCTACGTACGCCCGGTTGTTCAGATTCTGCGGGGCGTTGAACCGCAGGATGGAGAAGTTCAAGCCGAGGTCGGCCGACGATTTCGGATCGTTGCCCGACGGGTACTGTTTGAACAGATTCTGCATGAATGGGTTGGCGCCGGCATGGGTGGGATCTACCGCCGCGATGTCCGCGGCGTTCAATTGCGCTGTGGTGCCGTTGCTCAGCGCCACCTGCACGATGCCTTGTTTGAAAGTGTCGCTAGGCACGATGCGTGTGGTTGCCGTGCCGCTGCGATCTTTGCGATCTTCCCAGTTGAAGAAGAAGAACGCGCGATTGCGGATCATGTGCCCGCCGGCCGATGCGCCGTACTGATTGCGAACCAGCGGCGTGCGCGCCACGCCGGCGCGGTTATTAAACCAGCTGTTCGCGGAGAAGTAGGTATTGCGATTGTATTCGTAAAGCGATCCGTGAAATTGGTTGGACCCGCCCTTGGTCACCAGCGATACCTGACCACCGGCGGAACGTCCCTGGTCAGCGCCGAGCCCAGCCACCGTGGTGCGGAATTCCTGCACGCTATCCAGCGGGACGGGAAGAACGGCGTTGAAGCCCGATGCGCCTTCGTTATCGTTGACGTCCACGCCGTCCAGCGTGACGTTGTTCTGATCGGGTCTGGCGCCGATCACCTGTCCGGTGGGTGCCACGCCCGGCTGCAGCCGCAAAAGATCCACTACGTTGCGCGTTTGCAGCGGCAGTCCCTTGATCTGAGTTTCCGTAAAGGGGTTTCCGACCGAAGCGTTCTGCGTGTTGATGGAACTCGCGGTAGCCTCGACACTCACCGTCTGATTGACCTGCCCGAGCTCCAGTTGGATATTCAGTACGGACGGCGTGTCGATTTGCAGGCGGACCTCCGACGAATAGGCGCCAAATCCGGGCTTCTCGACGGTAACCTTATACACTCCGGGCGCCACTTGAGGAAAGCTGAACGTTCCAGTGGCATTGGTGAGCGTTCGGCGCGCGGCCGACGTGTCCTGGTTGGTCGCCGTCACTACGGCATCGGGAATCGCCGCGGTTTGGGCGTCCGTGATCAGGCCTTGCAGGGAACTGGTCTGAGCCGCCAGCGGCAGCACACCAAGAACAAACGCGAATACAAGTCGAGACAAGTGGAAACCCTCCTCACGCAGGTAAATAAAGACCCGGGGGCTGGTTCAGACGTGGAATTACTCTCAACTAGGAGTGGATTTCAGCGATCACCCAGAAACAGCTATTGTGTGAGTCTATGTCACACTGTCTCGTAAGTCAAATTAAAAACACATATGACCCAGATCAGGCGATCAGGTCGTGTAACACATTTCCGGAAACGTCCGTCAGACGGAAGTCGCGACCGCTATAACGGTAACTCAGCTTAGTGTGCTCGATGCCGAAGAGATAGAGTATGGTCGCGTGAATGTCGTGCACGTGCACGGGTTTCTCAATCGCCTTAAAACCGAAGTCATCGGTAGCGCCGTAAATCGTGCCGCCCTTGACAGCGCCGCCCGCCAGCCACATGGTGAAGCCGAATGGATTGTGGTCGCGGCCGCGCTTTACGGAGCCACTGGCGCCGCCGACTTCACGGACTGGAGTGCGGCCGAACTCCGAACCGCAGACCACCAGCGTGTCTTTCCAGAGCCCGCGAGACTTCAGATCTTTAATTACGGCCGCAAATGCCTGATCGGAGTTCTTGGCGTTGGTCTTGTGAGCGAAGATATCGCCGTGCGCATCCCAGGGGTCTCCCTTGGAGTAATAGACCTGCGTCATCCGCACGCCCTTCTCGGCCAGCCGTACCGCCGTCAGCGCCCCGCGGGCGACAGGGCCTGGGCCGTACAGGTCCAGTGTCGCCTGCGATTCCTTGCGGACATCGAAAACTTCGGGAGCCTCGGTCTGCATGCGGTAGGCGATCTCCATCGATTTGATGGTCGCTTCCACCTGCTGGTCGGTGCCGGTCTGCATTTCGCGCATGCCTTCCAGCTTCTTCAGTAAATCCATCTCGCGCTGTTGCTCGGTGAGCGAGAACTTCGGATTGTTGACGTAACTGACCAGCTTCTTCGGATCGAAGTTCTTTTCGATCACGACCTTCTTGGGCTTCTCCTTGCCGTCTTTGTCTTTCTCCACGGCTTCCACCGGCATCTCCGGCATAGCCTCGGCGCCCTCCATGCCTTCGGCATCGGCCGCGGTCTGCACACGGTTGGAAATGAAGGTCCCCTGGTGGATCGCCGGCAGAAATCCATTACTCCACAGCGGCGGCCCCACGGTGGTCGGCACGTCCGGGCACAACACGACGTATCCCGGGAGATTCTGGTTCTCCGTCCCGAGCCCGTAAGTGAGCCAGGCGCCCATGGAAGGACGGCCCGCCTGGTTCGCTCCGGTATTCATCATCAGGCACGAAGGTTCGTGGTTCGGAATATCGGTGTACACCGAGCGCACCCAGCAGATATCGTCGGCTACTTCGCCGAGGTGCGGCCATAATTCGCTGACGTCCATACCGCACTGGCCGTACTTCTTGAACTTGAACGGCGACTTCATCAGTTCGCCCGTCCGCCGCTCGGTCTTCACGGTGCCGCCCGGCAGCGGCTGGCCGTCGTATTTGTCCAACATCGGCTTCGGGTCGAAGCTATCCACGTGCGAACAGCCGCCGTTCATGAAGAGAAAGATCACGCGCTTCACGCGCTGCGGGTAATCGAGACTGGCCACGCCGATGGTACCGTCCGGCCGGATCACCGACCCGGCTTTGGCCAACGAGCTACCCAGCATTCCAGCGAAGGCCGCCATTCCGAAACCGTTGCCGACCCTTCGCAGAGCCTCGCGGCGAGTAACTGGATTTCCAGACTTATGTTGAGACATTCCCGATTCCCCTTCAGTTAATGAACAGAAACTCGCTCGAGCTGAACAATATTTTGACGTAGCGTCCCCACGCCGTGGGCTCATACTTAACGGTAGTTGGAACGGCGGGCGCGCCACCGCGCCGGCCTCCGGGTCCACCCATGCCGCCCATGCCACCCATCATGCCCATCCCCATGGGCATCGCGGGAGCTGCGCCGCCGGCAGCAGCTTCATCGCCTCCGACCGCCGCGGGCGGCATCTCGGGCTTGGCCGCGTCGCTCGTGGTCGTGGTCGGTGGGCCACCCCTTCCGCCGCCGCGGCCGCCGCGGCCCGCCTCGGGCGGTTTGTTCTTATTCTCTTCGTACTCGCGCATCGGCTCGGCGTGCAGGTAGTCGATTCCAAGCTTGATCTCCGCCTCGCTTGGGTCGCGTCCGTAGACCAACAGGTAGACCTTCTTGATGCGCGACCGGTTGTCCGGTTCGGGCGCCACCCGCTTCGCCAGTTCCTCCGCTTCGGCCTGCATGAAGTCGCTGTTCATCAGGAACAGCCGCTGCTGCGGGACCGTGGTGGTGAAGCGCTTCTCCGCGCTGATATTCGGCGCCGGAAAATCAAACAACTGCAGGTACTCATCCAGCTTGTAGCGGCTCACCTTGCCATAAACCGTGCGGCGGGTAAACGCGGGAGTAAGATCCACAGAGGGGCCGCCCTGCGATTTGTCGAGATTGCCGGAGATCAAGAGCACCGCGTCGCGGAGTTGCTCCGCTTCCAGGCGCTTGCGGTCAAACCGCCAGTAGAGACGATTGCCGGAATCCTTCGCCAGGTTGGCTTCGTTGGTCTCGCTGCTCAACTGGTAGACCGAACTCAGCATGATCTCGCGATGGAGCTTCTTCATCGACATTCCGCCGGCCACAAACGATCCCGCCAGATACTCGAGTAAGTCGGGATTGGTCGGGCGCTCGCCGGTGACGCCGAAGTTACTCGGCGTATCGACCAGCCCGGTGCCGAAGTGGCCCTTCCAGATACGGTTGACGATCACGCGCATCGCAATCGGTTGCTTTAGAATATCTTCCGCCAGTTCCAGACGTCCGCTGCCCTTGGTGAAAGGCTGAGGATCGCCCGGGGTGAGCATACTAAGAAAGTGGCGGGAAACCTCCTTCCCGAGATTTTCCGGATTCCCGCGAAGCGCCACCGGAAGGTTCACGGGCTTCTCCGCATCCTGCACGCCGTGAAGGAAGGGATACGCGGGCTCCAGTTTCTTGCGTGCTTCTTCAATATCCGTGCGGATCGCCGCCATCTGCGCCTGAGGCTCCGCGCCGATCCGGCTCTCCAGGCCCCAGCCACGGAACAGCAGGACGCCGGGCTTGCCGCCGCGTCCGCCCATCGCCATCATGGCCGCCGGATCCTCGGAATCCAGCAGTTCGCGCTGGAAGATCTCGGTCCAGAGGTTGTTGTCGGACTCCGGCATGTTCTTCAGCCGCAAGCCGCAGTTGGGACAGAAATCGTCATTCGTAATAAACTCGTTCGGCTTGTTGGCGCGCTTCTTCTTTTTCGTGCCTTCGAGCGCCTTGGCCGCGATGACGTCGTTCTCTTCCTGCAGGTCTTTGCGGGCCAGCATCACGCGAATCACTTCAGCCTGGAATTCCTCCGCGAGTTTCTTGGAATCCGTATTGCCGCCGCCACCGCCGCCGCGTCCACCGCGTCCGCCGCCACCACCCATGCCGCGTCCGCCACCGCCTCCCGCGGCTGCCGGGACGGCCTTCTTCATCATGGCCTGCCAGGCTTCCTTGGTCTTGTATTTCTCGGTGGGCTTCGCCATGTACTTGATCCAGCGCTGGAGCAGCTCGTAATCGAGCTTGCGCGCCTCCACCACCGTATCGATCTCTTTCTTCTGCCCGGCAACTTCGTAGACCGCCTCCAGATAGTTCGCGGTCTTGAAGGCCAGTGATTCGGAGAGTTGCCCACTGAGGTTCGTCTGCATTGTCTGCAGCACTTTTTGCTTCTTCTCGATCTCCTCTTCACCCTTTGTATATTGGTCCAGCACGGACTTCGGAACACGCGGATATTCGTGATAGGCCGTATTCAGAAAGACACCTGCCAGCGAATAGTAATCCGTAGTCGGGATGGGATCGTATTTGTGATCGTGACAGCGCGCGCAGGCCACCGTCAGTCCCAGAAAGCCCCGCGTCACCACGTCGACGCGGTCATGGCGCTCGTCGGCGCGCGTTACTTCCACGGCGCCGTTGTCGTAATACCAGGGGCCGAGGCCAAGGAATCCCGTGGCAGGCAGTGTCTTGTACCGTGTTTTTTCATCGAGGAGGTCGCCGGCCAACTGCGCCTTGACGAACTTGTCGTAAGAAAGATCGTCGTTCATCGCCTGAATCACCCAGTCGCGATACACAAACGCGTTGGGATAGGGATGGTACCCGCGGGGGTTCGGATTGAGGCTGCGATAATCGTCTTCGCCGTAGCGCGCCACGTCGAGCCAGATGCGGCCCCACCGCTCGCCGTAATTCGGCGACGCCAGCAGGCGGTCGACGACCTTGGCGAAGGCGTCGGGCGAAGTGTCGTGGTCGAAGGCCGCGATCTCTTCGGACGTTGGCGGCAGGCCGGTCAGATCGAAGGTCGCGCGCCGCAGCAGATCGTGACGGCTCGCGGGCTTCACGGGCTTCAGCCCTTCCGTCTCCAGGTGCGCGATGATGAACCGGTCGATGGCGCCGCGATTCCACCGGGGATCTTTCGCCGCCGGCGGCTTCACGTCCTTGAGCGGCAGCAGCGACCAGAAGTTCCGGCGCTCTGCGGAAATCGTGTATTTGCCATCGATACTGGACGTGTTGGGCGCGGGCGGCGCGGATTTCGGCCAGACCGCTCCGGCTTTTACCCAGGCGACGATGTCCTCGATCTCAGCGTCCTTGAGTTTCCCGCCCATCGGCATTTTCAGCGCGGGATCGGTCTGGCGGATCGCGCTTACCAGAAGACTCTTCTCGGGTTCGCCGGGCACCAGCGCCGTGCCGCGCTTGCCGCCTTTCAGCATGGCATCGCGACTATCCAACCGCAGATCTCCAAGGTGAGTGTCGGTGTGGCAGCTATAGCATTGGCTGGCGAGCACCGGCCGGATCTTCGCCTCGAAAAAATCGGGCGAGGCGGCGGGGACGCCCTGCGCGAATAGCGCCGGGAACATTGTGCAAAGGACGACAACCACACGTCCGACGAGGCTGGAAGTTGGACTGCTCATAGTGGCATCAGGTGCGCGAGACCGAATTTGGCCGGAAAAACCACACAGGGGCTATGCCAGACAGGGGCAGCAAAGAAAGTATTGCGATAAGTTGTATCATTGACCCCAACACAAGTCAAGGAAGTAGATACCCCCCATCAAAAACTTCTATGCGGAGCGCTTCGCCGCATCCGGTTATACTTGCTTCAATTCCCTGGGCCATGCTGCCCCGGTCCCATGTTGGCATTGATTCCATCACAGAGGGGTACCCATGCGTTACCTTGTGCTGCTTGCGCTTTGCGCCGCAGTCGTTCCGGCGCAGGCCGAAAAGCCCAAACCTACAAAAACACACGCTCCGCGCCTAGGTATCAAGACTCCAGGGATTCAAATCCCGATCGAATTGCTCAAACCGGAGCTCGTCTTCGAGACAGCAGCGACGCCGGCATGGCTGGCCTTCACCGACGCCGTGCTGGTTCCGAATTCCGAGGCGCACACTTTGGCGCGGATCGACCCCAAGGCGAAAGAGGCCAAATTCGGGGAACCTATTGCGGGCATCCAGAAACCGTGCGCCGGCATGGTCAACGCGTTCAATAGCCTCTGGACCGGCGATTGCGCCGATGGTGCGTTGGTCCGCATCGATCCGAAAACCGCGAAAGTCACCGCCAAGATCGCCAGCGGCATCGGCTCCGCGGCAATCGCCCTCGCCGCCAGCGCGGACAGTGTCTGGCTGCTCACCGACACTCGCGGTACGCTCTCGCGCATCGATCCATTGCAGAACGAGGTCGTCGCCGAGCTGCGCGTACCCGCTGATTGCACTTCGCTCACCTTCGGGGAGACCGCGCTTTGGGTCGCCTGCCCCGCCGATAGCCGCGTGCTGCGCATCGATCCGTTGACCAACCTCGTCGACAAATCGATCGAGGTCTCTGCGCGTCCCGAGGCCATCGCGATCGGCGAAACATCGGTCTGGGTGTTGTGCGCCAAGGAGGGCAAACTGGAGCGCATCGACCCCAAGACAAACAAAGTTACGAAGACGATTGAACTGGGCGCTCCGGCCGCCGGGGGCTCGCTCGCGATCGGCGAAAACTTCGTCTGGGTCAGCATGCCCGGCTTTCCGGTCACGCGCATCGACCCGGCTACCGATAAAGTGGCGCAGCAGTTCTACGGTGAGGGCGGCGGCCTGGTCAGAGTCGGTTTGAGCTTCGTCTGGCTGGTCAATCCCGAAGCCGGCACGCTCTGGAAACTCGACCCGCGCCGTATCGCGGCAACGCTCGCTGAATAGGAAAGCCTATGAATATCCGAACCATTGCCGCCACCGCACTGGGGGTCTGCATGCCGCTGCTCCTGGTCTTCGGCCAGGACCCTGCCACACCTCCTGCCACTGAAAAGAAGGAGCGCCCCAAGCGTCCGCCGCGTCCCGGGGTGAGCACGCCGGGGGTCAAGCGTGAGATGTCGACCATCACTCCCGTCGCCGTCTTTCCCGTCCCCGGCACTCCCGATTGGCAGGTGATGACGGAGGATGCGGTTTGGGTCTCGAACGGCCCGAAGAATACCGTCCACCGTCTCGATCCGAAGACCAATCAGGTTGTCACCGCCGTGGAGGTCGGTAAACGACCGTGCTCGGGCCTGGCCGCCGGATTCGGCAGCGTGTGGGTGCCGGTCTGCGGGGATAAGACACTTGTGCGCGTCGACGCGAAAACCAACCAGGTGACCACGACGCTTCCCATTGGCCCCGCCAATAGCGAAGGCGGCGTGGTCGCCAGCCCCGACGCGATCTGGATGCTCACCGATATGAAGGGCACCCTCTCGCGCATCGATCCGGCAACGAACAAAGTCGCGGCGGAAATCGCCGTCGCTCCCGGCTCCGTCGCATGCACTTATGGCGGCGGCTCCATCTGGGTGAGCAGTCCGGAGAAGAGCGTGCTCACTCGAGTCGATGCCAAGACCAACGCGGTACTGGATACCATCGCGGTGGGCCCGGGCCCGCGATTTCTGACGTTCGGCGCGGGCTCGGTGTGGACGCTCAATCAGGGCGACGGCACCGTGTCGCGCGTGGACGCCAAATCCGGCAAGCTGGTGACCAATATCGAGGTCGGGCTGCCGGGCGGCGGCGGCGAACTGGCCTTCGGCGACGGCTTCGTGTGGGCGACCGTGTTCCAGATACCGCTCTCCAAGATCGACCCGGCAACGAATCAGGTGGTGAAACAGTGGACCGGCCCGGGTGGCGATTCCGTGCGCGTCGGTCATGGCTCCCTGTGGCTCTCAAACCTGCGCGAACAGAACCTCTGGCGCATCGACTTGAAGCAGCTCTGACCGCGCCCGCCGGCGCCGGCCGCGGGTGTTATAAACTACCAGATGAGTCAGCGCCATGTTTGCGCGTCATCTGGCAGCGTTCTGCCTGTTCTTCGTCGGCTTGTCTCCGACCTGGGCCCAAGAGAGCGGGTCTCCTGATCCGGAGTTATTGGTGTACCTGGGAACGGGAAGCGGGCAATCCGCCGCGCCTTTGAAGTACATGCGGCAGGAGCTCACCCTCCTCATGCATCAGGCCGGCTATCGCCTGGTCGTGCGGGACCTCAGCGGCCGGGACAACGCTGAAGCGGAATTTCTCAGCGTCGTGGAACTAAACGGACAATGTTCCATGCCTGCCGGGTATGCGACTGCGGACGATTTGGCGCCGCAGCACAAGAGTCTCGCGACCACCGCGATCACCGATGGCAGAGTGCTGCCGTTCAGTTCCGTAGATTGCGCCGCCTTGACCCGTGTGCTGCAGCCGGTCCTCATGAAGGAACCAGGAGCCCAGCGCGATTTTCTCTATGGCCGCGCCCTGGCCAGGGTGATCGCGCACGAGTTGTATCACGCGCTGTCGCGGACTACGTGCCACGCGCATTCCGGGATTGCGAAGAGTGCCTTCAGCCGCGACGATCTGCTCGGCGAGAGCCTGCCGCCCAGCGAAGCGCCGGTACCCTAGAACTAGTGCGTCATCGAACAAAATGGCAGACGTGTGATGTGACGGTTCTGTCATTAGGTGAGAGGCCAAGGCCGTGAACGCGGGTCGATGCACACCCAGGTGTAGTAGAGTGTTGGGAACGGCGGTATGACTCCACGACCTCGCTGGCTCCGGCTTCGGGCACTGTTCGCCATCATCTTGGGTTGCGCGGCTGGCATTGGGTTCACCGCTCATTTCTTGCCTGCGCAGACGGCACAGGGCGAGCAAAGGGCGCTGGAAGCTTCGTTCGATCACCTGGTGAAGCCGTTCTTTGTAAAGAACTGCGTGTCGTGCCATAACTCGGATTTGAGCACCGCCGGCTTGCGAGTCGATCAACTCGACGCGACGCTGGAAGATCGTCAGCTGAAACAGTGGGAAGCAATTCGGAATCGGTTGAAGGGAGGGACCATGCCGCCGAAGGGTCTCCCTCAACCGGCGCCTGCGGAGCGCGACCAGATCGTGGCGTGGATCACGCAGGCATTGGAGGTGGCCCGGCTGCGTCCCGCACCGAAGAACGGAGTGGTGCGGCGGCTGACGGTGGCACAGTATCGGAATACGTTGAAGGAACTGCTGCAACTGGACGACGACGTGACCGCGGGGCTTCCACCCGACGCGGTTTCCAGAGAAGGATTTCTGAATAATAAAGATACGTTGCAGCTTTCGCCGCTGCTGACGGAAGCCTACTTCGAAATTGCGGAGGAGGCGTTGGATCGCGCGATTGTGGATGTCGACAAGAAGCCGTGGATTCAGGATTTCCGGGTCGACTTGGGGGCGGGGATCAATCCGGCGCCGCTGCCCGAGAAACTGATATTGGGAGCGGGGAGCCTGCTACTCGACAATCCTGACTTGGTGGTGACTCAGCCGGTACCGGTGAAGCCGTTTGCATTTGAACCGCGTATGATGCGCACGAAATTCCGGTACATCGAAGGATATCGCGGGAACGACACGATTCGCGGCTGGCGTGATTTCGACAGCATTTATCATGCGGTGTTTGCGGACATGCGGGGAAGCGGCGGGTACCCCAAAGGCAAGGCGTACAGCACGGTGCCTCAGGGCCTCCTACTGCGCCCAGCGATCCCTTCGGACGAGATCTTCGGCTCGGACGGCACTTACGGCCCTAAGGCGAACTTCAAGATCTCCGTGCGCGAACTGCCGGATTACGGGCGATTCCGGGTGACTGTAACAGCCGCGAAGTACCGTGATGGCTTGCTGTTGGATCGCGGGGCCAATGTACAACAGGCGGGCAAAGACTCCGTGGTCATCCGTGATCCGAAGACTCCGGCGAGAGTGACTGTTCCGAAGGCCGGGATTTACCAGGTCGATGTCTCTTCCGAGGAGCCAGCCACCGGTCCGCCCGACGTTTCGCGGTTGAATGATGGCCTGACTGGAGTCTGGCCGCGAGCGAGTGAAGCCGGTGGGATCCTGAGCGGAAAGGCTGCCGTTGTTGATTCGCCGGTTGGCAAAGCAGTTTCATTCAGCAGCAATGCGGATGGACTGGCGGTGCCGCGGAAGGTTATCCCTACCGACGACGCGCACAACGTAGGAGAAGGTGATTTTTCGGTGGCTGCGTGGATTCGCCCGGGCAAACTCAAGAAGGAGGGCATCGTCAGCCTGGGAGATACCGACCGCAGTGAGGGCTGGTTCCTCGATATTTCGGACGCCAAGGGCGCTTTGCGATTTCAGACTGCCGGACGGGATTCCGAGGCGACGGCGACGGTGATGACCCCGGCAGGCGTCATCCACGAGGAGACCTGGCAGCACGTCGCGGTGGTCGTGCGGCGCGGCAGGAATGACACGCGGATATACGTAAACGGATCGCTGGCGGGTCGAGCCGCAACGGGTTCTGCCCAGTTCGACGATACGAAGGCCGATCTGCAGATCGGTCACATTCCAGGCAGCGGCCCGTTTCAGGGCGATCTGGCGGATGTGAGGCTCTATCGCAGACCACTCGAAGAGACCGAGATACAGGGGTTGATGCAACCGGGGAAGCAGTTCGTAAAACCCGCTACGCGGCGGAATGCCGACCTGACGCTCAAGCTGGGAGACTTGCAATTCATCGGGACGCTGCAACCGGCGTTCCTGGTAATGCGGCTCGAAGCCGGCGCGTTGCCGGTGAGCGCGAAGTATGCCGGAGTGCGTGACCTGGAGCGGATCGTGCTGACGCCGCTCGCCGCGGATAATGAAATCGCGAAGAAATTTGCGACGTTCGAGAAGAGGTCGCCGCGGCTGGGCGTGCATCTGGGGCTGCGCCGGGATTGCGGCAGCACTTTCGCCCCTGTAGGGCCTCCGCAGGTAGTCTCCAGCGAACAGCCGGCGAAGTTCGTATTCGAAGGCGCGATCCGCAATTTCCCCAGTCCCGAAGGCGACAAAGACAACGTAAATTACCTGGCGGGAGTTCGCGAGATCGGTGTCCGGAGCGAGTACACCGATGGGCGCGATATGCCGCGACTGGTCATCCGGTCAGTCGAATTTGAGGGGCCGTATTACGATTCGTGGCCGCCCGCATCGCATAAGAACATCTTTGTCGATTTCGACCGGAAGAGCGACCTGCAGGCTTATGCGCGAAAGATCATTCATGATTTTGCGACTCGCGCATACCGTCGGCCCATCACCAGCGCGGAAGAGGCGACGCTCACGGCTGTACTTAAGAAATCGTTGGACGGCGGCCGTACCTTCCAGGACAGCGTGAAGGATGCGCTGCTGGTGGCGCTGACCTCGCCGCAGTTTCTTTTCCTGATCGAGAAGAGCAAATCTCCGGCGGCCGAACCGCTCGACGGGTACGAACTGGCATCGAAGCTCTCTTACTTTCTGTGGAACGGACCGCCCGATCAAAAGACGCTCCGACTGGCGGCGGCCGGAACGCTGCAAAAGCAACTGAACGTCGAAACGGCGCGGATGATTGCAGACCGGAAATTCTCCCGGTTCGCGAATGAATTCACGTCGCAGTGGTTGAGCCTGGATAAGTTCCAGGTGTTGGAACCGGACCGCAAGAAATTCCCCAAACTCACGCGCGACACGCGCGCACAGCTAAAGCAGGAGCCCGTGGAGTTCGTGGAGTATCTGATACGGAACAATCTGCCGGTGAAGAACCTGATCGCCTCGGATTTCATCATGGCGAATGAGACCGTGGCCGATTACTACGACCTGGCCGGCAAAACCGAATCCGGCTTCCGGTTTGTCCCGATTCAGCATGACCGGAAGGAACTGGGCGGCGTGCTCACCCAGGCGGCGATTATGGCCGGGCTTTCGGACGGGCGCGAATCGAATCCTGTGAAGCGCGGCGCATGGGTGGCGCGGAAGATTATCGCAGAACCGCCAAACGATCCTCCGCCGAACGTGCCGCCGCTCAAAGAAGAGACGAAAAACCTGACGCTGCGAGAGCGGCTCGAAGCGCACCGGAGCGCACCGGCGTGCATGCAGTGCCATTCGAAGATCGACCCGTGGGGAGTGGCGCTCGAACAGTTCGACGCGGGTGGACGGCTGAAGCAGACGCCGGTGGATGCGCGGTCCACACTGCCGGATCAGACCAAGGTAGCGGGGATCGACGATCTGCGGAAGTACCTCGGGGAAGACCGGATCGATCAGGTAGCATTCAGTGTTCTCAAGCACCTGGAGACGTACGCCACCGGCCGGAGCCTGACGTACAATGAACTCAATTACCTGAAGCAGGATGCTCTGAAGCTGAAGGCCGGTGGGTACCGGATGAAGGACATGGTCCGGTACGTGGTCAACAGCGCAGTATTCCTCGAAAAGTAAATCAGGAGATATCAGATGCCAGGCTCACTTCATCTTGACCGCCGCGCATTCCTCAAAGGACTGGGAGGCGTTACTCTGGCACTGCCCGTGCTTGAGGCCATGGGCGCGGAAGTGACGGATCAGATTCCGCGGCGCTTCTGCGCCATCTACACAGCCAACGGAATGTCACTGCCGAAAGACGAGCACGAGATCAGCGAGTGGAGCTGGTTCCCGGCAAAAGGCACGAGCGGCGACTTCGAGTTTGGCAAATCGACCGAGCCGCTGGCGCCATTCCGGAGCAAGCTCAGCTTCCTCGGCGGAATGTACCATCCGAACGGTCCGAAAGCGGATCCGCACGTCTGTTCCGATATGTGGCTGACCGGCGCGCCGCTGCACAATCCGAAGCCGGGAACTTACAACTCGACCGGGACTCGATCAGGTGATTGCGCTCCACACCAAGCAGTACTGCCGGCAGCCTTCGCTGGTGCTATCGATCGATGCCGGCACCGGCTACCTTTCGCGAACGGGCACGATTTCCTACAACCTGGACGGCCGCCCGATTCCGGCCGAGAACAATCCGCGTCGCGTCTTCGACCGTCTGTTCCGCGGCGACCGCTCGTCGCTGAAGGCCGAGCACGAGAAACTGCAGCGACGGATCAAGCTGGTGGATGCTGTGGCGGAGAGCGCGCGGTCGCTCGGTCAGAAGTTGGGGCAGACGGACCGCGATAAGATGGACCAGTACATGACTTCCCTGGACGAGGTCGAGTCGCGGCTGATTGCATCCGAGAAATGGATCGATATTCCGCTCAAGAAGCAGGATTACTCGCACCTCAATCTGGACGCCACGAACGAGGGCGATCCGGCGGAGTACTACCGGAATATGTTCGATCTGATCGCGCTGGCTTTCGATGCCGATATCACCCGTACGGTCACTTTCATGCTGAACCGCGAAGACGGCATGGGAATCAGCGACACTTTCCCGCTGAAGCTGGGGCTCTCGAAGACGCACCACAATCTTTCGCACGCGACGGACAAGGCCGGCCAACTGGACTTCGCGAAATACGACCTGTTCCTGAGCAAGCAGATCGCGCACTTCCTGGATCGGATGAGCGGATATCAGGACCGCAACGGCAGCGTGCTCGACAACACGATCGTGATGTTCGGCAGCGGCGCGAGCACGACGCACAACAACCACAACCTGCCGACGCTGATCGCCGGCGGCGCCAACATGGGCCTCAAGCACGGACAGTACTGGCGGGCGGGCGAGGAATCGCGGATGTCGAACATGTACGTGAGTATTTTGCGGGCTTTGGGAGTCGAGCAGGAGAACTTCGCGGATAGCACGGGACCCACCAGCAGTCCGGTCTTCACCAGGTCCTGATAGTCTCGCTCTCTTACAATAGGCGTACCCTACGAAGCAGAGTCTTGTTATGCTCAAAGCAAGGCTGTAAAACTCGTCTACTGAAAAGAGATTTGATGCGAAGACAAATCGACCAATCCGTATTGGAAATGGCGCTCGTCGGCTACAACGCCAAACTTGATGAAGTAATTCAGAAGATGGCTGACATCCAACGCCAGTTGGGAGTACGCAGTAAAGGCGTCGCTGCCCCAGCCGTGCCGGCACACGCGGCGAATGCCGCAAAGCCCAAGCGGAAGCTGAGCGCAGCCGGCAAGAAGGCTATTCAGGCGGCACTCAAGAAGCGCTGGGCTGCGTTCCACGCGCAAGGTGGCAAGGCGATCGCCAAGCCCGCCCGGAAAGCCATGTCACCGGCGGCCAAGGCCCGGCTGGCTGCGAATTTGGCGAAAGCAAGAGCTGCCAAAGCCAATAAGAGGGCTACCAAGGCCGCCTGAATCGATAGCCATTCAAACTTGCGGCGGCATGAAGATCGGAGGACCAGGGCGTCGCGCGGCCGCTGGTGAGGGCCTTCGTCCGCATACACTTGTCTTGCGCGTTCAGGTCCTGCCCAGTCGCCAAAATCTGTTCAGACCGGACTTTGCCGGCGGAAGTTGCTTAGTGGATTGTCGGTTCGAAGTCGTCCCCGCGGTCGAAGTCGGCTTCCGGCGCGGCGGTTCCGGTCTGCATGTTCCACGCCGCTGCCAGTCCGGCAGCGGTGGAATCGAGAAGTTCCAGAATTGCGTCCAAGCGGCGTGCAAACTCACGGACGCTGAAGCCGGCTTGGCTGGGATCGGTCTTGCCAGGACACCGAAGGGCATAGCCAGCCTCGGCCGCGTTGATCTCTTCGATGATGGCCTTGAAGTCAGCAAGGCTCTCGACGCCCTCGCACCTGAATTCCCGCTCCCACTTCAAGGCGACCACGATTTGGCAGACAAACTGCGCCAGCCAGGACACCGAATGAGTCTTGTAGATAGACAGACGGTCAGGCTCGGTTGCCAGAAAGTTGCCGCCCTCACCAAGAACGAGTGCCTTGAGATGGA
Organism: uncultured Solibacteraceae bacterium; assembly: GCA_963791985.1. Taxonomy (GTDB): domain Bacteria; phylum Acidobacteriota; class Terriglobia; order Bryobacterales; family Bryobacteraceae; genus Solibacter. Next base: position 159,522 of record CAWBUN010000011.1, on the reverse strand, counting down.
GTTCGATAGCGCGGCGATACATGAAAACCACCGGGCAAGCCTCGAAGTCGGAGACGGGGCCGGGATCACCCTCAAGCGCCCCAGCCAGTCTCTTCGCTGCAGTGTGGAAGGGCCGGGCGCAGAGCCACAACTCCCCCTCCGCGACATTGCGCAGGGTGAGGACGGTACTGCTTGATCCTCCTTCCGTGATAACCAGGCGGGGTTTGGCGGATGCTCTTTTCCTCATGGTGTACGCCTATTTAGTTTAGGTCTTGGCAGGCACACGGTAGCGGTCGAGACACTAACGTACGTTGCGAAAAACCGTGCAATTGCCGGGATAGGCCCGCCGAAACAGGTTAGGCTCACCGTCGGCTTCACCGCTCAGGAAAAAGCCGACTCTCTGAACAGCTTGTGATCACATGCAGTAACCGGCCTTCCATCTAACAGGGTTAGAGTTCAATATTTCTCGGCCACTGCCCGATCTGAGCCCAGTCCGGTTGGAGCGTCCGGATTATATTCTGGATCGTGTTCCGGAACTGAATCAACGCCTGGTTCGCCCCCGGATATACGGCCTGATCGAAGAACAACTCATCCTTTGGCCCCTTGTAGGGGACTACAGGTACGTACGGGGCGCTAAAAGTGAATATGTCATAGAAAGACACGAGTTTCCCGAGCGAGCCCGTATTCGGTAAATACGTTCTTAGCAGGTCCGCCGTGGAGAGCGGAGCCTGCGGATCGGGAATCGTCGTGCTCTGGAGGCATGGCGGGTAGTTCGGGGCAAAGGCCGGCAACGGCGTCCCGATACTCCGCAAACGGCCCATTCCGTGAAAGGTTATGCGGTAGAGAACGCTGGTCGCGACAGCCTTCAACGCCGCCTTGGAATCCATCCGGGGCAGGCCCGCGACATTCCCCGGGCCGCTTGCCGCGCTGATCCAGTTCGCCAGGTCGGTATCGGCCGCGACCGCCTCGTCCGTCGCATACCCCGCGTCCACCACGGCTCCGGCATAATCGGCCGTCATCTGCCATATTTGCAGGACTTTCTGCACGTTGGGATATAGATTCCATGGCTGATCGTCAATCGAAGGGTCGGTAAAATCCGCCGGGTCCAGGTTCAAGCGCGCGAGCGTGCTGACTGGATCGGTCGAGAAAAAGTCGTGGGTGGCCGAGAACTTATTGCACAGGGTCAGAAACTTCCCTGAGTCGCTGATCGAAGTCGGCGGAGATAGGTTCGACCACGCCAGCAGCAGGATTAAGTCGAAGGCAATGGTGTACTGGGATTGCGGCGCCATCAGTTGGTAGATGATGTTACCCGGAGGTAGAGTATTCAGCGTCGCCATTTGCATGGCCGCCGTGACGATGTGCTGCGTATAGACGTGTCCCAGCCAGATGCCATGTACCGTCAGCGACGTTTTCACCGCCAGCAAGCCGTAAATCCAGGCGGGCGACGATCGCACGTACGTCTGAGCATCGTTGATGTTCTTCGGGTCTGCCACGTACACCGCAATCGGGGTCAGGTTCTTCCCATCGTCCATCGCCAGCAGAGCCATTGTGCTGGGCGTGAAACGCAGCGTGCCGTTCGTATCCTGCTGCGGGTCGAAGCCGGAGAAAATCGTCATGTCGATGCCGTACAGCCTGCCCTCGCCCAGAAGTTCCTCATACGCCGGCAGCCAGGAGGTACCGAAATTGTTCTGGAAGGGCATCGCAGTGGCGGGCGTCAGCCTCTGCAACACGAACAGATTGTACGGCAGCGCCGAACTGCGCAAGGTAAGCCAGAACTGGCGGGTCGCCTCGTTTGCGTCGGTGACCGCGGCACTGTACTCGGTGACGTGCGGGAATCCGTTGCGATATGCGTCCTCAAAGGTCGTCCAGGTCATCGCATATTGAGCGGGATCCTCCAAGGTGAACGCCGAATAGTCGGGATCGGTGCTCGGCGGGTCGATCCGTACCGTGACCGTCGCGGCGGACGTCGAAGCGGCGCCTGCCGACACCGCGACATAGGGGGCCGCCGGATGGGCAAGGCGCCTCTCCACCTTCGTCCGCAAGTCTGCCAAAGCCGAGGCGATCCGGCCGGCATGGACCGGACTCGTAAAGACCTTGCCCAGGAAGCTCTCGATCAACGTCAGCAAACCGCGCAGATCCGCGGCCTGCTGCACCTGCTCTTCGGTGCCGAGCATGAATCGCTCCGCGGTCGCGGTAACGTTGTGCAAGGTGTACTCGATCGAGAGTCCGTCCTTGGATTGAATCAAATATTGACCGCGTGCGATCAGTTTGTTCACGGTATCGAGGATCTCTTCCAGCCCGTCCGTACCCTCAGGTCGGGGTAGCGCCGGCCCATTCCACGTGGGTGCCGAAAATCCCTCGAGAACTCCAATTAATTCGAGCTCCCATTGCGTCAGCGGGGTATATTGTACAGACATGATATGCCCTCCTCGCGCCCTAACTAGGGGCGGAACCAAAGAGAGCTTATCATAGCCACCTACTAACCCGGCATCAGGGACAAGAAAATTTGCGAATGCACATGGGACATGTCATTGCTGTCACAGAATGAACATCCCCGCGCGCGCTGCAAGGAGTCCGGCTCGGAAACATCAGTTACCTGGATGGCTCCGGGGAGTAAGTGCTTCGGCGCACACATGGGTATGGCGCATAGTCTGATTTCACGCCGGCTTACTCCGCCCTGGCGGGACGCCCCGTTCAAATGAATTCGTTGATGAGGTTCTCGAGAAACTCCTGCCGACCGCTCACGTTCTTCGCCACGTCACCCTTTTTCATAATGTAGGCTTCGATTTCCTTCAGCGAGGCTTTGCCGGATTCGATCTTCGCGCCAATACCCGAATCCCACGAGGCATACCGTTGTTTGACGAATTCGGCCAGGCGACCATCCTTGCGAATTGCCGCGGCGATCTTTAGACCGCGGGCGAATGCGTCCATGCCGCCGATATGCGCGTAAAACAGATCCACCGGCTCGAAACTCTCGCGGCGAACCTTGGCATCGAAGTTGACCCCGCCCGTCCGGAAACCGCCGTACTTCAGCACGCCCAACATTGTGTGTGCCGCAAGGTAGATGCTCGTCGGGAACTGGTCCGTATCCCAGCCAAGCAATTCGTCGCCGGTATTGGCGTCGATTGACCCGAGCGCGCCCGCCGAGCCGGCGACTTCCAATTCGTGCTGCATGGTATGACCTGCGAGCGTGGCATGGTTCGCCTCGACATTCAGCTTGAAGTGGGGCAGCAAATCGAATTCGCGCAGGAAGTTGAGGCAGGCCGCGGCGTCGGAATCGTATTGATGTTTGGTCGGCTCTTTCGGCTTAGGCTCGATGTAAAACTGTCCCTGGAAACCTATTTGCTTCTTGTGCGCCACGGCAAGATGCAGGAATTTCGCGAGGTGCTCCTGCTCGCGTTTCATGTCGGTGTTCAGCAGGGTCATATACCCTTCGCGACCGCCCCAGAAGGTATAGCCTTCGCCGCCGAGTTCGTGTGTAACTTCCAACGCCTTTTTCACTTGGGCGGCGGCAAAGGCGAAAACGTCGGCATTACAACTTGTGCTGGCTCCGTGAACAAAACGTGGGTGAGAAAACAGGTTGGCCGTGCCCCAAAGGAGTTTGATGCCGGTTCGCTTCTGCTCCTCTCTCAACACTTTGGCTACCGCGTCAAAATTCTTGTTGGTCTCGGCCAGTGTCCTCCCCTCGGGCGCGACGTCGCGGTCATGCCAGGCGTAGTAAGGAGCCCCGAGTTTTTCTATGAATTCGAAAGCTGCGCGTACCCGGTTTTGCGCGTTGCTGACCGTGTTCGAACCGTCGTCCCACGGACGCAACATCGTACCCGCGCCGAACGGGTCGCTGCCCGTACCCCGGAACGTATGCCAGTAGACCACGCTGAAACGCAGGTGATCCCGCATTGCCCTACCGTCGACGATTTCGCCGGCGTCGTAGTGTTTGAAGGCCAGCGGATTTTTCGACTTCGGCCCTTCGTAAGGGATGCATTCGATTGTCGGGAATGCACCAGCCATCTTGTTTCCAGCAACTCGATTTGTAGTCTTTGTCATTTCGTTACCCGGCTCTCGCGATAGGGAAATGTGTAGCCAATTAGTCAGAGTGATTTTACCAGCCGGACACTTCCGTGGCGCAAGCATCAGATAAAGGAGTTGCGCCGCGGAGCACTGCCGCATTCGCAGGCTCAAGGCGGGCATCCGAAGTAGAGGCAACTGTACCCCCAGACAACCCGCGGGATTTCCACCGGTCGTAGATCACCGGATAGGCGATCGGTTCCATCAGCAAAGTGACGTTTGTGGTGGATCACATATCCGGAACAAGTGACTGCCAGTAGCGTGCAATTGCAAAACGGCCCTGAGCAGCAGGTCGAGCAGTGAGCCAAACCGTAGTCACGCCGGCGGCGGTCTTCGAGCCTTGGATTTGGCCCTCGGTCACGAGTAAGCGCAGCATCCGGCGATTCTCGCTCAGGACATGGGCGCAGAATCGATGAATGCCGTTCCCTTCGGCCGCTCGGAAGACCTCACGGAGCAGGATGCGTCCGATGCCGCGGTCCTGCCAATCGTCAACTACAATGAGGCTGAGTTCCACCAGACCGGGGTCATTCGTAGGCTCGTAACGAGCGACTCCGACAGGCTCGTTGTCCGTTTCGGCGATCAGTGCCAGCCGATCGCGGTTGTCGACGTTTGACAGGTAGCGGGCCATGGTGGGTGTCAGTTCGGCTATCGCTGTGTGAAAACGCTGATAAACCGTCCGAGGGCTGGAGTTGTTGAAGAGTTGGACCAAAAGGCGATCATCCTCCGGTCGAATTGGGCGGATGTGGATGGAACCGCCGTCCTTGAGGGTAGCGGCTGATTCCAATTGGTTGCTTGATTTTCCTTGCATCAATATTTCTGCCCTCATCAGACAATGCGCAAAAGGGGCGGAAAACTTAACTCGACGACGTGGATATCCAAGCCGGGCACAAACTGTTTAGGAGCTGTTCCAGATTCCCCCAACCCCGGCGGTGGCAGTTGGCACGCCCGGGCCGCCCTCCGCATCTGCAGATGGCAGTGGTCTTCTACTGACGCGGCCGTCTCTGATTGTGCCGGTCGCTCGCGCTGGATACTCTATGGGGAAGGAGGCACCGCGCGCCCGGGATCATGTCCGATCGCAGGTCTCATCTGAACTGGGTCACGGTCGGCGCCCTCGCGCTGTTTCACGCAGGAGCGCTGGCGGCGCTCTTTGTGTTCACCTGGCAGGCGCTGTGGGTCGCCTTGGCGCTACTCTGGATCTCCGGTGGCTGGGGCATTGGCATGGGTTATCACCGTCTGCTCACTCATCGCGGATACGAGACACCGCGCTGGCTCGAATGCATCCTGACCATTTGCGGCACGCTCGCTCTGCAAGGCGGCCCTCTCTTCTGGGTCGCAACCCATCGTCTCCATCATCAAAATGCCGACAACCATGGCGATCCCCACTCTCCCCGCGACGGCTGGTGGTGGGCGCATACTGGTTGGCTCATGCGAGGCGACCCAATGCGCGATTCCGCACTCGCCCCGTACGTACCCGACCTTCGGCGCGACCCCTTTCATCGCTGGCTCGAGAAATGGCACGTCGTTCCGTTGCTCGTGCTTTCGGTCGTCCTCGCCGTCTGGGGCGCGGTCCAGGGGGGAGCGTTCATGGCCGCCAGTCTGGTCGGTTGGGGCGTCTTCCTGCGGACCACCGTGGAACTCCATGGCACCTGGTTGGTCAATTCCGCCGCACACACCTGGGGAAGCCGCCGTTTTCAGACCCGCGACGATTCGACCAACAACTGGTGGGTGGCACTATTTACGTTTGGCGAAGGCTGGCACAACAATCATCACGCCGACCCCCGGTGCGTTCGCCACGGCCTGGCCTGGTACGAACTCGATGTCAACTGGCTCTGCATTCGTGCCCTTCATTGTATGGGCTTGGCGAAGAAGCTCTGTCTCGGACCAGCCGTCCGCCCGGCCGCGGTCCAAACGCCGGTCCCGGACCCTCTGGAACCTTCGAACCGATGAAGCGCGGGAGACGATCCCTCCGCGGATGCTCCCAACTGGTGAATACGCCCTGACAGCCTGGGCCGCCAAGTCGGTGTGACGTCCCCCTTTGGTCTGTTGCCCCTAACACCTTGCCCATCAATCAGATCACTGGCGGCGGTGGTGTGGGGCTCCCTTCGAGAGCACGATCACGGTCAGGTAGTCCCCCGCTGCCCTTCAACAACCGTTCGGTACAGCAATTAGACAACAAGAACAGGGTACTAGTACCGTACGGAAGAGATGTTATTGACCTCACTCTCCGGTTCCAGTTATGTTTAGTCTGATACTAAATTAGACGTCACAATTCAGCTTTAAAAAATCGGGGGCCTGATGAGTTCAAGAATTCTGTATGTAGTGTTTGTAGCTCTTTTTCTATTGGTTAGCCAGGGTTGGGCGTCCCCAATCGCCGTTTTCAACTCTTCATTTGAAATTCCCTACTGCGCCGGGACGGTTGACCCCGTGACGTGCATGCCTGACAACTGGACGGTCAATGACCCGCCGGGAGTTTTTTCCGGCACATTTCGCCCCCTAAGTACTGCCTGGGATACCATTCCCGACGGCGTCCAGGTCGCCTTTAGCAACGGCGGTACTCTGACCCAGACTCTAGCCGCAAGTATAGCTGCGGATACGACTTACACGTTGTCGGTGTGGGTCAGCCAGCGCTGGAGCGCGGGTTCGTTCTTGCCTGAGATTCAACTTCTCGGCGGGAGCACGGCCGTGATCACGATGAGTAACTCTAACCCGGGTGGTTTGACCCCAACTCAGAATCACGATGGCACCTACACGTGGGAGGATTGGAGCATGTCCTGGACATCGCCGACCTCAGGTCCGCTCATTGGCCAGACACTGTCAATTGTCCTTGGGTCTCACTCTCTAGTTGGGATTGACGCCACTCAGACTGATTTCGACAACGTCTCGCTCACAGCAAATCCGGAGCCGGGAATGTTCGTGTTGGTCGCCGGCGGCTTGATCGGCCTTGGGATTCGCCGCCGCTTGATGAAGTAGGAGCTTCGCTCCACAGGATTCCACGCTCCGTCAAGGGAGCCTACCCACCTTTTAGGTGGGCAGGCAATTCGGTTTATTGCGGCGCCTGTTGATCCAGCATCTCAACTGTCAGCCCGCGCCCGAATTGGAGGGTCACGCCCCTCAGTTGCGGCTCGGCGCATTCAGGCTCTTGCAATGGACAAGAGTAAGGATTGCAACAGAGCGGCCGTCGTGCAATACTGAGTCCTTCCTCCTGGCTTCTGTTCTGCGACCTCAGTGTGTTGGTGACGACGATTGACCTCAGGCGACAACCACAACGGTATCGGGGAGCCACCGAGCCTCACGCTCACTCACGATTGCGTGTGGAGAAGTTCCCGCTGCGGGCCGGCCGCGATGCGCATTTCAGAGGCCGAGGTCGGCTTACGGAGATCCTGTGACGCTCCCTGGGCCGCGGTAAACTCCAATGGCCTGAGTGTGGACAGCGTGCTGCTCTATGCACTGCAGTCCGTCGATTTGCGACTCGAACGGCTTGAGGTCAGCTTCCTCCGTTTGGTCAGGCTATGGACTTGGGCCACAAGGCTTTATCGACGGTTCGGCCACATGCTACTCCGGACGCCCGTGGCAGGGATCTGCCACAAGCTGATGGGCCACCTTGCTGCCGATGAGAAATACCGGCTCTGGTTCCTGCAACATCGCGCAACCGACCCCTACGCCGATTCCGGAATCATGGCGGAAATGGTTCGCTCCCGTGGCCCCCTCGTCTCAGTAATTATGCCGGTCTACGAGCCGAACCTCACATGGCTCATGGCCGCCGTGGGATCGGTTCGCAATCAAACGTACCACGATTGGCAACTGCTGATCGTGCTTGACGGTGACCCAAGCGGTGAAGTACTTGCTTACCTTCAGCCACTCGGGTTGGAAGATTCGCGCATTCAATGCCTCTTTACCGGCCGGGGCGGAATCTCCTCCGCACTCAATCTCGGACTGAGTGCCTGTGCGGGCGCCTATACGGCGTTTATCGATCAGGACGACATCCTGGAACCGACTGCCCTCGCCCACGTGGCTGCGGCGATAACGCACGACGAGCCGGACGTCATATATACCGACGAGGATTACGTCGACGAGCGTGGCGCCGCTCATCTGCCGCTGTTCAAACCTGCCTGGTCGCCGGCACTTCTGCTCTCCTGCATGTACTTTGGCCACCTCGTGGTCGTGAACACGCAGCGAGCAAGAAGGATCGGCGGGTTTCGGGCTGCTTACGACGGCGCACAGGACTACGATTTCGTGCTGCGCCTGACCGACGAGGACGCCAGAGTCGTTCACATTCCCCGCGTTCTGTATCATTGGCGGCGGCATCCGGGCTCGACGGCCGCGGATTCCGGCGCTAAGCCGTACTCTCATCTCGCCGGGCTGAGGGCACTCGAGGACACCCTGGCGCGGCGCGGGCTCAGCGCCGTCGTTCATAACGGGCCCTCTTCCAACAATTACCAGCTGTCTCACGTGTTTTGTACCGAAGATTCGGCGGCGGTAATCATTCCGACCCGGAATTCGAAGCTCCTCTCACGCCTCCTGGACTCGATGCGTGAAGCGAAGGGTGGACTTCGCCGCGAAGTGCACGTCATTCTGCACTGCCAGGGGACCAGGGAAGACGAGAGGATCGCGGCTATCGCCAGGAAGTTCGGCGCAAGCGTCACCGAATATCGGGGACCTTTCAATTTCGCCCTGATGAATAACCTGGCTGCCGCCCGCTTTTCGAATCGGTATCTCGTCCTCCTGAACGACGACGTCGTGATCGGCAGCGACCATTGGCTTGAAGACTTGTGTGCACCGTTTATTCGCCCGGAGGTCGGCATTGTTGGGGCGCGATTACACTACCCGGACGGCACGATCGAGCACTGCGGCGTAGTGACAGGTGTTGGCGAGGGCGTCGGCCATTCCGGCCGGTTTGAAGTGGGCAGCCCATTCTGGCCGTGGCTCGAACTGACCCGCAATGTCTCTGCCGTAACGGGTGCGTGCATGGCGATTCGGCGTACCGTGTTCGAGCGGATCGGCGGATTCGATACTCGTTTCTTCAATAACTATAACGATGTGGACTTATGTTTGAGGGCACAAAGCGCCGGATTCGAGGTTGTTCTCAGTGCCGGCTCCAACCTCAGGCACGATGGCGGGAGAACCCGCGCTGCTGGCACCGCTTTGCGCGAAAGGATCGATTTTTGGACACAGTGGGGAACTGTGCTCGCGGAAGTTGACTATTTCTACAGCCCAAATCTGTCGCGGCGCCTCGAAACCATCGATCTGTCTACCCTCTCTCTGCAGTGAGTTCGGGTGAATAATGTCGATCCAATTGTTCGTGCCCAGTTTTCGAATCGATGAGTGTTTGAAGGGTATTCGCGAATGCCTTGAAAAGGGTTGGACCGGTGCGGGATTCAAGACGGTCGAGTTCGAGGAGGCTTGGCGACAATATACCGGACTGAGTCACGCGCATTTCCTCAGCTCGAATACGGCTGGCCTGCACCTCGCACTGCACGTTCTGAAGAGCAAGTTCGGTTGGGCCGATGATGATGAGGTAATCACCACTCCATTAACCTTCGTCTCCACCAACCATGCCATTCTCCATTCCCGCCTGCGACCGGTCTTCGCCGATGTCGACGACTTTCTCTGTTTGGACCCTTCCAGCGTTTCAGGCAGGATTACCCCCAAGACCCGCGCCGTCATGTTCGTCGGCCTGGGCGGCAATACCGGTCAATACGACAAAATTGTGGAACTATGCCGGCAGCGTGGCCTGAAACTGATCCTGGACGCCGCGCATATGGCCGGGACGCGGGTGGGTGGACGCCAGGTCGGCCCCGATCCGGACGCGGTAGTCTTCAGCTTCCAAGCCGTCAAGAACCTTCCTACCGCCGATTCCGGAATGATCTGCTTCAAGGATCGGGAGGACGATGAGCGAGCCCGGAAGCTAACCTGGCTGGGAATCGACAAGGATACTTATACCAGGACTGCGTCGCAGGGCGCTTATAAGTGGATGTATGAAGTCGAAGAAGTGGGGTTCAAGTACCACGGGAATTCCATCATGGCGAGCATGGGGTTGGCCCAGTTGAAGTGGCTCGATCCGGACAATTCGTATCGGCGCCAGCTTGCCGCATGGTATCGCGCCAAACTGGCCGGGCACGCCTCTGTTCGGGTCGTCGAGGTCGCTCCCGGCTGCGAATCCGCGACGCATCTCTTTCAAGTCCGCGTAAATCACCGGGACGCCGTGATGCTGGCCCTCAACGAGCACCAGGTCTATCCGGGCGTACACTACCGCGATAACACCGAATACGGCATGTACTCCTACGCCGCCGGGTCCTGTCCGAATGCCGCGCACGCGAGCGGGGAAGTGATCTCTCTCCCTCTCCACATGAATTTGTCGCGCAATGACGTTAACATGGTGTCTGATCTCCTTCTTCATTACGCAAAATGAAGCAGTCCATTCAGCCATTTGGAAATGCCGAGGTCCGGTTGCGGCTGATCACGGAAGCCGACCTGGATCTGACCGTGAGTTGGCGGAATCGCGATGATGTCCGGATTTGGTTCAAGGATTCTCAGCTCATTACCGGCGAACAGCACCGAGCCTGGTATTCCCGATACGCAAGCCGGGACGACGATTTCGTTTTCGTGGTGGAAACTCAGGGGCGGCCGGTCGGACAGGCGTCGGTGTACGGAATCCGTTGGGCGGAGAGTCGCGCGGAGATCGGGCGATTTGTAGTCGCACCGGAAGCCAGGGGCCGGGGCTACATCGGTCTCGCCTGTACTGAGTTGCTTCGATTCTGTGGAGAAACCTTGAATTTGAAACACCTCTTCCTGGAAGTGAAGGAGGATAATGACCGAGCCATCAATATTTATCTGCGAAACGGGTTCCGCGAAGAAGCAAAGGCAGAGGGAATAATACGCATGGTTCGCTCGCTGAATCAGGACTTGGCCGGGAGCATCTATGCAAGCGATGCATCAGTTTCTAACCGATAGTTGGCAGGCCCTTCGCGTCTGGCGCGTCTGGCTGTTCTTGGGGATCCAGGACGTCAAGGCCCGATTCCGGCGCTCAGCGATCGGTCCTCTCTGGATTTTCCTGAACATGTCCTTGTTCGTGGCCGGGGCGGGACTTCTTTACGGGGTAATGATCAACCAGCCTATCAAGATACTCCTGCCTTTTCTGGTCACTGGCTTTACCCTATGGGCCATGGTTGCCAGCTCGCTGACTGAATCCGGTTGGGCATTTGTGAACGCCGAAGGATATATCAAGCAGTTCTGCTATCCAAAGCAAATCTACCTCCTGCGGACGTTGGTTTCCAGCACGCTTATTATGCTGATCACTCTTCCAGCTATCATTCCCATCCAACTGTACTTCGGAAGCTTCTCGATTGCCGGCTGGCTGCTTGCCGTGCCAGGTCTGCTTCTTTTGCTGCTGGCTGCATTGGGACACATCACGGTGTGCGCGTATCTTGGAGTTCGGTTTCGGGACCTGCCACATGCGGCGAACGGACTTCTGCAGGTGGCGTTTTTCGTAACGCCGGTCATGTTTCCGGCAAAGGTGTTGCAGGATCATCACCTGGCCCTGATCTACCAGGTCAATCCTTTGTATTACATTCTTGAGGCTGTCCGCCACCCCATTCTGCAGGGAGAACTGGCTGCTCCGGAGATCTATGGGTTCGCGGGAGTCTATATTCTGCTTGTCTGGGCGTTCGCGGGCCTGGTTGCCAGTTCCTTGGATTCGCGAATCGTGCTTCTGCTATGACGGATATCTACCTTCGCTTGCGCGGTGTGGGGATGACCTTCGAAGGGCAGATCGGCGGCGAGGACGGTTCGCTGTCCTGGCTGCCCCGGTGCTTCGCCAAAGGACCGGCAGCACCGCAGCGTTATCGTGTCGAGGCTCTGAATGACATCAACTTGGAAATCCATCACGGCGAGCGAGTCGGGCTTATCGGTCTCAACGGAGCCGGGAAGAGTACGCTCTTGAAGGTTCTGGCCGGCATCTATCCGCCGACGGCGGGTCACGTGGAAAAGCGCGGCCACGTGTGTCCGATGTTCGAGTTCGCAACTGGTTTTGAAATGAACCAATCCGGCTGGGATAATATCCGTATCAGGGGCCTGCTGCTGGGTATGGCCCCGGCTGAGATTGAGTCGAAACTGCACGAGATCGCGGAATTCACGGAGTTGGGCGAGTTTCTCTCATATCCCGTGCGGACCTATTCCTCCGGCATGTTCATCCGCCTGGCCTTCGCCGTTTCCACGAGCATCAATCCCGAAATCCTTTTGCTCGACGAGGTGATGGCCGCGGGAGACATCCGGTTCGCTGAAAAGGCCAAGAGAAGAATGTTCGAGTTCATGGAGCAGGGCAAGATATTGGTATTCTGTTCCCACAACGCCGAGCTTCTCGGTACCTTCTGTGAACGGACGATCTGGTTGGACAAAGGCAAGGTCGTCGCAGATGGCCCTACCGCTGAGATCACTGCGCGGTATCGGTGCATGGCCGCGCCGTAGTGTTTGGCAGCGTTCTGATTGGGTCTCGCGACGGAAGTTAGAACGGTCGAATTCCGCAACAACAACTGTTGCGACAAGGGTGATGATGCGAAGCGATAACCGGGTAAGGAGACTTTGTACTTGATCCGTGCCGAGTATTTCATGCGGGAGGCGAAGGTCTTTCATTCGCCGGGGCTGATCCGTAATCCGAGTGTTTCCATCATCCTGCCCACCTACAGCCGCGGCGATAGCGGTCTGCTGAAGAGAGCCATCGAAAGCGTGCTCTCCCAGACCTTCCAGAGCTTTGAACTGATAGTGATGGACGACGGCTCTACAGATGCCACAGCGGAGATCATATCGTCATACGTCAAAGCGGATGACCGCGTCATTCACGTGAGGCACGACGAGAACTGCGGCCTGCCGGCGCTCCGTGTGAACGAGGGCCTGTTGATGGCCCGGGGTGAGTTTTGCGCATATCAGTTTGACGACGACCGGTGGATGGATGCCGCGCTCGCCACCCTGGTTGGCGAACTGCGCAAAAACCCTGGCGTCGACATCGTCTACGGCCTTTGCAGGTGGACTCTCGACGGGGCAGAGGTCATGCTGGGGGGGCGCTTCGACTATTCACGCCTCGTTGCATCAAACTACATCGCCAATAACAGCGTTGTTCACCGCCGGACTGTCTGGGAGCGGTTGGGCGGATATGACATGCATGTGGTCATGTGCCGGCTGTGCGACTGGGACCTATGGCTGCGCTGGGCCCGTCACGCCGCGTTTCGACCGGTGTACGAGATGGTAAGCATCGCCGATGGCGGGAGGGCGGATTCCATCGGCAAAACCATGTCTCTCGACATGATTGGGGCGCGCTTCCATATGGCCGTGGATCGCACCGCCGCCTTGCGGCCCGAAGCGCTGAGATCCTACATGATCGACAGCCTCGATCACCTGAAGCACTTGGGCGAGAGCAGAGTGCTTGGCGTTTGGCGCGAGCAGGTTGCGCCCTATCAGTCTCGGTTTCGCCACATTTGGCCGGCGGTGCGCCCTCCCAAGACTCGACCTCTTCACGTGCTGTCTGTCAAAGCTCACTTTGACACTACAGTCGATATTATGATCGGCAACTTCGCGGAGATTCTTGCCGGTGACTTCGCCTTCACCTTTGTGCCGCAATTGCAGGTTGATGAAGCGACGATCCGCTGCACGGATATTCTGTTGCTGTATCGGGCCATCGACCAGCATGCTGAGCATTTGGCGGAGATCGCCCGGCGATATGATAAACCGGTCATCTATCTGATGGACGATGACCTCACTACGATTCATGAACTCTCCGAGGAGTTCGGCTACCTCGCCCCTGGTACAATTTCCTATCTGGCGCTTCAATCCTTAATCCGCGGCGCAGACCTCGTCATCACGTACTCAGTGGTAACGAAAGAGTCGGTCGAAGAGCTGAACCCGCGGAACATCGTCTTGGAAACGAACATCCGGCGAGAGCGACTCGCGGCTGCACGATCCAGGCGCAACGACCCGGCGAAAAACGAGGACGAACCCTTAAGAATCGGATTTGCCGGAGGTCCGGCCAGGCGTGAGGAATTCGCGGTGCTGTGGCAGGCCATCGTGGAAGCCAGCCGGCAGTTGGGTCCAAGCGTTGAGTTTGAATTCTGGGGTTTTACGCCCGACGGCCTTGATCAATTGCAGTCGCCTTGCCGCTGCGAGCCGTTCACCTTCAGTTATGAGGAGTACCTGGACCGCCTCACCTCCCGCGGTTTCGACGTAATGATCGCTCCCCTGTTTGGAGAAAAGCGCGCCAAGCGCTCCAAATGCCCCATCAAATTCCTGGAGATTACGGCGGCGGCGGCGCTTGGCGTGTACTCCGACGTCGAGCCTTATCAAGTCGTCGTTAATGGAGTGACCGGCATTAAGTGTGAAAATACGGTGGAGGCATGGACCGCGGCACTGCTGAGGGCGGTGTCCTTGCCCTATGCCGAACGGAAAGCTATGGTCGCGCGAGCCATCGAGTGTGTGGATCGGGAATTCACCACCGAAGTGCAGGCGCCGAGATTGGCCGCCGCGCTCGAGGCTGCCGTATTGCACGGTTTGTTGTGTCGAGCGCCTACCGGCAAACCCCGAATTGCCTACTTTTGTCACAGCCCTCATCTGGGGGGTGCCGAGAATCACTTGTTGCGCCATGCCGTACTCGCCAAGGCTTTCCAATTCGAGCCGATGCTGGTGCTTCCCTCATTCGTGAGCGATATGGTGGAAGAGGTTCAGCAAAGGGCGACTGCGCTAGGAGTCTCCATTGCTTATCTGCCCCTGACAGTCGAAACGGAGATCGACATGTCGAGACAACTCGACGAACCGGCGATCGCAGCAATTGTAAGCTGGCTGGAGCAAAATCGAATCTCACTTGTGCACTCGGTTACTTTGATGCGCGAAGTGGGAGAAGCTGCGCGCCGGCTGGGCATCCCGCATGCAGCGTCCCTTTACGCTACCGCGTCTACTGGGGGAGCGGGCGTGTCTCACTGCGACGTGGTCCATTCGGACTCTCTTCTTTATGCCAACCGCTGGAGCACGGTGCTCGACGCGCCTGCCCAAAGAATTCTGGCCTATGTACCCGACGCGTACTTCAAGGAAGGCGACTCGTTGAACACCCTAGCCCCTCGTGCCGCCGGCGCGGGACTGACCATCGGACTATTCGGAACTTTGCAGCCTCGGAAGGGTCAATTACAGGCAATCGAAGCCATCGGATTACTAAGGAAACAGTGCGGTACGGGTCTCCGGCTCCGCCTGTACGGCTACGATCATTTTTTCCCGGACTACCTCACCGCCTGCAGGCAGATGGCGGAGCGATACGACGTGGCGGATCTCGTGAGTTTCCACGGCTTCGTCGCAGACACCGCAAACGCGCTGCGCGATCTCGACGCCGTGATCTGTGCCAGCGACTGGGAGTCGTTGCCCCAGGCGATTCTGGAGGCCATGGCGGCCGGGCGGCTTGTGATCGCACCGAATGTCGGCGGTATCGCGGAGGTTGTTTCCCGCCGCACTGGAATTCTGATGCCCGATAATACCGCCACCTCAATCTGCCGTGCGCTTAACGACGCTCTCGGGTTGAGCCCTGATAACTGGCGCGAGAGGACAATGCTTGCTCGAGAAGTCGCTCGCAAGGAATGTTCCGGGTACTCCGTTGCCACAGAGCTTTTCAGGCTCTATCGTCAGGCAGCGGTTGGGCGAACTCGACGGACGGGCCAGTCGGCAGTTGCTGCCCGCGAATTTCCCGCGATCGTGGAGGACCGCCCGTCGCTGCTCACTCCCGATGCCTCCGGGGCACTGGAACGCCTGCGATCGCGTCTTCACGAAATCAATCGCGATATGCAACGGGCGGAGTAAACGGGATATCAGATGCTGCGCATTGACTTGGGCTGTGGAACAAAGAAGCAACCCGGCTTCATTGGAGTGGACCGGCACCCCATTGGCGGGGTGGATATCGTCGCGGACATGAACCGGACCTTGCCTTTTCGGGATGATTCGGTCGATTTGCTTTTGGCATCGCACTCGCTGGAGCATGTTGAAACGCTGCTTGCCACCATCAAAGAGATCTATCGGATTTGCAAGCACGGATCCCAGCTGTGCATCATCGCGCCATACAGCGAACAGAAATTGAACTGGGCGAATCCGTATCACAAGTGCGTTTTCAACGAGCATACACCGCGGTTCTGGACTGACCACCCCTATACACCAGTCGACCCGGAGGAATATCATCATCCACACGCGTATCACTGGGGTCTGTCCAAAACGGATAACTCGACGCCCGGAGTCGACATCCGCATCGTTCGCATGGAATGTTTCTACTTTCCAAGATATGACGGCCTGCCGCTCTCCGAACAGAGGCGATTGCGCCAGGAGAGGACCGACGTTTGCGAGCAGATCATGTATCATCTGGTCGTTTGGAAAGGCGACGCGGAGGGTAAAGGCAGGCCATTTGACGATTACGTCGCCGAGTTTCAGCCATACGAGCCGGAGTACATCACACAACTGAGGAACCGAGGACAGGAAATGTCGCTTCAAGATGGTGTCTCTGCCAGCGTACGGGCAGAGTTGAGTCTTGCCCACCCGCGGTACTCCAGCCCTGCGGCGGCGGGAGAAGCCTGCGCCGCGGAAGGGCAAGCCTCGGAGAACCTCCGCCAGGAACTGAGCGCTGCCAAAGGCGAAGCAAGCCAACTGCGGGTGCACTCACTGAGCCTCATAGGGGAACTTACCCGCCTGCACCAACACTGCGCCACTCAGACAGAAGCTTTGGGCAGGCTGACAACCGAACTGCACGACGCTTCGGCCTCCAATCGAATTCTGCGGGATGAGGCGGTGGGAATCGAACGCGAACGGGAGTTTGCCCGGGCCGAACGTCAGCGGGAGTCCCTTGCCGCTGCTGCGTTACTGGAGGAGGTCTCCTCCTTGAAGCGGCAGAATCATGAACTCCAGGCGAATCTGGAATCGAATGGCTTGCTGCGGGCGAAATTGGCGCTGACACAGGCGGAACTCGAAGCTACTGCGACTCTGTTGGCCCTCCACCTCCAGAAGGAAGAAGCGCTCAGCAGCGAGCCCGCGACCGCCCCGGCCGCGGTCGTCGAAGATCCGGGATGGAAAAGCCTCTGGAGCGCCGCGAAACGGTCGCTGAGCGCCATCCCGGTGGAACCATGCATCCCTGGGTTCGACGAAGCGACGCGCTTCGGTGGTTTCATCATCGGCCGCGACAGGCAACTTCAGGGATTGCCCATTCGGTTCGGTCCCCTGCGAGAGTATTGCGATCGCCACTTCCGTACCGGCCGGGCTTGCATAGTTCTTGGGGGCGACCTGGCTGAGGTACCCTATCGGGAGTATGTAATCCCATTCGCATTGGATCGCCTGAGCGCCGTTTCGTTCGCGATACGGCCGCTGGCTCCCGAATCCTCCGGGGTACTCGGGGTCGAGATCGTCTCCGCCGGTTCCGAAATCCTGGTCAACACTTGCCGGGAACTGACAAGCATCGAGCGCGATGGAGTGGCGGAATTTCGCATGACGGCCCCTCTCACCGGCTTGGAGAGAAACTGGTTGCTGCGCGTCTTTGTGCGGGAGTCCGAAGCACCCGTATCGGTTTATGAATTGGTCAGAAGTGCTCTCATCCGCGGGACCACACAGTCATTTCCGCTTGTCTTATTTAGCTGAGGACGGAATAAGTTGGACCATACTGATTTATCCATTTTGTTGGTGATCGAAGGGGAGATCGCCACGACTCAACTCATCGAACGGCTTCTGAAAGCCTGCCGCCGGTTCGGGATCCGTTACCGCAAGATCCATCTGGCCTCCCTGACATTGCGCGATCTGGATGGTGGGACTATCCCCCTCTTTATTCGTTGTGGGGATCCAGGCCTCCGCCCGTGGATCGAGTTATTGCATCGGGCACATCATCCGTACCTCTATTACATCGATGACAACTTTTGGGAGCTCGTGGGCGATTCCCCGCTCGGGCGATACTATCGCGATCCCGGTGTCCGGCAATCTCTGGAGTTTGCGGTTTCCCATGCCGACCAGGTTCTGACCAACTCAGAAGTTCTTGCCACTTACCTCGAACGGTTCGGCAGCCGGCCCCGCGTCCTGCCGGCCTTCTTTGATTTTGGCCTGATTGAAGGCTGCATCCCGGAACCGACGCCCGAACTACGGATCGCTTTTGCCGGCAGCATTACAAGGGAGGACGACCTGGAACTGATTCGGCCCGTCATTCAGCCCGTGCTGGATCGCATTCCCAATGCGGTGTTTGAATTCTGCGGCGTGATGCCGCGCGACATCGAGCCAGGCCAGAGGATTCGGTTCTTCGGCCACGACGCTTCTTATACGGATTTCATCCGGTTTCAGGCCGAGCGGAATTGGGCTATAGGACTGGCGCCTCTTCGCGACCACGCGTCGAATCGCGCAAAAACGGACAATAAATACCGTGAATACAGTGCTTGCGGAATAGCGGGGATCTATTCCGATATGCCGCCTTACCGCGGCTCCGTCGAAGACGGAGTTACGGGCCTGCTGGTGGGGCCTTCAAGCGAAGCATGGCTCTCCGCAATCTTATTGCTGGCGAACCGGCCGGAGGAACGCAGGCAGATCGCCGCGCAGGCCGAAAATGACGTGAGGAACAGGTACTCCGTGGTCAGTGTCGCACGCACCTGGAATAAATGCATACGGGAGACGCACGCCGCGCTACGCAGCCGTCAGAGGCATTCGCTACGCGCCGATCTGCGTGACTTCGTTTCGTTGGAGTTGAGCCAGGGCGTCCGAATCCTCTGGCTCCAGGTGCAGGATGCCTACAGCAAGGGTGGTGTCCGCATGGTGCTCTCCAAGACTGGGCAACGCGTTACCCTTCCCTTGATCCAGGCACTCGGCCTGCGAGGCTCGAAGTGACCGTCAACGACCGTTTGCACCGGGCGACACTTGCTGTATGAAGAAAGGTAGCGTCATCGTCCCCGAGCGCCGCTAAGTAACGAGCCGCGACCGTAACGTAAGGGAGCGATCTCAAGTTTCCGCCGCTCCCGATACTGACCCACGCGGAGCGAGAACGGAACTCTTCCAGCGCCTCTGCTACGCCTACCCCGCCGAGGTCGAGAATCTCATATCCAACCCCTGGAACGCCCTCCCCGCCTTCCGCGGCAAGGAGCTCACCGAACTCGCCGATCCCAGCCGCCTTTGCCCAGCAGAATCTTAACCTCGAACCGAAGCACACCATCTATCTTCGGATAGAGGTTTATTCGTGGCTGAATATTAGTGCTGAACCGTGAGCATCAAGTTGGGGCTGGTCAGCAGGCCGCGGAGTTCGGCGATAAGGGGATAGTCACCGTCGGGCAGCGTGGGGACGGTGACGTTGAACTGGTAGAGGCCCGGCGTCACAAGGCCGGCAAAGGTGATGGTGGTGTCTTGGCCGGCGATTCGGATGCGGAGGTCCTGTGCGTTGGCGATGGGTAGCGGAGCGGGCACCAGGGCGGTGGCGGAGATGGTGGGCTGAGTCGCGCCGAAGCCCGTGCCGTAGAGCTGAATAATCTCGCCGGGCTTGGCCGGAGTACCGGGAATGCCCTGTTGGGTGAGTGCAGTGCCGGCGAGCGTGGAGCCATCGGCGTGAGTGCCGGCGACATAGGCGGTGGCGCCGCCGCGGAGTTGGAAGAAGGCGGGGGCCGCGGTCTGGAGGAGTACCAGGGCGTTGTCGCTGGTGCCGGCGGGGCTCTTCACCTGCACCGGGACCAGGCCGGTGATGGTGTCGTCGGGGGCAAGCACATTGATCTGCGAAGGACTGACGTACGCGACAGCGGCCGACTTTCCATTGATAGTAACGGCGACGTTATCGAGCGCGAGCGGGAGCTTTCCGTTCACGAAATCGGCGCTGGCCCACGGGCGCGTAGTCGCGGAAAGATTGACGCCGAAGATGGAGACCCACGTGCCTGGTGCGATGGCAGCGCCGAGACCACCGGCGTTGACCACACCGTTCGCGGAGATGGCGGGAAGTGTGGGCGCGGCTGAAATCGTGTAGGTGACCGGGATGACCTGCGAACTCGCGCCCACTCCGGAGAGATGCAGAGTGATGGTGCCGCTGTAAGTTCCGGGCGTGAGCGTCTTGGGATCCACCGCGATCGAAAGCAGGCTCGGAGTGGCGGATGCGGAGGGAGTGACGGAGAGCCACTTTCCATTCGGCGGCGCGTTGATATCGGCCGCGAAGATGACCTGCTCGCCCGATACCGTGACCTTGACGGTCTGCGCGGGCGGAGCGCGGGCGCCGTTGAGCGAGGTGAAGGTGAACGACGCAGGGCTGGCGACCAGAACGGTGGAGCTATCGACGATCACGGAGAGCGTGACCGCGATCGTTAGCGGGGAGCCGGCGGCGGGCGTGACGGTCACGGTCCCGGTGTAGACTCCTGTGGCGAGTCCGGTGGGCAAGAAGGAAAGACTGAGCACGGCGGGCGTGGCGCCGGAGAGCGGAGAGACGGAGAGCCAGTTCCCGCCCGCGGTGGTCTTGGCGGTGGCGCTGAACGTAGTGGCGGAAAACCCGCTGGCGGTGAGCTGGACCTTTTCATCTGGCGGCGGGAAGTGGCCGATGCGGTAAGTGACGTTGACCTGGGGGCGATCCACCGCGAGTGTACTTGCCGCCTGTCCGCTGGCGACGGTGAGAGTCAGGGTCTTGACGGCACTGTCGGTGCAGGCCTGCACGAAAGGAGTTCGCTGCGTCAGGGTGAAGCTGACATGCAGCGTGAACGTGAAAGTTCCCGCGACGTTCGGAGTGCCGGCGATCGACCACTGTTTGCTATTTGCGGGAGAAGTCACCGAGAGGCCCGGGGGCAGCGTGCCGCTATCGATGGTGCTGCTGGCGGTGCCATCGCCCTGGCAGTTGCCGCCGCTGGTGGTAAGCTGCTGCAGGTAGCCGGCGCCGACTGTGGCGTTGGGTAGCGTATCGGTCACGATCTGAAGAGACTGCTGGCCCCAGAGCATACCTGCGGCGGCGAACAGCGCGGCGAATGCGTATCTCATGTTCTTCATGATAGGCCCGCAGGGTCACTCCACGCGAAAAACCACCGGGGCGATGAGGCTGCGCGCTTCGGGGTTGTAATAGTCGTAGATTTCCGAAGACGCGGATTTCGCGGTCATGGCGAAGCGCGGCTGGAAGCGAAAGTTGAAATTCGCGCGAGCGGCTGGCCAGAGATAGACAATCAGCCGGTCCGGCAGCACTTCAAATGCAACGGGTAATTTACGGAGTTACTGGTGGGGTGCCTGGGTAATTTGCACGCCGTCAACCACGACGTAGCCATCGGTATCGCGATTGGTCACCGTGATAGTCAGCGATCGTGCGGCGCGATAGGGGCCGAGCCATTCGGCATCCTTGCGCTGATTGATGCGGACGACCACGGCGCCATCGTCGGATGTGACCGTGACGGGTGTGTTGGTGGCGCGATTGGGATTAGTCGGATAGAGCAACCGAACGTACCACAGCTCGCGCGCCGGGACAGGTACCGTGAAGGTGACGGAGGACTTGCCATCGTGCGTGTTGCCATCGTGTACATAGCCCGTGCCGAGGAACGAAGCGGCGGCGCGGCTGGCCGTCCACGATCCGGCTTTCGCACCCTGCGCGTCATCCTGCACGATGCCATCGAGTTTGGGCGCGGGGGCGGCGGGCGATTCCAGGATCTGGCGCTGCCGCAAGCAGACGCTTGCGGAGCGCGGCGTAATCGATGGATTGAACGTCGGTCTTCGCTTCGATGGCGAGCACAGCAGCCATGGCGGAAGATTGTCCCAGGATCATGAACACGGGCTCCATGCGGATGGAGCCGTAAGCGATGTGCGACGCGGAGAGGCAGACCGGCACGAAGAGGTTGGCGGCCTCGCCGGCGCGCGGCACGATGGCGCGATAGCTGATGGGGTAGGGCGCGAAACCGCCCACCTGCACGTTACCTTCGTTGCGCACGAAGCCCTCGGGCGTGATGTAGCGCTGCACGTTGTGCGAGTCCATGCCGTAGGCGCCCATGCCGACGGAATCGCGCGCGGTTTCCCGGGCCGTGACGTGATGCTCCGTCATCACTACGTCGCTGACCATGCGCCGGGCCTCGCGGATGTAGAGCTGAGTGGGGAAGTGATCGTTCTCCACGAATTCGTCCTTGGGCCAGCCCCACTGGCGATAGTACTGGCGCAGGGCTTCGGGGACGCGCGGGTTGTTCTGCAGCGTCCACAGGTAGCCGCGGGTGAAAATCTCGTGCTCGCGAACGATGCGGTCTCGCGTGGCGTAATCGCCCTCGGGGTAGTCCCAGTTCATGCCGATGAAGTCGGTCGAGACGGCGCCGTGATTGTTGGTGTCGGTCTTGGCGTTGGGCAGCGGATCCCACTTGGAGGCGGGCGGATGATAGCGGCCCGACTCGGCGTAGCGCAGTAGCAGCTCGAAATCGCGCTCGTCATACTGCGCCGGCTTGTCGATGGGCAGGCGGTTCTCCGCGGCGTTGGTCATGCAGAGGCGGAAGCAGTAGGTCTGAATGCGCCGGTCGCCCGCGCCTTCCACGCCGGGACCGGTCGGGTCGATGCCGGGAAGCAGGCCGCTCGCGGGGTCGCCGGGCTTAACGTAGGGCGAAATGCGCAACCCGTCGGGGAACTGGTGCTGGTGGCGCTGCGCCGCCTCGACGCCATTGTACTTTTCGCCGTAAGTGGCGTTGGCTTCGCGGCCGGTGGTGTATCGCACGCCGGCCTTCGCCATCAGGTCGCCTTCATAGGTCGCGTCGATGAACATGCGGCCGGTAAAGCGTCGCCCGTCTTCGAGCAAGATCGCTGTGATGCGTCGGCCATTCATCACGACGCCCTTGCCGGGCCGCAGATCAAGCCGCGCCTGCATCACGACGGGGATCTTGTACTGCGCCAGCATCTCGCGATAGATGTCGGTCGCGACGTGGGGCTCGAAGGTCCACATGGCGGAGTCGTCGGCGTTGATTTCGGCGTGGCGGAGTTTGTAGTAACTCTCGCGCGGCTGAAATTTCCAGGATGCGGCGTTATCGTAGTGCTGCTTGACCCGGCGGTAGAACTCGAGCGCGATGCCGCCGATCACCTGCTTGTTGCCGATGTCGGTCCAGCCCAGCCCTCCGGTGGTGAGTCCGCCAAGGTGCGTGCCGGGATCCACGATGATGGCGGTCTTGCCGAGGCGAACCACCTGGATGGCGGCGGCGATTCCCGAGGAAGTGGCGCCGTACACGACGACGTCTGCATCGCGCGTTTGCGCGGCGGCGAGCAGCGGGAAGAGAAGGAGAAGGCACGAAGATCGCATCACTGGCATTTTCGCGCAATACGAGCGTGTGGAAGAGCCGCGACCGTCAGGGAGCGTCCGATCGTGTCGTAGCCGCTCCCTGTCCATCACCGGACAGGGGACGGCAGCCCCAGCCCAAACCTGATCCGGTCGATCTCCTGAATCGGCTTAAGAAATTCCGGCTCCTCCAGCGGCCACAGCCGCGCCGGAGCCGCGCTCGAACCCGCCTCCACCAGCAGGCAATTCACCGCGCGCCGTGCCGCCTCGTTCGCCGCCTCCATGCACGCCAGATCCGTATAGGTCCGCACGTAGTCCGACGCCACGAAGAAGTTCTTCAACTCCACTTGCGCCTCCGGCCGGTATTGCAGCGAGCCCGCCGTGTTGATCAGCAGCGGCTCCGCATTGGCCGCCGATCCCGGGTTGGGAAACGCAATGTCGGGATCCAGGAACCACGCCACCAGCTGCGAATCCTGAATCGGAGTCTCCCCGTTGTCGTTCAAGTGCTGCTGCAATTGCGCCCACACCTCGTCCTTGATTTCGATCGCGCTGCACTCCCGCGCCGGCTTGCCGAACACCACGCCCGGCGCCTCCCAATCGGAAATATCCACGGAGAGGATGCCGCGCACCGTGCCGTCGCCATACTGCGATAAATCCACATTCGTCCAGAACTGCCGCTGCGAAACCGAAGTCAGCGCCCACGGCGAATCCAGATAGATCACATGACCGTTGACCAGCGGTGCGTCCTTGGACAAATAAAATTGGATTCCGTTCATCCACCGCGTCTTCAGCTTATCCAGGTTGGCCAGCGAGGGCGCCGCCCGCTTGAGTTCGTCGGTCATCAGCGTGGCCATCACCTCCACCGGCATCGCCGCGATATAGAAATCAGCCGTTACCTGCGAACCCACGCCGCCGCTCTCCACCGTCGCGCCCGTGACTTTCGAACCATCGGTTTGGATCTCCAGCACACGCGCTTCACGGTGGAATTCCACTCCGAGCTTTTCCAGGTACTGCGTCCACGGATAAATCCAGACGTCGTTCGTAGGACCTGCGAGCAGCCGGTCGAACACGCGGTCCGGCGAGATCAGGCAATACAGCAGCTGCAGTTGAACATTCCCCACCGTCCGCGTGCTGCTCTCCTCGGCCCGCATCGCGACCAGCGACCGCGTCATGCCCTGCCCCAGATACGCCCGATACGCCGCCGACCGCTGCTCTGCCCCAATAAAATCCCACCACGCGATGTTCTCGAACTCCTTCAGCCGCCTCTCCGGACAGCTTGTGGCCACGATCAACAACCGGCTGACGAAATACGCCAGTTCGTCCGGCGGCACTCCGAACGGCGTCAGCAGCTCGATCAGAAACGCCCGCAGGTCGTCCGGCGTTGAAGGACAGCGAGCCACCCACGTGATCTCGGTCTGCCCGGCGCGCGCCAGCAGCATCCGCGTCGCCGCCGTCAGATTGTCGAACGTGTTGCCGTGGACTCCATACGGAATCCTCCGCATCGTATCCGTAACGTGCTGGTAGAATCCCGGGAAGAACCGGAACCCGTGCTCGCCGGGCAGCGGCTGCCGGCCGTTCACCCCCGAATCCGGCACCGCGATACTGCGGGCCTTTCCCCCCAACATCGCCTTGCGCTCGTAAACGCGCACCTGAAATCCGCGCTCCGCAAGTTCGTGCGCGGCGCTCAGCCCCGCCACCCCTCCGCCAAGAACCGCTACCGTCTGCTGCATTCCGCCATTCTATGGCATCCACGCACGCGCCCTCCGATCCCTGCAAACGTTTCCAATATTTGTTCAGGTATCCCAACGCCTCCCCAGGGTGTTTACTTTGCCCCCGCCACATCCTATAATCAAAAACGTTTGCAACAATCATGGCGATAACTATCAAAGACGTTGCGCGCGAATCGGGAGTCAACGTATCCACGGTCTCGCGTGCCTTGAATGGCGAATACGGAGTCCACGCGGGCACACGGGAGCACGTGCTGGCCATCGCCAAGCGCCTGCACTACCGCCCCAACCGCGTCGCCCGCGGGCTCGTGACTGGCCGCTCTCACTCGCTCGCACTCGTCGTCAGCGATATCCGCAATCCCTTCTTCGCCGAAGTCGCCCGCGGCGCAGAAGATGCCGCCTATGCCGCCGACTACGACCTGGTCCTCTGTAACAGCGACCTCGACGCCGAAAAGCAATTACGCTACGTCCAATCGCTGATGGAGAAGCGCGTCGATGGCATCCTGATGAACTCCGTAGCCACGCTCAGCAAGAAGCAGGTGGAGCAGCTCTCCGGATTCGGCGTGCCCATCGTGTTGCTCAACCGCGCCGCGCCCCGCAACGCATTTTCCACCATCTCCGCCGATAACGATGCCGGCGGCGCGCTCGCCGGCGAATACCTGTGGAAGCTCGGCCATCGCAAGATCGCGCACCTCACCGGCCCGCGTCACCACGGCAACATGACGGAGCGCGCCGAAGGCTTCGTGCGCATCCTCGCCGAAGCGCGCAAGCCCGTCAGGCCGGTCGTCCTGCACGGCAAGAATAATTTTCAGGGCGGCGTCGAACTCGCGGAGAAACTCCTCGCGCTCCACCCCGATACCACTGCCATCTTCGCCGCCAGCGACATGATGGCTTTCGGCGTGATCCGCGCGCTCATGGACGCCGGACGCCGTATCCCGGACGACGTCTCCGTGATCGGCTTCGACAACGTGGAGCTTTCCACGATAGTGAATCCGCCCCTCACCACCATCCACCAGCCCAAGTATGAAATCGGCCAGGCGGCCGTCGAGATCCTCCTCCGCCTCGCCGGCCGCGGCGACCACCAGGCCCCGGAGCACCGCCTCTTCGGCGTCCACCTGGTGGAAAGAAAAAGCTGTATGGAGCACACGTCATGATGAATCGCAGAGAACTCTTGCAATCGGCCGGCCTTGCCCTTGCCTCGTCACAACTGCACGCGCAACCGCAAACCAGCGCGGTATCCACGGCGGACTGGTTGAAGACCTGCCGCGTCCTCATCTGTGAGGCCTACAACCCGCCCTTCTACCCGTCGCTCGATTACAACCCCGCCAAGGCTGTCAACATTGCGACCACCCTGCATGCCGATTCCATGCGCTATCCCGCGGCCTCCTACTACGCCTACTTCCCCACCAAATCCGGCTACCCCATCCACCCCGAATTGAAGGGCGACCCCTTCCGCGAAACCGTCGACCTCTGCAGGAAGAATGGCATGCGCGTCGTGGCCTACGTCCCGCTCAACCACCCCTTCATGGACGCCTCCTCGAAAGATCCGCGCTACGCCGATTGGTCGAAGAAATTCGCCGACGGCACGCCCATGACCACCGAGCACTATGGCTTCGCAAAGTACTTTGAAGGCTGCCTCAACTCGCCCGTCCGCGCCGTCATCCAATCGCTGGTGCGCGAAGTCCTCACCCAATATCCAGTGGACGTGATGTACTTCGACGGCCCCTATCAGGGCATGAACAACGCCAAGGAGTACTGTCACTGCAAGTACTGCGAGGCCGCCTACCAAAAACGCTTCGGCAAGCCCGTCCCCACCAAACAGGACGACGTGGAGTACACCCAGTGGATGGCCAACGAAGTGGTCATCGCCTTCCTCCACGAGATCCGCGAAATGATCCGCACCACCCGCGACGTGCCCACGCTGTTCAACGACACCTCACTGCTCAGCAAGCGCGAGTGGCGCAATCGCGCCATCCCCGTCGTCGATGGCTTCATGTTCGAGGCCGCCGAAACGCCCGAGGACAAGCTCTTCAACCTCCAACTCGGCCACTCCACCGGCAAGACCATCTGGACCTACGTCGGCACCCACACCCAGTACAATCGCGAGCACATGAAGAGCGATCGCGTTCGCGGCTGGTTCAGCTATCCCGTCGAAAGCCAGGAACTCCTCATCGATGGAGCCACCGCGCTCGCCGGCGGCGCAGGTGTAGTCTACTGGGGCCTCAGCCGCTTCTTCTACATGCCCGAAGGCCCGCTTTCCTATGAGAGCGGCCGCTACGTGAAAGAGAATTTCGATTTCTCCCGCGACCATCAGGCCGTCCTCGCCGCGGCCGCGGCACAACCCCTCGCCGGCATCATAGTCGGCGACCAGACCATCGATTGGTTCACCGGCAAACACTACGTCTCCAAGGGCTACGAAAATTACTATCACGGCGCCTGGCAGGTGATGAAAGATCTCGGCTACGATTCCGAGCCCTTCCTGGATTACCTGATGACGCCCGGCCAACTCGCCCGCTATAAGCTGGTCTACCTTCCCAACGCGGCTTCCCTCAGTGACGCCCAGTGCGCCATGCTGCGCGATTACGTCACCGCCGGCGGCACGCTCATCGCCACCCACCTCACCAGCGTCGCCGACGAACGCGGCAAGATGCGCGCCAATTTCGGCCTCGCCGACTTATTCGGCGCGAAGTTCACGTCCGTCGAGCCCGTCGAGATTCCTGACCTCTACCTCAAGCTTCCCAGCGGAGAGCTCATCCCGCAGGACCCGCAGGTGCTGCGCTTCACCAACACCGGCGACGGAGCGGTGCTCGCCGAGACCATCGACATCGGCCATCGCGGCAATCTCGGCCCGGCGATCGTGAAGCGCACCGCCGGCAAGGGCACCGTCATCTACATCGGCTCCGGCCTCGAGGCCATCTACGCGGAAACCCGCATGAAGCGCCTCCGCACTTTCCTCGGCACGCTGATCGAACCGGTGCTCGCCCCGCACAAAACCTACGACGTGGAATACCGCTCCGGCCTCATGCCCCAGTTGATGGCCTCCCGCGATACCATACTCTTGCACCTGGTGGCCGATACGGGAAATAAGACCAAGAAGCTGCGCATCCGCGAGGAATTCCTGCCCGTGGAGAATGTCAAAGTCCGCGTGCGCGTCCCCAACGGCCGCTCCGTCCGCGCCGTGTCACTGCTGCGCGCCGGCACGAAATTCCCGGCGACCGCCCGCGCCGGATGGGTAGAGCTCACCGTCCCGCGCGTCCTGATCCACGAGGCCGTACGGGTGGACCTCGCGTGAAGGAGTCCGAGGTAGCGCCCTCTCCCCTGCGCTGGAAAATGATCTCGCTCGCCTTCTTCGCGACCATGATCAATTACCTCGACCGCCAGACTCTCTCCGTCGCCGCTCCCATTTTGCGCGAGCAGTTCCACATGACCAATGAGGACTACTCGCGCGTCGTCTCCGCCTTCCTCTTCGCCTATACGATCATGAATGGCCTCTCCGGCCCCATGATCGATCGCCTCGGCACGCGCCTCGGCTATGGCCTTTGCGTCGCCTGGTGGAGCATCGCCGCCGCACTCCATGCCTTCGCGCGCGGAACCCTCAGCCTCGGCATCTTCCGCTTCCTGCTCGGCATCGGCGAAGCCGGCAACTGGCCGGGCGCCGTAAAAGTCGTCGCCGAGTGGTTCCCCGAAAAAGAGCGCGCGCTCGCCGCCGGGATCTTTAATTCCGGCTCCGCCTTCGGCGCCATCCTCGCACCGCCCATCGTCGCCTACCTGATCATCAACATCGGCTGGCAGGCTGCCTTCGCCTTCGTTGGACTCGCCGGACTACTCTGGCTCGCCTTCTGGTTCACCATGTACCGCACGCCCAAAGCGCTCCCTGGAGCGCCTCCGGAGGTCGTCGTCCCGGTTCGCCGGCTGCTGAGCAATCGCTTCGTCCTGGCCTTCACGTTTTCCAAAATCTTCATGGACCCGGTCTGGTATTTCTACATTTTCTGGTTCCCCGAATATCTGAAAAGCGTGCGCGGCTTCGACCTCGCCAAAATCGGCAAGTTCGCCTGGATCCCCTTCATGGTCGCCGGCTTCGGCAATATTCTCGGCGGCTGGCTCTCCGGTCTGCTGCTCAAGCGCGGCTACTCCGTCACGGTCGCGCGCAAAGGCTCCGTCACTTTCTTCGCCGCCCTCATGACCTCCGCCATCCCCGCCGTGCTCGTCTCCGAAGCCTGGATGGCGATCGCGTTCGTCTCCATCGCCATGCTCGGCTACACCGGATCCCTCGCCAACATGCTCAGCTTCCCCGCCGATGTCTTCCCGAAAAGCGCCGTCGGCAGCGTCTACGGCATCGCCAGCATGGGCTCGGGCTTCGGCGGCATGCTCTTCACGCTCATCACCGGCTATGTGGTGCAGCACTACTCCTACACGCCCGTCTTCTTCGGCTTTGGAATCATGC
Source organism: uncultured Solibacteraceae bacterium (assembly GCA_963791985.1). GTDB lineage: Bacteria > Acidobacteriota > Terriglobia > Bryobacterales > Bryobacteraceae > Solibacter. Next base: position 130,094 of record CAWBUN010000011.1, on the reverse strand, counting down.
CCCTCATCTGTGCCGCCATCCTGTGGACCCTGATGGGGCCGCTCCGCCCCGCGCGTCTATAATACGAATTCATGAGTCTCGACATCCTGAGTCTCGATATCCGAGCCATGCGCGAGGGAATCTCGCGAACCTACTCCGTCATTCGCCCGTTCATCCGCCGCACCCCCGTAGTCGATATCGACGCCGGCGATTTCGGACTTCCCGCCGCGCCCCTCGTCCTCAAGCTCGAACTCCTGCAGCACACCGGATCCTTTAAGACTCGCGGCGCCGTCTCCAATCTGCTGACCCGCACAGTCCCGCCCGCCGGCGTGGTCGCCGCGTCCGGCGGCAATCACGGCGTCGCCGTCGCCTACGCCGCCATGAAGACCGGCAAACCCGCGCGCATCTTCATCCCGACAATTTCTTCTCCCGCGAAAATGGATCGCATCCGCTCTTACGGCGCCGACCTCGTCGTCACCGGCGATCGCTACAACGACGCACTGCTCGCCAGCCAACAGTGGGCTGCCGAGTCTGGCGCCCTGCAAGTCCACGCTTACGATCAGGTAGAAACGCTCCTCGGCGCCGGATCCGTCGGCCTGGAATTCGAAGACCAGGCGCCCGACCTCGATACCCTGTTGATCGCGTGCGGTGGCGGCGGCTTAATCGGCGGCATCGCCGGCTGGTATCAGGGACGCATTCGCATCGTCGGAGTCGAGCCGGAGCTCTGCCCCACGCTCCACCGCGCTCTCGAGTCCGGACGACCTGTCGATACCGAATCCAGCGGCATCGCCGCCGATTCGCTCGCTCCCAAGAGCGTCGGCGCGCTCATGTTCCCCATCGCTCAAAAATGGGTCGAACGTGTCGTCCTCGTTCCCGACGACGCCATTGCCGCCGCCCAGCACGCCCTGTGGAATACCCTCCGCGTCGTCGCCGAACCCGGCGGAGCCGCGGCCTTCGCCGCGCTTCTCTCCCGCGCGTACGAACCCGCCCTTGGAGAGCGCGTTGGCGTACTCGTCTGCGGCGCCAACACCACCGCCGTCAACTTCTAGCTAGCTCTAGCTACTGCTTGGAGCGGTTGGCGCTCGTCGTCGTGCCCTTGCCCATGCCCTTGCTGATGTCCAGAATCATTCGCTGATGTTCCTGTAGCGTCGGCAGCGTCCTGGACGCGAACGCGCGAACCGCCGAATCCTGCCCGTTCTGCGCTTCCTTCTGGAACTCCTTCACGTCCTCGTTATGATCCCTCACCATCTCCCGCACGTACGCATGGTCGAATGCGCTTCCCGAGAGCTTATTGAGCCGGTCGATCGTCGCCTGGTGCTTCGAATCCAGCGACACCGGAATGTCGATTTTCTGTGCGCTGGCCACCCCTTTCAAATCCTCGTTGGCCTTGCTGTGATCCTTAATCATCTTCTGTCCGAATTGTTTGACTCGGTCGTCGCTTGCTTTCTGCACGGCGAGTTTGCCCATCTCCACCTCGGCCATGCCGCCGATCGCGGCGTTCATCACGAACGTTTTGTCGTTCGCCATGTTTTCCATGCGGTTGGTCTCCCCGGCAGTCTGGGCCGTGGACCGGTCTTTCGCCTTCGCGGGATCCTGCGCCATCGCGAGACCGCCAACCAGCAGAAAACTACAGATCACGATACGGTGCATAAGAAACTTTCTCCTTTGCAATTAACCAGTGCAGGCACCGTGCCACTGAGTCAAAGCGACCCAATCAGGGCTCGCCGAAATCCGCCCGCTTCGCCGCCGCGAAGCGCAGGAATTCGCCCTCAACTCCCCCGGGCGCAGGCCCTTGCAGGTACACGAACTGAAAGTGTCGCCGAATGCGCAACCCCTTCACCGGAACCGTGCGCAACAGCCCCAGTGCGATCTCCTTCCCGAGCGCCCACCGCGAGACAAATCCCACCCCGAGCCCCGCCGTAATCGCCGATTTGATCGATTCCGTCGAGTCCAGCTCCAGCGCGATCTTCAGCCCGCGCGTATCCAGCCGCGCCCGTTTCAGCGCCTCTTCCACAACCTGCCGCGTCCCGCTGCCGTGCTCCCGTAAAATGATCGCCGACAGCTTCAGCGCTGCCGGATCCAACTCCCCGCCCGCCGCGAACTCATGCGCTGCCGGCGTCACCAGCACAATCTCGTCCTCCACGAACGGCTCGCACTTCACATCGCTGCGCCCCGCGGGTCCTTCGATCAACCCCAGTCCGATTCGCCCCTCCGCCAGCGCCGTCACAATATCGCTCGTGTTCCCGCTGATGATGGAAAGCTGAATTGCCGGAAACGCCGCCAGAAATTCCCCCGCCAACCGGGGCAGCAGATACTGCGCGATCGTCGTCGAGGCCCCTAGCGCCAGCCGTCCCCGCGTCTCGCCCTTGAGCGCCGCCAAGTCGCGTTCCGCGTCCCCGCAGAGCGCCGCGATGCGCTTCGTGTAGTCCTTCAAAATGCGCCCCGCCGGCGTCAGCACGATGCGTTGTCCCGTCCGGTCGAACAACCGTAGCCCCACCTCCTCCTCCAGATTCTTGATCTGCATCGTGACCGCCGGCTGGGTCAGAAACAGCCGTTCCGCTGCTCGCGTAAAGCTGAGTTCCTCCGCCACAATCCGAAATACCCGTAGCCGAATAGGTTCCACGTCTTACTTTCCCAAAATCAACTTCTTGTGCATCTCCGCCAGCTTCCCCACGTCGAACTTCATCACCTGCCGGTCGTACGTCATCAGCCCGTTGATCTCGCCCTCCACGTCCGTGGTCTGCGTATAAATCGCGGCGGCCAGCCCGTCCTTCACCAGCGGCGCCAGCTTCTCCATCAACCCTTCATACGCCGTCTGCAATTGCGCGCGATCCTCGAACGTCTTGTATCCCCAATTGCGTTTGTCCCACCACAGATGCCCGGTCAGCGGCAGCCCGAGCCCGCCGAACTCGCCGAGCACGCTCACGCGATCCTTCACCACCGGAAACATGCCCGGCCCCGGATAGTTATGCATGTCCTTGAGGTCGCCCCATCCGCGATCCTCCCAGCCGCTCGGACCGTCCACCAGCCGGCTCGGGTCCAGCGCCTTGACCATCTTCAGTACGTCGTTCGTGGCGTGCTGTCCCCAGCCTTCATTGAACGGCACCCACACGATGATGCTCGGCGAATTCCCATTCGCTGCAATGATCGCTTTCAGTTCGCGCTCCCACGCGGCGGCCTCCCCGGCGGGGAACTGCGCGTCTTCGGCCGCGCCCTTGCGCACATTGCTCGGCGGAGTCCTGGTCATCGCGCTCGGCATGTCCTGCCACACCAGGAAACCAAGTTTGTCGCACCAGTAATACCAGCGCGCGGGCTCCACCTTGACGTGCTTGCGCGCCATGTTGAAGCCCATCTTCTTCAGCGCCTCGATGTCGAACCGCAGCGCGTCGTCTGTCGGCGCAGTGTAGAGCCCGTCAGGCCACCAGCCCTGATCCAGCGGACCGATCTGAAACAGCGCCTTGTGATTGAGGAAGATCCGATTGCGCCCTTCTGCATCCGCGCGCATCTCCACGCTGCGCATGCCGAAATAACTTTTCACTGAGTCGCCGGATTTCAGCGCGATCTCCAGATCGTACAGCGTGGGCGAATCGGGCGACCACAACTCCATCACGCTCAGCGGCAGCCGCACTTCCGCATTCGTCTTCCCGGAAATGCGCCCCACGCTGCGCCCATGTAGCTTGGCCGTGGCAGTGAAATCGCCGCTCGCAGCCGAGCGCACCGTCAGTCGCAGTTGATGCGCGTCGATGTCCGGCGTCATTGCAATCGATTCGATATACGCCGCCGGAACCGGCTCGATCCACACCGTCTGCCAGATGCCGGAGACCGCGGTGTACCAGATGCCGTTGGGGCTGAGCACCTGCTTGCCCCGCGGCTGCAGCGCCGTATCCGTCGGATCCCACACCGCCACCGTGACTTCCTGCGCGCCGCCCGCCTTCAATGCGTCGGTAATGTCGAACGTAAACGGATCGTACCCGCCTTCGTGCGTGCCCACCGCCTTCCCGTTGACGAAGACCTCGGTGCGCCAGTCTACCGCGCCAAAATGCAGCAGCAGCCGCGAACCCTTGCCTGACGTGGCATTGAAGCCGCGGCTGTACCAGAGCCGCTGGTCCGGAGTCAGCGGCCGCTTAACGCCGGAGAGCGCCGATTCCACCGCGAACGGCACCAGCAATTTCCCTTCGAACTGCGCCGGCCGCCCCTCACCCTTCGCCCGGATCGCATAGTCCCACAGTCCGTTCAGATTCGTCCACTTGGCTCGCTCCAACTGCGGCCGTGGATACTCCGGCAGCGCGCTTCCGGCCGTGACTTTCGAAGTCCAGGGCGTCGAGAGAGGGCTTTCGGCGGGTTTCCATTCCGCGGCGAATAGAGAGGCGCCCGCACAAACCACCAGCGCCGCCGTATGTTTACGCATACGCCCATCATAATGTGCAGCAGGCCGCTGGCTCCTGGTCAACGAGCCGCGACCGTGAGGGAGCGCAACGAGCCCCCGATCCTCGGCACCGCTCTCAAACCGAGCCGCGACCGTTAGGGAGCGTTAGGGAGCGATCTCTTGATTGCCCCCTGTGGCTTCATCCTGATGCCGCCCTTCGCCACCACCAGCATGTATCCCGATGCCTCTTTCCCATCCTTGTGGACCCCCAGTTGAAAGCGCTCAGCCAGCAGCGTCTGCGCCTTGGCGATACCGATCACCGCCAGCACCGTCCCCGCCGCCAGAAACTTGCCGCCTGGCGAGAGCATCTGCCGCACGGGGCCTGTCATGATATCCTGCACCCGCTTCCTGAGATCCGCGCCGGTCACGCCCGAGGCGCACGGCAGCGGCGATTCCAGATAGCAGCGGCAACTTGCGCACGCGCTACAGGAGTATTTCGTTAGGAAAGATCTTTTGAGTTATTGCCGGGCGGCAATCACGCGCGGAATCCCGGCCAGGTCCGGGATCACCCGCACGTCGCCCCAACCGGCCAGTAGCCCGTGCACATGTTCCAGGCTGGTGAAACCCAGTTCCATGATCAACCAGCCGCCCTCCCGCAGCACCCGCGGAGCATCGGCTACGATCCGGCCGTAGAGTTCAAACCCCGTCTGCCCGCCGAACAGCGCCACGTGCGGCTCGAAATCGCGCACCTCGCGCTGCAGCCCCTCACGATGCGCCAGCGGCACATAAGGTGGATTGGAGACGATCAGATCCATCGAGTCCGCCGCGATCGCATCCATCAGGTCGCAGACCGCGAAGTGCACCCCAGCCTCCAGCCGCGCGGCATTGTCCGCCGCCACCACCGCGGCCTCTGCCGAAATATCCGTAGCCCACGTCGCCGCGCCCAATTCCAGCCGTAGCGTGATCGCCAGCGCGCCCGACCCGGTGCCGACATCGAGCACGCGCTTCGCCCCCCGCGCCAACTCGAGCGCGGCTTCCACCACATGCTCGGTCTCCGGTCGTGGAATCAGAACATCCGGCGTGACCCGGAAATCGCGGCTGTAAAACTCCTGCCGATGGGTGATGTATTGTGTCGGCTTGCCGCCGAGCCGTTCGTGCAGGTACCGGCCATAGTGCAGCCATTCCACCTCGAGCAATTCCTGCTCGGGATGCGCGTAGAAGTATTCCCGCGCCACCCGCATCGCATGCCCCAGCAGCACTTCGGCCGTCAGCCGCGGCACCCCCACCCCGGCATCCTCCAACAGCCGCGTCCCCTGCACCAGCGCCGTCTGAACATTCATCGTGTTGGTGGCGCATGCTTTAGCTTGCGCGTCCCGGCTCCTGCGCCCGACAGCCTCACCGCGAACCGCGACCGTCAGGGAGCGATCTCTAACTGACCGGCCCTTTTTCCGCCTGCTGTTTGAGCTTCTCCGCCTGGTAGAACTCCGTGAGCGCGTCCACAATCGCGTCCATCTTTCCCTCCATCACAAAATCCAGCTGATGCAGCGTCAGCCCGATGCGATGGTCGCTCACCCGATTCTGCGGAAAATTGTACGTGCGGATCTTCTCGCTCCTGTCGCCCGAGCCCACCATCGTCCGCCGCTCGGCGCCCAGCGCCGCCTGCTGCTTCTCCAACTCCAGCTCGTAAAGCCGCGAGCGCAGCACGCGCTCCGCCTTCGCCCGATTCTTGATCTGCGATTTTTCGTCCTGGCAGGAAACCACGAGCCCCGTCGGAAGGTGCGTGATCCGCACCGCCGAGTACGTCGTGTTGACGCTCTGCCCGCCCGGCCCCGAAGAGCAGAACGTATCGATCCGGATATCCTTGGCTTCGAGCTTTACTTCGACTTCATCGGCCTCCGGCAGCACCGCCACCGTAATCGCCGACGTGTGCACGCGCCCCTGCTGCTCCGTCACCGGAACCCGCTGCACCCGATGCACGCCGCTCTCGTACTTCAGTTTGGCGAAGACCTTATTGCCGCTCACCAGCGCGATCACTTCCTTCAGCCCGCCGACGCTCGATTCGCTGCTGGACGTCACTTCCATCTTCCAGTTCTGCGTCTCCGCGAAGCGCGAGTACATCCGGAAAATCTCTGCCGCGAACAGCGTGGCCTCGTCGCCGCCTGTGCCGGCGCGAATTTCCAGCACCACGTTCTTATCGTCGTTCGGATCCTTGGGCAGCAGCAGAACCCGCAGTTCTTCCTCGATGCGCAGCTTCTCCGGCTCCAGCTGGGCGATCTCCAGCTCCGCCATTTCCTTCAGCTCCGCATCCTGCTCCTGGAGCATCGGACGCGCCTGGGTAAGGCCGTCCTCTACCTTCTTCCACTCGCGGTACTTCGCCGCGATATCGGAAAGTTCACTCTGCGCTTTGGCGACCTTCCGGTACTGGTCCGCGTCGCTGATTATGGCCGGATCGGCCATCTGTTGGGTTAGCTCGTCGAACCGCTTCTCGAGCTGATCGAGCTTCTGAGCGAATTGCATGGATAATTATGCGATGACCAGCTGGCCGCCCTGCTGCTCTTCGAGCGCCATCGCGCCTTCCAGCGCGCGGATCGCAACCGCTGTCTGGTCGTCCGCCGGGGGCTTGGTCGTGATGCGCTGCAGCCACAGGCCGGGCGCCGCGATCGTCGCCAGAACAGACCCGCGCCGCTTGGCGGCAAAGCGAATCAGTTCGTAGCTGACGCCGGCGATCACCGGCAGCAGGGCGATGCGCGAAAGAAGTTTGGCCACAAATCCATCGAACGGAATCACCGTGTAGAACACGATCGAAACAATCATGACCACGAACAAAAAGCTGGTGCCGCAACGCGGATGCCAGGTCACGAACTTCTGGGCATTCTCCACGTTCACCGGCTTGCCCGACTCGAAATTGAAAACCACCTTGTGCTCCGCACCGTGATATTCAAAGACCCGCCGGATATCCTTCATCAACGAGAGCCCGTACATGAAGACCAGGAACACCGCCATGCGGATCACGCCATCCGTAAGGTTGAACGGGATGCGGCCTCCCAGCACGGGATAAATTCCCTTGAGCCATGTGGTCAGGTACAAGGGAATGAACTTGTACATGAAAATAAACATCGCCAGCGAGAAAATCAGGTTCGCCGCCAGCACCCAGCTGGGCAGCTCTTTCGCGGGCTTGGCCTTCTTTTTCTCTTCCGCCTGGACGTCTTCCAGTGAAACGTCCGCCGAGAACTTCAGCGCCTTCATGCCCAGCGACATCGCCTGAAACAGCGTGCCGACCCCGCGAAAAACCGGGTACTTGAAAATCTTGTAAGTGTCCGAAATCTTGGCGAGCGGCAACTCGGTGGTGACAATCTCCCCGTTGGCCTTCCTCACCGCGACGCAATAGCTGTGCGGGGCCCGCATCATTACGCCTTCCATCACAGCCTGGCCGCCGACGAGAATCGTTTCCTCGCCCGTTTCCAGGACCGGTAGAAGTTGGGTGTGGGTGAAAAGACGGAAATACGTGCGTAAAGACACAGGACCTCTCAGTACTCTTACCTATTATACAGCCTACGCAGCGAACCGCTCCGTAAGGGAGCGATCTCTAGCCTACCCCAACACATCCCGAAGCGCCCCCGCCAATTCCGGGAACCGAAACGCGAATCCCGCCCCTTGCACTGCCTCCGGCACCACGCGCTGGCTCGCCAGCAAAACCTCCGCCATCTCCCCGAACAGCAGCTTGATCGCCACCCCCGGCACCGGAAAAATCGCCGGACGATGCACCGCCTTGCCCAGTTCCCTCGTGAACTCCGCGTTCACCACCGGATTCGGCGCAACTCCGTTCAGCACTCCGCTCACCGGCCCGTCCACCGCCATCTGAAACATCGCCGCCAGGTCCGCAATGTGAATCCACGACATCCACTGCTTCCCATCCCCCAGCCGCCCCCCGACCCCCATCCGAAACGGAGGCAGCATCTTCTGGAGCGCCCCGCCGCGCCCATCCAGCACGATCCCGATCCGCACCCGCACCACCCGCACTCCGAGCGCCTCCGCCGCCACCGCCTCCTGCTCCCACGCCAGGCACGTCTCCGCCAAAAATCCCTTCCCCGCCCCCGAGGATTCCCTCAGCACCTCATCGCCGCGCGACCCGTAGTACCCGATCGCCGACGCGCACACCAGCACCTTCGGCTTATTCCGCAGCGTCGCCAGCCGCGCCACCAGATTCCGCGTACCCATCACCCGGCTGTCCCGGATCCCCCGTTTCACCGCCTCCGTCCACCGCTGCGCCACCGGCTCTCCCGCCAGATGCACGACCGCATCCGCATTAGCCACGCTCTCCTCGGGCGGCGGCCCCTGCATCGGATCCCACACGGAAATCCCGACGCCCGGTGGAAGATTGGTGCCCGCATGCCGGCTGAGCACGAGAAGTCCGTGCCCCGCCGCCGCGAAGTTCTTCAGCAGCCGCCGTCCGATCAGCCCGGACGCGCCGGTAAGCGTGATATTCACGTGGTCAGCTCCCTTCCTGTGCTTTCGAGATCTTGGATCTCCCGAATGTACTCACCCACATCGGTCTTTCGTTCCATCCCCGACCGCACCATGCTGCGGATGGTCCCATAAATCGGCCGCTCGGGCCAGGGCCGGTCGTGCAGCCCGAAGCACCAAAGGATGTTGGTGTACGTATTCGGGTCGTCCCCGTCCAGCGCATAACGGTCGTGCAGCCACAGCATGGTGGCATGCGCCTCCTGCGCGCTCGCCGACCATTCGATAATCTTCTTCCCCCAGTACATCCGGTAATACCCGTGGATCTTCCCGCGCAGCATCAACTCCTTCTGCGTCGCATTCCACAAATCGTCGTGCGTGGCTGCCTTTTCGAACTCTGCGCGCCCATAGACCGGATCGCGCGGATCGCGCCGGTGCTCCTCGATCGTCTTCTTCGCCCAATCCGGCAGCACTTCGAGCGAATCCAGCCGCGGCGCATAACGCGCGAAATTGTGCGCCAGTTCGCGCCGCACAATCAGCTCCTCCAGAAATTCGGCGGCGATCAGCTTGTGCTTCGCCGCATGCTCGCGAACCGCCAGCGCCACTTCAAGCGCCCCGATATGCCCGTAATGCAGGTACGGACTCAGGTCACTCGTGGCATGCAGCGCGGGCTCGTTCTTATCCCGTGCGTACCGCCGCAGCCGCTCCTGCAGAAAACGCCGCAGGCACGCTTCCGCCGCCGCCCGCCCGCCGCGAAACGTCGCCGAAGGCCGCACGCCGTGATCGATCTCGCACTCCGCCACCAGGCTCGCGACATTCTGCGTCGTGACCTCCGTGTGTAGCTGTTCGAACCTTTCGCGCGACCGCCGCCGGATTTCAAGCGCCGGCGCTGCCACCAAATACTTAGGCAGCAGCCTATTGATCTTCGGCCGGATCGAGTACGCCGCGTAACTCCGCCCCGGAATCGCGCTCACCGGCACAATGCAACTCCCGTCCACCGCCTCCAACCGCACGTCGAGCGCCGGCGTCGCCCGCAAACAATCGTCTGTCACCACCACCGCCGCATCCCGCAGCACCGAATCGCGCAGCTTATCGCGCCCGGTCTTCCGCCGCGGCAGCTGAAAAATGTACGGGATCCCGAGCTTGCGCAGCGCCGCCTGAAAGTGCGGCACCCCCTCGAGCACGAACGTGTGAAACCGGTCGCACGCCGTCGGGTACGCACACGATAGCCGCTCGTACACCACCAGCGGCAGGTCCATTCCATTGGCGACCTCAGCCGCATGCAACAGCGCGTGATTGGCCTCCGCTCGTCGATTCCATCGGCACCAGTAAAGCACGTACCGCCCCCGCGGTCGGACAGGTTGATCGTTGAGCAGCCGCACGCGTTCGTTCACGAGGATTCGATTAACCAGCACACCCGGCAGGTACAATAAAAATGAATGAGGGCCTGGAACCGCGCGAAATTGCTGTGGGGCTATCTCACGCGGCGGGCCATGCTCAACGCGCTGCCCGTGGAATATATTGTCGAAACCACGGCTAAGTGCAATCTTTACTGCCCCATGTGCCCGCGCGAGACGCACCCGCAGCCCAAAGCCGATATGTCGGAGGACGTCTTCGGACGCCTCGTGAACGAAGCGGGAAGTACGGCCGAACACATGATGTTGATCGGCCTCGGCGAGCCCTTCATGGACCCGAAAATCTTCGAGCGCATCGAGTACTGCCACCGCCACAGCATCAGCACCCTGCTCTCCACCAACGGCACCTTCCTCGACGAGCGCTACACCGAAAAGGTCCTCGACTCCCCCCTCGAACAGATCACCCTCAGCTTCGACGGCTTCAAAAAGGAGACCTTCGAGTTCTACCGCAAGGGCGCCAAATTCGAGCGCGTCCGCGACAACTTCGTCCGCTTCTCCCGCCGCAAGCACGAGCGCTCCTCCAAACTCCAGATCGTCGTACAGATGGTGAAGATGGAAGGCAACGCCGCCGAGGTCGATGACTTCCTCCGCTTCTGGGGCGAGATCCCCGGCGTCGATCAACTGCGCATCAAGGAGGACGAAACCAACCTCATGCGCCCCACCGCCGGCCACGTCGCCGACGATTGGAAATACCCCTGCCACTACCTCTGGCGCGGCCCCATGTACATCAAGCAAAACGGCGACGCTTACCCGTGCTGCCAAAGCTACATGCTGGACGGCAAGCCCCTCGGCACCATCGGCGAGCAGTCGCTCACCCAGATCTGGAACTCCGGCGCGATGCAGGAAATGCGCCGCCTCCACACCGCCGGCCGCGGCGGCGAGGTCGATATCTGCTCCCGCTGCTGCACCACCATCCCCCACCCCGCCCTCGTCACTGGCAGCCTCCTCCTCCACGGCCGCACCGTCCGCCGCCTCATCCCCCTCGTCGAACGCCTGACCTACCTCTCCAAACTCCCCGGCAAGTTATTGCGCCCGCCAAAGGCCGGCTAGGCCACCGCCGCACTAATTAACGAGCCGCGACCGTGAGGGTAATGCCACATAGTTTTCCCAGCATTGGGAATGCTGCAAAATTTGTGGGGCAGACCCCCTGGTCTGCGCGGGACGCCCACGTCCCGCTCTCCGCCCGCAGAATCAAGGCCCTGCACACGACGAAGGCCGACGAGGGCGTCGGCCCTACAATTTACGCAGATGTTCGGCTATGGGAAAACTATGTGGCATTAACCGTGAGGGAGCGCAACGAACTGCGCCCCTCGCACTGTACTACTGTGCATTTGCCTGCTCGCAGAGCGCTACGTCTTTGTTTGGTTTTCTTTGCGTCCTTTGCGCCTTTGCGAGAGATTACTCTTCTAATCGGCTTGCGATATTGCTGATGCCGTCTCTGATCCGAGCTACCGTTGGCACGACCTCATAAAGTCGCTTCCTCAGCAGAATCTGTGGGGTGATTCGGGTTCCGGGAGTCGTCCCAAGTTGTGATACAGGGCGATTTCCATGGCGTCGAAGGTGCGAAAGCCGTAGGATCGTCTGGTAACTACTCGGATTTTGTTGTTGAGGCCCTCAACGGCACCGTTGGAGATTTCTCCTTTGGCGCGAAACCAATTCAGTATCAGCGGCTCATGGGTGCGCAGCATCCGCGCCACCCTTTTCATCGGTTCCAGACGGCTCCGCATGGCACGGAAGCACCAATAATCAAGAAAGGCTCCGGCCCACATCTCGGATTTGTACTTCCAGAAATGGGAGAAGGTCTCCTTCAAATCCCACGCCCGGGCTGTGGCCAGTTTGCTGGCGAGCAGGGCATTCAGCTTTTGCCGGGCTCGCCCGCGCACCCGACTGCCGCGGCGTAGTAGCGGCCAGCGCATGTGCTTGAGCCGCTGCGCTGCTTTTTTGCTCTTGGCACCCAGGCGTGTGCTCTCAGCGCGGCGCACTTGATCCACCGCCTGATTCAAATGGCTCGTGATATGAAATCGGTCCAGCACGTGCAAAGCATGGCCGGCCTGGGCCGCGATGACTTTCAAGTAGGGCTTCCACATGTCACTGCACACAAAACGCAGCCCTTTTACGACCTCCGGCCCGAGTGCATTCAGACCCCGCCGCAGCGTGACCTGCGAACGCCGGCGTCCCACCCACAGCAAACGCCGACACCCGGCGTCGATTTGGTAGATCACAGTCAAGAAGTTGTCTGCCTTCAAACCGCGTCCCCAATGAATTTCGTCGACGCCGATGGATTCGACACCGCACAGTTGGCGATGCGCCAAACCCCACTCGACAAACCATTCCACCGACCGATATACCGCTTCCCAACTGGTCTGGAAGGCCCGCGCCGTTTCCCGCCAGGTCAGCCGACGTCCCCAGCGTGCTAAGAATCCCATCATGGCGCACGTCACCGGGCGCTTGCCGTCGCTCCACGGAATGTGCTCGACCACGATCCCATGCTCGGCACACTCCACTCGCCGTGGCGCGTAGCAAAAGTAGGTGGCGATTCCCCACAAAGGCACGAACAGCCAGCGCCGCTGGGGCAAGCAGTCATAGCCCGGCGCCGGTTTCTGACAACGCGAACAGCGTCTGCGTATGCCCGCGTGCGGCTCTATGGTGATCTCGATCGACTGCGCTCCCTCTGGGCCGACAAGCATTCGGACCCCTTGGTATACGAACCCAACGAAATGTTGCACCTGATTCAAGATGGTCTTAACCTGTAGTTGAATGGCTGATCTCCTCCTCGGAAGATGAGTCTCGGTCTGTTCAACTGCAGATTAATCCAAGCCGCCGGAGATCAGCTATTCTGCTTGTCGGCTGTCCTGCCGCACTGGTGCCAGTTCGGGCGAACTCTGTTCAGATATCCTGGTGACGCGTCATGCTCGGCCCCGACCGACGGGAGGGCGCACAATGCTTTGTCTTTCCTTCTCAGAGAGGTTTTGTTTTGGTTTTCTCCCGTCGGATTCAGAAGGGTTCACTCCTCCGATTCACCCGCGAATTTCCCCGAAGGTCCCCAATCCTACCCATAGATTCTGCTACACAGCCATAAAGTCAAAAGCATGTCTCGCAAAGGCGCGAAGGACGCAAAGAAAATCAACACAGAATCGGTAATCCCGTCTCGGGCTATTTCCAGTTTGCGGCCCGTGGGCAGCCAATCCTGGCGGCCGCCGAACAAGCAGATATCCTGTAATCGTGTTGAATGCTCCTAACTGGTACGCCCCTTGGCGCGCGACGCTCGACTTCGATACAGTCGAGTACGGAGTCGACGGTGTCTACCTATTTCGGCCTGAAGACGTACCGCATGGCCACGTACGGTTCGCACGAAATGGCTTGCCTTGCTTGATACACTTTGATGCACTCTACCGTGTCATACTGAATCTATGCCCCGCAAGCCGGCCCCCGCCAAACGCCGCACGACCCTCACGCTCCCGGCGGATTCCCTCCTCCAGGCGCAGAAAATCGCACGCTCCCGGCGCGTGAACCTCAGTACCGTGATCTCCGAAGTCGTCGCCACGGGACTGCAGTTCGAGAACGCCAAACACCGCCGCACCCAGGTCCTCGAGAACTATCGCCGCGCCTTCACCGGCTTCTCCCCGGACGAACTCGCCATCCTGGACGGAGTGATTCTCGAACCGAAGCCCCGGCGCCGATGATCGATCCCGCCGCCGGTCCCTTCCTCTTCGACACCAGCGCGGAAGGATGGCTTGCGCGCAACACCAGCCCGGACGTTGCCCGCTGGCTGCACGCCTACCTCGGCCTCCATCAGCTATCCGTCTCCGCCATCACCGTGACCGAACGAATCCACGGCTACAGCTTGTTGTGGCGTCGCGCCGCCCCGGCCGTGCGCCCACGCATCGAAGCCGCTCGCATCGCCTACCTGAGCCTATTGGACAATGTGATCCCAATCGATTCTGCCGTAGGAGTAGTGGCAGGCGAAATCATCGCGCTAATTCCGGAGCCGCCCTCTCCGCCCCGTCGCTCCCATCGCCTCGCGGAATCACGTCAGGAGCGCCTGGCCCGCTGGCGCTTCGATGGCTTGATCGCCGCGACCGCGCTGGTCGCCGGGATTCCGCTGGTTCACAACAACGCCGTGGATTTCGAGGCCATCCGCAGCGCCATTGAGCGTTCTCCCGAGCGCTTCCCCGGTCTCGGCCCGCTCGAGCTCATCAGCTGCTCCCGCCTCGCCTGACCTACACCCGCCCCTTCTCCGTCACCGTCACCGCAGCCCGCAAACGGAACGTCAGCCGCATCTCCGAGGGTAGCGTCGCCGCCTTGCCGCGCGTCGCCAGCACGTCGCCCGTCCCCGCCGCCCCGCCGACTCCCGCGCCGATCGCAGCGCCCTTCCCTCCGCCCGCAATCGCGCCGATGATCGCGCCCAGCGCCGCGCCTCCGCCCACCTTCGCGGCATCCTGATTATGCGTGGGGTCCGCCCGCCGCTCGAACGCCTCGCGTCTGCAGCCCAATCGTCTGCCCGTCCGAAAGTCGCAGCCGCACAATCTCCACCTGCAGCGACGACACGCCTCTCACGCGCCCGCCGCGATCGCTCGCGACCACGCGCCCTTCCACCCGCGCGCCGCGCTCGGCGATAACAAAGCCGTCCACAACAAGCTCCTTATCGAGCGTTGCCGTGAAGGTATCTCCAGGTAGATTCCGCTCCGACGAGAGCCCGTCGACAAGGCGCACCGGGATCAGTGTCCCGGCGTTCAGCGTAACCCTGTGGGGCTCCGGCGGAGCTACCTCTACTGGAGGCGGCGGCGGAGTCACATTCTCCGGTTCGGTTCGCGCGGGTGGAATTGGCTGAGGCGCCGGCGCGGTGTCCGCTGCCTGCGGCGCCACAACAACCAGAGCGGGTGCCGGCTCCGCCGGCCGGTTTTGCGCCACCACCGGTGGCTGCGCCGCGGCCGGCGCTGCACGATGCACGCGCACCGGCTTCGGAGCTTCCCGCACTTCTTTTTTCGATGCCTCGAATGGCGACGGATGCGCCGGCGGTTGCGCCGGCTCCCCAGTCGCGCTCGCGGCCGGTGGTTCCACTGGAGGCGTTACCGCCACCGGCGGCGGCGCCGTGGCCGGCGGCGTCTGCGGCGTCACGTCCACTTGCGCCGTCAACGGCGCCTGCGGATGTTGAGAAATCTTCATGATCACCGCGCCACCTACGGCGCCGGCGGCAACTAATAGCGCAATATGCAGCGGTTTCATGTCATTTTCCTTGTACATCCCAACTGACGAAGCGCGCCGTCCCAGGGTTTCGATGACTGTTTCGTGCACTGTTCGTGTTCTAAAATCGAAATAGCATCCTGAATGCAAGTATTTCCCCAACAATTCTCCATCGGCCCGGTGACCATCGCACCGGCCACCGTGCTCGCGCCCATGGCCGGAGTGACCGACACCGTCTTCCGCCGCTTCATCCGCAATCTGGGCGGCTGCGGCCTCATCATGACCGAATTCACCAGCTCCCACGGCGTCAGCGCCGTCGCTCAAGGCCAGGAAGCCCAACAAGACCCTGAAGCGCTACCTGAACTTCGAGCCCGACGAGCATCCCATCTCCGCCCAGCTCTTCGGCGCCGACCCAGCCGTCATGGCCGACGCCGCCCGCGTCTGCCAGGATCTCGGCTTCGACATCCTCGATCTCAACTTCGGCTGCCCCGTCAACAAAGTCGTCAAGTGCAACGGCGGCTCCGGCCTGCTGCGCGACCTGCCGCTGGTCGGAACGCTGCTGCGCGATGTACGCGCCGCCATCACCATCCCGTTCACCATGAAGTTCCGCGCCGGCTGGAACGATCAGCGAGCTGGTCGCCGTCCCCATGGCGAAACTCGCCGAGGATTGCGGCCTCCAGGCCATCGCCCTGCATCCCCGCACCCGCGAGCAGGGCTACGCCGGCAAGGCCGATTGGACCCGCATCGCCGAAGTCAAAGCCGCCGTCAAGATCCCCGTGATCGGCAACGGCGATATCGTCACGCCCGAAGACGCCGTCCGCATGGTCCGCGAAACCAACTGCGACGCCGTCATGATCGGCCGCGGCGCCAGTTCCAATCCCTGGATCTTCCGCCAGATTCAGCAGTACCTCGCCACCGGCCGCTACGACGAGCCGACCCACCACGACCGCTACCAGATGATGCGCCGATACTACGACATGCTGATCGCCCGCGCGAAGCACGATGCCGTCGGAAAAATGAAACAATTCGCCACATACTTCACTCATGGCGTGCGCCACGGCGCGCAGCTCCGCGCCTCCATCTATCAGGCCCACGAGGCCGCCGCCATCCTCGAACTGGTCGACACGTTCTTCCACTACCGAACCGGTTCTCGCTCAGTGAAAAAAGTTCAACTCATCACCGATGGCGCCTGCCTCGGTAATCCCGGACCCGGCGGTTGGGCCGCCGATCCTGCGCTTCCACGAACAGAAAAAGGAATTGTGGGGCTCGGAGAAACACACCACCAACAACCGCATGGAACTGACCGCCGCCATCGAGGGCCTCCGCAAGTCGCTGCGCGAACAGTGCGAAGTCGAAGTCGTCACCGATTCCGAGTACGTCAAGAACGGCATCACCACCTGGATCCACGGCTGGAAGAAGCAAGGGCTGGGTGACCGCCGCCAAAAAGCCTGTGATCAATCAGGACCTCTGGCAGGCTCCTGGACGAACAGGTCAACCGCCACAAGGCCACCTGGACCTGGACCAAGGGTCACGCCAGTCACGCCGATAACAATCGCTGCGACGAACTTGCGACTCGCGCGGCCCGAGAGCAATCCAAAAGCTAATTAAATGGATGCGTTAACCCTACACCGCCTACACTTCGCCTTCACCATCACCTTTCACTATCTCTTTCCGCAATTGACCATGGGGCTCGCGCTCCTCATCCTGGTTCTCAAGACCATGGCGCTGCGCACCGGCAACGAGCACTACAACCACGCCGCGCGCTTCTGGGCCAAAATCTTCGCCGTCAATTTCGCCATGGGCGTGGTCACCGGCATCCCCATGGAATTTCAGTTCGGCACCAACTGGTCGCGCTTCTCCCGGTCCGCCGGCGGCGTCATCGGCCAGACCCTGGCCATGGAGGGCGTCTTCTCGCTTCTTCCTCGAATCCAGCTTCCTCGGCGTCTTCCTCTTCGGCGAAAAGCGCCTCAGCCCCAAGGCGCACTGGTTCTCCGCCTTCCTCGTCTTCCTCGGCTCCTGGCTCTCCGGCTTCTTCATCATCGCCACCGACGCCTGGATGCAGCACCCCACCGGTTACCGCCTCGGCCCCAACGGCGAGATCCTGCTCTCCAGTTTCGCCGCGCATCTTCACCAACCCGTGGCTCTTCTGGCAGTATCTCCACAACATGATCGGCGCCGTGGTTACCGGCGCAGTTTCGTCATGGCTGCCGTCGGCGCGTTCTATCTGCTCTCCCGGACCCACGAAGAGTACGGCCGCACCTTCGTACGCATCGGCGTCATCGCCGGCGTCATCGCCACCATGTCTGATGCTCTTCCCCACCGGCGACGACCAGGGCAAGAACGTCGCCTTCCACCAGCCCGTCACGCTGGCCGCGATGGAGGGACTCTTCGAGACCGAAAACGGCGCGCCGCTCGTCATCCTCGGCCAGCCCGACCTCGAGAAGCGCCGCCTCGACAATCCCCTCGATCGTGCCGCGACGCGCTCAGCTTCCTTACCTACCAGCGCTGGCATGCCCGAGGTGCGCGGCCTCGATTCTTTCCCGCCCGATCGCTGGCCCGATAACATCCCGCTGCTGTATTACAGCTATCACATCATGGTGGGGCTCGGAACCATCCTGATCGGCGTCATGGCGCTCGCCGCGTTTGCCCTGTGGCGCGGCAAACTCTATGGTTCGCGCCCGCTGCTGTGGATGCTCATGCTCATGCTGCCCTTCCCCTACATCGCCACCACCGCCGGCTGGATCACCGCCGAAGTCGGCCGCCAGCCCTGGCTCATCTATGGCATGATGCGCACCGCCGCCGGCTTCTCGCCGCACGTCTCCCCCGGCAACGCGCTCTTCACCCTGATCGGCTTCATGGGCATCTACACCGTGCTCGCCGATCCTGTTCCTCTTCCTGGTGTATCGCGAAATCGAGGAGGGGCCGGAACACGCGGCCCCTGATTTGGAAACCACCTGATATGGAAACCATCTGGTTCTGCCTGGTCGCCGTCATGCTCGCCACCTATGTGGTGCTGGACGGCTTCGATCTCGGCGCCGGCGTCGCGCATCTCCTGATCGCGCGCACCGATGCCGAACGCCGCCTCGTGCTGCGCTCCATCGGTCCCGTCTGGGATGGCAACGAAGTCTGGCTGCTGGCCGCGGGCGGCACTCTCTACTTCGCCTTCCCCGGCTTATACGCCTCCAGCTTCAGCGGCTTCTACCTGCCGCTCATGATCGTGCTCTGGCTCTTGATCCTGCGCGGCATCTCCATCGAGTTCCGCAATCACATCGAAAGCCTGGTCTGGCATCCGCTGTGGGACGCCGTCTTCGCCGGCTCCAGCGCCCTGCTCGCCATCTTCTTCGGCGCCGCGCTCGGCAACGTGGTCCGCGGCGTACCGCTCGATCGAGCCGGCGATTTCTTCCTTCCGCTCTGGACCAATTTCTCCGCCGGCCAGGATGCCGGCATCCTGGATTGGTATACCATCCTGATCGCGGTGGCCGCCCTGCTCACTGCTCACCGTCCACGGAGCTTTGTGGATCGCGCTCAAGAACGAAGGCGCGGTCGAACAGCGCGCCCGGTCGCTCGCGTCGCTCGCATGGTGGGGCATCCTCGTCGCCGTCATCGTGATTACACTCGTCAGCTTCCGCATCCAGCCGCACTTGCAGGAAAGTTTCACCGCCCGCCCGTGGTGCTATATCTTCCCCCTGATCGCGCTCGTGGGCCTCGTCGGAATGAAGCTGATGAACGCCGCCCGCCGCGTCCTGGACGCCTTCGTCGCTTCCTGCCTCTTCATCGTCGGCATGCTGCTGCAGCGTCGCCGCCGGCCTGTACCCCTACGTCCTACCCTCCAACGCGGATCCGGCGCGATCGCTCACCATCGTCAATTCCGCCGCCCCGCGCTACGGTCTCGAGATCGGACTGATGTGGTTTATCCCAGGGATTCTGCTGACCAGCGGATACTTCTTCTACACCTATCGGAGTTTCGCTGGAAAACTGCGCTAAGCCCACTTCTTTACATAACCTTACGCATTACCTTTTAGGTTCTGTAACTCCTTTTGAGCTACATTAATAGTTCGGCCAGCTCATGTCGGCATTTCCCAGTTCGCCTCGGACCTCGCCACCCTCGACCGAAATCGTCGCCGTCGAACCCGTGAAACAGCAGGAAGGGCCGCCTCGCTGGCCCATCTACATCTTCCTCGCCACCTTGCTCGCGGGCTCGGTCTGGTACCTGCGTCCGCGCGCCCAACAGAAAACCACCGCCGCGCCAGCCATCCCCACGGCGCGCGTCTACCGCGGCGTCCTCGACCCCACGCGCCGCATCGCCGGGTCCATCAGCGCCGGCCGCTTCGCCAACGTTGCCGCCCCCGTGCTGCAAGCGCCGGACACCGGCCGCGGGCTTACCCTGACCTTTCTCGCTGAATCCGGTACCCGCGTGAAAAAAGGCCAGCGCATCGCCGAAATCGACGCGCAGGATATCAAAGACCATCTCGACGACGTGGAAGCCGGCATCGTACAGTCACGCCTCGACATCAAGCGGCGCCAGGCGCAGTTGCTGGCCCAGATGGAAAATCTGAAGCAGGGCCTTCGCGTCCTCAAGGCCACGCTCGATAAAGCCAGGCAGAACGCCCGCGCCATTCCCGTTTCGAACCCCATCAGCCAGGAAAATCTGCAGCTCGCCGTGGAAGAGTACCAGTCGGCCTACGATGAAGCCGTCAAGCAGATGCCGCTCACCGAAGAGCGCCAGCTAGCCGACCTCAAGCTCTACCAGCTCAGCTACGAACATGACCTGCGCCACCGCGACCGCCACCTGACCGACTTTCGCCGCTGTACGATCCAGGCGCCGATGGATGGCATGGTCGTCATGCAGACCACCTACCGCGGCGGCGAGATGAACCAGATCAAGGTCGGCGACCGCTTGTCGCCGGGCCAGCCCTTCATGGCCGTGGTGGACCCGAACAGCATGCAGTTGGACGCCATGATGAGCCAGGCGGAAAGCGAACTGGTCCGCCTCGGACAGCGCGCCACGGTACGCTTCGATGCCTTCCCCGATATCGTGGTCAAGGGCCGCGTCAAGGCCGTCGGCGCCTTTGCCATGGGCGGCCGCCGCCTCAACTACTACGTGCGCCGCATCCCCGTCCGAGTCCAGCTCGAGAATTCCGACGATCGCGTGATCCCCGACCTCTCCGCCAGCGCCGACGTGCTCACCGGCCATCCGACCACCGGCCTCATCGTCCCCCGCGAAGCTCTCGCCGAAGCCGAAGGCAAACCCGTGGTCTACGTGAAGGAAGGCGATACCTTCCTCGCGCACCAGGTCGAGATCGCCACCGCCACCAACACCCAGGTGGCCGTCGCCTCCGGCATCGAAGAAGGCCAGGAAGTCGCCCTCCAACCCCCGTCAGCGACCATCCGCTAGCGTTCAACGAGCCGCGACCGTAAAGTAAGGGAGCGCAACGAACCCCGCCCCTCCCCATCGCCCTCAATCCGAGCCGCGACCGTCATCAGGTAGCGATCTCTTATTTACCCCGCCGCCCGCGCGCGCTTCTTTCGCACCGAGCGTGTCTTTCTTAGAAATCCCGTCCACCATTGCTCCTGCTTGGCAGCATCGAAGCTCTCCGTCCAGTGCACCCGGAACTCCTGCGCTTTCTCTTCCGCGCGCGCGCCCAAAAACTTCTCCACCTTCTCCCCCGTGCGTCCGCCCAACAGGTCCCTCGCGGCCACTGCGTCGTTCAAGTCGCCCAGGGCGTCCTGCAGAGACTTGAGCGCGTCCAGCCTTTCCTCCAGGCCGGGCCCGTAACACGGGCGGAAGAGTTCCAGCGTGTAGCGGAAGCGCTTCGACGCCAGCCGCATGCGATGAAATTCCTTCGGTTCCCGGTCGGTGGCCAGAAAATCGCGGACTTCCTTGAAGTAGTCCGAGGCTAAACGGGGCAGTACGCTCCGGGCGTTAGCCGCCGCGGTTGTGTGCTCGTCCCATTTGATTTTGCGCTTCGCCAACTTACAGCCCCAATTGCGCTTTCCACTTGCGCGAAACCGCGCTCCCTTTCCAGCGACGCAATTCGGCGAGAAGCTCGCGCTCCGCCTTGCCCCGCTCCACTTCCAGGCGGCGCACCACCGGTGAGCCCGGGGGCAGCCCGGCCTTCCCCAGTAACTCGATGGCAATGTCCAGATCACGGACCGTCCCGCAGGCGTCCATCAGGTCAGCCAGCCTCCGCCGCATCTTCTTCCAGGAGTGTCCCGGATAGAATTGCGCGAAGGCCTGCAGGCAGCGGCTCAGCCGCCGGATGGCAACGCGCAGATCATGCACCGCATCGGCATCGCCCGCGCGCGCGGCGCGGTTGATTTGAAACGCCAGCCTGCGCAATAGAACCGCGGTTTGTTTCTGCACATACTCGCGCATCATTACTCCTTGGACTTCACCACTGACATCGGGCGTTCGTAAATCTGCTGAAAAACTTCGCCGGCCCGTTCGGCCGCCCACTGCTCCAGATCGATATCACTATTGGAGCGCACTTGCAGCACAACTTCACCATCGCGCAGCCGGCAATCCACCCCGCGAATGCGATGATCGCGGCTGCGATTGAGATTGTATGCCAGCCGCACGATCGGGATGAGTAACATCAGCATGCGCCGCTCGTCCACCGCGAGCGCCTGATAAATGCCGTGCATCGCATTGGGCAGGGACTTGCGATGGTAGCGGCACAGCGCCGCGATCAGGAATTGTTCGCGATCCGTGAAGCCGGCCATGTCCGAATTCGAGACAACGTAGTAAGAGTGCTTGTGATGGCTCACTGAACTCACGTAATGGCCCACGTCCAATAGATATGCAGCCGCCTCCAACAGTTTGCCGCAACCTGGAGGTAAGTGGTGCAGCGGTTGTAACGCACCGAACAAAAGGTTGGCAAGGTCGGCGACTTTGCGCGCATGCTCCATCGACACGCCGTAGCGGCGCCCCAGTTCCTCCACCTCGCGGCGCTGGTCGCGGGTCAGGCGCGAAAGTTCGGCGCCCACGTTGCGCGCGGCCAGGTCGGCGATGATGCCGTCGCGCACTCCGGCGCGCGAATAGTAAAAGGCCGGCAGGTGGAACTCCTGCAGAAACTCGAGCAGCACCGCGACGCCCGGCACAATAATCTCCGCGCGCCGCGGTCCAATACCGGTGACCTTGCGCCGGGCCGTGAGACCCAACTCCGAAATCCGCGCGTAGAGTTTCCGCACCTGCGATGTGGAGACCCGCAGACGGTCCACCTCGTCGCGCTTGGAACGCGGCGCCCGCGCTACCGCGCTCGCCACCGCCGATGCCGTCGCCGAAGTGGCGATCACGCGATCCCATCCCGTGTGGCCCAGCCGCCGCACCGCGGTATCGAGCTTGGCCTGAATGTATTCCCGCATCTGGTGCAGCTGCCTGCCGCCCGGCGGGTCGTCCTTCAGAAAACTTTCGCGCAGCCGCACCGCACCCAGCGGCTTGGAGTACGCTTCGATCAGGCGTCCCCGATCGGCCGCGATGATCTCCGCGCTGCCGCCGCCGATATCGATGATCAGTACGCGCTTGTCGGCCTGCGGCCACACGCTCTCCACTCCCAGGTGAATCAGCCGCGCCTCTTCCCTGCCCGAAATGATTTCGACCGAGGTGCCCGCGGCCTCCGCCGCGCGCGCCAGGAATTCGCGCTGATTGCGCGTGTCGCGGATCGCGCTGGTGGCCACAGCCCGCACGCCCACCACCTCCAGCTTGCGGTTGAGTTCCGCCATCCGCGCCAGCACCGTACAGGTGGCCTTGATGTACTCTTCGCTCACTGCGCCCGTGCGGAAGACACTCTCTCCCAGCCGCGTGACCTCGCGGTCGGACGCCAGCACTCGCGTCGGTAGTCCGGCGACAACCTCCGCCGCTTCCATGCGGATGGAGTTACTGCCGATATCGATGGCTGCGTAGCGGGGCACCCTTCCATGCTAATCGACATACAACAACCAGAACACCGTTTTTTCCGAACCGCGCCCGTGAGCCTCCCGTCACGACAGCGTTCCCCCGAAATTCCACCTTTCCCGCCTGAGCATACCCCCATGCGAACCGCGACCGTCAGGGAGCGATCTCTTGACCCGAGGCAGACCGCTCCCTTTCGGTCGCGGCTCGTCAGATACCATGAACTTGTGCAGATCTATCTTTTGCGCCACGGCGTAGCCGAGGATGCCCGCGCCGGGCAGCCGGATTCCGAGCGCGCCCTCACCGACGAGGGCCGCGACAAGTTGCGCCGCGTGCTCAAGCGCGCTCGCGCTTCCGATCTCTCTCCCGGCGTGATCCTCTCCAGCCCCTACCGGCGGGCCGTGGAGACCGCCGCCGTGGCCGCCGACGTCCTCGGCTACAAGCATGAGGTGGTCCGCACCAAGGCGCTGACCCCCGACGCATCGCCCTTCGATACCTGGGAAGAGATCCGCGACCGCAAGGACGAGCGCGCAATCCTGCTCGCCAGCCATGAGCCGCTGATGAGTTCCATGGTCGCCTTTCTGCTGGATAGCCCGGCCATGATGGTCGACATGAAGAAGGCCGCGCTGGTGCGCATCGATTGCGACCGCATCGGTCCCAAACCGCGCGGCATTTTGAAGTGGATGCTGACACCTGGAGTCTGCCTCGAATGAATATCGTCAAGGCCACCGCAAAATACGAAGCCTGGCTCGCCACTCATCTCAAGATCGTCGAGAAGGATCTCGCATTCAAGCACGAGCAGATGCGGCTCGCCCCGTTTCCATTTATGCGCGCCACCTACTATCGCTGGGCGCAGCTCTTCCCGGAGGTCTGCGAGGAGACCGCCAAGGCGCCCGTCGACCCTGGCTGTCGGCGACCTGCACGTGGAGAACTTCGGGACCTGGCGCGATATCGAAGGCCGCCTCATCTGGGGCATCAACGATTTCGACGAAACCTGGCCATTGCCCTACACCAACGACCTGGTCCGACTCGGCGCCAGCGCGCTGATGTCCAGCCTTGCCTGCGATCCGAAAGCCGGCCTCGAGGCCGTGTTGCAAGGCTACGCCGATGCCCTCGAAGCCGGCGGCCGCCCCTTCGCGCTGGCCGAACATCACACCGTGTTGCGCGCCATGGCCACCGCGCGCCTGCACGATCCCGAAGCCTATTGGACGAAGCTGCGCGCGCTTCCCCTGGCCCCGTCCGAACCTCCGGCCGGCGCGTTGAAGGCGATCGCGCGCATGATGCCGGAACGCGGACTTAGCCTGCGCGTTGCCACCCGCACGGCGGGCCTTGGCAGCCTGGGACGCCAGCGCTATGTGGCGATCACGGACTGGCGCGGCGGCGGCGTGGCGCGCGAGGCCAAGGCGTTGGCTCCTTCCGCCTGCCTCTGGGCGAAACAAGGCAAAGGCACCGCTCCGATTCGCTACCAGGAAATTCTCCGGACCGCCATCCGCTGCCGCGATCCATTCGTAGCACTTCAGAAGCGCTGGATCGTGCGTCGCCTGGCGCCGGATTGCTCGCGCATCACGCTCGCCGACCTGCCGCAGGAGCGCGACGAACTGCGCCTGCTGCGCGCCATGGGCTGGGAGACGGCCAACATTCACCTGGGCAACATCAAGCCGCGCACCCTGCTGGCGGATCTAAAGAAGCGTCCCCGCGGATGGCTCTTCAAGGCCGCGCGCGCCATGGAAAAGGCCGTGCTCGCCGATTACGCCGATTACCGCGATCACTCGACGCGCTAAGGTTTACTCCACACGATAGTTCGGCGCTTCCTTGGTGATGATCACGTCGTGCACGTGGCTCTCGCGCAGGCCCGGCCGGCGAGACGCGCAGGAAGCGCGCTTTCTCCTGGAACACCGGGATATCGTGCGCCCCGCAGTAGCCCATGCCGCTGCGCAGGCCGCCGACCAGCTGATACACCAGGTCGCTCAGCGGACCCTTCGCCGCCACGCGGCCCTCGATGCCTTCCGGCACCAGTTTGCCGCCGGCTTCCTGCGAATACCGGTCGGAACTGCCCTGCGCCATCGCGCCCATCGAGCCCATGCCCGCGATAGGTCTTGAACGTGCGTCCCTGGAAGAGGATGGTTTCGCCGGGACTCTCGTCGGTGCCCGCCAGCAGGCTGCCGATCATGACGCAATCGGCGCCGGCCGCGATCGCCTTGGTGATGTCGCCCGAGTACTTGATGCCGCCATCGGCGATCAGCGGCACGTGCGCCTTCGCGGGTGGCCCGCGCAGCACTCGCTGATGGCCGTGATCTGCGGCACGCCCGCGCCGGACACCACGCGCGTGGTGCAGATCGAGCCCGGCCCGATGCCGACCTTGATGCCGTCCACGCCCAGCGAGATCAACTCGCGCGCGCCTTCGTAGGTGGCCACGTTGCCCGTGATCAACTGCACGCCGGGCAACTTGCTCTTGATGCGTCTTCACCGCGTCCATCACGCGCTGGCTGTGACCGTGCGCGGTATCGATCGCGAGCACGTCCACCTTGCGCCTCACCAGTTCCTGCGCGCGCTCGAGGAAATCGCCGGTGGCGCCGATCGCGGCGCCCACGCGCAGGCGGCCCTGGCTGTCCTTGGCGGCGTTCGGATACTTCAACTTCTTCTGGATGTCCTTGACGGTGATCAGGCCTTTGAGCGCGAACTGATCGTCCACCACCAGCAGCTTTTCGACGCGGTGCTTGTGCAGGATGGCTTCGGCCTGTTCCAGCGTGGTGCCCACCGGGACCGTGACCAGATTTTCCTTGGTCATGACTTCGGAGATCGGCAGGTCGTAAGCGATTCTCGAAGCGCAGGTCGCGATTGGTCAGAATGCCCACCAGCACGCCGTTCTTGGTGACCGGCACGCCCGAAATCCGATAGCGCGTCATCAGCGCCAGCGCCGCCGAAATCGGCTCGTCCGGCCCGATCGTGATCGGGTCCACGATCATGCCGCTCTCACTGCGCTTCACGCGGTCCACTTCCTCCGCCTGGCGCTCGATCGTCATGTTGCGATGGATGATGCCGATGCCGCCCTGCTGCGCCAGCGCGATCGCCAGGTGCGACTCCGTCACCGTATCCATGGCGGCGCTCACGATCGGAATATTCAGTGCGATCTCGCGCGTCAGACAGGTGCGAGTATCCACGTCGGCGGGGACCACTTCGCTGCGAGCCGGTTCGAGCAGAACGTCATCGAAAGTAAGGCCCTCAGGGAGTATGTCTTGGATCATAGGATATTCTTTCCATGATAGCGCGACCACCCAGCGAGTCGGGAGCTGCTGCGAGACAAACGCGCGGCTCGATGCGAGAATAGACTCATGCTCACCGCGTACATCCGGGCGGCCATGCGACAGGCTCGCTACGAGATCATCGAGGATGACGGATCCTTCTATGGCTTTATCCCCCCGATCCCGGGCATATGGGCAAATGCGAAGAGTTTGGAAACCTGCCGCGAAGAGCTGGAAAGCGTTCTCGAGGGCTGGCTGCTGTTAAGCATTGCCGACCATTCCGTAATTCCCGAGATTGACGGGATTCGCCTCGATATTCGACAAGTTGCCTGATGCCCCCGATTGGTCCGATCAAGCGGAAGGACCTTGTTTCGTATTTGCGCGCCCTCGGCTTTGAGCCCCAGTCCAAACCCTCATAGTGAGGACATCGGGCGCGGTCTGCTTGTCCGCATGCTCCGGCAAGCCGGGATAACGCGCGAAGAAGGGGAGGCTCTCTGATGGCACTCAGGCGCTTCGTCTCCCTACACCTGTAAGCTTTGCGCGTGGGCGGCATGGGCGCCGGGGAGGCGGAAGCTGAAGCGGGCGCCTCTGCCGGGGCTGGACTCCACCCACATATCGCCGCCGTGATCCATCACGGTCTGCCTGGAGAGCGCGAGGCCGAGACCGAGACCGTTGCGCTTGCCGGCGCTTACGAAGGGCTGGAAGAGCTTGGACCGGATCTCGGGCGCGATGCCGGGGCCAGTATCTTCCACGTGGATCACCACCGCGCCCTCGCGCAGTTCGGCCGTGATGCGGACTTCGCCGCCGCCCTGCATCGCCTCCAGCGCGTTGCCGACCAGGTTGGCGAAGACGCGCTCCACGCGGCTCCGCTCCACCGGCACTTCGATCTCCCCTGGAATCTCCAGCGCGACCGCGACGCCCTGCTGTTCGGCGGCCGCCGCCAGCGAATCGCAGGCGGCCGAAGCCACCTCGCGCAGGCGGCAGTTTTCGGGGGCGCTCTGCTTGCCGCGCGATACGTTGAGCAGGTCCTGCAGCAGTTCCTGAATCTTGCGCGACGCCCGATAAATGTTGCCCGCCAGGCGCTTCACGTGAGCCGGTGGCAAATCGGTATCCACCAGCATCTCCGCGCCGCCATAAATCGCCGCCAGCGGATTGCGCAGGTCGTGCACGATCGAACCGGATAGCCGCCCGATGGTGGAGATGCGCTCCTGCCGGATCAGGTCTTCGCGCGCCTGCCGGATGCTGGCGCACATCATATTGAAGGTCCGGGCGAGGCGGCCCATTTCGTCCTCGCTCTCCACCGGCACTTCGATTTCGTAATTCTGCCGCGCCACCTCCGCGGCGGCCCGGTCCAACTGCTCGACGGGCTCGACGATTCTGCGCGCCAGCAGATACGTGAGCACGAAGCCCGCCAGGATCGCGCCGATCCACAGCAGGATGATGTTGTTGGTCACGCTCGCGATGCGCCGCTGCGGACCTTCGAAGGAACGCAGAATGCAGATCTTCCCGACCGGCTGCCCCACGATATCGAGCAGCGGCGTTTCGAACTGCGCATACTCCACCACGCCGTCGCTGACCTTCTTCGTGGCGCCCTTCTTCGCCAGGTCCGCCACCACCGCGCCGGTGGCGCGCGGATTCAGCGTCGTGGCGATCACACCCGCCGGTGTGATGAACAGAAATTCGCTGTTGGTAGCGTCCTTGAGCCGCTGCGCCGTCAGCGCGTCCACCTTTTCGCCGGCCACCAGCACGTTGAGAAGATCCTGGTCGTGCCCGGACTGCACGTACACCGGCGTCACCGAGAGGTGATAGAGCTCGCCCTCCTGCAGGAAGAATCCCGATGCCTGCTTGGGGAAGCCCGCCTCGGCTTGTACCACCAGGTCGAGGTCCTTGCGAAGGGAGGGCACGGTGACTCCGCCCAGCGAGGCGATCACTCTGCCGCGCGGGTCGGTGACTAGAAAGAGTCCGGCGGAATTGGAGATGCGCGACCACAACTCGCCCGCGCTATCGCGTATCGTCGCCTGATCTCCGGTGCTGAAGGCGCTGCGCACGTCCGACATGCTGGCCACCACCAGGCTCACGCTATTGAGCAGTTCGGTGCGCGATTTCCAAAGGGAATCGTAGGCGTGGAAACTTTCTTGCACCTCGGCTTCCAGGCTGTCGAACATCGTCTTGGTGATGTTCCGCAGCACGATCTCTCCGGTAATCGCGAACAAAGCAGTGATCGCCACCGAAGTGGAGAGCATGATCTTGGTGAGCAGCGACAGCCGGGAGAATCGCGATCTCATTTCTTGGGTGCTCCCGGATAGGTGGAGTCGTTGATAACGGGAGGATACTCCTGTCCGAACTTGTTGAGGTGCGGCGCCGGGATGAAGCCGGTCTCCGAGATCGAAATCAGCGGATTCACCAATCCGGCCTCCGGCACCGTGATGGGGTGCTCCAGGAAGCGCAGATTCTCCTCGAGCGCGCGCTCGTGGAAAATGTGCAGCCGGTATTCGCCGGGCGGCACTCCGGCGATCGTGTACTGGCCGGTGGAATTGGTGACGGCGTACCACGGCGAATTCACCACCGCGATGATCGCGCTCATGGTGGAGTGGATATTGCAAAAGACGCGCACGATACCGGGATGCTTGAAGACCACACTCCGGGAGGTCCGGGGCGGGTACAGGCCCACGTCGAAGGGCTGTCCGCTGAAGTTGGAAAACGCGTTGTGGAAGATCAGGTCGAGGTTGGGAAAATCCACCGTGCCGCCGAGCGGCACCGCGACTACGTGCGGCTGAAACTCCTTGTCCTTCTGCTTCATCTCCACGCGCCTGCCGGGCACGACGGGCGGGGGATGGTCCAACGGCTCCAACCACAGCACCACACCGGCGTAGTCCTTGTGTCGGCGCACGGCGGCGTTCTTGGAATTGGTCAGTTCGACCTTCCCGGTAACGTTCGCGGAGGCCGCCAGCCCGAGCCCGGCACTAAAGACGCTAAAAGATATAAGCCAGCGCAAGATCATAGTGGTTGTTGATTCGAACTCCCTGCCCGATGTACATCGTTCGCACTTGCGAGGCTTCCAACCCGACCAGGACATTTGGCGCGATGCGGAAATAGGCATTGCCGCCGAAGAGTAGATTCTTACCAATCGACCCGTTGTCCAACTGATAGTTGGCGTCATCCACCTGTCCGCTGAAGAAATGGAAGTCCAGGCGCGGCAGGGTGTGGAGCGTGATTTGTCCCCAGCCTCCGCGGCTTTCTATCGCATTCGTATAATATTTGTAGATGGCGTATCCCTGGCGTGTGCCGCTGCCCAGGTGCGCGACGTTTTGGCCGGAGTAAAACACGCCGGTGAATTCCAGGCGGCGCCAGGGGATGAAAGACCAGTCCAGCGAAAGCAGATTTGAGGGGATGGATCTGCCGGCAGCATGCGTAGTGCTGGTGTGGAAGCCGGCGGCGAATTCGAAGCGCCGTTCCTCATCCAGGTTGTGATAGAAATTGAAGCGGCCTTCGAGAGCGGGGCGCGCGGCCTCGGGCACGACCGTGCCGACGTAAGGGCCGATCTCGCGCGTTTGCACCGCGCCAACCTGCGCGCGCAATCCCGATGTGGCGCCGAAGCGGAAATCCTGCTCGAAACGCACCTGCGGCAGCCAGAGCCAGAGATTGCCGGCTCCGGTCAGGGGTGAAATGCCGACCTGCGCCAGCGAACTTGGCTCGCGCGGATTGAAGATCGGCTTCTCCAGGCCGGCCAACACGCTGCGGCTCTTCCAATTGACTTCGATATCGGCGGTGCGCACACGGAAGGCGTTGTTGTTGGTGCCCGCGAAGAAATCCATGTACACGGAGCCGCTGACCTTGCCGCCCCAAATGGCTTGAGGACCGCCGAATTCCAAGCCGATGATGGTCTGGCGGACGGTAGCGCCGTCGTGCCCCGGGCCGGTGGCTGCCGCGACCACGGGATAATCGGCGCCGCCGCTCTGGCGGGAGTTCGCGAACGCGTTGAAAAGCGCCATTCCGGCGAATCGGATGGGGAAGCGCTGCGAGGATTCGATTTTGGTTTGCGCTTGCTCCGCGATCCGCTGGTCCTGAATCTCGAGCTTCTCTTCCACTGTGGGGGTTACGGCGGCGGGGGTTCCCAATTGGGCGCGCAAGTCGCGCACCTGTTGGGCCAGCGCACGATTTTCCTGCTCCAACCGGTCCAGCCGCTCCAAAATTTTGGCGAGATCCTGTGGGGTCTGCGCGAAAAGGCACAGGGGCGCGAACAGCGCCGCAAGGCCAAGAAGACTACCGCGTACTGCCATCGAGAAGTTGCTCCAGTTTGCGGCGCACCTGCGCCGGAGAAAAGGGTTTGGGGAAAAATGCGTCCACTCCCAGCTCGGCGACCCGGGATGGAGTGGTGGGATCGGTGTCGGCACTCACAACAATGATAGGCAGGTTCGCGAGACGGCGGTCGGCGCGCACCCGGCGGATCAGCTCGAACCCATCCATCCGCGGCATATTCAGATCGGTGACGATGACGTTCACGTGAGCGTCGCCGGCATCCAAAATGCGCAATGCCTCCACCGCAGATTCCGTCAGCAGGACGGCAACGTTGGGGATTCCCAGGAACGCAATCTCCAGCATCGCAGCGCTGTTTTCGGAGTCCTCAACGATTAGAACCGATCGCGCGTTCCCATTTGCGCGCTCCAGAGGCATCCCGCTATTGTCCCGCAAACGGATTGGGGGTGTATCCAATCAAACTGTTAAATCTCAGGGGATTCCCCAACGAGCCGCGACCGTGAGGGAGCGTCACGGCACGCGGAGGTGCGGGTAGCGCTCCCTGACGGTCGCGGCTCGTTGTCAGGGGATGAAGCGGTAGCCGACGCCGTGGACGGTGAGGAAGTGCTTCGGGGTGTTGGGGTCGGGCTCGAGCTTCTGGCGGAGTTTGACCACGTGCGCGTCCACGGTCCGGGTGTTGGGGAAGAACTCGTAGCCCCATACGGAGTTCAGAATCATGTCGCGAGTGAGTGGGCGGTCGGGGTTATGCAGGAAGTACGTGAGCAGGTTGTACTCCGCGGGCGTGAGCTTGAGGTCCTCGCCCTTGCGCTTGACGACACGGCGCTCGAAGTCCACCTCGACTTCGGAGAAGTGCATGACCTTGCGCGCTTCGGTGGAAGCGCGGCGCAGGACGGCGCGGATGCGGGCCGTGAGTTCGCGCGTGCCGAATGGCTTGACGACGTAATCGTCGGCGCCGATCTCGAGCAGCAGGACTTTGTCCAGTTCGTCATCCATCGCACTCAGGACGATGATTGGCGTGGCAACGCGGGCGGCGCGCAACTGCTTGCAGATTTCGGTGCCGCTCATGCCGGGAAGACGCAGGTCTACGAGCACCAGATCGGGCTTGGTCGTGATGGCTTTTTCAAAGCCCTCGCGTCCGTCGCCGGCCTGGACCGCGCGAAAACCTTCCTGCTCCAACATCACCACGATGGTGTCGCGCAGGCTCTCGTCATCGTCGATCACGAGAATTGTCTGCATGGGGGGCAACTTAAATTGTAGCCGATCCAACACTCCAGGCCGCGCAATTCTGGCGGCCTTGTTATACTCTCGAACAATGGGGATGAGGGGCCCTGGCACGTAATGAGAGTTACTGTAATTGGAACCGGCTATGTGGGGACTGTAACCGGCGCTTGCCTCGCCTACCTTGGCCATCACGTGACGTGCGTGGACACCGATGCCGCCAAGATCGCGCGTCTGCAGCGCGGCGAATCACCCATTTACGAACCTCACCTGGAGCCGATGCTGGCACTGGCCGCGGAGCGCGGCGGCCTTGAGTTCAGCACGGAAGTATCGGGGGCGGTGTGCGCCAGCGACGTCATATTTATTGCTGTAGGCACACCGCCTCTGCCCTCGGGAGAGGCCAACCTCGCGTATCTGGAATCGGCGGCGCGCAGCATCGGCGCGGCCATGGACAGCTCGCGCTTCCGCGTGATCGTGAACAAATCCACGGTGCCGGTGGGATCCGGCAACCTGGTGGAAGCGTTGGTGCGCGAAGGTGTGGGGGAGGCGCGGACCGGGGAACGCATACGGTTCGGCGTGGCCAGCAATCCTGAATTTCTGCGCGAAGGTTCGGCGGTGGCCGATTCGCTGTATCCCGACCGCATCGTGGTGGGCGGAGACGCAGCCACGGTGGCGGTGATGCGCGAGCTTTACGAACCGCTGGTGGCGCAGGTCTTCACGCCGCCGCCGGGAGTGCCGCGGCCATCGTCGATGATCTCGGTGCCGCTGCTCTCCACATCGCTGACCAGCGCGGAGATGATCAAGTACGCGGCCAATGCGTTTCTGGCGATGAAGATCGGCTTCGCCAACGAGATCGCGAACATCTGCGAGCGCGTGGGAGCGGAGGGGCCGGAGGTGATGGCGGGCATCGGCCTGGATTCGCGGATCGGCGCCAAGTTTCTCAATCCCGGAGTAGGTTGGGGCGGAAGCTGCTTCGGCAAGGACATTCAATCGCTGCTGCACACGGCGCGCGAATACGGCTATTCGAGCAAGCTGCTGGAGGCCACGCTCGAGGTCAATGCGGCGCAGCGCCAGATGGTGATCCAGAAACTGCAGGAGAAGCTATATATTCTCAAGGGCCGCACAATCGGCCTGATGGGGCTCGCGTTCAAGCCGGATACCGACGATCTGCGCGATGCGCCCGCGCTGCACATTGCGGAGCGGCTGATGCAGATGGGGGTGCGGGTCAAGGCCTACGACCCGATCGCCAACAACGTATGCCGCGAACAGCGTCCTGATTTGAAGATGCGCTACTGCGACACCGTGCAGGAACTGGCGTCGGGCGCCGATGCGCTGGTGCTGGTGACGGAATGGCGAGAATTCCACAATCTGGATCTGGGCGAACTGGCCGGGCTGATGGCCAACCCGATCCTGGTGGACGGCCGCAACTTCTTCCTGCCCGAGCGGGCGATTCAGGCGGGCTTCGATTACTGCGGGATCGGCCGCTGCGCGCGCACGCGACCCACGGCGCGGATGGAAGCCACTACCTGACGCTGTGGCTGTCCTCGCGGATGGCAACACCGATCGCGGTGCCGAGGACTTCGGCGCCGGGTGCGACGCGTCCGGTCACGGTGACCTTCGAACCGCGCGACGGCACGCCCTTGCCCGAGATGACGTAGATCCTGCCGGTGGGGTCCTCGAGTTGATAGCCGCCCTTACCCATCAGGCCCACGGAATTGGTGACGGTGCCGGTGATGCGCACGGTACGATTGCGGAAATGCGAGGGGTCGGCGTTGATGCGCCCGATGGTCACGGGCGCGCAACCGGCGAGCAGGATGGCGGCGGCAAGTAGAATCGTCAGCTTCATTCAGACCTCAACATGGCAGACGCACGGCGAGGTGCGGCGGGTTTCAACCTACAATATGAAGGATGCCTTTCCTCAAAGTGGGGACGCTCGCGCAACTGCCGACGGACTCGGTGATGGAAGTGATGGTGGGCGACCAACCCTATGCGGTCTGCAACGTGGGCGGAAGGGTTAGCGCGTTGAGCGGGGTGTGCATTCATCGCGGTGGGCCGCTGGGTCAGGGTCAGATCCACGAAGGCCACGTGGTTTGCCCGTATCACCTTTGGGAATTCGATTGCGCCACGGGCGAGTACGACTACGACCCGAACAAGCGGGTTCCGACGTATGAGGTGAAAGTAGAAGGCGACGAAATTTTTCTCCAGGTGCCCTGATTGCCCGAACTCCCCGAAGTCGAAACAGTCGTCCGATCGCTCGCGCCGCTGGTTGGCCGCCGCATTGCCACGGCGGAATTCCGCAACCTGCGCATTCTGCGCGGCGGCGACCCCGACCACATGGCGGCGCGCCTCGAGGGGCGGAAGATTCTCTCGATCAAGCGCTACGGTAAGTTTATTGTCGCAACGATCGAGGGCGGCGGGCATCTGATGATCCATTTGGGAATGACGGGCAAGCTGCTGCTGGGCGGACCTTCGGGGAAGCACACGCACGCGGTCTTTACGTTCGACCGCGGCACGCTGCTGTTCGACGATAGCCGGCAGTTCGGCTGCATCGAGTACAGCGAGGAATTTCCGAAGCGGGTGGCGCGGCTGGGGCCGGAGCCGATGGAGATTTCGTTCGAGGATTTCGCCGCCGATTTGAAGCGGAGAAAGACGCGGATCAAATCGCTGCTGTTGAACCAGACCTTCATCCGCGGAGTAGGGAACATCTATGCCGATGAAGCGCTGTTCCGCGCGGGGATTCATCCGCAGGCTCTGACCTCACGGATCCGGGGCGAGCGAGCGCGCAAGCTATACGACGCGATCGGGGAAGTGCTGAGGGAGGCGATCGAGGCGGGCGGGTCTTCGATTTCCGACTATGTGGATGCGGAAGGTCGCAGCGGATTTTTTCAGTTCAGCCATCGCGTGTACCAGCGGACGGGCGAACCTTGTTTGAACTGCAAGACACCGATCCGGCGCGTGATTGTGATACAGCGCTCCTCGCACTTCTGTCCGCATTGCCAAAAACGATAAATCAAAAGGGCCACGGCAATTTGCCGCGCCTGAAAACATCTTTGTCGCCGTAACCTCCGCGCAGAATCGCACGTACACACGTGTAGGAAGAGTTTATCCTCAAATCAATTGCTTGCGCAACTTAGACGCAACAGGGAGAGGTTTGTCTTGAAACACACGCAACTTACGATTTGCATGCTGGCGCTGTTCAGCGCCGGGTTCGCCCATGCGCAGAGCAGTCTCGACGCACACTTCGGTGTATCCGGTATGACCGATAAATCGACCGGGCAAGCGCTGGATACCTTCGGCGACGGAAACTTATATAACACGTCTTCGCTTAACGGCGTGTTCCTGGATTTCGGCGGCGGGATCATGGCTACGAAAATGTTTGGGTTCGGCGCCTCGGTTTCGTTGAAGCCGGGGAAGACCGATTACGCGGGGCTACAATACCGGCCGATCTTTTACGACTTCAACGCGATCGTGCATCCGCTGACTTCCACCAAGCGGGTTGTGCCCGAGATTCAGGGCGGCATCGGTGGAGTCAACATGAAGTTCTATCTCAGCCAACAGAATTGCACCATCGTCGGCTGCCAGACCAGCAGTTCGTTTGTTCAGAGCGCGAACCATTTTCAGGTGCATACGGGATTTGGCGTGGCTTTCTTCGTGACGGGCAACGTGTATATTCGACCACAGTTCGACTTACGCTACGTCCATAACTTCAATCAGCTATTTAATAGTAACTGGGTTCCGCAGTATGGTGTGGCGGTAGGGTACCGATTCGGGGATAACTAAGAGAAGAGATCGCTCCCTAACGGTCGCGGTTCGCGTGAAGACGAACAGCTAGCGTGGGCGTGAGGGCGGCCAGCGCGGAGCTATCTGGCGCGGAGGCCGGACCAGTCTTCGGACATGATGATGGAGTTGGCGGGGTTGCGGGGATCGTATTTGACGCTCAGGGCGTGAACGTCGGCGAGGTCCACGGGGGCGCGGCCGAGGAGGCCGAGGTCCTGGGAGGCAGTGTACTCGACGCCGCGGACTCCGTAGGAGTAGAAGACGACGCTCTCGTGGATTTCGACGAGGGCGGCATCGCCCATCTTGCCGGTAGCCATGATCCAGGCGCAGCGGCGGCGCTCGCGTTCCGCAGGTGTGATGCGCGAGCGCTGCCAGGCGCGATAGCCGAGGATCGAAAGCAGGATCACGAGCACGACGGCCAGCACGACTGTCGCCAGTTCGGCGGCCGTGAACGATGATGTCACCGCGATCATGGAATCGGTCGAACTAGACGGCGGCAGGCGTAAAGGCCTTGGCGTAGTCCTTGAGGAATTGATCGAGCCCCTTATCGGTCAGCGGGTGATTGAAGAGCATGTCCAAAACTTTGAACGGCATGGTGCCGATGTGGGCGCCGGCCAGGGCGGAATCGATCACGTGGGTGGGCGAACGGAGCGAGGCCGCGAGCACCTGGGTCTTGTAGCCGTAATTGCTGTAGATGTGGGTGATGCTTTTGATCAGATCCATGCCGGTCCAGCCGATGTCATCGAGGCGGCCGACGAAGGGGCTGATGATGTAGGCGCCGGCTTTGGCGGCGAGGAGAGCCTGTCCGGCGGAGAAGCAGAGAGTGACGTTGACGCGAATGCCCTGTTTGGAGAGTGCGGCGGTGGCTTTGATGCCGTCGCGGGTCAAGGGGCACTTCACCACGATGTTCTTGTGAATCTTGGCCAGCTTGAGGCCTTCGGCGATCATGGCATTGGCTTCGGTGGAGACCACCTCGGCGCTGACATCGCCATCCACAATTTTGCAGATCTCAGCGACCTGCTCCTCGATGGGACGGCCTTCTTTGGCGATCAGGGACGGGT
Organism: uncultured Solibacteraceae bacterium; assembly: GCA_963791985.1. Taxonomy (GTDB): domain Bacteria; phylum Acidobacteriota; class Terriglobia; order Bryobacterales; family Bryobacteraceae; genus Solibacter. The sequence continues at coordinate 93,243 of CAWBUN010000011.1, read as the reverse complement.
TCGTGGTGACCCCGTCGACGATTCCCCAGCTCGCGCCTTTTTTCAATTCGTCCAGGTTCGCTGTATCAAGAAAGAACTTCACGGTGTGCCCTCCAATTTCACCCCAATTTTAACATAAGTGGGCTACGCGTAGCCCGCTTTGGATTGATAAGCCATTTATTATCAATAACGGGCCCGGTAAAAGTGGGCCATGCGTAGCCCGTTTTTGCGATTCTCTTCGCTCGCAACCCTACCCACTGGCCAAATGATACAACCGGGGCAACGGAGATCAAGGGCCAACAGGTAGCGCGCACTGAGACAAGTGATTGAGGCGAAGCTAGTTACGCGGATAAAATATATTTCAAGTTGAGGTGAATGGGATTATTTGAGAGCGGCAAACCAATTGAGGACGACCGTGATGTCGGGCTTTTCGCCTTCGGTTTTCTGAACAGGTTCGTTGAGCAGGAAGCGGTTGCCGTCCGCGGTCACGGTAAAACGGCCGGCATCAGTTCCAGGTGCCTTGAACAGAACGGTGGGCGTGCTCGCAATCAATTGTGGTCCGGTCCGGACTTCCGTACTCATGAATGTTCCGTCGCCCGCACGGTACAGGATCTCCTTGCCGCCGCGCACCCAAACCGGAAAGTGCCCGCCATTGGAGGATATCCTGCGTTTGGCGGCAAAGGTAGGAAATGAAGCGACGTAGATTTCGTTCTGGCCGGATTCCGTGGAGTTGAAGGCCACATACCTGCCGTCGGGCGAGAAGCGGAGGCTCAGAACCTGGGGCGCGTCGGAAACGGTCTCGAACCTGGGCCCGGACGGTCCCAAGAGGAGTCGACAGAGGCGGCCAGCCTGGGTGCACAGGCACAGAATGGAATTGCCGTCGGGCGACCAATCCAGCGCGCCAGCTTGTTCCACACTTAGAGCAGTGGCCTTTCCCGAGGAGACCGCAACCTCATGGATGCCGGAGGGGACTTGAGTGACGGCCAGCCGCTGCCCATCCGGGGACCAAACCGGGGTGGTCGCAACCGACACGCCGGAATTGCGGGTCATGCGAGTCATGACTCCGCTGGCCAGATCCAAGACCCAGACATCGATTTTCCCAGACGGGCCGACCATCACCGCCACACTTTTGCCATCCGGCGAAAGCGCGGGGCTCAAGTATTCGCCGGCCTGACCTACCATGCCGAGGAATTTTCCTTCACGGTTGTACCAGGTAAGTTGGCGGACGCGGGAGGCGCCGTCTCGATATACCAGCACACCGTTGCGCGACGCGCCGACCGCATCGCGGCCGTTTCTATCATTGAAGGCGACGTCCTCGGCAAGCAACAGGGGTTCGCCCTCCAACTGAAAGGTCGTGGTGTTCATGCGCTGGGCGAAGAGCGTTCCTTCGCGAAGAAAGAGCAGGTAACCCGGAGTAGCCCAAACACCACGCGTGCTGTTTTTCATTACGAGAACCCGGCGGTTGGAGCCGAGTGCCTGGACGTAGACGGCGCCATCTGCCGGTTTCTTGCCGACCGCGAAATAGAGCAGATGCCGGCCATCGGGGAGGAACTGGGGCATGGCATGCCACCACTCATCGGGCGCCGAAGTGGAGATGGGGGCGGGCATTCCGCCGGCGGCAGGGACGCGCATCAAAGGCGGGGCACCTACGCCGTAGCTTGCGAACACGATGACGCCGTCCTGGTTCCAGGTTCCGCCATCGGGTTCGCGGGGCATGTCGCAGATAGTCTGAACGGTGCCGCCGGAGAGCGAAACGCGTTTCAGCTTGCCTTCGGCGAAGAAGGCGATCTGCCGGCTATCGGGCGACCAGAAGGGCAATGCGGCGCCTTCGGTCTTATCCAGGAAACGCGCCGCGGTGGAGCCGATGGGTCGAACCCAAAGACCCGGTTTTCCCGAAGCGCTGTCGCGAACGACGATGACAAGTTGACGTCCGTCGGGCGAGAGGACGGCGTGGGTCGACATGATGTGGGCATCGGCGCTGGTGCCGGGAGGCAGTTGTAGGAGAAAACGGGCGGCGCCGGGATCGGGTTCGCCGGTATTGGGAAGCAGTAAGGCCGCGCGGGAGGCAAGCAGAGCGAAGGCGAGAACTGCCGCGACGATCCAGGGGAGACGGCGGTGGGGCGCAAGGGCTTCGGGCTCGCGCTCGTCGAGTTGCAGGCGGGCGTCGCCGATATCGCGGAGGCGCTGCCGCGGGTCCTTGCGAAGGCAGCGTTCGATGAGGCGGCGCACACGCGGCGGAGTATCGCGGGGAAGCGCATCGAAATCGGGATCGCGGGTGAGGACGGCGGCGAGCGAATCGGAGGCGGTGTCGCAGCCGAACGGGCTGAGACCTGTGAGGAGTTCGTAGAACACGATGCCGAAAGCCCAAATATCGGTGCGGCGATCGACGTCCTGGCCGCGCGCCTGTTCGGGGGACATATAGGCCGCGGTGCCCAGAATGATGCCGGCCTCCGTCATATGAGACGCGGGTGCGGGGACGGCTTCGGGTGGCTGGATGGCCTTGGCGAGGCCGAAATCAAGGATCTTGACGGTGCCCGCGGGGGTGATCTTGATGTTAGCCGGTTTGAGATCGCGGTGGACCACGCCGCGTTCGTGGGCGGCTTCGAGGCCGGCGGCGAGCTGGCGGGCGTAGTCGATGGCGGTATCGACGGGTACGGGACCGGCGAGCGCGGCGCCTTCGACGAGTTCCATGACCAGGTAGTTGGGTCCAACGTCGTAGAGGGCGCAGATGTTGGGGTGGTTAAGGGCGGAGATGGCGCGCGTTTCGCGCTCGAACCTGCCGCTAAATTCCTGGTGGGCTGTCTTGATGGCGACCTGGCGTCCGAGGCGCGTGTCGAGGGCCTGGAAGACTTCGCCCATGCCGCCTTCGCCGAGACGGCTCACGATCTGATAGGGGCCGAGTTGCGTGCCGGGGGTCCAGGTATCGATGAGGAGACCGGCGGCCAGGTTGAGGACGGGCTGGTCGAGGGGGCCTGCACTCTGGGCGAGGAGGGCGGAGAGGCGCGCGAGGAGATCGGAGTCCTGGCCGCAGGCATCGGCGAGGAAGGCATCGCGCTGCGATGGAGGGAGCTCACCGGCTGCGTGGTAGAGCTCTTCGATCTGGCGCAGGCGTTCGGGGTTCATGGGTTACCTAGAGATCGCTCCCTGACGGTCGCGGTTCGCGCCCCTGAAAAAATGCTTGACGGGTATGTAGTTTGGCGGCGAAGACGGTCTCCGCGGACCGCCGGCTGAAAGCCGGCGGCAGCCGGATTGGCTGCCCCACAAAACAGCGGAGTTTCGTCGCATTATGACGGACCATCCAGTTCTTGCTGGAGCCAAGACTTGGCGAATTGCCAATCGCGGCGGACGGTACGGAGGGAGGTATCTAAGGTGGCGGCGATTTCCTCTTCGCTCATACCGCCGAAGTAGCGGAGCTCGATTACTTTGGCTTGGCGGGGCGCGATTTTGGCGAAGGCGGTAAGGGCATCGTCGAGGGCGAGGAGGAAGGGTGCGGGTTCGGGAGAAAGGAGCGCCGCAGGGTCCACGTCGATTTTGAAGATGCCCCCACCGCGCTTCAGCGCTCCCCGAGTGCGCGCCGCGTCAACCAGGATATTGCGCATGATCTGGGCGGCGATGGAGAAGAACTGGGCGCGGTGCAGCCACTTGACCTGCTTCACGTCCACCAGGCGGAGATAGACCTCGTTCACAAGGGCAGTGGCCTGGAGGGTGTTGCCGGGGCGTTCATTCCGCATATGGCGGCGCGCGAGGCGCCGCAATTCGTCGTATATCAGAGACGTCAAGCGGTGCAACGCCGCCTGATCGCCACCGCCCCAAGCCTTGAGCAAACCGGTGACCTCGGCTGATGCCGGCAGATCCATCGCAATGTCCGCTGAAAAGACTACCACGAAAACGGTGGCCGCTTTGAGGCGGCGATTCCGCCTGCACGAGTGGAGGTAAGACGATGTTCAGAATGAAACGGTTCTTGATCCCGGTGGTTGTGGCGGGGATATTCGGCGTATCCGCGGCACATGGCCAGGACACGACGTGCGCCTACACGCTGGCCAGCCTGCAGGGCTCCTATGCGGTGCTGGTCAACTATGGCGCCAGCGTAGCGATCGGGATGCAGACACAGGTACTGGATGGAAAAGGCAATCTGACGCGAACCGGCGTCCTCAATCAGCCCACGGTTGGATCTGCTACGGGGGCGAGGACAATTGGCACGGTGACGAGCACGGGGACGTACACGGTGAATTGCAATGGCACGGGCACGATTACGCGGCTGGTGACAAAGCCGGACGGGACGACGGCGCCGGCGGTTGACGACTTCATCATCACCGAGGCGGTGAAGGCCGTGGGGCGGCCGGCAATCGCGATGACGATTGTGGACGCGCAAAGAGACCCGAGTGTGATTCTGCCGGGCGGAGTATTTGTGACGCGCGTGCATACGCGGCTACCGGACCCCTCGTTCTGAGGGGCGGTCACCGGGCAAACTGGACTTGAACATCGCGCTCGGAGGCGCGGCCGTGATCGTCGATCACGCGGATGAGGTGCGCACCATCGGCGGTGGGGCGCCAGGCGAGGGCTCCCGCTCCCACCGCGGACTTGCCGATGAGCGCGCCGCCATCGAACCAGAAGAGAGTCTGGACATCGGCGGCGGCGCCGGCATCGAGCGCGATGACGCTATCGCGGTGGGAACTGCGGAGCGTATACGTGACGCCGAGTAGGGGCGACGCGATGCGCGGGGTTTCGGAGCTATCGTCGGTGGTGCAGGCGGGCAGCGGCGGGGGCACGCGCCGGGGCATGCCGGCTTCGCGGAAGAGCTTGCGCATGTCGGAGCTCCAGAATTCGAAGACCTCGAAGCGGGTGGTGCGGAGAGTAAGGCGGGCAGGCGGGGCGTCCGGTGGCGATATCGATGGCGACGGCGCGGTGGAGCTGGCTGACGTGGATGGGCGATTTTCCGGGGATGTACCAGGTCTCGACGAGGTGCGGGCACCAGACGTTGGGCAGGTCGCCGCTTTCGGCGCAGACGGCGACTTTGCTGACGCCGGGGGGCGGGGTCAGCGCGGGCACGGGCTGGTTGGCGCGCGCGAGGTTGACGGTGTCGGCGATGCGGAAGAACAGCGGCGCGGCGGCGTCGATGCCGACGAAGGCGGGATTGCCTTTGCCGGAGAATTCGCCGATCCAGACCACCAGGACATAAGGGCCGACGATACCGGCGGACCAGGCATCGCGGAAGCCCCACGAGGTGCCGGTCTTCCAGGCGACGGGCCAGCGGGTGCGAAGCGGCGGCGCGCCATCGTCATCGGGGCGTGGATTGCGGCGGAGCATATCGAGCGTGATGAAGGCGGCCTCGGGGCTGAGGATGCGAGAGCCTTCGACGGGCTTTTGCGAGGGCGTGGTGCGGACGGGGCGGAGGACTCCCTGATTGGCGAGCATGGCATAGAGCGTGGCGAGCTCTTCCATGGTGACTTCGCCGCCGCCGAGTGCGAGCGCGAGGCCGTAAAAGGGTTCGGGCTTGAGGCGGCTGATGCCGGCGCTTTGGAGGAAGCCGTAAAGGCTGGGCTGCTTGAGTTGCATCGCGACCCAGACGGCGGGGACGTTGCGGCTGCGGATGAGCGCCTCTTCGGCGGCGATGGGGCCGAAGAAGCGGCCGTCGAAATTCTCCGGAGTGAACGGGCCGAAGGAAGTGGGCGCGTCGCGCAGGATGGTGCGCGGATGGAGCACGCCCTGATCGAGCGCGAGGGCGTAGATGAAGGGTTTGAGGGCGGAGCCGGGGGAGCGTTTGGCGAGGACGCCATCGACCTGTCCATCGATGGCGGGGTTCCAATAGTCGGCCGAGCCGACCCAGGCTTGAACGGACATGTCGCGAGTATCGACGAGGAGTGCGGAGGCGTTGCGAATGCCGCGATCGCCGTACTCGCTGGTGTAGCGCTGGATCTGGCGCTCGAGCGACTTTTGGAGGGCGGCATCGAGCGTGGTTTCGATGCGGGGGGCGGGGCGCGGGCGGGCGGCGAGGAAGGAATCGACGAAGTGAGGCGCGAGCCAGGGCATGGCGAACTCGGGGCGGGCGGCGATGGGGGTCTCAAGCTGGCGGCGTTCGATATCGGTGGCGCCGTGGCGGGAGATCCAGAGGGCGGCGAGTTGGGCGCGAGCCTGCAGGAGTTTTTCCTGGCGGCCGGTGCGGGCGGTGGGGCTTTGCGGGATGACGGCGAGGGTGACGGCTTCGCCGAGATTGATGCGGGCGGGCGGCTTGCCGAAGAAGATGCGGCTGGCGGCGCCGACTCCCTGCACGTTGCCGCCGAAGGGAGCGAGGTTGAGGTAGGCCTCGAGGATGTCGTGCTTGGAGTAGCGGGATTCGAGCCAGAGAGCGGCGGCGATCTGGCGGAGTTTGCCGGCGGCGGTGCGGGTGTTGCGGCGATAGAGAAGACGGGCGAGTTGCATGGTGATGGTGGAGCCGCCCTGGCGCGGATCGCCGCGCCAGGTGCGGAGGGCGGCGCGAGCGAGGGCGGGTGGATTGACGCCGGGGTGGTAGTAGAAATAGCGATCTTCCTTGAGGAGGAAGGACTCGGTGAGCTCGGGGGAGATTTGGGAGAGCGGAGTCCAAAGGCGGTATTGGTCGTCGGAGGCGAGGGTGACGCGGAGGAGTTCGTGGTCGGCGGACCAGATGGTGGTGGAGAGGGGGACGCGCTCGGACAGGGGCGCGTGGGGGGTGAGGCGGAGGAGGATGAGGAGGAGGATGAGTAGGGGCATGGGGGTTAGCTCGGCGTGCACGCAAGAAGCCGCATGAAAGGCGGCTGCAGCCAGGATTGGCTGACCCACAGGACGGGAAACAAGAGAGAGGATTGGGTGGGCATGGGGGTAAGAAAAAACTGATTAGTGGACAGGCCGGGAGGCCTGTCCTACTGGATCTCCAGTTTGGTGGGGAGGCTGAAGGCGAAGAGTTGGGGGGAATAGAGAGACTCGGCGAAGGCGGGGGGAGCGACAAACGTGCCGGCGTTGGTGGCGCGGACGCGGTGGATGAACGTGGCGGCGTCCTTGGTGATGTCGCCATAGAAGATGAGGCGGTCGTCGCGGACTTCGACGTGTTGGGGGAGCCAGGTGGATTTGCCGAGGGCCGGCGAGAGGGGAGCATCGGTCGCGAGTTCGAGGACGGGCTCGGTGCCGCCGGGGAGGAGATCGACGACGGCGATCTGGGGGACGCGAGGGCGAGTGGTGGAGCGGAGGCGGAGGCGGACGAGGAATTCGTCGCCGACCTTGACGCGGGCGAGGGGTTGCCGGCGAGGTCGAGGAACTCGTGGATGATCTCGATGCCTTGAGCGGCGGCGGCGGGGGGATTGCGATCGAAGCCGGACTCGTTGATGGCGTAGTAAGCGGGCAAGGGGGACTGCTTGGCGAACTGGACTTTGCCATCGCGGCCGACTTCGGCGGTGGCGAATTTTCCGGGAGTGGGAGCGGCGGCCTTGGAGTAGGCGTCCAGGGCGAGCAGGGTCCAGGCGGCGGAGAGGGAATCGAGGCGGTTTGCAGCGGCGGCGGCGGCCAGGTCCTCGAGCACGGATGGCGGCACACCGGCGAGGCGCGCGGGGAAGTGGCGGGCGAGGATGTAGAGCAGCTGGGCATCGTGCACGACAGGGTCGTAGTAGACCTCGTCGCCGAGATCGCGCTTTTGGCGGGACCAGGGGACGTTGGCGATGATGCGCTCGGCATCGGCGTTGCGCTGCATCAGGCGGTAGGTGGCGGCGAGCCAGGCGGCCGAGGCATCGGCGGGCCAGGCCTGGGGATAGCGATGGGTGAGCTCCTGCTCCACGTTGGAGAGCGCGTTTTGCGGCTTGATTCCCTGGCGCGCGAGGAGGTAGACGGCGTAGGCGCGCCAGCGTCCGTCGGCGAGCGTGGGCGCGGGAGTGGAGGCGTAGCGCGCGAGCCATTCATCGAGAGCGGTAAGCAGGGCGGGCGGAATTTTCTGGCCGCGGTCTTTGGATTCGAGCAGGAACTGGGCGGCGTAGACCGAGGGGAACTCGGCGGTCTCGGCGGAGGAGGTCCAGAGTCCGAAGCCGCCGGAATCGTTCTGACGGCTTTCCAGGACGGAAACCGTGGGTTGCGGCGTTGGGGAGGGAAGCAGAAGGGCGGCGAAGCCCTTGCTGACCAACTGCTCGGTGCAACTGTACGGGTAGGCGTCGAGCCAGGCGACGAGGGCTTTACCCCAGACCAGCGGGACTGCGGAAACGGACGCGTCCACGGTGCGCTTTTCGGGATACATGTCGCGAGTGAGGGGGACGGTGGCCTTGGCGCCTTCGAAGCGGCCGAGCGTGAGCTGGGTGCGGTAGGGGACGGCGGGGCGGACGCTGACGCTTTCCTCAATGCGGGCTTCCGCGGGGCCGCGGCGGGCGACGAATTTGACGGCGGCGGGGCCGAGCAGCGGGTTGGCTTTGAAGCGGAATTCGGCGGCGGCTTCGCGCTTGTCGGCCACCTGAAGATCCACGGCGGAGGGTCCGGCGGGGGTGAGGCCGGGGCCGACCTGCGCTTCGACGCGGATGGGACCTTTGCCGCCCGTGGTGTTGTTGAAGACGCCGACGCTGATGGTGAATTCGTCGCCGGGCGCGACCATGGAGGGCACGTTGGGCGTGAGGATGAAGCTGCCCTTCACCTCGGTGGCGCCCTCGGCGGTGCCGATGCGCTGGGGGGTGACGGCGATGGCAACGATGCGGAGCTTGCCGTTGAAATAATCGGGGACGGTGTAGTGGAACTGGCGTCCGGCGGGACCGACATCGACGATGCCGGACCAATACGCTACGGGCGGTTTGTGTTTTTTGGCGAAGGGATTGAGATGGCGTGAGAAGCCGCCATCGGCATCGCCGCCGGGCGCGGCGAGTTCGAGGAAGCGTTTGAACTCGGGGAGGATCAGGTCGAGGATCTGGGTGGTCTGGACTTCGAGCATGCGTTTCTGGAAGAAGAAGGCGAGCGGGTCGGGATTCTTGTAGCGGGCGACCTGGAGGATGCCTTCGTCTACGGCGAGGAGCGCGACGCGCGAGGGCTCGGCCGGGATCACCTGCATGGTGAGGGTGGCGCCGGGTTTGATTTCGCGCGGCACATTCAGGGTGAGCGGCTGTTTGCGCGCGGCGAGACTGGCGGAGAAGGACGCGACGCCGTAAGACAGCGGGCTGATGAAGATCTCGTCGGAGGACGGGTCGCGGACGAACTGGACGCCGATGTAGCCGTTGCCCTCGAAATCGCGCGGGAGTTGAACGCGCTGCACGGAACTGGTGGTGGAGGTTTTGAACCAGCGGTGCTGGTAGACGCGGTCGCGTTCGATGGTGATGAGTCCGGCGCCGACGTAGGGGGCGCGAATGCTGACCTCGATGGTGTCGCCGCCGGCGTAGGACGGCTTGTCGAGCTGGACCTGGAGCTCGGCATCGCGGTCGAGCGATTTGGAGAGGTTGGCCTCGCCGGCGACGCTGTAGCCGAGTTTGTTGAGCTCCGCGCCGGCGGAATCGCGGAGGATGAGAACGAAATCGCCGGGCTCCTGCGTGGGCAGGGCGAGGTTGCTGCCGCCGGCGGCGATGCGGACCTTGCGCGTGTCGCGGAGGATCTCTTTGCGGCGGGAGACGTATTTGTATGTCTGATTGCCCTGCTGGGTGAGGACGGAGACGTACTTGAGCTGGACCCATTCGAGCGTGAGGCCCTCGGCCGCGACGGGGTCGAGATGCTGGTTGACGGCGAGCCAGTTGGCATGGCGCGGCGCTGCCGCGCTTGACGAAGGTGAGATCGCCATCGGGCTTGACGCCGACCAGGAAGGCGGCGCCAGAGACAATGGCAGAGGCTTGCGCGGCGACGTTGCGCCCTCCCTCGGCTTCGAAGGCGCGGGCGAGGAGGTTGAGGCGGTAGGCGCGTCCGGTGAAGCGGCCGAGATCGGGCTGGAAGACGGCGACGCCCTTGTCGTCGGCGACGGTGGCGGGCAGGGTTTCGTGGAAGGGCTCGTTAATGGATTCGCCGATCTGGAAGCGGTGCTCGGGGTAGCGGGCAAACCGGGGCAGGACGGCGTTGAGGCTCATCTCGGCTTCGACACGGCGTCCGACGGCGGGCTCGCCGAAGAGGTGGGCGACCATGGCGCGGGGCTTGACGTCGTCGGGGCGGAGCCAGCCTTCGATGGGCTGCGGGTTGAGCTCGAGGCGGAGCTTCATGCGGTCGGGCTCGAACTCCTGGACTTTGAAGGAAGCGCTGCCGAGGATTTCGCGGGTCTTTTCGCTCTTCACCAGCAAGGCGGTGGCCTGGTAGGTGCCGGTGGGGGCGGCGGGCTGGGTGGTGAAGGCGACGTCTTCGAAGGCGGCGGCGGAGAGCTTGAGGGCATTGCGGCTGACGACGGTGCCGCGGGGGTCGGTGATCTCGAGTTCGACGGGGAGTCCGGAGAGGGAGGCCTTCCAATCGGCGGTGCGGGCGATGAGGCCGAGGTGGGTGGTCTCGCCGGGGCGGTAGATGCCGCGATCGGAGAAGAGGTAGGCGGAGAGCTGCTGCGCGGATTTTTCGTTCTCGATGCCGCCGGTATCGAAGCGGGAGAGATCGAGCGCGCGGTCCGCGGTCTGAAGGGGCATGAAGGAGAAGTCGGAATCCTTCTGCGCCAGGATCATGAGCGGAGATTTCTCGCGCTTGAGCTGGACGAACTTGGGGAGGCGGGCGCGGCCGCCGTTTTCGGTGGTGGCGGCGAGGACGGCCTGGCCGTTGCGTCCGATGGCTTCGATGCGGGCGCCATCGACGGGGAGCCCGGTGTGGATGGACTGGACGAAGACGTCGCGGGTGCCGTCCTTGGCCTGCTTGACGATGAAGCCGAGATCGGTGACGAGGATGAGGCGGGTGTCTTCGATGCCGGTGCCCGGATTCTCCTGCTGGCCGCCGTCGCCTTCGGTGTCGGCGTCGGGGGACACTTCTTTCTTCGCGGCGGGTATGACGGAGCGGACGCGGAGGAGGAAGAGTCCCTGGTTGGGCTTGCCGCGGAGGTAGCGGGCGAGATCGATGGAGTCGTAGGTGGGCTTGCCGGGCTGCTTGCCGGTGTAATCGCGGACTTCAAGGAAGCGCTCCACCACCTGGTCGGCGAGGCGCGGGCTGATGTAGGGCCGGCTGAACTCGTACATGATGGGGGCGATGTGCTGGAGCTGGTTGGGGAGGACGCGGCCGATTTCGATTTCGACGTGGGCGACGTCGCGCGTCAGGTAGCCGACCTTTTTATCGCCGGAGAGGGAGAGGAGGGCGCCCTTGCCTAGGAAGGTGAGGGCCTGGCGGTAGGGTTCCACCTGGAAGGTGGCGGCGTAGGGTTTGCCGGCGATGTAGCCGCCGACGCCTTCGACGCCATCGGGGACCACGACGTAGAGATAGCGGCCGACGGGGGCGCGGAACTTGAAGCCGTGCGCGGTGTCGCCGCCTTCCTCCGAGGAGACGTAAGTGAGGGGCACGGGCGGAGAGAGGGCGAGGACTTCCTTGCCGATCTGGGTGGCGTCGTTCCACGCGTAGGGGCCGGTATCTTCCTTGGGTTGTTTGGGATGGCGGACGGGCAGCAGGCGGGCGGTGACGCGGCCCGAGAGGGACTTTTCGGCGACGGGCGAGGAACTGGCGAGCAGCAGGACCTGCTCGGGTTCGTAGCGAGCGTTATCGACCAGGGTCATGCGGAGGCCGGAGAAGCGCAGACTGGCGCGGCCGGGGATGACGACGACGGCCTGCATACGATCCCTGGTTTCGTTGCCGCCGCGGGCGGCGCGGACGCCCTTGTCGATGCGGAGTGTCATGGGGGTATCGTCGCGGGGCATGGCGAGGGCAGCGGAGTGGACGTAGGCAGCGAGCTTGAACTTGTCGTAGACCACGGTGAAGTTGCGGCTATCGGGCTTGAGGCCGAGGTAGGCGGCGTCTTTGGCGAGGGCGAGGGTGACACGCTGTTCGAACTGGGCGGGGTCGACGGGATGGCTGAATTGGAGGTTGGCGACGAGTTTCTTGAGGTTGGGATCGCGGGGGTCCTGGTAGAACTGGCTTTCGGCGATTTTGGCGGTGAAGGGCTGGCTGCGGAAATCGAAGCGGTAGTCTTCGAGGAGGACGCCGGGGGCGAAGAAGGACTTGCGGTGGAAGGAGACGGTGAAGGCCTGGTCGACGGGCCAATCGTTTTTGGGGGTGAACGCAAGGACCTTGTCGCTGAGCCAGTGCCAGGAGCCGGGCATTTTCGGGGAGAGGTCGATGCCGGCGGTGACGGGTTTTTCGACGAGTTGCAGTGGGGCGGCGGATTCGTTGAAGACGACGGTCAGGGGCTTGATGGAAGAGATCCCTTTGTCGTTGTACTCGGTAAGTTCGGGTGGGATGACGGAGAAGGTGACATAGTGCGGCGCGGGGCGGGAGTTATACCAGTAGATGGCGCCGGCGATGCCGTATAAGAGGAGGACGGCGAGCGCGATGCGTTTGCGGTCGGCGCCGATGTAGCGGGCCGGGCGGGCGAGGCGGGCGGCGGTCCAGGAGATCCAGGCGGGGGGCTGCCACTGCCAGTGGCCGAGGAGAGCGCGGAGGATGTTCATATCGATTGCGTCAGATTGGACGCGCGGTGTTGTTGGGGGGACACGCGAGTGGGGGAAGTTATAGGAGTTAGGAGTAAGTGGCGTCTCACGGTGGAGGGGAAAGCACGTTGAGGGCCGGGGGGAAAAGCGAGTCTCGCAGAGCCGCAGAGAACCGCAGAGAAAACGAAAATCTGTTTAGGTCTTCTTTGCGTTACTTTGCGGCTTTGCGTCTTTGCGAGAAAAGGAGACCTGCGCGGGGCTCGAGAGTCAGGGGTGAGAGGAAAAGCTGTTCTCGCAAAGCCGCAAAGCCGCAAAGTAACGCAAAGAAAACAAAATCTGTTCTAGGTTTTCTCTGCGGTTCTCTGCGGCTCTGCGAGAAAAAAGAGGCTTGATACGCCAGGAAACCGAGCGGATGGCGGGGCTAGTACAATGGTGGCAGTGTCTGGGAAAACCTTTTACATTGAAACCTTCGGCTGCCAGATGAATGCGCACGACTCTGAAAAAGTCGTGGGGACGCTGTTGGCGGAGGGATATGAGCAGGTGGCGACGCCGGAAGCGGCGGAGCTGGTGTTTTACAACACCTGCAGCATCCGGGACAAGGCGGAGCAGAAGGTTTTCAACCGTCTGCAGAACTTCAAGCGCGAGGGGATGAAGGGCAAGATCTTCGGCGTGCTGGGGTGCGTGGCGCAGCAGGAAGGCGAGAAGATCTTCGACCGCGCGCCGCATGTGTCACTGGTGGCCGGGTCGGCGAGCTATACGCGGCTGCCGGAGATGCTGGTGCAACTGGAAGCCGGCAATCGACGGGTGACGGGGCTGTCGCTCGATACCGAGGAAACGTTCGACACGCCGTTCACGCGGCGCGACAATCCGCACCGGGCGTACCTGACGATCATCGAAGGTTGCGACAAGGCATGCGCGTATTGCGTGGTGCCGTTCACGCGGGGGCCGGAGCGCAGCCGGACGAGCGAGAGCGTGATGGCGGAGGCGCGCGGGCTCACCGAGAAGGGGTATACCGAGGTCCAGTTGCTGGGGCAGAACGTGAACAGCTATCGCGACCCCTCGGCGGCGGGCTGGGATTTCGCGACGCTGCTGGCGCGAGTGGCGGAGATTCCGGGGATGCGGCGGGTGCGGTACACGACCAGCCATCCGCGCGATTTCGTGCGGCCGATTGTGGACGCGATGGACGCGAACGAGGCGATTTGCGATCACATTCACCTGCCGGTGCAATCGGGATCGAGCAAGGTGCTGGCGGCGATGGACCGGCTGTACACGCGCGACGAATACCTGCGGCGGATCGAGTGGATCAAGAACGCGAAGCGGCGGTACTCGCTGACCACGGACATCATCATCGGGTTCCCGGGCGAGACGGACGCGGATTTCGAGCAGACGCTGGACCTGCTGGACGAGGTGCAGTACGACTCGCTGTTCAGCTTCAAGTACTCGGCGCGGCCGAACACCTCGGCACTCCTGATGGAAGACCGGATTCCGGAAGAGGAGAAGCAGCGGCGGCTGCTGACGCTGCAGGAGAAGCAGCGGGCGATCCAGATCCGGAGCAATGCGGAGATGATCGGGAGCATTCAGGAAGTGCTGGTGGAGGGGCGGCACCAGGCGCTGGAGCAGTGGATCGGGCGGACTACGTGCAATCGCACGCTGAATTTTTCGCATCCCGACACAAATGGAAACGACCTGGTGGGCAAGTACCTCTCGGTACGGGTGACACGGTCGGGGCCCAACTCCCTGGTGGGTGAGAGCGCGGCACTGGTGTAACTGTGGTGTAATCGGAATGGGGAGGGCCGCAGAAAAAATGGAAGTAGAAATGAAAATTCGCGGGCTCATGATGGATCCTGTGACGAACATGCCCATCGTCATCCTCAAAGATGTCAACGGGAACACCGTGCTCCCCATTTGGGTTGGCGTGTACGAGGCGAACGCGATCGCGCTCGAAATCGAAAAAGTCTCGACTCCGCGGCCGATGACCCACGATTTAATCAAGACCTTGCTGCTGGGCCTGAACACGGGACTGCGCAAGGTGGTGGTCAGCGAACTCAAGGACGATACCTTCTACGCGGTGATCTGGCTGGATCGCGATGGCGAACTGATCAGCGTGGATTCGCGGCCGAGCGATGCCCTGGCGCTGGCGCTGCGGCTGGATTGCCCGATCTACGTGGAAGAGACGGTGCTGAAATCGTCGAAACTGGCGGCGACCGTTTCCGATAAGGTCAACAACGAAGAGCTTCGACGCTGGCTCGAAGGCCTCAACGACGAGGACCTGGGCCGCTATAAGATGTGAGCCTGCTCGACGACCTGGGCATTAGCCTGATCTCGGAGGGCGCGGCGGTGCGCATCTACGTCCGCGAGAACTGTATCGCGGCGGTGGGGCAGGGACAGGGCAGCACCGGCCTGATGACGGAGCAGGGATTGGCCTACCTGGTCTGGCGCGACGGACAGGCATTTCTCGCGGCCAAAGGCGTTGAAACTCCGGCTACCGCCGAACAGGTGGAGGCCATCCAGAAATTCTCACGGGACTTGAGCACAGCACTGAGCCAATGACGATCGACGAACAACTGACATACCTGCGCAAAGGGATGGCGGAGATCATCCGCGAAGAGGACCTGCGCGAGCGCCTGATTCAATCGGAAAAGACGGGGCGGAAGCTGCGCGTGAAGGCGGGCTTCGACCCGACGGCGCCCGACCTGCACCTGGGGCACACGGTGCTGCTGCGCAAGATGAAGCACTTTCAGGACCTGGGGCACACGGTGATCTTCCTGATCGGCGATATGACGGGCATGATCGGGGACCCGACGGGGCGCAACGTGACGCGGCCGCCGATGACGACGGAAGCGATCGAGCGCAACGCGGAGACGTACAAGCAGCAGGTCTTCAAGATCCTGGATCCGGTGAAGACCGAGGTGCGGTTCAACAGCCACTGGCTGGCGAAGTTGGGCTGGCAGGACGTGATCCGGCTGACCAGCAAGTACACACTGGCACAGGTGCTGGAGCGCGCCGAATTCTCCAAACGGTATGCGGCGAATGAGCCGATTTCGCTGCACGAATTGATGTACCCGCTGGCGCAGGGCTACGATTCGGTGGCGCTGGAAGCGGACGTGGAGATGGGCGGCACGGACCAGAAGTTCAATCTGATGGTGGGGCGGGAACTGCAGCGCGATTACGGACAGCAGCCGCAGATCGTGGCGATGGTGCCGATTCTGGAGGGGCTGGACGGCGTCAACAAGATGTCGAAGTCGCTGGGCAATTACATCGGGATCACGGAAGCTCCCGAGGTGATGTTCCGCAAAGTGATGCAGGTTTCGGACGACTTGATGTGGCGGTACTACGAACTGTTGACGGACAAGAGCCTGGCGGAGATCGCGGCGATGCAGGGCTCGATGCACCCGATGGAGGCGAAGGTCGCGCTCGGGAAGCACATCGTCGCGGACTTCCACTCGGCGGAAGATGCGGAGCGCGCGGCAGAGGTCTTCAACGCGGTGGTGCGGCGCAAGGAAGTGCCGGCGGATATTCAGTCGGTCCCGATGCCCGAGGGCGTGATGACGGAGGCGGGGCTGCGCGTGGACAAGCTGCTGGCGCGCGTGGGGCTGGTGGCGTCGGTGACGGACGCGGTGCGGAAGATTAAGGCGGGCGCGGTGGAGATCAACGGGGAGAAGGTTCGCGAGGTACTGATGGCGAATCCGCCGGCGGAGATGGTGATCCAGGTAGGGAAGAACTGGAAGCGGGTGGAGTAGATTTGGACGCTCCCTAACGGTCGCGGCTCGGTTAGATGCCACGCAATTGGATGGGGAGTGGACTGTGGTTTTGGTAACCTGGACAATACGGTGAGAAAACTCTTTTTTTGGAAATTGAAGCAGCACGAGATCCGCTTGGGCGAACGCACCGTGCTGATGGGCGTGCTCAATGTAACGCCCGATTCGTTTTCCGATGGAGGGAAATACTCCGACCCGGACCGGGCTTTTGCGCGCGCGGTGGAGTTGGAGGAGCAGGGCGCGGACATCATCGATATCGGTGCGGAGTCCACCAAGCCGGGGTCGGCGCGGGTTTCGGTGGCGGAAGAGATGCGGCGGCTGATCCCGGTGCTGAAGCGGTTGAAGGACCGGTTGGGGATCCCGATTTCGGTGGACACATACAAAGCCGAGGTGGCGGAGCGTTCACTGGAACTGGGCGTGGAGATCATCAACGACCCGTCGGGGCTGACGTTCGAGCCGCAGTTGGCGCGCACGGCGGCGAACATGAATGCCGGTTTGATTTTGAATCACATGCGCGGGACGCCGGAGACATGGGCGAAGCTGGGGCCGATGCCGGACCCGATTTCGACGATCGGGCGCGACCTGGACGCGATGATCAGCCGGGCGCGTCACGCGGGCGTGGACAAGACGCATATGGTGATCGATCCGGGCCTCGGGTTCGGCAAGCGCAAAGAGCAGAACGCGGTGATCCTGGCGCGACTGGGCGAATTGAATCCGCTGGACCTGCCGATCATGGTGGGGCCTTCGCGCAAGAGTTTTCTGGCGCATCCCGACCTGGAAGAGACGAAATTCGCAACGGCGGCGGCGGTAACTGCCGCGATTCTCGGCGGTGCGCACATCGTGCGGGTACACGACGTTCGCGAGATGCGGGCGGTGGCGGATGTGGCGGATGAGATCGTACGCGGCCGGCCCGAGTAGCCGTTAGATACTGTAACCGTAAGATCGCAGTTCCCCGTCTATGGAGTCGCCATGAAGCGAATTTCAGTTTTGATGCTGCTGGTAACGGCAGCGTTCTCGCAGAGCCGCGGCCGCCTGGTCGATTACGCATTGGTCCTCGAAGACCCGCCGGTAGCTCAAAAGATCCAGTCGCGTGCAGCCCTGAAGAGTTCCGAAGCGCAGGCGCAGCTGGCCAAGGTGCGCGGGGCGCAGCGATCGGTGATCGCGGAACTGGGCCGGCGCAAGGTGCAGGTGAGTTCCACGTCGCAGGTGCTGGTGAACGCGGTATTCGTGCGAGTGGCGGCAGATGACAGGGCCGCGCTGAAGAACATTCCGGGCGTGAAATGGATGCAGTACCTGCCGCCGGCCAAGCCGCTGTTGAATACGGCGCTGGACCTGGTGGGCGTACCCGCCGCGTGGGCCGCGATCGGCGGCAGCAGCAATGCGGGCGCGGGGATACGGATCGGCATTATCGATACGGGGATCGACCAGAATCATCCGGGGTTTCAGGATTCGAGTTTGAAGCCGCCCGCGGGTTTCCCGGCTGGAGACGCGGCGTTCACCAACAACAAAGTGATCGTGGCGCGGAGTTACGTTTCGCTGCTCAACGATTCGGACCCGACCTACTCGACGCCCGACGATTTTTCGGCGCGCGACCGGCAGGGTCATGGGACGGCGATCGCGATGATCGCAGCGGGCGTGCAGCATAACGCTCCGCTGGGCACGATCTCGGGCGTGGCGCCGAAGGCTTTCCTGGGGAACTACAAAGTGTTCGGCTCGCCGGGAGTCAACGAGTACACGCTCTTCCCGGCGTGGAACCAGGCGCTGACGGATGCGATCAACGACGGCATGGATATTGTGACGCTCGCGCTGGGCGAGGGCGATCCGGCGATTGTGGGGCCGCTCGACGTGGGAGTGAACGTTTGCGGCGACGACATTTGCGACGTGCGTTCACAGGCCGTGGAGAGTGCCACGAAGCTGGGACTGCTGGTGGTGGCGGCGGCGGGCAATGGCGGAAACATCGGGACGAGGGTGCCGACGCAGAACTCTCTCAACACTCCTGGCGTAGCGCCGAGCGCGCTCACGGTAGGCGCGACCATGAACAGGCACGTGCTGTACCAGAGGGTGCGGGTGAACGGGTCGAGCCTGGGAGACCTGCGCGCGCTCTTCGGCGACGGTCCGAAGATCAGTTCGCCGGTGAACACACAGGTGACGGACGTAGCGACGCTGGGTAACGACGGGCAGGCGTGCACGGCGCTGCCGGCCGGATCGTTGACGTCTGTGTACGCGCTGATTCTACGCGGCACGTGCGCATTCTCCGATAAGATCAACAACGCGCAGGCGGCGGGTGCGGCGGGAGTGATTCTCTATAACTCAGATGGGAACCAGGACATCACGCAGCGGCTGTTCGCGCAGAACACGGGGATTCCCGCGGCGTTGATCGGCAATAACGATGGCGTCGCGTTGAAGACCTACCTGACGGCCAATCCCAAAGGCACGCTCACGCTGGATCCGGCGATGCAGGCGGCGGACAATCCGCAGGTCAATACGGTGGCTCCGTTCTCTTCGCGAGGGCCGAGCATCGGAAATTTTGCGGCGACGCGCGATTTCGCGCTGAAGCCGGAGATCGTGGCGCCGGGCACAGATATCTACACCGCGACGCAAAAGTTCGATCCGAATGCGGATATTTACGACGCGAGCGGGTACACCAGGGTGAGCGGGACCAGCTACGCGGTGCCGTTCGCGGCCGGAGTGGCGGCGATGGTGAAGGCGAACAATCCTAACTGGAAGTGGACGCCAGGCCAGTTGAAATCGGCGGTGGTCAATACGGCGACGGCGGACCTGCAGGGCGACGTGCACGTGACCGACGCGGGGGCGGGCAAACTCAATGCGGCGGGCGCGGTGGCGGTGGCGGCGACGCTGGAGCCGGCGGCGATTTCGTTCGGAGCGGCGACCGCGCTGCCTGTCAATCGCAACCTGACGCTGACCAACGTGAGCAGCGCGAATGCGACCTTCACGCTGACGGTGCGGCCGATTTTCGATTCGACGACGGCGCATGTCACGTTGAGCGACACGGTGGTGGCGCTGCAGCCGGGAGCGAGTAAGTTGATCACGGTATCGCTATCGGGCAGCCGTCCGGCATTGGGATCGTACGAGGGCTTTATCGACGTGACGGGGGCGGGTCCGGCGCTGCACCTGCCGTATCTCTACATCGGGAGCAGCGGGGTGCCGTTTAACATTTTTCCGATTATCTCCGGCTCGTTCACGGGCGTGACCAACGATACGGGGTGGCTGCTCGCGATGAGGGTGATCGACCCGTTCGGGGTTCCGGTGGCGAATCTGCCGGTATCGTTCCGCATTCAATCGGGCGGCGGGAAGTTCAACGCGGCGGGCGGAGACAAAGCCACGGACGTGCTTGGAAATGCCGGGGTGTACGTGGATCTGGGTCCGCAGCAGAGCGACCAGATTTTCATTGGAACGGCGGGGAATTTCACGCAGGAGTTCGACGGCTTTGCGCGGCGTCCGGCGGTGATCAAGAGCGGCGGCGTGGTTAACGCGGCGACCTTCCAGGCAGGCTCGGGGATGGCGCCGGGGTCGTACATTTCGATCTTCGGGAGCGATCTTTCCGATACCAATCTGGCGGAAACCACGACCTCTCTGCCGGTTTCGCTGGGGCAGGTTTCGGTGAGCTTCGACGGCGGCGGCAAGAGCCTGCCGGGACACCTGCATTTCATCAGTCCAGGACAGGTCAACGTGCAGGTTCCGTGGGAGTACCAGGGACAGACGTCGGTGGCGATGAAGGTGACGTTGTACGGCTATCAGTCGAGTGACCCCTACACCGTGACGCTGACGACTTACTCGCCGGGGATATTTGCGGTTACGAACGCGGCCGGGGCGGCGATCACGGCCGGGAATCCGGCGAAACGCGGCGATGTGATCGTGATTTACGCGAACGGGCTGGGGCCGGTGGACACGCCGCAATCGTCGGGCGATCCGGCGTCCACGACGAAGCTGGTGGGGACGCTGGCGGGTCCGGTGGTGACGATCGGCGGCACAGGGGCGACGGTCCAGTTCAGCGGGCTGGCGCCGGGCTTTGTGGGGCTGTACCAGGTGAACGTCCTGGTTCCGGCAGGCGCGCCAACGGGGGCGCAGACGCTGAAACTCTCGATTGGCGGCGCCGATGTGTCGGTGAATCTGAACGTGCAGTAAAAGGGACCTCGCACGGGCTATAATGGCACCTTGGGAGCTGTATCCCCTCGATGACGGACATTAAGAAAAAACTTCAGGACGAGATTACTGCGCTCGAATACGAACTGCACGTCGATTTGCCGAAGGAGATCCTGAAGGCACGGTTGCACGGGGACCTGAAGGAAAACGCGGAGTATCACGCGGCGAAAGATCGCCAGGGTTTCGTCAGCGCCCGCCTCGGGCAGTTGAAATCGCGTTTGGGCCAACTGGCGATGATCGATTTCACGAAAATTCCGCACGACAAGGCGGGATTGGGCTCGACGGTGGTCGTGCTGGACGTGAAGAGCGATCAGGAGATCACGTACCATCTGGTCACGAGCGAAGAGGCCGACGCGCCGAACGGCAAGGTGTCGACGACTTCGCCGATTGGCCGCGCCCTGCTCGGAAAGACAGTGGGCGACGAAGTTAAGGTGATGAGCCCCGGAGGGGTAAAGGAATTGGAAATCCTGAAGCTCACCACGATTCACGACATCGTGGAAACCGAAGTTGAAAAAGAAGTGGAATGAAGTGATATGACCTTCACGCGCGGGATCGGCTTATTTTTTGGGGCGATCATCAATCGGATCGTGCGCTGGCTCGCATTGTCGAAGATCCACCCGAACGTGCTGACGTTCCTCGGACTGTTGATCAATATCTGGGCGGCGTGGTTGTTCGCCCAGGGTAATTTCCGCTGGGCGGGCGTGGTAGTTACGGGGGCGGCGATCTTCGATATGGTGGACGGCCGGGTGGCGCGCGCCACCAGCCAGGTGACGCGCTTCGGCGGCTTTTTCGATTCGGTGGTGGACCGGTATTCGGACCTCGCGCTGTATATCGGACTGCTGGTGTATTACGCCAGCATCAACCGGTTCTTTTACATCGTGCTGACGGCGATTGTGATGACCGGGTCGGTGATGATCAGTTACACCCGTGCGCGGGCGGAGAACGCGATTCCCAAGTGCAAGGTCGGGTTTCTGGAACGGCCGGAGCGCGTGGTGCTGATTATTCTGGGCGCGTTGGCGGCGTGGATTCCGGGTGTCGGCGACCGCATGGCGGCGGTGCTGTGGGTGATCGCCGTGCTCTCGAACGTGACCGTGGTCCACCGCATGATCTACACGTACCAGCAGGCAAAATTGCTGGAAGACGCGCAGTTGCGGGCGGTGCCGGAGAAGAAGGAAGAGCGGGCGCGGCAGAGCTAGAAAACCAAAAAACCAAATTAGATGGACAGACCGGGAGGTCTGTCCCACTGGGCTTAGTTTTCCAGGATGACGTGGGCCATTCCCAGGGCGGCGGTGTGGGTGATGGAGAGGGCGATGTTCTTGACGCCGAGTCTCTCGGCGTAGCGGGCGGCGACGCCGTGGAGGAGGAGCGTGGGTTTGCCGGTGCGTAGGTTGGCGACCTCGAAATCCTGCCAGGTGACGCCGTGGCGCCAGCCTGTGCCGATGGCCTTCATGCCGGCTTCCTTGGCAGCGAAACGCGCGGCGTAGCGCTCGAATTTATTGGCCTTGCGCTCTACATAGGCGATCTCGCCGGGGGTGTAGATGCGCTTGATGAACTTCTCACCATAGCGCTCGATCGATCTCTGAATGCGGTCTACTTCCGCCAGGTCCACTCCGGTTCCGACGATCATTTCATCTCCGCTCCGGTGGTCGTGATAGTGAGGCGGCCGTGCTTCACGCCTTTGGTGCTGATCAGGACGTCGGCTACCTTGCGGACGTCGGCGGAGCGGCCGCGGACGACGAGCACCTCCAGGCAATTATCGTGATCCAGGTGGACGTGCAGGGTGGAAAGGATCGAGTGATGGAAATCGTGCTGGATGCCGGTGAGTTTCTCATTGAGCAGGCGGACGTGGTGATCGTAGACCAGGGTTACAGTACCCACCACCTGGCTCTCGGGGGATTCCCAGGTCTTCTCGACGAGCTCGTCGCGAATCAGGTCGCGGAACGCCTCGGAGCGATTGGTGTATCCCCGCTGACCGATCAGGCTGTCGAATTTGTCCAGCAGGTCGCTATCGATCGCTACGCCAATCCGGCTGAGGCCGCTCATGCGTACACATAGTAGCACTCACAAAACTGGAAACGGTGGCACGAATATAGCAATCGTGCTACTTTGGAAACGATCGTGCATATACCCGACGGATTTCTTTCGACGCCCGTCTGGGCCGCGATGGATGTAGCGGCCGCGCCGGCGGTAGGGTATGTCGTGCGCAAGGCGCAGCAGGGCTTTGACGACGCCAAAGTGCCGCTGCTCGGAGTGATGGGCGCCTTCGTCTTCGCGGCGCAGATGATCAACTTTCCGGTGGGCGTGGGCACGAGTGGGCACCTGGTGGGCGGTGCGCTCCTGGCGTGCACGCTGGGGCCGGCGGCGGCCAGCGTGGTGATGTGCGCGATCCTCGCCATCCAGGCGCTGGTATTCCAGGATGGCGGCATTCTGGCGCTGGGCGCGAACGTCTTCAACATGGCGATCGCGGGAGTGCTGGCGGGCTATTTGCCGTACTATCTGTGGGGCCGGGGACCGGGACGGCGCGCGTCGATCTTCGCCGGCGGAGCGCTCTCGCTGCTGACGAGCGCGGTTCTGGCTTTGGCCGAACTGCTGATTTCGGGAGTACGGATGCCGGGGCCGGTGCTGGGAGTCTCGCTCGCGCTGTTCGTGGTCTCGGCGCTGGTGGAGGGCGCGATTACGGTGGCGGTGGTGATCGCGCTGGAACGCATTCAGCCGAACCTGATGCGGGCGCCGGGCGGGGGCCGCTCGCCGGCGTTCGCGGCACTGGCGCTGGTCGCGGTCCTGCTGGCGGCGGGCGGCGTGGTCTTCGCCTCCACGGCGCCCGATGGGATCGAACGGCTGGCCATGCAGACGGGCATCGCGGCTCACGCCCGCACGTTGATTTCGACGCCATTGAAGGACTACCAGGCGGCGTGGCTCGGCTCCGGATGGGCGGCACAGGCCGGGGCGGGGCTGGCGGGGCTGGGGCTGGTCTACGGGGCCTGCCTGATGATCGGGCGGAAGCGGTAGGGAGCGGTGCATCACGTCAAATTGGACCAGTGGAGCCGGGGTGCGAGCGCGCTTCATCGCCGCGACCCGCGGGCCAAGATCGCGGCGCTGATCGTCTTCCTGGTGGTGCTCGGCACCGCGCATCGCGAACTGGCGTGGCTGGGGGGCGTGCTGTTCCTCGTGCTGCTGGCCGGGTTGCACACGGCGCGTTTGCCGGCGCGGGCGGCGCTGGCGCGCGCCGGAGTGGTGCTTCCCTTCACGGCGATGTTCGCGATCGTGAGCTGGCTGGCGGGGGACCCGGCGCGCGGCGCGACGCTGGTGATGAAGGCCTATCTTTCCGCGCTGGCGGTGCTATTGCTCGTGTCCACGACACCGCTGCCGCTGCTGCTGCGCGGCTTGGAGATGACGGGCACGCCGCGCTTTCTGCTGATGGTGGCGCAATTCCTGTACCGGTACCTTTTCGTAATCTCCGAAGAGGCGCAGCACATGAGCAAGGCGGCAGCGGCTCGCGGCGCCACCGTGCGCGGGCTCGCCGGGAATGGCGCGCGCTTTCGCGCGGCGGCGGGCGCGCTAGCGGTACTTTTCGCGCGATCATACGGACGCGCGGAAGAAATTCATCGAGCCATGTTATCGCGCGGTTTCCCGGGTTACTTCCGTCCACTAAGTGCACTGCGCTTTAGTGGTACGGATGTTACCTTTCTCATATTATCCGGAGTCAGCTTAGTATTCATACGAATAATCATAGAAAGGGTGGCGTAATGCCGCCCCTGATCTTAGTAAATCAATTGAAATACCAATATGACGACGGTACAGTCGCACTCAAGGGCGTCGATTTTCGACTAAACGCGGGAGAGACGGTGGCGCTGCTGGGAGAAAATGGCAGCGGCAAAACCACATTCGCGCTTCGCTTAAACGGGCTGCTCACGGGCGCGGGTTCGGTGGAAGTTTGCGGGTTGCCGGTCAATGCGAAAAATGCCGTCACGGTACGGCGCAAGATCGGGTTGGTATTCCAGGATTCGGAAAGTCAGCTATTCATGCCGACCGTGCTCGAAGATGTCGCATTCGGGCCGTTGAATCACGGCATGAGTCCGGCGAAAGCGGCGGAGCGGGCACTAATCGCGCTGGAACAGGTGGGAATGGCAGGGGCGGCCGGTAAGGCGCCATATCACCTGAGCGCGGGACAGAAGAAGCGAGTCGCGATCGCGGGCATCCTGGCGGTCGACCCCGAGATTCTTGTCCTGGACGAACCGACCACATTTCTCGATCCGCCCGGCCAGCGCGCACTGGCGCAACTGCTGGCCGGTCTGCCGCAGGCCAAGATATTAATCACTCACGACATACCCTTTGCGCGAGCCACCTGCACGCGGGCAGTATTTTTCAAAGAGGGCTTGATCCTGCAGGAGGGGACAATTGATGAGATTACAAGGCAACAGAATTGGGAATTCCGACCACAGCGGGCGGAATAACAAGTGGCGCAGTGGGGACGACCACGCCACCGCCAAATTCAGGCTTCCTTAGCTGCTTGGGCTGCCTTTTTGCGATGCTCGGCCCAGCGCTTTTTCTGGGCTAGCGCGATGCGTTTACGCGCAGCGGGGCTAAGATAACGTTTACCAGCAGCAGGTTCCGGTTTCTCGGCGCCGGCAGATACCGGAGTCCGTTTGCCCTTGAGTTGCGCTTGAATTTCGCTGATCTTGGCTTCGATTTTCGCCTTTTCAATCTGATAGCCTACAAGGGCCATCTGGAGCGTGCTCGTGTCTTCGGTAAGTTTTCCTCTTGCCATTGCTTCACCCACGAACAATATATCATAGGGTATTACAGTCTATACACAAAAGTGCGGGCGCTTTAAGTTCCATTCTGACTAGGACTATAGATGAAACTGGTGATCCAGCGAGTTAGCGAGGCCCGGGTAAGCGTGAACGGTACTACTGTCGGGGCTATACGTACCGGCTTAGTCGTGCTTGTCGGTATTTCAAAATCCGACACAGTGAAAGACGCGGATTATCTCGCCGATAAGGTCCTCGGTCTTCGTATTTTTCCAGACGATGCGGGCAAAATGAACCGGAATATCGCGGAAGCACACGGCGCGATTTTGATTATTTCGCAGTTTACGCTGTATGGCGACTGCCGGAGAGGACGGCGCCCGAGCTTCGACGGCGCCGCCACACCCGACCAGGCTTTGACTCTTTATAATTACTTCGTGGACTTGATCCGAAAGAGCCAGGTACCAGTGGAAACAGGGACGTTTCAGGCCATGATGGAAGTCTCCCTGGTAAACCAAGGTCCTGTAACTATTCTGATCGAATCGGAGGAACGAAGCAGAAAATGATCGAGACATACGGCTACGCACGCGCCGGATTTTTGGGCAACCCCAGCGACGGATATTTCGGAAAGACCTTGTCTTTCGCGATGTCGAACTTCCGCGCACGAGTGCTCTGTTATCCCAGCGCGCGGCTGGAAATCAAACCCTCTAAGGTGGATCTTCCGGTATTCGAAAACCTGGACGATTTATATCGGATTACCCGATGGCGCGGTTACTACGGCGGAATCCGGATTATCCAGGCGCTGATTGTGCGGCTGGTGGATTACTGCAAGGAGCACGACATCGAACTGCCCGACCGCAACTTCACGCTGGAGTACGAATCCAACGTCCCACAGCGGCTGGGACTGGGCGGATCGAGCGCGATCATCACCGCATCCCTGCGCGCCATCTGCCGGTTTCATTCACTGGATATCCCGCTGCCGATACAGGCCAACATTGCGCTCGAAACCGAAACCCGCGAACTCAACGTGCCGGCCGGCCTGCAGGATCGCGTGGTACAGGCATACCAGGGGCTGGTATATATGGACTTCGCCAGGAACTTGATGGACGCGCGCGGCTACGGCGAGTACGAGAACATGAACCCCGGCTTACTACCCAACGTATATGTGGCCTATCGTACTTCGCTCAGTGAGGGCACCGAGGTCTTCCACAGTAACCTGCGCGAACGGTGGCTGCGCGGCGACGCCGAAGTGGTTGGCGCCATGCAAACCTGGGCCGGCTATGCAGCCGAGGGACGCGCCTGCCTGATGGAACGCAAGTATGACCGGCTGAATCAGCTGGTGGACGCCAATTTTGACTTGCGCGCGAAGATCTATAACATCGACCCAGGCAATATGGAGATGGTGCAAACAGCCCGCGCTGCCGGGGCGACGGCTAACTTCGCGGGGTCAGGCGGCGCGATTGTGGGAACCTACGCGGATGATGCCATGTTTGCGCGGTTGACGGACAAGATGAAGGGGATTGGAATTGCGGTAATTAAGCCGAAGATTGTGGGTTGAGGCAGGACGCTCGCTCACGCTCGCGGCTCCGATCAGAGCCGCGACCGTAAGGGAGCGTCCCGGTGTCCTACTGACGGCTCATGTACTTTTCGTAGAGGCGGGTTTGCTTGTTGACCAGCGGGACTTCCTTACCTTTGATGAACAGGTATTTCACCTGGGTCTGGATTTCCAGAGGGTCGCCGGTAGTTACGATGAGGTCCGCAACCTTGCCCTTCTCCACGGAGCCGAGTTCCGCGCCCTTACCCCAGATCTGTGCGGGATTGATGGTCACGGCCTTTAGCGCTTCTTCATAGGGCAGGCCGAAGGCCACCGCGGTCGCCGCCTGGTAAGGGAGGTTGCGCACAAACTCGTTGCTGAAGGTGCCGAACGCGAATTTGACGCCGGCCTTGTAAGCATCCAGGGGCTGGGTGAAGGAACTATCGTAAGCGTCGTCCTCCTGATCGGGGAGCGCCAGGACGCGGCCCAGAATCACGGGGATGTTCTTCGCCTTCAATTCGGGACCGACCTTAGCGATATCGCGCGGCTGCAGAATCACGATCTTGATCTTCTGCTTTTCGGCGAACATGATGCGCATCGTGGATCACGCTGGCGCGGCTGGCAGAAACCGCGAGCGGCACCTTGCCTTCGAGGACCGGCAGCATCGCTTCCATCTTGAGGTCGCGCTTGAAGCCGGGCGCCTTGGCGTTGAATTCCTTTTGATACTGGCGCGCCTGATCGAAGAAATCGTTGATCTTGGCGACCTGCTGGTCGTAGGTACGCTTGGCCGCGGTGAAGCCGGTAGCGCCCGCGCCGCCGGGAATCATCTCGAGAACCGAATCGGGCACGGGCCCGCCGCCACGCCCGCCACGTCCGCCGAGGGTGGGAAACAAGAGGTGCATGGCCGCGGAGCGTTCGATGGCCATGTCTTCCCAAGTCCAGCCATCGGTGTGGATGAGGGCGGCCTGGCCGGAAATGATCTGCCGCGCGCCGCCGCCGAAACGTCCGCCGCCGCCACCGCCGCCGGAAGCCGGGTAAGTCATGACGCTGGTGATGCCGTTGACGCGCACCACGCCGAAATGCTCACTCTCCGGGTTGACCGCGCTCAGCGCGCGAAGCTGCGGCATGAACTCGCCGAGCTCGCCGGTGTCCACGGTTTCCCGGATGGAGGATACTTCGGAAAGTCCGAGCTCGGTGCCGGAATCGATCATTCCCGGGTAGACGCGCAGTCCTTTGCCTTCGATGATGCGCGCGCCTTTGGGCGGCAGTGATCTTGGCGCCGATCTCGGAGATCTTGCCGTCCTGGAGCACGATGGAAACGCCCTTGATCTCCGCGCCGGTGACCGGGTAGACATCCACATTGCGAATGACGATGGTTTCGGCGCCGAAAGCGCGATGGCGCACGCTCAGCAGGATTCCGAGAAATTTCACTGTCCGACCCTCCTGGTGGGCGTGCCCTGCGGGGCGCGCGTTTTTTCCTTGTCGATCAGCTTCTGCTTCTCGGCCTTCTTAGTGGCGACGATCGCTGACTTCGTTGTCGCGGTCGAAGTACACGGTGCCATCGATCAGCACCTTCTGCACCTTGGCGTAGTCGGAAAGCGGGAACTTATCGTAGATCACCAGGTCGGCATCCTTACCGACTTCGATGGAGCCGACGCGGTTATCGATGCCGAGCTGCTTGGCCGGGTTGAGGGTGACCATGGCGAGCGCTTCGGTCTCGCTGAGGCCGCCGTACTTCATGGCCTTGCCGGCTTCGCTGTTGAGGTGGCGCATCAGTTCGGCGTCGTCGCTATTCAGCGATACCAGCACGCCCTTCTTCTGCATGATGGCGGCGTTGTACGGGATGGCGTCGAAGGCCTCCATCTTGTAAGACCACCAATCGCTGAAGGTGGAAGCGCCGGCGCCGTGGGCGGCGATTTCCTTGGCGACCTTGTAGCCTTCGAGCACGTGCTGCAGGGTGCGGATCTTGAAGCCGTAGTCATCGGCCACGCGCAGCAGCATGAGGATCTCGTCGGCGCGGTAGCAGTGCGCATGCACGTAGCGCTTGCCTTCGAGCACTTCCTTGAGAGCTTCGAGCTTCAGGTCTTTGCGCGGCGGAATGCCGGTCTTATTGGCGTCGTACGCGTCCCACTCGGCCTTGTAAGCTTTGGCTTCGTTGAAGGCCTCGCGGATCACGTCTTCGACGCCCATGCGGGTGGCGGGGTAGCGAGCCGGCACGCCTGGCCGCCGATGGCTCCGCCGGTGGGGTTGCCGGCGCGCTTGGGGTTCTCGCCGAGGGCGAACTTGATGCCGGGCGTGGCGCCTTCGAAGATCATGCCCTGCGCGTCCTTGCCCCAGCGCATCTTGAGCGGCAGCGTCTTGCCGCCGATGGCGTTGGCCGAGCCGTGCAGAATATTGGCGGTGGTCACGCCGCCGGCCAGCGCGCGGTAGATGGCGATGTCCTCGGGGTTGATGATGTCCCTGATATCGACCATCGAGGAGACGCTGACCGCTGCCTTCATTGATGCCGCCATCGCCGGCGATGTGCGAGTGGCAATCGATGATGCCGGGGATCACGTACTGGTTGGCGGCATCGATGATGGTGGCGCCCTGCGGCTCCATCACCTTCTCGCCGACCTCGGCGATCTTGCCGTCCTTCACCAGGATCGAGCCCTTGAAGGTGCCCTTCGAGACGGTCATCACGGTGGCGTTCTTGATGACGTAGGTCTGCGCGCGCAAGGGCGCCGCGGCAAGCAGAGTTGCAAGTAGAAACCGCTTCATTGATTCACCCCTTGATTTCCCACCCGAGGATCGACCGTCGGAGCGCCGCGGCCGCCCATGGGCGTGGCGTCTGGCGCCGGCGTATATTTGCTGCCATCCACAAAGATCATTTCCACTTTGGTGCGATCGTCGAAGATCTCGCCGCGCGTGACCACGAGGTTGGCGATCTTGCCCTTCTCGATGCTGCCGAGGCGGTCGGCGACGCCGTAGATTTCGGCGGGCGAGAGCGTCAGGGCGCGCAGGGCATCCTCGCGGGAGAGGCCGGCGTCGAGGGCCTTCTTGACGGCGCGCTGCAGGTCGCGCGGCGCGTCGAGGCCGTCGGAGTAGAAGGCGAATTTCACGCCGGCCTTCTGCAGCACGGCAGGCGCGCGCTGGCGGCCTTGTCGCGGGTCTCGAGGGTGCGCATGCTATCCACCTCGTCGGGATCGGCGTCGCGCGATGCTTCGCCGGCCAGCGCATGCTGAGCAGCATGGGGATGTTGGCCTTCTTGAGCAGGGCGGCGGCTTCGGGACGGATAGGTTTCGCGCCCGCCGTAGAGAATGACGGGCTGCTTCAGCTCGGCGCGCGAAGTGCAGCATGCGGTCGATTTCCACCAGGCGATTGGCGGGCAGCAGAATGCGCGGGCGAATCGAGCACGCCTTCGAGCGCGCGGTCGTAATCGGGGCGCTGCATGCCGCTGGGATTCTTCGCGTAGGCGTCCTTGACGAGCTTGTAGTGCTCGGCATCGAGATAGATCTGGCGGACGTAGGCGATGTAGCCCATCAGCGAGCTCGGAAAGCTGCGCCCGCCGCCGCCGCGTCCGCCGGAGGTGATCGAAATGTACTGGCCGCACGGGCGAGCTGACGACCATCTCGCCGGCCTTCTCGCCGGTGATCAGGTCGATGACCGCGCCCTGTCCGGCGAAGATTCCGCGGGTGGGGAAGGTGACGGCGGTGGTGAAGCCGGCGCTGCGCGCCGGTTTCGATGCGGCGATCGGTGGCGCTGAGATCTCGTCGGCGATCTTGACCCAACTGGTGGTCTGGGGACGATCTTCGGGGCCGCGCGCGGGAAGCGGCGGCGGGTTGGCGGCCAGTGCGTGGCTGGCGGTGGGGGTTGCGGTAGCGGCCCGCGTCCGCCGCGTCCGCGCGGTTGGCGGCGGCGGCGGGCGCGGCGCCGGGTTGTCCCCAGGTGCTGAGGGCATCGATCAGGCCGGGATAGACGGTGAGTCCTTCGCCTTCCACCAGCATGGCGTCGGCGGGCACGGCGACGTTCTCGCCGACCGCTTCAATCAATCCATTGCGGACCACCACGGTGCCCTTGTTGATGACGGGGCCGCTGACGGTCACGATCTTTGCGTTGCGGATGGCCACTGCCGGATGAGACTGGGCGAGGGCCAAAGCGCAACACAGAAATAGCGCTGTGACTAGTTTTTTCATAATGGCAATATGGGTTATATGGCGTTAGTTCAAGTCACCAATGGTTACGGACGTAACGGGGGCTACCGACTATTGGCTGCATTCTACGCCGTATACTGGGATTTGTCCACCCGAAAACCAGTTCGCTACCGCGACGCGGGCGTGAATATCGACGAGGCCGATCGCGCCGTTTCCTCCATCAAGAAGTTTGCGCGGCAGACGTTTACGCCGGGAGTGCTGACCGAGATCGGCAGCTTCGGCGCGCTGCTATCAGCTGGCGGGATTCCGCAAGCCGGTGCTGGTGAGTTCCGCCGACGGCGTCGGCACCAAGCTGAAGGTCGCGTTCCTGACCGGGCGCCACGACACGGTGGGCGAAGACCTGGTGAACCACTGCGTGAACGA
This sequence comes from uncultured Solibacteraceae bacterium, assembly GCA_963791985.1. GTDB lineage: Bacteria > Acidobacteriota > Terriglobia > Bryobacterales > Bryobacteraceae > Solibacter. The sequence continues at coordinate 62,007 of CAWBUN010000011.1, read as the reverse complement.
CATCGCGGTGCAGGGCGCGATGCCGCTGTTCTTCCTGGATTATTTCGCGGTGGGCAAGCTGGATGCCGAGGTGGCGGCGGCGGTGGTCGGCGGGATCGCGCGCGGCTGCAAGAAGAACGGCTGCGCGCTGATCGGCGGCGAGACGGCGGAGATGCCGGGGCTGTACGCCGCCGGCGAGTACGACCTGGCGGGCTTCATCGTGGGCGCGGCGGAGCGCAGCGAACTGCTCACCGGCAAGAGCGATCCGCGCGGGCGACGTGCTGCTCGGGCTGCCCTCCACCGGGCTGCACACCAACGGATATTCGCTGGCGCGCAAGCTGCTGTTCGAGGTGGCGGGATACGGGCCGAAGACGCTGCTGCCCGAGGTGGGCGCGACGGTGGGCGATGCGCTGCTGGCGGTGCATCGCAGCTACCTGAAGCCGATCCGCGCGCTGATGGCGGCGGGACTGCTGCGCGGCGCGGCGCACATCACGGGCGGCGGCATCACGGACAACACGCCGCGCATGCTGCCGAAGGAGTTCGGGGTGGCGATCGATACGGCGTCGTGGAAGATTCCGCCGCTGTTCGAAGTGCTGCGGCGGATCGGCGACATTCCGGAAGACGATTACCGGCGCACCTTGAACCTGGGCGTGGGGATGATTCTGGCGGTGCCGGCGCGCGGCGGCGGTGAAGGCGGAGGCGGTGCTGAGTAAGCTGGGCGAGACGCCGTTCCGCATCGGCAGCGTGGTGGAGCGCAAACGCGGGCCGCCCGCGCGTGGAGTACCGGTGAAGCGGCTCGGCATTCTGATCTCCGGCCGCGGATCGAACTTCGAAGCGATCGCGGACAACGTGGCAGAGCGGCGCAGTTGGACGCGGAGATTGCGGTGGTGATCTCGAATCGGGCGGAGGCGCGCGGGTCTGGAGATCGGCGCGGGCGCGCGGGCTGAACGCGGTCTGCCTGCCGTCGAAGGGCCTGGATCGCGAAGTCTATGACCGGATGCTGGTCGGCGGAACTGCGCAAGTACGAGGTGGACCTGGTCTGCCTCGCCGGCTTCATGCGGCTGCTGAGCGCGGGCTTCATTCGCGAATTTCCGCAATCGGATCCTGAATATTCATCCGTCGCTGCTGCCGGCCTTTCCCGGGCTGGACGCGCAGCATCAGGCGCTCGCGCACGGCGTGAAGATCACCGGCTGCACGGTGCATTTCGTGGACGAGGATCTGGACGCGGGACCGATCGTGATTGCAGGCGGCGGTGCCGGTGCTGGACGACGACACGGTGGAGACGCTCTCGGCGCGGATCCTGGAGGAAGAGCATCGGATTTATTCGGAGGCGATCCGCATTGTGATCGCGGGCAAGTACCGGGTCGACGGGCGGCGCGTTGTACTCACTAAGGGCTTGAATCCGCGCGCTGCGGCGCGCTCGCGCAGGACGAGGAAGTGGGAGAGCAGCATGGGCGGTCCGGGACCGATGTCCAATTGGCGTTCCACGGCTCTTTGATACTGGCGCAGAATTTCCAGAGCGGCGGCGCGGCGGGCAGCTCGCAGGTGTCGAAATCGAGCAGAAGTTCGACTTCCCAGGGTGCGAAGTTATTGCGGCGCATCTCTCCGCGCAGGAGTTCGCCGAAGAGTCGCTTGAAGCGATTGAGTATGCAATTCGCGCTGCTCGATATCATCTGTCGAGGTCACACTGCACAGATCGGCCGAGCGCCCCCGGTACTTTAGGTCTGGTGGGATAGGCCTCCAGGCCTGTCCGACTAATTAGGGGTTGAGATACTTGACGACACCAAGCGTTTCCGACCCGATCAGTTGATCAGCGAACTCAGACGGTTTAATGACATTTTCTTGGTATTTGTTCAGCGCCAGGGTGTCGATTTTGCCCCCAAATATCCCATGCAAGAACTCCCAAAACCCAGAGAGTCTGAAACAGGTGTCATCAAGTAAGTCGGTACACTAATTAGGACACATCGAGAGCCGGCCGTCATTCGAGACGTCACCAGCTGAAAGAAATATGTAAAAGACTCAATTACTGGGACCGGCCAGGAGGCCGGTCCTACTGGCGGTACCAGACGGGGATTTCGACGGTGAAATAGCGGAGGCCGATGCGGGCCAGGGCCTGGATGCGGTGGCCGGGCTCGCAGGCGGGGCGCACTGTGGGCACGGAGATGCGCGCGCCCGAATCGGTGATGCGCGCGGTGTTATCGACGCAGGAATCGTTGGTGAAGAGCTCGGCCGCGCGCAGGACGCCGGAATCGGGCAGCAAGACCGCGAAGCTCTCCCCGGGAGCCGCGTGGCCATCGCGATTGCCCTCGCCGAGCGGGCGCTGGTAAGGCGGCACCGCGATGCCATCGGCGATCCGGTAATCGGTCACCGGCTCGGCTTGCGGAAATACGGGGATATCGATGGCGAGTGTCGCGGCGCCCTCAGTGGCACTGATGCGCGCGCCGGAGATGGCGGGGCGGTCGAAAGTGCAGGTGAGGGCGATAGCGACCGATTCACCGGGAGCGAGAGCAGGAAGCCGGGGCGGTCCGCCGGTCACCTTCACCCCGGGGCTGGAACTTCCCCATTTGACCAACCCGGGGAGCGGAACGGGCGCCGCCCTTGTTCAAGACCTTGAGCCGCAATTGCACCGGCCGGCCGGCGGCCGCCCACGCGGCACCGGTGATCTCGAAACTGGAAAGCGCGAGGACCGGCGCGGCACCCACACCGACCTCGTATTCGTCGCCATCGACATCGAACGTCAGCCTGCCGCTGCGCATCGGATTTCTGCATCGCCTTCCGCAGAAAACCATCGCGCAGGCGGATGTAGATGCACCGGGTAGACGGTGGAGGCGTTGTAGAGCCGTGGGCTGGTGATCGTGAGCTTGACGTTGGGGAGGGCCGCCCCGGCCGGAACCCACTCGCGCACGGCCGAGCGGAAGCCGCTACGCGACACGTTCTCGAGCACGGTGAAAGCCGGCCAGCGCCGGTCCGAGACCACCTCCCAATTCCAGACTCCGAAGTTCGGATAGGGGTCTATGTGGCTGAAACTTGCGGGCTTGGGCAACGGGGTGGGCGAACGCATCGAGGTGAAAATCGAGCATCTCGGGGACCGTCGCCGAGGCGGCCGACTGGCGGATGCGCACGGCGTCGAGCGTCGGGTAGAGATCGTCGATGGCCGATTCCACGTCGAAGCCGCGCGGACCGACCGAGGCCTCCGTAGCGGCTCCGGCGCTGGACGCGCTGCCGACGAGATCGGGGCATTTGGACGGCCTGCCAGATGGCGAGAAAGCCGCCGATGCCGGAGCCGGTGACGGCCCGATGGTCGCGGTCGGCGAGGGTGCGGAAGGTGTTATCGATGTGCTCGACGAGCTCCGGGAAAGTAGAGCGGGAAGGTGCCGGTGGTATCGACGGGACCGGAATCCACCAGGATGACGGTCGTGGGTTGCGACGTAGGCGGCGAGGGCGGCGTCGCGGGACTCGTTATCCGCTTCGTAGCCATGGAACCAATAGATGACCGGGTAGCGGCTGTCGCGCGATTTGGCATAGTCCGGCGGCAGGTAGACACGGTAGGCGCGTGGGCCGTCCATGACCTGGCTGCGATGGCTCAGGTCCTGAATCAGGGCGGTCCGCTGAGATGCCTGGGCAGCACAGCAGGCAATCAGAAAGAGGAGAAAGCGCACACTTGAGTACGTACCACTTTCGAGGGCGCTCCGCAACGACTTTCGCAGCACGCCGGTTATCCTGAGGCTATGAAACTGGCGCTGGCTTCAGATCATGCGGGCGTGGCGCTCAAGGCGCGCGTCATGGTGCAACTGCGCAGAGGACGGACACGAGGCCGAGGACCTGGGAACCTACACCACCGACCCGGTGGACTATCCGGATTACGCGAAGGCGGTGGCGCTGGCCGTGCTCAGCGGGCAGGCGGAGCGCGCCATCCTGATCTGCGGCAGCGGCGCGGGCGCTTGCGTAGCGGCCAACAAGTTCAAGGGGATTCGCGCCGCCACCTGCCACGACAGCTTCTCGGCGCGGCAGTGCGTGGAAGACGACGACGTCAACGTGCTGTGCCTGGGTGCGCGGGTGATCGGCACCGGAACTGGCGGTGGTTGTGGTGCGCGAGTATCTGGTGCACGGATTCTCCGGAGCGGAACGTCACCGAGGGCTGGCAAGGTGGCTGCTTTCGAGGCCGGAGTTCGGCACAACGCCGATCCGGCCGATGCCAAGAGTCGGCCTAGCGTTCGAGGCGGAGTTCGCCGACGCAACGTAAGCCCGCTCTACTGCAGCACTTCGCGGCCGACGGCGAGATTCAACTGGCTGGCCGCGGTCATGTAAGCGCGCCACCAGATTGATGTAGGCGACCTCGGTGGCGCGGTAGTCGCGCTGCGCGTCCAGGTAATCCAGTAGCGCCGCCTGGCCGCGCTGGTAGGAGAAAGACATGGTGTCGCGCACGCGGCGCGGCCGTCTGCAGATAACCATCGGGCCCTGATACGGCTTGAGCAGATTGACGGAACTGATGAGCGTGAAGTAGGCCGTATCCACGTCGCTGAAGACCTGCGCCTGCGGCCGCTTCCTTCTGCCGCTCGGCATGAGCTGATATCGATCTGGGTGCGCGCCTTCTCGCCCTGATTGCGGTCGAAGATGCGCAACGGGAATGTTGACGCTGAAGCCCACGTAGAGCGGAATGGGCGGATTGCGGGCGAAGTCCATGCCGAAGGTGGGGTCGGTAGAACCGTTGGCCACGGCGAGCTTGTGGTCCGTCTGCGCCTTGTCGATGGCCTGGACGGCAGCCTTCAGGTCCGGCCGCGCGGCCTCCGCGATCGTGTGGAATTCCTCGAGCAGCAGCACCTGATCCTTGAACTCAAACGGGCCGGTGACATCGAACTTGTCCACCGGGCGTCTGGTCGTTGAGCATGCAGGCGAAGCGTGATCTTGGCGGTGCGGGCGTTGACCAGCGCGCTCTGGTAATCGCTTTCGTATTGGACTCGCTGCAGCAGCATGCGGTCGAGATCCACGCGGGCGATATCGCCGGCTTGAAAACGGCTGCGGAAGATGGCGAGCTCCTTGTTGTAGTAGTCCAGGTTCTCCTGCGCCTGCAGCAGCAGCTGCTTGGCCTGCAGGGTCTGCACGAAGGCGCTGACGCAGGGTGAAGAGCATGGTACGTTCCAGGTCGAGCTGCTGCGACTCGGCAATGGCCGTGGCCTTTTGCGCGCTTTCGAGGCGCAGTTCGCGCTTGTGCTGCGCGCTCGTGCAGATAGTCGAAGGCGACGAGGGGAAGCAGGAAGCCAAAGGGACGGTAGGGGTTGCCGTTGAAGAACTGGAACTGGTCCATGGCCGAACGTCATGTTGGGATTGGGCCTGAGGTAAGCGGTGATCTCCGGGGCTTTGGATTCGGCGATATTCAACTGTCCGGCGCGCAAGGTGGGATTGGCGGCTTCGAAGCGGGTCTTGACCTGATCCCAGGTGAGGGGGTCTGGGCGAGGGCCGGCAGAGCGGCACCGATAGCCACCAGGACCGGACGATGATCGGGATCACATGAAACGATTCTCATCGGACATTCCTCATCGGATCAAACCTGCAAAGTATCGCCGTCGCGCGCGGCGAGGGAGTACAGCACGGGGGAAAGAAAGATCGAGAGCAGCAGGCGCGAAGCCAGGCCGGCCACAATCACGATGGCAAACGGCCTCTGCGAATCGCTGCCGATGCCGGTGGACATGGCCGCCGGCAGCAGGCCGAAGCAGGCAACCAGCGCGGTCATCATGATGGGGCGCAAGCGCAGCAGCGAGGCTTCGCAGCGTGGCCGAGCGGATATCCATGCCCTCCAGGCGCAGCTTGTTGATGAACGAATAAAGAATCACGCTGGTCTGCACCGCGACGCCCATCAGGGCGACGAAACCGAGCATGGAAGAGACGCTGAAATTGGTGCGTGTCACATAGAGGGCGAGCAGGCCGCCGACCGGTTCGGTGATCAGCACGCTGAAGAAAATGATCAGCGGGAACTTGAGATTTCCGTAAAGGAAAAACAGGATCGTCAGGATCAGCAGCACGGTGAGCGGCAGAATGACCTTCATCTGCTCCTGCGACGCGAGGTACTCCTTGTATTCGCCGCCCCAATCGAACTTGTAGCCGATGGGCAGTTTCACCGCGGCATCGACCTTGCGGCGCGCCTCGCCGACCGCGCTCGCCAGATCGCGGCCTTCGACGCTGAACTGGACGCCGATGTAGCGCGAATTGGATTCGCGGTAGATGAACGACGCGCCATTCTCCACGCGGATGTCGCAGAACTGGCTGAGCGGCAGATACTGCCCGTCGGGCGTGGCGAATGAGCAGATTCTTGATGGCGTTTTCGTCGCTGCGGAAGGGCTCCTGCATGCGCACCACGAGATCGAACTGGCGCTCGCCCTGAATCACTTTGCTGACGGCGGCGCCGCCGATGGCGGTGTCCACCATGGTGTTGACGTCGCTGACGTTCAAGCCGTAGCGCGCCAGCTTGGCGCGATCCGGGAGTGATGGTCAGGCTGGGCTGCCCCAACTCGCGCACCACGGTGATTTCGGTGATGCCGGGGATCTTGTGGAGGATGTCCTTGACCTGGGTGGCCTTGTCTTCGAGCGTCTTGAGGTCCTGGCCGAAGATCTTGACGGCGAGCGCGCTCTTGAGTCCGGTTTCGGCTTCGTCCACGGCATCCTCGGCGGGCTGCGTGTAGTTGAAGATCACACCCGGGAAAGCCGCGAGTTTCTTCTGCACGGCCTCGATCAGCTGCGGCTTGGTGTGCAATCTCGCCGGTCCAGGCCTTGTCGGAATAGGGCTTCAGGCCGACAAAGAATTCGTTGTTGAAGAAGCCGGTGGGATCGGTGCCGTCATCGGGGCGGCCCAATTCATTGGCGACGGTGGTCACCTGCGGGAAGCTGAGCAGAATATTGCGGATCTGGGGAGAGAGCTTGGTGGCCTCCTCGAAAGAAATGGTGTAGGGCGTGGTGGCGCGCACCCAGAGGGCGCCTTCATCGAGGTGCGGCATGAATTCGCCGCCGATGAAGGGAATGAGCAGGAGCGAAGCGCAGAAGATGGCGAAGATCAGGGCCACCGTGACCAGGCGATTGCGGAGGCACCAGCCAAGAATGTGTCCGTATCCGTCGCGGATCCACTCGTAGACCACCAGGCGCGGTTCGTGAACGTGCTTGCGCGAGGAAGTAGGAGCAGAGCACCGGCAAGCAGCGTGAGCGTGCAGAGCAGCGACCCGAGCAGGGCGAACGACATGGTGTCCGCCATCGGCTGGAACAAGCGTCCCGGAGGGTCCGGTGAGCACGTAGATGGGAATGATAGCCGGCGATGATGACGGCGACGGCGTAGAAGATGGGCCGCTCCACATCGTGCGCGGCGGCGCGGATCACATCCCTGACGTTGAAGTCCTCTTCCCCGTGGCGCGCGGAGAGTTCGCGGAAGATATTCTCCACCATGACCACCGCGCCATCCACGATGATGCCGAAATCGATGGCGCCGATGGAGAGCAGATTGGCCGGGAATGTGGCGCCAATCCAGGCAGATGAAGGCGAACATCAGGGCAAACGGAATGGTGATGGCGACGATCAGCGCGGTGCGCACGCTGAACAGGAAGATGCCGAGAATCACCAGCACCAGCAGCATGCCGCGCAGCAGGTTGTCTTCCACGGTCTTGGTGGTTTCTTCGATCAGGCCCTGGCGGTCGTAGTAGGGCACGACCTTCACGTCGGGCGGCAGGACGTGCTCGTTCAGCTCCTTGGTCATGGCCTCGACGCGCGCGCAGAACCACCTGCGCCTGCTCGCCCACGCGCATCAGGATGACGCCTTCGACGGCTTCGTCCTGCTTCATGTAGCCGAACTGGCCGAGGCGCGGCGCGTGGCCGATTTCCACCTTGGCGACGTCCTTCACGAAGACGGGAATATTGCCCTTCTGCTGCAGAACGATGTTGCCGATGTCGGCGGTATCTCTGCACCAGGCCGAGGCCGCGGATGTAGTAGAACTGGCCGCCCTGGGAGTAGAAGCCGCCGCCGGCGTTGGCGTTGTTGTTGGTCAATTGCTGCGAGACCAGCGGCACGGAAAGGCCGTAGGCGAAGAGCTTATTGGGATCGAGCAGCACCTGATACTGCATGGTGGTGCCGCCGAAACCCGAATCGTCGGCCACGCCCTGAATGGAGCGGTAGCGGCGCTCCACCACCCAGTCTTCGATCACCTTCAAATCCTGCGGAGTCCGGTCCGTGCTTTGCAGCACGTAGCGGTAGATCAGGCCGCTGGGGCTGAAGAGCGGCGAGAGGCTGGGCTGCAGGCCGGAGGGCAACTTCGGCGTTGCCGACGCGTTCGAAGGCCTGCTCGCGGACGAAGTACGGGTCCGCGCCGTACTCGAAATTCATCTGCACGCTGGAGAGTCCGTAGAGCGAAATGGAGCGCAGCGAATCCAGCTTCGGGATCCCGTTCATTTCGATTTCGATCGGGATGGTGACGAGCCGCTCGATCTCTTCGGCGGCGTGTCCCGGCCACTGCGTGATGATCTCGACGTGGGTCGGGCGAGAGATCCGGGATAGGCGTCGATGGGCAGCTTCTGGAACGACACCGCGCCCCAGACCATGAGGGCGAGCGAGGCGATCACAATGAGGAAGCGCTGCTGCAGGGCGAAGGAGACGAGTTTCGCGATCATTCGATTTGCGCCTTATTGAATGCTGCCGGCGAACTGGAGGAAGAGGCCGCCATCGGACACCACGGTTTCCCCGACCTGCAAGCCGCTGGTGATGGCGATCAGCCCGTTCTGCTGGCCGGCGATCGCGACCTGGCGCTGCGCGAACTTTCCGGGCTCCGTCTGCACGTAGACGATGGGTTCGTTCTTATCGTCGCGGAGCACGGCGGAAACCGGCACCACGATGGTGTTGCCCTGGGATCCGGTGTGGATCACGGCATCGACGAACATGTCCTTCTTCAGAACTCCGCCGGGATTGTGGGTCACGATGCGCACCGGCGTGGTGCGCGTATTGGGATCGAGGAACGAGCCGATGTAGGACACGCGTGCCGTGGAAGGCGTTGCCGAGCGCGGCGTTGGTTTCATCCACGGAGTCGCCGATGCGCACCGATGGGCAGGTCGCGATCGAAGACGTGGCCCTGCACCCAGACGGTGGAGACGTCGCTGACCAGGAAGCAGGCGGTCTGTCCGGCCTGAATCACCTGGCCGGGAGAGACCAGCTTCTGCACGATCACGCCGGTGATGGGCGAGCGCACGGCCAGTTCGGTACTGATGGACGGTGCCCTGTTTTTCGGCCAGGTCGATTCCGTCAGGGGCGATGCCGAAGATGCGCAGTGCCTGCAGGCTGTTCTGCACGTCGGTCATGGCGTCGTTGAAATCGGCCTCGCTGCTCTCGTAGTCTTTGACGGCGATCGGCGCCCTGGTCCAGCAGTTCTTTCATGCGCGTCCACGTTGCGCTTGTTGAAGGCTTGCGCGGTTATAGCGCCTTGCGGTAGGCGGAGACGGCGGCGGCGAGGTCGGGACTGGCGACGTAGAGCAGCGGATCGCCCTTGTTTGACGGGAGTTCCGGTGTCCACCAGGATGCGCGAGATGGGACCGTTGACCTGCGTGATGGCCTGGGTGGTGTGGTCGGCATCCCAATCGACCGTGCCGGTGGTGTGGACGGCGACGGCCCATGTGGCCTTGCCGACCACTGCGGTCTTGAGATGGCTCAACTGGTCCGCGCGTGAGCGTGAACATGCCGGGTTGCGCCGGCGGTGCGGCGGACTCGGATTTGCTCTCCGGCCTTCTGGAGCATGTGGCAGGCCGGCTGCAGAATGGCAAGCAGCAGGCCGAGGAACTGCCGGCGCCAGGAAACCATACGGACGCGCGAAGACTGTACGCGCATGGCTAAACTTCTCCTATTCAACTGCAAATGACATTCGCAAGCGCCGGACGGGCGCTGGCGAATGTTCATCGACCGGGAGAGTTAGACGACGGGCGGGGCGCGGGCGGGGCTGGCGGGCAGTTGGACGTCGTGGGGCGTTGCCACTTCGGCGGCCGGGGTGAGCCAGACCACTTCGAATACGGGCGCGATGGCCGGCGAAGCGCTGGCTTCGAGAAACTGGAGCGGACCGACGTGGCAGCGGAGACAGCAATGATCGGAGGCGTGGTGCGTTTCGCGCTCCGAAGCCAGAGCGGCAACCTGCGCGACGCCCGTCACGCACAACAGGAGCACGATGAACAGTGCTTTCCGGTGGCGATAGAGGTAGCGCATCATTGCAGGGACGTTAAGAGTATATAACGCAGTCTACAGTATTTAGGTTACCAAAGTACGGGATATCCCAAAAAGAAGGGCTCCCTGGGGAGCCCTCCGCTGATTCCTGTACTGGTGTGGCCCTATACCAATGCCACGTTCTCGGCCTGCAGTCCTTTGGGCCCCTGCTTGACCTCGAACTCCACCTCCGCGCCTTCATCCAGCGAACGGTAGCCGTTCGCCTGGATCGCCGAAAAGTGAACGAACACGTCGTCGCCGCTCGGATCGCTGGATAAATCCGTAGCCCTTGGCGGCGTTAAACCATTTCACGGTGCCTTTTTCCTTCACTTACAAATCTCCTGATCATTGTTCGTCGTGCTCTTGGGTATCCCAGACAAGGAAAGCGGACTTTCGAGGCTTGCTAAGAACTCGCGAGGCGCGTGCAAACAAACGGTATTCTTCAAACTGCGTACGGTATTTTCTCAGATGGCGGAAGTGAATTCAAGCACATTCAGCGACTCCGCGAGGGTCAGTTTGCGCGGCTGTCGGCGGCACCCGCGATCATCTCGTAAAGAGCCCGCCCCACGGCCCCGCTGGGAGTTTCCACGTTCAGAATGCTGGCTAGAGTCGGCGCCAGGTCATTCAATGCCACCTGGCGAAGGTAGCGGCCCGGTTTGATTCCCGGCCCCATGAAAATCAGCGGTATGTGGGCGTCGTAAGAATAGGGCGTGCCATGGGTGGTGCCGGTAGCGACACGCGCCCAATACGGATCCATCAAAATCTCGAGATCGCCCGAACGACGCGCATTAAAGCTGCGCACGATGCGGTCGCTGAATTTATCCCGGGAGACCTCACCGCGCAATAGCTGGTCGCGCGTGAAGACGCGCGCCACGTGCGGAGCGTTCTCAATGGCCTGGGCGGCGACTCGCTCCACCTCGCCTAAATCGAGCTTCTTCTCCGCGATCAGCTTCCAATTCAGGTAGGTACCGGCCGCCGCGACGATCCACTGCCCGGGGCCGAAACGCGCCGTGAGCGCCTGCTGCATGAGCGTATTCAACGGGGCGGTGGTCATGCGTCCGCCGGGCATTTTCTCCTTTTGGAGTTCCTCGGGCAGAGGCTGGACCCCATGATCGGCGGTGAGGACCACCAGCACGTGCTGCATCCCGACGGTCTGGTCCAGGAACTGAAAGAGCTTCGCCAGAGTACGGTCGGTTTGCAGGCTGATGTCGTGAGCGCGCGGGTCATCCGGCCCGTAGGTATGGCCAATCGGGTCGTTGGGAGAAAAGCTGACGGTCAATAAATCGGTGGCCTCGCGCTGCCCGAGTTTCTCGCGACGGACCGCCTCTTCCACAAACTGCTCCAATAGTTCGGTTCCAAAAGGCGTTGAGTAGACCGCGTTGGCCAGCTGTGGACCGATCGCTGGCATCTTGAAGAGTCCCGCGGGACCGCTGTCGAAGCGCCATTCCTTGCCTGCGAGTTTGTCCACGAGGCGGCGCTGATTGAAAGCCTCGGCCCAATCCGGCAGCTTCGGAAAGTAATAGGTGCTGCTTACAAAGGTGCCGGTCTTGGTGTCGTACCAGTAAGCCGCGTCGGCCATATGCCCGGCGGGAAGCACCGAGGAGCGGTCCTTCAGCGAAATGCCGATCACCTTGGGATGGTCGGGCAGCCCGCGCTTCATCTCGTCGCCCACGGTACTCACCAGCAGGCGCCGCGGCGAATTTCCCGCGATGTCCTGGCCGCCGAGCAGGCGTTCTGAATCGTCGGAAACGCTGGTCACGGTCTTCCCTGCCTCGCGGTCGTACCACTCGTTGCCGACGATGCCGCTGGTCTGCGGCGTCGCCCCGGTGAGCATGGTGGAGTGCCCGACCGCGGTCACGGTGGGAGAGTGCTCCAGGTTGGCGTTCACGAAATTCGCGCCGGTACGCAGCAGGCGATCCAGCCCGCCCTTGTATTCGTCGCGGTAGCGCGTCAGGTAGTCGTAGCGGAATTGATCCACCGCAATCAGCAGGACCAGGCGCGGATCCTTTCGTGGTTTCTCCGGCTTCGGCTTCTCCTGCGACCTTAACAGCAGCCCCCCGGCTGCGATCAGAAACAATGCGGCTAGTCCCGTGGTTCTAAATCTCATGAAGTTCCCACGCCAGAATAACTTGTTTCGCGCTCGCCCTGCGGTGCGACCATAAAGGCTGATGAAATTGCCTGCGAGCGAAGCGGAATTGATCGCGCAGATCCGCGGCCGTATCGCCCCGGTTCCCGGTGTGGTGCTCGGAATCGGCGACGATTGCGCCATCGTTCGCCCGCGCGGCGCCGCCGAAGACTGGCTCTACACCACGGACCTGCTGATCGAAGGCACGCACTTCCTGCGTACTACTCACACCGCCGCCGAAGTGGGGTGGAAGGCAGTGGCACGCGGACTCAGCGACATCGCCGCCATGGGCGGTACGCCGCGCTTCTGCCTTCTCTCGCTCGCGCTCGGCGATTGGGTGGACGCCCGCTGGGTGGATGGCTTCTACCGCGGCCTGTTGCGCCTCGCCGGGCGCACCGGCGCTGCGTTGATCGGCGGCGACGTGGCGCGCACCGCGCACGTGGCGTGCGACATCGTGGTGGCAGGCACGGTGGCTCGCGGCAAGGCCCTGCGCCGCGATGGCGCGCGGCCGGGCGACGCGATCTACGTATCGGGCACGCTCGGCGGCTCCGCGCTCGGGCTCGCCACCGAAGGCGGCAAGGCGTGGGCCCGGCATAAACGCCCGGTACCGCGGCTCGCGCTCGGGCGCTTCCTGCGCGAGCAACTCCGGGCCACGGCCGCGATGGATCTTAGCGACGGGCTTTCGCTTGATCTGCGCCGGATGTGCGTGGCCTCGGGGTTGCGCGCCGAGATCACGGCGCCCCCGATCTTTCGCGGCGCTACGCTCGAACAGGCGCTGCACGGGGGCGAGGACTACGAACTGCTCTTCACGGTCCGCTCCGCCACGCGCGTGCCGCGCGCCTTCGAAGGGCTCGCCCTGACGCGAATTGGTACCATGCGCAAAGGGACGCCCGGCGCCGTGGACCTCGACGGCGCGCCGCTTCCCGCTCTCGGTTACGACCACCTGCGCAGCCTATGACTCCGAATCTTCCCGACGCCTCCCCGGTACTCGACCTGATCGAGGCCTTCCGCCGTTCCAAGACCATGTTCACCGCGCTTTCGATGGGCGTGTTCGACGCGTTACACGCCGCGCCCGCGAGCGCGGAGACGCTGGCCGCGCAACTCGGCGCAAATCCCGGCGCGCTGGCCCGGCTTCTCGATGCCTGCGCAGCGCTGCAATTGCTGCACAAGCGCTCCGGCGTCTACGAGAACGCTTCCCTGGCGGATGCCTACCTTTGTTCCGCGAGCCCGCATTCGATGAGCGGCTATGTACGCTACTCCGAACAGGCGCTCTATCCGATGTGGGGCAATCTCGCCGACGCGGTGCGCGAAGGCACGCCGCGCTGGTCGCAGAACTTCGGCCTGGACGGCCCCATCTTCAGCGCCTTCTTCCGCACTCCGGAAGCGATGCACGATTTTTTGATGGGCATGCACGGGTTCGGCATGTTGACTTCCCCGAAGGTGGCCCGGGCATTCGACCTGAGCCGCTTCCGCCGCCTGGTGGATTTGGGCGGCGCGACCGGGCACCTGACGATCGCCGCCTGCGAGCGCTATCCCGAATTGCGCGGCGTGGTTTTCGATTTGCCGCAAGCCGCCGGCATCGCGCAAGAACTGGTGGCGCGCTCGGCGGCAAGAGAGCGTATCGAAATCATCTCGGGGGATTTTTTCGCGGACGAATTGCCCAAGGCCGATCTCTACTACACGGGACGCATTCTGCACGATTGGTCGGAAGAGAAGATTGATCGCCTGCTGGCGCGCATCGTGCAACGCCTGCCCTCGGGCGGCGCGCTGCTGATCGGCGAGAAGCTGCTCGCCGAGGATGGCGTCGGCCCCGTGCCGGCCAACATGCAATCGCTCAACATGCTGATCGTCACGGAAGGCCGCGAGCGCAGCCTCGGCGAATATCGCAGCCTCCTGATGCGCGCGGGGTTCGCGAGCGTGGAGGGCCATCACACCGGCGTCGCGCTGGATGCGATTCTGGCGATCAAAGCGTAGGTGAAATGCGATCGCTCCCTAACGGTCGCGGCTCGGCTCGAGAGCGTATTCCGCCCTCTGAACCGCGACTGTAACGAAAGGAGCGATCTCTTTTCCACTCATCCGAGCCGCGACCGCGAGGGAGCGATCTCTAATTTTGGCCTTTGGATAGAATATAACCTTGATAGTCACCCTCACCATCAACCCAACCATCGACCGGGTCATCAGCGTGGACCGGTTGGCTTTCGAAGATCGCGCTTACATCAATTCCACCAGCGAATCGGCGGGTGGGCGCGGCATCAACGCGAGTTCCGTGATCCACTGCTTCGGCGGCGAGACCATGGCGGTGCTGATCTCCGGCGGGGAAGCGGGCAAGCGGCTCGAGGAACATCTGAAGGCTGACGGCCTGGCGTTTCACCTGATTCCGATCGAGAATGAGATTCGCACGAATCTCACCATCACAGATCGCCACGGGCTTACGGTTAACTTGAATGAGAAGGGACCGGAGGTTTCCAAAACCGAAGTCGCGCGCGTGGAGCGCACTGTCAAAGAACTGCTCGATCGAGCGTCGTGGCTGATGATCTGCGGCAGCATACCGCCCGGAGTGCCGACCTCTTTCTACGGCCGGCTGATTTCCGCGGCGCGCAAGAAGAAGGTGAAAACGCTGCTGCATGCCGATGGCGAATCGCTGCGCCTGGGCATTGAGGAACGGCCCACGCTGGCGACACCGAATCAGCAGGAGGCCGAGCGCCTGCTGGGACGCAACTTGCTCACACGCACGCATTACCTGGAAGCCGCCGAGCGCATCCGCACCATGGGTCCGGAATCCGTGGTGCTCTCGCTTGGCAGCCGCGGCGCCATTGGAGCATTCCGCGACGGAGTAGTCGAGGCGCTGCCACCGCGCGTCGATGCGGTCTGCCCGATCGGCGCGGGCGATGCGCTCTCGGCGGCGTACACGTGGTCGATGGATCGCAAGAACAACTGCGTCGAAGCGCTGTGCTGGGGCGTGGCCGCGGGCACCGCCTCGGCGCGCCTGCCGGGCATGACATTCGCAAATCTGCAGCAGACGCAGGAGATGGTGAAGCAGGTAGAAGTCCGGCGCGCGGAATAGGGCGTGTTACACTTCCATAAGAAATGCTCCCCGACCTGAAACTGGTGATCCGTCTGCAGGATATCGATAATCGCCTCACGGAGCTTTCCCGCGAAATCGCCACCCTGCCCAAGCATATCGCTGAAATCGAGAAAAAATTAGGCGCCCACGAACGCAAACTCGAGGCCGACCGCGCCGCTATGGTTGCCAACCAGAAAGAGCGCAAGAAGTGCGAAGGCGACATCCAGACGCAGCAGCAAAAAATCTCAAAGCTCAAAGACCAGATGCTCGGCGCTAAGACCAATGAAGTCTATCGCGCCTTTCAGCACGAAATCGAGTACTGCGAGAAGGAAATCCGCCGCTTCGAGGATCGCATCCTCGAGCTGATGACCGAATCCGAACCGCTGGAAAAGAACGTGAAGGCGGCGGAGGTAGCGCTCAAAGCGGAAAAGACCCAGGTGGAAGCGGAAAAGACCCAGGCGCGCGAGCGCACCGCGGTGGATGAAAAAGCCGCCGGCGAATTGCAGATGGAACGCGCCGCCATCGTCAAAGACATCAAGCCCGCCGTCTACCAGAACTACGAACGTGTGCGCAAGGGACGCCGCGGCATCGCTTTGGCCGAGGTTGTGGATGGCCGCTGCACGGCCTGCCACATTGTGCTGCGGCTGCAGTATTACCAGGACCTCAAGCGCGGCGAATCGATTCTCCCCTGCGAGAGCTGTCAGCGTATTCTCTACTACAACCCTCCGCAGTCTTTCGACGACGCTCCCCAGAACGTCGGCGGCAACGCGTCGGCATAAGGTTGTCCCGCCACCCTCTTTTTAAGGCCTACGTCGCGCTGGTCGCGGTGTGTTTTTTCTGGGGCACCACCTACCTCGGCATCCGCATGTCGCTGGAATCATTTCCACCCATGCTGCTGGTGTGTGTGCGCTACATCATCTCCGGCTCCCTGATGCTGCTGTTCGCGCGCGTGCGCGGCCTCTATCTCCCCAAAGGCAAGGAGCTGGCATGGGCCTGCTTCAGCGGTCTGCTGACGCTCGGCATCGGTAATGGCGCGCTGGTGTATAGCGAAACCATGGTGCCGAGCGGCATCGCCGGGTTGATCGTCACCATCTCTCCGTTCTGGATGGTCGGCGCCGAGGCACTGCTGCCGGGGGGTGAAGGGCTGCACGCCCCCACCATCGGCGGCATGGTGATCGGCCTGGCGGGCGCGGCGCTGCTGTTCAGCCCCGACCCGGGGACTCACGGGTTCGATCACAAACTCGTCGTCGGATTTCTGGTGCTGCAGTTCGGCATGGCCGGCTGGAGTTTCGGCTCGATCATTCAGCGTCGCAAGGCCGGGAAGGCGCACCCTGTGGTCGCCGGCGGCGTGCAGCAACTGGCCGCGGGACTGGCCATGATCCCGATCACGCTAGCTTCCGGCGATCTCACGGTGCACTGGAAGACGCGCGGCGTGACGGCGATTCTCTACCTGGTGACCTTCGGCTCGCTGGTCGGCTACAGCGCCTACGTCTACGCGATGGATCGCCTCCCGGTGGCGATCGTCTCGGTTTATCCCTACGTGAACGCGGTGGTGGCGGTGGCACTCGGCTGGCTGTTCTACCGCGAGCCCTTCGGCATCCGCAAGACGCTCTCGATGCTTGTCATCTTCGCCGGCGTAGCGGTGGTGAAGCGGTACTCGCAGAAGCCTCCCGAGAAAGAAGTGGGATAGGCCTCCTGGCCTGTTGTTGATGGGCGTTCCGCCCGCGAAACTTTGATGAAAAATGTGGCATCCTGGCGGGATCGGAAGCGATGAGGTCGTTGGGACAGTGAAGTAGTCAAGATCGTTGGCCTGTTTGACCCTTGAGCATGCGCGCTCTGCGCGAATCAATGGGCGTCGTTTGGTCCCTTCGGGGGCTGCGATAGCCACGTGACCCTGCCTGGGATTACCTTTTGCATGCTCTCCGCTACCCGAAGAGGAGAGCCATGAAATCATATTGGATTGCAGGTATTGACGTTCACAAGAAGATGTTGGCGGTGGTCGTCGCCGACATCTCCCAAGGAGGCGAGTTCCAATGGATTCGCCGCCAGTTTGGTACTACGCCCGGAGAATTGCACTTACTGGCTCAGTGGCTGGAGCAGCAGCAAGTCGAGGAAGTGGTGATGGAGTCCACGGCGCAGTACTGGAGGCCCGTGTGGGGAACACTCGAGCAGTACTGGCAGCCAGCCATGCGGAACCGGGATCAAGCTCCGAAGATGGCGGGCACTCTGCATCTGTGCCAAGCCCAGTCTAACCGCGCCCGACGAGGACGCAAGAAGGATTTCCGGGACGCCGAACGGCTTGTGAAGCGACTGGTTGCGGAGGAACTGGTCCTGAGCTTCGTGCCCGATCCCGGACAGCGCCTGTTGCGCACGATCACCCGCCGGAGGTTTCAGTTGACGCGGGCCAAGGTAATGTTCCAGAACCAACTGGAGAGCCTCCTGGAGCAGGCTCACATTAAATTGTCGAGTCTGGTGTCGGATCTTCTGGGTGTCAGCGCGCGTCGGATGTTGAAGGCCTTGGCGGAAGGGGAGTGCAATCCCTCCGTCCTGGCAGCCATGGCCGACCGGGGACTGCACGCTACCCAGGAGCAACTGCGCGATGCCCTCGCCGCCAGCAGCCAAATGAACAAGCATTACCGCCGGCTGCTGAAGATGGCACTGGAGGAACTTCAGATGGTCGAAACGCACATCGAAGTACTCGATCGGGAAGCCATGGAACTCCTCCGAGGCCATCAGGAGGTGGTGCGACGCGTGGCAGCAGTGCCCGGATTTGGGGTCGATTCGGCGATGCAGATGATCGCCGAAGTGGGTGTGGAGGCAGCAAATTTCATGGGGGCGAAGGAACTCAGTTCGTGGGTGGGAGTGTGTCCGGGAGACCAGGAGAGCGCGGGGAAGTCGCAAAGTACCCGCTCGCCTAAGGGAAACCGGCACATGCGACGATTGTTAAATCAAGCAGCGCAGTCCGCAGTCAAGGTCAAAGGAAGCATTTTCGAAATAACGTTTAAGCGCCTCTTACCCCGGATGAAATACAAGTCCGCCATATGGGCTATCGCCCATCGCCTCTGCCGTCTGCTTTGGCTCCTTCTATCGAAGCGCGTTGACTACGAGGAGCGCGGTGCGGAGGTCACCGCCAAATCCAAACGCGTCCGCACCAGCCGCATGATCCGGGAACTCAAGAAACTCGGCTATCGCATCGAAGGCGGACCAGTTGAGACAGCTGCTCATGCCTGATTGCGGGGCACGAGGGGGTGGTTTTTCGACCCTGTCCAGCCGAGCTTGCTCGGCCTCGCACCTCGGAGCGGTGTGGAGATCGCTCCCTTACGGGGCCTCTTACGGTCGGGGTTCGGTTGGGCTGCCCACCATCTTGGCGCCGAGAGCGCCGCCGGCCATCGCCAGCAGCGTGATGAAGCAGAACAGCATGAACAGCGTGGCCAGCAGGATGGTGGCGACTCCGGGACCGGTCTCCAGCATCCGCAAGGCTTCCTGAACGTTCGGGTCCGACGCGTTCTTGAACTGCTGTTTGAACAAGGTCGCGATACCGCCGTTGGCGGCCGCGGGAATGACTGTCAGGGTGAAGATCACGGTGGTGATCACGAACATCAGCACGCCCGTAATCCAGCCTAGCCGGACGCCGGCACGTACATTGAGGAAGACTCCGGTGCGGCGACGGTAGAGGTAGACGGCGGTAAATCCGGCGGCCACCCAGAGGACCACGTTCAGCGCCGGGATCCAACTGAGCAAGGTCGCAACCAGAGCGACCGTGAAGGCAACACGAACAGCAATCGGATTGTGGAAGTTCAACGGCAGCGCCGCGGGCGTGGGAGGAGGCACGTCGGGAACGGCAGTCGTGGAGACTACGTCGGTGATGACTTCCGGCTCCGACTCCTGCTCCAAAATCTCACGCTGGGGCTTGCCGCACTTGTGGCAGAAGAGCGAGTCGGGGGCGAGCTGAGCACCGCAGGTACAAAATTCCGGCATCTACTACTTTCAGTGTAGCAAGCACGGTTGTGCTAGCCTACGGCCTTGACCAATCGACGCCAGCTTGGTTTGTTCGACGCCACCATGATCGTGATGGGCGGCATCGTCGGGTCCGGGATCTTCATGAACCCGAGCGTGGTTGCCCGGCAGGTGCACACGCCGTTCCTGATTCTGGGCGTCTGGCTGGCCGGCGGTGCACTCGCGATGCTGGGCGCATTTATCTGGGCCGAACTCGCCACGCGGCTTCCGGGCGCGGGCGGCCAGTATCTGTACCTGCGTGAAGCCTACGATCCGGCAGTGGCGTTTGTGTATGGTTGGGTACTGTTGTTGGTCACCCAGACGGGCGGGATGGCGGCAGTCGCGGTGACCTTTGCGCGCTATTACCGCGAGATCAGCGGCGCGGAGTGGAGCGACAGCGCCATCGCCGCCGCGGTCCTACTGGGCCTCACGGCGATCAACTGCCTTGGGGCGCGCGCGGGTAGCAACGTGCAAAGCGTGCTGATGCTGATGAAGACGGGCGCGATTGCGGCGCTGGTCATCGCGGGGATCGCCCTCGGCGGCGGGACCATTCACCCGCTGCCCCTGTTGGACCGGCCGGTGTCGCTCGGACTGCTCGGAGCGCTCGGCGCCGGCATGATCCCGGTGGCGTTTGCCTACGGCGGCTGGCAGACTGCGACCTTCGTGGCGGGCGAAATGCGCAATCCGGCGCGCGACCTTTCGCGCGGCCTGGTGGCCGGCGTTACTGGCGTGGTGGTGCTCTACGTGGCGGTGAACGTGGTCTGCCTCAAGGTGCTCGGGCCCGAGGGACTCGCAGCCACGCGCACGCCGGCGTCGGCCGTGATGCGCGCCGCGATGGGCGAGCGCGGAGCCTGGTGGATCGCGCTCGGCATCGCGATTTCCACGCTGGGATTCCTCAGCCAGGGGATGCTCACCGCCCCGCGCGTCTATAACGCGATGGCGCGCGACGGGCTGTTCTTCGAGCGCGTGGGCCGGCTCTCGCCGCGCACCGGCGCGCCCGTGACCGCGATCGTGCTGCAGGGGATCGCGTCCACCGTGATCGCGTTTTCCGGCAAGTACGAACAGATTCTGAATTATGAAGTCTCGGTGGATTTCATCGCCTTCGCGCTGGCCGGCGGCGCGCTGTTCCTCTTCCGCCGCCAGGGCCGCGGCGATCAGCAGGGCGGCATCTACCGCGCGCCGGGACACCCATACACCACCGCGCTGTTCGTCGCGGCCTGTGTGGCGATTGTAGCGAGCACCGTGATCACCGATCCTTTGAACAGTGCGCGCGGCTGGGGAATCATGCTCACCGGGGTTCCCGTATATTTGTATTGGCGGCGCAAGGCGCAATGAGACACAAACATTCCGAGTACATGCACTGGGCGAAGACCGCGAGCCGCGCCCAATTCAACCTGGCCACCAGCGGGGTCGGCGCATTTCCGCTCAGCGAACTGGGCGCGCTGCCCGCGCTCGAAATCAACGGCGACAACAGCTACGGCTACGCACCGCTCAAGGCCGCGATTGCGCAGCGCCACCAGGTGGACCGGGAGTGCGTGGTGACCGCCGCCGGAACCAGCGGCGCCAACTACCTGGCCTTCGCCACCCTGATCAGTGACGGCGACGAGGTGCTGCTGGAAGATCCCGCGTACGGCCTGCTGGAGGACGCGCTACGCTCGCTTGGCGCCGAGGTAAAGCACTTTCCCCGCGCCGGTGAGAACGGCTACGCTCTCGACCCTGCCGTGGTGCGCCGTGCGGTCAGCCCGAAGACGAAGCTGATCGTGGTGACGAACCTTCACAATCCCTCGAGCGTGCTGACGCCGGATAGTGTGCTGCGCGAGATCGGCGAGATCGCACGCTCCGTGGGAGCTACCGTGCTGGTGGACGAAGTCTACCTGGATGCGGTCTACGAGAACACGCCCCGCACCTCTTTCCACCTCGGCCCCGAGTTCGTGGTCACCAGCAGCCTGACCAAGATGTACGGTGTCAGCGGACTGCGCTGCGGCTGGATTCTCGCACGGCCCGACCTGGCGCGCGCCATGTGGCGCATGAACGACGTGATGGCGGCGACCCCGGTCCATCCCGGCGAGTTGCTCAGCGTCGCGGTCTTGCGGAATCTGGACAAGGTGCGCGACCGCTACCGCCGCATTGTGACGGCCGACCGCGAAATGCTCACGGCATTCCTGGACCGCACACCGCAGGTGAGCGCAGCGCGGACCGAGTGGGGCACCACCTGCTTCCTGCGCCTCGCGAGCGGAGACGCCGACAGCTTTTTGGAGCGCCTGCGCGCGGAGCGCGAGACGTCCGCCGTCCCTGGCCGCTTCTTCGGCGTTCCCGAGTGCTTTCGCATCGGCATGGGAGTGAACTCGGAGATGTTCGCCGAGGGCCTGGCACGCCTGGAGGCGGCGCTGCAGTAAAGCTATCCCCTTGCCAGCGCGATGCGCAGTCGTGCCCGGAGGATCTCGACTTCCATGAGGGCCTGCTCCAGATCGCTGCCGCTCAGTTCCCAATCGCCGGTGAATCGCCGGATCGTGAGTGCGGCGAAATCACGGTGCACCTCTGCGGCAAGGCCTTCGTCGCCCAGGTAATCCGCCAGCATATTCAGAGCCCATTCCGAGGGGCCCTGGGGCAAATCGAGCAGGCGCATTGGTTGGCCGGGCCTCTTCACGACAATCTCCCAGACCTCACCCGCCCGATAGCCTTGATACGTGACCGTTGGGAGCCCGGAACCCATGCTCGCATTTTGGCATATTCCGTACAAACAAGTTGCATCAGCCATTTCGAGGAGCTCATCATCCAAGGCGAAAGTCTTATGAGCTCACAAAACGACCTTCCACGTAATGTTCTTCCCATCCCGGATCGCCCCCTTACCGGCCCGATCACCTATGACGCGAAGGATCCAGAGACTAAGTTTCCGCCGATCGAGCAGTTGCGGCCGCCGAAAGGGGCTCCCAACGTGCTGATCGTGCTCATTGACGACGCCGGGTTTGGGTCGTCCAGCGCCTTCGGCGGTCCCTGCCAGACGCCGAACGCGGAGAAACTCGCGGCAGGCGGACTGAAGTACAACCGCTTCCACACCACAGCTCTCTGCTCGCCCACGCGGCAGGCACTCCTGACCGGCCGCAACCACCATTCGGCGGGCATGGGCGGCATCACCGAGATCGCTACCGGCGCGCCGGGCTACTGCTCGGTCCGGCCCAAGTCCATGGCTCCTCTCGCGGAAACGCTCAAGCTGAATGGCTATTCCACGGCACAGTTCGGCAAATGTCACGAGGTGCCGGTCTGGCAGACGAGCCCGGTCGGACCGTTCGACGCGTGGCCCACCGGCGGTGGCGGCTTCGAGTACTTCTACGGCTTCATCGGCGGCGAAGCGAACCAGTGGTACCCCACACTCTACGAGGGCACCACTCCCGTGGAACCGAAGAAGACGCCGGAGCAGGGCTATCACCTCGTCGAGGACATGACCGATAAAGCCAGGGCCTGGATCTCGCAGCAGAAGGCGCTCGCACCTGACAAACCGTTCTTCGTTTACTTCGCGCCCGGCGCAACTCACGCGCCGCATCACGTGCCGAAGGAGTGGGCCGACAAGTATAAGGGCAAATTCGACCAGGGCTGGGACAAGCTGCGCGAGGAGACCTTCGCGCGGCAGAAGAAGCTGGGCGTCATCCCCGCCGACTGCAAACTTACCCCCCGCCACAGCGAAATCCCGGCGTGGAACGATATGCCCGAAGCCTTCAAGGCGGTGCTGCGCCGCGAGATGGAGGTCTACGCGGGCTACATGGAATACACCGACCACCACGTGGGCCGGATCCTGGACGGGCTAAAGAAGCTCGATATCCTGGACAACACGCTGGTGTACTACATCATCGGCGACAACGGCGCTTCGGCCGAGGGCGGCATTAACGGCTGCTACAACGAGATGAGCTACTTCAATATGCTCCAATCCATGGAGACGGCCGAGTACCTGACGGAGAGGCTCGACAAACTCGGCGGGCCGGAGTCTTACAACCACTACGCCGTGGGCTGGGCGCACGCGATGGATACCCCGTACCAGTGGACCAAGCAGGTGGCCTCGCACTGGGGCGGGACCCGCAACGGCACCATCGTCCACTGGCCCAAAGGCATTAAGGGCAAAGGCGAGATCCGGTCGCAGTTCCACCACGTGATCGACATCGCGCCGACTATCCTCGAAGCGGCGGGGCTGCCGCAGCCGGCCTCCGTGAACGGGATCACGCAGGATCCGATCGAAGGCGTCAGCATGCTCTATTCCTTCAACGACGCGAAGGCGGCCGGCACGCACGAGACACAGTACTTCGAGATGCTAGGCAATCGCGGAATCTACCATGAAGGCTGGACCGCGGTAACCAAGCACAGGACCCCCTGGGCATCCCTCGACACCAAGACGGTGGCGTTCGACGACGACGTCTGGGAACTCTACGACACGACCAAGGACTGGACCCAGGCCAACGACCTCGCCAAAAAGATGCCGGAGAAACTCCACGACCTGCAGCGCTTGTGGCTGATCGAGGCGATGCGCTACAAGGTGCTGCCGCTGGATGACCGGATGATGGAGAAGATGAACCCGGATACCGCGGGCCGGCCGATTCTCATCAAGGGCAAGACCCAACTCCTCTTCGGCGGCATGGGACGCCTGAGCGAGAACTGCGTCCTCAACATCAAGAACAAGTCGCACTCCGTCACCGCCGAGATCGTCGTGCCGGCCCAGGGCGCCGAAGGGGTCATCATCTCGCAGGGCGCCAACATCGGCGGCTGGAGCCTGTACGCCAAAGGCGGCAAGCTCAAGTACTGCTACAACTGGGGCGGGTTCAAGCACTTCTTCGTCGAAGCAAGCACGCCGATACCGCCGGGCGAGCACCAAGTGCGCATGGAGTTTGCGTATGCCGGCGGCGGTATGGGCAAAGGCGGCAAGGTGACTCTGTATACCGACGGCAAGAAGGTCGGCCAGGGCGAAGTCGGAGCCACGCTGGCGTTTGTATTCTCCGCCGACGATGGCTGCGATATCGGCGAGGATAGCGGCGCGCCCGTGTCTCCCGACTACGGCTCGCAGGGCAATGCCTTCAACGGCACCGTCAAGGGCGTGCAGCTCGCAATCGCCGACGCGGCGAAGAGCGTGGACCACTTGGTGGACCCGGCGAATGCGATCCAGCTCGCTATGGCACGGCAGTAGAAACCGCGATCAGTATTCCTTCAGGCGGAAATTGCGGTACTCCACCTTCATCGGTGGGCCCACGTGCACCTGCACGCCGATCAGTCCCTTGGCCATGCGATTGGGCGGGTCGTCATCGATCACGCAGCACATGAGGTGGCCGTTGAGGATGTGGGTCAGCACGTTGCCGCGAGCGATCAGGTGGTACGAATTCCAATCGCTGGTGATGAACTCGGCCAGCGCCTTGGTGTCGCCGGTGGAGGAGAGCACGATCGGCTTGCGGCCGCCCACCACGTGGGTGGTCTGGCCGCGCAAGGCGAGAAACAGGCGGCCCTTTTCCTCGTAGTTCTGGCCGGTGTAGCGGTTCTGCCCATCGATATCGGCCTGATATCCGCGCATCGCGAACTGATTGGACGGAGTCACCTTGTCCGGCACCACGACGCTGCGATAGTTGATGCCGCTATTGCCTGCGGAGGTGATGCGGTAATCGGCCTTCAGCTCGAAATCCGCCGGTTCGCCGCCCCGCCAGATGACGAAGGTGTTGCTCTTGATGACGGTCTCGGGCGTGATTTCGCCGACCAGGCAGCCGTTCTCAACCCGCCAGTATTTCGGATCGCCTTCCCAGCCCGCGAGCGATTTGCCATCGAAGATGGGCTTGAAGCCGGGCTCGTCGCCCTCGATCGGTTCGGGGCGGTCGCTCTGTTTCGGCACATAGGGTTCCTGCGCCAGGACGGTTGCTCCCGACAGCGCTCCGGCGAGAGAGGCGAGAAAGTGTCTGCGTCCGGAAGTTGCCATGGTCCTCCAGTCATATCACAGCTACGCGTGGCGAGGCGACGCTCAAAAAGTAGATGGTGACCGCACGGTGGTCACCTACACCTTGGCGATCACTTGCAGCAGGGCCGCCAAACTCTGCTCGGTGGAGTAGGTCTTACCCTTGGGATCCCGCCAGTGAGTTTCCAGCGTGAAGGTACCTTTGTACCCATCCTTCAACATGGCGCGGATCTGGCCAAGGTTGTCGAATTCGCCGTCTCCGACTTTGGCCCACACGACTTTGCCATCCTGATGCTTGTAATCGCGCAGGTGGACGTGGAAAATGCGTGCGGGGTCGAGCTTGCGGTAGCCATCGGGGTAGGATTGTTCGCCGCTCTCGCCCGCGTTGTTGGGATCCCACGTGAGGCCGATGTTCGCTTCCTTCACGTTCTTGAACAACATCGCTGCCTCGGCGCCGGTGGACACGTAGCCGCCGCCGATGTTCTCCACCGCCAGGCGGAAGCCCTTGGCGCGGCGGGCGGCTTCGCGGGTGAGTGCCCAGATGCGGTCATAGGCCTGGGCGTTCTTGGTTTCACCCTTGCCCAACATGAAGGTGAAGATGCGGAGCTTATCGGTGCCGAAGGCCTTGGCGCGCTCCATGGATGCGTCGAGCAGCTTCCACTGCGCGTCGAGTTTCTTTTGTCCCTCGGCGTCGTCCGCGGGCAGGGGAATCTTGAAGAAGCCGGTGCCTTCAATCGAGACCTTGACGCCGTGGTCGTCGAGAATCTTGTTGGCCTCGCGAATCTTGTCCATCGGCTGCGACGTGTTGTAAGGGCCCCAGATGTTGCGCACCTCAGCCCAATGCAGGTTGTTCTTCTGAAGGAAAGTGGCGGCCGTCAGAACGTCGTCGTCGATCTCGTCGGTGGTGATCCCGAGCTTGATATCGGCGAGGGGAAGCGCTCGCAGGCGGCGCGTGAAGAGCAGCGCGGAGGCTGCCAGCAAGTCACGGCGGGTAGGCGAATACATGCCCCCAATTCTAGCTGATGTTCAACACGTCGAAGTGAAAGCGATCCGGCGGAAACAGCGCCTGCGCCTGCGGCGCCAAATGCGACCACGTGTGATAGGCCGTGTCCGCGACTGGTGAATTCAGATAAAACAGGAACTGGCTGGAGATGCAGTCGATCGGCGGTGGCTGGCGGAAGGTGAGGCGCAGTCCGACCGCGCGCTCCAGTGCCACGCCGCCCGTGGGGACGGCCTTTTCGCGCAGCAGTTCGACAAAGCTTGCGCGGCTGGCATGCGGCCACACGTCCGGATGGAGCAGGGTGCGCAGCGTACCCTCGGATTCGAAGGTGATTTCGCACTGGCGGATCCACTCGATCACACTATCGCCCCAGAACCAGTGCGACACCAATCCCCGGTATTGTTCGGTGAGTTGCAGGGCAAGATCGAATTTCCGCTGTTCGATCACATCTTCCGCCGCATCGCTGGCGGCCAGCATGTCCTCGGCCTCGAGCATGACTGACGTCAGATCCGTGCCGGTTTGCGAGCCGGCGTGCACGAGCAATGGAGGCAGTTCGTGGGTCTTGCTACCAGGAACTTCGATATACCTTTCATCTCTCATTGAATCTCCCCCCTCCCTGTTGATTTAGACGTCGAACAGGGACGCTCTTGTTTCCAAGTTGTAGCACAAGCGATACCAGCGGACGATTAAAAACAATTTATGGAGAGTATTTGGCAGCAGCCATGCTTAGAGTGCTAGCGGGATGCACATGATATGATTCCGGGGAATATGGCGGAATACTCCATTGGACTGGATCTGGGCGGGACGAACCTGAGGGCTGCGGCCATCGATCGTAACGGCATGATGCTCGACAAGATATCCGGCGAGACGGAGTTTTCCGCAGGCCGCGATGCGGTGCTCGGCGATATCGCAGCGGCGATTTCGAAGATGCGCGAAAAGCATGGGACTAACGGACTAGCAGGTATTGGTGTCGGAGTACCGGGCTTCATCCGCATGAAGGAAGGCGTGATCTCCGGCTCCAATAATCTGCCGTTTCTGGAGAACGTCCCGGTGCGCGACGACCTCAGCCGGCGCCTGGGAACCAAGGTGATCCTCGAGAACGACGCCAACGCGGCAGCGCTCGGCGAGCAGTGGATCGGCGCCGGCCGCGGCGTGGACGACCTCGTCTTACTCACCTTGGGCACGGGCATCGGCGGCGGCATCATCAGCGGCGGCCGCATCGTGCGCGGCAGCGTGGGGATGGCCGGCGAGTTCGGTCATATCTCCGTGGTGGTCAACGGCAATCCCTGCGGCTGCGGCAATCAGGGCTGCCTGGAGAAGCACGCGTCGGCATCGGCGGTCACGGCCATGGCGAAGTTGATGCGCCTGGGCGACGCACTCTCGTCGAAGGACGTCTTCGACCTGGCGAAGACCGCGGGAGAGGCCGGCGACAAGGCCCGCCACATCTGGAAGGTAGTCGGTGAAGCGCTTGGCCTGATGATGGCCATGCTGATCAACACCTTCAACTTTCCGCTGTACCTGCTGAGCGGCGGAATGCTGCCGGCGTGGGAGCTATTCGAACCGCACATGACGCGCGTGGCGAAGGAGCGATCCTACACCTTCCGCGCCACGTTGACCGAGACGCGGATCGCACAGGCGACGCTGGGCAACGAGGCAGGCCTGTACGGCGCAGCTTACTTACCGTGGATTGAACAGTAGGTCAACACGCGGTAAGGTTTAGTTTCCATGCGGCTTCTTACGTTGGTGCTCGCCGGCTGCTCGATATTGGCCGCGCAGCCGAAAACCCTGTTTTACATGAACGATTCACCGGCGTCGATCCGCTCTTTCCAGGCCAACGCGGACAAGATCGACCTGATCGCGCCCACGGTCTACTCGGTGGACGCGGCGGGCCTGGTCTGGGGCAAACCCGATCCGCGCGTGGTGGCAACGGCGCGCAAATTTCGCGTCGGGCTGATGCCGATCATCGTCAATCCCGGCTTCAAGCAGGACATGATCCACGCGTTGATGACAAGCGTTGAGGCGCGCAAGCGGATGAATGCGACGCTGATCTCGGAGTGCCGGAAGTACGGTTACTACGGCATTCAGTTTGACTTTGAAAACGTCAACTACCTGGATCGCGACCTGCTGACCGCGATGGTGCAGGAGACTTCGGTGGCGCTCGGGCGCGAGGGATTCAAGCTCTCGATCGCGACTGTGCCCAACGAGGGCGACGAACCCGGCAAGAGCGATTACACGCGCTGGGTCTTTCAAAACTGGCGCGGCGCTTTCGATTTGAAGAAGCTCGCCCCGTACGTCGATTTCATCTCGCTGATGACTTACGACCAGCACACGCGGAATACGCCGCCGGGTCCGGTAGCGGGCATGCAGTGGGTGGAGAAACTGGCGGCCTACGCGGAATCGCAGATACCGAAGGCGAAGATTTCTCTGGGCATCGCGCTATACGGGCGAAGATGGTCGGCGGGCATGCGGGATAAGGATCCGGCGGTCGCGGCGAACACGATCTACGCCGCGGATGCCGTCGACCTGGCCAAGGCAATGGACGCGACAGTGCAGTGGGACGCGCTGGAGCACGCGCCCTGGTTCTACTTCTATCGCGACGGAATTCGCGAGTACGTCTTCTATAACGATGCGCGCAGTTTTGCGGATCGGTACGAAATGGCCCGGCAGCGCGGGCTGCATGGGACCTCGGCGTGGATCCTCGGCTCCGAAGATCCCGAGTTGTGGCGCAGTCTCCCGGTACGCAAGCCATGACGCGCGGAATGATCGCGGTGCTCGGGTTCTGCCTGCCGACTGCGGCCGCGGACTTCTTTCCGATGGCCGTCTGGTATGGCGGCGCCAAGGCTAAGCGCGGCTGGCCAACGGGCCACACCAAGAGTCAGATTCCAACCGGACTGCTACCGTCAAATTAGCGAGGGAGTGGACAATGTAATTGAGGACGCACAACTCTTGAAGCACTGGCTTGGGATGCTACCGTCGTAGAGTTCCCAGTCAAATAATCGACTGGTATCATCAAAAATGAGAATATCCTCCATGCGCTACACAGTCATACTCGAGCAAGAGGCGGACGGCGGGTACGTTGCGGTCGTGCCAGCGCTTCCGGGATGTGTATCCCAAGGCGACACGCGCGATGAGGCGATGAGGAATATCCGCGAAGCGGCGGATCTTTACATCGAAGATTGCATTGCGGCCGGCGACCCGGTCCCGACCGAGGCGGGGAAAGAATACTTCGAGCTCACTACCGGCACTCCGCGGTGAAACTGCCTACGGACGTCTCCGGCCAGGAACTCGTCAAGCTACTGCTGCGAGTGGGGTTTGTGGTCAATCGCCAACGCGGGAGCCATATTATCCTTCGGCGGGAAGATCCGTACGCCCGTGTCGTGGTGCCTGATCACAAGGCGATCCGGCCCGGAACACTTCGGCAGATCCTCAATGAGGCCGGCGTGAGTGTGAATCAACTGCTGAAACTACGCTAAGGGAGAGTTTCACCCCACCGACTTCACGCGCTTCTCCACATCCGCGCGGAAGCGGTCCACCAGCCCCAGCACGTAGTCGGCGACGTCCGAGCGTCGGATCGTCCACCAGCGGCGTCAAATCCATACCGAAATTCAGCGCGCTCTCCTGGTCGGTGCCGTGGCTCGCATAGTAAGTGGCGTGCGCCAGGCGGCGGCCGGCCGTCGCGAGGTCGTAGCGCTTGCCGCCGCTCACCTGGGAATCGAAAACGCCGACCAGGGACGCCGCGATGTTGGACCTCGCCGACACGGGCAGGATCTGCTTGTCCTCATCGGTGAGCCAATCGAGGTCGCGCCATACCTCGCAGCCGTACACCTTCTTCACTTTCACCTGATCGCGCACCGCGCGCAGTGCGGCGATGGAGCGCATGGTCACGCCGACGTGGGTATCGTGTTTATCGGCGGGATTGTGCAGGTAGACGTAGTCGGGCCTGGCGGCGAGCAGGATCTTTTTGAGATCCTCCACCACCACCGTCTCCTTGGCGTTCTTGACCTCTCCGCTGGTGAACCCCAATTGAATCTGGCAGCCATACTCGCCGACATACGCGGCCTTGCGCTGCTCCACGACGCGGACTTTCTGCATCTCGTCGTCGGTGTAGCCGCCGTAGATTCCCGCCCGGGGGCTACCTGCGCCATTGGTGACCACCACGCCGCTGAACCACTGATCCTTGCTGCCGAAGCATTCAGCGATGCCGTGGTAGGCCATGATCTCGATATCGTCCTGGTGGGCGGCGAGGCAGAGGTGCGTGGTCCGCGCGAGGGCGGCGTCTGGGGCCGTGCCGTCCGGCACGAAGAAATCCGCGGTGGGTTTGTGGAATTGCATCAGTGGGACTCCGGAACTTGAATTGCCGGCAGGCTGGCGGCGGCGATGGCCTGGCCGTGGCGCTTTTCCTTCTCGTCGGGAATGTGATAGCGAATCCGCTCGGCGACTTCGGGGAATTCGGCCTTCAGCACTTCGGTCGCCTTGGTGAGAATCAGGTCGCCGCCTTCGCCGGTGAGTACGCGGCCGAGCACCAGCAGATTGCGCACTTCATAGAACTCGGCGTACGTCGCGATGTTATAGCCGAAGTAGACGCCGATGGTTTCGTAGATCCGGCGCGCTCGCTCGTCGCCGTGCGCCATGAATTGCTGCACGTGCTCCAGCTTCACGGGCAGCGGCATATCGACCGGAAGATCGATTCCGGCCGGCGAGAGCAGGCGGCCGACGGCTTGCTGCGAAAAGTACTGCGCGCCCACGCCTGGGTCGCCAGACCATTCGTCGGCGGGGGCGTGCGCGCGGTAATCCACGGGGACGAACGCGAGTTCGTTGAGCCAGCTCGTGATGTTGCCCTGCGGGGTGACGAAGCCGGCTGCGAGACTGCTGCCCATGGCAACGCCGAGCACCGCGTTATCGCCGAGCGCCATGGAACCGGCGAGGGCGGTGACTTCGCCATCGTTGACCACGTCGAAGGGTACGCCGTTCCACGCGGCCTGCAGGTCGAAGAAAAGGCGGCGGATGCGGGTGTCGAACTGATCGCGCGGGACAGCGCGGTAGAGCGAGCCCACACGCACCTCGTTGGCGACGTAGACGCCCGCGGCGCTGCCGCCGATGGCGTCCACGCGCGGCAGGTGGGCGGCGGCGCGCTTCAGGGAATCGTGGACGCCATCGTAGTGATATTGCGGGTCGGCGGCCGTAGCGGGGGTCCAGGGCACCTCGTCGCTAAAGACGACTTTGCCATCGATCACGGCCGCGCACTTGCGGTCGCTGGCGCCCAGGTCGAAGCCTATGCGGCAGCCGTCCAGATGGCGGCCCAGGGGCGTCGCGGATTCGCGCTCGTCGGGGCAGGCGTCGTACGTCACGCTCTCGATCGACATGGGCTGGCCGTAGACGCGGTCGGGGATGAACTCGTAGTCGAACGCGCGCGCGCCCTCGGGCGAGTAGACGCCGCGCAGGTATTCCGCGATGGCCGGCGGGCCCGCGATGGTGACGCGGAAGCCGCCCTTCTGCCAGAGCAGGTACTTGAGCAGCCGCTCGACATAGCGCTGATTGACGGCGGTGTTGGGATGTTCGTGCGGCAGAATCGCGGTGCGGAATACCGAGATGGAGCCGCGCTCGCGTTCCAGCGCGATCGCCAGCGGTTCGGACCGGCCGGCGGCGGCCAGCGCCCGATACGCGCGGTTCCAGAGGGACGCGGGTAAAAACTCGGGGTCGAGCGCGGGGCGAAACTTCGGTGCTACCGAAATTATTGCGGACATGAGGAGTCTGAAGCCGGATTTTATCATCAGGCGCAGCCCGCGGGGTTGTTACTATACCCACATGTGGCTTGGCATCGACGTTGGCACCGGCAGCTCGCGCGCGCTTCTGGTGGATGAGCGCGGCGGAGTCCGCGCGGGATTTACGGCACTCCACGAAGACATGCACATGGAGCGCCCGCTGTGGGCGGAGCAGCGCCCTGAGAACTGGTGGGACGCCGTGGTGCAGGCCGTGCGCGGCGTGCTCGCCAAGGCGGGCGTAACCGGCGTCGACGTGAAGGCGATCGGGCTTTCCGGCCAGATGCACGGACTGGTGATTCTGGATGGCGAGCAGGTGATCCGCCCCTCGCTGATCTGGTGCGACCAGCGCAGCCAGCAGCAGGTGGATTTCGTTAACGCCAAGCTCGGGCGTGAAAACGTACTGCGCTATACCGCCAACCCGGTGCTCACGGGCTTCACGCTGCCCAAGCTCTTGTGGGTGCGGGACAACGAGCCGGCGAATTTCGCGCGCGTCACCAAGATGCTGCTGCCCAAGGACTACGTGCGCTTCAAGCTGACCGGCGAGTTCGCCACCGAAGTCTCCGACGCTTCCGGCACCAGCGTGTTCGACGTAGTGAACCGGCGCTGGAGCTACGAGATGATGGACGGCCTCGGCCTGGATCGCGCGATCCTGCCGCGGTGCTACGAATCGAGCGAGGTCACCGGGACGATCTCCGCGGCAATCGCGGAGTTGACAGGTCTGAAGGCGGGCACACCGGTCGTGGGCGGCGGCGGCGATCAGGCCGCTAGTGCCGTGGGCAACGGCATCGTGCAGGAGGGCATTGTCTCTTGCACGCTGGGAACGTCGGGCGTCGTGTTCGCTCACATGGAAAAGGTGGCGTACGACCCGGCGGGCCGCGTGCACACCTTCTGCCACGCGGTGCGCGACAAGTGGCACGTGATGGGCGTGACGCAGGGCGCGGGGTTGAGCCTGCAGTGGTTCCGCAATCAACTGGCGCCGGGAACGCCCTACGACACGCTGACCGAAGAGGCAGCGCAGGCGCCCGCGGGTTCGCAGGGGTTGTTCTGGCTGCCCTACCTCATGGGCGAGCGCACACCGCACCTGGACGCGACCATTCGCGGCGGCTGGGTCGGACTCACCGCCAGCCACAAGCGCGCGGATTTGATTCGCTCCGTGATCGAAGGCGTGTCGTACAGCCAGCGCGATTGCCTGGACATCATCGAAGGTCTGGGAGTCGCGGTGAGCGACGTGCGCGCGTCGGGCGGCGGCGCGCAGAGCGCCGTTCTGGCGGCGGCTGCTCGCGGGAATTCTCAATAAGCGCGTGGTGACGCTGCGGACGCAGGAAGGCTCGGCGTACGGCGCGGCGCTACTGGCGCTGGCGGGCGAGTACGGGTCGGTCCCCGAGGTCTGCAAGGTAGCGATCCAAGAGACCGACGCCGTATCTCCGGAGCCTCGCGAGGCAGCGTTCTACGCGAAAGCCCACAAGATCTACCAGGAGATGTACCCGGCGCTGAAGGGTATTTGCGGAGAGATCGCCGTCATGTAAACGAGCGTTCCACTGTCATTTGTGCGGGCGCGCTCTGGCTGGATCGGCCGCCGAGCCTGCCATCAACCCGAACCGCCTGTGCGGCAGGTCCACCACCACCGTATAGCGCCCGTCGAACAGCGCGTTGCCGAGGACGCCCGCAATGCGGTACAGCGCGCGCTCCATATCCAGGTTGGCGAGGACTTTGGGCGCGAAGAAGATTAACGGATCGGACAGGCACGCCTTCCCGAGACAAATCGAACCCTTAAGTGGAGCGCCCGTCAGCGTAACCTCCTTGCCCCACGACTTCGCGTTCAGCGCCAGGTTGCGCGGATCGTCCGGCCCGCGGCGCGTCCACTCCTGCCACCGCCGCGCCGTCGTGAACAGCGGCAACGCACTCGATCCGGAATCGAAGATCATGTCGCGATCCGCCGAACCGTTCAGCGTGAGCGTCACGAAGATCTTGTGATCGCGATAATCCAAAGGGACAAAATCGAATTTCGCCGGCAGATCCTGGCGCGGGTCCAGAATCGCGATCTTTTGCGCGACAAAGTCGAGGATCAGCACCCGCTGCTCGAAGAACGTCGCCCCCAGGCTGCCCAACCGGCGCGGTTCCCCCAAATTCGGAAGCACCACGAAGACCTCGTTATCAAACCGCCGCCCCGCAACCCAGCCGCCGGCTTTGCGTCCCGCCTGCCCCACAACCGTATCGTTGCGGTGCAACTGCTCGTAGGATTTACCCAGGAAAACGCTGGCGGGAGTGCCTGTGTCCAACTGCATCAGCATGGGCCCGCTCATCCCGTCGAGTCGCATCTCCACCATCAAGGCAGCGTGCTCCACAGGCCGTCCTGCAAGCGTGACGGCGTCGGACTCCCAAACGATCCGCGACCAGGCAATCGCCTGGGAACCGCTCTGCGCCGCCGCCGCGCCGCACAAAACGCCGCACAAAACGCCGCACAAAATGAAGATCAGCGCCAGCTTCAAACCGCAACGTTAGCACCTGTCGCACACAGCGCGGGCCCGTCTTACCGCCGCCAGTAGCCGCCGTAGTAGCGGTCGCCATTGAAGCGCGGCGCAACCCAGTAAGAGCGCGCATACGGGGGACGAGCCCAATAACCGGGGCGCCAGCCCCAACTCCGCCCGACAGGGTAATAGTAGCCTGCCACCCAGGTGAAGCCGGGACCGGGCGCCACGGGAACATAAGCAGCGGGCGGCGGGGGCGGGGGCGCGTAAGCCACCACCGGCGCGGGCGAGTAGCCAACACCGACACCGACGAAGACGCGCGGGCCGGCAAATGCGGCACTACCGGCCAGAAAAAGAAGAGCGAGCAATTTGGATTTCATCTGTTCCTCCTGACGCCCTGAGTATGCAAACTGCTTGCCACTTGGTAAGTGGCGGAAAATCAATCGCTCGGCCCACCGGGGGCCGGCCGTCAGGCAGCGCGGTGGTGGTTTTCGGCCATTCGACGGCTGAGCAGCCAATCGGCGATAAACAGGAGACCGGGGAGGGCCAATACCATATGCACCGTATGTCGACGGAATGCAATGAAGGCGGTAAACGCGGCCAACGATGCCAGCGAGAGGAGTGCTCCCGGCAATTCCCAACGCCAGGCGAGCAGCATTCCGGCGCACGTCGAGGCGAGTAGCAGGATTCCCACCCATTCGCGTAATTGCGAGGGCGGGTTGGAGTGGGGACTGAGCATCTCACCGGCAACTATCAGCAGGAAGCCGCCGGCAATCACCAGAGCGGAAAGGCGGGCGAGCCAGCGGAGGGCGACCATGCCCTAATCATACTCCCGAGTCTGAATCCCGATTAATTGGCTCGCGCCAGGCGGGTGGCCAGGTCGTAAATGAAATCGACGCCCTGGTCGAAGCTCTTCACCAGAATGCGCTCATTGCGGCCGTGGGCGCGGACGTCGTCCTCATCGCCGAAGATGCCGCTGACGCCGTAAGTGGGAATGCCGGCGCGGATCAGATAGATGCCGTCGCTGGCGCCGGTGGCCATCGTGGGCACTACGGGCAGTCCCGGCCAAAGTTTGGCCGTGCTCGCGGTGACTGCGGCCATCACGTTGGGATCGATCGGCTTGTAGGGCGTGATCACCGGCTCCTTAATTTCGGTGAGTTGAATCTTCGGATCGGCAAGCACTTGCTGCAAGGTGCGCTTCACCTCCGCGGCATTATCGATAGGCAGTAGGCGGCAATTCACCACCGCGGTGGCGAGCGCGGGCAGCGCGTTCTCGGCATGGCCGCCGGAGAGCATGGTGGCCACACAGGTGGTGCGCATCTGCGCGTTGTAGAACGGGATTGCGGAGAGGCGCGCGACGGCCGCGGCATCGGCCGGATTCTGCACCATAGTCTTCAGGTCCGCGCCCAGTTGGCCGCCGTATATATTGGCGCTGCGCTCGAAGGCGGCGCGGGTGACATCGAAAAGGCGAACCGGGAAATCGAATTTGGAAAGGCGCGACAGGCCGTCGGCCAGGTGATAGATCGCGTTGTCCTTCACGGGCAGCGAACTGTGTCCGCCGTTATTGGTGACTTCCAGTTG
Source organism: uncultured Solibacteraceae bacterium (assembly GCA_963791985.1). Lineage (GTDB taxonomy): Bacteria > Acidobacteriota > Terriglobia > Bryobacterales > Bryobacteraceae > Solibacter. The sequence continues at coordinate 25,902 of CAWBUN010000011.1, read as the reverse complement.
GAAGCTGAGGAAGACCTTCTCGGCGGCCTGCATGGACATGTAGACGTGCTTGCCATTCTTGATGTGGCCGCCGCCGGAATCCGTATTGATACAGAACTGCGCGTCGATCAGCGGGCGGTGCTGCGTGACCAGCCAGTCCACACCATTGGCGGGGCCGCCCTCCTCGTCGGACGTGAGCGCGAGGATGAGATCGCGGGCAGGCTGGAAATTTTCGCGCTTCATGCGCAGGAAGGCGGCCACCAGCGTGGCGTCGTCGCCCTTCATGTCGGAGGTGCCGCGCCCGTAAAAGTAGCCTTCCTGCTCGCGGAATTCGAAGGGATCCCACGGCCAGTCGGAACGGCGCGCCTCCACCACGTCGAGATGCCCGAGGAAGAGAATGGGGCGCACTGCGCCGGTGCCATGCAGGCGCACTACGAGGTTGCCTTTGCGCGGGACCGGCGCCAGCACCTGGACGTCGGCGGCAGGAAAGCCGGCGGCGCGAAAGCGCGCGGCCATCGCTTCGGCGGCGCGCGTATTGTCGCCTGACGAATCCGTCGTGTTGATTTCGATGAGCTGCTTGAAAATCTCGCGCGCCAGTTTCTGGTCGGCCGTTTGGGCGCATAGCGGCAACAGCGAGAGGATGGCAGCAAAAAGACGCATACTATAAGTATGCATCCCGGGCGGATGTTGATCAGCGTCGGACTGATTCTGGTGGCCCTCGGGCTTGTGGTCAGCCTCGGCGATCGCCTGCCGATTCACCTGGGCAGGCTGCCCGGCGACATCCGGATCGTGGGCAAGAACTCGTCCTTCTATTTTCCGATCACCACCTGCCTGCTGCTGAGCGGGCTGATCTCCCTGGTGCTGTGGCTTCTACGGCGCTGAAGCGACGGGCGGCGTAGCCCCAAGAGGCTAGTCCGTTATGAGTCTTGTGCCGGGGGTGCAGCGCGGATACGCTTGCTACGTCCAAAAAAACAGCCTGTTGGAGGGAATGTATGAGAGTTCTTCTGGGCTCGTTTCTCGCGCTGACGATGATGGGGAGCGCCTCCGCTCAACGAGTGATCAATAACGGTTCAGTCGATGGCCGGATGGCTGTGGGATCGCGGCCGGGAATCAGCCCCAAGATCGAGATCGAAGCCGCGGACGATTTCGTCCTGAACGGTTTCTTTAACGCTTACCACGCGACCTTCACCGGGTTACTTACCGGTACGGCGACCTTGACGAACATCGGGGTCGTCAACGTGGAGATTTATCGCGTCTTCCCGAAGGACTCGACCTCTCCGCCTTCGGGCAACGTCCCAACCCGGAACAATTCGCCCTCAGACGAGGCGTTCACCACACGCAGCACCGCGGACGGAAGCCTGACCTTCACGGCGACTGCCTTAGGCACCTTTACCGCCGCGAATTCGGTGCTGAACGGAATAAACAAGATCCCGGGCCAGACCACCAATGGAGAAGGGCCCGTGTCCGGGACGGAAGTCTTGATCGACGTGACGTTCAAGACGCCCATCGGCCTGCCGGCCGACCACTATTTCATTGTTCCCCAAGTGCAGGTAACCGGCGGCGAGTTTATGTGGCTCTCCTCGACCCGTCCGATTGTCTCTCCGGGACTGCCTTTTACTCCCGACCTGCAGGCTTGGGTGCGGAATGCGAATCTGGACCCGGACTGGCTGCGCGTGGGCACCGATATCGTCGGGGGAACGACGCCGCCGACTTTCAACCTCGCGTTCACGCTGGATCTGCGGCCGGACCCGTCAAATATCATCTACCTCTGGTCTTTCCAGTAAACGACGAGCCGCGACCGTGAGGGAGCGCTACCCGCATACCACCTTGCGGCAACGCTCCCTTACGGTCTCGTTGGTGTCATCCTCAGGTGAGCGGGGGCGGTCAAAGACCTCTAGTGGAGCCGGCCCATCTTCTCGAGGGGCCAGTAAACGAACACGGCCTTCCCGTAGATAGCGTCGCGCTTGACGAAGCCCCACGTGCGGCTGTCGCTCGAGGAACTGCGATGATCGCCCAATACGAAGTAGTCGCCGGCCGGCACGCGATGCTCTTCCCAGGAAACGCGGTCGCGGTACTCGTCCGGAACATACCCTTCGGAGAGCGCCTCGCCATTCACGAATACCTGGCCGGCCTCGATGCGAACGGTATCGCCGGGCACACCAATCACGCGCTTGATGTAGGATTTCGAGGGGTCCAGAGGGAACCAGAAGACCACCATGTCGCCGCGCTCGATGCTGCCGAGGCCGAAATGGTAGGTGAACTTGTTGATGAAGATACGTTCCTGGTCGGTCAGAGTCGGCATCATGCTGGTGCCTTCCACCTTGACCGGCTGGTAGATGAAAACGATGAGAATCACCGCAATCAATACCGAGAAGGCGAGGTCGCGCACCCAGGAGAGCGCATTCCACACGCTGGAAGGAACCAGGGGCCCCGGTGCCTGAGGTTCCGCTGGTGCGGCAGGCTCGGTGGGCGCTGAGATAGGCTGATCGTTCTCTTGCATCCCGCTAGTACTAGACAAATTATAGACGCTCCCCACCCTGCTTTGGTTGCCGTGGCTACTTCAACAGCGTCCCCAGCATCGGGAAGGGCACCGCACCCTCTTTGAGCGCGCGGTCGTGGAATTCCGACAGGCTGAAGGCGCTGCCTTTGGCCTGCTGGTACTGGTCGCGAATTTTGGACCAGCCGCGCCATCCCACGAAGTACATCGGCAACTGGGCGGAGCTGAGTTTGGCGCGCTGTAGTTTGGCGGTGGCCTCTTCGGCTTCCTGGAAAGTCTGTTTCTGCATCAGGTCCAGGGCTTCCTGGTCGGTCATATTCAGCATCTGCAGGCGGATATCGATAATAGTGTTTGCCAGCACCCGCAACTCCTCTTTGGCAAACGTAAGGGCCATTTCCGGAGAGTGATCGAGGAAGCCCTGGTCCAGCATCATCTGGGTGGAGTATTGGGCCCAGCCTTCCACGTAGGCGCCATTGCCGAACACGGAGCGCAGCAGGCGCCGGCCGCGCGGTTGAACATCGTTGGCGAACTCCATCTGCACGTAGTGGCCCGGCATCGCCTCGTGGATGGTGAGGAGTTTCAGTTTGTAGAAATTGTACTCACGCAGTTTCGATTCAACGCGGTCCTTGGGCCAGGAAGGCGAGAGTGGCGTGACCCAGTAAAAGGCGCCCAACTCCGGCTGCAGCGCGGGCGCGGAGTTGAAGCCGCCGACGGCGTAGATGCCACGCATGTATTCCGGCGTGGGAATCACCTGCAGATTGGAGCGCGCAGGCAGTGTCAGCAGATGCTTCTGCTGCACGAAAGCACGCGCCTCTTCCAGATCTTTGCGGGCGTCATCCATATAGCGGTCGCGCGCGGAGTGCTTCTCTGCGATTTTGTCCAGCACCTCGCCAATCACCGTGTTTTCAAGCTCCGTGTCGGCCAGGTCAGCATGGTCCTTGTGGGCGGGGAACATCTCTCGATGCAGCGGCAGGGCGAGTTTCAGCATGCGGGCGCGGACCACCGGCACATCACGTTCGGCCTGCTGCAGCGTGTTATCGGCTTCCACGCCGGCTTCCATCGAGTAACGAAACTTCCTGGGATAAATAGCGCCGCCCAGCCGCCAGTTGTAGTTGGCGCGGGTGGTCATGCTGCTCTTGAGAAACTTGTCGAACTGCGTCATGGCGTCCAGCGCGGGGCGCGCGACTTGCGCGTACACCTCGGCTTGGTCCGCTGGAACTGCGGCGCGTATGTCCTTGTCCACCAGGTTGATGTTCCCCTGGTTTTCCTCGATCGCCACCTGGGTCCATTCGGGCGGCGCGGAAACCATGTTCGTGGATGCCTGGTCGAGGAAGAGGGGCACCTTCCGCAGGCGGGCCATGATGTGGCGAATTCGGTCCGGCTTTGGCGCATACTCCAGCACGAACGGGGCGAACAGCGCGTTTCCCAGAGTCTCGACATACGCCTGGGGGCTGTGCTGCCAGGTGTGGATCTCGTTCAGATCGAGCAGACTGAGCGCGATCTGGTCCTGCATCACAGCCAGATCGGCACGGTCCTCGGAGTTCAATTGATCCTGCTTCAACTGGGCCAGGCGATCTTTGATCTTTTCGTAGAACCTCATCTGCTTGTCGAGGTTCGCCGGACTGTTGTCGTCCAGCATCTCGTCGAGCTTCTGACCCTGGTATTCGTGAAGCCCGGTCGCGGTCGCCGACGACGGGGAGAAGGCCAGTGAACCAAGGACGAACTCTTCGGAGATAGTGGTGAGCTTTTCGGAGGAGTTCTTACCGCAACCAGCAGAGAGTAACAGTAAAAGGAGCAGCGCAACGCATTTCGCCATTGCTTGCAATTGTACAACCGCGCAAGAAGGGAAAGTGTGGATCAGCACCGGGGACTGGGTTTCAGCCTACGGTGGGACGCGAAACGTGCGGTGTCCGGGGAGCCGGTGTGGAAACCGGTTCGGTACGGTGAATCCGCTGCAGTTGCTGCAGCTCCCGCATTAGTTGGGTCTGCCGCGCTGTGGCGTGGCTGACAATCAAACGCTCACCGATCAGGCACGACCAAAGGAGGGCGACTGATAGCGCGATCGCCGCTAAACCCTGTCCTGTGATTCTCGCGATTGGCATCAGTCGTTCCCTCGGGCGTGAGTGGAGCAATCCGCCTACCAATTTCCATAGCCTTTGTTTTCACATAGATGTTGTCAGTGTGGTGTGATTTTGTGCTACAGGTTGGACACCGCTGGCACGCGGCCGCCACCCCTGGGGGCGGCATTTAGTGACATCCTAGACAGCGACAACTGCAGTGGCGCGCGTGCGATGCGGGCCTCAAAAGAAACGCCGGGGCGGCTCAGGCCCCGGCGAAAAAATGGAACGGAGAAGGAAACGACAGTAACTAACGGGCGGCCATAAGCGCGCGGAGGCGGCGCGCCCGTTCCGGGGCGCGCAACTGGCGGAGCGCTTTGGCTTCGATCTGGCGAATCCGCTCGCGGGTGACATCGAACTCCTGGCCGATTTCTTCCAGGGTGTGTTCGCGCTCGCAGCCGATACCGAACCGCATACGGATTACCTTCTCCTCTTTCGGGGAGAGGGTCTTCAGAATGCCGGCGGTCTCGTCGCGGACGTTGGATTCGATGACGGCATCCACCGGGGAGCCGACCCAGCGATCTTCGATCAGGTCACCAAGGGCGGATTCCCCATCACGGCCAACCGGAGTTTCGAGAGAGACGGGGTCGCGGGAGATGGTCTTGAGCTTCTGAACCTTCTCCACCGGGATGTCCATACGCCGACCAATTTCGTCGTTTGTAGGAGTTCGCCCCAGTTCCTTTTCCAATTCCCGCGTCGCGCGCAGGAATTTGTTCATACTCTCGTTCATATGAACAGGGATGCGGATGGTCCGGGATTGGTCCGCAATGGCACGTGTTATTGCCTGGCGGATCCACCAGGTGGCGTAGGTAGAGAACTTGTAGCCGCGGCGGTATTCGAACTTGTCGGCAGCGCGCATGAGGCCGATATTGCCCTCCTGGATCAGGTCCAGCAGGTGAAGTCCGCGGTTCACGTATTTCTTGGCGACGGAGACGACCAGGCGGAGGTTGGCCTCGACCAGGTCTTTCTTGGCGCGCTCGGCTTCGGCTTCGCCGTGCCGGATGACAGTTAAGCTGTGCTTGAGTTCCGGCAGGGTGGCGCCGGCGGCGATCTCGCGCTTCTTGATCTCGCGCTTCAGTTCGCGCAGGCGAAGCTGCTGGGTGGGATTGCTCCGCACTTCCAAGCGCTTGATTTCACTATCGAGATGGCTGATTTCATCGACCGCGCGCTCGATCTCGCGGGCAAATTCCTTCCACTTAATGAGGCGGAAGGGCGCGCGTCGAATGGCGAGGGAGGTCTCCACTTTGGAACGATTGAGTTTGGCGCAGAGGCGCTTACGCGGCTTCTTGCTGGCCAGCGGAGTCGCTTCCACTTTGTCTTCGAGCTGCTGTAACTTCTTGTGCAGCACCACGATATCGGCGAAATGCTTGGCCGCTTCGTTGCGCACTTTCACGTCGGCCGGGGAACCTTCTTCCACATCTCCCAGATCCACGACGCTTTCGATTTCGATGTTGGCGCGCTTCAACTGGTCGGCCACGTCGACAACTACACGCTGCACCAGGGCTGACCGACTGATCGCCTTCTGCATCCGCAACTTCCCACGCTCCATGCGGCGGGCCAGGTCCACTTCCCCTTCGCGAGTCAGCAGCGGCACAGCGCCCATTTCACGAAGGTAAACTCGCACCGGGTCGTCCGTGTAGATGGACTCTTCCACCGGCGCTGGATGTAGAAAGTCGGCTTCGTGCGCAGCCTCCGGATCGAAGAACTTGGGGTCGTCTTCAAAACTAAGGCCGAGGGCTTCCGGGTTTTCCGCTAAAAACTGATCTTCGAATTGATCCACTGTAAGACTCACCTCCCCCACAGGCATGCGACGGATAACAATCGGATGTCAGGGAATGGGGTACTAGCTGAAAAAAGTTTGGCTTGCGTTTGTTGATACAGCCCGAAGTGATTGGAAAATTAGACACATTTCGGGGTTTCGACTTCCGAATGATGATATCACCATTCATCAGCAAAGTTAAGCCCTATTTTTAAAGATGTCTTACAATCGTTTAGGTTACAGAGAAAATCAAAAGGGCCGGAGAAGCGGGTAGCAGCGAGTACAAAGAGGGGCATTTCCCCTAGCCCTTTATGGCATCTTCTGGCGCATCAGATGCTTCAGTTCGTTGAAAAACGCCTGTTCGTCCTGGAAGTCCCGGTAGACCGACGCAAAGCGGACATAAGCGATCTTGTCCAGCTCCCGCAGGTTCTCCATCAGATATTCTCCTATATCTATAGTAGATATCTCGCGGTCGGGTGAATCACTCACCTTATACTCCACCCGGTTGACCAGTTCGGAGAGCTTGGCCATGCTCACCGGACGCTTCTCACAGGCTTTCAGCAATCCTCCAAGCACCTTCTGGCGATCGAACTTCTCGCGGCGGCCGTCCTTTTTGACCACCATGTACGGAACTTCGTCGATGCGCTCGTAGGTGGTATAGCGGCGCGTGCACTCCAGGCACTCACGGCGGCGGCGAATGGCATCGCCTTCCTTGCTTTCCCGCGAATCTACTACTTTGTCATGCAGATGGTTGCAGAATGGACATTTCAAAGCGATTCCTCCTGCCCAATCCGGCGCAGGCTGTGCCAGTCGAGCCCCTCTTTGAGGGCTATAATCAGTCCTAACGGTACAATTGCTACAAATGTAAGAATCCAGAGAAACAAGGCGAACGCCGACGCCAGTTCGAAGCGGATGCCGAACAGCTCGGTCAGCACCAGCGCGGCCACCACCTGCAGTCCACCCCCCACCCCGGGGATTTGGACCACCGCCCCGAACGAGACAAAGCCCATTAGAATCAGCACATCCACCACGCTGAGATCGATCACCCCGGCGAAGGACTGTGCCAGGCACCAGTAGCAGAAGCAGATCAGAACCCATTCCGCCACGGAGTACAGGAAGATCAACAGCATAGCCGAATCGCTGCGCATCGATTCTACTCCCTGGAACAGGGCGTTGATCAGCTTTTCAAAGTGGGCGATGCGCTTCTCCGGCAGACGGTGCAGCATGCCCAGCAGGCGCAGGCGCAACGGCTCCGCAAAATGGCGCAACGAGAGCAGAATCAGGAGGATCACGCCGCCCAGCGTCCCGCCCACTCTCCCGCCGACCGCCAGGATCCACGTCAGCTTCTCGCCGACGTGCATCCCCGAACTCTGCACCTTGCTGAGCGCAAAGGCGAAAAGCAGTAGCGCCATGAGCAGGTCGAAAATCCGCTCCAGCACCCAGGCGGCGAATTGCGAGGGGAATGGCACCTGCTCCTTGCGGGCGATCAGGTAGGGCCGCACGAACTCGCCGGGACGTCCGAACAGCGTAATCGCGGTGAAGCCGACGATGGTGGCCGAAAGCAGACTGCGAATCGATGGGTTGGGCTTGATCGGGCGCAGAAAGACCGCCCAGCGCAGCGCGCGGCCGTAATAGGTGCCGAAGATGGGAATCAGCGACAGCGCCACCCACGACCACCGCACATGGGTGAACGTCCGGGCGGCCAGCTGCCAGTCGAAATGGCGTGTCGCCACCTGGGTAGCAAGGAACCAGACCAGCACGGCGGCGGCGAGCACGCCGAGCGCGATCCACTTCCAGGTGGTTCGTTTTAGGCGCTGAATCGGTTTCCTCCAGGCATACTGTTGGGCATACTCTTGGGCATACGGTTGGGCTGACCCTACCCATGGGCTAGCATACCGGAAAAATTGAACCTATCATGAGAATGCCTCGTTTCTTGTTATGGAAGACGAGAGCCATGGCAACCGCGACGCTAGCTTGGGAGCATTTTGGAGGACAGACCTCCGGCGGCGAGGCTGCAAGCCCGGCGCTAGGGATTACCGGAGGCCGCAACCTGACCGAGAGTGTGGACCAAAGCCTCGTTTCGCGATGTCTGGGTGGCGATGAAGCCGCCTGGGAGGAGCTCGTCCGTCAGCACACGAGGCAAGTGTACGGCCTCTGCTTCCGTTTTACCAACAGCGCGCAGGAAGCCCAGGATTTGACGCAGGAAGTTTTCCTGCGTGTTTTCAAGACGATCAAGACATTTCGCAGCACGGAAGGCAGTTTCGGCACGTGGCTCGCGCGGGTTACGCGTAACCTTTTGATTGATCACTATCGCCGAACACGTCAGCAGAGGGTCACGGATTCGATCGAAGACCAGCTGCCGGTTCTGGAGCAGGTGGGAGCCTCCGGCGCCGCGCGTCCCGACCAGGCCCTGGCCGGCCGCGAGGCCAGCGAGATCTTGCAGGCGACCCTGCAGAAGCTGTCGCCGGATTTGAGGGAAGCGGTTATCCTGCGTGACTTGCAGGAAATGGAATATCGGGAGATTGCCGAGGTCCTGGACATCCCCGAAGGTACGGTCAAATCGAGAATTAATCGCGGACGGGCCGAACTGGCCCGCCTGCTGCGAAAGCAGAAGTTGGCGGTATGAACTGCGCAGAGCTTGAAATACTGATCTGCGATTACGTGGATGGCACGCTTTCCGCGACCCAGAAGGCCGTGGTAGAGAGCCATCTGAAGGACTGTCCGGCCTGCGCCGAGCTGGCGCGGGACTCCGCCGAAGCGGTGGCGTTCATGGAGCGGGCATCCGACGTGGAGCCTCCGCCCGAGTTGATCACCCGCATTCTGTTTCAAGCCCCGCGGGTGAAGGAAGAAGCCGCCAAGCAGGAACGGGGCTGGCTGGGCCGGTTGTTCGCGCCCGTGATGCAGCCGCGGTTCGTGATGGGCGCGGCCATGACGGTGCTTTCATTTTCTATGCTGACGCGCTTCGTACCCGTGCGGCAGTTGAAGCCCTCCGACCTGAGGCCGAGCGAAGTCTGGGCGTCCCTGGACGATCGCTCGCACCGCGCCTGGGCGCGCACCGTGAAGTATTACGAGAATTTGAAAGTGGTGTACCAGATCCAAACGCTGCTGCGCGATTGGCAGCAGCAATCCGAAGACAGCAAGCCGGCCGAGTCAGCACAACCGAAACCGGACGACCGGAAACTGCCGGTCAAAGCACCTGCTCCGGATGGAAGGCCCAATCCAATTCCATCCGGAGGATCGCGGTAGCGATCACGATAGAGGGACAAAATGAACTGCCAGAATCACCCAGAAGTGCCGGCCACCGCGTATTGCCGTAGCTGCGGCAAGCCGGTTTGCGAACAGTGCCGCCGCGACGCGTTCGGCACAGTGTATTGCGCGGAGCATGCGCCGGTCCCCGCCGCGGAGCCGGCAGGCTTCACGGCGCCGCCGCCCCCTCCTCCCCCCTACACGCCTCCGGCATCGGCCTACTCCGCACCCGCGGGAGCCCCCCCAATGGGGCCTCCGCCTTCGGGCTACGTCTATGCCGACGTCTCGCCCGGCCTCGCGCTGTTTCTCGGCATGATCCCCGGCGTGGGCGCCATCTATAACGGACAGTACGCCAAGGGCATGGTGCATGCGATCGTCTGGGGCGTCCTGATGAGCATCGCCGATTCGCGCGCCGCCCACGGCATGGAACCGGTTTTCGTAATGAGCGTGGTGGCCTGGATGGCGTACATGGCCTTCGAGGCTTACCACACCGCGCGCAAACGCCGCATGGGCGAGCCGGTGGACGAGTATTCGAGCCTGGTGAACCTGAGCGGCCGGAGCGACCAGATTCCGGTGGCGGCGGTGGCCCTGATCGTCCTCGGCATCCTGCTGCTGCTGCACACGCTGGACCTCTTGGATTTCGAGCGGGTGGCGCGTTTCTGGCCGGTGCTGTTGATCGCCGCCGGAGTCTACCTGCTTTACGGCCGCTTCGCGCGCCCTGAGCTGAGCGGCGGCGAGGAGGCCCGCAAATGAAAGACCGCGACCGCGAACCCTCCCTGGTCCGCGCCATTCGCGGGCCAATCACGCTGATCACGCTGGGCGTGCTTTTCGCCCTGAACAATTTCACGCCGTACAGCTTCGACAAGACCTGGCCGGTGCTGCTGATCGTATTCGGCCTGTTGAGCCTGTTGAAGCGGGGTATGGAGCCGGCTCCCCCGCCGCCACCGCCGCCGCCGATATTCCCTCCGCCGCAGTATACTTACCCCCCGGCGCAGGGAAGTTATTCACAGAGTACTTATGCGCAGCCGGCGGTACCCGCCGCCAAGGGTGGTTTCGGCACCACCGCGCCGCGCCCGCCTGAGGCGGGCCAGATTCCGCCTCCCGCAACACCAGGAGAGACCGCATGAGACGCTCGATTTCCGGACCGGTTCTGCTGCTGACCATCGGCGGATTGTTCCTCTGGAGGAACCTGCATCCCGAGGCTCCGGTCTTCGAAATACTCGCGCAATACTGGCCCTTCGTGCTGATCGCCTGGGGCCTGCTCCGGCTGATCGAAGCCCTGATCTGGCGGGAGAACGGAGTGCGCGGCAGCTTTAGCGGCGGCGAAGTGGTGCTGATCATCCTGATCTGCATCGCCGGCAGCGGCATCTGGACGGCGCGCGAGCACGGGGTCCGGTTCATCACTCCGGGCCTGGATTTCTGGGGTCAGCAATATGACTACCCGGTCTCCGCAACCGCCAGCGCCGCCGGCATGAAACGCATCGTCTTCGAGAATTCGCGCGGCAGCATCAAGGTGACCGGCGGCGATTCCAAGGACGTTACCGTCAGCGGCCACAAACAGATTCGCGCCTATAATCGCGAAGACGCCGAACGCACCAACACCCAGGCGCCGCTCGAGATCGTGCCGCAGGGCGACCGCCTGGTGGTGCGCACCAATGATGATCGCGTGCCCAACAATCAGCGTATGTCGACCGACCTGGAAATCACGGTCCCGCGCGGTTTCGCGGTGGAATCGCGCAACGGCGCCGGCGATCACCAGGTGGAAGATGTGGATGGCGATGTCGAAATCTCGACCAGCCGCGGCGATGTGCGCCTTTCGCGCTTGGGCGGCAATGTCCGCCTGGACATCAGCCGCAGCGACCTGATCCGCGCCACGGATATTAAAGGACGCATCGATCTGCAGGGCCGCGGTTCCGACGTGGAACTGGAGAACGTCACCGGCCAGGTGACCATCAACGGCGCCTACAGCGGCACGCTGGATTTCAAGAACCTAGCCAAGCCGCTGCAGTTCGAAGGCACGCGTGGCACGGAATTGACCGCGCAGGCGGTGCCCGGCCGCATCAGCATGGACCTGGGCGAATTCACGGCCAAGGACGTGACTGGCCCGATCCGCCTGGTCACCCGTGCCCGCGACATCAAGCTCGAGCAGTTCACGCAATCGGTGGAACTGGACACGGAGCGCGGCGATATCGAGATCAGCCCCGGCAAACTCCCGCTGGCCGCGATCGAAGCCCGCTCGGGCGCCGGCAAGATCGAGTTGCTGCTGCCCGAAAAGGCCGCTTTCCAGTTGGACGCAACCGCCCAGCGCGGCGACGCAGTCAACGATTTCGGCCCGGCAATCCAGAAGGAAGTGGACGGCCGCGCCGCGACACTAAAAGGCAAATCGGGCGACGGCCCGATGATCAAGCTGACCGCCGATCGCGGCTGGATCTCGGTACGCAAGGAAGGCACCCTGCCGAGCGAAGTGCTCCCCGACACCCCGCGCGGCAAGGCGCCCAACCCGCCCAAGGCCCCGAAGTCTCTCAAGGATTTGCGCGACAGCGAAGTCAAGATGTAACGAACCGCGACCGTCAGGGAGCGCTACCCACACACCACCTGGACGCAACACTCCCTTACGGTCGCGGCTCGTTCCCACAGCTATCTGTAAGTGTGTGAGCCCGGCTTCCATCCGCGCCGACTCCGCGCAGCAACTCTTCGAAAGTCTGCAGCGGGACTGGATTGCCGTTTCTTCCCACGGCCGGAATCCCCGCCCAGCGATCGAGCGGGCTCAAATCCGCATAACCCGTCGGCACGCAGAGCTCGGGATGATCGAAGGGCGCTCTCTCGAAGCGTACGCGATCGTCGGTGAGCGACTTGAGAAACGCCACCAGGTCGGCGCGGTCGGATGCGGTCAAGGGCACCGGAATGATCTCGACGGGCAGGTCCGGCGAATCGGGGAAGTCGCCTCCACGGGCGTAGAAATCCACTACCTGTTCCAGAGTCGCCTGGCCGCCGTTTTGAAAGTAAGGCCCGGTGAGCTCGACGTTGCGAAGTCCCGGGACCTTGAATGCACCGTCGATTGCCAGGCGGCCCGTCGTCGAGGTGCGCGCGGCCAGCGATAGCGGCATGCCGAAATCGTCCAGGGCCTCAAGCCCCGGGTCCTCTGCACCGGGACGGACGCCGGTATGGAAAAAGCCGCTGTCACTGAGCCGGAATTCGAGGGAACCGGGCTTGCCGGTTAGCACGGAATCGATGGGCCCGTGCGTTGCGGCGTAGGTGAAACTGGCCGCTGTCAGCTCCGGTCCCGCGTGGCAGAACGGGCAAAACGCACGGGTTTCGAGCACCGTCAATCCCGAGCGCTCGCGGGAGGTCAAGGCGTCGACCTTGCCCTCCGCGTACTGGTCGTAGCGGCTGTCGTTGGCGATCAAGGTGGCTTCGTAGGCCTGAATGGCGAGTCCGAAGAACAGGGAGAAATTATGCTCAGCCGGGGTGAATCCATTTTCAGATGCGTGGCCCTCCTCATCCACCAGTTGAGTCGAGTCCCAGTAGGCCGGTTGGAACGCGGCCTGGATCAGGGAAAGGTAAGTGTACGAGGGGTCGAGTCCCCGCCCGCCGGAATTTGCGTAAGCGCCGAGGACGCTATCGTCCGCGGCCACATTCTGAGCGGCGAGCGGACGCGCGAGCAGCAGTTTCCTGCCGAGTATCGGCCAGGTTCGGCCTTCGTACGACATCTCGACGGGGTTCACGGGAGGCGAGACCGCCTGCGAGGCCAGGCTGGAATTGGTCAGGCGGACCATCTCCGACGCCAACTGGCCATTGGACACAGCGAGCGCATTCGGGCGTGGATCGGAATCGCCAAATGAAGTGCGCCCTGTAAACACGTCGCTGGCCCTGCCATCGAAGAAATTGCGGACGTTGAGCGCCGCGTTGATGACAGAGGGCGCATTGCGCGGGGTGACCTGGCGCGTGTTCCAGCCGCCGACCCGAAATGCCGGCGCGTCCTGCGAATCGGTGCCCTCTTCCACTCCTCCGCCGCTCAGCGCCGAAAAGCTCCTGCGGACGATTCCGGCGGAACCAGCACGCTGGCCCGAGTCGCGAAGCAGCGGGGAGAGATTGCTGTTGCTATCGGCGAAGACCCGAAAAGGAAAGTCGTCCAGACTCATCAGGTGGTTCGGAACGAAGGGACCGTTGGGATTCGAGAGTTGATTCTGCGCGCGGTGGTCGGCGCCGGCGTGGAAATGGCATGTGCCGCAAGCCGTGCGCCCGTCGCTGCCCACTTGCATGTCCCAGAACAGGGACTTTCCCAACACCAGCAGCACCTGCCGGTCCCGAACATAGCGCTCGAGTTCGGGAACGTCGGGAACCGTGACGGTCTTCAGCGAACCGAGCTGCGCAAAGGTCGGAGTTGCGAGCGTGAGAAGTAAGAGAACCCGTCTGACAGTCAGGCTGCTACCCATCAGCATCCCCCTCATCCCTGGGGCGCTATTGTACTTGGGTTTTGAGTTTCGGCGAGTTAGCTACGGCACAGAAGCTAAAGATGTCACAATTTGCAAAGCAGGAACGTTCTCACTCACATGATCTCCTCAACCAGCCTGGGATTGATTCTGGCCGCCACCGCGGCGGTGGCACAGTCCGGCGGCGGGAAGCCGGCATTTGAAGTAGCCTCCGTCAAACCATCCGCACCGATCGTCTCCAAGGAAGGCAAGGAACGCGTCGGGCTGACGGTCTCCGGCTCCAGGGTCGAAATCAACTACACATCATTAGCCGAGCTGGTTCGGATTGCGTATCGGGTGAAACCCTACCAGGTGACCGGGCCGGGACCGACGGTCTCGGATCACTTCGATGTGCAGGCCAAAATGCCGGATGGCACGAGCCGGGAGCAGATGCCGGAGATGCTGCAGGCCTTGCTGGCAGAGCGCTTCAAGCTGACGTTGCACCGCGAACAGAAGGACCATGCCATCTACGCCCTTGTGGTCGGCAAGAACGGGCTGAAATTGCAAGAGACCGAGCCTGCCGATGGGCCCGCCACCAGCGGCTGGACCAAGAGTGGGAGCGCGATGCGCCTGGAACGCAAGATGACGCTGACCGCCCTGGCCGATTTGCTGGGCCGCTTTGCCGACCGTCCCGTGGTCGACATGACCGAACTGAAGGGCACCTATCAGATCTCCCTGGAGATCCCGTTCGAGGACCTGATGAGGGCCAAGACCGCCGCTGAGGGAGCCGCGCGCGGCGGTTCCGATTCCGCCTCCGACCCGGCCGATTTCCCGTTGTTCAGCGCGGCCCAGAAGTTCGGGCTCAAAGTGGAACCGCGCAAGGCTCCCATGGAAGTCCTGGTCATCGATCACGCCGACAAACTTCCGACGGCGAATTAGTTTGTGTTAGCATTCGGCCATTGAGATCCAAACCGGTTGGACCCGCACTGGCCGTTCTGTTCCTGGTCAACGTCCTCAACTTTTACGATCGTCAGGCGCTGAATGCGGTACTCGAACCGCTGCGGCGCGAGTTCTCCCTTTCCGATACCCAGCTGGGCGGCCTGGTCACGCTATTCACGGTGGTCTTCGCGGTCGCCGGACTACCCTTGGGCAAGCTCGCCGACACGCACAGCCGGCGCCGGCTGCTGGCCGGCGGCATCGCCGTCTGGACCGGCCTCACGGCGCTGGCGGGCCAGGCATCGAGCTACGCGATGCTGCTCGGGACGCGGCTGGGCGTGGGCATCGGCGAAGCGGTGTGCACGCCGGCGGCGACCAGTTGGATCGGCGACCTGGTGCCGCCCGAGCGCCGCGCGCGGGCCATGGCGTTCTTTATGATGGCGGTTCCGGTGGGCGGCATGCTGAGTTTCGCGATCGGCGGCCCGGTGGCCCAGGCCCACGGGTGGCGCGCCGCGCTGACTCTGGCCGCGATCCCGGGGCTCGTCCTGGTGCCCGCGGTCTTGTGGCTGCGTGAACCGGTTCGCACGGTGACCGCACTCGAAGACCAGCCGCGCGTCATTCTGCCACCGACTTTCTGGTGGATCGCAGCCTCCGGCGCCGTGGTCAATTTCGCGCTCTACAGCTTCTCCACCTTCCTGCCCGCCTTCCTCACGCGCTATCACGGAATGTCGGTGGCGCAGGCCGGCGTGTGGTCGGGCATCGGCACCGGGGTGTCGGGAATTCTGGGCGCGTCGATCGCGGCGACGGCGGGCGACCGCGTGCGCAATCGCCTGTGGCTGGCGGCGGCAGCGTCGCTGGTCGCCGCGGGTCCCATCTTCGCCGCCATCCGCATGCCGGCCGGCAGCGCGGCGGCGGCCGTTTGGCTGGCGATGACGGGCTACGGGCTGCTGCAGATGTACTACGGGCTGGTGTATGCGGCCATTCAGGACATCGTGCGCCCGGAGAATCGCGGCCGCGCGATGGCGGCATACTTCGTGGTGACGTACCTTGGCGGCGCATCCTGGGGACCGCTCGCCACCGGGCGCCTGAGCGACTTTCTGGCGCACCGGTCGGGACTCGGCGGCGAAGCGGCCCGCGCCATCGGACTGCACAACGCCATGTACGTTGTTCCGGCGCTGGCCGTAGTGCTGGCTGCCGTGCTTTGGATCGCGGGACGCCCGTCAGGCCGCTCCTCAACTCTTGCGCACGCTGACTAGCGCGACACTGGCCAGAACGATCGCGGTGCCCGCCAGGGTGCGCGCGCTGAGCGGCTCGCCGCCCAGCGCCCAGCCGCAGAAGATCGCCACCACCGGGTTGATGTAGGAATGGGTGGAGACCAGCGCGGGCGAGCAGACCTGGAGCAGCCATACGTACGCGGTGAAGGTAATCAGCGAGCCGAACACGATGAGGTAAGCGAGCGAAAGCACCGAGCGCGTGGTGAAGGACTCGGCATGTAACTGCGAGGCCTCGCCGAGGATCAGTCCGACGGCCCAGAGCAGCACTCCGCCGGCCAGCATCTGCATGGCGGCGAAGGTCGCGGGCGGCACGCGCCCTTTGACGCCGCGCGAGAAAATCGCGCCGATCGCCCAGAAGATTTCGCAAACGATGATGGCCAGCGAGGTCCACGGAATTCCCTGGTCGGCGCCGGTGTGGAAGGGCACCAGCACGGCCACTCCGAGAAATCCCAGCGTGATTCCGCCCATCACCTTGAGCGTGAGCTCCGATTCCTGGCCGAGCGCCCGCGCCAGCAGAATCATCCAGATCGGGAGGGTCGCAGAGAGCAGCGCGGCCAGGCCGGATGGCACGGTCTTCTCGGCCCAGGCGAGCAATCCATGGCATCCGAGAAAGCAGAACGCGCCGGAGAAGATCGCCGGACGCCAGAGGCGCGGATCGGGCAGCGGTTCGCCGCGGAATCGCAGCCACAAGAACAGCAGGCCCCCCGCCATGAGGTGCCGCGTCCCCATGGTCAGCAGAGGGGGCAGCGTCTCGACGGCGAAGCGGATCGCCAGGAAGGTGGAACCCCACACGAAGTAGATCGCGGCGAAGGCGAGCAGAAGCGGGAGCAGCTCGGGAGGGCGCCGGAGGGTCGCGGATGGGGTTGGCGCCATGCACCAACTTATCATGCGCGTGCGGCCTGTCAGGAGCGGTGATATTCTCGAACTGATGTCAGAGCGTCAGATGAGCGATGTGGGTGGCACGCCGGGCGGACTGGGCCACTTCCTGATCGGTTTCGCGATGGCCTGTATCGGAGGCTACCTGCTCTCCAACCAGGTAATGGTGGTGGGTTCGTACTGGAGTTTCTACGGCGGCAACACCTTCGGCATCACGCTGTTGCCGATGCTGCTCGGGGTAGCCATGCTGTTCTGGAACGGGCGCAGCGTTTTGGGGTGGATACTGACCGCGGCGGGCGGACTTTTCATCGTGGCCGGCGTGATTGCAAACATGCACATCTACTTTCAGCCGACCACGTTGTTCAACACGATCCTGATGCTGATTCTGCTGGTTGGCGGACTCGCCTTAATTGCCCGTGCCTTGCGCCCGCATGCCTAGAAAGTTATCGACGTCTCTTAAGGAAGCGGCCGGCGAAGATGAAAATCATGCCGGCGGATGCGAGTACATAGCCCGCAGGTTCGGGCGCATCCGAAACCGGTGTAATGGTGCCTTCGGAGGATTGCAGGTCCAACGCCCAATTCGAGGTGCGGTAAACGCCCGTAGAGGGGTCGTAATAATCGGGCTGCTGAAGTCCGATAAACCCATCGCCGAGGGTGTACAGACCGGGCTGGTTTTCCGCGAAGGAAGAGTTGCCGCTGACCGTCAACGCCAGCGTGTAGTTGCCGCCGGGCAGGGATAGCGCCACCAGGCGCGAGTCGAAGCAGTAGAGGCCGTCAGGGGCTGCGGGCGGGCAAAGACCGTCATCATTGGAAGCCAGGAAAGTAGCCGAAGGGCCGAATCCGCTGAACAACGTCAGGTAAGTATCGAATCCGCCCGGAAGGATAATCTGACCCGCGGCATTCGTGCCCCCGAGGGCATTCCCAGTCCCCCCAAACCCGTACGACTGCACCAAGACCGTCGCGTGGTTCGACGCCGTGAACTGGAACAGGAAGAAATCGCTGGAATCCGTGGGATTGAGGCTGCCGGTTAGCGAAATGACATTGGCGCTTCCCGGGATCGCACCCAACCACAACGCGAACCCGAGAACCGCCGATTGAGCAAACTTCATCTGTAATCCTCCGAGTGAATGGCGCTCGCGGTTGCCCCGTGATGCGCTTTCAGAGAATACAGGCGTTGAATGGCGGAGATATTAGTGAGCGATCTCGCAAAAACAGTACTAGCGATGCAATAAAATGTACGAAATCGTCCTACCGGTCCGAAGGGACTCCGTGGCGGGTGAGCATCTCGATGGCCCGCGGGACGTGGTTTTCCCCGGCGGCGCGCGCGTGGCGCCATGCTGCCTTATAATCCTCGCGAATCACGTACATCTCGGCCAGGGAAGCGTGCGCCTCGCCGAAATTCGGGTCCAGCCGGACCGCCTCGAGCAGCAGGCCGAGCGCTTCCTCCTGCTTGAAAGCCACGCGGTAGATCTGCGCCAGGTGGTAGTACGGCTTGGCATTGGCCGGTTCACGGACGATCCAGGCGCGTTGTTCGTCGATCGCCGCCTGGGTCTCGCGATCCAGCGCGAACTCGATGATTTCCTTGCGCCAGAAGCTCACGTTTTCGATCCTACCAGAACCAGCCGCACATCCATCACGTTGGTGTTGGTGGGGCCGGTGATCACCAGATCGCCGAGCGCCTCGAAGTAGCGGTACGAATCGTTGCGTTCCAGGTATTGGCGCGCGTCGGGTTTGCGGCGGAGCGTTTCCCCGTCGGCGATGGCGCCGGCGGCGTCGGTCGGACCATCGGTGCCGTCGGTGCCGGCGCTGAAAACCACGATGTTGTCGACGCCGGCGATATCGATCGCCGCCGCCAGGACGAACTCCTGGTTGCGGCCGCCGAGTCCGTCGCCCTTGATGGCGACGGTGGTCTCACCGCCGGTGATGATGCAGGCAGGGGGACGCACCGGGCGCCCGGTCCGCGCGATCTCCCGTCCGATGGCGGCGTGCATGCGCGCGATTTCGCGAGTCTCGCCCTCGATCTCGCTGGAGAGCACCAGCGTGCGATAGCCCAGGCTCTTGGCCGCGCGCGCCGCGGCATCGAGCGCCAGGCGATTGCTGCCCACCACGGTATTGCGCACGCGCGCGAACAGCGGGTCATCCGGCTTCGGCGTTTCCGGCAATCTCGCCGCGCATACCGCTTTCGATGCGCTGCCGCACGGAGGCGGGAATGCGCGCGGTGATGGCGTACTTTTCGAAGATGCCGGAGGCTGTGGCGAAAGTGGAGGCGTCGGGTGCGGTGGGGCCGGAGCCGATCACGTCCAGATCGTCGCCGATCACGTCGGAGAGCAGCAGCGCCTCCACCGTGGCGGGCGCCGCAAGCCGCGCCAACTGGCCGCCCTTGATGCTCGAAATATGCTTGCGGACCGCGTTGATCTCATGAATGGTGGCGCCGCAGGAGAGCAGCAGCCGGGTGGTGGCCTGCTTCTCCGCGAGCGTGATGCCGGCGGCAGGCAGCGGCAGCAGGGCCGACGCGCCGCCGGAAATCAGACACACCACCAGGTCTTCGCGGCCGGCCGCTTCGGCGATGCGTGCGATGCGCTGCGCGCCCGCCGCGCCGCGCTCGTCCGGCACCGGATGGCCGCACTCGTTCAACTCGATGCGCCGCAGTTTGGCCAGGTGGCCGTCCTTCACGTTGATCAGCCCGGCCGTGATGCGCTTGCCGAGCACACGCTCCGCGGCGTGCGCCATCGAGGCGCCGGCCTTGCCCGCGCCGATCACGTAGATACTGCGATAACGGGAGTAATTGCGCCGCGCCAGGTGGCGTTCCACGGCGCCGGCGGGGTCGGCCGCCTGGAGCGATGCGCGAAAGATCGCGGCGGCGTGGCGGCGCAGCGTCCGGGCCCCACTCATCGGAATTCGGGATGCCCGAGGATGGCGCCGACCGTGACGTCCGGGTCGTCACTCTCGATCACGACTTGCACCGCGGCCAGCCCGTAATCGGCGCGGCGCGCCTGGTAGAGCGCCGCAAAGGCTTCGGGATCGCGGGCCAGGGGGCGGTGCGAGGCCTGCGCGACGCGCTGCTGCACCAGTTCGAAGGGGCAATCCAGCCACACCGTGATGCCGTTGTTCTCGAGCAACTGGCGATTTGCCGGCTGCGCGTAGGCTCCGCCGCCAAGCGCCAGTACCGCCGGACGCCCGCGTTCGATCCAGCGCACGTGCTGGCGGATGATTTCGGTTTCGATGCGCCGGAACTCGGCCTCGCCGCGCGCTTCGAAGATGCTGGCGATCGACGTCTTTTCGGCCTGTTCGATCTCCTCATCGCTATCGAAGAAACTCCAGCCCAGGCGGTGCGCCAGGTGGCGGCCGACCGTGCTCTTGCCGGCCCCCATGAAGCCGACCACGTAAATGCCGGGGGTGCGTTTGAGTTTGAGAATCATGCTGTCCCGTTGATTTGCGCCATGCGCGCCTCCACCAGCGCGGGGAACAGCCGCATGGCCAATACCAGGAGCCATCCGGAGCGCGGCGTAACTACCGTGCGCGCGTCGCGTTCGACGCCGCGGCGAATGGCCTCCGCGCAAAACTCCGGCGTGATCGCGAAGCGCCGCGCGTTTTGGACCGCCACCGGCGTTTGGCCGGCGCGTACATTCTTCTGAAATCCGGTTTTCACATAACCGGGGCAGACGAGCATGGTGCGAATTCCATCGCGCATCAACTCCATCCGTTGGGCCTCGGTCAGCGATCCGAGGGCGAATTTCGTGACGCAATAGAGGGTCATCCACGGCAGCACGACCTTGCCGCCGATAGAGCCCACGTTGACGATCAGACCGCTGCGCCGCGTCCGCATATGCGGCGCCACCAGCTGGGTCATCCCCAGGGGCGCGAAGAAATTCAGCTCCATGAGGTAGCGCGCATCCGCCATCGGCATTTCCCAACTGGGCGCGTAGGTGCCGATGCCGGCGTTGTTGATCAGGATATCGATGGCGCCGAAGCGATCCAGGGTGCGCTCCACTACACGCCGGCGTGTGTCTTCGGAGGTCACGTCGCCGGCTGTGACCAGTGCGTCCGGGCCGCCGGCGACGCGCAGCCCTTCCTCGCTCCTGGCAGTCAGGGAGAGCTTCGCACCGGATGCGGCGAATTCCCTGGCGCAGGCCGCGCCGATGCCTTCCGAGGCTCCCGTAATGAGGACAACTTTGCCATCGATCCGCATGAAAAAGGGGGCGCACAGGCTGCAAGGGGGTGCGCAGAAACGTCATAATAGTACCATGTCCAAGCGGCTGATCCCGCTCTTCCCGCTGCAACTCGTAGTGTTCCCGCGCACGCGGCTGCCGCTGCACATTTTCGAGGAACGTTATAAGGAAATGGTGGGAAATGCCATACGCGACAGCACGGAATTCGGTGTGGTACTCGCCAAGGATGAGGGCATCGTCAACGCCGGATGCACGGTATTGGTGGACAAGGTGCTCGAGATGTATCCGGATGGCCGCATGGACATCATGACCAGGGGCCAGCAGCGCTTCGAGATCGTTCGCCTGATCGAGGAGAAGGACTACCTGCAGGCCGAAGTCACCTATTTCGACGACGAGGACCTTTCGCCCGTGCCCGAGGATCTGCGGCAACAGGCGCTCACCAACTATCAGGCTTTGAGCGGTTTGGATGCGGCGCGCGGGCACAGCGAACCCAATTTGGAAGATCTACAGCTCAGTTTTCAACTGGCGCAGGCGATTCCGGATCTGGACTTCCTCAACCTGCTGCTGCGGCAGCGCTCCGAGGCGGCGCGACTGCAGCACTTCAACCAGTATCTTGCCGAGTTTCTGCCGCGTCAGAGGTTAATCGAACGCATGAAGCAATTGGCGCCTACCAACGGTCACGGGCCCAAGGTTGCGGGGCTGTAGCCGATGACAACGGCGCCGGCGGGCGAGACGTCCCGGATGCGTAGTTCGGTTTCCTTCGCGGTGTCGGCGTGCCTGCATAGCTGGGTGTTGGCGTGGGTCATTTTGGGCGGGAGCGCGGCGCCGGTGGAGCAGTCAAAATCCATCTACGATCAGGAGATCCGGCCCAACGAAAAGAAAATCGTCTGGTACAGTCTGCGCGACAAGCTGCCCGAGGTCTCGCCCCCGGACGCCTCCGCCGACGCACGGACGCCGCGCGCGCTCCACAAGGCGCCGCAGATCATGGTTGCCGGAAAGAAAGACGATGCGCAACCCGCCCAGTTGATCTGGACTCCGGTTCCGGAAGTTGCCACTCCCAAACCAGAACCCCTACCCAATGTGATCGCGGTGGCGCCGCCGCCGAAATTGATCCGCCCGTTCGTGGCTCCACCCGCCGAAGCGCCGTCCCCGGCGGCCGCTCCTGCCCTGCCCGATGCTCCGAAGGTGGCGGCGGCGGCCGTGCCCAATACAGCGCCGCCGGTACCGGGCGCCGGCGCCAAACCGCAGCCTCGAGCTTTCACTCCTCCGCCCGACGTTCGTTTGCAGAAGCAGGCGGCGATGCTGCTTCCGGAAGCGCCGGTGACGGCCATGGTGGTGGAACCCAATGCCCTGCCCTTCTCCGGCGCGGGCCCCAAACCGCAGCCGCGAGCCTTCGTGCCGCCGAGTTCGCCGCGGAAGGTGACCGGCACCGCGGTTGCGCTGCCGGCGATTCCAGAGGTAGCGAGCGCCGCAGCGCCTGCACCCGGCGGACTCGGCAAGGTGCCGCGCGCCTTCATTGCGCCGCCGAGCCGTCCCGCGGCAACCGGCCAGGCGCCGGGGAT
This sequence comes from uncultured Solibacteraceae bacterium, assembly GCA_963791985.1. GTDB lineage: Bacteria > Acidobacteriota > Terriglobia > Bryobacterales > Bryobacteraceae > Solibacter. Next base: position 3,075 of record CAWBUN010000011.1, on the reverse strand, counting down.
CTCCGCCGAGGCTCCCACGGTGTCGGGAACGGCCGCTGTACCGGCCGAAGCGACACTCGCCATCGTGGGCCTGAATCCGGCTACGACCACCGTTGTTCCGCCGCCTCCGGGGTCGCGGACCGGGAATTTCTCGGCCGGCCCGGAACTGCGCATCAACGGGGGAGCCGGCGGTGGTTCCCCGACCCTGCTCAACGTGCCGGGGCTGATCGTAAAGGGCGGCCCGAAGGATGCCGAGCCCACCCTGATGGCGCCGTTCTCTCCTACCTCAAAGGAGAACCTGATCGCCGCTGCGCGGTACGCGCGCACCCTGCCGCCCATACCGGTGGAAGAGCCTACCGCGCCACGGGTGATCGAGGCGCCCGATCCACGGCTGGCGGGCCGCGTGGTCTACACCGTCGCTATTCAGATGCCGAACGTCACCAGTTATTCGGGAAGCTGGCTGGTCTGGTTCGCGGAGCATGAACCCGTGCCCGGCGCGGCGCCGCCGCAGGTGAAGCCGCCCGTGCCGCTGCGCAAAGTCGATCCGAAATACGTGGCGGCGGCAGCCGCCGATCGCGTGGAGGGCAAGGTGCGCCTGTTCGGGATTATCCGCCGGGATGGACATGTGGATGGCGTCGCACTTCTGCTGCACCTGGACAACCGGCTGGACGCGACCGCGATTGAGGCGCTCACCAAATGGCAGTTCGAGCCGGCGCTGCGCAACGGCAAGCCGGTTGAGGTGGACGCGGTCTTCGAAATCCCCTTCCACCTGGCGCCGAGGGTCGCCAAGTGACGCGCCAATACCTGATCATCGACGCCGACGACACGCTTTGGGAGAACAACATCTACTTCGAGCGCGCGTTCGAGGAGTTCGTCGAATTTCTGGCTCACTCGCGGCTGAGCCCGCGCGAGGTGCGCGACGTCCTGGATGAAATGGAACTCGCCAATGCCCGCATCCACGGCTACGGGTCGCTGAACTTCGGGCGCAATCTCCGCCAGTGCTACGAACACCTGGTGGAGCGCGAGGTTCGAGAAGACGACCTGCGCACCGTGATGAGCTTCGCGGAACGCATCCTGGAGTGCCCGATGGAGGTGATTCCAGGCGTGCCCGAGACGCTGGAATACCTGGCATCGCGGCACGACCTGACGCTATTCACCAAGGGACATCCTGAGGAGCAGAAGCTGAAGATCGACCGCTCGGGCCTCAGCGGCTTCTTTGCCCATACGGCGATCGTGAAAGAGAAGGACGCGCCAGCCTATCGGTCGCTCGTGGCGGAACGGGTAATGGAGCCCGTCAGCACCTGGATGATCGGCAACAGCCCGAAATCCGACATCAATCCGGCGCTCGAGGCAGGCTTGAACGCCGTCTTCGTCCCGCACCAGCACACGTGGATGCTGGAGAAGCAGGAGATCGTCCCGGGGAATGGTCGGCTGATCGTGCTCGAAGGATTTGAGGAACTTCGCCAGAAGTTCTAGCCCGTGACAAGACTGCTGTCACGGAGATTCTGTAACTCCATTTGTTTCAATACGGACGATTTTCTTATGACAAGAGTCTTGTCACGGAAGACCAACGAGCCGCGACCGTAATTCTACTGTGTCATAAATCGTCATTGCAAAGCACAACACAAAGGGCAGCATGGAAGATGCTGGACAAGGAATCGAGCAATCTGGATTCGGAGGGTGGCGATCGAATTCGGGTTATGCCGTTGTGCGCGCGTCCTTTGCCCCCCGCGGCCGGAACTGGGGAGGTAAAGGTCTGGCGCGTAGCCCAAGATGGCCGACGTGGGCTGAGGGGGAAAAACGGCTCCTTTCTGCAATTAAGAAGCCGTAAGCCGCAATGCAGAGGGTGGCGTGATGATGAAATCCCCGCCAGTTGCGGCCTTCATAGTGTGCCAGGCCGAGTTCCGATTTGAGCTCTTCATAATCGCGCTCAATCACCCATCGATGCTTGCTGGTCCCGACCAGATTCTTCAGCCGGGTTTTCTCTGCCAGGTTGGACAACCAGTATGCGCTCGGCTCATCGGTTCCTTTCGGCCACTCGATCAGCAACCACTGTTCCGGCCGCAGGCTCCCTTTGCGATCATCTCCGTACGCTGGTCGAACCCGCAACGCGGCAAAGCGGGACTGCAAGGTTCCCTTGCTCCCTTCGCGCCAGGCGACTTCACTCCATCCTTGCTCCGGCAATTCCTGCGCCAGTTGCTTCACCGTAATCGGTTGGTGCGTCTGATCCCGTCGCATTCGTTTGGCTGGCTTCCCCTTGCCGTTCCAAGGCTTCGGGGGTAAAGGTTGCCGATCCAATGCCCACACCGTGGTGTTGGATCTTACCGCCAGCGAATAGTCCAGTTTCAGTTCCGCCACGCCGTCCCGAAACTCGCGATTGGATCCGTATATTTCGTCTGCCAGTAGCACACCGACAGGCACCTTCTCTTCAACTGCTCGTTGAATTTGCGCCAACGCAATCTGCGGCTTGGTTTGAAACCGTATCCCCTCGGGAACCCCGGTTTCCGTGCGTCGCTCCGGGTCGGCCGCCCAGTCTTCCGTAAGATAGAGTTGCCAAGCAATCGGCAGACTTCCGGTCGCGGTGGCCACCGATAAACTCACCGCCACCTGACAGTTCTCCTTCTTCTCTAAGCGACCACAATACTGCCGTGCCACTCCTACCGAATGAGTACCCTTCTTAACGTAGCTGGTCTCATCCACGATCCATGCCGTCACGGTTCCCTGCTTCTGCATCGCCGGCAGCACGTAATTCCGCACTTGCGCCAACATGTCGGCATCGCTCCAGGGCGACTCGGCGACAAAGTGATGCAGCGATTCGTGCATACGCTGCACATGGTCGGGAGCCAGGCGCGCAGCCATCGGCTCGACACTCTTGCGTTCACCATCCAGCAACAAGCCGGTACAGTAGTTCCGCAGAGGCAGTATGCGGTCCGCATGTCCCACGGCTTGCGCCAGCCAGTCCATATATGCCGTGAGTCGTTTCTCTTGTGGTGCTGGCGCCGGATCTTTCGCAGCCACGGAAACATTATAGGACAGATTTGTCTTTTATGACACAGTAGAAATAAGGGAGCGTTAGAAGCGGGTGGTGTGCGGGTG
>CAWBUN010000010.1:0-987191 GCA_963791985.1 uncultured Solibacteraceae bacterium | reverse complement strand
AACCGTTCAAACCGTTCAAGGAGCCCTCCGTGATCGCAACCGAGTCTTATCTGAAAACGCAGCCGGTGGCGAAGCGCTGGGCGTCAGCGTCAGTACGATCAAGCGCTGGGTGGATTCCGGGATGATCCAGGCGGCGAGTACGGTCGGAAGCACCGCTTGATCCCCTTCTCGGAGGCCCTTCGGCTGGCACGGGAGCAGGGCTTCCCGGCCGCGAATCTCGAGATGCTTTCGGGGCCTGGCATGCCGGGCCCGACGCTGGGCAGGACGATCCGGTCGGGCTGTTGGAGAGGCTGCTTCGCGACGGGTCGGGCCGCGGAGTCCAAGACGTTCATCCACTCGCTGTACAGCGCCGGTGGGCCGCGGTCTCGCTCGCCGATGACGTGATCCGGCCCGTGATGGAGCGGATCGGCCACGGCTGGCAGGTCGGATCCCTCGACGTCTACCAGGAGCACGAGGCGACGCAGATCGTCGCCTCGGCCGTGCGGGACCTGATCGATCGTGCCGGCCGCGACAGGGCGGTCCGGCCCCCTGGCCCTGGGCGCGAACACCGAGGGCGATCCCTACGTCCTGGCCGGGTTGCTCGGCGAGCTGGTGCTCCTGGAGCTCGGCTGGCGCGTCCGCAACCTCGGGGTTAACCTGCCGCTGCGATCGCTGGCGCACGCCACGGTCGAGCACCGCCCCCGGCTGATCTTCGTCTCGGCGGGCTTTCTCCCGGACGAGGGTCGTTTTATGCGGGAATATCGATCGTTTCATGAGACGCCGCCGCGGTCGGGGCGGCGGTGATCATCGGCGGGCAGGCCCTCGGGCCGCAGCTCCGCTCCAAGCTCATCTTCGCCGCCCACGGCGATCGGATGGCCCATCTCGCCGAGTTCGCCCGGCGATCGTCGCCGTCCGAGGAGTCCTCCAGGACGGGAGGATCGGGAACGTGAGTCCGCCAGGGATCGACCCCGTTCGAATCGACTCCCCTTCCGGGGTGCCTTGCAGAAAGGGAACACGATGAGCACCATCCGCCCGGGCGCGGAGCTCCGCCGCTTCGCCGATCTGGAACCGCTCGCAGACCGAGGTCCTCAGCCTGACCCTGGAGCGGGCCCTGCTCCACGAGATGGCCGACTGCAAACGGAAGCTGGCCGGGGCGCTCGAGGACCTCCAGGGGAGCGAGGAGCCGCCCGCCGGCGACGATCCACAGGCCGTCGCGCATTACATCGCCCGGACGTTCGCCAGCGGAGGGCCCGGATCACGCCTCCCTGGGGGCCGTCCATCGCCGCTACAACGAGATCCGGGCCCGGCTGGCCATGGCCAACATGAAGCTCGTCGCTCACGTGGCCAAGCGGTTCCGCGACCGGGGATTCCCTACTCCGACCTGCTCCAGGACGGGTTCTGCGGCCTGCTCGAGGCGATCGACCGGTTCGACCTGATCCACCAGACCAAGCTGGCCACCTACGCCACCTGGTGGATCCGCCAGTCGATGCAGCAGGCCGTGGCCTCGGGAGCCTATCCGGTCCGGCTGACTCCGCGTCATCTCCGCCAGCTCGCTCAGAACCAGGAAGCAGCGGAGCGCCGGACCGGCCGGCCGGGAGAGCACCGCGGCCTCGGACGCGGGACCAGCCTCACGCGAGATGATCACCGCATCCACGCGCGACACGGCCCACGATCTCGCTCGACGCGGCCCTCGACAGTCGACTCCAGCTTCACCCTGCTCCAGACCATGAGCGACCCGGAGGGCGATCCGGACCGAGACGTGGACACGGACGAGGCGGTCGAGCGGCTGGTGGAGGCGCTCCGCCCCCGCGAGCAGGAGGTCCTCTCGCTTCGATTCGGCCTGGGAGGACGGGAACGGCTCTCGCTGAGCCAGGTGGGCACGGTCGCTCGACGTCTCCAAGGAACGCGTGCGCCAGATCCAGGATCGGGCCCTCCAGAAGCTCCGGGGCTGGCCGAGCGAGAGAACCTGGTCGAGCGGTTGGCTCTCTGATCGACCAGGCGTGACCCGCGTCAATCGGGACGCTCGAGATCACCGGTCGCATGTCGTCATGAAGCTCGCGCCTGCCGGATGTCGATGATCGTCGGCCGGACGGGCTCCCTCAAGACGGCCTCCGCACGGTTCGAACGCCTACGCAGAGTCTCGTGACGGCATCCGGCTCATGATCAAGTGTCCCACTATCGGCCCGAATCGGATCGCGACCCGGTCGGGCCGTTCCTGCATTACCTGATGGCGGAGTGCGGCGTCTCGCCGCACACGCTGGCGGCGTATCGCTCCGACCTGATGCGATTTCTCCGCTGGCGCGAGGCCACGCTCCCGGGCCCGCTGGCCCGGCTCGACGTCCCAGCGCTGAGCGGATACGTGGAGGAGCTCGGCCGATCGGGCCTGGCACCGAGCAGCATCTGCCGGCACCTCGCGAGCCTCTCGACGTTCTTCCGGTTCCTGGTCTTCGAGGGAAAGCTCACCGACAACCTGGCCAAGCTGCTGGTCGCGCCGGCGGTCTGGGATCGCTTGCCCACGGTCCTGGGCCCGGCGTCGGTGGATCGGCTGCTGGAGCACCCCGAACGCCGAGACCCGCCTCGGCCGGCGCGACCGCGCAGCCCTCGAGACGCTGTACGCGACCGGTTGCCGGGCCTCCGAGGTCGTCGGTCCTTCGCCCCGTCGGACCTCGACCTCAAGCAGGGCCTGGCCCGGTGCGTCGGCAAGGGTAACAAGGAGCGGCTGGGTCCCGCTGGGCTCGCGGGCGATCGACCGCCCTGTCGGCCTACCTCGGCGGGATCGTCCGGTCCTGGTTTGCCCGGCATCCGGAGACGACCACGGTTCTGGTCTCGAAGTCGGGCCGGCCGCTTTCGCGCATCGGTCTCTGGACGGATCGTCAAGCAGCACGCCCTGGCGGCCGGATTGAAGGGAGACGTCAGTCCGCACACCCTGCGGCACAGCTTCGCCACCCACTTGCTGGCCGGGGGCGCGGACCTTCGCGCTGTCCAGGAGATGCTGGGGCACGCGTCGATCGCGACGACCCAGATCTACACCCGGGTGGAACTCAGCCGGCTCCGCGAGGTTCACGCCCGGTTCCATCCCCGAGCTCATGACGGGGCCGGGCCGACTCGCCGGCGAGTCCGACCGATGTCCATCACGGTCGGGGGCTGGCATCCAGGGCTCGCGGAACGTTCGACCAGCTTCTCCTGGATGACCGGACGATAGCCCATCGGGTCGGTGCCCTTCGGGCTCGCGATTCCGATGCCCTGGCATTCGTGCGATCGGCGTGATCCGGACGATCTTGCGGTCCTGGTCGGCCAGCAGGGCGACGCGGAGTCGTCCCGATCAGGGCCGTGTCGTTCCAGTGGCATCGGCAGGCCGTGCCGTCGGGAAGGTAGAGCATCACCTCGGGCAACCCGGCATCCTTCAACCCGGACCAGATCTGACTGATGAGTTCCATCATGAGCGGACAAGCCGAAACCAGGGATCGTCGCGACGACAGGCGGCGTCGGTCAACGGAAATGACCCATAACGCGGCGCGACCGAGCCTTCCGCGTCTGTTGACACCGATCGGCCACACTGAGTGAAGGGTAGGTCAGAAATGACGACGGGAGCGTGAGAAACGTCGTCGCGATGTCTGCGGGATCGGTTGCGGGCGTCATTCCCCGGCGCGGGCCCGGGGTGGCTCAGTCGAATCGCCGCTGGCCGTCTTGGCCTCTTCCTGTCGAACGCGGCGATCGATCTCATTGAACCGTTTGTACTTTTCGTCAATGTCGTCCCGTCGATCGGCCGTCCGCGCAAGGTCATCGTATTTCTGGAGCGATCTGCGGGCCCGATTCAGATGCGATCTTGCGTCCCGGAGCCGACCCTGATCGAGGTTGATCTCGACGCGCGTCATCAGGGCGACGACCCGGATCTTTTCCAACGAATGGCGATCCAGCAAGTTATTGCCCTGGGTCTGGGCGAATTGGCTGCAGACCTGGAGATCCTGCTCGGCGCGGACAATCGACTGCAATGCCCGCTCCAGTGCGTCCCGCGAATTCTCCGCACGCAGCTCCTCGGCCCACTTGACGAGGGCACGCGATCGTAACTGCCGCCATTTATACAGGCTTCGCTCCTTCTGATACGCAGCGGCCGGGCCGTCAACATTCCGATCCGCCACGATCGGAATCGCCTGATCGGCCCTCCTGATCACCGACTCGTACTTCCTGATTTCCTGCTCCGACTGCGCCAGTTCGAAGGCGGTCGATTCCGAATCCGGTAGAATCTCGGGCGCGGGCGTGCGAGCCTCGGTCGGCGGCCCATTCTGCTCGGCCCCGGATCGTCGTTCCGCGCCTGCCGTTCGAATCTCCTGGGCGATGCTCAATGCGAGATCCGCCAGTACATATTGAAGATCACCGGTCGCTTGCCGCGCTGAGTGGACGGGGTCCGTCTCAACCTTGAGGCTCTCCGCTTTCTTCAATCGACGACGACCGAAGCGCTCGAGCCGTTCCCGTAGCTGGTGGTCCTCGGCGCTCCAGGCGATAATCTCGCTCCTGTCGTTGGACAAGGGAACGGCTTCGCTGAAGCAGTCCTCGGCCTCCGGGTCGTGGCCCCAAGCTTCGTATGCCAGGCCGCGGTACACTCGGGGAATGTTCGATTCTGGATACAGGTCTGCCAGCCGGTCCAGGAGTCTCACGCTCTTCCGATAGTTGCCATCATTCAGCTCGGAAACCGCTGCCTTCAGCTCATCAGATTCCGTGATACGGCCCGTCGGCCGAACAGGTCGGCGCGACCGTTCCAGCACCATCCCCGCGAATAGGCAGGCCATGCAGACCGCCAGGAATGTCCCCGCCACAGCCACCCGAACGCGATTGCGTATTCCCCAGTTCGTGAACCGCTCGCGGCCGCGACGGATTGGCGCGCATGAACGAGGGGCTGGCGACGCGAGGAAGCGATCGAGGTCCTCGGCCAGGGCGCCGGCGTCGGGATAACGATCCTCGGGCGAAACGGCCAGGCACTTGGCGACGATCGCCTCGAGGGCATGGGGGATCGCCGGGTTGGACCGCCGGACCGAGACGTCGAGCAACGGCCGGCGATCGAGCAGGACGCGCATCGCGCGGGCGCGGCGAGAGCGTCTCGGCCGGCAGGTCGGGCGCCTGTCCGGTCAGCAGCTCGCGGAGGACCAGCCCGAGCGAATAGATGTCGGCCTGGCGCCCGACCTTGCCCCAGAGATCGGGATTGAGGAAGGCCTCGATCTGCTCGGGGGCCATGTAGGGGAGCGTACCGCCGTGCATCGCCGCCTGGGCCTGCGACGCCGAATGGGGCGACTCGGCCAGGTTGAAGTCGAGCAACTGCGGGCCGTGCTGGAGCGTCAGCAGCACGTTGCGCCGGCTTGACGTCGCGGTGGAACGTCTGCTGGCCGTGGGCGTAATGCAGCGCTTCGGCGAGGATCATGACGATCCAGGCCACGCCCTGAGCATACGTCCCGCGGACCGGGAAGCCTTCCCAGCCGTCGCCCCTCGGGCCGCTGCGGCGCCGAGTTCGGCGAGCCGACGTCGCGTCCGGCTTCGTGGCGGAGGCCGCGGTCGCCTCCGGCGGCCGGACCAGGGCCTCCCAGAGCGCCATGGCGTGGCGGGGCCGCGACGGCCGGGTTGACCCGCCGGATGACCTCGTCGAGCGGCAGCCCCGGCCGGTACGGCATCGACAGCCCGCGCATCTCCTCGGTCGCCGAAGACGACCGAGTTGACCGGGACGATGTGCGGATGATCGAGTGCCCCCTGGGCCTTGCGGCTCCTGCCCTCGGTCGAGCGAGACCTTCAGGACGACCTGCTTCCCGCCCAGCGAGAGGTCCCTGGCCAGGAAGACGCGGGAGGTCCCGCCCGTGCCCAGCAGCGAGACGAGCTGGAATTCCTCGAAGTGCTCGCCGGCTTCGGGGAACGGAGGCGGCTTGGGACGCATCCCGGCCGCCTGGCTGAAGAGATGATGGTACTGGAGCTGCGAGACCAGCGAGTCCTTCCAGCCGGGGATAGCGGTCGCAGAATGACTCGACGTCGACGCTCGTCGCCGCGCTCCTCGACCAGGCAGAATTCCTCGTAGATCAGGCTCAGGACGCGGCTGTCGGCGGCCCGGAGCTCCGGGAACCGCTCCAGATAATCCGGCGACCGTCGGGCGTCTGCCCCCGCGCGAACCGGCAGCGCAGGTCGGTCTTGATCAGCTCCGCCAGCAGGACCGACCGATTCGACCGGCGTCCGACTCGAGGACGCGCTTCTGCTCCGTCCAGAAGCGCTCCAGCGGGACATCGCCGTGCCGTTCGCCACTCATCCTCGAGCAATTGCACGGCGTGGTCCACGCGATCGAGTCCGCCGACGGCGCGGACCGAGGCGAGGAGCGACTTCATGCTCAGCCTCCCGAATCGTCGCAGCGAATCGTGGAGGTCCTTGAGGAACCGCTGCACCTTGCGGATGTTCCAGCCGGTGCGCTCGGCGATGTCCGCTGTTGGAGTATCCCTGCTGCTTCAACTCGATGATCGTCCGCTCGGTCTCGTCTGACCCGTCGAGAGCAGGCGCTCGTGGACCTCGTTGGCCTGGGCCACCTGGCTGGCGGTCGGCTCGTCCGAGGGGAGCTGGACCGGCGCCGGCATCGGCCCCGCCGGAGAGGATCGGCCGCTCCCGCGTCATGTCGCGCTTGAGGCGTGTGCGGCGTCGATACTCGTCGATCACCTTCTGCTCGGCGACCTGGGCCAGGAAGGCGAACAGCGAATCGATCGACGGGAAATCGAGATGATCGAAATTGGCGGCCAGGCTCTTCATCACGTCGCTGGCGAAATCCGTCGAGTCGTACAGGATCGCATCGAGCGATTCAGCTTGCGCCGGACCACTCTGCGGACCTTGGGATAGCACTCGCGGAAGAGCATCTCCCAGGCCGACTGGTCCCCGCGATGGGCCGCCTCCAGGACTGTGGCCAGGTCGATGCCAATCTCCGCACTCGACATCATCGTCATGGCGAAATACCCCCCCTGTGGGCAAACAAGCGATCGCCGCACGGCGGGAACGACGTTCCTGACCGACGCGGGCCTGTCCACCATCCCAGTATCACACCATCGGCGACATTGTAACGTCGCTCAACTCGAAGGTGGGAAGGTACTTCACACAAAAATGGCAGTCAGACTTCCGTGCATCCCTCCGTGATTCGACAGAATCCCCTTTCTTTGACCTCATCGGCGGGCCATCACGCCCGGCCCAACCGCTGTCTAAGCGGTCTGTCCGGTGCGAGTCATCTTAAATAGACGCATGCAGACGCGTCGGGACCCGGCGTCCGCCATCCTGGTAAGACCGGGCCACGTTCAGCAGACGCCTGCCGATCGTCGAGCCGGCGCCGTGGGCGAAGTCATGATGATCGGATAGGAGCCGTCGCCGCTCGGTTCGCTCCCGGGAGAGCCGGTATCATCCATCGCGGTCATCGACAGGAGGCGACCCGGCCGGCACCGGCAGGCCGATTGCGACCGTGGAAGGTGCAATGCGAACCTGCAAGCAATCGAGGGCGGGGGCGAAGCGACGGTTCGAACGCATGGAAGACCTCCTGCGCATGAGGAATGCGAAGACGGATGATGACAGATTACACGAGCGAACGTATCACGGCCTGCCGCCTGGTCGGGCGGAGCTCGCGTCGGGGTGCGGACGACGAAACGGAGGGCACCGGGAGTGCCCCGTCGGCGAGCGGCTCGAGGGGATGGCGCGGATGCGATGGTCGGGGTGCCGGCGGCTCGTGGGATGAGGCCGACGATCCTGTGGACTTGAGTCGGCCTGGGGGGCCGGCGACTTCAGTCAGAGGGCGTCATTCGAGTGAGTTCGCGGCGGAAAGCCCGATCGTCTTGCCGCCGAGATTCGATCAGTTCATCACGATCGATTTCTTGAAACTGCGGACGGCAGGGGCCGACTCCGGCGGCGGCCGAGGGTACACCGAGTGGATACCGGTCGGGGGGCAGTAACGAGAGGCTCGCGACCCGGTAGAGCGGGCAGGCCCGGTGCTGTTCCGCGGCGGCGACGGCGAACTGGTCCGGCGATCTCGGGCCGACCCATCCGCTGCGCGGCGATGTAGCACCCCAGGGGAGAGAGGCGGCCGTCCCTCGAGAGCGAAGAGCCGATCAATCGCCCGCCCTGGGTCATGCAGTCGCTCGGCCCGACGGACCTCGCGCGCTCAATTCACGCCGCAGTCGCCGGACGATCCGTCGCACCTGGACCCGGTAGCGCCGCCCGGCCTCGACCTGGGTCAATTCGACCCAGGGATCGCCCAGCGATCCCGTGATGGACTGGGAGGCGACGAACAGCTCGCTATCCAGGGGCAGAGTCGGGTCGTCCGCGTGGGCCTGCCAGAGGCAGAGTGCAGCGGCCGTCCAGACGCGCCCCGTCGAGCACCCGCGATCCCACTCGGCTCGCCGAAGGGCATAGGCTCGCTCGATCCGACTGGCCAGGTGATCGATCATCTCTTGTGTGGGCAACACGTCTCTGCACCCCGGTATCTCGCTGGCTGTTGAGCCGCTCCGTGTTCTCCATTGGCTCCGCTGACAAGGACCGGATTCCGTCGTCGGGTCGCGACAAAGTCCCCATGAGTTTTTTCCTTTTCCGAGACTGGGTGGTGTCGATGGTTCCGGTGGACCTCCCTTCTTCAGGTCGTGCCGCCGCCCCGGCTGCTGCCTTCCAAGCGAAAAACCCATCCACACGAGCGGTCATCGGTTTCTCGCGAATATCCCGTTACTCGCACTAGCTCTCGCCGGCTCGGCATCTCGCGACGTTCATGCATCCTTCGCGTCGGGCGCATGGCTATCGATAGCGTGTCTGGCCAGGGCCGTTACGAATCCGACCAGTCGCGCATCCGTTCCTGCACGGTCCAATGGCGCAACGAGGTGCCTCCGAAGGTGTGGCGTCAACTCCGCCGAAGTGCTAAGGTTTGCTGCGGGGACGACGACACATCTTGTGCGCGATCCTCGGAAAGATTAAACTTGTCGGCTCCTATCGGGCCCTATCCCGACGCGATTCTTCGATCTCCTCCTCGAAAGAGGGCGACCATCCTCATGGAAAAATCCTTGCATCAGCCTGAGTGGCACGTGCTCAAGTTGCACTTCCCGAGGATGATTTCGATATCCTTGATCGGCGAGGTCATGAGCAACTCGATGGTGCCGGTGCGCTTCTCTTCGGCGATCAGCCGCATCGTAATCATCGGAATCAAAAACAGCGCGATCGTGGAGGCGAAGCCGAGCAGCGGACGGATGATCTGTTCGTTCACGTTCATCGGCTGCTGCTGGCCCATCATCTGCGCCTGGAAACTGAAGCGCACGAAATCGCGGGTGGCGGTGAAAAACCCGAAACCGAAAATCAGCGCGAAAAACGCCATCAGCAGGTACGCGATGGGAGAAGCGAAATAGCTCTTGAGTTCCTTCTTGCAGATCAGCAGTATGTTTCTCACTTGCTGCCCCCTTCTTCCTTCGGAGTCTCGGTCTTCTTCTCGGCGGCGGTGAGTTGCAGGAAGATATCCTCCAGGCTCAGGCCCACGGCGCGCAGTTCGTTCAGATTCCAGCCGGCGTTGACCACGCCGCGCGCCAGTTCGGAGCGGATCTGCCGGCCCTGCAGGCTCTCCACTTCGAAGATCAGGCGGCCGTCCTTGGAATCCTTCATCATCACCCGGCTCACGCCCGATACCTGCTCCAGGCGGCCCTGCACTTCATCGGGATTGGGACGGCCGTCGGCCGCGCCCACTTCCAGCCATACAGCCTCGGCGCCGCGCAGGCGGTTGGTGAGGTTCGCCACCGAATCCTGCGCCACCAGCTTGCCCTGGCTGATAATGATGACGCGCTCGCAGGAATGCTCCACCTCGCTCAGAATGTGGGTGCTGAGGATGATGGTGTGGTCGCCCGCCAGCTGCCGCAGCAGCTCGCGGATTTCGATAATCTGCTTGGGATCGAGGCCGCTGGTGGGCTCGTCCAGAATCAGCACGTCGGGGTTGTGGATGATCGCCTGCGCGATCCCGACGCGCTGCCGGTAGCCCTTGGAGAGCTTGCCGATCAGCTTTTTGCTCACGTCGCCGAGCGAGCAGCGGCCGATCACCTCGTCGCGCTTCCGCTTGATATCGGCGCTCGAGATGCCCTTGATCTGGCCGACGAAATCCAGGTACTCGCTGACCTCCATTTCCGGATACACCGGAGGCGTTTCCGGCAGGTAGCCGATCCGTTTCTTGACCTCCTGCGGGTTCTCCAGGACGTCGAAACCGGCGATATTCGCGGTGCCCGAAGAGGGAGGAAGGAAGCAGGTCAGCACGCGCATCGTGGTGGTCTTGCCGGCGCCGTTAGGGCCGAGGAAGCCCACGATTTGGCCTTTTTCCACCTCGAAGGAGATGTCGTCTACGGCGACAGTACGAGCGTATCGCTTGGTTAGACCTTCGACTTTGATCATTTTGATTTTCCAAACCAGACAGACGTGGTAATTGCCATTTGGGCGCGAAAGGGGCGCAGGTTGAACCCGAGCCCGATCACTATATTGAACCTACATCATATGGAAGCACGCCAAGTATTGTCAAATGAGCGGTATAAGGGTATGCCGGCCTGTGCGCGGCCGGCCTCCGCCACTATCTAATCTTACGCGCCGCGCCAACTTCCGGTTACCGCCATCACGCCAATCGACGACAATGTAGAAATGGAAACCATAACTCTGGGAGGGGGCTGCTTCTGGTGTCTGGAAGCGGTCTACGTGGAAATGGAAGGCGTGCAGTCAGTGGTCTCCGGCTATATGGGCGGCCATGTCACGGACCCTGATTACCGCGCAGTCTGCTCCGGCAGCACCGGCCACATCGAGGTGGTGCAGGTGACCTACGACCCGGCCGTGACTTCCACGCGCGAAATTCTGGAGGTCTTCTTCGCCATCCACGACCCCACCTCGCTCGACCGCCAGGGTAACGACTCCGGCACCCAGTACCGCTCCGCGATCTTCTATCACACGCAGGAACAGTGCGAAACCGCGCAAGCCCTGATCGACGAGTTGGAGCGCGAAAAAATCTGGAGCCGCCCCATTGTCACCGAGGTGCGCCCGGCTGTGAAATTCTACCAGGCGGAGGATTATCACCAGAGTTACTTTGCCAACAATCCCCAGCAGCCCTACTGCTCCTTCGTGGTCTTCCCCAAGGTCCGCAAGTTCCGCGAGAAGTTCGCCGCGAAGATGCGCAAGCGGGCGTAAAGGCAATGCGAATCGTCATTCTGTCCGATATCCACGACAACGTCTGGAAACTCGCCGCCGCGCTCGACGCCGTGCGAAACAATACCGACGCGATGCTCCGCTGCGGCGATCTCTGCTCGCCCTTTCGCAGCTGCGCATCCATGGCGAGATGTTCACCTGCGAGTTCGACGATCACGCGCCCCGGCAAGACCCTCGCCTCCACCTACCTGATCCCCTAGTGTATTTCTTGTGGGGCAGGCAATCCTGCCTGCCGCCGGCTTTCAGCCGGCGTCCCTATACGCGTACCCATCCCCTAATGCAAATCCAGCTCGTCGCGCATGAACGTGCCGAGCACCGGGATGCACAGCGCCCCTTCGTGATCCACCAGCCCGCGCCGCGATAGCCAGCGCTGCACCGACGGGGACATCTCGGCTCGCCGCCCCGCCGCCAGTTCCTCCAGCGCGCGCCGCGGCTCCTCAGGCGCCGATTCGTACGTGTGGCGAAAATAATACGCGCCCTGGCTCATCGCTTCTTCCTCAATGTGCGCCACATCCTGCACCTCGGCGCACCTTCGCTGTTGCTCATTCAGGTGCGTAATCAGCAGCGATCCGTACAACTGCAGCAGGTACGGCTGGCCTCCCGTGCGCTCGAAAACCCGCGCCGCCACGGTCTCCGGCACCGCTTCCTCCGGGAAGCCGGGCAAAGGATGGCGCAGCAGATCGATGGCGTTGACACTATCGAGATGCCCCACACGGATCTCGCGGACATTAATAAAGTGGTCGTTCCAGATCTGCCCGAGCTCGTCGAACGGCGCCACTCCCGACACCAGCAGCCGCAGCCTTCGCCGATGCTGAATCGTGGCGCGGAACAGTCCCATCAGCCGCAACAGATCCTGGCGATTGCCGGGGAATAAATCCTCCAGGCGTTCGAACTCATCGAGGCAAAACAGAATGCGGTAATCGCCGGGCAGACTGTCCAGTTCCTGAAGCCACTGGGTCGCCGAACCGAAACTGCCTCCGTCGGAAAGCGGCGGCAGCTCCACCCGCCGGTCGCGCCGGCTCTGTTCGCGCGCCTGACGCTCCAGCGCCTGGAAAAAGGCCTGCGTCGAATCCACCGGATTGTCCTGCAGGTCGAAAAATACGCAAACACAATCGGGCAGTAGCGCCGGCAGCATTTGCAGCAGGCTGGTCTTGCCGCACCGCCGCGGACCCAGCAGCGCGATCGATCCGCTCTGGTTCGCGTCCACCAGTATCGATTCGATCTGCCGCACAATCTGGTCCCGTCCGCGAAACAGAACCTGCCCCTGATCGGGTCGAAGCGGCTGGCCCGCGCGATACGGGTTGGGCAACTGGCGCTCCACCAGCGCACGGCCTTCCGCCAGCCTATCACGCGTGTAGAGCTTCCACGCTTCCAGCGCCGCCGGCATCGCGGTCGCCTCCGGCGCCGCACCCTGTAACAACTGGTTGCCGGCCGCGATCAACACCGATTCCGCGCGCGTCAAGTGCTCGATCGCATTGTGAGGGCTGGTCGCGTTGCGCGCCGCCACCAGATACCGCGCGGCTTCGCGGAAGGCAAGCAGCGTTGCGTCGGCGCCTTCCACACCCGGCAGCCACTTCCCCTGCAGCACCACGGCCGACTCAAACTGCTCCTTGATCGCGATTTGAACTAATTCGTTGGCCTGCCGTTGCGCGAGTTCCAGCGGCTCCAGCCGTGAATCCACCGGCCGGCGAAGAATCACCGTCTGCTCCCCCGCGGGAGCGGGCGCTGGCGCCGGCGCCGGTACCGGTACGGCCGCAGTCTCCACCCCGCCCTTGACTCGCGGCTTGAAGAACGAATCGATCATCCGTCGTATCCAAGACCCGGGAACGGCGGAAACCGGAGGCGCCGGCGCCGGCTGCTCGGGGCGGCGAAGCGTAATTGGCCGCCCGACCACGATGTCCCGCTCAAGCGCCATGGACGGCTGCACCAGTGAGTCCAGGAAATCGGCGCACGTTCGGAAACGCTGCGCCGGATCTTTGGACAGAGCCTTCAAAATAGCCTGCGACACCCATTCGGAAATATTGGGATTGAGTCCGCTCACTGGCGCAGGTTCTTCCTGCATGACCTTGTAAAGCAATGCGGCCGCGGAATCCCCAACGAACGGCAGCACGCCGGTCGCGAGCTGGTAGGCAATCACCGCGAGTGCATACTGGTCCGCCGGCGGCGATGCCGGGTCGCCCCGAATCAGTTCCGGCGCGAAATAGGAAAGCGTCCCGGCAATGCTGCCCGTGTACGTGATGCTCTGTTCGTGCGATATTCGCGCCAGCCCGAAATCGAGGATCTTCGGGTGTCCATCGCGCTCCACCATGATGTTGCCCGGCTTGATATCGCCGTGAACGATTCCCTTCTGGTGAACGTAATCGATCACGCCGGCGCATTCCCGCAGGGTGGGGAAGAATCGCTCCCACCAAGCCGCCTTGGGTGTCTCGGCCATCATATGTTCCAGCGAATGGCCGCTGACATACTCCATCACGATGTAGAGTTTGCCACCCTCTTCCACCAGGTCGTAAATGCCGACGATATTCGGATGCCTCAGGTGGGCCGTGAGCCGCGCTTCCCGTTGGAAGCGCTCCCGCACCTGGTCTCCGTCGCTGCCCGGCGCCACCGGCACTTCCTTGATCGCGACCGCGCGATCGAGCATCGTGTCCGTGGCCTCATACACGGCGCCCGCGCCGCCTTGCCCGATCAGTCGCACGATCTTATAGCGGTTGAGCAGGATGTCGATCATAACGAACTCCGCCTCAGCGGTTCTCTTCGATCAGCCACTCGGTGAGGAGCCGCCCGAATGGGCGCCCTTCTTCCGTGAGCAGCCCCCGCCGCCGCAGCGAGCGGGCCGCCGATTCGGTCTGCGGCGCATCCACCGAGGCGCGGATGATCTGCTGGTCGCGCTCCGACAACGTCGCCCACAGTTCGCGTAGACGTGCGCCGCCTTCCGCCAGGAACTGTTCCAAGGCGATCTCCGCGCTCTCACCGTACCGGCAGCTATCCACCAGCTTTCTGCCGAAGAGTTGGATGAAGAACGGGTGCCGCCCCGCCCACTCGCGAACCAGGATCCGCGCGCTGGCCGGCAGCACCGGCGCCGAGCGGCGCGCGAGCTCTTCGGCGGCTTCATCCTCGATCAGCCCCACCCAGCACAATTCCAAACGGTTGACGAACGGCGAGGTGCGCCCGATATCCTTATAAATTCGATCGATCTCGCGGCTGGAGGAGACCACCAGGCACAAATAGTCCAGCATCCCGCGCAGCCGCTCGAAGAATCGCGGGTCGAAACGCGTCACCACCGCATCGAATTCATCCACCAGCAGCGCCGGCAGCATGCCCGGCTTGTGCGCCTGGTGCGCCCAGTTGGAAAGGGTGTCGGCGGCCGCGTCCGGGGTATCGGCGGAGCGCACCCCGGTGGCGCATTCCACGAAGATTGCCGGCGACGTTCCTTCACGCCCCTGGCCGCTGAGCAGCTTCGCCGTCCTGCCCGATTCATGCAGGCCGAGCATGCAAGTGGTCAGCAGGGAAGATTTTCCGATGCGCCAATCGCCCACCAGCGAAACGCTGCGCCCCTCCGCAATCGCCTTCTGCAACCTCGCCAGCGTCCCGCCGCGCCCCACGAAGCCGGGCGGAATCGCAGGCTTCCACGGATCGTATGGGTTCACGTCAGGGTTCACGTCGTTGCCCGCGGCCGCAATCGGCGCGCGCGGCAAATCCCACGTCAATCGCCCGCTGCGAGTCTCCGGATACAAGCTGTCGTCGTCGAACCACTGGCCGCTGCGCGGTGAAAATGCACGGAAGCGCAAATGCATGCGGTGCGGCTGGCCGGCCGGGTTGCTGTCAATCCCCAGCAGATGGCAGGAATTCGGCCAGTAGTCCGCCCGCCAACCTTCGTACAGGCAGCCGGCCGCGAGTTGGCGAATCGTATTTCCCGGATCGCTCCACGTGCCCACCTCTTCCTTGTGCAGGTGGCCGCGAAGCACCACGTCCACGCGTCCCGCCAGCAGCGCGCGGCATTCCGCTCCATCGGCCAGTTGGTCGAAGGGATGGTGCATCAGCAGAATGCGCAGACCCTGCAGCGGAGCGCCGTGTGCGTCGGAGACCAGGCGCATCAGTTGATCGTCCAGCGCCCACAGCTTTCCCGCGTCGGAATCGTCGCCGCACATCCAGGCCGTATTCAGTCCCATGATGTGGACCGGATAACCCAGGCCCAGCTCCAACTCGGAATGAAATCCGAGAGTGCCTTTGCGCGGCGCCAGTTCCGGACGCCCCAGCGAATTCGAAACCCATTCCGAGTACGGCTGCAAACGCGAGAGAACGCGGTCCAGCAGATCCGCCTCGGCGCCAAACGGAGGCCTGCCGCCGGCCGCCCAGCGCGCCACGTCCAACGGATCGTTGGCGGAGCCCAGCAGGACCCGCATCTTCTGCCATGCGCCCGGCTCCACGTCGCGCCGTACGTCGTGGTTGCCTGGAATGACGAAGAATCGCTCGCGCGGGACTTTCAACTTCTCGAGAATGCCGAGGAAGAAATCCGACGCGGCCGCAAATTCATTGGGCAGCCCCCAATCCGCCGCGTCGCCCGTGAAGAAGACCAGGTCGATCGCTCCGTCCTCGCTGATGGCCTCGAGATTGCGCTCCCATGCCGGGCCGAGCACACGCCGCCTCCGCCAGGTCTCGGACTCTCGATCACCCCTTGAATGCAGGTCCGAGAGATGAAGTATTCGAAGCGGGGAACCCAGGCCCATACCTCCAGATAATGCAAACGCTGAAAAATTGTAACACGCTCGTCCCTCGGTGATTGTTCACAAGCCGAGCCGCGACCGTAAGGGAGCGTCCCGCCCCCTCGTAGGCGAACGGCAGGACGCTCCCTTACGGTCGCGGCTCTGAAGGGAGTGCCGCTATGTCGTGATAAAATTACGCTGTCTTGAAAACACGACTACTCTTTTCGGCCCTCCTCGCCTGCCATTGCGCCCTCGCCCAGGCGGGCCGCGCCGAGCTCTTCGGTACCATCCAGGACCCCGCGGGCCTCGCCGTGCCGAAAGCCGCGATCACCGCTGAAGATCAGGCCACCATGGCCCGCTACTCCGGCGTCTCCGACGAAGCCGGCGAATATCATCTCCTCGGCCTGCCGGCCGGCAGCTACACCCTCACCGTGGAGCGCCCCGGATTCCGCCTCCTCCGGCAGACCGGCATCACCCTGCGCCTCGGCGGCCGCACCCAGCTCGACGTAAAGCTTGAAGTCGGGCAGCCCAGTCAATCCGTCGAGGTCACGGCCGCCGCCAGCCTGCTGCAAACCGCGAGCGGCGAGGTCAGCCTCAACGTCGACGAGAAAAAGATCACCGCGCTGCCTCTGGACGGGCGTAATTTCATTCCGCTCGTAACCCTCTCCCCCGGAGTCGCGCTCCCCAACGGCCAATTCCTGCCGCGCATCAACGGCAGCCGCCCGCGCACCAACGAATACCTCTACGACGGCATCAGCGTCCTCCAGCCCGAGCCTGGCCAGGTGGTCTACTACCCCATCGTCGACGGCATGGCCGAGTTCAAGCTCAACGTCAATGCCTACTCTCCCGAGTACGGCCGCTCCAACGGCGGCACCGTGATGGTGATCGGAAAGTCGGGGACGAACGAACTCCACGGCAGCCTCTTCGAGTTTTTTCGCAATGAAGCATTGAACGCGCGCAACCTGTTCGCCCAGCCCGGCCCGAAGCCCGAGTTCCGCCGCAATCAGTACGGGCTCACGCTCGGCGGTCCCATCCAGGCCAACAAGACTTTCTTCTTCGTCGATTGGCAAGGCACGCGCCTGCGCACCGGCGTCACGCGCTTCAGCGTCGTGCCGACCCTCGCGCAGCGCCAGGGAGTCTTCACGCAGGCGATCTTCGACCCTGCTTCCTCGCCGCGCACCCAGTTCCCCAACAACACGATTCCCGTTAGCCGCTTCGACCCTATCGCTGCCCAGGTGCTGCAGCATTACCCGCTGCCCAACGTCGCCGGCGCCAACAACTTCGTGCGCACCGCCACCGAGCCCGATAGCCAGGATCAAGCCGATTTCCGCATCGATCGCTACATCGGTACCCGCCACAGAATCTTCGGCCGTTACACCTTCTTCCGCGACGACGACACGCCCGTCACCCCGCTCCCCGATGGCAGCGGCAGCCTGACCTCCGGCGTCATCGGCCATGCGATCACGCGCGGCGACGCCCTCGCCGGCGATTACAGCTGGGTGGTCTCTCCGACCGCGCTCAACCAACTCCGCGTCGGCTATTCACGGCGCGATCTCGACCAGCGCTCCCTCCAGGATGGCGGCATCACCGCGCCCGGACTGCCCGCGAATTCCTTCGCCTCGGTGCTCCCCATCTTCACCGTCGCCGGCTTTCAGCAGGTGGGCCCGACCACCGCGGCCAACTCCAACTTCACCACTTCGATCACCGAGCTGCTTGACACCTTTACCATCGTCCGCCGCCGCCATACCTTCAAATTCGGCGTCGACCTTCGCCGTGAAGCGCTTGACGTTTTGAATCCGCCCAATCCCACCGGCTCCTTCGGTTTCGCTACCACCGGCACCAATAGCGCCTCCGTCACGGGCAGCGGCAACGCGCTCGCATCCCTGCTGCTCGGCCAGGTCAACGCCTTCACCATCGATATCCAGCAGCATGTGATTCAACCGCGTGCCCACATCGCCGAGTTTTTCTTTGGCGACGATTGGAAGCTCTCGCCGCGGCTCACGGTCAATCTCGGCGCGCGCTACACGCTCAATTTCCCCTCCACCGAGGTACACGATCAAGGTGCGGTCTTCAACATGCAAACCCAGGTGCTCGACTTTCCTCATACCGCCCGCAACCTGGAGTGCTGCGACATCGGTCCGCGCGTGGGCCTGGCTTATCGCGCCGGCGAAAGCTGGGTGCTGCGCTCGGGTTACGGCGTCGTCTTCTTCGAGCAGTCCGGCATCACCACGCCCTTCACCATTCCGCAGTTTCCCTTCGTGCAAACCGTCGGCCAGCAATCGGCCGACAACGTGAACGCGGCCTTCGCGCTCTCCAGCGGCCCCAGCGTGCAGGTGACCGCGCCCAATCCGAATTCCGGTCTCGGTCAGGGTGTCTTCGGTGTCGACCGGACTAACGGCTCGGGATATTCGCAGCAATGGAACTTCACCGTTCAAAAATCACTCGGTAGTAACTGGAATGTGGAAGTCGGTTATCTTGGTTCGAAGAACACCCGGCTCGGCATCCCCGACGCGAACATCAACCAGCTCCCCGCGCAGTATCTTTCCATGGGCGCGGCCCTGTTGACGAAAGTCGCGAACCCTTACGCCGGCCAGATTCCCGCATCCTCCTCCCTCGGCGGTGCCACCGTGGCCCAGCAGCAGTTGCTGCGGCCCTTCCCGCGCTTCACCACCGTCGCCCTCTTTCGCGACAACGTCGGCAACTCTGCGTACAATGCCGCCACCGCCAAACTCGAGAAGCGCCTGTCGCGCGGCCTTACGGTCAATGCCTCCTACACCTTCTCCAAACTGATCGACGACGCCTCGAGCGTCTTCTCGCAGACCATCTTCACCGGCCCCGTCCTCAACAGCACCGGCGCCGCCGATGCCTTCAATCGCCACCTGGAGAAGGACGTTTCCAGCGGCGACATCCCCCGCGTCTTCGCGCTCGGCTGGGTCTACGACATCCCGCGCGTTTGGAAGACTCTCCGGATGGCAGATCGCGGGCCTCGTCCGGGTGCAGGCCGGCGACGCCGTGGCGGTCACGCAGGCCACCAATAACAACGCCAGCCTGGGCTTCGCTGTGCAGCGGCCGAACCGCGTGGCCGACCCCAACCAGCTGGATGGCCGCACCGTCGCGCGCTACTTCAACACCGCCGCCTTCACCGCGGCCCCGCAATTTGTGATCGGCAACAGCTCCCGCAATCCGGTTCGCGGCCCCGGCCTGCAGAACGCCGACCTCATGATCGGCAAAACATTCCGCCTGACGAGAGCGCCTGAATCTCGAGTTTCGCGCCGAGGCCTTCAACGTCTCCAACACTCCGCCGCTCAACGATCCCAATGGCAGCTTCGGCAGCGCGGCCTTCGGCTCCATCACCAGCGCCGGCAATCCGCGGGTCTTCGAGTTCGTCGGCAAACTGCATTTCTAGTGGCCTACAATTCCAACAGGAGATCCCGATGGCGAAACCCGCCCGCGTACAGAACCGGTTAGCGGACATTCGAAAGAGCAGGGGCGTGAGCGCGGCCGACCTGGCGCGGCGCGTCGGCGTCAGCCGTCAAACCGTCTACGCCATCGAAGCCGGCACTTACGTTCCCAACACTCAGGTCGCCCTCCATCTCGCGCGCGAACTCCAGGTGACCGTGGAAGAGCTGTTCTCGCTCCCCGGCGAATCGCCCGATCGTGGCGAGCGCCTGGCTTCCGACCTGCTCAGCGCCGCCCCGCCGCGCCCCGGCCAGCCCGTGCGCATCTGCCAGGTCGGTCCGCGACGCGTCAGCATTCCGGTGAGCGCCTCGCCCTACTACCTGCCCGAGGCCGATGGCGTCATCGAGCGTGCGGGACGAACCAGCACCCGCGCCGATCTCGCCGTCTTTGCCAACGACGATCCTGCCGGCCAGAAGCGCCTGGTCCTCGCCGGCTGCGATCCCGCCACCGGCCTGCTCGCGCGCATGGTGGAGAAGATCAGCGGCGTGGAGGTGGTCTCGGCCGCCGCATCCAGCAAACTCGCCCTACAGTGGCTCCGAGAAGGCAAGGTCCACATCGCCGGCTCGCACCTGGAAGATGCCCGCACCGGGGAGTTCAATCTGCCCTTCATTCGCAAGCAATTCCCCGATGGTGATTTCCGCGTGGTCACGTTCGCCCGCTGGGAAGAAGGACTCGTGGTCGCGCCCGCAAATCCCAAGGAGATTCGCAACGTCGAGGATCTCGCCCGCAAGAACGTCCGCTTCGTCAATCGCGAGCCCGGCTCCGGCAGCCGCGCGCTCCTCGACAAACGCCTCGACGCCGCCGGCCTCGCTTCCCATCAGATTCACGGCTACGACCGCGTCGCCTACGGCCACCTCGCCGCCGCCTACTGCGTGGTCTCGGGTGAAGCCGACGTTTGCCTCGCCACGAGATCCGCAGCCCAAACCTTCGCCCTTGAGTTTATCCCCTTGCATGCCGAACGCTACGACCTGGTGATGCGCAAGAGCAGCGTCGACCTGCCCGCCGTCCAGTCCTTCCTCGACGTCCTGCAGCGTGCCGCCCTCCGCCGCAAACTCGAAGTCCTCGCCGGCTACGACACCTCTGATACCGGCGTCCTTGTCGCATAAGTGTTTTCACGAGGCTACGCCCACCGCGAACCGCGACCGTCAGGGAGCGATCTAAGCGTGCCATCCTATAGGTATATGGCACTCAATAAATCTCTTGGAATCGCCCTGCTCGCGGTGGCCGCTCTCTCCGCCAAAACCTCAACTGCCGTGTTTGAGGTTCGCGGTATGCCCGCTGCGCCTTCCGCCGCCTCCGAGAAAATGACATACGTCGGTCCCAATCACCAGAACCAGACGATCTCGGTGCAGAAACACCCGCTGCTCGACTTGAGCGCGGTGGCATCCGCCGCGGTGGTCGGCGATAGCCTGCAAATCACTCTCACGTCCGCCGGTAGCCTGCACCTTGCGCAGTTCACAAAACAACGCATCGCCATCGTAATCGATGGTAAGGTCCGCGACACTCAACCGGAAATCAAAGGTGGTGTGATCACCGTTCACGGCTTGTCCCCGGCAGAGGCCGCCGACCTGGCCGCCAGGATAAACGCCGCCGCCGGCAAATAGCGCTTACGCCGTGGCTTCCGCCATCGTGCCGTACATCGACATGATGGAGTCCACACCAGTCATGCTGAAGATTCGCTTGATCCGTGGGTTGGCGCCCACCAGCTTCAATTCGCCGCCCGCCTTCTTCGCGTTGGTCAGGCAGGATACCAGCATGCCAATGCCCGAGCTATCGACGTAGTCGAGTCCGGTAATGTCGAGCACAAACGTCTTCACATTCTTCGCCAGCATCCCTTTGATCGCGGCGTCGAGGCGCTCGGTTTCCCCGCCCAAGGCCAGCCGGCCTGCGATGGTCACCACTCCGATGCCCGATTCCAACTGTTTTGCTTCGACTGACATTGTTCGATCATACACAATTCTCGCCGTCACGTCTGGCACACGGGACACCAAAAACTGACGCGCCCGTCGGCGCGGTGTTTGGCCGAGCGAATCGGAGTCCCGCACCGGCGGCACGGTTCGCCGGCGCGGCCGTAGACGTTTGGCACGGGCCTGGCCTGTAGCAACCTCCGCGACGCAGTGACCAGTTCCTCCAACTGCGCCCGCGACAGCGTCCCCACCAGACGGAAGGGACTGATCCCGCATTCGAATGCCACTTCGCTCTTGAAGATGTTCCCCAAGCCCGCGATCAGTTTCTGATCGAGCAGTGCCAGGCCCAACTCCATCTCGGGCCGCGACGCCAGGTTTGCGATCGCCGTCTGCGCATCGAAACTCTCCGCCAGCGCCGATGGGCCAAGCTGGCGGAAACCTTCGCGCCGCGCCAGGCTGCGCGCCGTGTGGAACTCCGCCACCGGCACCCGGAACCCCACCGCCACCATCGCAGCGGTTTCGATCGCGATCCGCATATCGCCGCGCGGCCGCTGCCAGCGTTCGCCCGGCCGGTAGATATGCCAGCTCCCGCTCATCAGCATGTGCGTGAGCAGAATCAGGTCGCCCGAAAAATGCATCAGCAGCCACTTGCCGTTGGCCTCGACCTTCTCTACCGTGCGCCCCGCCAGCGGCGTATCGTAGTCCACCCGCTCCAACTTCGGCAGCACGGATTCAAATCGCGTGACCCGCTGCCCGCCGATCGCCGCCTGCAGCGTCCGCGCCGTCCGAAAAATCGTATCCCCCTCCGGCATCTCATTCCCTCATCGTGGGACAGGCCTCCTGGCCTGTCCACTTGCTGCCGCAACCCTGCTCGCAGGCCGCGAAGACTCTAGGGAGTGACGCCCCTAACGAGCCGCGACCGTGAGGGAGCGCGACGAAACCCCAGCCCCCAGCTTGCGGCTTGCCGCAATGTGGCGTCGCCGATCCTGGCTGCCGCCGCATCACCCCGCGTCCACTCGCCGCATCTGAAACCCCGGCGCCGAGCTCACAAATCCCGCCTCTTCCAAAAACCGCGCCAGAAAATGCTCTTGCGCCGGAGCATCGTTGATCTCCCCGATCAACAGCCCGCTCCTCCTCCCCTGCCGCCGGATCGCGACCTCCGCGAGCTTCTTCGCCAGTTCGCGCGCCACCCGCGTGCGCTCGGGTTCCTCCTCCGGCAGCAGCACGCGAATCGCGGGATTGCGCCGCCGCAAGAACGCCGCGAGTTGTCCATTGACCAGCACGACGCTCGCCCCCGACGCCCGCGCCATCGAGTGGTTCGCGCCCGGCCAGGCCAGCAGGCTGCCGTACGGGTTCGCCGGATCGCTCGCCGCCAGGTGCAGCGCCTCCGGCTTCTCCGGTTCCGCGCGCAAGCTGCGCAGCATATCCACCGCCGCCGTCATCGCGAACTGCGCCGCGCCCAGCCCCGCGACGAACATGCCGCGACGAACCCAGCCGTTCTCCTCCATCGTCTTGAGCGCCGGATAAATCGCCGGATACCCGCCCGCGATATTCTCCACGCCCGCCGTCTCGCGCATCACGATGCCGTGCCGCACCAGCAGCTGCTGCGCCTGGTTCGCGCTCCACTCCGTCTGCGTAACTCCCGGGCCCGACCGCTGCGCCACCAGCGACCACCGGCCTTCGCTCTGCCCGCCGCCCGTGCGCGCGCGAAACCTGCGCAGAAACTCCGGCGAGCCCGGCGGACCTTCGCGCACCTCGCGCCGTCCGCGCTCCTCATCCTTCGCATGCAGCAGATTGCGCAGCGGGTGGAACGTGTCATTCGTGATGATGCCCGCCCACACCAGTTCCCACAGCGCCTCCTGCGTATCGTTCGGGAAACCGCCGCCCGCCGCCTGGTGCAGCGCCGCGAAGAAGCTCGCCCCCATCTGCCGCAGCAACTCCACCATCAGCAGTGCGCGGCCCGAGAGCTCCGCCGGCGGCGTGGACAAGAGCAGCTTCGGCAGCGCCTCCGCCAGGTACAACGCCACCCGCCCATCGCGATCGCCCACCGGCTCGCGCCCCACCCACACCACCTCGCCGCTCCCCATCAGCGCGTCAAGGTCCGCGGGACGATAATCGCTCACCCGCGCCGGCAGAATCTCGCGCTCCAACTCGGAGACCGGCAGCGCCGCGCCCTGCAGAATCTCGATCGTATCCAGCAGCGCATCCGGCCCGCGCCGCGGCACCGCCACGCCCTGCCACCGCGTCAACATACGCGCGAACGTGTGCTGCTCCGCCGGCACCACTTCGCGACGCAGCCGTGCCAGCGTCTTCCGCCGGATCTGCTGCAGCACGTCCGGATCGCACCACTCGCGATGCACGCCCTCGGGACGAAATTCGCCTTCGAGCAGCTTGCCGTCCAGGTGCAGCCGCCGCAGCGACGCGTCCACCTGCGCCGCCACCAGCCCATACCGTGCCGACACCTCGGCCGTCGTGAACGGACCGTGCGTGCGCGCATACCGCCGCAGCAGTTCCAATAATGGATGCTCCGTGGATTCCAGAAACACATCCGCCAGTCCCGGCGGCAGCGGCGTCCCCACCGCATCGCGATAGCGCGCCGCATATTCCACCGGGATGTAGCGCGTCTGCCCCGCGATCCGCACCCGCACCGCGCGCCGCGCCGCCACGAGATCCTCCAGCGATCCTCCAGTGCTGCGTGCCGCGATCTCTTCCTTCGTCAAATCCCCGAGCTTCAGCAGCAGATCGTGCAGCGCGTCCGTGTGCCGCGCCTGGTAATCCGGGTCGAGCGACTGCAGCTGCTGCTCCACCTCCTCCAGCGCCGCCCGGTCCAGCAACTCGCGGAAATCCGTGCTGCCCAGAATCTCCTCGAGCTGCGATTGGTCGATCGATAGCGCCTGCGCCCTGCGCTCCGCCAGCGGCGCATCGCCATCGTAGATATAGTTCGCGATGTAAGAGAAGAGCAGCGTCCCCGCGAACGGCGAAGGCTTGGTCGAATCCACCGCCGTCACCTGAATCGTCCCGCGCTGCACCTCCCGGAGAATCGCGGTCGCCGCTTCCAGGTCGAAGACCTCGCGCACACACTCGCGATACGTCTCCAGCAGCATCGGAAAGCTCGAATAGCGCGTTGCTACCGCCAGCAGGTCGGCCGCCCGCTTGCGCTGCTGCCACAAGGGCGCGCGAATCCCCGCCCTCCGCCGCGGCAATAGCAGCGCTCGCGCCGCCGCCTCGCGG
Source organism: uncultured Solibacteraceae bacterium (assembly GCA_963791985.1). Lineage (GTDB taxonomy): Bacteria > Acidobacteriota > Terriglobia > Bryobacterales > Bryobacteraceae > Solibacter. The sequence continues at coordinate 962,713 of CAWBUN010000010.1, read as the reverse complement.
AACTTCGCCGCGAACAGGATCGTGCTTCCCAACTGCCGTAGCACCAGGTCCTTCAACTCCCCCGGCGAAGGCAGCAGCCACTCCGTCTCCAGCGGATCTTCGCTCTCCGGCATGCGCAGCACGAACCCATCGTCCGTCCACATGCTCTCCGCCTCGATGCCGCGCTCCGCCCGCAGCTTCGCCGTCGCCGCCATGCACCACGGCGCATGCACGCGACGTGCCGAACGGCGTCAGCACGCACACCCGCCAGTCGCCCAGCTCATCGCGGCAGCGCTCGATCACGATATCGCGATCGCTCGGCACCCGCCCCGTCGCGGCCTTCTGCTCCTCCAGGTAGCGCATCAGATTCTCGGCCGCGCTCGCGTCCAGGCTGTGCTCGTCGATCAGCCGCGCGAACGCCGCTGCCCGCGGCATATCGAGCAGCTCGCGCGTCATCTCGCCGATCTCGCGCCCGAACTCCGCCGGACGCCCCGCCGCGTCGCCGTGCCAGAACGGCATCTTGCCGGGCTCGCCCGGGGCAGGGGAGACCGTCACCCGGTCGTGCGTGATCTCTTCGATCCGCCAAGTTGTGGCGCCCAGAATAATCGTGTCGCCCGTGCGGCTCTCGAACACCATCTCCTCATCCAGCTCGCCGACCCGCGCCCCTTTCGTCGCCCCCATCAGGAACACGCCGAACAGTCCGCGATCGGGAATCGTGCCGCCGTTGGCCACCGCCACCTTCTGCGCGCCCTGCCGCGAGGTCAGTTGCCCGCTCACCCGGTCCCACGTCAGACGCGGCCGCAATTCCGCGAATTCGTCCGAGGGATACCGCCCGCTCAACATATCGAGCACCGAATCGAACACGCTTCGTGTCAGCGCCGCGTACGGCGCCGCCCGCCGCACCAGCGCGTACAGCTCGCCCGCGTCCCACGCGTCCATCGCCACCGTCGCGACGATCTGCTGCGCCAGCACGTCCAGCGGATTCCGCGGATAGTGCACCGACTCCACCTTGCCCTGGTACATCGCCCGCGTGATCGCCGCGCACCCCAACAAATCTCCGCGATACTTCGGGAACATCACCGCCGCGCTCACCCCGCCCACCCGATGGCTCGCGCGCCCCACTCGCTGCATTCCGCTCGCCACCGAGGGCGGCGCCTCGATCTGCACCACCAGATCGATCGCGCCCATGTCGATCCCCAGCTCCAACGACGACGTCGCCACGAGGCCCCGCAGCGTCCCCATCTTCAGCCGGTCCTCGATCTCCTTGCGCTGCTCCGCAGCCACGCTGCCATGATGCGCCCGCACCAGCGTCTCGCCCGCCAGCTCGTTCACCGCTCCCGAAATGCGCTCCGCCAGCCGCCGGCTGTTGGTGAAGATCAGCGTCGAAGTGTGCGCCCGCACCAGCTCCAGCAGCTTCGGGATGAATCGCGCTCCAGATCGATGGACGCACCGGCGGCGCCGACGCCGGACCGCTGGCCACCACCAATTCGTCCAGCTTCGTCATATCGTCGATCGGCACCTCGACGCGTAGGTCGATGCGCTTCGGCGCGCTCGCATCTACGATCGTGACCTCGCGATACTTCGGCGCCGCGCCCGCCGATTCGAACTCCGCCAGAATCTCCTGCGTCGCGTCCCCCGCACGCTCCTTCTTCCCCGCCGCCGCCGTCACCGCCCCGCCCAAAAATCGCGCGACTTCGTCCAGCGGCCGCTGCGTCGCCGAAAGCCCGATCCGCTGCAGCTTGCGCCCGCACAGTGCCTCCAGCCGCTCCAGCGAGAGCGCCAGGTGCGACCCGCGCTTGGTCGGCACCAGCGCGTGGATTTCATCCAGCACCACCGTCTCCACCGAGCGCAGCACCTCGCGCGCGTTCGACGTCAACAACAGGTAGATCGATTCCGGCGTGGTAATCAGAATGTCCGCAGGCCGCCGCGCAAACCGCGCCCGCTCCGCCGCCGGAGTGTCCCCCGTGCGAATCGCGATCGTCGGCTCGTGGAACGCCACGCCCTCCGCCCGCGCCGCCATCGCGATCCCCGCCAGCGGCGCGCGCAAATTGCGCTCCACGTCCACCGCCAGCGCCTTGATCGGCGAAATGTACAGCACCCGGCAGCGCTTGTCCTTCGCCGGCACCGGCGCAAACATCAGCCGGTCGATGCACCACTGAAACGCCGCCAGCGTCTTCCCCGTCCCGGTCGGCGCCAGGATCAACGTCGAATCCCCCCGCGCGATCGCCGGCCACCCCAACGCTTGCGGCCGCGTCGGCGCCGTGAACACGGCCTCGAACCACGCGCGCGTCGGAGCATGAAACAAAGCAAGAGGATCGCCCGCCACGCTCTTAGCGTAGGACAGGCCTCCCGGCCTGTCCACTAATCAGCCTTTGTTTCCCCCGCGCAGAGTGCTACAACAGCTCTTGACACGTCTTCTCCTTTCCGCCCTCGTGCTGCTCTCCCCCGCCGTAGCCCAGAATCTCGTCATCGCCAACGCCGCCGTCCCGCCGTTGGCCGGTCAGTCGAACGTAGCCCCTGGCTCGCTCGTCGTCGTCACCGGCCAAACCCAATTCCCACGGTCCAACGACAGCGCCCATCTCGACATGCAGCCGCGCGATAGCGCCCAGGTCTTCCCGATGACCGTGCTCTCCGTCGGTTCCACGATATTGGCCGTGGTGCCTTCGGACGTACCCATCGGTTGGACCACCGTGACTCTGACCGTGAACCAATCCAGTCTGACCGGTACCGTGTACATCGCGCCGTCGTCCTTCGCCCTCTTCAACCAGGGGATCTTCGGTGTCGGTCCCGCGATTGCGCAAAATATCCCGGATAGCGGCGCGCCCGTGCTCAACCAGTTGACCGCCCCCGCGCAGCCCGGCCAGTACGTGACCCTCTGGGGCACCGGCCTCGGCGCCTTCACCACCTCCGATGTGTCGGTCGAAGTCTACGGCGCCACCGTCCAACCCACCTTCGCCGGCCGCGCGCCCGGCCAGCCCGGCCTCGATCAGGTCAACTTCCGCCTCCCCGCCAACGTCCCCGCGGGCTGCTACATCCCGGTCAGCGTCACGGTCGCCGGAAACGCTCCCAGCAACCAGGTGACTCTCGCCACCTCCACATCAGCCGCTTGCATCCACCCGCTCGGCCTCTCTCCTTCGCAGTTGAAGACCCTCGATCGGGGTGGCACGGTCGTCACGGGTTCCCTCACAACCGACACATGGGCCTATGCATTAGTCGCTGGCGACCCGTTCACCCGCTACGACAATTTTTCGCTCTCGTTCTTGAGCGCCAATTCCCAGGATGTCTTCTCCGGTGCCCTGACTCCTCCACCCACCACTTCATCCTGCACGCTTGCCAGCGTCAGCACCTCTGTGAGCGTCTTGGTCCCAGGATCGTTGCCCGTCTTGGTGCCCGCCTTTCCGGACGCCGGCTCGTCCGTGACCGTCTCTGGCCCGCTTCCAGCCAGGCTGACCATCGCCAAGTCCAACGAGTCGTATTCGCAGAGGTTCGAGTCGCAGCCCGCGCCCTCCCTCGCCGCGCTTGCGCCGTCCGTCTTCCCCGGCGGATCGTACACCCTCTCCGCGCCCGGAGGCAGCGACATCTCCGCCTTCGAACTGCCCTTCACTCTTCCCCCGACACTCCACTGGACCAATCGCGATCAACTCAGCACGATCGATCGCAGCGCCGATCTGGTCCTCGTCTGGGACAATCAGGGCTACGAGCCGACCGATGCAGTGTATGTCAACCTGGCTTCCTCTGCTACCTCGGCAATCGTCCACTGTATCGCGCCGGCGCAAGCCGGCAAGCTGGTAATCTCCCGCGACCTGCTGCAGAAAACTCCCATCGCCCCCGCCATTCTCTCCATGAGCGTGGCGCCGGACGCTTCGCGCCCCCGCCTGATCAGCGTTCCGCTCAAAGCCGGCGGTACCGCTCCCGTTCCAGTGACCCGCTACTCCGGCGAAACCATGCCCGTCGTTATCCGATAGCCATTCGTACATCCTGATACGTATTTCCGACGTCCGGATTTCCCGCCACAGTCTTGCATTTCAACGAAATAAAAAAGGATTCCGTCCGGCGCCTGACCGCGCTATACTTTCCCTTTCACCCGAGCGCATCTATGACCCTATCCGAGTCTTCTCCGTCTGAAGCCATTCTCTCTGACCTCGTCCACGACCTCCGCCAGCCACTCGGCAACATAGAAACCAGCGCGTACTGCCTGAATCTGATCACCGACCCTGCGCACATCCGCGCCCTGGAGCATGTCCGCTCCATCGAACAGCAGGTGGCGCGCGCCGCCACTCTGCTCGCCGAAGCCGCTGCGGAATTGCGCCGTCTGCGCTCTTAAGCCCGCTCCGCCGCCTTCGCCTTCACGAAATCCACGATCTCCGCGGTCGCATATCGCGGCGGCGTGACCAGGAATTGCGGCTTGCCGTCCCACATCCCTTGCGCCACTTCCGCCCACAACGGCGCATTGATTCCGCGATCGATCACCACGAAGCCATCCGCGCGGTCCATGAACCGCAGGCTCGAGGGCTTGAAGTCCTCGCACGAAAAATCCAGGATCATCAGGAAGACATCTGGCTGCACCAGCTCCACCACGCTGTTCGATTCCACGATCACGTTCTCGCCCTGCGCCAGAATCTTCCGCACCAGCCCCGCCGCCCGCGGCAGCTCCCCCGCCGGCACCCGGAGCCAGAAACTCCGCTCCGCGCCCGCGCCCAGAAATCGCCCCGAATCCGTATCGTTCGCCTCGAACTCCTCATCCAGCGCGAACTCCTCGCCGTTGCCCGGCTCGCATCCGCACGTCGATTCCACCGTGTGCCGCGAACACACCGCGTTCCCGTACTGTGTGATCTTGAGCGCCGTCCACTTCATCGCGCGCGTCCGCCGGATCAGCCCCGCCGCCAGTCCCGTCTTTCCGATGTTCCTTGAGTGACCGCCCACCACCACCAGCATTCAGCCCTTCCTCTCCAACTCCGCCAGGCGCCGCTTCAACTCGCTCATTTCCTTGCGCAGCTCCGGCAGCCTGCCCAGGCTCGCCAGCTCTTCCAGGTGACGCTTCAACGGCCGCGCCGGCGTTCCCCACACCGTCTCTCCGCTGCGCACGATCTTCGACGTCAGCACCCCGCAGCCCGACCCCAACACCGCGCGCGTCTCGATCCGCGCCTTGTCGCCGATCCCCACCTGCCCGCCGATCACTGCGTAGTCCTCCACCACCACGCCGCCCGAAAACCCGGTCTGCGCCGCCACCACCACGTGCTTCCCGATCCGGCAGTTATGCCCCACGTGGACCATATTGTCGAGCTTCGTCCCTTCGCCGATCGACGTCACCCCCAGCGCCGCGCGATCCACGCACGAATTCGCGCCAATCTCCACGAAGTCCCCGATCTCCACCCGCCCCACCTGCGGAAACTTGTGCCACCGCCCGTGCTCCATCACGTATCCGAATCCGTCCGCCCCGATCACGCACCCCGAATGCAGCACGGCCCCGCGCCCGATGTCCACGTTGTCGTACACCGTCACGTTCGGATGCAGCACGCAACCCTCCGCAATCTGCACCCGCTTGCCTACTATGCAGCCCGCGCCGATCGAACTGGCCACTCCGATCCGCGTCCCGTCCCCCACCGTCGCGTGCGGCCCCACATACACCATCGCCGCCATCTCGACGTCTTTGCCGATGACTGCCGTGGGATGCACGCCCGGCTTCAACTCCGCCGTCGGATAAAAGCGATTCATCGCGCGCGCGAATGCCGTCCTCGGCTCCGCCGCCCGGATCACCGTGCGATACGAGGGCGAGGGCCACTCCATCGGCACAATCAGGCAGCCCGCCGCCGACCCTTCGGCCAGTGCCGCCGCCTTGCGATTGCCCACGAAGGCCACCTCCTCCATGCCCGCCGATTCCAGCGTCGCCACACCCGTCAGTTCCCGTTCTCCATCGCCTTCAAAGGTTGCGCCCAGCCATTCCGCCAATTCGCGAACTCGCATGCCATGATCATAGCGCTCCGCACGGGAAACCGGCCCGCCCGGCTCGCGGCGGGGCAAAGCGTCACACCACGGGGATCCTGAGAGTGTCGGCAGACACGGAACGCTCTTGAGCGCTGTGAATAAGTGATGTTATGCCGGGCACACGATGATACACTGAGTCCCATTCAGCTCAAAGGACTGGGTACGGAGGCATAATGAAGCACCTATCTTCATTCACCGGAGTTATCACTGCCCTGGCTGTATTCGGCATCACGTCGGCATTTGGCCAGACCACCATTGACATTGACGGCGTGACTTACAACGTGGTCACAAGATACAGCCGGCCAATCGGCCGCGGCCCCGCTCAAACAGCCGGCGTGTCTGCCGCAAACGGGGTCGTACCCAACGCGAATCCCTCCGGCGGTCTGCAATTCTACACGGCCAACTACACCTCCTTCGGCAAGTCGAACCCCTTCAATATCGTGGGTACCGATCCTTCGCTGGACGCCAACACCACCACCGTTCCCGTCGTGATCGTGCCCATCAAGCTGACTTTCAACTCCACCGGCAAGGTGCTCGATGGCACCAATCAGGTGGCCTCCACGGTGAACTCGCCCATCTTCCTGACCTCTGATTACGTTACCGGCGGAACCGACGTGGGCGTCACCCAATACGGCGATGCCATTCAGCGCGCTCAGTTCTGGAATTTCTCCGGCTTTTCGCCCGCCGGTTACCACGTCCTCTTAGGCGCTCCGACCGTTGCTCCCACCGTCTCGATCACCGTAACCACAGGCAACGGAACCACCTACAACTCTGGCGCTATCGGCGTCGTCTCGGAGAGCTTCTTCGACCCCCTGCTCACTGCCATGGTTCCTTCCTTCGGGCCCAACGTCCTCCCCATCTTCCTGACCGACAACGTCTATGAGAGCTCCGACGGGACCGTAAATACCTGCTGCGTCCTCGGCTACCATGACTCCGAAGGCCCGCCGGTTGTCACCGCCCACACCTGGATCTACGCCGCCTACACCCGCTCCGGCACCTTCAACGGCAATGTCATTCAGGATGTTCAGGCCCTGAGCCACGAAACGTCGGAGTGGATGAACGATCCGTTTGTCGGCGCTTTTCCTGGAGGAATCAACCTGATTCCACCCGCCAAATTGCCCGGCCAGGGCGGTGCCTGCATCATCAACTTCGAGACCGGCGACCCGTTAGAAGCTCCACCTATCGTATTTACACAAGTAACTAATGCGACAACTTATCACCTCCAGGACGAGGCCTTCCTGTGGTGGTATATGCATGGATCCTCGTTCGGCGTAAATGGCTTTTTCAGTTATACTGGTAAGTTTCTGACGTTTTCGAGCCTTTGTGGGCCAGGGTAAATTGATTTCCGGAGGATAATCGTGATCAAAAACGCTCTTTCTATCGCCGTACTTGCCCTGGCGGCCGCCGCGCTGCCGCCGTCGGCCCATGCCGCTCCCACCTCGTTCTGCGCCTCGGACTTCTCGAGCTGTAATATCTTTGAGGACGGCCAGTCCCTGAGCTTGCCCGGTCTAGGCATCGCCGGCGACGTTGTTCTGATTGACCGCTTCACCGGCACCACCAGCGACGTCTTCCGCATCTTTAACGATTTCTTCGATAGCGGCGGCGGCACCGGCCTCGGTGTCACCGCCTTCCTCTACAGCGAGGACCTCCACAACCTCCCCAGCCCCGCCACCTACAGCGTCAACGCCGTCTTCATCAATGAAGCCTTCGGCAGCGGCGGAGGCACCATCGAAACCGACTACAACGGCAATGGCACTATCTACAAAATCTTCAGCATCGATGATGGTTCGCCCGAGCCCTCCACTTTCATTCTGCTCGGCACCGGCGCCGCCCTGCTTGCCTGGCGCCGCCGCCACGATTTTTCGCTCCGCCTCTAACCTCCCGGCGGCGGTACGGGCACGCCCCAATGGGCTTATGATACGAATTCATGCCCATCGACCCTTCCGCCGCCGTCGCTCCCACCGCGCGCGTCTCACCCGACGCCTCCATCGGCCCCGGCGTGCGCATCGGCGAATTCTGTGTCATCGAACCCGATGTCTCCATCGGCGCCCATTGCATCCTTGAGCCCCACGTCTACATCAAGCGCTGGACCACCCTCGGCGCGCGCAATGAAATCTCCGCCGGCGCCGTGCTCGGCACCGACCCTCTCGACAAGAACTTCAAAGGCGAGCGCAGTTATCTCACCATCGGCAGCGGCAATAAGATCCGCGAACACTTCACCATCTCGCGCGGCACTCCGCCCGAATCCGCCACCACCATCGGCGACGATAACTTCATCATGACCAGCGGCCACATCGCGCATAACTGCAAAATCGGCAGTAACACGGTGATCGCCAGTTGCGTCCTGCTGGGCGGCTATGTCGAAGTCGAGGACCACGCCTTCCTCTCCGGCGGCGTCCTCGTCCATCAATACTCCAAGGTGGGCCGCCTCGCCATGGTCAGCGGTAACACCCGCGTCAACCTCGACGCGCCGCCGTTTTTCACCTTCGCCGGCTTCGCCATCGCTCCCAAGGGCTTGAACCTCGTCGGGCTCAAGCGCGCCGGCTTCGACGCCCCGCGCATCAGCATTCTCAAACAGGCCTACCGCTATCTCTATCGCTCCAATCTCAAACTCGAAGCCGCCCTCGCCCGCATCGAGAGCGAAATTCCCACCCCCGATACCCTCCACTTGACCGCCTTCATCCGCTCCAGCCGCCGCGGCGTCTGCCGGGAGTAGCGTGTGTGGATGCTACAATTCTGCGGTGCGGATCCCGCTCATCCTGGCCTGCGCTCTCGGCATCGCCGTCAACTGCTTCCTGTACCGCCCCGTGCTCGGTTATATCGTCCACGGCAATAACGATTTCGTCTGCTATTACGCCGCTGCCCAGCTCTCCGGCACGCCCGCCCTCTACGATGAACCCGCCATGCGCCGCGCCGAAATCGCGCTCGGAGATCACAATCACGCCGTTGTCTTCACCCGCCTCCCGTTTTACGCCGCGTGGATTTCCCCCCTCCGCTTCTTCAACTTCGACGTCGCCTACCTTCTCTGGCAGGCGCTTTCCCTCTCCGGCGTCCTGTTGTTCATCTGGTTCTGGCCATCTCCCGACCGTCGGATCACCGCCCTCGTCTGCTGCTGGAGTCTCCCCCTGCTCGAAGCCTTCATCTCCGGACAGGACGTGACCCTGCTCCTGGCCGCCCTCGCTGTCTCCATGTGGTTGCGCTCCCGCGGCCGTCACTTCGCGGCCGGCTGCGCCTTCGCCGTCTGCTCCGTCAAATACCATCTCTTTCTCACCCTGCCCCTGCTCCTCATCGCGCGCCGCATGGGAAGGTTCACCGCCGGTCTCGCCGCCGGAGGCGCCGTCCTCGCCGTCTGGTCCTTCGCGGTCGCTGGATGGTCCTGGCCCCGTCCCTACATCGCGATTCTCACCCGCCCCGATACCACGCCCGATTGGACCGGTATGCCCAATATCCGCGGCATGGTAGTCGGCCTCGCGCACGACCGCCTTTGGGAACTGCTCGGTGCCGCCCTAGTCCTGGTCGCCGCCTGGATCGTGATCCGCGGCAAGCAGGATTCCCTCGCTATCGCCGCCACCCTCGCCAGTGGCCTCCTCCTCGGCCATCATGCCTTCCTGCGCGACGCGGTTCTCCTCCTGCCCGTCTGTCTCCTGATGTGGCAAAGCTCCTCCAGCGCCCCCTGCCGCGCCGTCGCCCTGCTCATGTTCTCGCCCCTCCCCTACCTCCTTTTCCTCCTCCCCAACCCGCCCCTCCGCCCCGCCATCCTCATCCCTCTCCCCCTCCTCGCCATGGCCGCCGCCACGGTGTATTCTTCTCGTGCCGTCAAAAAACTCTCCTGATGTACCACCCACGCCCCCGACCCTCCGTCGTCGTCACCGCGAACCGCGACCGTCAGGGAGCGATCACCGATGTGCTGCACTCGCGAACCGCGACCGTCAGGGAGCGATCTAGAACAACCACACCCACTAAACTCTTTTCCCGTCAATGCCGATATTCCGTTTTGTGCGTTGAATTCCGATGCGAATATCTCTTATACTGTGTGGTCGGTTGATCTAGAGTACACTCGCATATGCCCCGGTCCGCTGCGGATTAACCGATACGCAGCCGGTTACCGGAAATTGAAATTTCGTTAGGGGGATTTACCCAAATGTTCTCCACTCCGGACACGCTCTGTGTCGAGCGCTGCGCCGCCAACGCGCGAAGTCGCTCGGTCTTGCGCGTGTTGATGCTCGTCCTTTCTTTCGTGGCGCTCGGCGCGCCGCTCATGGCCCAGGAAACGGGAGGTGGCGAAGCCAACCTCAAACTCCCCAGGCTCGACTCGGTAACCTTCCTGGGCGGTATTTCCGGAAGCAGCCTTCTGATGGGCGGTCTCGTTGTCAGCGCCCTCGGACTCATCTTCGGTCTTTATATCTTTACGCGTCTTCGCGCCATGCCGGTTCACGACTCCATGCGCGAAGTCAGCGAACTCATTTACGAAACCTGCAAAACGTATCTCGCCACCCAGGGAAAATTCCTCTGCATTCTGGAAGCCTTGATCGCCGTCATCATCGTTTTCTATTTCGGGTTCCTTCTTGGCTTCGAGTTCTACAAGGTTCTCATCATCCTCGCCTTCAGCGTCGTCGGCATCTCCGGCAGCTTCATGGTCGCCGCCTTCGGCATGCGCGTCAACACCTTCGCCAACTCGCGCACTTCCTTCGCCGCCCTCCGCGGCAAGCCCTTCCCCTGCTACTCCATACCGTTGCAGGCCGGCATGAGCATCGGCATGCTCCTGGTTTCCGTGGAACTGCTCATCATGCTCTGCATTCTGCTCTTTGTGCCCGGCGATCTGGCCGGTAGCTGCTTCATCGGCTTCGCCATCGGCGAATCGCTCGGCGCCGCCGCACTCCGTGTCGCCGGCGGTATCTTCACCAAGATCGCCGACATCGGCAGCGATCTCATGAAGATCGTATTCAAGATCAAGGAAGACGACGCCCGCAACCCTGGCGTCATCGCGGATTGCACCGGCGATAATGCCGGCGATTCCGTTGGACCCTCGGCCGATGGTTTCGAAACCTACGGCGTCACCGGCGTCGCGCTTATCACCTTCATCCTCCTCGCCGTTGCCAGCCCCACCGTCCAGGTGCAGCTCTTGGTCTGGATCTTCACCATGCGCATCATGATGGTCATCTCCAGCGGCGTCGGCTACTTCATCAATGACGCCATCGCCAAAGCCAAGTACCTCAACGTCGACAAGTTCGATTTCGAAGCGCCGCTCACCACCCTGGTCTGGCTCACATCCATCCTCTCCATCGTGCTCACCTATGTGCTCAGCGCCATGATGATCCCCGATCTCGCCGGCGACACGAGCCTCTGGTGGAAGCTTGCCACCATCATTAGCTGCGGCACCCTGGCCGGCGCGCTCATACCCGAGTTCGTGAAAGTCTTCACCTCCACCAGCTCCCGCCACGTCCGCGAGATCGTAACCAGCTCGCGCGAAGGCGGCGCGTCGCTCAACATCCTCTCCGGTTTTGTGGCCGGTAACTTCAGCGCCTACTGGCTCGGCATGGCGATGCTCGCCCTCATGTCCATCGGTTTCTTCGTGTCGACTATGTTCCCCGTCACGCTGATGCTCGCTCCCGCCGTCTTCGCCTTCGGCCTCGTGGCCTTCGGCTTCCTCGGCATGGGCCCGGTAACCATCGCCGTCGATAGCTATGGCCCGGTCACCGATAACGCCCAGTCCGTCTACGAACTCTCCACCATCGAAACCATCCCCAACATCGAAGCCCTCATCCAGAAGCAGTACGGCTTCAAACCCGAGTTCGAAAAAGCCAAGGAAAATCTGGAAGAGAACGATGGCGCGGGCAACACCTTCAAGGCGACCTCCAAACCCGTGCTCATCGGCACCGCCGTGGTCGGCGCCACCACCATGATCTTCTCCACCATCGTGGCCCTCACTCACGGTCTCAAGGACAACATGGACAAGCTCAGCATGATGCATGCTCCCTTCCTGTTGGGCCTGATCGCCGGCGGCGCGGTCATCTATTGGTTCACCGGTGCCAGCGCCCAGGCCGTCACCACCGGCGCTTACCAGGCCGTCGAATTCATCAAGAAGAACATCAAGCTCGACACCGCCGAAAAGGCTTCTGTGGCGGATTCCAAAAAGGTCGTCGAGATCTGCACCAAGTACGCCCAGAAGGGCATGTTCAACATCTTCCTGGTCGTCTTCTTCTCAACGCTTGCCTTCGCCTTCCTGGAGCCATTTTTCTTCATCGGCTACCTGGTTTCGATCGCGCTCTTCGGCCTCTTCCAGGCCATCTTCATGGCCAACGCCGGCGGCGCCTGGGATAACGCGAAAAAGGTCGTTGAGACCGAACTCCGCGCTAAAGGCACCCCGCTGCATGATGCCTGCGTAGTCGGCGACACGGTCGGCGATCCTTTCAAGGACACCAGCTCCGTCGCCCTCAACCCCATCATCAAATTCACCACGCTGTTCGGCCTCCTCGCCGTCCAGCTCGCCGTCAGCGTCTCGGCCAAGCAAGGCAACACCCTCACCACCATCCTTGCCGCCGTCTTCTTCCTGGCCTCCACCGTCTTCGTATACCGCAGCTTCTACGGTATGCGCATCGAAACCACCAACGAATAACCAACCGCTTCCCTCACTGGTCGCGGCTCGTCCCCGCGAACCGCGACCGTCAGGGAGCGATCTCCAGCCCTTCCGCGATCGCCAGCAGCTTACTCACCGTATTCCAATTCCTCGCCGTCCCCGGAACCTTAAGCGCGCGATCCACCGCCGGCAGCGAAAGCTTTGATTGCCCCATCCCATTCGGAAAATACGTGAACAGCTCGCGAAGATGCAGGTGCATCTCCTCCGCCGTCTTCGGCAGCGCCTCCAACTTCACCCGCGCCTCATCCGACGGTTCGCCCGCCAGAAAAGTGACCACCAGCTTGGCCGGTTCGATGCCTTCCCGCCCTGCGAACGGATTCCGCGCCACCACATCCCGCAGCTCCGCCGTGGTCCGCAGCATCACGTGGGGACGGTGCCCAAACGTCCGCTCGATCGCGTCTTCAATCTTGCCCGCGATCCGCGCCCGATCCGCCTCCGCCGCCCGGAAAACGACGTTACCGCTCTGCACGTAGCTCACCACGTCGCGGAACTTGAGCTTTTCATACAGCGCGCGCAACGCCTCCATCTTCACCAGGTTGTTGCCCCCGACGTTAATGCCGCGCAAAAGCGAGATATATACCGTCATCGTGTGCCCGCCGCTTCCGAATTCTGGCACATTTCGGCAGGCCGCTGCGCCGCAGGCGCAGTGCCGCCCTGCTAAGGGTTCACAACTCTTCGTCGAAGCAGACTGCGACTTTTCCGCATTTGCCCGACGCCATCAGTGTGTAGGCCTGATCGACCTTTTCGAGCGGAAAGCGGTGCGTCACCAGGTCGGCCGGATGCAGATTCCAGCGCACCAGCCGCTCCACCAACTCGTCCATCAGCCACGTCGAGGTCACCCACGAACCGTAGATCGTCTTCTGATCGTGGATGATGTCCGGCGACGGGTTGAATTCCACGCGGCCGCCTTCGCCCAGGAACACGATCCGTCCCCACTTCCTCGTGGCCCGGATCGCGGTGGCGCGCGCGTGCTCGTTCGCCGAGCAATCCACCGCGCGCTCCACCCCATGCCCGCCCGTCAACCGCCGGACCTCGGCGACGTTCTCCGGTCCGCTGGCCAGCACCTCGTCGCAGAGCTTGAGATCGAGCGCCAGCTTCATCCGCTCCGGAACCACGTCGATCCCGATAATTTTCTCCGCGCCGAGCTTCCGGCAGAGCGCCCCGGTAGCCAGCCCGACCGGGCCCAATCCGGTGATCAGCACCGCGTGATTGCCGCTGATGCCGATCTTTTCCAGCCCCTCGTACACGGTGCCGAAGCCGCACGCCACCTGCGCTCCATCGGCGTAGCTCAGCTCCGCGGGCAGGTGGATCAGGTCCTTCTCTTCCGCCAGCAGGAACTCCGCCATGCCGCCGTCGCGCTGCCAGCCGTAAGCGCGGCGATAGCGCTCGCTCGTGCACGAAATCATGTAGCCGCGCCGGCAATCGTTGCACACCCCGCAGCCCGAGATGTGATAAACGATCACCCGGTCGCCTGCCCCGAAGCGGCGGCAGCCCGGCCCCACCTTGACGATCTGCCCGCAAGGCTCGTGCCCTGCGACCACTCCCTGGTATCCCTCCGGCCCCTTGCCCAGGTGCTCGTGATAAATGCAGCGGATGTCCGAGCCGCAGATGGTCGACGCCTTCATGCGCAGCAGAACCTCGCCGTGTCCCGGCACCGGCACCGGCACCTGCTTCATCTCCACCGTGCTATTGCCCGGCAGGTAGGCCCCAATCATTTGGTGGGAACTCACTGTGCGATCGCTCCATTCAGGTCCCAGAGATCTTCCCACGTCTGGTCCTGTTTCCATAAAAACACCTGGCCCTTGATCAGCCGGCAGTTGCGGTCGATGCCGGCGATGGCCTCCATATCCGCCGCGGTCAGCCGGTCGCTCACCACGCCCTGCAGGTTCGCCAGATAGTTCCGCCGCCGCGCCGAAAACGGAATCGGAGTCGCGCCCAGTTGCTCCGCCCACTTCACGCACACCACCGCCGGGTGGACGCCGAGCCGCTCCGCAATCGCGACGATTGCCGGGTCCTCGATATCCACTGTGTCCTCGGGCGTGCGGTCGCGCTCCGGCCGGCCGGGCGAGCCGATCGGGCTGTACGCGATCGGCTCAATCCCCGCTGCGCGCACAAATTCGAACAGCGCCTTCTGCTGAAAATGCGGATGCAGCTCCATTTCGTTGACCGCCGGACGGATGCGCGCGTCGCGCAGGATCAGGGTCAGCTTCGGGATCGTGACATTGCTCGTGCCGATGTGGCGCACCAGTCCCAGCTCCACCAGCTTCTCCATCTGCCGCCAGGTCTTCATGTAATTCTCGTGGATGTACGGCCGCGCGTCCGGACTGCGCGAACTCACGTCGCACCCCGGCGGGTGGAAATTGGGGAACGGCCAGTGCACCAGGTACATGTCCAGATAGTCGAGTTGCAGATCGGCGAGCGATTGCCGGCACGACGCGATCACGTCCTCTTCGCCGTGCTTATCGTTCCAAAGCTTGCTGGTAATCCACAACTCGTCGCGCCCAATACCGCCGTTCATAATATCCCGCAGCGCGAACCCGATCCGGTCTTCATTGCGATACACGCTCGCGCAATCGAAGTGCCGGTAGCCCACCAGCGCCGCATCGCGCACCGCCTCGGCGATCTGCTCTGCCGAAACGTGATCGCTGCCGAACGTGCCCAGCCCGATCGCCGGCATCCGCGCGCCAGTATAAAGAGTCCGCTGAGGAACGTGCATGAACCTCCATATTACAGCGTTCACCTTGTGGGACAGGCCTCCCGGCCTGTCCACTAATCTAAGCTTCTTCTCGTACCCCACCACACTTCGGCACCCCCTGTGCAACATACCCTCCCAGGAGGCAATTGATGCTCATTCTCTTAATCGTGATCCTGGTCTTACTCCTCGGCGGTGGCGGCGGATACTACGGCTACGGACGCTGGGGATACGGAGGCGGCGCAGGAGTCGGACTCGGCACCGTCCTCGTTATCCTCCTCTGTCTGTACCTCTTCGGCTACCTGCGCTAATCGCATCACTTCACCGGCGCCGGCGCCGTCGATGGCGGAGTCGGCGTGCCGTCCACCGTCCGCGGCTCCATCAGTTCCACCCGCGTCCCGTCCGGATCGTAGAGGTTACACTGCCGTTTACGGTTCACCCCCGTCTGGATCTCCATCTTGCGCGCATAATCCTTCCGCGCCGGACGAGCCTCCAGATCGGCGACGGCCTTTTCAATGTCCGGCACCACCAGGCAAATATGGTGCATTGTGCCCCACCGCTCCTTCGGCGGCGTGTTCTGATATAGCATGAATTCCACGTAATCGTCGCCTTCAGGTACCTGCGAGTTCGCCCAGCTCAGCACCTTCCCGTCCTTGCTGCCTCGCCAGATTTCCCGGAAACCCAGCGCGCCCGTATAGAATCCAGTCGAGGCGTCCAGCGACCCCACCATGATTCCCAGGTGTGCCATCCGCTCCGAAATCCGGTGCGCGCCCAAATGCTTCCCCCGATCCTGCGCCGTCCACCCCTCTGGCAGGTATTGCACGATTTCGACTGTGTGTCCGTCCGGATCCTTTACGTTGAAATTCGCGTTGCCGATCCGGCCTGTGGGCACCTTGTCCGGCACCTTGAGTCCATGCGCGGCAAGGTAGACCCGCATCGCGCCGGCGTCCGCCGTCTCCACCGAAATGTGGTTGAGCCGGTCCGTTCCCGCCGCCGTCTCGGGCACCAGTTCGATGAACTGGCGGTCGTTCACCTTAATGAACGTTAGAGCCAGGCTTCCATCCGATTTGTTCAGCTGGAATGGCTCCTCATAGCCTAACAGGTCCTTGTAAAAGTGCCGCGACTGCTCGATATCGTGGACGAACAGCGAGATGTGCGCCACCCCGGTAATCGGCGGCCGCCTCGGCTCTTGTGTGAAGGCTATCGCCACTACCGCCAGCAGCGCCGCTGCAATCCTGGTCCGCATGGGAGTTCCTCCTGATCTTTTAGCATAATCCCCCATGAGCCCTTGCACCCGCTTTCCACGCGTCTTCTTACAGAAGAGCAAGCGAATCTGAAACTCGCGGGCGTCCGTGCTCATCTATGTAGTTGAAGTAAAATGGAAAGTGAGCCTAGCTTTGGTGAAATCCTGGGTCTTAGTCATCTCCGCGTCTGCCGTACTCTGGGCTTCGAGTCCGGATCTCGAGCGCGCGCGTAAACTCTATAACCTCACGGAGTTCGAGCAATCTCTTCAAGTTTTACAAGCAATTCCGGAAAAAGACGGCCAGGTCTGGGAACTGATCGGTCGCAATAACTACGGAGCCGGCGACTTCAAAAAAGCCACCGAAGCCCTCGAAAAGGCCGTCGCCGCCCTGCCTCGCAGTTCCGAAGCCTACCTCTGGCTCGGTAGGGCATACGGCCGGCGTGCTGAAACTTCCAACCTGATCACGGCTCCCGGCTACGCTTCCAAAGCGCGTCAGAATTTCGAGAGGGCTGCACAGCTAAACCCTGATAATCTGGACGCGCAGAGCGATTTGTTCGAGTATTACCTTGAGGCTCCTGGCTTCCTCGGCGGCGGCTTGGACAAGGCCAGAGCCACGGCCGATCAGATGTCCCGGATCAATCCTGCCGAGGGTCACTGGGCCCTTGCCAAGCTCGCCGAGAAACGCAAGGAATATTCCAGCGCCGAAGAGCAACTCCGCCGCGCCATCGATGCCGCCCCGCACCAGGTCGGCCGCTTCATCGATTTGGCCCGCCTCTTCACCAAACAAGGTCGCTACCAGGAAGCCGATCAGAGTCTGGCCAGAGCCGAGCAGATCGCTCCCAATAGCCCGAAGTTGATCTTTGCCAAGGCTGATCTATACATCAAAAGCAAGCGAAATCTTGGTGTTGCGCGGGAACTGCTAAAGAAATACCTGAGCCTTACTTTGAGCCCCGAGGACCCGTCGCGATCCGAAGCTGAGAAGTTGCTCAAGCAGGTGCAGGGCAGCTAAGCCCAGCCCATGTTCCTCGGCGAAGCGGTCCGGTTCAGCGCGCAGGCGTTGCGCGCCAGTCCCGTCCGCTCGCTCTTGACCGGGCTCGGCATGGCCATCGGCACCGCCTCCGTCATCCTGGTAGTCACCATCTCCCTCACCAGCCGCGACTACATCCTCGAACAGGTCCAAGGCATCGGTTCCAACATCATCTTTGCCTACTACGCCAACGCTGGCGGCTCCACCGTCGCCGACGCCGATTACATCAAGATGACCGACGTCCAGGCCCTCCGCCAGGAACTGACCGGCGACATCGTGGCCGCAACCGGCGTCATGTCCAATTTCGATCGCATCCTGATCGGCGGCAAGGAGCAGGACGTCAAGGTCATCGGCACCGATCAGGACTATCAGCCGGTGCGCAACATCGTCATCAGCTCCGGCCGCTTCCTCGACGAAAGCGACGTTACCCTCCGCAGCAAGACCGCACTGCTCACCGACCAGCTCGCCACCCGCATGTTCGGCGGACGCGCCGCGGCCCTCAGCCAGGTCATCAAACTCTACGGCCTGGAATTCACCGTGATCGGCACCTTCCACGAAAAGGTCGAGACCTTCGGGCAATCGGAAGTCGAGCGGGATACGATACTTATCCCCATAACCGTCCTGCGTTACTTTACCCCCGTCGAGCGCATCGACCCACTCTACGTCCAGGTGCGTTCGCCCCAGGAAGTCGAGCGCGTCGCCCTCCGCGTCCAGCAGATCCTCGAAGCCCGCCACCGTCCCGGCGCCCGCTACCGGGTCGACACCCTGACCGCGATCCTGAACGCCGCCAAGAACATCTCCCTCATCCTCTCCCTGGTCCTGGTGCTCGTCTCCGCCATCACCCTGGTGATCTCCGGAATCGGCATCATGAACATCATGCTGGTGACCGTGACCGAACGCACCCGCGAGATCGGAGTGCGGCTTGCCGTCGGTGCCTCTCCCCGCGAAATCCTCCTGCAGTTCCTCACCGAAGCCATCATGGTCAGCCTCACCGGAGGTCTCGTCGGCATCCTGGCAGGAGTCGCGATCCCGCTCAGCGTCCAGTTGTTCGCCGATATCAAAATCCCGATTTCTCCGGTCGCGATCGTCGTGGCCTTCGGTGTTTCCTGCCTGGTCGGCCTCATTTTCGGCATCCTCCCGGCCAATCGAGCCGCGCATTTGCATCCCACCGAAGCCCTCCGATATGAGTAGTCACGTCAACATCAAATTTATTTTTACCCGCCTAACCTGTTAATAACATTACGACTGCGAAAAATTCTTCCATCACGGAACCCCGCTTTTCGCTTGCCTCCGCAGTATCATGTGTTCAGGAGAAACCACCGAAATCGGAGGAATATTCCAAAAGCGGGCTACGCTTAGCCCGCTTTTTTTGCGTAACTACTTTATTATCAATAAGCGGTTGTAGAGAAGTGGGCTATGCATAGCCCGCTTTGGAGGACAAAGCGATGGAATACCGGCTCTTAGGTGCTAGCGGTCTGCAAGTCTCGGTGCTGAGCTTCGGCACCATGACTCTGGGCGGAGAGGGACGTTTCGCCGCCATGGGCAATGTGCAAGTGGAGGAGGCCCGCCGCCACATCGAGATCTGTATCGAAGCCGGCGTCAACCTCTTCGACACCGCCGACATCTACTCCTTCGGCAAATCCGAGGAGGTCTTAGGCCAGGCTCTCGGCACGCTCCGCAAGGACATCGTGCTCGCCACCAAAGTCTTCGTCGGCCTCGAGCCCGGCACCAACAAGTCCGGCCTCACCCGTCGCCACATTATGGAAGCCTGCGAAGCCAGCCTTCGCCGTCTGGGAACCGACACCATCGATCTCTATCAGGCCCATAACTTCGATGCCCTTACTCCGCTCGACGAAACCCTCCGCGCCTTCGACGACCTGATCCGCTCTGGCAAGGTCCGCTATGCCGGCTGCTCCAACTATTCCGGCTGGCAGCTTATGAAGGCTCACGCCACTTCGGACCGCCTCGGCATCCAGCGCTACATCTCGCAGCAGATCAACTACTCCCTGCTCGCCCGCGACGCCGAGCACGAACTCGTCCCCGCCGGCCTCGACCAGCGCACCGGCATTATGGCCTGGAGTCCCCTGCAGTTCGGCCTCCTGTCCGGCAAATTCCGCCGCGGCCAGGCCAAGCCCTCCGAGTCGCGCCTCAACACTCTCGACGCGCCCGGCACCATCGATGAGGAGCGCCTCTACCGCATCGTCGACACCCTCGCCGAAATCGCCGCCGCCCGCAACGTCTCCGTCTCCCAGGTCGCGCTAAATTGGGTGACTT
The DNA here is from genome assembly GCA_963791985.1 of uncultured Solibacteraceae bacterium. Classification (GTDB taxonomy): domain Bacteria; phylum Acidobacteriota; class Terriglobia; order Bryobacterales; family Bryobacteraceae; genus Solibacter. Next base: position 942,876 of record CAWBUN010000010.1, on the reverse strand, counting down.
GCAAGCCCGGTGTCGACACCGTCATCATCGGCGCCCGTACCGACCAGCAGCTCCGCGACAACCTCGCCGCCGCCTCCTGGCGCCTCACCCTCGCCGAAGTCGAACGCCTCGACGAAGTCAGCGCCCTCCCCCTTCCATACCCCTACTGGCACCAACAAAAATTCGCCGCCGACCGCAACCCCCCGCTCCCCCACACCCGCTGACGGCCGCGACCGTAAGGAAGCGGGAAGCCTTTCGACCGTGCACCGCGAACCGCGACCGTCAGGGAGCGATCTAAGAGTTCACGGCCGCGGCGCCATCACCAGTCCCGCCGCTCCCACGATCCCGCTCTTGTCCGCCACCATCTGCTCCACGATCGGGACGTCCCGCCCGAGCAGCCCGCGCGATCGCGACCACACTTCTTCCCGCAACGGGATGATCAAATCGTCCCCCGCGTCGGCGACGCTGCCGCCCAGAATTACGAGCTCCGGATCGAACAGGTGCAGCAACCCCGCCAGCGCCGCGCCGAGTTTGAAAATCGCGCGACTGATCACCGCGCGCGCCACCGCGTCGTCTTCCCGCGCCGCCTGGAAGATAGTCCGGCACGTGGCCAGCTGCGGCTGCTCGCGGAACAGCCGCGTGAGCACCGAATCGCAGCCGCGATTGACCGCCGCCTGCGCCTCGGCCTCGATCGCCCGCGCCGAAAAAACCGTCTCCAGGCAGCCGCGATTGCCGCACGCACAGACCGCGCCATCCGGCTCGATGGTGACGTGACCCATGTGCCCCGCGACTCCCGAATGCCCGCGCAGCAGCCGTCCGTTTAAGATCGCCGCCCCGCCCACTCCATTGCCGAGCGTCAGCATCAAAACATTTTCGTGCCCGCGCGCCGCACCCCACACCATCTCGCCCGCCAGCGCGACCCGCGCGTCGTTGTCGGCGAACACCGGCACCTCGAGCGGCAGGCCCACCAGGTCCGCAATCCGCAAGCCTTGCAGGAAATGCATCGCCCCCGGCAGCGCCTCGATGCGCGTGCTGTCGGGGTCGATAATGCCCTTGCACCCCACTCCGACTCCCGCCGGCAGCGAGGTCGATTCCATCAGCCAGCGGATCGCCTCCTGCAGCGAAGGCAGAAACGTATCCAGGTCTCCCGGCGTCGGCAGGGTGCGCGAAGCGAGGATCGCGCCATCGGCATCCACCATGCCGGCGCGAATCTGGTTGCCGCCGATATCGATTCCGAGAACCACCAAACTGAACCCCCAGGGATCTTAAACGCCGCTCAGGCGCCAGCCGCCATCGATGGTGAACACCTCTCCGGTTATGGAGCGCGATTCTTCGCCGAGCAGATAAACTGCGGCGCGCGCCACATCGGCTACCTCGATCATCCCACTATTGAGCGGCTGTTTCTTGCGCACGAATTCCTGAAATGCGGGATCGACGTGTGACCGTTCGCCCGCCGGAGTGCGCACCAGTCCTGGAGCGATCAGGTTGACCCGGATGCCGTGCGGCGCGTAGTATGCCGCCATCGATTTTGTCATCGCGGCGATCGCGCCTTTGGCGGCGGCGTACGCGTGCGTGGCAAAATGACGCGGCTCGGGCGCATCCACCAGCACGCTGCCCATGTTGACGATCGTGCCGCCGGACTCCTGTTCGAGCATGCGGCCCGCCACCGCCCGGCACATCCGGAAGGCCGGCGTCAGATTTTGCGAGAGCGTGGTGTGCCACGCGTCGTCTTGAATCTCGTGTACCGGCCCGTCGCCGAAGCGCCGCCCGCTCAGCCCCGCGACATTGAAGAGCCCATCCACCCGGCCGAATTTCGAGAGGCACTGCGCCAGTACGCTGTCGGCGGAATGCGCCAGCGTGAGGTCGCCCGCCCAGCACTCCGCGCCGGTCTCGGCGGCAAGTTCGAAGCCGGAGATTTCATCGCCCGTGGCGATCACAATGCGCGCCCCGCGCTCTGCGGCCATCCGCACAGTCTCCGCACCGATTCCCGTAGACCCGGTAATGATCAAGACTCTTTCGCGCACGTTCCTTCTAATGTAGCGTGAGCGGGTGAAGTATGATTGCGTTGCTGGTGGCGCATCTGCGAAACTGGCCTTTCATGCACTTCAAGCTGCTGCTGCTGCCGCTCCTCGTCTGTGCGCCGCTCGTCTATTCGCAGAGCAGCAGCCTTCCGCCCAAAGAAACCCTCCACTACAACATCGAATGGCGTCTCTTCAACGCGGGCAAGGCCAAGGTCGAACTGACCAACAGCGGAGGCGCCGAAGCCGGTATTGCAGACCAACCTGCACCTGGAATCCTCGCGGCATCGTCTCCAAGCTCTTCAAGGTGGAGGACGATTACGCCGCGATCCTCAACCCGAACTACTGCGTGCAGACGCTGCAGATGACCACGCACGAAGGCAATCGCCAGCGCGAAACCAAGGTGACCTTCGACCCCGAAACCAAAAAGGCGAGCTACCTGGAGCGCGACCTCGCCAGGAACAACGCGACCGTGCTCGCGCAGGAGACCGAGATCCCGGCCTGCGTGCACGATGTCTCGGGCGGTCTGTTCTTCATCCGCACCCTGAATCTGGAGCCGGGGCAGAGCGCGCAGATTCCGGTCAGCGATGGCAAAAAGAGCGTGATGGTGAAAGTGGAAGCGCAGGCGCGCGAAGACGTGAAAACTCCCGAGGGGACCTTCAAAACCATCCGCTACGAGGTCTATCTCTTCAACGGCGTCCTGTACAAACGCCCCGCGCACCTCAACCTCTGGGTGTCGGACGACCGGCGCCGCCTGCCGGTGCAGATCCGCGTGCGCATGACGTTCACCATCGGCACCATCCTGCTGCAATTGGAAAAGCACGAGTGATGCGGAGCGCTGCACTCCTCCTGCTCGCGGCGCACTCCGCCTCCGCGATGGAGTTGCACATTCAGTTCGGCGCGCTGGAGCGCATGCTGACCGAACAGGTCTTCTCGCAGGAGGGCCGCCGCTACGTGCACGGCAGCAAGGCCGCGAAGTGCAATTTCGCCTATCTGGAAAAGCCGCAGGTGCGCGGCGATGGTGGTCTGCTGCGGATCAAGGCTCGCTTCACCGGTCGGAGCGCGCTCAATGTGGTGGGGCAATGCGTGGGACTCGGCGACGCCTTCGACCTGGTGGTGACCGCGCTTCCCATCTATCGCGACGGCTCGCTCGGCCTGCAACAGGTCAAGGTGACCAGCGAGGGCAAGACGGGATACTACATCCGCCGGGTCTGCGAGGCAATGCAGGCGAGCTTGACGAAGGACTTCAAGTATCCTCTGGAAGAGCAGGCCAGACACATGCTGGAAGACCCGGCAGCGCAACCCGGATACAAACGCGAAGTCCGAAAACTCTCCGTGCCTGACATCCGGGTCACCTCCGACGCGCTGGTGTTACAGGTCGATTTCGAACTTACCGTGAAGTGAACCCTCTTATTAGCAACCGCTCCCTCACGGTCGCGGCTCCGTTCCGAGCCGCGCGCGTCAGCAAGCGGTTGCTAATTCGCATTGCATCTCGCTACTGCGCTTTCGCTTCCGCCACGATGTGGATGCGGCGGTTTTTCTGCCAGCAGTTCTCATCGTGGTCCTGGCAGATCGGGCGTTCCTTGCCGTAGCTGGTGACATCGAGTTGCGTCGCGGGGATGCCGACCTGCACCAGGTAATCCTTCGCGGTCGCGGCCCGGCGGTCGCCGAGCGCGACGTTGTACTCGGCCGAGCCGCGTTCATCGGCGTGGCCTTCGATCATCAGCTTGTAGTTCGGATAATCTTTCAGGATGTCGCGCAATTCGCGTGGAATCGGCATTCAGCGCCTTCATCGCATCGGGACGCAGAGTGGCCTTGTCGTAATCGAAGTAGGCATCTTCGATTTTGGCCAGAAGCTGATCGATACGGGCCCGGGTGGGGGCATCGGGATATCGCGAGGCCGGCGTGGTTGCCGTGGGCGCGGTGGCTCTCGCGACGCGCGCCGGCGGAGGTGTCGACCTCGGCGCGGCGGTTGGAGTGCTGGCCTGGGTCGGCGGCGGTGGCGGTGTCGCGGCTGCGATTTTCTTTTTGGCGCAGCCCGCGGTGAGTAACGTGACGGCGGCAACTGCAATCAGGGTCGCGTCTGCGGGTATGATTCATGGAAATCCTTTCTGACATTGATTGAACACCGATTGCGCGCGAAAGTGAAATCCTGTCCGCACAGTATTTCTTCGCACCGCGCGGTGAACTACACTCAAGAAAAGTGCAAGTCTCACCCGGGTAGTCAGGTTGCCGTTTCCGAAGAGAAGCGCCGCAGGCCTTCGTGGCTGATTCTGTCTCTGGGCTTCGGCGGACTTCTGATCTGCATCGTCGCCGCTGCCGTCGGCACCCTGGTGGCGCTGGATCGAGTACGCACCAACGAAGTCCACTCGCGAAAGATGTTTCTGGAGCGTCTCAGCGAACTAGACCAGATTCGCGCGCAGATCTATCTCTCCGGTACGTACGTGCGCGATTTCCTGCTCTCGCCGGATCCGGTCACGGCCCAGGCGCAGGCCGCGCACCTCGGGCCGCTGGAGCGCGACACGCGCACCGCGATCGAAGCCTACCGCCGCGATCTGGAGCCGCGAAGAGCGCGAGCCGTTCCTCGCGCTGCGCAAAGAGATCGAGGCCTACTGGCAGGTGCTGGATGCGACCGTGGGATGGACGCCGCAGGAACGCGACCGCCTGCGATTTTCGTTCTTCTACAACGAACTGGTGCCGCGCCGCACCGCGATGCTGCAGATCGCGGACCGCATCGCACTGGTCAACGAACGCGGGCTGACGCGCTCCGAGGAGCAATCGGCCGCCGCCGCGGGAAACTTGCGGCGCTACCTGATGTGGACTTTCGCGGGCACGCTCGGCGGCGGACTGATTCTTGCGCTGGTCACCATCGGCTTCACGCTGCGGCTGGAGCGCGAACTGGAATTGCGCCGGTCGGATTTGCAGGAGCTCTCCACGCTGCTCTTGCGCGCGCAGGAGAACGAGCGCCGCGCGCTGGCGCGCGAACTTCACGACGAGATCGGCCAATCGCTCTCGGCGATCCTGATGGAGACCGAGAGCGCCGAATGCGCGGACCGTCGCGCCGACCTCAGCGGCCACCTGGATTCCATCAAGGGCCTCGCGGAAAAGACGGTCAACCAGGTCCGCGATCTCGCGCTGCTGCTGCGGCCCTCGATGCTGGACGACCTGGGTCTGGCGCCGGCCTTGAACTGGCACGCGCGCGAGACCAGCAAGCGCACCGGACTCAATGTGGTGGTCACCGCCGACGATACGATCGACGACCTTCCCGACGAACATCGCACGTGCATCTACCGCCTGGTGCAGGAGGCCGTGAACAATGCGATCCGCCACGCCAACGCGCGCAAGGTGGAAGTCGTGGTTCGCAAGGAGCGCCAGAAGGTGAACGTCACCGTGCAGGATGACGGGGCGGGCTTCGACACCCGCTTCCTGCGCGGCCTCGGACTGCTGGGCATGGAAGAGCGGGTACGCCGCCTGGGAGGGCGTTTGAAGATCACATCGGAGCCGGGCCGCGGCACCCTGGTGCACGCGGCGCTGCCGCTATCGGAACTGGACAAAAGGAACGGACATGAAGCCGATTCGTATCTTGTTGGCTGACGACCACACGGTGGTCCGCGACGGTCTGCGCGCCCTGCTGGAGCGCGAGAGCGACATGACCGTGGTGGCGCGAAGCAGCCGACGGACGCGAGAGCATCCGTCTGGCCGAGGCCGAAGTCACCCGACGTGGTGGTGATGGACCTGGCCATGCCGAACATGAACGGCATGGAAGCGACGCGCCGCATCCTGGCATCGAACGCCCGCGTCGGAGTCGTCATCCTGAGCATGCACTCGGACGAGAGCTACGTGCTCGGTGCGCTCAAGGCCGGCGCCAAGGGATACCTGCTGAAGGATTCGATGCGTGGCGAAGTGATCCAGGCCATCCGCGCCGTCTCGGAGGGGCGATCTTTCCTCACCAGGAAAATTGCGCGCATTATGCAGGAGGACTACGTCAGCCGCCTGCAGCAGCGCGGCCTCGAAGACCGCTACGACCTGCTCAGTGACCGCGAGCGCGAGGTCCTGCAGATGATCGCCGAAGGCCGCTCCAACAAGGAAGTCGCGAACCTGTTGAATATCAGCCCGACCACGGTGGAGACGCACCGCGCCCACATCCTGCAGAAGCTCGACATCCACAGCGTTCCGGAGCTGATCCTCTACGCCGTGCGCAAAGGCATCATCTCCTGAAATCGCTTTAGCCGCCCTGGCCACCGGGGACCGGGAGTCCATCGACTGGCGCGTCTATCACCTTCTGCGAAAGCGTGTACTGCCAGGCGTCGATGATGCCGGGCGGAAATGTCTGGATCAGTCGCTCCACGCGCGCGCGGATGTCGGCGACGATCGCCGGATGCGATGCGGCGCAATCGTAGCTCTCCTGCGGGTCGCTGACCACGTCGTAAAGTTCCGGCCGGGGGAGCGGCAGATTTACACGGCCGCCGGGCGGAAGCGGCGACCATGCCTTGGTGTTGTAGCGCGAGAGGTGAAGCTTCCAGCGGCCAAGGCGCGCGCACTGAAGGTACACGGCGTCGAAATAGAGAAACACATCGCGATCGACCTCGGGGCGGTCGCCGGTGAGGAGCGGCCAGATATCGACGCCGTCGAGAGGATTGGTTGGAGTCTGCGCACCCGCGAAGCGCGCCAGCGTGGGAAGCAGGTCCATTGTGGTGGCTAGCCCGGTGCAGCCAATGCCCGAAGGGATCACGCCGGGGTAGCGCGCGAGGAATGGTTCACGCATCCCACCTTCGTAAGTCTCGCCCTTACGGCCGCGCAGTTTGCCCTGGCTGCCCTGGTACCAGGGTCCGTTGTCGCTGGAGAACATGACGAGCGTGTTGGCATCGAGGCCCGCCGCTTTGAGAGCCGTCATCACCTGGCCGGTGCTCCAATCCAGTTCCTGGACCACGTCCGCGTACATGCCGAGGCCAGACTGACCGGCGAAGCGCGGTGAGGCAGCGAGCGGGAGGTGCGGCGCGGTATGGGCCAGGTAAAGGAAGAATGGCGCATCCTGCGCGCGGTTCACGAAATCGAGCGCTTCCTGCGTGAAGCTCGAGGTCAGCGTGCTGCAATCCACCGCGGCCGAGATCACGGAAGTACCGCGCATGAGAGGGCAGGGCGTGATGTCGGCGCTGTAAGGCACGCCGAAAAATTCGTCGAAGCCGCGATTGGTGGGCAGGTAGCGGGGCGTGGAACCGATGTGCCATTTGCCGATGCAGGAGGTGCGGTACCCGGCGGATTTGAGCACCTGCGCCATGGTGATTTCGCTATCCGGCAGTCCCGCGTCGCCGGGGCCGAGTACAACCGGGACTTCGACGCGGGTGGGATAGCGGCCGGTCATAAGCGCGGCACGCGAGGGCGAGCAGACCGGACTGGCGGAATAGAAGTTGGTGAAGCGCGCGCCTTCCTCGGCAAGGCGATCGATGTTGGGCGTAGCGATCGGCGAGCCATAGCAGCCGAGGTCGCCATAGCCGAGATCGTCGGCCAGGATCATGACGATGTTGGGCTGGCGCTGCTGGCCGCGCAGCGCCGCCGCCATGGCCGCCGCGGCGGTGGACTTGATGAACGTTCGGCGATCGAGCTTCATCGCGTGCCTCTCACGGGGCTGTACATATCGGCGAGACGGTACGAGCGGTAGACCGGCGCCGCGGTGCGCACGGTAAAGATGCTGGAGCCGCCGGCGTTGAATTCGCCGGAGATACCGGAGGCATCGGGCAGGAAGCCGGCGTCGAACCAGTAGTTGCCGTTAGAAAGCTTTTCGGTGGAGCCGACGGCGAGGGAATAAAGGCTGAGATTGTCGTTGACGATGAGCGTCGCGGTCTTCGAGGTTTCATCGAGTTGGTAGACCTGCCCGCGCGATGCTGCGCTCGGATCGGTGTCGCGGCGGTAGTTTCCGTTGTCGAGGACCATGAGGCGGTCGGCGGAAAATGGCTCGTAGCGCGGATCGTGCTGATGCGAGAACCAGGACGTGGGAGTGGAGGGCGTCAACTGGAAATCGCCGCCGCTGCCGAGCTTCCAGAGGATATCGCCATTGCCTTCGCCGGAATCGTAGTTGATCTTGACTACCCAATCCTGATTGCGGAAGGAGACCAGGAGATTGCCGTCGGGGGCGGCTTCGATGGCGTTGGCGTGAGTCCAATCGTTGGCTGTAGCGGCGAGCTGCAGTGGAGGGCAGGCATTCGGCAGGCACTGCTCACCGAGCGTGGCGACGCGGTGCGGGTCGAGATGATCGAAGGTATCCCAGGCCCAGACGACTTTGAGATTGGGATCGAGCACGATCACCATATCGCCGAGAACATCAACGGCCGCGGGACCCTGCACGCCGGTGAGAATCTGCTCCACGCCGGCGATGACAGCGATGTTGCCGTCGGGCAGTTGCAGGGCGTCGTGGTGAAACGCGTTGATGGAGCGCTTGCCGAGCGCGGTGAGCTGCTCATTGACACGGCCCGCGTTGGTTTCGCGAATGGCGAGGCCGATGAGATTGAACTCGCGCAGCACCTGATTCCAGGGGTCGCCCAGCGGATCCTGCAGGATGCCGAAGAAAGTGCCGTTGCCGGCGGGGCGCGTCATGAACGCCAGCGGAGCACTGGGATAATACCAGATCACGCGTCCTGCGAGATCGGTGGCCAGCTGGCTGGCGAACACGTTTTCCTGCAGGATGACCGGCTCCGGCGTGTCAGCCGGAGCGGGCTTCAGGATGGTGGTGACCGGTAGGTCAGCGGTCACCGGTCCGGTCATGTGGCTGAGCACGGGACCGGAGTCGAAGGCTTCGCCGTTATCGACGATGGCGTAGGCGAAGTATTCGGTTTGAGCACGCAATCCGGCGAGATAGAAATTCATGCTCAGGCCGGCGGCGCAGGTCTTATACGGAGTGTCCCGGGTGACTCCGCCGGCGGACTGGAAGCGCACCTTCATGCGGCTGCCGGGATCGCAGGGCGGCGCGCTGAAGAGCAGCACCAGGGGATGCGAAGTTTCCAGGATGGCGGGGCGGTCGCCGCTGGTATTGGTGAGCAGGGTGTAGCCGGATCTCGCGGTGGAAACCGCGCCGGTGACCCGGTCCCGGGCGGCGACTTCGATTTCGAAGCTTCCGGGATGCTCGGCATCGGTCCACTCGAAGGTGTTGTCGGGGCCGAAGTCTTTCCAAACTCGAAAGGGCGAGCCCACGCGGCGGGCGCGGAAGCGGTACCAGAAGGCATCGGCGGCGCCGGCGGCCGGGGTCGCGGTCCAATTGACAATGGCGCCGACCTGCCACGGGCTGGGCTTCGAAGGTTGTAGGGAGAGGGCGACCGCGGCGGTCAGCGGAGTGGCCAGCAAAAGCGCGAGAGCGAGCTTCGGGCAGCGCCGGAGTGCGGACACCATATCAACGTATTCGAAGCGGGCGAGTCGAGGCAATACGATCCTTTCTGTAGCTACTCGGGGTTGGGCACGTCAAAGGACGGAGGCGCGGCGTTGGTTTGGATACCCCAGGATTTATTGGGCGTGTCGGCCAAGACAAAGTCTAAGGTAGCGCCGGCTGAAATCATGCTCCACGGGATCCACGCGCTGGGGTAATCCTGGCCGTTGATCTTGAAGTTTTGAATGTACAGATTCGCGGTGGAAGCGGCGGGGGCGGAGATCTCGATGGAAGCGCCGTTCGGGAGTGCGATGGTGACGTGAGGGAATACGGGGCTGCCGACGACGAGCCCTCCTACGCCCGAGATCTGAGGGTAGAGGCCGATCGACGAGAGGACATACCAGGCGCCAAGGACTCCGCCATCATCGTTTCCAGGCATGCCGCCCGGCGTGTTGGAATACAACTCCGCGAGTGTGCGCCTGACGACCTCCTGCGTCTTCCACGGTGCGCCGGCGAAGGCATACATCCAGGGAGTCTTGAGAGAGACCTCGTTGCCCATAAATGCGAACTCGCTGCAGGGCCCGGCGTTGAGCTGCTGGAAGTGACGGTCAAGGCGCGCGAGCGCGGCCGTGCGGCTGCCCATGGCGGTAAAAAGGCCAAGCGCGTTGAAGCGCACCATAAAGCTGTACTGGCCTTCGCTGCCTTCGACGAAGCCGTCGCTCACGCAGCCATCGGGGCCGACATCCTGCACGAACGTTCCGTCCGGGAGGCGCGGAACGAGGTAGGTGCCGTTCATCAGATTCCGCCAGTTTTGGGCCCGTTTGAGCAGGTACCGGTAATCGACCGTATCGCCGAGAGCGCTGGCAAACTCAGCAATCGAAAAATCGCTGGTGGCGTATTCCAGCGTGCGCGCGACCGAGCCCCAGTGAGCGGTGGAGACGTAACCGAGCGAGAGATAGTCGGCGAGGCCTTCACGTACGGGACAACCGGCGGCGCTGGTATCCGGCAGCGTAGCGCCGCGGATCATAGCGGCCAGGGCGGCCTGGGCATCGAAATGCCTGGCACCGAAGGCGTAGGTGGTGGCGATGACTTTGGTGCCGCCATCGCCGAACATGCCGCAGGAATCGGTGGCGGCATGTACCCAGCGCGGAAGGCCGCCGCCGGGATCCTGTTGCGCGTCATTGACCAGGGATTGAGCGAGGTCGCTGGCGACGTCGGGAGCGGTGATGGCGAGGAGCGGCGCCAGCGAGCGGTAGAAATCCCAGGCGGGGATGTTGTGATATTGGATGCGATCGGTATGGTGGATGCGGCCGTCGAATCCCAGGTAGTCGCCGTTCGCGTCGCTGAAGGTGCTGGGGTGGATGGAGGCGTGATAGAGGGCGGTGTAGAAGACGGACATCTGGTCGTCGCCGGCGCCCGACGCGCGGACGCTGTTGAGCCGAAGGTTCCAGGCGGCTTTGGCGCTTTCCCGCACGGCGTCGAAATCCCAGCCGGAGACTTCCGATGTCATGTTGTCATAGGCGTTGGTGAAGCTGACGAATGAAAGGCCGACCCGGACGCGGACCGTGGAATTGGCGGAGGTGTCGAAGGTCAGATGGACGCCCGATTGCGGTCCATCGCCGGACTCCACGAAGGGCTGATCGAAGATCGCAACGAAATAGACCGTGTAGCTGAAAGATCCGCCGCAATTGCCGCTGGTCACGGCGCCGTACACTTCACGATCGCCGCTGACCTTGATCCAGTTGGCGCCCCAGTTGCCATTTGCGCTGCCTCCGTTATTGACCAGGATGGTGGCGGTTGGAGAGGGGAAGGTGAAGCGCGCGAACCCGGTGCGCTGTGTCACGGTAAGTTCGACGCCGACGCCGCTATCGAGGTTGACCGCGTAATAGCCGGGTGAGGCTTGCTCATTGGCGTGAGAGAAGGTGGCAGCGGGTGAAGCGGAGACGGTGCCCGGTACGGGGAGGAACGGCACGTCCTGCCAGCAGGAGATTCCACGGCCCGAGAAGTGAGTGAGGGAGAAGCCGTTGATTGCGTTGTGTTCGTAGCGGTAGCCGCCGGATTGAGTGGTGGTGTCGGGGCTCCAGAGAACCATGCCGAAGGGATAGGCCGCGCCGGGAGGCGTATTGCCGGCGGCGTTGCCCATGCCGTAATCGGGCGCGCCCTGGCCGGTGCCGATGAAGGGGTTCACATACTTTGTAAGATCGGGGACGCCGGGTTGCGCGTGGGCGGCACAGAGAAGCGTCAGAATGAGCAGGTGGCTGGGTAATTTCAGTGTCACGCAGCCATCTATCATCCGTGGCCGGAGTGGCGGTGCGGAATACGATAGAACCGGGATGGAGGTGTAGTGGGAGTACTGGAAAAACTAGTAAGGATTGGCAGGCGGAAGCGCCTGCCAACTTTCCCTACTTCGAGTTCGAGTACTCGGTGTAGTTGTCGCGGATGCCGGAGGTGTTGACGTCGCCGGGGTGGATCACCACGCGGTAGCGGAAGCGCAGGGGCTGGCCGGGGCGGATGGTGAGGCTGCCGTCGCGGGACTTATCGCGCTTCGAAATCGTGGACGCCGAAAATGTTGGCGGCGAGCAGGCCGTAGGCGCGCGTGTGCCAGTAAGTCGGGGTGCGCGGGTTGCTCGGGTGATCGAAGACGGCGATGCCGACGGGCGCGCCATCGATCTGGCCGGAGTAATCGAGCCAGTTGGAACGCTTGCCCCAGACGTTTTTCTCGCCCGTCTTATTGTTGGCATTGGTCATCTTGCCCGTCCGCTTCGGCGAGGGAATATCCTTGGGCTGCTCCTCTTCAAGCGCGGCGGCGAGCCGGATAGCGAACATGCCCTCCTTGGTATCGCCGAAGGTCACTTCCACCTGCGGGGAGAGCGTGATATCGAAATCGATAGTGCGGAACTGCGGGTCGGAGTAAAAGGTCATCTTGCGGGTTTCGACCAGGATGGTCTCGCCGCTGGGAATCTTCCAGTCGAAGACGGCGTTGAGAGTCGCCGGATTTCTTGCCGGTAGTCGCCTTATCGACGCGCTCGAGAACGACCTTGCCCTTGCCTTTGCCCGCGCCCTTTTGGTCGAATCCTCGTTGGCCCAGAAATCGTAGCCGTTGACGTCGCCGTGGGTGAACCAGAGTCCGCGGTGATGAGGATGATCGTGAGCCTCGCCCGGGATATCGGTCTGCATGGGGAAGCCGCGCGTGACGATCTTGCCATCGGCGGTGCGCAGCGGATGCAGATAAGGCTTGGGGGTGTCGGGGCCGATGTAGAAATCGGTGAACGGCTTGCCATCGATTTCGATGGAGATCTTTTCTTTGCCCTGGGGCGTGATCTTGACCTGCGCGGCGAGGGGCAGGGCTAGGCGATCAGGGCGAGGACTACCTTCTTCATGCACTGACTCCGGTGCTCACGATGGAGCGGATTTCACTTACAGTGTGGCGAATTCGTCGTCGGTTGTATAGAAGTGCGGGGCTACACGAATGCCGGCCTGCGGGCGGTAATCCACCAGAATCTGGCGGCGGGCGAGCTCGCGCGTGACCTCATAGCCATCGGGGACGTCGAGCACCACGATGCCGCCGCGCTGCGCGGGATTGCGGCAGGTGTTGATCTTGAAGCCGGCCTCATCGGCGAGAGCGATCAGCAGCGAGGTCTGGCGAAGGGACTTTTCGCGAATCGCGGGGACGCCGACTTCGTTCACGATCTCATAGCCGGACTGCGCCGAGTACATCGCCGGGACATTGGGCGTGCCGTTGAGGAAGCGATAGATGCCGGTGGTGTAGCGTATGGGGCCGGCGGCGAAGGCGAAGGGCTCTTCGTGCGCCATCCAGCCGGTGGCGGCGGGGGTGAGCTGCTCCCAGAGATCGCGGCGCACGTAAAGATAGCCCGCGCCGGGGCCGCCGCACAGCCACTTGACGGAACCGCCGGTGGCGAAATCGACGCCGAGCGCGCGGACATCCACGGGCACGGTGCCGGCCGACTGGTAGAGATCGGCGACGATCATGGCGCCGACCGCGTGGGCGCGCTCCGTGATGGCGGCAAGATCCTGCACGTAGGAACTGCGGAAGGCGACGTGGGAGACCGAGACCAGCGCGGTCTCTTCATCGATCGCGGCGAGGATGTGTTCCACCGGGAGCGTGAAGCCATCGGGCGAGGGTACCGTGACCACGCGCGCGCCGGCGCGCTCCAGGGAATGGTAGATGTAGTTGTTCGAAGGAAAGTTGAGTCCGTCGGTGACAAGTTTATTGCGGCGCACGCCCCAATCGAAGCACGAAGTCACGATGGACTGGCAGATGGAAACGTTCAACTGCATGACCACTTCGCCCTCGCCCGCGCCGATGATCCGGCCGATCAGGTCGCCGACCGTGACCGGCATCATCCACCAGCCCTCTTCCCAGGCGCGGATGCCGCGCGTGGCCCAGGTCTCGGTGTACTCCTGCATGCGAGCGCGGGTGCGATCGGGCATGGCGCCGAGGGAGTGGCTGATCATGTAGGTTGTGTGGGCGAGGATGGGGAATTCCTTGCGCCAGGCAAGCAGCGAATCCATGGGTAATATGGTAGCGTCTTGTGCCCTTAGCATGTAACCTATTGAATTTATGTGGAATTGAGTGCTGTTGTGAGGGCGGTTTGATGCCATTTCAGCGCTAATCCTCCACATATTGTCCATTCGGGCTTAAGCGCCGCAAAGCACTTTGCCATCAAGGCTTGAAGTTGCCGTTGATGCCCGCTGCCTCTAGTGCGAGAATTTGAGCCGAATCAAAGTGAAAAGGCCAGTCCTAAGAGTGACCGCACCCGTCCGATTCCGCTCGGACCCTAGTTGCTGCAAAGCAAACGTGCTAGAGTCTCGCCATGAGTCTAACGCGTTGGTCCATCTTGATTGCTGCGATGAATATCGCGTTTAACGCCCCGAGCATCTTGTCGGCTGGCGTCATTGCGTCAACTTCAGCGAGTTGGACGGGCTTCACCTGTCCTTATAACCCGACAACGCAAACCTGCGATGGACCGAGCACTTCTTTTGGAGACTCCACGAGCACAACCGGTACCAATGTCTCCGCCATCATTTATCCATCGTTCGGAGAAGGTGAAGCAGGTGGCACCGCCTTAGCCACCTACGGTTATATTTCTGCCTACGCGCATGCGAACAGTGGAGTCGACGGAGGCGGACCCTTCCAAGGCTTCAGGATCACGTCGATGATTGGTGATGCAAGTGCCAGCTTTGACGACTTCATCACGATTTATGGCGGCACGGGCGGTGGAACGGTGGAAGGCACTGGTACGTTCTATTGCTGCCGCTATTACGATGCAGTTGGTTCAGCCCAGTTCACTCTGGGAGACGCTACGGTTTTCGCATCACCGTATTACCCACTTGGTGCCCCATTCGATTTGCTGACACCGTTTACGTTCGGTGTACCATTCCAAATCCGAGGATCTGTGGTCGAGCACGCAATGGATTCTGCTCCTTCGGATCCTGACCAGGGCTCCGCAGATGGCCTCGCACAATTTTCGGTGTCCAGTTTGGTCGTCCGGGATGTGAGCGGTCAGCCTCTGACAGGCTACACCTATAGCACCGCGTCCGAATCCCGCTATGCGTTGCAGGACGGTTCTTTTGTACCCGAAACCGGGCACTGGGATTACATTGCTGCTTGTTCTCTTCGTTTTACTGAGCCGCCTGATTTCCAAGCGGCCTTCAACTAGCCGAACATCTGAGCAATGACCATGTTTGGAGTGGCTTCTGTCTAAATTGGGCGATAATGGGCAAGCGCCCCCCTTCTGGTTCGGACCGACCTAAGCGCTGCAAAGTCCTTTTCCAATTAGATTAGACCTCAAAATTTCGCTCAGCCAATTCTTCACACGCTCCGTCCAGTCCTGGGAACATCGAACCAGCCGTGATTCCCATATACCTGAGTTCGCGCATCACACTCTGACGGTCGGACACAGGCAGATCAATCGCTGCCAAGTACGTCTTCTTCGGATCGGTTTCACGAGCTTTTATGTGGGATTCAACGTCGTCAACGTTAGTCACGGTTGACAACGCCTGCTGAGGAATCATTCGGTCGTTTTCAATGGCAATGAATTCAGCGACCGAGAGATGTAGTGCGGGCACGGTCAGCATCAGAGACTGTTGAGTATTCGCCCGCCATTGTTCCTGATCGAAAATGAAAATCCGGACTTTGTCATGTTCCCCGGCAGTCGCCACTCGCTCTCTGGTGACTCTGCGGTATGCGAAGAACGCAGCAACGTAGGGAGAATACGTCCAATCCAGCAGAGGTGTGGGATACCCATGGTGCTGGACCAAATTGAAGAATGCCCCATATTGGTCTGGGTTGCCCAAGTCAAACACGTGCTTCGTTCTCAGGCTCAACTGCCTGTAGAGAGACAGAATATCCTGCTCCATGAATCGAAATATGTCGGCTCGTCCAGTCCGATGAAACGAGGTTCGTAGACGTTGCTGAGTGCACTGACCCCGAAACAAGAATCTCCGAGTTGGGGCCGTGCCAACGTGTTCCTTGAACTGCTTCCAGTCGGCAGGTATGGCCTTAAGTTCCGACGCGTCACCCGCTTTGGATCTAGGTAGCACACACTCACCACTTGTCCCGATGTCGGTACTCCATGAGAGCGTTAGACA
Source organism: uncultured Solibacteraceae bacterium (assembly GCA_963791985.1). Classification (GTDB taxonomy): domain Bacteria; phylum Acidobacteriota; class Terriglobia; order Bryobacterales; family Bryobacteraceae; genus Solibacter. The sequence goes on along the minus strand of CAWBUN010000010.1, from coordinate 926,913 downwards.
ATCATCACTAACGGAGCCCTTCACGTCAGCATATTGAGGGAAGAGGACATCATCTGAGAATTGCTTCTTCGCTTGTTCCCATGGCAATATATGCCTCGAAACGGGATCTATCGTGTTGATGGTCTCTGTTCGAAACTCGAAAGTTTGATCTTTATTCGCGGTTCGAAACAAGGCTACGGGAATGGGTAATGGCGAATCACTTACGTCTAGATAAGCTGAACCTCTGTAATGAGTATCGAGTTCATCGATGTTCAGCACGACATGCCCATTACCGGCATTTCCGGCGTACTGCCCCAACCACTGTCCGTTTAGCTTCGAAGGTTTTCTTGAAGATCCTATTTCCGCTTTCATAACTGATCCAGTGTAACATCCAGAACCCAGGTAGGACCTAATATCGACACGAGGCGAGGAGCCCCCAAAGTTTCTAAAACTTCTAAACATTTCGCCATCGACCTTGTGACAGCCCCGCCCCTCATACCTAAGAATCCCGAAAGGGATCCCCTATGCCGTGGGGTTAGGGTGACCTGATGGTACAAGAGACTATCATTGGCGACTTGCGGAAGCGCAGTTTCGAGTTTGTCAGCGTCACCGAACCCGATTTGCTGCAAAACGACCCTACGCGAATCGTGATGCGGTAAATCTTCGGCGCGATTGCGCAGTACGAAAAGGCGATGATCGTAGCCAAACTCCGGGGAGCACGGCAGCGCATGAAGGCCAAGACCGGACGGTGCGAAGGGCGAAAGCCCTTCTGCTATTATGAGGGCGAGACTGCCGTCCTAGATCGCATGAAGGCCCTCCGCGAGACGGGTATAGGCTTATCTGTAAGTCTGGATAGGGCCTGTATATCTCTGTAAATAGTCCTAGTGCTTGAGCCCAGCATCTCCGCTAAGTTCTCGACCGTGAACCCACCATGCGCGAGCATAATTCCCAACTCAAGCCTACGTAGCAGCATTTGTCGCTTACGCCTTGCCTTGAAGCGCCTTCGGCCGCCCGAGTCAGACCGGACCAGCATCATGGGCCATCACTCTACCGGATTCACATTGGAGCGCTACCGCAAGGCAATCGAGGATCGGCGGAAAAGGTCTGTAGAGGATCTCGATAAACGCTTCCTCAAGGCCGTCGAAATCACAAAGAGAGTTGGCTGATTCCTCCACAAAACTCCACTCGAAGGCCAAAAATGCCAATAAAAATAGCAGGTTTAATATAATAGCGTCATGTACGATCCTCTTGCGCCACTGAATTTGCAGCCAGCCCGTTATACCTGTTACCGCGCGGCGGATCCGATTGTCGTCGATGGAAAGCTGAATGAGCGGAGCTGGCAGCTCGCGCCCAAATCGACACCGTTCGTGGATATCGTGACCGGGGAAGCGGGCTGGTTCGATACGCGGGTGGCGCTGCTGTGGGACGACGAGCACCTCTACTTCGGCTTCTCGGTGGAGGAGACCGAGGTCTGGGGGACGATGACGGAGCGCGATTCGAAGATCTGGGAAGAAAACGACGTGGAGGTGTTCATCGGCGGGAAGGATGCCTACTACGAGTTCGAGATCAACGCGCTGAATACGGTGTACGAAGTCTTCTGGATCTGGAAGGATATTCTGAAGCCCGGCTCGCCTTACTACGGGCGGCCGGAGTTCGACCCGGCGACGCAGCGGACCATGGTGCTGGATGGCGTCGGCGGGCACGTACATCCGCGCGGCGAGCGCTGGGGATTTCTGGATTGGGACTTTCCGGGGATGAAAAGCGCGGTGCACGTGGATGGCGTGGTCAACAGCCGCACCAACACGGATCGCGGCTGGACGGTGGAGTTGGCGTTCCCATGGCGCGGCCTGACGGATATTGCGGATGGCAGGTCGCTGCCGCCGAAGGATGGCGACGTGTGGCGGATCGACTGTTCGCGGTTTGAAAAGCTGGGGCCGCGCAGGGAAGTGCTGGACCCGTGCGTGGGCTGGACGTGGAACCGGCACGGGCACTACGACTCGCACATCCCGGAGGTTTTTCCTTACGTGACGTTCTCGGAGAAGACGGTGGGGTGAGCAGTTTCTGTTCCGGACCTCGGGGTGCAAGGTGAATCGGGGATGGAACGAAACGGGTACGAAAAAGCACCACGCCTGCCTCCGGTATTGGGAATCCTGCTGGCGATCGCAGCGCTGTATTTCGCGCGCGAAATTCTGGTGCCCCTGGCGGCTGCGGTGCTTCTTTCCTTTCTGCTGACGCCGCCGGTGAGATTCCTGGAGCGATGGCGGCTGGGGCGGCTGACCTCCGTGATGTTGGTATTCATGGTCGCGGTTGCGTGCGCGGCGGGCGTAGGGTACGTGGTGGGGAACCAGTTGTTCGACGTGCTCAATGAGCTGCCGTCGTACAAGGCGAACCTGCGCACCAAGATGGAATCGCTGCGCGGGCGTCCCGGAGGAAGCCTGGCGAAGGCGACGGCCAGCGTGCAGGAATTGAGCAAGGAACTGGCAGCGCCGAAGCAGGAAGTGGCGGAGGCGCCGCGCACGCTTTCGAAGACGCAACGCCTGGCTGCCCAGCAGGCCGAGCTAGGCAAACCGGTGCCGGTGGAACTGGTGGAGCCGCCGTCGAACGCGCTGCAATCGGTGCGCAACATCGCGGGTCCGCTGGTGGGGCCGCTCGGGAAAGTCATCGTCGTCGTGATCTTCACGATCGTGATTCTGATCAAGCGGGAAGATCTGCGCAACCGGGTGCTGCGCCTCCTGGGGCGGGGACGGCTGCCGCGCGCGACGCAGGCCTTCGACGATGCGGCGGAGCGGGTGACACGCTATCTGCGGCTGCAATTTCTGGTCAACATAGTCTTCGGCGGACTGATCGCGCTGGGGTTGTATTTGATCGGCTTGCCGAGCGCGCTGTTGTGGGGCGCGATGGCGGGACTCTTGCGGTTCATGCCGTACCTGGGTCCGATTTTGGGAGGCGCGCTACCCACCCTGCTGGCGCTGGCGGTGTTTCCGGGCTGGCGATATCCATTGATGTGCCTGGGGCTGTTCCTGGTGATTGAAATGATCGTGGCCTATGCGGTGGAGCCGTGGTTGTATGGAAGCCACACGGGTGTTTCTTCGCTGGCGATTCTGGTATCGGCGGCATTCTGGACCACGCTGTGGGGTCCGGTCGGGCTGGTGCTCTCCACGCCGCTGACCGTGTGCCTGCTGGTGTTGGGGCGGCACGCGCCGCAGTTGGAATTCCTCTACGTAATTCTGGGCGACGAGCCGGTGCTGGAGCCCGAGGCGGAATTGTATCAGCGGCTGCTGGCGCTGGATCAGCAGGAGGCGCAGGCGGTGCTGGACCGGGCGGCGGACGGGAAGACGCCGCTGGAGATTTACGACGGCATCCTGGTGCCGAGCCTGCGCTTGTCGGAAGAGGACCGGCACCGCGGCGGACTGGATGCGGATCGCGAGAACTTCATCGTGCAAAGCATGAACGAGTTCATCGCGAAGCTGGCGTCGCGGCACGAGGATGAGGGTACGGGAGTGGAAGCGGGGATGCGGGTGCTTTGCCTGCCGGCGGGCGACAGGGCGGATGAGGTCACAGCGGTGATGCTGGCGCACGCGCTGCAACTCGCCGGGATCTTCGCGATGGTGCTGCCGCGCGCGGACCTGCCGGGCGATTCGTTCGCCAACGTGGCGGTGGAGCCGGGCGACGTGATTTGCATCTGCGCGCTGGCGCCGTTCGCCCTGATGAATGCGCGGACGTTGAGCAAGCGGCTGCGCACCAGATTCCCGCGGCAGAAGATACTGGTCGGGCTGTGGAGCCGGTCGGGCGAAGTGGAAGATTTCGAGGAGCGGTTGGCGAAGGCCTTTGACGTCCAGGTGGTGACCACGTTGAGCGATGCGATGGAGCGGCTGACCACGTCGCCGGCGGTAGCGATGTTGAGCGGGGACTGAACGGGGCGGGGTAGAATGATGGGTGATGACGGGTAAGGTCAGTGTGGTGATCGAGCAGGACGAGCATGGCTGCTATGCGTGGTGCCCGGAACTGCGGGGCTGCCAGTCGCAAGGAAGGACGGTCGAGGAGGCCCTTTCCAATATCCGGGAGGCGATCGAACTGTTCTTGGAGACACTCCCCGAAGATGCGCGTCTCGCCGCATTGAGCCGCGAAATCCTCACGACTTCCATCGAAGTACATGCCTAAATCGCCGCGAGTCACCGCGGCAGATGCGGAGGCGATGCTCTTGAGAGCGGGTTTCAAGTGGCTGCGCTCCAAGGGTAGTCATCGGATCTATGCAAAGGGTGAGCGCCGGGTTGTCGTCCCATTTCACACTGGTGCGACGCTGCATCCGAAAATCGTCAAGCAGGTTGTTGAGGCCATCGAGGACGCCACGGCTCTTTGAGCATGCGCTACCACGGCGCTCTGGACTAACTACAACTAGTAGGACAGGCCGGAGGCCTGTCCTACTGGATTGCGATGGTGGCGGAGTTCGAGGGGACTCCGCCGATCTTTAAGACGATGGGGACGGCGGGGCCGGTGGGGGCGCCGTCGGGGACCTGCACGTTGATTTGGTAGAGGCCGACGTAGCCGGGGGCGAGACCGGAGAAAGTGACCGTGGCCGGGACGCCGCCCACCGTGACGGTCGGCGCGGCGAGCGTTTGAGGTAACGGGTCGGCGGGCGTTGCAGCGCCGGGAGCGGGGCGGTTGGAGACATCGCCGAGGCCGGTGGCGTAGATCGAGATGTGATCGCCGATCTTCGCCGGGCGGGAGCCGGGGAAGGCGCCGCTGGGCGCGACGATGGAGGCCGTGCCATCGATCAGCGTGGAAGCCTGTCCGGTGCCGGCCTGGTTGGTGGTGAAGAGCGCCGGCGCATAGGGTTTCAGTAACACGGTGTACGCGGTCTTCGAGTTGCCGCTGGCGACAATCAACGTCGTGAGAGTCGGGCCGGTCACGGTGAAGTGCGGAATTTGAAAATTGAGCTGACCCGGTGAGACGTAGAACAAGGGAGCGAACCCTGTGCCTAATGTCATGGTGACTCCGCCGAGTGTGAAGGGCAGGCCAGGGGCCGGGTCCGCGACCACGGCTTGCGGGGCGAGGCCGGTTCCGTAGAGCGAGGCGATGCTGCCGGGCGCGACGGCATTGCCGCCCAAGGGATTGGCGGCGCTGACGAAAGCGGCAGTCGCAGTCGGAGTTGTAGTTGTAGTTGCGGATCCATCGCCGGCGACAATCGGTACGGTGACGATGTTGCTCACGTAGATATCCTGGGCGATGGTGAGCTGCGAATAGGGATCGGTGGTCAGGTCGGGGTTGAGGTGGAGCAGGACCTGGAAGACGCCGACGCTGCCGGGCAGCAGGGCGGCGGTGATCACGTCGGCGGTTTTTCCGCCGGCGATCGCGTTCACGAAACTGGCCGGAGTAGTGACCGGACCCCCAACCGGATATTTCACGCCGGTTTGAATCAGATCCTTATTGCCATCGGTGAGCACGGGTACGCCGAGGCCGGTGGCATAGACGTAAATCAGTTCGCCGGGGACGGCCGGATTGTCCGGGGTCACGGGAGAGTTGGCCACGGCGGCGCAGCACAGGGAGGTGCCAATCGCGGTCATGATGACGGTGGCCGTGGAACTGGCGCTGGCGCTGTAAGCCACACCGTTCGAGTCCGGGCCCTGTACGCGTGCCGTGAGGATGATGCGGTCGAACTCGCCGGAGGGCGCCGCGGTGACCTTGGGGTCCTGGTTGATGAGGGTGACGAGGGCATCGCGGATGCTGTCCAGGGTGTCGCCGCTCTGCACGGTGTAGGTATAGCTGCGGTCTTCGATGCCGACGGTTGCGGTGTCGCCGGCGGTGACGGTGCCGTCCACCGAGATGATGCCGGTGGCGCGGCTGGAAGCATGATAGACGATGCCGGCCGAAGGGCTGGTGTTGGGCTGCGCGTAGATGCCCGGATTGGCGGTCACGATGGTCACTGCGACAGGTGTGGTCACGGTCACGTCTCCGCTATCGCTTTGCGAGCGGACATAGGCATTGATGCTGGTAGTGTCGCCGAGTTCCCAGGGGATCTGCGCGTTGACCACGGTGGGGGAGACCAGCACCAGCGGCGCGGCGATGCCGTTGAAGTAGACCTGCGTGCCGCCGAGTGTGGTGGGCAGCGCATTCTGAGTGGGATCGGGCGTCGCGGTGTGGTACGAGAGATTGGTGCCGGTCACGGAGACGATACTGCCGGGCGCGATTGCCGCGGCATCGCCACCGCCGGACAAGGTGCTGCCATCGGCGGTCGCGGTGATTTGGGCGGTGGCGGACGCGGACGCGGCGGTGACGGTCACGAAGACCGTAATCGCGTTGCCGGCGACGCCGGACGCGCGCGCGGTCAGAATCACGTCGCCGGTGGCGAGGTCGGGTGTGGCGTAGACGTTGGGGTCGCCATTGCCGTTGGCGGCGGCATTCATCTGCACGGCCAGGGTGTTGACGATGGTGCTGATGGTGTCGTCGGCGACGATGGTGTATTTGTAATCGGCGCCGCCGGTGGTGGTCACGTTGCCGTTGCTATCGGTGGATTGGGTGCCGCCGATGTTGATGTCGATGGCGTCGCCGGCCTGAATGGCGCCGGCGATCGTGACGCGGCCGCGGGCCAGAATATTCAGGCTTGCGGAGTTCACGACGCCATCATAGGGAATGGTGTTGTCACCCATGGAATACACGGTGATGCGGCGGTTGTAGGCGTCGCTGACGTAGAGGTTGGTGCCGTCCCAGGCGAGCGACATGGGAGTGCGGAGGGAATCCGCGGCGTCGGAAGCCTGGTTGACGGAGCCGCCGACCTGACCGATCACAATATCGGCCGACGCCCCGTTCTGCGTGGGAATGGTGTTGAATTCGAGCACGCGGTCATTGCCGCCATCGGCGATGAACAGGCGGTTGCCGGCGGCCAGCGCGAAGCGCGGAAAATTGAGGGTGGCATTGCAGGAAGCCGGGTAGGTGGGGTTGCCGTTGGTGTCGGTTCCGTTGGACACGCCGCAGAGAACGGGAGTTTCCTTGTTGGTGGTGTCGTTGGGATCGGTGGAGAAGGCGTTGTTGGCGATGGCGCTGGTCATATTGGGCTGGCCGATGACCACGTCGGCGGTTGCACCGTTGGTACTGGGAATAGAGTTCCAGATCAGGATGCGGTTGTAGCCCAGGTCGGTGATGAAGACGTGCACCCCGTCCGAGGTTACGGAGACGGGGTTGAGCAACTGGCTGGCAGTCGCGTTGTTCGTCTGTTGCGTCAGGTCGGGCTCGACGAAGGTTGTCATGTTGGGCTGCCCGAGGACGATATCGGCGGCCGCGCCGTTGGCAGTGGGGATGCGGTTGTAGATCAGCACGCGGTTGTTCTGGGTGTCGGCGACATAGAGGCGGCCGTTCTGGATCCAGACGCCCTGCGGGCCGCGCATGGAGTTGGCGTTCGGAGTGTTGCCCGGCAGCGCGGTGGAGGTGAAATTCGGTTGACCGATCACCACGTCGGCGGGCGCGTCGTTGGTGGAGGGAATGCGATTCCAGATGAGCACGCGGTTGTGATTGGTGTCGGCCACTACGACGTGAATGCCATCGGAGGCCACGGCAGTGGGCAGGCGGAGGGTGGTGGGCGTGGCCGCCAGATTTTCGGTGGTGGTGGTGAAATCCGGTTGTCCCAGGACGAGCGTGGCGCGGCCGATACAGACGGGGCACTTGCTGTCATAGATCAGGGAATCGGTGGGCCGCGGCAGCATGCTGGAAAGGTTCTGGAAGAGGAGCACGCGATGGTTGCTGGGTGAGGCTCCGACGCGATTCGAATCGGCCACGAAGAGAGTGTCGGCGGCGAAGGCAAGGCCGCTGGCGCCGCCTAGAATGGTGTCGCTCGAGTTGGGGTCCTGGGAAGTGAATGTGGGTTGGCCGATCACGAGGCGCGCGGCCTGTCCCGTAGTAAAGTCGGCGGCGCACACTACGGCCGCGCAAAGGATGAAGATCGAGATGTACTTCATTTGAATTTATAAAAAGGCTTTCTGCCTGCGCCCGGTGATTACCCGTGTCACAGCGGTGTCCACAATTGACACTCCGAGCGACTACGAGCTGTGAGAACGGGAAGCACTACGGCGTTTCATGCGGATGACAGAGGCAAGGCGGATGCCAAGAACGCGGAAATTCCGAAGTATTGGGATAAACGGAGCCGCGAACGTAAGGGAGCGTCCTTCGAATCTCGCGCCTGGTTGAGGACACTCCCTGACGGTCGTGGCTCGGATGGGTGTTTACGTGTCGTATTGCCGAGGTGAGTTCGGAGGCGTTCGAGGGTGTAGTTGACCCACAAGGGGAAGTTGACCCCAAGGCGTTTCCTCCTGTAAACTGCAATGCAATCGGTTGCAAGATTCTTTTCAGGGACGAGGAAACGCATCATGGGAAAGCTGTATTTTCTGCTCGCGATCGCGATGATTTCAGCGCCTGCCGGCGCACAGAGACGCGGCGGCGGCGGGGCTGCGGCGCCGGAAGGACTGACCTTCCGCTTCATGGGGCCGGCGGTGGGAAACCGGATTTCGGCGGCGGCGGGAATTGCGGGCGACCCGACGACTTATTATGTGGGCGCGGCCTCGGGCGGCGTCTGGAAATCCACGAACAGCGGGCAGAGCTGGGTTCCGATTTTCGATCACCAGACATCGCAGGCGATTGGGGCGCTGGCGGTGGCGCCGACCGATCCGAAGACGGTGTGGGCGGGGACGGGCGAAGCGTGGGCGATCCGCGACAGCGACATGCAGGGCGACGGGATCTATAAATCGACCGACGCCGGCGCGACATGGAAGAACATGGGGCTGGTGGAGGGGGGACGCATCGGGCGCATCATCGTTCATCCCAAGGATGCGAACACGGTGTTCGCATGTGTGGCGGGACGGCTGACGGGGCCGCAGGAAGAGCGCGGCGTATTCCGGTCGAAGGACGGCGGAGCGACCTGGCAGCGGGTGCTGTTCGTCAACCCGAACACTGGGTGCTCGGGGCTCTCGCTGGATCCGAAGAATCCGGACTTCATGGTGGCGGGGACGTGGGAGGTGGTGATGCACACCTACGCGATGCTGAGCGGCGGAGCGGGCAGCGGAGTGTACACCTCGCACGACGGCGGCACGACGTGGGCCAAGGTGGAAGGCCACGGGATGCCGAAATCGCCGGTGGGCAAGATCGATGTGGCGATTGCGCCGAGCAATGCGAAGCGCGTGTATGCGTTGATTCAGACGGCGGACCAGGGGTCGGTGTGGCGCAGCGATGACGGCGGCGAGAACTGGGCGGTGGTGAACTGGCAGCGTGCGCTGATCGGGCGCGCGGGGTATTACATACGGTTGGGTGTGAATCCATCGAACCCCGATGAAGTCTTCGTGGCGGACAGCAGCTTCTGGGGATCGACAGACGCCGGCAAGAGTTTCCGGACGCTGAACTGGGGCGGCGACACGCACGACATCTGGATCGACCCGACGAATCCGAATCGCATCCTGGTGACGCACGATGGCGGCATGTACATGACGACCGATCACGGGCAGACCTCGGGCCGCGTGACGCTGCCGATCGGACAGATTTATCACGTCGCGGTGGACAACGACGTGCCGTACAAGATTTACGGCAACATGCAGGACGACGGGACGATGCGTGGTCCGAATAATGTGACCGAGGCGGGGCCGAACGTTCCGGGGCAGGGCTTCGGCGGACGCGGCGGATTTGGCGGACGCGGCGGCGGGGGCGAGTGGGAGCACAACCTGGGCGGCTGCGAGAGCGGCTTCACGCTGCCCGACGTTACGGATACGAACACGGTGTGGGCGAGCTGCTATGGCAACGAAGTAACGCGCTACGACGCGAAGACGAAGATGGCGCGGTCAGTGAGCCCGTGGCTGCACACACTGGACGCGCAGCCCAATCAGGTGAAGTATCGCTGCCATTGGACGGCTCCGCTGGCGCTCGACCCGTTCGATCACAATACGGTTTATTATGGCTGTCAGATGGTTCTGCGCACCACGAATGGCGGTGTGAGCTGGACCGAATTAAGTCCCGATCTTTCGACCAAGGATCCGTCGCGAATCATTCCGTCGGGCGGCATCGTTGGCGACAACCTCGGCCAATTTTACGGCGAGGTCGTCTTTTCCATCGCGCCCTCAGACGTTCAGAAAGGCCTCATCTGGACGGGAACCAACGATGGGAAAGTCTGGTACACGAAGGACGCAGGCAAGACCTGGAATGATGTCACCAAGAACATCACCGGATTGCCGGCCTGGGGTGTCGTGTCCAAGATCGAGCCCTCGCATTTCGACGCCGGGTCGGCATATATCTGCGTCGACTTCCACATGATGGACAACCGCGATCCGTGGGTTTACAAGACCACCGATTTCGGCAAGACGTGGACCAAGATCAGCGACGGACTGCCGAAGGGGCCGCTGGCTTACGCGCGCGTGATCGCGGAGAACCCGAACAAGAAAGGCAACCTGTTCGTGGGCACGGGCAACGCGTTGTACTACACGCTGGACGATGGCGGTCACTGGAAACAGCTGCAGACAGGGCTTCCGGCGGCGCCGGTATCGTGGGTGGTGGTGCAGAAGCAGGCGCATGATGTGGTGGTTTCGACCTACGGGCGCGGGATGTACATCATGGAGGACATTACGCCGCTGGAGCAGGGCGTGATGGAGACGGCGGCTGCGGGTGCGGTGACGCTGGTGGCGCCGCGACCGGTGTATCGCATTGTGCGCGGGCAGGCGCGGGCGATCCTGAGCTTCACGCTGAAGGCGGCGCCGCAGAAGCCGATCGAATTCGAAGTCCTGGATTCGAAGGGCGTGCTGGTGCGCAAGCTGGCGAACGTCACGGGCAAGGTCGGGTTGAATCGCACGACGTGGGATTTGCACTACGAAGCTCCGCCGCTGGTGGCGCTGCGCACCACGCCGCCGGAGAATCCGCATATCTGGGAAGAGCCGCGGTTCCAGGGACAGGAGACGCGCGCGATCACGCATTGGGGACTGGCGCAGGCCGAGGTCGGACCGATCGCGGCTCCGGGGCAGTACACGGTGAAGATGACGGTGGACGGCCAGAGCTACACGCAGCCGCTGACGATTCTGCGCACGCCCGACAGCCACGCCGACGATGCGGCGCTACAGAGCAGTGTTCGCCTGCAATTGAAGGTGCGCGACGATATCACCGCGGTCAGCAACATGACCAATCAGCTGGAATGGATGCGGCGGCAGCTGGAAGACCAGACGAAGACTGTGGCGGGGAAAGAGAACCTGATCCGGATGATCGCCGGCATCAACAAGAGGCTGGAGGACGTGGAGTATCAGTTGATCACGCGCGCGGATGCGCTGAGCGACGATAAATATTTCCAGACGGCGTACAACCTGTACCAGAACTTCCTGTGGTTGAACGGGGAGATCGGGACTGGCGCGGGCGACGTCCACGGATCGGGCGATTGGGGTGCGACGGAGACGGGGATCGGGTTGGTGCTGGATCTGGAGAAGACGCTGGAGAAGGTCAAAGGCGAATACAAGACCGTGATGGAGAAGGACGTTCCGGCATACAACAAACAGATCGAGAGCAACGGGCTGGCACCGTTGAAGACCACGGGCGCGCCGCCGCCTCCTCCGCCGCAGCGCGGACGGTTCGGCGGGTAATGTTCGTTGATGCGATTGAGACCGCGGTCCGCTTCACGCGGCCGATTCACTTCATCGCGCGCAATTACGGGTCGGACGCGGTAATTCCGGGGACGGCGACACTGTTCTTCATCAACGCGCAAGGCTGGGCGTTTACGTGCAGGCACGTGGCGCAGCAACTGGTGAGCGCCGAGCAGGTAATGGCGCAGTACACGAATTTCCGCACGGAAGTCGCGATGGTTCCGCGCGGGGGTTCGGCGGCACTGCACCGGCGGGAACTCGAGCGGAAGTACGGGTACTCACGGCAGACTACGGTCGAGATCCGGCAGGCGTTCGTGAATTGCGTGATCGGGCGGTTGAACGTGGATGTGATCTCGCATCCTTCGATCGATTTGGCGCTGCTTCACTTTCGCGATTTCGATGCGCTGGCATGCGATTGGTTCCCTACGTTTCCGGTGGTCACCGCGGGGCTCAAACAGGGCAAGTTTCTTTGCCGCCTGGGATATCCTTTTCCGGCGTTCACCAACTATGCGTACGACAAAGGCAAGGACGCGATCGAGTGGACGGCCAGCGGCAGGCAGGACACGCCGCAATTCCCGTTGGAAGGCATGTTGACGCGATATCTGGGGGACGAAAGCGGGAAGGTGATCGGATTCGAAATGAGCACGCCGGGGCTGCGGGGGCAGAGCGGCGGGCCGGTCTTCGACAGCCAGGGAAGGGTCTGGGGGATGCAGGCGGCGACCAATCACCTGGATCTGGATTTTGATGTGGATCAGGAAGTATTGCGGGGCGGGCAGACGAAGCGGGTGAACGACAGCGCGTTTTTGCATGTGGGGCACTGCATTCACGTGGATGCGATGAAGGAATTCATGAGGGCGAACGGCGTGGGGTTTTGGGAGGGGTAAGAAGTACAAGAATTGAGATCGCTCCCTTACTTTACGGTCGCGGTTCGCGGCGGGGATGACGCGGAGTCGGGGGAGTTCGTTGCGCTCCCTGACGGTCGCGGCTCGTTGAGGTGTTGCCAACGAAATGAGGGGGGGCGGCGTCTAATGTCTGATCGGGAGGTGGCATGTTTTCAGACATTCGGTATGCGCTGCGGATTTTGCGGAAAAACCGGGGATTCGCCGTGGTGGCGGTGTTGTCGCTGGCGCTGGGGATTGGGGCGAATACCGCGATTTTCACGCTGATCGACAATGTGATGTTGCGCGCACTGCCGGTGCGGGCTCCCGATCGGCTGGCGGTGCTGGCCTCGAATCCCGCGAAACCGAGCGTATCGTTCAACTATCCCGATTACGTTTACGTGCGGGACCACAACCAGTCGTACTCCGGCGTACTGGCTTCGAGCGAAGGGTCGACGGCGGCGTTTTCGGTTCCGGGCGAGAAGGGCACGTCGGCGGAGGTGGTGGCGACGGCGCGGGTGTCGGGGAACTACTTCGATGTGCTCGGTGTGGGGGCGGCGATCGGGCGGCTGCTGACGCCGGCGGACAACGTGACCGAGGGCGCGCATCCGGTGACGGTGATCTCGTGGGAGATGTGGCAGCGGCGATTCGGGGGCGAGAACGGTGTGCTGGGGCGCTCGATCACGCTCAACGGAGTGCCGTTCCAGGTGATCGGCGTGGCGGCTCGCGGGTTTCACGGTACGCAGGTGGGGACGGTCAACGACCTGTACGTGCCGATCATGATGATGCCGACGCTGAATCCGCCGGCTCGCGGGTGGAACTCGCGGCACTGGTGGTGGCTCACGGTGATGGGGCGAATGAAGCCGGGGACGACGCTGAATTCCGCGAGTTCCGAGTTGAACGTGCTGTGGCAGCAGATTCTGAAGGCCGATTCGGAGTACAAGCCGCCGCCCGCGTGGGACAAGGAGGCGCCGATGCGCGACCGGATGGTCGTGGTGCCGGGTAGCGCGGGGTGGTCCTACTTCCGCGTGCAATTTTCCAAGCCGCTCACGGTGCTGATGATCGTGGTGGGGCTGGTGCTCCTGATCGCGTGCGCGAACGTGGCGAATCTGCTGTTGGCGCGCGCGGCGGGGCGGCAGAAGGAGATTGCGGTGCGGCTGGCGATCGGCGCGGGGCGCGGACGGCTGGTGTCGCAACTGGTGGTGGAGACGGTGGTGGTATCGCTGTTGGGCGGCATCAGCGGATTGGTGTTCGCGTGGTGGGGGATCCGGGTGCTGATGGGGCTGCTGCCGAAGCGGGCGATTGCGATCGATCTCAATTTGAGTCCCGACTGGCGCGTGCTGGGGTTCGCGTTTCTGGCGAGCCTGGTGACGGGGCTGTTGTGCGGGCTGGTGCCGGCGCTGCAATCGACGCGGCCGAACCTGGTGACGGCGTTGAAGAACGAGACTGCGGCAGCGCGTCGCAGCCGCTTCGATTTGCGGCGGCTGCTGGTGGTGGCGCAGGTGGCGCTTTCGCTGCTGCTGCTGGCGGGCGCGGGACTCTTTGTGCGCAGCTTGAACAACCTGGAAAAGCTGGATCCGGGCTTCGTGCGGGAGCGCGTGCTGCTGGTGAGCGTGAATCCGCAGAACAGCGGATATCTGGGCAAGCGCCTGCGCGATTATTACGAGCGGCTGCTGGCGAAGACGATGGACAATGCGGAGGTGCGCACGGCGAGCCTGGCCAACATCACGCCGCTTTCGAATTCGCGGTGGAACAATACGGCTTCGTTTATCGATTACAAATGGGGTGCGCAGGAGCGGAACTCCGTCGATATGAATGCGGTCACGCCGCATTTCTTCGAGACGCTGGGGATCCCGCTGGTGGCGGGGCGCGATTTCACGGATCAGGACAACCCCACGTTCACGCCGGACGGACGCGCGGCGCCGGATCCTAAATTGAAGTCACAGGGTCCGCGGGTGGCGATTGTGAATGAAAGTTTCGCGAAGAAGTTTTTCGCCAAACGGTCGGCGATCGGCGAGCGTGTGTGCCGCGATAAGGAATTCAAGATGGAGGAATCGCTGGAGATCATCGGGGTGGTGAAGGATGCGCGGTATTTCGGACTGCGCAAGGCGACGGAGCCGATGATCTACATTCCGAGTTGGCGCGACGGTGCGGGAGGGAAAACGCTTTGCGTGCGCACGAGTGGCGATCCGTCGCATGTGGTGGCGGCGATCCGGCGGGAGGCGGCGGCGATGGATCCGACGATTCCGGTGACGCAGACGCTGACGCTGGCCGATCAGTTCGACAATAACATCGCGCAGGAGCGGATCCTGACGATGCTGTGCGGATTTTTCGGCATACTGGCGGTGCTGCTGGCGGCGATCGGATTGTACGGCGTGATGGCGCACGCGGTGGCACGGCGGGTGCGGGAGATCGGGATCCGGATGGCGCTGGGGGCGCAGGCTCCCGAGGTGCGGTGGCTGATTCTACGGGAGACGGCGTGGATGGTGGGCTGCGGGGCGGCGATCGGGCTGCCGGCGGCGTACTTCACGACGCGGCTGGTGGAGAGCTTTCTATTCGGGCTCACGCCGCAGGATCCGTTGACGCTGGCGTTATCGACGGTGGCGCTGCTGGCGGTCACGGCGATCGCGGGATATATTCCGGCGCGACGGGCGACGCGGGTGGATCCGATGATCGCGCTGAGGTACGAGTAGGAAGAATTGATTAGTGGACAGGCCGGGAGGCCTGTCCTACACCGGAAGAACACCAACAAGCCGCGACCGTGAGGGAGCGTTGCGGCGGGCCGTGTGCGGGTAGCGCTCCCTGACGGTCGCGGCTCGTTGGTGTGGCGAGTTGTCACTCGCTCCGCAGGGCGGTGGCGGGGCGGATGCGGGTGACGCGGAACGACGGGATGAGGGAGGCGATGATGGCGACGGTCATCAGGGCGGCGGCGACGGCGGCGAAAATGGCCGGGTCGGTGGGGCGGACGCCGTAGAGGAGAGTGGTCATCAAGCGGGTGGCGGCGAAGGCGGTGGCGATGCCGAAGGCGAGGCCGAGGGCGGCGAGGCGGACACCGTGTTTGACGACCATGCCGACCACGTCGCCGGCGGTGGCGCCGAGGGCCATACGGATGCCGAATTCGCGGGTGCGCTGGGCGACCGTGTAGGCGAGGACGCCATAGATTCCGATAGCGGAGAGGGCGAGCGCGAGGAGCGCGAAGACCAGGCAGATGACCATGGCGGCTTTGCGATCGCGCACGGAACCGGAGACGCGCTCGGGCATGGTCTTGACGTCGAAGAGCGGGACCTCGGGGTCTGCCTTGAGGAGCGCGGCGCGCACGGCGGAGACGGCCTGCTGATTGGCAGCGGCGGTTTTCACGACCACATGAACGGTGCGCGCGGGGCTCTGTTTGTAATCGAAATAGACGGAGCCGCGCGGACTCTGGTCGGCGAGGTCGCCGGCCTTGATGCTGCCTACGACGCCGACCACGGTGTAGATGGCGGCGGTGAGGTCCATGCCGCCGCGGATGTGGCCGCCAACGGCATTGCCGGCGGGCCAGTATTTACGCGCGAGGAATTCATCGACGATCGCGACCTTGGGAGAGTCGGCGGTATCGCTTTCCTGGAAATAGCGGCCGGCACGCAGAGGAATTAGCATGGCGGGCAGGTAACCGGCATCGATGCGATTCCAATTGGGAACGGGGGGCAACTCTCCGCTGGCGGGGTTGTAGCCTTCGACGGCCAGGGCACTGGCGTTGACGTTGCCGCCGAAGGGGAGCCCGTCGGTGGCGCCGGCGGCGGCGACGCCGGGGATGGCGCGGATGTTGTCGAGTAACGGTCCGAGGAAATTGCGCAACTGAGCGTCTTCCTTGTAGCGCGAGCGAGGCAGGGAGAACTGCGCGGTCTGGACGTTCTGCGCGTGGAAGCCGGGGTCAACGGCGAGCAGGCGGGCGAAGCTGAGGGTGAGGAGTCCGCTGCCGATCAGGAGGACGAAGGCGAGCGAGACCTGGCAGACGACGAGGGCGGAACGGGTCCAGAGGGCGCGTTTTTCCGTGGTGCCGGTGCGCTCGGTGGAGCGGAAGACGGCGTTGAGATCGCGGCGCACGAGGTGGTAGACGGGGATGCTGCCAAAGACGAGCCCGGTGAGCACGGCGATGGCGGCGCTGAAGGCGAGCACGGAGCCATCCATGGCGATGGACGCGCCGCGCGGGAGATCGGCGGTGCCGACCAGTTCGAGGAGGCGGATGCCGGCGGCACCGGTGAGCAGGCCGCAGACGCCGCCGATGGCAGCGAGCGCCATGGCTTCGATGAGCAGTTGCAGGGCGAGGCGCGCGCGGCCGGCGCCGAGGCTATAGCGAATCGCCAGTTCCTTCATGCGAATGCTGGAGCGGACGAGCATTAAGTTGGCAACGTTGACGCAGCCGATGAGCAGCACAAAGGCGACGGCGCACTGCAGGAGGATGAGCGTGGGGCGAACGTCGCCGACGAGTTCGTCCTTGAGACTGGTGACGGTGGTGGCGAAGCGCGCGGCTTCGAGGATCTTGCGCAGTTTGCCGGAGTTCTCGATGTTGTGGCGATTGAGCGCGTCGATGCGGCGGCGGGCGGCGATCACGGTGGCGCCGGGCTGCAGGCGCGCGATCATGTCCCAGTTGTTGCTGTGGCGGGCATCGTCGGTGGTCTGGCGCTGGGCCCAGGTGAGGGGAACCCACAGGCGGGCTTCGCGGCCGGGGAAGGAGAAACTTCCGGGCATCACGCCGACCACGCGGTAGTTGACGCCGCTGAGGCGCACGTCGCGGCCGAGGATGGCGGGGTCCCGAGCGAACATCTCTTTCCACAATCCGTAACTGAGGATGACGAACTGGTTCTTGTCGAGAACGGCATCGTCTTCGGTGAAGAGGCGGCCCATCATGGGGGCGGCGCGGAGAACGTGGAAGAAGGACGGGGTGACGAGGTCGGCCTTGAGGCGCACGGGCGAGCCTTCGGCCCCGGCATCGAAGCCGGCGTCAATGTAGAGCGCGACGGATTCGAAGACGTCGGTCAGTTTGCGGCGGTCGAAGTAATCGGGGATGGCGTTCTGTACGCTCTTGTCGAGGCCGGCGCCGGGGTAGATGTTCCCCATGGCGACCAGGCGGTCCGATTCGGGGAAGGGCAGGGGAGCGAGGATCACGGCATGCAGCACCGAAAAGATCGCCGTGTTGGCGCCGATGCAGAGTGCCAACGTCAGCAGGGCGGTGACGGTAAAGGCCTTCTCTTTCCAGAGAAGTTTGAAGCCGAAGCGAAGGTCCTGGAACATGCGCGCTACTCTCCCGAAAGAGTAATACGATGCAGCGCGGGAATAGTTCGCACTCAGTTTTCGACGGGCAGCTTTTCGGCGTGATCGACGACGACGAGATCGATCGGCATTTTTCGCGGTTCGATCTTGAGGCCGAGTTCATCCTGCAGGCCGCGCGTGAGGATGGTTACGGGATCCATGGGTTCGGTGGAGGAACGGTCGGGAATGTACTTGGCGAGTTCCAGCGTGATATCGTAGCGGCCCTTGAGCTCGGTGAGGTCGACCACGGGGGCGCGAAGGACGTTCCCGAGCACCTCGACCAGTTGCGAGACCGGGGTCCGCTGCACGACCACGGTCATTTTCTTGGGATCGGGCACCACGCTGCTTTCGCCGTCGGCCTGCGACTCCTTGAATTTGGGGCCGTTCTTGCCGACGATCAGTACGAAGGCGGACATTTCCTTGGTCTGGCGGTGAACGGCTAGTTTGAAGCGCTCCGCGAGCAGGGTTTGCAGCATGAGGCGGAGCTCGGCGTCGGGTGCGGGGCCGGCGGCCTTGGCCATGATGTCGTAGCGTTCGTTGGCCAGCCACTCGGGGCCGGAGACCTGGAAATCCATGACGTGGTAGGCCCAGCGAATTGCGGTCTTGAGGCTGACATTACGCATGTTCACGGTGCCGGGCGAGATCTGGACATTCTCGCGGCGGCTCCCCTCGCCTCCGGCTTTTCCGATCTGGCTGACCTTGATGGAGGCGACATCAAAGGCCTGAGGTGCGTCGGCGGCTGCCCGAAGGCGGCGGACGCGAGAACGAGCAGGGAGGCGGCAGAACTTGAGCGCATAAATGGATGACGCGGCTGGGTGCAGGGAATTAGTTGGAGTAGGATGGGAAAAATGAAGACCATGCGTTTTAGCGATGATCCCGGGGGTCCGGTGCTGGTGGAAGGGCGGGCGCCGATGCCGGTGCCCGGAGAGGGCGAACTGTTGATTCGCGTGCAGGCGGCGGGGATTACGACGACGGAGTTGGGCTGGTATCCGACGACGCATACGAAGAGTGGGGAACCGCGAAGGGGGGCGGTGCCGGGGCACGAGTTCTCGGGCGTGATCGCGGACGGTCCGGAGGCGGGGCAGGAAGTCTTCGGGATGAATGACTGGTATGCGGATGGCGCGCTGGCCGAGTATTGCACCGCGCCGGCCGGGGCGGTGGCGGCCAAACCGCGCAGGTTGACGCACGAGGAGGCGGCGTCGGTGCCGATCGGGGCGTTGACGGCGTGGCAGGGATTGTACGAGCGCGCGAAGCTGAAGGCGGGGGAGCGGGTGCTGGTGCACGGCGGGTCGGGTGCGGTGGGAGTGTTCGCGATTCAATTGGCGAGGTTGCGGGGCGCGCACGTGATCGCGACGGCATCGGCGCACCATCTGGATTTCGTGCGGGCACTGGGTGCGGAGGAGGCGGTAGATTACCGGGGAGCTCCGTTTGGCGACAAGGTGGATGTGATTTTCGATACGGTGGGCGGCGAGACGCTGGCGCGATCCTGGAGCCTGCTGCGTGAGGGGGGACGAATGGTGACGATTGTGTCGGGGGCAGGGGACTCGGCGGAGGCGCGGGTAAGAGACGCGTTCTTCATTGTTGAGCCGAACCGGAACCAACTTACGGAGATCGCCGAGTTACTGGAGAACGGGCGACTTACTCCGGTGGTAGATACGGTAATCCCACTAAGCCGGGCGGTGGAGGCTTATTCGGGGCAGTTGATGCGGAGCGGGCGCGGGAAAGTAGTGGTAGATATAGACGGGAGTGATCGATGAAGAGGTTGGATGGCAAGCGCGCGCTGATCACGGGGGGTACGACGGGGATCGGGCTGGAAACGGCGCGCCTGTTTGTGGAGGAAGGGGCGCGGGTCGCGATCACGGGAAAGAACCCCGCGACCTTGGATGCGGCGCGGAAGGAGCTTGGCGGCGACGTGCTGGTGATCGCGTCGGACGCGAGCGATTTCGCCGCGCAGAAGGCGGTTGCGGAGGAGATTCGCAGGGCGTTTGGAGGACTCGACGTCTTGTTCGCGAATGCCGGTAGTGCCGATTTGCGGCCGGTGGAGCAGTGGGACGAGGCAGGTTTCGACCGATCGATCGCACTCAATCTCAAGGGGCCCTATTTCCTGATTCAGGCGCTGTTGCCGGTGTTGGCGAATCCCGCGTCGATCGTGTTGAATGGCTCGGTGAATGCGCACATCGGGATGGCGAACACGAGCGTCTACGCGGCGACCAAGGCGGCGCTGATTTCGCTGGTGCGGACGCTCTCCGGAGAGTTGATCGCGCGCGGGATCCGGGTGAACGCGGTCAGTCCCGGGCCAGTGACGACGCCGCTTTACGGCAAGCTGGGGTTATCGGAGGCGGATCTCAAAACAGTGGCGGCATCGATTCGGAGCCAGGTTCCGGCGGGGCGGTTTGCGAACCCGAGGGAGATTGCGCAGGCGGTGCTTTACCTGGCGTCGGACGAATCTGCATTCATGGTTGGCGGCGAGATGATGATCGACGGCGGAATGGGCAACGTGTGACGCCGGTGATCATTCCGGCGGCGCGAAGTAGCCGCGGCGCCAGAAGAGGTGGAGCGCTTTGAGCAGGGGCGATTCGGTAAGTTCGACGCGCACCTTCCGGAACTTGCCATCGTTCTGCGGGTTGTTGGAAGAGTAGCCGATCATGTATTGGTTGCGGAACTCGCGGCTGATGCGTTCGATGGCGTCGGGAAGATCTTTCAGGCTCTTGGCCCATAGAGCTTCTCCACCGGTGAGGGCGGCGAGCCGCTCCAGAAATTTGGGGCGCTCAAAGAGGCCGATGGCATAGACGCGGACATCGGATTCGATCACGAAGTTCTTGACTTCGGATTCGGTGTAGCGGCTGTTGTTATCCCCGCCATCGGTGAGGACAAACAAGGCTCGGCGGGAGTTCTTGGCCTTTCTCATCTGTTGCGTGCCGAGATAGATGGCGTCGTGAAGGGCCGTCCAGCCGAGCGGCTTGATCAGGGTAAGTTCGCTGGCGATATCGGCAGGATTGTGAGTGAACGTGGTGACCATGGTGGGCTTATCGCTGAAGCGCACCAGGAAGTACTCGTCGCCCGGCATGTTCGTGCGGAGGAACTGCTGGATGGCATTGACGGACCGTTCCATGCGGTTCTTCATGCTGCTGCTGGCGTCGATGATGAAGCCGACGGAGACGGGGCCCTCCTCTTTCGAGAGGCTGACGACATGCTGTTCGACATCGTCTTCGAAGACGCGGAAAACGTCGGGTTTCAGGTTTTCGACGGGCTTGTCCGCGGGATCCATGACGGTGATCGGGACGAGGATCATCTTCACGTCAATGCGCATGTTGGGGTTTGCCGAGGCGGGTTTTTCGCGCGGCGTGATGGCGACTTTCGGCTGATCCTGGAGGAGGATCGCAGCCGGCATTCCGGCGCGTATGCTCAGCGCGAGAACAGCCACAGTCGAAGAAACTCGAAGAACTTTCCGGACCAGTCTGCTTCCGGGCATAACTGCTCTTCCGGCGACCTTAATCACAATAGGACACCCCATTGAAACACCGGTACTGAGTGTGGGCGTTTGAATCCAAGTATAGGGCAGACCCTGGAGTCACACCAGAAGGAAGGGGTTAAACGGGGGTAAAGTATTGAATCTGCGGTAGGGCGTGTGGATCAGATAATAGATCGCTCCCTGACGGTCGCGGTTCGCATGAGGCGTGCTCCGCGACATGCTGGACGCGGTCAGAGCCGCGACATGCTGGACGCGGTCAAAGCGGCGACCGTGAGAGAGAGATCCGTCAGGACGAGGGCGATCGCTCCCGACGGGTTCGGAAAGTCTCAGCTAGTGGACAGGCCGGGAGGCCTGTCCCACTGGCGATTAGCGCTTCATGATGCGGACGTTGGCGATGCTATTGAAATCGGCGGCGGTGCCGGCGCGCCGGGTGGCGGGGAGGGGCAAGGTCGAGGTATCGACCAGGTCGGCCATGACTACGGCGGGCATGTCCTCCCACTCCTTAAGGAAGGTGAGGCATGACTGCGCGCTGTCGTAATCGACGCGGATCAGGTCGCCGCAGCGGATCTGTCCGGTGGCGATCAAGTTGGAGATGGGTTGGACGATGTTGCGGTCCACGGCGCGCTTCAGGTGGCGGGCGCCGTACTTCATGTCGGTACCCTGCTCGAGAAGGTAATCGCGGGCCGGTTCGGTGACGGTGACCACGAAGGGAATGGAATTGGGCGCGTTGAAAATGCGGCGCTGCACGTCGTTGAGCTCGAGCGCGAGGATCTTACGAAGTTGAACGACACCCAGCGGACGGAAGACGACGGTGCGATCGATACGGTTCATGAATTCGGGCGTGAACTTGCGGCGGGCGGCTTCGACGGCGGCGCGCGAGAGTTTCTGCGCAAGGTCGCCATCCACCACACCCTGGACCTGATGCTCCTGGGAGGGGAGCACGGCGAAACCGAGACTGGGGCTGAGGATGGAGTTCATCTCGGCGGCGCCCAGATTACCGGTCATGAAGATCAACGCTTGCGAGAAATCGACTTTGTTGTTGTCGCCGGTGGTTAGTGTGGCCTTGTCCAGAATTCCAAGGAGCAGGTTCCAGAGAGTATCGCTGGCTTTCTCAATTTCGTCGAAGAGCACGAAGCTGAGTTTGATCTTGTCGGTGTGATATTGGTTCAGCGTCTCCTGGCGGAGGACGGCGTGGGTCTCACGATGTCCCAGGTAGCCGGGAGGCGAGCCGATCAGCTTGGCGATTTCGTGGCTATGCTGGAACTCGGCGCAATTGATCTTGATCACCGCGCGTGCGTCGCCGACGAGGCTCTCAGCCACCGCCTCCACTAGGCGTGTCTTGCCGGAACCGGTAGGCCCAAGGAAGAGCAGGGTTCCCACAGGCCGGCCGGCGCTGGAGAGGCCAGCGAGGTGAGTCTGATAGATGCGCAGGACCTGTTGGATAGCCTCGTCCTGACCGATGACACGCTTCCGCAGATCGCTCTCCAGACGCTCCGATTCGCGTCCGGTCTGACTTGGATTCAACAGTTGTTTTGTGCGTACCATGTTCCCGCTCCCACTCTGCACTTTCGGATGCTGGGGTGCGGGCGTGTGGCTCAAAATTTGGTCTTCGTGAAGCGTTCGAAGGGTAACCCCAAGAATTGGCGCAGTGGGGTTAAGAAGCGATCAGTGGTCACAGGGGTCAAGAACTTTCGGTCTGCTACGAGTCATAAGAACACCTGGCAGCGTCCCGCGCCGAATCCCGGCTTCCGGCGGCGTGCCCTGCCCGACAGGCCTTGACTACTAAAAGTAAAGGAGAGGACCGTGTTCAAAAATGTTTTTCTTTCAAGTATTTTGTTGAGTGCCGCCGGGCTCATGCCGATGTATGCCGGGGATTTCAGCAAGTTTAACTTCAATATTGGAGGCGGTATCATGACGCCTCTGAATCCGACAGCCAACTACGTCGGATTGAGCGGGAACTTTGCGGTGGGAGCAGGCTACAACATAAACAAGAGCAATTCGATCATCGGTGAATTCCAGTGGAACGGACTTCCCCCCAACCAAACGCTTCAACTTCCTGGTCTTCCGTTCGGCACCATCAACTTATACAGCATCACGACAAATTATCGCCACCAGGTCGACAGAATCGGCCATTCGCCATTCGGGGTGTATGTCATTGCAGGTGGCGGCTGGTATTACCGGCACATATCGATCGATAAGAATTACGTTGTGCCGCCCGGCACAGTCTGCACGCCGATTTACTTCTGGTGGGGATATGGCTGCGATACCTCAGCATTCACGGTAACCCAAACCATCGCCTCAAAGGGTAGCAGCGCGGGCGGCGTGAATGCGGGAACAGGATTTACCATCAGACTTAGCGATACGGGATGGAAGTTCTATGTGGAATCGCGGTATAACTACGCATTCAGCGACCGGGTCGCGACGACATTTGTTCCAGTGACGTTTGGTTTCAGGTTTAACTAGTGGTGTATGGCTCAGCCGGGAAGTGAGCCATTCTTTTCCTGACATTCGGCCGGCGACCGCGGGAGCGCGGCGCCGGCCTTGGCTACGGCCGATCATTATTGTTTCCGATCCAGAAGGCCCCGCGCGGCCATGGCCAGGGTTTCGCGGGTGAACGGCTTTTGAAGCCAGAGGACTCTGGTTGCGGGACGGGACGCCGCAAATGTGCGGGCCAGTTGCTCGGCGGACGGGTTGGGCATGGCGAGTCCGACCAGCAACAGGTGGACGGGATCGCCGCCGTGACCAGGCACCCACTGCAGCGCTTGAACGGGGCTTTGCGCTTCCAGCACCCGATAGCCAAGATCGCGAAGGATGCCGGCGGCCAGCGTCCGCACATCGGGCTGGTCTTCAATGAGCAAGATGGTCTCGGTCCCCCCGAGCGCGTTGCCCGGATCCGGCGCAAGGGCTGCCGGCGCCGGCGGTTGAACCTGCGGCAGGAAAATCCGGATCGATGTGCCGGAGCCGGGACTGGTATCAACTTCAATATGACCGCCGCTGTGCTGAACGATTCCATAGACCATGGAGAGACCGAGTCCGGTGCCCTTGCCTTCGGCTTTGGTGGTGTAGAAGGGTTCAAAGAGGTGGCTGCGAACTTCTTCGGTCATTCCGGTTCCGGTATCAGTGACGGATATCTGAACGTAGCGAGCGTCGGCGCTGGAGGTAGATATCGTCAGAGTACCTCCGCCCTGCATGGCGTCGCGGGCGTTGACCACGAGGTTGAGCAGGATCTGATGCATCTGGCCGGCATCGGCATGGACGAAGGCCGGAGTCTCATCGAGATGACTTACGACTTGAATGCGATCGCCGGCGAGATGACGGAGCATGTGTAAGTCGTCGGCGATCAGGGCGGCGGGGTTCAGAGTCTCGGGGCGCAGGACGCGGTGGCGGCTGAAGGTGAAGAGGCGCTCGGTAAGTCCCGCGCCTTTTTCGGCGGCACCCATGATCTGCAATAGAAAACTGTGAGCGGGATCGGAGGCCGGCGTCTTATCCAGAAGCACACCGGTGTGGCCCATGACCACGGTGAGCAGGTTATTGAAATCGTGGGCGATGCCGCCGGTCATACGGCCAAGGTGCTCGAGTTTCTGGGTCTGACGGAATTGCACCTCGAGCGCTTTGAATTCGGTGATGTCGCAGCCCGCGATCACGACGGAGAAGGTGACTCCTTCGGCATCGCGCAGGCTGGTGCAGTCCCAGGCGATCCAGCGACGCTCGCCGTCAGGCCCGAGAAAAGGGCTCTGGAAGTGAACGGGTCGGGGAGGATCGGAGACGGCGGCCAGAATGCTGGCCCGAACCCTGGCGCGCTCGGAGGTGGGGATCATGAGGTCGATCCAGTTCTTGCCGGCGACCTCGGGGAGCTTCCAGCCGGTGGGGTGGGAAAGACGATCGTTCCAGAATTCGACGTCGCCGTTTGGCTGGACGATCATGACGATGAGCGGGAGATTTTGAAGCAGTCCGCAAAACCGCTGTTCGGATTCATCGAGGGCTTTTTCGAATTGTTTTAGTTCGGTTACATCGCGAGTGCTGCCCCAGAGCCGGCGGAGTTGGTTATTTTCGACGATGCCCCACTGAGTGCGGAGCATGTAGCGGCGCTTGCCATCGGGGCCGTCGGGCGATGTCTCGACGGTGTTGAAGCGATAGCCGGACCGGATCGCGTAGATGGTGGCGTTGCGGACGGAGGGAGTCGAGAAGGGGCCGATGTTCTTGAGCGGCAATCCTACGAGCTGCTCCGGGTCGTCCAAGCCAAGCAGCCGGGCCATGGCGAGGTTACATTCGGCGACATGGCCATTGCGATAGATGGCTTCGAGCTGTTCGCCTTCCGGGAGGGTGGTGGGGACAGGCGGCTCAAATTCGATTCGCCACATGCCGTCGGCATTATCCGCGATAAAGGCGCGATATCGCTGCTCGCTGCCGCGGAGCAGTTCTTCCTGCTGCCTGCGTTCCAGTTCAGCGGCGGCGCGCGAGGCAAAGACCTCAAGGATCTCCCGGGGGCCGTTGGTATCGCGCAGCGGTTTGCGATAGACCGTCATGATGAGGCCGACGGGAAGGTCGCGCGAATTCATCAGGGGGATGCCGACACAGGCCTGTGCGTCCAACTTCGGAAACAGCGGGTCTGACGGAAAGCGGTCTTGTGCGTGGGATTTACAAAGAGACGGCTTACCGAGAGCGATGGGCATGGCGGCGCTGCCGGCGAGTTCGTACGAGAAGCTCTCGTGCTGGTTATCCTGCCAAGCGGCCAGGGTTCTGACGCGCTCGCTTTGCCCGCCGACGAACTCGCCGATGTAGACGCAGTCGGCGGCGAGGACCCTGGCGAGATGTTCGGCCATGGAACGGAAGAAATCGGTGCCGATGGCAGCCGAGACGCGGCTGGCGATTTCGCTAACCTGGCGCTCGACGGAGCCGGGTTTTGCGCCGCTGCGGCGCTCACTCTGTATGCGGTGTGGCATGGTACACCGGGAGACGGTGCAATTGGGAGGATGCTTAGGGGGGCGTACGGGATGGAAAATATTGGGGCGGCGACTAGTGAGCGCCGGCGGCGCCTCTGTGGGCGGCGATACGAGTGGCGAGGGGTAATGCGAGTTTGATCGACAATTCGCTGCCCGAGCGACCCTCGACGCGTACGGCGCCGCCGTGGGCCTCGATAATCCGGCCGACTTTGGCGAGCGACAGGGCGATGCCGCCTTCGACGCCAGGGCGGTTGTTCCGGCCCTTACGGAACGGGTTGAAGAGGGAGCGCAGAGCGACGGCGGAGATGCTGAAGCCCTCGCTGCGCACCCAGAGGGTAAGGCGAACTCCCCGCGAACCGGCTCCGATAGAGATTTTGCTTCCCGGCCGGGCGAGTTTGATGGAGGTCAGCAGCAGGCTATCGAGGGCGTGAAGAATTCTGACGGGATCGACACAAATCGGGGGGAGAGACGCGGTGCCTCGATGCTCCATTTCCATGCGGACCTGCTTCAGGTCGGCGACCATGTTGCAGAGCAATAAGGCACGATTCATCACGGGCTGAAGATCCGTGGTTTCGATTTGCAGCCGCAAGTGTCCGGATTCGATGCCACAGAGCTCGAGCGCGTCTTCGATTAACCGCAGCATGGAGCGGCTGGATGAGTCGATGGATTGGAGGAGAGCCAGATGGTGTTCGTCCAAAACTGAGTGGGCATCTTCCAGGAGATATTGGCCGGCCGCAAGGATTCCGCTAATGGGGTTGCGGAGATCGTGCGCGGTAACTTCGAGCAACTGGATCGGGTCAAAGACGCCGTTATTCCCGCAGTCTGAGTTAGGCATCGCAGATTGTGACAAACGGCTTCGGAGAAAGCGTTCCATGCTTATTTCTGGAAATCCTTACGCGAGACCCGTACGGTACTACCCCGCCATCGTAACATGAGAAATCACAGAATGAATTCTTTTTGTTTGGAAGTTATACTTCACGTTTCTTAGGCAACTTGATGGATCTATCAGTCCAGTTCCGCGTGCGCGAGCAGGATTTCGGGCTTGAGAGTTAGACCGGGAAACAGTACGACACAGCACACTTTGCGGCCGGACTGTTATTTGGCATGTGCGAGCCCAGGAAGAAGAACAGGCGATGCATGACGACTGAAGGTTACTGTCAACCGGCCCTTCCGCAGGTTCCGACACAGGGACCCGTTTCAGGACTCACCAGTTCCAGCGGATCCGACGGTTCGGGGTCGCAATCCCAGTCATCGGAACCATCGGTGAGGACCTGAAATGCGACGCCCTCATTGAACCGTTCCAGGAGGAGATGCCGGCCGTTGCCGAATCGGATGGCATCGCGATGGAGGCAACCGGAGCCGTTCAAACGGACAAAGGTGACG
The DNA here is from genome assembly GCA_963791985.1 of uncultured Solibacteraceae bacterium. Taxonomy (GTDB): domain Bacteria; phylum Acidobacteriota; class Terriglobia; order Bryobacterales; family Bryobacteraceae; genus Solibacter. Next base: position 899,378 of record CAWBUN010000010.1, on the reverse strand, counting down.
TCCGCAACCGAGCGGACTCCGAATTCCTGCGCGATCCGGCGGGGAACGGAGTTGATGCGCAGGTGAGCGCCGGGGGTAACTCGAACCGACGATGGCTGGCGGGGATGGAGACAGAGTTCCAGCGCGTGCAACCAGGCCGACCATAACGAAACCCGGCCCCGAAGCCGCCGGGCATCGGCGATTTCGATCAGGGATGCCAGGCCAATTCGGCCTGTACGAAAGCGATAGGTAACCAGGATTTCCCCTCCCCGTGCAAGGCGCTGCGGCATGGTGTGCATCTCTGTTTGAGCAGATGCCACGCCTCTACACCGGACGGAAAAAATATTCTGTGACACGGCTCACGTTGTTTTGGCGGTCGAGGCTGGCGGAAGTGGCGGCCACCTCCCCGGGGTGGTGTGGAAGTGTCTTCCTCTCGCGTTTGGCCGGCGCACAGAGCAGGGTGGAGTCTATTACTGCGCTCCGAAGGTGAAGTTGAAACCGGCGGTGTAGCGGAGGTTGTTCTGGCTGTTATCGCCGGCGGTGCGCAGGTTCTGCAGCCGGGTCAGGTAGTAATCCAATCCGATGGGCCGAAAACTGACGTGCTTGGAGATCTTGAGGTCCAGGCCGCCGCCGGCGGTCATGGCGAAGGCCGTCTGCTGGGCGCCGACGCGGGCACTGATCGCCTGGGACACGGGTGTGGCGGCCACGACCGGCGAACCGCCGGGAAGGACGATGGGTTGGGAGGGATCGACGAAGGCGGTTATCTGGGTGCTGGACGCCATATAGACGCCGCCGAACAGCACCTGGAAATACGGCCGGAGGTTTTTGAAGCGCATGGAGAGGCGCGGGCCGAACAAGAAGTTGGCCACCGTGGTGTCGATCGGCTGCCCGCCGATATCGCCGTTGTGGACGGCGCCGAGATCCGCCACGGCGCTTAAATATACATTGAAGTTGTACGCGAACTGGCCACCCCCGCCATTGGCGCTGAAGGACGGCAGATTTGTCGCGGAGTTCGCTCGAACGTAGGTATAGCCCAAGAAGGTCTCCATCCTGGGCGTATCCTGGGCCACAGCCACCATAGCGAATATCAGAACCCCGGCGAAAAGGAAAAGGTTCTTCTTCATCTAGTTTCTCCTCTAAACGTTTGACCCCTACTGGACCTAGGATCGATCGCGGGGATGGCGGCTGCACTTCTTGGGGTTACGGATTCTAAAACACCAAATTAGTTAGTATGGGTGGCTAACTCTTTGCGCGGTTCGTAGCCGGGACGCGCGAGAACATGGCAGGCGCTTCCGCCTGGAGTAACTACTTCGATTTTGATGTTGCGAAAGCCCTGGTTGGGATTCGGGGCGGGGTAGTAGTAGGCGGTGTACGAATTCCTGATATCTTCGCGAATGGACTGGAAGGCGCCCGCCTGTTTCTGCCAGTTCCGGGCGCAATAGAGTTTGCCGCCGGTGGTGACGGTGAGGTATTGGAGGGCGTCGAACATTACGGGATCCTGCACCGCATCGCGGGTGGAGATGACATAAATGGGAATGCCTTCGTTGACGGCGACGCGGGCAACGTCATAGGGCGAGAGCATGCTTGCGTTATCGGGGCTATTGGAGAAGACGACGATGGCTTTGCGGCCGGGCACCTGCGCGGCATCGCGAAGCGTGAGCAGCAGGGCGTTGAAGAGGGCCGAATCGTCTCCCGCCGAGATGTTGTCCAAACCGGCGCCGGCGCGGACGTGATCCCGGGTGAGAGGCGCCGCCCGAAAGAGATTGCGGCTGAAGGTGTAAATTGCGGCTGAGTCCACCGGGGCCAAGCGGCGGATGAACTCGGCGATGGCATCGCGGACGTAGGGGTAACTGGTGTACATGCGGTTGCTGGTGTCGAAGAGGAGGAATACACCTGTGCCCGGGGAACCGGGCCCGTCGTCGAGAAGCCGGAAGAGGGTGGAGCCTTCGGCAAATGCCGCGAGTTTCTGCGGTATGCCGTCCTCGAAGATGCGAATGTCGGCGGGTTTCAAGCCGGTGACGTGATTGCCGGTCTTGTCGGTGACGCTGAAGGTCAGCACCACCATGTTGACGTCGACCTTATATCTTGCTCGGGAATCGACCTGACTATGTATCAGGGGGGCGGCTAAGAGGGAAAATGCCAGGAGGGGAAACCGGTACTGCATCAGATACTCCGCAATCAGGAGGGCGAGAGAGGCATGGCTTCCGGCCGGCCGGTCTCCGGCGGTTCTGCGACCGCCGGCCGGATTAACCATGTGTTGGAGTTAGTTCGAGAGTTAGTGACTACTGTTGAGACCGTGACGCGGTACCCTGGGTAATGTCGCCGGCCCCGTATACGTTAATATGCACACGCCGGGCCAACTGGTGGCGTTCGGCCTTGGTGGTAGCGGCAGCCTTCGCGGATTGATCGGGTGCAAACGGCTCCGGAGGCATTTCCTTGCCGAGTCCGACGATGTTAATCGCGCGCAACGGCACCTTCTGGTTCACCAGGTACCGCTCCACGGATTGCGCGCGCCTGCGGCTGAGGGCCAGATTGAAATTCGCCGATCCCACCGGATCTGTAAAGCCCGCGAGTTCAATCACACCGCGCGGGAGAGACTGATACTTCGCGACGATCGCGTCGAGCTCGGTCTTGGCGGCGGGAGTGAGTTCGGCCCTGTTGAACGCGAAGGTCACGTCACCCTGGTCCACAAGTTGATAGTTCAGAGCGTTTGACACTCCGGAGGCCAGAGTGTTGGTCGCCTCGACATTCGCGGAGATCTTGGCGCTGTTCGCGTCCGTCTCCTCCATGGCGCGTGAGGCTGTCCCCTGCGCCTGCTGAGCCGCTTCCATGGCCTGAGTGGCCTTCTGGTACGCGGTGGCGATGTGTTCATTGGCTTGAGAGATATCAGTATCTATTTTCTTGTCCAGATATGCGATCTTCTCATTGGTATGTTTTTCCAGTTTGTCCACTTTTGCGTTGACCGTGTTCATGTTCTGACGCACGTACCTTTTCGTGGCGCAACCGGAGGTGGCCAGCACCAGAATCGGCACGGCAACCATCCAAACGGTACTAGTTCGTAACTTAAACAATGTAACCTCCCTGTCAGCTTCACGGGTAGCGCCGCTTTGGGAACAAGGCTCCCGAAGATACCTCGCTTCGAGGTCTCCAGCTTACCCACCTAGCGGATCCGTTACCGCCGTATTACGCTCGACGCCTGTAGAGCCTCCGGGGACTTTAGTTTGGGGATACACTCGGGGAACCGCGGAAGCAATAGGACGTCCAAGCGGCGCCGGCGCGGGCCAAAATAATGCACCCGAGGCTGACTCGATGCATCCGCCGAACCATGCGCGTTGCAATGTATATTGTCATGGCCGCTTCGACACTTTCCCCGCTGTGCCTGGCGCAGGAATGGGAACTCGGCGCGGCCGGCGGTTACGGGTTCTATGTCAACCCAACCATTACGGGTTATTCCGGATCGGTGGAGCCGGGATTCGCCCCCAAAGGAGTTATCGGCGTGGCGTTCGGTCAGAACATGTACGAACATGTCGGCGGGGAGATCCGCTGGCTGTATCAGTACGGCGGGCCGCAACTGAAGTCCGACGGGACGGTGATCAGCTCGACGGGTCACACGAACCTGGTGACTTATGACGTGTTGTTCCATACTTCGGGCCGGGAGGCCAACCTTCGCCCGTACTTCGCCGCCGGGGCGGGAATCAAGGTCTACACCGGCAGCGAGCTGAGATTGTTGGGGCCGCCGCTCGCGGGGCCCGCCTTGTTGCTGCGCGCGACCCAGGTGGAGCCTGCGATCAGCGCCGGCGCCGGGTTGAAGTACAGGGTGTCGCATCGGGTATTAGTCAGGCTGGACTTTCGAACTTACTTTAGTCCCTTGCCGGACGAAATCTTCCGCCCAGTCGGCCAGGCGAGGGTCCGCGGCTGGGTTTATAACTTCGTGCCTCTGGGCGGAATCAGCCTGATATTTTGAGGCGCCGGTTCGCGGGGGTCCCTTCGCTCCTTGGCGGCTTCGCATGCGCCGCTCCGGACACTCCGCCTCGCGCCGGGCAGCGCGGAAATGCCTACCGCGCTGCCCGAGGCGCGCCATTGGGATTTGAGGCTCCAAGCCGCGTGTTCAAGGGTAGTGGGCCGACGCGGAGATGCTGACCCGCAACCAGTACGACGACCGCGAGATGAAATGCGAATTACCATCCGCTTGCTGACGCGCGGGCTCCACGGACATCATGAGAAGCGCAAACATCGCACGGTCAAAGATCTAGCTGAAGGTATCGTCCCACCCTCTTCGGAAATGGATTCGATCCACCTGGGAGCGGAGTCAAGAATTGCGGCTATCCGCCTTGCCGAGGCACGTGGATATCCGGATTTTGCATCCGCCTTTCGCGATCGGAATCAATCGGATACAGCGAGGAGCCCCAGCCTATGAAAACGCGAATTGTACCGGCAATCGTTGCCGCCGTTGTTTGCGTGGCGCTGGCGGCGTGCAGTAAGTCGGAGGCGGCCGGGGATATCGGCGCCGTGAAGGTGCAAGAGGCGAAACAAATCGCCACGGAAGCTTATATCTACGGGTATCCGCTGGTCACCATGGAGATGACCCGCCGCGTAATGACGAACACCGCGAAGGCGGGTGGACTTCACGCGCCGATGGGCCAGTTCGCCAGAGCGAGGTCGTTCCCGGACTCGAGCTTCCGCGACGTCACAGCTCCGAACGCCGATACCCTCTATACGGTCGCGTGGCTCGAACTCTCGCACGAGGCTTATATCTTCAGCATCCCCGATAGCAATGGCCGCTATTACGTGATGCCCATACTGGATGCCTTCTCGAACGTGTTCCAAGTGCCCGGCAAGCGCACCACCGGAACCAGGGCGCAGAAGTACGCGTTGACCGGTCCGGGGTGGAAAGGCACACTTCCCGCCGGAGTTACCGAGTACAAGTCGCCGACTAACCTCGTGTGGATACTGGGGCGCACTTACTGTACGGGAACCCCACAGGACTACAAAGACGTGCATGCCTTTCAGGATCAACTTTCGCTGGTGCCGCTGAGCTCTTACGGCAAAGCCTACACGGCGCCCGACGGGCACGTGAACCCGAAAATCGACATGCACACCGCGGTCCGCGAGCAGGTGAACCGGATGGACGGAGCCGAGTTCTTTAAGCTGATGACGGAACTGATGAAACAGAATCCGCCGGCGGCCGCGGATGCGCCGATGGTGAACCGGATGGCGAAGATCGGGATCGTTCCCGGCGAGGAGTTCGATATCGGCAAGTACGAGGCGACGGTGGCGGCGGCGATCAAGGAAGTTCCCAAGACGGCGCTGGAGAGGATCAAGGGGCACACGGACGCGATCGGCTACATGAAAAACGGCTGGGTGATCTCGAAGAGGGGTGGCATTTACGGCACGGACTACCTGCTGCGCGCAACGGTTGCCCTGGTTGGCCTGGGCGCGAACCGGCCCCTGGACGCGATCTATCCGATGGCCGAGCGCAGCGTGGATGGCGCTGCCTTCAGCGGCGCCGGTAGGTACGTGATCCATTTCGATAAGGGCGAATTGCCGCCGGTGAACGCGTTCTGGTCGCTGACCATGTACAACGGTGAACTCTTTTTCGTGGCGAATCCGCTCAACCGCTACGCGCTCAGCCAGCGCGACAAGCTGAAATTCAATCCGGATGGCTCAGTGGACCTCTATCTACAGGCCGATAACCCGGGCTACGAGAAGGCAGCCAACTGGCTGCCGGCGCCGCGCGACAAGTTCGTGCTGATGATGCGTTTGTATTGGCCGAAGGAAACTCCGCCCTCGATTCTGGATGGGATCTGGAATCCACCCCCGGTCAAAAAGGCGAATTGAAGAGCGGTGCTCTACTCGCTGAGCGCGATGACCAGCCACGGACACGCCCACGTGGTTCTGGCGAGCCGCCGGCAGGTATCGGGAGCGCTGGGGGCGTTGACCGGGATGCTGTCCACGGCGGGAAACGGCGGCGGGATTAGCGGGCACGGGACGCTGTGCCTCGCGCCTTGTCCCGCGCCTGAAAGTAGGCCACGGCGCTTTGGTACTTCGGATCCTGGGGACTGAGTTGGGCGGCTTTCCGGCATAGCGCCAGGGCTTCCGCGGGATTGTCTCCGCCGATGAGTACGGCGAGGTTGTAGCGGGCGGGCGCATTTGTAGTGTCGAGCTCGAGCGCTTTGCGCAGTTCGCTTTCGGCTTCCTCGCGCCGGCCGGTTTCGGCAAGCAGCAATCCCAGGTCGAAGTGCGCTACGGATTGCGAGGGTTCGGCCACGATGGCGCGGCGCAAGGCGAGTTCGGCCTTCGGAAGATTGCCCAGCTGGCTGTAAACCACGGAGGCGTTCACCAGCGGCGGCGCGAAGCCGGGACGGAGTTCGGCCGCACGCTCGTATTCCGCGATCGCCGATTGGAGGTTCTTCCGATCGCTATAGAAACTGCCGAGCTCCATGAGTTGCGCGTAGTCGTCTGGGCGGGTGCGCAGGGACGCGAGGTATTCCTGGGTGGCGGGCTGAATGGCCCATGCGGCGTTGGCATCGAGCGCACCGGCCGGGGCGTGGCTGAGCGCGGCGGCGGCGCGCACGCGCACCAGGCGTGAATCGTCCTTGGCGCGCGCCACCAGCGCCGGCGCGGACTCAAGATCCACGTGCTGCGCCAGAAGGTCCACCGCGCTGGTTCGCACCATGGGGGAAGGGTTGCTCAAGGCGGCTTGGGCGGCGGCGAACTTGCGCTGATCGGGACAGGTGGCCAGTAAGCGGAGGAGGGAAGAGGCGAAGACGGAATCGCTGCCGGGATCCCGGATGTAGGCGAGGATTGCCGGCAGCTTCGACCAATCGCGGTGGCGCGCGGCTTCGATGAGGGCGGCGCGGGCCAGGACGGGCCGCTGATAATCGTCGGCACTCCAGCGCCGCACCTCGGCGTCCGCCCAGCGCGCGTCTTTATCCTGATGGCAGAGATTGCAGGCGTTCGGCGAACCGTAGGCCAAGGTCGCGGCCGGCGCGGGGGCGCGCAGGGAGTGATCGCTGCGGCGCATGCGGGCGTACTCGGTCACCGGCATGTGGCAGGAGACGCAGCGATTGCCCGTGCTATCGGCGCGGTGATGGGTGTGGGCCGCGGCATTGCGGACGCGCTCGGCGTGGCAGGGGAGGCAGGCCGCGTTGGCGTCGCCGGCGGCGAAGCGATATTTTCCGCTGGAAGTATGGCAGTGGATGCAATCCAACTCTCCGCTTTTGGCGCACTGGTTCATCATCCACGAAGTGTAAGTATAGTTCTCGCCTAAGTCCCGGCCGTCGGGGTAGAAATCCGCGCTTTCCAGGCCGGTCAGATAAAAGTGATCGAAGAAGTTATCGCCGGCCTGGTATCCGGCGGTGATGGCGCTCGCCTTGGCGTGGCACGATGCGCAAGAATCGTTACGCTGAGCCGCGGTCAGCCGGCGGAAGCTCAACAGTCCGAGTTCGAGCGGGGGTTTGCCGGTAGCTTTCGCCTCCTCGTAGATGCGCACATGTTTCCCCGCCGGACCGTGGCAGGTTTCACAGTTGATGCCGGGTTCGCGCCAGGTGGTGCGATAGCTATCGTCCGCGGGATCGTAATTGGTCTCGACTTGGCTGACGTGGCAACCATAGCAGGAGGTGTTGAAGGTGAGTGCGCGGTCGCGCCAGTTTACGGGTTGGTCGCGCGGAGTGTTGTCGTGCATGGTCATGCTTTTGGTGCTATCCATCCAGGCGCCGGCGCGTACGTCGAAGGCCAACGGCAGTACCTGCAGGTGGCCGCGGTCAAGGGGGGTGAGAAAATAGTAGACGTTCTTCCCTCCGAGCGCTTGCTCGATGGGATAGCGGTGCAAGCCGGCGGCGGTCCGCTCCACGATCCACCCGCCGGTAGGAGTCAGCTCGGGCTTATAGGTTGCGCTGCCGACGGGGATCTCGGGACTGCCGGCGACTTGTGCGCTGCGTGCCAGGGCAGCCGAGTATGGCTGCATCGCGAGCCCGTGGTGAGAGGTGGACCAGAGCCGATAGAAGGGCTCATGGCAGCCGCGGCAGGAACTCGAGCCCACGTAGGAATCGCCGGAAACAGTGTGTGCGCCGCGGCGCGCGCGCAGGTAGAATCCCGTGGTGACGATCGCCGTAACCATCAGACCCAGGGCCAGCAATTGAGTTTTTCGCATCGTCAGGACGAATTGGAAATGTGGATGCGGCGAGCAAAAGCGTGGTCTAAAATTTTGGGTTCCATTCGCGTGAAGCGGGTGGGCTTCAGGTGCAAAAGAATGGATCCTGACCAGCATCAAGGCATCGCTAACCTGTAGGAGGTTAGCGCCATAAACCCTGAGGTAGGCGGCTAGCCGCAGTATGGCACCGGAGTTGTGTTCCCGTTAGGACATCAATCGCCGGACGACGAGGGCGCCGCCGGCAACCCCCAACCGGCGGCGCCCGCCGGGGTGAAAAAACTTTTGAATCGCAGCTGAATTCCCCGCATCGGCGATAGTAAACCGAAGTTATTCAGGAAGGGACGCGAGATTTGCGGTGGGATACGCGGCCTCGTTACCAGGTCGCCGACAGAATCTGCCAACGGGAGGCCCTTATGACACGTTACAAGTATGAATTCCCAACCGAATGGTCGATTTGCCCCGATGCCAGTCAGGACGAACGGAAGCCGGCGGTTGAAACCCAGCCCAAGGATCAAGAGAGCCAGCCGGCCGAGCCCAAGGAACCGCGCGCTTTCGCGGCAGGCGGTTTCGCGTCTTTGCCGCGATAAGGCCAACCCGGGCTAGTCGCCCGGCACCCCCGCCATCTGTACATCACCCGCCAGCCATTTCCTACGATCCGCCGAAGCCTGGCAGTTCAGGCAGAATGACGTCCAAGGCACAGCCTTCAACCGCTTCCCCGGAATTTCACTTTCGCACTGGGAACAGATTCCGTAGGTGCCTTCGGCGATCCGCTGCAGGGCAGACCTTACGTTTTGCACCTTGCTGAAATCCAGTTCAATGCGGCGGATCGCCATCTCGCGCTCGGTGGCGTGTTGAATTCGATCCAGGGAATCCGGAACGTTCTGGATGGCAATGTCGTCGAGAGTTCGGAGTGTGTCCTCGGTTCCGTCCAGCATCGCGTGGAGGATCGAGCGGAAGTGTTTGAGTTCGGCGCGCGTCATAGAGAGTTACCGCCTTTACCCCGCTGCTGATGCGGCCGTGCGCGGTCCGGTTCAAAATAATCCTTCGTAAGCTTGACTAACATTCCCGGCTAAGAGTCGAACTTAACCCTTGATTCACCCCTTCCATGGGAAATAGTGGGTCATTCACCCGTACGATCCATCAGGTTCTGCAGGTGGTGAGAGATGCTGGTCCAGGTGATCGCCCACGCCAGGCGCCGTCTGTGGTGGAACGCGCTGCTATATCAATTGACTGTTGCCGCGACCGTAGGATTGTTCGTGCTGGTGCTGATGCTTCTCCTGGGAACCGACGTGATCGCCGGCCGCTGGCCGGTTATCTTACCCTCGACCTGTCTGGCAGCGGGCATCTGGATGGCCTGGCGACGCCTGCCGGCATTCTCTCCCACCGCGGAATTACTGGACCGGCGTTTGAGGCTGCCCGATACGCTGGCCACCGCGCTCTTCTTTTCAACGCCGCATCCGGAGCGTAGTTGTGGGGAAGAATTTCGACGGGCGTTGGGCGCGCAAGCCACGCGGGTCGCGGAGGGCCTGAATCTTCGAGAGGTGGTGCCGGTCAAAATGCCGCGCGCCGTTGTCTTCCCGGCGTTGCTGGCGCTGGGCGCGGCGTCCCTGTTCGTGGTCCGCTACCAGTCCGCCGCGCGGCTCGATCTCAAGGAACCAATGGGGCTCATGCTGCGGCAACTTATGGAAGGCGCGCGGGTGGAAGTGGCGAAGCTGGTGGATGAACTGAAGCCGGCCAGGATTTTGGAACGGATGAAAGGCGAAGAGAGCCGGAAGCGCGGGAGTGCTTCCGACGGGGAGATTGCGGAAGGCAAACCCCCGGGCCCGGGCGACTCGAACTCGGCCGAGCGCGGCTCCGCGGCGGCGTCCGAACAGGAAAAGGCAAAGCCCGATACATTCGCCGGCGAGCAGCAGGAGAACCGGCAGGGCGAGCCGAAACAGGGCGATCAAATGGCCGCCGATTCGCAATCCGGGGCCTCGCGAAGTGGCTCGCAGAAGCAGGGGAACGAGAATTCCCAGCAACAGCAACAGCAGCAGGGCGACGGGAATCAGTCGGCATCTTCCGCGGGCAGCTCGGGCATGGTGAACAAGGTCAAGGATACCCTGGCGAATCTGCTTTCGGCGCTCAAGCCACCATCCGGCGGGGCCGGAGGGCAGCAGCCGATGAACGGCCAGGAGGGGCGCAACTCGGGCAACAATCAGAAAAAGGGCGCGGCTGAAGCCGGCTCCACCAGCGGCGAGAAGGGCGAAGGGGAGTCGTCGAAACCGGGGAATGCCATGGCGGGCGGCGCCGGCCAGTCCGGCCAGTCGCAAGCGGAGAAGCTGCAAGGCACGGGCGCCGGAAATAACGAGGGCTCAAAGGAAATTCGGGCCGCCGAACAGCTCGAGGCGATGGGTAAGCTCGACCGCGTATTCGGCAAGCGAGCCGAAAACGTGAGCGGAGAAATGACCGTGGAAGCCCCGCCCGGCCCGCAGAATTTGAGGACACAGTACGCGCAGCGTACCGCGGAGCATTCATCCGTGGAAACTACGGCAATGCGGGATGAAGTCCCAGTTGCATTTCAGGATTACGTACAGCACTACTACGACCTGCTGAGACAGGAGGAGGCGTCGTCGAGACGTCAGGGACGGGTAATGGCAACTGCCCGCAAGTCGCGAAGTGTCAGATAAAGACCGGAGGGTGAGTACCGATAATCGCCATTTTATTGGGACTCAGGCCTCTATTTTGCATCGAGGTTAATGTGAGGAGAGAACTGCTAGGCTCGCAAGATCAGACGGTGGTGCTTGCACCGCACGCTCTGGGATTACCGGAAGACCCTGACTCGATCTGGAGAGCAGTGGGTCGGATTCGCAGCAGCCGCACGATGAGTGGTTGCAACAGGCTCGTCCAACTATTGAATTTCATAGTTGGCGCGACCCTGAAGGGCGAAGCCGGCTACCTGAAGGAAACCACGATCGGGGTAGCGGTTTTCGGGAGAAGTCCGGACTACGACCCGAAAGTCGACACCATCGTTCGCAGCCAGGCGTGGCGCCTTCGCGCGAAGTTGAAGAAATACTACGCGTCGGAAGGGTTGGAAGACGAGATCATTATCGATCTTCCCCTCGGGCACTATGTGCCTGTCTTCTCGGCGCGGCCGCCTGCGGAACCTGCCGAACCGCCCGTGAACCCGGAGTAAACTCCGGGTAAAACTTTGGATCGATTGCGCCGAAGCCGGCATCGAGAGTTCATGTACGACCAATATCAAGACATCGATATGAATCCCACCATAATTCCGCTACAGAAGTTCCTCATAATCCCTCCAGCTTTCCAAACTGCTTTGGGGTCTGCATAACGGTGCCTCAGCGGCCCGGACGCAATGCCCGGGCGTCGACCGTGTCCAACCGGACCGGGGAGACTGACACCGTCGCTCAAAGGCTGTAATGGCCGCCCTCGCAAGTCCCGCCCTGGCGCTGCTGCTCACCGCGGCGGCTCTTCCCCTGGCGGCGCAAAACTCGAAGAACGAGTTCTGGCCGGAGATCGGATATCTATTCGAACCAGGGAGACCGCCTGCGTATCGTGTTTATCGACTCCTTCAAGAACCCGAATGGTCAGTTTTCGCCTACTACCTCGATCATTGCCCTGAAGCCGGTATTCCGGCGCGAGTTACGGAACCGGGACGACGTTTTCCGGCAGCGCTTTCTTACGTTCCGCGCGGGGTATCAATACAGCACCGCGCTGGTGAACGGCGGCAACAACTCGGAGAACCGCGCCATTGCCGAAGCGACCGCCAGATACCTCCTGCCGGGGAAGGTGGTGCTGGTCGATCGCAATCGCGGGGACTTTCGCTTCGTCAAGGGTCAGCCCTTCAGCATGAGATACCGGAACCGGCTGAGGGTCGAGCGTGATTTTGAGCTGGACGGCATCGTGTTCACGCCGTACGCCTACGACGAGATTTTTTATAGCACCAAATACGGCGCGTGGAATCGGAACCGGTATGCCGCGGGAGTGGAGTTCCCCGTGGGACCCCACGTAGTGGTGGCGCCTTATGTGCTTCGTCAGCGCGATACACGGGCGAGTGTGACGTTCACCAACGCGCTCGGCCTGACGTTGGGCCTGTTCTTCTGAACGCGCTATTTCTTCTTCCGGGCCTTGCGATTGACCTGCATTCGATTCGCGCTGCTTCTGGGTTTGGCCGCAAAGTAACTGGGGCGTGTGTGCACTTGCAACGGACCGTGCTTCGGGTCTGACGCGGTCACTTCGATCTGGTGATATAGGTTGTCGTCGGCGCCGGCGAAACCGATGGTGTATTGGCGGCGAACGTCGGCGGCGATCTCTTCGCAGAGCCTGGTGATGTCGGCCAGTGCCGTGGGGAAGAACGCTTGACCGCCGGTGAGCTCGGCGAGGTGGGACAGGACTTTCGGATTCTGGTCGCGATCTTTCTCATCGAAGATCCCGATGGCGTAAATGACAACGCCGGCCTTGGCGACGGCATCGATGGTTTCTTCGAGTGTCGCTTTGCTGGAGTTGTCGCCGCCATCGGTGATCACGAGGAGAATCCTTCTGCCGTAGACGCCGCGGCGAATATGCGACTGGGCGAGCATTATGGCGTCGTAGAGGGCCGTCGATCCGCCGACGTCGATTCCGGAAATGGCGGTTTCGAGCTCCTTGATGTTGCCCGTGAACGGCGTGTGTTCGGGCAGGCCCAGGCGCGCGCGTTCGTTGAAGTGGACGACGAACATCTGGTCCCGGGTATTGCTGGCGCGGGCAAATGCCATCGCGGCCGCGATCACCTCGGCGCGCTTGGGCTCCATGCTGGCGCTGTTATCGATCACGATGCCGGCGGTCACGGGCCCGTCTTCGCCGTTGAAGACGGTGATGGGGTGTTCCTTGCCATCGATCAGGAGACGAAATGCGTCCTGGTCGAGCCCGACGACGTTACGCCCGTTTTTGTCGGTCACGCGAACACTCAACTGAACCAGGTTCACATCCGTGTGTATGGTGATTTGAGCGCTATCCACGGGCATGGCGCGCAGGAAGAGTAATCCTGAGAACAGTATCCGCAAGAGCCGCATGACAAGTGTCCTCTACTGGATTGATGTTCCCCTGAACGTGGTGGAGCAGAATATCTCAAACCCGGATGCGATAACCCCAAGAAGTAGGTCCGTGGGATTCACACCTCATCGTGCTTAGAAGAGCCGCCGCCATGCCTGGCGCGCGACGAGGTGTTAAAGATGAGATCCGCTTTCAATTCGGTCTGTGCGGGCCTGATCCTGTTGGCCGCTGCCTCCGCCCAGACGTTGCCTTCCGCCCAGATTGGGCGAGGCGTGCCGTTGCGTGGCGAAATCGAAGCCGCCACCGTGATCACGGGCAATGTCACTGTGGAACTCGCCTCCAGCGGCACCAGCCGCTCCGAAAGCACTAGTGTCAATCCGGACGGAAGGTTTGAGTTCTCGTCCGTTAACACCGGTGTGTACTTGCTGCGTGTGATTGGCGGTGACGGCCGCGTCCTACATGAGGAGACCGTCAGCATCAGTGGTTCGCAGCAGACGCTGACGATTCATATCAAGGACGAGCAGCGCGCCAATCGCTCGTCCGAGAACACGGTGTCCTACCAGCAACTCACTCACAAGGTCCCGCGCCAGGCGCAGAAGGCATATGACAAGGGCCTGCAATTGGCTTCCAAGGGAGACGCGCGCTCCGCCGCCGAGTATTTCGGCGAGGCGGTCGCGGCGGATCCGGAGTTCGTCGACGCGCACAACGAACTGGGCGCGGCCGACGCCCGAATGGGAAAGCTCCCGGAAGCTGCCGAGCAGTTTCAGAAGGCTATCGACCTGGCGCCCGAACATCGTCTCGCGCTGCCCAATCTGAGCATCGTGCTGGCGAAGATGAAGCGCTTTCACGAGGCCGCCGAAGTAGCCCGCCGCGCATTGCGCGTGCTTCCCGGGATGGCGAGAATGCAATACCTCCTGGCGGTGTGCCTGCTCGCGGACCACAAGGAATCCACGGAGGCGATCAAGAATTTGCGAAGTGCGTCCGCGGAGATTCCGAAGGCGCACCTGGTCGCGGCCGAGGCCCTGGTGGATTGCGGCAAGCCCGAAGAAGCGGTTCTGGAACTCGAGCAATACCTGGCCACCAAACCCAAAGATGACGAGCTGCGCGCCAAAGTCGAGGCTCGTATCACGGAGTTAAAGCACTAGACTAGTCCTCCCCAAATTCGGCAGTCCGGAGAGGCCGAAGTCTCGGGCAACGATTTCGTTGTCTCGCCTGGTGAACGCGAAGTCGACCTGGGCCGTGCGGGCAGTGCGTTTTCCGAGGGCTCTACGTTCATGCACGAGCTTGGGCACAATCGATCCGGGGTTGGGATTGAATGAACCCGCGGGGCTCGGCTCCGGGTTGGCGGATATCTTCACCTTTACCGATGCGTTAGAGTCCGGCATCCCCAGAATGGCGGCAAGCACTGGTCCGGTGGATTGGAACGGAGACGGTGATTTTACCAGTCTGAACGTCCAGGGCGATACCAACTGCGGCCCCGCTGGTTTTGGGGATCACGACTGCCATCAGCCACGGTACCCGCAGCTCAAGGGCTACGCCGACTGGGCACCGGGCGGTCGGAATACTTTCACCTACAAGTTCCAGTGCACACCGTTCGGTGGTCCCCAGGGGGACGGGGCGTCTATGGCGCTGTTCGTCCAGCACGAGATGTCGACCAGCATGGCGATGCAGGCGCACGTCGCCCTACCTCCCCGCTCCGTCAAGATCGCAATCCGGCCCGGATGTTCAGGCAAAGTGGTGGCGCCCGGTCAAGCCGATACCGTCTCGGTGGCCCTGCTGGGGTCGAACGACTTCGATGTTGGGGAAGTGGAATCCGCCAGCCTGGAGTTCCACGGTGCTCAACTCGTGGGCTTCATGATCCAGGACATCGATGGCGATGGCAAGCCCGACTTGCTGGCAACGTTCGAGATGCGGAAGATGAAACTGCACCCGAGCGCCACGTCGGCGCGATTGAGCGGCTGGCTGAAGAACAGTCAGCTGTTCATCGGAGAGGCCGCTGTCAACGTGGTAAGCACGATGGCATCCGGAAGTTGCCGTTAGGCTGCAGCCGGCTTCTTCAGGCGCCTCTGTGAGTCAGCCGTTTTCTACGCGCGCCTTGATGTCCGAATACGCCGTGTCGATCAGCCTGCCGAGCGCGGCGGCGTTTGTGGCCGTCCCCGGCCTCAGCTTCACATGGCGCATGAACTTGCCGGTGCCCTGCAACAAGTGAGCCGGATCGGGCAACTCTGCGCCGCGAAAGAATCCCACGTTTACATGCGAAGTGAACACATTGACGTAGCCGAAGGGTACATCTCCCAAACATGCAACCGGGCAGCCGTCATGCATAAGCTCGCGGACTTCGTCCCCGCATTTTCGCATCACCTCAAACCACTGCTGCGCGATGGCTCCCAATTCACCCGCATGTTCTTTCATCCACGCATCGATGGCGGGATCCCGCTCGATAGCGCCGTTGAATCGCAGCAAATCCGTTCTCATTTTCGCTCCACTGTTTTCGAGATCCACGGCTACGTAACACCTTACACGAGAAGACCACTGGCTTGTCGTGCCCGATTTTAATGCTAGCTTTGACCTATGTATCGGCGCGGCAGGAATTTGGGTTGGATCAGCTACGCCTCGCTGACCCTGGGAGTTGCTCTCCTCGCCGGCGCCCAGACTCGGCCCTCCGAGCCCGCGGGCCACGGTCCAAGTCAGTCCGTTGCCATTACGAATGTCACTGTGATCGACGTGGTAACCGGCCGCCTGCAAAGTGGCGTCACTGTGCTGACACAAGGCGAGCGGATCGCCGGAATCGGCACCGGGGTCATCATTCCACGCGGCGCTACTCGAGTCAACGGAAAAGGTAGATTTCTGATTCCCGGTCTTTGGGACATGCATTCCCACCACCAGGGAACCGGAGCCGGTTGTTTGGATTTGTTCATCGCCAAAGGAGTCGTTGGGACTCGCGATATGGGCGGCGACATCGACTTCATCCTGCCGTTGCGCGAACGCGTTAAGTCCGGAGCGGTTCTAGGCCCCGAAATCGTATCCGCAGGTCCCATATTGGATGACGCCCCGCCCGCCTACCCGTATCGGCGCCGCGTGACTAACGCGCAGCAAGCCAGGGAAGCGGTGGCCGACCTGAAGCGGGCGGGCGTCGACTTCATCAAGGTTCACGACCACACGCCGCGCGACGCGTTTTTCGCCATTGCAGAGGAGGCCCCTAAGCTGGGACTTCCCTTCGCAGGACACGTTCCGCAAGCCGTGAAGGTCGAGGAAGCGGCCGATGCCGGCATACGCAGCATCGAACACCTGTCAAACTACGACGTCTTTGGCGAGTGCATGGTGAACGATAGCTACACGCTTGCAGGCTGCCGGCGTCTGTTCGAAAAACTGGCCGCGAAAGGCGTCTGGCAAACACCCACGTTGGAGTTCTTTGAAACGCTTCCCGACGTGTTCTCCGGCCGGCCGCTCCATCATGCCGAGTACGCCAGCGACGGGCTTCTCAAATTGACGCGAAACAACGTGGAGAACTCCCACGTGCCTGCGAGCACCCTGGAAAAGATGAGGCTGGCAGGGCAGCTTAGCCTGCAGGTCCTCCCGGATATGTACTCGCTGGGCAACCGGTTCCTGGCCGGATGCGATGGGCTGGTTCCGGGCTTCTGTCTTCACGATGAGCTTGAGTGGTTCACCAGGGCGGGGTTTACGCCGCTGCAGGCTCTTCAAACAGCCACGATTAATCCCGCTCGCTTCCTGGGCCGGGAAGATACGCAGGGCACCATTGAAGTGGGGAAAAGGGCCGATCTGATTCTGCTCGAGGCGAATCCCCTGGTTGATATCCGCAACGTTGCGCACATCGAAGACGTAGTGGTTCGAGGCAAGCTGGTGACGAAGCCGGCGATTGACAGGATCCTCGCCAGTCACCGCCGCCCGAGCGCCACGAAATAGCTCGCCTGACCTGGCCGTGAAGCTTATTCGCTGTACCAGTGAAACAACTTGTGGGTGATCTTCCAGCCGCCGTTTTGCTTGAGGAGAGTGAACACGTCAGAGGCGCGGCTGTTCGCGCCGGCGAGTTTGCCCGACCAGCGCCGAACCTCCAGATGGACAAGCGCGATCGTCTCGATGATCTCGATTCTCGCGAAGCGCGGCTCTATGTTGGGCGCAGGCCCATTCGCGGTGATCCATGCGAAGACGTGCTCGATAGAACCGCTGTATTCTACGCCCTGGCAGTAGCCCGAGATAGTCGCTTCCGGATGAAACGCCGGGCGCATCAGTTCCTCGTCGCCAGCGCGAGCACCTGCGATGTAGCGGTCCATGGTGCGGGTAATCGCGTCGTGTTCGACCAGATATCGATTGGCCGGAGCCTCGTACGGTGGAGAGAGCTCGTGAGTTTCCGCCCCCTGTCCCTCCGGATCCTCCGGAACTCGGCGCGGACCGGCGGCGAAACAACGCCTTCCTCTTTAAGGAAGACGACCCGATCGGCTATCACACGCCTTGCGGTTCGCACATTCACCGGATGAACCCGCGCGACTCGGACGTGGCGGGTGTCGTTCGCATCCACCGGATGATCCGCCGTGGAACATCTTATGTGCCGCCGCTCCCGGAGGGAGTTCTGCAAGACGACGGCCTGGAGCGAGGCCTGATGTTTGCGTTGGTGGGCGCCAATCTCGGGCGGCAGTTCGAGTTCGTCCGGTCGGAGTGGATGAACGACGGCAGCTTCTTCAGAGCAGGCGCCGTGAAAGATCCCGTCGCGGGAGCGAACAGCGGGGCAGACGCCTTTAGTATTCCGCGGCGTCCACTTGCCATGCGCCTCCAAGGGTTGCCCCGGTTTGTTGTTACAAGGGGAGGCGAGTATTGCTTCTTGCCCGGCCTTCGCGCATTGGAATGGCTGGAAGGACGTGAGTCTTAGACCGCTTTGCCCTATTGCAATCTGCCATTCACACCAACATCAAATTTATCTTCGGGTTGTTATCAATCACTTACAAGACTTACACGCCCTATACTCCGAAACCCTCATGCTAGAGTCCAATCAGGTAGAGAGTTGCGCAAACCACAGCGCGACACCAACAGTTTTTATCCTGGCCAGGATACGTTGACCTGAGGTGGTGCTGACTTCCCGTAAGCCCGTTAACGGCTGTACGATGGTTCCCCTACGTGGAGGAGACCGGCGGGAAGATCATCGGTTCGAACCGATAATACCCGGGGGACCGTCGCGGATAGCGTTTGATTGCCGCACCCCTGGATACAGAGACTGATACGCGAAACGAGGGGACGATCGAGAGGCCATCCAGCCGAGTTCTTACGTCTTCGTAGCGTGCAGTCAAATCACTGGCGGCCGGGCCCCACCCGGCGATAAGTCCGGATGTCCCCGGCCGCCGCAACGAACTCTTGTTACCCCAACTAATGGGAGAAGTGTGTCCGCTCGTTATTGTGCGGGGGCGAAGTAGCCGCTACGGAACGAGGCGCGGAGTTTCGGCAGGCCTTTGGGGCTTTCCAGCTTTACCATGATCCGGTGATACTTGCCGTCGCGACGGTCCTCCGCCGGCGCGAAGCCCAGCATGTACTGATTGCGGAGCGCCATGCCGATCTTCGAGGCGACGTCCGACAGCTCATTGAGATTATCGATCTCGAACAGACGGCCGCCGCTCTGCGAGGCGATCTCATCGAGCAGTGCCGGGCCCGCCAACTCCTCGGCGCTTCGGCCGCGGAAACCCAGGGACTCCAGAATGCCGATGGAGTAGATTTGCGCGTCGCCTTCCTTGACACGATTCTTGACTTCGCGCATGCTGTAGCGGCTGCAGTTGTCGCCGCCGTCGGAGATGATCAATAACGCCTTGCGGCTGTGCTTGGCACGCTTCATCTGGTCCATCGCCAGGTAAATGGCATCCAGAAGGGCTGTGCGGCCTTTGGACTGGGCGAAGAGCAGCTTACTCTGCAGTTCGTCGGTCTGCCTGCTGAACCCAGCGACGAGTTGTGCTTTATCGCTGAACAGCACCAGCGAGAATTCGTCCTCGGGATTGGCCGAGTTGAGGAATGCCGAGACAGCGGCGCGCGACTTCGCCAGCTTGGGCCCCATGCTCCCGCTGCAATCGAAGACGATGACGATAGAGACCGGCACATCTTCCGATGCGAAGCTCGTGATCACCTGCTCCACCTTATCGTCAAACAGTTTGAAGTGCACCTTTTCCAGGCCTGTGATGAGTCGGTCCTGACGATCCGTCACCATCACAGGAACCAGAACGAGGTTAGAGTCCACGCGAATGTTCGGCGTGGTGCGGTTGGCGCTGCCAGTCGATGCCGGACGGGTGGCGATGCGCGGCTCAATCGAGACTACGGGATCCTGAGCGCTGGCGAGTGTTGGTCCGAACGCGGCAAAGGCCCAGTAAGCCACGGGCAAAATAAGTGCCAAAGGATAGATATGACGACGTGTAATTCCCACCTTGAACCTCCCCTCTGTTCTTACCGGATGCAAAGGGGCGATTTGATGGGGCATCTCTTGGGGTTGCCTTCGGTGGCATGGCGATTCTTACTGAGCGCCGCGCCCCGCCACGTTCACGGATTCGCGCAGGTTTCGCCAGGTTTGGCGGAAGCCCGTGCGTAAGTTGGTCGAGTCGCTCGCATCCGTACGCTGCAGTTGCTGGATGTCGGCTTTCAAGAGGGCATGACGCTGCTCGAGTTGCTTGACGTGTTGGCGCAGGGCCGCTTCCCGTTCGGCCTTGCGCAGGCGGGCGCCGACGCGTAAACGCTCCATCGAATGCCGTGCCAGGGATGCCGATGCGGCCAGGGTGGCGGTCAGGTCGGCCCGGTATTTCCGCATGTGAATATCGAGTTCATTCACCTGCTCCTCGATTGCCGCGGCCACGCCGGCGCCGGAGTGGGAGGCTTGCTCCCGCAATTCGGCGGCGTGCGCGGAGAGCGTATCCAGATGATCCAGAATGCTCAATGCCAACTCCTCATTGAGGTCCGCGACCTCGCGCTCGATCTCTTCGCTGGACCTCGCCGCCTCGCCCTTCCTGGCCTTGACGCTCTGGTGCAAGTGCGCCTCGAGTTCGGCTCGCAGCGCCACCAGGCGGCTCTGCAAATGTGCGCGCTCCGCGACTAGTTCGGTGCGGCCCGCGCGGATTCCGGCTTGAATCCGCTCCTTGTCGGCGCCGCACGCGCGCACCGCCTTTTCCGTCTCGCTCTCGAGCAACTCCGCCAGCCACGCGATTTTGCCCCGCAACTCCTCGATCGAGGCGCGCAGCGCGGCTTCGGACTGGATGGTTTGCATGGGCTTGCGCCGGGTCGCGCCGCGAGTCTCGAATTCGGCCGCGACCCGTTCCGCAAAGCGGTGTTCCACCGTCACCAGTAGTGCAAAGTCTCCGGGCGGCAAAGGGTGATCGAGCTGCGCGGTGAGATTCTCCGCGCAAGTGCTGGCTTCGACGATCAGGGCGCCATTCGCGTCCCCCTGCACAAGCGCGTAGCAGGTTACATCGATCCAGCCTTCGCGGTCCAACCGCTTCAGCTCTCTCAATGCGTCCTTTGCCGTATCACGCGACTTAGTAATTACCGCGACAATCTCTGTGCCAGCCATAAGATCCCCCACTGGGAAAAGACCCGTCGAACCGGGGAGTTACTTCGAGGGCGCGCAGCCGGGCAGCGCTAGCCTGAGCTGATTCGCAGTATTGAGGCGGTCCGTCGCTCCGCAATCGATCGAGGTGGGCGCGAAGGCGCCGGTGAGTCCTCCGGCCATCATGTATCTCACCTTTGCGTCTTGTACCCAGACCGCGAGGGCCTCACGGACTTGTCCGTTCTTGGCGACGAGGGAGAAATGGGCCGGCACGGCTGCCGGGTTCTCGGGCCAGTGGTACACCTGGACTACGGGGCGAACGGGTATGGGCGGTGGGACCGGAAACCCCGGCTGAATCATCGGAACCGTGGGAGCGGGTTGCTCCTCCATTCCGTAGCCGGCATAGAAGGCGTCCCAATAGTTGTACGGGTAATCCCAACCTCCGTAGTTCCAATCGCCGTAGCCCCAACCTCCATAGCCCCAACCTCCGTAGCCCGCGAATCCCCCTCCGCGCTGCTGCCAGTTGTTGTTACCGCGCGAGTTACCGGCGCGACCCGCCTTCGAGCCACCGGATGCGAATCCGGGATGGCCTCCGGCTGCTTGGCCGCCGCCCGCGTGGCCTCCCCCTCCTCCACGTTGTGCGCTTGCGGTCCAGGAGAACAGACCGCCGAATATCACTGCGGAAACGAGCAAACGTTGCATCAAGAACCACCTTTTTCGGGAGGCATGCAATTGTCGCTCCCTTACAAGACCCCGATGCGCGTCTGCGCCCGGCTGGTGGCAAAATGTTGGCTGGCGGCGGTTGCGGTTTCACCCCAGATTGAGGATCTCCACCAGGTAGCCCGCATCCAGGTTCGTAAGGAAGGGTCTGCGCCTCCTAGGGGTGAAACTGCTGGATCTGCGCTTGTCTGGAATGTTACTATCCGGAATAGATGTACAGCAGCAAACTTGGACACGCCATTCGTTCTGGCGTTGCCCCCCTTCTTTTCATCGGCCTGTGCCTGTCGGCCAGCGCCGCAACCGTGGACTCAGCTCGCGACCGTGAAGCCGCCGCTGAAAAATTCGTGGCCCAAAAACTCCAGATCTGGCAGGATCGTCTTAACCTGAAAGACTGGGACATCAAATTTCAGATGGTCCGCACGGATCAACTCGAGCCCAAGACCCTCGGCAACATCAACTGGGATTCCGATGTGAAGGCAGCCAAGATCTCGGTGCTCTCCAGTTACGACTACAAACTTCCGTACCACGAGATGCTTAACGATATGGAGTTCACCGTGGTTCACGAACTGGTGCATTTGCACCTTGCATCGCTGCCACGGAGCGATGCCAGCCGGCGCGTGGAAGAGCATGCGGTTAACGAACTCGCGGCTGCGCTACTCAGACTGGCACGGCACTGAAGTTCTCTTTCCGCCGCAGCCTTGCTCCCGTCTGGGCGCATGATTTCCGCATTTGACCCGGCGTCGATCATGCGCTCGTGTTTTCGAGGCACCTACGACACTCGGGAAACAAGGCTGTCGGCGGATCGGGGCTCGCACCCCTCTGCAAGTGTTCGATGCATGCCTTTGCATGCTGGTCCGCAAAGCATCCCGTTACCGCCCGTTACCTGCTACCAGGCAAAGCCCAGGGTGACAGCGATCAGTTGGGTATTGATGTTTTTGGTCGGGGCGTAGTGATAGCGGGATTCGACGTAGAACTTGTAGCCCTCGTCGTTAATGCGGATGGTGAAACCCATGCCGCCGTTGCCGCCGAACGCGGTAGAGCCGGCCTTCAGAAGTGTCTGGTCCTGCGTGACCTCGCCATTGACGCAGGTGAAGCCAAAATACTGCCAGGTAGGACCGCAGACGGTCCCCGTTCCCACCACAACGTTCTGGGAAAGGCTGACGCGGCGATAGTAGACGCCGCCGCCGCCGATCCAATAGAGACCGAACGTTCTGCCCTCCCGGGAGTAGCGGTAGTTGCCGGTCACCGCCCAGAGATTGCTGGAACTGCTGATGTCATTCCTGTTCGCAATGAGGAAGATTGGCCCAAGCGCCTCCTTGTGTACGGGAATGCCAGCCCACATGAATTGTCCAACGAAAGAGTGATGGCGGGTCATGTTATATCCTGCGCCGACAACGACGTCGACACTGGAGCCGACAAACTGCGCAACTGGATTGAGCGGCACTGTCATGCCCACCCCCAGGTTCGTGTTGAGTTTGCTGTATTCCGAGCTCTGCGCGCAGAGTATCTGAGCGCACGCCGCTCCGATCATTAGTGCCGTTGTTGACAGAGTAGCCCTTAACCCCACAACCCACCTCCTTCACGCGTTTCCGGATGCATGTTTCCCGAAGCGTGGCGCTTTTTTTGCCCGCAGCGTCAAAAACCAGCACGTGGATCCGCCGTGTGGCATCCCCAGTAGCGAACGCGGGCAGGAGCAACGCTAACCACCCCGAATGGGTGAAACCAGCGAAAAGTATCAACTCGACGCGGCGTTGGAAGCCATCGTGGCTTCTATGAAGTGGGAGGCTTATGGATAACATCCAGCTGGAAGAATTTAAACGCATTATTGAAGAACATCTCGCAAGCTTCGAACATCCGCTCGGCCACCGTGAGGACATCGTCGTCGAGAGCACGCCGGATACACTGGACCAGGTTCAGAACGCGGCCGCGCGCGCCTTGGCGATCCGTCAACTGGAGCTGGATCACAAGCGGTTGCGCGGCTTACGAGACGCGCTCGAGCGCATCGAGGACGGCAGTTATGGAATCTGCCAGCGCTGCGACGAGGACATCAGTCTGAAGAGGCTGAGGGTGGTTCCCTGGGCCTCATATTGCCTTCGCTGCCAGGAGGCCGCCGACCACGAAGAGAACGAGGCTGCGAACCGCGAAGAAGCTGCGGTCAGTCTCATCGGCAGTCATTAATAATTTAATAAATCTGAAAGGGCGGGATGGCATCGGGCTGTCAGTGGAGCGGACGGGAGACCTCTGACGATGCGAAAGGAAAGAACCAAGAGCCCTACATCACAAGACAGCGGACTGGTCGGGACAATTGACGCGATCAACAAGGATGCAATCGAAAAGCTCGCATACGAGTACTGGTTGAATCGCGGGTGCCCGGTAGGCTCCGCCGAAGAAGACTGGATTGAGGCCGAGCGGACCTTGCAGGCCGCGGCAAGCGCCGCGCAGTCGGCGACCGCAAACTTGGGCGTAGACCCGAGAAGATTTGGTACGGCCATGAAGGCCGCCGGCTAAACGGGGTGTGGGCCAGGCGTCATGCCTCACGGGGCTATAGGCGCTTGGCCCTTAATTCAGTAGCGAGGTAGTCGGTGGCGCGCCAGGCGAGCGCCAGTATGGTGAGCGTCGGATTCTTCTCCGATGCCGTGGTGAACGCGGCGCCATCCACCACGAAGACATTCTTCACGTCGTGCATCTGGCAGAAGCCGTTCAGCGCGCTGCGCTTGGGGTCGGCCCCCATGCGGCAGGTGCCATGTTCGTGGATCGCCTGGCCGGGAATGCCCATGAATGAGGGGTCATAGGGCAGGATCTCGGCCTTTGCCTCTTTGAGGATCGCGGCCGCGGTCTGGTACATCTCGGTCATCATCTTGCGTTCGTTCTCGCGGTACTTGAATTCGATGCGCGCGATCGGAACGCCATAATCGTCCAGGCCGGCGCTGCCCACCGTGATGCGGTTGTCGGCGTACGGCAGCACTTCGCCGTACGGGTGCAAGCGCCACCAATGCGGGATAGCGCTTGCGCACCGCGGTTTTGAAATCGGCGCCGAAGCCGGGGATCTCCTTCGCCCAGCCTGCGTTATCGCCCGGCGCCGCAGCCCCAGAACTGCATGCCGAAGCCGCGCAGGTAATCGCGCTTACGTCCGTCGCGATGGTTGAAACGCGGCATGTAGACGTGCTCGCCGCCGATGCCGTCGTCATTCTGCACGGGCGCGCCGAGTAATTCGGGCACGAATCCGAACATGTGCAGGCGCACCTGCTCGCTCAGGTAGCGGCCGATCACGTCGGAGGAATTGCCGATACCGTTGGGATGGCGGCGCGATTTCGAATTGAGCAGAATGCGCGTGGAATCGATGCACGAGGCCGCGACCACCACCACGCGCGCCTTCACGGTGTGCTCTTCTTTGGTGAAGCGATCGAAGTACTGGACGCCGCTGGCGCGGCCTTCGTCATCGGTGAGCACGCGCGCCACCACGGCGTTGTCGATCACCTGCAGGCGTCCGGACGCGAGCGCGGGCTCGATCAGGTAATCCGATGAATTGAAGAAGGCGCCGACGTCGCAGCCTTTGCCGCAGGCGCCGCAATAGTGGCAGGCGGCGTGGCCGTTGTGCGGGCGGGTGAGCACGGCGCGGCGTCCGGCCACGATGCTGATGCCGATCTTGCCGGCGGCCCGCTGCAGCAGGCGTTCGCCGCAGCGGGGAGGCGGCGGCGGAAGGTGATAGCGGCTGCCGGGCAGCGAATCCTGGTCGTCATCGCCGCCGCACACGCCGATCAGCTGATCGACGTTGTCGTAATATGGCGCGAGGTCTTTGTAGCGGATGGGCCACGGGATCTCCCAGCCATCGCGCTCCGCGCCGGCGAAATCGAGATCGGCATAGCGCAGGGAAACGCGGCCCCAGATGTTGGTCTTGCCGCCGCGGCCCCAGACGCGCACCAGGTCGAAGGGCTGTCCCGGCGGAGTCCGGTAGGGCGCGGTCTTCAGGTCCACGATAGAACTGCGGCGGCTTCTGCCCGGCGGCGAGTTTCTCGGGCACCTGCCACGGTTTGACGTGACTCCAGAATTGCGAGCGCGGGAACTTCGTGCCGGCGTCCAGCATGAGGACGCGCAGTCCCTTGCGGGTGAGATTCCACGCGGCCATGCCGCCGGATGCGCCGCTGCCGATGATGACGACGTCGTGGACCTCGGGGGATTTGCGGACTTGCATCAGCGTTGGTGCTCCGGATGGGTGCAGCCCTTGAATTCGGTGAGATAGGTGTTGCCGTGCCAGCCGAGTTCGCCCGCGAGGCCTTCCCTGGAAGTGTAGTAGCCATCCACCGTCAGGCCTTTCACCAGTCGGAAGAACGGGTCGTCCTGGCGCGATTGGAGAAACTCGGTCCGCTGCGCCGCGGAGAGGGCGGGGAAGGCTGCGCCGAGCTCTTTGATGCCGGCGCGGAAGCGTTCGGCGAGCGGCGGGTCGGCGGCGAGGCGGCGCTCGATGTAGGCGGGGACTCCGGCGTCGGCGGCGCCGGGAGTGTCGGTGCGCGGAATGATGGTGTCGACCAGCACGGTGAGGGATGCCAGTTCGGCGGCGGTGAGGAATGATGCCTGGGCCTCTGCCGCCGGTGCGGCAAAGGCGGCGATGGTCACCAGGACGTCGCGCCGGGTTGGATTCATGGTGCTATCTTACACGCACGCGAGATTCACGGCAGCAAGTGGACAGGCCAGGAGGCCTATCCTACGAGCTTCGGGAGGCGCGAAGTGTCCCAGCCGCCGCCGAGGGCTTTGATCAGGAGGACGCTGGCGTCCATGCGGCGGCGCAGGATGTCGACCACCGCCCGTTCGTTGTTGAGCGCGGCGCTCTGCGCGGTCACCACTTCCAGGTACGTCACCAGGCCGCCGGTGTAACGATTGGTGGAGAGCTCGACCGAGCGTTCGGCGGCGATCACGGCGGCACGCTGCGATTGCGTCTCGTTCTCCAGGACGCGCAGCGCGATGAGGTTGTCTTCCACCTGCTGGAAAGCGTCGAGCGCGGTCTGCCGGTAGGTGGCCACGGTGGCGTCGTAGTTGAACTCGGCCGCCTTCTGGGTCGCCCGGCGGCGGCCGCCGTCGAAGACCGTCTGGATGGCGCTGGGTCCGATGGACCATACGCGGCTCGGCCAGTTAATCCAGTCGGTGATGGACTGGCCTTCCACGCCGGCGGTGGCGCCGAGCAGTAGTTGCGGGAAGAACGCGGTGCGTGCGATGCCGACTTCGGCGTTGGCCTCTGCGACGCGGCGCTCGTTGGCCGCGATATCGGGCCGGCGCTCCAGAAGTTGGGACGGCACTCCGACCGGGATCGCCGGAGGTTCGGCAGCCAGCGGCTTGGGAGCGATCGTGAGCGCCGAGGGACTTTTGCCGACCAGCACGGCGATGGCGTGTTCGAACTGCGCGCGGCGAATAGCGACGTCGGTGGCCAGCGTCTTGGTGGACTCCAATTGAGTCTGCGCCTGGGCGACTTCGGCGCCCGCGGCCACGCCGCCGGCAAAGCGATTTTCCGTCAGTTCGAGCGCCTTGCGGTAGGCGACCACGGTATCGTCGAGCAGCTTCTGTTCGGCATCGGCGCTGCGCATTTCGAAATAGTCGTAGGCCAGCTCGGCATGGAAACTGAGGCGCAGAGTTTCGAGATCGGCGTCGGTCGCCTGCGCGCTGGTACGGGCGGCTTCGATGGTGTGGCGCACGCGTCCCCAAGCGTCCACTTCATAGGAGACGTCGAAGGGCAGAATGAAACTGCCGTAAGTGCTGGAAGTTTTGGGACTCGCGTACGCATAGGTCGCCGAGTTCCGATTGCCGCTGACGCCGGCGCCCACGGTAACGGTGGGGTACTTCTGCGACTGGGTCACGCGAATCAGCGCGCGAGCCTGTTGG
Source organism: uncultured Solibacteraceae bacterium (assembly GCA_963791985.1). Taxonomy (GTDB): domain Bacteria; phylum Acidobacteriota; class Terriglobia; order Bryobacterales; family Bryobacteraceae; genus Solibacter. Next base: position 872,100 of record CAWBUN010000010.1, on the reverse strand, counting down.
AACTGCGCTTCGGCGGCTTTCAAATTCTGGTTGGAGAGATCGATCTGTTGTTCGAGGGCGTTGAGTTGGGCATCGCCGAAGAGCGTCCACCAATCGCCGCGAAGCACGGTGTCGGCGGGTTGCGCGGTCTTCCAGCCTTGCGACTCCTTGTAAGCGACCGGAGCCTGGACGATGGGCCGCTGGTATTTGGGGCCGACCGAACAGCCCACGGCGAGAAGCGCGAGCAGTACGACCGCGAGTCTCACCGGGCACCTCCCACGGCGACGCGGACCGGCTCGCCGGAGGTGAGGGAGTCGGCGGGGTTGGCGATCACATCATCGCGCGAATTCAAGCCGGAGATGATTTCGACTTCGTTGCCGTAATCGCGGCCGATGGTTACGGGAAGAAGTTGCGCATGCCCCTCGCGGACCACGGCGACGCGCAGACCTTCGGCGCGGAAGAGCAGCGTGCTGACCGGGACCGTGAGGCCATGGCTCGCCCTTCCCGGCAGCTTCAGGTGAACCAGCACGTAGGAGCCGGGAAGCAACTCGCCGCCGGCATTATCGACCTCGACCTCCACCAACAGTGTGCGCGAGACCTGGTCGATCGCGTTGGCATTGCGCACCAGGGTCCCGGTGAAATTGCGGCCGGGGAATTCGGAGAGCTGCAAGGTGGCGCGGGCGCCGTTGCGGGCGGCGCGGTCGTAGACTTCCGGCACGTTGACGAAGACGCGCAACTGGTGGGTGGCGGCGAGGTGGAAGAGTTCCTTACCCGGAGTGTTCGACCCTGCGTCGATTAGCGCGCCGACGTCGGTATTGCGTGCGGTAATCACGCCATCGAAGGGCGCCGTGACTTTCTCGTAGGATTGCAGGTCTTCGAGGCGGCGGACCGCGGACGAAGAAGCGTCGACCATGGCCTTCTTGGCGTTGAGGTCGCCGGTCTTCTCGTCGGTTTCCTGACGGGAGACCGACTGGGTTTTGAGGAGGAACTGCCAGCGGTCGGCGGTGGATTGTGAAAGCGTGAGATTGGCGCGCGCGGTTTCCAGATCGGCGCGCGCCTGCTGGAGTTGGTGATCGAGCTCGGGCGCATCGATTTCGGCCAGCAATTCGCCGGCCTTCACCTGGGTGCCGATATCGACGTACCACTTCTTCAGATAGCCGGTGGTGCGGGCGTAGATGGGCGAATCGGTGAAGGCCTGCGTGTTGCCGGGGAGCACCACCTCTTCCTCGCTGCCGCCGGTCTTGGGATGCACCACGGCGACCGTGAGCGCCGCATTCTCGCGAGTCTCGCGCGCGAGCGCGGCCGCGGACGCGCTCCGGCTGAGGATTCCGGAGTGGACGACAGCGGCGATCCCTACGCCGAAGACTACCAGGAGAGCCAGGATGAACCAGGTTGTGCCACGGCCCGGTTTGGGAATGTCGGTCTGGGGAGCTGCTTCCTGCTGGGGTTGCTCAGTCGTCATAAGGTCACCTTTATTGCTGCGCGGGCGCGAGGTCGGAGGACTCGCGGACGGGTTCGGAACTGCCCCGCTTTCGCCAGCCGTGGAACAGGCTGAAGATTGCCGGGACAAAGAATAAGGTCGCTACCGTGGCGCACATCAAGCCACCGGCGACGGCGCGGCCGAGCGGCGCATTCTGTTCGCCGCCTTCGCCCATGCCGAGCGCCATCGGGATCATGCCGATGATCATGGCGAGCGCGGTCATCAGGACCGGGCGGAAGCGGGTGAAGCCGGCTTCGATCGCGGCCTGCAGCGCGTCGTGGTGCAGCTCCAGGCGCTCCTTGGCGAAACTCACCACCAGGATGCTGTTGGCAGTGGCCACGCCCATGCACATGATGGAGCCCATCAGGGCGGGCACGCTCAGGCGGGTGTGGGTGGCGAACAGGAACATCACGATGCCGGCGAGTGCGGCGGGCAAGGCCATGATGATGATGAAGGGGTCGAGCCAGGATTGGAAATTGACCACGATCAGCAGGTAGACCAGCACGATCGCGAAGACCAGGCCTCCGAGGAGTCCGGTGTAGGAGGAGTTCATGGTCTGTATCTGGCCGCGGATGGTGATGGTGGTGCCGCGCGGCAGCGATTTGCGGGTGGCGTCCACGATAGGAGTGATATCGCCCGAGACGGCGCCGAGATCGCGGCCATCGACGGAGCCGAAGACATCGATGACGCGGCGGATGTTGTAGTGCGAAACCACCGCGGAGCCATTGCCGCGCGAGATGGTGCCGAGGTGGCTGAGCGTTTCCTGGCGTCGATTTCGCGGGCGAGGTGATCGGGATGTTCTGCAGATCCTGAAGCGATTGAATGCTGTATTGCGGAGCCTGCGCCACCACGTTGTAGCTCACGCCGTTCTTGGGGTTGAGCCAGTACGTGGGCTGCGTCTGAAAGCTGCCGCTGAGCGTGACCAACATGCTGCCGGCCACGTCGCGCTGCGTCAGGCCGGCCTGCGAGGCCTTGGTGCGATCCACCGTAACGTGAAGCTTCGGCTGGTCTGACGGCTGCTGGATGCGCAGATCGGCGAGCCCGGGAACCTGGCGGAACTGGCTGAGCAGTTTGTCGGCGACCTGGCGGCTGGCGTCCAGGTCGTTGCCTTCCACCTGCACGTCGATGGGTGCGGGCAGTCCGAAATTGAGAATCTGGGTCACCATGTCGGCCGGCAGGAAGTAGAAGGTGACGCCGGGAAACTGGTGGCGAGCGTGCGGCGCAGTTGGCGGACGTAGCCCTCGGTGGGATGGTGGCCCTCCTTGAGGGCGACCAGGATGTCGCCATCTTCGGAACCGATCACGCCCGAATTGCTGTAAGCGGTGTTGATGCCGCTGTAGGGAAGGCCGATGTTATCGAGAATGCTCTCCATGTCGCCGGCCGGAATCTGGCCGCGGATCGACTTCTCCACCAGGTCGCAGACGCGCGCGGTCTCTTCGATGCGGGTGCCGGCCTTGGTGCGGACGTGGAGGCGGAACTGGCCGCTATCGGTGGTGGGAAAGAAGTCGCGTCCCAGCCACGGCACCAGCAGAAAGGCGGCAAAGCACAGGGCGAGAAATCCCGGGACGAAGAGGGCGCGGCGGTAGACCAGGGTGGTGAGCAAAAGCTGATAGCCCAGGCGGAGCCGCTCGAAGGCGCGTTCGAAGCCGCGCTGGAAAATAACGAAGGGGTTGTGGGTTCTTCCGGCGATGTGCTGCTTCGCGCGCAGCAGGAACATCGCGAGCGTGGGCACCAGAGTTCGCGAGAGAACGTAAGAGGCCAGCATGGCGAAGACCACTGCTTCGGCGAGCGGCACGAAGAGGTAGCGTGCGACTCCGCCGAGGAAGAACATGGGCAGGAAGACGATGCAGATGCAGATGGTGGAGACAAGCGCGGGCACGGAGATCTGCGCCGCGCCTTCGAGGATGGCGTCGCGCAGCGAATGCCCCTCTTCCAGATAGCGCTCGATGTTTTCGATGGTGACGGTGGCGTCGTCCACCAGGATGCCGACGGCGAGCGCGAGGCCGCCCAGAGTCATGATGTTGATGGTCTCGCCGAGCGCGCTGAGCACCAGAATCGAAGTGAGGATGGAGAGCGGAATGGAAATGGCGATGATCACGGTGCTGCGCCAGCTGCCGAGGAAGATCAGGATCATGAAGCCGGTGAGCGCGGCGGCGATGACGGCCTCGCGGACCACGCCTTCGACGGAGGCGCGCACGAAGATGGATTGATCGGCGAGCGGCTGCATCTTGAGGTCAGGGGGCAGGGTGGAGGCGATGGTGGGGAGCATCTGGCGCGCGCCCGAAACGATGTCGAGGGTGGAACCCTTGCCCGTTTTAAGGATGGAGACGAGTGCGCCGCGCTGGCCATCGAGGCGGACGATGTTGGTCTGGGGCGCGAAGCCATCGCGCACGTGTGCCACGTCGCGTATATATATGGTGGAGTTGCCCACCTGCTTGATGGGCAGGTCGTTCATCTCTTCGACCTGTTTGGGGCTGGCGTTGAGATCGACGTCGTATTCGAACTGGCCGATTTTGGCGGTGCCCGCCGGGAGAATCAAGTTCTGCAGGTTGAAGGCAGTTACCACGTCGGCGGGCGAAACGCCCTTGGATTGAAGCAGGGCGGGGTTGAGGTCGATCATCACCTGCCGCTGTTTGCCGCCGTAGGGATAGGGGACCGAGGCGCCGGGAATCGTAACCAGCTGCGTGCGGATGAAGTTGAGTCCGAGATCGCCGAGCTGCTGTTCGGAGAGCGTCTTGCTGGAAAGGCCGAGCTGGAGGATCGGGACACTGGAGGCGTTGTAGGTGAGAACGAGCGGAGGCACCACGCCGGGCGGCATCTGTCGTAGGATCGTCTGCGAGGCGCCGGTCACCTGCGCGGTCGCGGTATCCACGCTGGCGTTGGGTTGCAGGAAGACCTTGACCACGGCGAGCCCGTTCACGGTCATGGATTCGACATGCTCCACATTATTAACAAGCGTGGTGAGCACGCGCTCGTAGACCGAGGTCATGCGGCCTTCCATCTCTTCGGCGCTCATCCCGGTGTAGTTCCAGACAACGGCGATCACGGGAATGTTAATTTCAGGGAAAATGTCAGTAGGCGTTCGGAGAATGACGATCGGGCTGAGAATGAGAATCAGCAGAGCGAGCACCACGAAGGTGTAAGGTCGATTGAGAGCGACTTTGACGATCCACATAGCGAACCTACCGAAGTGGATGAATTACGAGACGGTTTAGTCTCGTAAATCTGTTGGGGATGGTGTGAAATGTCACAGACGGTAAAAGGACCTGGTCGTCCGCGCGATGAAGAGGTGCGCCAGCGAATCCTGGATTCCGCGGCGCAGCTGATGGAACAGCGCTGCATCGATGAAATCACGGTGGACGCGATCGCGGAGCATTCGGGGGCGGGGAAGGCGACGGTTTACCGGTGGTGGCCGAATAAGGCGGCGGTGATGATCGAGGCTTTTCGCGAGCGGATTTCGCGGGAAATGCCGTTTCCGAATACCGGGGATTTCCGGGCCGACGTCCGGCAGCAGTTGCAGATTTTCACGGAGGTGATTTACTGGGGACGGCGGGGGCGGGTCTTCAGCAGCTTCATCGCCGGGGCGCAGGCCGACCCGGAGATCGCGAAGGCATTTCGCGAGAACTGGATTCGGCCGCGTAGGGCGGAGGCAAGGAAATTGTTCGAGCGATACGTGGCGGAGGGCACGGCGCGGGCCGACCTGGATCCGGATCTGGCGGTGGAACTGGTCTTCTCGCCGCTGTATTACCGGTTGCTGACGGGGTGGGGCGAGATCACGGCGGAGTACCTGGATCGGCTGGTGGACATGGTGATGCCGGCGTTTTTGAAGAGGAAGTGACTGGCCTTACGGCGCCAGAGGAGCGGCGGCGCGGAAGACGGCCCGAATCAGGAGACCGGCCACGACTGCTACCAGGAAGCTGGTGAGCGAGCCGAGGATGAGATAGTCTGCCCAGGCGCGGCGTTCGACATCCTTGGAGCGGATCAAGCCTTTGGCCGCGAAGAAAAAGGCGAGCGCGGTGTACTGGCCATTGGCGACGAACAGGACGAGGATCAGGCGTTCGATATTGCCGATCAGTCGGCCGTGGTTGAGTTCGACGGTGTCCACCGGCAGCGCTCGTAGCAGATCTGTCGGGAGCGGGGGAAACAGGCTGGTGGGCTGTGCCAGTTCGGGCGGCGGCATGGTGCCGGCGCGGTCGAGCACTCCGCGCACGATCAGCGTGCCGCCGCGGACCACGAAGATCAGGATCGCAGCCGCGAACGTGTAGGCAGCCAGGAGGCTGTCGGACACCGTTGCCTTTAGATTGAAGTGCGTGATAAGGAAGTGGAACAATGCGGCACAGCCGACGTTGACGGCGAGTTCGAACTCGGCCAGGTACCGGCACGGCACCCACAGCCAGCGTGCCGATGGCAGGAAGATGCAGCCGGCAAACATGGCCGTGGCAAGGGGCATACCCGGTCCCCAGCCGGCGGCCGCCGCGGTGAGAATGGCGGCGACGGCGGCGCGTAGAAGGAACCAGGCCAAGCGCCTCGCGGTGTTTCGGGAGAGTGACACGCGCTGGCGAGTACGAGTGGGATCGGCGCTGAATAAGTAGTTCGCCGCCTGCCAAAACAGCAGCACGATGGCAAAAAGAAGGGATACCGGATGTGGCTGGCCAATCATGGCTCCGGCTCCGCCAGGGTGCCCAGCAGGGCGCTCCAGCCTTGTTCGGCTTCGAGGTAGGCATTCCAACCCGCCAGCGTGGCGTAGCGGGAGACCGCCTGCTTGCTGATGCCGAGTTCGTTCGCGATCTCCGTGCCTTTGTGCCCTTCGTGCAACTGCATGATTACGTCGTGCTGCCGCGCCGGCCAGTTGGCCCGCTGGTGATAGAGGACGCGCGCGAATCCATTCAAGGCAAGGTCGAGCGCCGGCCCGAACCCGTCGAATACTCCGCCTCGCAGGTCGTGGTGCTTGGCCCGTTCGATGGCGGCGCGGGCATTGTGCAGGGCAGGGCCGTCCAGGTTGATGGCATATTCCTTGATCGAGGTGTGAATGCTTCCGTAACCGAACCCGAGGCGCAGGGGACGGGCGGTGAAGGACTTCTCCAGCGTCCAGACAAGCTGCGGAATCATCCGCGGATTGGCGATTAGTCCCTGGAACTCATCGCCCAGCGTGATTACGAACCTGGCGCGCAAATCGGCTTTGTAAAGCTGGTTGAGTCCTTCGATGAGCCTGGTGAAGTCTTCCTGGACGAGCGAACGCTTCGAAGGGGAAAGGTCACGGGACGAGACCATGTCGGCAATCAGCGCGACGTACGGTCCGGCGGCGGCAAGCGGACGTTTCTTGCGGGGCGCGCGACTTTGTTTACTGGGCACGAGTCAATAGTATGGTATTTACTTTGTTAAGGTCAATGATATAGTGTTGACTGGCGGCAAGTCAATAGTATATTGTTGACGGGATCGCTACTCCTTCGGCCCGATCCCCAGCGTCTTCATCTTGCGATAGAGATTGCTGCGCTCCAGGCCCAGCAATTCCGCGGTGCGCGTGACATTGCCATTGGTCTCTTCGAGTTTCTTGAGTATGTACTCGCGCTCGGCCGCTTCGCGCACTTCCTGCAGGCTGCCGAAGCGATCAAGCGGCCGGTCGGGCTGGCGCCGCGCGGCCTGCAAGGGAATGTGCCGGGCGTCCACGCGCACCTGCGGATTCAGAATCACGATGCGCTCGATCAGGTTTTTCAACTCGCGCACGTTGCCGGGCCAGTGATATTCGATCAACACGCGGTAAGCCTCCGGCGTGAGTTCCTTTGGTTTGCGGCCGTAGGCGGTGGTGAATTCGCGCAGGAAGTGATCGGCGAGCTGCGGGATATCCTCCTGCCGGTCGCGCAAGGGCGGGACAAAAAACGGGATCACGTTGAGCCGGTAGAAAAGATCCTCGCGGAAGTTGCCGCGCTCGATCTCCTCCTCCAGATTCTTGTTGGTCGCGGCCACCACGCGCACGTCCACGTGCACGGATTGCGGGGCTCCGACGGGTTCGAAGCGCTGCTCTTCGAGCGCGCGCAGCACCTTGCTCTGGGTGCGCAGGCTCATGTCGCCGACCTCGTCCAGGAAGAGGGTGCCGCCGTCGGCCTTCTGGAATTTGCCGACCTTGTCTTCCTGGGCGCTGGTGAAGCTGCCCTTGATGTGGCCGAACATCTCGCTTTCGATCAGTTCTTCGGGGATGGCGGCGCAGTTGACTTCGACGAAAGGCTCGGCGGCACGGGGGCTGAGCGCGTGCAGCGCGTGGGCCACCAGTTCCTTGCCGGTGCCGCTTTCGCCATAGATCAGGACGCGGCCGTTGGTGCCGGCCATCAGGGTGAGCTGCTGGCGAAGGGCCTTCATGGGCACGCTCTCGCCGATGATGCGCCAGCGCGAGCCGGTATCCTCCTTGAGGCGGCTGTTCTCGAGTTCGAGGCGGCGGTGGTTGAGGGCGTTCTTGGTGACCACCGAGACTTTTTCGATGGAGAGCGGCTTTTCCAGGAAGTCGAAGGCGCCCAGTTTGGTGGCCTTGACGGCGGCTTCGATGGAGCCGTGCCCGCTGATCACGACGACGACGGGGCGTTCGCCGAACGGGATCTCCTGAATGCGCGACAGCACTTCCATGCCGTCCATGCCGGGCAGCCAGATATCCAGCAGCACCAGTTCGAAATTCCCGGCGGGCAGCGCCTCCAGGCAGGCTTCGCCGCTTTCGGCCGATTCGACGGCATAACCTTCGTCCTCGAGAACGCCGCTCAAGGATTGGCGGATGGCAGGCTCGTCATCCACCACCAGGACCCGATGAGCCTTCATACTTTGGTCGCCGCGCGCAGCGGAGGCTCGGCGGCTTCATTCTCCACAATGGCGGGAAGCTCCACCGTAAACCGCGCTCCCACCGGTTGATTGTCTTCAACGCGGATCTGCGCATTGTGCTCGGCCACGATGTGGCTCACGATCGCGAGGCCCAGACCGGTACCGCGATTCTTCGTCGAAAAGTAAGGCAGGAAGAGTTTCTCCTTATCGTCGCTGCTGACCCCGCAGCCGGAATCGGCCACCACCAGTTCCACGCTATCCGCGGGGCCGGCCTGAGTGGCGATGTAGAGCGTCTTCACCAGCGCGTCCTGCATGGCTTCGGCCGCGTTGTCCACCAGGTTGACGACTACGCGCTGGAACTGCTCGCGATCGAGATTCACGGGCGGCAGGCGCGGGCGCGAAACTGGTGCGCATCGATATCCCTTCGAGACGTCCGTGAAATACCGCAAGGGCTTCGCCGACCACTTCGTTGAGATCGCTGCGTACGGGATGGGCGGAGGGAAAGCGGGCGAACTGAGAGAACTCGTCGACCAGGGTCTTGACGGATTCCACCGATTTCGAAATCGTTTCGGCGCATTCGTAGACGATGCGCGCGGCGCCGGGCGGCAGGTCGAGACGGTCGAGCTGGCGGCCGATGCGTTCGGCGGAGAGAGCGATCGGGGTCAGCGGATTCTTGATCTCATGGGCGACCCGGCGCGCGACTTCGTGCCATGCCGCGGCCTTCTGCGCGCGGAAGAGCTCGGTAGTGTCCTCGAGCACGACCACGTAGCCCGAGGTCAATTTCGACTCCAGGGCGGAGACCGTGACGGCGAGGTGGATCTTGCGGGTATCGGTGCGCAGTTCGAGCTGGCGGAAGGCGGCGCCGGTGCGGCGCGCGCGCTTCATCAGGTACTTGATCTCGGTGGTGTCCTCGCGCGAGAACAGGTCTTCGAGGCGGGTGGCGCGGGCCGCGGCGCCGCCGGGAAAAATTTTGGAAAGCGCCTGGTTGACGTGTTGGATGGAGCCATCGCTGCCGATAGACATAACGCCGGTCGGAATGCTTTCGAGGATGGCTTCGGTGAAGCGGCGGCGGCGGTCCAGCTCCAGGCCGCTCGATTCCAGGGCTTCGGTCATCTGGTTGAACCCGTTGACCAGGAGGGCGAGTTCGTCCTCGGCGCGGACCGTCACGCGGTGCTGAAGGTTGCCTTTGCGAACTTCGTCGGCGGCTTCGAGGATGGCGGTGATCGGGGTGCTGATGCGGTTGGCGAGAATGCGTGCCAGCCAGGTGGCCACGAAGAGCACGAACATCGTGATCAGCAGCATCAGCATGGTATAGAGGTTGCGGTAGACCTGGCGGTTGCCGACGATCTCGGCCCAGGTATCGCTGAAGGCTTTGATTTCCATGAGCCCCTTGCCGGTGTCGAGGGGAATGCGGGTGGCGAGCTCAATGGCGCCGTTGGGGAGGGGAACGCGGGTAGTGGCGATTTGGCCATCCACCGGGCGGGCGGGGAAGGGGCCGAAGGTTTCGAGCGGGTGGCCATCGGCGGCGAAGACCGCGATTGATTCCAGACCCTGGCTCTGCGCGAAGCGTGCGAGTGCTTCAGGGGTGCGCTCGCCGGACGATAAAAGGCGTGCGGTTTCGGGTTGGGCGGCCAGCAACGTGCCTTGGAGGCTGAGCCGGTGTTGGATCTCCAGATCGAGCGCCTTGGCGACGCCTTTGTAAACCTCGACCTGATTATCCACCGGGTTGGTGAACCACGCCTTGAGATTGACGTTGAGCACCTCCCAGCTCCAAAGCACCAGAAATACTACGGGCACGCAGCTCAGCAGCATGGCGCCGATCACCAGCTTGGTGCGAATCCGCGAGCCGAGCCGGCGGGCCTGCCGGGCTACGTAAAGTTTTATGAATTCGCGGGCCAGAATCCAGCCTACGGTCACCATCAAAATGAAAATCAGGGTGGAGATGGCCCAGTAAATAAAGGTCTGTTGGGGGGTGGAAGGGCTGAAGAGATAGTACAGGCGGAAGGAACCCTGCCACACCACGAGTATCACGCTGAGGACGAGCAGCACGCTGGCAGACCCGTAGAACAGTCGCTTTCTCATGGGGATAAGTCCTTCCTTTTGATTATACGCGGTGTTTCCCGGAACCAGCGGGGGCGAAGCGCGGCCGATTTTCCTTTTAATTTCCGTTACTCATATCCTCCTAAACTTTCCGGATTTGGCGCCGATATAAACAAACATGAAAACAAACGCAACTGGCCGTTCCTTCCGACGACTGGGAACGGTCCTTGTGGCCTCGGTTTTCCTGTGCGTGGGATATGCCGAGGACACACCGAAGAAGATCAGTAAAACCGAGGGCATGAATGCCGTGACCAGTAAGGTGCCGCCGGACTACCCGGCGATAGCCAAACAGCTCAAGATCGAAGGGCCCGTGGAGTTGGAAGCCCTGGTGACCGAAAGCGGCACGGTGGAGAAGGTCAACATCGTAAGCGGCAATCCGGTGCTGACGCGGCCGGCCGCCGAGGCCCTCAAGAAGTGGAAATTTGCGCCGTTCACGAGCGAGGGCAAGGCCGTAAAGGCGCTGGTTCCAATCAGTTTGAGCTTTCACATGTAATCGGGCCATCGGGAGAAAAGGTAATGAATCTCAGTAAGAGGCTGCTGATCAGCTTTGGAGCGATGCTTGGACTGGTGCTGCTGTTAAGCGCGGCAGCCCTATTGGTTACACGGGATCTGGGGGGAGAACTCGACCGTGCCGCTAACGTGACGGCGCGCCAGCAATATCTGGCGGGCCTGGTGAGCGCAGGAGCGGCTGAGCTTGCGAACCTGGAACGGGGTACGGTCCTGGCTGCGATGCTGGGCGACAAGGCGCGGGCCGACGATTACCAGCAACAGTTCCGCACCCATGCCGAAGGGTTGCAGAAGGCGCTGGCGAATCTCAGAAAAATGGCTGAATCGCAGGAAGAGGGTGCTCGCCTGCAAACTCTGGACCAGCAGGCTGCCCTGGTGGAGCAGGCGCACGAAGAGATGCGCCAGGCGATGGCCAACCAGCAGATGGATGCCGGAATGGCGATTTTTGCGCAGAAGCTTCAGCCCCAGTTGGAGGAGATCGGGCGTCAGGCGCTCGAACTGGTGGATCGCCAGAATCGCGATCTGGCTACGGCTTCGGCGGCCTCGGCATCGCGCAGCGCCCGCAGCAGCTGGGTGACAGTGGCGCTGATGCTGATTGCGCTCGCCGTGGGAGCGGGAGTTTTCTGGACCGTGCGCCATGCCAGCAGTGCTCTGAAAGATCTGGCCTATCGCATGTCGCAGAGCGCGGAGAACGTATCCGGCGCGGCGTCGATGGTTTCGAGCGCCAGCCACTCCCTGGCGGAGGGCGCGAGCCAGCAGGCGGCATCGCTAGAGGAGACGTCGGCATCGACCGAAGAGATCGCGTCGATCACGCGCAAGAACGCCGACCACGCCCTGCAGGTGGCCGGATTGATGCAGAAATCGGCGGAAGGCGCCGGCGGCGTGAACACGTCGCTCGATCGAATGGTGGAGCAGATGCGCGAGATCGGCAACTCCAGCAACAAGATCGCGCGCATTATCAAGGTGATCGATGAGATTGCGTTCCAGACCAACATCCTGGCGTTGAACGCCGCGGTGGAAGCGGCGCGCGCCGGTGAAGCGGGACTGGGCTTCGCGGTGGTGGCGGACGAGGTTCGCAACCTGGCGCAGCGCTGCGCCCAGGCGGCGCGCGACACGGCCGGCCTGATTGAAGATTCGATCGCCACCTCGCGCGACGGCAATGCGCGCCTGGACCAGATGGCGGAATCTGTCCGCGGTATGACCGAAAGCGCGACCCGGGTGAAATCGCTGGTGGATGAAGTCAATCTGGGAAGTCAGGAGCAGGCGCGCGGGATGGAGCAGATTTCCCGGGTCGTGCTGCAGATGGAACAAGTGACGCAGAAAACCGCGGCGAGCGCGGAGGAAGGCGCGGCGGCGGGAACCGAGCTCAACGATCACGCCAATGGTCTGCGCGAACTGGTCCACGAGATGCGCACGATGGTGGGGATGGAGTAAAACAGGAAGGAAAAACAAATGCCCGGTCGGGCCGGAGGAGTCCCCGGCCCGCTCCCGGCAGGATCACATTTTGACGCTGTCGACTTTAATCGTATCGCCGTCCATCGTGCCCGAGAGGGTCACTTTGTGCCCGGCGTGGGCAGTCACTTTGTCCTGGTTGGAGATCTTGTAGACCTTGCCGTCGGAAACGAACACCGCAGGCGAGCCACCTTTGATGCAGCGGGCCGCGCAAGCCGCATGATCTTCCGCAGCGCCTTTGTCTTCCTTCTTACCCGCGCAAGCCTGATCCACGATGTAGCCGGTCCAATCAGCCGCCATCGAGCTCATCGCACAGAACGCGAATACTGCTAGTGCTTTCTTCATGAAACCTCCTCTGTATGCTTTGATTACCCAGTCAACGAACGACTATACTCCATGTACGTAGCTGCTGCAACTCACGGACGTACATCAAAAGTTGCAGTTGTAAATTCTGCAAGGGCTTAATAGAACAGGTACTTCCGCCACTGCGCTTCGCCCTTTCCCATCATCCGCATCAGGTGCCGGCTAGTGTGCAGGCTGAATGGACGGGGCTGGCGCAGCAGCTTCATCCCGGCTTCCTCGGGCGTACGATTGCCCTTGCGGTTGTTGCAGTAATGGCAGCACGCCACGAGGTTCTCCCACGCCGATTCGCCGGCGCGCGACCGCGGGATCACATGGTCCAGCGTCAGTTCGCCGGAAGCCAGCGAGCGGTGGCAGTACTGGCAGGTATAGCGATCGCGCATCAGGATGTTCTTGCGCGAGAGGGCCCGGGTCTGGCGCGGTATCCGACGGTATTCGAGCAGGCGAATCACGCTCGGCACGTGTACGGAGTTTCGCGCGGAATGAACCGAACTGATTGAAAGCTCCTCGGCCGACGCCACGCCCTTCAAAACCAGGACCAGGGCGCGCCGGGCGGCGCAGATATTGATCGGTTCGTAACTGGCATTGAGCACCAGGACCGGTCGTTGCAGTCGTTCCATCGGCATCATCAGACTTTTCCCCCCACCTCGGAATTAGACGCCGCCAGCCGCCAGCTTTCCATGCGCCGGTCTACGCGAGCAACCGTCAAAAGCGCAACACGTTTGGCGCCGGCCCGTTTGAGGGCCATGGCGCAGGAGGTCGCCGTCGACCCCGTAGTCATCACGTCGTCAATCAGCAGAATCCGCCGGCCAGCGACGCTGCGCGAGCGGAATGCGCTCGCCACGTTGCGGCGGCGCGCGCTGTTGCTCAAGCCTGCCTGCGTCGCGGTCGGCTGCACGCGCCGCAGCACCCGGACCACCGGGATCCCGGTGCCGCGCCCCAGCGATCGGGCCAGCAAGTCCGCCTGATTGAAGCCTCGCTGCATCCGGCGGCGCCAATACAGCGGCACCGGGACGATGGCGTCGAACTGCTCATCGCGCGGCATCGCGCGCGCCAGCAGGCTGCCCAGGGGGCGCGCCAGAGTGCGGATTTTGCCGTACTTGAAGAGATGGATCAGCCGGCGCAGGGCGCCTTCGTAAGCTCCGAAAGCGTAGGCCGCGTCGAAACCGCGGAGTCCGCTGCGGCACAAGGCGCAGCGCCCTTTGTCATCCAAAGGGAACGCGTTTTGGAACGGAGTCCGGCAGCTCACGCAATAAAACTCCGCATCGAACGGCTCCGGGGCCTCTATGCAGCGGCGGCACACCGGGAACCTGGCGACCTCGCGCAAAGCTTCGCCACAGACGCGGCAGTTATCGGGAAAGAAAAGGGAAAAAAGGGCGTGGGAGGTGGTACGTACTACCGAGGACCGAAAAATGGCGACTGCGGCTCGTCTGCTACTCGAGAAGATCCACCCCCGCTAAGTTTTTATTCTAGCGGAATCTGATACGAATGGGAATAGGCGTGCGGGGGTACAATACACTCGGAAAGCGGCATATGTTCAGTTCACGGCGCACTCTTGCTCTCGCGGTCGGCGTACTCGCCGTGCTGCCGCTTGCCTTCCGCGGCCAGGTGAAGACGGAGCCGCGTCCGAAACCATCGCCCCCGGCGGAGCACCGGCCAAAGGCAAACCTGCGCGTCGATCTCAACCTGGTGCTGGTGCCGGTGACGGTCTGCGATCCCTCCAATCGCCCGGTCACGGGTCTTGAGAAAGAACACTTCCGCGTGCTCGAAGATCGAGTGGAGCAGACCATTACGCACTTTTCGATGGACGATGAACCGGTGGCGGTGGGACTGGTCTTCGACATCAGCGGCAGCATGGGTCCCAAGCTTCAGAAATCGCGAATGGCCGCCGCGGAGTTCTTCAAGACGGCTAACCCCGACGACGAGTTCTTCCTGGTCGAGTTCAACGATCAGCCGAAGATGGTGGTGCCGCTGACGCGCGAGGTGGAGCAGATTCAGAATCAACTCACCTGGGCGCAATCCAAAGGACGCACCGCACTTCTAGACGCGATCTTCCTGGCCATGAACGAGCTGAAGAAGTCGAAGAAGAATCGCAAGGCCCTACTCATTATTTCCGATGGCGGCGACAACAGCAGCCGGTATACCGAGAGCGAGGTCCGCAACCTGGTCCGCGAAAACGACGTGTTGATCTACGCCATCGGCGTCTACGAGTACGCCGGCGGCCGGATGCGCACGCCGGAGGAAGCCGGCGGCCCCGGACTGTTGACGGAACTCTCCGAGCAGACCGGCGGACGGCATCTGCCCGCCGATGCCAACGAACTCCCCGATATCGCCGCCAAGATCGGAGTCGAATTGCGCAATCGCTACGTGCTCGGCTACACGCCTGCCAACCAGGCGCGCGACGGCCGGTATCACACTCTGCAGGTCAAAGTGGTCCCGCCTAAAGGACTCGGCGTTCCGACGCTGCGACCTTTCTTCCGCCACGGTTACTACGCGCCTTCGCAGTAGGGGCGCGCGACCGTTGTAGAGTTACGGCAGCAAGAGGGACAGGCCGGGAGGCCTATCCCACCTGGAACTTTCAATTCGAGGCGGTGTCTATTTGGGTGGAGGTTGACGGCAATGCCAACAACCCGGCGCACCTGCGATTGAGACCCACTTCCCGAGAATTTCCACCAGAGGAGTAGTGTGTCCATGCAGCGCGATGAAAGGAGAACATCATGTTCGAGACGGCAACACTTTCCTACGGTCCCTCCGGAAAACGGGTGTGGACCACCGCGATGGGGTTCACCGGGCAGGCGCTGCTGGTGGCATGCGCGCTGCTTGCGCCGATGATTTCGCCGCAGGCTCTTCCGCGCGTCACCTGGCTGATTTCGCTGTCGCCTCCCGGCCCGCCGCCGCCACCGCCGCTCCCGCCCGGAGAAATGGTGACGACGCGGCATCAGGTGTCCATGTCGCAGATCGTCAACGGAAAGGTCTACATCCCGCGCGAGATTCCGTTGAAGCCCCTGATCCTGACGGAGCCTGAGTCTCCGCTATACAGCAGCAGCGGTCGCACCGGTACCGGTGTAATCGGCGGACAGGAGGGCGGAGACCCCAACGGCATTATCGGCGGCATCCTGGAGCAGGCCAGGCGCATCGTCCCCGTCATCAAGGAGCCCGAACCCATCAGGACAGCGACCGCGAACGCCGCCGCGACCACGCATGTCGCGCCGCCGCGCATCACCACGCTGCGCATGGCGTCGCCGATCCGCCGGGTCGAACCCATCTATCCCCTGATCGCCAAGCAGGCGAGAGTTTCTGGCGTAGTCGAACTGGTCGGAGTGCTCGGCGTCGACGGGCGCATTCATGAGTTGAAAGTCTTGCGCGGCCATCCGCTGCTGGTGAACGCGGCCATGGAAGCGGTTCGCCAGTGGGTCTACGAGCCGACGCTGCTCAATGGACAGCCGGTGGAAGTCTCCGCGCCAATTATCGTGAACTTTATTTTGAAGTAGTGACCGAGAGAAAGCCGCTTACGTTTTCCCACAGGAGTTGCGGGAAGCTCTTGTCCAGATAAGAGCGGATGGAGACGTAGCATTCGTCGCACTGATTGACAGCCGTGAACTCATGGATCATGCGGTGGCGCTCCGCGAGGCTGTAGCGCTTGAACTGCATGGAGCACGGCTGCAAGGCGCCATCGGCGGTGACCACCAGAAAGCGCAGTCCGGCTTTGCAGCCCGGGGTCCCGCCGGTGGCGAAGTAGTGTCGCGTGGCCTGGAGCGTCGAGGGCGAATTCACCAGCCAGTTGGTGGAATCGCGGCGCGCCTCCACGCGGTCCAGGCGCGCATTGAGTTCGGCGAGTTGCGCGGGGGCGCCGGGGAAGTAATCGCGGCACCCCGTGCGGCGCGCCGAATACGCGCTGTAGCAGAGATTCACTCCCCACTCGCGAGCCTTGTCGGCAATCGTTTCAATCTCTCCCAGGTTCTCGCTGGTGATGCAGCTGTTGAGCACGATGTCGTCGTGCCCGAGTTTCGCCAGGCGCGGAATCAGGTCTTCCAACTGGCGATAGAGGCCGGGATAAACCCGGAAATCGTCGTGGCGGTCGTCGGGAAAATCCAGGCTCACGGAGAACTGGTCGATGCCCGCGTCGCGCAGCGCGAGATATTTTTGCTCCGTCATGTGCGACCAGTTGGAAACCAGAATCGTGTAGGGCAGGGTACTGCCGTTCTTCACGCTGCGCACGATCTCTACCACGTCCTCGCGCATCGAGCGGTTCGCCGCCCGAGATCTGCACTACGCACGGGCGAAGCTCTTCGACGTAGCGCCGGTAATCGGCGGGCCGCAGGTTGCGCGCTTCATCGCGCGGGCCCCCGTGGTCGCAGTGCTTGCAGTAGCAAGTGCACGCGTCGGTGACTTCGAAGGAAACTACGATGGGACGGTTGGCGAGCCAGTTCGACGACCCTCGCCCGATGATCCGGAGGGATTCCGCGAGCGGTACCTTACGCAAGCCGCTAGAGTAACATGCGGCGCGCTATTCTCGAAGTGTGGCCAGAGATCGGGACCTGATTCAAATTGTGGATGCCGCCATCGCCGAAGCGACCCGTAAAAGCGGCGACTGGATGGTCTGCCGGCCGGGATGCGCGGAGTGCTGCATCGGCCCGTTTCCCATCACGCAACTCGATGCCGGCCGGCTGCGCGCCGGGCCTTGCCGACCTGGAGCGCCGCGACCCCGCGCGCGCGGCCCGGGTTCGCCGCCGCGCGGCCGACGCCCTGGAGCGCATGCGGGGATTCCCCGGCAACATGTTCACCGGCGTTCTCGACAACGATGAAGATTCCGAGGAGCGTTTCGCCGCCTTCGCCGATGAAGAGCCCTGCCCGGCGCTTGATCCTGATGAGCAGACCTGCGACCTGTACGACGCGCGCCCCATCACGTGCCGCATCTTCGGCCCGGCGGTGCACAGCGGCGGCGACATCCTCGGCGTCTGCGAATTGAACTATGTAGGCGCCACCGACGAACAGATCGCCGCCTGCCAGGTTGAGGTCAATCCGCAGGGCCTCGAGGATGAATTGCTGCAGGGCGACCTGCGCCAGACCATCGTGGCCTTCGCACTCGCCGCGCCACCGAAATGACACTCTCCCCGCAGGAACAATTTGGCCCCATCGATATCTACCTCTTCGATCAACTGCTGCGCGGACGCATCGCGCCCGGTATGCGCATCTTCGATGCGGGCTGCGGCGGCGGCCGCAATCTGGTCTACTTCCTTCGCGAGGGCTACGACGTCTACGGCGTAGATGCCGATTCCAGTGCGGTCGCGGCCATACGGCGTTTCGCGTCGCATCTTCCCGCCGCCAACTTCCGGGCGGAGCCGCTCGAAGCCATGTCCTTCCCGGACGCCTTCGCCGACGTGGTGTTGAGCAGCGCCGTGCTCCACTTCGCGCGCGATGATGCGCAGTTCGACGCCATGCTGCGCGGCACCTGGCGGGTGCTCAAGCCCGGCGGACTTCTCTTCTGCCGCCTGGCATCCTCCATCGGGATGGAGCAGCAGGTGCACCGCCTCGCCGGACGCCGCTTTCTGCTGCCCGATGGCTCGGAGCGATATCTCGTCGACGAGCAGATCCTGATGCGGTTCACCGCGGACCTGGGCGGCGAACTGGTGGACCCGCTCAAGACCACCGTGGTACAGAACCAGCGCTGCATGACTACCTGGGTGCTGCGCAAGCTATGATAGTGTCCAACCGAAAGGAGCAATACCATATGAAGCGTCACGTCCCAGTCGCCGTACTCGCGTTGTGCGCGTTCGCACCGCTCTTCGCCCAGGCGCCCGCGGGTTGGAAAATGCGCGTCGATCGCAGCACCGCCGCGTCGGATCCCGATGCGCCCGGCGACATCAAGTTCGTCACCTCGGGGTCGGGCTATCACGCCACCAATCCCCAGGCCGCCGTCTATTGGAACCCCGCCAGCACCGCGTCCGGCAACTACACATTGAAGGGTACGTTTACCCTGATGAAGCCGAGCGGTCACAACAACTACTACGGCCTGGTCTTCGGCGGCAGCGGACTCGAAGGCCCGCAGCAGAGCTATCTCTACTTCGTGGTTGCGCAGAACGGCTCGTGGCTGATCAAGAAGCGCGACGGCGACGCGACCAGCACCGTGTCTCCGAAGACGCCCAACGACGCGGTCAAGAAGCCCGGCGACAACGGCAAATCCACCAATGCGCTGGAAGTGCGCGTGGGTGCCGATAAGGTCGATTTCGTGGTCAACGGCACCGTCGTCCACTCGGAGCCTAAGAGCGCGCTGGGCAAAACCGACGGCAACTATGGCATCCGCGTCAACCATCTGCTCGAAGTGCAAGTCGATGGCCTGACCGCGTCGAAGTAGTTACTGCGCGAAGTCGCGGATCTGCCGCACCTTGGCGTCGTCCAGGCCGTTGAGCAGAGCCACCAGAAGGTCCACCATGCGGTCGAAATCCTTGCGGTTGATGACGCCGTTGTGCGCGTGGGTGTAGCGCGCCGGGACTACCAGGTTTACGGTCGGCACTCCGGCGGTGCTCTTCTGGATCTCCGCCGAATCGTCGCCATATCCCTGGACCAGGTCGAGTTGTAGCGGGATCTGGTTGGCGCGCGCCGTCTCCTTCACATACTGCGTGAACTTGCGATTGGGCAGCGCCGAAGAGTCGTAGAGAAAGATGCCGGGGCCGCCGCCGAGCCGTGCCTGCGTTTCCTCGGGGTGCGCGCCGGGAGCATCGCCTGCCACTCCGCCCTCGATCGCGATCGCGATCTCAGGCTTCACCAGGTCCGCGGCCGTATGCGCGCCGCGAAGCCCGACCTCCTCCTGCGTCGTGATCACGAAAAAGAGCTGCGCCTTATGCGGCGCGTTGGCAAGGCGCCGCATGGCTTCCACGACCACCGCGCAGCCGACGCGGTCGTCCCACGCCTTGCCCAGGTATTGGTCGGTGCCATTGAGGATGGCGAACGGCGAGTCGGGAACCACCGGGTCGCCGGGCTCCACGCCGAGCGCCCGCACCTCTTCGGCGCTCTTGGCGCCGACGTCGAGAAAAAGGTTGTCGCGCGAATAGACGCGCGCGCGTTCCTCCGCCGGGACCACGTGAACATCGCGGATTCCGGTGACCGCGCGCACCGGACCCTTCGAGCCGATGATGATCCAGCGCTGGTCCACGAGCGCCTGGTCCAGCCAGCCGCCCAACATCTGCATGCTCAGAAATCCGTTGGGGGTAACACGGCGGATCATGCCGCCCAATTCGTCCATGTGCGCGTCGATCATCACCCGCGGACCGCTGGTGCCCTGCGTCGCCACAATCGAGCCCATGCCGTCGAACGTCATCGACGCCGCGAAGGGTTTCATCTCTTCCACCAGCAGCTTGCGCACCGGCTCTTCGAAGCCGGAAGGTCCGGGCGCGTTGGAGAGTCGCTCCAGCAGGCCGGCGGTGCGGTCTTGTCCGAAAGCGGCAAAGGCGGCGAGGGTGAGTAGTACGCATCTATTCATAACCCGATCAGTGTACCTCCGCCCGGTGGGGGTATCATCAAATCCATGCGTATTCTCGTGTCGCTGGTCTTCGTGTTCTCCGCCGCTCTGCCTGCGCAGCAGCCCCTGCAGGACGCCTTGCGCGAGCGCATCGGCAATTTCCAGGGAACCGTCTCACTCTACGCGAAGAACCTGGATACGGGAACCTCCGTCGGGATTCGCGAGGCCCTGCCGGTGCGCACCGCCAGCACGATCAAGCTGCCGATCCTGCTCGCCGTAACCGACCAGGTGGCCGCCGGCAAGGCGAAGTGGACCGAGCCCTTGACGATCACTCCGCAAGATAAGGTCTCCGGGAGCGGCGTGATCGGCGCCGAGTTGTCCGATGGCGTGCAGCTTCCCCTGCGCGACGTGGTTCACCTCATGATCGTGCTCAGCGACAACTCTGCAACCAATATGATCCTCGAGCGGTTTACCGCCGACGCGGTCAACGCCTACCTCGACAAGATCGGCATCAAGACCACCCGCTCCATGAGGAAGGTCCGCGGCGATGGCACGCAGCTCAAGCCGGCAGAGGGTTGGAGCGCCGCCGGCAAGCTCCCCGAGAATCAGAAGTACGGCCTGGGCGTCTCCACGCCGCGCGATATGGTGACGATTCTCGAGAAGCTGGAGCGCGGCGAGATCGTCAATCCGGAGGCGTCGAAGGAGATTCTCGCCGTATTGAAACGCTGCCAGGACAACACCGGGGTCCGCCGAAAACTCAGCGGCGTCAGCATCGCCAACAAGACAGGCGCGCTCGATGCCTTGCGGTCGGAGGTCGCGCTGGTTTATGCGAAGGGCGGCCGCGTCGCGATGGCGATCACGGTGGACGACATGCCCAAGATCGACTACACACCCGACAACGCGGGCTCGCTGCTCATCGCCGACCTCGCGCGCATCCTGGTGGATGGGCTGGCGCGGTAAGGCGGAGCGCGACGGTAAGTAGCGCCCGTGCACGCGAGAGTTACGGCAGCAAGTGGACAGGCCAGGAGGCCTATCCCACTGGACACCTTCGCGGCACACCCTGATACAATCCCCAGCATGAAGCGATTGCCCCAGTTTGCCATCTCGCTCGCCTTCGCCGGTTTGCTCGCGGCGCAAGCGCCTCCTCCCGCCGCCGGACGCGGAGGACGCGGCAATGCGCCTCCCGCAATCAACAGCTGCGAAGTCCATCCGGACCGCACCGTGACCTTCCGCCTCCGCGCGCCCGAGGCTACCGACGTCAAAGTCGGCGGCGATTTTGTGCAAGGCGCTCCGGCCCTGCAAAAAGGCGACGATGGCGTGTGGAGCGTCACGCTGGGGCCGCTCAATCCCGCGATCTACAGCTATACCTTCCGCATCCAAGGTGTCAGCGTGCTCGACCCCGTCAACCCGATGATCAAGCGCGGCGAGCGCACCTCCGAATCCCTGTTCGAAGTGCCCGCGGAAGCGCCGCTGCCTTACGACATGCAGGCCTCGCCCCACGGCACCGTCCACGAGAACTGGTACCAATCCAAATCGCTCAACGCGTGGCGCACGGATCGATGTCTACACGCCGCCCGGCTACGAGGCCGGGAAGGCCACCTATCCCGTGCTGTACCTGCTGCACGGGTCCGGCGATACCGAGTCGGGCTGGGTCTCTATTGGCCGGGCGAACCTGATCCTGGACAACCTGATCGCGGCCGGCAAAGCCAAGCCGATGATCGTGGTGATGCCGTACGGACGCGCACGCCAGGACGTGTACCTTGGCGCCGCCGTTCCCCAGACCGACCCCAAAGCCTTCGAGAACGATCTGCTGCAAGATGTTATGCCCTATGCCGAGAAGCTCTACCGGATCTCGGCCAAGCCCGCCGACAGAGCGATTGCGGGACTTTCCATGGGCGGCGGCCAGGCTCTCAACGTTGGCCTGCATCATCTGGATACCTTCCACTCTATCGGCGCCTTCAGCGCGGCCCTGCGGACCCAGACCATGGACGAACAGTACAAGGAGATCCTCGCCGATCCCGCCGGTACCAATAAGCGACTTAAGGTCTTCTATATCGCGTGCGGTAAGACCGATAGCCTTTTCGATCCGGCCCAGGCCTTTCACGAAACATTAACAAAGAAAGAAATTCGCCACACCTTCGCCCCATCCGAAGAGGGCCATGTTTGGCGTAACTGGCGGAATTATTTGGCCGATTTCGCGCCGCAGCTTTTCCGTTAAAGCCGGACCTGATACCGCACATTGAAAATATTGATTGGACGTGCCGGACCCCCACTCTTACACTCAAGGTTAGAAAGAAAAGGGGAAAACTCAGTGCCGGTCATGGAAGCCAAAAGCCAAGTTGAACTGTTGCACCAGATCAGCAACATTGTCAGTTCCAATCTCAGCCTGGAGAAAATGCTTCAGGAGTTGATTGGTCTTGCGGTCGAAGTTACGGATTGCGATGCCTGTCTGGTGTACCTGGTAGACAGAAACCGCAAGGAAATCGTTCTTCGGGCATCAAAGCTGCCGCACGCCAAGGAAATCGGCCACATCCGGATGAAGATCGGCGAGGGCATCACCGGATGGGTCGCGCAGAATAAGAGTGTGGTCGCGCTCGGCGCAAATGCCTCCGCGGATCCCCGTTTCAAGAGCTTTCAAAAGTTGCCCGAGGACACCTTTCAGGCGTTCCTTTCGGTGCCCCTGGTCAACGCCGGCGAATTGATCGGCGTCATCAACATTCACCACCAGGTGAAGCATCCCCACACTCAGGATGAAGTCGCGCTGGTCTCCTTCATGGGCGAGCAGATGGGCGGCGCGATTGCCAAGAGCCGCCTGGCCGAACGCTCCGAGCGCGCCACGCGCCGGATGGAGGCGCTGGCCGGCTTGGCCGAAGGTATCAACGAGAAGAACTACCTGGACCGCATTCTGCAGACCATCGCCGAAATGGTGGCCGACAAGCTCGATTGCCCGGTCTGCTCCATCATGCTGGTAGATGAAGAGCGCCAGGAACTCAACATCAGCGCCGCGCGCTGCTCCTCGGAGGACTACCTCCACCGCATGCCGCTCAAGATCGAAGAATCGCTGATTGGCCGCGTCGTGCGCGAACGTCAGCCCATCATGATCCCGAACGTGCTCGAAGAGAAACAGTACCGGTATCCGGAACTGGCGCGCAAAACCGGTCTCGCATCGCTGCTTTCCGTCCCCATGTTCACGCGCGACACCGTGATCGGCACCATCAATATTTATACTCGCGAAGCCCACCAGTTCGCCGAGGATGAGATCGACTTCGTGAAAGTGGTTGCCAGCCAGGCGGCGATCGCGATCGAAAACGCGCGCCTGATGTCGGAAACCCTGGAAGCCAAGCGCGCGCTCGAAACCCGCAAGGTTGTGGAGCGTGCCAAAGGTATCATGCAGCACAAGTATCACATCACCGAAGAGGATGCCTACTTGAAGCTGCGCAACGAAAGCCGCCGCCTGCGCCGCCCCATGCGCGATCTCGCCGAAGCCATCATCCTGGCCGACGAGTTGGAAAAGCAGCGCCCGGCGAAGCCCGGGGTTTAAAGTTTCTCCTTTCGTCTGATTCATCCTCTCACCCGGCTTGGGCACGTCCCAGGCCGGGATTTTTTCGCTCGTGCTACACTCCGGCGTAAGCGGTAATCGGTGCCTATGATGCTCCCATTCCTCTTCGCGGTTCTGGTTTCCTTCCTTCCCCGGCATATCGAGCAGAAGGTTCCCGGTTGCGGTGACCCCAAGGATGGCTGTGTCCACGTGGACTTCACGTACATCGAGTTGGACTCCGGCCCGGCACAGGTGCGCGAGCGCATCAATGCGGCCATCCGCGACGCCGTCTCCTCCAGGCCGGACGGATTTTCGATCACGCCCGAATCGTACGCCTCCCAATTTGTCGAGGACTACCAAAAGGCTCGGCGAGAATCGCCAAATTTCGACCAGCGATGGACACTTTCCAAAACGGTCAAAGTTTCTCGTGACTCGCCGCCTGCGATTAGTCTTCAGTACTCGGAGTGGTCCTTCACGGGCGGCGCGCACGGCAATTTCGCCACCACGTACCTGAACTTCGATGCCGCCACGGGCGAGCCGCTGAAGCTTGCCTCGATCGTGAACCCGGGCTCGATGGCGCGACTCACCGCCATCGCCGAGGTCCATTTCCGCAAGCAGCGGGAACTCGCGCCTGACGCCAGCCTGAAGGCCGCCGGCTTCTGGTTTCCCGAGGGGCGCTTCCAACTCAGCCCGATCTTCGGCTTGAGCGAGAAGGACCTGATCTTCCAATACAACATCTACGACGTCGCGCCCTACTCGATGGGTCCTACCACTGTCACCATTCCGCTCACCGAAGTCCGCGGCTTGCTGCGGCCCGCCTTCGCGCAATAAATCGGGAAGGGCACGCTAAAAGCCGGGTTTGAGTTTCCTTATCTGCGTTAATCTGCGTTCATCTGCGGCCCATTCTGCTCCTCTAAAAAGCAATTTGGGCCGCGGATAAACACGGATGAACGCGGATGAGAAAGGCTGGCTTTTTACGCAATCGATCTTATGGCGCCGCCGTCGACCTGGAGGGTCGCGCCGGTGATGTAGGAGGCGGCGTCAGAGAGCAGGAAGGCGGCGGCGCGCGCGAATTCCTCGGGGGCGCCGTATCGGCCCATCGGAATGGCCGCGGCCGAGCGCTTGCGCTGCTCCTCCAGGGTCACGCCGGCCTTCTTGGCATTGGCGTCGTCGAGGTACGTGAGGCGCTCGGTCGCGATGCGGCCGGGCACGAGCTGATTGACGCGAATCTTCTTGGCCGCGAACTCGTCGGCGAAGGTCTTCGCCATCGCCGATACGCACGGGCGAATCACGTTGGAGAGTCCGAGATTGGGAATCGGATTCTTCACCGAGGAGGAGGTCAGCATCAAAATGCTGCCGCCGCCGCGCGCTTCCATCGAAGGCGCCACCACGCGGATAGTCCGGGCCGCGCCCAGCACCAGAACCTCGAAGGCGTTCTTCCATGCCGCGTCGTCGAAGCCACTGGCCGGACCCGCCGGCGGTCCGCCGGAATTAGTCACCAGGATATCGACGCCGCCGAAGGCTTCGAGCGTGGCCTCATACCAGGCCTCGATCGCCTCCACGGAAGTGACGTCGGCCACCGAGGAGATCACCTCGGCGCCGGTCTCTTCGGCGATCCGCGCGGCTGCCGCGGAGACGGTCTCCTGCTTGCGCGCGGCGATCGACAGCTTCGCGCCTTCCGCTGCCAGCGCCTTGGCGATGGCGTATCCCAGCCCCTGGCTGGCGGCCGCCACCATCGCGACCTTACCCTTCAATCCTAAGTCCATGGTGACCAGTGTAACTACTTCGCGAAGATTTCTTTGAGCACGCGTCCCACGGAGCCGTTGGGCTTGTTTACTCCGAGGATCTCGGTGAGCGTGGTCGAGATGTCATTGGAGCGCGCCGCCGAATCGTACGACCCGGCACGGATGCCCGTGCCCATGAAAATCAGCGGGACATGCGTGTCGTAATCGTAGGTGGTGCTGTGGGTATAGTTGCCGTCGAAAAAGATCCAGTACGGCTCCGGAATAAAGACGAGGTCGGCGGCGCGCTCGGGATTGAAACCGTTCTTGAAGAGGCGGCCGGTCTTGTCAAACTTCGTCTTCGGGTCCGCCAACTGCTCGCGCGTGTAGACGCGCGCAATGTGCGGCACCTTGCGCAGCGCCTCGGCCGCGGCACTGTTGACCTCGGCCAGATTCAACTTCTTTTCGGCGATCAACTCGTGGTTGAGGTAGATCAGCGGATCCCAGTTGCCGGACACCCACTTGCCATCGCCATACTTCGCCTTCAGCGCCGATTGCACGCTATCGCCGATGACCTTCAACGGCATTTGTCCGCCATTTTCCCGGGGCGCTACGCCGTGGTCTGAAGTGAGCACGACCAGGGTGTTGGCGAGTCCGACCTGGCGATCCACGGCTTGAAACAGATGATCCAGGTCGCGATCCGTCTCCATCAGCGCTTCCTTCTCTTCGGGCGAATCCGGACCGTACTCGTGACCCACGTAGTCGGTGGCGGAGAGACTGACGGAGAGCAAGTCGGGGTCTTCGTGCTTGCCGAGTTGCTCGGCTTCGAGCGCGCGCTCGGCAAGCCCTTCCGTCAGGCGGTTTCCAAATGGGCCGAGCGGGATCGACTTGTACTTGGGCTTGCTGTCACGGGGAATCAGGTGGCCCTGCCAGGTCACGCCCAGGAACTCGTCGGCCGGGTGGCCGCTATTGTATGCTTGCACCCACTCCGGGAGCGTCTTCATGTAATAGGTGCTGGTGACGAATGCGCCGCTGGCTTCATCGAACCAGAAGGCGGCGTTGGCCTTGGCGCCCGCGGGCAGAATGGCGCTGCGGTCTTTCTGGGAGACGCCGATGACGCGCGCCCGGCCGCCAGTCGCGGCCTTCAACTCATCGCCTACCGTGGGGACCAGCAGCAGGCGCGGCGATGAGCCGGCGCCTTCGCTGCCGCCTACCATCTTCACGGAGGTGTCGGTCACAGCGGTGGTCGATTTTCCGGTCTCGCGATTGAACCAGGTATTGCCGATGATGCCGGTGGCGCTCGGCATGGCGCCGGTCAGCAGTACGGCATGCGCCACAGCCGTAAGGCTCGGGAAGAAATCGTCGTGCGCGCTGGTGAAGCTGGCTCCGTTCTTCAACAGGCGATCGAAACCACCCTTGAAATCCGCGCGATAACGGGTCATGTAATCGTACCGGCATTGATCGACCACAATCACCAGTACGAGCTTGGGTTTTTTCGGCGTAGCCGCGGACAGAGTTGCCGCCAGCAGCACGCACAGGAGGAATCGCTTCATGGAATTACCATTGTAACGCGACATATTTCGCTCTCCCGGAAGGCGATAAAAAGGTCCTATGATAAGGCATGGATGCATGTTTGAGCCGGCGTCAAGTTCTCGCCATGCCGCTGGCGATGGCCGCCGCGGCCGGCGCACCGCCGATCACGCGGATTGAAGCACTCGCGGCGCCTTACCGGGTCACGTCGTACTTCCGCTTCTTCACCAAGCCCGAGCGGCCCAGCGTCTTCGTCAAGATCACCTGTGAAGATGGCACGGTGGGGTGGGGGCAGAGCGTGCCGCTGCCCACGTGGAGCTACGAGACTCCGGAATCGGTGGTCTCGACGATCGAGCAATACCTGGCGCCCGTGCTGATCGGCGCGAACCCGTTCGACCTCGCGGGCATCCACGCGGCGATGCAGAAGACCATCGCGCCTTCTTTCTCCACCGGCATGCCGATCGCCAAGGCCGGAATCGATCTCGCGATCCACGACCTGATGGGCAAACTGGCCAAATGCCCGGTCGCGCAACTCTGGGGCAGGGCTCCCGCGAAGAACATCACGCTGAGTTGGACCGTGAATGCGCGCGATATGAAGGAGGCCGAGCAGACCGTGCAGGAGGGCCTTTCGCGCGGATACCGCCACTTCAATCTCAAGGTGGCGCCAGACCCGAAGTTCGACCTGGAGCTCTGCCGCTACGTGAAGAAGACCGTGCCCGACACATTCTTGTGGCTCGACGCCAACGGCCACTATGACGTGGAGACGGCGCTGCGACTGGCGCCGAAATTCGCCGATCTTGGCGCGGACGTCTGGGAGCAGCCGGTGGCGCCCAACCGGCTCAGCGGGCTGCGCGATTTGAAGCGGCAGGGCGCCCTGCCGATTCTGCTGGATGAAGGCGTGGTGTCGAGCGTGGAGCTGACGGAGTTCATCCGCTTCGGCCTGCTCGATGGCATCGCGATCAAGCCGGCGCGCACCGCGGGGTTGTGGGACGCGAAGCAGCAGGTGGAGATCGCCCAGCAGGCAGGCCTGATGGTGCTGGGCAGCGGCCTGACCGATCCCGATGTTTCGCTGGCGGCCTCACTGCAATTGTTCGGCGCGTGCAAATTGGAGCGGCCGGCTGCGTTGAACGGGCTGCAATTCCTGGCCGCGAGCTACCTGCGGAAGCCGTTCGCGCAGCGCGGCGGCGAACTGGCGGTGCGCGCGGACTATGGCCTGGGCGTCGACGTGGATGAAGAAAAAGTACGAAAGGGAAAAGCGTGAAATATATTTTGTTGGCGCTGGCGATGCTGCCGGGAGCGGCACCGGCGCAGTTCCGCTTCCGCGATGTGGACGCGAAATCGATCGAGATCTCCGACGGCGGGTCGCCCGTGTTCGTCTACAATCACGGCGTGATGCTGGGCGGCGGCGCGCCCGCCGACCGCGCGCGATGCTGCTATCTGCACCCCGTCTACGCGCCCAATGGCGTGGTGCTGACCGACGACTTTCCGAGCGATCACTTCCACCATCGCGGCCTGAGCTGGATGTGGCCGGTAGTGACGGTCGATGGCAAGAGCTATGATCTGTGGACCATTAAGGGCATTCTGGCGAAATCCGAGAAGATCGAGCGTAAAGAAATTGTCGAGGGCTCGGCCGTACTCGCTTTTCAGAATGGCTGGTACATCGGCGATCGGCGCGTGGTGCAGGAAAACGTCGAGATTGTAGCGCGCCCCGCGCGCGAGGGCCGTCGCGACCTGGAGTTCACGCTCACTTTCCGCGCCGCGGCCGCCGGCGTCTCCATTAGAGGTACCGACGAAGGCGGCAAGGGTTATGGCGGTTTCAACATTCGGTTCGCGCCGCGCACCGGCACGCGGCTCGATACCGCCGCGCAGTCCGACGCTCCCGATAGCGATTTGAAGCCCAATCAGTGGGCGGAGCTGACCGGCGATTTCGGCGGCAAGCGCGCCGGCGCGCGGATCACCATCGAGGGGAGCCCGCATGGCTGGTGCCTGCGGCACTACGGCTTTCTCGGCGTGGATTTTCCCGGGCTGCAGGCGCAAAATCTCTCCAGCACGCCGCTGACGCTGAAGTATCGGGTGACTCTGATCGGCGGCTCGGCGGAGCCGGTGAAGAGCTGGGTGCTGGTCTACACGCGCAACGGCAAGGGCTACGTGCACGACAACATCGCGGCGTCTGTGGCAGCGCTCCGCAAGATGGGCGCGGAAAACGGCTTCGGCGTGGACGCCACCGACGATCCCAATTTCTTCACCGACGCCAAGCTGAAACAGTACAAGGCAATCGTCTTTTCGAACAGCAACAACGAGGCCTTCGACAATGATAAACAGCGCGACGCGTTCAAGCGCTTCCTCAATGCGGGCGGCGGCTTGGTGGGGATTCACTCGGCCTCGGGCAGCGAGCGCGCGTGGCCGTATTTCTGGGAGGTGCTGGGCGGTAAGTTCGTGCGCCATCCGAAACTGCAGCCCTTCACGGTGCGCGTTCAGGATCCCGAGCATCCGGCGACCAAAGGCATGGCGGCCAGCTTCGAGTGGGAAGACGAATGCTATTTCATCGGCAATCTGAATCCCAACATCCATCCGCTGCTGGTCACGGACCCCGCGAAGCTGGACGATCCGGAGCGCGCCAAATATCCATGGACGCTGGTGGGCCATGCGATGCCGTTGGCCTGGTACATGGAGGTGGAAGGCGGGCGCGAGTTCTACACCGCGCTGGGGCACAAGAAGGAGGATTACGAAAATCCGATCCTTTACCGGCACATTCTGGGCGGCCTGTTGTGGAGTATGGGAGCGAAGTGAAAATGAGTACGCGGCGGAGTTTTCTGCGGGGCGCAGTAGCGGCCGGGTTCCCGGCGATCGTGCCCTCGAGCGTTTTCGGTGCGTCGGCGCCGAGCAATAAAATCCAGGTGGGCCAGATCGGCTGCGGGCGGATCGCGCGCGGCTCGGAGATGGCCGGCATGCTGAAGAACGCCGACGTGGCGCGCTACGTCGCGGTCTGCGATCTGGATACCGTGCGCATGGAGGATTTCCGGCAATCGGTGGAGAGGGCGTACCAGGGCGAGGCGCGACTCAAAACCTTCCGCGACTATCGCGAGATGTTGCAGGATAAATCGATCGACGCGGTCTGCATCAGCACGCCCGATCACTGGCACGCGCAGCCCGCGATGGAGGCGGCGCTGGCCGGCAAGGACGTGTACCTGCAGAAGCCCGCGTCGCTGACCATCCGCGAGGGACGGCAGATGGCCGACGTGCTGCGGCGCACCCGGCGCATCTTGCAGATCGGCAGCCAGCAGCGTAGCGACGTCCAGTTCCGGTTGGCGTGCGAGCTGATGCGCAACGGGCGGCTCGGCAAGTTGAAGGAGATCTACATCGGCCTGCCGGTGGATCCGGGCGGCGATGTGGAACCCGAGATGCAGGTGCCCGCGAACCTGAATTACGAAATGTGGCTCGGCTCTACCCCGATGGCGCAATACACCGAGAAGCGCGTGCATCCGCAATCCGCCGACCCGAAGGCGCGCTACGATCGACCAGGCTGGCTGCGCTGCGAGCAGTTCGGCGCCGGCATGATCACCGGCTGGGGCGCGCACCACATCGACATCGCGCATTGGGCGATGGATGTGGAGCAGAGCGGGCCAGTCGCGATCACGGCGAGCGCGGAGTTCCCGAAGTCCGGCCTGTGGGATGTCCACGGTGCGTTTCACGCGCGCTTGGATTATGCCAACGGAGTGGCGGTGTACATCAGCGAAAAATATCCCACGGGCGTGAAGTTCCTGGGAGACGAGGGCTGGCTCTGGGTGACGCGCGGCGCGGTGATCAACGCCAGCGATCCGCGCATTCTGCGCGACGGCATCAAGCCCGGCGAGATCCACCTGCACGAGAGTCCGAAGAACGATCATCATTTGGATTGGCTGACCAGCGTGCGGACGCGAAAGCCCAACGCCGCGCCTGCCGAGATTGGCCACCGTTCGTGCAGCGCCTGCCTGCTCGCGCACGCCGCGATGAAGCTCGGCCGCCCCTTGAAGTGGGATCCAGCGAAAGAGACTTTCGTCAACGACGCCGCCGCCAATGTCGCTGCTGGCGCGCAAGCAGCGCGCGCCCTACGGCACGGACTTTCAGCCGGCGGCCGCATGATGTTGCGCTTTTCATGAGGCGACCGCTCACTCACGGTCGCGGCGCTACCATGCCTGGGATCGTCCTTGCGGGTCGACGCGGTGGGTGTATCGTGTGAACCCGCTCCCATGGAAGAGGGGGAGACCTGCGCCAGTTGCGCCGCCTTGAAGGAGCAGGAGGCATCCGCGGCAATGGAGTTTGCCCGATGCAAGGACCTGCCGGACATTGTTGCTGCGGAGACGGCTTACAAGAAGTGGGTTCACCTGTCACGCGCGCGATGGAGCCACCTGTCCAAGGCGCACAAGGATGACGCGAGAGGCCGGCGGTAACAGTTCCGCGCCCAGTCCTATTGTGTCCGCGCTGTCGCGTACCAGGGCTGCGTCCACGCGTTGTCGCCGTTCGACGCCTCCACCCGCGCGCGCACGTAGCGCTCGCCGCCGGCAGGCTGGTAGGCGGGCGCGAGATCGTAGCTTTTGGCGAGCACCTTGCCTTCGGCGCCGATGAAGTACGTGGTGTACTTCATGTCGCCCGCGGGGCGGATCTTCAGGCGGTAACCGCCGCCGCCCGTCTGCACGTCGTCGAGCACCACGCCGGTGGACGCGTAGAAATCGCCCGACGCGAGGGCACGGATGATCTCCGCTGTGGTCAGCTCCGCGCAGCGCACCTGCACCCAGCCGCGGCCGGGATTGGATCGGTCTTTGCCGATGTGCTTGAAATCGTGCGCGTCGTCGACCGCGATGCCGTTGAGGCGTTTGCCGGCGGTGAGCAGCGCGTCCCAGAATTCGTCGAGCGATTCGGCGCCGCCGCCGCCGCGATTGTAGACCGTCGGGTGCCCGTTGTAGACCTCGATCAGCGCCAGGCCCTCGAGCTTCAACACGTCGCGCGAGCGCACCGCCCAGCCGAAGTTCGGATGATTCAACGAGGGCAGCCCGCCGGCCTGCAGGATCGCGTTGATGTTGTTCTGCAGCACATCGCCGAGCGTCGCTCCACCGGCCGGCGCCACGCGCTCGCGCGGATTGTAAGCGTTCATGTGCACCGGGAGCGTGCCGGAGCGCGACGTCACCTCTTCGCCGGGTACCAGCAGGAATTGCGAGCCGGCGGCCAGTGCGGCGGTGAGGCCGGCGGTCTCGGTGAACACGTTGTGATCAGAGAGCACCAGGAACTGGTAGCGATTCTCCCGGTACCAGGTGGCGACCTCGAGCGGCGTGGAATCGCCGTCGCTATTAAGCGTGTGCGTATGCAGATTGCCCTTGTACCAGCGCTTGGCCGGCGCTGTCGACGGCTCCTGCAGCGGCTTCAGGCTCAGCGCCAGGGCCGCACAGGCCAGCGTCAGCAGCGTGGTTCGAAGGGCGAGCGATCGCGTCAGCTTCACGGTCGCCTATTGTACCAGTCGCGGTCCGCGCTCAATCCCCGGAAGTGGTGCGCGGCCGCGGCCGGGCCATGGCGCGCGCCGTCGCGGCCAGCTTCACCCAGAAATTCATGGAGTCGCGGCATGCGGCGCAGCGTCCGGCGTGCTTTGCCATCCTCGCAGCCTCGTCGTCGGGCGTCACTGCCCGGGCGAAATCGGCCCACTGCTCGAGCGCGTAGTGACGCCGCCTCCGGCCTGCCTTATCTGACTCACCCATAGAATCCCGGCCTGGCGCCATCTGATAATTGGGGTGCCGCAAGCGCCGGCGCGATATATCCTATGGTGCCGGATTTGCAAGTGCCGGTGCTACAAAATACAGGGTTATCATACCTGCGGAAAGTACCTGTTTACTGTCGCAGTACTACGCCGACTGGGCCGCCTGGATGGTCTTCGCGATATCGTCGTCGGTATGGGCGGCGCTGACGAAGGCCGCCTCGAATTGCGAAGGCGCCAGGTACACGCCGCGATCCAGCATCCCGCGGAAGAACTCGCCGAAGCGCGCCGTGTCGCAGCGCTTGGCCGACTCCCAAT
Source organism: uncultured Solibacteraceae bacterium (assembly GCA_963791985.1). Lineage (GTDB taxonomy): Bacteria > Acidobacteriota > Terriglobia > Bryobacterales > Bryobacteraceae > Solibacter. Next base: position 839,133 of record CAWBUN010000010.1, on the reverse strand, counting down.
CCGTCACCGGGCCGTCGGTGAAGAAGAACGTGAACATCGAGCCCACGCGATTCACCGTGACGCCCTTCGGGCGCCGCCGCCGCCAGGCTGCGCCCCGCATGCTTCCAGCCGCGTCGTAGACCTCGCGGATGCGCCTTCAGGTGCCGCAGCATCGCGAGCCCCGCCGCCACCGCCAGCGGATTGCCCGACAGCGTTCCCGCCTGGTAGATCGGCCCCGCCGGCGCCACCTTGCTCATGATGTCCCGCGGCCGCCGTACGCGCCCACCGGCAGGCCGCCGCCGATCACCTTGCCCAGCGTGGTCAGGTCGGGCTGTATGCCGTAACGCTCGCCTGCGCCCCGCCGAAGGCCACGCGGAAGCCGGTCATCACTTCGTCGAAAATCAGCAGCGCGCCGTAGCGCGCCGTGATCGCGCGCATGCCTTCCAGATAGCCCGGCAGCGGCGGCACGCAGCCCATGTTGCCGACCACCGGCTCCACGATCACCGCCGCGATCCGCTCGCCGTGCGTGCGGAAGGCCTCCTCCAGCGCCTCCAGCGAATTGTAGGGCAGCGGCAATGGTGGTATCGGCGAATGCCTTCGGCACGCCCTGCGTATCGGCGATGCCCAGCGTCGCCAGGCCCGACCCCGCCTTCACCAGCAGCGAATCCACGTGACCGTGATAGCAGCCTTCGAACTTGACGATCAGGTCGCGCCCCGTGAAGCCGCGCGCCACGCGGATCGCCGACATGGTCGCTTCGGTCCCCGAATTCACCAGCCGCACCATCTCGATCGACGGCACCGCGTCGCAGATGGCGTCGGCCAGTTCGATCTCCTGCTCGGTCGGCGCGCCGAAGCTGGTGCCGATCTCGAGCGCCTTCTCGAGCGCCGCCAGAATCTCCGGATGCCGGTGGCCCAGCAGCAGCGGCCCCCACGAGCCCACGTAATCGATGTACTCGTTGCCGTCCACGTCGAACAGGTGCGAGCCCTCGCCCGCGCGCGATGAAGACCGGCTGTCCGCCCACGCTGCGGAAGGCGCGCACCGGCGAGTTCACGCCGCCCGGAATCTTCTCCACGCGCGCGGCGAAACAGTTCTTCGGATTTTGTGTGGGTCATATCGATGTCGAAGCGGGCCCGCTATCCGGCCTTGGGAACCACGCGGCTGAAGCCGAGGCTCATCGCGATCTCGTACAGGCTGCCGTTGAGATTGCGCAGCAGGCGGCGCTTCAGTCCCAGGTAGGGCTGCTTGCCGGCGAACAGATCCTGCATCACGTTGGCGAAGCGCGGACTGCGGCGCGTGAATTCCACCATGCGCTGCGGCACCGAGCCGAACAGGAAGCGTCCCAGGAAGACGCGCTTGGCGAGCCGCGAGCCGAATTCCAGGTCGGCCGCGAAATCGCGGCGCAAGCAGGCGCCGGTATAGCGAGCACGTTCTCCGCCGGACCGCCGGCGTCGGCGAGCAGGCTCTGCGCCGCCAGGTCGCCCGAGCGGATCGCGTAATACAGGCCTTCCCCGGTGATCGGGTCCACCAGTCCGGCGGCGTCGCCCACCGCCATCCAGCCCTCGCCCGCCACGCGGTTCTGCTTCCACGATTTCGGTGTCCAGCGAAGGCAGCAGGTGGCTGTAGAACGCCGCGCCCTTCCAGGTGATGCCGCGCCCTGCCATGTAGGCTTCCAGGCGCTTGCGCAGCGCGCTGGCCGGTTCGCCCTTGCCGCAGATGCCGACCGAAAGATGGCCGCAGCGCGGGAAAATCCAGATGTAGCCTTCCAGGTCCGGCAGAAACTGAATGTCGATCTGCGCCTGGTTGCCCTGCACGTAATAGCCGAGCGCGGACATCGTGTCCGGCGGCGTGAGTTGCGTGCCGACGTCGCGCAGCGGATTGCGCGCGCCCGTCGCCACGATGCAGAAATCCGCGTCCACGTTGCCGCCGGCGGTGCGCAGGTGCCATCCCGTCGCCCTGGCGCTCCATGCCCGTCACGCGCGTCTTCTCGATCTGCGCGCCCGGCGCGTTCGGCGCGCTCCAGCAGCATGTTGTTCAGATCGAAGCGCGAATAGATCAGCAGCGGATCGCCCAGCTTGGAGCGTCACCTCGCCGGCCTTGGGCGCGGCCAGCACGGTCTCCGTGACCAGCTTCTTCGGGTGTGGAATTGTCGATCAGGAACGGATATTGGCTGTACGCCTTGTGGGTGAGGCCGCCGCCGCAGGGCTTTTCCCAGGCGAGCTTCTCGTCCATCAGAATGACGCCGAGGCCGGCCGATGCCAGCTTTCTCCGCGGCGAAGGCTCCCGCCGGACCGCCCCCAGTATGGCGACACGCTTCATTTCTTTTTGCCGGCTGGGGGCAGGTCCTCCGGAGCCGGCATCTTGCCCCCGGCGCCCGGCGCTGCCATGGCTCCGCCGCCGTGCGGGTTGTCGCCCGGAGGCATGGCGCCGGCCGGCGGCATGGCTCCCGGAGGCGGCGTCGCGGTATGCTGCCCGGAATCCTGCCGTCCCACCACCGTCCACTTGTTGTCCTTCTGTTCCAGGTGGTATTGCATCGTCATTTGCGCCGAGGTCGAACCCTTGGCCGCAAACGTGACCGTCGCGTCAGCCTGATTGCCGTTGATCTTCACCGAGGTGAGGTTGATTTCCATGGCGGCCACATTCATGCCCGCTTTTTGCGAGAGATAATCGAGAACACCCTGACGCACCGCGTCATTACTTTGGACGCCGCGATTGCATCCGGCGAGGCAAAAAATCAAAAGGCTTGCTGAGACGATTCGCACTACTCGATTATAACCATCGGCAGTGCGGCAGTTCCGGCGGCCGATGCTATAGTGATCCTTAATCCATGGAAGAAGCCGTCGCCAAGCCTCAGCCAACCGCAGATGGCGACCGGTGCACGCGCTGCCTTCAACCGGTCCCCTATCGTGCCTCCCGCTGCCCGGGTTGCGGGCAGCCACATGCCAGCCGGCGATATTTGCCCCTGCTGATCGGCACCGCAGGCATCTTCGCACTAGCTTTCGTTATGGCACTGATGTACTACGCGGTCTGGCGCGCGGACATGATGAAAGCCGACCCGCTGATCGATGAGGGCAGCGAAAAGCAGGAAATCATGGTGGAAACGCCTCCCGAGGGCAGCAAGCCCGCCGAACCCCCGAAGCCCGAGAAGAAACCGCCACTCAACGACCGGTAGGTCGTACTAGTACAGCAGCCGCTGGCAGGGCAGGGAATTATCCCTCCTAATCTAAGTCATCACTCATGACAAAGCTGCTGCTGTTACTTACCGTAACCTTCTCACTCAGTGCACAGGATCGCTCCGCTGATCGCTCCGCTGATCGCCCTCCGGCGCCGGACACCAGGCTCTGGAGGGCAAGCCTCGCCACGCTCGCCGTGGCAAATTTTGCGGATGTGAAGTCTTCCTGGGGCAAGCACGAGCTCAACCAGACGCTTGCCGGCCCGAACGGGAGCTTTGGAAGACAGGGCGCGCTGATCAAACTCGGCATTCAGGGCGGACTGTTCGGCGTCGAGTACCTCATCACCCGCGGACATCCCAGCCGTAAGGTTTACCGCGCGCTCTCCTTCGTCAACTTCGGCGCCGCGGCAGCCACGGGCGCCGTGGCCGCGCACAATTACACCATCGGCCGGTAGCGCGGGGAGGCTGCATAAGGGTATCCTCCTCTTAATGAAAAATGCTCTCAGCCTTGCAATAACGCTTTTGGCGGGAACTCTGTGGGGGCAAACGCCCGAGTACGGCCCCGCCAACGGCACACTGGTAATTCAGGGAGGAGGCTCGGACGCTGCCACCGGCATCTTCGAGACCTTCATCAACAAAGCCGGCGGACTGGGCGCCAAAATCATCGTGGTCCCCACCGCCGGCGGCAACCGCGCTGCCGACGGCACTATCCGCGTCTACGAAGAAGAGAAGGTGCTGGCCAGATGGAAAGCGCACGGCGCCACCAACGTCCACATGCTCCACACCCACGACCCCAAAATCGCCGACACCGAGGAGTTCGCCAAAGTGCTGCGCGACGCCAAGGGTGTCTGGTTCGATGGCGGCCGTCAATGGAACGTCGTGGATTCCTATGCCAACACGTTGACCTACCGCGAATTTCACAAGGTCCTCGAACGCGGCGGCGTGATCGGCGGCAGCTCCGCCGGCGCGACGATCCAGGGCGACTACCTCGTGCGCGGCGCCATCGCCGGCTCGGAAATCATGATGACGCCCGAACCCGAGCACGAGCACGGCTTCGCCTTCCTGCGCAAGGTCGCCATCGACCAGCACATCAACACGCGCAATCGCTGGGACGACCTGATTCCCGTCATGAAGAAGTATCCGGCGATGCTGGGCATCGGACTTTCCGAAGGCACCGCCATCGTGGTCACCGGCGATCGCTTCCAGGTGATCGGCAAATGGAAGGTCGCCATCCACGACAACCAACACCTCTATCAGCCCTGGGAGAAGCCGTACTACATACTCTCCCCCGGCGATGTCTACAACATGAAAACTCGCGCCATCGAGAAGTACGGCACGGGCTCACCCGTGCCGCCGCCCACGATCACCGGCGCGAAATAAACTGAGGCCGATCGCTCCCTTACGGTGGCGGCTCTGACATTCCCTTCTCATCCGAGATGGTTAGGGAGCGATCGCTTACTCGCCCCGGTACAACTCTTCCGGGTCCTGTAGATCCGTCGTACCTGACGAGCCGATCGTGCGCACGCGCGGCATCGGCTTGTCGGCATTCGCGAAATCGCCCTTCGCCTCACCCGCGCCCGCGATGTCCTGCGCACCCGTCTCGGTCAGGATCTCCTTCGCGCGTTTCACCCAGTCTCCAGAATCGCAGTGCACGCTGAGCAGAATTCCACCCTCGCGGATCCGCCCCTCGTAGCGCTTCGCTTCATACTCGGGTATCCCCATTCCGGCGAGCGCGCCCACGATGCCGCCCAGGGTTCCGACCGCGCCGGCCCCCGCGAGGGCGGCCACGATGGGACCCGCGGCGATCAGCGGTCCGAGCCCGGGAATCGCGAGGGCGCCGATCCCGGTGAGCCATCCCAACACGCCTCCCGCAATGCCGCCGGCCACTACGCCCGAGGTAGCCCCTTCGGGCGCCTTGGTATTCTTTTCATGGGCGAAATCTTTGGTGCCCGAGTTCTCGGGGAAGAGTACGGATATGTCCGTGTTGCGGAACCCCGCGTGCCGTAGATGTTCCACGCCTTCTTCCACGGCCGGCCGGTCCGGATAAATGCCGAATACTGCTGTGTTCTTCGCTGACATTGTGTTGGCTCCCTCACCCTCTCCCGGTGCACTCGAATGTCCATTCCGCCCGAATGGGCGAAATGTCGCGTTAGCGGTAGTACAAACCGCTGCGCCCGGGAGTAGAATTGATTCTTTAACTGGAGAAACGGACCATGAAGATTGAAACATCGCGCCGCAATTTTTTAGGTGCCGCCGCCGGGGTTGCCGGATTGAGCGTCATCGGAGCCCCGCCCGCCTCCGCCGTGATTGAAGCCGAGCCTTGGGGTATCAAGCTGGGAATCGCCACCTATTCCCTGCGCAGCTTCGACCGTGCAACCGCGATCGACATGCTGAAAAAGATGGGCGTCAAATACGTCAGCATTAAAGACATCCACATGAAGATCGGCGCGCCGCCCGAAGAGACCAAGGCCGCCGCCGCCGAATTCCGCAATGCCGGCTTCGTCGTCACCAGCGGTGGCAACGTCGACATGACCAAGGGCACCACGGTCGATGATCTGCGCAAACAGTTCGAATACGCCAAAGCCGCCGGCCTGCCCATGATGGTCTGCGCGCCCACCCACGAGAACATCAAAGCCGTGGAGACGCTGGTCAAGGAATACGACATTCGCATTGCCATCCACAATCACGGTCCCGAGGATAAGCATTTCCCCACGCCGCAATCCGTGCTCGATGTGGTCCGCAAACTCGACAAACGCTGCGGCCTTTGCATGGACGTCGGTCACTCCGCGCGCACCGGCATCGACGTGGTGGAGACCATCGCCGGGGCCGGCGATCGCCTCTTCGACATGCACGTGAAAGATCTGCGCGACATGAAGGTTAAGGAAAGCCAGTGCGATATCGGCGACGGCCTCATGCCCTTCCCGCGCATTTACAAGCAGCTCAAGAAAATGGGCTATACCGGCTGCGTCAACATGGAATACGAGATCAATGCCAAAGATCCCATGATGGGCATGCAGCGCTCACTCAGCTATCAGCGCGGCGTGCTTGCCGGCCTGGCGTCCGCATAGCCTATGGCGAACATCCCGATCGGCACCCGTGGTGAACAGAAGCGCCTGGTCACCACGGAAAATGCCATCAGCTTCCTCGGCATGGAGGGCGCGCGAGTGCTCTCCACGCCGCAGATGATCGGCCTGATGGAATGGACCTGCCGCGAAGCCGTGCAACCCCTGCTCGATGCCGGCTACGATACCGTCGGCACCCATGTGAATGTTGCCCACCTTGCCGGCGCCCCCATCGGCATGACGGTAACTTTTACAGCGGAAGTTCTTGCCGTGACCGACCGTCGCGTACAATTCCGTGTCGAAGCCCGCGACGAAAAGGAAAAAATCGGCGAAGGCACCCACGAGCGCGCCATCATCAACATCGCCAAATTCGCGACAAGGCTGGCGGAAAAACAAAAATAGCCGCAGGTGAACACAGATAAGACAGGAAACAGTGCTTTTGTTTTATCTGCGTTAATCTGCGTTTATCTGTGGCCCTAATAGGTTTCTTCAGGAGCCGAAGAGCGTGGATACCGAACGCAGACCGCTATACACCGGGTCCGCCTTTGCGCCTGTGAGTACCCCGTTCACTGCGCGCGCCATTTCACGATGGTAGAACGCCAGTAGCGTCGATTCATCGTAATCAATGGCTCGTGCGTATTGCTTGATGTAGTTCGTGTTATAGATCCCGCCAGGCAGTTTGCGGAAATCCCCCTGTTCTATGGCCTCCAGGGCACGAATGCTAATCTTCGTGGAGTTGGCAATCTGCTCGAGCGAGATTCCGCGATTGCGGCGGATCGTGGTCAGGCCAAGAACGGTCTTTTCCTCTTTCATCTCCCTGCCTTTCCAGCATGCGTCTTAGGCGGGCGACCCATGCGGAAGTTGTATGTAAGGTAACACTATAACATCTGGATCAACGTCTGTTAAACTCTTTTTTTATGGCTATTTGCCGTCGAGAGTTCACTTTAGGTATCCTCGCCGGAACCGCTTTGTCTTCGCTCAAAGCCCTGGCTCCCCGCCCTAAATTATTGGTACTAGTACTCTTAGAGCAATTACGCGGGGATCACCTTGAAGCGCTTTCCCCTCAATTCGGCGCCAACGGCCTTAAGAAAATTTTGTCAAAAGGAGCACATTTCCCCGATTGCCGCCACCTGGCGAGCACGTTTTCCAGTTCCTCGATCGCTACTCTGGCCACCGGCGCCTGGCCCGCGCAGCACGGCATCGTCGCCGACAACTGGTTCGACCCTCGCGCTCATGCCCCCATCGCCGCCAGCGACGAAGTGCTCCTCTCCGGAACCCTCTGCGCCCAGGTCGAAGCCGCCGAGCCTACTCGCACCTACGTGATCGGCATGGATGCCGCGCAGACCGCGCTCTTTGCCGGCAATCCCCAAACCCGCCAGTTCTGGATGGATTCCGACGGCCGCTTCACTACCCTCGGCGAGACTCCCGACTGGCTCGTGAAGGCCAACAACTTCAACCCCGTGGAGAACGCCCACAATGCCCCGTGGATGGCGATCGATGCGCGCACCGGCGCACCGCCCATGCGCACCATACGCTTCGATGCCGCGCATCCCGAGGAGTTTCTCCGCCTCTACCGGGCCTCTCCCTTCGGACAGGAGGCCCAGTTCGTGCTGCTGCGCGAACTGATCGAGCAGGAACATCTCGGCCAGGATGACTCCTTCGACTTCGTCTGCGTGATCGCCAGCGCCGGCTCCAACCTCGGCTTTGAGGTGGGCGGCTCGGATCCTCTCATGCACCAGATGGTGCTCCATCTCGATCGCCACCTCGAATACACCCTGGAACAGCTGAACACCTCGCCCGGCGAGAACAATTTCAACCTTGTCCTGGCCACCGGACACGGCATCCCCAACGCGCCCGCCCAGATCAGCCGCATGCGCATGGCGGTCGACGGCGAGTCGGTGGCGCAGGCCGTGAATCGCGCCCTCATCGCCGCCGACGCCGGCCGCGTGGCTCGCTACATCTATCCCTTCCTCTATCTTGATACCAGCGGCTTCCGCGATCCCGAGCCCCTGCGCATGGCCGCCGTGCGCGCCGCGATGAGCCATCACGCGGTCGCCGCCTGCTACACCGCCGGCGGCTACTGCACCGTCCGCGACGCCTTCGAAGAACGCTTCCGCAATAGCTTCCATCCGCAGCGCTCCGGCGACGTCATGCTCTCCTACCATCCCGGCTATGTCGAGGATTTCGGTCAGGGCCGCGGCATCTCCTACGGCTCGCTCTACAATTACGACGTCTGCGTGCCGCTCTGCTTCTACGGCCCGCAGTTCCGCGCCGGCGTCTTCGAAGCCCCGGTGCAATCCGTGGACCTTGCCCCGACGCTCGCGCGTGTCATGGGCGTGGCGACGCCCGAATCCTCGGTGGGCCGGGTGCTCGGCGAGGCCTTCGCCTGATGACGCCGCAACTGACCACCACCCTCTGCGGCATCCTCCTCAAGAATCCGGTATTGGCCGCCAGCGGCACCTTCGCCTACGGTGTGGAATTCGAGAAGCTCGTCGACCTCAACGCGCTCGGCGGCTTCGTCGTCAAGGGACTGTCGCGCGACCCCATCGAAGGCAATCCGCCGCCGCGCGTCTTTGAGAGCGAGGCAGGCATGATCAATTCCATCGGCCTGCAGAACATTGGAGTGCGCGCCTTCGTCGCCGAAAAACTGCCCGCGCTCGCCCGCCTGCGCACCGCCGTCTTCGCCAACGTCTTCGGCTACTGCACCGACGATTACGTGGAAGTGGTCCGCGTCCTCAACGACCACGCCGGCCTCGCCGGCTACGAGCTTAACGTCTCCTGCCCCAACACGGCTCACGGCGGCATCTACTTTTCGAACGATCCCGTGCTGCTGGCCGAAGTCGTGACCGCCGTCAAGCGCGTCGCCGCCCGCCCCCTGATCGTCAAGCTCTCGCCCAACGTGGCCGCCATCGAGCCCTTGGCCCGCGTGGCCGAAGAAAGCGGCGCCGATGCCTTGTCGCTCGTGAATACCGTGATCAGCCTGGCCATCGACGCGCGCACCCGCCGCCCCCGCATCGGCGCCGGCTTCGGCGGCTTATCCGGCCCTGCGATCAAACCCATCGCCCTCCGCTTTGTCTACCAGGCCGCTCGCGCCGTGCGAATTCCAGTCATCGGCCTCGGCGGCATCGCGACCGGCGAGGACGCCGCGGAATTCATGATCGCCGGCGCCCACGCCGTCGAAGTCGGCACCGCGACTTTCTGGGATCCCCGCTCCCCCCTCCGCATCGCCGAAGAACTCGCGGCATTTCTCGGTCGCGAAGGGATTGCGAAGGCTACCGACCTGATCGGCACCCTCGAATTCTAGCTAGTGGGACAGGCCTCCCGGCCTGTCCACTAATCTGGAATCATGAACAGGCCATGACTCATGATCGGAATTAACAAGGCGGAGAGGCGGCTACCATTTCACCTTTCAATATGAAGGCTATGCCGCGTCCTCGCTCGACCCGGAGGCATCTGCGGTCTACCGTCGCGAATGTGAAGACCTTGGCTCAATCGAACGCACGCGGTGCAAGAGCTTTGAAGAAACCTGCCACGAGTACGTCGAAAGTTCGCGTGGGTGAGGGCTGACGCTATTTCTCGTAGAGCCGCGAAGCCGCAAAGTAACGAAGAGGAAAGATCCTAAAAGGTTTTCTCTGCGTTACTCTGCGCCTCTGCGTCTCTCCGGGAAGTCGATTGACCGGACTTCGCGGTTGATTCGGCAGGCCGCTGCGCCAGCGGCGCAATGCCGCCCTGCCAAGGGCTCTCTCCGGGAAGTCGATTGACCGGACTTCGCGGTTGATTCGGGCAGGCCGCTGCGCCAGCGGCGCAATGCCGCCCTGCCAAGGGCTCTCCGGGAAGTCGATTGACCGGACTTCGCGGTTGATTCGGGCAGGCCGCTGCGCCAGCGGCGCAATGCCGCCCTGCCAAGGGCTCTCCGGGAAGTCGATTGACCGGACTACCTCTTCACCGCAATAAACATCGTCTGCGACCCCTGCGCTCCGCCCAGCGAAAAACTCACAGGCACCCGGTCGCTATCCGACACATTCGGCACCACCACATTGAACTGGTACAACCCCACAAATCCGGGCGCCAGCCCATCATACGAAACGCCCGCCGACGCTCCCGCGAACGAAATCGTCAAGGGCGACACCAACTGATTCACCACCCCGACAATCTGACCCGCATTGACCGCCGGCGACACGCTCCCGAACCCGATCCCATACATCAGAATCGTTTCCCCCGGAGTTGCCGGCTTCGTCGATAATCCCGCAATTGCCCCGGCCGGCAGCACAAACGTCCCGTCCGCATGCTGCGCCGCGACATACTGAGTCCCGCCGATCACAAAGCTCGAAGGCGTCAGCATCCCTGGCTGCACCGCATTCACCGTAATCGGGTACGCTGCGCTCGTGCCATTCGCCGTCTGCACCGTAATCGATTGTGGCCCAGGCGCAACCCCGCTCGGAATCTGGGCATTCACCTGCCCGCCTGAAATGAAACGGATGAAGGCCTGCTGCCCCGCGATCTTGACCACCGTCCCATCCAGTGAGTTCGGAGCCGTCGTCCCTACAAAATCCGCACCCGCCCACTCGCGCGATCCGCCCGCCAGGTTCGAGCCGTAGATCTCCACCCACGTCCCCGGTGCAATCGCGGTCGATCCGCCGAACGCCGACGCACTCACTACCCCGCCTGCCTGAATCGAGGGAGGCAGCCCGCCGGCTCCGGGCGCCGTCAGCACCAGCGACAGGCTATCTGCCATCGCATCGTTATCGAGGCCCGTGACCCGCGTTGCCACCAGCGTAATCCGCGCCGCCCGAGTGCCCGCGGGAACCGCACCGCTCTGCGATTTCTGCAGCAGCTTGCTGACATTCCCGCGCTCCGCCGCCTTCACCGGACCCAGCGTCACCTGGCTCAATACCGTCCCGGCCCAGTTAACGAACTGCGCCGTCACCGTCATGTTGTCGTCCTGGTCCGCATATCCGCCCACCCAACCGGAAAACGCAAATGTCGCCTTTCCGGTATCGATCTGCGACGCCGCACCCGCCAGATCGATATCCTGAACCGCTGTGGAAACGGCACTGTCCGCGCCCCCGAAGAAATACCAGCTACCGCGGTCCGGGGCGCTCGCACTGCTCGCCGTCAAATCCGAATCCGGCGCGTAGACGTCCACCATCATTGCCCCTGTCCGCACCCAGTTCGGCACATCCGGCACGCCGCCCCGATACAGCGTCGCCAGCGGAACCGGCAGCGTGGCTCCGGTCGGCGCCTCGCCATTCCCGTTCACAATCAAATTCGACCCGAAGAAGCCCGCCGGCGGCGCCGAATCGTCCACCAGCATGAACGTGATGTTGTCCGCGCACCCGGCATTGTTGATCCCGCTCGTGCGGATCAAATCCACCTCCACGGCCACGCTCCGCGTCCCCTTCGGCATCAAATCCAGATCGCGCCGGAAGAAAATCCCGGAGTCCGTAGGCCGGTCCGCCGCCGCCACCGGCGCGAATGAGAAGCTCGCCAACACCGTTCCCCCCGTACCCAGGAACGTGAACGCCACGGACGAATTGTCCCCGCTGCCGCCCCCGATGTACGCCGACGCATCGAGCGACACCGTCCCCGCATCGATGGCCGCGCCCACACCCGACACATCGATCGTCTGCGTCAATACCGCCTTCGCCGTGTTGGTTCCCGCAAAGTAGGCCTTCCCACGATTCGCCGGTCCGACATTGGTCGCCGTCAACCGGTTGTTCGCGGTATAAAGGACCACATTCGGCCCGCCCGACGCCGTCCACCCCGGAATCGACGACGGCAGTGTGTTCCCCCCATTCGTCGCCGGACCCGATTCCGCATCTCCATTCACCACCAGATTCCTACCGTACAGAGACTGAGCCTGCCCCTGCCCGCAGAAAACCGCGATCGCGGTGGCCGCCAAAATGTATTTCGTAGTGGAATTGCGCAAAGTACCCTCCAGCAGACTAGCGCCGGAAAGTCGCCGAAGTTGGCTCATCCTCCTGGTACTACCTTTGGGCCATGATGGCGAAAATGGGCCTATTATATGAAAAGTGCTTTCGCGTACATTAGGAGATTCTCGTGCCTTTGAGAACTACGTTGTATCTGTGGATCGGACTGGCCGCAGGCGCGCAAGCCGCCAGTATTGTGAAGAGTCAGGATTTGAAGCTGCCGCTGGAGTTTGAGACCAATCGAGGCCAGTTTGCGCCGGAAGTGCTCTTCCTGGCGCGCACGGCCAGTCATTTTGTATATCTGACCCGGGCGGGGATGACGTTGGGATTGAGCGGCAGCACCGAGCGCGGCGCAGCATTGCAGATGCAATTGGTGCACGCGAATGCCTCCAGCACAGTGGCGCCCGAGAGCCGTCTGGCGGGCGTCAGTAACTATTTCATCGGGAACGATCCTTCGGACTGGCAACGCGAGGTCCCGCACTATGGACGCATCCGCTATCGAGCGGTTTGGCCCGGAATCGACATGATTCTCTACGGCAGCGATCAGGCCTTGGAATACGATTTCGCGATCTCGCCGGGCGCCGATCCATCCGCCATTCGCCTGGCCTATGCCAACGCCGGCGAATTAAGCATTGATGCGGATGGCAGCCTGACGATCGAGACCGCTTCGGGTAAGGTGGTGCAGCGGCGCCCTCGGATCTACCAGGAGTCGGCGGGAATTCGCAGGGCTGTGCGTGGCGGCTTCCGTATAGCCGGCAAACACGAGGTACGTTTCGAGGTGGGCGCCTATGACCGCCGGCGGCCGCTGGTCATCGATCCTACGGTCACTTACTCGACCTACATCGGCGGCACCGGAACGGTCAGCGTCAAGAAGGTTGCAGTGGACGGTACGGGCAACTTATACCTCACAGGAAGTGTCGCTTCACCGGATTTTCCGGTAGTCAATCCGGTCGGACAGTTTTCCAGCGGCGTCGGACTCTTCGGAAGCTCCGATCAGGGGGCCACGTGGGGCAAGGCGAATTCGGCATTCGGCACTGCCAAGGTATCTTCACTGGCGGCGGATCCCGGTAATCCCGCGGTGGCCTATGCGGGGACTTCGAGCGGAGTCTTCAAGACCACCAACGGCGGCAGCAGTTGGGCACCGGCAAGTTCCGGGCTGCCGAACGACAGCATCACGTCGGTTGTAGTAGACCCGTTGGCTACCTCAACCCTGTATGGCTGCACGCAAGAGGGGCTGTACAAATCCACGGATGCGGCCGCGACTTGGAAATTGCTCCCAAACGCCGGGGCGTGTGTGGCGGTGGCTACCGACGCAAAGACCGCCGGCACCATCTGGCTGACGTATGCGTTTGGTATTCCGGTGGTCAGCTTCGACGGAGGCACCACGCTCTTCAACGCGAACTCCCCGAAGATTCTCGGGACCACGGTTGCCGTGGACCCTACTAATTCGAGCAACATCTTCTACGGGACGGTGAGCGGCGGACTTTTGGTGTCGGTCAATCGCGGACTTTCGTTCACTCAAGTGACAAGCGGGCTGTCGGCGACCACCGGATCGGCGATCACGATCAACGCCATCGCGATCGACAAGCAAAACCCGACCCGGGTCCTGGTGGGAACCAACACCGGCGTGTATTTCAGCGGCTCCGGCGGCTTGAGTTTTCAGTCCACGCAAGGCATTGGAAACCGCAAGGTGCTCTCTCTGATCATCGATCCGAAGTCCGACGCCATCGCGATTGCGGGCACCGCGGGCGGGGGAGTCTACACGTCGCAGAACGGCGGTCAAAACTGGACCGCGACCGGCCCTGCCAATCTCGACGTCAACGCCGTGGCGATGAGCGCCGATGAGAAGGCCACCTGGGCCGGGCTGTACTCCGGCAACAACGCATTCGTCACCAAGATCAATCCCGCCGGGACGTCGATCCTGTATTCCAGCTACCTGGGCGGCAGCGGCCAGAGCGATGGTGGCGGCATTGCCGTCGATTCGGGTGGCCATGCCTTTGTTTGCGGCTCGACCGACGCGTTCGATTTTCCCACGCAGAATCCGTACCAGCGCTACGCGGGCGGCAGCGACATGTTCGTGGCACGCTTGAACGCGTCCGGCTCACTGGATGCATCTACGTTCCTCGGCGGGCGCGCCGACGATTCGTGCTACGCGCTCGCCCTGGATCCGGGTGGAAACGTTTATCTTTCCGGAACCACGATTCTGATCACTGGGGGGCGCTCCGACTTTCCCACCACTCCCGGGGTGCTGGGCCAGCAGAGTTTCGGCGGCCAGGACTGCGTGGTGGCCAAGTTCGATAACGCGCTGCAAAAGCTGGTGTATTCGACGTTCCTGGGCGGAGGCGCCGCGGACGCATGCTACGGCATCGCCGCCGACTCGCCAGGAAATGCGTATGTTGTCGGCAATACGTACTCCACCGATTTTGCGGTCACGCAACCACCGTTTGGGGGATCGCGAACCACCGGGAGCCCGGCCAACAGCCCCGGCTTCGTCAGCAAAATCAAACCGGATGGCAGCGGCCTGATCTACTCCGCGCTGCTGGGCGGCACCACAGGCCCAACTCAGCTTGACGCTGTTGCGGTGAGTTCCGCCGGGCGTGCTTACGTGACAGGATATACGGCCGCCTCCGATTACCCAGTGACCAGCAATGTTCTGAGTAAGACCCTTTCGGCGTCTAACAAGACCGTGTTAACCGCGATCGAGGCGGATGGCAGTAAGTTGTTTTACTCCACATTTTTCCCCGGTCTCAAGCCGGACTACGGCTTGTCCCTGTCGCTGGATTCCAACGGCAACGCATGGGTGACGGGTACGGACGCGGACGGCGGGTTCCCAGTCACGTCGGATGCGCTGCCACACGCGGCGGCGGCCTCGGTATTCACACCCTGGATCGCGGAGGTTGATGCCATCGGCGCGAACCTGCTGCACGCGACGTACTTGGGTGGGAACGCAGGCGGACAGCCCGCGGACGTGGCGGTTGGTCCGGATGGATCGATCTATGCGGCGGGCACTACGCGGTCCACGGATTTTACGCAAACGGGGACGCCGTTCAAGCAAGCGCAGAAGGCCGATTACACCTTATACCTGATGCGCCTGGTGTTTTCTTCAAGCAGCAGCGGCGGAGCCGACGGCCCGACCATTACCTCCGTGCAGAACGGCGCCAGTTTCCAGAACGGTTTTGTGCCCGGCGCGTGGATGACAGTCAAAGGCACGAATCTTGCCTTGGTTCCCGATACGTGGGACAAGGCCATCGTAAACAACCAACTGCCAACCAAACTGGATGGAGTGAGCGTCAGCATCGGCGGGCAGGGGGCCTACGTTTATTTCGTCAGCCCGGGACAAATAAACGTGGTGGTGCCCAACGTCCCGCCGGGCCCGGTGAACGTGGTCGTCACAACCGATAAGGGCACCAGCGCTCCATTCCTGGCGACCGCCCAAACGTATCAGCCCGCGTTTTTCCTTTGGAACAATACCTATGCGGTGGCGACGCGACAGGA
Source organism: uncultured Solibacteraceae bacterium (assembly GCA_963791985.1). Taxonomy (GTDB): domain Bacteria; phylum Acidobacteriota; class Terriglobia; order Bryobacterales; family Bryobacteraceae; genus Solibacter. The sequence continues at coordinate 823,497 of CAWBUN010000010.1, read as the reverse complement.
CTTCAGCTACGCAGCCAAACAGGGAACCTTCGTGGGGCTCGCCACCGTGCCGGCAAAGCCAGGCGATGTCATCATCCTCTGGGGCACGGGATTCGGCCCGAGTAATCCTGCGGCGCCGGCAGGCGTCCCGGTGCCAGTGAGTTCGTTCCCCACGGCGAACCCAGTAACGGTGAGCATCGGAAATCAGTCGGCCACGGTGTTCGGGGCGGCGCTGGCGCCAGGCTTCGCAGCGTTGTATCAGGTGGCGATTCAGATTCCTGCCTCGCTGGCGGATGGCGACTATCCGGTGGTGGCGACGGTAGCCGGGCAGTCATCGCCTGCCACCACGATAATCACGGTGCAACACTAGCGGGAGTTTACTGGGAAGTGTCGAAAGGCAGTGGTAACCTGCTGAACTGATTGCAGATTCCGCTTCAGGTTTGTATTACCTACGTGGGGTACGACAGAGTTGATCCAGGCCCAACGCATCAGCGAGAGCTTGCTGCGGGAGAGTCTGCTTGGAGAGCACGGTAGCGGTGCGTTGCGGGCCTTTTTGGCCTTGAGGCGGGTACAGCAGGAGGAACTGCTGGATCAGTCCGAGTTCCTGCAGTAGTTGTTCCGTGGAAAGGCCAGGCCAGACGGTCTCGGCCTGATTGTGGACATACTGCAACAGCGAGATTCCGAGCATGCAATAGAACGCATGCACGCGAATCTTGCTGTCCGTCCAGTGATACATGGGCCCCCAGCCCAACCATTCGCCGTCCTTCAGTCCCCGGAATACCTGTTCCACTTGTTGTTGGCCACCGTACCCGGCGACGATCTGCTCGGCAGTCCAGTCCATGCGATTGGTCAACAGCACGGTGCGACCCAGGCGGTGAGACAGCAGCCGTAACCAGGCAGCGTGGTCAAAGTCGAATTGCAACTGCCATCGACCCTCGTGGTTTTCCAACTGATAGCGGACCAACTCGGAAACGAAATCCGGGGAGAGCCAGCGCGCGATTTTGCGTCGAATGCCGCTCTCCGTAAATCGGGCGGCCGGCTTTGCCAATTCGATCGAGAGCCGTCGCATGGATTGCAGGACCTTGCTCGCCGTCGTGGTTACGCTGTGCAGTTGCTCGCCCGCAAAGGAAGCCGAGTATTTCACCACGCATAAATACTCCTGGCCATGCACCAGCACCTTCTCGGCAGCGGCGTGAACTCCCGGCTGCGCACTGCTCAAGGCCGGCAACTGCTCTGGCGGTCGCTCTCGCAGCTCCGGCGGCGACTGATTCCACGGCAGCGCCGAAATCCAGCCCACGCCGGCCCGTTGCAGTTCTACCGTGTTTGCCAGTGAGGCAGAGCCTTTGTCCATCACCAACGTCACGCTGTCGCGTGCGATGCCGTTGCGATCCAGCAGGGCCAGGATGCGGCTCAGCGCCGATGGCAGCTCTTCGGCATCCGCCACGTTTCCCGGATAGACATGGTGACACAAACTGAGTCCACTCTCGGCGTCGCGCACGTAGCTGAGTCCAACTTGCCGTAGATTATGTCGACCCTGCTTGTTGTGGCCGCGCTGCGCCAAGTGGTTGCGCGTGTTGTTGCTGGCGATGTAGGTGTAAAAGTTGGTAGTGTCATAAGCCAGCAATCGACGACTCACCAAGCGTTTTTCCTTCCAAGCTCCTAATAAACGGGATTGCGCCTGATCCAACGAATCGGATGCATCCGTGCGGTCGTGATCATCGCCGACGAGGATCTGATCAAAGCAATCCCAGAAGGCTTGTGAGGTGAACCGCTCGGGCGGGAATCCCCAGAGGTGATGGAGGATGGAGCGACGATACCAATCGGCAACCTCGGTCTTGGGGCCGGGCTGGCAAATGCGGTGAATGGCGGCAAGCAAGAGGTAATGAGCGGTAGATGGACCGGAGCGGGGGGCTGGCCAAACGGCTTGCAAGACGGCGAATGCGCCGGAGTTTTGAGCGGCCAACCAGAGAGCGCCGGGCAACCCGAACTCGATGGCGGAAGCCGCGATGGGAATGGGTGCGGTGCGGTCCTGGACAAGGGCGGCGACTCGCTCAGCAGTGCCGAGGTAGGTCTGCTGGACAATCCTGGGCTTGCCGTCGACGCGGGCGCTCTCGACGACGTAGTAATAGAGCTGGTTGGCCTTTTTCTTGGCCACAATCGAGGCCATATAGGGTAATACAAGTATACACTGATGCAAATGGAAGTCAATGGGCAGGAGACAAAATTTAACACAAACGGATCTGCAATAGGGTAATACGAAAATGGGCAGGGAGGGGTGCCAACTAAAACGAGGGAACAGAAGGGCTTACGAGTATCCGCTTACTGGCGGCGCTACACTTCCCAGTAAACTCCCGCTAGGTCTTTGACCGCGTGAGGGAGCGGTCGCTAATTCGCATTTCATCTCGCGGTCGTCGTACTAGCCCCCCAGGCTCGTTCGTGGCATCGTCTGCGCTGGGCGAGGGGGTAGGGCATTCGAAAGTCGTGTCACGCTTTCAAGGAGGGCTTCCTATTTACCGGTTTTCGGCACCAGTTTGATTGTGCCGGCAGCTTCTCGCGCATGCAGCACCGCCATCAAATCGGCGAGCGGCAGCGGCGTGAACTCGCCGGACAGGAAGTCGCGAATTTCGAGAGCGGTCTTATGCTGGCCGAGCAGGATCGTGAATTCTGCATTCATTTCCTGCGGAAGCGCGGGACCGGCATTCGCGCCGCCGCGTGCGCCGCCACCTCCGCGCCCGCCGCCACCGGCACCACCGCGTCCGCCACCGCCTACGGATTCGACCACGAGATTGGCCGCTTCGCGTTCCTCCGCCGTCATGACGGGTTCCGGAGCCGGTACGCCGCGCTGCATGGCCTGGAGTTGATAAGCTGCCTTCACTTCGTTCAACAGCGCCGACGGCGCGCTGGTCGATCAGCGGCGCAAAGGCGGCCGTCTTTTGCTTGCCGTTGTCGACGTTTGTCCACAAAATGCTTGCGGAGCTCACGACGCCCTTCTCGACTTCCGCTTGATGGAGGATGGCGACTCTCGCTTCCTTGTAGCCATCCGTCAGTGCCGTCGCGTTCGTCGCATCGGCCATATAGCCCAGCCCCTTGGTGTGCGACTCGCCCATTCGCGCCAGGCCGCGGCCGATGTTTTCGCTGAGAATCCGGGCAGCCATCTCGTCCGTGCCGGATGCAAGCGCGGCCAATGCCCCCGTCCCGACAGCCGCTGCACGTTTGTACTGGGTGGGATCCTGCTTGTCCGGCGTGTCTTGCGAGGAGTGGTACCACATGTCCGGCCAGGTGATTGAACATGACGGCGGGAATGCCGTGCTGCATGTAAGTCACATGATCGCTCGAGCCGTAGTGCTTGTCGATTTTGATGTAAAAAGCATCCGTGCTTCCGTTGGGCGATTCGACCGGCTGCGATGCGCCATAACCATCTCTCCGGTAGCGAACCCGTTCGCGCGAAATCTCGGCGATATATTCCATCATGCTCTGGGCAATGTCGTTGATATACGACGGGAAGGTATCCGGAGTGCGCTGGAGAATCCAATAGCTGCGGCTCTGGGTCAGGCGAAGCCCTTCCATATCGAAATTCAAATCGCCGATGATGACCTTCTGCTTGTCCGGGTGCGCATTGAACCAGGCGTTGGTGCCGCTGATCTCCTGGACCCACTGGAAGTTGATCGTCCGTTTGGGACGCGGCAGCTTCCCTTCGGCGATGAGCTTGAGATAGGCGCGGCCGATCTCAAGAGTCAAAGCGCAACCCGAATTGTCGTCGTTGGCGCCTTGCTTGATGTACCCCTCGAACAGGTGGCCGCCGATGGCGACTTCCTGCGTGGTGCTGCCATCGCCCGGAATTTCGGCATGCACGATTTCCTGTTTATTCGGCACCTGCTCGCTCTTCGTGATGGATCGAATCGTGACCTTCTGTCCGCGATTGAGCATCGTTTCGAGTTCGCGCGCCACTCTCGGGGATACGGCCCACGCTGCGGTATTCGGCTGGGCGTTCACGGTTGTCGACACGATCTCGTCAGGGTAGTCCGTCGAACGGTCACCGGCCCCGATCGCGCTGATGCCCACCACGCCGATTGCACCGGCCGCCACCGCCCGGTTATAAATGCCGCCAAGACCACTCGGCGCGAGCGACAGCACGAACTTACCTTTGAGGTCTTTGCCTTCGAAATCCTGAGCCGTACCTTGTCCCACGTTGACGAGTTCGCCGCTGATATCCCCGTTTGCATTCGTCGAGGCAAGCGATTCCGGTATGTCGTGAATGTCGTAGAGTCTTCACGCTCTTTGGCGCGGTCGTCCACAGTTCGCCAACCACGGGCTGATAGGTCTGGCCAGTGGGATAATCCTCGATCGCAACGTTGCTGAAGCCGTATTCCTTGGCCAACTTCGCCATGACCTCCGACTCGCGGAAGTGGCCTTGATACTCGGATGGCGGGCGGACAAACTGATACGGGACCAGTTCGAGCACATGATGCATGGCGCGCTCGCCCGAAACTTCATTAATAATGGCTGTCATCTGTTGCTGCGATAGCAGCGTCCGGTCTTCTTTCTCTTGTCCCAGCAGGATTCCGCCAACGTATGCCAGACAGAATATGCCGGTCAGAACAACCCATTTCGCTTTCATGCCCCTCACCTCTCGGAGCGTCAATCCTAGCGCATTTTGAACGGCGTCCGCAATTTGTGGAAGGCCGCGTAAAAGCGGAGTGTAGATCGGGGCCTTATGTGATGTCAGTTCGCGGTGAAGGGCAAGAATTGTCTCTCGCAAAGCCCTTGGCAGGGCGGCATTGCGCCGCTGGCGCAGCGGCCTGCCCGAATCAACCGCGAAGTCCGGTCAATCGACTTCCCGGAGAGCCCTTCGCAGGGCGGCGTTGCGCCGCTGGCGCAGCGGCCTGCCCGAATCAACCGCGAAGTCCGGCCAATCGACTTCCCGGAGAGGCGCAAAGGACGCAAAGAAGATTAACCCCTGATTTCCCCGCCTTTCCTACGCCTTGGGACGCTCTTCCAGCATCGCGCGCAGTCCCGCGATCTCGCGCTTCAACTTCTTCTCGCGGCTCACCATCATCAGCACATACACCACGAGAATCAGCCAGGCCACAATCAGCCCGTAGCTCAAAAACTCGTACCCGTGCTGAAGTCTTGCGATCTCTCGCGTCACATCTTCGGCGGATTGCAGCAACAATGCGAACATAAAAATTCTCCGTTAAAGAGCGTGCGCCTGCGACGCAGCGAATCGATTTCGCGCTGGAATTCCTCCTGGCGCAGGCGGACCGCGAGAACACAACACCCACCAGCATCATGGCGAGCACGTTCCACGCCCACAGCGCGATCCAGTCGGCGGCATGCTCCCGCCGCCCCAGAAGACCGGCTGCGGATGCTGCGTGCGCCACCACTTGATCGAGAAGATCACGATCGGCACGTCGATGAACGCGAAGATCGAGAACACCGCCGCGAAGGTCGCGCGCTGCGTCGGCTCTTCGATCGCCTGCCGCAGCATCAGGTAGCCCGCGTACAGCAGCCAGCAGACCAGCGCCGAGGTCAGCCGCGCGTCCCAGGCCCACCAGATGCCCCAGGCCACTCGTCCCCAGATCGACCCGGTGATCAGGTTGCCGGCCAGGAACGCGAGCCCGACTTCCGTCACCGCCACCGCCAGCGCGTCGAACTTGAAGTTCTTCGTCACCAGGAACAGGATGCTCGCGAGAAGGCCACCAGGGCGCAGGTCAGCGCCGTAATCGCCATCGGCACGTGGAAGAAGATGATCTTGAAGATCATGCCCTGATTGCGTTCCGGCGGAAAGCCGGTGATCAGGTAAATGTCGCGCGCCAGCAGAATCAATCGCCACCGCGCCGATGATGTAAAGAATTTTGTCGCGCATCGTTCAACCTCCTACCAATACCGTCTCCACCAGGAACACCGAGACCGCAGTGTACATCACATCGAAACCGATCAGCATTTTCAGCCAGGCGTCGTTATCCGCCGTGATCGGCTTGCCCGCCACCAGCGCGCTGGTCAACTGCATCGCGCCCAGCAGCGCCGGAATCAGAATCGGAAAATTCAGAATCGGCAGCATCACTTCGCGCAGCCGGATGTTCACCGTGAGCGCGCTGAAGATCGTGCCCGTCACCGTCATCGCCCACGTGCCCAGCACCATCACCAGCATCAGCTGCCAGAACTGCGACGTCCACCGGACGTTGTAGAAGATGCCGAACAAGCGGCAGCGCGATCAGTTCCACCGCCAGCACCAGCACGAAATTCGCGAAGCGCCTTGCCCAGGAACAGCGCGGAGCCCGGGATCGGCGCGGAGATCAGCGCGTCCAGGCAATCGTTGCCCAACTCGCGCGCGAAGCTGCGATTCAACAGCAGCGTTCCGGCGAAGGCGAACACGATCCACAACAGGCCGCCGGAGATCTCGCGCGTCGTCTCCTCGCTCGGGTCGAACGCGAAGCTGAACAGCAGCAGCACCACCAGCGCGAAAGAGAGCGACGCGTTGATCGCTTCCTTGGTGCGCAGCTCGGCGCGCAGATCTTTGGCCATGATCACCAGCACCTGCCGGAGGAAGGCCATCAGCCCTCACCGTAGCGCGCGTACACCCAGCCGGGGTCGGACACCATCTCCGGCGTGCGCGGGCCGTGAAACGCCACCTGTCCGCGATTGAGCAGCGCGACGTGCGTGGCCAGTTCCAGCGCTTCCCGCAACTGGTGGGTGGACATGACGATCGTCTTGCCGTTCGGCGAGCGCCTCGCGCAGCAGCCGCTGCAGCACCGCGATGGCGCGATCGTCGAGCGCCGTGAACGGTTCGTCGAGCAGCAGCACCTGCGGCTCGTGCAGAAAGGCGCGCGCCACCGCCAGCCGCTGCCGCATGCCGCGCGAAAACTCGCGCACCAGGCCGTCCTTCACGCGCTCCAGACCCGTGCGCTCCAGCCATTCCATGCGCGGATTTCTTGGGATCGGGCAGCGCCGTACAGCTTGCCGAACAGGGTCAGATTCTCAAGCGCCGAAAGCTCGTCGTAGACCGAGATGCCGTGGCCGATGAAGCCCATCTTGCGGCGCGTCTCGGTCTCGCGCGGCGAATTGCCGAAGATCGTGATGCTGCCCTTGCCGGGCCGCGAAAAGCCCGCGATGGTGCGCAGCAGCGTGGTCTTGCCCGCGCCGTTGCGGCCGATCAGCGCCAGGCATGCGCCCGGCGCCGCTTGCAGGTTCGACGTTGCGCAGGGCCGGATAGTCGCCGTAAAACTTCCAGACGCCTTCAACGCCGACCGCGTTCATTGCGTCTCCTTGGCTGGGCCGGCCCGCTTGCGCGCGATACAGCAGCGCGAAGCCGAGCGCCAGAATGCCGAGCGCCACGGTCAGAATCGGAATCGTCTTGCTGTTGACGCGCGGCATGATCTGCTCGATCCGCGGCCCGGCATCGTCGGACGCTGATCGGCGCGCGGCATCGGCGGCGGGCGCGGCGCCACCGCGCCCGTCAACTGCACTTTGTAGCTGCTCGCCGTGAGGCCGTAAGATGTGCGCCTGCGTGCGCGGCTCGGCGCCCAGATCGTTCAAGCCCTCGCCCTTCAGCGTGATCGCCGTTGGGCACGATCAGGTAGGTGTTCTCGTCCTTGCGTGATTACCTTGCCCGCGTAGGTCCGCGCCTTCCGTGTACGGCACGGTGTAGGTCACGTCGATGCGCGTGTCGCCCGGCTTGATGGCGAAATCCACCGCGAAGACGTCGGGCTTCGCCGTCTTATTGACCGGCGCGCCGAGCGGCATGCCGCCGGGAGCGGTCGCCTTCACGTCCGGCTTGCTCGCGCCTGCGGGCAGGAAGAATTTCAGCGTGCCGCTGTCGGGATCGTTCCACGCCGTCTTGCCGTCGTTCTTGAACAGGTAAGTCTCGCTGACCTGCGACCTGGCCGGCCGCCGGGCTCGAACAGGATCATGTGCTTCGCCACTTTGGCGCTCGCCCGGCTGCTTCGAAGCGTTGTACACCTCGATGGGGATCCCGGTGGTTGGCTGTCCCGGAGGCAGCATGTGATTGTAGGTGACGCCGTCGAATGCCGTGCGGATCAGGTGCGGACCCTGCGGCGTCTGGTTGATCGTGAAGTTGCCCTGCGCGTCGCTCTTCGCCTGGTCGATCAGCTCGAGTCCGGTGCGCGTGGCCAGCTTGTACAGCGCCACCGTTGCGCCGGCCTGCGGCTTGCCCGTGGTTTGATTGGTGACGGTGCCGGTGACCGCGGCGAATACGAGCCATGCGCCGCACAGGTCAGCAAGCAGCCATCAGAGGCGTCTCATGCGCGCACCGCCTTCATCGGCTTGCCGCACTCGCCGCAGAACTTCAGCTCCTTCTCGAAGTGCGCGTTGCAGTGCGGGCAAGTGTGCGGGTCGAGCTCTCTCTTCACCGGCTTGCTCTTGGCCGCCGGCGCGGCAGCCGATGCGGGCGACAGCCTTGCAATTCGTCCTTGACGCGATCCACCTCCGCCATCACGCCGGCCAGTTCCTTCTGCAGGTCTTTCTTGGTCTGCTGGTAATCGTCGTCGGAGAGTTTGCCCACGCGATATTCGAACTGCAGGTCGCGCAGATTCTCGTAGATCGCCGCCTTGCGCTCATCCAGATGGCTGAAACGGCGAAACCGGTTCCGGTTCCGGCAGGTCCTTGGGCCGAACCCCGAGGACGAACACGATAACGACGATCGCTATGACGCAGGTAATTGCAATAATCACGGGACGTTCAGCCTCAATCCAGGTTCGCCAGATCTTTCTCGATCTGGTCTTTGTACTTCGCCAGCGCCGGGTCGTCGATCTCGATCGTGCCGAGATCGGTCATCGGCTTGCGGCTTGCAGTACTTGCGCAGGAACAGCGAGATCACCACCAGCCCGAAGCCAACCGCCGCGTACGGAACGATCCAGCCGAACGCGTTCGGCGGCGCCAGGTAAATGCCGGCGCCGTAATCGCGGACGAAGGCCTGCACGATCTGCTCATCGCTCATGCCCACCGCTCTGCATCTGCGCAATCCGTTCCTTGGCCGGCTTCGAAAAGTGGCACTCCAACATGCTGCAAGTGGCCACCGAATCCTTGCACCCGCACTGGCATTGCAGGCGCGCGCCCACCCGGCGGACATCCACGCTGGGCTTCTCGCTGGCCGTCTGCGCCAGCGCCGCCACCGCGATCAAGAATGCCAGCATGACTACTTCTGAACCGTTGCATTTTTCTTCGTATACCCCACCACTTCCGTGCGGGCATACTGCAGTTTGACTTTGCTCGGCACCAGGCAGATCAGCGTCCCGAAGATCACCACCAGCGTCGCCGATCCAGATCCACGAGACCAGCGGAAATACGTACGCCTGAATCACCGCGCGCTGATTGTCGTCGCTCATGCCGCCGAAATTCAGGTACAGGTCTTCGTTGGGCCGCACGCGAATTCCCACTTCGCTCGTGCCCTGCTTGCTCGCCTTGTAGAAGCGCTTCTCCGGCTCCAGCGTGCCCAGCATCTCGCCGTTCTTGGTCACCGCCATGGTGGCGCGATGCCACGCGTAATTCTCTTCATCGCCCTGCGCCAGGTTGACCATGCGCAGTTCGTACGTGCCGATCTTCATCGATGTCGCCGGTATTCAGTTCCTTGACCTCGGCCTGGTTGAAGGCGTGCCCGGTGAAGCCGATGAACGTCAGCACGATCCCCATGTGCACCAGGTACCCGCCGTAGCGCCGCGTATTGCGATGCGTCAGCTCGCACGGTGGCGTGCAGCAGGTTCATGTCATTCTTGGCGCGCGATCGATTTCGCGCCCTTGTAGAATTCCATCAGCACCGTCAGCGCCACGAACAGGCAGAAGCCGAACGAGATCAGCGCGTAGAAGTGGCGCATGCCGGCCGCGAACAGCGCGCCCACCAGCACCAGCGACGCGATCCCCGGAATCTGGAAGTTGCGCCGCAGGCTCTCGACCGACGTCCGCCGCCAGGCGAACAGCGGACCCACGCCGGTCAGGAACAGCAGGAACAGCCCGATCGGCACCATCAGCCGGTTGTACCAATCCGCGTCCAGCGAAATCTTGTCGCCGGAAATGGCCTCGCTGATCACCGGGAACAGCGTGCCCCACAGCACCGCGAAGCAGCTTGCCAGCAGGATCAGGTTATTGAACAGGAAGCTCGATTCGCGCGAGATCACGCTCTCCAGCTGCGCCTCGCTCTTCAGGTAATCCAGCCGGTCCAGAATCAGGAAGATCACCGCCGCGATCCCGATCGCCAGGAAGCCGACGAAGTACTTGCCGATATCGACTGCGCGCGAACGCGTGTACCGATTGCACCATGCCGGACGCGCGTCAGGAACGTTCCGAGAATGCACAGGAAGAAGGTGGTGGAGACCAGCACGATGTTCCAGACCTTCATCATGCCCTTCTTTTCCTGCATCATCACCGAGTGCAGAAACGCCGTGCCGCTGAGCCAGGGGAGCAGGGAAGCGTTCTCCACCGGATCCCAGCCCCAGTAGCCGCCCCAGCCGAGCACGTGATAAGCCCACGCCGCGCCCAGCATGATGCCGGTGCTTTGGAACAGCCAGGTGACCAGCGTCCAGCGGCGCGTCGTGTGGATCCAGGCATCGCCCGGCTGCCGCGTGATCAGCGAGCCGATGGCGAAGGCGAACGGCACCGAGAAGCCCACGTAGCCCAGGTACAGCATCGGCGGATGGATCGCCATCGCCGGGTACTGCAGCAGCGGGCTGAGCCCGTTGCCGTCCGGCACCGACGGTGATCAGCTTGTCCACCGCCAGCATCTGGAAGGGGTTGGCGATGAAGTTGTTGAGCACCAGGAAGAAGGTCTGGATGGTGGTCAGCACGCCGATCACCCACGGCATCATGTCGCGGTGTTTGCGGCGGTTGGTGAAGACCACCACCGATGGTGTAGGTGGAGAGCAGCCAGCTCCAGAACAGCAGCGAGCCTTCCTGTCCGCCCCACCAGGCCGCGTACTTATAAAGGATGGGCATGGTGCGGTTGGAGTGCTCCGCCACGTAGGAGAAGCGGAAGTCGCTGGTCATCAGCGCGTAGACCAGGATGCCCGACGGCGGTGGTGATCAGCGCCCAGATCGCGTAGACCGCGCGTTCCCCGCTAACTATCAGAAAAGGCTTGTGTTTCATGCGACCGACGACGCAGGCCACGGTGGCATAGAACGCCAGACAGAAGGCCAGCAGGATGGCCAGCGAACCCAGATTTTCCATATCACCCTCTAGCTAGATGCTTGCTTTGCCCGTGTTGATGTTGGGAGCGGTTTGCCCGGGTTCGAGTTGCCCCGGTTTGGCTTCGTACTTCGATGCGCACTTGGCCTGGATGCGGTTGGCGCGGAAGACGCCGTCCTTACCCAGCTTGCCATCGGCCAGCGCCTGGGCGCCGTCCTTGAACGTGTCCGGCAGCGGGTCGGTGCCGGTGTAGGCGACCTTCAGTTTGGTGGTGTCCTGCACCAGGACGAACTCGCACCTGGTTGCCGACGCGCTGAATCGACCCGGCTTCCACGTCGCCGCCAACGCGGATGCGCGCGCCGTAGGCCTCGGTCGCCCATCTGGCCGAGTTCGGTGATGGTCTTGTAATAGGTCTGGTTCTCTTTCATTTCGGCCGTTGCCAGCCAGACCAGAGTCCCGATCACGACCACGATCAGAGCCGCGAACTTGCCGTATTTCTTCATCAGCAACCTCTTGAAATCTACAGTATAACCCAACCTGATTGCAGGATAATCAGACATTTTTGACTCTTTTGTGGGAATCTTCCACATACCCCCATTTGCGGGGATCGCGCGCATAAATCCCGCAGGCGTATGCTGGCTCCCGCGAACCGCGACCGTCAGGGAGCGATCTAAAATCTTATCCCTCAAACCCGATAGACGCGCCGGCGGTCTACTTTCTTCCATCTTTTTTGTGCGGACTCATCTAAAATGCCCAAATGCCCATCCCCTTCGACGCCATCGTCATCGGCACCGGCCAGGCCGGCCCTTCGCTGGCCCGGCGCATCGCCGCAACGGGCAAGAAGGTCGCCATCATCGAACGCAAGCTCTTTGGGGGCACCTGCGTCAATACCGGCTGCATCCCGACCAAAACCATGGTCGCCAGCGCCTACGCCGCCCAAATGGTCCGCCGCGCCGCCGAGTTCGGCGTGGATGTTCCCGGCCCAACCGTAGACATGAAGCGCGTCAAGGCGCGCAAGGACGCCATCTCCGCCGCCTCCCGCGTCGGCCTCGAAAACTCGCTCAAGCATCTGGAAAACGGCACCGTCTATCGAGGGCCACGCCCGCTTCGAGTCGCCCCAGAAGTCAGCGTCGGCGCCGAACGCCTCACCGCGCCCTGGATCTTCATCAACGTGGGCGGCCGCGCCGTCATCCCGGTCATGCCCGGCGTCGATACCATCGACTACCTCACCAACAGCTCCATGATGGCGGTGGACTACCTGCCGAAGCACCTGATCGTGGTCGGCGGCAGCTACATCGGCCTTGAATTCGGTCAGATGTTCCGCCGCTTCGGCAGCCAGGTCACCATCCTCGAAATGGGCTCGCGCCTGGTCCACCGCGAGGATGAAGATGTCTCCACCGCCATGCGCGAGATCCTGGAGCGCGAAGGCATCACGGTGCGCCTCAATGCCAAGTGCATCGCCTTTTCCCGCAACGGCGACGAGGTGATCGCCCACGCCGAATGCGAGGAGGGCTCCCCCGATGTCGCCGGCTCCCACGTCCTCCTCGCCGTCGGCCGTCGCCCCAATACCGACGATCTCGGCCTCGAAAAGGCGGGCGTCGCCGTGGACGACCACGGTTACATCGCGGTCGACGACCAGCTCCGCACCAACGTCCCCGGCATCTGGGCCATGGGCGATTGCAACGGCAAGGGCGCCTTCACCCACACCTCGTATAACGATTACGAAATCGTCGCCGCCAACCTGCTCGACAACGACCCGCGCCGCGTCAGCGACCGCATCCCCTGCTACGCCCTCTACACCGACCCGCCGCTGGGCCGAGCCGGCATGACCGAGACCGAGGCGCGCAAATCCGGCCGCCCGCTCTTGTTCGGCAAACGACCCATGACGCACGTTGCCCGCGCCGTGGAAAAGGGCGAATCGCAAGGTTTCATGAAAGTGGTCATCGATAAGGAGACGAAGCAGATCCTGGGGGCCGCCATCCTGGGCACCGGCGGCGACGAAGTGGTTCACTCCATCCTGGACATCATGTATGCCAAGGCGCCGTATACCGTGATTCAGCGCGCGGTGCACATTCATCCCACCGTCAGCGAACTGATTCCGACCATGCTTGGAGAATTGGAGAGTTAATGTCGATTTGCGTCCTGTTCGCGTTCTCGATCGGAGTCGTCGCCGGACTCCGCGCCCTCACCGCCCCCGCCGCCGTCAGCTGGGCCGCCGCCCTGCGATGGATGCACCTCGAAGGCACTCCCCTCGCCTTCATGGGCTACGCCGCCACACCATACATTTTCACTGTCCTGGCAATCGGCGAGCTGATCTCCGACCAGCTGCCCTCCACTCCAAGCCGCAAGGCGCCGCCCGGCTTCATCGCCCGCATCGTGACCGGCGGCCTGTGCGGCGCCGCCTTCGGTTTGCAGCGCGACGAACTCCTTCCCTGTCTTCTCGCCGGCATCCTCGGCGCCATCGCCGGCACCCTCGGCGGCTACGAAGCCCGCGTCCGCCTGGCTCGCGCCGTCGGCAAGGACCTCCCCATCGCGCTCCTGGAAGACGCCATCGCCATCGGCGGAGCCTTCTTCCTCGTATCCCGGTAAGACAGGCCTCCTGGCCTGTTGTTGATGGGCGTTCCGCCCGCGAAACTTTGATGAAAGACCACCGCCGATTCCGGGGATTCCCCGAGTTTGAGGGGTGGTCTTTCGACCCTGTCAGCACTTCAAGTCTTTGCCTCCTCCTTTTCTTCCGCGCGCGTATATAAGGTAAAGCGCCATGAATCTCTCCCGCCGCACCTTCCTCCTCGGCAGTGTCATCCCCCTCGCCGCGCAGCAACCGCCCACCTTCTCTGCCGGCGTCGACGTCGTCACCCTGATGGCCACTGTGCGCGACCGCGAGGGGCGCATCGCGCGCGACCTAACCCGCGAAGACTTCGTCCTCCAGGACGAGGGTAAGCGCCAGTCCATTGCCTACTTCTCCAAAGAAAGCGACCTGCCGCTGACCATCGGCCTGCTCGTCGACACCAGCCGCAGCCAGCGCGGCGTCATCGAGCCGGAACGCAAAGCCAGTTTCACCTTCCTCGACCAGGTTCTCCGCGAAGGCAAGGATTTCGCCTGCGTCGCCGCCTTCGATACCGACGTTCGCCTGCTCCAACCCTTCACCTCGTCCCACGCCGAACTCGCCGCCGCGCTCGCACGCCTGCGCATCCCCGACCACGTCGCCACCGTGATCTTCGGCGCCATCCGCGACACCGCGGAAAACCAGATGCGCCCGCGCACGGGCCGCAAGGCCTTCATCATCCTCTCCGACGGCGTCTCCGTGCGCGACACCACGACCATCGGTACCGCCATCGAGTACGCCCAGCGCGCCGACACCATCATCTACAGCATCCTCTTTGCCGGCCACCCCGGCCTGCGCCGTCCGGTTCGCAAGGCAGCCATGGGAGTGATGGCGCTCAAAGGCAAGAAGGCAATGCAGCGACTCGCTCAGGAAACCGGCGGCGAGTTCTTCGAAGTCTCCGAGGCGAACCCGATCACGAAGACTTACGCGGCAATCGAAGAGACCCTCCGCAACCAATACAGCATCGGCTACACCCCGCAGTCTCCCGGCAAAAGCGGCCAGTACCGCAAAATCAAACTAACTACCCGGCAGAGGGGTCTCACGGTCCAAACCCGCGACGGCTATTACGCGAAGTAAGAGTAGAAATTCTAATCGCCCGTTGGATTTATACTGAAAGCGTATGGCCGCTTCTCTCGAAGGGTTGCTGAAGGAAGTTCCGGTTCCGACGCCCGTTACGACAGAGGCGACTCCGCCGAATCTGGCGGCCGCACGCGCCTGCGTCGCATGGATGTCTGGCGCAATTTTTCGACTGAACCGCGCCGTCGGCGTTGAAGCGTGGACCTCGGTATTGGTTCAGGATCTGGTGCTCTCCAGCGCCTCTCAAGCGGCAGTGTTCTGGCGGCATGGGTGGAGCGATCACGCGAGAAAGTCGCTTCTTCATTCCTGGATCGATCAGTCGCTCGTATTCGAGCCTGGCTGGACGCAATTGTGTGAGCACCGGGACCGGCTCGTTAGCGATCAGCTTGGTCCCACAGGCATCAGGCTGGAGGGTTCGGAACGGGATCGGGAATTCCTGCTCGTGTTCGGCCTGGCGGTCGCAGAGAAGTTGGGTGCGGATCAAGCGGAGTCGCATGCGCGCCAATCACTACGGCAGTTGATTAGCCGGCTCGCTCTTTCGATTGAGGATATGGCGCAGTTGCTTGGTGTTCCCGCGGACGCAGTGGAACAGTGGGAGTCTGGCCGAGTTGCAATCCCGATGGACGCACAAGCTTTATTGGGGCGTGCCAATCATGCCCTTTCGCGCTTGCTGGCGACGTTTCGCCCGGAGCGTCTGCCGGAGCTCATCCGGCGGGAAGTAGACCTTTTCGATGGCCGATCAGCCTACGACTGGATCCGGCAGGGACGTATCGAAGAGGTCGCCGATCGATATGATGCGGCATTTGCCTATCAAGGATGACGGGCACAATCCTCCACGATCACAAGCCGATTTTCCGGGTGGTCCGGCGCGAGTGGGCGGACCCTCTTGACGCGACGTATTCGCAGACCGTGGATAACCGTTGGAACACCGCGCGTTTCCCGGCTCTCTACTGTTGTTGTTCTCAAACCGTTGCACGTGCGATTGTGAGGAACGTCTTCCGTCTTACTGGTGCCGATCTCGCTGACCTACAGGAGACCAGGCAACCTCAACTGATCGAGATCGATTGGTCCGGTGAACCGATCGACATGATTTCGGAAAGTGCGATCCTTACCGCCGGGTTCGCGGCCGATTATCCTCGCCATTCGAGCCATGCGGAGACTCAGGTATCTGCCGATCAGTGGCATACCGCGGGCGCACCCGGTGTCCTTTGTCGCAGCCATTCAAGATCGCGATTTGGGTTCAGCGATTGGAGTGGCCACCACGCCGCATGGAGCGAACTGGCAATTTTCACCGACACATCGCCGGTGCGCCCCTCGTTGCTAAGACGCCATGCTGACATGGAATGGCTCCAGCCCGTTTGAGCTACTAATTCCCTCCGGTATCGATCCAGACTACGCGAGGCTTTACAGAGAGTCGTCGAGGGCTCTTTACGCCGGCCGTGGGGATGACAACGCTGAGTTTGTCTATCCCGGCGTCGGTGAACCCGCTCTACGCAGCCTTGACTGTCCATCTCACGCCGACGCTCTTTTGCAGTACCTGAAGAATTGCGAAGAGGTTGACTCTGTTCGGGTTGCCGTTCGGACCGAGCATGCGATGCAGGCTCTTGCTGGGCTTCTGAAAGTCGGCTGCCAATTATTCGAACCGATGGTCGCGTTGATCACGTCGCGCAGTATCGCTTTTCCGGTAACCTGGACACCGCCCGGATAGGCGTCCTCCCAAGAACGTTGTCCCTCCCGCTCGAAAATTGACATGGGCCTCTTCCGTCCCGTAACATTTCCCTAATCATGAGATCTCCCTTCCGGATCCTCTGCATCCTTGCATCGGCAAACTTCCTTCTATTTGCCGCGGACACTTACCAGAAACCACCCAAAGCCGTCGAAGACATCCTGAACTCGCCCACCACGCCCACGCTCTTGATGAGCCCCAACCGCGCTTACGCCCTACAGGGAAGTCCTGTCCGCTACCCACCCATCGCCGAGCTTTCCGAGCCGATGCTCCGTCTCGCCGGCATCCGGATTAACCCCAGGACCAATGGCCTGCACAACACCACCTTCCAATCGAACCTGATGTTACGCAAGATTCCCGAGGGTACGGAGATTAAGATCGCGCTGCCCCCGAATCCAAAACTGGGCATTGGGCCCTGGAGCTCGGACGGCACGCGCTTCGTATTCACCAACTCGACGCCGTCCGGCATCGAAGTCTGGATCGGCGAGGCCGCCACTGGACGCACCCACCGCGTGCCCAACCTGCATTTGAACGAGGTGTTCGGCGGCGGACGCGGCGGACCGGCTGCCGGTCGCGGCGGCGCCGGTGGCGGGGGCGGCGGCCTGCAGTGGGCGCCTGACGGCAAGTCGCTGCTGGTCTTTGCGGTGCCTGCGAATCGCGGTGCCGCTCCGGCCGCTCCAATCGTGCCTGCCGGCCCCCACATCTCCGAAAGCCTGGGTGGCGGCAAGGGTGCTCCCACGTATGAGGATCTGCTGCAAAATCCGCACGATGAGGATTTGTTCGAGTATTACGCCACGGCGCAGCTCGCGGTAGTGGACAGCGTCTCCGGGGCCTCATCGCCAATCGGCAAGCCGGCGATGATTGAATCGGCGCGTATGTCACCCGATTCAAAATTCGTCATTGTGAGCTACATTCACAAACCCTTCTCATATTCATATCCTGCCCGCCTGTTTCCCACCGAGATTGAGACCTGGGACCGGACCGGCAAGGTGCTCCGCAAAGAGGCGAGTATTCCGCTGGGTGGTAACGGGCGAGGGGCAGGCGCCGCGAATGCGGCCGCGGACGAAGAGAATCCCGTCGCCGCTGGCCCGCGCGGTTTGAGCTGGCTGATCACCGAGCCCTCCACGCTGATCTGGTTTGAAGGCAACGGCGGAGCCGGCCGCGGCGGTCGGGGACGCGGCGGCACTCCTGCGTCCGCGAATGCGGCGCCACAACCCATCCATGAAAAACTGATGGCCCTGAAGGCGCCGTTCGATGGAACCGCGCAAGTGATGTACGAGGCCGATCAGCGCCTGGAGGGCTTCGCTCTCACCGACGATTTGCACACGGCGATCATCGGCGCCGGCGGAGGCGGAGGCCGCGGCGGCGCGGCGGGTCGCGGTGCGGCGCGCGCTCAGACGGCATACCTGATCGATTTTGCCAAACCGAAAGAAGCGCCTAAGCCCCTGTGGACCAGCGGCCCATCCCGGTACAACAATCCCGGCAGCCCCGTGGAAAAGCCGCTTCCCACGGGAGGCCGCGTGGTGGTCCGCGATGGCGACAACATTTTCCTGCAGGGCAATGGCGGCTCGCCCAACGGAGATCATCCGTTCCTGAGCCGCTACAACCTCGCCACGCAGGAAACCAAGAAGCTCTTCCAGTGCGACGACAGTCACTACGAAGTCTTCGAGGGACTCCTCGATTCGCACGGCGACAAATTTCTCACTCGCCGCGAGAGCCCAGCCGAGCCGCCCAACTATTACGTGCGCACCTCCGCCGGGCAATCGACGGCCATAACGCACTTCCCCGATCCGCAGCCGATCATGCGCAAGGTCCACCAGGAGTTAGTGACCTATAAGCGGCCCGACGGCGTGGATATGTCGTTCACGCTCTATCTGCCGCCCGATTACACACCCGGCAAGCCTCTTCCGACGATCCTGTGGGCCTATCCCTACGAGTACGAGACCGCCGACGTTGCCAGTGAAACCGCCAGCAACGGTTCCCGCATGCGGTTCACCGAGATCGGCGGATACTCGGACATCTTCTTTGCCCTCGATGGCTACGCCGTGCTCCACAATGCGTCGATGCCGATCGTAGGCCCGCGCGCCACGGTCAACGATCACTTCCTCGAACAGTTGTTGATGGATGCCAAAGCCGCCATCGACAAGGCCGTCGAGATGGGCGTCACGGACCGCAACCGCGTGGGTGTCGGCGGCCACAGCTACGGCGCGTATATGACCGATAGCCTGTTGGCGAATTCCGACCTTTTCAAGGCCGGAATCGCCGAGAGCGGAGCGCCCAATCGTACGCTCACACCATTCGGCTTCCAGAACGAGCGCCGGACTCTATGGGACGATCCGGATCTTTATATCAAAATGTCGCCGTTCATGGCCGCCAATAAAATCAAGACCCCGCTGCTGTTGATCCACGGCGAAGCCGATGACAACAACGGCACCTTCCCCATTCAATCGGAACGCATGTATGAGGCGGTGCGCGGCAACGGCGGCACCGTCCGCCTGGTCTTCCTGCCGTCCGAAGCCCATGGTTATCGCGCCAAGGAGACCATCGAACACGTCAACTGGGAGAAGTTACGCTGGTTCGATAAGTGGGTAAAAGATCCGCCGCCGCCGAACATGCGGGGGACTACAAACAACAACGACCAGAACAAACCTCAGTAGGCCTTCGACCCCTTCCCACACGGGGCGGCTCGCGAATTTGCGAGCCGCCTGACGTATCTAACCTGTATTTCCCCTCCCCCCGCACCTGACGACCAGCCGAAAGATAGTACGCAAAGCCCCGCATAAGATGTAGAATCAATCCTCATAACTCACACTCCACCGGACCGGGTCGTCACGGAGATCAAAAACAAAAGGGGAAAACATGAGGGTTCGTCTTTCCGCGCCCGTGCTACAAGTGTTCCTGCTCATTCTTGCCGCAACGCCCGACTGCGCCTTTGCGCAGGGCGGTGTCACCACCGCATTGTCCGGGACGGTCTTTGATTCGTCGGGAGCCATCGTGCCCGGCGCGAACATTAGCGCCAAAAACAAGGCAACCGCATCCACCTCGACCGCCGTTTCCGGGGCCGATGGCCTGTTCACCATCCCGGCGCTCGAGCCGGGTAATTACGACGTTACCGTTGCCATGAAGGGCTTTGCGACTGCCGTCCTGGAAGACATCCGGCTCAATGCCGGTGCGCCGGGTAATATTAAGCCGGTGCTGACGCCTGGCGGGGTCGCCGAAACCGTTGTCGTCGAAAGCGCCGGCGAAATCCTAAAGACTACGCAGACGTCGGTGACCACCACCCTCACCCAGCAGCAGCTTACCAGCCTGCCGCTGCCCGGGCGCGCCGCGTTCGACCTGGTGACCTTCCTTCCCGGTGTTACCACCGCCGACGGCACTTCCCGCGGCGCCATGGTCAACGGCCTGCCTACCAGCACCGTAAACATCACGCTGGACGGCATGAATATCCAGGACAACTACGCCAAGACCTGGGACGGAATGTTCACACGCGTCAGTCCCCGCCTCGACGCGGTGGAAGAGGTCACCATCGGGACGGCGGCGCAGGGCGCCGATATGGCCGGCCAGGGCGGCGTGCAAATCAAGATGGTCACGCGCTCGGGAACCAACGAATACCATGGCAGTGCTTACTACTACCTGCGCCGTGACTGGATGAACTCCAACACCTGGTTCAACCTGCACCGCAATGTCGATACCAGCGGCAATCCCACCGCCACACCGGTTTCGAAGCAGTTCCAGCCCGGCGGCCGCCTGGGCGGCCCCGTGAGAATCCCCAAACTATTCAACGGCCGCGACAAGCTGTTTTTCTTCGTCAACTACGAGTGGGTCAGTTCGCCCGGCACCAGCACCTCCACCCGGACCATCATGAGCCCGCTCTCCGAGCAGGGCATTTTCCAGTACGCCGGCGGCGCCAACGTCGATCTCATGGCGATGGCCGCACGCAATGGCCAGGTCGCGAAGATCGACCCTCTCGTGGCCAAATTGCTCGGCGATGTCCGCAAGTCCACAACCACCACTGGCGTCGTGAACAGCACCACCGATCCTCTTACCCAGTCCTTCGTGTGGCAGCAGCCCACCACCAGCAAGACGACCTTTCCCACCGTCCGCGTCGATTACAACGTGACTGCGAAACACCGCCTCACCGGCTCCATTACCCAAAATCACCTCATTTCCGATCCCGATACCACCAACAGCGTCCAGGCCGTCTACCCGGGTTTCTCCGTGCACGGATTGCAGGATTCCACCCGGTACTCCGGTCAAGGCGCGTGGCGTTCGACCGTGTCCAGCCGGATCGTGAACGAATTCCGGTTCGGCAAGACCGGCGGCGCTACCCAATTCTCTCCCGATCTCACCTCGGATATGTTCGCCGGCGCGGGGTTGGGCGCTGCCAACGGCTACGCCGTCTCGTGGAGTGGATTTAAGAGCATCGCGAATCCCTACCCGGCCTCCGCCAACAGCGCCCGGGAAGGGAAGACCATGGTGTTCGAGGATAGCCTCAGTTGGGTGAAGGGCCGTCATCTGCTCTCCATGGGCGTTTCCTACACCAAGGCGGAAGTCTGGCTTTACAACCAGACCAAGGCTCCTGTCGTGACTCTCGGCATGACCAGCAGCGGAGACCCTGCCGATTCCATGTTCACCACCGCCAACTTCCCTGGCGCATCGAGCACGGACATCACCAACGCAAGGAACCTTTACGCCGTGCTGACCGGACGCGTCAGCGCCATCACGCGCAACGCGCGCATCCAGCCGGACGGCTCAACCTACAAGATTCTCGGCGCCAGCGATCAGTATGGGACCCTGCCGGAATGGGGTTCGTTCATTAACGACTCCTGGCATGTGAAACCCTCGGTGACCATCAATGCCGGGCTTCGCTATGACGTGCAGCGGCCCTTCTTTGCGCAGAACAACAGTTATTCCACGGCTACCCTCGACGATATCTTCGGCGTCACGGGAGTGGGCAGCGGCTTCCAACCGGGTTCGGTCGTGAACAACCTGGGCAATCTCTTCAAACCCGGCACCCTCCAGGGCGCGCCAACCACCTTCAAGATGCTGACCAAGAACTCCAATGCCTACCACACGGATTGGGGCGGCTTCGCGCCGAGTCTGGGCGCCGCCTGGACGGTAGGCGCCGATAGCGGCATCCTGCACGCGTTGCTGGGCAGGAAGGGCAACTCGGTCCTTCGCGGCGGCGCCAGTCTCGCCTATCAGCGCGGCGGCATGAGCGATTTCACGGGCGTGTTCGGCGGCAATCCCGGTATCTCGATCGACGCGTCGCGCAACCAGACAAATGGCAACCTCGGTTCCGTGCCGGTGTTGCTGTCCAGCAGCGACCTCGGTCCGCCGGCGATCAGCCTGACCCGCGCCTATCCGATGGCCGTGCCCAGCGCGAGTTCCAGCGTTTACGTCTTCGACCCGAATATCAAAACGCCCAGCGCCTTCTCCTACAACCTCAGTTTCCAACGCCAGTTGGCCAGGAACCTGACCATCGAGGGACGCTTCATCCACACCAACAGCTTCAATACCTGGACCGCGGGCGGCCAGCTTCCGTATCTGGACTACAACGAGATCAATATCATCGAGAACGGATTCTTGCCCGAATTCAAACAGGCCCAGGCCAATCTGCAAGCCAACATCGCCGCCGGCAAGGGCAGTACGTTCGCCTATACCGGAATTCCCGGCACATCTCCCCTGCCCATCTTCCTGGCATATCTGAACGGGTCGAAGACGCCTGCCGATGCGACCAAGTACACCGGGACCGGCTGGACCAACACCACGGTGGTCCAATCGATGTACCCGTTGAATCCCAACCCGTACACCGCCGCCAGCAATATCTGGGCCAACTCAGCCTACCGGACCAATGGCCTCGCCGCCGGTTACCCGTCGAACTTCTGGGTGGCCAACCCCGATATCAATCACGGCTACGTGGTCACCAATGGACCCAAGACCAGTTACAACGGTGTGCAGGTATCGTTGAACCGCCGCTTCGCGGATGGCCTGCTGTTCGAGCTGAACTACACCTACGGCCGCGGGTACATGGATCAGTTCTACGGCTTCCACAAACCGTACGTGAACACGGAGATGAACTACACCAACATCTTCACCAACCAGGGCGGCAACGCGACCGGCAACGTGCGCCACGTGTTTGTGGGCAACTGGATGTACCAGCTGCCGTTCGGCAAGAACAAGCACTTTCTCGCCGGCGCCGGCGGCCTGTTGGACCGCGTCGTCGGCGGCTGGAGCTTCCAGGGGGTAGCCCGCCTCCAGAGCGGCCGCATGCTCGACTTCGGCAACGTGCGTCTGATCGGCATGACCCCGGACGACGTCCGCAACGCGTTCCAAGTCCGCAAGGTCACCGATCCGCAGAACCCGTACCGGACGCTCATCTACATGCTTCCGCAGGACATCATCGACAACACGATCAAAGCCTTCAGCGTGGGTGCCACCGGCTATTCCAGCGGGGCGCCCACCGGCCGCTACTTCGCGCCCGCCAACTCGCCGACCTGCATCGAGTCCGTCAACGGCTTCGGCGATTGCGGCCTCCGCAGCCTGATCGTCACCGGACCAAAGGTCCTTCGGTTCGACGTCAACCTCATCAAGCAGATCCGGGTGACCGAGCGATTAGTCCTCGAAGGTCAGGCCCAGGTCTTCAACGTGTTCAACAACACGAACTTCAACCCGGTGAATTACGTCGGCAGCGTCTCCGACTCGTACCAGGTCACCGGCGCCGTCGATCAGAGCCGCACGATGCAGTTAGCCTTCCGCATCAGCTTCTAGTTTCTAGTGGGACAGGCCTCCCGGCCTCTCCACTTGCTGCCGTAACTCTCGCGTGCACGAGTTTGTGCCGCCCAAAAGGAAAAGGAGGCAGGCGCCGTGCCCTGCCTCCCTGTATTGCTTGCTTGATACCGGCGCTTAGAAATCGAAACGCAGCGCCATCTGTACGATTCGCGGATTGTTGACCACTCCGCTGATTTTGCCGAACGCGCTGGCATTGCCGCCCAGGTTGACGCCCGGATTA
Organism: uncultured Solibacteraceae bacterium; assembly: GCA_963791985.1. Taxonomy (GTDB): domain Bacteria; phylum Acidobacteriota; class Terriglobia; order Bryobacterales; family Bryobacteraceae; genus Solibacter. The sequence continues at coordinate 799,964 of CAWBUN010000010.1, read as the reverse complement.
GCGAAATCCACTCTGTTCAGCAGGTTGTACGCTTCGACGCGGAACGTGATGGACTTATGCTCCATCACCTGGAAACGCTTCACCAGCGAAGCATCGAGGTTGAAGAATTGCGGTCCCCGGAAGGTATTGCGTCCGGAACTGCCGATGCTTCCCGCGACCGGTTCGCTGAAGCTGGCGATCTGGGCGGGCGTGAAGTAGTAAACGCCCGGTCCAATGCCGTTGTTGTCGGTCATCACGCTGCCGATGTTGCGCGAGCCCGTATAGTCGGCCCATGTGTTGGCCGTGCTCGGACCGGTGGCGCGTCCGGAGCTGACCGTGAAGGGCGAACCACTCTCCCAGATCCACAGGCTGCCCACATCCCAACCACCCACCAGCGCATTGGCCCAACCCGGCATGCTACCGCCGAACGCGTGGCCTTTGCCGATGGGCAGTGTGTACTGCGAGGTCATCGTGAAAGCATGCGGAATATCGAAGTTGGAGCGGCCGCGGTCGAGCCCCTCATTGAAGCTGTCGAGCGGCGCCGCAAAGCCGTTGCCTTCGCCGCCCGTAGACGATCGAAAGGTCGTTGTCAATCGACTTGCTCCAGGTGTAGTTCGCCCCGACGCGCAGCGCGCCGAACTGACGCTGCAGGCGAACCTGCAGGGAGTTGTACTCGCTGCGTCCATCGTTGTTTCCAAGCAGCACCGTGCTGAACTGCGGGAAGTCGGCGCAGATAATTCTGCGGGATTCCAGCGGCCGCATACTTGCTGAAATTGTTCACGTCGATGGTGTTCGCCGCCGTGCCAACCTGACCCGTGGAGAACACGCTCGAACCAATCGCCGAAACCGCGGCGGTGGCCGAACCGAAGACCGAAGCGATCGGATTGTTGACCGGCACCGCGCTCAGGTTGCTCAGGTTACTGGCAATCTGGTTGAACGCGGTGAGGAAGCCGTTGTCGTAAATGTGCGATTGATCCAGATTCGTCTGGAAGAACAACTTGACGCCGCGATTGGCGACATAGCCGACGTCCAGAATCGTGTTCTTGGCGATCTGCCGCTGGATGTTGAAGTTCCACTGCTGCACGTACCCGGTCTTCAGGTTCGGGCTCATCAGATCGAGCGCCGTCTGGCGGTTGGCGGCGGGAGTCAGCGCGGGGCTACCCGGCTGTACCGGCAGCGGAGCCGCTGTTCCGATGCGCACGTCGCTGCCCGTGGTCGAGTTCGGGAAGAGCGTCACGGCCTGCGAGAACCCGGGAGTCGCGCCATCCACGGAACTGGTCGCGGCGCCCACCACGCGATCGTTGAAGATCCCGTAGCCGCCGCGGATCGATGTCTTGCCGTCGCTGAACGGATCCCACGCGAAGCCGAAGCGCGGCGCGAAATCCTTCCAGTTGTTGTTCCACCATTTGGTGGAAGGCTGAACCGTGATGTTGTCGGCCGTCCCCGCCGTGTTGAACACATTGGCGGGCGTGAGAATTCCCTGCTGCCCGTTCACTTCGTAGGGCACCGGGTAGAACTCCCAGCGCAGGCCGATATTCAGCGTCAGGTTGTGGCGCACCTTCCAATCGTCCTGCGCGAAGAAACCGTATTCGTGGAACACGAAGTTGCGCACGCGCGGTGTGCCCGCGGCCTGGAACGTGCTCAGGTTGCTGTAATAGGTTTCCGTCACCGAAGAGATGCGGCCCAACAGGTCGTTGTACATCCCCTGGAAGCTGGTGAGCTGCGTGGAGCTGAGACCAGCGGGAATCAGGCTGAAATTGAGAATGTTGCCGTTCGCCGTGCTGAGCGAAACGTTCGGATAAATGCCCGCGTCGTTGAACCCGTACTGCTTCGTGAAGCGGAGCTGGCCGCCGAATTTGAAGGTGTGGCTGCCGTGAATCTTGGTGAGGTTGTCGGTGTATTCATCCACCGGAGAGTTGCGGCCCTGCGGAAACGCGGTGAGCAGCGGCGTGGTCCAGGTGTTGAGGCTGACCATCGGGCCGGCTTCGCGCTCCGGACGGTTGAAGTTCGTGGACGCGCTCTGGTGTCCATAACGAAACTCGTTGACCATGGTCGACAGAGATGCGTCCAGTCCCAGCCGCCCGCCACGCCCCAGCGCTTGCCGCCCTGCGTGCCGGCGTCCTGCCCGGGAATCACATTCTGCGCGCCGTTGAGCGAATCGATCGACGAATTGCGCTGCCAGCTGGTGCGCTCGAAGATGTGCATCTTATCGGTGAGGTTGTAGTCCATCTTGATGGTGAACTGGTCGGAAAGGCTTCCGTTGGGGAAGTTGAAGATGTAGCAGGAGGAGTTCAAGCCGTCGGCGTTGCTGCAATTGTTATTGTTGGGCGCGGGGTAAAGCTTCAGGAGCGCCGCCACCGTCGGGTCGATTCCCTTGTGCAGCGGATCGGCGTTGAGGATGTTGTACTGCTGCACGCCCGCCGCGGCTGTTCCACTGGAAGATGCCCTGTTGCGCCGTCGCGGTGGGGACCAGCGTGTTCTGCACGCCCTGCGCGTGCGTACGCACTCCCTGGTAATTGCCGAAGAAGAAGAGCTTGTTGTGCTTGATCGGTCCGCCGAACGATCCGCCGTACGTATTCTGGATCAGCACCGGAATCGGGACGCCCGCGGCGTTATCGAAGAAGTCATTCGCATTGAGGTCGCGGTTGCGGAGATAGTCGAAGGCGTTGCCATGAAACTGATTGGTGCCGCCGCGGGTAACCAACTGAACCTGGGCGCCGGCGCTGCGGCCATACTCGGCCTTGCCGCCATCGGTGATGACACGAGCCTCTTCCACCGAATCGGTGTTGTTCGCGGTCAGCGAAAGGCCGATGCGCGGCGCCACCGAATCGTTCACGTCGATGCCGTCCAGGCTGTTGTTGTTGCTGCCCTGGCGCAGTCCGTTGACGTGCGCGAAGCTATAATCCGCGCCGCTCGAAGAGCCGTTGGCCTGCGGATTGACCTGCACGCCCGGCTGAAAGATCGCCAGCGTAATCGGCGTACGCGCCAATTGCGGCAGCGTCTCAATCTCTTTAATCGTTACCGAATTCGCCACCTGGGAATCCGTCGTCTGCACATTCACCGTGTTGGCCGTCACCTCGACCACCTCGGTAAGTTGGCCGACCTCTAGCGTGATCGCTTGTGACACATTCGACGCCGCGGCCAGGTCGATGCCCTCGATGCGTGCCCTGCGGAAGCCGTTTGCTTCCACGGTCAGCGTATAAGTGCCGGGCTGCAATGCCGGCATCACATAATCTCCGCTGGCGTTGGTGATAGCTTCGCTGGTCTGCTTGGTCCCAAGGTTCATCGCTGCAACCCTGGCGTTGGGCAGTACCGCGCCGGTGGAATCGTGCACTGTTCCCACTAAGCGAGCCGTTTGTGTTTGCGCAAAGGCCGCCGTAGCGAGCAGGGCTGCGGCAAGAATAGTTTGTACGGATCTGAGAGTTGTACCCTTCATGAATAACCTCGTGTTGGACTCGCGGGCAGTCGAGGCTTCCACGCCGCGTCGTTTTCGGATCAAAATCCGAACCGACGTCGCATGCCTCTGACGCCTTCGATGCCCCTGAAAAAGTAAGCTTGTGGAACGAAGCTTACGACAGTTCGAGGGGTCGTCACAAGACCACTTCGAGTGCCGTACCCCGCTTTTTCACGTACTTAGAGCCCAAAACGTGGTGGTAACTTGTAGAGCGCCTTTCCAAATCTTGTATTCAATTCATTACAAAGACGAAATCGCTCTATGACGTTACGGAGCGGATAGCTCTAAAGAGCTTGAAAAAATCTGCGGGAACCGCACTCAGCCGCCGAGTCGGTCGCTTTTCACGCCTTCTCACGGTCACGGCTCGGTTCCGAGCCGCGCGCGTTAGCAAGCGGTTGGTAATTCGCACTTACTCTCGCGGTCACAGAACTAGCAGCAGCGAGGGCAAACCGTGCGGCCGGATTCGACTCCCGTGCCACGGCGACACAGGGCCCGCTCGCAGCCACGCTTAAGCCCCGGAGGAAGTACCGACAGCCTGCTGCTTCATCGCCTTCTTCATTTCCTGCGGAGTAGGTTCGGCGATGTGGGTCCCTATCATCCACGCATTGCCATCGGGGTCTAAGATGGTTCCGCACCTGTCTCCCCAGAACATGTCCATGACCGGTCCAAGAGCGGTTGCACCAAGCTTCACCGCCTTCGTAACCGTCTGGTCTACGTTTTCCGATGTCAGGTACAAAGTCACGGGTGAAGCGCCGATGCTCTTGGCGCTGCGCGCGCCACGTTCGGGACACTCCGGGCCAAGCATTAACGTAGTGTCTCGAAGCCGGAGTTCAGCGTGCATCGGCTTCCCGTCAGGGCCGTTCATGATCCCTCGCTTAACAAAGCCGAACGCCTTCTGATAAAAGCTTACGGCAGCCTTGATGTCGGTTACGGTCAGCATAACTGTTACTGCCCCGTAGAGTTTCCGGTTGAGCGGATCGATCTTCTTCGGCATGGCTCTCCTTCCAGTTCTCAGCTATTCTACACCCGGGTTTGCGCGTTGGCGCTCGAGCCGGGCATCCGCGGCGATGGAATATGCAGTAGCATGTATTCGAACCTTACAGGGCCGCTGTCCCTGGAGCGTAGACTGTCGCATTCAAGAGAGTGATCCATGGGGAATAAGGAATTGGAGAGTCTGCCGGCCCGCGCAATTCCCCGGGCCGCGTGTTTTTCGGCCGTGCTGTTCGTCGGCGTTTCGTTCGCGAACGCCGCTACTTTGCCGGATGGCCCGGGGAAAGCGGAGACCACGCGGCTTTGCGCAAAGTGTCACTCGCTGGATCAGGCAATATCGCTGCGGCAGGGACGGGCGGGCTGGCAGGAGACCATTTCCAAGATGGTCGATCTGGGCGCGGAAGGCAGCCAGTCCGAGCTCACCGCGATTATCAATTACCTGGTGAAGAACTTCGCCTCCGCGAATGCGAATCCCGCGACCGGCGGCGGGACCGCTTCGGTCGCGGCTCCATCGCGCATCGAAGGACCCGCCGACGCGGGGGCGCCCGAAGGAGCTCGACCGGTCCGGAATAACCCCGCATCATTCACCCCCGGTCCGCCGCTTCCGGCCGCCAAAGAGTGGCCTACCTACGGCCACGATTCCGGAGGCCAGCGGTTCTCGCCCCTGGCGGAGCTGACGCCCGAAAATGTTGGGCGGCTGCAAATTGCGTGGACGTATCACATGCGGCCGGCAGGCTTCACCGGCGGCGGTGGCGGCTTCCCGACGATGGAAGGGCGCGGGCCCGGCGGCGCGGTCGGCGATACCCCCGAGACACCCGGAGGCGGCGGACGCGGGGCGGGGCGCGCCGGGCGCTTCGGCTCCGGCTTCCGCCCCAGCGGTGACACGCCTTTGGTAAAGAACGGCATCATGTACATGGCGACGCCGTACTCGCGCGTCGTCGCCGTGGATCCCGTGACGGGGCAGGAGCTCTGGTCGTTTCCGCTTCCCTCCGGCAATCCTTCGACGCGCGGTCTGGAATTGTGGGCCGGCGACGGGAAGACGCCCTCTCAAATCGTCTTTGGCACCAGCGACGGGAAGCTCTATTCAATCGACGCAAGAACCGGAAAACCGAACCCCGCGTTTGGCGATAACGGGGTCGTGAATTTGAACACCGATGCCATTATGCACGGGCTGCCCGGACGGAACGGCCTTACGTCTCCGCCGGTAGTTTACAGGAACTTCGTAATCACCGGTGGCACCACGCAGGAAAATCCGCCTCACGGCCCGGCAGGAGATATCCGCGCCTGGGACATGCGCACGGGGAAGCTGGTATGGACCTTCCACTCGGTCCCGCAGAAGGGCGAGAAATTCAACAACACCTGGGCGGGCGAGAGTTGGAAGAATCGATCCGGCGTGAACGTCTGGGGCTTCCTCACCGTGGATGAGAAGCGCGGGATCGTTTACATGCCGTTCGGCGCTCCCTCCGTCGATCAGTACGGCGGGGATCGCGCCGGCGACAACCTCTTCAGCACAAGCCTGGTGGCGGCCGACGCCAACACGGGAAAGTACCTGTGGCACTTCCAGGTCGTGCATCATGACATCTGGGACGCCGACATGACCGGCGCGCCCGCACTGATCGATGTCAAGCGAGGCGGCAAGACGATTCCCGCGGTGGTCGCGATGGACAAGGTCGGGATGGTGTTCCTGCTCGATCGGGTAACCGGCAAACCGATCTACGGCGTCGAAGAGCGGCCGGTCCCGCAAAGCGAAGTGCCACTCGAGCGAACCGCGAAAACGCAGCCGTTCCCCGTAAAGCCCCCGCCGCTCGCCCGAATGACGTTCAGTAAGGCCGACATCGCGACCGTCACACCCGAGCTGGAAGGGGCATGCGGGAAACTCGTCGAAGGCGTAGAGATGGGAGGGCCGTTCCTTCCGCCCAGCTATGACCATTTGCGCGTGCAGTTCCCGGGGAATCATGGCGGCGTGAATTGGGGTGGGACCTCGTTTGATCCACAGCTTGGATATCTCTTCGCGAACGTCAACGATTTGGGCCAGCTCTCGGGGCTTCGCGATCACGATCGGGCGAAGGGTCCGGCGGCGGCCAACGGTCAGGGCAACCGCGTCGACCCGGATGGTCCGTACGAAGGAGTGCAGGGTGGCGGACGGTTCAGCATCAAGGGGCCCACGTCGCAGCAGTTGCCCTGCCAGCAGCCGCCTTGGGGTGAGCTCGCGGCGGTGGACGTGAATACGGGCGACATCGCGTGGAAGGTGACGCTGGGGATCACGGACAGTCTGCCGGACGGCAAGCGGAACACAGGGCGTCCGGGGAATGGGGGCACGATCGTGACCGCCGGTGGGCTCGTGTTCGTCGGCGCCACCGACGACGCGCGCTTCCGCGCCTTCGAGGCCAAGACCGGGAAGGAGCTTTGGACGGTGAAACTGCCCGGCGCGGCGGAAGCAACGCCCATCACCTATCAGGGCCGCGACGGACGACAATATGTCGTCATCACGGCGACCGGCGGCGGATTTTTCAATAACCCGGTGACTGGAGACAGCGTCATTGCCTTCGCACTGGATGGACCGCACCAGTAGCAACTTTCGCGACGGTGACCAGCGCCGGCGCGAGTCACGGCTGTTGTCTTGCCGCTCGCGGTGGGCGACCTGTTGCGCGGCAGTTACCACGATCGGTGTTTGTCCCGACCTCCAGACACAGGTTGCTCGCGACCATCCCGACGCCCGGCGGCACGAACGCAGGTCCCTTTACCGGGACGACCTGCAATGCCGCTAACCTCGGTTTGGGGGTTGCCAACTTTGCGCCGGGTCTGCGCGCCTGGGCCGTTACCGCTCCCTCGCTGCCCACTTCCGCCGCTGCGTTTGGAATTACCGAAAGCCCGTTCGCCAAGGCGACGCTCAGCCCCGGTGAACTCGGCAGCTTGACCCAACGTTGCGCCAACATCGTGGGCAACGGAAGCGGCTCGGGTGTCTGCGGCACGGCCTGCGCTGTGGGCGTATTGGGCGCGGACAAGAGGTAGACCGGCTTTTTGGACCCGGCCCGAGCGCGGCTCGGGCCGGAGCTTCGCGCAACCAGCTATTTTAGGTATTCAAAGTAGAACAGGAAGTCGTCGAGGTTGTTCACCGCGCCGGTAGGGATGACCACGCTGAGCAAGCCTCCTTCGGCATCGAATCGCAGGAGGGACTCGGGGTTGATGGAATGCGAATAGGTCTGCGCAGCCTTCTGTTCGTCCGCCGTCAGCCCTGTAAACCGGGGACCGTAGCGAAGGAAGAAGTAAGCCGCGTTGGCATCTCCGTCGTAAACCACCCTGAGCCCGTCCGGGTTCCAAGCCGAGAATGGCTGGACGGCGGCGAACACGGAGAAATCCACCATTCCCCCGATCACTTCGAAGCCGCGGATCCAGTGGCCATCGCGATTGAAATCGACGATGATCTCCCCTCGCCGCTCCACGGCTGCCGCGCCGTCTCGCAGCTGAAGGTCTACGTTCCCACCGGAATCCACGGAGAGTTTCATTCGGCCGGGTAGCCTTTGTCGATCCAGTCCACCTTGAATCCGGTGCCCAGATAGAGGGCTTTCACCCTCGTGAAACCCATTTCTTTGAGCGCTTCGACGGCGGGTTGGATGTTGGGGCAGCGGTCCCAGGGGCAGCAGCCGCAGTAAATAACGATCTCGCGATCGCGCGGGAGTTTGCCGGCTTCCTGCTTCAGGAGGGTGAGGCCGGCGGCGTTCGAGCCGGGCCCGGCGAAGACCGATCCCGGGATGTGTTTGCTACGAAATAGAACATTGGGGCCGGTATAAAGGATGGCTGGGCGATCGCCTTTGGAGCTCAATTGCGGCACCAGTTCAGCGGGTTGGATCAACGCCATCCCGGCTGCGGCGGCGACTGCGAGGGTGGCGAAAAGCAGCCCCACAAGGCGCGTAAGTTTCTGATTTTTCACGCCTGTGAAGTTTTCGCCCATTTCGACAATTCGGCTGCACATGTTTTAATAGTAATTCGTATGACCAGCATTTATCCTATTGCTTTACTCGTCTGCGCCGGTTCCCTGTGTGCCGCAACGCCTCCCGCGCCCGCTGCACCGCAGGCTCAACAGGCGATGGGACGCCTTCCTCTGCGCTTCGAGGAAAACCGTGGGCAGTTCGATTCCACGGTGCGATTCATGGCGCGGTCGGCCGGCGGGAAGCTGCAGTTCACCGCGCGCGGGCCGGAATTCCTGGTCGGCTCCTCGACGGTCGAGATCGGCCTGGTGCATGCCAATGCGACGCCCAAGATCGAACCGCTCGACCGCATGCCCGCGGTCACCAGCTATATGGTGGGAGCGCGCGACAAGTGGCGCGGAGGCATCGCCAACTTCGCCCGCGTTCGCTACCAGCAGGTATATCCCGGAATCGACGTGGTGTATTACGGGACGCAGAATCAGCTGGAATACGATTTCGTGTTGGCGCCCGGCGCCAATCCCGACGCGATCCGCCTGAAGTTCAAAGGCGGCGTTCACGTGAGCCTGACCCCGTCCGGCGATATCGTGCTCGAATCCAGCGACGGCAAGGTTTTGCAGAAGGCTCCGGCGATCTTCCAGGACAAGCGCAAGGTCGAAGGCCGCTACACCCTGCTGGCCAACAATGAAGTGGGCTTCCGCCTGGCCGGCTACGACCGCGCGCGCGCGCTGACCATCGACCCGATCCTGGTCTACTGCGAGTACATCGGCACCTCCGGCGCCGACCAGATCACGACCATGAAGATGGCAGCGAACGGCCTGCTGTACGTGGCCGGCTCCACCAACACCGCCGAGTTTTCGACCATCGACGGCGCCTACAGCGACCACTCGCTGGGCCTGACCGATATCTTCCTGGCGATCATCGATACCACCGCCAACGGCAACTTCGCGCTCAAGTACTTCTCTTATCTCGGCGGGTCCGGGCTGGATATTCCCAACGCCATCGACGTGGATCCCAACGGCGTCGCCTACATGACCGGGACCACCACTTCGGTTGATTTCCCGATGGCGGGCAACTCGGTGCAGACTACCAGTTCCGCGACCAGCGTGCTGAGTTTCATCGCGGCCGTTGACCCTTCCGGCTACGGCGGAACTTCGCTGGTCTACTCCACCTACCTCGGCGGCACCACCGGCAACCAGTCCGGCAACGGTCTCGTGATCGGAAGCGACGGCTACATCTACACCATCGGCACGACCTTCGCCACCGATTTCCCGGTAACCACCAGCGCCTACGCTGGTGTAATGTATGGGACCAGCGACGCGTATCTCTGCAAGATCGATCCCAACAGCACCTCAATGTTGTATTCGAGCTATCTCGGCGGTGAGTTGAGCGATCAGGGACGCGCGATCGCGGTGGGCACCGACGGAAAGGTGTATTTCGCTGCCACCACGGTTTCCACGCAGTTCCCGATGGAAGGCCCGGGATACCGGCAGACGCTCTCCGGCCCCGAAGATATCATCATCGGCAAGATGGATATGACGCAGTTCGGCGAACCTTCGCTCATCTACTCCACCTACTTCGGCGGTACCGACCTCGATGAAGTTAAGGCGATGACGCTGGATGCGAAGAACAACGTCATCCTCACCGGCTTTACGCTTTCCACCGACCTGGTGACCACGTCCGACGCGGTGCAGCGCAATCCGGGCGGCAATGGCGATGCGTTCGTTGCGGTAGTCAATCCGAGCGATCCGCCGCACTTCCTGGTTTACTCGACCTACTTCGGCGGTTCGCAGGGCGAAGTGGCCTACGCGGTGAGCGCCAGCGCTTCGGGCAATATCTATCTGACGGGCTACACGCTCTCTCCCGACCTGTTCACGGTGGCCGCGCCGCAGCCCGGATGGGGCCAGGGCATCGACATCTTCGTCGCCGGCATTAAGCCCGGCGTGGCGGGGCATGCCGGCATCCTGTTCTCGACTTACATGGGGCTGGGCAGCACCTACGTTGGTACCAGCCTGGCGGTCGGCGCGGACGGCAGCGTCTACGTGGGCGGCTACGGCAACATCGGTCTGCCCAACGCCGATTTCGGCGCCGGCGGCTACATGGGCGGCAACACGGACGGCATCTTCCTGGTCTTTAAGTAGACCGCAGCGAAACGCCCCAACGAGCCGCGACCGTGAGGGAGCGCTGCCAACGCGTCCTCCGTCGTGACGCTCCCTTACGGTTCCCTAACGGTCGCGGTTCGCTGAGAGCCTGCCTGTCTTGGGGCGGGTGCGCCAATCCTGCTCCAGCATCCCCCAGACGATGAGATCGATCCAGCGGTCGTTGACCCATTCGCCTTCGCGAGTAATTCCCTCGCGGGTGAAGCCGAGGCGTTCCGGGATGGCGCAGCTGCGCTGATTGGCGGTTCCGCATTGGATGGTGACGCGGTGCAAACCGAGGTCGCGCAAAAGGTAATCGATCATGTTGGCACAGCAGCGCGTCATGATGCCTTTGCCCTGGTGACGCTCCTCGATCCAATAGCCGATGCTGCAATTCTTGTTGGGCCAGTCGATGGGGTGGCAGCCCACCGAACCAGCGAACTCGCCCTCGATCCAGATGCCGGCCTGAGGGCCGCGGCTGGTTTCGAACTGATCGCGCACGCGCACGATGAAATTGCGGATCTGCTCCGATGACGAAGTGAAGTCCACCCACGGGAGCCATTGACGCAAGTAGGCGCGATTGCGGTCTACAACGGCGAAGACCGTTTCGGCGTCCTTCAATTCGAAAATCCGGAGTTCTATGCCTGGTGCGACTTTGCGCGAGAACATGCTGGGATCTACGCTCCGGCCGGCTTTAGCGGATTGGTGGATTTGGCGATCGCCGGCGTCTCCGGCGTTTCGGGATGGGCGTATTGTAGCAGCCCTTCCTTCAGGATTTCGAAGGCCGATTCCGGGTCGTCCGCGAACCGGAATAGCTCGAGATCTTCCGGGGCGATCATTTCGTACTTCACCAGCGCCTCGAAATTGATGATTTCCTTCCAGTAGGCGCTGCCATAGAGCACCACGGTCATTTTCTTCGCGAGCTTTTGGGTCTGCACCAGGGTGAGGATCTCCATCAGTTCGTCGAGCGTGCCGAAGCCGCCAGGGAAAACCACCAACGCCTTCGCCAGGTACGCAAACCAGAATTTGCGCATGAAGAAGTAGTGGAACTCGAAGCTTAGCTCGGGCGTGATGTACGCGTTGGGAAACTGTTCGAAGGGCAGGCCGATGTTGAGCCCGATGGTCTTGCCGCCGGCCTCGCTGGCGCCGCGGTTGGCGGCCTCCATAATGCCGGGGCCGCCGCCGGAGCAGACCACGAAACGGTAGGTGCCGTTGGTGAACTGCACGCTCCATTCGGTCAGCATCTTGGCCAGCACTCGTGCCTGTTCGTAGTATTCGGCGAGCGGCCCATCGTTTTCGCGAAGACGCGCGGAGCCGAAGAAGACCACGGTATCGCGGACCTTTTCGCGGCGGAAGTGGGCTAGCGGTTCCAGGAACTCCGCCAGGATGCGCAGCGCCCGGGCGTCGGGGCTGTTCAGGAACTTATCGTTGAGGTACGCGACGGGGCGCCGGTCGCTATGAGGCGGAGTTGGATTCGACATTCTGTCTTAACTCATCGACTTTCTTTTTCAATTCGCGCACGGTCTTGAGCAATTCGGGGAGTTTCTGGAAGGCGGTGACCGCGCGCAGCCATTCGCCGGCGGCGAAGGCCGGGGAACCGGAGATGCGGCCGCCCTTCTCGACGTCGCCGCCGATGCCGCTCTGGGCATAGACCACCGCGCCTTCGTGCACCGTCAGATGGCCGCTCGAGCCGACCTGGCCGGCGAGCACGACGTTGCGTTCGAGTACAGTGCTGCCGGCGAGGCCCGTCTGGGCACAGATGATGTTGTCTTCACCGACCGTGCAGGCGTGGCCCACCTGAACCAGGCTATCGATCTTGGCGCCGCGTTTGACGCGAGTTTCACCTACGGTGGCCCGGTCGATCGAGGTAAGCGACTGAATCTCCACATCATCCTCGATGATGGTGACGCCGGATTGGACGATCTTTATTTGGGCGCCATCGGCACGGCGCGCGAAGCCGAAACCGTCGCCGCCGACCACTACCCCGTTCTGCAGCGTGACGCGGTTGCCGATGCGGCAGAATTCGCGTACCGTGGCGTGGGAGTGAGCCAGGAAATCGTCGCCGACCTCGACGCCTTCATAGAGCACAACGTGGGGGTGGATCACGGCGTTATTGCCCACGCGTGCGCGCTCGCCGATGACCGCGAAGGGGCCGATGGAGCAGCCCGTGCCGAGGGTCGCGGTGGGGGCGACGTAGGCCTGCGGGTGGATGCCGGGGGCGGGGCGCGGCGGCTGGTAGAAGAGGGCGAGCGCACGGGCGAAATCCAGGTACGGGTTGTCGGAGACGAGGCAGGCGATCTCCATGCCGGAGAGCGCTTCGGCCACCAGGATGGCGCTGGCTTTGGTGTGCCGGACCTTGGGCGCGTACTTGGGATTGGCCAGGAAGGTGAGCTGTCCGGGGGAGGCGTGTTCCATCCCGGCGACGCCGAGGATTTCGATTTCGCCGTCGCCCGCCAGGCGGCAGCCGAGCGCATCGGCAATTTCACGAAGTCTCATCGCACCTACAGCGTACCTCACAGCACGCTGGCGATTCGCACGCGCTTGACGAGCCGCGACCGTGAGGGAGCGCAACGAAACTCCCCGTCGCCTCCCATCCCTCGCAATTTGCCGCTCGCCGCCTTGTGGGGCAGCCAATCTTGGCTGCAGCCGCCTTTCAATCGGCTTCCCCCTTCGCGCTCGGGATCACCAGGGTTAAGAATGCTTCACGAATTTAACCGGCGAGGGGGCGCATTTTCGAGCGTCACACGTCTAAATCTGGGGTTCAATAGTTCATATGCGACAGCTTCGTGGGATCTGGCTTTGCTGTGTCTTGTTCGCTGGTATGGCCAACGCGCAATCCTCCGGGCGTGTTTCCGGAACGGTGATCGATGCCACCGGGGCGGCGGTCGGGGGGGCCGATGTGGAATTGTTCCTGGCTGGAGGGCAGAAGCCGCTGTTGACCGCGAAGACGTCCGCCGAAGGAATTTACAACCTGATCGGGGTGCGGCCGGCGGAGTACGACCTGACGGTTTCGGCTCCGGGCTTCCTGAAAAGCACGCTGCGGCGGATCACAGTGGACACGGCGCGCGAAACGGACGTCCCTCCGGTGAAACTGCAACTGGCCAACCTGACGCAGAGCATCGAGGTCTCGGGCGAGGTGGCGGGCGTGGACGTGGCGACCGCCGAGGTCAGCAATACGGTCAGCATGGAGCAGATTAAGAATCTGCCGATCCTGGATCGCGATGTGCTTGGGATCTTGCAGACGCAGGCGGGCGTGGCGTCCAACGGGAACTCGACTACGGTGATCAACGGGCTGCGCACCTCGTATTCGAACATGACGCTGGACGGGGTCAACATCCAGGACAACTACATCCGCGACAACGCCCTCGATTACACGCCGAACAAACTGCGCGTGGGGCAGGTGCGGCAGGTGACGCTGATCACGAGCAACCCGAACGCGGCGGCATCGGGCGGGGCGACCGAGGCGGCCTTTGCGACGCCATCGGGCGGCAACGATTTTCACGGCGAGCTGTTCTGGTACAACCGGAACAACCATTTCGCGGCCAACGATTGGTTCAATAACCAGAGCGGAATCGGGCGGCCCTTCCTCAACCAGAATCAGTTCGGCGGCGATATCGGCGGACCGATCCGCAAGGACAAGCTGTTCTTCTACGCGAGCTACGAAGCGATCCGTGCGCACCAGCAGATGCCGCAGGATTTCGCGGTCCTCACGGCCGCTGCGCGGACAGGAATTTTCACGTACAACTCCGGAGGCGTGAGCCACCAGGTGAACCTGCTGACGCTGAAGGGCCTGACCGGCGTGGATCCGGTAATGCAGGCGATGATTGCACTGACTCCCTCGGCGGACAAGATCAACAACAATCTGGTGGGAGACGGCAGGAACTACAGTGGCTACCGATTCAATCAGCGCAACAACGAACTGCTCGACAACGTCACAGGCAAGGCGGATTACAACCTGAGTCCGAAGCACGCGGTGAGCGCGACGTACGCGCACAATCGCGACAACTCGGACCGTCCCGACGCGTCGAACAATTACGGCATCACACCGTCGGTCACGAATCCGACGCATGCCGACCTGGCGGCGGCATCGTGGCGCTGGACGCCGGGGGCGACCCTCACCAACGAACTGCGCGGCGGCTTCAACCTGACTTACGGCTACTTCGATAACGCCGATAACACGGTGCCGTACCTTTTGACCGGGACGTTGTTTACGAGTCCGGTTAACCAATTCCAGACTCAGGGGCGCACCACCAATACGTACAACCTGGCCGACGACGCGGCCTGGCAGCATGGGCGGCACTATGTGCAGTTCGGTTTCCACTTTCAGCACATCGGCGTGGAATCGTACGATGAGGCGGGCGTGATTCCGAGCTACAGCCTGGCGATGGGATCGAACCAACCGGCCTTGGCGCGGCGCGATCTTCCGGGCGTTTCTACCACCGACCTGGCGACCGCCAACGCACTGCTGGCCACGCTCGGCGGCTACATCGACGGCTACAGCCAGACGCTGAACGTGACCAGCCGGAATTCCGGCTACGTGAACAATGCGCCCTTCCTGCGGCATTTCCTCTCCAACGACTATTCCTTCTACGTGCAGGACAAGTGGAAGCTGCTGCCGCGGCTAACCCTGACCGTGGGGCTGCGCTACGAATTGCCGGGCGTGGTGAATGAGCGCGATTCGCTGGAACTGGCGCCGGTGCTGGTGGGCAACGAGCAGAATACGCTGCTTTCGAATGCCACGCTGACGTATGCCGGCGCTTCGGCGGGGAGCCCCTGGTACAACCGCGAGACCAAGGATTTCGCGCCGAATATCGGCTTCGCGTGGGACGTGTTCGGCGACGGCAAGACGGCGCTCCGCGGCGGCTATTCGATGAGCTACGTGAACGACCAATCGATTCTGGCGCCGGAGAGCTTGCTGGAATTGAACAACGGACTGCAGGGCCTGGCGACGGATACGGGCTTGAACAATCGCGTGTCGACGGGGCTGCCGAAGATCGTTCTGCCGACTTATCAGGTGCCGTTGACGGTGGCGGATAATTACGCGACCAACCCGTTCAACACGGTGGGCATGATCGACCCGAACCTGCGCCATCCGCGAGTGCAGCAGTATTCGATCGGGATCCAGCACGATTTCAAGGGCACGGTGTTTGAAGCGCGGTATGTAGGCAACCATGTGGTGGGCGCGTATCGCGCCTTCGATTTCAACCAGGTGGTGATCAACCAGAACGGCTTCCTGCCGGACTTCCTGCGCGCGCAGAACAACGCCAACCTCGCGCAGGCCGCGGGCAAAGGCTACGTGCCGACGTACAATTCGACGATCCCGGGCAGCCAGCAGCTCACGGTGTTCCCGAAGCTGGGAAAAGGCGCGCTGACCGACGCCAACGCGATTTACTATCTGCAGACGGGCGAGGTCGGGGAACTGGCGACTTACTACCAGACCAACGGGTATAACCCGACGAACGCGGTGCCCTTCTTCCAGAATCCGAATGCGCTGGGGACGGATCTGCTGACGAACTACTCGAGCTCGAGTTACAACTCGCTGCAACTGGAGGCTCGCCATCACACCAAATCGGGGATCTTCTTCGAGGCCAATTACACGTGGAGCAAGGTGCTGAGCGATGCCGATGGCGACAGCCAGAGCCGGCTGCAGCATTTCCTGGACCTGGCGAACCCGAAGATCGAACGCTCGCGCGCGAACTTCGATTTGACCCACATGATCAAGGCCGATGGGTATTGGGAACTGCCCTTCGGGAAGGGGCACAAGCTGGCGTACCGGCCGTTGAACCGGGTGATCGGCGGCTGGATCCTGGGCGGGACGATGACGTGGCAATCGGGCGCGCCGTTCTCGGTGCTCTCGGGGCGCGGTACGCTGAACCGCGAATCGCGGTCGTATTACAACACGGCGGACACGAGCCTGACGGGATCGCAACTGGCCTCGGTCGTGAAATTCCAGATGACCGGTAACGGTCCGATGATCGTGTCGAACGGGGCGATCAACCCGGTGGACGGCACGGGCGTCAACGCGGATGGCTCACCGGCGTTCGCGGGACAGGTGTTCTACAATCCGGGGGCGGGGACGCTCGGGGTGTTGCAGAAGCGGCTGTTCGACGGACCGTGGACGTTCAACACGGATTTGCGGTTGAAGAAGACGATTCCGATTACCGAGCACAAGAAGATCGAGCTGGCGATGGACGCCGTGAACGCGCTGAACCATGCGACGTTCTGGTCGGGCGACCAGAACATCAATTCGACCACGTTCGGGCAGGTGACCTCGATGTTCTTCCAACCGCGCGTGGTGCAGTTCGGCGTACACTATACGTTCTGATGACCGCCCTCTGGGACGAACTTGCGAAGGCGCGGGTCTACGACCTGTCGCAGACCTACTTCACGGGGATGCCGCACTATCCGACGCATCCTCCGTTTCTATTCGGTCTGACCAAACGGCATGGCGACTCGGTGGGTCCGAAGGGGCACAGTTCGGCGGCGGATGCGATTGCGATGGGGAGCCATCTGGGGACGCATATCGACGCGCTTGTGCCACTTCAGCTGCGGCGGGAAACTGCATGGCGGAGGCGAGGCGGAGCCGGTGCAGAGCTACGGCGGCGGACTGCGGAAGTTCTCGGTGGATACGATCGCGCCGATCCTGCGGCGGGGAGTGCTGATCGACGTCGCGAAGGAGGGTCCGGTGGCGGCGGATTTCGAGATCACGCCGGAGCATCTGGAGGGCGCGGAGGTCCGGGCAGGGGATGTCGTGCTGCTGCGGACGGGGTGGGGAAGCTACTACGAGGACGCGCGCAAGTTCGTGAACGACACGCGGTGTCCGGGTCCGGGGCTGAGGGCGGCGCAGTGGTTGAGCGCGCGCGGGATTTTCGCGGCGGGGAGCGACACGGTGCCGTTCGAGCGCTCGCCCGATCCGGCGATGCCGGTGCACGTACATCTGCTGGTGGAGAGCGGGATCCACATCATCGAGTGCCTGAACCTGGAAGAGCTGGCGCGGGACGGCGTTCGGGAATTCCTGTTCGTCGGTGCGCCAATGAAGATCAGAGGCGCGACCGGGGCGCCGATCCGTCCGCTGGCGATTGTGTAGAGCCGCCGTTCACCGAGACCGACATCGACGCCCCCTGCCGCAGCGTCTGGTAAACCACGCAATACCTCTCCGTGAGCCGCTGCAGCGTCGCAATCTGCTCCTCCGACGCGTCGGTGTCTAAATCGAACTTCAGGCGTATCTTCTGGAATCCCACCGGGACCTCCTTCGCCACCCCCAGGGTTCCCCGGAAATCCAGATCGCCCTCCGCCAGCACCGTGCCACCCCGAAGTGGAACGCCGGTCGATTTCGCCACGGCCGCCATCGTCACTCCCGCGCACGCCGCCAGCGCCTCCAGCAGCATATCCCCCGAGCACGCCAGCATCCCGCCACCCCCGGTCGCCGGATGCAACCCCGCCTCTACCAGCGCCCTCCCGGTCTGCACGCTGCACGACACTTTTTCCCCGATCCGCCCTTCCGCCCTCAACGTAATCATTGCCGTCACCGGCTCCGCCCGGTACTTCTCCTTAAGCGGTGCCTGTACGGCTCGCAACTCATCCATTTTCATGATTTTAATTATGCAAAACCGCTCTTCGGCCCGCAACCCGTAGAAGTGACGTTCCAACCCGTTCACCTCAACATCAAATTTATTTTCCCCGCTGTTAACTCTTTGATCGCAAGCCACTTGCAATTGGCCGTGCTCCCCGTTCCTCCGTTTTTCTTGGAGAGCTCATGCCATCATGAACGCAGGCGAAGTTGCCGGACAGAGCCGCGAGCGTAACTCGGTCACAAGCCAGCAAGGGAGTGACATCGAAACCGGGCTATGCATAGCCCGCTTTTGCCGAGCAACCCGTTTATTATCAATAAATAACCCAGCAATACCGGGCTACGCATAGCCCACTTTACGGCGAAAAGGCATCCAGGTTCAGAGGCAAAGGCATTTCTGGTTAAGACGCAAAGAGAACCAACGGGTTTGTTCCTTTCCTGGCCGAAGGCTTCGACGGTTTCGTTGGCGGCGGCCGGCGCCGTGGTGACGGAAGATGTTGGGTTGACGCTGGGAATGTTGGAACAGATCTTTTCGACAACGGCTCAGGCAGTCGCGGTGGATACGGCGCGGCAGACGCTGGACACCGTGATTGCAGAGAGCGAGATCCACAATATCCCGCTATTCAGCCGGAATTTTCTGGACCTGGCAGCGCTGGCGCCCGTGGTAATTGTGCGCGACGGGCAGTCGATTTTTCCAGCTACCTGGGGGCGGCGTGTCTGATCTACCGACTGATGACCAAAGGACAAGCCTGGATCGATCGTGGGGAAGCCTATTTCGAGCAGAAGAAAGCAGAGCGGGAACTGTGGACATTGCAAAGCAGAGCACAGAAGATGGGGTTGCAACTGGTTCCGTTGGCGACGCTTAACGCCTAAAGATGGACTCCAAAAGCATCGAGAGCGAGGCTCGTCGAAAAAGAAGTTTCCGGAGAGACTCAAAGCCGCCGAGTAACGCCAAGAAAAAACAGTTAGAGTCAGAAGAGCTATGAGTATCCGGCCATCCGTAATGGCGGCGGGTCTGCTGGTGATGATGTTCATCCTGGCCGGCGGGGCTGCGTTGCACGAATCGGCCACGGTCGACGAGGTCGCGCACATTGGCGCGGGGCTGAGCTACGTCCAGAAGCTGGATCTGCGGTTCAACGACGAACATCCGCCGCTGGCGAAGATATTGGCGGGGCTGCCGCTGGCGATGCGCGGCACGCGGGCCGACTACGCGAGCCCGCAGTGGACTACGGGCGCGAGTTTTTTCCCGGCCTACCTGGCGCAGTGGGTGTTTGGGGAGTGGGTGCTGAGCCGCTGGAACAATCCGGAGAGCACGCTGATGTGGGCGCGGTTTCCGATGCTGCTGCTGACGCTGCTGCTGGGCTGGGCGCTGTTCGTGTTTGCCCGCCGAATTGGCGGTCCGTGGGGTGGGCTGCTGTGCCTGGCCGTCTATACGACAATGCCGGCGTTCCTCACCTTCGGTCCGCTGGTGCTGACCGATGTGGCGATTGCGCTGTTCAGCGTGTTGACGCTGTGGGCGCTGGGGGAATTGTGGCGGAACCCGGATGGCCGAAATACGCGATGGTTCGGGCTGGCGCTGGCAGGAGCGCTGCTCTCAAAGTTCTCCTGGGGCATTTTGTGCATTGCGATTTTGGTTTTCATTCTGAGCACGCGGCGGTGGCCGCTGGCGGGGCAGCCGGCGAAGAAAACTGAGGCTCGCGAGTGGCGGAAGGTCCGCTGGGGCGCGCTGCGCAAAGGCGGGTTATTGACCGCGGGAATTGTGTATGCGGTCTATTTCCTGTTTTCGTGGAATCAACCGGTGGATATTCCGGGGATTGCCGGGCACGGAGGGCTGGCTGCAGTAGCCGGCCGCGCGCTGATGCCGCCCTGGTTGATTTTGCGCGGGCTGGGCTGGGTGCTGCTGACCGCGGTGCGACCCTCCTTTCTGTTGGGCCGCGCGTATCCGCACGGGGTCTGGTTCTACTTCCCGGTGCTGCTGGTTTTGAAGTCTCTGCCCGGCTTCCTCGGGCTGCTGGCGATGACCGCGGGGCTGGCGGTGCGGCGGCGGTGGAAATCCGGGAAGGTGGCGGTGATTCCGGTCGAGCTTGCGACGCACTGGCGCGCGATCTGGGTGTCGCTGCTGGTATTCACCGGCGTCTGCCTGGTCGGGACGATGGATATCAGCATTCGCCATTTCAGTGTTCCGCTGGCATTGCTGAGTTTGTTGATCGCGCCTTTGCCGCGGCTGATTCAAGGGTCCACGGGGCGTGTGGCGGCGGCCGTGCTGGCTGCGAGTTGCGTGGTCACCGCGGTGGCGGTGTATCCTCACTATCTTCCGTACGTCAGCCCATTTGGAATGGGGCGGCCGCTCTACTGGCTGATGAGCGATTCCAACGTCGATTGGAACCACGCGCTGCCGCTGGTAAACCGGTTCGCGCGGGAGCACGGGTTGTCGGACGTTCCGGTGGATGAATACGGGTTCTCCGACGCAAGGGCGTTCGTGCCTGGGGCGCGTTTGTGGGACTGCCAGGCGCCGGCGGATTCGGACGCGGGCCACTGGGTGTTCGTATCGGCGAACATGATTCTGGATTCGCACAACTGCGGATGGATCATGGGGTATCCCCATCAGGAACTGGGTGGGGGCGCGATGTATGCGATCCGGCTACCGTCCGCAATCCCGGCGGCGGGGAGCCCGGGAGGACCGCCGCCGCAATCCGCGCGACGCACGTTCCTCAACGCGCCGATTGAGATGCGCGTGATGTTCGGCGAATTGAACGACCATCCCGAGCGGATCCAGAAGAAGCTGGATGAGATGATGGCGACGTGGCAAAAGGCTTCACAGAAGAAATAAGGCCGTCAGGTAGAGAGTTACGGCGGCGGCGCAATCGATCAATAGATCGCGTCCGTTTGTGTTGCCGGTGCGCAGCCTGAAGTAGTAAATCCAAAAGGGAATGCCGAGCAAAAGTGTCAGGAGAACCAACTCGAAGACGGCACTGATCAAGAGGCCGGCCGCCCATGACTCGGGCTGCCACGCATTGGACGGAATGGCGTGGGGGAAGGTGAGGGACAGGAGCTTGCGCAGGGCCAGTAAGGCGATGCCGGTGCAGGCCGCCCAGCGGGCAAGCGCATGAATGGTCCGGGAGTGGAACCCGGATTCGTTCGTCGCCATGGGGCAATCGTATCAACTCGGAGAAGTGAAGGCAAACCGGGTCTCCGACCTCCGCGCGACACTGGAACTCAGCGTTTGCGGGGGATTGCCTCGACTCTATTCCCCATTTCCGCCGTGTAGAGTGGATCGGCGTTCCAGCGTAGCGGAACCGCACAACGTAGCGGACGGTCGCGGCTCGTCGAATGGCCCCCGGCCTCGATGCCGGAGGCCAGGGGCGCACTGATTGAGGTATCGTCTAGTGAGGACTGTAGGAGGTCCGTTGACGCGATGCTTACGATGCGAAATTCAACTGACGGAGCAGGCTTGCTCCGCACCCTGATTTTTTCCCTGGCGCTGGGCGCCACTGTTGCCATGGCAGCCGAAGTACCGCAGGTAGGACAATCCGCGCCGGGATTTTCGCTGCCGTCCCAGGAGGGTTCGACGGTCAGCTTGAAGCAATTCCACGGTAAGTGGGTGGTGCTCTATTTCTACCCGAAGGACATGACCCAGGGCTGCACGATCGAGGCTCACAATTTCCAGCAGGACCTGGCCAAGTACGATAAGGCGAATGCGGCGATTGTCGGTGTCAGTGTGGACTCGACTGACAGCCACAAGGAGTTCTGCACGAAGGAGAGCCTGACCTTCAAACTGCTGTCCGACACCGATAAGAAAGTGGTGGATCAATATGGGTCGCTCAGTACGCGCGGCGTGGCGTCGCGCAACACTTTCCTGATCGACCCGACGGGCAAGATCAGCAAAGTCTGGATCGGGGTCAGCCCGGCCAAGCATAGCGAAGAAGTGCTGGCAGCGCTGGCCGCGAGCAAATAGCGGGCTGCCTCATTGGAGGCGGTGACGCGTGCGGCCACCGCAGGAGGACGCCTGCCGCGCCGGGAGCTTGAGGTGGAATTCCAGGCGCCTGCCAACCGGAGACTACGAATCGAGATTCGAGACTGGTACGTGGACGGAGAGTTCTTGCTCGGCTTCCTCGGGTTCGGGGAGGGCGACGGCGCCGGAATTCCGGTGTGGTTTGGGCTTGAGCGGGGATCGAACCAAGGCGTCAGGATCACCGGCTTGCAGATCGGCGGGTGGTGGGGCTTCGGTTTTCGAGGGTTGCACTGCCTCGCGCTTTTTGGCTAGCCGCTTGCGCTTGTCGCGACCTTTGGACATTTCCCTATTTTCCTTCAGTTGCTAGAGCGCGGCGATCAGGTCGATGCGGGATGCTTCCAGGATCTTGGCGGGCGCGCCCTTCGGCGGTATCCGATAAACACTGGGGCCGTTGGAGTAGATCACGGAGCCGTCCGCGGCGAGATCGAAGGCAAGGGCGCCCTCGGCGATGGTTTCCGCCTTGTCCGTGGTATTGGGGGGCTGGCGCATCAGGAGCCAGGAGGGCGGGGTTTTGACTGTTTTTTGGGCGGCGGTGTTTGGGGGGACGAGCACTTGGCCGGTGCGTTGCGCGAGGGAGATTTCAAAAAGCTTCGCGATCAAATAGAGGATGCGGAACGGGAGCGCCACGGTTGCCTGCAAGGCGACCCAGGGGGCGACCGGTTGGGGCGCGTTGCCGTTGGGTTTGCGGATGTAGTAGAGCGCTCCATCGAGGGCGATGCGGGGCCAGAGGAAATCGAAATTGTCGTCCTGGGCGAGGCAGGAGATATCGCCGGTATCCAGATCGAGTTGGCGGACGGCGGAGGGGCCGAAGCCCGCAAAGCGCGCCTGCGGGTCGCGCGCGATACCGGCGCTTTGATACACGAGGCGGCGGCCCGGGCCGGGCGCCCAGCGCGGGGCCTGGTCGACGGATTCGCCCTCGGTAATTTCGGTGAGGCCGGTTCCATTGGTTTTGAGCAGGGCGAGGTTGGCGAGACCGTTGCGATGGTGGATGGAGAGCGCGACCTCGGCACCATCGGGATGCACGTCGAGGTGACGGGCGCGAAAATCGGCGGTGTGAAAGAGGCGGGTTTCGAGGCCCTCGGCGTCGCGGGTGAAGACGCCGCTGATTTCGTCGGTTTCGAGGGTATAGAGGAGTTCGCCGCGATTGACGCCGCGGGCGACGCTGGTTATTGTGATGCGGAAGGCGGCGGGGTCGGGCTCCGCGGGAGTGTGGAGGGCGCGGCTCAGGCTCTGGCCGCCGCGTCCCTGCAGCTTCCAGGCGTTGCGGTTATGGATCTGGATGGCGCGGTCTCTCAGGGAACGGCCGAAGGCGCTCTCCAGGACTTCACCGCCGTCATCTCCATTGCGTTGGAGGTGGAGTTGTCCTTGTGAAATGTAGGCCAGTTGATGATCGCTCACGGAGATCCCAGTCTCCATGGTCCGATTGGGATCGGCTCCGCGCAAGTTATCTAAAGTTTATGCGGTTTGGATGGTGCGCAGCGAGCGGGAGAGGCGGGTGTTTGCGGCGGAGTCGGCGAGGGTTGAATGGGCGTGGCCGGCGGAGAAGTGGTACAGATCGGGTACAGTAACTTCAACTACAGCGACTGGCTGGTCAGGACAAGCAATGGCTTAACATCGTGGGTTTTGAAACGGGGTACTTACCGTGGAGAGCATGCCTGCCATCTGACAGGAAATCCTGGTACGAAGGTACCGAAACGCCATCACAATCTAGCGATTCGCCTTTCAGCAGCGCCCGAGGATTTCTGCGCCATGTCACTTCCGAGAGAGCTAACTCACATAGGGCGAAAACTCAATGAATTACTGCCGTCGGGAGCGGGAAGCTAATGTCTTAGCCTCTTCGCTCCCGTGTCGGGAAACCACTTGTGCCAGAACGTGAACACGAACTTCTGAAACCGTTTACTTAGCGACGTCGCGATGCTGGGGTCGCCGGCTCTTCCTCGGGAACGCTCGGGGCACCCGTCAGGCGAGCGATCCGTGTGAATTTGCACACCATCGTAGTAGCAAGAGTGGGAGTCTTGCTGAAAAGCGCATGAATATCACCAGCTTGCGGGACCACCACCACTCTCATCTCGTAAGCTGCTGTGCTGTATTCGAGCGTGTACTTGATCGTACCGGAGCAGTCCGGTGCGATGGTGGCGCTACCTTTGATCGCGCCTGTTGTTACAGTGCCGGCAATGCTTTGGGTATATGTCCCCGTCACCATTCCATCGGAATCGATGGTGAGGAGACCTATCGCGGACGTAGGTGCTAACGTTCCCGGAGCCGTGGCAACCCAACCGTCTCCGCTGTAGATGTATGTTCCGCTGATTACACCTATCGAGCAATTGGTTTGGGCGTATACGCCGGAAGATACGGCCAACGCCAAAGCAACCATCCATATTAGATTTCGAGAAGTCACGTTTACCTCCTTGATGAGCCGCGGCCGGACCGGTCGGGCTATGCGAGTAATTTAGCCGGGGCTGGCGCGCCATACAAGCGACGCGACGCGCAACTGGACGGGTGACGCATATTGTCTCGCTTTGTCGTCGAGCCAGAGGTAGAATAGACACGGAATTAGATAGAAATGAGGCCTGATTCTCCGGATGATACTCGCAAGTCCCGGAGTCTCGACACGACACCGGAACTCCTGGAATCCTGGAAAGAGATCGCCCACTACTTGCGCCGCGAGGTTCGCACTGTTCAACGTTGGGAGCACGACCGGCACTTGCCGGTGCATCGTGTTCCCGGATCCAAGATAGGTGGCGGGGTTTACGCCCTTCGTCACGAGTTGGAAGCCTGGTGGGCGGAGGAGCAGCGCCGACTGGAACCGTCCTCGCGGCCTCGGCAGCCCCGATGGCTATGGGTCGTTGCGACACTGGCGATTATTTCGTGCCTGGTGCTTGCCATCTGGTGGTGGGGCACTCACCGTAGCACGTCGACGGAATTCCGGTCCGCCCCGTTAACCCGGCTGCCGGGAGCCGTGCTCTGGCCGGCCTTTTCCCCAGACGGCAAGCAAATCGCCTTCTCCTGGAATGGCCAGAATAATGATAGATTCGACATCTTTCTGCAACTGATCGGGCAGCATCGACCACAACGCTTGACTACGGCTCAGGAAGTGGACTACAACCCGGTTTTCTCGCCGGACGGGCGGTGGATCGCCTTTCTGAGATATCCCGTCCGGATCGATGGCCGCTTGCGTGACGCCGTATTCATCAAGCCGTTACTCGGTGGACCGGAACGTATGATCGCGCCCGTGTGGGCCCCGGGGTTTGTACGCTCGCTAGCCTGGAGCGGTGACGGACGGTGGCTCATCGTTGCGGGCAGCCCAACCGAAAACGAACCATGCCTGTTGATGGCGTATCCGCTTGACGGTCGCCGGCCACACAGGCTGACGAATCCGGCCCCAGAGACTGCGGTGGCCGATACTTCACCGGTTCTCTCGCCTGACGGGCGTCGCCTGGCGTTCCTGCGCAATTGGACTTGGGATGTGCGATGCTGCGGCATATCCGCGGATGGAGCCGCCTTCGCCCTCCCAGTTTCCATGGACATGTCGCCGGCAGGAATGCCGGTGCAGGTTTCCGCGGAGAGATGCTGCGTTTCCGATGTGGCATGGGCTCGCAACGGAGATATTCTCTACGTCGTCTGGCGGGATGGCGCGCAGACCTTGATGCGACGCACGGCATCGGCTTCGATCTCCCCCGTCCCGTCGGTTCCATCGGTCCGATCGGTCGCGACATTGTCGTCTCCCCACGGGATGCCCGTATGGCCTTCTCCACCTCGCGCATGGGTTCCCTGATCTCGAGCCTGGACCTCGGTGCTGCGTCCGCTAAACCGGCCCGGTTCATTTCGTGGTCCCATTGGGACCTTGATCCGCGATTCTCGCCTGACGGCAAGAAGGTCGCTTTCATCTCCGGTCGCTCTGGCCCCTGGAATCTCTGGGTCTGCGACGCGGACGGCTCCAATCCGGTGGAAATAGCGTCACTCGCTGGTGGCGTGGGAGGCCCTCAATGGTCTCCGGACGGCTCCGAAATCGCTTTCGACGGCCGCGCCGATGGCAATTCCGACATCTGGGTTGTCGCCGCTGCCGGTGGCAGACCGCGGCGCATGACTCATCATCCGGCCAACGACATCAACCCCGCATGGTCCCGCGACGGACAGTGGATCTACTTTAGCTCGACCCGCACCGGCCGCGAACAGATCTTTAAGACCCCCGCCTACCCGGCTCCCGGTGCTCGTGAAGAAACGATTCCGTTGACTCGCAACGGCGGCCACGTCGCGCTCGAGTCGCTGGATGGCCGGTACGTCTACTTCATGCGAACTATGTTTCACGGCAGCATCTGGCGGATGCCGGCCGAAGGTGGGGGAGAAGTGCAGATCACGTCCCCCCTGGAAACAGTTCGCAGTTTCGAATTGACGGGCGATGGAATCTGGTTCCAGAGCGTGGTTCCGTCCGGATTCGAAGCGGCCTTCTATCGTTTTGCCACTGCCCGGGTGGAGCGGCGCATCAGGGTGCCGGTCCCGGCTGGATTGGGGTTCACGGTCTCGCGGTCCCGCCGGCTTCTGTTCGCGACGACTGAGGTCCTGAACGGCGATCTATGGTTGGTCGAAAACTTCAGATAGCGGACTCGTCAGGGTAAATTCAGGAAGCGAGGAGGCGGCGGGGAAAAGTTCCCTAGATTGTCAGGGGGAGTTAGAACTCGGTGGCGCGGCCCCAGCCCTCCGAAGAAGTGGAACGGGAACGTGAAGGGCGTGAACTTGAACAGCCAGGACCGCAATACGATGGTGCGGCACGGAGGCGGAGAGCTTCAAGGCAGGTTAGTACTGGATAGGTAACGGGATCAGGGAAGTCAACCCCTGACAAGTGGGACAGGCCAGGAGGCCTATCCTACGCGGTTTGCTGGTTGGCGATGGATTCGAGGCCGCGGTCGCGGATTTCCTGTTCGCGCATGAGGAATTTCTGAATTTTCTTGGTGACGGTCATGGGGAAGGAATCGACGAAGCGGATGTACTGGGGGATTTTGAAGTAGGCGATTTTGCCTTTGCAGAAGGCCTGGATTTCCTCGGCGGTGGCGGATTCGCCGGGTTTGAGCTGGACCCAGGCGAGGACGGTTTCGCCGAGGCGGGCGTCGGGGATGCCGATGACGTAGACGTCGGCGATCTTGGGGTGCGTGTGCAGGAAGTCCTCGACTTCGCGCGGGTAGATGTTTTCGCCGCCGCGGATGATGGTGTCTTTGGCGCGGCCGCGGAAGCTGAAGTAGCCATCGGGGCGCATGGCGGCGAGATCGCCGGTGTGAAGCCAGCCATCGGAATCGATGACGGCGGCGGTGGCCTCGGGGTCTTCGTCGTAACCTTTCATGACGAGATAGCCGCGGGTGCAGAGCTCGCCCTGTTCTCCGATTGGCACGGTGGCGCCGGTCTCGGGGTGGGCGATGCGGCACTTCGGTGTTGGCGAGGGCGGCGCCGACGGTGGCGACGCGGAGTTCCATGGGATCGTCGACGGCGGACATGGTGATGACGGGCGAGGACTCGGTCTGGCCGTAGGCGATGGTCATCTCGTGGCAGTGCATGCGCTCGGCGACGGTGCGCATGACTTCGATGGGGCAGGGTGCGCCGGCCATGACGCCGGTGCGGAGCGAGCTGAAATCGAACTGCGCGAAATCGGGGTGGACCAATTCGGCGATGAACATGGTGGGGACGCCGTAGAGGGCGGTGGCGCGTTCGCGGTGGACGGCTTCAAGGGTGGCGAGGACGTCGAATTGGGCGGAGGGGAGAATGAGCGCGGCGCCGGTGACGACGGAGACCATGGAGCCGATCACGGAACCGAAGCAGTGATAGAGCGGCACGGGGGCGCAGATGCGGTCCTGCTCGGAGGCGCGGAGGGCGAGGGAGATGGCCATGCCGTTGTTGAGCAGGTTGTGGTGGGTGAGGAGGACGCCTTTGGGCGAGCCGGTGGTGCCGGAGGTGTACTGGATGTTGGCGACGTCGTGGGGGCGGGCGGTGTCGGGAACGAAATCGCGGCCGGCGGCGAGCATGGCATCCCAACGGGGGTCGCAGAGCCAGACGACGTGCTGGAGGGGGATGTGGTCGCCGTTGCGCGATTCGGCGAGGATGTCGCGGTAGTCGGCGCGGGAATCGCGCTCGTGGAGGAAGAGGGCGTGGATGCGCGATTTCTGGAGGACGAAGCGGAGCTCGTGGGAGCGGTAGGCGGGGTTGACGTTGACAAGGACGACGCCGGCGCGGGCGGAGGCGTACTGCATGAGGATCCACTCGATGCAGTTGCTGGCCCAGATGCCGGCGCGGTCGCCGGGGACGAGTCCAAGTCCGGCGAGTCCGCGGGCGACGCGGGTGACTTCGCGATCGAGCTGGCTCCAGGTAAGGCGGAGATTCTGGTGAGAGACGATGAGGGCGTCGCGGTCGGGGAAGCGGCCGGCGGAGCGCGCGAGGGCCTGTGACAGGCTCATTTCGAGGAGCGGCGCGTCGGGGCCCCGGGAATAGCTAAGCGGTACCAAGGGAACAGTGTAACGAAAAACTGATTAGTGGACAGGCCGGGAGGCCTGTCCCACGGGGAACCAGGCGAGGACGCGGCTGACGTACTCCTGGCGGGCGGCGCCGAGGGAGGCGACGTGGCCGGCTCCGTGGACTTCCCAGAGTTCGGTGTGGGCGGGATTGATGGCGTGGAGTTCGCGGGAGTGGCGGGGAACGATGTTGGTGTCGGCGGAGCCGTGGATGAGGAGGACTGGAGTAGTGGTGGTGCGGAGCGCGTCGATGGGCGAGGCCTGCCAGAGGTTGACGCCATAGCGGGCGCGCACGTAGGCGAAGGCGAGCGGGACGGCGGGCCACGAGGCGACGCGACCGATGGCACCTTGCTGGGCGAGGCGTTCGTAGGCGATTTCCCGGAAGGTGGCGAAGGGGCAATCGGCGACGACGGCGCGGAAGCGGGGTTCGCGCGGGAGGGATTCGAGCAGGATGGCGGCGCCCATGGATTGGCCGACGCCGTAGAGGCGATCGATTTGGGGGAGGCGGAAAAGGAGGTCGGCCCAGAGGTGGACGTCGTTGGCTTCGCGGACGCCGAAGGTGATGAGGTCGCCCCCGCTGGAGCCGTGGCCGCGGCAATCGGGGGCGAGGACGGTGTAGCCGGCGCGAAGCAGGAAATCGACGTGGCCGAGCATGCCGGAGCGGGTGTCGCCGACGCCGTGCAACGCGATCACGGCGGATCGATTGGCGTGACGCGGGGTAAATAGCCAGGCGTCGAGCACGACACCATCGGGTGCGGTAACTGTCACGTCGGACCAGGAGGCGTCATCGTGAGTGGCGATGGAGTCCGCGGCGCTTGGGGAGGGGGGTTCCTTATGCCAGATATGCAGCGAGCCTTCGGCGACAAAGATGGAGCCGGCGAGGGACAGGAGTAAGAGCAAGATAGTAAGTCGGACGGCGGCTCGCATATGAATCAGGGTCGCACAGTGTAATACGCATTTCACCCCTTAGGTGTTCGGGTATCTTTGAGGGTCAGTGTTTAGCGGTGTGGCGGGCGAAGTGCATACGGGCCGGGCATGCATGTTACCCGAGCGCGATCCACGCTGGTTTCCGGCGTGATACACGGTACCGCCATCGCGGTGATTCTGTTGGTGACCGGCGTGCAGCCGCCGGTGACGGCGGTGCGCGATCACATTACGCTGCTGACACCGCGCGACCTGTTGAAATACGATGTCGCGCCGCCACAAAGGGAGCATGCCGGCGGGGGCGGGGGCGACCGTTCCGAGACTCCGGCGAGCGCGGGCAACCTGCCGCGGCGCGCGACGAAGCAGTTTGTGGCGCCGATGGTGGAGCCGTTGAATGCAAACCCGGTGATATCGATGGAGCCTACGATTGTGGCGAACGCGGAGATCGTGGTGCCGCAGTTGAACCTGGCGCAATTGGGCGATCCGCATGGCGTGGAGGGGCCGCTTTCGAACGGGCCGGGGAAGAACGGCGGAATCGGGAACGGCGATCGCGGAGGCGTCGGCGCGGGCAGCGGGCCGGGGGCGGGACCTGGGGAGAAGCGCGGGGTCGCACCGATCCGGTCGGGATTTCAAGGGGCGGCGACGGAGCCGGTGCTGCTGTTCAAGGCGGAGCCTGAGTACAGCGATGAAGCGCGGAAGGCACAGGTGCAGGGGTCGGTGATGATTCGCGCGGAGATCGATGTGCGCGGGCAGGTGCAGAATCTCTCGATTGCGCATGGGCTGGGGTTGGGGCTGGATGAGCGCGCGGTGGAGGCGGTGCGCAAGTGGCGGTTCCGTCCGGCGACGCGGAATGGGAAGGCGGTGCCGGCGAACGCGTTGATTGAGGTTAGTTTTCGGTTGCTGTAGATCGCTCCCTGACGGTCGCGGTTCGCGGGGTTCCAGACTACGGCGATGTGTCCTGCTGGTGGCGGCGGGTGGCGATTAGGGATTTGGTCCAGCCGAGCACGCGTTCGCGGATGATGCGGGCGGCGGGGAAGAGGGCGGCGAACTCGGAGGCGGTGAGGAGGCGGACCTCGGTGAGGTAGTGGTGCAGGTAGAAGGCGCGGCGGTCGGGGGTGGGGCGCACGAGGGCGTTCCACACCGTGAAGCGGGGGACGATCCAATGCTGCCAGGTCTTGGGGAGCCAGTGGACCAGCGGCGTGAGCAGGTGTTGTTCGACGGGGAACCAGCGGTTCGGGGTCTGGACCCAATAGGCGCGGCCGACGCGGGCGATCTCGCGGGCGAAGCGGAGCTGACTTTCGGAATCGCCGACGTGTTCGATGACGGAGTTGCTGAAGACGACGTCGAACGCGCTATCGCGGAAGGGGAGGGCGCGACCGTCGCCCGCGACCCACCATTGGGCGTGCGAGAGCTCGGCTTTGGTACGCGGAGTATTGAGAAGAGTGACGCGGGGGGCGGGGGAGAGCATTTCCCAGGTTTCGGGGGTGCCGCCGACGTCGAGCACGCGCGTGGCGGCGGTGATGCCGAGCTCGCGGACGAAGCGGCGCATGCGTCGCTTGCGGAACCAAGTATTCCAGGCCAAGAAAAATGGTAACCTACGCGTTCCCTACGCGTATGAAACTCCTTTCCTTTTTCGCAATCGTGTGTGCGCTTGGCACACAGACTCCGGCGCAACAACGCATGGTGGTGATGATCAGCCTGGATGGATTTCCGGCGTATGCGTTGGACGACGCGAAGCTGCCGGTTCCGACGCTGCGGCGCCTGATGCGCGAGGGCGCGGCGGGACGGATGAAGACGATCAATCCGACGGTAACGTGGCCGAACCATACGGCGCTGGTGACTGGGGTTCGGGCGGACGAGCACGGGCTGCTGGTGAATGGATCGATTGTGGCGACGGGTGCATGGCCGCCCGTCAAGGTGGACCCGATGGTGGACAAGGAAAAGATGGTCCACGCGCCGACGGTGTATGACGCGGCGCACGCGGCGGGGCTGACGACGGCGGAGGTGGATTGGGTGGCGATCAACAACACGCCTTCGATCACATGGCCGTTCGCGGAGTGGGCCGCGCCGGGAGATCCGCTGGTGCGGGAGATGATTCAGAAGGGCGCGATCGCGGCGGCGGATGTGGAGAATTTCACGAAGTCCAACATCCTGTTCCGCGACCAGATCTGGGCCAAGGCAGCCGCTTACCTGGTGCGCGAGCACAAGCCGAATTTGCTGCTGGTGCATTTTCTGTCGCTGGATTCGATCCAGCATACGTACGGTCCGAAGACGCCGGCAGGCAATTCGGCAATAGCGTTTCTGGATAGCTGCGTGGCGCAGATCGTGGACGCGGTGCGGGAGAGCGGAATGCAGGACCGGACGACGTTCTTCATCGTGGCCGACCATGGATTCAAGGCTTACACGAAGGAGATCCGGCCGGGCGTGGCGCTGGGTGAGGCCGGGCTTGCGGGCAAGGTTTACGTGCTGGCGGAAGGTGGTTCGGCGCTCGTGTACATCGAGAAGTCGCAGGCGGCGGAGCTGCTGCCGAAGGCGGTGAAGGCGCTCCAAGGAGTCGAAGGCATCGACCGCGTGATCGCGCAGGATGGGTATGGCGGGATGGGCCTGCCGGTTCCGGCGAAGGACGCGCAGATGGGGCAGCTGCTGCTGACGGCCAAGACGGGATATGCGTTCAGCGGCGCGACGGGCGGACCGGTGACGGCGGCGCTGCCGCAGCAGAAGGGCAGCCACGGATACCCGGCGAGCGACCCCGACATGGACGCGCTGTTTATCGCCAGCGGGTATGGGGTGCGGAAGGGCGGCAATATGGGGACGATCCTCAACATCGATGTGGCTCCTTCGATTGCCAAACTGCTGGGCGTGGGGCTGCCGACGGCGAAGGGGAAGGCGCTGCCGCTGGACTAGAGCGTCAACACCTTCCGGCGAGAACTAGAATTTCACCATGACTCCGGCGGAGATGGCCGCCTGGCTGTGGCGGAGATCGGGGAACCAGACACTACCGGGGCCGCCGCAGGCGGCGAGTGCGGCCGAGAGATCGCTTGTGCCTGACGGCGCGCCGGTCATACAGGCGAATTGCGCGGGAGCGCCGTTGTTGCCGCCTGGAGGGGTTATGCCGCCGCGACCGGACCAGTACGGGACATCGGAATGACGGTATCCGGTCTCGAACCACCAGGTAATGTACTGCTTCGGCATGTATTGGAGATTGACCGTGGCATCCCACATGTGAGCCTTGTCGCCCGGGTTTTGCGTAAAGTAGGGCGAACCGGAGGCGGCGTCCGCTCCGTTGATGGGAGGAAGCAGCGTGAGATACCGGCCCGGGTTGTTCATCTTGCCTCCGCCGAGCGTGAGAGCGACCAGGTTCTTGTGGAACCACGTACGGTTGTATGCCATAAAACCCAGGAAAGACTGTTTGGGCGCGCCACCACTACCAGTGCAACTGGTGCCGCCGCCCTGGCCGTACTCGCATCCCGCATCACCTGTGATGGAGAATGCCATCTTGGAGATGCCGGTGCGCTCCGGTCTGTTCAAGTATCGGACCTCGATACTATCGTCGGTGTGAAGGCGAACACGGTTGGGGACGCCCAGAGTGTCCGTGCCGTTACCATAATTGTTGAAGACCAGCGAGAGCCATTCCTTCGGACGATACAGAATCTGTCCGCCGAAGCCGTGATGGCCGTTCATCCGGTTATACGACTGCCAGCCGTTGATGATCCAGGGCTCAATCTTGAGCTTGTTCGTGGGAAACCATTGGATTCGAAGGCCATTGAAAAACCAAGGAGTATTGGAAGATACGAATGACGGCTGGTAAGTCCAGTTATCGAAGTTATAGTAGCTGAACAATCCGATGTAAGACACGAAGATCCCCGCATCGACATTCAGCCCGTGGTTCACGTTGAAGTGGTATCCACCCCAGGCCTCCGAAACGTATCTGTAAGCATCGTTAGTTTTCCATTGGCCGACGGCGGGGCTGGCATCGTTGCGCGGCGTGGTGGTCGCGAACATTCCAAACATCGTGAGGATTCTGCCGCGGACGTTGTTCCAATGGAAGTCTCCGCCGACGCTGGCCTGCTCGATCTGGAATTCGCCGGACCGGAACATCTCGGTGGATCCGCCCAGCGAGTGGTCTTTGGGCTGGTTGAATGACGTAATAAAGTGGGTGTCAAAGCGAACTTCGGGCGTGAAGAACCTGGTGTCCAACACGGTGTCTTTGTTGCGCGGCGTGCCGTTCAGCCAAGTGAAGTCGCCAAACGCGAACGGAGTAAAGTTGTCCGGTGTGGGAGTGGGAAATGGAGACTGTAAAGCTTCGGGAAACCGGGGCGCGGGTGGCAGCGCGGCCGACTTCGGGGCAGCTTGCGCCGGCTGTTCTGGAACCGGGGCGGGCGGCCGGGCTTCGGCAACAACGGCGGGAGCCGGCTGGGGACTCGCCTTGCTTGAGCTTCGTTCGGCTTCGAGTTGTTCGATGCGGCGTTTCAAGGCCTCGATTTCGTCTTCGAGCGAGAGCTTCGGTTTGGGAGCCGCGGCGGCGGCAGACGTTGTCGCACTGAGGGCTACGTCAACTCTAAGATTCTGTTGTTCCGCCAACTCAATCGTTTTGGCTTCCGCGTTGCCGACGCCATCCTTCGTCGCGCTCACTTCGTAGCGGCCGGGTTCGAGCTCATTCAGGTTGAACGATCCGTCAACACCACTGAGCACCACGCGGCGCATATCATCCTTCAAACCCCGAACCCGAATGTGCACTTCCGGCACGGGCGCTCCGCCGAGTAGCGCGAGGCCGTGGATGGCGGCCCGCTTGGGCTGAGCGCAGGCTGGGATGCCCCACAACTGTGAAGCGATTTGGAATGCAATGCCAGCTGATGTAAGAGACAGACTCACTTGGTGTCGTTTCATAGCGTATGTGGTGATGCGTATATGTGGTTAAGGATTCTTATTGAAGTCATTAATAATGGCTGTCACCGCTGCCCGGCCGGCAACCCTCGGCCGACAGCATGCGGAGCAGCAAGGACCGCGGTATCTCGGGGAATGCGCTGGAGGTAGCCCAAAGCCGCTGCTCTCTGGACCCACGTTCGAACGGCTTGCCGGACACGTCCGGTCGACAGACCATAGCGCTGGGCGAGTTGTTCGAAAGACCACCCATGCACAAGGTAAAGGGCCGCAATGCGCCACTGCGCTTCGGACCGATTCTGCCGTGAGAAAACAGGGACCTGCGAAGGAAAACTAACGCGACAGTTACGAATGGCGAGGCGCAGTCGCGGAAGCCGCTCCTTTAGTATGGTTGCCTCATGCCCGGAAATATCTGGACGAATGCCCTCCTGATGTCCCACAGAGAACCAGCTTAGTCACGACTTATGAAAAAGTCATGAAAGGGTACCGCGAACCGGCAATTGGTTAGTGCGGCGGCGTTTTCATGCCTTTTTCATTTCTTCCGAGGCACAATAACAGGGTGTCGTGCGGCGGAGTCTTGGCAATCAGGTCGAGCATGGGTAAGGTCGAGCATGGGTAACGTCAGCCGCTACTCGCGGGGTGAGCTAATGAACACTGCGGAGGAAAGGGCGCCGGGTTAGTGGAGATCCAGTTGGAGATCCAGCTGCAGATCCAGCGCGGCCCGTCAAAGCCAATGTCCACGCCCGCATCGAGTATCAAGCGCAATAAACGTACAATCGCGTGTGCCTTTTGCGCGCTCCTGCGGGACAGTAGGAAGATCCGCCGCGGGCGTTACAATATTGCTGGTGCTGCCTTCCCACTGAATGGCACGAAACTACGCATCCCGGCAGTCAGCCCTGAGAGTCGCTCGGGGCGCCCTTGTGGTGGCTGCGGTCACCGTGGTCTGCCACTGGACGAGGCTCAACACTGCGTCCGTCGCCCTGATCTATCTGATTGCGGTGGTACTGCAGTCCCTGGATTGCACGTTTCCGGAAGCGGCCATAGTGAGCGTCATGGCGACCGCGGCGCTGGATTACTTTTTCACCGATCCGGTGTTGAGTCTTACGGTTTCCGGACCGCTCGAGGGCCTCACGCTGGTTTGCCTCACGCTGGTTTGCCTCCTGATCGTTACACTCATCATCACGCGACTCCAATCCCGGAGCCGCGCCGAGGCTTACGAATCCAAACTCCAACGAGCAAATATGGAAAACGTTTATAGGGTGAGTCAGGAGTTGCTCGCGCTGACGCCGCCGATGGTAGATGCTGCAGCATTATTGGAGCCGTTCCTATCCGCATTCGGTGTCGCGGCGGTGTGTCTGTTCGATGCGGCCACGCTGGAAGCGTACATGGCCGGACGCGGCGGTAGCGAACTGGAGACGAAGACGAGGGAATGTTTCATCGCGGGCGAAAATGCGGCGTATCCCGAACTCGGGATTGTAGTCGAGACTTTGCGGGCGCGAGATAAAGTCTGTGGCGCCATTGGTTTTGAGGGTTTGCGGAATGCGTCAGTGACCGCGCCTCCGCTGGCGACGCTGGCGGTCGCGGCCCTGGAGAGGGCGCGAGTGTTTCGAGCGGCCACTACCGCCGCAGTCCAGGCGGAAACGGAAACGATGCGGTCGGCCCTGCTGGACGCGCTGGCCCATGAATTCAAGACGCCCTTGGCGACGATTCTGACGGCCGCCGGCGGGCTCCGGATCGGCGGATCGGCGGCACCGGAACTGACGGAACTGGCGGAGATGATCGAGACCGAAGCCTCGCGGCTTGGCGACCTGACGACGCGCCTGCTGCGCCTTGCGCGGGTGGACCGTGAGGATCTGAAGCCGCGTTTGCAGTCTACGGAACTGGCCGAACTGATCCGAAAATGCGAGCGGCGACATTCCAAACTCTGGCCCGACCGGAGAATCGTGTTTCGGGACGGACACGACGTAGTTGATGTGCGCATCGACCCGGAACTGATCGGGCTGGCATTCAGCCAACTGGTCGAAAACGCGTGCAGGTATTCGTCGCCCGACACAAATGTCCGAATCGAGCTGGGAACGTCTGAGGGCATGGGGACAATCACGGTGTGGAATACCGGTCCGCCGATCGAGAGGGGCGATCGCGAACGGATCTTCGAGCGTTTCTACAGAGGCTCGGATGCGCGGTTGGGCGCACCGGGAACGGGACTTGGCCTCTATGTTGCCCGGAAGATCGCGCGCGCGCATGGAGGCGACGTTGTGCTGCTGGATGAGGGGACTGATGATATTGGCTTTCGATTGAGCGTGCCGTTGTCGAGCGCCGAGGTACCAGATGCCAACCGCGAGAATTAAGCTGTTGGTGGTAGATGACGAGCCGGCGTTGAGAAAAGCGTTGCGTACGTCGCTTACGGCCAGCGGGTTTGATGTCTCCGAGGCGCGCAACGGAGAGGAAGCTTTGTCCATGCTGCCTACCACGCCGGTCGACGTGGTCCTGCTGGATATCAACATGCCGGGCAGGAACGGCATCGAGATCTGCCGCAAGATACGAGCGGCGTCGATGAGCACCGGAATCGTGATGGTTACAGTTCGCGATTCGGAAGATGACAAAGTTCGGGCGCTGGAGGCGGGGGCGGACGACTTCATTACCAAGCCATACTTACTTCGCGAAATGATCGCGCGGTTACACGCCGTACTGCGCCGGTTGCACGCGCAGCAGATCGCCGCGGACGCCGTTCTTCGCGCCGGCGCATTAGAATTGGACCCGGTCCGCCGCCTGCTGCTGAAGAACGGAATCGAGATTCATCTCTCGCCTAAGGAGTTCGACATGCTGGCGTACCTCTTCCAACACCAGGGCGAGCCGCTCACGCACGAGAGACTGCTGCACGCCGTGTGGGGCCCCGAATTCGGAAGCGAACTTGAATATCTGCGGTCGTACGTCAAGATGCTGCGCAAGAAGATCGAAGACGACCCCGCGCGGCCGGAGTATATTCTCACCGAGCCGTGGATGGGCTACCGTTTTAGAAATCCTTCGGAGCCCGAATCGCCTACTCCAGAGGACGAATAAGCGACGGTGAGGATGTAAGGGTGTTGGTCGTGTGCCGAGTGCGGGGTGATCTTTATGCTTTCCTCACGGGTTATCTACGAAATATTTAGGTGTTGACCAGTACTATTGAGATTGGGAAACTTGGAAATGAGAAGGCTAAATACCATTGAGAGAGGCAGCTTTGCGCCGGCAACTGGAGCGCTCGACGAACCCGTTAGCCTGAACATTGCTGTCATTTATAACTCGGTCGAGTTCACCCTGTCGGCGTTACGAAAAGCCGGCGCACTGGCCAACAGCCTGCACGCGCGCATCACCCTGATCGTGCCGCAGATAGTGCCTTATCCGCTCCCCCTCGTGAGCCCACCGGTGGAGCGCGAGTTCAAGGAGAGGGCGTTCCGGGTGTTAGCCGACGAAGGGCCGGTAGATACCAGCGTTCACATTTATTTTTGCCGGGACCGGCTGGAGATGCTGCGGAACGTGCTTCTGCCACATTCACTGATTGTGATTGGGGGCAAAGGCTGTTGGTGGCCAACTAAGGAGAAGCGTCTGGCCGGCCAACTACGGCACATGGGGCATCAGGTGGTTCTGGTCCAATCCTAAGACGACCGACTAAGCACACGGTACGCGCGATTCAAAGCGAATTACCAACCGCTTACTGACGCGCGCGGCTCGGAACTGAGGCGCGGGCGTGAAGGGGAGCTTGCCACGCGTTCAAAGACCCTAGAGATCGATCTCCACTTCACCGTGCGGTTGAGAGCAACAGATCAGCAGGTTGCCCTCGGCTGGGGGTTCGAGCGGGACGGTCTGATAATCGACGGTGCCCCCGATCAGGGCGCATTCGCAAGTGTGGCAGACACCGGTACGACAAGACCACCTAACCGGAACATCGCAGGCCTCAGCGAATTCGAGCAGGCTATGGAACGACGGGTTCCATGGGACAGTAAGGCCGCTTCGCGTGAAGGAAACCTGCGGACCGGCGCCCGGCGTTCCCGAAGGGAGGTGCGCGGCCGGCCGGGACGCGGGTGCGATCCCAGGCGTGATCGACTCCTCCGGACCGAAGATCTCCGTGTGAATGCGGGTCGAAGCGGCGCTTCGTTGAGCGAGTCCCGCGGTAAAGCTGCTGAGGAACGATGGCGGCCCACAGAGGTAGAAGTCGGCGTTTTGAGCAAGACCCTGCTGGTCGAGGAGGGATAAGTCCAGGTGGCCCGGTGAGTCATAATCCAGGCCGAGTTGATCATCCGGCTGCGGCCTGCTGTAGACGATATGGCTTTGGCCGTGCGCGAGCGATTGCAGCAGTCCGCGCGATTCCTTCGCGAAGGGATGTTCGTTGTGGTTCCGCGCGCCGTAGAACCACCAGACCTCGCGAGAGGACGCATTGGCGACGAGGGCGTGAAGCATCGCAAGCACGGGGGTCGCGCCGATCCCGGCACTCAACAGGACGACCGGTCCATCGCCGGGCTGCAGCGTGAAATCTCCCCGGGGCGCGCTCACTTCCAGAACGTCGCCCGCATTGACCTGGCAGTGCAGGAAGGAACTGCCGGCGCCATTGACTTCGTGTTTCACGCTGACGCGATATGCGTTGGAGCCTGGCGCACTCGAGATGGAGTAGTTCCGGAGGATGGGCGGAAGGCCGGGCTTGGTGTGGAGCCTGAAGACCAGAAACTGACCGGGAAGCGCGGCGGGCAGGGGCGGACCATCGATTGCTTCGAAAAACAGGGAACGCACGGAGGCGCTCTCCCGTTCCACCTTGGCGACGCGTAAGGAACGAAAGCCTGACCATGCGGGCGGTGCGCCGGTCGA
This sequence comes from uncultured Solibacteraceae bacterium, assembly GCA_963791985.1. Taxonomy (GTDB): domain Bacteria; phylum Acidobacteriota; class Terriglobia; order Bryobacterales; family Bryobacteraceae; genus Solibacter. Next base: position 760,757 of record CAWBUN010000010.1, on the reverse strand, counting down.
GCCTGTGAGGCCGGGGTTGCCTGACTCCGAGGTTCCGTGAGCGAGTAGCGCCTGCAAGGAACCCTTCCAGCCCGGACTGAGGGCGGGGATGCGTAACGCGCTTTCCAATTGCTCGCGCGGGTGACCCGGCAAATAGAGCAGGGCGTCAATCGCGGCCACGGTAACGTGCTCGGGTCCGTCGGCGACCTTGATGATTTCATCACCCGCACCGACCTCTCCTTCCTCGAGCACGCGGAGGTAGAAGCCCGGGCGGTGATGCGATACGAGCAAGGCGGCCATTTGCGGCTCTTCCATTCGGATGCCCACGCGGTAGCAGGTTACGCGCGGCTGCGTGACTTCGAAAAGCGCGCTGCCGATCCGGTAGCGATCGCCGATGCAGACCTCATCGTCGGCCAGTCCTTCGACCGTGAAGTTTTCACCGAACTGCCCGAGCGTAAGTTTATTGCGGCCGAGTTGAGTCTCCCAGTACCGATAGGAGGCGGTCTGGTAGACGAGCACGGCACGGTGCTCCCCTCCGTGCCCGGCAAGATCACCCTGCCCATCGCCGGCAATATTCAGCCGATGGACCATCAGCCTGCCCGTCACTGGCTGTTTCCAGATGCCGGTGTGGACCGTCTCTCCCCGCCAGGTGATGTCCCGGGGAAGCCCTACGTTGACTGACACAAGCCTGCCAAACATGCTGGTTATAAGCGATGGTTCGGAAGAGTGGCGTGATTCAGAGGCGCAGCGCAGGAATGTATGGTTGATGACCTCTAATGGGGACGTGAGAAAGAATTCCAGCATCTACACCGTCTACCGGGCATCCCCCACGAGAGAGCAAAACCATGAATGCAGTCGAAACCCCAGCCCGCACCCATTACGCGGTTCACTACAAGACCGCCCGCGTGAACGATCTGGATATCTTCTATCGCGAAGCCGGTCCGCAGTCGGCACCCGTGATCCTGCTTTTGCACGGTTTCCCGACCTCCTCCAACATGTTCCGTAACCTGATTCCCCGGCTGGCGGGCTCCTTCCGCCTGGTGGCGCCGGATTACCCGGGCTTCGGACAGAGCAGCATGCCGGATCACAAAGTTTTCGAATACAGCTTCGAGAACCTCGCGAAGGTGATGAACAGTTTCGTCGAGTCGCTCGGATTGACCAGGTACTCACTCTACGTTATGGACTACGGCGCGCCGATCGGCTACCGCCTGGCGCTGCTTCATCCGGAGCGGGTACAGGGGCTGATCGTGCAGAACGGCAATGCGTACGAGGAGGGGCTGCGCGAGTTCTGGGACCCGATCAAGAAATATTGGGCCGATCCGACGCCCGAAAACCGAAGGGCGCTGTACTTCCTTGTCGACCCGAAGTCGACTCGATGGCAGTACACAAACGGCGTGGCGGACCCTTCGATGGTGGACCCGACGACGTGGCTGGTGGATCAAGTGGGCCTCGATCGCCCCGGAAATCGCGATGTCCAGATGGACTTGATGCACTCCTATGGAACCAATGTGCCGCTGTACCCGGCGTTCCAGGCCTTCTTCCGGAAGTATCAACCGCCAACGCTGATCGTGTGGGGCAAGAACGACGTCATCTTCCCGGCCGAAGGCGCCGCGCCTTACCGGCGCGATCTGAAGAATGTAGAAAGCCATATGCTGGACACCGGCCATTTTGCGTTGGAAACGCACGGAGAAGAGATCGCATCCCGCATCGAAGAGTTCCTGATGAAGCATAATCTGAAGCGTTAGGAGCGCACGGATTATCGATGGCACACAATTTCGGATCCCTGGTCTTTACCCCTGTGGTCAAGGCGCTACAGGAGAAATATGGAAGCCGCCGCCAATATGCGCGAACGGAGGAGGGTAGTCCCTCAACGGACCGGCTGGGTCCCGACGAATCCGCGTTTATTGAGGATCGGGACAGTTTTTATATGGCGACAGTAGGTGCGACCGGATGGCCGTACGTACAGCATCGAGGGGGGCCGAAAGGGTTTCTCAAGGTGATTGACGATCAGACGCTTGCCTTCGCCGATTTCCGGGGAAACAGGCAATATATCAGCACCGGGAACCTTGCGACCGATAATCGGGTTGCCCTCATCATGGTCGATTACCCGCATCAGGCGCGCCTGAAGATCCTGGGGCGCGCTGAAATCTTCGAAGGCGAGCGGGCGGGACCGTGGATCGAACGCCTTCGCGATCCGGAGTACAAGGCGGGGATTGAGCGAGCGTATGTGATCAAAGTGGAAGGCTTCGATTGGAACTGTCCGAAGTACATTACGCCGCGATTCACGGAAGAGGAGATTCAGGAAGCGATCGCGCCTTTCGAGCGCCGGATGCAGGAACTGGAGAAGGAAAACAAGGAGCTTCGTGAAGCCGCGAAGCGGAGTCAAACGTGAGAGGGCTCAGGGATCTTTTGATTAGTGGACAGGCCGGGAGGCCTGTCCCACTCACTTCGCCATGGTCGCGGAGACGAAATCGCCGAGTTGTTGGGCGCTAAACTCATTGCCTTCGAAGTCCGCGGCCAGCCGGCCCTGCCGGTCGATGACCAGGGTGCGCAGGGCATGCGTGAACAATCCCTCATCCTGCCAGACGTGGAGGCCAAATTTTTCGCAGACGGCCTTCACCTCGGACAACGACCCGGTCAGGAAGTGCCAGGACTTTGGATCGGCGTTCCAGGTGGCGGCATATTTGGCGAGGATCTCTGGCCGATCGTGCACCGGATCGATCGTGATGCTGAGCAGAACCAGGTCGCGGCCCAGGCTGCCGGCGAGGCGTTTGCTCAGTGCTCCGAAATTGTTGGAGAGACGAAAACAATAGTTGGGCAGCGGGCAGCTCGTGTAGATGAACGAGATGGCTACCACCTTACCGGCGAATTGCGAAAGAGTGACGCGCCGGCCGGTCTGGTCGGTGAGCGCGAAGTCCGGCACGGCCTGGCCGGGCTTGAGCGCAACCGCCGGAGGATCCAGAAGTTGGAGACGCCTTGCGAGCAGCGGCTCTTGTTCCAGGCTTTCGAAGCGGTGGGGACGGATGCGCTCCACGTAGGAATCGTTCTTCTCGACGATGAGAGTGAAGTCGACGTAGGCGCCGGGTTGCAGGCTGGCTAGTTCGGCGGCATTGCGAACGGAGTACGGCATCGACATGGCTTCCATGTAGCCGGGCATCGCGGCGCAAGAGGCGATGAAGCTGCGATGGGGAGCGTCGACCTTCAAAACGACGCAAGTGGCTGGATGGCGATCGGCCGCGATGACGAGGGAAGACACGGCAACTGATAGGAGTGCTGCTCTATTTAGCATCCGGCCCTCCGAGATGCACAGGATGCCGGACGAGTTTCTTGTAGGCGGATGCGCCCTCTTTGATTTCGATTGCCTGATTCACGGCCAGATTCGCAAAATGCTGCGGCGCCGCCGCGCTGCCGGGCCAAATGATTTCCAAGCTCAGGATCCCGGCGGATTTTCCGAGGCCGATGTGCTGCTCCAGGGGCGAGGCGCCGAACGATCCGCCACTGCCCACCGTCCGGTAGATGGAGCGCGGTTCGCCGCCGCCATTCTTCACGGTCACCTTGATTCTTGCCCCGATGGCTGAGCGGTTGGCCTTGACTCCCGACAATCGGACGCTGATCCAATCGTTGCCGTGGCCCGGATTTTCGAAGAGCCGGAAGGCGTGGCTGTCGCCCGGCGTGGCTCCGCCGATGACGGTGAGAATATCCTCGTCGCCATCGTTATCGATGTCGGCGAAGGCGACGCCGTGGCCCTTATGCAGTTCGCCGGTGCCGGAAGAGGCGGTGATGTCGACGAACTTTTTGCCCTGCTGATTGTGGAGCAGGACGTTGGGAAGCAACGAGGAGTAGGAGGGATCGCCGGTGCCGAGATAGATGTCCAGGTAGCCATCGTTATCCACGTCGCCGAAGTTTGAGCCCATCGGCATGAAGACTTTGTCGAGCCCGACCTGCGCGGTCACGTCCTGGAAGGCGCCGTTACCGAGGTTGCGGTAGAGCTTCATGGTGCCGGCATTGTGGGGCAGCCCGAGGTAAGTGCGGGCGGTCTCTTCCACGGACATGTAATAGCTGGTCACGAGGAGATCGGGCCAGCCATCGTTATCGTAATCGAAGAACCAGGCAGGGAAGCCGTGGCCGACGCCGAGGACTCCGGCCTGCCTGGCGACATCGGTGAAGGTGCCGTCGTGATTGTTGTGGAAGAGGGTGTTGTCGCCGCGGTAGTTGGAGACGTAGAGATCCACGTAGCCATCGTGGTCGTAATCGGCGGCTACCACGGCTTTGGTGAAGGCGACGATATCGGTGCCGGACGCGTGCGAGATGTCCTTGAATGTGCCGTTGCCGTTGTTGAGGAAGAGCTGGTTGGGGCCGTTCTCATTGCCGACATAGAGATCGAGGAGGCCGTCGTTGTTGATGTCCGCCCAGACGGCGGTCTGCGTGCCGGTGGGCTCGGACAATCCGGCGGCTTTGGTGACGTCGGTGAAGGTTCCGTCGCAGTTGTTGCGCAGCAGCGACTTGCGCTGCGGAATCTCCCAGCCGCCGCGGAGCACGAGGATGTCCACGCAGCCATCGTTGTTGTAATCGGCCTGAATGATATTGAGGCCGCCCAACTGTTCGGCCAGGCCGGATTGCGCCGCGCGGTCGGTGAAGGTGCCATCCCCGTTGTTGTGGAAGAAGTGCATGGGCGCGCACATGTCGAAGCTGGAAGTGACGACGTCCAGCAGGCCATCGTTATCGAGATCGTCCACGATGATGCCGCCCGCCATCGAGAAGAGATTGATGCCGCTCTGCGGGGCGACGTCGTGGAAGCGGCCGATGTTTTCGGCGGAGGCGAAGAGGGCGGGCGGAATCAGGTACTGATTGGGGACGGCGGCCGGATAGGTTCCCAGAGTCATGTAAGCGAGATTGAGCAGCCATTTGACCTCGATATCGTCGGGCCGCTGCTTGAGGAAGGCGAGGAAGTGCTGGATCGCCTTTTCGGAGTCGGTGGGCTTGGCGTACTTCGCCGCGGGAGGCATAGGGAAGAGACATCGCTCGCCGGGGCGGCGGTCGACACCGTTGGCCATTTCTGATTTGTGCAGGTAACCGATGCCGAGCAATTCATCGAGGTAGGGCAGGGCACGCGGCAGGTCTTTGGCGGCCATCTGATAGGCGGCTTCCCAGTGGGAGATGGCCTGCTCCATTTCACCGGAATAGGCGAAGATCTGGCCGCGCGCGACACGCAGCGACATGGTGTCGGCAGGTGTGCGGTTGGGGTCGGCAGCAGCGAGCAGTTTGTCGGCCCGTTCGGTGACGCTCGCCAGGGATTGCCGGCGCAGGGAACAGGCCTGGCGCAGGTCGAGATTCCAGCCGGGCGGCTTGGGATAGCTGGCCAGCGCGGACTCGGCTTCGTTGAGGCCCGAGATATCGAAATCGAAACGGATGGCGCCTTCCGCGCTGACGGCAAACCGGCGGGCGCGCTGCGCGCTTTCGATTTCGCCGAGTTCAGTTTGCGGCAGGACCTTGAGGATTGCGAATCCGGTTGGCAAGCGGAAGACCGCGGAAAGTTGTCCAGGGCCCAAACCTTGGATCGCGGTCCGCAACTCGCCGCGGAGTGTGGATGGGTCGACGTCGCCGAGCAGGCCGCCATCCACCGACGTGGCATCGAGCGATTTCTCGCGCGCGATAACGGCGAAATCGGCGCCGCCCTGGAGTTGTTGCAAGATCCTACCGGCTTCATCGGACGAGTTCACCACAATGAGGCGCAGCGGAATGGCAGCGGGCGGCGTCTCCTGGCTGAGCGCCAGGAAAGCAACGACGAACGGTCCGATGAGCGCGCGCGACATGGGGGTGCCCTGGGAAAAACACTGCTATCGTATCATTCATGACCCGCAGAGCCCTTGGCAGGGCGGCGTTGCGCCTCTGGCGCAGCGGCTTACCCGAATCAACCGGGACGTCCGGTCAAACGACTTCCCGGCGAGAGTTGTTGGCGCTGGGAGCGCTGGCACTGCGGGCGGGCCGCGGACAGAACATCGGCATGGGTTCGCGCAGCGTCCGGGCGGCGCCGCGCGGGAAACCCTCGGGCCTGCCGTTTCACGGGCACTTCGTCAACGTCGCGCAAGCGGCGGGTTTGCGCGAGCCGGTGATCTACGGGGATACCGCAACCAACGATTACATTCTGGATTCGATGGGCTGCGGCGTCGCTTTCGTGGATTACGATAACGACGGTTGGCAGGACATCGTGCTGCTGACCGGCCGCCGCTGGCAGAACACGCCGGCGGGCGCGACTCTGCGGCTATATCACAATAACCGCGACGGCACGTTCGCCGACGTCACCGCGAAAGCCGGGCTGGGGCGCAGCGTATGGGCCAGTGGCATCACGGTAGGCGATTACGATAACGACGGCTTCGACGATCTCTTCATCACCTGCTGGGGCCAGAACATTCTGTTCCACAACAACGGGGACGGCACTTTCACAGAGGTCACGCAGCACGCCGGATTGCTGCACCCCGGAACGCGCTTTGGTTCCGGCTGTACCTGGATCGATTACGATCGCGATGGCAAGCTGGACCTGTTCGTGGCTCACTACATGATGTTTGACCGGAACGCGCTTGCGGCGCGCGGCAAGGACCCGACGTGCACGTATCGCGGCGTTCCGGTTTATTGCCGTCCCGCCGGGATGCCGCAAGAGCGCTGCCGCCTGTACCACAACAACGGAGACGGCACGTTCACGGACGTGAGCGAGAAATCCGGCATCCTGGGCATCGAGCCCGGATACCCGCTGACCGCGGTGGCGGCCGATTTTGACGACGATGGCTGGCCCGACATCTATGTAGCGTGCGATATGTCCCCGAGCCTGCTGCTGCGCAATAATCGCGATGGCACGTTCACCGAGACGGGCCTGGATAGCGGCGTCTCGCTGAGCGAGGATGGGCAGGCGCAGGCGGGCATGGGGCTTGGGATCGGCGATTTCGATACGGACGGCTATCTGGATATTTTCAAGACGCATTTCCGCGACGATGCACCCGTGCTGTATCGCAATAACGGCAAGGGAGCTTTTCGCGATGTTACGCTTCGCGCCGGCCTGGCAGTGGAGACGCGCTTCGTGAGTTGGGGCGCGGGCATGGTGGATCTGGATAACGATGGCCTGCCGGATCTGTTTTTCGCGACCGGTATGGTGTATCCGGAAGTGGAGCGCACGCTCCGCGAAGTGCCCTACAAGACGCCCAGCGTGGTCTACCGGAACCTGGGCGGCGGAAAATTCGAAGAACTACTGGACGAGGCGGGGCCCGGCGTGACGGAACCGCACTCCAGCCGCGGCGTGGCGTTTGGCGACTTCGACAACGATGGCGATATCGACATTCTGATCATGAACATGAACGAGCCGCCCTCGCTGCTGCGTAACGATATGCGCGGCGCGAACCATTGGCTCAAGGTTCTTTTGCAGGGCACTGTGTCGAACCGGTCGGCGATCGGCGCGCGCGTGATCGCGGTGTATGGCGGGCGCAGGCAGGCGCAAGCGGTGTTGGCGCAATCCTCTTACCTCTCGGTCAACGACCGGCGGCTGCACTTCGGTCTGGGCTCAGCCACCAGCGCGGACCTGGAGATCCGCTGGCCGAACGGCGCGATGGAAAAGGTGGCGGGCGTGGAGGCGGACCGGTTGGTGATCGTCAAGGAAGGTGCGGGCGTGGTGCGCACCGAGCAGTTCCGTTACCAGAAGTAGGTGGCCAGAATGCGCGGCGGACCGGTAGTCCCATTCACCACATCGGTGGCTAAGACCACCTGCAGATTCTTGTGCTCCCAGCCTTTTGGCGCGCGGCTATCCAGGTTCTCCAGATAGCGGGGGTCGGTAACGAACTCTCCGGCCGCGATGGTGCCGTCGCGGCCCATGCCGGCTACCACGACCACCATCTTCTCGGTCAGCGAATCGGTGTAGCGCGAGACGATCGCGTAATCCTGCGCGATGGTGGAATAAAGGGCATTGGGATCGTACCTCCAATCGGCCTTCGACGGATTGTTCCGATCTTGAATGAAGCCGACCTGCTCTTGCGCGTGCCATTTGAAGGTATAACGCAGGGGACCTTCGAGCCGCATCGTCCAGGTGTTGTTGTACGCGCCGATCAGGATCAACGGACCCTTGCGAAGGTCGGTGAGGGTGAACGCGTTGGCCCGCCGGATGTCGGGCGCGCGTTTCCGGTTTTCGCGCAGCACCCCGGTGAGCCGGGCCATCGTAAGCGCATCGGAGAAGGCGATGTGATCGCTCCTCATCACTTCCAGAAACGTAGGACCCTTGGCAGGGTCGGCCGCCCTCACCACCGCATCGCGAGAGGTTCCGAGGCCCATCATGATGGCGTCCGACGAGCCCCACACAGGGCTCCAGAATTTCTCCACTGCGGTCTGGGAATTGTGGAGTTCGGTTGCCGTGCCCACCAGTGTCAGGGCGGCGACGGCGATTAGCAGGCGCGTCCAATTGCGGGAGGGCCCCTGCGGCGCAACTTCTACAGGCGGCGCGGCATCCACCGGGCTGGGACGCTGCGGCGCTCGGAACTCCGGCACATAAGTTCCCGCGGAAAGGTCGATCCGCATTTCGCCTTCGTGCTCCGGATCGTGATAATACTGGGCGATGCGTTTGCGGACTTCACAGGCGGAGCTGCGTACCACGGGGTCGGCGTTGGTGTCGTAGTTAGGATCGCGCCCGAAGACGGCGACGCCGAGGGCCCGTTCTTTCAAATGTCCGCCGCGTCCCTCCAGGGTCTCAATCACGACGTAGCGCAGGAGTCCGGGATAATGCTTGCTGTGATTGAAGAGCGGACTGGCAAGGATGCGAGCCAATTGGGCGCGCACCGCCTCGGGATGCGGCCTATGCTGTTCGTCGCGACCAGACGTGGAAGGCTCAGATCGCACTATCGTGGTGCTACCCATCAACTAACCCCTCACCTGGGATGGAATTTTATCACGCGCGGAGGCCGATTGTGGCAAGTGAAAAAAACTACCAGTCGCGCGGATTGCGCTGAAGCAAGTGGCGGAGTAGCTTGGGGGCTTCGTCGACGGAGCGCAGCGCGCTATTCGCCAGGCAGGCGCGCATCTCCGGGCCGCGGGCGCCGAGAGCCGCCGCGGTTTCCAGGGTTCGACGACCCTCGTCGAAGCGTCCCTGCGCCGCCAAGGCGATGCCGTGCGCCACCCAGACCGCCGACCACTCGGGCCAGCGATTCTGCAGCCTGCCGAGCAGTTCTTCGGCGTCCGCGGATTGACCAGTAATTTCCAGGACAGCGGCACGCAGCAGCGGAATCTCACGTTCCTGGGGGAGAATCCCTTCCGCGTGGAGCAGCAATCGCAGTGCGGAGGCTCCCTGATCTTTTTCCACCAGGAGATCTACGGCCTGCCGGTAGAGATCGACGCGCCTGGGCGTGCCCTGAAGCGCCGCATCCAATGCAGCGGACGCATCCTGCGAACGTCCGGCTGCCTCCAGGATGAGGGCGCGCGCCAGGTAGGAATCGCCGTTCCGTTCCGCCGCCGGTGTGCGGTCTAATTGCCGCAGGCCTTCCGCGGCGCCTTCGGAATGGAAGGCCGCGATCGCCAGGTCCACGGTGACGCCGGTGTCCTGGCCGGCAGCCGCGAGCTCCAGAAGTTGCCGTGCCGGTGCGTATTGCGCCGCCTCCATCAGGGCGCGGCCGGCGTCGGCCAGCAACGCGGCGGAGGGCTTCAGGTCAACCAGGCGGCGAGCGGTCCGGGCCGCCTCTTCGTGCTTGCCATCATCGAGCAGGAGCTTCAGATAGCTCACCTGGGCGGCTGCGTCGTTGGGATGCTCGTGGACCAGCTTCTCCAGGCGCGCGCGATAATCGGCGTGCCGCTGCTCCGGCGTGAGACTCAAGTAATCGACGAGTCCGTTGGGAACTGCTTTGTTGACTGGCGGACCGAGCTGCCGGAAGCGATCCATCACGACTTTGGATTCGGCGGTCTCACCGATGTCGGCAAGGGCGCGAGCGAAATGGAGCTGAGTTTTCCCATCGCCGGGCGCCAGTTCGGCGGCCTTCCGAAGGACCTTGACGGCATCGGCGGGGCGATCTAGCGCGAGATAGGTCTGCCCCAGGCGGTCGAGATTGGCGGCGTCACCGGGCTGCGATGTGTTGACGGCTTGCAGGTCGGCGAGGGCGGCCTCGGGCTTTCCCAGCTGGTAATACAGGCTGCCGCGCGCCATCAAAGCGGGCAGAAAGTCCGGTTTGAGAGAGAGGGCCTTGTCGAAGTGAGCGAGGCCTTGTTCGCCATCGTCCTTGCTTTCCGCGATGCCGAGTTCGTAATATCCCACGGGGTCATCTGGGTGACGGTTGACGAACCATCGCAGCTCGGCCAGGGCTTGCTCGAACTGGCCCATTTGCAGGGCGATATAGGCACGCTCGCGACGCGCAGTGTCGTCACTAGGCGCGAGCTTTCGATAGCGATCCCAGGCAGTGGCGGCGTCTTCCAGCGCACCCAGATCGGACGTCGCAAGGGCCAGCAATTTCTGCACATCGGGGCGGTCGGGCGCGAGTTTGGCGGCGCGGGCCAAGTGACCCACTGCCGCCTCGCTTTGGTGGAGGGCCTGTTCTTCATGGGCGAGAAGATAGAGCAGTTCGACGTTGTCAGGCTGTTGGCGCAAGGCAGTTTCCAGCAGGTCGCGAGCGCGCGGATGGTCGCCGGCGTGGGATGACACCACTGCGAGATTACTGATCACGTTGAAATCCGCGGGCGCCAGCGCGAGGGCCTGATTCAGGAATATCGCGGCGTTGTCGAACTCGCCGGCGTCGGCCAGGAGAATTCCGGTGGAAAAGTTCAATCCCAGGTCGCTTCGACCGGCCGCGGACAACTGTCTGGCCAGGGTATCGGCGTGGCTGCGTTCGCCCGCGAGATAGAGGGCGGCAAGGCGCAGGGGCGCAAGGCTTTGGGCGTCGGTTTCCGACAGCCGCTTCAGATATCCCAGGGCTTCCGCGCCGCTATGGCGGTGGATAGCGATTCGGGCCAACTGCACGTTGGCATTGTAGTGGGTGGGGGCGGCCGCGACCGTTTTCAGATAGAGTTTGCGGGCGCCCTCTTCATCCTTCAGGCTCAACAGGTGGTTCGCGTAGTTGTTGAGAACGTCGGGGGAGTTAGGCGCCACGGCGAGCGCTTTGCGATGAAACGGCTCGGCCTCTTTGGTCTTGTTTTGACTGTCCAGGGCCACCGCGAGCAAACTCAGGATGCTGCCGTCGCCGGGATGTGCCCGCAGCTCAGCGCGCAGTTTCTGCTCCGCGACGGCGAAATCGCCGCGGCGCAAAGCCTCCAGCGCCTCGCGGACCGTGACGCTTTCGGCAGCCTGGCCGAAGATCGCCCAGCATAGCAACAGCGCGAAAGTCCCGCAGGTGGTCATTCGGAGGTTAAGCATATGCTACGCCAAATCGCGGAGGGCATTCAATCTTGTTTCACAGCGCCACCAAGACAGACTCGCAGATATCCAAAGGGGCCATCTGCAAGATTCGGCTGCGTTAACAGGTCGCCAGAAAGGGGACGTAGGAAGACGTATGAATCTATTTCCTACTGGCATTGATCATATTGAAAACACGCCTGTTAAATTTCCAATCAATTTTATACGGTAACCCCCTTGCAAGAGGTTCCGATTTACCGTTAGTATCCTTCGTCCACCACGGGACAATCGTGGCTTGGTGTGTAGTACTCGCATGCGGCCCTTGGGAAGCCGCTCGGGAGGGGTAGTTGCTGGTAATTCAGATCTCACGCTTTGGGGGATGCTAATGAAAATACGAAAATACGCGCAGTTGATCTGTGCCATGACTGTTTTCGCCGCCTGCCTATGTGGCCAGACGATTTCGGGTTCGCTTCAGGGAACGGTCCTCGATCCGGCAAACGCCGTAATCGCAGGCGCTCCAGTTAACCTTGTGAATGACGATACCGGAGCGGTTCGCACTTCCGTTACGGATAGCGTAGGGATGTTCCGATTCCTAGACCTGAGTCCGGGAACGTATACGGTAACGATTAAGAGTCCCGGCTTCAAAGCCTTCACTGAAAACCGCGTCGTGCTGGTGACTTCGGAAACCCGCGATCTCGGCAAGTTGACCCTATCTTTGGGATCCCTCACCGACACCGTCTCGGTCACCGCGGAGGCTACCGTGGTGCAACTGGCTAGCTCGGAAAAGGCCCAGGCGATCGAAGGCAGCCAGCTCAGCAATGTCACGCTGAGAGGGCGCGACGTCTTTGGTTATATGAAGCTGGTCCCCGGCGTCATTGACAACAGCCAGGGCAGCACCAACGCCGGGAACCGTGATGTAACTTCACCAAACGCGATTCGCGGCATCACGATTAACGGAAACTCCTCGGCTCTGAACTTCACTGTCGATGGCATCACGGATATGGACACGGGTTCGAATAGCACTCTGCACTACGAGCCCAATATGGATGCCGTGCAGGAGCTGAAAATCCTGACCTCGAACTATCAGGCCGAATTCGGACGGAACTCCGGCGGCACGATCAGCCTGGTCACCAAGAGCGGGACTCAGGATTTCCACGGTACTGCGGCATGGAACCACCGCAACGAGGGGTTCAACGCGAATTCCTGGGTGAATAATCGCAACGGAAGAAAGGCGGACGGCACTCCGGTTTCGCCGATCTCGCCCTACCGCTTCAACGTGGAAACCTACAGCATCGGCGGTCCCGTGTTTATCCCGCACCTGTTCAATACTAAGAGGAACAAGCTCTTCTTCTTCTGGTCGCAGGAGTATACCGGCCAGTTCGTCAACGGCGGCGTACAGAACAAATACACGCCGACCGCGCTGGAGCGCCAGGGCGATTTCTCGCAGAGCCTGCAGAATAACGGCTCGTTGATCGTCATTACGGACCCCACCACGGGCGCGCCGTTCCCCGGCAACAAGATCCCTACCAACCGGATTACGCCGCTGGGCCAGGCGATGTTGAATTTCTTCCCACTGCCCAATTTCTCCGGCACGGGGTCTCAGCTCAACGTGGTCAACTATTTTGAGGCCGCCAGCGCGACCCATCCACGGCGCAACGATGTGTTGCGCGTGGATACCTACGTGACTTCCAAGATGAGCGCGTACTTCCGCTACATCAACGATCACGACGACATGATCGCGCTCTATCAGGGTGTGCAATTCTCCAGCGACGTCGGCGGCCTGCTCGGCCAGGCCGGCATCGCGCCGATCGATCACCCAAATCCAGGCCACGGCTACTCGGGCACGGCGACGTACACGTTCTCGCCGACACTGGTGAATGAGTTCACAGTAGGCAAGAGCTGGAATACGTGGTCGTACTACGCCACTGACGCCCAGAAGTCCGAAGCGCGCTCGCTCTTGCCCAACATCCCTTCGTTGTTTCCGATTCCCACCACCGCACCGAGCGGCGCATCGGCCACCAACGGTTACTTCAGCATCCTGCCGCAGTTCTCCTTCGGCGGCCAGCCTGCGAACGCCATGAGCTATACGCGCAGCGGAACCACAGCCGGCAATTACGAGAACTTCAATCCGGTCTGGACCGTCACCGATAACCTTAGCAAGGTCTTCGGCAAGCACACCGTCAAGACGGGCTTCTACTTCGAGAACAATCACAAAGTCCAGCCCTCGACACCGGCCTACGCCGGCAACTTCAATTTCCAAAACGACTCGCTGAACGGCGTCAACAACACGGGCAACGGATACGCCAATGCTTTACTGGGGTACGTCGATTCGTACAGCCAGGCGACTTCGCGCGCGGTGTTTGACGTGCAATACCAGAACTACGAGTTCTACATTCAAGACAACTTCCGGGTGAACAAGCGTCTCACCCTTGACTTTGGCGTGCGGTTCTATCACCAGACGCCGCAGGTGGACAACAACACCACCTTCTCCAACTTTGTGCCGGCCAATTACAGCGCGAGCGCCGCTCCCCGCATTTACATCCCGGGCACGAGCGCCGGGAAGCGTGTTGCCATCGATCCCGGAACCGGCACTGTGGCGCCGGTTTCGTACATCGGGCTCTACGTGCCGAATTCCGGAAAGCCTGACGACGGCTTCCAGGTGCTCGGCAAGAATGGCGTGTCGAGCGCGCCGTTCACTACTTCGCCAATTGCAGTGGCGCCGCGCTTCGGCTTCGCATACGACCTGAAGGGCGACGGAAAAACGGCAATTCGCGGCGGGTTCGGAATCTTCTACAACCGGCTTGACGGCAACCAGGTGTACAACCTGTCGGGCCAGCCGCCCATCACGTACTCGCCTACGGTGAGTTACACGAGCTTCGATCAGATTGCGGCTTCCGGCAACAACCTGGTATTCGGTCCCGGCACCTATTACATGTGGGGCTCCGGCAATATCCCGTGGGACCGGGCGCAGAACGCCAGCCTCAACGTGCAGCATCAGATCGGCCGCGACATCGTGCTGGACGTCGGCTACACCGGCGACTGGGGCTACAACCAGCAGCTTTCGTACGATCTGAATCCGATTCCGATTGGCGCCCGCGCCCCGTTCAACGCCAAGAATGCCGATCCGACCAACGGCGGCAAAACCTTGCCGGATGTTCTCCTGCGCACCGTCTACCCGGGCTTCAGCACCGTCAATACGTACAACCATCTGGGCCACACAAACTACAATGCGTTGACCATGTCGCTGCAACGGCGCCTCTCGCGCGGTCTGCTGTTCGGGGCTGCGTACACCTGGAGCCGGGCCATGGGAACCACCTCGTTTAACCCGGTGGTGCCCAACAACGAAGCGTGGAACTACGGACCCAACGGCTTCGATCGCCGGCAGAACCTGCAAATCAATTACTCCTACGACCTGCCCAAGCTGGGCCGCCTGTTGAATAGCAAGATCCTGGGAGTGGTGACGGATAACTGGACGCTCTCCGGGATTACTTCCATCCAAACCGGCGCGCCTTTCAACCCGGGCTTCAACATCAATGGCACCTCCATCGATTACACCGGGACACCCACCGTTGGCGCTCGCCCGAACGTGGTCGGAGACCCCTTCCAGAACGTTCCGGCCGGCAGTTATTTCAATCCGGCGGCCTTCGCTCCGCCGGCATTGGGCACTACGCCTACCACGCCTGTGCTCGGCAACATGGGCGGCGGCTCGGGGGTCATGTATCTACCGCACACTGCTAACTTCGACGCCACCATGACTAAGTTCATTCCGATCGGTAAGAGTGAACGGCGAGGGCTGAGGCTCCAGGCTCAGGCCTACAACGTCTTCAATCACACCGAATACATCGGAGTGAATTCCACCATCCAGTTCAGCGCTACCGGCGCTGTTACCAATGGCGGAACTGTCGGCGTCTTCAATGGCACTTTGCCCAATCGCGTAATGGCATTCAGCGCAAGATTCCAGTTCTGATGCTGGGAAGGGGCAGCCCACGGCTAGTGCTAGTGCAGGGACCGCGACAATAAATGCGAATAAGCAACCGCTTGCTAACGCGCGCGGCTCGGAACAGAGCCGCGACCGTTAGGGAGCGGTTGCTCATAAGAGGCGTGTTATCACGCGGTCAAAGACCTTAAACCGCGGCCGGCGCCTGGCCTTCGGTGCATTGATACGCTCCTGCCCGCACGTTCTTGAATTCCTGCACTGCGCCGCTGGGCCACTCGATCACCAGGCGACTGGCGGACTCGAGCTTGCCGAGCCCGAAGGTCAGCGTCAATTCCGATTGCGAGAGGTAACTGGATCCGGACTTGACGCGCCGGGATTGCGCGCCTTCAGGCGTAAAGACCCTGGCGACCGCGCCGATGGCGTCGCGATTCGATTTGGTTCCGGTCAGGCGGAGGCGCAGTCCCCGGTTCCCCGACAATTGCTGGTTCCGATAGAGGTAGGCCGCGCCCTGGTTGGTGGTGATCAAGAGATCCGGGGATCCATCGCGGTCGAAATCGCCATACGCCAGTCCGCGCGCCACTTTGGGAGTAGCGAAACCTCCGCCCGCCTGCGCGGCGACGTCGCGAAAGACGCCCTTGCCCTGATTGAGGAAGAGGTGCGGCGGCTGGGCGTATCCGACGTTGCCGTGAATGCGGCGGACGGTTTCATCGATATGTCCGTTGACGGCGACAAGGTCGAGGCGGCCATTCAGGTCTATATCGAAAAACGCACAGCCGAATCCCAGGCTGGCGCGTGATGCCGCTCCGATGCCCGAGGCGCGCGCCGTATCCTTATATACGCCGTCGCGGCCGGGGAGGTAGAGGGCCATCATCTCGTTGTCGAAGTTGGTGATCGCGATGCCCTCGGCGCCCGAGTTGTCAAAATCGGCGGTGTCAATTCCCATGCCGGCGCGGGCTTTGCCATCTTCGCTGAAGGCCACGCCCGCATGGACGGCGACATCTTCGAAGCTGCCGTTGCGGAGATTCCGATAGAGCTTGTTGGGCTGCGTGTCGTTGGCGATCAGGACGTCGGGCCAGCCGTCGCGATCATAATCCAACAGCGCGACGCCGAGGGATTTCGACGTGCTGTCGAAGATACCGCTTTTCGCGGTGACGTCTTCGAAAGTGCCGTTGCCGCGGTTGCGGAAGAGCCAGCAGGTCTCGCCGTGATACGCCTCCGGAGTGCAGAACGATTTGCGCGAGCCATCCACGCTACAAAAGACGTCGTGCTCCGGGGACCACTTGACGTAGTTGCAGACCAGGAGGTCGAGCAGGCCATCGCGATCGAAGTCGAACCACATGGCAGATGTGCTGAAGGCGCTGCGGCCACCCAAGCCGGCCTTCTCGGTGACGTCGAGGAAACGGCCGCGGCCATTGTTCTGGAACAAGCGGTTCTGGCCGACCGCGGTCACCAGCAGGTCGGGAAAGCCGTCGTTATTGTAGTCGCCGATGGCGACACCCATGCCGTACATTTCCACCGCGAGTCCGGCGCGCTCGGTGACGTCGGTGAAAGTGCCGTTGCGATTGTTGCGGTAAAGCCGCATGGTGGAGCGTTCGGTGCGATGACCCGGCCAGCCCATTCCGTTGACTAGCAAAATGTCGAGCCAGCCATCGGCATCGTAATCGAAGAAGGCGCAGCCGGGGCCCATGGTCTCGGGCAGGTATTTGGCGCCGAATGCGCCGCTGTTGTGGTGGAACTGGAGACCGGCCCCCGCGGTGACGTCGGTGAGGCGGAAGTCCAGGCCGGGCACTGCAGTCAGGGGGAGTGCGGCGGCGCCCGCCAGAAAAGTCCGGCGCGTCACGCGATGCTCACCAGGCCCTGTCGAATGGCGTAGACCACCAGTTCGGCGGTGTTGTGGATGCCAAGAGTCTGCATGATGTTGGCGCGGTGCACGGCGACCGTGTTGGCGCTGAGGCTAAGCACGGCTGCAATCTCTTTGTTCGATTTTCCGTGCACGATCAACTGCAGGACTTCGAGTTCGCGCGTAGTCAGCCCGGCCGGAGCTGCGCCGGTGGGTTGATCGAGCGCTCCCAGGCGCCGATCGAGCACCTGCTTGCCGGCCGCCACCTGCTTGACCGCGGCCACCATTTCCAGGTCCAACGCATTCTTCAGAAGGTAGCCGCGCACGCCGGCCTCCAGGCAGGTACGCACGTATGATGTTTCGGCGTGCATGCTGAGAATCAGAATGGCGGTATCCGGCGCCGTTCGCAGGATGTGCCGCGCGGCCACCGCGCCGTTCATGCTCGGCATCGCGAAATCCATGACCACCACGCGCGGATGAAGTTCGGCGGCAAGCGCTACGGCCTGGTGCCCGTCCTCGGCTTCGCCAACCACGACAATCGCGGGGTCGTCTTCCAGCATGCGGCGGAAGCCCCGCCGGACCAGGCTGTGGTCGTCCACCAGGAGTACGGAAATGGGCGCTTCAGACATGGGCCTCTTGCGTTCCAGCGGGCACGGTGAGGCGAACCAGCGCGCCCCCGGAACTGCAGTTCTCCAGGTCCAGGCGACCGTTCACCAGGTCCGCGCGTTCGCGCATCGAAACCAGGCCTAAGCCGTGAACCGGTGAATTTCCGAAGCCAATGCCTTGATCTTCCACCTCGAGCACTACGGTATCGGGCAGATAGCGCAGGCGTACCTCCGCGCGCTTAGATTGCGAATGCCTCGCGATATTGTTCAACGCCTCTTGCATGACGCGATAGAGGTGAATCGTGACGCCGCGATCGAGCTCGCGGGCCTCCCCAGACTTCTCATAGCGTACCTCAATCCCCGTCTGTTTCTGAAAGCCGGGGAGATACTGATCGAGCGCGCCTTCGAAGCCGATCTCGTCGAGGATCACCGGGTGCAGCGCGTGGGAGAGCGTCCGCACTTTTTCGAGCGTGGACTGCACGATCTCCTGCACTTCGCGGAGATCGGCGCGCACCGACTCGGGGTCGGCGGCGCGCCGGCCGGTGCGTTGCAACATGCTGCCTATGGCCGTCAGAATCTGTCCGAAATCGTCGTGGAGATCGCGGGAGATGGAACTGAAAGTGTTTTCCTGCATAGCGATCAATTGCTGCGCCAGCTCGCTGCGCCGCGCCGAGAGCGTCGCAACTTCCTGGAACAGGGCGCGATTGGAATGCACCAGGTAGAGGCTGGTCAGCAGAATCAATATCAACATCGCCGCCACAAACAGGTAGACATTGCGCTCCACTCCCGCATACACGCCGCGAATACGGAGCGCCGCCTGCTGCTCGGCCTCGTTGTTAAGCACCAGCAGTCGCGCGACGGTGGTGACGATCGCCTCCTGGCGTGCCTGCAGGGAGAGCCGGATCAACGTGCGGGCTTCGGCTTCCTGCCCGCGTTGCGCCAGCGCGAAGATCCGGTCGAGCGCGTCCCAGAACTGGTGCAGGGAGTCGCTCAGGTATCTGCGCTGCTCAGGGTCGCGGTCCAGGGGCGAAGACTGTGCTTCGCGGGCAATCGCGTCTTCGAGATCGGTGCGCATCCGGCGGAATTGTCCCTGCCACGCGGTGAGGGGATAGGGCTCGCTGCCATCCAACATGTCGCGCATGGCCAGGCCAAGCGAGTTCAGGTTGTTTTGGATGCGCAGAAGCTGGAGTGAATCGGCGCGATTGCGATCGATGATGCCGCCCTGAAGACGCTCCAGTCCGCGCAATTGCGTCACCGTGTAGCCAGAGTAGAGGGCCACTGCGGAGAGCGTGATCGCAAGCCCTGCCAGCAGGCGCGGTGTGGGGGATCTGGATTGCACAGTCAGCTAGTATTTTCCTACTATTGCGATCGCGGCGCGGGCGTAATAAGCTGACGGCAACTTACCGCATACTCAGAGGGCATGTCCTACAAGCGTGTACATATCAGTCCCGTCGCGATCTCCGCTCTGGCCGCCAGCGGCCTTGCGTGGATGCTGCTCGCCCAAACGGCACGGCCGGACCAGAACCAGTTGTGGCGCTACCGCAACCTGGGCAAGGCCTTCTACGAGAATCCGACCACGCAGCGGCAAGCCGTCGATGAGTTCAAAAAGGCGCTGACGCTGGCGCCGGAGTCGGTGCGGGAACGGCTCAATTACGGGCTGGCGCTGCTGCGCGCGGGCGACGTAGTTCATGGCGTGGAAGAGTTGCAGAAGGCGCAGAAGGCCGATCCGAAACTGCCGCACACGTGGTTCAACCTGGGAATCGCGCTCAAGAAGCAAGGCGACCTGGACGCGGCGCGGGCGCAGTTCCAAACCTATGTGAAGCTGGTGCCAAACGAACCCGTGGGCCATTACCAGGTAGCCTCTATCTTAAAGGCCAATGGCGACCAGGCGGGGGCGGCGCGGGAGTTCGAGTTGGCGCGGAATCTTGACCCGAAACTTGCGGCGCCGCATTTCCAACTCTACGGGTTGTACCGCCAACTCAACCGTTCGGCGGAGGCCGCGGCGGAGCTTCGCACTTTTCAGGAACTCAAAAAACAGCAGGAGGGCGCGGCCGTTCCCGAGGACATGGAGTGGTCCTTCTATGCCGAGATCTACGACCCGATCGACGCGCCTCCCACGGCGCCGTTGGCGGCGCCGGTATATCGCAGCGAGCGGCTTGCCGGTGGCTTCGTGCCGGCACCAACCGGAGTGGCCGCCTTCCTCATGGGCGCGGGACTTCGTCCAAGTGTGCTGGGTTGGTCGGCCGGGAAGACGGCGGTGTACCGCGGACCCGCGGTGAGCGGATTGGAAGGACTGCGCGACGTCGTGTTTGTCGCGCCCGGGGATTTCGACAACGACGGGCTGATCGACCTCTGCGTAATCACCAAGACGGGCGCGGAACTCTATCGCAACGAGAACGGCAAATTCCGCAAGCACGCGGATCTGGCGGCCGGCTCCTTCCGGCAGGCGGTCTGGTTGGATTTCGATCATGATTATGACCTGGACCTGGTGCTGGTCGGCGACGACTCCAAGTTGATGCGGAACAACGGAAAGGCCGGCTTCAGCGATGAAACCCAGCGATTCCCGTTTGTGAAGGGCAGCGCGTTGTCGGCCACGCGGTTCGACCTGGAACCGGACACGCCGGGGTTCGACCTCGTCGTCTCTTATCAGGACCGGCCTGGAGTTTTGTATCGCGACCGCTTGAGCGGTACGTATCAAGCGGTGGACCTGAACGAATTGCCGGCGGGCGCGGCCAATCTCTCCGCGCGGGATGTCAATCGCGATGGCCGCACCGACATCGAGGCTTCGCCAGATTTGAGGCTACTCAATCGTGAGGGGAGATTCGAAAGGTCCACCGGTGCGCCGCGGGAAATCGGCGCGTTCGCAGATTTTGACGGCCAGGGCCGGCTCTGGGCGCGCGCACATTACGGCGGATGGCTCTCTCATGCTGGAGCACAACACCTCGACGAGCTACGGGAATTGGATCGGAATCGCGCTGACCGGGGTCAAGAACCTGAAGACGGCCGTGGGCGCCAAGGTCGAAGTGAAGGCGGGTTCGCTGTATGAAAAGCAAACCTACGAGGGGTTGCCCCTGGTTTTCCGGCTAGGCAGTCAGCGGGCAGTGGACACCGTGCGGATCACCTGGGCGAACGGGCTGATTCAGAACGAAATGAATCTGCCGGTCAACAAAGTCGCGGCCATCAAGGAAGCGCAGCGCCTCTCCGGTTCGTGTCCGATGATCTTCACCTGGGATGGCAGCCGCTTCGAATTCATCACGGACGTCTTGGGCGTGGCGCCGCTGGGCGCAAGTTCCGGTGACGGCCAGTATTTCCCGGTGGACCACGATGAGTACGTATCGATTCCCGGTGCGATGCTGAAGCCGCGCGACGGCACTTACGAGGTCCGCGTCACCGAGGAATTACACGAGGTGTCGTACATCGACCAGATCCGGTTGCAAGCGGTGGACCATCCGGCGGGAACGGAAATCGTCACCAACGAGAAGTTCAAGTCGCCGCCATTTCCCGAGTTCCGATTGTTCGGTGTGAACCGGCGCGTGTATCCTTTGCCCGGGCACGGGCTACCCGAAAAATTCCGGCGCGACCCGTCGGGTGTCGCCGACATGCATCACCTCGACCTGAATTTCGGAAGTGCGGCGCCATCGAATCGCGCCGTGCTCATTCTGCATGGATGGGTGGATTGGGCCGACGGCAGCACTTTCCTCTCCGCCGTGCAGGAGCACAAGGACCTCACATTCCCCTATCTGCAAGTGAAGGACGCGGCGGGTAACTGGACGACCGTAGTGCAGGACATGGGCATCCCGTCCGGTAAGCCGAAGACCATGGCGGTAGACCTGAGCGGCAAATTCCTCTCGGCCTCGCGCGACGTCCGGATCGTCACCAACCTCTGCGTCTATTGGGACGAAATCTTCCTGGTGGAGGACGATGCGCCGCCCGCCGTTCACCTCTCGACGGTGCCGCTGCGCGCGGCGGACTTGCATTTCCGAGGCTTCTCGAAGCCCACGATTCACCCGCAGCGCACTCAGCCCGAGCGCTTCGACTATCAGACCGTCAGCGAGACTTCGGCGTGGAATCCGACGCGCGGAAACTACACACGCTACGGCGCGGTGGAGAATCTGTTGAACGACGCCGACGACCGCATGGTCATCATGGGATCGGGCGACGAGATTGGCTTGCGCTTCCAGGCCAAGGATCTACCTCCGCTGCCCAGCGGATGGACACGGGACTTCCTGCTGCTGGTGGACGGTTGGGCGAAGGACGCCGATGCCAACACGGCATTCTCGCAAACCGTGCTGCCGCTTCCATTCCACGGCATGAGCAGCTACCCGTATCCCGCGGCCGAACATTTTCCGCGGGATCAACAGCACCAGGACTATCTTCGCGAGTACAACACGCGGCCCGCGCTGCGGCTGATCAGACCATTGCGACAAGGCACCGAGGAGTAGGATGCGGCAACTCACCCGACAGCAGATTGGTGCGTACAGCCTGGTGCTGTTGATTCTGACCGGCGCGTATCTGGCGGCGTTCGCCGACGCCAGTATCTTTTACGAGGCGAACGTCCTGCTGCATCTCGGCCTCGGATTGGCTTTGGTGGCCGCGGCGGTGAAGTGTGTACCCCGATATCCTCGGGAGTGCGGCGCGTTCCTATTGTGCGCGATTCCGGCAGCGTATCTCGTCATCGGCGGCAACACGTTGCAGCACCGGTGGGTCCTTTGGCTGCACATCGCGCTGGCGGTTGTGGCGGTGACGATGATTGCCGCGCGCGGGTTTCGCAGGCCGCTCACGGTCGCGTTGTGTGTGTTTGTCGTGCTCCCGGTCTCGACGGCTTTGTATTCCAAACTGCGGCCTGACCCTGACGCACACATCCGGAATCCGGCGAGCGCGCCACTTTCCATGGATGAAGAGGGCGCGGGCGCGAAATCCCCCTTTGCGCCGTCCTCCGCGCAGACCAATACCGGGAATATCATCCCCTCGAATTTCTTCATGGATTCCGAAGCCTGCGGCCAGTGTCACAAGGATATCTACGACCAGTGGAAAGGGTCGATGCACCACTTTGGCTCGTTCAACAATCAGTTCTATCGGAAATCCATCGAATACATGCAGGATGTCGCGGGCACGCGTCCCAGCAAGTGGTGCGCCGGGTGCCACGATCACGCGGTCTTCTTCAATGGCCGCTTCGATCGTCCCATCCGCGAACAGATCGACACGCCCGAGGCGCAGGCCGGGCTGGGCTGCATGTCCTGCCACGCGATTGTGCACGTGGGCAGCAGCATGGGCAACGCCGATTTTCGCGGTGGAATATCCGCCGCTGCATGAGCTGGCATCGAGCCACAACCCCACCATTCGCGCCATCGATTACTTCCTCACTTACCTGAATCCCAAGCCGCACAAACGCACATTCCTGAAGCCCTTCATGGGCGAATGCCGAATTCTGCGCGACCTGCCACAAGGTCCATCTGGATGTCCCGGTGAACAACTATCGCTGGGTCCGCGGCTTCAACGATTACGACAACTGGCAGGCGAGCGGCGTTTCGGGGCAGGGTGCGCGGTCCTTCTACTATCCGGCGAAGTCGCAATCCTGCGCCGATTGCCATATGCCGCTGACGCCGTCGCAGGATCCGGGGAATCGCGATGGCAAGATACACTCGCATCGTTTTCCGGCGGCCAATACCGCGGTGCCTTACGTCAATAATGACGCGGCGCAATTGCGGGCCACCGAAGAGTTTCTGAAGTCGGGCTTCATCACGGTGGATATCTTCGCCGTTTCACCGGCAGACGTCTACCAGCGGCCAGGCGATGCTGCGCCGCACCGAGAACGTGCAGGCGAACTCCACGTTCGCCGTCGGGGAAGAGGCCGAGCAGAGCGGCGCGGCCGTGATTCGCGATGTCGGTAAGCTGGCCGCCCCGATTGATGCGTCCGGTGCGCGCCTGGAACCCGGAAGCACCGCACGCGTGGACGTGGTGGTGCGCACCCGCAAGATCGGCCACTTCTTTCCCGGCGGCACGGTAGACGCGTTCGATATCTGGCTGGAACTCCAGGCGAAGACGCTGACGGGCGCATCATCTTCTGGAGCGGCAATCTGACCGAGGGCGACAAGGGTCCCGTGGAACCGGGCGCGCATTTCTACCGCTCCTATCAACTCGATGGCGAAGGCAACCCGATCAATAAGCGCAATGCATGGCAAGCGCGCAGCCTGCTGTACGTGCGCCTGATTCCGCCGGGCGCGGCCGACGTGGCGCACTTCCGGGTGCAGATTCCCAAAGATGCGCGCGGCCCCATTCAATTCACCGCGAAATTGAACTACCGCAAGTTCTCGTGGTACTACACGCAATTCTCCTATGCGGGCTCAACCGAAGCCGGGGCAGGATGCGTCGCTGCTGGATCTCGCGCACAACGGCCTCGAGTACGAATTCAGCTCCCGCTTCATTCCGGCCAACGTGTCGGGGAAAATGCGCGATCGCATCCCCGACCTGCCGGTGATCACGCTGGCGCAGTCGAAGGTCGCGGTCCCGCTGGGCGGACGCGCAATGGTCGCCGGTGGTGCGCAAGCAGGATCGCGAGCGCTGGAACGATTGGGGCATCGGACTGCTGTTGCAGGGTGATCTGAAAGGCGCGGAATACGCCTTCCGGCGCGTCACGGAAGCCGAGCCGAGCTATGCCGATGGATGGCTCAACGTGGCGCGGGCGCTGATTCAGGAAGGCGAGACGGATGCCGCGAAGCCATTCCTCGCCAAGGCGCTGGAACTCGGATCCTGGTCTGGGCCGCGCGTGGTTCTTCCAGGCGGCCATCCAGAAAGCCGATGGCGATTACGATGGCGCGCTGCACTCGCTCGAACGTGCGCGCGCGCAGTACCCGCGGGATCGCGTGGTGCTGAATCAGATGGCGCGCATCCTGTTTCTGAAGCGCGACTATGCAAACGCCGTGGCGATGCTCCGGCAGGTCTGCGATGTCGATCCCGAAGACGTCCAGATGCATTACACCTGGATGCTGTGCGCGCGCGGTTTGGGCGACACGGAGACGGCGGTGCGGGAGGAGAAACTCTTCCGGCGCTTCAAGGCCGAGGAATCCGCGCAGTCCATCACGGCCAGGCGGCGGGCGTTGAGTCCCGAAGATAACAACGAACGGCAGTCCTTGCACGATCACGAGAGTTCGCTGAAGGGAGTGATGCGATGAGATTCCATAAGGGCGTGATCGCGGCTGCGTTGCCGGCCGTGGCGATTCTCGCGGGCTTCGCGGCCTCCACACCCGCCGGCGTGGAGTTTACCGATGTGACCGCGCAGGCCGGCATTCGCTTCACCCACAACAGCGGACGCGCGGGCCGGAAGTATCTTCCGGAAACCCTGGGCTCCGGCTGCGCATTCTTCGATGCCGATGGCGACGGCTGGCCGGACATCCTGATGGTGAACAGCAAGGACTGGACGCCGCGCGGCCGCAAATCGCTGGCTGCGCTGTACCGCAACAACCACAACGGTACCTTCACCGATATCACCGCCGGCAGCGGCCTGGACGTGGAGATGTACGGCCTGGGCGTCGCCATCGCCGATTACGATAACGATGGCCGCGAAGACGTCTACATCACCGCGCTCGATGGCGACCACCTGTTTCACAACGAGGGCAACGGCAAATTTCGCGACGTCACCAAAGCCGCGGGAATCCAGAACGCCAGTTTCGGCACCAGCGCGGCGTGGCTGGACTACGACCGCGATGGCAAGCTGGATCTGTTCGTCGCCAATTATGTGCAGTGGAATGCCAGGAACGATCTCTTCTGTTCCCTCGATGGCACCGCGAAATCGTACTGCACGCCCGAATCCTACAAGGGCACGCGCAGCCGGCTGTTTCACAACCTGGGCGGCGGCCGGTTCGAAGACGTTGGGGAGAAAGCCGGGATCGGCGATCCCACCAGTAAGTCGCTGGGCGTAACCGTGCTCGACTACAACGGCGACGGATGGCCGGACCTTTTCGTGGCTAACGACACGCAGCCCAACAAGTTGTATCGCAATAACAAGAACGGAACCTTTACCGAAGAGGGCATGACCGCCGGAGTGGCATATGGCGAGGACGGCGTCGCACGCGGTGCCATGGGCGCCGATTCGGCCGATTACGACCGCAGCGGCCGCCCGCATTTGTTGGTCGGCAACTTCTCCAACCAGATGCTCGGCCTCTACCACAACGAAGGCAACGGGCTGTTCGTCGATGAGGCCCCGTCTTCGGCAGTCGGCCGCGCCAGCCTGCTGTCGCTTGCCTTCGGAGTTTTCTTTTTCGATTACGATCTCGATGGCTACCCCGATATCTTCGCCGTCAACGGCCATATCGAGGAGGAGATCGGCAAGGTGCAGCCCAAGGTGAGTTATCGCGAAGCGCCCCTGCTGTTCCGTAACCTCGGCAATCACAAGTTCGAAAACGTGACCGGCGGGATGGGCGCGGCGTTCAATCGGCAGATCGTGGGACGCGGCGCGGCCTACGCCGATTTCGACCACGATGGCGATCTGGACCTGCTGATTTCCACCAATCACGGACCGGCCTACCTGTTCCGCAACGATGGCGGCAATCGCAATCACTGGCTGTCCGTGAGGCTCGCAGGCACGAAGTCGAACCGCGATGGCATTGGGGCCGTGGTACGACTGGAAAGCACGTCGGGAAAGCAGTGGAGCATGGTGCGCAGCGGCTCCAGCTACTGTTCGCAGAGCGACCTGGCCTTGACGTTCGGACTCGGCAAAGACACCGCGGCCACGCTCGTGGTGGAGTGGCCGAGCGGCGCCAAACAGCAGCTCGGCAAAGTCGCCGCGAACCAGTTCCTAACGATCGACGAAGAACGTGGGGTCACAGCACGGGCGGGGACGGCGGAGCCGCGACCGTAAGGGAGCGGTTGGTAATTCGCCTTGAATCTCGCCACTACTCGAGATGTTTGACCAGGGCCGCCGGAGGCGATCCAGATCGGTCGCCAGTCAACCAATCCAGCCGCTCCTTCAATTCTTCAAGCCGCGCCTGGCCCAAAATACGAGCGACGATGCGGCCCTCTTCATCGAGGAACGCGGTTGCGGGCACCGCCCCGCCCAGGTGCAGCCGGTCGAGATCGTCCGCACTGCCGCCATACCAAACGGGGAACGCGACATGATGCTCGGCGAGAAACGAGGGGATCTGCGCCCTTGTCTTGGCATCATCCATCGACGCGCCGATGAATTGTACGCCGCGCGCGCCGTACTGTTTCTCCACTTCCACGAGCATCGGCATTTCCGCCTTGCACGGCCCGCACCAGGTCGCCCAGAAATTGAGGACCACCGGTTTGCCGCGCAGATCGCGCAACCGCACCTTCTTGCCGGCCGCATCCTGCAAGGTGAGATCGGCTTTCGGCGTGTCGGCGCAGATCGCCAGCGCGGCTACCAGGGCTGTCAACGCAACCAGCCGCATCACTTCTCCGTGTTGCCCTTGGCGGGCAGGCGATAGCTGTAGCTCGCCATCCAGACATAATCGGCGAAGGCTGCGTCGCCGTGCGTGCCGAGGATCTTGTCGGGTACACTCCGCGTGCGGTTGCGGTACACTGCCTTTCCGACGCTGGCCTGGATCATATTCCGGCCGCGCGAATAGATCAGGCCGGGCTCGGCGGAGATGGCGAAACCGGGACGTCGGAACCCGAGGTCATTGCCGATTAAATTGCTCGCCGGCACGCCTTCCATCCGCGGCCCGAACGTCAGCGTAAGTCCCTTGACAGCAGAGATCGGATGCGAGACGCCTGCCTGCAACAGGTATTGATCCTGGATCGCGTTGTACATGGTCAGGGGCTGGCTCGCCGCCGTGGCGCTGCGCAGCACATTGTTGGTGCCTCCCTGCGTGGCCAGGTAGCTGCCGTTGGTGTAGACCATGGTGTTGTGGCCGAGATCGCGGAATGCCTGCCACTGGAAAATCATACCCCAGCCGCCGCTGCCCGGTTGGATCGAATAGTCCGCGGTGACCACGGACGGCGTGGTTGCCGACGCCGTAGTGAGCACGTTGTTCTGTACGTTATCCTTGCCGCTGGGCGCCTGCACCCCGAAACCGGCGCTGATGTTGCCGCGCCGCGCATGCCGCGGGTTCCACAGCCATCCCTGGGCCACCAGCGCCATATCGCCAAGCCCGGCGGCGTGGGTGGTGTAGTAGGAGTTGTTGGAGCGCCGGCTGGCGAACAGCAGGGGAACGGTCAGCGTGAGGCTGATTCGCGAGGTGGCCTGGTAACTCAGGTTGATGTCCTGTAAGTTAATCTTATTCATCACCTCTGTCCCTTGCTGCACGCGATAAGTCTGTTCCACGCTGCCTACGAAATGTTTGTAGGAAAACTGGTGCCGGTACCCCACGGTGAGTTCCCAGTCGCCGGGCTGGAGATAGCCCCCGAGACTTTCCGGAGCCATGTCAAACGAACTGGATCGCGCCACAATACAGCCCTGGCCGTGCGCGGGAAGCGTCCCAAGAAATGCACACGTGAAAAGCAGTACGACTACAGAAAGACTTCGCATCGGAATTGATCCCTCCAGAGTGATGCGAGTATCCTTCGAAATGCGCGGCCAGGCAATAATCGAAATCTACTAGCGTTACTTCGATTCGTCCACGACTTCGACCGCGTTCACGCAGGCGTAGTTCCGGCTGGGCACCAGCGCGAAATTGAGTTTTCCCTGTGCGTCGGGTTCCAGGCCGTGGCTGCTCCAGGTTACCCCGCGTCCCGCGCCGTGAGCCTCTTTGAAGACGTCGAAGCCGCGGCGCAGCGCCACGCCGTTGCACAGGATGTCGAACACGCGGCTGCCCACACCTCCGCCGCCGGGCGTATCGGACCCGAACCAGGACTCCGCAAAGTAGAACGTGACGCCGTAGCGTCCAGGCGGGACTGGAATCACGTACCGCAGGTTTCCGAAGCGCTCGCCGCGATAGAGTTCCGGATCGGCCACGCCTTCCACCGGCTTGGTGCGCGCGATCAGTTGGCCGCCGCGCGCGTAACGATCAGGTTCCCAGACCCGCCCCTGCCTGTCGACATACACACGATCCAGTGCCAGCATCCGGATCGGTCGAAGCTTCCCCGGGGTTCCGGGTACGATCTCGATGGCACAGAGCAGCGGCGGATTTCCGGACGGCTCGAACTTGAGGTGAAGCTTTCCATCGGCGGCGGGAGAAATGTCCTTGAAGGCCCGGATGTCGGCGGTGCTCGGCCCTGCTTCGCTGGCCACATCGAATTCGTGGAGCGCCTCTTTGCCGTTGATCGACACGTTGAATACGCGGCTGGATTCGCCGCCGCCGGCCACGTTGTTTTCTCCGTACAGAGTTTCGGCAAAGTGCAGCCGGAGTTCGTAGACGCCGGCCGAAAGCGGGATGTCGTACGTGAAGGATCCCTCACGCCGGCCCTGGTAGATTCTAGGTTCCCGGGTGCCGAAGATCGGGTGGTCGTGCATCTCAAAAACCGACCCGCCCTGGAAATACCGGTCGCTCTGCCAAATCCGTCCCAGCCGATCGGTATAGTCGCCGTTCTGGCGGCCCGCCAGAATCCGCACTTCCAGGGGATTGGGAACCGCGGCCACCGCGGGAGGCGGGGCGACCGGTGCCTTCTCGGCCTTCTTGTTCGGAGTGCGCCATAACGCGAGGCCGGCGACGGCCGAGATCACGAGCAGTCCCACGATGACGGCGGCATTGGGCATCGGATAGCTTGCGCGGGGTATCGCGGGCGGAGCCACCACCACGGCAGGGACCTGTGATTCGGGTTCTTCTCCCTGTGTAATTGCGGCCGCCTCGGAACTGAAGTCGCCCTGAGCGACCAGAGTCTCCGTGCTCAGGCTCGGCAACAAGGCATCAGCCGGCAGGAACCGCGGCGCGTATTGGCCGGGCGGGATATCGATCCGGATGACGTGGTCGGCCCCGTCGGCCTCATAGTAGGAGCGCAAGCGTTTGCGCAGCCGGTGAGCCTCCACCCGAACGATGGAATCGCGCTTCTGATCGAAATCCGCCGGACGCCCGAGCGCTTCCACGGCGATGTTGTATTCCTTGATCTGCTCCGCGGTGCCTTCGAAATACTTGGCGCAAACGTACGTAAGCAGGTGCTCGAGATTCGGTGCGCGATTGAGAATTCCGGATGCCAGAATCGCATCCAGCTCATGCTTTTCCTGCCGGAAGTCGGCGGCTGCTTGCATATATGACCCGAGGGGTTTTGCAAGCAGTATACACGTCGGTGGAACCGACGTTCAAGTCCGTTAACGCTTCACTCCTCCGTTAACAACCACGAAGGAGATCTCTGTTAACGCTATTGAAAACACTTACTCAATCAGAATCATCGTGCCCGACACGGCGGTTGCGGCCCCCTGCCTGGCTGTCGCGCGAACCTCGTAGCTTCCGGCGGGGATCGACTCGGCGGGAATCGTCATCAGGTACGGAATCCTGCCCTGCGCGTCTGCCGCCGGGAGTTGCATCGGGACTTTCGTCAGGCTCTTGCCGGCCTGCAGGAACTCGATCTCCACCGTCGGGGCCGTGTGAACCGAGGCGTCCTGGTACACCGTGAAGAACAGGCGAAGCACGGCGTTCGGGCCCTTCTTGACTGTCAGGTCCAGAGTCGGCGTGATGCTGCCTCCCTGGAACTGGAAGGGGTCGTCGGGGTCAAGACCCTTGGCGTTTGGCGTGTAGGAGCGCATCGGGGTGAGCGAAGAGATCCCGACGCCTGACGCTCTTGCCGGTACCGTGAATTCCGAGCGCTGTGTCCCGATCTTGCCGCTCTCGCGATCCATCACGGCAGATCTCCAGGCTGTACTTTCCCGGCGGCAGGGCGACCGTCATCTTGTCCAGAAAGTTGCCCAACTTGAGTTGGTCTGCCGTCACCTGAAAACTGCGATCACGGGTCAGCTTCTGAACGACTTCGCCTTTGGCGTCCTTCACCAGGGCGGCCAGCGAGCAGTGGACGTCGATGCCGGCTTTGGGCTGCAGCTCATGCAGCGGCACTTCCACCAGAACGGAGACGCTGGTGCCCTCCGCCCGGGGCTGCAGCAAAATGGTGCCGGCGCGGAATTTGACATCCTCGGAGACTTTGGACTCGGAGAGCACCTTCAGCAGCGGCACTTCGAAGGGCTGCAGTCCGCCGGCGCGGGCCTCGGGCGGCAGCGCGAAGTAGCCGTTGCGCGCATGAATCACCAGATCCTTGCGATTGGCGTTGACCGCAAGCTTCCGAAAGCTGCCGTCGTAATTCTGGATGCCCGGATTGAAAGAGACCTCGTAGTAGCTGCTGATCTCTTCGTTGACATGGCGCAGCGGGACGCGCAGGTCGTTGCTGTCGCCGATCAGGAAGCCGCCGGTGGATTCGGCCAGGTCGCGAATCGATTCCTGCACGTTCGCCCGCGCCGAAACTTCGGCGTTGTCCGATGCCATCACTTCGTCCTTGGTAACCGCGCCCGAAGTCTGCGTCATGGTGGTTCGCGCTGGCGCGCGCCGCGCCGGCCAGCTGGCCGCGCGGCTCCGGCATTCTGCGCCCCGGTCATCACGCCGCGGGTATCCACCGAATAGAACGTCACGTTGTCCCGGTTCGCCGTGCTGATCAGGCTCGTGAAAGGACGCGTCCAACTCCGGCGTGAGATACATGCCCCACGTGAAATAGATCACCGATTTGCGGCCCGGCATGGATCTCAGGCCATCCACCAGCGCCCGCAGCGCGGAGAGCGTGAGCCGTGAGCCTTGCGAGCCGACGGCGGCATCCATGCGCAGCATGTCCAGCATGACGGAGGCGAGCTTGGCCTGCAGGGCGTCGGACCCGTTGGCGACCGGTTGGCTCGCGGTCGCGCTGGCCGCCGCGAGCAGGTTGCCATCCTGATCGGCTCCGTTCTGATTCACCCAGATTGCGTTTCAACTCGCGTCAGGATTGCGTCCGATTCGGAAGCCAGGCCCGGACCGCCGAGCCCTCCCGTGGCGTGCTCGATCGCCTTGGTCAGCGCCGCTTTATCATTCGTGAACTGCTGCAGTACCAGCAGCTGCGTGTTGATCACCACCACCGCG
This sequence comes from uncultured Solibacteraceae bacterium, assembly GCA_963791985.1. GTDB lineage: Bacteria > Acidobacteriota > Terriglobia > Bryobacterales > Bryobacteraceae > Solibacter. Next base: position 729,067 of record CAWBUN010000010.1, on the reverse strand, counting down.
TAATAAACGTTGGTCCCTTGTTCGCCCTTGATCAGGTCGATCGCGGCAGTGCGCGCGAGTTTGCGCTGGTCGGCTTCGGCCATGGCTTCGAAGGCGAGCGTCACCAGGCGCAATCTGGCGGAGCGGGTCGAGCGCTGTCCTGGCTCCGCTGGAGGTCACCGCTTCAACCCCGCTCACCAGACGGAAGGAGGTGAGTGTCTGTTTGGCGCCGTTATCGACCACGGTCATATCGTCCGGTCTTAAGGTCCGTGACCGGTTTGCCCTTCTTGTCGCGGACGATCAGGTCGAGCAGGACTTCATCTACCGTCGTCTTGACCGTGGGCACGCCGGCCTGCTGGCGCGGCGCCGCGCGGTGGCGCCAACACTGCGGCCACCAGCAATGCGCACGATAGAACACGATGTCTCATCAGGGCCTCCTCGATCGCCGTCTATTTCCCCAACTGTTCCAGGCGTTTAAATTCCGCAAGCTCGCGAGCCGCATCTTGCTTGCGCCCCAGCCGCGAATAGGCGGAAGCCAGGCTGAAGCGCGCCTCCGGGATTGCGGGCGCCAGCTTGACCGCCACCTCCAACTCCGCGGCCGCGCCGGCCGGGTTCTGCCTTCGCCAGCAATGCGCGGCCCAAAGCAATGTGCGTGGAAAAATCGCCAGGGCTGGCTTTGACGGCTCGCTCGCCATATTCCAGTGCGCTGTCGACCTCTTCGCGCTTGAGGTACATCATCGTCAGTCCGACCAGGGCCGGGACGTGGTCCGGCGCGAGTTCCACGGCCTTCCGTGATTTCCTCGATGCCGCGCGCGGAATCCTGAATATTCAGGAATGCGCCGAAGCGGAAGTGCAGGTTCGCCTCGTTGCGGATACTGCTGGAGCGCGGCTTCGAACTTCTGCGTGGCTTCCTTGTAGTCCTTCTCCATCGCCGAAGCCATCGCGTCGCCGAGTTGGAATACCAGTTCGCGGCTGGCCTCGGGCACCTCGAACGGCAGCCACGGCTGGCGCAGCCCGGCGATTCCCGCGGCCACGATCGACTCCGGCGATTTCTTGTGCGTCAGCGTGAGTTCGGTCAGTACCGTGATGGCGTGTTCGAAGCTGCCGGTCTTGGTGAGCACCAGCGCCAGGTGCAGCCGGGCGGCGCGTGCCAGTTCGGGAGGCTCCTCGAACTTGAGGAGTTCCGCGTGACTCAAACTCTCAAGCGCCGCGTCGTAGCGCCGCAGCTTGTATTCGCAAAGGCCCGCCATGGTCCAGGCGGGCGCGCTGTCCGGCTTCAAACCCGCCAGCCGGCGAAAAGCCGGAGCGCATTCGGCGTACTGATCGAGATCGTACGCGATGGATCCCAGGTTCCACAGACCTTCGTCCCAGTCGGGTTTCAGTTTAAGCGCGCGCTGATAGAGGGTCAGGGCCTTGTCCAATTGCTTCGCATCGCGTGCCGCCTCGGCCTGTTGGGAAAGAGACTGGAAAGGAAGGCGGCTGAAGTCTGGCCGCAAAGCGATAATGCGGAGATCAGCAAGACCTGGCAGGATACCTCGCATCTGCGTCTATATTACCGCCCCAAGAGAAAGGGCGGACGCCTCTCGCGAGACGCCCGCCCCGTAGGCAGCCTCCCGGACTGCCCTTCTCGAGCGGCGATCAGAAGTAGAACTTGACCGCCGCCTGCACGACTCGATGCCCTTGCTTCTGAGTCACCGTGCCGAACAACGGCGTGTTGACCTTGCCGGTATTCGAATCGAAGCCGAGACTCAGGTTGCTTCCGTTGAACGACCACAGCGGGTGGTTCAGGAAGTTGGAGGCGTTGAACCGGAGCTGCAGCTTCTTCGCTTCCTTGAACTGGAAGTTCTTGAACAGCCCCAGGTCCGAGTTGAAGAAGGCCGGTCCGTACATGGCCGGAAGTACGGTCGGCCCATTCTGGCCGATCGCAGTCGGCATGCGAGAAGCAGCTCGGATTGATGAACTGATTGTGTCCGAGTCCGGAAGTCGGATTGCAGGTCAGGATCGGGCTGAGCTGAATATCGTTCGTTCCCAGCAGGGACACGTTACTGATATTGAAATCGGTCCCCGGGATCTTGGCGCCATTCAGGTTCATGCCGAAGTTCACGTTGTTATTGATGCTGAAACCCGAGAGGTTGGCGCCGCTTTCCAATTGCGTGATGCCGGAGAGCTGCCATCCGTTGAGGAAACCGCCCGCGATCTTGTCATGCACCGGGTTCCCCAACTCGATGGAGTACGCCGCGTTGAAGATATGCGTGCGATTGGCCGGCTGGACGCCGTAATCGTTGTTGAGGTTGTACTGGTCCAGTGACGTGTTCACAATCCCCATGGCCTTGCCGTAGGTGTAATTCATGTTGATTGTGTAACGGCCCTTGGTGCGCACCCAGGTCACCTGCAGGGCGTTGTAATTGGCGTAGGCCCGTTGGTCGCCAGGTTCAGGTCCGAGAAGCCCTTCAGCGGACGGAAGTTGTCCGCCGTGAGACTATTCGGGTCCACGCCGCCATTCTTGCTTGCCAGCATCGCGCCCTACCGGAACCAGGTTGATGTTGCTGCCTGCGCCGGAGCTGATCGGCAGGTCCCTGCTCTGATTGCCCACGTACGCTACCTCCAGCAAACTCGACCAGGGCATTCGCTGGGAAATGGTGAAGCTGTAGCTGTCGGTGTAGGGCTGCCGGTCGTCCTTGCTGTCCACCGCCGACGGGCTCGATGCCTGGTCGGCGACATTCAGCGTGTCCAGGTTCTTGGCCAGCACCGGTACGCCGTTGACATTGTTGCCGAGACTGCGCGAGACCACTCCGGCGGAAACGTCCAGTCCGTTGGTGAACTGGCCGGAATGGTAGTAGTAGCGTCCCCATCCGCCGCGAAGCACGGTCTTGCCTTTGCCGCCGATGTCGTAGGCTACGCCGAATCGCGGCTGCCAGAACAGCGCCCTCGTCGGGAACCCGCCGAGCGGAACCGCCGGATTGCGCTTGTTCCATTCGAAGCCGCAATACTGCAACGGCGTGCACGCGGAGTTGTACTTGCGAGTAATCGAAGATCGAATACCCGTAGCCCAGCCGGTCGATCCAGGGCTGGAAGTGCGTGGCGCGCAAGCCGAGTTCCAAGGTCAATCGGCGCGTGACCTTCCAGGAATCCTGAACAAAACCTTCGTAGGTGTTGTAGGAGATGTCGTTGATGCGATTGAAACGAAGTCTCCTGGTAGCTGTTCAACGTACCGGTAAGCAGATCGGCATAGGCGTTGCCGAGCGAGTTCGGGTTGCCGACATCCACCAGCGCGAACCCGTTGGTGTAGTTGTTGGCCGGCTGGGCATTCCGGATCCGCTCCCAGAAGCCGCCGCCCTTGATCGTATGCGTGCCGACGACCTTGGTCACGGTGTCGCTGGCGCTGGGCATGTACTTGTTGGCATAGAGACCGGCCTTCGGCCCGCCGGCTTCGAAGCCGCCCGGGTTGAAGACCAGCGCCGCTTCACCGCCGCCCCAACCGCCAAACGCCGGGATCTGGGTGACGCCGTTCTTGAACAGCCCCTTGTAGTTGTAGCCCACGTTCGTCCGGTCCACCTTCGAGGGATCCTGGAAAACGTTGGGGAAACCGATGAAGGTGTAGCCGAAGACGAATTCGTTGGTCATGCTCGGGTTGAAAACGTGAGTCAACGATACGGAAACTGAGTCGGAGCGGTTCTTGCCCGCCACCGGCGTGGGGTAGGGAACCTGTCCGCCATTGCGCCACCAGAGTCCCACCGGGAACAACTGGGTCTCGCGCTGCAGATTGTAGCGGACGAACAGCTTGGTATTGTCGCTGATGCTGTAATCCACGCGCGACATCCACTGCGTGTTGTTCTGGTTGAAGGTCTCCGCCTGCACGTAGTTGAAGCCGCCGGTTGCGTTGGAATCGACGTTGGGCTGCGGATAGAGCTTCATCAGGCTCTGCATGTTCTTGTCGATCAGGCTCGCCGGAATGATGCCGCCGGGGTACTGCGCCGCATCCTTAATCTGTCCGGGAGGGCCGCCGGAGGCCGTGATGTTGCCCAGCTTGGCGAGTTCAGCCGGCGAGAAGTTGCCGTTCAATCTCTCCCGCGGTCGGGACCGTGGCCTTCAGCAGACCCGTGTCGAGAACCTGGTAGAAGTACTCGAAACCGGTGAAGAAGAACAGCTTGTTCCGATTCTTATTGAACTTGGTGCCGGGAATCAGGACCGGGCCGCCGAGGGTGAAGCCGGGGTAATAATACTTGTTCTCCGGGCGCGGCTGGCCGTTCGTGTTGAACTGCGCGTCGTTCGCGTTCATCGCGTAGTTTCGGGCATACAGAAGCCCGAGCCGTGGAAATCCTTGCCGCCGGACTTGGCCACGGAGGTGATGACCGCCGGTCCCTTCTGGTTCTCGGCGCTGAAGTTCGAGGTCATCACTTTGAATTCGGCGATCATGTCCGAGTTCGGGTTGACCGGTGTATCGCAGTTGCAACCCGGGTCCGAGACGTGCGCGCCGTCCGCCGTGATATCCAGCGAGTTGGTGGGCAGTCCATTGTAGGAGAACGCGTTATTCAGCGGACTCTGGCTGCCCGCATCGCCGTTGCCGTTGATCCCGACCGTCTCTCCGCTGTAGTTCGACTTATTGGAGGTGCCGTTCTGGAGTCCGAAGCCGGGCATAATCTTGATGAACTCGGCGGCATTGCTGCCGGTCTGCACGTAGTTCTGGAGTTCTTTGGTGGTCAGCGTCGAGGACTTCTCGCCGGAATCGACGGTTGTGAGCTCGTCGACGGTCCCTGACACCTGCACGGTTTCAGATGTAGTCCCGACCTTGAGCGCGATGTCTACATTGCGCTTCTCGCCGCCACCGAGCGCGATACCCGTAACCTTCGCGGAACTAAAGCCCTTCGCTTCGACCGTCAAGTCGTAGGTTCCGACCGGAACCGACGCGAACGTGAAGTAGCCGTCGCCGTTTGTGACGGTTTCCCGCTGGGATCCCGACTGGGCATCCTTCAAGCTCACCTTCGCCTTGACGACAACCGCCTGCGCTGGATCCGATACCACCCCGGTCAGCGTCGCGTAGATGCCTTGTGCCGATAGGTAGCCGGCGAGCAACATTGCCCATGCTGCCAGGAGACCCATCCGCCACCATTTTCGAGTCCTTTTCATTAGCACTCCCCACCCCCCCTGAACTTGGAAACTGCCGACATGGTGCCTGGCAGATTCGAACAGTAGTATAAAAGCACTACTCGCCCGGAATAGGGCTAATTTATTAGGCTTTGGGTTAACAGGATCGTCATCCGGGAAGCATTAACGCAGCACGCCCAATAAAGGCTGCCTCAGAACTCGAATTGGGAATGCCTCTATCGCCGGCCCATTGCCACGGATGTGCTTCAGTCGAGACGAGTAGTCCCTCTAGTACTGCCGCCGGGGAATTGCCGATCTGCTCCAAGGCCGGCCCTTTAGGGCCTTTGCGTTGAAAGGTGGGGTTAACGCGGAAATGCAACAAACCTAAGCGTTAACGGATGACGTTAACGTTCGGTGAGCTGGTTCGAAGCGTGTTAATGGGAGACCTTGTGAGTACCAGTCCCGGCCGTTGGTGATAAAATCGAAAACCTGGAAGTGAGGAGAATCCGTTGTCGATTCGCCTGTGGTTCGCCCTGTGGATTGCGACACTGACGGGACACGCGCAGCCTGCCCCATGTGCCCTCGATCGAGCCATTCAGCTCCATCAGTCCGGGGATTTCCCGGGAGCAATTCGTGAGTACCAGGCTTGCATCGTCGCCGACCCAAACCGGGTGGAAGCCCGCTCCAATTTGGGCGCCGTCCTGGCCAAACTCGGCCGCTACCAGGACGCCATCGATCAGTATCAGGCCGCTCTAAAGGTGGCTCCACGCGACCTGGTTTCCCGTCTTCGATTCAACCTCGCGCTTGCCTACTACAAGTCTTTCCAGGTGCCGGAAGCCGCCGCCGAGTTCGACAGTCTCCGCCGCGAACAACCAACAGACCTCAACCTCGCGCTCCTCCTCGCCGATTGCCGGCTGAGGACCGGCGAGTTCCAGGCCGCCATTGACGCTCTGGCACCGCTGGAGGCGTCCCATCCCGACCAGCCCGCGTTGGATTACGTTCTTGGCATGGCCCTGCTTCGCACCGGTCGAATTCCCGAAGGCCAGGCGCGAGTCGACCGCATCCTGCGACGGGGCGAGTCGGCCGAGGGGCGCTTCCTGCTCGGGGCATCGCTTATTTATGGCGGGCAATTTCCCCGCGGCCGTCGCGGAGCTTTCCAAGGCTGCAGCGCTCAATCCCGACGTGCCCTCGCTCCAGTCTTACTACGGACAGGCCTTGCTCTTTACCGGCGACGCCGATGGCGCCAACCAGGCCTTTCGCAAGGAGCTCGCCGCCAACCCGAACGATTTCGACGCCAATTTTCAACTTGCGTCCATCCTTGCCCATCGCGGGAAGCCCGGCGAGGCTCGCCCGCTGCTCGAGCGCGCCGTGCAGGTCCGCCCCGGATCCGCGGAAGCGCGCGATGCGCTCGCCAACGGATTCCGCTCAGACTCGCCGGCGCAAGCCGATCCCGGCATCGCGGTCGGTTCGCCGGCGCCTGCGGTCGGCACGCTCGACCTCGGCCGTCGCGCGAAACCCATAGTCCTGGTCTTCGGCAGTTATACCTGTCCCAAACTCCGTGGTTCCGCGGCCGGGCTGAAGCGCGTGGCGGAGCAATATCGCGATCGCGTCGACTTTCGCCTTGTCTACATCCGCGAGGCCCACGCGCAGGGCGGCGTCGAAAGCCAATGGCAAAGCACCATCAATATAAAGGATGGCATCGCATTAACTCCCGCTCGCACTTTGCCCGAGAAGCAGGAGCATGCCGCGCTCTGCCTTCGCAAATTGGACCTCCCCTTTCCCGCGGTCGTCGATGCCATGGATGGCGCCGCCGAGACCGCCTACCAGGCCTGGCCCAGCCGCCTCTACCTGGTCGGCCGCGACGGCAAAGTCGCATTTGCCACGCGGCTCGGCGAGCTCGATTTCCGGCCGGATGAGCTGGATTCCGCGATTCGTGAGATCCTGTCAAAAACGGGGGTGGAATGAAGCTTCGCACCAGGGCGCTCAGTCTCGCGGCGTTGCTTGTGTGTGCCGCGATGGCGCAGCAGCCTTCGCCCGACGCGCTCCTTCGCCACGCCATCGAGCTGCACCAAGCCGGCGACATCGCGGGCGCGATCGTCGAATATCGCGCGTTCCTGAAGCAGTCGCCCAATAATGTCATGGCCCGCTCCAACCTCGGCGCGGCCCTTTCCAAGTCCGGCCTGTACGAAGAGGCCACCGTCGAATACCGCAAGGCACTGGATCTGGAACCGCGCAATCTGCCCGTTCGCGTCAACCTGGCGCTCGCTTACTACAAGACCGCCCAGATCGCCGATGCAGCGGAGGAACTGACGAAAGCCGTCAAGCAGGGGCCTCCGAACCGGCAGGCCATCTTCCTGCTCGCCGATTGCGATCTGCGCCTCGGCGAGAACAAGAAAGTGATCGAGCTGCTCGCCCCCTTGGAAAAGGAGTCTCCCAACGATAAGGCCCTGGTCTACCTGCTGGGCACGGCTCTCATCCGCGACAACCAGCCGGCACGCGGCCAACTGCTGGTGGACCGCATCCTGCGCGAAGGCGAATCCGCCGAGGCGCACCTGCTGCTCGGCACCACCAAAATGAACGCGCAGGAATTCGCCGGCGCACTGGTGGACCTGAAGCAGGCCGCGGATCTCAATCCCCAGCTTCCCGACGTCTTCTCTTACTACGGGCTCGCGCTGCTCAGTACCGGCGATGTGGCCGCAGCCACCACCGCCTTCCGCAAAGAGTTGGAGTCCAATCCGAACGATTTCGTTTCCAACCTGCAACTCGGGTCTATCCTCAAACAGGAGCAGCGCTACGACGAAGCGTTGAGCTCGTTCGAGCGCGCATTGAGAGTCCGGCCCGGCGATCCCGGGGTGCGCTATCAACTCGCCACGCTCGATGTGATCTCGGGCAACCTCGACCAGGCCTGCTCCAGGCTGGAGCAATTGATCAAGGAATCGCCGCAGTTCGTGGAGGCCCACGTCACGCTGGCGACGGTTTACTATCGCCTCAAACGCAAGGCGGATGGCGACCGCGAACGCGCAACCGTCTTGAAACTGAATGCCGAGAGCCAGGCAGCCCAGCCCGGGGCCAAAATGCAATGAGGCCGGCCTGCTGGGTGGTGGCTTGCATGTTGCCGTCTCTCGCGATCGCAGGCGATCAGGTCTGTGCCGAATGCCATGAGAAAGTCGTCTCCCGCTTCCGCGCCACTCCCATGGCAAAGGCGCTGGAGGCGGTCCCCCAGACCGAGATCCTTCGCGGTCATCCTTCGCTGGCTTTTGAACAAGCCGGCTTCCAGTGGCGCATCGCTCGCGACGGTGAGCGCAGCTTGATGACCGTCACCGGCAAGGGCGAGACCCTTACTGTTCCCCTGCTATGGGCCTTCGGACGTGGCCAGGCAGGCCAGACCTACGTCTTCGAACGCGAGGGCGCTCTCTACGAAAGCCGGGTCAGCTTCTACAATGCGCTGGGCGGGCTCGATCTCACCATGGGCGCGCAGCAGAGCCAGGCGCGGGATCTCGAGGAAGCCGCCGGCCGCCGCATGGATTCGCTCGGCGCGCGCGAGTGCTTCGGGTGTCATTCGACCGGCGCCGTATCCGGCGGCCAATTGCATCTGGAATCGATTGTTCCCGGCGTAGGCTGCGAATCCTGTCACGGCTCCGCCGCCCGGCACGTGGCCGCGGTGCGTGCGGGAAACCTCGCAGCGGCGAAGATGCCAAAGCTCAGCGCCTCTACCGCCGAAGAGATGGCGGACCTCTGCGGCCGCTGTCACCGCACCTGGTCGCAGATCGCTTTGAACGGACCGCGCGGCGTGCTCAATGTTCGCTTCCAACCCTACCGCCTGACCAACAGTAAATGCTACGACACCGCCGACGCGCGCATCGCCTGCTCCGCCTGCCACGATCCGCACGGTGCGCTCGAAACCAGCGCCGCAGCCTACGACGCCCGCTGTGCCGCCTGTCATTCCACCGCACAGCACACCAGGACGTGCCGCGTCGCCAAAGCCAACTGCGCGACCTGTCACATGCCGAAAATCGAGCTTCCCGGCGCGCACGCGCGCTTCACCGATCACCAGATTCGCATTGTCCGCGCCGGAGAATCCTACCCGAATTGAAGGGGCCCATTACTGATGATTCAGCCGTTCTCGAAAAGGATCCATCGACGTCAATTCCTGGCCGCTGGCGCCGCCGGTCTCACCTTTCTGCGCCCCGCCGCGGCGTCGGATCCGCGCCCCGCATTCGAAGAAGTTCCGCCCGAAACCAGCGGCATTCGCTGGGTCCACGATAACGCCGCGTCGCCCGACCATTACCTCCCCGAGACCATGGGGCCCGGTTGCGCCTTCCTGGACTACGACAACGATGGGTGGATGGACATCTACCTGGTGAACAGCGGTCCCTGCGATTTCTTCAAGCCCAAAAAGCTCATCCGCAATGCGCTCTACAAGAACAATCGCGACGGCACCTTTACCGATGTGACCGAGACCGCCCGCGTGCCCGGAGGCACTTTCGGCATGGGCGTCGCGGCAGCCGACTACGATAACGACGGCTACCCCGACCTCTTCGTCACCGCCTATGGCCGTCCGATCCTCTATCACAACAACGGCAACGGCACCTTCACCGACGTCAGCGAGGCCGCCGGCCTCGGCGCCAAGGTCTTCGCCGGCCACTGGACCACCAGCGCCGTATGGTTCGATTTCGATAACGACGGCCGCCTCGATCTCTTCGTCTGCAGCTTCGTGGACTACGGCACCGACAGCCACCTCTCCTGCGGCGACAACAAATTGGGCCGCAAGTTCTACTGCATTCCGCGTGTCTTCAAGCCGACTGCCAGCCTGCTCTTCCACAACAACGGCGACGGGACCTTCACCGAAGTGAGCCGCGGAACCGACATCGAAAAAGCCCTCGGAAAGGGCCTGGGCGTGGTCGCCACCGATATCAATAACGATGGCCGCATGGACCTGTTCGTGGCCAACGACACGGTCCAGAATTTCCTCTTCGTGAATCGCGGCCCCGACGCCAAAGGCAAAACGCAGTGGGAGGAAATCGCGCTCGCGGCCGAAGTCGGCTTCAGCGAGGATGGCCGCGCCCGCTCCGGCATGGGCGTCGATGCCGCCGATTTCGACGGCGACGGCTGGCAGGATCTCTTCGTCGCCAATGTGGACCAGGAGATGTTCTCGCTCTACAAAAACAACAAGGACGAGACCTTCCGCGACGTAGCCTTCAAGAACGAGGTGGCACAGGCGACGCGCCTCTTGAGCGGCTGGGGCCTCCGCTTTTTCGATTACGATAATGACGGCGCTCTCGATCTCTTCCTCGCCAACGGTCACCCCGACGACATGATCGACAATTACTCGCAGGCCGTGAAGTACAAGGAGCCGCTGCTGCTCTTCCATCAGGAGAATGGCCAGTTGCGCAATGTGAGTAAGGAATCAGGCCCGGTCTTTGCCAAGGATTTTCCCGCACGCGGCCTCGCCATCGGCGATTTCAACAACGATGGCCGCATCGACGTGCTGATCGGAAACAACGGCGGCCCGCCTGTCCTTCTGCGCAACAACAGCGCGCCGGCCAACCACTGGCTTGGGGTAAGGCTGCAGGGCACGAAGTGCAATCGCGACGCCGTGGGCGCGCGCCTGACCTGGTCCGCCGCCGGCGTCAAGCGCTCGCGCCTCAAGAACAACGGCGGCAGCTATCTCTCCTCGCACGACATGCGTGAGGTCTTGGGCCTGGGCAAGTCCGCGAAGCTCGACTGGCTCGAAATCCAATGGCCCCAACCCAGCGGCCGCACCGACCGCTTCACCGACCTCCCCCTGGACCGCTACATCACGATCACCGAAGGCAAGGGCATCAGCTAAGCCAGTGGGACAGGCCTCCCGGCCTGTCCACTAATCAGTTTTTACCTTTGTGGGGCAGCCAATCCTGCCTGCAGCCACAAACTCCGGCGCCTTCCATCCCCCGAACTCCCCTTCCAGAAACGCCGCGACGCCCAGCGCGATATCTTCGCGCCCCGGGCCCGCGACAATCTGAACCGCGATCGGAAGTCCGTCCGCCGATTGCCCGCAGCGCACCACGGCCGCCGGCAATCCGGCCACGTTGTAAGCCATGGTGTGCGCGAAGCCGCGGAAATTCTCGTCTTCTACCGAAGTCCCCAGCGCGACCGCCGCGTGCGGATAGACGGGACACAAAATCACGTCGTACCGTTGCAGAAACGCGGCCATCGCCGCGCGATACGCGTCCCACTCCGCCCAATAGGCCGCGAACCCCGCGAGGTCGGTGCGATACGCCTCCAGCTTGTCGAGCCATGCTGTCAGCAGCGGATGTACCTCCCTGGAGCCCAGCTCGCACAGATACTGGCGCAGGCCGTCGCCGCCATCTGGCCCCAGCAGTTTCATTTCCAGATCGAACGCCTGGTCGAAACACGCAGGGCGATCCTCCTCGATCCGCGCCACCGCGCCCGCCAGCGACCGTGCTGCGCCGCGAACTACCGCCGCCACCTCGGCATCCGCGGGGCCGCTATAGAACGCCACGCGAAGTGCCCCCAAATCCGGACAGCGCCCTTCAGGTTTTCCGGTGAGCAGCGGCATCACCGTGAGAAGGTCCTCGACGTAGCGTGCCATCGGCCCGATTTGCCAGAGAGCTTCGATCCAGCCGCCGGCCGGCGGAAAGTGCCCGGTGCGGTCCAACCGTCCCGAAGTCGGCTTGATGCCCGCGATGCCGCAGAACGCCGCGGGCAGCCGGACGCTGCCGGCCGCATCGCTGCCCAGTCCGAGCGGCGAACCGCAACTCGCGATCAAAGCCGCCTCCCCGCCGCTGCTGCCCCCCGGCGTGCGCGACGCGTCGTACGGATTGCGCGTGGCGCCGTAGAGCAGGTTGTCGCTCTCGAAGGCGAAAAGCAGATCGGGCAGATTCGTCCGCGCGATCGGAATCGCGCCGGCTTTACGCAGTCGGGAAATCAAGACGGCATCCACGGTGGCCGGTGCCGCGTGGCGGCGCCCCAGCGTGCCCGCGGTGCAGACCGATCCCGCCAGTTCGAGCGAATCCTTGATGCTGAACGGGACGCCATGAAGCGGACCCGTAACCACGCCCGCATCGGCGCGTCGTGCGGCGGCCAGCGCCGTATCGGCAAGCACGTCGATCGCTGCGTTGATGCACGGATTCACGATCGCGATCCATCGCAGATGACTCTCCACGAGTTCGACCGAAGAGATCTCGCGCTCTCGAATGAGGCGTGCCTGATGCGTCGCGGAAAAGCTGAGCAGTTCGTTCATACCGGAGTTCGCGAACAATAGTGTGCCACATCGGCGCGCCTGATATAATTCGGCGATCTGGGACTTGCACCATGGACGACACCGAATACCTTTTAGAACCCGCGGAAGTTGATTCCATCGTGTTGGGCGCGGCCGAAGATGCAGCCCAAAGCCTGGGCTTGCGAATCGCGGCTCCCGCCAAGGACTTTCTGCTCCAGAAATCCCTGCCGGCGCTGAACAAGGCAAACGAGGAGGGCAGCCTGGAGAGGCGGCGGCAGGAAATCGAAAAGAACACTTCCGCCCTGATCCGCTTCATCGTTACCGAGCAGCCGAAGGGTGAATTCGCCGGACCCGAGATCACCTATCAGCATCTCATTCTGGGACTGTCCGCCTTTTGCCGGCGCTATCCCGACTTTTACCCGTTTTGCACTTCGTAGCGGTGCTTGAATGGGACTCGCTCCACCACCGCTTCCTCCCGGTCCGGACGCCCGCAAGCAAGCCATCGATTTCGCCGCGGATGCAACCAAACAGTTGATCACCGTCGCCGCCGGCATCGTTACGGCCACGGTGATCTTTTCGAAAGACCTCGACCCGTCGGCGCGATATTGGGCGCTGGGGGCCTGGATCGCCCTCACGCTCTCCGTGCTCGGCGGATTGGCCGTCCTCTTCATCATGACCGGCAAGCTGAAGAGATATGCCGCTGACGCCACTCCACCAATACTCGATCGGCAGGTGAATGACGCTTCGCTCTTCCAATGGAGTTTCTTCCTGTTCGGCATGGTGCTGATGATGGTCTTCGGCTTCCTCGCCGCCGGAACTAAACAGTCTGTACCCGAAACCAAGCCCCTGGCCGTTACCTGCATAGTACCCGCTCCGCCCGCGCCATCTCAGCCAAAAGACAGTCCCAAACCGAACTCGAATAAGAAGCGGGCAAAATCGAAGTAATAGTTTTGTAACTCGCGCCTGCTAGTCTTGGAAACACCCATGGCAGACGCTCGAGTATCGGTGTTGGATGCCAAGATCGCGCGTAAGCCGGGGCGCGTCTCTCTCGTGATCTTCCTCTGCGTGCTGCTGGGCGGTGTCGCCTACACCGGGGGCAGTCTGGTGTCGGACTTGTCCCAACTCCGTTCCACTCCCGGCTTTGAATTTCTGCTGCTTGGCCTCACCCTCGCGATCGCGCTCGGCTTCGAATTCGTCAATGGTTTCCACGACACCGCCAACGCCGTCGCGACTGTAATCTACACGCACTCGCTGGAGCCGCAACTTGCCGTAGTCTGGTCCGGCCTGTGGAACTTCGTCGGCGTGTTGACCTCGAGCGGTGCCGTGGCTTTCGGCATCGTTTCTCTGCTCCCCGTCGAACTGATCCTCAATGCCGGTACCCACGCCGGGTTCGCCATGATTTTCGCGCTCCTCTTCTCGGCGATCCTATGGAACCTGGGGACCTGGTATTTCGGCTTGCCGAACTCCAGTTCTCACACCCTGATCGGCTCGATCCTCGGCGTCGGCCTGATGAATCAGTGGATGGCCCCGGCGCATACGGGCACCAGCGGCGTTGATTGGACGCAAGCGATCGGCGTCGGCAAGACCCTGTTCTTCTCCCCGCTCATCGGCTTCGTCGGCTCCGCCCTTCTCTTTTTGTTGATGAAGCACTTCGTGCGCGACCCCCGGCTCTACACCGAGCCCGTGGGGCAGGAGCCACCACCCTTCTGGATTCGATCGATGCTGGTTTTGACCTGTACCGGAGTCAGCTTTGCGCATGGCTCCAACGATGGGCAGAAAGGCATGGGATTGATCATGCTGATTCTGGTCGGAACCGTGCCGGCCGCGTATGCCTTGAACCATGCCGTGAGCGGAGCGGAGGTTCAGACCTTCCTCGCCGTCTCCGAGCGCACCAGCCGGGTGCTCGATCGCTACACGGCTCCAGGCGTACAGGCGCCCGCCAAAATCAGGCCGATCCTCGAACGCCTCGTCAGTCAGGCGTCGATTGAGCCTCAAACCGTTCCCGCGCTCGCCGCCGTCGTGAGCCGCATTGCCGCCGACGTTGCACCTTACCGCGCACTGGGCAGCGTGCCCATTGAACTCTCCGGAAATATCCGGAATGATATGTACCTCGCCGATGAGGCCCTCGGCGTTGTCGAAACCAAACATCTGCTGCCGCTCACTCCGGCTGATGCCGAGGCCATCCGCAACTACCGGCGCACGCTCGACCGCGCCACCAAGTTCATTCCCACCTGGGTAAAGGTCGCGGTGGCCCTGGCGCTCGGTCTCGGCACCATGGTCGGCTGGAAACGCATCGTGATCACGGTCGGCGAGCGCATCGGCAAGACTCACTTGACGTACGCACAGGGCGCGGCGTCGGAGGTAATTGCGATGGCGACAATCTTGGGCGCCGACCGGTTTGGGATGCCCGTGAGCACCACTCATGTCCTGACCAGCGGCGTCGCCGGCACCATGGCGGCCAATCACTCGGGTCTGCAATGGGGCACGCTCCGCGCCCTGGCCGCCGCGTGGCTAATGACGCTGCCCGTCTCGGTTGCCCTGGCGGCCTCCCTCTTCTGGGTATTCCGCCAACTCATGTAATTAGTGGGACAGGCCTCCTGGCCTGTCCATCTTGCTGCCGTAACTCTCGCGTGCACGAGGAGCACTCCAGTTTGCGCCGCTTTGTGGGGCAGCCAATCCTGCCTGCCGGCGCTCCGCGAACCGTCGCGACCTCCCCCTACGGTAACTTCAGCCGCAAAATCGTCAACGAATGCCGCGGAAACAGGTACGTGAATCCGTTATCCGCTACCGTAAGCGCCGCCGTTCGCGTCGCCGGACGCACCTTCTCGCTGCCGAAATCGTTGACCGCCTTCAGATCGGGGTTGTTCATCTCCCAAATGCCGGCCTCCTTGCCCACCGGCCCCGAGACGTTGTCCACCCGCGCCGAAATGTCCAGCTTCTCGCTGCGGTTCAACACGTTGACATACACCGTGCGATCGGCCGCATTGTAAGTGGAAGATACATCCAGATACCCCAGCGGCGCGCGATTTCCCGTGCGATAAGTGGGGCTCGTCACCTGCACGTCCAGCGACAGGTTGCCGCGCTGTTTCCCGTACTCCAGCAGCGGAAAATAAATCGTCTGCAGATACATCCCCTGCTTGTTCGTGAAGATCGGCGCGATCACGTTGACTAACTGCGCCAGGTTCGCCATCTTCACGATATTCGCGTGCCGGATGAACGCATTCAGGAACATGCCCGTGGCCAGCGCATCCTCGAAATTGTAATGCTCCTCGAGGCCCGTCTTCGCGATCTCGAACTCCGTCGTGCCCGAGCGCGCGCGGTACCACGTGTTCCACTCGTCGAACGCGATGTAGATCGGGTGCGGACGGCTCTGCTCGTTGCGCGCCGCCCGAATCTGCCCCTCCACAATCCCGATCCGATCGTCCAGGTCCTGCGAGATCGAGAGATACTTCTCGAAGTTACTGTCGGGATTGCCGATGTAAGTGTGCAGCGAGATATAGTTGATCTCGTCTTTCAAATGGCTGAGCACCGTCCGGTTCCAGCCGATCCAATCGGCGTTCGGGCGGAAATTCGACGAGCCGCTCGCGATCAGCAGGATCGAATCGTCCTGCCGCCGCATCGCCACCGCTGCCTGCAGCGCGAACTTGGCATAATCCTCCGCGTTCTTATGCCCCAGCTGCCACGGCCCGTCGATCTCATTCCCCAGCCCCCAGACCTTCACGTTCCAAGGCTTCTCCCGCCCGTTCTTGCGACGCTGGTTGGCCCAATACGTCGGACGCGTCTCATTGCAGTACTCCACCCACTGCCGAGCGCTGTCCACGCTGCCCAGTCCCGCATTGATGCACAGGTAGGGCTCCGAACCGGTGCGCTCGCAGTAGCGTAGAAATTCATCGGTGCCGAACCGGTTCGATTCCAGCGCCCCCCACGCGTGATCCGGACGCGCCGGACGCTGATCGCGCGGGCCTACCCCGTCCATCCAGTTGTAGCCCGATGCGAAGTTCCCGCCCGGCCAGCGCAGAATCGAAACCCCCAGCGGCTTCACCGCCTCCAGGACATCCTTCCGGTAGCCTTCCGCATCCGACAGCGGACTGCCTTCCTCGAAGATCCCGCCGTAAATGCACCGCCCCAGATGCTCGGCGAAATTGCCAAACAAATGCGGATGCACCTCCCCGATCACGCGAGTGGTGTCGATCCGGATCCGGGCCTGCGGTTGCTGCGCCGCCAAACTCGCCGCCAAAAAAACAAAGAGTACGCCATGCAACCGCATGCCCAGATAATATCAGTGGGACAGGCCTCCCGGCCTGTCCACTAATCTACGCTTCAAACCGCCACGTTGGTCACGCGCACTTGGCGTCTAATGATATTCTTGGACCGCTGATGTCATTACGCTTGCCATTCCTCTTCTCCGCGCTCCTCGCCTTTGCCCACGCGCAAGCACCCGCGCCATTTCACCAGGTGAAGCGCCTCAAGGTCACCATCCTCAGCACCATGCTCGCCAGTGACGGCATCGGCGAGTGGGGCTTCGCCGCCCTCGTCGAAGCCGACGGCCGCCAACTCCTGATCGACACCGGTGCCCGCCCCGAGACCGTTCTCTCCAATGCGCGCGAACTCAAGATCGACCTGAGCACGGTCCCCGACCTCGTGATCACCCACTTTCACCACGACCACACCGGCGGCCTGATGACCCTCCGCACCGAAATGAAAAAGCGCAACCCAGCCGCGCTTGCCCAGGCGCATGGAGCCACCGGCCTCTTCTACAGCCGCCCCTTGCCGGGCGGAGCCGAGGCCAACCCAATGATCGCCATCCGTCCGCAATACCAGGCGTCGGGCGGTAGTTTCGTCGAGCACGACCGCCCCGCGGAAATCCTGCCCGGCGTCTGGCTCACCGGCCCCGTCGCTCGCAAATTCCCCGAGCGGAATTGGGGTGATTCCGGCAAGGTGCGCACGCCCGCCGGCCTGGTCGAAGACACCATCCCCGACGATCAGTCGGTGGTTGTGAATACAGTCGATGGGCTGGTCGTGATCACCGGTTGCGGCCACGCCGGCATCGTCAACATCCTGACGGTCGTCGACGGCCATTTCGCTCACCGCCCCGTGCAAGCCGTCATCGGCGGCCTCCACCTCTACGCCGCCAAAGACGAGCAGGTCGATTGGACCGCTGACCAGATGAAGACCTTCGGCGTCCGCTACCTGATCGGCGCCCACTGCACCGGCATCGAGAGCCTCTACCGCCTCCGCGCCCGCATTGGTCTCACCCGCCAAACCGCCGTGGTCGGCGCCGTCGGCGCGTATTTCACCTCGGCCGAAGGCATCCACCCCGGCGCCGTGGCCCAGTAGGACAGGCCTCCCGGCCTGTCCCTCTAATCTGTCTTTAGCCCCATCTTCTGCAGCATCATCCCAAACCGCTTGTCCCCGCGAATCGCTCCCAACAGCGGCTCGCGTAAAAGCCACGGCAAAATCGATCGCTCCCCGACGGCCTTCTCGAACTGCCCGAACGCCAGGTCCCGCTCTCCCAGGCCGGCATACATCATCGCCAGCCGCTGCGGCCCCACGTACCCCTGATGCGAACGCTCCACCATCTCGCCGATCAGCTTCCGGGCGTCGTCCTTGCGCCCTATAAATCCGTAGCCCGCTCCCGCCCACAATAGCGGCATCAAACCGCGATGCGAAGTCGTCAGCGCCAGCTCCAACTGCATCGCCGCGTCGTCCCGCTTTTTCAAAAGCGCATACGTAGCTCCCAGATACTGATGCGACTGCGGAAAACCAGGGTCGATCTCCACCGCCTTCTGAAGCTCCGCCGCCGCCCGCTCGTACTGCCCGTCGAAGTAATAGCACCAGCCCAAATGCGCGTTGATAATCGGCGAGAGCGGCTCCAACTCCCGGGCGCGCCGGATCTGCTCCAGCGCCTCCGGCATCCGGCCCACCGCAACCAGGTGGAGTGCAAAGAAATGGTGCGCTGTCGCGTACTCCGGATTGAGCTCGATGGCCCGCCGGAAGTCCCGCTCCGCGCCTGCCCAATCCCAGTCGTAGAGAGTCTTCAACATGCCCCGCGACACGTTCGGCTCGGCCAGTGCCGCATCCAGTTCGAGCGCCCGCGTGGCCGCTGCATTGGCCTTCGGGTATGCCTCTCCGATCGGCATCTGCCCCACGATCGCCCAGGTCACGTAGGCGTCGGCCAACCCGGCCCATGCCTGCGCGTACCCCGGATCCCGGTCGATCGCCTGCTGAAAGTACTCCACCGCCTTCCGGGCCGCATCGTCCGATCGCTGATTCCACAGATAACGTCCCCGAAGATAAAGCCGGTAAGCCTCGGGATCGCGGGATCCCACGCGCGCCAGCCGCTGCTGTTCTTCACCCGACAGCCGCAGCCGCAACTGCTGCACGATCTCGCGCGAGAGCTCCTGCTGCACCACCAGCAGGTCGGCCGTCCGGCGATCGTATTGTTCCCGCCACAGGACATTGCCGTCGCTCGCCTCCACCAGCTCCACACTGATCGAAAGCGCATTCCCGCGCTGCACCAGGCGCCCTTTGAGCACCGCCCGTACGCCCAGGTCGCGCCCCACTTCTTCCACGCTCTTATCCTGGCCCTTGTAGCGGAACACCGTGTCTCTCGACTTCACCTTTAAGTGCGGCACCCGCGAAAGCCCCGTGATCAGGCTCTCGCTGATGCCCTCGCTCAGGTACTCGGTCTCCGGATCGCTGCCCGGGTTCGCGAACGGCAGCACCGCCAGCGATTCGATCGGCTGGCTACGATGCGCCAGCATCCAATACCCCACCGCGCCCGCGATCACCAGCACTCCCGCGATCGCCGCCCCCGCCATTCGTCCGCGTCCGCCGCGCCTCGGTACCTCCACCGCTGCCGAGTCCCGCTTCAACCGCTGCAAATCGGTGCGGATTTCCGCCGCGTGCTGATAGCGCAGGTCGCGATCTTTCTCCAGGCACTTCTCGATGATCCGCCCCAACGGTACCGGCAACGCAGGATTCAACTGCATCGCGGGCGCCGGAGCCCGTTCCAGAATCGCCGCGAATATCGCGCCCTGGCTCTCGCCGCGAAATGGCAGCGCGCCCGTCGACAACTCGTAAAGCATCACTCCGAACGAGAATAAATCCGTGCGTGAGTCCAGTTCCGTCCCGCGGACCTGTTCCGGCGACATGTACCATGCCGTCCCCATCATGCTGCCCGTACCCGTCAACTGCTCCTGGATCGTGACCGTCGCCCCCGCTGTTTCCGCAGCCGCGGCCTCCTCGATCTTCGCCAATCCGAAATCGAGCACCTTCAGCTGGCCGCGCTTCGAGACGAAAACATTCGCCGGTTTGATATCGCGGTGCACGATTCCTTTTTCGTGCGCCGCCTCCAAGGCCTCGGCGGTCTGGATCGCAAAATCCAGCACGTCCTCCACAGCCAGGGGTCCGTCGGCTATTCGCTGCTTGAGCGTCTCCCCCTCCAGCAGTTCCATCACGATTACCGGCTGCCCGTCGTGTTCCATCACCTCGTAAATCGTACAGATGTGGGAATGATTGAGCGCGGAGGCGGCGCGCGCCTCCCGCTGAAAGCGGCTGACCGCGAGCGCGTCGTGGCGCGTATCCTCCGGCAGGAATTTGAGGGCCACGAAGCGGTGCAGCAGGATGTCCTCGGCCTTATAGACTACCCCCATGCCGCCGCTGCCCAACTGCTCCACAACGCGATAGTGCGAGACCATCTCCCCGCTCAGCATGGCCCCTGCATTATAGCCGACGGCCGCCGTGCAAGCTTCCGTATTTCCAATAACTTACCGCCTGTTGAAAATTTCTCATTGACAATATGAGATAAAAAGACTCTAATTTAACTTGTTTTAAAATATTCGGAGTTTGGGATGCAATTGACCCGCGCCGCGGATTACGCCGTGCGCATGATGATCCATCTCGCGACCCTGCCGCCCGATAGCCGCACCAATCGGGCCGCCCTCGCCGCCGCCTGCGAGGTCCCCGAACCCTTCGTCGGCAAGATCCTCCAAACCCTCACGCGCTCCGGCCTGATCGCCTCTCACCGCGGCGTCAACGGCGGCTTCGGCCTCACGCAACCACCGGACGCGGTCTCCATTCTCGACGTCATCGAGGCCGTGGAAGGCCCCACTCTGCTCAATCTCTGCATTCGTCCCGGCGATAGCTGCGCCCGCAAATCCTGGTGCCCCGCGCATCCGGTCTGGGTCGAAGCGCAGCATGCCATGACCGCCGTCCTGGGCCGCGCCACGCTGGCCTCTCTCGCCCAGCCAAAATCCGAGGGCTCCCAGTGGACCTGACCCTGATTGCCCTTGCCGCCAGCCTGCTCATGGGCCTCGGCGCCGCCTGTATTTTCATCTTTGCCGTGAAACGCGATTATTTCCGGAACCTGGAAGACGTAAAGTATCAGGTCTTTTGGGACGATCTGGAGAATTTAGTGGACAACTCTAAGGAGAGCAACCAAGATGGCAGTGGTTCCCAAGACCATTCCCGCCCCAACTGATACCGCCGAGGCTCCCATGAACCGGCGCCGCCTGCTCACGTGGTTGAGCAGTTTCGGGTTGTTCGGCTCCGCCGTACTGAGCGTCTTCTCCAACCTGGTTTACATCAAGCCCCGCGCCACCTACGGGCAGCCCCAGCGCTTCCTCATCGGCAAACCCGACGAGTACCCGCCGGGCGCCCGCATCGCCATGGAAACCCGCCGCGTCTGCATCGTGCGCGAAGGCGACAAAATGGCGGCGATCTCCACCACCTGCACCCACCTGGGCTGCATTGTCGGACTCGCCGACACCGGTTTCGCCTGCCCCTGCCACGGTTCGCGCTTCGATCAGGATGGTAACGTCACCGGTGGTCCCGCGCCCAAGCCTCTGCCTTGGTTCAAAATCACCCGCGCCCCCAACGGCGAACTCGAAATCGATAAGGACTCCCAGATCGAGCCCGGGAGCTACTTCAACGTATGAGCCAGGCTACGAAATCCCCATCCACGTGGACCAACCTCCGCGAGCTGCCCGCCAACGTCTGGAACTCGCTCTTCCGCAATCCGCTCCCCGGCAATGACCTGGAGCGCGCCTCCACCAGCTTCACCAACTTCTTCCTCCACATTCACCCCGTCAAGGTCAACAGGAACACCCTGCGCCCGCTCTACACGCTGGGCCTCGGCCTGATGTCGTTCTTCCTCTTCGTCATCCTGGTGACCACCGGCATCCTGCTGATGTTCTACTACGTGCCCTCCACCACCCAGGCCTACGACCGCATGCTCGATCTCCGCGGCACCGTCGCCTTCGGCACCTTCCTGCGCAACATGCACCGCTGGTCGGCCCACGGCATGGTCGCCATCGTCTTCCTTCACATGTGCCGCGTCTTCTTCACCGGCTCTTACAAGAAACCGCGCGAATTCAACTGGGTCCTCGGCGTCGTGCTCTTCCTGCTGACCCTCTTCCTCAGCTTCACCGGCTACCTCCTCCCCTGGGATCAGCTCGCGTTCTGGGCGATCACGGTCGGCACCTCGATCGCGGGCTACGCGCCCGTGGTCGGCCAGGACATCAAGTTCCTGCTCCTCGGCGACGCCACCGTCGGACAGGAAGCCCTCCTGCGCTTCTACGTCCTGCACGTGGCCGTGCTGCCCGCCGTCCTTACCCTGCTGATCGCGATTCACTTCTGGCGCATTCGCAAGGATGGCGGTCTCTCGCGGCCCCCGGAAGCCGACGACCCGTCGCCCGAAATCGTCAGCGCCCCGCCCTCCATCGCCATCACCGTCAAGGCCAGGGAGATCACGAAAAACAAGCTCTACGGCCTGCAGGGTTTCGTTCGCGGACCCTTCACCAAGGTCGGCAACGTCCCCGATCGCAGCGTCTTCTCCTGGCCCAACCTGCTGATCGCCGAGCTCTTCGTCTTCGTGCTCACGCTCGCCATCATCCTCTGCGTCGCGCTGGTCTTCAACGCCCCGCTCGAGCAGCCGGTCAACGTCATGCATCCGCCCAACCCGGCGAAAGCGCCCTGGTACTTCCTCGGCCTGCAGGAGATGGTGAGCTACTCCGCCTTTTGGGGCGGCGTCGGCATCCCGTCGGTCTTCGTGGTGCTGCTGCTCCTGGTGCCGTATCTCGACCGCGGCGCCGGCGGGGTAGGGAAGTGGTTCGCCCGAGAGCGCCTGCTCTCTAACACCCTCTACCTCACCACCGTGATCATCAACCTGATCCTGATCGTCATCGGGACCTTCTTCCGTGGCCCCAATTGGGAGTTCATCTCCCCGTGGAAATGACCATGCGACTGCCACTTGCGATAGCGAGTTTCATCATCCTCATTGTTCACGGCCTGGTCTTCTATGACCAGTTCTTCCACAAGTGGGAGAATTACCAGACCGCCTACTTCGACCAGGCAAAATCGCTGGCCAAGACCGATCTGGAAAAGGCGTCGATCGATGCCCGCCGACCCCGCATCGAGCAGGCCATCGTCACCCAGTTCGGCGATACTCGCGTCGATCGCTGCGGCACCTGTCACATCGCCATGGACGACCCGCGCTTCCAGGGCCATGCCCAGCCCCTGCGCACCCACCCCTACACCGCCGCCCTCGGCGACACCTTCGTCAACGGCAAGTGGGAGCGCCGCCACAAGTTCTCCGACTTCGGCTGCACCGTCTGTCACGACGGCCAGGGCCGCGGCTTGAAAACCGAATACAGCCACGGCGAGGACGAGTTCTGGAACGAGCCCATGACCGGCTATGTCACCCAGGCCACCTGGCGCAAGGAATTCCGCCCCCATCTCAAGGGCAAGGAATACATGCAGGCCAACTGCGCCCAGTGCCACACCGAGCAGAACTTTCCCGGCACACCGCTGGTCCAGGAAGGCCGCAAGCTCTTCTTCAGCCAGAACTGCTACGGCTGCCACAAAATCGAGGGCCTCTCCGAAGGCACCCTCGCTCCCGACCTCACCGAGGCCGGCAAGAAATTCAAAATCGACTACCTCTGGGAATCCATCGTCGACCCCACCGCCAACCTCGCCACCTCCTTCATGCCGAAGTTCAACCTCACCGACGACCAGGTGAAGGCGCTCGTCATCTTCCTCAAGAGCCGCCGCGGCATGAACTTCTCGGAGACTTCGCTGGAGCATTACCGCGCCGCCCTCAGCGTCCGCAAGCCCGATGGCAGCGATACCCACGAGCCCGAGCTCACCGGCGCCGCCCTGATCGATCACGGCCGCCAGGTGATTCAAGACCGCGCCTGCACCGCCTGCCACAAACTCGGCAACAACGATGGCGGCATCGCACCCGACCTCAGCTACGAAGGTCTCGTCCGCGATGAGCAGTGGGTCTACGACCACTTCAAGAATCCGCGCTCGCGCGTCCCCGATTCCATCATGCCGAGCTTCCGCTTCACCGATGGCGATTTCCGCGCCATGAGCCTCTACCTCACCAGCCTCAAGACCCCGCCCCCCGCCATGAGCTCCGCCGATACCTACAAGACGCTCTGCCAGCGCTGCCACGGCGAGAAGGGCGACGGCCACGGCCCCATCGCCTGGTATCTCGACCCCTACCCGCGCGATCTCACCAAGGCCGGCTTCATCAACAGCAAGAGCCTGGACCGCCTCACCAACTCGGTCAACAAGGGCGTCCCCGGCACCCCGATGCCGGATTGGGGCAACACGCTCAAGCCCGAACAGGTGAAAGATCTCCTGCAATACGTCTTCACCACCTTCACCAAAGAACCGCGCCGCGAACTCAAGCCTTTCAACGTTCCCGACCGCAACCCCGTCACACTCGTCGCCGCCTCCGTCAACGATGGCGAACGCCTCTTCCTGCAGCGCTGCGCCGGCTGCCACGGTCGCAAAGCCGATGGCAAGGGCCCCAACTCCCTCGACATCCTCCCGCGCCCGCGCAACCTCCGCAACACGGCGTTTGTCGAAAGCGTTCCCGATCGCCGCCTCTTCGAATCCATCCTCTATGGTGTGCAGGGCACCGCCATGCCGTCGTGGATCGATTACGGCCTCTCGCAAAACGACGTCGGCAACCTGGTCAATTTCATCCGCAGCATCAACACCCCGAATCCACAGAGGAATCTACATGCCACAAGATAGCGTGCAATCCACCGCGGCACATCCGGCGACAACGCCAGCGGCCGTGCATGAGGACACCACCGCGAAATGGTTCCTCATCAGCTCCGTGATGTACTTCGTCATCGTCGGTATCATCGCCGTCACCATTGCGGCCAAGTTCGTCTGGCCCTCGCTGCTCGGCACGGTCCAGTACCTCACCTACGGCCGCCTCCGTCCGTTGCACGTCAACGGCATGCTCTTCGGCTGGCTCCTCGCCGCCGATATGGGCCTCGCCTACTTCATCGTGCCCCGCCTCTGCGGCGTCAAGCTGTGGAGCGAGAAGCTCGGCGTCGCCACCGCCGTGCTCTGGAATGTCATCATCCTCGGCGCCGTAGTCAGCCTGCTCGCCGGCTGGAATCAAGGCCTCGAATACGCCGAGCTGCCCATGTTCCTCGATATCCTCGTCGTCGTCGCGTGGATCATGTTTGGCGCCAACATCTTCGGCACCATCATGACCCGCAAGTACGAGCAGATGTACGTCTCCCTCTGGTACATCATGGGCACCATCCTGTGGACCGCCTTCGTCTACCTCACCGGCAACTTCGCCGTCCTGTTCGCCACCGGCGTCAATCAGGCAAACCTGAATTGGATGTATGTCCACAACGCCGTCGGCCTGATCTTCACGCCCATCGGCCTGGCGATCGCGTACTACATGATTCCGAAATCCTCCGACACGCCGCTCCACAGCCACAAGCTCTCCATGATCGGCTTCTGGTCGCTGGCCTTCGTCTATGTCTGGACCGGCGCGCACCACATGCTCCACGGCCCCATCTCGCAGTGGCTCCAGACCATCGCGATCGCCTTCAGCGTCATGCTGCTGATTCCGGTCTGGGCCGTGGTCCACAACTTCTTCGCGACCATGCAGGGCCAGTGGCACCAGCTCCGCGAAAACGTGCCGCTCAAATTCCTCATGTCCGGCGTCGTCTTCTACCTGCTGACCTGCTTCCAGGGCCCGATGCACAGCCTGCGCACCGTCAACGCCATCGTCTCCAAGACCGATTGGATTCCCGGCCATGCCCACATGGCCCTGCTCGGCTGTTTCTCCTTCTTCGCCATCGCCGGGACGTACTATACGGTGCCGCGCATCTTCAAGACCTCGCTCTTCTCGGACCTGCTCGCCAACTGGAGCTTCTGGTTCCTCATGATCGGCGGCCTCGGCTTCTTCGTGACCCTGTGGATCGGCGGCTTCTGGCAGGGCTGGCAGTGGAACAACCCCTCCATCCCCTTCATCGATACCGTGGTCGCGCTCAAGCCCATCTGGCTGGTCCGCTTCTTCTCCGGCACCCTGATGCTCACCGGCATCGTGCTCTTCGCGTACAACATCCTGGCAACCATCGTGGGCGTAAGGAGGACATCCGAATGTTAAGGAAAGCCGATACCAGCGCCGGTTACGCCGTCGTCTTCGCCCTTGGATTCTTCTTCGTCGGAGGAGTCCTCACCACCGTCGTCCCGCCCCTGGTCGATAAGTCCTGGTCCAAGCCCTTCGACAATAGCGACCCCTCGAAAGGGCCCACGGGCAAGCTTCAGCCCTACACCGCGCAGCAGCTCCACGGCCGCGCGATTTACGTCCGCGAAGGCTGCTGGTATTGCCACACCCAGCAGACCCGCACCCTGCTCGCCGATACCAAGCGCTCCGGCTGGAAGGGCGTCGACTCGCCCATCTCCACCCCCGACGAGTTCGTCTACGATACGCCGCACATGTTCGGCACTAAGCGCACCGGCCCCGATCTTTCGCGCGTCGGCGGCAAGTACGATACGCAGTGGCATCGCACCCATTTCCGCAATCCGCGCGACCTCGTGCCAGGCTCCGTCATGCCGCCCTTCCCCTGGATCGTGGAGGACAAGGAAGAGTTCACGAGTTTGGTTGCGTACATCCAAACTCTCGGCCGCGCCAAAAACTGGCGTCCGAACAACGATTACGAAAAGTAGGAGAGCTCTATGGACTACATGTATCCCAGCATATTTTTCGCCTACTTCCTGTTCCTGGTGCTGACCGTGCTGACCGGCTATTTCTGCGTGCGCAGCATCAAGCAGGGCGATTTCGGAAAGAACAGTGAAGAACCCAAACTCCAGATGATGCGTGAGGAAAGCGATGAGTAACGAAACCAAAGACTACGCCGGCGGCTGGATCACCGAAAAGAAGGGCACCGACGTTCCGCCCTTCCTCAAGCTGGCCTTCCCCGTGATCGGCCTCAGCGCCATCGCCTACATCGTCATTTATATGAACGGCGAAATCGCCCACGCCGAGCGCGGCCCCCTGGTCCGCCAGATGAACGCCGCCACCACCGGCAGCGACACCTTCATGTACGTGGTGGCCGCCCTCGCCGCCGCCTTCGTCTTCACGGTGCTCGCCTTTACCTACCGCAAACCCCACGGAGACTAACTCGCGATGCCTTTTACACCGCACCTTGTGGGGCAGCCAATCTTGGCTGCCGCCGGCTTTCAGCCGGCGTCTCGCGTACCGAAGAGCGCCATGCGAACCGCGACCGTCAGGGAGCGATCTAAATGACTAGCCCTCTCTTTCAGCTCCGCGTCCCCGATGCCACCGACTACTGGGTGGAGATGGTCAAGTGCCGTCACGCCTGCCCCGTCCACACCGACGCCTGCGGCTACGTCAACGCCATCGCCGAAGGCCGCCCCGAAGACGCCTACCGCATCGCCCGCGCCACCAATCCCTTCACCTCCATCTGCGGCCGCGTCTGCGGCGCACCCTGCGAGGCCAACTGCCGCCGCGGCGATCTCGACGCCCCCGTCGCCATCCGCGCCCTCAAGCGCTTCGTCAACGAGCAGTTCGGCCCCGAGACCGGCGACTACCGCCTCCACCGCGAAGCCGGCGATTCCCGCATGCTCCCGCCCAACCGCGGCGATTACGAACGCGTCGCCATCGTCGGCGCCGGTGTCGCGGGACTCACGGTCGCCCACGACCTCGCCCAAATCGGCTACAAAGTCACGCTCTTTGAAGCCCACTCCGAACCCGGCGGCATGCTCATAGTCGGCGTCCCCGTCTTCCGCCTCCCGCGCGACCTCGTCCGCCACGAAATCCAGGCCATCCTCTCCCTCGGCGTCGAACTCAAGTGCAACGTCAGCCTCGGCCGCGACTTCACCCTCGCCAGCCTCCGCCAGGAAGGCTATAGAGCCATCTTCCTCGGCATGGGCCTCCAGAAGGGCCGCAAACTCCCGCTCCCCGGCGCCGATCTCGAAGGCGTCTACGACGGCATGGATTTCCTGCGCGCCTTCAACGAGGGCCGCTCGCTGCCGCTCGGCCGCCGCGTCATCGTCATCGGCGGCGGCAATGTCGCCTACGACGTCGCCCGCTCCGCATTGCGCCCCGACAACGATCACATGGCCTACGACGTCGCCCGCGCCGCCCTGCGCTTAAGCGGCGATAAAGAGGTCCACGTCGTCTGCCTCGAAAGCCGCGAGGAAATGCCCGCCGACGCCATCGAAGTCCACGAAGGCGAGGAGGAGGGCATTGTCCTCCACAACCGCCGCGGCCCGCGCGCCGTCATCGAAGAAGACGGCAAAGCCGCCGGGCTGCGCGTCACCCACTGCACCTCCGTCTTCGATGCCGAAGGCCGCTTCAGCCCCCAGTTCGACGAATCGCACGTCGAGGACATCCACGCCGACAGCGTCATCTTCGCCATCGGCCAGACCTCCGACCTCTCCTTCCTCACCCCCGAGGACGGCGTCGATACCGCCCGCGGCCTCATCAAGGTCAATCCCGAAACCTACCAGACCACCGCCCCCGATGTCTTCGCCTGCGGCGACATCGCCCACGGCGCGCGTCTCTTCATCGACGCCATCGCCTCCGCCCAGATCGCCGCCCGGTCGATGCACGATTTTCTGCGCGGCACCCGCACCGATATCGTCCTCCGCAAGCACTGGAAGCCCGCCTCCTACAACATGGCCGAGGGCTGGAACCGCTTCGACCGCGAGAATCCGCCGGTCATCGATTCCGAACTCCGCGCCGCCTCGCTCGAGATCATCGAGTGCGTCTACAGCGAAAACGACGCTCGCCGCCAGGCCGCGCGCTGCCTCCGCTGCAACGTCAACACCGTCTTCGACACCAAAATCTGCATCGCCTGCAACGGCTGCGTCGATGTCTGCCCCGAGAACCTGATCCGCCTCGTCGGCCTCAGCAAGCTTATCTCCGACGACCACTGGCTCGAGACCGCCGCCGCCAATTTCGGCGTGGAGCCCGACGATCTCCGCGCCCTCCCCGCCGAAGAGCTCGATACCTTCGGCGGCGTCATGATGAAGGACGAAACCACCTGCATCCGCTGCGCCATGTGCGCCTCGCGCTGCCCCACTCACGCCATCCTGATGAAGCACTTCGTCTTCCACCGAGAGT
Source organism: uncultured Solibacteraceae bacterium (assembly GCA_963791985.1). Classification (GTDB taxonomy): domain Bacteria; phylum Acidobacteriota; class Terriglobia; order Bryobacterales; family Bryobacteraceae; genus Solibacter. The sequence continues at coordinate 700,364 of CAWBUN010000010.1, read as the reverse complement.
GCGTCACCGTCCCCACCGTCAACACCAAACTCCTGCCCGGTGGGGCAGCCAATCCTGGCTGCAGCCGGCTTTCAGCCGGCTCCCGGAGCACCGCATGACCCCGCTCGACCTCACCCTCCCGCTCACTCGCCTCTCAGGTCGCGATCCGGAGCGCCTTAGATGGACAGGCCTCCCGGCCTGTCCATCTAATCAGTTTTTGCAGTTTTCTCCCCGCTCGCGCCCAGCGTCACAATATGTGGCAGCCGGCTCCCGGAGCCCCGCATGACCTCGCTCGACCTCACCCTCCCGCTCGCCCTCGGCCTGGTCAGCAGTCTCCACTGCGCCCAGATGTGCGGCCCCATCGTGCTCTCCTACAGCATGGCGGGACGCAGCACACCCGCCGGACACCTCTGCTACAACGCCGGACGCATCGCGACCTACTCCGCACTCGGCGCCGCCGCCGGTGGGCTGGGCGGCGCGATGGGCCTGCTCGGCCGCCTCGCCGGCATCCAGCAGGCCGCCTCCCTGATCGCAGGCTGCCTCATGCTGCTCGCCGGAGTCCTCCTCTCCGGCGCCGTCCCCGCTCAATCGCTCGTGCAAATCGATCGCCTCGGCCTCTCCCGCCTCTACTCGCGCACCGCCGGCAAACTCATGCTCTCCCGTTCGCCCGTCGCCAAACTAACTCTCGGACTCGCCCTGGGATTCCTCCCCTGCGGCCTGCTCTACGCCGCCCTCCTCAAAGCCATGGCCACCGGCTCCGCCGCGGCCGGCGCGCTCTCGATGGCCGCCTTCGGCGCCGGAACCGCGAGCGCGCTACTCGCCATCGGCATCTTTTCATCCACCCTGAAACGCGGCCTCGGCCGTTGGAGCGGCGCACTCTCCGCCGCCTCCGTCGCCGCCATGGGTCTCTTCCTGATCTGGCGGGGCGTCGTTGCCCGGATCCCCGCGATGAGCTGCCATGCCGGCGTCTAATCCCGGCTATCACCGCCTCCGCAAACAGGTGCACGCCGGCTGCTTCCTGATCTTCCTCCTGCTGCCATTCTTCAACGTGGTGCGCTTCGATATCCCGCGCGCCCGCTTCTACTTCGCCGGCTATGAGCTCTGGATCAACGAATTCGGCATCATCTTCTTCGCCCTGATGTTCCTGATGTTCGTGATCATCGCCTCCTCCGTGCTCTATGGCCGCGTCTATTGCGGCTACCTCTGCCCGCAGATGATCTTCAGCGAAGCCTCCACCTGGGTCGAATCCTGGCTCACCCGCAAGATCAACAAACACTACGGCCGCCGCAAACTTCTCCCAAAGGTCGCCTTTTACGCCATCATCGCCGCCGCCTCCGTGCTGCTCGCCTTCATCTTCATCTCCTACTTCGTGGAACCGCGCGACCTGCTCGCCCGCCTCGGAACGCTCGACGCCCACACCGCCGGCGGCATTGCCGGCGCCACCGTCACCCTGATCGCCTTCCTCGATTTCACGCTTGTCCGCCAGAAATTCTGCACCTCTATCTGCCCCTACGGCTACCTGCAGGGCATGCTCGGCGACAAGAACACTCTCCTCGTCCACTACCGCGACGAGAAAAAGGAGTGCATCCAGTGCAAGAAATGCGTGCGCGTCTGCGAAATGGGCATCGATATCCGCGATTCCCCCCTGCAGATCGAATGCGTCCACTGCGGCGAATGCATCGACGCCTGCGTCGATATCATGGCCCGCTTCGGCCGCCAAGGCCTGATCCACTACACCTGGGGCGAGACCGGCGAAACCATCGCCGGCGAAACCAGATGGTGGCGCAAACTCGGCCTGCGCGATGCCAAGCGCGTCGTCGTGCTGGTGGTCACCGCCCTCTATCTCACCGGACTCTTCGTGGCGCTCTCCATGCGCCGCAACGTCCTCGTCCAACTCGCGCCCATCCGCACCACCCTCTTCCGCGTGGATTCCGCCGGTACCGTCTACAACGAATTCCGCATCAAGATCGCCAACCGCGGCACGCATCCCGAACAGGTCACGCTCGCGCTCGATGGCCTCCCCGGCGCTCGCCTCCTGCTGACGCCGAACCCCCTCTCGCTCGCCCCTGGTGCCGCCGCCGAAACCCGCTTCGAGATCGCCGCGCAGCACTTCGCCGGAGCGGAGGAAGTCAACCACTTCCGCATCCACGCGCACGCCTCCGCGGCCCGGGAAGACGAGTCCTTCGAAGAAACATTTCTGATGCCCCAGGAAAGGAAAACTCCATGAGATACCGCTTCGATTCCAGGGGAGCCTTGCTGCCCAAATTCCTCGGCGTGGTCTTCGTGCTCTTCGTCGGCATTCTGATTGCCGCCTACGTGATCGCCCGCGACGCCAACCCCGTCATGCTGGACGAGCACGGCCACGTGCGATGAGCTCGTGCACTCTCTGCGGCCTCCCCGCCGGCCGCAATCCGCTCGTGCGTGGCGACCAGGCCTTCTGCTGCCTGGGCTGCCTCAACGTCTACTCCATTCTGCGCGAGAGCGGTGTCCTTGATAGCGGCATCGATTTCCGCGATACCGATCTCTTCCGCGAAAGCCTGCGCCTCGGCCTCATCTCCACCGGCGCCGACCGCGCCAAGCCCGGGATCCCCGACACCGCCGAACAAATCGAGACCGTGTACCACGTCTCCGGTATGTGGTGCGCCTCCTGCGCCTGGCTGATCGAGCGCGCCTTGCAAGGCGAGCGCGGCATTCGCTCCGCCGAAGTCATGTTCTCCAGCGACCTGGTCAAGGTCCGCTACTGTCCCCAATACATCCCGCCCGCTCGCATCACGGAGCGCATCGCCGCCCTCGGCTATCGCGCCAGCGAATACTCGGGCGCTTCCGAATCCGACAACTCCGAGCGCAAGACCATGCTCCTCCGCATCGGCGTCGCCGGCTTCCTCTGGCTCAACGTCATGACCCTCAGTCTGGTGATCTACGCCAGCTACTGGGAGGCCATCTCCGACAATGCCCGCCGCGTCATCCCCTTCGTCCTGATGGCGCTCACCACGCCCGCGGTCTTCTACTCCGCCTGGCCCATCCTTCGCGCCGCGGTCATCGGCCTGCGCCACTTCACCGTGCGGATGGAAGCCCTGCTCGCCGCCGGCATCACCGCCGCCTACACCTATAGCGCCGTCCAGGCCTTCACCGGCGGCAAGCATTATTATTTCGACACCGCCTGCGCCATCATCACGCTGGTGCTGCTCGGCAAACTCCTCGAGCACGGCGCCAAGGAACGCACCGCCAAGGCCATCTCGCTGCTCTACCGCATGATGCCGAAAAAGGCGCGCCTGCTGGTCGAAGGCCGCGAAAAGTTCGTCTCCATCGAGGCCCTCCTGCCCGGCATGGCCTTCCTGGTCAAAGCCGGCGAGCGCATTCCCGCCGATGGCGTCGTGCTCGATGGCATATCGCACGCCGACGAATCCGTCATCACCGGCGAATCCGCGCCCGTCGCCAAACAATCCGGCGACGCCGTCATCTGCGGCAGCCTCAACACAGGCGGCGTGCTCGAAGTTCGCGCCACCCGCACCGGCGCGTCCAGCACCCTCAGCCAGATTATCCGCTCCGTGGAAGCGGCCATGAGCAGCCGCTCGCAACTCGAGCGCACCGTCGATCGAGCCTCCCGCGCCTTCGCGCCCGCCGTGATCGCGATCGCGCTCGGCACCTTCGCCGTCTGCTCGCTCACGGGCATGGATTCCGCCGCCGCGCTGATGCGCGCCATCGCCGTGCTCGTCATCGCCTGCCCTTGCGCGCTCGGCATGGCCACTCCGCTCGCCATCACCGCCGCCGTCGGCGCCGCTTCGCGCCGCGGCATCCTGGTCAGCGATAGCCGCGTTCTTGAAACCGTCCGCAAGCTCGATATCGCCATCTTCGATAAAACCGGCACCGTCACCGAAGGCGACTTCCGCGTCGTCGCCACCTTCCCCGCCGACCCCTCGCCCTTCCTCGCCGCCGTCGCCTCCATCGAGCAGTACTCCGAACATCCCCTCGGCCGCGCCATCGCCCGCCGCGCCGGCGAACTCGGCTTCACGGCCCACCCCGCCCGCGACATCGTCGTCCACAAAGGCATGGGAATCTCCGGCGTGACCGCGGGAGCCCGCATCTGGGTCGGCAACCGCCGCCTGATGGAGGAGTGCGTCGGCCCCATCGCGCCCGGCCTCGCCGCCCACGCCGCCGCCTGGCAGCGCGAAGGCCACACCGTCGCCTTCTTCGCCCGCGATGGCGCTGTCGCCGGTGCCGTCGCCATGGGCGATGCCATCCGCCCCGACGCCGTCTTGCTCGTTGAGGAACTCAAACGTCGCGGCATCCACACCGCGCTTGTCTCCGGCGACGCGCGCGCCACCACCGCCGCCATGGCCGCCGCCGCCGGGTTCGACGAATTCCAGGCCGAGGTCCTCCCCGACGAAAAGCTCGCGTGCGTGCGCCGCTATCAGGCCGCCGGCAAAATCGTCGTCATGGTCGGCGACGGCGTCAACGACGCTCCCGCGCTCGCCGGCGCCGATCTCGGCATCGCCCTCGGTACCGGCACCGACCTCGCCATGCAGGCCGCGCCCGTGGTGCTCATGACGCCCGCGCTCGATCGCGTCCTCGAAGTCTTCGACATCGGCCGCGACACCTGGCGCGTAGTCCGCCAAAATCTCTTCTGGGCCTTCTTCTACAACGCCGTTGGCATCACGCTCGCCGTGGCCGGCATCCTCACCCCCATCCTCGCCGCCGCCGCCATGGTGCTCTCCAGCCTCTCCGTAATCGCCAACTCCCTGCGTTTGTCAGCCCAGTGGGACAGGCCTCCCGGCCTGTCGGTAATCAGTCTTTCTTCACCCGGATCACCCACGCCGCCGCAGCCTGATGCTCTCCCGGCATCTTCACCCGCACCCCGTCACCCTCCTGCGTGAACGCCAATTCCCCCACTCCCAACAGCATCACACTCCGCACCTTGCCCACCCCGCTAATCGCGACCTCCCCCTCCGGCCACTTGGTCGCGATCGCGTACACCGCATCCCCCTTGCTCGTGAAATGAAACCCACCATCGGCGAACCGAGACCACGGACGCGTACCGTAGATCGCCTCTCCATTGACCTCCAGCCACGCCCCGATCTTCAGCAGTACCTCCTGCTGATCCTGCGGGATGACTCCCTCCGCAGTCGGCGAAATATTAAAGAGATAGAACCCGCCTTTGCTGACCGTATCGATCAGCTTGCCGATGATGCTCTCCGCGCTCGCCAGCTTGAGCCCGTCGATGTACCCCCAGCTATTGCCGATCGGGTCGTCCACCATCCACGGCCCCGGCCGGATCCCCGTTGGAGACCGCGTGCCCACCTTTTCGAAATCCACGATCGAGCCGATCTGCTTCGTGTCATCATTGCTCGGCGCATAACAGTTGAACTTCGTACTCAGCGAGACGTCCTTCCCCCACTCGCGCGCGCGATTGTAATAGTAGGCCGCAATCCGCAACTTCAGGGGATCCAGCAGCCGCAGATTCGCGCCGTTGTCGAACCACAGCATGTCCGGCCGGTATTTATCGATCAATTCGAAATTGCGATTGACCCAGTCCGTGAGAAAGCGCGTCATCGCCGCATCGCTGCGGTCCGCGACGTCATAGAACTTCGCCCACTCCGGGTCGAACAGGTCGGTCTTTAGCCCCGGCGACGGATTGATGAACGTGAAGTTTTCCACTCCGTGATTGGAGAGCGCGAACTTCATCCCCTGCCGCCGCACCGCCGCCCCCAGGTCGCCGATCACATCGCGATGCGGCCCCATCTTCTTCGCGTTGAACGGTGTCAGGTCGCTGTCCCACATCGCGAAGTTGTCGTGATGCTGCGCCATCCCCATCACCATGCGCGCGCCCGCTTTGCGGAACAGCACCGCCCACGCATCCGGGTCCCACTTCGCCGCCGTGAACATCGGGATCAGGTCCTTGTACCCGAACTTGTCCTGCGGACCGAAGCGCTGCGCATGCCACGCCGCATCCGCCGCGTACATGTGCTTCTCGTACCACTCGTTGTGATGCGCCGCCACCGAATACACGCCCCAGTGCATGAAGATCCCGAACTTCGCATCCCCAAACCACGCGGGCGTCCGATAGTTCGCCGCCAACGATTCCCACGTCGGCGCGAACGGCCCCTTCGGCATCGGCGCGGCCACCGCCTTGTCCGCCGCCGCCACAATCGCCGGTGTCGCTGGAGGCCCCATCACACCGTAGTCGTAAGGCCCGGTGTTGGTCACTCCCATCCGGTCCGGCCGCGGCGGCGCCTGCGCCGCCAGTGTGAGCACTCCGCACAAAGTCGCGATCGTGAGTTTCATTGCTGCCTACAATCTACCTAACTTTCCCCCGCCCGCGGCGTATCTTAATAAAAGATGCGACACACCCTGCGCCGCCTCGCCCGCTCGCCCATGTTTACCGCCGTCTCGCTGGCCACCCTCGCCATCGGCATCGGCGCCAACACCGCAATTTTCAGCGTGATCAACGGCGTGCTGCTCAAGCCGCTCCCCTATCCCCATTCCGAGCAGCTCATCGCCCTCTGGCATTCCGCGCCCGGCATCAATATCAAGGAGCTCAACATGGCGCCGTCGCTGTACTTCACGTACGCCGACGAAAATCGCGTCTTCCAGGACGTCGCCATGTGGACCACCACCACGTCGAGCGTCACCGGCCTCGCCGAGCCCGAGGAAGTCCCACTCCTCTCCGTCACCCATCGCTTCTTCCCGATTCTCCAGGTGCAACCCGCTCTCGGCCGCGGCTTTACCGCCGCCGATGACGATCCCAAGAGCGAGCGCATCGTGATCCTCTCTGATGCCTACTGGAAGGCCCGCTTCGGCGGCGACCCCGCCATTCTCGGCCGCCGCATCACGGTGGATGGAACCCCGCGCGAAGTGGTCGGCGTGCTGCCACCCGCCTTCCGTTTCATGGACCGCAAGCTCACCCTCGTGGTGCCGCTCCGTTTCAATCGCGCCGAAGTGCGCCTCATCAATTTCAGCTATCAAGGCATCGCCAGGCTGAAACCCGGCGTCACGCTTGAACAGGCAGCGGCCGATGTCGCGCGCATGATCCCGCTGGCCCCCACGAAGTTCCCGGGAAATCCGGATTTCAGCGTGAGAATGTTTTCCAGCGCTCGCATCACTCCCAATTTGCGCTTCTTGAAAGACCACCTGCTGGGCGATATCGGCAACACGCTGTGGGTGTTGATGGGCACCGTCGGCATCGTCCTGCTCATCGCCTGCGCCAACGTCGCCAATCTCCTCCTGGTCCGCGCCGATGGACGCCGCCAGGAACTCGCCATCCGCGCCGCCCTCGGTGCCGGCTGGGGACGCATCGCGCGCGAACTCCTGCTCGAGAGCCTGTCGCTCGGTCTCGCCGGCGGAGCCCTCGGGCTGACCCTCGCCTACCTCGCGCTCCGCCTGCTCACCGCGTCCAACATTGCCCATCTGCCGCGCGCCGCCGAGATCTCGATCGACCCCATCGTGCTGGCCTACACGCTCGCCATCTCGCTCGCCGCCGGCCTGGTCTTCGGCCTGATCCCGGTCTTCAAATACGCGCGCCCGCAGCTTTCGAATGCCCTGCGCGGCGGTGGACGCACCCTCAGCCAGAGCCGCGACCGCCACCGCGCGCGCAGCGTCCTCGTCATGGTGCAGGTGGCGCTCGCCATGGTGCTGCTGGTCAGTTCCGGCCTGATGATCCGCACCTTCCAATCCCTGCGCCACGTGGATCCGGGCTTCTCCCACGCGGAGAATGTCCAGCTTCTGCGCATCGCGATTCCCGAGACTCAGGTGCAGGCTCCGGACGGTGTACTGCGTACCCAGCAGCAGATCCTCGATCGCCTGGCCGCGCTCCCCGGGGTGGGCGCCGCGGCGCTCACCGACACTGTCACCATGGATGGCCGCGATTCCAACGATCCCGTCTACGCCGAAGATCACGTCTACCGCGAAGGCACCATCCCGCCGATCTACCGCTTCAAGTTCGTGTCCCCTGGCTATGTCGCCGCCATGGGCAACCGCCTTCTCGCCGGCCGCGAGTTCACCTGGAGCGACCTCTACGCGCAGACCCCCATCGCGATCGTCTCCGAGAGCGCCGCCCGCGCCATGTGGCAAGACCCGCGCGCCGCCGTCGGCAAACGCATCCGCGCCGGCATCAAGGACGATTGGCGCGAGGTCATCGGCGTGCTCGCCGACGAACGCTCCGACGGCGTCGATCACCCCGCGCCGACCACCATCTACTGGCCGCTGATGCCGAAGAATTTCGAAGGCCAGTCCGTTCGGGTGATCCGCAGCGTCGCCTTCGTGCTGCGCACCGCGCGCGCCGGTTCCACATCTTTGCAGCCCGAACTCCGGCAGGCCGTGTGGAGTGTGAATCCGAACTTGCCGCTCTCCGACGTGAGCACCCTGCAAACCATCTACGACCGGTCCCTCTCGCGGACGTCCTTCACGCTCCTGCTGCTCGCCATCGCCGGCGGCATGGCGCTCCTGCTCGGCGTGGTCGGCATCTATGGCGTGATCTCGTACTCCGTCTCGCAGCGCACGCGCGAGATCGGCATCCGCCTCGCGCTCGGCGCCCCACAGCCCGAAGTGACGCGCATGTTCGTGCGCCACGGCCTCATCCTCTCGGCCGCCGGCGCCGTCTTCGGCCTCGCCTCCGCGCTCGCTCTCACGCGCCTCATGAGGGCCTTGCTCTTCGACGTCAGCCCGGCCGACCCCATCACCTACCTCGCCGTATTGTCGGCCCTGATTCTTGCGGCTGCGCTGGCCAGCTACCTCCCCGCGCGGAAGGCGGCTTCTGTCGACCCGGCCGACGCATTAAGGGCGGAATGAAAATCGAATTACATGGACAGGCCGGGAGGCCTGTCCCACTCTGTGTTACAACGTTGTTTGCCCTACTACGAACGGCACTTGCCTCATTGGCAACCTGAGAATGCCGCTCTCTTCATCACGTGGCGCTTGCACGGCTCACTGGCGAGAATTCCCGGTACATTGCGAAAGACTTTTGCCGTCATGGAGGAAGAATTGCATGACGCCACCTCCGGACCGCGCTGGCTTGTTGATGAGCGTGTCGCTCAATGCGTGGTTGATACACTCCTATATGGCGAAAGCAATCTGCACCTATACACATTGAGGGCGTGGGTCGTAATGGTGAACCACGTCCACATCTTGATCTATCCCAATGCCGATCTCCCAAGGATCACGAAGTCGATCAAGAACTATTCCTCGCGACAGGCAAATGCGATCCTCGGCCTCACCGGCCAACCCTTCTGGCAGGATGAATCTTACGATCACTGGGTTCGCGGTCCCCAGGAAAGGGAAAAGATCGTCCACTACATCGAGGACAATCCCGTATCCGCAGGCCTGGTCGACAAGGTTGAAGATTGGCGTTGGTCCAGCGCGTTTCTTTCTAATTAAATTAGTGGGACAGGCCTCCTGGCCTGTCCACTAATCTGGCTAATCTTAAGGTCTTATCGCCTTCGAGATCGCCCCTTCGGCCACCGGCACCATCAGCGCGTAGCCCTTGTCATTCGGATGCAGTCCGTCCCCCGAGTACCCTTCCTTAAGCGCGCCCTTGTCATCCACCGTAGCGCCATAATAATCCGCGAAGATCGCGTGCGCCCTGTCGGCATACTCGCGAATCCACGCATTCAACTTCAAAATATCCGCCGGAGGACGCTGCACCGTCTGCTTGCGCGGAGTGTAATCGCTCACCGGCATCACCGAGCAGAGAATCACCTTGATCCCGTGCCCCTGCGCCAGCTCCGTGATCGCCTGCAAATTATCCTCGATCATCGTCAGTGTCACAGGCCCGGTATTGCCGGCGATGTCGTTCGTCCCCGCGAGCACAATCAACGCCGCCGGTTTGAGCGCGATCACGTCCGGAAACATGCGCACCAGCATCTGCGGCGTGGTCTGCCCGCTGATGCCGCGATTGACGTACGGCTTGCCGGGAAAATACTGGGCGAGCTTCCACCCGTCGGTGATCGAATCACCCATAAAGACCACGCGCCCTGCTTCCGGCGGCGATTGCTTGAGCCGCTCGTTGTCGGCGTAATAACGGCCCAGCTGATTCCAGTCCTGCAGTTGATCGGCCAGGCTTTTGGCCGTGGCCGGTAAACAGCAGTTGGCGCGCGGCGGAGCGTACACGTCCACCAATTGCGCCGGGGCGAAGGCAGGCAGCAGGAGAGCCAGTGCGAAAATCTGTGAGTTCATAAAAGTTATCCGCGAATTCCGGCCGGAGGAGGCGGTGCGCTGAGCCGCCGCTTACGCATGCCGGCGAAATCGAAAACCACCTGCGAAATCGGCGTCCCGATCACTTCGATGCGCTTGAGATCGCGCGTGCCGATTCCGGCGTCTTCCGCCAGTTTGAGCGTGCTATCGCAGCGTTCGAACGGAGGAGTGCCGCGATCGGCCATCGGGTCGAAGCCCATCAGCGCCATCGATACCGCATCGGTCGTCACCGGGTTCAATCCCGCGACGATCACCCCTGGCGCCACCGCCTGCAGGTCGCCGCCCACCCACGGACCTTCGCCGCCGGTCATCGTCTTGACCCCTTCCACGATCGCCAGGTGAATCGGGCGCGCCGAAATCAGGTCTACCACGGTGCGCGGCACACGATACGTATCGATGCGCGGCGTGCTCGGATCTTTCTCCGACGGAGCGCTCTTCGAAGGCTGCCGGTCGCCGCCGTGCACCATGCCGCGGCCGCCTTTGGGGACGATCGAGGGCTCGTCGATGCCGGCGCCCGTGCCATAAATCGTGGCCGGCGTCAGGCCGAAGCAGTTCTTCATGCTGAGCGTGATGCCCGCGGTGGCATGCTCCTTCATCTTCGCCAGGCTGACGAAGACGTCGCAATCTTCATACGAGTGGTTGAGGTCGAAGGCCGGATAAATATACCCGCCGTACGGCACCTTCATGCGCGAATACTTCCGGCCGCGTCCAAGGTAATTGGTGTTCTCGAACTCCACGTTCTGGGCCGCGCCCAGAATATCGCGCGGCTCCCAGTTGGCCTGAAGAATATATTCCTCCACCGGATCGGCGGTGGACCAGGGACTCTCCAGGAGGCGAATGCGGCGCGCGCCGGCCTTGCCCATCAGGTGCACCGTGGCGGCGATCACGTGCTGGTTGGTGTAGTGCGTGTTTTCCAGCGGAAGGTGGCCGATGCGGTACGTGGGCGCGCCGGTGAGGTTGATTTTGATCGCGACCGTCTTGCCCTTCACCAGGCGGCCCAGTCCGCCCAGTTGATCGAACATCGTTTGCAGCGCCGGCACGAGCTCGGCGGGGTCATAGGTCCGGCACCGGGAAACCGCCACCGGCGCGGTGGGCGCCTGCGCGGCACGCGCCAGCCACGCACCCGTGAGAGCGCCTGCGGCGGTGGTAAGCCACTGTCTGCGGGTATGACGGCACTGCATGCGACTCCTCCTGCTGCTACGCTTCCAATTCGAGCGCGACGTACTGCGACACCTGCGGCAGATGTACCTCCACCGCATCCTTCTGGGATATCATTTTGACACTTTGCGCGGCGGGCTGGCCGGCGGTCCAAATGCGCGCCGAGCGATAGCTGCCCGCCACCCGCACGCTGGCGGCATCGGGTCCCTGGTCCGAGTAGAACAGCAGATGCACGATAGCGCGTTTCCGGTCCGGCGACACGGTGTAGAAAGAGCCGGTGGCGCCGCCGTTCCAGAAGCGGACCAGGTCGTAGCGATGGCTGATCAGTACCGCCGCGTCGTTCGCCCACAGGTACGGGTCTGGGTCGGGATCCCTGGCCAGCGCGATGCGCCCCTTGCCGGCCGCCCAGATCTGGAAGCGCGGGTGATCTTCGGATGGGATCCGCGAGGTGGCCGGGCCGCCCCACTTCGGATGCGTAATCAGCAGGCCGCCCGCCTGCACGAAGGCGAGCAGTTGATCGCGCAACGCGGGCGCAGCCGGTGCGGCGTCCGCGTAGATTACGGCGCGCAGCCCGGCGAGCGCCGACAATGCCAGCTTGTCCTTGATCAGGATGCGATAGTGTTGTCCGGCACGCGCCAGCAGGTTCAACAATTCGCCGCCGAAGAATTCATGCTCGCCCGTGAAGTCGGAAATCACGCCGAGGGTGGACTGCGGCACGAAGTCCGGCCAGTCCTGGTGCGCCGCAAAGAGGGCGGCGGCGGCGCAGAGGCTCTTCCAATCGGCCAGTGACGCAGGCTTTCCGGCCGCGAGTCCGGCGGCGAATGCCTGGTCGAGCGCAATCACCCAGCGGCCGCCGTGCGCGGCGCTATCGCAGAAGGTGACCATGTGGGAGTCGCCGGAGATCACGGACTTCTCGGGCGGGGCCGCCATCACCCAGATCGCTTCGGAGGGATGCATCGCCGCCGCCAGCCGGATCGCCCATCCGTTGCAATCCACCCAAGCCACCCCGGTGGGTCCGGCGCTCGCGCCGTCGTCGCCGCGCTGCATGCGCACGCCTGCCCACTCGCCTTTGACCGCACGGACGCCGGCCGGCAACTCAGCGGGTGCGGTGACGCGAAAGCCGTCCTGCCGCGCCTGCGAGCGCACCTTATCGAACTCGGGACCGCTATCGATCTGCAGATAGTTGATCGCCGTCCCGCGTACCAGGGAGAGCGCCGCAGGGTCGGTCCACACGGCCGGCCAGCGCAAGGGGGTCCATTCCACTCGCATAACTTGAGCACTACTGTAACGTGTTTCCCGTCAAAAGGCGTTCACACCAACATGAAATATTTTTTCTACTTTGATTGCTAGACGTTAGCCCGAATTACAGGTCTGTAAGGGCTATTTTTCATACACCCGTGTGGCATGGTGGAAATAGGGCAGGTGACCGAACTTCGGTCATCTCGCCGAAGGTCAATCACACCTTTTCAACCACTTACATTTTGAGGTGACCGAACTTCGGTCACCATATATCGGAGTCACATGGAAAACTCGACTCTCGAGCAGACGGATGACTACTCCGTAATGCTCGACCTGGGCGTAGCCCTGGGAAAGAACCAAGCTTTTGGACTGGTCGCAGGGCGCTGTTCGGCGGCCCAGGCGGCCATGTTGGTACGTCTGCGGCAGGAAAAGAAATACTTGCTTTGCGCCCAGAACTGGCGTGATTTTTGTACAACCTTTCTACGAATCAGCGGGTCGGAGGCCGACCGGATGATTCGCCTCTGGCAGGAATTCGGCCCGGAGTACTTCGAGATCGCTCAGTTGATGCGCATCTCACCGGATGGCTACCGCGCCATTGCGCCGGCAGTGAAAGATGGGGCACTCCATCACAACGGAGAGGCCATCGAATTCGATGCGGAGAACAGCCGCAGGCTCGCCGCCGCAGTCTCGGAACTACGGGGTCCCAAAAAGAAGAAACCCAAGCCCCAGCGCCCGATGCATGAGCGCATTGCCCATCTGGACCGGCGCTGTTCCTGGATCATCGCCGAGTTCCAGGAGATCTCCCGTAAGGAAAGCGCCGGCGAAAACTGGCTTCAGTTCACCGGCGTCCTGACCCGCACCCGCAGCGAACTCTCTCGCATCGAAGCCGAGAACGGCCTGTAACCTACCTCAACGACACATCCCAAATCTTTTCGCGCTGCGATTTTCCCTCGGGGCCTTCCACTTCGAGGGTCACGATGAAATCGCCGCCCTTCGCATATTCGTGGACGGGATTCTGTTCCGCGGAGGTCGCGCCGTCGCCGAAGTTCCATTTCCACGAGGTCGCCTTGCCGGTGGTCTCGTCATGGAAGGCCACGCGGCGGCGCGGCATATCGAGCACCTGAAAACTCCAGTTGGCCTCGAACTTGCGGAATTCGGGTTCCAGCGGCATCAGGCGGAAGGCCACCAGCTCGTCGGCCTTGCCGTACATCGTGTGCTGGCGCGAGAGATTCCAGAAGGCGTGCTGCTCGCTGTTGGCGTTGTCGTAATCGAGCACCGCCCAGGCCAGGCCGATCAGCTTGTCCTCGGTCAACACCGATTCCACGGCGCGCTGCGGTCCCTCGCAGCCGGCGTAATCGAAGGGCGTGATCCAGAATTCGAGCACCAGCTTGCCGGATTCGCCCGGCTTGAAGTGGTAGTCGTAAGCGGCGTTGGCGTAGGGCAGATTCTTGACGTACGCATTGCAGCCCCATGCCAGCGCCCAATCCTTGCCGAGCGGCGGCGTCATGATGTGATAGTTCTGCGCGTGGACGCCATGCATCGAAAAATGGGCGTCGCGCTCGCTCAATTCCTTGGTGGGCTGGAAGCGTTCGATCAGCGGACCGCCGGAGAGATCGCCATCCACCACCACTTCGAAGATATCGTTGTGCAGGCCGGGGCGCCCAAAATCCCAGTAATTGTCGTAGGCCTCGTAGAGAAAGTAGAGGCGGTTGAGCCCCTTCACCCAGCCGACTTTGACCTTGACGTCGAGATCCTTCGGGTCGGGCTTGCGATCCTTATTGGTATCGTCCACCAGTTGATCCATGCCGATCGCGTAGCTCTCGGGCACCATTTTCCAATCGTCGGTGTTGCCGTCGATGCGCGGAATACGGTCGGCGGGGAATTGGAAAATCTTGAACGTGGTGCCCGGCCGGTCCACGGCAAACGCCGGGAGACTAAGGGCGGTAGCCAGAAGGAGAACGTATCTCATAGGTTTGTACACCGTGTATAGTATCGGTTTGACCGACCCGATGGAACATCTGATCACCCGCCGCGCGGCCCTGCGATTGACGCCCGCGCTGCTTCTGGCCCGTTCCGGCCGCACCCAGACCAAGATCTTCGACGTTCGCGATTACGGCGCCAAAGGCGACGGGATCACGCTCGATACCGCCGCGATCCAGCGTGCGGTCAATGAGGCAGCCGCCGCGGGCAAGGGCGCGCAGGTGCTGGTGCGCGGCGGGAAGAAGTACCTGATCGGCACTTTGGAACTGAAGGGTGCGATCGATTTTCACCTGGCCGACGATGCCGAACTCGTGGTCACCGGCGACCCGGCGCAATATCGCGGCGCCGCCGTGATCGCGGCCAACGGCGTCGATGGGCTGCGCATCACCGGCACCGGCAACATCAACGGCCGCGCGCGCGAATTCATGACCGGCTACGACCAGCCGGGCGAATGGTGGCTGCCCAAACCCTTCCGCCCCAAGATGTTCGTGCTCACCGCCTGCAAGGGCCTGGAGATCCACGGCATCAGCTTCAGCGAGGCGCCGGAGTGGGGCCTGCACATGGTGGGCTGCGAGCACGTGCTGGTGGATGGCCTGCGCATCCGCAACCTGCTCGACGTCCCTAACTGCGACGGCATCGACCCCGACCATTGCCGGGATGTCGAGATCAAGAACTGCGACATCGTGTGCGGCGACGACGCCATCGTGGTCAAGAGCACACGCCAGGAGCGCGATTTCGGCGCCTGCTCCGGCATACGCGTTCACGATTGCCTGATTCAGACGCAGGATTGCGGCGTGAAGATCGGCACCGAGACCACACAGGAGATCCATGATGTGGTCTTCGAGCGCTGCGAGATCCGGTCAAGTTCGCGCGGCATCGGCATTCAACTGCGCGATGAAGGCAGCGTCCACAATATCGAATTCCGGGACATCAAACTGGTGTCGCGCTACCACTCCGACCCGTGGTGGGGCCGCGGCGAGGCGATCTCGCTGACCGTGCATCCGCGCAACGCGCAGACGAAGGTCGGCAAGCTGTTCGACATCCGCATCCGCGATATCACCGCCCGCGCGGAGAACAGCGCGCGCATTTGCGGCTGTCCGGAGAGCCCGATCGCGGACGTGAAATTGGAGAATGTCACGCTGACCATGGATCGGTGGACGAAGTACTCTGGCGGTGTGTGGGACAACCGTCCCGGCGGGACCGATAACGGCATCGAGCGCCACAACACTCCCGGATTCGGTATTCGTCACGCACGCAATGTGAGCTTGAGCGGCTGCTCGGTGGTGTGGGGAACCAAGCCCGCGGAGACTTTCACCAACGCTTTGGAAGTGGAGCAGGTGACCGGCCTCGACCTGCGCCGCTTCTCGGGGACCGCGGCGCACCCTGAGAAAGACCCGGATATCGCATTGCGTTAGTTTTCCTTTGCGTCACTTTGCGGCTTTGCGTCTTTGCGAGAGACAGACGATTTCTCGCAAAGACGCAAAGCCGCAAAGCAACGCTAAGAACACCATCGGATAGAATATGCGCATGCGATGGCGATGGATTCTGGCGGCTGCGGCGGTTGTGCTGTGGGCGCAGGATAGCAAGTATCCTCCGCAGGGGCAGCAGTTCCCGGGGCCGCCTTCTAAGAGCGAGACGGCGGACTGGCTGCGTGAGATCAAACAGTATCGGGAAGAGAAGCGCATCCGCGCGGGGCTGAACAGCGAACTCTATGAGCGGCCCGAGTTGCAGTGGGCGCAGAGCAGCTTCATGCAGCCGCAATCCATGGTGGAAGATCGCTTCTTCTACGACCCCGTTGCGCGGCGTTACACGGTGGAGCGGTTTCTGGCGGACCTGGACAAGCGCTACGGCGGGATCGATAGCGTCCTGCTGTGGCCGGTCTATCCCAATATCGGCATCGACAATCGCAACCAGTTTGACCTGCTGCGCGATATGCCAGGCGGCATCGCGGGATTGCGCGAGATGATCGCGGAGTTTCACAAACGCGGCGTGCGCGTGCTGTTCCCCAATATGCCGTGGGACGTCGGTTCCCGCGTGGAGGCCGCGAAGTGTGCCGGAGACGCTGGCGGGGCTGATGAAAGAGATCGGCGCGGACGGCGTGAATGGCGATACCTATGGCGGCGTGCCGCGCAGTTTTCGCACGGCGTCCGATGCGATCGGACACCCGCTGGTCTTCGAGCCGGAGCTCTACCCGGAGGGCGACGAGATGCTGAACTGGAACAGCATGTCGTGGGGGTACTGGAAATATCCTTTCGTCCCGATGGTGAGCCGCGGGAAGTGGCTGGAGCCGCGCCACATGGTGAACGTCTGCGACCGCTGGAATAAGGACAAGACCGACAACCTGCAGGCGGCCTTCTTCAACGGCGTGGGGTACGAGACGTGGGAGAACATCTGGGGCATCTGGAATGGGATTACGGAGCGCGACGCGGAGGCCATCCGGCGCGTGGCGAAGGTCGAGCGGCGCTTTGCGAAATACCTGGTGAGCCCGGAGTGGGAGCCGCACACGCCGACGGTGCCGTACGGTGTGTTCGCGAGCAAATTCCCGCTCGCGGGGCGGACCTTGTGGACGCTGGTCAATCGTGCGGTGTACAACATCGAGGGCGCGCAATTGCGTGTGCCCGCGCAGGCGGGGATGCATTACTTCGACCTGTGGCATGGCGTCGAACTTACCCCTACGGAGAGCGGTGAACTGCGCTTCGCGATGGAAGCCTCGGGGTATGGCGCGGTGCTGGCGCAGCGCGAGGCGGCCGATTCGGGGCTGCGCGCCTTCCTGGACGAAATGCACGCGCTGAATGCGCGGCCGCTTTCGTCGTTCCCCAAAGTCTGGCAGGTGCTGCCGCAGCAGGTCGTGGCGATCGAGCGGACGGCGCCGGCCGCACAGGCGCCGGCGGGCATGGTCGCGATCCCGGCGGCTGCGCAGTATCACTTCAATGTACACGGCATCGAGATCGAAGGCGGCGACGATATCGGCGTGGACGTGCAGTACCCGGGCGAGGATTCGCCGCGGCGCCATCACGCGCAGACGCTCGCGATCCCTGCCTTCTATATGGATAAGTACAACGTCACCAACCGGGAGTTCGCGGCGTTTGTGAAGGCAGCCAATTACCGTCCGGCGGACGATCACAATTTCCTGAAGGACTGGAAGGACGATGACCGTCCGGTGACCTGGGTGTCGCTGGAAGATGCGCGCGCGTATGCGAAGTGGGCGGGCAAGCGGCTGCCGCACGAATGGGAATGGCAGTACGCCGCGCAGGGGCTGGATGGCCGGCAATACCCGTGGGGTAATGCATGGTGCGACGAGTGTGCGGCACGGCAGGAGCACGGGCGCGAGCTGCGCGGCCCGGAGCCCGGCGACGCGCATCCTAAGGGCGCGAGCCCGTTCGGCGTGATGGACCTGACCGGCAACGTCTGGCAGTGGACCGATGAGTTCCAGGACCTGCACACGCGCGCGGCCACGCTACGCGGGGGCGGCTACTACCGGCCGTCGGGATCGCGCTGGTATTTTCCTTCGGCGTATAAGTTGGATGAGCACGGCAAGTACCTGTTGATGGCGCCCTCGAAGGACCGCGCGGGTACGCTGGGATTCCGCTGCGTGAGAGACGCGCGATAAAGTGCGATATCGTGAAGGGCACTATGAAGTGCACAATCTTTTTTCTTGCGTTCGGAGTTGCCCATGCGGCGAGTTCGCTGCTGGTGCTGTCGAAGAGCGATACCACGCTCTCCATCGTGGATCCGGCGACGTTGAAAGTGCTGGCGCGGATGCCATCGGGGCCGGACCCGCATGAAGTGGTCGCGTCGGCGGACGGCAAGTTCGCGTATGTCTCGAATTATGGCGGCGGCGCGTACAACACGATCACAGTAGTCGACCTGGTGGCGCAGAAGACGCTGGCGCCGGTGGATCTCGGCGCGCTGCGCGGACCGCACGGGCTGATGTTCGCGGGCGGAAAAGTCTGGTTCACGGCGGAAGCGGCGAAGGTGATCGGGAGCTACGATCCGGCGACGCGGAAGATCGACCTGGTGCTGGGCACGGGGCAGAATCGGACGCACATGATCTGGGTGTCGGACGATTTGAAGCGCCTCATCACGTCGAACGTCAGCTCGGCGACGATGACGATCATCGATAAGAGCGCGGGGGGCGGCGGTCGCGGTCCCGGGCGCGGTGCTCCAGGCGGCGATTGGGAAGAGACGGTGGTGCCGGTGGGCCGCGGTGCGGAAGGCTTCGATGTCGCGCCCGGCGGTAAGGAACTGTGGGCGGCGAACGCGCAGGACGGGACGATTTCGATTTTGGACCTGGGCGCCAAACGCGTCACGCAGACGCTGGAGGTCGGCGTGAACGGGGCCAACCGCCTGAAGTTCACGCCCGATGGGAAACTGGTGTTGGTTTCCACGCTGAGCGGGCCGGAGCTCACGATTCTGGATGCGGCGACGCGCAAGGTGGTGAAGCGGGTGAAGATCGGGCGCGGCGCCGCTGGAATCGAGATGAACCCCGACGGCTCGCGCGCGTATGTGGCCTGCACGCCGGATAACTACGTCGTGGTGTTGGACCTGAAAAAACTGGAAGTGTCCAACCAGTTCGAAGCCGGTAAGCAACCCGACGGGATGGCCTGGGCGACGCGCTGAGGCGATTCGGTATGCTCGTAGGGTAAAGGAGAATCGGTGGCTGATATTGGATTTATAGGTCTCGGAATCATGGGCAAGCCCATGAGCCGCAATTTGATGAAGGCCGGCTATTCGCTGGTGGTCTACGACATCTTTCCCGGTCCCGTCGCGGAGCTGAAGGAAGCGGGCGCTGCGACTGGCGCGTCCTGCGCGGCGACGGCCGCGGCGGCGGACGATCGTGATCACGATGCTGCCCGACGGTCCCGAAGTGGAGACGGCGGTGCTCGGGCCGGGCGGCGTGCTGGAAGGCGCGAAGGCCGGGACGGTAGTGGTCGATATGAGTTCGATCAGCCCGATGGTGTCGCAGAAGGTGGCGGCGGCCTGCGCGGCGAAGGGCGTAGAGTTCCTGGACGCGCCGGTGAGCGGCGGCGAGCCGAAGGCGATCGACGGCACGCTGGCGATCATGGTGGGCGGGAAGCCGGAAGTCTTCGAGCGCGTGCAGCCGATGCTGGCCAAGATGGGCTGCGAGCGTGACGCTGACGGGCGCGGTGGGCGCGGGCAACGTGACCAAGCTGGCCAATCAGATCATGGTGGCCTGCAACATCGCCGCGATGGGCGAGGCGCTGGTGCTGGCGACCAAGGCGGGCCTGGATCCCGAAGTGGTCTTCAACGCGGTGAAGGGCGGGCTGGCGGGCAGCACGGTGCTGAACGCCAAGGCGCCGATGGTGATCGGGCGCAACTTCAAGCCGGGATTCCGGATCAACCTGCACGAGAAGGATCTGCGCAACGCGCTGCTGGCGGCGGAGTCGATGAAGGTCTCGCTGCCGTTCACGAGCCTGGCGCAGCAGATGCTGATCGCGCTGATGAATGACGGCAAGGGCAACCTGGATCACTCGGCGATCGTGACTTTCATCGAGCACATGGCCGGCGTGGAAGTGAAGAAGCCGCAGGCATGAGCACGCCGATTGTCGAAGAAGTGCGCGTGATCCCGGTGGCGGGGCACGACAGCATGCTGCTCAATTTGAGCGGCGCGCATGCTCCGCTGTTCACGCGCAATCTGGTGATCCTCAAAGATAGCGCGGGGAACACCGGCGTCGGCGAGGTGCCGGGCGGAGAAGCGATTCGCGCGACGCTGGAAGAGGCGATGCCGCTGGTAGCGGGGCGCTCGATCGGCGCGTACACCAATATTCTGGATTCCGTGAGCCGGCGGTTCGCCGATCGCGATGCGGGCGGGCGCGGGTTGCAGACGTTCGACCAGCGCACCACGATCCACGCGGTGACGGCGCTGGAGGCGGCGCTGCTCGATCTGCTCGGGACAGTATCTGGGCGTGCCGGTGGCGGCGCTGCTGGGCGAAGGACAGCAGCGGACGACGGTCGACGTGCTGGGGTATCTGTTCTATGTGGGCGACCGCGCGGAAGACCGATCTGCCGTACTGCAGTCGGAGCCGGATGCGGCGGACGACTGGCTGCGGCTGCGGCACGAAGAGGCGCTGAGCGTCGGAGGCGGTGGTGCGGCTGGCGGAGGCGGCGCAGGCGCGGTACGGCTTTCGCGATTTCAAGCTGAAGGGCGGCGTGCGCGCGGGCGCGGAGGAGATGGAGGCGATCGTCGCGCTGGCGGAGCGGTTTCCGGAGGCGCGGATCACGATCGATCCCAACGGCGCATGGTCGCTGCGCGAGGCGATCGCGCTGTGCAAGGGGCGCGGCGACGTGCTGGCGTACGCGGAAGATCCGTGCGGCGCGGAGGGCGGATATTCCGGGCGCGAAGTGATGGCGGAATTCCGCCGCGCCACGGGGCTGCCGACGGCGAGCAACATGATCGCGACGGACTGGCGGCAACTGGGGCACGCGATCCAACTGCACTCGGTGGATATTCCGCTGGCCGATCCGCATTTCTGGACGATGCGCGGGTCGGTGCGGGTGGCGCAGTTGTGCCACGAGTGGGGGCTGACGTGGGGCTCGCACTCCAACAATCATTTCGATGTGTCGCTGGCGATGTTCACGCACGTGGCGGCGGCGGCGCCGGGGAAGATCACGGCGATCGATACGCACTGGATCTGGCAGGACGGACAACGGCTGACGAAGGAGCCGTTCCGGATTGAGGGCGGGAAGATCGCGGTGCCGGAAGCGTCCGGGACTTGGGTGTCGAGCTCGATATGGTGGAGGTGGAGAAGGCGCACGCGGTGTATCGGGAGCATGGGGCTGGGCGCGCGCGATGACGCGCAGGCGATGCAGTATTTGATCCCGGGGTGGAAGTTCGATAATAAGCGGCCGTGTCTGGTGCGGTAGGCACTAAAGTCAAAAACTGATTAGTGGACAGGCCAGGAGGCCTATCCCACTAACTTCTCGCGGCATTGGGCGGCGAGGGTGGCGGTGCCGCGGGCGAGGGTGCCGACGTCGCTGCCGGCGGCGACGAAGGTGAAGCCGAGTTGGAAGAAGCGGGCGGCGGACTCGGCGTCGCCGGTGAGGATGCCGGAGGCTTTTCCGGCGGCGCGGATGCGGCGTCCGGCGTTGGCGATGGCGGCCTGGACGTCGGGATGAGTGGGATTGCCGAGGTGGCCGAGGTCGGCGGCGAGGTCGCTGGGGCCGATGAAGATGCCGTCGACGCCTTCGACGGCGGCGATGGCTTCGATTTCGTTGACGGCGGCGGCGGTCTCCACTTGCACCAGCACGCAGATCTCGTCATGCGCGGCGGCGTGATAGTTGGGGACGCGACCGTATAGATTCGCGCGGGGCGCGACGGAGACGCCGCGGATGCCGAGCGGCGGATAGCGGGTGGCGGCGACGGCGCGGCGTGCCTCGTCGGCATTCTGCACGAAGGGGACGAGCAGTCCGCGGGCGCCGATATCGAGAATGCGCTTGATCAGGACGGCGTCATTCCAGGCGCAGCGGACCACGGGCTCGGCGGTGCCGTTGACCATGGCCTGCAACTGCGCGACCAGGCCGGGGACTTCGTTGGGGGCGTGCTCGGTATCGACCACGATCCAATCGAAGCCGGAATTGCAGATGATCTCGGCGGCGATGTTGCTACAGAGGGAACTCCACAGACCGATCTGTGGGCGGCCCTCGAGAAGGGCGCGCTTGAATTGGTTGGGCCGCAGGGCGGCGTTATTTTGCGACATCTTGTGCTCTTCGGAAACGATCGCGGCTTTGGGTGAGATGGCTGCGCATGTGGCGTGATGCGGCGACCGCATCGCGGTTCAAGATCGCGGCGTAGATCTGTTCGTGTTCTCTTCCCAGGGTGGTGAGGAAGGCTGCCTGGCCGCCGGGGGATTGCAGGAGGCTGACGCGGGTGCGCGGAATGGTGGTGGTGCCGAAACGGGCGAGGACCTCGGGGAAATAGCGGTTGCCGGTGGCTTCGGCGACGCGCAGGTGGAATTGAAAATCGGGCTCGGCGGTATCGCCGCCGCTGTGCAGGGAGGCCTGGTAGGCGTCCAACACGCGGCGGAGTTCGGCGAGCTGACCTTCGGTGCGGCGCTCGGCGGCAAGCGCGGCGGCCTCGGATTCCAGGCTGATCCGCAACTCCAGCATGGCCAGAATGTCGCGCACGGTAGGGATGCTGCGCGGCTCGACGCGGAACTCAAAGCCGGTGGGCGCATCCAGCACGAAGGTGCCGATGCCATGGCGGGTCTCGACGAAGCCCGCGGCCTGAAGGGCGGAAATGGCTTCACGCACCACGGTGCGGCTGACGCCGAATTCCTGCATGATGGCCGATTCAGTGGGCAGCTTATCGCCGGGTTTGAGGACGCGGCTGCGGATTTGTTCAGAAAGGGCGTCGACCAGTTCTTTGGCCAGGCGGCGCGGCTTGCGGCGGATGGTGTCGGCCTGCAGCGAGCTCATGATGCCATCTCCGGCGCGTAGCGCTCTTTGACCATGAAGATGTAGGAGAGCACGCCGAGCATCAGGAAGAGGGCGCAGGCGAGCATGGGCGCCTCATAGCTGCCGGTCTTCTGTTTGAGCCAGCCGGTGAGGATGGGAGCGATGATGCCGGCGATGCTGGCGGCGCAGTTCTGCACGCCGGAGATGCGGCCGATGGCCCAGGCCGGGATCAGGGTCTGGGTGAGGGCCCAATAGTTGGCGGTGGCAAGGCCGAGGCCGGAGAGCGAGACCACGGAGAAGACGAGCGCCACCTGCACAGACGACGATTGCGATCCGATCAATTCGGTGCAGGCGATCGCGAAACCGGCGATGGTGAACCATTTTCGGACCGTGACCGGATTGCCGCCGCGGCCGATCAGGAGATCGGCGGCCCAGCCGGCGCCCGCGGCGACGATCGCCATGCCGCCGAAGCTGAAGAACGTGTAGAGGCCCATCCGGGAGAGCGAGAGGTGGCGGCGCTCCATGAAATAGGCCGGCATCCAGGTCATGCAGAAGTAGACGAAGTACATGTAGCTGAAAGTCGCGATCACAGTGCCCCAGGTGACGGGGCTGGCCAGCACGCGCGCGAAGGAGACGGTCTGCGGCGGCGCGGCGGCGGAGGATTTGGGAGCGGCCGGGGCATCCTTCACGAGCAGCATCCACGGGATCAGCCAGATCAGGCCGCCGAGGCCGACCATGACGAACATGGCGCGCCAATCGTGATTGAGGATCAGCCAGGCGGCGAGCGGGGTGCCGATGGCGGGGCCGATTTTGGTGCCGGTCATGTAGAGGCCGACGGCGAGGCCGCGCTGGCGTTCGGCGAAGTTGAGGCGGATCCAGCGGTAGCTGGCGGGCGCGACCACGCTTTCGCCCATGCCGAGCAGAATGCGCAGGGCGATCAACTGGCCGACGGTGCCGGCGAGCGCGGTGCCAGCGGAGGCCAGGCACCAGAAGAGGAAGCTGATCGCGTACGGCCACTTGACGCCGTAGCGATCGACCACCCAGCCGGCGGGAATTTGCAGCGCGGCGTAGGCCCAGAAGAAGGCGGAGTTGAGCAAGCCGCGATCGGTGTCGGAGAGTTGAAAGCTGCGGATGAAATCTTTGGTGACCAGCGCAACGGAGAGATTGGAGCGGGAGGCGTAGGCGATGATCATTCCCAGGCTGAGGAGTCCGATCACGGTCCAACGGCGCGCGGCGGATTCGGCCGGGAATGCCGCGGGCGCAGCGATGGCGGCGCCCGCGATTTGGGGTCTGCTGCTCATTACCAATACAACTTTAACCCGCCTTGCATCTGGCGCGGCGAATTGGCCTGGCTGGAAATGACGCCGAAGGTACTGCTGTTGAGGCTGGTCTGCGGTCCGCCGAAGACCACGCGGTTGAAGACGTTGAAGGCTTCGGCGCGGAAGTCCACGCGGAAACGTTCGGTGACGCTGAAGGTCTTGGCGAGACTGACGTTTTCATTCTTAGTTGGGGAAGACGCGCACGGTGGAGTTCTTGCGCGGCGCATTACCGAGGATGCCGACGGGCTGCACGGGGAAGACGGTCGGGTCCAGGTACTTATCCTTATTGGGATCGAAGGAGGAGCCGGAGATGGGCGCGCGCCAATCGTAGGTGGTGACCAGGGGGCGGTTGGTGCCGTTGAAGATGGGCAGCGTACCGTTGGAGGTGACGCCGATGGGGAAGCCGGAGTTGTAGGTCTGGATCGCGCTCAAGCGCCAGCCGCCGAGCACGGCATTGGTCACGCCGCCCTTGGACAGCCAGCGCTTGCCGCTGCCGAAGGGCAGTTCGTAGACGGTGCTGAGTTTCACGGTGTGGGTCTGGTCGATAGGCGCCGACGGAGCGTTCCAGGCCGCGGTTGCCGGCGTCGAGCGAGCCGCTGCTGCCGCTGAAGCTATCGGCATTGGTGAGGATCTTGGAAAAGCCAGTAGCTTCCCTGGAAGGTCAGGGAGCCGGTCATGCGGTGATTGAGCTTGAGGATTCCGGCATGATAGGTGGAATGTCCGGTGCGATCGCCGCCGCCGGCCGCGGCGTCGATGGTCAGGTACTGCGGGAAGGCGCGGAGCGACTGGCTTACGGTCTGCGAGCGCTGCACGGCGGAGTTGGTGAAGTTGGCGTAGGGCGGCGTGAACCCGGCGGCCACGGCGGCGGCCGAAGTAATGCTGGAATTCATCAGGCTGATGGCCTGCGTGGTGCCGTACTTGGCGATCAGGCCGTTCACCACCGACATGGGCACCTGGTTGATGTTCATCAGGCCGGCATTGAGGCGCGAGCCGACGGCGGCGTTGTAATCGGCCTCGAGGGTGAGGTGCGGGCGGAGTCTCGCGCTGCACGGAGAGGGTCCAGTTATCGTACTCGGCGGGGCGCGTGGAGTTCTGTCCGTTCCACCAATCCACGTTGCCATTGTTGGCGAAGGCCGGGTTGATCTGCGGGGGCAGCGGATACGTGCGGCAGTCCCTGGTCCCAGTTAAAGGCGGGAGTAATTCCCTGGTTGGTGGAGGCGAAGTTATACTGGCCGATGAAGCCGGCGTAGTGGCTGCTGGAGGCGAGCACGGTGACGCGGCCGAAGGAGCGGCCGATGCCGCCGCGAATGGTGGTCTTGGAATTCGGGCTGTAGGCGAAGCCGAGGCGCGGCGAGATCGCAGCCATAGTATCCGGGGATGAGGCTGCGCACGCCCTGGCGGCCGGGTCCATCGCCGGCGAAGATCAGCGCGCCGGGGTAGTTGTTGACGGCGGGATTGGGCGTGGTGGGCGAGAAGTCCGAGTACTGATCGCCGCCCGGAGATCGGGCGGCAGGGTGAACTCGTAGCGGATGCCGTAATTGATCATGAGCTTGCGGCTCACGCGGAAATCGTCCTGCGCGTAGAAGCCCCAGTAGCGGTAGACCTGGCGCAGGTAGCGGACGGTCTCGGTGGCGCCGGTATCGCCGTAGCCGAGCAGGAAGGAGGCGAAGGAACTGCCGCTGGTGGCCGAGGTGGCGCCCGGGACGGCGGTCTCGAGGAAGCTGAAGCTGGCCTGTCCGGC
Source organism: uncultured Solibacteraceae bacterium (assembly GCA_963791985.1). GTDB lineage: Bacteria > Acidobacteriota > Terriglobia > Bryobacterales > Bryobacteraceae > Solibacter. The sequence continues at coordinate 674,348 of CAWBUN010000010.1, read as the reverse complement.
GATGTTCTGCTGGCCGAAGCCGTTGGCCTCCTGGTGATCGTAGGTGCCGCCGAACTTGAATGAGTGCGCGCCGCGGACGTAGCTCAGATCGTCCTTGAAGGCTCGGCGCGGCTGCTCGGTGCCGTTATCGGCGGCGCCGCCCCACGAAGAGAATTCGCTGAAGGAGACGTTGCCGAAGTTCACATTGCAATCGACGGCGTTGATGATGCAGACCTTGCTCTTCCAGTTCTTGCCGACGTTGGTCGAGAAGGCAGTCTTTGTTGAAGGTGTTGACGCCCACGGAAAAGTGGTTGAACATGCGCGGCGAGATGGTCCAATCGTAGGTCACGCGATGCAGGTCTGCGGCAAAGCTGGATTGGGAGAAGCCGTTGAAGGGGACGGGGAGTCCGGCGGGCCCGGAGGAGCCGGGCTGGAGGAGGTCATTGCCGCGATTGAAGAGGTAGGAGACGTGATGTTTGGAGGTGATGGCGTGATCGATCTTCACGCTGACCTTGGTGGTGGATTCGGCCGAGCTGCCGCCGCCGGAGACATAGTTGTTGCTGATGTAGCCGATGGTGCCGGGCACGATGCCGGCGCGATTGGGCACCAGCACGGTTTTGGCGATGGCGATGTACTGGTTGGAGACTGTGCTGAGAACTTCGTGACCGGAATGATGTTGCCGGGGAAGGGGTCGCGGATGGAGCCGGAGCCGTTGGGATTGGCGCGCGTGGTGCCGGTGTCGTAGATGGGGATCTGCTGGTTCTTGCTATTCACCAGGTTGGTGAAATCGCCGTTGTACATTTCGGGCGTGGGGACGCTGGAGATGACGCCGGCGCTGCCCTGGCGATTGCGGAAGCCTTCATAGGCGACGAAGAAGAAGGTGCGGTTCCTGCCGTTGTAAATTTTGGGGAGGTAGATGGGCGCTCCCATGGAGCCGCCGAAATCGTTCTGGCGGTAGACGCCTTTGGTGGGGGCGAAGAAGCCGCGCGAATCGACGTAGTCGTTGCGGATAAAGTCGTAGGCCGAGCCGTGGACTTCGTTGGTGCCGGATTTGGAGGCGAAGCTGATGATGCCGCCGCCGGCCTGGCCGTACTCGGCTTTGAAGCCGTTGGTATCGACCGCGAATTCCGTGATGGCTTCCACGGAGGGCGTGAGGTAGGAAGTCTCGGTGGTGTTGCCCTGGCGGTTGGTGTTGACGGAGACGCCGTCGAAGGTGGCGGCGAAGGCGCCGCCCTGTCCGCCGCCGAGGGCGAGGTTGGTGCCGTTCTTGGCTTCGGGGACGGTGGTAACGAGGTCGAACGGGCTGCGCATGGCGCCGCCGACCACGAGGGGAAGTTCGTCGACGAGTTTGTTGGATACGGCGGTGCTGACCTTGGCGTCCTCGGTTTGGACCAAGGCATTTTGGGATTGGACCTCCACGGTCTGGGTGACGCCGCCGACCTGTAGGCGGACGTCGACGCGGGCGGTGGCGCCGGCGGTCAGGATGATGTTGTCCACGATGGCGGATTGGAAACCGGGCTTGGTGACTTCGAGCCGGTAGGTGCCGGGTCCGAGGTTGGCGACGCTATATTCGCCGGAGGAGGAGGCCATCACTTCAGTGGCGGCATTGGTTCCTACGTTCACCAGCTTGACGGGTGCGTTGGGAACGGCGCCATTGGATGCATCGGTTACGACGCCGGTGATATTACCGCGTTCGGACTGCGCGAGACAGAGCGCGGCCGCCGCAAAAAAGACCAGGAACGAGGGTCTGATCGTCATTTGTTACACCTCTCAACGGGGAGGGTTCCCCCACACATGTCGGACATCGTACCACTGGAGGAAAGGGGGAGCAAGGAAACTTTTAGATCGCTCCCTGACGGTCGCGGTTCGCGTGGGGAGCGAAGGGGAGGGAAGGGGCTCGTTGCGCTCCCTGACTGGGGCGAAATGTCGCGTTGGTGGGTGGGGATGTGGGACGAAATGTCGCGGGCAAAGGCGGATGGGGTGAAACGGGTGTTGGAGTTAGCGGGTCTAAGAGAGTGGTATCTGGCTTGCCCATTTCACCCGCAACATCTATGACACGAAAAGTCGCAATCAGCCTGCTGGTTTTTTGCGCAGGGCTCTCGGCTCAACCGCGCCTGATTAAGGGTGCGATACAGGACGCGCGTCGCACGCGGATGGCGGGACATGTTCATCCGATGGCGACCGCGGCCAACGACATTGGCGCGATGGATCCGGGGACGACGCTGCCGGCGATGACGCTGGTGCTGCGGCAGACGGCGGCGCAGCAGGCGGATCTGGACAATCTTCTGGCGGCGCAGCAAGACCCGGCGTCGCCTGAGTATCACCACTGGCTGACGCCGGAGCAGTACGCGGACCGGTTCGGCGCGTCGGCGGACGATATTGCCAAGATCACGGCGTGGCTGGCGCAGCACAACCTGCAGGTCACTGCGGTGGGGCGCGGGCGGACATCGATCACGTTCACGGGGACGGCGGGGGACGTGGAACAGGCGTTTCAAATCAGCATGCACCGGTACAGCGTGAACGGGCGCAATCACTTCGCGAATACGACGGAGCCTTCGCTGCCGACGGCGATGGAGCCGGCGATCCGGAGCATCCACGGACTGCACGATTTTCTGATGAAGCCGCGGAGTGTCGGCCGGCCGAAGTATGACTCGAGCTCGGGCAACCACTATCTTGCGCCCGATGACATCGGTACCATCTACAACGTGAAGGGGCTGTGGAACGCGGGATATGACGGCACGGGACAGAAGGTCGTGATCGCGGGGCAGACGCAGGTGGATGTGACCGACATCCAGAAATTTCGCGCGAAGTTCGGGCTGGCGGCGGCCGATCCGCAGATGATTCTGGTGCCCAATACGAAAGACCCAGGTGTTTCGAAGAGCGATCTTGGGGAAGCCGATCTCGACCTGGAATGGGCGGGCGCCGTAGCGCCGCAGGCGACCTTGATTTACGTGTACTCCTACGACGTGACGGACGCGGTGCAATATGCCATCGACCAGAACCTGGCGCCGGTGCTGAGCGTGAGCTACGGGCTGTGCGAGCCGCAGACGCTGAAATCGGACATGCTGCTGATGCAGGCGTGGGCGCAGCAGGCGAACGCGCAGGGCATGACGTGGGTGAATGCAGCGGGCGATTCGGGCGGCGCCGATTGCGTGTCGGGCACTTCAGGGAGCGGCGCGGGGCTGGCGGTGGATTCTCCGGCCGATGTGCCGGAGGTCACGGGGATCGGCGGCACGGCGTTCAGCGAGGCGTCCGGCCAGTACTGGAATGCGAGCAACTCGACGAATGGCGGGTCGGCGCTGGCGTACATTCCGGAGACGGTTTGGAACGACAGCACGACGGGCAATCCGGCGGCCGGCGGCGGCGGCGCGAGCACGGTGTTCACGCAGCCTTCCTGGCAGACGGGGCTGGGCGTGCCGAGCAACGGGGCGCGCAACGTTCCGGATGTCGCGTTGAACGCGTCGGCGGACCATGACGGGTACCTGGTGTATTCGGGCGGACAGTTGGCGGTGTACGGAGGAACGTCGGCGGGAACGCCGGCGTTTGCCGGGATTGCGGCGCTGCTCAATCATTACCTGGTGGCATCGGGCGCGCAGAGCGCGGCGGGGGTGGGCAACGTGAATCCGCGGCTCTACGCGCTGGCGCAGGCGGGAACCGGGGCATTCCATGACGTCACGGCCGGGAACAACGACGTGACGGTTACCTGCGGGCAGCGCGCTCGCAACTGCACGCCCGGCACGTATGGGTATCCCGCGGGGCAGGGTTACGACCTGGCGAGCGGGCTGGGGTCGATCGACGCGTACAACCTGGTGACTTCGTGGCACAGCGCGGCGGGGACGGGCAACCGGGCGGCCGCGACGGTGGCGCTCGAGGCGACGACGACGTCGGTGATCTCGACCGGATCGGTGACGGTGACCGCGACGGTCACGGGGTCGGGTGGGAATACGCCGACTGGTTCGGTGACGTTCAGCGCAGGCGGGAAGCAGATTGGGGTCGGGACGTTGAGCGGCAGCGGCGGGTCGGTGACGGCGAGCATTACGGTGAGCGCGGCGCAGTTGCAAGTGGGCAACAACAGCATTGTGGCGCAGTACAGCGGCAATAGCGCACTGAATGCGGCGACGGCGACGATCAGCGTGGCGGTGACGGCGGCTGCCGGGACCGCGCCAGCGATCAGCGGCCTGGCGAACGGAGCGTCCTTCCAGAAGAGTTATGCGCCGGGGATGGTGGTCTCGATCTTCGGGAGCAATCTGGCGAGCACGACGTGGGTGGCGTCGACGGTGCCGCTGGCGGTACAGGCGTCGGGCGTGAGCGTGAAGATCGGCGGAGTGAGCGCGCCGCTGTATTACGTGTCGCCGGGGCAGATCAACGCGCAGATTCCGTACGAGATACCGGTGAATGTGACGGTGACCCTCAGCGTCAATAATAATGGCGCGACAGCGAGCACAACGTTCACGGTGAGCGCGGTGGCGCCGGGCTTGTTCACGGACGCGACGGGAGCGGTGGTGCCGACGCCGACGGCGGCGCGAGGCGGAGTGGTGGTTCTGTACGTGACGGGCGCGGGGGCAATGTCGCCGGCGGTCGCGACGGGCGCGGCTCCGGGGGCGGGCACGCCGGTGGCGCAGTTACCGGCGCCGGTGCAGGCAGTGAGCGTGACCTTCGGCGGAGTGGCGGGGACGTTGCAATTCGCAGGGATTCCGACAGCGCTGGTGGGCGTGATGCAGATAAATGTGGCGGTTCCGGCGACGGCGCCGCTGGGGAAGCAGGCGGTGATGGTCGGGGTCGGCGGGGTGTTGAGCGCGGCGGGGAGTATCGTGGTTACGGCCCAGTGAGGCGGGTGGAAGGCAAAAAACTGATTAGTGGACAGGCCAGGAGGCCTGTCCCACTCAGTCGCGGTTGGGGAGGCCGAGCCACTCGGTGAGGAGGCGGTAGGTGAAGCCCCAGAGGGGGGTGCCGGCGAGTTCCAGGCAGGGGAAGAGGGTCTCGGGGGCGCGGCCGGGCATGGGCTTCCTCTCGTGGCGAGCGGGATTGCGCAGGTCGCGGAGCGGGACCCAGAGGGCCGCGGCGGCTTCCCCGGGATCGAGCACAGTCGGCAGTTCGGCAGGCACGGTGAATACGAAGGGCGCGACCAGGACGTAAGGCGGCGTCAGGCGGCGGGCCACGGTGTGCGGGAGCGCTTCTTCCATCTGCTCGCGCTCCAGGCGGATGCCGCACTCTTCGTACAACTCGCGCAGGGCGGTGCCCAGCGGGTCGCGATCTTCCGGATCGCAGCGGCCGCCGGGAAAAGACCAGTGGCCGGACCAGGAATCGCTCTCGCGTTCCGTGCGCCGAATCAGCAGCACCGATTCCTCGGGTCCGCGCGCATGCACGATGGCCACGGCTGCATCCGGTTGGGTCATCTTTCTATCATCGTATGTCCGAGAATGCCGTATGTCCGACAATGGAAGCATGCATCGGCGCGAGTTTCTGACGGTGGCATCGGCGGCCCTGGCGGCGCGGGGAATACTGCACGGGCAGAGCGCCCGTTTCGACGTGCGCAAGTATGGAGCGCAGGGTGATGGCAAAGCGAAGGACACGGCGGCGATCCAACGCGCTGTGGACGAATGCACGGCCGCGGGCGGCGGGGTGGTGTATCTCTCGCAGGGGAAGTATCTTTCCGGGACCGTAGTGCTGAAGGACAATGTCACTTTTCATCTGGAGGCGGGCGCAACGCTGCTGGGCAGCACCGACCTGGCCGATTATCGCCACGAAAGCGGTCCGCCGAAACTCGGCGATGCCAACGGTAAGCACCTGTTGTTCGCGCGCGAGGCGAAGAATGTGACGCTCTCCGGCGCGGGCGTGATCGACGGGCAGGGGCGTGCCTTCTGGGTGCCGAGCGGACGCAAGACTCCTCCGCCCGAGGATGCGTGGCGCGATGTGGCAACATACGATTGGAAGCCGCTCGACCGTCCGTCGCCGATGGTCGAGTTCTTCGGTTGCACGAACCTGCGCATCGAAGGTGTCACGCTGGCCAACGCGTCGGGGTGGACGCTGCGGCCGATCGAGTGCGACACAGTGGTGATCCACGGCATCAAGATCCGCAATCCGGTTATCGGGCCCAACACGGACGGGATCGACCCGACCTGCTGCCGCAACGTGTTCATCAGCGATTGCGATATCGCGACCGGCGACGATTGCATCTGCCTGAAGAGCGAAGGGCCGTACGGGCGCATGGGGCTGACCAAGAACATCACGATCACGAACTGCGTGATGACGTCCTGCTGCAACGGATTGAAGTTCGGGACGGCGACGCGCGGCGGCTTCGAGAACATTACGTTTTCGAATTCGGTGATTTACAACGAAGATGTGGCGCTGAACGCGCGGGTCATCGCGGGCATCGCGATCGAGATGGTGGATGGGGGCTGGGTGGATGGCGTGGCGATCTCGAATATCCGCATGCAGCGCGTGCGCACGCCGATCTTTGTACGGCTGGGCGCGCGGCGGGAAGCTGGGCGGCTGCGCGGCGTCATGATCGACAACGTCCACGCCACGGGTGCGATTCTGACTTCCTCGATTACGGGAATTCCGGGGCACGCGGTGGAGGATGTGTCGCTGACGAACATTCGGATCGAGACGGAGGAGGGCGGTAAGGCGGAGTGGACGGAGCGTCCGATTCCCGAGGTGGAGAAGGCCTACCCCGAGGCGCGCATGTTTGGACGGCTGCCTGCGTACGGGTTGTACGTGCGGCACGCGGCCGGAGTGAAGCTCGATAGTTTGTGCTTTGCGACTGGGCGCGTGGACCAGCGCCCCGCGATTCACTGCGAGGATGTGGACGATTTGCGAGTGGACCGGCTGGACGCCGCGGCGCCGGAGAGCACGCAGCCCCTGGTGCGGCTGGTCAACGCGCGGCGCGCGGTGGTCGACGGGTGCGTGGCGCCGAAGATGGGGGGCGCGGCGGTCGAAGTTTCGGGAGGGGAGTCCGGCGGGATCCGGCTGCTCGCGAACGATTTCACGCGTGCGGCGAAGGTGATCGATGTCAAAGGCGGCACGCGGGAAGGCGCGGTGTCGATGTAGGCGACGGCGCTTGATGGGGGAGTCGATCCTCGCGTCGGCTGCAGTCAGGACTGGCTGCCCCACGGCGCGGCAAGACGCAAACTGCTCCTTCTGTCTGTGCGCGAGCGTTACGGCGGCAAGTGGACAGGCCAGGAGGCCTGTCCCACTAGATTAGTTCAGGAAATAGGTGCGGTAGAGGGTATCGCGCTGCTTGGGTACGAAGCCGGCGTCGCGGATGATGCGGCGCAGTTCCTCTTCGCTGGCGCGGTGGTGGGCGCCGGCGGCGGAGACGACGTTCTCTTCGATCATGATGCTGCCGACATCGTTGCCGCCGAAGCGCAGGCCGAGCTGGCAGGTCTTGAGTCCCTGCGTCACCCAGACTGGATTGCACATTCTCGAAGTTATCGAGATAGATGCGGCTGATGGCCAGCGTTTGCAGGTATTCGACCGCGGTGGCCTCTTCCTTGACGAAGCGGCCGAGCGAGGTATTCTCGCGCTGGAAGGTCCACGGGATGAAGGCGGTGAAGCCGCCGGTCTCTTCCTGCAGATCTGCGCACCAGCTCCAGGTGATTCATGCGCTGCTCGAGCGTTTCGCCGCAGCCGAACATCATGGTCGCGGTGGTGCGCATGCCGAGCTGATGGGCGGTGCGGTGGACATCCATCCAATCCTGCGTGCCGCACTTGAGGCGGCTGATGCGGTGGCGCACGGCGTCGTCCAGGATCTCCGCGCCGCCGCCGGGAATCGAATCGAGGCCGGCGTCGCGCAGGCGGGCGATGGTGTCGCGCAGGCTCAGATGCCGCTGACTTCGGCGATGTTGGTGACTTCCGGGCGCGGAGAGGCAGTGCAGGTGAATCGGAAAACGCGCTTTGATGCCGCGGAAGAGATCTTCGTACCACTCGATCTTGAGATCGGGATGCAGGCCGCCCTGCATGAGCACGCCGGTGCCGCCGAGGTCGAGGGTCTCCTGGATCTTCTCGTAGATGACTTCCTTGGGCAGGATGTAGCCCTCCGCGTGGCCCGGCGGACGGTAGAAGGCGCAGAAGCTGCAGTACTCGGTGCAGAAATTGGTGTAGTTGATGTTGCGATCGATGATGTAGCTGACGACGTTTTCGGGATGCCACTTGCGGCGGATCCGGTCGGCTTCCATGCCGATGCCGATGAGGTCGTCTGAGCGGAACAGATCGAGAGCTTCTTCGCGCGTGATCATAGGGATGGAGTGCGATTCCCTTAAGGATAGCAGGCAAGCTACCATGTTGAGCAGACCAGATCCGCAGACTAACGTTCTAGGCGCCGACGGCGGCGAGTTGCTGCTTCATCGGCTGGGCGAACAGGTAGATGGTAAAGACCGGCTTGCGGATCGCCCTTGCCCCAGCGGTTGACCGCCCACTTGGCGCGCAGGAACTTGCATCCGGGTGATCGGTAAGATCCAGCAATTATCTGGTAGGTTCCGCAATAGAATTTCTGCGGGAAAGTCGCCACTGGTTTGGTTCCCCAATCGGTGCCGTCGGCGGAGCCCCAGATGGAGAGGTCGATGCTTTCCTGTTCGATGATTCGTGTGATGCCAAGGGTGAGAACGAGCGTTCCACCCTGAAGTTCACCTAAGGCCATTGCAGGCCCGGTTCCGGCTTCGCGGACGGTTGTTTCCGCTACTAAGAACTCTGGAAGCATAGGACTTCTCCCGCCTGACGAAATTTCCAATCCTGCCACGCGCACTACTGGAGCTTCAGAAACTTGCTTCCGGCTAACTCCAGAGTCTCATATTTCTTGCAGAAACAAAAGCGTACTTGCTGGCTACCGCTGGCAGGGTGTGCGTAAAAACTCGATCCAGGAACTGCCGCGACACCCAGATTCGTGATCAGATGGCGCACGAAAGAAGTATCGTCAGAAAACCCGAAAGCCGATACGTCTGTCATCACATAATACGCGCCGCGCGGCACAAAGCATTGAAAGCCAACGGCTTTCAGGCTCTGAACGATATGGTCGCGGCGCGCGGCGTACTCCGTGGAGAGGTGCTCGTAATAGTCTTCCGGCATGGAAAGCGCCAGTACACCGGCCTGCTGGAGCGGCGCTGCTGCGCCCACAGTTAGAAAATCGTGAACCTTCCGGATAGAATCGGTCAGATCAGGTGAAGCCAGCACCCAACCGACCCGCCAGCCGGTTACGGAGTAGGTCTTGCTCATGCTGTTCACCAGAATCGATCGCTCGCGCATCCCCGGCAGCGACATGATCGGGGTATGCACGGCACCTTCGTAGAGAATATGTTCGTAGATCTCGTCGGTAATTGCGAGGACAGTCGAATTCCTGGCAGAGTCCGGCAATATACTCCAATTCCTGGCGGGTAAATACCTTACCGGTCGGGTTGTTCGGGGAATTGAGAATAATCGCTTTGGTGCGCGGACCGAAGGCGGCGCGGAGGTCGTCGGGATCGAAGCTCCAATCGGGCGCCTGGAGTTTGACGTAGCGCGGGATGGCGCCGCAGAGCTGCGAATCGGGTCCGTAGTTTTCGTAGAAGGGTTCGAACAGGACGATCTCGTCGCCGGGGTCGACGACGGCCAGGAGAGCCGCGACCATGCCCTCGGTAGCGCCGCAGCAGACCGTGATTTCGCGCTCCGGGTCGAACTCCATCCCATAGGTGCGCTGGTACTTGGCGGCAATCGCATCGCGGAAAGGCTTGGCTCCCCAGGTGATCGCGTACTGGTTGATATCGGCGTCGATGGCTTCGGCCGCGGCGCGTTTCAAGGCCTCGCGGAGCGGGGAAATCGGGGAATCCCTGGGCTAAGTTGATGGCTCCGTGGCGAATCGCCAGGCGACGTCATCTCGCGAATCACGGATTCGGTAAAGCGCGAAATCCTCTGGCTGCGGAAGCGGTTGCGGAACACTGCGGCAGTAGTCGACACCCTACGAGGGTACTTGAGAGGCGGCCGCTCGGCAAGTCCCCGACCAAGCCGATAGAAACGCTAAGAATACCCGCAAAAGATATCGCTATAGGTGCTCTATTTTCATTGTGGAAAATACCGGCCCATGTCAAACTAGTTTGACGCAATTTCTGGGAAACCCTGTGGAACTCACCGATCCAAAGGTCATCGACGCATTGAAAAGCGCCGTGGAAAGGCGCCGTCAAACGCGCCGCTCGCGGCAGGTAAAACCGGCCGGACCCTCGCTCGAACGCCGCAAGCGTTGTGAATGCGGAAGTTGTACGGTATGCCTGGATAATGCCCGGTGGGAGGCGATTTTCAACGCCAAGTTCGCCGACCCGGACTACTATAAATCGCGGCCGATTCGCGGTGGATCCTCGCTCGACTGGATGCGTCCAGCCTCGCGCCAGGGCTCAAGCCGTACGGTCGAAAACTGAAGCGGCGCGGAATTGAAGGGTCAATCGGCGACCAATTTGATGGCGCCGATACCGCCGTTCACGTCGATCCGGATTTTATTTTCGGCCTGCTCGTAGGCGTCGCTGATCCAGTGGTCGCCCTCGTGACGCAGACCGCGCACGTTGATGCTTCCGATGCCTCCGCGCGCCTCGGCGTAGATCCCGGCATCGGCGGGAAGGTGCACCGTCGCCTCGCCGATGCCCCCGTGGATGGTCACGTTGTAGCTGTGCCGCACCTTGCCGCGCAGGTCCATCTCCATTTGTCCGACGCCCATGTTCAACTCGACGCCGCGCAACTGCAGGCTACCTAAATCGAGTCGCGCCTGTCCCGCACCAAAATGCACGACGAGGTCCATGGGGACTTTGTTGCTGAGTTGCAGGTCCCAGCGGGCTTGGGTCTTGCCAAAGGTCGCGGTGTGGGTTTGCCCGGGTTGGCTGATCACCAGCGAACCGCGGTTGCCCTCGCGGGTATAGCTCACCTCCGGTTTCCAGGAAGGCACGTTGTAGCTGAAATCCGCCCGCACCAGCTTTTGGCCGCCATCAGTGACCCGAAGATCGCCGGCGCCCATCCTCAGTTCTACGCGGACCTGCTCGGAGTTATCGGGTTCCACGCTCTCGGAGGAATACTGCAGCGGTCCGGCGGGGGCTCTTTCGATTACGCAACCGGTGAGCCCGAGCAGCGCGGCGAGCGGCGGCAAATATCTGGCTTTCATGAGGTCTCCAAGCCAGATGTACGTCAAGCGCCGGGGAGTTGTTCCCGGAGAGTACACCGTACCCTTACGAACACTGGCGTCCCCCGTGCTGTTATTCAAAGTGCGGTGCACAACCTGCACCGGGAGAGGTTCAATCATGCTGCATTGGTCGTTGGTATTTTTGGTTTTCGCGCTGATTGCCGCGGTTCTGGGATTCGGCGGATTGGCTGGGGCGGCGGTGGGAATCGCAAAGATCCTTTTTTTCGTCTTCCTGGTCGTTTGGTTAATTGCGTTCCTGACGGGACGCAGAGCAGTCTGATTTCCTGGGCGGGTTTTGGCCCGCCCAATACTGCGTCCCCGCAATTACTTACAATAGAGGAATGCGCGTTGCGAGTTGGAAGTGGACATTAGGGATGGCCTTCGCGGGCGCGGCGGTATTGATGGCGCAGGAATGGCAGAGCGTCGCCAGCCTCGCCGGCGTGGATTTGAATGGACTCACGCCCTGCCAGGAAAACCGCCGCCCTGCACGCGCTGCGCAATTACGGTTGCACCTGCGGCTGCGGCATGAAGGTGGCGGAGTGCCGCGTTAAAGACCCGAGTTGCTCTTACAGCCGCGCACTTTCGGGAACGATTGTTGACGCAATTCGTAAGGGCAAGACCGAGGCGGCGGCAGTCGAGGAAGCGAAGGCTTCCAAGCACGGACACGTCGCGGAAGCCAAACTGCTCGACGACCCGGTGGCAATTCCGACGCTGGGATCGCCGACCATGGGTCCAGCGAATGCCCGCGTCGTGCTGGTGGAGTTCTCCGATTTCCAGTGCCCTTACTGCGTCAAGGCAGTGGCGAAGATCAACGCTATTCTGCAGGCTTATCCCAATGATGTGCGCCTGATCTTCAAGCAATTCCCGCTGGAAACTCACCCTCAGGCGTCGATCTCCGCGGCGGCGGCGCTGGCCGCGCACAATCAGGGCAAATTCTGGCAGATGCACGACACGCTCTTCGCCAATCGGACGCAGCTTTCGCGACAGAACATCCTGGGCTGGGCCGCGAAACTCGGACTCGATATGAAGCGTTTCACCGCCGACCTGGATTCCGATGCGATCAAGAAGGCGGTCATTAAGGATACCCGGGATGGCGATAAGGCCGGTGTAGAGGGCACGCCCACGGTCTTCATCGACGGGCAGCGCTACAACGGAGAACTGGCGCTCGATGCCGTCAAGCCGGTAATCGATGGCGAATTGAAGCGCCTGTCCGCGAAGAAATAAGTTTCAATCCAGACGCTCCGTGCGGATCTTGCCGTTGTCTTCCCAGGCAGCGATTACCGGCCCCCGCGCGGTGATCACGGGGAATGCGCCGGTCTTGGAGAGCAGGTGCGCCGGGAGGCCGGGCGTCTGCGCAATGAGGCCTTCGGGCGTGGAACAGACCGCGTAAACGCCGCTTTGGCGCAGCGCGACCGCCGGATTTCTGCCGGCGGCGAGGCGTTCCTCGGCGCTGCCATCGGGGCGCGCGTTGACCGGCCAGCCTCCCTGTCGCAATTTGGCGAAGGCGAACGGTCCGCCGGTTTTCACGGTGGCCAGGTAGAGATCGCGATTGCCGTCGAGGGAGTTGCGGAAGAGGATGCGCACGGTTCCGTCCGCGGAAATCGCGACGGCCGGATGGCAGCACTCGCAGACCGTTTCGCTCAGCACCTGCTGCTTCGACCAGTTAGTCCTGCATCTTCGGGGTGTGCCGCGAAGAGGGCAGGGTGTCCATTGCGCGGTCCGATCCAGGCGGCCCAGAGGCCCGCGGCGCCATCGGGCGCGATCGCCTGGAAGCCCATTCCGCCAGTCCCGGGCGTGCTGAGGTCGGGACCGGGCGTCCAGGTTTTGGGCCGTATGGCTGATCGGCGGGGCAGATTCCGGCGGTGATCACGATGGCGTTGGCGGTAAACGCTGCTCGCACTTCCCAAATTAGATGGACAGGCCGGGAGGCCTGTCCCACTTCAGGATTTCGTCCACCGCGCCGGAGAGGCGGGTCCAGTTTGCGGTTTCGGACTCGAGCTGTTTGCGGCCGACGCGGGTCAACGAATAGAACTTGGCATCGCGGCCGGTTTCGGATTCGCGCCAATCGGCCTTGAGCCAGCCGCGCTTTTCGAGGCGGTGCAGGGCGGGATAGAGGGAGCCCTGCTGGATCTGCAGGACCTCGCGGGAGATCTGCTGGATGCGCTGGGCGATGCCGTAGCCGTGAGCGGGCTCGAGCGCGACGATCTTCAACACCAGCAGGTCGAGTGTGCCCTGCAGCAGGTCGGATTTTTCGGAGGCCATGGTAGATGCCTTGACATTCTACCTATACGATTCGATAGGTAGAATGTCAAGGCCTGGTTGATTAGAAGGATAGCTTCAGAGCCATCTGGATGGTGCGCGGGGCGTTCTGCTGCGACGGCGACACCACTCCGAAGCTGGAGCTGGTCGGGTCGGTGTTGGGCGCGGCGAAGCGGGCGTGGTTGAAGGTGTTGAAAGATTCGAAGCGATACTGCAGGCGGAGCGATTCGTGGATCTTGAAGTTCTTGAAGATCCCCATATCCAGGTTGTTGGTGCGGCTGGCGCGGACCGATGCCCCAGCGCGTCGGGAAGGTGCGGTTGTCGGTGGCGAAGTCCTGGTAGACGCCGTTCTTGATGGTGTCGCCGGCGCGCGGGCTTGTAGTTTGCGCCGGGAAGATTCATGACGCCGGTCCAGGCCGGGAAGGTCGTGATGTCGGAGGTCTTGTTGGGGAAGAACTGGAACTGCGCGGTGTCGAACCACTTGAGCAGCGACTGCTGATCGTGCGGGAGCGCGATGTTCTTGCCGCTGAAGAACGAGTTTGTGCTGAAGACCACCGGCACGCCGGATTGAATGTTGAACTGACCGGACAACTGCCAGCCGCCGAGTACCGCGTCCATCACCTTGGGCATCGTGCCCCAGACTGCGTGGCCGCGTCCGATGGGCATCTGCCAGATGGGCGCGATCGAAAGGTGGAAGGGACGATCTTCTCCGCCCAGTTTGTGTTCGATGTTGCGGCCGAGAATTTCCTGGCCGTTCAGCGAGGTGTCTTCAAACAGCTTGGACCACGTGAAGGAATTGATCACCGCGAAGCCCTTGCTGAAGCGGTGCTCTACCTTCGCGACCAGCGCGTCGAACTGATTCTTGCCCGCGGGGTTGAGGTTTTGCGTCATGCCGCCGAGGATGGTTACGGGGTTGAGCAACTGGTTCATGGAGACCGTGGAGGCGGTGGCGATGTTGCCGGTCACATTGGGCAGCCCCTGGAAGGGATTCGGCACCAGGGTGTTCCAGAGCAGCGTATCCAGCGGACGGCCGGTGGAATCGAACACGCTCTGGGGTCCGAGATACTGCTTCCAAAGCGCGGCGCTCGGCATGTTCATGTTGTAGCCCTGCGAAATGTTGTAGGTTTTGTTGTGGGTATAGCCGGCTTCGAAGAGCCAGCCTTTGAACTGCTGCTGCAGGTGCAGGCTGTACTCCCAGGATTGGAAGCGGGGCACGTCCTGCACGTTCCAGGTGACGCCCTGTCCCAGGTTGGTGAGGGGGCCGAGCGAAGATCCCGTGGGCGCGAGGATGCCGCCGCGGAAGGGATTGTCGAGCGTGTCGAAAGGCGTGAAATAGTTGTCGTTGGTCTGATTGAAGCTGGTGGTGCGGCTGAAGCCGTTCTGTCCGCCGGTATCGAAAGAGGCCTGCGAGAAGCGGCCGAAGCCGCCGCGGATCACGGTGTTCGGACCCAGCTTGTACGCGGCGCCGAAGCGCGGTTGAAACTCCTTCCAATCCCCGTTATAAGTCCCGCGCGGTTGTCCGTTGACGCCCGCGAAGAGTTGCGCGCCCATCAGTTTAAACGCGCTCGCGGGCAACAGTTGAGAGAGAATCTGCACGCCGACGTTGTTGGGGTTGGAGGTCAGAATCTTGGCGTAGGCTGTTTGGGCAGCACTGCTCATCGGGTTGACCACGGTGGGGTCGAAGTTGGTGGTGGAGCGGTTGAAGCGTTCCACGACGGGGGTCTCATAATCCCAACGCAGGCCCATGTTGAGGGTCAGGCGGGAGGTGACGCGCCAATCGTTCTGCACGTAGAACACGTGGAAGCGCTGGCTCCACATGGAATCGGCATTGCGCGGGAAGGCGCCGCCGTTGGGCAAACCCAGGAGGAAGGCCGCGGAGCTTGAACCTACGCCCGTACCGCCGCTGGTGAGCGCGTTCTGCCGCGTCCAGTTGCTGTTGTCGAAGGTGTAGGTTCCCTGGTTGCCGATGCCTTTGCGCGCATCCTGCAGCACCCAGAATTCGGCGCCGTACTTCCAGGTCATGTTGCCCTGCACGTGGGTCATGGTAGCGGCGTAGGTGTAATACGAGGTATTGGTGACGCTACCTGCCTGGCCGGTGCCGATGCCGCCGAACTGTCCGTTGATCTGGGGGAAGGAGGACAGCGCCATCTGGCTGGTGAAACTCGCGGGGAAGCCCAGCGAGGCGGCGTCGAAGCCGGCGCCCTGATCGTTGTTGGGTTCCTCGTAGCGGCTGAGGTTGGCGCGCAGGTCGAGGATCTTGGTGGGACCGACGGTCCACACGTGGTCTACGCCAACGCCCTTGCGCCATGCGGTGCTGGTAGGTGCCGGTGGAAGGGTTATGGAAATCGTCGCCGGCCAATTCGTCCTCGTGATACCAGGTGAGGTTGGCGAAGGTCTTGTGCGAGTTGTTCCAGACCTGGTCGCCGCGCGAGGTGATGTCGGCCATCTTGTTCTTGCGGCTGGTAGTGGGGGTGAAGTTGTTCGCGTCGTTGCTGGTTCCATCGCTGGCCGTATTGGGCAGCGGTACGTATTTCAGAATGCTCTGCGCCACCTTGCTCAACTGCTGGGTCGGGATCTTCATGCCGGGAAAGAGCGTCCGGTTGCCCTTGGCATCCACCGAGTTGGGGTCATAGACCTGAATCGGGAAGCGGGTGCGCACACCGTTGGTTACGCTGGTGGTGTAGGACTGGCTGAAATCGCCGGCGCGCTCGTCGGCGTTGAATACGGAGCGGGTGCCGGAGCGGGGGTCCTGGTTGCGGATGCCGTCGTAGGAGAAAAAGAAGAAGGTCTTCTGCTTGCCGTTATAGACCTTGGGGAGCCACACGGGGCCACCGATGGTGCCGCCGTACTCGTTGTAATGGATCGGCGCCTTGGGCTGGCCCGCCAGGTTCGCCTGGAAGGTATTGGCGTTCAGCTTATTATTCTGGTTGAACTCGTAGAGGCTGCCATGCACGGTGTTGGTGCCGCTCTTGGTGGTCATCTGAATGGTGCCGCCGGCCTGGCGTCCGATCGAGGAATCGTAGGCGTTCATGACCACGCGGAATTCCTGGATAGCGTCCGGCGCCGGCATAAAGCCCGCCTGTCCGCCGGTCTTCAGGTTCGGCATGCCGTTGAGCTCGAAGGTGTTCGAGCGCGTGTTGTTGCGGCCGCCATCGACCGTGATCTGCGATGCCGCGTCGTGCGACCAGAGATGCGCGGTGTTGTTGTTCTGATCCTGCTGGAGCACGCCCGGCGAGAGGGTCGCCAGGAGCGTGGTCACGCGCGAGAAGGAGGGCATTTCGAGGATTTGTTCCTGGCCGATGACGGTACCGGACGTTGCCGCCGTGGTGTCAATCAAGGGCACTTCCGCGGTGACCGTCAACTCGGTGGTGGTGGAACCGATTTCGAGGATGCTATCGATCTGCTTGTTGTCCGAGGTCTGGAGTACGATACCCTTGCGCTCGATCGACTTGAAACCGGCGGCGGTTACGGTGAAGTTATATTTCGCCGGTACCAGGAACTGAACCGTCCAGTTACCCTGATCGTTGGTCTTAGTGGCTTGCCTGACGTTGGTCTCATCGGAGATGACGACCACATCGGCATTGGGGACCGCCGCCCCTTGCGGGTCGGTAACCCGACCGCCCAGAGTGGCGCGGCTGGATTGACTCCACGCTGAACATGAGGCCAACGCGAGTAGGATAACGAGCTTTTTCATTGCTGCAATTTCTCCTTGGAAATCGAGACTCTTTGACGCGAATGGTAGCACCGCGCATGTATCAAATCAACGAGTTTCAGAGTATTAACTCCTTTTAACGAGGTCTGTAGTCCTTTCAAAATGCGTATACCGATTTGCGGAGTTTATGGCCGGCTTTGCCTGCAATTCCATATGATTTTCGGTAGCGGATCGTAAGTGCATGCTACGATGTCGTGTTATGCTTCCAGGCCATCGTGCGCACTGGGGTTTTTGGCTGATGGCCGGCGTGCTGATTGCCGTATTTCTGGCACAAGGCTTCCTCGCGAGCCGCGTAAAGAGCCCGGTATTCGACGAAACGGGCGATATTTCCGCCGGACTATCTTACGTACAGTCGGGCGAAATTCGTGCCAACCTGCAGCATCCGCCGCTGCTCAAGGAACTGGCGGGCGTGTCGCTGTGGCTGGCCGGCGTGCGCCTGCCCGAGACGTCGGGAAGTCCGCGAGATGCTGGCGGGCGGCGGCGAGCGGGCGGCGGGCAGCGAGTTGATCGCGAGCAATGGGCCCGACCGTGTGATGTTTTGGGCACGCCTGCCGTTTCTGCTGCTGGCCGCGGCGCTGGGTGCGCTGCTGTGGTGGTGGGGAAGGCAGATCGCGGGTGAAACGGCCGCGCTGGCGGCGCTCTTCCTTTATACGTTGTCTCCGAACATCCTGGGGCACGGGTACCTGGTGACTCTCGACGTCGGTCTCGCGGCATTCACGGTGCTCTTCTTCTATTCGCTGTGGCGCTACCTGGAGGCTCCCGATTGGATGCGGTTGACCCTCTGCGGCGTGGCGATGGGGCTGATGCTGTGCGCCAAGTTCTCGGGGCTGTTTTTGCTGCCGGTGGCGGCGCTGCTGATGGTGATGGCGCGCCGCACCGGTCCGCTGGTGCTCATGGGATTGATCGCGTCGCTGATGATTCAGGCGCTGTATCTTTCGCCCGGCGGTTTGTATCTCTATTCGCTGGGAATGCAGCGCGTGAATGCGGACCACAATCCCGACTACCTGGTATTCCTGGGCGGCCAGTTACAGCACAGCTTCGCGACCTACTTCCCGATGGCCTATTTGCTGAAGGAGCCGATCGCCGCGATCCTGCTGTTGGGCGTGGGCGTCTACGCGGCGCGGAAGTTGCCGGCGCGTTGGTTCCTGATGCTGCCGCCGGTAGCTATTTTCGCCGCGCATATGGCGTTCGCCGACGATCTGGGGGTGCGCTACATTATCCCCGCGCTGCCGTTCCTGTACCTGCTCGGCGGTATCGGCGCGGCTTGGCTGATCGGGCAGGGGATGGCGGGACGGATCGCGGTAGGTGTGCTCGCGGGGTGGCTCGTGTTCACGAGCTTCGCGATTGCGCCTGATCACCTCTCGTATTTCAACGAAGCGGCGGGCGGATGGCGCGGCGGGCCTTCGTGGCTCGACGACAGCAACGTCGATTGGGGGCAGGGGATCAAGCAATTGAAGGAATGGGCGGACCTGCATGCCGCCGGACGGAAGATCAAGCTGGCGTACTTCGGGAGCTTTCCGCCGACGGCGTATGGGTTGAATGCCGAGCCGATCGAGGAGCTGATGAAGGCTCCCGGGCCGGGGCTTTACGCGGTCAGCGCTCATTTCGTGGCGCGGGTTCCGGCGGAATGGCTGCACAGGGCGCCGACAGCGATCGTGGGGCACGCGATTTATGTGTATGACATTCGGTGAGTGCGTCTTTTGATTAGTGGACAGGCCGGGAGGCCTGTCCTACACTAACGCGTTGATTGGGGCGGGGTGAGAGGCCTCATACGACGCGATTTCGGGGGACTGCTCGAGGATGTAGCCGAGCTCGTCGACGCCCTTTACCAGGCAGTGTTTGGAGAACTGATCGACTTCGAAATGGACCTGGCGGCCGGAGGGAGTGGTCAGGGTCTGGTTGGGCAGGTCGACCTTTACGGTGCCATCGGAAGCGAAGAGCTCGGCGTGGACATCGGCCGGGACTTCGATGGGCAGCAGGCTGTTCTTCAGGGAATTCTGCTTGAAGATGTCGGCGAAGCTGGTGCTGATGACAGCGCGGAAGCCCCACTGGGTCAGCGCCCACGGCGCGTGTTCGCGCGAACTGCCGCAGCCGAAATTATCGCCGGCCAGCAGGATTTGCAGGCCTTGCGACTCGGGGCGGTTGAGAACGAAATCCGGATCCTGCCGCCAGTCGTTGAAGAGCTGCTTATCGAGCCCGATCTTCGACGTGGTCTTCAAAAATCGCGCAGGAATAATCTGGTCGGTATCGACGTTATTGATCGGGAGCTTGATCAGGCGGCTTTCGAAATTGGTGAACGGAATCATAGCAGGGTCCTCACATCGGTCACGACGCCGGTGATGGCGCTGGCGGCGGCGGTCAGCGGGCTGGCGAGGAATGTGCGGCCGCCCTTGCCCTGCCGTCCTTCGAAGTTACGATTGCTGGTGGAAACGCTGTACTCGCCGGGCGCCAGCTGGTCGCCGTTCATGGCGATGCACATGGAGCAGCCCGGTTCGCGGTAATCGCAGCCGGCGGCGCGGAAAATCTCGGGCAGCCCTTCGGCGATCGCCTGGCGCTTAACTTCCTGCGAGCCCGGAACCACCATAACGCGGACCTTCGGACTTACCTTGCGGCCCTTGAGCAGTCCGGCCGCGGTGCGCAGATCGCTGATCCGCGAGTTGGTGCAGCTGCCGATGAAGACCACGTCGATGGGGTGGCCGACCAGCGGTTTGCCGCCTTCGAGGCCCATGTAGGCGAGCGCTTTGGTGATGGAATCGCGCGCCATCGGGTCGGCGACTTGCGACGGGTCGGGCAGTGCCGCATTGATGGAGACACCCATCCCGGGATTGGTGCCGTAGGTAATCATCGGCTCGAGCGTATCGGCGTCGATCGAGACGCTGCGATCGTAGGTCGCGCCTTCATCGGTGGGGAGTTGCTTCCAGCGCGCGATGGCGGCGTCCCATGCAGTGCCCTTCGGCGCGTGCGGACGGCCCGCGAGATATTCGAACGTGGCGTCGTCGGGAGCGATCAGGCCGGCGCGCGCGCCGCCTTCGATCGACATGTTGCAGACGGTCATGCGCTCTTCCACGGAGAGCGCGCGGATGGCGCTGCCGGTGTATTCGAAGACGCTGCCGGTGCCGCCGCCGATGCCGATTTGGGCGATCAGCGCGAGAATAATGTCCTTGGCCGACACGCCGGCCTTGAGCGCGCCATCCACCTTCACCTGGAAGGTCTTGGACTTGCGCTGCAGCAGGCACTGGCTGGCCAGCACCTGTTCGACTTCGCTGGTGCCGATGCCGAAGGCGAGGGCGCCGAACGCGCCATGCGTGGCGGTGTGGCTATCGCCGCAGACCACGGTCATGCCGGGCTGGGTCAGGCCCAACTCGGGGCCGATCACGTGCACGATGCCCTGCTGGCTGCTGTGAACGCCGAGACAGCGGATGCCGAAATCCTTGCAGTTGGTTTCGAGTTGCGCCAACTGTTTGGCGGCGATCTCGTCCACGATCGGCAGCGACCGGTCCGTGGTCGGAATGCTGTGGTCGGCGGTGGCGATGGTGAGATCGGGGCGGCGCACTTTCAGGCCGCGCTCGCGCAATCCCTGGAAGGCCTGCGGCGACGTTACTTCGTGCACCAGGTGGAGGTCGATAAAGAGCAGCGTGGGCGCGCCGGGGCGCTCATGAACTACGTGGGAATCCCAAAGCTTTTCGATGATCGTACGTGGCATAAGAAAACTCGGTGGGGCTATTCCTATTATGGCTGAGCGCGCGGACTGGTAATCCGCGCGCTCAGCCGATTGCGGCGCAGACCGCTTGACCAACCTGTGTGGTGGTGGCGGGTGCGCCTGCAGGCCTCAGGTCGGCTGTGACCTGGCCACTTGTGAGGACCGCCTCGATGGCTGTTTCCACCGCGGCGGCTTCTTCCTTCAAACCAAAACTGTAAGCCAGCATCGCCGCCACGGAGCCGATGGCGCCGAGCGGGTTGGCCTTATTCTGTCCCGCGATATCGGGGGCCGAGCCGTGGACCGGTTCGTACAAGCCGACCCAGGCGCCCGAAGGACGCTGGTCGCCGATGGAGGCGGAGGGCAGCATGCCGATGGAGCCGGCCAGCACCGCGCCTTCGTCGCTGAGAATATCGCCAAACATATTTTCCGTGAGCACGATATCGAAGCGCTTGGGGTTGAGCACCAACTGCATCGCGCAGTTGTCCACCAGGATGTGATCCAGCTCGATATCGGGAAAGCCTTGGGCAACCTCGACCACGACGCGGCGCCAGAGCTGCGAATTCTCCAGGACGTTCGATTTATCGACCGAGGTCACTTTCTTGCGGCGGGCGCGCGCCAGGTGGAAGGCCATGCGGGAGACGCGCTCGATTTCGGCGCGCGTGTAGGTCATGGTATTGACCGCCCGCTCTTCCGATCCGCTGCCGGAGATTCCGCGCGGAGTTCCGTAATAGATCCCGCCCGTCAGTTCGCGGACGATGATCATATCGGTGCCTTCCACCAGGTGGTTCTTCAGGGGAGAAGAATCCAGCTGCGACGCGTAGGCCCGCACCGGGCGGAGGTTCGCGTACACGCCCAGAGCCTGTCGAATGCCGAGGAGTCCTTTTTCGGGGCGCTTCTCGGGCGGTGCGTTATCAAATTCGGGAAGACCGACCGCGCCCATCAGCGTGGCGTCGGCGCCGGCGGCGAGGCGCGCGGTCTCTTCCGGGAACGGCGTCCCGGTCTTGTGAATCGCGATGCCGCCCAGCAGCCCCTCGGTGAGATGGAGGGTGTGGTTCCATTTCTTCGCGACGTGTTCCAATACCCGGACGGCTTCGCACGTGACTTCGGTTCCGATGCCGTCGCCGGGAAGGACGAGAACGTTGAGATTCATGAATTAGTCCGCCGCCACGCCGAGCGCCTTCTGCTGCTGCTGGCACTCCTTGATCAGGGCGACGATTTCTTCGTCCATGAGGCCCTTCTTGCGATGGTCGGCCACCGCGGTGAAGCGATGATACAGTTCGTCGAGTTCGGGCTTGGAAAGTTGATAGCCCATCTCGATAGCGCGCTGATTGAGCGCGTGCCGGCCGCTGTGCTTGCCCAGCACCAGGCTGCCTTCGGGGATGCCGACGGTGCGCGGGTCGATGATTTCGTAAGTCGTTTTCTCTTTCAGGTAGCCATCCTGATGGATGCCGGCTTCGTGCGCGAAGGCGTTGCGGCCCACGATCGCCTTGTTGGGTTGCGGCCCGAAGGTGATGATCGAGGTCAGCAGCTGGCTGGCGGAGTAGAGATGCTCGGTGTGGATGCCGGTGTGATAGGGATAGGAATCCGCGCGCGTCTTGAGGATCATGACGATCTCTTCGAGCGAGCAGTTGCCGGCGCGTTCGCCGATGCCGTTGATGGTGCACTCGATCTGCCGCGCGCCGGCTTCGATCGCGGCCAGCGAGTTGGCGACCGCGAGACCCAGGTCGTCGTGGCAGTGCACGCTGACGATGGCGCAATCGCCCAGCGCCTTGACGATGCGGCCGATCAGAGCGCCATATTCCTTGGGCGTCGAGTAGCCGACGGTGTCGGGGATGTTGACGGTGCGAGCGCCGGCGGCGACCACGGCTTTGGAGATCTTTTCGAGGAAATCGGGTTCGGTGCGCGCGCCATCCTCGGCGGAGAACTCGACGTCGTCCACGTGACGGCGGGCCAGTTCCACGGCAGCCACGGCTTCGTCGAGCACCTGCTGCTGCGTCTTCTTGAGCTTGTACTTGAGATGGATATCGCTGGTGGCGATGAAGGTGTGAATGCGCGGGCGTTTGGCGTGCGCCAGGGACTTGGCGGCGCGTTCGACATCGAGCGTGCAGCAGCGGGCGAGGGCAGCTACCTGCGCCCAGGGGAACTCGCGGCTGACGGCGTCCACCGCTTCGAAATCGCCTTCGCTGGCGATCGGGAAACCGGCCTCCAGAATGTCCACGCCGAGCTCGACCAGCTTGCGTGCCATGGTCAATTTCTCTGGAACGGTCATGCTGCAGCCCGGCGATTGTTCGCCATCGCGCAGAGTCGTGTCGAAGATATATACTCGATCGCTCACAAGAGCATTATCGCGGTCGGGCGTTCGATTTGGCAAATTTATAATATTAGCGGTCCATATTAACGCATGTTATAGTGGATGTAGTTCATGGATCTCCATTCCCTTCAGGTATTTCACGCGGTTGCCACGGAGAAGAGCTTTTCGCGCGCCGCGGAAAAACTGCTGCGCACGCAGCCCGCGGTATCGCTGGCGCTGCAGCGGCTGGAGCAGGAACTGGGGGAAAAGCTGATCGACCGCTCGGGGAAGGACCTGATCCTGACCGATGCCGGACGTACGGTGTTGGACTACGCCCGGCGTTTCCAGAGCCTGCAGCTGGAAATGGAGAACTCGATCGCGGAGCTGCGCGACAATTCGGCGGGAAAACTCACGATCGGCGCCAACGAATCGACCACGCTGTACCTGCTCAAGCACATCGAAAAGTATCGCGAGCTGTATCCCAAGGTGAAGGTGCAGGTGCGGCGGAGCCTGAGCAGCATGCTGCCCAATGAACTGCTCGACGGCAATCTCGAACTCGGGGTGATCAGTTACGATCCGGGCGACGAGCGCATCAAGTCGAAGGTGATCTTTACCGATGCGCTGGCGTTCGTGGTGTCGCCCGAAGCACCGCCTGGCGAATCGCAAGACGGTATCGATCACCGATCTAGGCTCGGAAAACTTCATCGCGCATAACGTGCTCTCGCCCTACCGCGCCGTAGTGCTGCGCGAGTTTCAGACTCACAAAGTGCCGCTCCGCATGGACGTGGAGATGCCGACCATCGAAACCATCCGCAAGCTGGTGCAGAGCAATCTCGGCGTCGCCTTCCTGCCGCGCATGTGCGTGGAGCAGGAAATCGAACAGAAGACACTGTGCGAGGTGCGCGTCAAAGAGATGCACGTCGAGCGCAAGATCCGGCTGATTTATCCCACGCGCAGGGGGCTGAGTCACGCGGCGAAGGCTTTTCTTGAAGTGGTCGGGTAGAGTTCTTGTTTTATCCGTGTTCATCAGTGTTCATCCGTGGCCAATTCTGCTTTTCCAAAAAAAACAATATGGGCCACGGATGAACACGGATCAACGGAGGGCGCAACACGCGCCGAGCGGCAGGGCGAAGCTCGATGCCGGCCCACAAAAGGGCAAAAACTGATTAGTGGACAGGCCAGGAGGCCTATCCCACATAGAATAGATTTATGGATGGCGTGAGGATGGACAAGTGGTTGTGGGCGGCGCGATTCTTTAAGACGCGCTCGCTCGCTTCCAAAGCCTGCGAACTCGGCCGCATCGAATCCAACGGGCAGCCCGCCAAAGCCGCGCGCGAAGTTCGTGCGGGTGACACGCTGCGCGTCAAGAACGCGGGCGGCGATTTTGAGGTGCTGGTACTGGGTGTGAGCGACATGCGCGGACCGGCCGCCGTGGCGCAACTGCTTTATCGCGAGACCGAGGCGAGCCGCGAGCTCCGCATGAAACTGGCCGAGGAGCGCCGCATGCAGCCATCCTTCGAAACCACGCGCGAAGGCCGTCCCTCGAAGCGCGACCGCCGCGTCATCGGCAGGCTGCGAGGCCGATCATGATCGCGGAAGAGGCGTTCGGCGAACTCACGAAGACCACGCTGCTCATCGTAGGAGCTCTGTTCCCGATCGTCAACCCGATCGGCAATACGCCGATCTTCCTTTCGCTGACACGCGGCCTCTCGAGTCAAGGCCGCGCGGTGCTGGCGCGCATGATCGCCATCAACGGCCTGATCCTGATTCTCGCGTCGATCTTTATCGGCACCCATATCCTCGCTTTCTTCGGCATCTCCTTGCCGGTGGTACAGGTGGGCGGCGGCCTGGTGGTGATCGCGACCGGCTGGACGCTTCTGCGCCAGCCCAATGACGACGGATCCGGCGACGGCGCACCCCGCGAATGCGGCGAGGCCGATTATGAGCGCCAGGCCTTCTATCCGCTGACGCTTCCCCTGACGGTGGGCCCTGGATCGATCTCGGTGGCGATCACGGTAGGCGCGAACCGCACCGAAGGCTCGGAGTGGCGCTGGCCGCTGATTGGCGGCATGCTGCTGGGTTCCGCCCTGATCGCCGTCTCTATCTACCTGAGTTACCGATTCGCCGAACGCCTGGCCAGCACACTCGGCGATTCCGCGATGAACGTGATGATCCGCATGTCCTCCTTCATTCTGCTTTGTATCGGCGTGCAGATTACGTGGAACGGGCTGAGCGCCCTGCTGCGCACCGTTGTCCACTAGTTCCGCACGGAACCTTTTCTCGCTTGCGGCGTATAACCTCTCATGAACGCCAGAGTGGTATTGCTGTTTGCGCCCGTGCTCGCCTGGTCGGCGGATCTCACCGGGCAGTGGAATCTGCACCTCGTACGCTTCGGGGAGGAGTTCGGCGCGGCCCGTGTGGAATTGAAGAGCGACGGAACGAAACTCACCGGCACACTCAACGAGTTGACCCTGGAGGGCACTGTGGATAGCGACCGGGTCCACATCACCGCGCTGCGCAGCGGCAAGGAGTGGGGCAAGCTCGAAGGGCAGGTGCATGGCGACCAGATGGAAGGCAGCGTCAAGCAGGGCAGCGATGAATTCGCCTGGAAGGCCAGCCGCGTGAAGGAAAGCACCGCGCCGCCCCAGACGCACGTGTTCGAGCCCACGCAATTCCACCGGGCCTTCTCCGGGGCAATCGCGCCGGTGCTCCACATTCACCCGGGCGACACCATCAAAACGACCACGGTGGATGCCGGAGGCACGGATTCCAAGGGCGTGCGGCGCTCCATGGGCGGCAATCCCGAAACCGGGCCTTTCTATGTGGAAGGCGCCATGCCGGGCGATACGCTGGCGATCGAGTTCCAGCGGATTCGCCTCAATCGGGACTCCGCCGGCAGCGGCGACCGCATTGTCCCGAGCGCCGTCAACCCGGGCTACTACCGCAACGCCAAGTTCGACGATAAGTTCGACAGCGAATGGAAGCTGGATCGCGAGAAGAACGTCGCCATGCTGGCCAAGCCTTCCGAGCGCATGAAGAACTTCCGCGTGACGATGCAGCCCATGCTGGGCTGCGTGGGCGTGGCGCCTCCGCAGAATCAGAGTTTCCGCTCCGGCTGGCTGGGTCCGTGGGGCGGCAACATGGATTACAACGGCCTGCGCGAGGGGACGACCGTCTACCTGCCGGTCTTCCAGGAGGGCGCGCTGCTTTTTGTGGGCGACGGGCACGCGCTCGAGGGCGATGGCGAGTTGAATGGCGACGCGCTCGAAACGTCCATGGACGTGGAGTTCACGGTCAAACTGATTCGCGGCCAGGGAACGCAGGGCCCGCGCTTCGAGAACAGTGAATACCTGATGGCGAGCGGCATCGCGGGCGGGCTGCAGGAGGCGCTGCAACAAGCGACCACGGAGCTAGCGAAGTGGCTGGAGCGTGACTACAAACTCACTGCCAACGAATCGAACGTGATTTTGGGGACGTCGATTCGCTACGAGATTGCCGAGGTGGTGGACCCGCAGGTACACATTGTCGCTAAGGTGAGCAAGGCGGTTCTGGCAAGCCTGAAGTAGCTAATCTTTCCGCGCCTTCCGGTCCGCCTGTTTCATAGACTTGAAATGGCGCAGGGCTTCTTCCACCGCCGTGCCGCATTCGCGGCAGGTAGTGTAATGTTTCTCGAATTCGGCCGCCTCGGCGGCGCCCATCGAACCGTCGCAGTAAGATTCCGCCACCTGATCGATGTCGTCGGGGCACGAAGTTGGATGTGCAGGCACTACTTTATTGTTAGCATTTAGCGGCGCTCGCCGCAAACTTGCGTGTGAAAAATTACGCCGGAGATCGCGCCCGCATTCTGTATTGAGTGCTGCTCTCTGCTTACAATGTAGGGGATGCGACTTTCCCTTGCCATTTTCTTTTTCTCCGCGGTCGCATATGCTCAGGCTCCCCAGGGTCCCTCGATAAGCTCGGTGCAGCCGAGTACCGCGAACGCGGGCGGTCCTGCGTTCACGATGACCGTGAACGGCAGCGGTTTCGTTTCCGGGTCCGCGGTCAAGTGGTCAGGCACCTCCCTGGCCACAACGTATATCAGCGACAGTCTGTTGACGGCCGCCGTGCCGTCTAACCTGCTGGCTATCTGCGGCAAATTTCCGGTCACGGTGACCAATCCGGGGGGAGCTACCTCGAACAACAACATGCCGGTGGTGGTCAAGCCGGTCTTGAACGCGATCGATCCCACGCAGTTGCCGGCGGGGAGCGGCGGCGTCACCGTCACCGCCTTTGGACAGGGATTTTCGAGCAACGTGGTAATTACCCTGAACGCCAACGGCGGGCGGACCAACCTCGCGACCAATTACGGTTCGCCGACCACCTTGAGCGCATTCATTCCCGCTACCGCGCTCACCGGCGTCTACCCGGTCTCCATCCAGGTGACCGATACCTCCACCGGCGCCGCCACCGACCCTCTTCCCATCGCAATCGGTTATGCCAGCGTGACCGTGATCAGTCCCCAGAGGGTCAACGCCGGCGATCCCGATTTCACACTCCAGGTCGGGGGCTCCGGATTCCTGCCGGGCGCGCAGGTATTCTGGAACAACACGATCGGGCTGGTCACGCAATTCCAGAATTCGGGGTACCTGACCGCCACGGTACCCGCCGCGACCTATGCGGATCCCGCGGGCGGACAGGTCGGAATTACGGTCAAGAACCCGGGTGTCGCCGCCACCAACAGCATTGCCCTGATCGTGAATCCAGATCCGCGCGGCACCACCCTGACCAGCCTCGATCCTCCGGCGGCGGTCACGGGCGGCCCCTCCTTCACGCTGACCGCGATCGGCTCGCGATTCACTACGCAATCCGCGATCGTCTGGCAGACCACCCCGCTGACTACCACCTTTGTGGATTCCACGAGACTGACCACCGTGATCCCGGCGAGCCTGATCGCCACCGATGGCTCGGCGGCCATCACGATCGCGACGCCCGGCGTTACCCCGTCGGGCATCGTGCGCCTCTCGATTGCTTCCGCCTCGCCGACCGTGACTTCGATTACGCCGACCAGCGTGCCGATGGGCAGCGCCGCCATCACGATCACGGTCACTGGCAGCGGTTTCATCCCCGCCTCTCAGGTGGTCTCGCTACCCAACCTGCCCATGACCACGACCTATGTGAGTTTTACGCAACTCACCGCGAGCGTTCCCGCGAGCTCACTTGCAGCGGCCGGCAGCTATGCGGTCCGCGTCTCAAGCCCCGGCGGCTACTTTTCGCCCATTCCCGCCACGTTCACGGTGCAGGCGCCGACACCCTCGGTCACCAAGCTGACGCCGGTCTCCACGGTTGCCGGCGGGGACAATTTCACCCTGACTGTGACCGGCAGTTCCTTCACCGCCAACGCCGTGGTCTCCTTCAATAGCACACCATTGACGACGACCTTCGTGAGCGCCACCCAACTGACCGCGGTAGTGCCGGCGACCTTGATCGCCACGCCCGGACTGGCCAGCGTGACCGTGACCAACGAAGGGCAGACCGTCTCCAACGCGTCGAGTTTCTCGGTGACGGGACCCGCGCCCACGGTGGTCAGCTTGAGCCCTGCCTCCGCGACCGCGGGCGGCGCCGCGTTTACGTTGACAGTGAATGGCACAGGATTCAGCGCCGCGTCGAAGGTGCAGTGGAACTCCACCGCGCTCATCACCACGTTTAATAGCAGTACGCAGGTGACCGCCGGCGTGCCGGCCGACCTGATTGCCGCGGCGGGCTCGGCGAACATCACGGTTGCCGGGACGGGCGGCACGTCCAACGCCGTCGCCTTCCCGATCGCCGGCACCGGTCCGAGCGTCACCAGCGCGGGCATCGTAAATGCCGCCAGTAATGTGCCGGCGATCGCGCCCGGCGCGCTGATTTCGATTTACGGCTCCAACCTCGCGGCGGCCAACACCTCCGCGCCTTCGATACCGCTGGCGACGACTCTTGGCGGCACCACCGTCACCGTCAACGGCTCGCCCATTCCCTTGCTGTTCGTGAGCGCCGGCCAGGTCAACGCGCAACTGCCTTACGAGATTAAACCGGGTACGGCCAAGTTAACCGTGAAGACCGGTGGGACCGAGAGCACGGCGGTGAATTTCGATGTGGCAGCAACCGGCCCCGGCGTATTCACGATCCAGCAGACCAACCACGTTGTGGCACAGAACCTCCCGGACTTCACGCTCAATGGCGCCGACCATCCGGCGCTGGCCGGACAATACGTGACGCTCTACGTCACGGGCCAGGGATCGGTGGATCCGCCGGTGACTACGGGCGCCGGTGCGCCGTCCGATCCGCTATCGTTTCCGCAGGCGCCCGTCGTAGTGAAGATCGGCGGGCAGCCGGCAGACGTCCAGTTCGCCGGACTCGCCCCTACGTTCGTCGGGCTGATGCAGATCAACGTGAAGATTCCGAATCTCCCCGCCGGTGAGCAAACCGTTGACGTCAGCGTCGGACCCGTGGCCGCCGCTCAAACCATGATCACGGTCGGCTCGAAATAGCGCGCGTCAGGAAATCGCGGGTCAGGAAATCGACGACGCGCTCGAAGGGGTCGAAGCCGAAGGCCTGGCCGATGGGAGCGCGCAGGTTGGAGTTGGCATTGACGTCGTAGAAGACGAGGCGGCCGTCGCGGGCTTCGAGGTACTCGATGCCGCCGACATCGAGGCCGCCGGCTGCCATCAACCGGGTTCCGGCGATCACGGCGTCGCGCGGCACCGCGGGGTACGGGTGGAACTCCACGGGTTTTGCCGGCTTGGCCGCAGGGATCTCGCAATGCGACTCGCCGCCGCCTTCGGGGTTGCAGGCCTCCGACGGGCAGAGGTTGAACGCGCCGTGGGAGACCACCCGCATGGCGTAGAGGAGTTCGCCGCCGAGGAATTCCATGCGGACGATTCCCCTGGCGGGGTCGACCTCGAAGTACTCCTGCAACAGGAGCAGATTGTCGGGCAGCCACAATTCCGGGCGATCGCGGAGCAGGCGCGCGAGCTCGTCGCCCGAGTTCAACAGGTACATGCGCGCGCCACTGCCGCCCTGCTCGGGTTTGAGGAGCGCGGGCCAGCGGTCGCCCCAGCGCGCGAGCGCGGAATCCACGTCGTTGAACGCGAGGCAGCGCGGGTGCGCAATGCCGAGCGTCCGCATCAGCGCCGCCTGCGCGGATTTACTGAGTTCGAGCGCGAAGGCGCGCGAGCCGTTGAGGACGTGCGCACCGCCCAATTCCAGCGACCGCATCAGAGAAAGCGCCAGCGGCACGGCGCGTGTGTTGCCCCGCACGTACGCGCTGGGGCTCGCCTGATTGAAGTAGAGGGGCGCGTCGGGCACACAATCGGGATCGAAGGCGGCGCGCTTCAAATCGAAGGCCGCGTAATCCACACCACGGCGCTCCAAGGCGGCGAAGAGCGGCTTCTGCCATTCGGGATGCTCGTATAAAACGACTAGATCGTGACCCATGCTTTTCTATTATGGTTGTATCGGCGCGCGGGAAGAGATCGCTCCCTAACGACCTCGCGATATGTGATCGAACTTCTGAAACGGTGTAGTGAGTGCGAAATTACCGACCGCTCCCTCACGGTCGCGGCTCTGATCGGAGCCGCGCGTGAGCAAGCGATCTCGCGATATGTCAGTGCGAATTATCGACCGATTGGGTGAGAGTGTTTACGCGATGATCCCGTTCACGAGGGTTCCGGCCACGTCGGTCAGGCGAAAATCGCGGCCGCTATAACGGTAGGTGAGGCGCGTGTGGTCCAGGCCCATCAGGTGGAGCACGGTGGCGTGCAGGTCGTGGATGTGGACGGGGTTTTCCTCGGCCTTGAAGCCGAACTCGTCGGTGGAGCCGTAGACGGTTCCTGGTTTGACGCCGCCGCCGGCGAGGACGTAGCTGAAGCCGTGATTGTTGTGGTCGCGACCGTTCTGCACCTTGATCAGCCCGCTCACCTCGACCACCGGAGTGCGGCCGAATTCACCGCCGATCAACACCAGCGTGTCTTTCAACATACCGGTGCGCTTGAGGTCGAGGAGCAGCGCGCCGATCGCCGGGTCGGCATCGGCGGCGAGCCTGCGATGAATCTGGATGTCGTCGTGATTGTCCCAGGGCTGGCCGTTGCCGAAGTAGACCTGCACCATGCGGACGCCGCGCTCGGCGAGGCGGCGGGCGATGAGGCAGCCGCGCCCGAATTCGGTGTCGCCGTAGCGTGTGCGCGTCTCCGCCGTCTCCTTACGGATATCGAACGCGTCGGGAGCCTCGGCCTGCATGCGGAAGGCGATTTCGGCGGCTTGAACCGACGCCTCCAGTTGCGGGTCCTCGCCCTGCTGCTGCATGTGACGACGATTCAATTGCGCCAGCAGGTCCAACTCCTCGCGCTGCTGCTCGCGCGAGAGCGTGCGATTGCGCAGATTCTGAATCAGCTTGTCGGGATCCTTCTCCTCGTTGCTGATGTGCGTGCCCTGATAGACCGCGGGCAGAAAGGTCGAACTCCAGAGTTGGGAGCCCACGACGGGCGCGCCGGGGCACAGCACCACGAAGCCCGGCAGGTTTTGATTCTCGGTGCCGAGCCCATAGGTCACCCAACTTCCCATGGAGGGGCGGCCGGGCAGCTTTTCGCCGCTGTTGAGCAGGTAGAGCGACGGCTCGTGATTGGGCCGGTCGGTGTACATCGAGCGGATCACGCATAAGTCGTCGGCGGATTCGGCGAGCTTGGGGAAGATCTCGCTGATCTCGATGCCGCTCTGGCCGTATTTCTTGAAGCTGAACGGGGAGCGCAGCGCGGCGCCGGTCTTGCGCTCGCTCTTCAGGTTGCCGGCGGGCAGCGTTTTGCCATGATATTCGGTGAGCTTGGGCTTGGGGTCGAACGTGTCCACCTGCGAGGGGCCGCCGTTGAGGAAGAGGTAGATCACACGCCTGGCGCGGGCAGGGAAGTGGGGAGCTTTCGGCGCCAGGGGATCGGCCGCCATTTCCGCGCCGGAGATTCCGCGCAGGCCGACCATGCCGAAGCCGGCGCCCATCACGTTCAGCAATTCCCGCCTTGTCATGGCCATCTCAATTCACCCAATCGAACTCGTTGGAATTCAACAGCACGCGCGCGTATTCGTTCCAGCCGCTCTTAGCTGCGAACGCGAGGCCTAGTTGCAGTTCCGTGGCGTCCGGCGCGCGGCCGTACAGGATGCGGTAGGACTCGCGCACCTTTTCCGCATCGGTGCCGGTGAGCCGTTTGGCGAGCGCGGCGGCCTGCTGCTCCACGAAGCTGCTGTTCATCAGGAACAGGCGCTGCAGCGGCACGTTGGTCTCGCTGCGCTGCTCGCTCGTATTATTCGGGTTGGGGAAATCGAAGAGGGCGAGCAGCGGATCGAGCTTGCGCCGGCTGACGAAACCATACACCGCGCGGCGATGGTTGGCATCGTTGAGCACGGCGGGCTCGCCGCCCTCTTTGAGATCCAGATTGCCGCCGACGAAGAGCAGGGAATCGCGCATCGTCTCCACGTCCATGCGGCGCCAGTTGGCGCGCCATATCAGGCGATTGTCGGGGTCTACCGCCTGGTTCGCGGGCAACTTCTCCGCGCTCAAGCTATACACCGCGGAAAGCAGAATCTCGCGATGCAGCGCCTTCATGCTCCATTTGAATTCCACGAGGCGGGCGGCGAGATAGTCCAGGAGTTCGGGATTGGAGGGGCGGCTGCC
Organism: uncultured Solibacteraceae bacterium; assembly: GCA_963791985.1. Classification (GTDB taxonomy): domain Bacteria; phylum Acidobacteriota; class Terriglobia; order Bryobacterales; family Bryobacteraceae; genus Solibacter. The sequence continues at coordinate 641,601 of CAWBUN010000010.1, read as the reverse complement.
CATATTGCCGAGATTGCTCGGCGTCTCGACTAACCCGCGGCCGAAGTGATGCAGCCAGATGCGATTGACGATCACCCGCGCCGTCAGCGGATTGCTCGCGCTGGCGATTCCTTCCGCCAGTTCCAGTCGGCCGCTGCCTTTACGAAAAGGTGGCGGAGCGCTCGCGCAGAGTATCGAAGGCAGATGCCGCGGAGCCAGTTCGCCGGGGTTGTTGACGTCGCCGCGGATCGCCACGTGGATATCGTGCGGCTTGGCGGCGTCCTGCAACGTCTGCAGGAAGGGATATTGCGGCGGCAGTTCCTTCTTGAGTGCGGCTGCATCCTGGCGCAACTGCAGCAGGCGGCGTTTCCACTCCCCGCTGAGGAAGCGATCGAGCTTGGCGTTGGTGTAGTGATCGACGCCCTCTATGACGTCGCGCCAGAGGTTGTACTTTTCGATCGCGAGCGATTCCAGGTCGGCCTGGCTCATCGCATTGCGATCCGGATTCAGGCCCAGGCGGATTTTGTTGTGTTCGTCGACGAGGTGCTTTTCTTCGTTGACGCTCTCCACCGCCGTTTGGAATTCGCGGGCCGCGGCCTCCATCTCCTCGCGCGGGGCGCTGCGTGCCGCGAGCTCCATCCAGCGCTTGAGATACGGGTGTTCCTTTTTCGGATTGGCCAAATACTTCTTCCAGCGGTCGAGCGTCTCGTGATCCAGGTCGTCCGCCGTCGCCAGGTCGCGCGATGCCAGCAGGTAGCGCGCCGTTTGCGATGCCAGGATGCCGGCCAGTTGATCGCTCTGCTGCGCGGTGAACTCCTTCAATTCGGCCTCCTGTTTGTCCACGGCCTTTTTCTGCGCGTCCCACTTTTCCACGACATCTTTGGGAGCCAGCGGAAACTGCTTGGTCTGTGTACTGGCGAACACGCCTTGCAGCGAGTAGAAGTCCGATTGAGGAATCGGGTCGAACTTATGATAGTGGCACTGCGCGCAGGCCACGGTGAGGCCGAGAAAACCGCGCGTGGTGGCGTCGACGCGGTCGTCCTGCATCTCCGGGCTCATGGCGTAGAAGCCGGTGGCGGCGCGGTATTGAAGCGGATCGTCGGAGGGCATCAGGTCGCCGGCGATCTGCGCCTTCACAAACACGTCGTACGGCATGTCGCGGTTGAAGGCTTGAATCACCCAATCGCGATAGCGGAAGGCGTTGGCGATGGGGTCGGGGTCGGTCGAATTCAGGCGCTCATCGGAGTAGCGCGCCACGTCGAGCCACAAGCGCCCCCAGCGTTCGCCATAGCGGGGCGATGCGAGCAGGCGATCGACGACCTTGGCGAAGGCGTCGGGCGATTTGTCGGCGAGGAAGGCGTCGACTTCGTCGGGAGTGGGCGGCAGTCCGGTGAGATCGAGCGTGGCGCGGCGGAGTAGGACTCTGCGGTCGGCCGGGCGCGCCGGCTTGAGGGCCTGTTGCTCGAGCTCTGGCGAGCACGAAGCGGTCGATATCGGTGCGCGCCCATTTGGGGTCCTTCACTTTGGGGGGCGACGGCTTGCGGACGGGCTGGAAGCTCCAGAAGGCGCGCTGCTCGGCCGTAATTGTGTCTGCCTTGACGGTTGGCGCGGTGCCGGCGGGCCAGGTGGCGCCGGCCTTCACCCAGTCCACGATGGCGGCGATGTCGGTGTCGGGAAGCTTGCCGGAGGGCGGCATCTTGATGCGCTCGTGCGTGCGGCGGATGGCTTGCACGAGCAGGCTCTCATCGGGTTTGCCGGGCAGGATCGGCGGACCGGAGTTGCCGCCTTTGGCGACGGCCTCGGCGGAATCGAGGCGCAGGCCTCCCATGCGGCTTTCGGTGTGACAGGGATAGCAGTTCTTCGCGAACACCGGGCGGACTTTGGACTCGAAGAAATCGGGGTCCGCCGCATGCGCGGCGATCGCGATCCCGAGAAATAAGACGCCCTTCATCCAGCCCTCCGCCTTGAGGAAATCGTATCATTATCCGGGCAGAGACAGCACCTTTCTCGCAGAGACGCAAAGGCGCAAAGTAACGCAAAGAAAAACGGGCACAGGCCCGCTAGACCACTTCGCTGATCATCACGATGGACTGCACGTCGGTGTATTTGGCCTGGTCGGCAATCAATTCGGGCGCGGTGGCTGCCAGGGCGGCTTGAAACTCTTCGAGCGTGTGGAAGAAGAGATGGCCCACGGCGTGAAACGGGGCTGGGGCGCCAAGGGGAAGGCTGCCGATGCCGCGATCGATTTCGACTTTCACGAGGCCGAGCGGTCCCACGATCCTGTGAACCAGATCCACGTGTGGACCGAGATAATAATCCCAATCGAAGCGGGAGCCCGGCGTCGCCGGATAGAGAACACTCAAGCGGATCATCGAGGGGAGTCTACCACAGGAATTCCGTGATAAGTGTAGGCTGTGGCCAGGTTATCCCTTCTCCTTTTGGTGTTGCCGGCGTTGACCGGCCGCGCTGAGAATCTTCCCCAACATCCACGGCTGCTCTTGGACGCCGCGGGCGTGGCGCGCCTGAAGGTCCGCATTCAGCAGCCGGCCTGGGCGCCGCAGTGGAAGGCATTTCGAGGCAGCGTGGATGCGGCGCTCGCGCAAAAGGTGGAGCTTCCACCGCGCGCCGCCAACTGGTGGCACTGGTATGTCTGCCCCAAGCACGGCGCGCGACTGACCACGGGAAAACAGATCGCGCCCTGGGAGTGGGAGCACATCTGTCCCGTCGACCACGAAGTGCTGCACGGCGATACGTCACGCCCCGACCGCGATTTCGACGCCTGCGTGATCAGCGGTGTGCACGATCGGTATGCGCGCGAAGTGCAGCGTACGGGGATCGTGTACCAGATCACCGGGGATAGCAAGTACGCAGCCCGCGCGCGCGAGATCCTGCTGGCCTATGCCGCGAAATACTCGACGTACCCGCTCCACACCACGCGTGGACAGGCGCAGATCGGCGGCGGTCACGTTCACTCGCAGACGCTCGACGAATCGGTGTGGCTGATCCCGATGGCGCAGGGCGCCGACCTGGTGTGGGATACGCTTTCCGAAATGGACCGCGCCACGATCGCGAGCGGCCTCTTCCTGCCGGCGGCGCGCGACACCATCCTGGCGCATCGCATGGGGATTCATAATATCCAGAACTGGAAGAACAGCGCCGTCGGTTTGACCGGGCTGCTGCTGGGTGATGAGGCGCTGATCCGCGCGGCGATCGACGATCCGGATCGCGGCTATCGCGCGCAGATGGCGAAGGGCGTGCAACCCGACGGCGCCTGGTTCGAAGGCGCCTGGGGCTACCACTTCTATACCTTGAGCGCGGTATGGGCGCTGACCGAGGCGGCGCGCAACTGCGGAGTCGATCTTTATGGCGAGCCGCTCAAGAACATGTTTCTCGCTCCGGTGATGCTCGCCATGCCCAACGGTTTCCTGCCGGCCTTCAACGACAGCACCGAGGTCAATGTGCGCAACGATCTTTACGAGTTGGCCTACGCGAGATATCGGGAGCCGGCCTTCGCGCGCGGCCTGCCCGCGGGGGCGCGTCGCAGCGATTTTGCCCTTTGGTATGGCGCCGACGAAATCCCCGGGCCAGACGCGAAGTCGCCCGGCAGCCGCAACTCCACCGCCTCCGGCTACGCAATCCTCGAGCGCGGCGAAGGCGCAGCAGGCCACGTGGCTGTGTCTCAAGTACGGTCCGCACGGGGGAGGGCACGGACATCCGGATAAGAATAATTTCGTGCTCTACGCGCGCGGCAAGGTCCTGTTCCCCGACGCCGGCACGCGGCCTTACGGCTCGCCGCTCCATCTGGAATGGGACAAGGTCACGCTGGCGCACAATACGTTGGTGGTGGACGGCGCATCGCAGGCCGAGGCGACCGGCAAATCGCTGGCCTTCGGCGACCGTTTCGCGATGACCGATGCCGGTAACATTTATCCCGGAGTGCGCTTCATCCGCACGGCCGTGATGGTGACGGAGAACCTGATTCTGTTCGTGGACCGGGTCACCGCCGACAAAGCGCACACGTTCGACCTGGCTACGCACGTCGCCGGAAAATGGGTGAACCTGCCGCGCGGCGAAAGCGTGACGCTGCCGGGGTCCGCGGGCTACCAGCACCTGAAAGACGCGAGCGTCCGCAGTGCGCCGGACGGCATCACGCTCGCCACCGATAGCGGCGTCGCGATCGCGCTGGCGGGGAATCAGCCGACGGAAGTCATCACGGCCACCGGCGTCGGCAAGTCCACCGAAGACCGCGTGCCACTGACGATCTTTCGGCGCACCGGCCAATCGACCGACTACGTGTGGACAGCATCGTTGGACGGCAAGTCTGCCACGCCGGCGATTGTGAAGTCGTCAGCCGAAGCGGTGACGGTTAAGATCGGCGAGACGGTAGTGACAGTTTCGACGCGGGAGCCCGCGGTGCGGTGGGACGCTACTTCGCCTCGGTAAGAAGCCTCACCAGATCAGGCGCGCGCTCACTTGAGCGCGGCGCGCATTCGTGCCATCCGGGTAGCCTTGCGAGGCCACGCCCTGGCCGAGATTCGCCACCGGCCGCAGGACCAGGTTGCGGGCTTCGAAGGCAACCGTGTTCACCGCCGTATCGGAGACGTGATTGAGCACGTTGAATGCCTCGAAATTCACGTGAAACTGAAGCCGGTCAGCGATCAGGAAGATCTTGGTCAAGCGCGCGTCGGTGCGCAGTACGGAGTCGATGGGAAGGCTGCTGGGCGGATAGAAGGGGACGCGGGTTGAGCCGCCGAAGCCGTTGATGGTGGAATTAAAGGCCGCGCCGGGGAATGGCACCCCCGACACCAGGATGGTCGCGGTGGCGGGCTGCGTGGACGCGAAGGTCGAGATCTGTGAGAGGCGCCAGCCGGTGCCCGCGGCGTGAGCAAAGCCGGAGGTTCTGTTGGTCAATTTCGGCTCCCAGGTGGAGCTGACCACGAGGCGATGGCGCTGGTCGAGTTGAGAGGAAGCCTTTTCGCCGCGATAGTCTCCGTTAAACAAGGTACGCGGGCCATCGCTATAGAAAATGTTATCGGCGCCGCCGCCCTGGTTGAAATCGATGGCATGCGACCACGTGTAGGCGAGGAAGCCCTCGAGGCCATGCGAGAGGCGCTTGCGCAACTGCGTTACCAGGCCATCGTAATAACTGTTGCCGCCGGATTCCACGCTGTTCACGCGCCGCCAATTCGGATTGATCCGGTTGACCAGGCGGTATGCGGGAGTGGTGAAGCTTCCGACCGGCTTGCCGTTCGCGTCTTCGATCGCGTAGGTTACGGTGGAGATGGTGGGTCCGACATTCAGGTCGCGTACGGTAGTCAGGTGCAGGGCGCGGCTCCACAGCCAGGAGACGCTGAGGCTCCATTCCGCGGAGATGGCGTGCTCCAGCGCGATGTCGGCCTGCTGCGTGTAGGGGTTGCGGTAGTCGAGCGAGGGAATCGTGAGATCCACCGGCGAGCCCGCGATTGGAGCCTGCAAGACGTTGGGAAAAATGGGACCGTTCGCCGGGTCCGCAAGGAAGCGCGCGTCCAGTTGAATGGAAGGCTGGCCGAGACCGTTCTCCTGGAAAAACGTGGCGATCAGGCCGGTGTGATAGCGCGCATAGAAGATGCCGTATCCTCCGCGGAGCACGCTGCGTGCCCGGTTGAAGGCCACCGCGGCACCGATTCGCGGAGCGAAGTTGGTGGCGACCGAGTGCAGGTACCCGCTCGACGGATAATCGGGGTTCGCCTGTTTCGGCTGGGGCAGCTGGGAGTACTCGTAGCGCAATCCGTAATGGATATTGACGCGTGAGTTGATGCGGAACTGGTCTTCTGCAAACAGGCTGTAATCGCGCACGGTTTCATCGAAGACCGGAGCTCCGAAGCGCTGCGAGTAGGTCTCCCAATTGCGCGCGCCAGCGGTGTTGCCGCTGAAATCCAAGGCGAACGATGTGAAGTCGGCGTACTCGTACGTGCCGTTCTGGTTTCGCAGGTAGCGGATGTAATCTTCGGTATTGAGCAGATCGAAGCCGAACTTCATGCTGTGGCGCCCGGAGACAACGGTGAAGTTGTCGGCCAGTTGAAAGCGATTCTCGCTGGGGTCGATGCGCGGCAGGTCGGGGCTGGCACCGAGGTTGGTTTGCCCTTCTATGGTGATCTGCGGCAGGCCGGTGGATGGCAGCAGGGCCGGATTGATGTTGTCGGCCTGGCGGTCTTTGAACCAGCCGAAGCGGAACTCGTTGATGCGCGCGCCGTCGGGGATGAACATCCATTCCAGCCGGCCATAGCGCGTGCGCACGGACGAATTGCCGTTGTTGCCCACGCCCGAACCATCGTTGAGCACTGCCGAGGTCTGAAATCCGTTGGGCGAGGTCCAGCGGAGGTAGTTGAAACTCGCGCTGAGGTGGTGTGCCTGGGAAGGCATCCAGTCGAGTTTGCCGAAGAGCAGCTCCGAATCGGCGCTCCGGTCCAGCACTTGAAACTGGCGGTTGAAGAAGCCGAGTGCGGCGGAGCACTGGGCCGCGGAGGCGGCGCAGGTGCCGGCGAAGGCTCCCGCACTGTTGAATAGCGGCGGACGCGCGAGCGACGCTACCAGCGGAAAATCGCGCCGGTGCACTTCAGCGTTGAAAAAATAAAACAACTTATCCTGTACGAGCTTGCCGCCGAGGCTGGCGCCGGCCTGATGGCGCCGCTCGGGTGGATTGATCGCCGCATAGGGATCGCGCGCGTTGAAATCCTGGTTGCGGAAGAACCAGTAGGCTGTCCCGTAAGGAGTGTTGGAGCCGCTCCGTGTCACGGTGTTGATGATGCCTCCGGAGGCGCGTCCGAACCCGGCGGAATAGCCGCTGGAGAGCACCTGGAACTCGAGCACCGCGTCCTGCGAAATCTGCGTGGAAATGCGGGTTCGTCCGGCGTTTTCGTCGAAGAATTGGTTGGAGGTGTCGTTGCCATCGGTGAGGAAGGAGTTGCCGCCGGCGATCCCGCGGAAGGCGACGAGACCAAGCGGCCCGTCGCTGACCACCGCCGGTGTGAGCAGGACGTAGGTGTCCACGCGCCGTCCATTGATCGGCAGGTTGAGGATTTGCGATTGCCGCACTACCTGGGAGACCTCGGTCTTGGTCTGGTCCACGACCCCGCCGCCCGCGGCGTTGACCGAAACCCGCGTGGTCTCGGCGGCGATCTGCAGCGTCAGGTCGAGGTTGGTCACTTCGCCGACCGAAACCTCGAGCTGCGCGCGCTGCAAGGGTGAGAAGCCTGCCTTGTTTACCGTAACCGCATAACCGGTTGCCGGGTCGAGGGCGATGACGGAAAAACCGCCGTGCGCGTCTGTGGTGGAATCGCGTCGTATGCCGTGCGACTCATTGCGCACCTCTACCTGGGCATTGGCCACCAGGGCGCCGGAGACGTCGCGAACGGTTCCGGTGATGGAGCCGGTCCCTGCCAGGGGCTGCGCCACGGCAGCGGAAGTGAGCAGGCATAGGATTGCCGGTATTCCCAGGCACTTTGCCAATCTCAGCCTCCTCTCCGACGAACGCAAAGCTATTCTCCCACAGACTTACATGCGCAATCGGAGCCGCGACCATTAGGGAGCGGTCGCTCGTTTGATTACCAACCGCTCACTAACGGTCGCGGCTCGGCAGGCGCATCTCGACGGAAGTTGCACGGGCTACCGGTCGCCGTTTGGTGTGATGGCAACGGTGCGGCGGGCGACCACACGGCATTTGCCGCGCGCCTCCAGGCGCGAAAGGTGCGAGAGGCAGCCGCAGCGAATCGCTTCGGTATCCCAAGAGCCGGGACCGTTGCGCAGTTGTGCCAGGCAGAATTCCAGGAAACTATTCGCCGTAGTGCCGCGCCGGTCCATCGCAACCGCGTCTTCCGGAACCCGGAAAGTCTCCTCCGCCGGGGGCGCGAATTCGAAGATCTGGCGGAGCCAGGGCTGGGGCAGTCCGGCGGCGCGGCCGAAACCGATCGCGGTTTCCAGATACGGCGCCGCGATGATGGTGGCGCCGTCTTCCAGCGCGGGACGGATCTGCCATCGCAGGCGAAAGGCCAGGTCGCTCGCGTACAGCAGAATCAGAGTGCGCGGCGAAGGCCCCGGAAGTCCGCGCGCGCCCTGCGCAATCTGGAAGAAGATGTCGGAAGCGTCCCATGGGCTGCTGCCGATCTCTGCATTCGGCTGGCGCAGTTCGCGGGCCAGAAACCTGGCGGCGACCGTCATGGGCCGCCCGCCCGAACCTTCGAGCGCGATCAACCGGCCCTTAGCCGGCGCTGGCGCGCTCATTTCTGCGCACCCTCGGGATAGTGGCTGAGCCAATCCACCAACACTTCCTGATTCCAATCCTGCCACGGCCGGCGGGCGCCCTGCGCGAACAGACCGCGGATCTGCCGGTGCTGATCGAAGATGGATTGCTCGGCATCCACGGTCACGAACCGGAAGACTTTGGCTAGCGCTTCGTACTCCTGAATTACACGACCAATAAAGTGGGTGTAACTTTGGAGCGGGTCGGCGATCTCGGTGACATCCTGACCGGCCTCGTAAAAATTAGGAGCGCGGTCGGCCGCGATCCGCTTGCCCGAGGTTTCCGGAGACACCGAAAAATAGAAAACGAGGTCCGGCCAAAATAGCGGGCGGTAGACCTCGAGCAGCCAGTGAAGATCCATGCCGCGCGCCGCGTCGCGCGCCAGCGCTGTGAACAGGTAGCGGTCCGCCACCACGATCTCGCCCTGCCAGAGCGCGGGCAGAATCTCGGTTTCCAGGCGGTAGCGAAAATCGGCGGCGTGCAGCAGGCTGAACTCTTCAGGGCTCAGGGAGCGCGCGGCCTTGCGAGCCTTCACCAGCGGCTTGACCAGCGCCGAGGAGTTCCACTTGGTGGTCACCACCTGGTGTCCCTCACTCTTCAGCCAGTTCTTGAAGAGTTTGCGCTGGGTGGTTTTGCCCGAGCCATCGGGACCTTCGAACGCAATCAGCAGTCCGCGTTTAGCTTCGCGGGCCAGCACCATTTCACGCAGACGCTTGTCGGATTGCCGGCGGTGGGCGAGGGCAGGGAAGAGAGTCATCGATTGGAACGCTTCCGATGCATGGTTCCAAAATCATATCGCGCATCCGCGTGGGACGCTACAAATATATAACTGCTAAGCTGTTCCGAAGCATGGTCGAAAGATTGGTGTGCGACCCCGGCGAGCGGCGCGGCGCGATCCTGGACGTGATTTCCGGCGCGCGCCGCGAACTGGCGCTTTCGGTATTCCGCTGCGACGATTTCAAGATTCTGGACGCGCTGGCCGACGCGGTACAACGCGGCGTGCGGGTACGCGCCCTGTTGACGCCGACCGCCAAGAACTGGGACAAGCGCCTGCGGCAGTTGGGCGTTTTTCTGGAGAGCATGGGCGCCGACGTGCATCGCTACTCGGGCGCCCGCACCAAATATCACGCCAAATATATTGTTGCCGACGAGGGCCCGGCGTTAATCGCGTCGCTGAACTTTACCCGGAAATGTTTCGAGAAAACCTGCGATTTTCTGGTGGTGACCTGGGAAGCCGGAGTGATCGCGGGGCTGCGCGCGCTCTTCGCGATGGATTCCGACGCTTCGGATTCCGGAATTCCGCCGGAGATTCCGGAGACTCTCGTGGTCGGTCCGGAAATGGCGCGCGCGCGGTTCCGCGAGATCCTCGGCTCGGCCCGGAGCCGCATCCGGATCATCGATCACCGCGTGAGCGATCCCGAGTTTGTGGCGCTGCTGCGCGAGCGGCAGGCGGCCGGCGTGTCGGTGCAGGTGCTTGGGGCGGGAGATGTGGCGGGCCTGCAATCGCACGGCAAGCTGATGCTGGTAGACGATACGACGGCGTTGTTCGGCAGCATCTCGCTCTCGCCGCCCGCGCTGAATTCGCGCCGCGAAGTGGCCGCCTTGATCCGCGACCCGGCCAATGTAGCGTCGCTGCACCGATTTTTCGAAGCTCACGGCACCGCGGGAGTTGGCCTCAATGAATGGAGCGTGCCGCGCGTGAGCGAAGAAGACGACGACGAGGAGAACGACTGAAGCCGCGCGCCACCGTCACCGGGTCGAGATGGGGACCGAGGGCGACGATGTTCCGCCGATCGCGATCACGAGCGACGATCCCGCGGGCACGTTCGGCGGGATCTGCACGTTGATCTGGTACAAGCCTGTGAAGCCGGGTGTGAGTCCGGAGAACGCTACCGGCGCGTTAATGCTGCCGATCTTCGCGGTCGCCTGTCCCGGTGTCGTCGGCTGCAGAGGCGGGGCGATCGCCAAGGCTCCATCCACCATGGGACCTGTGACCGGCCCCAGTCCCGTGGCATAGACGATGACGGTTTCATTGGCAGTGGCCGGGCTGGAACTGCTCACCAGGCTGCCATCCACGTGAGTGATCGCCGCCTGGGTGGGCGAAAGCACGAACACGCCGGGCGCAAACGTATTCACACTGGCCGTCTGGATATTGCTGGGCGTGCCGTTGACCATCATGCCGAAGCTCGCAAGGCCAGTGGCCTCCCAGGGGATCTGGATGTTGAATTGGCCGGGCGACGCAAAGAACACCGGTGCAGCGTAGCCATTGACGTAGACGGTGGTGTTGTCGCCATTGCCCATATTGGAGCCGTAGATGCTTGCCAGTCCGCCGGCGGCGGCGGGGGCGAGGGCGGCGGCGTTGACAATGCCGCCACCGGCGAGCACGGGCGCGCTGGTCGGAAATTGATAGCCCTGCGCCACCACGTCGCTGAGAACGAAGCTCGTGCGCTGTGGCGGAAAGGCCTGTACCGCTGCAACAAAGGCGTCGAATTGGGCGTTGGTGGCGAGCGCCAGACTCCCGGCATTCAGGTATAGCTTATTGGGGTCGTCGTAGGCTGCCTGCTGGATCAGGTTGTACTCGCGCGTGGCCTCCTGTTGCATCCAGCCACCCGCGCCCCCGGCCAGCAGGGCGCACTTGACCAAGGCTTGAAGGTAATAATTCTTATACTCGGGGATCGCCATCAGCCGCCGCATCAGGACGTTCTGATTGGCGTTCTGCAGCACCGGACGCTGCGTCCAATCGAACGCGTTGTCTTTATCCCAGGGAATGAACTGAGATAACTGTTTGTTTACGAACCGGTAGAAGCGGAAATTATTCACCCCGAACACATCGCCGAGAATGCAGTCGAAGTCCGCGACGTAAGTCTCCACCGCGACGTGGGTGAGGAAGAGTTTGAGGTCCAGAAGAGGACCCAGCTGAGGATCCGAAGTCATCGCCGAAATGAAAGTGGCATCCGGCTCCTGGTTGATTATTCTGAACAACTTTTCCAACGTGACCGTGTCCGGCGCGTTGGTGTGATTGCTGGGGCTGAACGGGGTGGATACAGTGGCCGACGCATAGTTATCGAGATCCGGGCCCAGGTATTCGAAGTGCCAGCCGCCGCCGGGGACGCCGGCCCAGTCGCCCGGAACGTAGTTGTAGAGGTAGCCAGTGCTCTCGTTGAAGATGCGGCTCAGCAGGGAGGCGTCCGGGTATTCCACCAAAAGATAGACGCCGATATATTCATCGTTCACATAGAAACGGCTATGAGTCTCACGTGAGCCGGGTATTCCCATGCGGTTGAAAAGCAGCATGCTTATCCGCTCGTGAAGCATACTTCCGTCCTGGGTGTTGGGCTTGAGTTCGAGCGCGGACAAACCGAGGAAGGTCTGTCCCTTGACGAGGCCGTCGAAGCTGATGTGAAGGCCGGGCTTAATCGGGCTGCGGCTGCCGTGGCCGCGGTTGTGCATCGTAAAAGTATTTACCGAACCGGTCAGGCTGCCGGCGCCCTTCCATTGAAAGGAATCGACGTTGAAGTCCATGTCGGTCAGGTAAGCGGCCTTCAGCGCCGTCCAGTCCGTGGGCTTCATGGTGATGCGGACTTCGTGAAGCACGGTGCCGTCGAAGAGGTCTGCGGCCGTCGGGGTCTGCGCCAGCGCCGCCGACTGGGCCAGGATCGCGGCTGCGAAAACGAGCTGTTTCTGGAACGGCACGGCTAACCCTCCTACATCCTTAGCGCAAGCGGGTACCGCATCGTGCCATGGGCCAAATGGCGGCAAGCTTCCGCTAGTTCAAACCCTGGCCGCCGAACCTCAGGACCGTGCCGGTAGGAGCTATTTGCGGACCATACTGCCGCCGTCCCAAAGGTGATCCGGGTCCGGATAGAACGTCATTCCCCCATGCTGGTGATAGCTATTGGAAGCATAGACTAACCAGCCGCCGGGCACCGGGACGCGTAACACGGTAAGCCCCTTAGTCGAGTCGAGTTGTTCCCAGTCGATGAAAACCGAATCTTCATTCCGCGCCGCAGATGCCACATGACCTCCCATCGCCGCCTTCTGGCTCAAATGGTCACCAGATCATAACACAAACCCAAAATCTCCGGGGAGGGGTTTCCCGATACGCGCGCACCAACTCCCCGAGGGAAGAGCCGCAGAGCTATTCCAATCCCCCTAAGTCTGTGATATAACATGTTAACCAAATCTTCATATAGGGAGGCCCGTCCAGTGGGATGGATCGTTCGCGGCATTCTCCCGGTTCTTTTTGTCAGTACCACATTCGGCGCCGAACACTACGGTTATGTCCGCTCCGGCAAGAAAGCGATACCTGGTGCGACGGTAACCGCGGCCTTGGACCAACTGAAGCTAGTTACCACCACGGACGAAAACGGAATTTATGCTTTCTCCATACCCGATAGAGGGAAGTGGGTCTTCACCGCGGAGATGTTCGGATTCGCGCCGGCTAAGCAAGAATTGACACTGGTCGGGGCTGCATCCGTCCTCGATTTCGACCTGGAACTGCAGGCCGTGGGTATCGCGGAGACCCCGGTCGCAAGGTCCGCCGCCGGCTTTCAGACCGTGGATGTGAAGGAGCAGGCCGACAGCCAGGCGCAGATCGAGCAGCAAATGGAAGCGGCTGCCGCGCCTCCCGCAGGCCCGGCCATGGGGGGCGCCTCTGATGCAAATGAGGCCTTCCTGGTGAACGGAAGTCTCACCGGCGGCTTGCAATCGGTCCAACAGCAGAACTTCTTCGACCAGTTGGACAAGGACCAGTCCATCGCCACCAAGCCGAAGAAGGCCAAAGGCGACCTCGCTCCGGGAGAGAAGCGCGCCAAGAAGGCCGCCAAGAAGGCGAAGAAGAAGAAATCGCTGGGCGATACCGTGAACAGTTTTGGGGCGACCAAACAAGCCACCCAGATCAAAGGAAACGTACTTTACACCTTCCGCGATGGTGTGACTGATGCCAGCCCGTACTCGCTCAGCGGGCAGCCGCTCACCAAGCCGGGATATCAGCAGAGCCGCATCGGCGCAGCGGCCGGCGGGCCGATGCCGGGCAGCCCGCAGACCACGTTCTTTCTCAATTTCTCTCTGGTGCGCAGCGATAGTCCGTACGCCAATTTCGATACCGTTCCGAGCGTGGAACAGCGCAGCGGGAATTTCACCAAGCCCACCGTCGCCGGGCCGGTCGTGCTCTACGACCCGATCAGCCATCTGCCGCTGGCGGGCAACATCGTGCCGGCCAATCGCATCGACAAGATCGCGGCCGGGATGCTGAGTTATATCCCCTTGCCGAACCTCCCGGGCGGCGTGCAAAATTACCAGATCACGTCCGCGGTGCCGTTCAACACCAGCGACTTTTCCGGGAAGCTCAATCACACGTTGGATGACAAGAACCGCTTCAGCCTGAGCTTCAATTATCAGAATCGCGACAGTAAGCAGGCCCAGCTCTATGGCTTCCAGGACCATTTGAGCGGCAATGGCTGGCAATCCGACGTGGGCTGGACGCATAATTTCGGGCCGCGCACCATCAACTCGTTCCACTGGGCCTTCGCCCGCAACCGCTCGAATTATGTGCCCTATTTCGCCTACGGCGCCAATGTGGCCGGCGCGCTCGGCATTCAGGGAACCTCGCCCAACCCGATCGACTATGGTCCGCCTAATCTGACCTTCACCAACTACGGCAACATGGTGGATGGCAGCCCGTTGGTGCGGCGCGAGCAATCGTCGGTGCTGCGCGAAGGCTTGACGCTGGTCCGCGGGAAACACAGCCTCTCCTTCGGCGGCGAATACCGGCGACTGCAATTGAACCCGATCACCGACACGTATGGCCGCGGCGCCTATACATTCACCGGACTTTTGACCAGCGGCTTCGACAACAATCTACGCCTGATCCCTGGCACCGGCCTGGACTTCGCGGATTACCTCTTTGGTTTTCCGAATTCCGCCAAAGTCCGGTATGGAAGCTCTTCCAACTACTTCCGCTCGTCGGGCTACAGCGCGTATGTGGTGGATGACTGGAAGCTCCGCTCCAACCTGTCGCTGAATGTGGGCTTGCGGTACGAATATTTCTCGCCCTACACCGAGAAGTACGACCGCATGGCCAACCTTGATCTGGCGAATGGGATCACGGGCGCCGCGGTCGTCACCCCCGGACAAACCGGACCCTACACCGGCGTTTTTCCGCGAGCGCTGATCGATGGCGACCCGAAGAATCTTTCTCCGCGGGGAGCCATTGCGTGGCGTCCCACCAACAAGAAGCACATCATCCTGCGCGCGGGATACAGCATTTTCTACAACGGCTCGATTTATGCGGAGTTGCCCGGACGCCTGGCATCGCAGCCGCCCTTCGCGCACAGCAACAACATCCTGGCCAGCCTGGATTATGCCCTGCGCCTGGCGACCGGCTTCACATCCGCCAGCACCAAGCTGATCAACAACAGCATGGCGATCGACCGCGACTACCGCGATGGCTACGCGCAGACCTGGAATGCCGCCTTCGAGACGAGCTTGAGCAAGACCTGGACCCTGGAGCTGAGTTATCTCGGCACCAAAGGCACGCATCTCGACGTACAGCGCGCTCCCAATCGCGCGGCCCCCGGTTCGCCCCTGACGGCGGAGGACCGGCGCTTGATCGGCGACGCCGTCGGCTTCACGTATGAGACCAGCAACGGCGATTCGATATTTCATGCCGGCCAGGTGCGGCTCACGCGCAAATTGAGCAAAGGCCTTTCCATTCAGGGCCTGTACACGTTTTCGAAATCCATCGACGACGCCTCCGTGCTTGGCGGCGGCACGGTGGTGGTGGCGCAGAACGATAAGGACCTGGCCGCGGAGCGCGGCCTTTCCACGTTCGATCAACGCCACTCCTTCACGCTCGGGTTCACGGAACAATCGCCCGTCGGCAAGAAGACCGAGCTCGGCGGACCGTTGCTGACCGGCATTCTGCGCTCGTGGATCGTGAGCGGCAATATCATCGCGATGAGCGGCCTTCCCTACACGGCGCGCGTCCTGGGGAATCTTTCCGATTCCGGCGGCAGCGGAAATTTCGGCGCTAGCCGCGCCGATGCGACCGGGCTAAGTGTCTCCGGCGGCGGCGGCTTCTTCAACAAGGCGGCCTTCGCGCCGCCCTCTCTCGGCGCCTTCGGCAATGCGGGCCGCGACACCATTCCCGGCCCCTCGCGGTTTTCCATGAACCTTGCGTTGACGCGTTCCTTCCACGCGACCGAGCGGCACCACATCGAAATCCGCATGGAGGGATCGAATGTCACCAACACGGCGATTTTTTCCAACTTCGGCACCGTGCTGAACGCGCTCAATTACGGCCTGCCCACCACGGCGCTGCCGATGCGCTCATTCAGGGCGACCTTGCGCTACAAGTTCTGACCAGGAGACTCAGCATGTACAGGCTCGCAGCAACCGTTTTCCTGACGCTCTGCCTGGCCGGGCAGCAGCAGGAGATCACCACTTTCAAGACGACCACGAAGCTGGTGGTGGTGGATGTCTTTGTCCGCGCGAAGAACGGCAAAACCATCGACACCCTGAAGAAAGAGGATTTCACGGTTCTGGAAAACGGCAAGCCGCAGGAGATCGCGATTTTCGAGTTCCAGCGCATCTCCGACGAGAAAGCCGAGCCCGCGGCCCTCGAGGCCCGGCCGGCGGTTTCCGCGCGCGCCAACGTCATCAATGTGCAATCGGCGGGCAGGGTTCAGTATAAGGACAAGCGGCTGCTGGTGCTGTTCTTCGATTTCTCTTCCATGCAGCCGCAGGAGCAGATTCGCGCGCAGCAATCCGCGCTCAAGTTTCTTGGCGAGCAGATGACGGCGTCCGACATGGTGGCCATTATGACGCTCGGCGTCACCGTTCAAGTGGCGCAGGATTTCACCGCCGATCGCGACCGGCTCACGCAGGTGATCAAGAGCTTTCACATCGGCGAATCCAGCGAGCTGGCGATTGAGGCCGACACCGGCGATGCCAACAGCGGCGAATACACCGGCGCGGCCTTCATCGCCGATGAGACCGAATTCAACATTTTCAACACCGATCGCAAACTCGCCGGCCTGGAAACCGCCGTGCGCATGCTGGCGCCCCTGCCCGAGAAGAAGGCGCTGGTCTACTTTTCCGCGGGCATTCCCAAAACGGGCGTCGAAAACCATTCGCAGCTCGAATCCACCGTCAACGCCGCCATCCGCGCCAACGTCTCCTTCTATCCGATCGACGCGCGCGGCCTGGTGGCGCTGGCTCCCGGCGGCGACGCCAGCAAGGCCATCCCGCGGGGTTCGCAAGTCTTCACCGGCCAGGCGATCACCACGCAGAAGACCAAGTTCAACGACGCGCAGGAAACCCTGTTCACGCTCGCCGACGATACCGGCGGCAAGGCGCTGCTCGATTCCAACGATCTCACGCTCGGCATACAGCAGGCGCACAGCGACCTGGGCAGCTACTATGTGCTCGGCTACTACGACAGCAATCCCGTGGCCGACGGCAAATTCCGGCGCGTCCAGGTCAACGTTCCCAAGCAGTACGCCGCGCAGTTGGACTACCGCAATGGCTACTTCGCCGGCAAGGAATTCAGCAAGTCGACCTCCAGCGATAAAGAGCGTCAACTGCAGGAGGCGCTGGTGTTGGGCGACCCTGTGACGGATCTGCCGATGGCGCTCGAGATCAACTATTTCCGCCTGGTGGGCGACCACTACTTCGTACCGGTGGCGGTGAAAATCGCGGGCAGCGAGATCGCGCTCTCGCGGCGCGGCGCCGGGGATACCACGGAGCTCGACTTCGTCGGCCAGGTCACGGACGCCAAGGGCCAGATCAAAGGCAATGTGCGCGACACCATCAAGGTCAAAGTCAGCGAGGGCGCGGCGCAGCTTGCCAGTAAGAACATTCAGTACGACACGGGCTTCACGCTTTCGCCGGGTAAGTATCGCCTCAAGTTCCTGGCGCGCGAGAATCAGGGCGGCAAGATGGGGACCTTCGAAACCGATTTCGTAGTGCCCAATTTGAATTCCGATTCCAAGGGCCTTCGCGTCAGCTCGGTGGTATGGTCCGGACAACGCCAGGCTGTCGCCGAGGCCATCGGCGCGGGGGCCAATCAGAAACTGCTGATCAATCATCCGCTGGTGCAGGATGGCCAGAAGCTGATTCCCAGCATCACACGCGCGCTTTCCACGAAGCAGAACCTCTTCGTCTATTTCGAGGTCTACGACCCGGCGCAGGAGTCCGGGGCCAAGACGGCGCGGGTGGTCGCGGAGGTGACTTTCTACCGCCAGGGACGCAAAGCATTCGAATCGGCTCCGGTGCAACTGAGCGCGCTTTCCCCCAACCGCGCGGGCACGATGCCGGTGCAGTTCCAGGTGCCGCTGACTTCGCTGAAGCCCGGCCGCTACACCTGCCAGGTCAGCGTGATCGATGAGAACGCGCGGAAGTTCGAGTTCCTGAGAGCGCCACTGGTTGTCCTGCCGTAGGTGGATTTAATAAGCAACCGCTCCCTCACGGTCGCGGCTCCGTTCCGAGCCGCGCGCGTCAGCAAGCGGTTGGCAATTGGCATTTAGCTGGCGGCGGTGACGCTTGCCTGGGTCCGGAATTGGATCTCGTGGAGCCTGGCGTAGAGGCCGCCCCTGGCGAGCAGATCCTCATGTTTGCCCGTCTCCACGATCGCGCCGCCTTCGATCACGAAGATTTTATCGGCGCGCCGGATGGTGGCTAGCCGGTGCGCGATCACGATCGACGTCTTGCCTTCCATCAACCTGTCCAGCGCGTCGAAGACGAGTTGCTCGCTCTCCGCGTCCAGGCCTGACGTGGGCTCGTCCAGAATCAGGATCGGCAGATTGCGGATCAGCGCGCGCGCGATGGCGATACGCTGCTTCTGTCCTCCGGAGAGCGTCACCCCGCGCTCGCCCACGACAGTGTCGTACCCATCCGGCATCTTGTCGATGAACTCGCTGGCATTGGCCTGCTCCGCCGCCCGCACGATCTCCTCCACGGTCGCCCCGGATTTGCCGTAGGCGATGTTGGTGGCGATAGTGCCGTGGAAGAGCAGCGTCTCCTGCAGGACGAAGCTGATCTGCTGGCGCAGCGAAGTCTGCTGCAGTTGACGGACGTCGTATCCATCGATCTTCACCACCCCGCTGGTAGGGTCGTAGAAGCGGGCCACCAGGCTGGTGATGGTCGATTTCCCCGAACCGGTGTGGCCCACCAGCGCAGCCATTTCCCCGGGAGCGATGTGCAGGTTCACATCCCGGAGCACCGGCGCGTTGGGGTTGTAGTTGAAGTCCACGTGGTCGAATTCGATCTCCCCGCGAAACGGCGGGGCGGGCAGCGCGCCCGGCAAGTCCTCCACGTCGCGCCTGGTCTGCAGCACCTCCTGAATGCGCTCCCAAGCCACCGCCGCCTTGGTATAGGTGTCGGTCATCTTCGAAAGCTCCTGCATGGGCTTGTACATTTTCCCCAGGTACAGCACGAAGACGATCAGCGACCCCGTGGAGAGGCTGCCGTCCAGCACCATGCGCGCGCCGAACCACAGCACCATGCAGGTGCCCGCGGCCACGATCATTTCGACCATCGGCGAAAGCTTGGCCTTCAGGCCGCGGGCGCGCAGCGCCATGCTGACGCTTTCCATACTCTCCACTTCGTAGCGCCGCTGTTCGTAATCCTCACGCGCGAAGGCCCGCACCACACGCACCGCGGAGAAGACCTCGTGGATGATCGAGACCATCTCGCCTTCTTTCTTGCGCACCGCCCGCGACGCCTTCTTGATCTTGCGCGTGTACGTGAGGACCACCGCGAACAGGACCGGGACAATCGAGAGCGCGATCAGCGTAAACTTCCAGCTGATCGAGAACATCACGCCGATCATGCCGAAGAGAGTGAGCAGGCTGACCAGCGTGCTCAGCAGACCGGACGCCAGAAACCCCTGCACCGAATCGATGTCGCCGGTGACGCGGCTGATCAGGTCGCCGGTCTGCTTGCGGTCGTGATAGGCCAGCGACAGGCGTTGAATCTGCGCGTACAGCGTCCTGCGCAGTTCGTGAAGCACCTTTTGCCCGATCGTGGTGGTCAGCGATTTCTCGGCGTAGGAGCAGCAGGCGCCCAGGGCCGCGATGGCGAGCACGGCCAGCGCGGCGAAGCGCAGGATCTCGAGTTGGTTGTTACCCGCGAAATCCAGCACCAGATCGTTCAGCCAGCCCTTGCCGACGTGCCCTTTCAGAACCGTGTCGATGATGATCTTCAGCGGCCACGGCTGCAGCAGGTCGGCGATACTGCCGCCCGCCACCACCAGGATTCCGAGCGCGAGCGATTTAGCATGCGGCCGTAGCAGCCGCTTGAGCGTCAGCGGATTCTGTCCGGGGTCAGACATGAGGCACGCATCAGTATACTAACTCGACGCCGCGGCAGCCCTATGGACTGCGCGGCTGTACCGGGATATTTAAGGAATTACTGACATTTCCCTTGACCATTACCTGCAGCGGGTAAGTCTTCGCCGTCAGGTTTTGAGGGACCACGACATTGACCTGATAAAGCCCCACAAACCCCGGGGCAAGGCCGGCGAAATCGGGATTGATGAGCGCCGTGCCGATCTGTACCACCACCGGAGCCAGCACATGCAGGAGGGGTGTCGATGGCGCGGGCTGGCCGGCGGCGAGTTTGCCGTCCACCTGCCCCAGACCGGTCATGTAGATGAGCAGCGTTTCTCCTGGCGTGGCTGGCGCCGCGGACGAGACGGAGGCGCCGCCCGCGTGGGTAATCCCGGTGGCGAAGATGGCGGGCGCGCTATCGCTGATACTGACCTGCGTTTCGGCGAACCCGGCGGCGTTGGTCACGCGCAAGGTCGACGTTCCCACTGCGTCCAATGGCAATGCCGCGTTGATCTGTGCAGGCGATGCGAACGTCAGCGCCATCGGGGTTCCATTGAGCGTGACGGCGGAGCCGCCTAAACTCAACGGCAACGGGAAACCGGAAGCCTGGGTGGTGCCGTTAGCCAGCGATTGGCCGAAGATGCTCACCAGTTCACCCGTTGCCAACGAGGGCAGGAAAGATGCCCCGTTGACGACGCCGCTTAGAACAGGCGGCGGAGGCAGCGTCAGCACCACACTATCGAATTCCTTGACGTTCTGATTCGCGGCGTCTACCTGTATCGAATGGACGGTCAGCGTGGGGCCGGTTATCTCAATCCGCAGGTAATGGTTTACCGACGCCTGCTGTTCGAGGAACGAGGGCAACGTATCCAGCACTGGATGCAGCTCTCCGCCGCCGCCTCCCGTGGTGATATACACCGTACCGCTGGTGCCCGGCGCGACTGGAACTCCCGCGTGCATTATCTTGCTGCGCGTGTAGTTGTGCTCGTGCCCGGTCAATACCAACTGCACGCCGTGGCGTTCCAAAATCGGCACGAGCAGGTTGCGGGCGGCGATATCGATCGGGTCATCGATGTGATGTTCCAAAGGATACGGGGTCTGGTGCCAGAATGCGATTTTCCATGGCGCCTGCGAAGTGGCGAGATCGTTCTCCATCCATGCCAGCATGCGCGCCTGCGCCAGCGGAAACGGTGCGTCGAGCAGATTCGCATCCAGCCCGACAAAGTGGGCGTTGCCCCAATCGAAGGAATAATAGCGCCCCGGATCCTCCGGCACGCCGTTGTCCGGCAGCACGGAGAGCGCCAGATAAGGCGCCGAATCCTGCGTGTAATATTCGTGGTTGCCGGCGATGGGGAAAAAGCCGGCTCGCCGCATCAGGGTAAAGTAATACGCAAAGTAATTCGAGGAAAACTCCGCGAACGTGCCCGACTGGTAAGCAATGTCGCCGACGTGAAGCACGAAATTCGGCTGCTCCTTGACCATCTGCAGGGCCACCGCAATCTGGCGATTACTGCCGTCGCCGCTATCGCCGTAAGCCAAAAAGCTGAACGGGCCGGGACCAGGCGTGCTGAAGCGGTAGGACGTGGTGTCGCTGACCGGAGCGAATGGCTGACCGCCCACGACGACCCGGTAAGAGTAAGCGGTGCCCGGCGAGAGCCCGGTAAGATCGGCCCGGTACTGCGAGAACGCAAAGCCTATGTCGGTCTCGGAGGAACTGTAGGTGCGAACCACGCGCGCCGCAACACTGTTCGAGAAGCTCGCATCCGTGGAATACTGCACCGAAGCCGCTTGGTTTTCCTTCGCAGCCCACACGACTGTGACATGGTCCGCGCCCAGATTCTGCAGGTACGGCGCGTTTACCACCGTCGCTGCGGGGAGCGTTTGCAGCCCGGCCGCGAGCAGACAGAGCACCGCACCGAGCGGACGGAAGATATGCCTGCGCGCGAAGCGATTACCGCGGCTACCCAAACCGCGGCACGGCTGTAATAGGTTCATGAACCACCTGGAGCTAACCAACGCTCCGGCCTTAACTTAGAATACAGGATACATCTATCGGGGCGCCATGGTGGGGAGCCGTTTTAGCGCGGGAAATCGTAATAGAAGGCATCGGCGGCAGGACGGTTCGTGCCTCGGAAAAGTCGCCAGAACAGAAGCGGATGTCTCAGGACGCACCAGTCGCCATACCGGTCGAACTTACGGCAGGATGTAACGATATGAGCGCCACGCAGCGTCGAGAAAGGGCGGCCGACGATCTGTCCGTAGGCCTTCAGGCGCCTGGCGAAATCGACATCCTCACCGCTGACCAGGCGTTCATTGAAGCCCACTACCGCGTCAAAATCCTGAATGCGGCACCAGAACAGGCCTCCGGATAGCCGGCAAATCCAGAGAGCGGCACGCAGCAGCAACAGCGTGGTCAGGATGCCCGGCGAATAGCGGTCGGGCCGGATCTCCGTTCCGCCGCCTACCGTGCCCCTGGACCCGAGCGCCCGGTCGATCGCAATCAGCGTGTCAGGGCTCATTCTGCTGTCCGCGTCGATCGTCACCAGCACCTGTCCCGCGGCGAGGCGGGCGCCGTTGTTGCGGATGGCGGCGAGATTCCTGGCGGTTTCCTGGACGACTCGCGCGCCCCAGGCACGCGCGATCTCTTCCGTCTCATCGGTACAGCAATTCAACACCACGATGACTTCTACTTGCATCGCAAACGGCATTGCGGCCACCCGGATGGATTCCAGGCAAGCGCCCAGAAAGCGCTCTTCATTCCGGGCCGGGATGATGATGGAAGACCGCGGGGCCAGCATCGCTCTACGCAATTGACGAGCGGCCGGCCACAGGCGTTGAGTCTTAACAGAACCGTAATCCGCCGATGTGGTAACTTGCACAAGACGATGACACTCAGCAGGGCAATTGCCGCGGCCGCTGTTCTCTCTCTATTCCCGGGCATTCCGTGGGCGCAGAAGAAGATTTCCCGCGATTGGGCAAAGGATCCCGCGGTAGTCCAGATCGATAGCGCGGAAGACCTCTTTGCCATCGGCGACGTGCATGGCGATTGCGACCGTCTCCTGAGACTCCTCTCCGCCGCCGGGCTGGTCGAGGGCGGCACTGCCTCGCCCGGCAGGGTTCATTGGGCAGGCGGCAAGAAAGTCCTGGTGTTCACCGGCGATCTGGTCGACAAGGGCCCGAAGGGGCCGGCCGTGCTCGCGCTCCTGCAGCAGTTGCGCGCCGAGGCGGAACAATCCGGCGGGCATGTCGTAGTGCTCACCGGGAATCACGAGATAGATTTTCTGCGCAGTCCGCTTTCGGACAAGGCTAAGGAGATTGCCGGTCAATTGAAGTCGGCCGGGCTGGACCCGGTGGCCGTCGCGGCCTGCCAGGGCGAACTGGGCGCGTTCCTGTGTTCTTTGCCGTTCGCTGCGCGCGTCAACGGCTGGTTCTTCTCCCACGCCGGCAACAGCGGAGGACGTACCATGAAGCAGTTGATTGCCGATTTGCAAAGCGGCTTCGACCGCGATGGTTATTCGACTGCGCAACTGACCGGAGCGAATTCGCTGGTCCAGGCGCGCCTGGGAGCGCAGGGTCCCGGTGGCAAGTCCTGGTTCGGGGCAGGTGAAAAGACGGTGTTGCCGGGCTACACCGCGGCCCTGGGAGTCGCGCACATCGTACAGGGCCATCAGCATGCGGTGGTGAGCTTTCCCGACGGCAAACATCGCAGGATCGGCGAAATCTACCAGTGGCGCGGCCTGCTCTTTCTGATCGACATCGGCATGAGCCAGGGCATCGACGAGAGCCGGGGAGCCGTACTGCTCATGCGGCCGAGCGAAGCTTCGGCGATATGTCCGGATGGACGCGTCAAGAAGTTGTGGGACGCCGCCAAGCCCGATGCGAGCAAGGGCGTGCGCTGCGGTTCGTAGTGCGAGCGCTTCCGGGTCTGGCCGCCCGGAAACAATTAGTCGTTGGTACCAGCGCGCGATTCGTGGTATTCAATAGGTTCGCGAAGGGAGACGCATGCACCGCCAAGGAATGGTTTCGATCTGGTTCTTCATCGGCGCCCTGCTGTTGCTGTACGGTGTCCTGATTCTCGGGGCGGGGCTCTACGAGCTCTCCAACCCGCCTGCCCATCCGGTAGTGCGCGCGGACCTTCATGCGGGGATCTGGTGGGGCGCCCTGCTCCTGATTTTGGGCACGGTCTACTCGGTCAAGTTCCGGCCTGGCAAACCGTAAGGCATGCGAATTCGCGTCACGGCTTCCCGCCACTCGGCGTTCTATAGTCCACTTCTGTCGTGTATCAACCTCTTGCGAAGCGAAGGGCATGACGTGCCCTATGCAGTGCTCGGGGCAGGGCAGCGCAGTTACGCCTTGATCCGCGACGGCGCAACCGACATCATGCAATCGGCGGTATCGTCCAACTGGAATGGACGCGAGATGGGCGTGGAGCCGCTTCCGGTGCATTTCGCGCAGATCAATCAGCGCGACGGCTTTTTCCTTGTGGCCCGCGAGCCGGAGCCGGCATTCGACTGGAAGAACCTCGAAGGCCGCACGCTGCTTGCCGACCAGGGGGCGCAGCCGCTCGCGATGTTGAAGTACGCCGTCAAGCACAATGGCGCCGACTGGAAAAAGACTAAGGTAGTCCGGTCCGGCGCCGCCGACTATGTCCACCAGCAGGCGCCGATTGCCGCGGGCGAGGTCGTGGTCTCGGTTGGCGCTGCAATGCCGGCGGTGGCCTTCAGCAGCCTCTGCTGCTCCCGCGAATACCAGAAGTCCGAGGGCTATCGCGTCTTCCTCAGCACATACGCCAAGGCCCGCGAGTGGGTACGGACCGCCGCCCGCCGCCGAAGTCGCGCAGCAGCAAGCCGCCTTCTTTCCCGAGGTCGCCGCGGAACGGCTGACCGACGCCGTCGCACGCTACCAGGCGCTCGGCTGCTGGGATGGCGGCATCGAAATCCCCCGCGACCTCTACGAGCAGGCCCTCACTGTCTTCCAGTCCGCGGGCGCGGTCGCCTGGCGCCACCGCTACGAAGAAGTCGTGTCGACTTAGTCAGTTTGATCGCAAAAGCACTGTTGCGTACCTCTCCCTCTCCGGGATGGGCGTATAATCCAAGCGGGCCTTGCTGTTCAGCCAGGATTTCCACGCGGAGCTGCGGCATGCCATCTCCCGCCGGCGCGCAAGATCGGTCTCTGGTCTACCCGGCGAACTATCATACAGTCCAAACCAACCGGAAATGGCGCTAAGGAGCTAATTACCTATGGCAACAGAATCGAATCCCGCGACTGAAGTACTGCATTCAGAGAATCACAGCAAGCTCTCCGCGGAGGAGGTTGCGAAAGCTGTGGCGCGCCACAACAAGAATCATTCCGCCGCAAAGGCCGAGAACGAAGTTTTGAAGGCGAACAAGAAGGCCAAGAAATAGGCATCGCGTCAAGCCCAAAAAAAGAGGAGACCGGTTGCCCGGTCTCCTCTAAGTTGTGAAACTGCTAGCTTACTTTAGAAGGTGAAGCGGACCGCCAGACGGATGTTACGCGCCGCCTGGAACAGGTTCGGCATTCCGTAGCGGCTGGCCAGGGTCAGCTTGCCCTGAATGGGCGTGCTGGTTCCGGGCAAGTTGCCGGCGAAGGCGCCGGTTCCGTTCAACGCATCGATGTAGTTGTAGCCGTTCATCACCTTGCCCCAATCGGTCTGCGGGTCGCCGGCGAAGCGGGCTGGACGCAGCGGATTGATCAGGTTGGTCGGGATGGCGAATTCGTAAACGCCTTCCACCGCGCGCTGATTGAACAGGTTGATGATGTTGGCTTCGAGCGAGAGCCGCTGGCCTTCCTTCACGACGATCTCGTGACGGAGGGTGAAGTCGGTCTGAATCAGTGGGTCGGTTCGCGAGTTGTCGACAATGCCATTGGAGGAGATGCTGCCATCGGCGTTGCGGACGAGTCTCACCCAATTTCCGCGGCCCTCTGCATACTGACAGGCCGAAGAGGTGCCGACTACCGGCAGGCAGGTGTTGACCGGCGTGCCCTGGTAGAAGCTCTGGGTGAAGCCCAGGTTGGTGACCATGTGCATCCACTTCAGGCTGTAGTAGCCGAAGGCGGAGGCGGTGTTGGGACGGTCGGTGCCGAGCGGTCCGTCCTGGGGCTTCCCGGTCGGATCGTAGGTCATGGTCGGAATATCGAACGCACGGCCATTGTTGGGAGCGTGGCGTCCGAAGGTTCCATCGGTCGGATCGGAGTTGGTGAGACCGGCATAGTTGCCGGTCAGCCGGCTGTAGGTGTAGGAGACGGAGCCGTACCACTTGCCGCCGGCGCGCTTGACCAGGCGGAACTCGGCGCCGTCATAACGACGGACGGCGGGCTGAACTGGGGGGCACTCCGCGCAGAAGGGAGTGGAGTTCAGATAGTTTCCGGATGAGTCCGGAGTGCAGTTGAAGCCCGGAGTTGCGATGCAAGGGATGGACGTCGGGCGATGCAGCACGTCGGCGATGGTGGAGCCCGGGTTGCCGATGTAGAAGCCCAGGTTATCGGTGATCGCCATGTCTTCGATGGTGCGGTCCAGGCGCTTGCGGGCGTAACGGGTCTCGATTGCCCACTGGGAGTTGAGAGCGATGTCGACGCCGGTCACGAACTCATGCTGCAGCATGGGCTTCATGTCGGGGCTGATCGCCGGGTCGCGGGGATCGGCCTTGGTGGCGCGGAAGTCGACGTTCTCGATGAAGCGGCCGGTGGTGACGCCGGGCGCGGGACCCGAAGCCGGGCAGCCGCCGCCGACGGGGTAGGTCGGGGTGATGCTGGTGTAGTTGGGATCGTCCATGGCGTAAACGCAGTTATGCCAGTAGTCGCTGCCGAAGGAGCCGCGAGCCAATCCCATCTTCATGATGTCGTAGAACTTGCCGTAGCTGGCATAAACCTTGATCTTGCCGTTGTGGAGCAGATCGTAGGCGCCGCCAAGGCGGGGAGCGATCTTATCGCCCCACCCGAAGTTGACGGAGGGGAAGCGAGTGGGATCGTAGGGGGGCTGATTTTCAGTGTCGAGGCGGATACCCAGGTTCAGCGTGAGGCCCTTCGCGACCTGCCACTGATCCTGGAAGTAGAACGCCTTGGCGGTCTGATGGTCTGCGCCGGTATTGACTACGTTGGTGCCCACGACGAAGTAGCCGTATTTGCCCTCGCAGGCGGCGTTTCCGTAGAGCGACTTGTTCTGCGCGATGATGCCATCGCAGGCCGTGCCGCTGGTTACCGGAGCATATGACTGACCCCAAAACAGATTCACGGCGCCGCCGTTAAAGGTCTTGAGAACCTCGTTGGACTGCTGCTGGTAGAAGAACCCGGCCTTAAACGTGTGGGTGCCGAGACCGTGAACGAAGTAGGATGCATCCACGTTCAGGCCCTTGCGCTTGTAAGCATCGTAAGCGGTGGCCAGGTTGCTAGGGATGTTGGCGAAGCCCGAGGTGTTGTAGGTGGAAGCGGGAAGCGGATTGCCGGCCAGATCCAAGGTCGTAGCGCTGGCGCTGGTCTGATAGGAGTAACGCGTGCCGACAGGCGTTCCGCGCTGTTCCGTATTGTTGAAGAAGTAGCCGTAACGGGCGCTGACCACAAGCTTGGATGTGGGCGTCCAATCGCCGCCGAAGGTAAACGTGTTCACGGGATTGACGGAGCCGGCATCGGCGCGGAGAGTGTTGGGATCGGTGGTGCGGCCGGTATTGACCTGTCCGGGGATGTTGCTATCCTGGCCGCCGAGCGTGCCGGTCTGACGCCAGTAGCCATAGTTCCAGGAACCGTAGACGCGCAACGAATTGGTAACACCGTAATCCAAGCGGTTGTAGGCGTTTTGCGTGGTGGTGGTCTGGTTCAACGTACGCGGTCCCGCATTGGCGGAGGTGAAGTTCGTGGTGCGGCGGATTGTGTCCACACTGGGTATGTAGCTGCTGAACAGCCAGAGCTTATTCTTCCAAACCGGTCCGCCCAGGGTATAGCCGGGTTCCACGATGGTGCGCTGATCTTTCTTGCCATTGAAGTATTCGGGTGTCGCGTCCAGGCGGCAGTTGCCGGCGGCCACGCACGCGCCCGACGTGCTGGTGTTGACCGAAGTCGCTGGATTGGTGCGCAGAACACGGTCGCCGTTGTTAGCGGCCAGTGCGTTGGTGGAGTAGTACGTGAGCAGGCTGCCGTGCCATTCGTTGGAGCCCTTGCGGGGAACCACGTTGATGACGCCGCCGAGCGCACCGCCGAATTCGGCCTCAAAGCTGCTCGACTTGATCTGGACTTCGTCAACGAATTCCATCTGGAACTGTTTGCCGACGCCGCCGTTCTGGATGTTGGTGGTGTTTACCCCATCGATGAGATAGACGTTTTCGGAATCGCCCGCGCCATCGATCTGGAACCCAGTGGCCACGCCACCGAGGGTGGAGGCACCGGCGGCATTGCCGCTCTGCAGCGGTTCGCCGCGCGCGCCGGGAGCGAACGGAATCAAGCTCTGGTACGAACGGCCCTTGGGGACGTTGTCCAAAACCTGATGTTCCACCGTGACCGCGACTTTGCTCTGGGTGGTGTCAACCATCGCCGCGGAACTGGAGACTTCGACGGTCTCGGTGACCGCGCCGACTTCCAACTTAATATCGAGAATGGGCAGGCGGCCGACGGCGAGATCGATGCCGACCTGACGGAAGGTGCGGAAGCCCTTGGCGCTAGCCACGATCGTATACTGGCCGGGAGCGAGTGCCGCAAACCTGTAATTGCCGTCGTTGTCGGACTGGACTTTTCGAGCGCCGCCGATCATGGCCGAGCCGCTCAATTCAACGGTGGCTCCTGCGACCGCCCCACCGGATGCGTCCTTTACTGTCCCCTGAAGACCTGCTGTTGTTTCCTGCGCAAATGCATTCGGCGAGAGACCAGGCATCGTAAGCCCGATCGCCGCAAGCAATGCCGCCACTGCGAGTTTTTTCATATTTCTCCTCTAGAAATCCCCAACCAAAAGGGTAAACGGGGTCCGTTTACCTGCGTTTACCAATTAACCTAGGCGTTAATTGTAGTGGTTATTTAACACGGGTTCAACCGTGAACTGCTGTTTTATGCAACTTTTTGGGGAGAAGCTTCGTCAAAAGGGCGGAAATTTTCAACAAGTCAGGAGGAAAGTTAACCGATCTTAATGAGTAAACTCAGGAACTCCGTCCAGGGCGACGTGGAGCGGGGCAGGCTCGCGTAGGCCTCTGCGAGCGTCTTCGAACGGAGTCCGATTCCCGCAAGGCCTGGATAAAATGTGCCATCCGGGTTGAACCTGGAGATCTGCGGCTTCTTCCAAGTCTCCGGTCGCAGCACATACGGCGTCAGGTAGTCGAAGGCCTTGACCACGCCGACCCCTCCGTGCGTCCGATAGCTCCACAGATCCTGGCCATTGGTAGCGGCCACGCGGCAGACCACGCTGAAAGCATCCAGATTCATCGCCGAGTAACTCAGCGAGTTGGTGCGCCCCTCTTCCCGCGGGCAACTCCCCTCGGGCTTAATCTCCTCCGGAACCAGCACCTTCCGGTAATGCTCCCAAGCCATGGACTTGGCGGCTTCGTTGCCGGTGAGGGTGGCATACGACGCCACCTGCGCGGTCCACCACGTGGCGTGGTTGTTGCCGGATCTCTTTTCGTCCAGCCCCTTATGACTGGTGGTCATCCACTTCAGGAAATCGGTATACCAGGCGCGGACGGAGCCGCCGAGTCCCGGGTCCAGCAAGCCGGCGCGCTCCAGCAGCCAGATCCCCTGCGCCGCGTGGATCAGCGAGACCGTGTCGATCAAGCCAGTCCCGCGTCCGGTGCTCACGCCGCGCACAGCCTGGCCGTATTCCAGGTTGGGATTCATGCGCGTCTTCGGGTCCACAAACCAGGTCGAGAGCACCTTGGCCGCATGCTCGCCGCAAAGCTTGTCGCGGAGCAGGAAGGCGCTGGTGCCGAGCGCGAGCACGGCGGAGCACATTTCGCCGAGATCCCTGCGGTTGCCCATAAAGCGCGCCGGGTTGCGCTCTCCATCCTTGCGGATGTAGGGACCATCGGGATTCTTGGGGTCGGGCCACCAGTACGGACCCTCGCTGTAGTAATCGTTCGGGCCGGCTTCGACGTGGTCGGGGCGATGGGTGGTGACGCTCCACGGCCCGGCGTTGAGCGCGGCCGAGGCATTCTGGCGGACCGCATCCGGCACCGGATTCGCGCGCAGCCGCTCGGCTTGTTCCGCCGTCAGCAGAATGCCGCGGTTGTCACCGGCGGCAAACAGAGGCAGCGCACCAAGGGAAATACAAAACGATCGCCGCGTAAAGGTCACAAGCCCAGTTTAACGCCAATAGAGCCTTACCAATCCAGGTGGGACAGGCCTACTGGCCTGTCCAGCTAATCTGCTTTTTGCTTCCTGCCTCACAACGACCGCAGAAAATTCAGCACATCCTGCTTCTGCGGCGTGCTGAGCGCGTTGAATGCGTCGATCACCGCGTTGGCTTCCGAGCTGCAGGTCTGATTCGACGCCGGGGACCGTCGATTCGCCGAGGGTCCGCAGTCGGCGCCTTTACCGGCGTGTGCCTGAATGGCCTCCAGTAGATCGGCGGAGCGCCCATCGTGAAGGAAGAAGAGTCGCTGGCCCAGGCCCCACAGCGGCGCCGTGCGAAATTCATCCCCGCCGGCAAGCCCCTGCGATACGCCGTCCGCCAGTCCCGGTCCCATGGAGTGCAGCGCGAAATCGGAATAGGGATGGTAGGTCGAGTTGCTCATCCCGCCATATCGCGACGGGCCGGTGGTCAGGTTCGGCGAGTGGCACAGCGCGCATCCCACGGTGCCGAAGAGCCCTTGGCCATTGCGCTCGGATGCGCTGGCGGTTGTCGGCTCGGGATCGGCGGAGAGCCGCATGAAGTTCGCGAAACTGATGGTGTCGGAGAACTGCTGCGAGGGATCGCCGATCGGCGTGGCGTCCTCCGGTCCCGCATTGTACGCGCATCCGTCGAACGCCGACCGTTGATTGGGGAAGACCTCGTTGGACACACCTTGTTCCACGTTATAGGCCTCTCCCGCAAAAATCAGCAGCGATTTGTTCTGCGCCTTCCAGCCGAATCTCGCGATCGTGCCGTCGTTGCCCGCGAGATTGAACCTGCCGCCCCGACGAACAGGGATTCAAGATCTGCCGCGAACTCTACTACCTTGGCGTGCGCGCTCCGATTCTGATGTGGAACCGCGCCCGCACCGACGTGGGCGAGTTCCTCTCCAGCGTTCGCCTGCTGCTGACGCGCAGCCTGGATGGCAACTCCGGCGGTCTGACCGAGTTTACTTTCGGCGCGATTCAAGTGGAATTCGTCCGCGGCGCCGTGACCCGTGCCGGCATGCCGGTCCGGCTTTCCGCGAAGGAGTTTCAGCTGCTGCGCTACCTGATCTCCTGGCGCGGCTCCGTCCTCTCCCGTGCCGAACTGCTCGACGCGGTCTGGCAGTACAAGGCCACCACCACGCGCACGCTCGACGTCCACGTTTCGCTCCTACGCCAGAAGCTCGAGGATTCCCGCACCGCCCGCGCTACATTCTCACCCTGCGCGGACGCGGCTATTCCTTCCAGGAGTGAAATGTATTTTGTCGGGACCTACCCCATCTTCAACATCTCGTCCCACGTCACTTCGCGCTTCAACTGGTACGCCATCCGTCCCAGAATCGCGGTGTACGTGGCATCGGCGGCGACCGGCGCCAGATTATACGGCTTGCCCTCGCGAATGCTCGCGAAGAACGCCTCCACCGCGTCGATCGTGATCTCGCGTTTCGACGTGCGCCGCTCGATCAAGCTCGAATCCGTCAGGTCGTCCGCATTCTTGTACGGCGAATTGGCGATCGGCCCGTGCAGCTTGTAGTAAGTGCGCGCCGTCTCCAGCATGCCGCCGGAACCGTAAAACTGCTCCCTCACGTCGCGGAAACCCGCCGTATTTTTGACGCTGATCAGCCAGCCTTCCACGCCGTTGGGATAGAAGTACGTGATCTCGTGATGGTCGGAATCCTGATCGCCGTACGCCAGCGGATAGCGCAGGCTCCCGGTACCGCGCGCGCGCAGCGGATGCTGCTCGCCGGCGAACCAGTTCAGCATATCGATGCCATGGCAATCCTGCTCCACGATGAATCCGCCCGAAGTCTGCATCCACGATCCCCAGCGGCGGATCTTCTCTTCCTCCGTGGGCGGCTTCTGCGGCGCGGTCGCGGGTTTGGGCGGTACGCCGCCCAGCACCCAGTAGCTCATCATCATTTTGATGTCGCCGATCTTCCCGGTTTTCGCGTACTGCATCGCGGTCAGGTATTCGGGGCTGAAGCGCTGTTGCAGACCGAACTGGATCGTCTTGGATTTATCGGCGGTGGCGTTGGCCTTCAGCAGGCGCTTCACGCCCGCCACGTCCGCGCCCGCGGGCTTCTCGCAATAGATGTGCTTGCGGGCGCCAGCCGCCGCTTCAAAGTGTTCGGGATGCAGGTAGACCGGCGTCGTGATCAGCACCGCGTCGATATCGGGTTGCGCCAACAGTTCGTGATAATCGCGAAACGCGCGCGCCGCCGCGCCTCCCGGGATCTTAGTTTTTCCGTTATCGATTTTGTCCGGAAAGATGTCGCAGATCGCCGCCAGTTTTGTACCCGCGACGTTCGCCATGTGGGTGCCGACATACACACCGCGTCCCCCGGTTCCGATCACGCCGTAGGACACAGCCGAATTGGCCTGGTATCCGAAGGCGGTCTCGGGTTTCACAATCATCATTCCACTGGCCACTCCGGCCAGCGCCTGACGTCTGCTGATCGCTCTCATTGGACCTCCCTGACGAAGCCTGAATATAACAGCGCTCGCGGCCTATTGGGAAAGCTTGCTGAGCGGGATGTCCAGCGTCCCGTACTGGCCGCCGCGCGCGTCGTGTACAATCACGCGCAGCCTGGTCACATCCGCCGCCGGCTTCCATGTGTGCGAATACGTGATGCCCTGTTTGCTGGCCTCCTCCCACTTCGCCGCGGGAACAGAAGCGCTGAACACATTGCGATTGGTGTGCCCCGATCCATCGGGCGCGAAATCGCCGATCGCGATCTCCAGTTCGGCGATTCGATTTTCACCCTCGGTGCGGAACTGGACCGCCGTCACCTCCGTGATCACCGTGAGCGCTAGTTCGCCCGATGCCGTGCGTTCGCACTTTGCTGCCAGTGGAATCACCGTGGACGCGAGCGGATTGGCGAATGCCGCACGCCAATTCTCCGCCGTCCAGGCCGGCGTTTGCGCGGGGCCGAAGTTCGCCAGATATCCTTCGCGATGGCGCACGCTCACCCCGGGGCGTTTCACCTGGATCTTGAGCTTGTGCCATTTATCGTCCGGATCGCCCGGCAAATAGAAACCCAGCGTGTAACTACCCTGCATGTCGGTCGCGGTCTGTTTGAATCCCGCGGTGAGATCGTTGGTGTTGTGCAGATAGCGTCCGCCGGTGATCGACGCCATCAGCCCCATGGCCGGCCGCGGATCATTACTCGCCTCTTCGGAATCCATCTGAGGTTCGAAGCGTCCGCGGCCGCGAGGCGGTAGAGGGGTGCGCGCCGCGGCCGTCTGGTCCCAGGGAATTTCGAGGCCTTTGGAGTCGACGATGTAGAGAATGATTCCCTGCTGCGCCAGGCGCTGCGAGGCCTGCCGCACCTTGAGCTCGAAGCTATCCACACTGCCGTGAACGCCCATCCCCATCGCACCCGTGATCGATAGCATGGAGAATCCCGAGCCGATCCACACCAGGTTCTTGCGGCCCGGAATGCCGGCCAGGTGCTGGCCCAGCGCCTCCATCGCCGCCAGGCTGCGCTCCATGCGCATGCGTCGCGCCTGCGCGTTGGCCATTCCCTCGACCTCAAGCATATTGCGCGCCATGTCTTCAGCGGCCTTCTGCATCGCGGGGTCCCCGGCGAACATGTTTACGAACGCCTCCGCTTCGGCGATGGATTCCGAGTAGTTGGTCACGTTCGCCAACGGCATCCCGAGCGTGGCCTTGTCGAGTTTGGCGCGCAAGGCGTCCGGGTCGTCCGTGAAATCGTGCAGGATGCGGAGTTGCGTTCCCATCACGAAGAGTGCGACCCGGGTCTGCGGCGCCAGCGTTCTCAGGTAGCGGAACATCTGCGCGCGCGCCACCGTGCTCTGCTGCGGCGGCGTATTGAGCGTGTCCAGCACCAGCGCCGTGATGTTGCGCGGCGTTTCCTCGCCCGGCCTCTCGTAGCGATTGCTGAAAACACCCGGCGGCAGCGGTGCGTTGGATGTTGCGGTGGTTCCCGCCACCGCCGCGGCCGGCACGCCGTCGAACCGGAACAGTGCCACTGGCCGCGGCTTGCCTTCGTCGAGGATCGTGAAATCGGCCGGCTCCAACCCGGCCACCGCGTTCCCCTTCTTATCGAG
The DNA here is from genome assembly GCA_963791985.1 of uncultured Solibacteraceae bacterium. Taxonomy (GTDB): domain Bacteria; phylum Acidobacteriota; class Terriglobia; order Bryobacterales; family Bryobacteraceae; genus Solibacter. Next base: position 607,638 of record CAWBUN010000010.1, on the reverse strand, counting down.
AACCGTAACCGTGATCTCCACCAGCTTCGTGCCCGCTCGAAATACCGGCGCCGCTTGCTGCCCCATCAACAAGGCAACCGTAAACCCAACTGCGAGCATTCGCGGCAAAGTGAAAATCATCGGTAGGACAGGCCTCCTAGCCTGTCCTCTAATTTAAGCTTTTTGTAGCCTCATTGCCGGAACGGATTATCCGCGCTCCTCTTTCGCGCCGCATCCGAAAGCGTGCCCGGAACCCACAGCCGCGCGATCGCGATATCCTGCTCCACCTTACCGGTCAATCCAGGAATGTCCACCCATCCCACCCGGTTGTAAAGCAGCGGCTGCCGGTACTGCACCGTGTACGCCGTCGCATATCGCTTCCAGTGATCCAGCGCCTGTTGCAAATACCCGATCGCCGATTCCTTCTGTGCCGCTTTGCCCGATTGATCGAACAACGCCAGCTCCGCCGCACCGCGGATCTTGGCCGCGTAGTAGTTCCCCAGGTGCGCCATCGCCTCCATATCGCCCAGCGTTAGCCGCAATTCCTTGCTCTGGCTCGATGTCGCGCGCAACTCCGCCAGCAGCCGCAGCGCCGTCTGCGCATTCCCAGCCAGCGCATCCGCAATCTCGAGCGGAGTAGTGCCGTTCATCGCCTGACCCGCCGCCAGCCGCTTTCGCCATTCCAGGATGTCGAGCGTGCCCGAGCCCGGCATCGTTTCCCCATCCATGAAGTGCGCCACTGTGTAGAAGCCCTTCGCACCTTTGGGATGGCTCAAGCAGGCCTCCGGGAACCAGCGCAAATCGATATCGCCCCAGAAAAAGCGCGTGATCTGCGGGAACACCATCGATGCCGCGGACCACGCCGTGGAGAGTTTCTCCGCCGGCGCCTCCGGAAACCGCGCCGCCAGCGTTTTCAAAAACAGCGAGTCCGGAAGCTCGGGGTCGTAACTCAGCCGCCCCCACAGCATGAACGAATACCAGCGCTTGGAGATCACCAGTTGGCGCGGCGATTCCGGTTCCGTGCTCATGAACTCCCGTCCCCAGACGTATCCGTCGGGCCCCATGTAGAAGCCGGTGACCTTGTCCTTGCCCGGCATGTTGCGGATGAAGGCGCGCGCGAATTCCGGATTGCCCCACCGAAAGCTGTACACATCGTCGTCGCGCACCGTCAGCCACGTGCGATGCTGCGCCGTAATATGTGGGAGCGCGGCCTGGATGAACGGCGGGTTCGGAATCGAGTACATGTGCGCGATGGCGTATTTGAAGCTCAACTCGAAAGTGTCGGGATAACCCTGGAATGCATCGAGAATTTCGCTCTGCGCCGTCTGGTGATAGCGATGGATCAGCCGCACACTCCGCGCCGGCTGCAATTTCTTCGCATCCAGAATGCCGAGCCCGTAGGTCCGCCACAGCCACTTCTCGCTGGCGAATTCGTCCTTGCGCGTCTGCATGTGTTCGCCGGCCGTGATCCCGATCCCGGCCAGCAGCGGATACGTCAGCACCAGCTCGCGCACCGAGGCGCGGAAATAATCGATCGTCTTCGGATTGTCCTGCTGCGACGTAATCCCGTACTTGCCCTCCGCGCCGAACGTGAAAATGTTCCAAGTGAACCAGTACACCTCCACTCCGCGGTCGGCCGCATACTGCATCACCTCGCGCCAGAACGCGATCTTCTGGTCGATCGTCATCGTGCGCAGCGTCTCCAGTCTGGTGAGCGTCACCGGCCGCACCATGTCGCTGCCGGTGGGGGAGAAGGTATCGTCCATGGGGATCTTCGTGCGCATCACGTCATTCAACGCCACGTCCGGGTACTCAGGCACTTTGACGATCGAAGGGAAGGGATGCAGGCTCCACAGCGAAAGGACGTTGTAGCGATGGCGCGCCATCTCGTCGATAAACTCGTGCCAGAACGCGACGCTCCACATCTCCGCGATGTTGTTCTGCGCCGCGTCGCTATTGTCGGAATAACTCGGCGTCCGTGCATCCAGCGGGACGTTGAACTTGATCCCCCGCTTCTCGATGTAGGGCGAGTGGTCGCCGTCCGCGAGCTCCCCGAGCGTACCCAGCCGCACCGCTTCGGCGAGATCGAGGCCGCCGTACATCGCGCCCGCGCCATCGGCAGCCAGCACCGCGACCGTGGTCACACCCGCCTTTTGCACGCGCCGGATTGCGTAAGACTGCGGCCCCGTGTTCTTCGATCGCGCCACCCCCAGCGAATCTGCCGCCGCGTTTGCTTTGTCCGCCGCCGCCGTCAGGATTAGCCGGATCGCCTGCGTCCCGCTGCCGTTTTCCACCAGCGATTGGCCGCGCGCGGTAAACGCACGGCGGATTTCCGTCGCCGCGAAGGCCGCCTGCGGCGATCCCGCATCGTACTGCAAATCCGCGGACTGCGCGAAACCCGCCGCCGCGTACAAAAACACTGCAAGGTGTTTCATTCAAGTTAAAGGTAACTCAACCACCAGTCCTGCCGCCGCGCCTTCACGCCCGCATACCAGCGGCACAACGGGTACATCGCGATCACCAGCAGCGCCCAGATCAGGTACACCACCCACAGGTCATAGCCAAACCCGTTCGGGAATTGTGTTCGCGGGCCGCCCATATTGGGCAGCGGTCCGAACATCAGCGAGAGCTTCCCGTAGCGGATTCCCGCCATCACCGAAGCAATCGCGTGGGCCGCGTAAAAATGCACCACGAAGTAAAACAGCGGCACCCGCCCGAACACGATCAGAGGATTCTCTTGCTTCCACCCGAGGCCGTCAAACCATGCCAGACACAGCATCGCCGGCCCCAACGTCATCAGCAAATAATCCAACGAGGGCGGGTACTTCGTGCAATTGAGAAACGAAAGCACGGGGTAAATGTTCGACGACCATCGCGAGGGGTCGCCGTAGATATTGATCGCTCGCAACACCACGAACCCGACCGTCAGTGCCGCGCCGGTCCGGATCAAAATCCTGCGCCGCTGCTCCGGCGTGAGCAGAAAGATCTCTCCGAAGCAGAATCCCGCGGCCATCACCGCGACCCACGGAACCAGCGGGTAGGCCACCAGCACGACCGTTCCGAGCATGTGAATCGCCCCCTGCCGGTGCAGCACCGTCCAGATCGCGCCGCCCTGCACGCCGTCCAGCAAATTGTGCAGCACGATCGTCAACACGCTCACCACCGCCAGCACGCGCAGGGGCAGCTTACTCAACACCGCGAGCGCGATCATACTGGCTCCCAGCGCCCACAGCACGACCAGCATGACCGGGTACGCCAGGGAAAAGCTGAAGAAATAGGAGACGCGCATCACCGTGAGTTCCAGCACGATCAACCACAACCCGCGCGTCCACAAGAATCGCGACAGTCCCGTATTGCGCTGCGCCCAAAGAAAAGCGCCCATGCCGCCGGCGAACATAAACACCGGCGCGCAGAAATGCGTGATCCACCGTGTGAAGAAGAGAATCGGCGTGGTACGCGCCAGGTTTTCCGGCGGGAAGAGCATCGCCGAGGAACTCACGAAATCGCGCACGTGGTCCAACGCCATGATGATCATGACTAATCCGCGCAGCGCGTCCAGCGAATAAAGACGCGAGGGTTTGTTCAAGCCACCTCCAACTCCACTGCCGCCGCCGCACCCGCCGGGAAGCGCCAACTGCCGTTCAGCGCCGTCTCCTTTTCCGCAAACACGTTGGGTTGATCCTGACTCACCGCCTCCCGCAAATTGCCGGGCGCAATCTGGAACACGCGCCCGCTCTTCACGGCAAGCCCCTCCAATGCGAAATTCGCTTCCACCGTCTTACGATATTCCAGGTTGGCGATGTGCAGGTACACCTTGTTTCCCGCGCGACTGGCCGCGATATCCAGCCCCGCCGGCGCCGATTTCACGGCGATCCCGTGCGTCCCATTGTGGCGCTTGAAGAGCCGCGCGATCGACCCCACCGGCATCAGGTAGGTGACCCCGCGCGGAGTCTGCAGCATCACCGCATTGTTCGTCCACCGGTTGCCCTGGAAGTCCGCCGCCGTCGCGATCTTCACCCGCGCGCCGTGACGCTGGTAGATGTTCAACGACCGCGCATGATACGCCGCCGAGAGCCACTCGTACAAAATCGGATTCGCGTTGTGCGGGCTCAAACTCAAATGCCCCTCCGTGATCGCGATCCCGACGCGTTTATCGTAGCCGGCGATCGCCTGCTCCAGTTCCGCCACGCGCTTCTCCACATTCTCCGCCAGCTCCAGCAGTTCCGCCCAGGCCCGCTCCGGATCTTGTTCGTACCGCAGCCCCTTCAGCACCGTGTCGGCGCGCTTCGGACTCTGACCCATCATGTGAATCGCCACGCAATCCAGATACTCTCCCGCGCGCTCCAGCAGCTGGGGAGCCCACAGCCCCACGCCTCGTCCGCGATCGCCCCACCCGATCAGCCGGATCGACGCGTCGCGCTCCTTCATCGCGCGGGCGAACTCCACCGTGTGCGCAATCGATTCCTCGCGCGTGAACGTGACATTCCCATACGACGTCTCGTTGCCGAGCTGCCATAGCTTGATTCCGTACGGCTCGGGCGACCCGTGCTGCCTGCGCTCGCGATGGTCCGGATCGTTCGCGTAGCTGACCCACTCCGCCGCCTCCCGTGCGTCCCCCGTGCGATTGCCCTCGCGCATCGTGCGATAACGCTGCTCGCCGTCGCTCAGAAAGTTGACGCAATACAGCGGGTCCGCGCCGGTCCGCCGGCACAGGTCCACGAACTCGCGCGTGCCGACGCGATTGGTCTCTACTCCGCCCCACACGTAGTTGCGCATCGCTGGCCGCTGCGCCACCGGCCCCACGCCTTCGCGCCAGTGATAGTAGCGGCTGAACAGCCCGCCGAAGCGCATTGCCCCGGGCGCCAGGTCGCGAACGGTATCCACGAAATCTTTACGCCAATCGTCGGCGTCATAATTCCACGCAGCCTCCACCGAGGAATCGGTGACGCCCAGCGGCTCCATGAACTGCATGTAAAGGTGCGGTGAAATCTCGAATTGCGGTGTGGGATCCAGCACAATCGCGTTGGCGTCGGCGGCCAACAACGGGCTGGCGGCGAGCGCAAGAAACTCCCGGCGGGCGATCATGCCGTCAGTGTGTCACAGAATTTGAAAGCAAGCGCCGGAGTGTTCCAAAACGCCGCTTCTCGCAAGATGGAGTCGAGGAGAGTCATCATGGTACTAGCAATGGACGAAACAGTCAAAATCGATGCGGAACGCTGGGCGGCAGTCATGCACCGCGACGCGTCCGCCGACGGCCAGTTCTTCTATTCGGTCCGGACCACCGGCGTGTATTGCCGCCCTTCCTGCGCATCGCGCGTGGCCCTTCGCGAGAACGTGGCCTTTCATGCGACCACGGAGGCCGCCGAACGCGCCGGCTTCCGGCCTTGCAAACGCTGCAAGCCCAATCAGGCCGGACTGGCGGAACAGCACGCCGCCGCCGTAGCCGCGGCCTGCCGCACCATCGAGGCGTCCGAAACAACCCCTTCGCTCGACGAACTCGCCGCCGCCGCCGGCATGAGCCGCTTTCACTTTCACCGCACCTTCAAGGCCGTCACTGGTGTGACGCCCAAGGCCTACGCCTCCGCCCGACGCGCTGCGCGTGTACGCACCGAACTCGCCGCCAGCCCCACGGTCACCCAGGCGATCTACGACGCGGGCTTCAATTCGAGCGGCCATTTCTACGCCCAATCGGCGGAAATCCTCGGCATGACGCCGGGCGATTTTCGTGCCGGCGGCTCCCGCGCCGTCATTCGCTTCGCCGTGGCCGAGTGCTCGCTCGGCTCCATCCTGGTCGCCGCGACCGATAAGGGCGTCTGCGCCATCCTCATGAGCGACGATCCCGACGAACTCGTGCGCGACCTCCAGGATCGTTTCCCGCGCGCCGACCTCACCGGCGGAGACCGCGGCTTCGAAGCCACCGTCGCCAAGGTGCTCGGCTTCCTCGAAGCCCCCGCGCTCGGGCTGGACCTGCCGCTTGACGTGCGCGGCACCGCCTTCCAGCAGCGAGTCTGGCAGGCCCTGCGCACCATCCCCGCCGGCGCCACTGCGAGCTACTCCGAAATCGCGGAGCGCATCGGCTCTCCCAAGTCGGTGCGCGCCGTGGCGCAGGCCTGCGCGGCCAATTCGCTCGCCGTCGCCATCCCGTGCCATCGCGTCGTGCGGCACGATGGCGGCCTCTCCGGCTACCGCTGGGGAGTGGAGCGCAAGCGCACCCTGCTCACCCGCGAGGGCGCGAGATGAGAGATTGGGATCGCATCGCGTCCGATCTCGACCAGTACGGCTGCGCCGTCGTCCCTTCGGCCCTCACGCCCGAAGAGTGCCGCGCGTTGGCGGCCTTCTACGCAGCCGACGAGCCGTTCCGAAGCCGTGTCGTCATGGCCCGACACGGCTTCGGCCGCGGCGAGTACAAATACTTCCGGTATCCCTTGCCAGACGTCGTCTCCGGCCTGCGCGCCGAATTCTATCCCCGCCTCGCCCCTATCGCCAACCGCTGGAATGAAACCATGGGGATCGACGCGCGTTTCCCGCCCGAACACGCGAAATTTCTCGAGCGTTGCCACCGCGCCGGTCAGACCAAGCCCACGCCGTTGCTTCTGCAATACGACGCCGGCGATTACAACTGTCTCCATCAGGATGTTTACGGCGACCTCGTCTTCCCGCTCCAGGTCGCCTTCCTGCTCTCCGCTCCCGGCGAGGACTTCACCGGCGGCGAATTCGTAATCACCGAGCAGCGCCCGCGCATGCAATCGCGCGCCGAAGTGGTGCCGCTCGCGCAGGGCGATGGCGTCATCTTCGCCGTGCGCCAGCGCCCCGTCCAAGGCACGCGTGGCGCTTACCGCGTAAACTTACGGCATGGCGTGAGCCGCATTCGCTCCGGTACACGCCACACCCTCGGCATCATTTTCCACGACGCCTTATGAACACGCTCTTCGATTCCGAACCCGGCGGCGCCGAGCAGATCGGCGAAGGCGCTTTCGTGCTCCACGCCTTCGCGCGCGACGCCGCGCCTACGCTCGTCCACGCTCTCGCCGCCATCGTCGAGGCCGCTCCCTTCCGCCACATGATCACTCCAGGCGGCTTTCGGATGTCGGTGGCGATGACCAACTGCGGCGACGCCGGATGGGTCTCCGACGCCCGCGGCTATCGCTACGATTCCACCGACCCAACGACCGGCCGCCCGTGGCCCCCGATGCCAGAGTCCTTCCGCCGTCTCGCGATTGACGCCGCCAAAGCGTCGGGATATCCGGACTTCGTCCCCGACGCCTGCCTCATTAATCGCTACGAACCCGGCGCCCAACTCACGCTCCACCAGGACAAGAACGAAATCGATTACACCGCCCCCATCGTCTCCGTGTCCTTAGGCCTCCCCGCTGTCTTCCTCTTCGGCGGCATGACGCGCAAAGTCCGCCCTCGCCGCATGCGCCTGGAAAGCGGCGACGTCGTAGTCTGGGGCGGCCCCACTCGCCTGTTCTATCACGGCGTAGCTCCCCTCAAGCCCGCCGATCACCCCCTCACCGGCCCCGTCCGCATCAACCTCACCTTCCGAAAAGCCCAGTAAGACAGGCCTCCCGGCCTGTCTACTAATTGATTGGTTCCCCCGGCGAAATCCCGTCCGCCCGATTGACCTTAGCCCCGGCCGGCAGCGGCACCGCGCCCGCGAGCAGTGGATCATTCGTCCGCTTCATCCACGCATCCAGCCGTGCGCGCATTTCCACCAGCGCCTCCACCGACGCCTTATCCCCCGCCAAATTCCTTCTCTCCGTCGGATCGAGCACCAAATCGTAAAGATCTTCGCGCGGCAAAGCCTTCAGTCTCCACCCGTGCTCCAGCCACAGGCTCTTACTCGGCCCATCGTCGCAATTCGGCAGCACCGGCGTGGCCAACTCGCTATATCGCCGGATATACTTCCAGCGCTGCGTCCGGACAGCCCGCTTCGGCTCGTATGCCGCGTGATAATTGACCTCCGCGAATATCTCCTCGTGGATCTCCGCCGCTTCCCCGCGCAGCAGCGGCAGGAGCGATTTGCCCTCCAGCCACGCCGGATGCTTCAGCTCCGCAAGATCGCAGAGCGTCGGAAACAGATCCAGGTGCGACACCATCGCATCCACCACTTTGCCGCCTCCGAACAATCCCGGCCCACGCATGATGAGCGATACTCCGAACCCCGCGTCCACCAGATTGCACTTCATGTCCGGAAAAGCGAGTCCGTGATCGGTGGTGCTGATCACCAGCGTATTCCCGGCCAGTCCGCTGTGCTCGAGCGCGTCCAGCACCCGACCCACGCCCTGATCCAAAACCCGCGCGCTCGCGTGGAATCCCGCCATGTCGCGTCGCGTCGCCGCCGTGTCGGGGATCGGTACGGGCGGCTGCAAGTAGCGCGGATCGTCCTCCGCGGTCGGCGGATGAAACTCGCGGTGCGTCTCGAAAAATCCCACGTCCAGAAAGAACGGCTCCTTCGGACGTCCTTCCAGAAACCGCGCCGCCGCCGGCGCCACGTCGGCCACGCGATTTGATTTCGCCCTCAGCAGTTCGTCGTACCCGATCCGCTCCGGCTTATCCGCGATGTGCTGCAGCCCGCCCAGAATCGAGCGATACCCCGCATCGCGGAGCGTGTACAGCATGTGGCGCCGGTAATCCGTCATCGCGAATCCCCGATGTGCCAGGCCGAGCATTCCGTTCTGGTGCGGGCACTGCCCCGTGAGCAGCGCCGCGCGACTCGGCGAACAGGTCGGCGCCGCACTGAAGGCCCGCCGGAAGAGCACACCCTCCGCCGCCAGCCGCTGGATGCGCGGCGTGGGTGTCGCGTACCCATACGGACGCAGATAGCGCCCCGTGTCGTGCGAATGCAGATAGAGAATGTTAGGCGGCTTGCCCGCCGCCTGGGAAGCCAACGGCATGGCCGCGGCGGCAGCCTGCAGGAATGTACGGCGCGAGGAAGTCATGTTCACCTCGCCACCATATTATCTCCAGTGGGACAGGCCTCCCGGCCTGTCCACTTGCTGCCGTAACTCTCGCGGATACCGGATACAATACCGCCATGGACCGTCGTGAGTTCTTCACGTACTCCCTTGTCGTATTGGCCGGCGACGCCGCCGCCCAGCAGCCCGCCGCGCCCCGACCCGCCGATTTCGACCGCATCGCGCCGCCCAACGCGCCCATGGCCGCCTCCGAACTCCACATGCGCGAAGTCCGCCTCGATGCCGACGTCCTCGTCGCCGGCGGCGGCCTGGCCGGAGTCTGCGCCGCAATCGCCGCCGCCCGCCACGGCGCCGCGCGTCGTCCTCGTGCAGGACCGCTCGCGCCTCGGCGGCAATTCCTCCAGCGAAGTCAAGATGCACGTCGTCGGCGCCAATCAGCACACCGGCCGCCCCGGCTGGCGCGAGAGCGGCCTCATCGAGGAACTCCGCCTCGACGACGCCGTCAACAACCCGCAGCGCTGCTGGGAGCTCTGGGACCTCCTGCTCTACGACAAGGTCGTCAGCGAGCCCAACATCACGCTCCTCCTCGAAACCACCGTCTACGCCGCCACCGTGAACGACGGCAAGATCGTCGAGGTGGCCGCGCGCTGCGACAAGAGCGAGCACCTCTACCGCATCCGCGCCGCCATGTTCTGCGATTGCACCGGCGATTCGCGCCTCGGCCTCGAAGCCGGCGCCGAGATGCGTTCGGGCAGGGAAGCCCGCACCGAATTCGGCGAATCGCTCGCGCCTGAGACTCCCGAGAATCGCACCCTCGGCTCCAGCATCCTGTTCACGTCGCGCCTCTATCACAACCCCATGCCCTTCACCCCGCCCGCCTGGGCGCGCAAGATCACGAAGGAGCAGTTGCGCCACCGCCCCATCACCAGTTGGGAGTACGGCTACTGGTGGATCGAATGGGGCGGCGACCACGACATCGTCGCCGATAACGAGCGCATCCGCTTCGAGCTCCTCGCCATCGTGATGGGCGTGTGGGACTACATCAAGAACAGCGGCGACTTCCCCGACAGCCGCCATTGGGCCATGGACTGGGTCGGCATGATGCCCGGCAAGCGCGGCAGCCGCCGTCTCCTCGGCGACTACCTCCTCAAGCAGCAGGACCTCATGGGCAGCAGCTTCCCCGACGCCGTCGCGATCGGCGGCTGGCCCATGGACGATCATCCGCCCGAGGGCTTCGACCGCCCCGATCTCCCGCCCAACACCGTGCTCCGCCCGCCCGAGGTCTACGACATCCCGCTGCGCTCCCTCTATAGCCGCAACATTTCGAACCTCCTGATGGCCGGCCGCAACATCAGCGCGAGCTATGTCGCCTTCACTTCCGCGCGCGTGATGGCGACGTGCGCCGCCGAAGGCCAGGCCATCGGGACCGCCGCCGCACAGTGCGTAGAGGCGCGCACCACACCGCGCCAACTCGCCAACAGCGCGCCGCAACTCACCAGGCTCCGCCAGTCCCTCCTCCGCGACGATCAGACCGTGAAGGGCCTCACCAATCAGGACCCGCTCGATCTCGCACGCTCCGCGACGCTGACCGCCTCATCCGGAACACCCGCTCTCCTCCTGGACGGCCACGTGCGCGACATCCCCGACAAAAAGGGCGACGCCGCCGAAGTCCACCAATGGTCCGCCCCCTCGCCCGCCTGGGTCGAACTGCATTGGGACCGCCCCCAGCGTCTGCGCGAGTTGCAGATCACCTTCGACAGCGGCTTCAAACGACAGCTCACGCTCTCCGCCCAGGAATCGCAAAACGTAAATCTCCTCCGCGCCCCGCAGCCGGAGACCGTCCGCGATTACACCGTGACCTTCCGCTCCGCCGATGGCACCGAGCATACGATAGTCGCCGTCAAAGACAATTTCCAGCGCCTTCGCCGACACCGCTTCGATCCCGCCGAAATCCAATCGCTCCGCATTGTGGTCCACGCCACCAACGGCGACCGGCTCGCCCGCATCTTCGAGATCCGCTGCTACGCGTAGTCTTCATTTCGCATCCACGCGCGCGAAATGAGCCGCGTCATCCCTGGTGAAATGCGATGCCTTCTGCGCTCTCACAAGAGCGGATTCTCGCTCGTTGAGCTGTTGATCGTGCTGGCCGTGATTGCGATTCTTCTCGCCATGGCGTTGCCCACGCTGATCAGCGCCTACCACAACGCCTCCGAAACCGTCGTCATTCGCGAGGTGCAAACCATCCACCAGGTGCAGATGCAATACCTCTCCCAATACGGTGAATACGCCGAGAGTCTTGCCCAATTGGGTCCGCCCGCGAACGGTGTCGCCGGACGCCACGCTGCCAAATTGATTCCGCGCAGCCTCGCCTCCGGTGAAAAGAACGGCTACATCTTCACCATGGCGAAAACTCCGTCCGGCTTCATGGTCAACGCCAGGCCCAGGCAATACCCCAGTGACGGCCGGCGCACTTTCTACATCGACGAAGACGGCACAGTCCACGAAAACTGGGGCGCCGAACCCGCCAGCGCCGCCAGCACCGAATTTAAGTAGGAGTTGCCTTACTCTCCCTTAGGGAACGCCTTCGTATGCAGAATCGAGTTCACCAGCATGTTGAACTCTCCGAGATTTTGCCAGCGATACGCCGGGTTGGTGGAGAACAAAATCACCCGCCCCTCGCCTACCACCTCATCCACAATCGCCGGACGCATGCGTGTCTCCGCGACTCCGCGCATTAGCCCGCTGAGCACGCTCTTGTCCTGCCCTGGAAACTGCGCCAGCACCGTCCGCCGCCGCTCGTCCGCCGGCACCGTCAGCAGCGGACCGCCGGCCCACCGCACCGGCACCACCCTCTGCGTGTAGCCATAGAAAATCGGGTGATTCGGATTGGTGATCTCCGCCTCCACGATCGGACCCGGAGCGTAGAACGCCGCCGTAGTCCGCGCCGCCTGCACCGTGCGCGTGATTCCGAAATCCGCCGGCAGGAAACTGGAAGCCCCCAGCGTGATCAACGTTCCGCCCGCGTTCACGAACTTATCCAGTTCGCCGACGCCCGGCAGTCCCATCCCGCCCGAAATGTCGTCGCTCTCCCCATACATCCCGAGCGTGGGGAATTCCGCATCCTTCTTGTACGCGTATTTCTTCCCCGCCTTCGGCTCGATGTCGAAGATCAACCCGCGCGAGCCTCCGCGCCCTCCCTGGCTCGGAATCACGATCACGTCGTATGCCGCGCGCAGGTTGCCCTCGCGCACGCGGTCCTTATAAATCAAATCGTAGTTGATCTCGAACTTATCGAACGCGTACCGCACCCAGCCCACGTCCTGCGTCGCGCCCCACGTGGAGAACATCGCCACGCGCGGAATATCCACCGCGTGCTTCTTGCCTTCCGGCGCCGCGGCGAGCGAGACCGCCTGCAGTCCAAGCTTCTCGACTTCCGCCTTCACCCGCGGGCTCGACGCCACCAGGAACGTCCCCGCCGGCAGGTCCACACCATTCGCCTTCGCCGCCTGATCCAGCGCCTCGAACTTCACGTCCTTCAAGCGATAGCGCAGCGTCACCAGGTTGTTCGACCCGTTGTGAAGAATCGCTGTCACCGGACCATCGCCCTTCACTGCGCCCGCCGGATTGTACACGTCCACCGGCGTTACCGGCACCGTGAGGATGCTCTTGTCCGCAACCTCCACTACCTCGGCATGCGACATTAGCCCCATCGTCCACGCCGTGTCGTCATACGTCGTCAGCGCCGGGTCCGGATAGTCCTGCTTTTCGAGCAGAATCTTAGCCAGCCGGCCGTACGGTTGGTTGCGCTTCACCACCAGCGATCCCGCGGGGTACGTCGTGTTCCCCACCTTGATCTCGCCGGTCGCTTTGCCCACTTCGATACCCTGCGTGCGCAAAATGTTGACGATGAACGCGACCCGCGTCAGGTCCTTCTGGCTCGCCGGGAAGATATACCCATACGGCGCATCTTTCGACCCCGACTCCACCGAATTGCGGCTCTTCTTGTAGAAGTTCTCGAGCACCGTCTTGGGGAACGCCGCCGTCAGTTCCAGCGCCGAGAGCACGCCCGTCTCCATATAATTCGTGTTGTTGCGCATTGACCACGTCAGGTTGCGCGGCGGAGGCAGCGGACGAAACCAGTCGCGCGCCAGCATCCCGCCGCCTGCCCCGCCACCTGCCGCTGCTGCGCCGCCGCCACCGCCGCGTCCACCACGCCCGCCGCCGCCCGCCGTCGCCGCTGCTCCTCCACCCGCCGCTGGAGCCGCCGCCGGAGCCGGCCCAGCCTCGCCCCCGCCCGGTCCGCCGAACCCGCCGCCGATCGTGCGCCGCATCGTGTTCGCACCGCCGTTGCCGAACGTCTCGTACATGCGCAGCATGCCGTTGTGATTGGAGCTCATGAAGCCGAGATAGCCCGGCGCCCACATATCCACGAAAGCGTGCGTCCACACACCCGGCATCCCGTAGCCGATCATCTTGGTCATTTCGAAGTCCGCGAACCACGGCAACTCGGCATACAGAATCGGGTCGAGCGTCGGATTCTGCGGGGTCGTGCCGCTGAAGGTGTAGAGCAGCGGCTGCGATTCATGCAGGTCGTGCATGATCGGCGGATGCCACTCCAGGTAGAACTTCAGCCAGTTCTTCATCGTGGCCTGCGAGTAATTGATGTCGCGATTGTTGTCGTGGAAAATGTACTTGCCCCAGTAGGGAGGCCCCGGCGTCCGATCCTGCTCGCTCTCTTCCGTCAGCTTGTACTTGTAATACCAGTCGACGTAGCGGTCGCGCCCATCGGGCTCCGCCGCCGCCGAGAGAAACACGATCACGTTCTTGCGTATGCTGTCGAACAGCGGCGAGTCTTCCACCGCCAGCCGGTACGCCAACTCCATCAGCATCTCCGGCGGCCCTGTCTCCGCGCTGTGCAAGCCGCCCGTGAACATGTAGATTGGCTTGGCCTCCGCGATTGTCTGCGCCGCCTGCTCCGCAGTCAGTCCGCGAGGATCCGCCAGCCGCGCCAGCCGGGCCTTGTACGTATCCAGGTTGCGAATTGTCTCCTCGTCCGCGATCGCCACCACCAGGCATTCCCGCCCCTCGTCCGTCGTGCCGATCGGCATCAGTTTCACGCGCTTCGACGCCGCCGCCAGCGCGCGATAATACTTCGCCAGGTCGGCCGTCCGCGTCAGCTTCTTCGGAGCGCCCACGTAATACCCGAGCACGTCCTTTGTGGTCGGTACTCCCGCCACCTTCGGCAGATGGTCCACCAAGGGACTCATGAACTCGGGCCCGGTGGTCCATTCCTTGACCAGCCGTGCGTACTCTTCGTCCATCGCCTGCCTGGCCTGTCCGGACGCCTGGTTCGCTCCAATCAGCGATACCCCAACTATGGCGAGCGCAAATGCGCGAAAGGTTTTCATGTGTGGCACTCAGTATAAGATAACCCTACACGCCCCGGCATGGGAAACCGTCATCCCCAGTGGAGGTGAAACGAATGCGGATGAGAGGTTTGGCTCTGGCTGCGATGCTGCTTGCGCCGGCAGCCCTGGTGTACGCGCAGGATAAACCCGAGGTCGCGCTCTACAAGTTGGATATCACCATGCACGACAGCACCGACGTCGCGGCGAAGAATGGCCGCCGGTACTCGCTCCTGCTCAACGGAAATAATAAGTCCGTGATGAAGATGGGAAACCGCGTTCCCGCGGCCACCGGCGGCTCCGGCCAGTTCACCTACATCGACGTCGGCGTCAACATCGAGGCCGTCGTCGGCGAGCGTAACGGCAGATACCTGGTTCACGCCAATCTGGATATGAGCACTGTGATTCCTCCCGATAAAACCGCGAGCGCGATCCCCAACCCCACCATCTCGCAGATCAAAATCGATATCGATACCAGCCTCACGGCCGGTAAGCCCACCGTCGTCGCATCCTTCGACGACCCCAGTACCGCGCGCAAAGTCGATATCGACTTCCTCTTGACCAAGATGTAGGTTCGTTGTTTACGATTCTTTTACACTCGGTGACGTCAAGGGGGGTACTTTGATGGAACCATATGGCCCATGAGTACTGTCGCCCTTCGAACGCTGCGATCCTAACGGGAATCGCGCCCATTATCGCCTTAGCACACAGTTACGGACCTCCACCGCGTGTTACCGGAGCCGTCGGAGATAACCCCAGGGCTTGCACCGCTTGCCATAGCACCAATGCCCTGAATTCAGGCCAGGGAAGCGTCAAGATCGTTCTCCAAAGCGGGCCGGTTTATCAGCCGGGCGTGAAGCAGCACATCGCTGTTCAGGTCGCCGATCCGAATCAACGCCGCTGGGGCTTCGAATTCTCCGCGCGATTGAACAGCGATCTCTTGAACGGTCAGGCCGGAGACTACACGCCCGTCGATAACATGACCCAGGTCATCTGCGAAGACGCCACAGCGCGGCCCTGCGCCGGCGTTTCCTTCATCGAGCACACCTCCGTCGGAACCCGCAACGGCACCAGAAATGGCGTCACCTTCCAGTTCGATTGGACCCCGCCCGCGACCAACGCCGGCCCCGTCACACTATACGTCGCGGGCAACGCCGCGAATGGCGATGGCACTTCAGGCGGCGATTTCATCTACACCACGAGCATTCAGTTGAATCCCGTTACCGAGACCGCGCCCACCGTGACCGCCGCCAATATCGTCAGCGCCGCAACCAACGTCGCCGGTCCGCTGGCGGCAAATTCCTGGGTGACCATCTTTGGCTCCAACCTCTCCGCCACCACCCGCGCCTGGACCGATAGCGATTTTGTGGATGGCGCCATGCCATCCTCGCTCGATGGCGTCAGCGTGGTCCTCACGCAATTCAACGCCCCGAGGTTGGCTCCCATCGGCTATGTCAGTCCCACTCAGGTCAACTTCCTGCTCCCCAGTGACGTGAGTGCCGCTGCGGCCACGTTGCAGTTCAAGAACCCGGCGGGAACCGCGTCATCGGTGCCGATCACGATACAGGCAAACGCGCCGCAATTATTCACCGCGGACGGAAGTCATGTTCTCTGCACGCACGCCAACGGCGCATTGGCCGGTAGCGGCGCTCCCGCCGCGCCCGGCGAAACCATCGTTCTCTATGGAACCGGCCTTGGCCCCACCACTCCCGCGCTGATTCCCGGAATCGTCCCCGCCGCCTTCGCCGGCCTCGCCACCCTGCCGCAGGTCACCATCGGCGGTGTCGCCGCCACCGTGGTGTCGGCCGGAGTTCTGCCCAACGCCGCCGGTCTGTACCAGATCAACGTGCAGGTTCCCTCCGACGCTGCGAACGGCGATTTGCCCATTGTCGTCCGCCTCGGCACCGCCAACTCCGCCACCACACTTCTGACCGTGCAGAAGTAGCGGCCGCGCTAAAGCTGCCGCCCGTAAACCGGGATCGCCGCGGACGTGATCTGCGCCGCCGCGTCGCTCGCAAGATGTGCCAGCAGCGCCGCGACCTCTTCCGTCGCCACCAGATTGTTACCTTGATTGCCCGGTGTGGCCATCGCGCCGGGCAACACGGTATTCGCCGTAATTCCGGCGTCCTTATTCTCCAGCGCGATCGATTTCACCAGCGCGATCATCGCCGCCTTGGACGCACTGTACGCGCCCACCATCGCCCCCGGCTCCGCACCCTGCCGGCTCGCCACCACCAGAATCCGTCCGGCCCCCTGCCGCTTCATCACCGGCAGCACCGCGCGCGCCATGAAAAATCCCGAGCGGAAATTTACATCCAGCATCTGCTCCATCGTGGCATCGTCCGTGTCCGCGACACTCTGTCCACCGGCGAATCCTCCCATTACGTGAACCAGCGCATCGATGCGGCCGAACTTCGCCGCCACGCTCTCGACAATCTTGCGCGCCGCGTCGCCGCTCGAAAGATCACCCGGGAATGCGCTGAAGTTCGGATGCTGGAACTGGTTCCCCTTGATGTGGCGCGATACCCCCGCCACCTTCGCCCCTCCTTCGAGAAACGCCCGCGTGACGGCCACGCCCAGCCCTCCCGCCGCGCCGGTGATCAGTGCAACTTTGTCATTCAATGTGTGCGCCATGCTTTATCGTACTCATAACCCGCGTCAACGCCGCATCCGCCGCGGGTGCTGCCGCACACGTCTCCATCCGCTTCGCCCACAATTCCACCGCCAGCGCCACGTTGTCCTCCGCCGCATTGCGCGACGACGCCGGCGGGCGCGCCGGCCCTGCGCCGCTGCAGGTCCGCAACTCCTCCCCCACCGCTGCCAGTAATGCCTGGCTGCGTCGAGACCGCTCCGCCGCCCGCAATC
Source organism: uncultured Solibacteraceae bacterium (assembly GCA_963791985.1). Classification (GTDB taxonomy): domain Bacteria; phylum Acidobacteriota; class Terriglobia; order Bryobacterales; family Bryobacteraceae; genus Solibacter. Next base: position 590,471 of record CAWBUN010000010.1, on the reverse strand, counting down.
CGCGAACCGCCGGATCCATCGCCAGCATCTGCGCGCACAGCGTCTCCCTCGCCGTGTTCCCTCCCGCGTGGAACGCCGCGCACGCCGCTGCGATGTTGCCCGCCGCGAGTTCCTCCTCGCCCAGCTGCCCCAACACGTCCGGATTCCGCTTCACAATCGTTCGGTACACCTCCGCGGCCTGTTCGTGCATCCCGAGCCCCGATAGCCGCTGCGCCACTTGCCTCTGCACCGCCGCGTCCCCCGCCATATCGCTCGCCAGGGAAATCAGTTCCGCCCCCGCCTGTTGGGGTTTGCCTGCCTTGCGCAGCGCGTCGATCAATTCCAGCCGCGCTCGCACCCGCTCGCTCTGCGTGCCAGACGGCCACGTGCCATAAATCGCGCGTTGATAATGCGTCACCGCGCGGTCCACCTGGCCCGCTTGCATCTCCGCTTCCGCCACCGCTAGATTCACCAGTGCGTTGGTCGGCCGCTCATTGCGCGCCTCTTCCAGATAAATCATCGCTTCGTTCGGCCGCTCCACCTTCGTCAGCGCGTTGCCCAACGCCAGCCGGTACTCGAACCGGTGCGAAATCGAAAGCGCATGGCGGTACTGCTCGATCGCCTCGTCCGTCCTCTCCCGCGCCAGCAGGTCGTTTCCCGCCTGATAATCGCGTTCCGCCCGCGCCGTGCGCTGCGCACCCAGTCCGTAATTCACCAGCCCGGCCAGGATGCCCAGCACGATCAGCACCGCAGTAGCGACCGCGAACAACCGCTTCCCCGGAATCGTGCCTTCGCCTTCCGCCGCCTCCTCTCCCTCCGGCGGGCGCGCCCGCCCGATTCCATACGCGTCCAGAATATCCGCCACCGACACTGTGCCCTTCAGTTCCCGGTCGTTATCCCGGCTCACCACCGGCAGCGCTTTGATCCCGCTGTTCGCGATCCGCCGCATCGCGTAATCCAGCGAATCGTCCGCGTGCAGATGCCCCGCCTTCCCGTGCACGAGGTCGCCCGCCATCGCCTGAACTCCCGCCGCGCGCGCCTCCTCCAGTTGTTCCAGCGTCACCATCCCGAGCAGCCCTGCTCCGTCGATCACCGGCCACGCGCCGCGCTCCCGGTCCACCGTCGCCAGCGCCTGCTCGATGCTTTGCGTCGCTGAGAGCGCCGGCGATTCCGGCCGGAATGCGTTGCCCACCATCAGCAGGTCTTCGCGCGCCTTCGCTCCCGAAGGCAGATGGATTCCGTCCTGGTGCTGTAGCGCCTCATAGATCGGCTCCTCCTGCAACCGCGAAGAGATCCAGTAGCTCGCCAGGTTCGAAATCATCAGCGGCACGATGATCGTATAGTCGCGCGTGATCTCGAAAATCATGATCACGCTGGTCAGCGGCACGCGTATGATCCCGGCGAACGCCGCGCCCATCCCCACCAGCGCGTACGCACCCGCGCTGCCCGTGTAGTCCGGCAGCAATTGGTGCGCCACCCCGCCTACCGCGCCCCCCATCATCGCCCCGATAAACAGGCTCGGTCCGAAGATGCCGCCCGCATTCCCCGACGCATAACACGTGGAAGTCGCCACAATCTTCAGGCACACCAGCAGCGCCATCGCGCCGATCAGCATTTGCCCGTTGAGCGCCTGCCCCACGAACCCGTACCCCACTCCCAGCACCGCGGGAAAGTACCAGCCCAGAATGCCGACCGTCAGTCCGCCCACCGTCGGCTGCAGCCAGCGAGTTCGCGCCGGCAGCGTCTGGAACTGCTTGCGCTGCCACAGCAGCAGCTTCACAAAACCTACCGATACCAGCCCGCCCGCCACTCCCAGCAACGCGTAGATTCCAAATTCCAGCGGATGCACCAATTGGTAGGAAGGCACGTGGAACAGCGGTTCGTCGCCCAACAGCAGGTGCAGCACGATCCACGACGTCGCCGAACTCAGCACGATCGAGCCCAGCACCGGCGCGTGCATATCGCCCATCACTTCTTCCAGCGAAAACAGCACCGCCGCGATCGGTGTGTTGAAGGCCGCCGCCAGCGCCGCCGATGCGCCGATCGGAATCAGCGCGCGCACCGAGCTCGGCCCCAGCCCCAGGCGCCTCCCCAGCACGCTCGCGATCCCCGCGCTCACCTGTACGCTCGGACCCTCGCGCCCCAGCGCGATGCCGCTCGCCAGCGAGACCGAGCAGAGGCCGAACTTCCCCAGCACCGTCCGAAGGCTGATGTACCCGTCGCGCAGGAACAGTGCGACTTTGGTCTGCGGAATTCCGCTGCCGCGCGCATCCGGAAAATAGCGATACATCAAGAGGCCGGTGGCGAAAGATCCCACCAGCGGAATCACCAGCCGCCGCCACGCCGCTCCGCCGGGCGGATACAGCCGCGAGCCCAACCTCTCCGTGACCAGAATAAAGGCCACCACTACCAGTCCGACTACCGCTCCGATAATCAGTGTCAGGACTAGAAGAACCTGATCCTCGTGTGCCGCCCTCTCCGGTTTTCTCACTTGTTTTATCATACGTAACGCGGCGGTTTCAGGTCTATCATCGTGAGTACGGACTACCACCCGATGAAACTCCTCCTCGTCGCCGCCTTATTCGCGGTCTGCACTTCCGCCGCTGATCGCAAACTCACCGCGCTGATTGTCGATGGCATGAACAATCACGATTGGGCCGCCGGCACGCGCGCCATCCAGAGCATCCTCGAAGGCTCGGGCCGCTTCACCGTCGCTGTCTCCACCTTTCCCGCTAAGCCCGATTTCTCCAAATACGACGTTGTCATCAACAACTTCAATGGCGGCCACACCGCGGATGGCACCCGCTGGCCCCACGACGTCGAACTTGCGCTCGAGTCTTACGTCAAAGCCGGCGGCGGACTCGTGATCTATCACGCCGCCAATAACGCCTTCCTGAATTGGCCGGAGTATAACCAGATGATCGGCCTCGGCTGGCGCGACAAGGGTTTCGGCCAAGGCATTGCGGTCGGCCCCGGAGGCACGCTCGTGCCCGTGCCTAAAGGCGAGGGACTGAATCCCGGCCACGGCCCGCGCCACGATTTCGAAATCTACGTTCGCGACGCGGCGCACCCGATCACCAGCGGATTGCCCGCCCACTGGTCGCATCCCTCAGAGCAGTTGACCCACGGCCAGCATGGCCCCGCGCAGGGTCTCGAAATCCTCACCTACGCCTTCTCCGAAATCTCGCATCAGGGCGAGCCCATGGATTGGGTCAAGTCCTACGGCCGCGGCCGCGTCTACACCACCATGCTCGGCCACACCTGGAAAGACGAGCTCAATCCCAACCTCGACGACCTGTACTTCCAGGCGCTCCTCGCCCGCGGCGTCGAGTGGGCCGCCACCGGCAAAGTCACCCTCCCGGCCGACCTCGGCTGGCATGCGCTTTTCAATGCAAAGTCACTCGAAGGCTGGCAGCCCCGCGGCGAGTGCCTGTGGAGCGTGCTGCCCGATGGCACGCTGCTCGGTAAGCGCACCGCCGGCACGAGCCCTACCCAGGCCTGGCTCTACACCAAAGCCGAGTATGGCGAGTTCGACCTTCACGTGGAATACTGGATCCCCGCCGGCGGCAACAGCGGCGTCTCTATCCGCGATCGCTCCAGCGCCGCCGCCGCCATCGGCGAGACCTTGCCCTACACCACTCCCGCCCACGTCGGCTACGAAATTCAGATCATTGACGACGACGCCGAGACCTACCCCACCGGCAGCGTCTACCTGTTTGCCGCCGCCAAAACCGGCGTGCACCGCCACGGCGCGTGGAACAGCCTGGATATCGAGTCGCGCAACGCGCTCATCCGCGTGCGCCTCAACGGTCAAATCGTAGCCGAAAGCCCCGGCGACCCCGCGCGCCCCAAGGTCGGCCCCATCGGCCTCCAACTCCACGACCGCTTCTCCATCGCCATGTTCCGCAACCTACGCATCCGCCCGTGGTAAGACAGGCCTCCTGGCCTGTCAACCGGCCGCCCAGGCCGGCTCTTACCACGTCAGCCGCGCCTTCTTCCGTTTCTGCTTCGGCTCCAGCCCCAGCAGACTCTCCTGGCTATTGTGAGCCGCCTGACCCTCGCTGCGCGGCACCCGCTTATAACTCCCGTCCGACATCATCCGTCGTGCTTTCACGTTGTCCATCAGGTACTCCGCCAGAATTCCGTCCCGCACGCGCCGCAACAAATCCGGATCCTTCAGCGGAAATAAAATCTCCACCCGGCGATTCAAGTTGCGCGGCATCAAATCCGCGCTCCCCAGATAAATCTCCTCCTCTCCGCCGTTTCGGAAATAGAAGATCCGGCTGTGCTCCAGGAATCGCCCCACCACTGACGTGACCCGGATTGTGTCGCTTACCCCCGGCACACCCGGACGCAGGCAGCAGATCCCACGCACCAGCAGGTCGATCTTCACGCCTGCCTGAGACGCCTTGTACAACATGCGCACCATCTGCGGATCCACCAGCGCATTCATCTTGAACACAAGATGGCCCTTGCCGTCTTTTGCGTGCTTCTCCACCTCGCGCTCCACCAGTTTTTGCAGGCGCTCGCGCAAATTCACCGGTGCCACCAGCAGCTTCTGATAATCGCGCTTCGCCGAGTAGCCCGTCAGAAAATTGAAAAGGTCCAGCAGGTCCGTCGAGAGCTCCGGATTGCATGTGAACAACCCGATATCGGTGTAGAGGTGCGCGGTCACCACGTTGTAGTTGCCCGTGGCCAGGTGCATATACGGCCGGATCGCGCCTCCCTCGCGCCGCAGTACCACCGCCGCCTTGCAGTGGATCTTCAATCCGGGCAGTCCGTACACCACGTGGCAGCCCGCCTTTTCCAGCGTCCGCGCCCACTCGATGTTGCTCTCCTCGTCGAAGCGCGCCTTCAGTTCCATCAGCACCGCTACCTGCTTGCCCTCTTCGATGGCTTCCAGTAGCGCTTCCACCACCGGCGAATTCCGCCCCACACGATATAGCACCACTTTGATCGCCAGCACGTCCGGATCCCGCGCCGCCTTGCGCAGGAAATCCACCACCGGTTGAAACGATTGGAACGGATGATGCAGCAGCACGTCGCGCTGCCGGATAATCGCAAAAAGATCCTCTTCGTCGTTGGCCGGCTGCAACTCCGGCGGCGACGATGGCAGAAACGGCGTGTATTTCAAATCCGGACGCTCGATCTGCGTCAGCGCCGCAAGGCGGCTCAACCCCAGCAGTCCCTTCGAGCGATAAATCTGGCTCGTCTCCACTTCCAGATTCTCCATCAGGATCTGCAGAATGTGCTGCGGCATCTGCTGGTTCACCTGCAGCCGCACCACGCTGCCGAACTTGCGCTGCCGCACACCCTCCTCGATCGTCTCCAGCAGATCGTCCGCTTCCAGTTCCTTGATCGCGATATCCGCGTCGCGCGTCACATGAAACGGATGCGCCTCCACGATTTGCATGCCCGGAAACAGGCTCTCCAGGTTGGCCGCGATCACCTCTTCAATCCACACGTACGATTGATCGCGCCGCGGCCGGCTGCGCTTCGACACGGCTTTTTGCGTGCGCGTCAGCGGCACCAGCGCGGGCAGCGAATCCGGCACCTTCAACCGAGCGAAGCGTTCGTCGCCGCCGGCATCGCGAATCAGCACGGCCAGATTCAGGCTCAGGTTGGAGATGTGCGGAAACGGCCGCCCCTGGTCGAATGCCAGCGGCGTAAGCACCGGAAAGATGATCTCTGAAAAATAACTCTCGCAGATCTGCAACTGCCTCGCATTGAGCTCCGAATAGGGTAGGATGTGAATCCCTTCGTCACTCAACTCCGGCTTGAGCTCGGTCTCCAGGCACTGGTGCGCGGCGTCCATCAACCGCTTGGTCTCGCGCCGGATCGCGATCAGCTGCGCGCTCGGGCTCATCCGGTCCGGCCCGAACTCCGGGATGCCCGCATCCAGTTGGGCGTTCAAACTGGCCACCCGCACCATGAAGAACTCGTTCAGGTTCGATCCTACGATGCTCAGAAAACGGATCCGCTCCAACAGCGGATTCGTGCCGTCGCGCGCTTCCTCCAGCACCCGCCATTGAAAACTCAACAGCCCGAGTTCGCGATTCACATACAGGCTCGGGTCGTTGAGGTCCGCTGCCGGCGTCTGTTTCCTTTTCGCGCGCGAGGGCGCCGAACTGCGAGAGGTGACGGCCATTCCCTCATAGACTACCCCGGAAGGGGCCGCCTTCGAAAGCGCGTCAGCTGCCTGTTACTTCTTTCAACTTGCGGAAGAACGCGCGCTTACGTTCCGTATCGATGCCCCACTTTACCGGCGGACACTGATATCCTTCCGGGTCGAAATACCCCCACGACACGTACGCGCCCAGCGCCGCGGCCATGTGATTGTCCGCATCGTCGAACCGGAAATGGTCGTCTTCGTTGACCAACACCGGCATCGCACGATAACCTGCCGTGGCGCGCGTCTTCCCAATCATCGCGCGGATCCGCTCCGGATTATCCGCGCCGTTGCCGTGCAGCAGCAGGAAATCCGACGCCGCGATCACATTCGCTCCCGCCGCCGTGCCGCCCCCGTAACTCGTCCCCGCCAAGAGCCGCCGCCCGTCCCGTGATTTGCTCTTCACCAGTTCAATCAGCTCATGCACCCGCGCCGGCTTCAGGATCTCGTGATGATAATTCACGTTGCACTCGTTGTTGACCTCCACCAGCACATTGCGGTAGCCGCCGGCCAGCAGCCACACAGTCGCATTCTCCACCGCGCGCCGCACCGCGGGCTCGTCCTTCACGCGCTGATCCTGCCCGAAGTAAAAGTACCCCACGATCGCCGCCATGCCCAGCTCTTCCGCCCGATCCAGAATCCGCGCCAGCCGCGCCATGTAAGCCGGCCGCAAATCACCCTCGGCATCGATCGCCGAGTTCTCCCACGGCTGCGCCTTCGAATATCCCTCCGGACTTCCGCCCTGCAGATTGATCGTGAACGCCAGCAGCCCGTGCCGCCGCCACTCCGCCATCGCTTCCACGAACTCGCTTGTGTTCCGCTCCGCGTCCCACCGATGCGTATCCGGATACGCCCACCGCCCGCGCGTCTCGGGATTCAAATCGTCGAAAATCCCCTGCACCGTGCGGCAGTTCATCAACAGCCCTTCGATCCGCATCCCGCGATACTTCCGCCCCGCATAGGTGGGCTTTCCATTAATGAAAAACCGGTCCCCGCGAATCGCGATCTCCGTGCGCCTCTTCGCCGCCGCCCGCAGCACCCACGGAATCCCGAACATCATCCTGCGCGTCATCGACCGCCATCCTACCACCTCGATCTCATGCCACAATGAGTTTTCATCCATGAAAACGGTGCCCCTCTTCCTCCTGGCCGCTTTCTGCGCGTTCTCGCAGGAGCCCAAACTCCCTAAGGGCCTCTATGCTGTCTTCACGACTTCCGCCGGTACTTTCACCGCGAAACTCTTCGAGAAGGACACGCCCGAAAGCGTGCGCGCCTTCGTCGGTCTCGCTCAAGGCACCAAGCCCTGGAAAGATCCCCGCACCGGCAAGATGGTGAGCCGTCCTCTCTACAACAACCTGCTCTTCTACCGCTCCATCACCGGCGACATGATCCAATCCGGCAGCCCCACCGGCACCACCGCTTACGATTGCGGCTTCACCATCCGCGACGAATTTCTCCCCGGCCTCAGATTCGACCACTCCGGAGCGCTCGCCATGGCCAACGCCGGCAACGATAACACCGGCGGTTGCCAGTTCTTCATCACCGTCGGTCCCGTTCCGCGCTGGAACGGCAAGTACGCCATCTTCGGCAGCATCGTGCAGGGCATGGACGTCGTCGAGAAAATCAATCACCTCCCCGCCCACGGCGAAGAACCCGTGACCCCCGCCAAGTTACTCTCCGTGACGATAGTGGGACAGGCCTCCCGGCCTGTCCGCTAATCTAGTCCTTGAATTTCATAGGTGAAACCGCCACAGGCTCATCCCGATCACCGTTCCGATGCTCACCAGTTTGCCGTCCCGCGTCCATCCCGCCCAATCGGTCTCGCCGTCGAAATTAAGCGGAATGCGTTTCAAGGCCCCTGTGCGCGGATCCAGCAAGCCCGCGTGAAACGCCCACCGGTCGCTCGATGCCGTCGTCAACGCGATCATTCCGCCCGGCCCCACGATCGAAGGATGCAGCAGCGTTCCCGGAATTCGCAAGCCGCCGGTCATCGGGATCGGCTGCGGAGTCCCACCGCCCACTGGCACGCGCATCAGGCGGATCGCGTCCTTGTCCTGCAGCGAAACAATCAGGTCGCGGCCATTGACGTCCGCCGATACGCTATCGCCGGCCGCCAGCTTCCGCGCCGGCCCTCCTTCCGTGGAGATCGACCAGATGAATCCCGCCGAGCTGTAATAAAGCGTCTTGCCGTCCGGTGACGAGGCCAGGGAAGAGAGTCGTTCCGCGGGAACCGGCAAGCGCTGCACGATGCGCCCATCGGCGATCGACACGATCGCTATCTCGAGCGGCTTCCGGTCGGTCATTACGGCCACGCGATCGTCGCCCACCAGCGCTGCCGGCATCCCGCACTCCTCGCTGCTCTCGATCAGCGGCGTCAGCGTGCCATCCGGCTGCACGATTTGAAATCGCCGTTTGAAGCCCGACACCGAATAAACCAGCGGCCGTCCATCGGGCAGAATCAGGCTCATCGCCGCGGTTCCGTGCGGGTGCGACAGGCGCTCCGGAGTTCCGCCCGCCGGTGGATAGCGCAGAATCATCGTGTCGTGCGACACCTGGTCGGCATAAATGCTGCCGTCCGGCGCCACATCTAGAAACCACGGGTCGTTGGTCGTCGTGAAGAGTTGCCGCATTTCGCCCGACCCGTCGCGCGGCACCGAGATTACATTGCTGAACCCCGTGCCGTAGCTGCTGTACACCACGGACTTTCCATCCGGCGTCACCGCCACCGCCACCGCACCGGAAAATCTCTGGCCGGGCGCCAGGTTGAGCAGCTTGCGTGTTTCCGGATCCAGGGAATAGATTCCGCGCGGTCCCTGATTGCCCTTCGCATCCAGCGGATTTCCGTAAAACACAATCGCCTTGCCGTCCGGCGTCGCCCGCACCGCGGCGTTAATCGAGGTCTCCGGGACCGCAGGCAGCGGTTCGAGTTTGCCCGACTCCGGCCAGTAGCGATGCAGCTGCGAAACCCGCTGCGCGTTGATCATTCCCACCACCAGGCTGCCGTCCGCCAGCACCGCAGGGTACGACGCGTATTCCAGCACCATGCGCGGCTCTCCGCCCAGCAGCGCTATGCTGAAAACCCCGCGCGGAGCGTCGGTGCTCCGGTCGAAGTACAGCTTGCTTCCGTCGCGCGACCAGGTGATGTCCAGGATGTATCCGAGGTTCTTCTGATGTGTCAGGATCATCCAGTTACCGCTTTGCGGCTTCATGATGGCGACCTGCGTTTGCCCGTCCACCATCGCCTGAAACGCGATCGTCTGCCCGTCTGGCGAGACCCGCGGCCCGAAGGCCTGTGCCGGTCCTCCCAGCGATTGTCCGCTCCAGAATTGCTCCGGCGGATTGTGCCGCGCGAACCAGAGCGCCGCCGCGATCGCGAGCAGCGCGACCACCGCGAGCGCCGCCAACACCACCTTCGGAGTCCGCACCGCTGTGGCCGCCGCCGGCACTGCCGCCATTTCGAGCACGCCCCCAAGGTCGCGCGCCGATTGCCACCGGTCGTCGGGATCCTTCGCCATGCATCGGTGGATCGCGCTATCGAGCGCCGGCGGGACTCCCGGCAGTGCCTTCGGCTCTCGGTCCATGATCGCCGCGATGATGCTCGCGCGGCTCCCGCCCGCGAAGGCCGCCGCGCCCGTCAGCATTTCGTAGAGCACGCAGCCGAATGCGAAAATGTCGCTGCGCCCATCCGCCTCTTTGCCTTCCAACTGCTCCGGCGCCATGTATTGCAGCGTGCCGAGAATCGTCCCTTCCTCGGTCAGCGCCCGCGTCACCGTCTCTTCGGAAGCCGCGGCCGCGGCCGTCGCCACCTTGGCCAGTCCGAAATCCAGCAGCTTGATCCCGCCCTTGGTGACCAGCACATTTCCCGGCTTGAGATCGCGATGCACAATCCCCACGCGATGCGCCGCGTCCAGCGCCTTGGCAATTTCGATCGCGTAGCGCAGCGCCGTCTCCACCGGCATCGGCCCCTTCAGCGGCTTACCCTCGATGTACTCCATCACCAGGTAATCGGGACCCACATCGTAGAGCGTGCAGATATTCGGATGACTCAGCGCCGCTACCGCCCGTGCCTCGCGCTCGAAGCGCTCGCTGAAACTCGTCTTCGATACCTTGATCGCGACGGTGCGCCCCAGCCGGGTGTCGCGCGCCTTCCACACCTGCCCCATTCCGCCTTCGCCAATCGGCGTCAACAGTTCGTAGGGTCCGAGTTTCTGCCCTGGAGTGAACAAGGCTCCCATCCTATCAGGAGAGTGGGACAGGCCTCCCGGCCTGTCCACTAATCAGTTTTTTCGCCGGGGCTTTTCGGCCGCCGCGCACTCACAACACATAGACCCGCAGCATCCACCACACAAGAAACAGCGCAATCACCGCCACCACAATGTAGCGGACCCATTGCCCCGGGGTTTTCGGCTCAGTACGGTTGTCCACGAAAAGATACTAGCAGTCTGCGTGCCAATCTACCTGTGGCACCATAAGTACCGTGAGTAACTTCATCCCCAGCGCCGAAGATCTCCACCGCGTCGAACGTGACCTGCGCTTCCATCCCTCCACCGTCTCCAACCCCCGCACCCTCACGCGCGACGAAATCGCCCGCTTCAACCGCGACGGCTACCTCAAACCCATCCGGATTTTCACCACCGCCGAGATCACCGAGATCCGCCGCTACTTCGACGACCTGCTCGCTCGCACCCTCGCCGCCGGCCGCGACAGCTATTCCATCAGCACCGCGCACCTCGCCCACGCACGCGTCTACGACCTGCTCACCGACCCCCGCCTCGTCGCCCGCATCCAGGACCTGCTCGGCGAAAACGTCGTCGCCTGGGGCTCGCACTTCTTCTGCAAAATGCCCGGCGATGGCAAGCGCGTCGCCTGGCACCAGGACGCCAGCTACTGGCCGCTCACGCCCTCCAAAGCCGTCACCATCTGGCTCGCCATCGACGACGCCTCCGCCGAGAACGCCTGCATGCGCTACATCCCCGGATCCCACCTCCTCGGCCATCTCACCTACCGCCTCAGCGAAACCGATGAAGCCAACGTCCTCAACCAGACCGTCGAAGGCGTCGAGCAACTCGCCCCTCCCGTCGACGTCGAACTCCATGCCGGCGAAATCTCCCTGCACAGCGACCTGCTTCTCCACGGCTCCGAAGCCAACAACTCCACCCGCCGCCGCTGCGGCCTGACCCTCCGCTATTGCCCCGCCGACGTCACCGCCGGACTCGGCTGGAACCAGAAGGGCGTCATCGTCGCTGGCGCCGACCCGCGCGCCCACTGGGCCAACCCTCCGCGCCCCGCCGCTGATTGATCTTCCTCGCGACTTGATATCCTTTGCGAGATGGAACTCGCAACTCTCCGCGCCTGGTGGGCGCACCGCCAGGGACTCGACGGCGCCTATGAAGCCAAGTCCGCAGCCGGCGTCCTCGCCAGCACCGGATGGGCTCGCTCCATCGGCGGCGCCGCGCCCTACCTCACCCTGTTCGCCCGCGCCGGACTCTCGCGCGAAGCCCTCGATCAGGACGTGGCCGCTCTCGCCATCTGCGAGCTTCCCTCCGCGCGCGGCTGTACCTACGTGGTACCCGCCGTCGATTTCGCGCTCGCCCTCAAAGTCGGCGAAGGCTTCAGCACCAAACAGGAGCTCAAGCAGGCATGCAGCCTCGGCTCCAGTCTAAAGGAAATCGATCGCCTCTGCGCCAAAGTCCTCGACGCGCTCGCCAACGGACCGCTCGAACCCAAGGAACTGCGAGAACACCTCGGCAGCGCCGTCCGCGAGTTTGGTCCCGAAGGCGTCAAGAAGGGCATGGCTACCACGCTCCCTATCGCACTCGGCAAATTGCAGGAGGAAGGCCAGATCCGCCGCATCGCCACCAACGGCCGCTTCGATCAGCAGCGCTATCGCTACGTCCCCTGGAGCCCCAATCCGCTCGCCGGTTTTCCGCTCTCCGCCGAAGAGGCGCAGACCGAGCTCGCGCGCCGCTACTTCACCTGGATCGGCCCCGCCACCCTCGCCGAATTCCAGTGGTTCTCCGCGCTCGGCGTCAAAGCCGCCAAGGCCGCCATCGCGCCCCTCGGCCTCGTGCCTCTCGCCGAAGGCGATGCCCGCCTGATCTTCCCCGCCGACCTCGAAAAACTCCGCGCCTTCAAACTCCCCAAAAAGCCCGCCTACACCCTGACCGCCGGCATCGATGGCATCGTGCTCCTGCGCCGCGCTCTTGCCGAACTCGTGGATGGCGAGCACCCCCTGCTCGCTGGAAAAACCGATCTCCCCAGCCACGCCATCTTCGATCGCGGCCGCCTGGTCGGCCTCTGGGAATACGACGTGGAAACCGAATCCATCGCCTGGACCGCCTTCGTCCCGCAGGACGCCGCCCTCAAGAAATCCGTGGCCCGCATGGAAAACTACGTCCGCACCCAACTCGGCGACGCCCGCTCCTTCAGCCTCGATTCGCCCAAATCCCGGGCCCCCCGCATCGCCGCCCTGCGCGCCGGCTAACCAGCGCCCAGGCCCGGCGTCCAACGCTGCATGGGAAGGGACCTCCTCTACAGCCTCCGTGTGCTGCGCCGCTCGCCGCGCTTCACTGCCACCGCCATGCTCGTGCTCGCGCTCGGCACCGGCGCCAACACGGCGATGTTCTGCCTCGTGAATTCCGTGCTGCTGCGCCCGCTCCCTTATCACGATCCCAGCCGCATCGGCGTGCTGCTCGCCTCCAGTGAAACTCGCGCCGGCGCCTTCTCCATGCCCCCCGCCGACTTTCTGGATTTCCGCACGCGCAATCGCAGCTTCACCGCCATGGCCGCCGCCGAGTTGTGGAGCCCCAGCCTGACCGGCGATGGCGAGCCCGAGCAACTTCCCGGATTGCGCGCCTCCGCCTCTCTCTTCGATGTACTCGGTGTCCCCGCCGTGCTCGGCCGCACCTTCCGCCCCGAGGATGAGCGCGCCGACGCGTCGCCCGTCGTCGTCCTCGGCGCCGGCCTCTGGAAGCGACGCTTCGGCGGCGACCGCACCATCGTGGGCCGCACCATCACGCTCAATCGCGATGCCTACACCGTGATCGGCGTGCTTCCGGAGGGCTTCTACTTTCCGCCCTTCTGGGCCATCGACGCGGAGATCTATACCCCGCTGCTCTGGCCCCCGGCCAAAGCGCAAAGCCGCGACGCCAGCACCCTGCGCTGCTTCGGCCGCCTCAAGCCCGGCGTCACCTGGGCCGCGGCGTCGGCCGAGATGCGCGGCATCGCCGGCCAGCTTGCCGTCGAGTATCCCGCGAGCAATGCCGGCAAGAGCGCCGTCCTCACGCCCCTCCACGACATGGCGGTGGGCAGCGTGCGCAGCTCCCTCCGCATCCTGCTGGCCGCCGTCGGCTGCACCCTGCTGATCGCGTGCGCCAACCTCGCGAACCTGTTCCTCGCGCGCGCCACCGGCCGCGCCAAAGAGATGGCTATTCGCCAGGCCCTCGGCGCCGCGCGCGCCGCGCTCGTTCGCCAGTTGCTTACCGAGAGTCTCGTAGTCTCTCTCGCCGGCGGCGCCGTGGGACTCGCAGCAGCCTGGGGAATCGTCAAAGCATTCCTCGCCGCGCTGCCCGCCTCCGGCAATTTCCGCATGCCGCGCGAGCAGGAGATCGCGCTCGATCCAACCGTGATTGCCTTCCACCTTGCCATCTGCCTGGCCGCCGCGCTGCTCTTCGGTTTGCTGCCCGCGCTCCGCGCCTCGCGCAGCAACCTGAACTCCCGCGGCGCGACCACCGATCGCTCCGGCTTGCGCATTCGCGGCGCCCTCGTAGTCTCCGAAATCGCCTTGGCGCTCGTCCTCCTTGCCGGCGCCGCGCTCCTCCTGCAGAGCTTTCGCAAGCTCCACAATCTGGACCCGGGCTTCGACCCGCGCAACCTCGTGGCCGTCAACGTTGCCGTCGCCGGCAGCGGCCACGCCCAGCCCGACCGCCGCTCGGCCTTCTTCCGCGAGGCCGTCGATCGCCTGCGCACGCTGCCCGGCGTCACCTCCGCCGGCGCCGTCAACCACGTGCCGCTGGCCGGCGACACCTTCCGCCTCGGCATCGCCATCGAAGGCCGCCCCGCGCCGCGTCCCTCCGATGACGTCAACGCCATCTACCGTGTCGCGCTCCCAGGTTACTTTCACACCATGGGCATGCGCCTGGTCCGCGGCCGCGATTTCGACGCCCGCGATATCGAGGGCGCGCCCCTCGTTGCCGTCATCAATCAAACCATGGCGCGCCGCTACTGGCCCGGCGAAGACGCAATCGGCAAGCGCTTCCGCTTGCGCCAGGCATGGATCTCCGTCGCCGGCGTGGTCGCCGACCCCAAGCAGCAAGTCTGGTCCGCGCCCCCGGATAGCGAAATGTACCTCCCCTATTTGCAGGATGCCTCCTACCTCCACGACCCCGGCTCTTTCCTCTCCATGACCCTGGTCGTCCGCACCGCCGGCGGCGCCTCCGCCGTACCCGCCGCCATCCGCGAACAGATCATGCGCATCGATCGCAACGTCCCAGTGACCGCGATCCTCCCGATGGAGCAGGTCATCGCCGGTGCCGTCTGGCAGGCGCGCCTCTCCACCGCCGTCTTCGCCGCCTTCGCCGTGCTCGCGCTCGTGCTCGCCACCACCGGTATCTTCGCCGTGATGTCTTACATCGTCACCGGCCGCACTCAGGAGATCGGCATCCGCATGGCCCTCGGCGCGCGCCAGGGCGACGTGCTGTGGATGGTCCTGCTGCAATCCCTGAAGCCCGTCGGCGCCGGCATCGCGCTCGGCCTCTGCGGCGCCTTCGCCCTCACCCGCCTCATGAAGACGCTGCTCTATGAAACCAGCCCCACCGACCCTGCGCTCCTGGCCGCGGTGTCGCTCCTGCTAATCGCCGTGGCCGCCGTCGCCGGTCTTCTCCCCGCCCGCCGCGCCTCCCGCATCGACCCCCTGACCGCCCTTCGCGACAGCTAGTCACTTGCTGCCGTATCTCTTTCATTGTGGGGCAGCCAATCCTGGCTGCAGCCGCCTTTCAGGCGGCTTCTCCGGTCACGCTTGGCACCCCGCCGCCCTCTTATCCCGCGTCCCGAGACGCGCTCCTACTTCCACGTCACCAGCAGCTGCGCCAGCACAATCTTCGCCACCGTGCACACCGGAAACACCCGCGCATACGACGCCTGTGGTGCGTCCGAATTGGCAATCAAACTCGCGAACGCCAGGCTCGCCGGCTCGGTATGGATCGCGCACGTCAAGCCCATCACGTTCTCGAACGGCTGCCGCAAAATCCGGTGTCCGACAATCAGGCTCGCCAGCGCCACTCCCGCCGTGATCACCGCGCCCGCCGCGATCATCTGGATCCCGCTGCCCCGTACCGTCTGCAAAAATCCGTACCCCGCGCGCGTTCCCACGCCGGCCTGAAACAGCACCAGGCCGATCTGCCGCAGCGTCAGGTTCGCCGACATCGGAATGCTCCACGTGATCGGCCCGGTGCGCTGCAATCTCCCCAGCACCAGCCCCGCGATCAGCGGACCTCCCGCCAGTCCCAGCCGCAGCAGCGCGCCTCCCGGCAGCGGCAGCGGAATCAACCCGAGGATCACGCCCATCGTCATCCCCAGGCCCACCGACGCGAAATCCGTCTCCGCCGTCCCGCGGATCGAATCGCCGAAGAACTGCGCCACCGCGTCGAAATTCGCCGGCGCCGTCAGCACTCGTACGCGATCTCCGAACTCCAGCCGCGTATCCGAATCCGGCACGATGTCCACGTCGCCGCGCCGCAGCCGCGTGATCGTCGCCGAGAGCTGACTTTGCAAATGCAAATCGCCGATCCGCTTGCCCACAATCGCCTTGCTCGAGACAAACACCCGCCGGTAATCCAGCGCGCTCCGGTCGCGCTCGATGTGGATCTGGCTCGGCTCGCCGAAAATGTGCCGCGCGCGTTCCAGCGCCATGCGGTCGCCCACCACCGCCACAATATCGCCCACCGCCAGCCGCGATTCGGCCGTCGCGAGCGTCGTCACCTCGCCGCGCCGCACGCGGCTGATCACGAAGCCCAGGTCTTTGTGCAGCCTCAGCACGTCGGCCAGTTCCTGCCCCGTCACGCCCGGATTCTGCACCACGAAATCGCGCACCTCGATCGGCTCCCCGGGCTCCACCCGCGTCGGTTTGATGCGAAAGATCGTCCGGTACAACTGAAAGCTCAACATCACCCCCAGCACTCCGAACGGATACGCGATACCGAAGGCGATCACCGGTCCGTCGGTGAGTTGCTGCAGCGCCGTCGCCGCCAGCGAGCGATGATTGTCGCGAATAATTTCCTGCGCCGCGGCCAGCGCCGGAGCATTGGTCAGCGCGCCGGAGAAGAGCCCCGCGAGCGTCGGCCCGCTCAGCGAATTCCATCGCGCCACGCCGATCGCGATGCATGCGCCCAGCCCCAGCATGGCGATGCAGAACACATTGTCGCGAAACCCTTCGCGGCGAAACGGGTTCACGAAATTGGGTCCGAATTGGATCCCGATACTGTAGATAAAAAGAATCAGTCCGACCGTCGAAACAATCGAAGGCAGTGCGATATCCGGGCCCAGTGCTCCCGCGGCCAGCCCCGCGAATAGCACTCCGGCCACACCCAGCCGGAAGCCGAAAATCCGCAATTGGCCCAGCAGATAGCCAATGCCGATCACGCCGAAAAGAGTGACAACCCTAAATTGCGTAAGAAAGGCGGTCAGTGATTCTCGCATGCGGGGGTCAACGAATTGCCGGTGGAAAGCTCAGTCTATCAGCCGGTGCTGGTTTGTCGCCATTGGTTGTTCGCTATGATGTTTGATTCGAACCGGGCGGCCGGATTTAACCTGTGAAGCGATTTCCCTTTCTCGACTGGATGCGCGGCCTCGCCATCCTCATCATGATCGAGTGCCACACGTTCAATTCCTTCACGCGCCTCGACCTGCGCGAGGGCGGCCCCTACATCCTCACGCAGTTTATCGGCGGTATGGCCGCGCCCCTCTTCCTCTTCATGGCCGGTATGACCATGGCCTTCCAGATGGAGAGCCTGGATCGCCGCGAGCCGGACCGCCTCCGCCGCTGGCGCATTTCGCTCTGGCGCGGCGCTTACATCCTCGGCATCGCCTTCGCGTTCCGTTTCACCAACTGGCTCTTCAGCGTCCCCCACGCCAGCCTGCAGGAACTCACCAAGGTGGACATCCTCAACTGCATGGGCGTCGGCATGTCGGTGCTGGCCGCGCTCGCACTCGTCTCAGCCAGAGAGCGGCCGCGCGCCGCCCTCGCCGCCGGCATCTTCATCGCCGCCATCTCGCCCATCATGGTCAATCTTCCGTGGGCCGGCACTCCCGCGCTGCTCCAGGAATATCTCGTCCCCGGACAGGCGCGCGGACACTTCCCCTTCTTCCCTTGGGTCGCTTACATCGCGTTCGGAATTTCGATGGGGATCATCGTCAAGCGCGCCGCCGCCGATCGCTTCGACCGCCTCATGCAGTGGAGCGTGCTAATCGGTTGCATCATGATCGTCGCCGGCCAGTATTTCTCCAACCTGCCATTCTCTTTTTATCCGCACTCCAATTTCTGGACCGATAGCCCGGCCCTCGTCGCCATCCGAACGGGCATCTGCCTCTTGATGATGGCTGGCTCCTATCTTTGGACGGAGTATTGCGCCGGCGCGCGCTGGAGCTGGATGCAGGCCCTGGGCAAGAACTCGCTCATGGTCTACTGGGTCCACGTGATGATCGTCTATGGCGCCGTGGTTCGCCCCATCAAACGCCAACTCGATATCCCCCAGGCCACCCTGGCCTTCGTGATCCTTACTGGCATGATGGTCGCACTCACCGCCTTGTGGCTGGCCTGGAAAGCCCGCCGCCCCGCCGCCCCCAAAATCGCCGCCGCCTGACTCAACGAGCCGCGACCGTGAGGGAGCGCAACGAGCCCCCGATTCTAGGCATTCCCCTCAAACCGAGCCGCGACCGTGAGGGAGCGATCGCTCTCCGGCCAACCGCCCTACTTCCCTCGCTCGATCGTCATCGGACCGCCGCGGCTCGAGAGCGTCTGCGCCATCTCGCTTACCGTGGCCTTACCCAGCACGTCGCTAAGCGCGCGCTGCGCCTCCGCCCATACGCCGTGCGCCGGGCACCAGGTCTGCCGGAAGCACCCGTGATCGTGATTCAGGCACACGTTCAAATGGATCGGCCCTTCGATCGCCTGCACCACATCCAGCAGCGACGCGTTGCGGTGGCGTTCTTCCAGTTCGAACCCCCCGGTATTCCCGCGGTGCGAGACGATCAGCCCCGCCCTCGTCAGGCTCTGCAGCACTTTGCAGAGGAACTGCTCCGGGCACTCGGCGGAAGTGGAGAGTTCCGAACGGCTCACCCGCGTGCCTGGCGGAAGTCCCGCGAGATGGATCATCACGCGGGTAGCATAGTCGGCGGCCCTGGTTAGTTGCATAAAGCAGTATTGGGACTCTGATTATCCTTTTAACACATGTGCCGCCACGAATGCGAACCTATTCCCATGGCAGAACCGTGGATGCGCGGCCCGATCGAAGGCGTTCACACTTTGTGCGCTCCTGTACTCTTCAGTTTTCAGCAGGCCCGCGAAGATCTCGCTCGCCATACGGAAGGGCTCTCCGACGCTCAGCTCTGGGCGACCCCGTACGGCTTCGGCTCCGCGGGCTTTCACATTCTGCACATCGCCGGAAGCACCGAGCGTCTGATGCAATACCTCCAGGGCAGGGAACTCTCCGCCGCGCAACTGGAGGCCCTCGCCGCCGAATCCACCGCCTCGGCGATTCCGCGCGACCAGTTGCTGTCGGCGTTGGACCGTTCCTTCGCCGACGCCGAAGCAGTCGTCCGCGCCCTCGACCCAGGCACCCTGGTCGACCCGCGCACTGTCGGCCGCCTCCGCCTTCCGACTACCGTCATCGGACTGCTTACCCACATTGCGGAACACACCCAGCGCCACGTCGGTCAGGCTATCAGCTCGGCCAAACTGGCCCGCGTGCTGGCATAATAATCTCTAACTCCAATGCGCACTCTCTTGCTTTTTACCTTCGCCGCCTGTCTGCTCCCGGCCCAACCCGCCGCCGCACCGCCGGCCACCACTCCCGCGACAGGGACCGCCGCGCCCGCCGCCGCGGCGCAGGCCTTCGGGCAGCCCAACACCGGCAATGACGAGGTCCTCAAGCGCGTCGACGACCTGATGTGGCACCTGCTGCTCGACGACATCGCCCACGTCGATAAGATCGAATACACCAGCCTGCCTCCCGCCCACGTCGGAAATCCGCGCGCACCCGGCGCCGGCAATCCGCTGGTCATCCGCGCCTACACCTTCATTCCGAAAAATCTCGACCGCTCCAAGAAGCAGCCGCTGCTGGTCTTCTGCCACCAGGGAGTCCACGCCAATGAGGACACCCGCGACGCCCACGTCTTCCGCGAACTTCTGGAACAGGGCTACTCGATCGTCGCCGCCGATTATCGCGGCAGCACCGGCTACGGCCGCGGCTTCTACGAGCAGATCGATTACGGCGCCCGCGAGGTCGACGACGTCTACCTCTCCGGCCAGTGGATGCTCGACAACTATTCCTTCCTCGACCCCAAGCGCGTCGGCGTCATCGGCTGGAGCCACGGCGGCCTGATCACGCTGATGAACATCTTCGCTCACCCGCAGGCCTACGCGGTCGCCTATGCCGGCGTCCCGGTCAGCGACCTGGTCGCGCGTATGGGCTATGAATCGCCCGGCTACCAGACGCTCTACTCCGCCCCGTATCACATCGGCCGCACCGTCCGGGAGGACGTGATGGAATACCGCCGCCGCTCCCCCGTCTACCACGCCAAGGAACTGCAGACCCCGCTCTTGATCCACACCAACACCAACGACGAAGACGTCAACGTCCTCGAAGTCGAGCACCTGATCGAGGCGCTCAAGGCCGAGGGCAAGAAGTTCGAATACAAGATCTACGAGAATGCCCCCGGCGGCCACTACTTCAACCGCATCGACACCCGCGCCGCCAAGGATTCCCGCCGCGAAATCTACCGCTTCCTGGCCCCGTACCTCAAACCCGACCACCCCAAGGAGTGATCGATGAAGCGAACTCACCGATCTTGCTGCGCGGTGGACTGGTGGGTCGCGTTGACATGAAGAGTTCGAAGAGAACTGCGTGAGCCGGACAGCCGGAAGTCGCCAGAGCCTGGGGAACGGCGAGTTTTCGGTAACCCCATATCGTTCCCACTGGCGGTCAGCCGACTCCAGATGGCCAATCTACAAGTAGCGCGTCATTCGGACTAAGCGCTGTCGCCGTCCCGACGCAGCGCGTGCCCTGCAGAGTTCTATAAATTAAGGCAAGGCCATGAAGAAGCATGCACGCAAGCCCGCCGGCGCAGTCTCCGGAAAGTTTGTCACCGGGATGTTCGAGTACGACGGTGGGAGGCAGGTCACGGTGTACGTTCCCTCGGACCCGCCCGAAGCCATCGTCTTCGCCGGTGACGGTCAGGGAATCTCGAAGTGGGGCCGGTTGCTCGAGAAGGCCGACGTACCGTCCACAATGATCGTCGGTGTACATGGGCTGACCGATGAGACGCTACGGCTCCATGAGTACTCGCCGGGCTTCGAGCCGGAGCGGTTCGCGGCACACGAGAAGTTCTTCGTCGAGGACGTTCGCCGATGGACGGAGTCGCGGTTTGGCGTGGCGCTGCCCCCTGCACGTACCGCAGTGTTCGGCGCCTCGGCGGGTGGAGAGCTGGCCCTCGCGCTTGGGCTTCGGCATCCAGGCGTCTACGGTACGGTCTTTTGCGCCTCGCCTGGCGGTGGCTACAAGCCGCTTGGAGTTATGCCGGGTCCGCTTCCGCGCACATACCTCGTCGCTGGCACACAGGAGCCGTTCTTCCTGGAGAACGCAAGGAGGTGGGCGGACGCACTGCGCGGTGCACATGCGGATGTCGCCATGTATGAGCGAGATGGGTCGCACGGTGGCGCGTTCTGGAAAGAAGAATTCCCGCTGATGGTGGCGTGGGCATTTAGACGATGAAGCATCTCGGTATCGCATCGGCGGTTTGAGCCAACGACTCGTGATCTTCGATAGACGAGTAGACAATTGTGCCTGAAGTTCGAGGTTCGCCCATTGGTTTCACCTGGAACCGTGGCCGCCGCGCCCGCCGACTAGGCTGTTCTGGCCGGAGGGCCGGCCACACGGAAATTGGCCAGTCTCCGATAACGGCAATAAAACGGCGATGCCGGAAACTAGCCCCTCCGTATCCATCCCAGGTGGTAATGGACGCTAACCCCACTTTGTCAAGCAAAGGGGCAAGTCCTGTGACTTATTCGGAATGCCGGAAGCGCCGCGTCACTTCATCGTTGTAAGCGCGCTTCAAACGGGCGATCCGGTCTGCCAGGCCGATGCAGATCACGTTCGGATTGAGTGCGCCCAATTCGCTGTCCGTCAAGGATTGGAAGTGCAGGCGCCAGTCGGCTTCGAGTTGCGGGTTGAAGATCTCCTTGTCGAGGATGCTGCTGGCTTTCAGGTTAAGCGCGGCGGGCACCATCACCCGGTATTCGTGCTCCGTGGGATGGCGGCCCAGTGCCGATGAGACTTCCACTGTTGTCACCTCGCAGGGAATGCCTGCGTCATCGAGCACTTTCACGGCATCGGAAGCCTGGGATCCGCCAGGATCGCCCACGAACGAGGAGGCGCAGGCGGCGTTCTGGAGCCAGTCGGGATCCAAGCCTTCGAATGAGGTTTCTGTCTCGCCGTCTTCGTCACCGGAAACGGCGTCCGATTCCATCAGTTCATCGAGGCCGCGGCGCTCGACCTCTTCGTCCCAGCACTTCCGTGCCACCTCGATGAGGTCGTCGGGGTTGAGCGCCAGCAGCCCTTCGTCAGAGAGGGAACTGTAATGACGGCGCAAACATTCAAGATCGATCTGCACCTGGTAACCTCGACCCTCCATTGTCCCTCATGTCGCGGGCCGCCAAGCCGAATCGGGTAAAATGTGATTTGGACCCTCTGGTTTGCGCAGCAGTTCTTCCTGGTGGTGCGGCGGTCTTCGGCTCTCTGCTCGGCCTGCTTGCCGTAATGGCGTGGCGTGTCCAAGAGGCCCGCGGCGCTGTCTCGATCCGCAAGATCGTCATCCCGCCTCTGGGCATGGCCACCGGATCCTTCATGTTCGTCGTCCCCGCCTTCCGCATCCCTTGGACGTGGGCGGGCATTGCCTTCCTGACTGGAGCCGTCGGGCTGGCGTACCCCTTGCTGCTGACCTCGCGCCTGGTGCGCCAGGGCGACGTGGTCATGATGCAGCGCTCCAATGCCTTCTTCACGGTAATCCTCGCCCTTGCCGCGATCCGACTGATCGCACGAGGCTATCTCGATACCCTTCTCTCCATGCAGCAGACCGGTGCGCTGTTCTACTTGCTGGCTTTCGGCATGATCCTGCGCTGGCGCGCCCAGATGCTCCTGGAATACCGGAAACTCACGTGTGCCGCTATGGCCGGCGCACCTGCGCCCGTTTGTGCCACGCCGCCGGCGGCGAACTCGAGCAGATCCAGTTCTTGTTAGTGCACGTTTCGGTGGAAACGACGGAGCGATACCTGGGGTGCAAGCAACGGCTCCGAAGCGCCGTTAACGACCGCATCGGCCTTGAGCCGAAGGCGGTACTTTCTCGTAACCCCACTTGCCGCCCAGTGAGGAACGATGCATGATAAAAAGCGTGAGAACAGGTATCCTGCGGGTCACTGTTGCGGTTCTTGGGGCGTTGGTGTCGCCCCTTGTGAACGCCCAACACCCAGGTACGCGCGATCTGGTCTATAGACCGCCAGCTCCGGGCATTGCCATCCCGGAATTCAAGTGTGCGTGCCCGGATTTCGACATAATTGAGACGTTCAACAGCACGCTGTCGGCTAGAGTGGGGCAAGCTGGCATCGTTCGGCTTATTCCACGGACGTTTTTCCCTCTTCACATCCCCCAGCAGCCTCGTGATCTTCACGCGATTGCCGCGAATACGACGGCCGGTTTCCAGCGTTCGAGCGATGCAGCAGATTATGGCCTTGTACTGACCGACTGGTCATCTCGCCCAACTGGCGCATCATACGTGATGTTCGGGTACGCGGCGGTTGTCGAAGGCAATCTCATTGTACGAGCCTGGATATTCGACCTGATTCATCAAACCCCGGCTGAAGGGCAGCTGTTTACTAAGACGTATATCGAGCGTGCTGGAGAAGTAGGCGCCCGCAGCATCGCACGCCTGCTGGCCACCGATGTCGTGAATTCCGTTCAATAATACGGCACGCTGGCTCGTCTCTTTACGGCCAGTCTTCTCAGATGATGCCCGCAAAATGGGGTTACCGAAAAGTGGACGATCCCGGTCTCTTTCGGTGGGTCAATCTCCGATATCCCCACTTGAACTAAGCCTTTCGGCAGACGCTTCGCGTGCGCCAGGGGGGAGCAATCGGGATCCGGGGGGAGTAAGTTTGGGTCACAAGGAGGTCCTTGTGACCCATTATCAAAAAGTGACGCTCGATGAGATCGCGCGTCGCAATTACACCGAAAGTACCACACGCGCTTATCTGCGTGTGCTCGACGACCTGGCCGGTTATTTCCAGCAGCCACCTGAAGGGCTCACGCCCGAACAGATCCGCGACACGGCCCACCCGTTTCGCGACCGGAAACTCTACGCCCCCAGGAGATCTGTGTCCGCACACCGCACGAACGGAGCCTGACGACATACGCGGCTCGGCTCGACAACTCATTTGCAGATCGCTTTTCCTCGATTCAGCCTCTCGCAACCGACCGCGACACGATTCAAAACACATAACGGCGGGCTTCCAAACGGCTCACTTCAAGTCGCTCTATCGAAAACGCTCCGGCGTTCGGAGCTCGCGCCTTCCCGAAGTTCATTGCGCCGGAGCGTTTCCGATACAGCCCTAGGACTTTCCGCTCTCCAAAGCAGTTACCGCGACCCTCAGGGTACGGGTCGCCCCACGTGCCAACCATGTCTGTTTCTTCGGCGAGTCGTTGAAATGGCACGCCGCGCTTACCGGCGCTGGGACTCGTTCGCTGTGATTCTTCCAGTTCCGAGCCGAGCAAGGTATCAAGTGTGTGGAGGTTCATCCAATTGTGTGAACGCCCCATTCATTCGGACTAATCCATCCCATTCTGGCTAACGCGACGCTACCCGGCGGCGGTCTTCAGTTCTCAGTCGGGATACGCTCGACATGGTCGATGAACAGCATGGTCATGGGGAGTCTGCGCGCGTCTAGTTTGAAGCCCCAACGTTGGACGAAGGCGAACATGTCGGGCCCTTCGTCGTGCGGAGGTATAGTGAGCCCCCTGGCTTCAAAAATCCGGGCCATGTCCTGGAGCGCACCGGCTTTTAGAATCTCCATCACAGGCACCAAGTATTCGCCCTCCAGGTGCGTCTGGTCTATGACCGGGCGATCTACCCCGACGGACAGGTCAGCGGCGAACTGGTCCATCGTTCTCGGAACGGCGCCCTTGTCAGACCAGGGATTGTAGTCCGCCGGCTTCGGACCAAGTTTTGGGCCGCCCTGTCCAATGACGAGAGCGTAGACCGGAAGTACCTTTCTGTCCAGGTGCAGACGGAGTTTGAGGCGCTCGCCAAGAAGGGTCTGGAGCATCTCTGGCACCGCATCGGTGGAGGCGCCCTGAGGCAGTTTGGCGAAAATGTCGAATCTTTGATCCCTCATCCATTCGGGCCCTGACACCTGGTATTCCTTCACGCGCCAGGCGCGGGCGACCAGACCTAGTAAGGTGCAGTTGCGGAAGGTGGCTCGAACAGGGGAGATGCTCACTACTCGGTCCTGCTGAGGGGATCCAATTCTCTCCATCGTGAAGGGTTCGGACAGCTTGACCGATGCTACTTCAAAGGCGGGTTCGGCGGCACAGAGCAGCGCCGATGCGGCAAGAAGCAAGAGAAACATCGCGACGGCAAGGCGGTGCATACTTTCCATCTTGACACGCTGAACGCGGTGGGAATGCGTTATCGAAGGCATTCCGGCTGGTCAACGCCATTCTCTATGATAACGGTTGTGAAACGGCGATTTCGGAAAACTGACCCCCCGGTCTCCGTCGGCGGGCCTCACAACGGACGGTAACCCCACCTAACGTCCGCTCGGGGGCGCCCTTCCATCCACCGTGCTCAAATCCTACATCAGATGTTGGACATGCTCACCATGCCCGCAGGGCTCAGCGGAGTTCCTTCTTCCTGTACTCGTCGATGTAGATGGTCATGGGTTCGGCCATCAGGTCACGGTACAGACCCATCTTGAAGTAAAAAAGGCTGGGGCTGCGGTAGCCGGTGGTTGAGTTCTCGGGGTAGGCCGTGGGGCCGCGAAAATCGACCACCTGGGAATTGTCGATCCAGGCCCGGATGAGGCCGCCTTCTGTGGGAGTGAAGCGGAGTTGGAAGCGATAGGATGTCCAGTGGCCGCGGAGGTCGGTGGCGGATTCATAGAGCGCACGGCCATGGCGGCTGATGTTCTGGGTAATCCGGAGTGAGCCCGAGGCGTAGCGCAGTGCGACGACGGGGCTGTCGTCGCCGCAGGCGGGCTGACCGTTGCAGTATTGTTTCCACTGTGCGATCACGAGACGTGTGGGGACGATGGGGAAATCCTGCGGAAGGAACTGGCTGAAGGAGTACTCATAGGTCACGTTCTCCAGGGAGTAGAGGGGCTGGGTTTCAGCCAACTCGTCGCGCTCCGTATCCTTGCTGCCATTGATACCGCGCTCGAAGACGTCGCCATCGTGGAGGACGATTCTCGCGGCGCGATGGCCTCTTAGGACTACGTCGGACTGCATGGTGACGGCTCCGTGCGCCAGGCGGTCGGTGGCCCAGAGCTCAGATAGGCGAGGCGTTTCGAATCCGTCGTAAACATCCACGAAGGGTACGGGCCGGTTTTTCCACTTCTGGTACATGAAGGAGACGGCAAGACCGACGGCGATGACGCTGACGACGAACGCTATCCCGCGGCGCGTGCCGAGATTCACAGTGAAATTGTAGCGCCGCCAGCTACTTCTTTCCACCAATCACTTCCAAGTTGTCGCGAAACGGCGTTACCGTAAACGACCTTGCGCGATCAGAACGTTTCCGATCCCTCCGGCACAGTCCATTCCTCCGGTTGCACACCAAACTCCCAATCCGCCTGACCGACCGCTTCCTCTAAGCTCTGATGCCATGTATCCGCGACCTGCCCGTCGGCGCAGACATGGAACAAATAGCAACTCGTCTCATCTGGATCGGCAGCGATTACCAACTCGACGAATGGAGGAAACGCCCGAGTGCCTTCGGAATCCACAATAGTGTGCTTCGTCAAACCTGCGTGGTGCTGAGGACCGAGCCGCACGCGCCGAAGAACGAGCATACGACTCCACCATAGCAACAGCGTTGTGGAATGCCAATTCGGTCTGGCACTCCGCACAGGGACAGGCTTGATTCCGATGACGGTAGAAAAACGGCGTTGTCGTCCATAAATGGCGTTCGCTGTCCCAATAAATTCCGCTAATGGACGCGAACCCCACTTTCGAGGAAGTAGCGGGCCATCCCCATTCGACGGATGCCAAAGATCAGCGTAGGCGTTTCCCGTCAATTCGAAGCTTGGCCGCCCAACTTCCGAGGGGCGCTCCTGGGAATCGCGGGCGCGTGTGCGACGCCGACAACACGCTTGTACTCCCGAAGCGTGTTGCATTTGACGCGCGCACGCGACACATCAGCCTTGCTTTTTCGGTTCAGTCCAGCGTGAAACGCATGGAGCGGAAATCGATACGGAAGCCTCCTTTGAGCGCGTCGATTCCGAGCACGCCATCGCGGCCGCTGCTCCCCGAGGGCGCCTTCTTGAACAGGGCGATACGGTCCAAATAGACCGTACGGCCGGCAGCTTCGAGTTGGAAGGATGGCACTAGGTCGGCCTCGCGTTCCTCGGAGGCGCCGGCCGGTCGTTGGTTGGCGCCCTTTAACTGGTCGCGCTCCCAGCGAGCGAACGCATCCAGCATCGATGGATAGAGAACGGTTCCCGCCGCGCCCGTATCCAGCATCATCTGCACGTTATGGCTGGAATGGCCGACTTGCACGACCGCATTGAGCCGGTCAAAGAAGAAATTGGCCGGGGCTCGCGCCCCTGGCGTCGCCTTTCCAAACGTGATGGTGCCTTCCGCCGAGACTTCCACACACTCCAGCGCCCGCATGACAGGGAGACCGAGTATCCCGCGCATCTGATACTTCAATGGCGCAACAACGAGCATCTGGTCGGGCAGCACGAGGAATACGACATTGCGAAGCCGCGCCGAACCGAAGCGCAGTTCGGCGGCGACGGCGAGGCGTGACGGATGGTCGGTCCCGACGAAATCGCTGGTGTACGAAGTACCCTCGCGAATTGCAAGTCCCAGTCGGCGGGCCTCGGACTCGGTCACCGCGGAGTAGTTCGCGCCCGTGTCGAAGATCCATTCGCCGCGCTCCGAGTTCACTTCCACGGGGACCTCCCACAACCCGAGCGGGTTGCGATGGGCCTGGACCGGGGCGGGCGGGCGAAACTCGACCGTCTGCTTCGCGACGGCGTTGAGGCTTTCTAGCTGCCGCCGGACATTCTCGTGGTCTGCGCGGCTGGTTTCAGTCTCCCCGCTGAGACGCAGAGCCGCGCCAATCTCTTTCGCGGCCTGACCGTACTCCCCGAGGCGCGTCAGTGCCCATGACAGTTCATACCGGGCTTTCCGCTCCATGTCGGGAGCCGGCTCAGCGGCCAGAAACTTGCTGAACAGGTCGATGGCCTCGTGCTCGGAGCCAAATCGGCTACTGATGATCGCACGGTACAACAAAACGTCGCCGAGGTTGTCTCCGGGCCGGTCTAGCTCGGCGCGTAGTTCGAACATGTGATTAGTCTCCTCAAGCTGACGGAGACGTGTGAAATCACCGGCGAAGAGGGCCACGCAACTCACCAGTGCGAGAAGGGAACGCATACTTGCCCCGAAGATAGCACAGTGCATTCCGAGCCACTGTGGAGCGGCGCTTGATCTCATCGCCGCGGCAGCGGAAGAAGCCACCACACCCACTTCTGACCTGGCCACGGACGCGGAACACCTATTTGGTCTTCGCGGTCCCGTCAGGTTCGCCGGCTAACTCGGAAGTGTTCCACATGGACGGATAGTCGTTCCTGAGAAGTGGCAGTTCCGGTCGGTAGACGGCATTATCGTAGACTACCCGCATGGATGGCGTCGAAACGCGCGCGAAATGCTCAGGGTGGGCATAAAATCGGGCATAGCAACGAAAAAGCGGTTGAAAGCTCGTCGCCTTCAACCGCTGTAATTCAATTCCGAAATAGATACTTGGTCGGGGCGAGTGGATTCGAACCACCGGCCTCCTGGTCCCGAACCAGGCGCTCTACCAGGCTGAGCCACGCCCCGAACTTTCTATTTTAGTCTGTTGCACCCCGCCGACACAAGCGCGTACCATCAAATTCGTGAGCGAGGCCCGGCAATTACGCGAGATTCCTGCGGTCAACGACGTGCTCGACCGCCTTTCGGACGCGCTCGCACGCTATCCGCGGGCGCTCGTGCTGGAAGAAGTCCGCCGCGCGCTGCAGCACGTGCGCACCGAAATTGTCGCGGGAAGAGCGGAGGGCGCGCCGGTGGAGGCGCGGGTAATGCGTGCTCTCGCGGCGCTGGAGCGGCCTTCGCTGCGCCACGTAATCAACGCGACCGGGGTGGTGCTGCACACAAACCTGGGCCGCGCTCCGTTGGGCGCGATTCCGGCCTTGCCGGGCTATTCGAACCTGGAATACGATGTCGCGGCGGGGAGGCGCGGGAAGCGCGATGTACACACGTCGCAACTGCTGGAGCGGCTCACCGGCGCGCCTGCGATCGTGGTCAACAACAACGCGGCCGCGCTGTTTCTGGCGCTCAACGAACTGGCGGCGGGCGGGGAGGCCATCGTATCGCGCGGCGAGCTGATCGAGATCGGCGACGGCTTCCGCATCCCCGATATCATGAAGCGCTCCGGCGCCGCGCTGCATGAAGTGGGCACCACCAATCGCACTCACCTCGACGATTACCGCGCCGCCATCAACGACCGCACGCGCGTCATCCTGCGCGTCCATCCGAGCAATTTCCGCATCACCGGATTCACCGCGCGGCCCGAACTGCGCGAACTGGCGGCGCTGGGCCGCGAGCGTGGAATTCCCGTGTACGAGGATCTGGGCAGCGGCTGCATCGTCGACCTGCGCGCCTTCGGAATCGACGAACCGCTGGTGGCGGAGAGCCTCGCGGCCGGCGCCGACCTGGTCTCGTTCAGCGGCGACAAATTGCTCGGCGGCCCCCAAGCTGGCATCTTAGCCGGCAAGGCGGAACTGGTCGCGCGCTTGCGGCGCAATCCCCTATTCCGTGCCCTACGCGTGGACAAGTTGATCACACAAGCGCTCGAGCACACGCTCCGCTCCGTCCTGCTGGAGCGCTGGGAGTGCGTACCGGCACTCGCCATGCTTCGGCAATCGGCGGATGAGATCCGCGAGCGCGCGACAGCATTCCTATCGCGCCTCGCCGGTGTCCGGGCGGACCTGATCGCCGGAGAAAGCGTCATCGGCGGCGGCGCCACCCCCGAGCAATCGATACCGACATGGCTGATCGCGTTGCAATGCGCGGATGTAGTAGCGGCCGAACGCCGCCTGCGCGCCGGCGACCCCTCGGTGGTCGCGCGCATCGAAGAAGGCCTCCTGATCCTGGACCTCCGCACCGTCTTCCCCGAGGAAGAAGCTGCGCTCGCCAAGGCGATTCAGCATGACAACGAGCCGCGGCCGTAAGGGATTGCTTTGCTTTTTTCTTATCCGCGTTAATCCGTGTTCATCCGTGGCCCATATTGCTTTTCAGAAATAGCGGGCTGATCTGGCCTATTGCAATCTGCAATTCACGCCAACACAAAATATATCTTCCCCACGTTATCAGCCACTTACCACCCTGCTGACCCAATACGCCGAGTCCCACATGCTAAATTGCCAATCAGGTAGAGAGTTAGCCTACGCGCGTTCCTGGTAGGTGCCTTCGGCGGTGTTAACCCGGATTTTTTCGCCCTCTGTAATGAACGGCGGAACCTGAACCACCAGGCCGGTTTCCATCTTGGCCGGCTTGGTCACATTGGAGACGGTGGCGCCCTTTAAGCCAGGCTCGGTTTCGACCACGGTCATATCCACGGTCGGCGGAAGTTCCACGCTGATCGGTTTGCCTTCGTAGAATTCCACGGACAGCTTCAAATTAGGAATCAGGTAATTCGTCGCGTCACCGAGCAGGTCTTTCATAAGGTGCATCTGCTCGTAAGTTTCGATGTTCATGAAGTAGTAGTACTCGCCGTCGTCGTACAGGTACTCCATTTCATGCTGTTCCATGATCGCCTTCTCGACCTTGTCTTCGGACGAGAAACGGTTTTCCGTCATGCTGCCGGTTCGGAGGCTGCGCATCCTGGCCTGCACGAAGCCGCGCAGGTTCCCTGGGGTCCGGTGGTTGACGCTAAAGACGGTGTACAGTTCGTTGTTGTACTTGATCACCATTCCCGGACGCAGTTGTGTTGCTGAAATCATGAAACTCCTCTATGTGTTGTTGACGCTACAGAAACTCTAGTATAACAGGGGCTATGGCCCCGGCTAAAACGGGAGAATCTCTTCGCGCACCGGGTCGAAATCGATGCGCCGCTTCTGCATGTAAGAGATATTGCCCAGGTGGCTGGCTTGGGCCGAGCGATGGCCGATCAGGACGTCGCCATTCGGTTTGTTCCGCGACTTCACGCACTCCAGGAAATTCTCGACGTGATCCTGGTCGATATTGCTGGACGCCTTCACGTCGATCGGCGTCGCGTTCCGGCCCAGCGGAGTGTAAGTGTAATGACCGCGATCTATATAAAGCCGGCCGAGCGTGCCGCAGAATTCGATGCCCGCGCCGGTGACTCCAGGGACCAGCGTGGCTTCGAATGTCGCCGTGAGGTCCTTCGGATATTCGAGGAGGACGTTGATGGTATCGGGTGCGGTGCGTCCATCCTTATAGTTGAAGACGCCGCCGATAGCCGACGCGGCAATCGGGATGTCCTGGCCGAGGAACATGTGGACCACGTCGATCCAGTGGGTGAAGAGGTCCGTGACCTGGCCGCCGCCGAAATCGAGGTAGGCGCGCCAGTTCCAATACTGCTGGGGATCCCAGTCGCGCCACTTGAGCGGACCGAGGAAACGCGACCAGTTGAGGTTCGAAGGCTGATCTTTCAATGACGCCGGAGCTTTACGAAGGTGATAGCCGTTGCCGTGCCACCAGGTGCGGGCGAGCGTGACTTTGCCGAGCTTGCCGGAATCCACGTAGAGCTGTTTGGCCTCGATGTAGTGCTTGCCCGAACGCTGCTGCATGCCGACCTGGCAGACGCGGTTGTTGACGCGCGCGGCCTTGACGATCTCGGGGCCCTCCTCGATCTTGAGGGTCAACGGCTTTTCGACGTAGACGTCTTTGCCGGCGTTGAGGGCGTCGATGGCGCACGAGGCATGCCAGTGGTCGGGAACGCCGATCAGGGCGACGTCGACCTCTTTGGTCTCGAGGAGCTTGCGGTGATCGGCGAAGGTCTTCGCGTTGGGCGCGGTGTTCTTGGCGGTGTCGAGGTTGTTGCCGTAGATGTCGCAAAGCGCGACCACGTCGACCTTGCCGCTCTTGACGAAATTGCCCATGTCGTAGCGGCCGCGTTCGCCGCAGCCGATAAGTCCGAGCTGTATGCGCTCGTTGGCGCCGTAGACGCGGGAATAGGAGAGCGCGGTGGCGGCGCTCACGGTGCGCAGGAATGTCCGGCGGGGGACATCGTTTTCAGGCATGTGTAGATTATATGCCCCGGCGCGGCCAAACGGGCCATGCGGTCCGGTTTTCGATAATGCTTTACTGATGATAAACGACTTATTGGCGCCAGGCGGGACAAGCTTGTCCCGTTTGAAGAGGTTTTTTGAGCCTGGATGTCAACCCCGCCTTTGGCTGTATGATCGAATGACCTGAATTCATGACCATTTCAATGGGTGAGCTGGTTCGAGAGAAGGATTGGGAGCAGACGCCGCTGGGCCCTGCCGCAAACTGGCCGGGAATCCTGCGGTCGGCGGTCAGCATCTGCCTGGGGTCCAGTTTCCCGATCGCGATCTACTGGGGACCCGAGCTCGTGTTGATCTATAACGACGCCTGGAGGCCCATCGCCGGGGCCAAGCACCCGTGGGCGCTGGGTCGTCCGGCGCGCGAAGTCTGGCCGGAGATCTGGGACACCATCGGACCGCTTTTCGAGCAGGTGATGACCACCGGGGAGGCGACTCGTTCCCGCGACCAGCTGCTGGCGATGCGCCGGCACGGGTACGTGGAGGAATGCTATTTCGACTACACGTTCAGTCCGGTACGCGGCGAGAGCGGGCGGGTGGAAGGGGTCTTCAACGCCGTACTGGAGACCACCGAGCGCGTGATCGGCGAGCGGCGCATGCGGGTGGTGCACCGTCTGGCGGGGCGGGCGGCTGAGGCGCGAACGGCGGAGATGGCGTGCCGGATCGGTGTAGACACGCTGAGTGACGCCGCTTTGGACGTCCCGTTTGCGAGGTTGTACCTGGCGCCGGATGGCGTGGAGGCGACGCCGGCGGGGACCGCGGGGCCGGACGCGGGCGGAGCATGGCCGGTCGCCGAAGTGATGCAAACGGGGATAGCGAAACGGGTGGAGTTTGACGCTGCCGCCGGCCGCGTATGGTCCTGGCCGGAGCCGCCGCGCGCCGCGTTGGTATTGCCGATCTCGCGGGCGGGCAGCGAACGTCCGTACGGAGTGCTGGTCGCAGGCGTCAGTGGGGGGCGCGCGCTGGACGCCGAGTATCGCGCCTTCTACGACCTGGTGACCAGCCACATCGCGCAGGCGCTCGCCAATGCCGAGGCGCACGAACAGGAGCGCAGACGCGCCGAGGCGCTGGCCGAAATCGACCGCGCCAAGACGGCCTTCTTCTCCAACGTGAGTCATGAATTCCGTACGCCGCTGACGCTCATGCTGGGACCGCTGGAAGAAATGCTCGCGATGCGCGGCGAGCTGCCCGAGGCGGCGCGGGAACTGACGGCAATGACGCACCGCAACGGCCTGCGCCTGCAGAAGCTGGTCAACACCCTGCTCGATTTTTCACGGATCGAAGCCGGGCGGATGGAGCCGCGATACGAAGCCACCGATTTGGCGAAGCTGACCGCGGAGCTGGCCTCGACCTTCCGTTCGGCCGTGGAGAAGGCGGGGCTCGAGCTGAGGGTGGAATGCGCGGCGCTGCCGGAGCCGGTCTACGTCGACCGGGAGATGTGGGAAAAGGTAGTGCTCAACCTGCTCTCCAACGCTTTCAGGCACACGTTCGAAGGACGGATCGTGGTGCGGCTGGAGGCGGAGGTCGGCCGCGCGACGCTCTCCGTTGAGGATACCGGGATTGGCATCCCGGAGCACGAACTGCCCCACCTGTTCGAGCGATTCCACCGGGTTGCGGGAGCGCGGGGAAGATCGCAGGAAGGCAGCGGCATCGGCCTTGCGCTGACGGCGGAACTGGTCAAACTGCACGAGGGAACCGTGGAGGCGTGGAGCCGGCAAGGGCAGGGGAGCCGGTTCACGGTATCGATACCGATGGGAACGGCGGAGCAGCGCCCGGTGCCCGCTGCCGCCGGCGGGTCGCGAGTGCCTGCCGCGGCCTATGTGGAGGAGGCGGCGAACTCGGTAACGCGGCAATCCGCGGGCTCCGGCGGCAGCGTGCTCGTGGTCGACGATAACGCGGACATGCGGGAGTATGTCGCCAGGCTGTTGGCAGAGCGCTACGCGGTTGCCACCGCGGCCAACGGGGAGGAGGCACTGGCGAGCGTGCTGGCGAATCCGCCCGACGTGGTGTTGAGCGACGTGATGATGCCGGGGTTGGACGGTTTCGGGCTTTTGCAAGCCCTCCGCGGAAACCCGAAGACGGCGGCGATTCCGGTAATTCTGGTTTCGGCGCGCGCCGGGGAGGAAGCCAGCGTCGAGGGGTTGGACGCGGGGGCGAGCGATTACCTGGCAAAGCCCTTTACCAGTCGGGAACTGTTGGCGCGGGTCGGCGTCCACATGGAGACGGTGCGGGCCCGCAAGGAAGCGGAGGCATCGCGAGACGCAGTCGTGGTGATCCTTGAAAGCATCACCGATGCGTTCGCGACGTTTGACCGCGACTGGTGCTTCGTCTACGTCAACCCGCAGGCGGAGCGGCTCGTGGCGATGCGTCGCGATGAACTGCTGGGGAAGAGCCATTGGGAAATCTTCCCGGAAACGGTGGGGACCGAACTGGAACGCCAATACCGCCGGGCGGTAAACGAGCAGGTGGCAGTCGAATTCGAATATTTCCACGCGCAATGGGAGCGCTGGTTCTCGATCAAGGGCTACCCCACGCGCGAAGGCGGCCTGAGCATCTACTTCCAGGACGTAACGGAGCGCAAATTAGCCGAGTCGCAACTGCGCGAAAGCCAGCAGCGGCTGCGCGCGATTTACGACGGGACCTACGAATATATAGGCCTGCTGGCGACCGATGGCACGCTGCTCGAAGCCAACCGGGCGAGCCTGGAGTTTGCGCAAAACCAGCGCGAGGACGTGGTCGGCCGCAAGTTCTGGAATACGCCCTGGTTCACGGGGACGCCGGGAGCGCCGGAGCTGGTGCGGGAATCGGTCGCGCGGGCGGCGGCAGGGGAATTCATCCGTTACGAGGCAACGGTGCGGCGGCCATCCGGGGAGTGGCAGGATTTCGACATCTCCTTCCATCCCGTGCGCAACAATCAGGGCGAAGTGGTCCTGATTGTACCCGAGGGGCGCAACATTACGGAGCGCAAACTGGTGGAGCGTGCGCTGCGCGAGCAGGATGCGCTGCGCGAAGAGGAACGCCGCAGATGGCGCGAAATATTCGCGCATCTGCCGGCGGCGGTGGCGATCCTGCAGGGGCCGGACCACGTCATGGAGGATTGCAATGCCGAATATCAGCGGCTCTCGGGCCGGCGGGCGGATCAGCTGCTGGGCAAAACAGTTCGTGAAGTGTTTCCGGAAGTCGTGGCGCAGGGATATATCGACTTGCTCGACGGAGTGTACCGGACCGGCATTCCGCACGTGGGCAGCGAATCGCTGTTACGCCTCGATGTGCGCGGCGACGGGGTATGGCGGGACGAATACGTCAATTTCGTATACCACCCCACAAGGGACGACAGCGGGGCGATCGACGGCATTTTCGTGCATGCCGTAAAGGTCACGGACCTGGTGGAAGCGCGCAAACGGATCGAGGAAACGAATCGGCGCCTGACCCTGGCTCTGACCGCGACGCGCGCGCACGTGTACGACTGGGATCTAAAGACAGGACGTGTCGTACGCGAGCGCGGCCTCGAAGAGATTACCGGCTGGCGCGATGAGGAGACTCCGGCCACAGCCGCTTGGTGGTGGGAGCAGGTTCATCCCGATGACGCGGCCCGGCTGCGGGCCGCGTTGGAAACGATCGGCGCGGAGCAGACGATGTTGGTGAGCGAATATCGCATCCGCCATCGCAGCGGCGAATGGAGATGGGTGGCCGACCATGCCCTGCTGCACCGGGATGCGGCGGGGGAGATGGCGCGCGTCGTCGGGATCATGATCGACATCACGGCGCGCAAACGAGCGGAGGAGGAGGTGCGCCAGAGCCGCGAGCGATTCCAGGCGGCGGCGGGGGCGCTCAGCGATTTGATCTGGACCAACAACGCAAAGGGCGAGATGGAGGGCGAGCAGCCGGGTTGGGGCGGCTTCACAGGGCAAACGTACGGGGAATACCAGGGGTACGGGTGGTCGGGCGCGGTCCATCCCGAGGACCGGCAGCCGACCGTGGATGCGTGGAATCGGGCGGTGGCGCAGCGTAGCGATTTTGCCTTTGAGCATCGCGTGCGGCGGCACGATGGCGTGTGGAGGCTGTTTGCGATCCGCGCCGTGCCCTTACTGGACGAGCGGGGAGCGATTCGCGAATGGGTGGGTGTCCATACGGACATCACGGACCGCAGGCAGGCCGAGGAGGCCTTGCGGCAGAGCGAAGAGCGGTTCCGCCAGGTGGCGGAAAGCATGCCGCAGGTGGTGTGGAGCACGAACCCGCTCGGGGTTTTGGATTACGTGAATGCGCGGTGGACGGAACTGACGGGCTGCGACCTTGCGGCCACCAATGCGGGGTCGTTCCGCCGGCACATGCCTGCGGAGGATCTGGCGGTGATGGATGCCGCGTGGGTGAAGGCGGCGCGTACGGGCGAGCCTTCCAGTTTCGAGTGCCGCTTCCCGAGGGTAGCCGACGGAAGCCTGCGGTGGCACCTCGTCCGCAGCATCCCGGTGCGGAATGCGAACGGCGAAATTGTGAAGTGGCTGGGCACCTCCACCGATATCGACGAGCAGAAGCGCGCGGCGGAGGCGCTGCGTTTGAGCGAGTGGCGGCTTCGTTTCACCCTGGACGCGGCGCATTTCGGTAGCTGGGAATTGGACCCGGGCACGCGGCGGTGGCAGCGTTCGGGGCTGCACGATGCGATCTTCGGCTATGAGACGCCGCTGCGGGATTGGACGTACGAACGGTTTCTGGAACATGTGCTTGCGGAGGACCGCGACGGCGTCGACCGGTTGTTTCGGGAAAGCCTGGAGGTGGGCGGAGCGTGGAATTGCGAGTGCAGGATTCGCAGGGCGGGTGATGGAGCCATCCGCTGGATCTGGATCTCCGGTAAAACGGCGCCGGACGCGTACGGCATGCCTGGCCTGATGCTGGGGCTGACCAGCGACATCACGGAGCGCAAAGAGGCGGAAGCGGCATTGGCTCGCGCCAACCAGGAACTGGTGAGGGCCAATGCGGACTTGGAGCAGTTTGGATATTCGGCGAGCCATGACCTGCAGGAGCCGTTGCGAAACGTGATGATCTACAGCGAACTGCTGGCCAGGCGATACGGTTCCCAACTGGGGCCCGAAGCGCTGGAAATCTTGGAGTACTTGAAGGGGGGCGCGTCGCGGATGGAGATCCTGATCCGCGATTTGCTGGAGTACACGCAAGTGCGAAAGGTGGAATCGCTCGAGGAATCGGACGCGATCCAGGCGATGGCGGATGCGCTGGCGAACCTGGCAAACGGGATCGAAGAGAGCGGGGCGGAGATCACGCACGGGCACTTGCCGCGGGTGGCGATGCACCAGGTGCATTTGCAGCAGCTACTGCAGAACCTGATCGGGAATGCGCTGAAGTATCGCAGCCAGCGGACGCCAAGGGTCGCGATTGAGGCGAAGCGGCGCGGGGCGGAGTGGATCTTCTCGGTGAGCGACAACGGGATCGGAATTGATGCACAGTACCGGGAGCGGATCTTCGGGCTGTTTAAGCGGTTGCACACGGCCCAGGAATACTCGGGCACCGGGATTGGACTGGCGATCTGCCAGCGGATCGTGGAGCGCTACGGGGGGCGGATCTGGGTGGAGTCGGAGGTCGGGAAAGGCTCGACATTCTTCTTCACAGTGCCGGCGTAATGCCGGAATTTCCCTGCAGAGCATGCATGCTGCAAGATTTGTGGGGCAGACCCCCTGGTCTGCGCGGGACGCCCTCGTCCCGCTCTTCGCTCGTCATCGACCACATCGAGAAGCCGTCTGCAAACTAAGAGTGGTGCGGAGGCGGAGCATCGTGGAGATGTTGATCACGGCGTTGGCGAGTTCGAGGATGGTGCCGCCGATGGAGCCGGTGAGGACGTTGTTGGCGAGCCAGAGGAGGGTGCTGGCGAGCAGCACGCAGCGGAAGGGAATGCCGCGCATGGTGAAAATCGCGATGGTGGCAATGGTGGAGGCGATGACGGGCAGCCAGCCGGTCTTGCTGCCCGCGAAGACGGCGCCGAGGGCGAGGTTGGCGGCGACGATGACGGCGCCGAGCAGCGGGGAGCGATAGCGCAGGGCAAGGAAGGATCGCACCGAGGAGAGCAGCGCACTGGAGCATGCGGGGAGATTGCCCAGGAGTACGAAGTGGAGTGCGTAAACCAGGCCCTGCGTGGCGTTGAAGAACTTGAGACGGTCGTCGTGCTTTTGAAGGAAAGCGGTGATGCCGAGAGCGAGCGCGAGGTAGCCGACCAGTTGGGCCGGCGCGAAGAAGTGCATGGGAAGGCTTATTCTAGCGGAGTGTGGAGAGCGTGAGATCGGCGCGAGTGCTTTCGGCGGGGCGGACGGTGAGCCTGGCGGCGCGCTGTAGGATTGCGGCGTCGATGTTTCCGGGCCAGAGTTCATAGCCGGGGACGGCGAGCGCGTAATAATCGCCGGGGCGGACGGCGTTGAACTCGAAGCGGCCGGCGGCGTCGCAGGCAGCGAAGTAGTTGCGCAGTCGCGGGCTTTGCTGCGGGATCAGCCAGACCTGGCCGGTTCCGCACTTTTCGACAGCGCCGCGCACGGCGCCGCCGTCGGACTTATAGACGATGGTCAGGTCGGGTAAACCGGCGGAGAGTTCGAGTTCCTCAAGCACCGGCCTGTCACCGGCCCGGATGGAATCGAGGTAGAAGAGCGGGGGCGGAGGACCGGGAATCACGCGGTAGGAGCCGGCATAGAGTTCGAAGCGGAATCGTCCGTCGGGTGCGGTCTTGGCCTCGACGATACTTTGCCCCTGGCGCAGGATCTCGCCGTTGTGCTGTTTGATCAGGGTCACTTGGGGCGGCATCGGTGCCGGCATGCCCTGCCGGCTTTCGAGGATGACTCGGCCGTTGACCTCGAAGGGCGGAGCGAGGCGCAGTTTGAGTGCGCTGCGGTCGCGGTCTTTGACCGTGATCCACTGTTCGGCAATTGCACCGTCGGACTCGGCGGAGAGTCGCCAATCGCCATCGGGTACGGCGGTGAATTCGAAGAGCCCATCGGTGTTCGATTCTGCGAACGCGAACGCATCGCGGCGCGGACCGGGTTCCCACAAGTCGAGCGGCACTTTCGCTATCGGGTCGCCGGCGGGGTTGAGGACCACGCCGCGGACGGTGTGTACGGGCGCAGCGAGGAGCTTGAGTTCGAGGCCGAGAAGATCTTCGCCGGCACGCACGGTGATCGGGATAGCCTGGTCTTGAAACGCGACGTTCGGGTAGAAGGTTCGCAGCCAGGCGCGGGGCTGGTGGGTATCGGGGTCGGGCGCGGGTGGTTTCCCTTCGAGCGGCGGGGCCGCGCTGAGCGTGTAGGAGAGCGCGGCGGGGATTACGGAGGGCATTTCGAAAATGCCTTTGGCGTCGGTCTCGGTTTGCCAGAAGGCGGAGGCGGTGGTCAGTTCCACGCGGGCTTTGGGGACCGGGTCGCCGCTGCTATCGATAACGCGCCCTGCGATGCGACTGAGGGGAATCATGCGGCGTTCGATGCGTACCGGTAGCCCGCCGCCGCGGATCCGGACCAGCGGGGTCTCACCGGGACGAGCGGGGGAGAAATAGCGGGTCGCGGAGTAGCGGATGGAGTAATCGCCATCCGGGACGTCCTGGAAGCCGAACCGGCCATCGGAATCCGTGACGGCGGAGTAGGGCGTCTTGTCGCCCTGGGAGAGGGCGACTTTGACGCCGGGGATGCCGGCCGCGTTCATGACGTTGGTTACGACGCCTTCCACGCTTTGCGCGGCAAGAGGTACGGCGCCAAGGATCAAGAGAGCGAGGAACTTCGCCACATAGCCAAGACGCGGCGGGATGGGCGTTTGTTACGTAGGGAACTTTTGCGAAGCGCGTGCGTGAGGAAAGGAACGTGGCGAGTGGCGGGGAACAAAATAACGCTTTCCCCGCGAATGGGTATATCGGATGCTATAGCCTGAAACGTATGAAACCTATCTCGATCTGCAGGGCGGCTTTCCTCGGACTGGGTTTCGCTGTCAGCGGGGTTTCCGCGGCGACGTTGATTCCAGCGTCGTCATTCGTGCAGCCGTCGGTCGCCATGTTCAATACACCGACCTTGAACTTTGTGGCGCCGAATGCTTACACCGAGGCGGGGGCCACGTTCCAGGCGGGAGTGCCGGGAGGCATTCTGTTTTTGTACCTGGGCATTTTGGACGTGGCTTACTCTGCGCAGAATCCCCCGAACGGATTGCTCGACGTTTCGTTTGCGGGACCGGAACGGCGGTTCGGATTCCTGGGGAATCCAACCGTGGCGACGATCACGAATCCCACGCCGTGGACGGTGACGCGGGTGGACTTCTTCGCGAATGCGGATTTCACGTCGCCGCTGGAGAGCTACACGACCGGGTTCAGCGTGGGGACGGGCCCGACGTTTTTCGGACTGCAATCGGCGGGCGAGTTCCAGGCGGTAAGTATCACGATCAGCTCGGCGGGCGGCGGGTTCAGTCCATACCTGGATGATTTCCGGTTCGACAATTCACCGGAGCCGAGCGGCGCGGTGCTGATGGGCGCGGGGCTCCTGGGGATACTGATCGGCCTGGTCAGGCGGCATCGCAGGTTGTGATTTGAAGCTCCTCAGGTCACCGGTTCTGTGGATTGCTGTCTTGTGCACGGCGCCGTTTCTCGCCGGAGCGGGGTCGGAGTTCTGGGGAGACGACCGTTTCCTGATTTTCCAGCGGCTGGATCCGGGGAGCGGAGCTTCGCCCGTGGAGTTTTTCCGTCAGGACTACTGGATGGGAGTCGAGGAAAGCGGCTTGTACCGTCCGGTCGGGCTCTCTTTCCTGTTTGCCGAGCGTGCCATCTTCGGGACCTGGAGGCCCGGCTATCGCGCGGTGTCGCTGGCGCTGCATTTTCTAGCCTGCGTGCTCCTGTGGCGGGTTTTCGAGCAGCTGGTGGGGCGACGCGCGGCGACCGCGGGCGCGCTGATTTTCGCATGCCATCCGATTCACGCGGAGGCGGTGCTGCCGGTGTACGGGCAACTGGATCTGCTGGCGGCGGCGCTGCTGGCGGCCGCCCTGCTCGCGAGGCAGGCGGGGCGTCACTGGGCCGGCGCGGCGGTATTGGGCCTGGCTCTGTTATGCAAAGAGTCGGCGATCGCGGCGCCGCTGCTGATGTTGTGGTTGGCGTGGCCGGCGGAGCTTCCGTATTGGACCGTGGTGGGCGCGGTGGCGGCGCTGCGGATCGCGGTGCTGGGCACCGTGGGGCTTGCGCGGGAAGCCACGGTAGTGGGCACGGGCGGGATTGCTCTCTGGGCGAACGCGGTGATCGTGACGGTGGGCCACGCGATCCGGCTGTGCGTCTGGCCGACAGGGCAGACGGTGTATTACGGTCATCTGCGCGACAGCCTGCGCGGCGTCCCGGTGGCGGAAGCGCTGTGGATCTGCGCCGGGGTCGCGGCGGTGTGGTGGCTGGCGGGATGGCTGCCGAAAGGCTCGGCCGCGTTGGCGGCCGGCTGGTTCGCGATCTGCCTGCTGCCGGTTGCGAATGTCGTCCCGATCGGAGTGCTGGTGGCGGAGCGGACGCTCTATTTGCCGTCGGCGGGGATCACGGCGCTGGCGGGATTGTGTTGGGTGAAGGCCGCGGGCAAGGGCCGTAGATGGGCGCACGGCGCGCTGGTATTGGTGCTGATGGTGGCTTGCGCGGCGACTGTGCGAACGGCGTGGCGCTGGCGCACGGAACTTTCCCTGTGGAGCAGTACGGTAGCCGATCATCCGCGGTCACCGAAAGCCCACGCCATGTTGGGACACGCGCTGCTGCGAGAGGCCGACGAAGGGAGAGGCGATGTGGCCGCGCAGGCGCGGCAGGCGGATCTCAGCTTCGGCGAGGCGCTACGGCTCAACCCGGGGTCGGTGGACGGATTGTACGGGCGGGGGCTGGTGTTGATGCGCCAAGGGTCCTGCGGGGAGGCGCTGCCTTACCTGCGGGAGGCGGCACGGCTGCGGCCGTTCGATGAAGGGATCGAAGCGGCGCTGCGGAGCTGCGGTCAGTAGGGCGCAGAGTCCGTGCCGTCGGTGGTGTATACTTCCAATCTCTATGATCGGCCAGACGCTGGGTCATTACCGGATCGATTCCAAACTCGGCGAGGGCGGCATGGGCGTGGTGTATCGTGCTTTCGATACCCATCTCGACCGTGCCGTCGCCATCAAGGTGTTGCGCGCGGATGCCATTGCCAGCCCCGAGCGCAAGCGCCGCTTTGTGCAGGAGGCGAAATCGGCATCCGCCCTGAATCACCCCGGCATCATCCACATTTACGACATCGACACCGCAGATCTGCCTGATGGTCCCATCGACTTTCATCGCCATGGAGTTCGTGCCCGGCAAAACGCTCGACCAATGCATCGGCAAGACCGGACTGAGTCTCAAAGATACATTGAAGTATGGAATTCAGATCGCCGACGCCCTGGCGCGCGCCCACGCCGCCGGAATCGTGCACCGCGATCTGAAGCCGGCCAACATCATCGTGGCCGACGATGGCCGCGTGAAATTGCTCGACTTCGGCCTGGCCAAGCTGACCGAAAAAATCGAAGACGATCCGGATGGCGCTACGGCGACCATGGCGGCGCAGGAGAGTCCTCAAACCGAAGAAGGCGCCATCGTTGGCACCGTGGCCTACATGTCGCCCGAGCAGGCCGAGGGCAGGAAGGTCGATGGCCGCTCCGACATTTTTTCCTTCGGCTCGGTTCTGTACGAGATGGTCACCGGGCGGCGCGCGTTCGAAGGCCCTAACAAAATCTCAACGCTTTCCGCGATCCTGCACAAGGAGCCGAAGTCCGCCAGCGAGATTTCACCGGCCGTGCCGGTGGAGCTGGAAAAGATCATCGCCCGTTGCCTGCGCAAGGATCCGGAACGCCGCGCCCAGGGCATCGCCGATATCAAGCTCGCGCTCGAAGAGCTGAAGGAGGAATCGGAGTCGGGCAAACTCTCCGGGCAAGTCGCGGCCGCCGCGGCCTCCGGCACGATCGCGCGGCCGCCGCGACGCTTTGTCGCGATCACGGCGGGAGTTGTCGCGCTGGCAGTAGCCGCGGCGGGACTCGCCTGGTGGCTGCTGAAGCGGCCTGCTTCCGCCCCGGCGCGCTCCGAATGGGTGCAAATCACGAACCTGCCGGACTCCGCCGTCCAGCCGGCGCTCTCGCCGGACGGCCGCATGCTCACCTTCATTCGCGGCCCTTCGAGCTTCGTTACGCCCGGGCAGGTCTACGTGAAGATGCTGCCCAGCGGCGAGCCGGTCCAACTCACGCACGATGATCACCCTAAGTTGAGCCCGGCTTTTTCACCGGACGGGTCGCGGATCGCGTACTCGGTGGCAGGGCCGATTTGGGACACCTGGGTGGTGCCGGTTCTGGGGGGAGAGCCGCGTCTGTGGCTTCCCAACGCTTCGGGCCTGGGTTGGATCGGCAAATCGAAGCTGCTGTTTTCCGAGATCAAGGATCAGTTGCTGCATATGGCGATTGTGACCGCCGATGAGAGCCGGGCCGGGTCGCGGGATCTCTATGTGCCGCCCCATGAGCGCGGCATGGCCCATCGCTCCTATCCCTCACCTGACGGCAAACGGATGCTCGTTGGTGGAGATGAACGAGTGGGGAACCATTGTGCGGTGCCGCCTGGCTCCGCTGGACGGCAGTTCGGCCGGGCAGCAGGTCGGACCGCCCAGCGGCGCATGCACGTTTGCCGCATGGTCGCCCGATGGGGAGTGGATGTACTTCAGCTCCGACTCCGGCGGAGCCTTCCATATCTGGCGTCAGCGCTTTCCCGACGGCCAGCCGGAGCAGATTACCTCGGGGCCGACCGAAGAAGAAGGTCTCGCCATGGCGCCCGACGGCCGCTCCTTCATCACGGCCGTGGGACTGAAACAGAGTTCCGTCTGGCTGCACGACGGCCGTGGCGACCGCCAGATTTCGCTGGAAGGTTATGCCTTCTCGCCCAAATTTATCCCCGATGGGAAGCGGCTGCTCTACCAGGTACGAAAAGGGCCTTCGAGCGAATTGTGGGTGGCGGAACTCGATTCCGGACGTAGTGAGCCGTTGCTGCCGGGCTTTGCCGTTGCGGTCGCTGGTGACGGTTCTCTGGGAGGCTACGACATTTCCCCGGACGGCCGTCAGGTGGTTATGGCGTCACCCGATAGCGGTGGCAAGACGCGATTGTGGCTCGCGCCGCTCGACCGCGGCTCGCCGCCCCGGCAGATTCCCAACATCGAAGGGGAACAGCCTGTCTTTGGCGCGACCGGCGAAGTCTTTTTCCGCCGCGTCGAAGGGACCTCTGCGTACCTATATCGTGTCCAGCAAGACGGAGGAGGGCTGCGGAAAGCCATCGACCTGCCCAATTGTCGGCATCCCGGGCGCATCCCCAGACCGTAACTGGCTACCGTTAAGCTGCTCATA
This sequence comes from uncultured Solibacteraceae bacterium, assembly GCA_963791985.1. GTDB lineage: Bacteria > Acidobacteriota > Terriglobia > Bryobacterales > Bryobacteraceae > Solibacter. The sequence continues at coordinate 546,129 of CAWBUN010000010.1, read as the reverse complement.
CGACCGGAGGCATGGTGCTTTTCCGGGTCGATGGCGGCGCTCCGGTTCTGACACAAATCCCGCCCGCAACGAGGCTCGAATGGTCCGGAGACCGGAAACACTTGTATGTGCAGAGATTGGGTGTGAATAGCATGGGCAAAGTCTACGTCTTGCCATTGGCCCCGGGCCAGCTTGTGCCCGAAAGACTCGTCCATGGGTTTCCGTCTGAGCAGGAGATCTTGAAGCTGCCGGGAGCGCGGGTAATTCCTTCGAGCGACGTTGCGCCGGGCCCGACTGCCGATATATACGCCTTCACGCGCGAGAGCGTGCAGCGCAACTTGTATCGGATTCCCGTGCAATTTTGATTGACAACGCCTTGAGCCGGATGTAATATCGCCCAAACACCGTCTGAGTAATCGCAAAGTAACAGACGGATCCTTACTGAGAGCTTTGCCACATGCAGCAAAGCAGGGGGTTAGTTGGGGTCATCGAGTGCGTCCGGTCCGGCTCTGTTGCCACTTCACTTCCGCACATTTCAGATACCCCAAACGGTTTGAAGGAGGGGTTTAATGCGCAAACGACACGTGTGGATCCTGTTCGCCGTTGGAGTGTTGGCGGCTGTGCTGGCGGCGCCTCGCGCGATGGGGCAAACATCGACTACCGGTGTGGTGGCCGGAGTGGTTGCGGATCCTTCGGGCGCGGTGGTGCCGAAGGCCGGAGTCGAGTTAACAAACATGGAGACAAACTCCGTGGCCAGGCAGGTGAGCAACGACTCGGGGCAATTCGTTTTTGCCGGCCTGGCGCCCGGCAACTACAAGATCACGGTCAAGACCGCGGGCTTCCGCACTGCCTCGATCCCTCTCCTGGTGGTGGAAGTGAACAAGAGCGTCAACGTGACGGTGAACATGGAAGTGGGCGCGGCGGCCGAGGTGGTGGAAGTTACCGCGACGGCGAACGTGCAGTTGCAGACTTCGGACGCACAGATTGGCAACACCCTGCAGACGGACGCGATTCTGCGTCTTCCGACTTTGCAGCGCAACGCAACCGAGCTGATGAATATTCAGCCGGGCGTGGTGGTGGGCGGCGCCAACCTGACAATGCGGGCCGCGGGCGCGATCGACGACCAGAACACGGTCACGCTCGATGGGCTGGATATCACGCAGCAGGTAGTAGCGGGCAACACGGCGGTGCCGACTCCGGCCGATAGCGTGGAGGAGTTCCGCGTGACGGTGCTGACGCCGAACTCGTCACTGGTGCGCGCTTCGGGCGCGCAGGTGACGCTGGTGGGGCGCACGGGAGGCAACGAGTTTCACGGCGCGCTCTACGAGTATCTGCAAAACTCCCTGCTGAATTCCAACACCTGGGACAACAACCGGGCAGGCCAGCTCAAGGCTCCGATTCGCGACAACCGCTTCGGCGGCCGCATTGGCGGGCCGATCAAAAAGAACAAAACCTTCTTCTTCGCGAACTACGAGGGCCGGCGATTCGCCAACGTCGCCCAGGTGACGCGCACGGTTCCGACCGCGACCCTGAGGCAGGGAATTCTCCAATTCAAGGATGCCAGCGGCAACGTGGAGCAGTTCAACCTGGCGAATGCGGCCGTTTGCGGCGCGAGCGGCACCGGCATTTGCGATCCGCGAGGACTGGGACTGAGCCCGGCGGTGAAAGCGCAGTGGGCGCAGATGCCGCTGCCGAACCTTTCCGGAGTGGGCGACGGTCTCAATTCCAGCGGCTACTTCTTCAACCTGAGCGTGCCGGTGCAAAGCGATTACGGCGTTGCCCGGTTGAATCACACCTTTACGGACCGGGTGCAGGCGGCGGTCAGCTACACGTATTTCCGGCAGATCACCACGGGCTCGGGAGATGTCGGCATCCAGAACGGGCAGCCGAAATCCTTCATCGTCTCGCCGCAGCGCGGAACGGTCATGAATGCGTCGCTGAACTGGCAGATTACGCCGACGTGGTTGAACGTCGCAAGGTTCGGCTACGTGCGCGATAACAACGCGAGCCAGGCGACGTCGCCGACAGCGGCGGCGGGCCTTCTGGGCACTCCCGGCAGCAGCACTCCTGCCGGTCCCGTGGCGATGCTGGTGGGCAGCGGTGTCAGCGCCTTTCTGGATTCGCCGATCGACATGGACACGCAGCGCGCGCGTTACCAGGCCAACTACAACGGCGATTTCCAGTGGCAGGATGACATGACGAGAGTCGTGGGCAATCACACGTTCCAGTTCGGCATGCAGTTGAACAAGCTGCCCTACACGCATGTGCGCGCCGACAAAGTGGTGGGCTCGCTGGCCTCGATCGTGGCGACGGTGGACGGCGACCAGGCCTATCTTTCGATCCCGACCGCCAACCGCCCGTTGACTTGCGGCGGCAGCGTCACGACAAATTGCATCACGTCGGCCAACCTCACCAATTGGGATCGTTTCTATGCGTCGGCGCTGGGGCTGGTGGATAACGTCAACGTGCTGGCGGTGCGCGATGCGAACCTGCAGCCGCTTCCGCTGGGCACCTTCATCATCGATCACACGACGCAGTGGGCGCCCTATTTCTACGTGCAGGATTCCTGGCGCGTGACGCAATCGCTGACCCTGAGCCTGGGGCTCTCTTACGGCTGGCAAACCTCGCCGACGGAGACGCACAACCTGCAGACGGTGATGATCAACGCGGAGAACAACCAGTTGCTGAGCGCCGAGCAGTACATGCAGTCGCGGCTGCAAGGCGCGCTGGCCGGTCAGAATTACAACCCGACGCTGGGCTTTGCGACGGTAGGACAGGCGAAGGTGCCGGTTTATAACGTCGATTGGGGCGACATTGCTCCGCGGGCCAGCTTTGCGTGGAAACCAAACGGGAGACTGTTTGGCGGCAAGACGGTGTTGCGCGGCGGGTTTGCGATGGTGTACGACCGTTCGAACACCGTGCAGAGCGTGGAAATCCCGATGCTGGGCGTGGGCTTCGATCAGAACATCATCGTGCAGGCGCCCTTATGTAACGCCACCGGCGCCGGCGGAAGCGGCTGCAATCCGACGGCGGGAACGGCCGCCAATCCGGGGCTGGCCAGCTTCCGTGTGGGTGTGGACGGCACGCTGCCGACGCCGGTGCCAACTGCCGTGACCTCGCCGGTAATCCCGCCTCCGGGCTACACGGAAACGCTGTCCTTCCAGGTGGACCCGAAGACCAAAGTCGGGCGCAGTTACAACGTGGACCTGAGCCTGCAGCGCGAACTCCCCGGGGGCTTGATTGTAGAGGCCGCGTACCTGGGAAGGTTCTCGCGGCGACTGCCGCAGGCGGTCAACCTGGCGTCCGCGCCGTACATGATGGTGGACCCGGCCTCGAACCAGACGTTCGCCCAGGCGTTCGATGCTGTGGCCGGTGCGCTTCGCGCCGGACAGGCGGCCGCCAGCATTCCGGCGCAGCCCTTTTTCGAGGACCAGTTCGCGGGCCTGGCCAAACTGCAGGGCACGGCGTCGGCAACGGCGTTCATCGTGGGACGAAACAGCGCCAGCTTCACGCAGGGCAATCTGGGAACGCTGTTTATCAACCTCGCCGGATACCGCCGTTCGGTTGGGCTGCTGCCGCTGACCAACGACCAATCGCAGGTGGAGTTCATGCGCACCTACATCGGTCAATCGAACTACAACGCCGGAATTCTAACGATCCAGAAGCGGCTGAGCCACGGCCTGTCCTTGGGCGCGAACTACACCTACTCACACGCGCTCGATGATAACCTGTCGAACCAGAACAACGCCGGCTTTTACGGGAACAGCTTCCATCCCGGGGTCGACTACGGCCCGTCGAGTTACGACCGTCACCACGTGTTCAACGCAAATTACATCTACGAGCTTCCCATTGGAAGTGGAAGGGCGATTCGTACCGGGAAAGTGTTGAATGAGATCGTGGGCGGCTGGTACACATCCGGGATCCTCACGATGTTCAGCGGATTGCCGTTGACGGTGACGGAAGGCTCGCAGGTATTTGGCGGCGCCACGTCGACGATCGGCGTGAACAGCGCGATGATTCCCACGGGGTCGATTGCGTCCAGCGGCGTTAACGGGGGATCGGCCGGGTGCACGCTGAGCGGCGTGGGCAGCGTGGGCACGACGGCGGCAACGGGGACGGGGCTCAACATCTTCTCTAATCCGTGCGCGGTTTACGGTAGCCTGCGCTACATCCAGCTCAGCAGCGACACTCGCACGGGGCGTGCCAACCCGATGCGCGGGTTGCCGGTGCGCAATATGGACATGCGCTTCGGCAAGGACTTCGTGCTCGGCGAAAAGAGGAGGCGGCTGGGCTTCTCGGCGGACTTCTTCAACGTCTTCAACCATCACAATTTTTCGACTCCGAACCTCAGCTACACGAGCCCCACGTCGTTCGGCGTGATCACGGGCACGTACACTCCGGCCAATCGGACGAATAGCGCAAGGTGGATTGAAATGGGGTTGCGGCTGGATTTCTAAGGCAAGAGCCTGTCGGGGTCGCGGATCGTTGATGGCGTGATCGCCACACGGGCGTTGAGCATCTGGCCGGTCACCCGCTACACTTCGGCAAGCGATGCGGGCACGCTGCGGGTGTCGAGCCGCCTGGTGCGACTGTGGATTGCCGGACCTCGGGAGTAATTCGGAGGTGTGTCTGGCTATCTCGCCATGGGCTGTTCGAGGTCGTGTACGCCCGGAGTCAGTTCTGCGTGGATCGTCAGTGCCGGCAGCACAACCAAACCATAACGGATGGATCACCGACGGTTTGCTCAAGGGCGGTGAAGCTTTTGGCCGCGTGGCCCACTAGCGGAGGACGTTAGCGCGTTTCAACGAAGTCGCTCGCACGGCAGACGCTACGCGTACTGCTCCCGTCGAGGCACTCGCTTCGACCCGGTTGCGTTCACGACGCAGAAGGAGTAACGAACGAGCGATGCTCCATATTTGGAATGCTCACATTAGAGCCTTGTAGTTCATTACTTCCAGCGGAATATCGATTCAAATTCCAATAATGGCCCGCGTCTGCCCTAAACGCGAGCGGCTTCCTTCAAACGTCTCTATCCGAAGTGACCCAGCGGCCGAGATTCCGCCGTTCCTCAGCACTGGTGCGCCGGGTCACTCCAGATAGAGTCCTAGTGTTTGTGGGGAGTGATCCTGTAGTTGGCCGCTGCTCCGCGTAGCGATCAAGCACCTCCCGCAATTCCTGATCGCTACAGGATGGGTCTCTTTCCCCTCCTTCGCCGGTTGTCCGCAAAGGGCAGCGCCTCGGCCCGATTTCAACACCAAGAAAAACTGAATCAGCGGAAACTCGTCCAGAGTCTTAGCGCCTGGCTGGCAAAATGATGCCAAAGAGCCGTCCGCCCGATCGGGATCATCGACATCTGCGAAGCGAGCAGAACCAATCCACCCAGCACCGTCGCGCGGTGAATCCTCCGTCGGGACCATAGGTCGAAGCCAGCCACGAGCAGAACGAAGAAATCGATGATCCCCAGGAGCACGATTGTCGATTTGACAAATGGAAATGGCCAGCGGCCGATCGCCGGAGCCAGCAATCCGATGGTTGCAATCAGGATCAGGCGTTTGTGCGCGGGACCGTCGGAGCGTGCCCGCAAGGCGAAGGTGATCAAGACGCAGAAGGTTGCCATTTCGAAGAACGGAATGGCGTAGAAGGTCTGGGGATCGAACGGGGAGCCAGGCGGAACAAAGCCTCTTGCCAGCGCGTCCGTTCCGGCGAAAATCCCGAGGATCACCATTGCCGCGGCCAACGCTGCCCCAAGCACGCCAAAGCGCCGATGCAAGTCGAGACGCCCGGTGGATATGAGCGACGTCTGCGCGACCAGCAGGAGCATCCACGCGGAGAAAACGGCTCCGTGCAGGTGGATGAGCAGGTTGGGTAGATGCGCCTGAAAAACACCCGCCAGATAGTAGCTCCGCGCGAATCCCAGGAAGACGGTACCCAGGATAAGGATCGCCATTCCCGAGAAAAAGATGTCATCATAACGAGGTCGTACAGCTTTTGCCGCGAAGGTTGCCATAATGTTCACGCCGAATGATCGGTCGCTCCTCCATTTTGTTTAGGCGTAAACGGGATGGCAAAACTATCAGAGCACCGTATTTTTCCTCAGAGGCGGTTTGTGGCCAGCGGAACAGAAGAAGGGTCCTCGGACGTGAGCACGCTTCTGCAAGCGTGGCGTGAGGGAGACGAAACCGCTCTGGAGCGTCTCACTCCAATTGTGTACCAGGAACTCCGGCGCCTTGCCCATCGCCAGATGAGTAGAGAGCATTCCCAGCACACTTTGCAGACCACTGCCCTGGTGAATGAAGCCTATCTGCGCCTGGTGCAGTACAACCGGATGCGATGGCAGGACCGTGCTCACTTTTTCGCGGTTTCCGCACAGCTCATGCGCAGGATTCTGATCGACTATGCGCGCCGGAACAACCAGAGGAGGGGCGCGGGATTTCCGCACGTTTCCCTGGAAGAAATCGGCTCGCCCGTGGCCGCCGGAGATCCGAACCTGATTGCGCTGGATGACGCACTCAAAGCGCTTCAGCAGTTTGACCCCCGTAAAGCGAAGGTGGTGGAGTTGCGTTTTTTCGGCGGATTGAGCGTTGAGGAGGCGGCTGAAGTGCTGAAGGTCTCCCCGATCACGATCATGCGGGACTGGAACAACGCCAGGGCCTGGCTGTATCGCGAACTCGCGAAAGGGTCCGCGGATGGACAGTGATCGCTGGCAACAGATCGAGGCCTTGCTGGAGGAGGCGACCCGTCTGCCCGGGGCGGAACGGGCGTCGTTTCTCCACGAGGCGTGCAAAGGCGACGATGCCCTGGAGCAGGAGGTCTGGTCGCTGCTCAGTGCGCGGCAGAAGAGTGAGGGCTTTCTTGAGGAGCCTGCGATCGCGGTGGCAGCCCGCGCGATCCACGCGCAGTCCCCGGCAGGTTCCATTTCGCCGGAAATAGCCGCGGGTGAGACCGTGTCGCATTACCGAATCGCGGAGAAGATCGGGCGCGGCGGCATGGGCGTTGTCTACAAGGCTGAGGACGCCAGGCTGCACCGTCTTGTGGCTCTAAAATTCCTCCCTCCCGAGTTTGGCGGCGATGAGTCGGCGCTCGGCCGCTTTCAGCGTGAGGCACAGGCAGCTTCAGCCCTGAACCATCCGAATATCTGCACGATTTATGACGTCGGCGAGGACCAGCGCGGCAGACCTTATATTGCCATGGAGTATCTGGAAGGAGAGACGCTCAAGCGGAGCCCAAGCCGGGAATCGTTCGAAATTGAGAGGGTACTCGAGCTGAGCCTGGAGATTCTGGATGCCCTGGAGACGGCGCACGCGAAAGGCATCATTCATCGGGACATCAAGCCGGCCAACATCTTTGTCACAGATCGCGGCCATGCCAAGATCCTCGACTTTGGGTTGGCGAAAATCTCTCGACCCGACAGGCTGCCAGGCACCGAGGAGGCGGAGACGGAGCGCCAGTTGACGACTCCGGGGCTGACGATGGGAACGGTTTCGTATATGTCGCCGGAGCAGGCCCGCGGCCTGGAACTGGACAACAGAACCGACCTCTTCAGCTTCGGCGCCGTGTTCTATGAAATGATCACGGGCCGGCAAGCGTTTGGAGGCGATACAGCAGCAATCACTTTCGACTCAATCTTGAACCGTTCGCCGGATCCGGCGTCCCGGATTCGCCCTAATCTGCCATCCGGCTTAGACCGCGTCATCGAGCGATCATTGCAGAAGGACCGTAGACTTCGATATCAGAACGCCTCGGAATTTCGCAGGGACCTCCTGCTCATCGCACGAGCCGTCCAACCGGCCCAGCTCACTTCATCCAAATCTCCGTTGAATCGCGCGGTAATAGTTGGCGGCGCTGTAACTCTGATTGCTGCCCTGGCCTATCTGTTATTCCATAGTGCGCCGAGGCCGGAGGTTTCGGGCTTTGTGCCCCTCACTCGCGACGGTCTGGTGAAGGAAGGATCCGTCTGGCGAAGCCTGGGTGGCCCTCCGGCGCCACTGGCAACCGACGGCAGCCGGTTGTACTTCACGGAAGGAGGAGGCTATTCGCAGGTGCTGGCTCAAGTTTCCAATTCCGGCGGCGAGACGGCGACCGTTGCAACCGCCCTCGGAGTACCTCAGCTTCTTGATTTTCGGGTGGACCGCTCGGAAATGTTGGTCACCGATCTGGGAGGCTCGCCGGCTCCCGGTTCGCTATGGACCATCTCTTTGCCTGCCGGCGTGCCTCGCCGCGTTGGCGACCTCCGCGCCATGGACGGGACATGGTCTCCCGATGGATCTGAAATCGCCTATGTGGTTGGAGACAACCTCTTCCGCGCTAATAAAGACGGATCAAACAGCAGGCTGCTGGCGCACTTACCCGGAACGGGCTGGAGACCGCGCTGGTCTCCCGAGGGGACAGTATTACGCTTGACCGTAGCGGATGCCCGTACAGCTTTTCACTCCTTGTGGGAGGTCCGTTCAGACGGCACGAACCTTCACGCTTTGCTCCCAGGTTGGAACCAACCTGCGGCTGAGTGCTGCGCCACCTGGACACCGGACGGAAGCTTTTGCGTGTTTCAATCGACACGCCAGGGAAAGACGGAGATCTGGGCCTTGCGCGAAAAACGCGGACTGTCCGGGCTCCTTGATCGACGCCCAGCCACTCCAACGCAGGTCACCTCCGGGCAGATGGACTCAGTTTCGCCAGTGTTCAGTTACAACGGCAAGACACTATATGTGATCGGAGAAGAACTACGCGGCGAGTTACAGCACCTGAATAAGGCCTCCATGCAGTTCGTACCCTATGCGGGAGGCATTTCCGGTGAGATGGCCGATGTTTCCCGCGATGGCAGGTGGATTACTTATGTTGCCGTTCCCGGTGGCGGCTTGTGGCGAAGCCGTCTGGATGGTTCGGACCGACTGCAACTGACATTCCCGCCGGTACAAACCAGTTCACCGCGGTGGTCGCCGGACGGGAAAACGATCGTGTTGCACGGCTCTGTACCGGGACCGGGGCACGCGATTTGGACAGTACCCGCGGATGGCGGCAAGATGGAACAAATAACATCGGGGCGGTTTCTCGAGATTGGTCCCGTCTGGTCTGCCGACGGCGGCTCGGTGATTTTCAGTTCCGCCCCCGGTCTGCCCGCCTCTTCGGAAGAATCGGGCGTGTTTATTGTTGATCTGAGATCCCGGCAGGTACGAAGGGTGCCGGGATCGGAAGGTTTCTTTGCGCCGGAAATTTCGCCGGACGGGCGCTACATCGTGGCAACCTCGATGCGAAACCCACACGCGGTGCTGTTCGACTTCCGGACCGGCACCTGGACGGAGCAGCCCGTGGGCCCGTCGGTCCGGCGCTGGTCGCGCGACGGGAAGTACGTGTACTTCCTTCAGAATGGGAAGGAGCCAGCGGTGATGCGTGTGCGCCTGAGTGATCAAAGGATCGAGGTGGTGGCCAGCCTGAAGAACGTACGCCTGGCGGGCAGGCTCGCCGGAATTGGCTTCACGCTGGACCCTGACGAGTCTCCAGTTATCCTTCGCGATGTGGGCATACAGGAAATCTACTCTCTCGCTTGGAACTTGCGATAGCTGCGTGAAGCGTGCCCTATAATTACGCGAGCCTGCGAGGCATTACCAATATGCCAGGTCTCCCTCTTCACAAGTCGGCTTGCGACGTAGCCGCTCCACGTGGGCGTGTAACGCCCTACTCCTGGATTGGCTTTCTGGCGTCGAAGCGGGCGAAGCGATCTCAGTAGGCGAGCAGGTGGTCGATGGCGGTGACGAGGGTGTCGGTCTGGGGGAGGATGGCGGCCTCAAGTTGGGGATGGTAGCCGACCCAGGTGTCGAGGGCGCCGACGCGGCGGACGGGGGCGTCGAGTTTGTCGAAGAGCTCGTCGGCGATGCGGGCGGCGATTTCGGCGCCGTAACCCCAGGAGAGGCAATCCTCGTGGACGATGAGGGCGCGGCTGGTTTTCTCGACGGAGGCGCGGATGGCGTTCCAATCGTAGGGGGCAAGGGTGCGCAGGTCGAGAATCTCGATGCTGATGGCGGCATCGCGGCGTTCGATCTGGGTGGCGGCGAGGAGAGCCTTCTGCACCAGCGCGCCGTAGGTGATGACGGTGAGATTCTGGCCGGGCTTGACGATGCGGGCGCTGCCGAAGGGGATGGTGTAGTCGGCGCCGGGATGGGGCGAGCGGTTGTAGGGCTCGCGGTAGAGGCGCTTGTGTTCCAGGAAAAGCACGGGGTCGTCGGAGCGCAGGGCGGTGCGGAGCAGGCCGCAGGCGTCGGCGGCGTTGCTGGGGAAGACGACGCGAAGGCCGGGGATGTGAGTGAAGATCGACTCGCCGCACTGGCTGTGATAGATGGCGCCGCCGTTGAGGTAGCCGCCGATGGGGACGCGGATGACGGCGGGTGAGGCGAAAGCGCCGTTGGAGCGCCAGCGCATGGTGGCGAGCTCATCGCGGATTTGCATCATGGCGGGCCAGATGTAATCGAAGAACTGAATTTCGGCGACGGGTTTGAGTCCGCGGGTGGCCATGCCGATGGCGCGGCCGACGATAGCGGCCTCGGCGATGGGGGCGTTGAAGGCGCGGCGCGCGCCGAATTCGGATCTGCAGGCCGTGCGTCACCTTGAAGACGCCGCCCTTGCCTTTGACCTCGGCGAGATTCTGTTCGCGCGAGGCATCGGCCACGTCTTCGCCGAAGACGAGGATGTCGGGATTGCGGCGCATTTCCTCGCGGAGGGTAGCGTTGATGAGATCGACCATGGTCATGGGCGCGCCCTGGAAATGGGGCTCGGCGTGGAAGCGGGGCGCGCAGGGGTCGAGATCGGAATAGAGGTGGACGAGGGCGGAGGCGGGGGAGGGCGGCTCGTCGTGGAGTGCTGCTTGGGTGGCTTGCTGTACCTCTTCGTCGATTTCGTGGGTGATGTCCTGAAGCATGCGGCGGTCGAGGACGCCTTCATCGACGAGGAGCTTGGGGAAGCGGAGGACGGGGTCGCGCTCGGCTTCGGCGGCGCGCTCGGCGGCGGTTTTGTAGAGGCGCTCGTCGTCGGAGAGGGAGTGGGAGTAGGGGCGGATGCAGTGGGCGTGGACGAGCGCGGGGCCCTTGCCTTCGCGGCAGTAGCGGACGGCGGCCTGCATGGCGTGCCAGGAGGCGAAGAAATCGGTGCCGTCGATTTCCTGGCGGAAGAGGCCGGGTATGGCGGCGGTGAGGGCGGAGATGCTGCCGCCGGCGGTCTGCTGTTCGACGGGGACGCTGATGGCGTAGCCGTTGTCCTCGATCAGGTAGATGACGGGGAGGCGCTTGAGGGCGGCGATGTTGAGGGACTCCCAGAACTCGCCTTCACTGGTGGCGCCTTCGCCGGAGCAGACGAGGGTGACTTCGTCGGAGTTGGGGTCGCGGTATCGGGAGGCTTCGGCGCAGCCGGCGGCCTGATTGTATTGGGTGCCGGTGGGCGAGGAAGAGCTGACGATATTGTAGGCGGCGTGTCCCCAATGGGAGGGCATCTGGCGGCCGCCGGAGGCAGGGTCTGCGGCGGCGCCCACGGCCTGCTGGAGCATCTCGAGCGGGGTGACGCCGAGGGCGAGGCAGAGGGCGCGATCGCGGTAGTAGGGATAGACCCAGTCGCGGCCGGGGCGGAGAGACATGGCGGCGGCGACCTGGATGGCTTCGTGACCCGCGCCGGAGATCTGGAAGTAGATGCGGTTCTGGCGCTTGAGGGCGATCTCGCGATCGTCGAGGCGGCGCGCCGTGTGCATGATGCGGAAGGCGCGGATGAGCTGGTCGGGAGGCAGGACGTCGACAGTATTCTGATTTTGCGGAATGCTGGTTTTGGTGGCCACCCGTCCCTCCGTCACCAGTTTATACGATGAAGCCGGTGATCCACGAGCGAGTGGTGGGGGCGCGGTAAAAGGCGTGTAGATCGCTCCCTTACGGTTAATGCCACATAGTTTTCCCAACAGCGGGAATGCTGCAGAAGTTGTGGGGCAGACCCCCTGGTCTGCGCGGGACGCCCTCGTCCCGCTGTCCGCCCGCAGAATCAAGGCCCTCGAACGCGCTGATTGAGGGAGGTTTTCGGTTGTTTAGGGGTATCTCCGCGACGGTATCGAGAAGCCGCCTCTCCAGAAACTGCTCCCTCGCTGCAGCGACCGCCTTGTGTTTTGTTCTCCGGGTTATGAGGCGACCGGTTCCAGGCGGTAACCGAGTGCTGCGGCCCTGCGCTGCAAGAACTGCTTGTCGCGGTCGCGGCGACGGTTCTCGTGTTCCTGGGCTCCTCGGTCGACCCATTCTTGCCCCCGTGTGAGCATGCGGTAGATCAGCCGGGCCAGTTGTGCTGCCATCGCCTTGGCGGCCTTTCCTGGATCTAGGCGGGCACGCAACTGACGGTACCTTGCGCCCAGATAACTCTGGCTCTCATCCAGCGACGTTGCGGCGGTGCGCAGCACCGTCGCTACCCGGTTCTTGGTTCGGTTGTCCGGGTTGCGTCCTTTCTTGATTACCTTTCCGCCGCTAATCGGCTTGTTGGGCGTCAACTTCAACCACGACACCAGGTGATCTTCCGTCGGCCATGGGCTCATATCCGTTCCGATCTCGGAAACCCAAGTTTGTACGGTCATCACACCCACTCCGTCGATGGTGCATAAATTCACTCCGCAGATCCGCGTCAGTTCTACCTCTAAGTCAAACTTCGGCTCATTCCCCCGCGACTGCTTCCGTTTCCCCTTCCTGCGCTTCGGCGGGACTTCTTTGCCTTCGCCGCCCGCTGACTTCGAGCCTGGCTCTGTCGTTCCGCCCACTGGCTCTATTTTCCGGTCCGGCAACGCTGCCAGATACTTGCTTAACTGCTGGTCGCACGCACGGATCTGTCCTTGGCAGAAATCATATCGCTCTACGCTCTGCTGCAATTCGAAAATTACGTCTTCCTGCCAATTGCCCTCCAGGCTACAGGCGATCTCTTCTTCGCTGGCCCGCGCTCGATAATCTTTCAACTTAGCCAGCTTTTGCGGATTTCGCTCCCCCTTCAAGATCGCCCGAATGATCGCTTGTCCGCTCTCCCCGCTGATGTCGCTAAAGACGTTGGCGAGTTGCAAATTCATCGTGGTTAATGCTTTCTGCATATGCTGGATTTCCCGGCTCGCGTCTTTCACGTGCCGGTCTCGCAACCGCCAAATCGTCCGCACGGCCCGAATCTCTTCGGGCGGCCGGTACGAGTTCCTCAACAGTCCATACGTATGCAGCTTCATCAACCACTGGCATTCCTGCACATCGCTCTTTCGTCCCGGCAAGTTCCTGGTGTCTCTGGCGTTGACCAGCCACACCTCCAATCCGGACTTTTGCAATACGTCGTACACTGCAATCCAATACACTCCTGTCGATTGCATCACCACCGTCTTCACCCCGCAGCGGATCAACCACTCTGCCATCCGTTTCAGGTCCGCCGTCCAGCACCCGAACTCCTGTACCGGTTGCGCATCCCGTCCCGGCGGCACCGCCGCATAGTGGCTTTCGTTGCCCACGTCGATGCCCCCTGCATTCGGATGCACCACGTCCAATCCCGGATCACCGGCGAACACCCGCCGCATCAACTCCTTCCGCTGCTTGCGGTTCAACTTTCCGCTCTTCAATCGTTCAAACGTGGATAGTCTTCGCTTGATCATTTCCGGCTCTCCTGCTTGATATGGACCAGGCGCTCGGCTCGATTCGCGATCGCTTCACAAACTCTCCAACGGGGTCGAGCCGGGCTGGTTTCCCAGCTTCGCTCGCCACCAAACAATGGACCGCCGCAATCGAAGTCAGGCTGAAAGACGGGCACAAGGCACCAAGGCATACGCGACCATAGCTTGCCGCGCCTGGCCTTCTCACATTTTGCTACGACTCCCGCCCACCCCCGCCCGCAGTTTCAGATCCTTTGGATCGCGCGCCTCGTGCGGTCTCGTGGCTGAAAGGCGGCTGCAGCCAGGATTGGCCGCCCCACAATTTACGCAGATGTTCGGCACTGGGAAAACTATGTGGCATTACCCTTACGGTCGCGGTTCGCTGTGACGGCCAGCTGTGACGGCCAATTGAATGGGCGAGTGGTGGGGAGTGAGGCAACGGCCGCACGGGGCTATGATGATCGGATGCGGTGTTTGGTAGTGTTGGCGCTGGCGTGGGTGGTCTGCGCGGCTGAGAAGCCGGTGCGGGTGGACGGGGGACTGATTTCGGGAGTGGCCGGGGAGGACCCGGGAATCCGGGTGTACCGGGGGATTCCGTTCGCGGCGCCGCCGGTGGGGCGATTGCGGTGGCGGGCTCCCGAGGCGCCGGCGAAGTGGGACGGGGTGCGGGCGGCGGCGAAGTTTTCCGCGACCTGCATGCAGGTGCCGTACGCGGAGGGTTCGCCGTACCGCACGGCAGCCGAACCGGTGAGCGAGGACTGTCTCTATCTGAACGTCTGGACGGGGGCGAAGTCGGCGGAGGAGCGGCGTCCAGTGATGGTATGGATCTACGGCGGAGCGTTGACGCGGGGTTCGGGATCAATCGGCGCGTATGACGGCGAGGAGTTCGCCAAGCGGGGCGTGGTCCTAGTCACGATCAATTACCGGCTGGGGCTGCTCGGTTACATGGCGCATCCGGAGCTGACGAAGGAGAGCGAGCATCATGTTTCGGGGAATTACGGGATGCTCGATCAAGTGGCGGCGCTCGAGTGGGTGAAGGCGAATATCGCGGCGTTCGGCGGGGATGCGGGGCGGGTAACGATCTTCGGGGAATCGGCGGGATCGTGGAGCGTGAATGCGCTGGTGGCGAGTCCCAGGGCGAGGGGTCTGTTCGCGCGCGCGATCGGGGAGAGCGGAGCATTCTTCGCACCGCTGCCGGTGCTGGCGGAGGCGGAGAAAGGCGGCGAGCGGATCGCGGGGCAACTGGGTGCGGCGTCGCTGGCGGAATTGCGCGCCAAGCCCGCGGAGGAATTCGCGAAGCTGGGCAGCGAACAGGCGCGGCCGAACGTGGATGGCTGGCTGCTGCCAGAGCAGGTGCGGGCGATTTTTTCGGCAGGCAAGCAGAACGACGTGCCGGTGCTGATCGGGTCGAACGCGGATGAAGGCACGGCATTCACGCCCGCGTCGGTGACGCCCGCGGCATTCAAGGGCATGGCGGCGATGCGTTACGGTCCGCTGGCGGAGCAGTTTCTGGCGGTGTATCACTCGGCGACCGCGCAGGAGGCGCGGGCATCGGCGGCGGCTGCGATTCGCGACCAGACGTTCGGATGGGAGATGCGCACGTGGGCGCGGATGCAGACGGAGACGGGGAAAGCGAAGGCCTTCCTTTATTACTTCAGCCGCGTGCCGCCGACGCCGGTTGGGGCGGCGCTGGGAGCGTATCACGCGTCCGAAATCGCGTACGTGTTTCATCACGTGACCAACGCGCAGGAAGTGGACCGGAAGTTGACCGATGCGATGACGCGATACTGGGTGAACTTCGCGGCGGCGGGCGACCCGAATGGGAAAGATCTGCCGGAGTGGCCGGCATATTCGGCGAAGAAGGAGCGGGCGATGGGGCTCGGAGAAGAGATTGGCGCCATCGAGATTCCGCACAAGGCCGCGCTGGATTTTCTGGACAGCGCGATGAGCAGGCGTTAGTTGGCCGGGGCGAAACGGCAGGCGGCGCCGAGGGCGGTCTACTGGTGGCTGGCGCTGCTGCTGATGATCTGGTCGGCGAACTTCATTTTCGCGCGATTCGCGCTGCGCGAACTGCCGCTGGCGCTGGTGCTGGGCTTCCGTTACGTGTTTTCCGCGGCGCTGATGGCGCCGGTGATGGCGCTGGGGGATCGCGGCGCTGTGCGGCGGGAGCATCCGTGGGTCTGGGAGGATTTGCCGGGCTTGTTGACGATCGGACTGTTGGGGCTGGTGGGGAACCAGGCGCTGTTTGTGATCGGGATCAGCATGACGAGCGTGGCGCATGCGGGGGTGATCTCGACGCTCTCGCCGGTGCTGGTGCTGCTGGGGTCGGCGGCTTTGGGGCACGAGCGGATTTCGCGGGTGCGGATCGTGGGGCTGGTGATGGCGGCTTGCGGGGTAGTGGTGCTGCAGTTCAGCCGCGGCTCGGCCGGGTTGGCGACGGTGAAGGGGGACGCGGTGATGCTGGCGTCGGTGATGGTGTTCGCGGCGTTCAACCTGGCGGCGAAGCCGTATGCGGAGCGGGCGGGCACGATCCGCATGAATGCGATCGCGTACTTTACGGCGGGCCTGCTGGCGCTGCCGCTGGCGGTGTGGAGTTTGAGCGGGAAGGCGCACGGGAGCGTGCTGGCGTGGAGCGGCGTGGCGTACATGGCGGCGGGGTCGTCGGTCGCGGGGTATTTGATTTACGCGTACGCGCTGCGGCACCTGGCGGCGTCGCGGGTGTCGGTGGTGGTGTATCTGCAGCCGATCGTGGTGACGCTGCTGGCGATCGTGATGCTGGGGGAGAGGCCGGGCGCGGGATTTTTGCCGGCGGTGGGGCTGGTGCTAGCGGGGGTGTGGGTGGTGGAGAGACGAGGGTGAGGGCTTTCGCGGATAAGAAAGCAAAGGCAAATTAGATGGACAGGCCGGGAGGCCTGTCCCACTTAACTTATGACACGGGAGCGGGCTCTTCGGCGGGGGCCGGGGGGCCAGACTTTAGGCGGGAGGTGAGCATGGTTTCATCGAGGTCGCCGGTCCATTTGGCGACGACGATGGAGGCGACGCCGTTGCCGATGACGTTGGTGAGGGCGCGGGCTTCACTCATGAAGCGGTCGATGCCGAGGATGAGGGCGAGGCCACCGACGGGGACTTTGCCGATGGCGGAGAGGGTGGCGGCGAGGACGATGAAGCCGCTGCCGGTGACGCCGGCGGCGCCTTTGGACATGAGCAGGAGGACGGCGAGCAGGGTGATCTGTTCGCCCAGGGTCATCGCGGAATTGGTGGCCTGGGCGACGAAGACGGCGGCCATCGTGAGATAGATGGAGGTGCCGTCGAGGTTGAAGGAATAGCCGGCCGGGATGACGAGTCCGACGGTGGAGCGGCCGGCGCCGAGGCTTTCCATCTTGGCCATCATGCGCGGGAGCGCGGCTTCGGAGGAAGAGGTGCCGAGTACGATGAGCAGCTCTTCGCGGATATAGCGGAGGAATCTCCAGATGCTGAAGCCGTGGTAGCGCGCGATGCTCCCGAGGACCAGGAAGATGAAGCAGAGGCAGGTGAGGTAGAAGGTCGCCATCAGTTTGGCGAGCGAGAAGAGGGTGCCGATGCCATAGGCTCCGATGGTGAAGGCCATGGCGCCGAAAGCGCCGATGGGGGCGAGCTTCATGATCATACGCACCAGCTCGAACATGATCTCTGAAAACTTCTCGATGAATTGGAAGATCTCATTGCGGTGGGCTCCGAGGCGCTGGAGCGCGATGCCGAAGAGGACGGCGAGGAGCAGCACCTGGAGGATTTCGCCCTTGGAGAAGGCGTCCACGAAAGTGTTGGGGATGACGTTAATCAGGAACTCCGACGTGGTTTGCATCTTGCCTTTGCCGGCGTAAGCGGAGACCGCGCCGGCATCGAGCGTACGCACGTCGACATTCATGCCGGCGCCGGGGCGGACGACGTTGACGATCAGGAGTCCCAGGATCAGGGCGACGGTGCTGACCGCCTCGAAGTAGAGCAGGGCGAGGCCGCCCGTGCGTCCGACCTTCTTCAAATCGCCGGTGCCGGCGATGCCGAGCACGACGGTGCAGAAGATGATGGGGGCGATCACCATCTTGATTAGCTTGATGAAGCCATCGCCCAAGGGCTTCATGGCGGCGCCTGTGGAAGGGGCGACGATGCCCAGGAGGACCCCGAGAGCGATCGCCACCAGGACCCAGAAATACAGCGAGCTCCGGAGTTTGTTCACAAGATTAGAATACGACCTTCATGGCGAGCTGAATGACGCGGGGGTTGCCCTCGGTGGCTTTGATGATGCCGACGCCGCTGGAATTCACGTTGCCGGCGGGGGAAGAGAAGTTCACCATGTTCATCACGTTGAAGAACTCGCCGCGGAATTCGGCGTGGAGTTTCTCGGTGATGGGGATGTGCTTGCTGAGGGAGAGATCGATATTGCGCTGGCGTGGGCCGCGCATGATGTTGCGTCCCGAGTTACCGAAGAAGTTGCCGGACTTGGTGAAGGCGGCGGTATTGAAGTAGGCGTTGAGGCGGTCTTCCACGGAGCCGGACTTGAGGGCGGTGTCGAGCGTGGCGCCGGGCGCGAAGTTGGCGCGGCTGCCGGAGGTGCCGAAGAAGGTGGCGCCGCCGCTATCGGAGACGGTGAACGGAGTGCCGGATTGCAGGATGGCTACGCCGGAAACGGTCCAGCCGCCCAGGATGCGCCTGGCGAAACCGAAGCTCGGAATCTCATAACCGAAATTCGCCACCAGGCGGTGCGTGCGGTCGAAATCCGAAACTCCCTTGCTGGAGCCGAGGTTGTTTTCGTCGCCGGTGATCTCACTGAAGATTGTCGTGTTGCCGCCGGAGGTATCGTCCATCGATTTCGAGAAGGTGTAGGAGGCGAGGAAGCGCAGACCGTGGCTGAAGCGGCGGGTGACGCTGGCCTGGAGCGAGTTATAGCGCGAATCGGCGTCGGTCTCCTCGGCCAGCAGGCCGGAAGGCGAGAAGCCGACGTAGGGTACGCGCAGTTCCGTGTTGGCGGTGGTGTTGGTGGTGATGCCGTTGATCGGGTTCGTGGGGCTGGCCAGAAGGGCCTGGTTAATTGCGCGGCGCACGGGCAGGGAAGTGCCCTTGGTGCCGAGGTAGCCGACCTCGACCATGGTGTCGCGCATGGCTTCCCACTGCAGGTTCACGCCCCACTGCTGCAGGTAGGGCGTGCGCAGGTGGGGATCCATGGAATTCATGCCGATGGAAGGATGGTCCACGGTGTAAGGCGGCGCATAGAGCACGGCCGGGAGCGGGAATGCCGAAATCTGGGGGAGATTCGGAAAAGGCGTCTGCAGGGAGTACGCGGTGGTGGTGGCGGAGGTGAAGTCGGCGCGCACGTAATTGGGCGCGGATTGCGAAGTGAGCAGCCCGAGCTGATTGGAGAGGCGGTCGTAGAAACGGCCGTAGCCACCGCGCAGAGCAAATTTGTTCGACAGCTTGTAGGCGAAGCCGAAGCGGGGCGCGAAGTTCTTCATAGGAACGTGGTCCACCAACTCCGGCGCGACTTTCGGAAGACCGGGGAGCGGGTTCCTGGCGGTGCTGCTCTGCACGAATCCGACGGTGGTGGATCCACCGGCGGGCGGGGCTTGGTAGAGGCGGTAGTCGAAGTTGCCGCGGCGGCCGTATTTATCGACGGGGAAGCCGGCATACTCCCAGCGCATGCCGACGGTCAGGGTGAGGCGGTTAGTCGCCTTCCAGGTGTCCTGCGCGAAGGGGGCGAAATCCGTGATTCGGTCGGCTCCATCGGGTATGCCGCTGGCCACACTGGTGGCGCTGAGATTGCTGGTCCCGCTGCCGTTGCCGCCATCGGCTATGGGAGTGCCGGCGCGGCCCAGCAGGAAATCGGCCATGGTGGGTATGGTGATGGAGCCGCGAATGCGGTTGCGGCTGTAATAGTTGTCGTCGTAATGGCGGTACTCGACGCCGAGGCGGACATCGTGGCGGCCGTGGATCCAGGAGATCGTATCTGTGAAGTGCCAGGTGGTGGGCTTCACCATCTGGTCGCCATTGGTGTCGTAACCGATGGCGAAGGCGCCGCTGACGGTGATCAGCGGGATATCGGGGTAGACCGCGGAATTGAAGCGCGACATGCCGATGTCTTTGAGGAGGACCTTGGTTTGCGGATCGACGATGCCGAGCACGCGCGAAACTCCGGCGCGGGCTTCATTGACCAGGTTGCCGCTGAAGATGTGGATGTCGCTGAGGCTGATGTTCTTGTTGGAAAAACTCTGGGTGGTGCCGAAGCCGGGGACGTTGGCGCTGCCGAAGGGCTTCCAGGTGGGCTCTTCGCCAATGATGGTTTTGAGCGTGAGGCGATTCTTGCCGGTGAGCTGGTGATCGATGTTGGCGATGCCCTGATCATCGGTGTAGCGGGCGGGGACGGAACTGGTGTAGTTGACGCCGGCGCCGGTGGTCTGCGGCGAAGGAATCAGGTACGTGCCGTCGGGGAGTTTCATTTGCAGGATGGCGAGCGCGACGGGGTTGAGGTTAGAGCCATCGGCGGCGACGGTCATGGTGCCCTTGGAGCCTTTCTGTCCGGCGAAGGCCTTGGCGATGGAGGCGGCGGAGCGATCGAGCGGAATGGCGGGCAGGGTCAGCGAAGTAGAGCCGGAGAGGCCATTGATCTGGCGGGTGCCCTGGTAGCTGAGGAAAAAGAAGGTCTTGTTCTTGACGATGGGTCCGCCGAGGGTTCCGCCGAACTGGTTCTGCCGGAGCTCGGCGCGATTGCTGCCGGTGGAATTGAAGAAGAAGCTATTGGCGTTGAGGTGTTCGTTGCGGAAGAACTCGAACAGCGAGCCGTGGAATTCCGGAGTGCCGCTCTTGGTGATGACGGAGACGCTGGCGCCGCCGCTGCGGCCGGACTGGGCGTCGTAGAGCGAGGTCTGTACCTTGAATTCGCGGATGGCTTCGGGCGAGGGAGTGAGAATGCCGTTCGACCCGACGCCGTTATCGGCGGCGGCGTTGGTGTGGATGTTGAGCGCGTCCACGCCATCGATGAGGACGGCGTTAGAGGTGGGGCGGGCGCCGCCGGCGGAGACGATCTGGGTGCCGCGCCCCAGGGCGCCGGCATTATTTAATTGCGACGAGGTGCCGGGCGAGAGGGTGAGGAGCTGGGTGAAGTTGCGGGTGGAGAGGGGGAGCTCCTTGACGGTGGAACCATCGACTACGCGTCCCAGGGCGATGGTTTCGGTCTGCAGGAGCGACTCCGTGGCATTGACCTCGACGCGCTCGGTGACGCCGACGGGCTGCATTACGGGGTCGACCGCGATGCGCTCGGTGACGGCGAGCGTGGCTTTTTCTGTGAGGGTGCCAAAGCCCGCGATGGAGAACTCCAACTGGTATTCGCCGGGGGTGAGGAAGGGGAAAGCGTACTGGCCGCTGGCGTTGGTGGCGGTCTCGCGCCGTTCGCCGGTGGTGGCGCCGAGGGCCACCACTTTGACGCCGGGCATCACGGCCCTGGTGGCGTCGGTGACGGTGCCGGTGATGGTGCCGGTGGTCTGGGCCAGTGCGGTTGACGCGATTAGAGCGGCCGCAACAGTCAAGCAAATAAGAGTCTTCACGGTTTGCTTATCTCCCCTCGGGTTTTAGATATTTTCCCAGGAATGCATAGATCTCGTCACGCGAATCGCGGGCGAGTTTGGTATCGATGCGGTTGAAGTGGTGGCCGCCGGGTGCGGCATCGTAAATCTTGTACTGGAATTTCCGGCCGGCCGCTTCCAGGGCGGTTACGAGATTGCGGACCTCGACGACGTGGACGGTTTCGTCGCTGGTGTTGCCGTGGACGAGCAGCGGCCTCTCGAGTTTGGCGGCCCAGGCGACGGGGGAGCGGCGGCGGTACTCCTCGTCATCCTTGGCGGCAGCCTCGCCGGCGCTTTCGGCCATGGTGGCGGGCATGGACTTGAGGTACTTGCGGCGCTCCAGCAGGTCGGCCACGGGCTCCCCGGCGTAGGCGCAGGCATAGGCTTCGGGGTGGAGGAAGATGTTGAAGAGGGCGATCATGCCGCCGTGGCTCCAGCCGAGCAGGCCGACGCGGGAGGGGTCGAGGAAGGGATAACGCTCGAGCATCCAATCGCGGGCGCGGAGGACGTCGTCATTCTCCTTGCCGCCGTAGTCGATGGCTTTGGTGTAGGCGGGACCGTAGCCGGTGCTGCCGCGGTAATCCGGGGCGACGACGACGTAGCCGTGATCGAGAAGTTCGCGGACGATGTTGGCGGCATTGGCGGGACCGCCGGTCATGTGGTTGCTGTGCACGCCGCCGTGGATGAGGACGATCAGCGGGGCCTTGTGCGCGCGGTCGAGGTTGCGGGGGATGAAGCTGTAGGCGTAGAGGATGAGCGGATTGTCGGTGGCGACACCCTTGGGGAGGCCGGTGTAGCGGAAGGTGCGGACTTCGGCGATGGGGTCGAGCTCGAGGTGCCAGAGCGCGTCGTCGGCGACCTTGACGGCGTGGTCGAGATCGTTCTCGGCGCCTTCTCCCTGGGCGAGGGCGGTGCCGGACGACAGGCATGCCGCGAGCAATCCGATGATCAATAACCGGGATCCCACGTAGATCCTCCTGCAGGAATTAGTGAAGCGAGTCGAGTGTAGCGCCGATTGGGGGAACGTGTATGCAGTTCGCGGTCATGCACCGGTTATCACCTGGGTTATCAGCGCGGCAGCATGTGGAAGCCATTGAAAACAGACGTAGGATACATCGCGGTTAGCAATGTTCCTGGTGATATGATGACGGTCAAGTGACCAGGGGTAGTGACATCATCGAGAGTTCCGTTGACCGGATTTTGCAAAGCGGGACGTTTCGCAATTCGCCGACGTCGCGGCGATTGCTGCGCTACCTGGCGGATCATTCGCTGGCGGGCGATGCCGACCAACTGAAGGAATACACGATCGGGGTGGACGCATTCGGCAAGCCGGAGGACTACGATCCGCGGCAGGATTCGACGGTGCGGATTCAGATCGGTCGGTTGCGGCAGAAGCTCTCCGACTACTACCGCGAAGAGGGCAAGGACGACGCGTTCGTGGTGGATTTGCCGAAGGGGCGGTTCAGCCTCATGTGCGAATCGCGCGCGGCGGCTCCGGTGTCGGCGGAAGAGGTCGGCGAGCCTGCGCCAGTGAACCGATGGCGGGCGGCAGCGATCGGGCTGGCGGGATTGTGCCTGGTGCTGATCGCGCTCGGCGTTTTGTCCTACGGAAGACTGCTCGGCGATTTGACTGCGCGCCCGCTTTCCCCGGACTTGTGGTCACCCGAGCTAGCGGAGTTATGGCGGCCGTTTCTGCACAGCGGGAAGCCGCTGATCGTGGCGGTGGGGAATCCGCTGTTTCTGCAGTTCGAGAACAAGGCGTTGTATCGCGACCTCTCGATGGAGAAGCCGGAGGACCTGTTGAAATCGCCACGATTCGGGGCGGTCAGCAAGGCGCTGGGGAGTCCCGAGAGCCGGCCGGTTCACTATTACGCGGCGGTAGGAGACGTGAGCGCGGCATTCCAGTTGGGGCAGCGATTGGGACCTTACCAGCCGCGCATGTCGGTGGTGCGCAGCAGTCAGCTACAGTGGCAGCAACTGGCAGATGCGAACGTATTGTTCCTGGGCCCGCCGCGATTCTTCGGCGACAAACTGGCGAGTTTGCCGGTGACGCTCGAGATCACGGAGGTGACGGACGGGTTCCAGAACGTCCATCCGCAGGCGGGGGAGCCGGTGCTGTTCAAGTTTCGGGATCCGCCCGGGTTTTTCGCGGAGGATGGCGAGGCGTGCGTGCTGATCACGCATGCGGCGGGCCCGGTGGGGAATACGGACGTGGTGACGTTCGCGAGCAACAGCACGTTCGGCAGGATGGGAGCGATCGACGCGTTCACGGACGCGGCGTTCGCGAAGATGCTGGTGGGGAAAATGCGCGGCGCGTCGGGACACATTCCGCAGTATTTCCAGGTGCTGCTGAGGGTGAGATATAAGGGCGGCGTGCCGACGGAGACCTCGTACATTTTGCACCGGGAACTGCGGCGGCGGAATTAAGGGCCCGAGGCGCAATCAAATTGGAGTGGTTCACAGGTGGTCCGAGACCGGGCCCGGCACCCATGCGGGAGAATTTTGTCCCGCCTCGGGAACTTTGGACCCGCGCCGTGGGTCTAACCGGGGATGCTAGCGCCCGACATCCGCTACGCGCTCCGACTCATGCGCCGGAGCCCTGCCTTCACGGCCGTCGCCGTCCTCTCCCTCGCGCTCGGAATCGGAGCCAACACCGCCATCTACTCTCTCTTCTACACCATCATGCTCCGCACCCTTCCGGTCGGCCATCCCGAGCAGCTCGTGCAATTCCTCCAGGACTTCCCCGGCGAACCTCACTGGCAAGGCTATTGGGGCTGGCCGGCCTACCTCCACTTCCGCGATCATGCGCAAAGCTTCTCCGCCATCACGGGGATGTCGTTCGACAACCTCGCGCAGGTCCGAATCCCCGGCTCCGACACCGAAACCCTGATTCAGGAAAACGTCCTCGGTAATTACTTCCAGTTCCTTGGCCTCACCCCCGCGCTCGGCCGCTTCTTCGCTCCCCACGATGGCGACGTCGTGGTTGTCAGCTGGTCCTTCTGGAATCGCCGCTTCCATCGCGACCCTGCTATCCTCGGCCGCCGCATTTTCGTGGGCGCCGATGCCAAAACCATCATCGGCGTGGCCCCGCGCGCTTACACCGGCCCGCGCGTCGGCGCGCAAACCGACCTTTGGATTCCCGTCGAAAACGACGATCTCACCATGCTCGCGCGCTTGAATCCAGGCGTGACTATCGCGCAGGCCCGCGCCGAAATGGCCGTGCTCTACCGGGCCATTTCGAAGCACCCCGAACGCAAGGTGGACGTGGTCCCCGCCGCCGCCGGGCTCGTCCGCGTGCGCGACCAGTATGGCAAACCGCTCGTGCTCCTGCTCGCCGTGGTCGGCCTCCTGCTGCTGCTCGCCTGCGTCAATATGGCGGGCATGCTACTCGCCCGTTCGGCCGGACGCCAACGCGAAATCGCCGTGCGCGTTAGCCTCGGCGCCACTCGCGCCCGCCTGGTTCAGCAGATGCTCACCGAGTCGGTGCTGCTCGCCGCCGCCGGAACGCTGGCCGGCATCGCGGTGGCATACTTCCTCACCGGCGTGCTTGTTCGCATCATGGCCAGCGGCCGCGCCTTTGAGCACATCGAAGTCGAAGTGCAGCCCGACCTCCACTTGCTGCTCGTCACCGCCGGCATCGCCCTGCTCACGGGCTTGCTCTTCGGCCTCGCGCCCGCATGGTATGCCTTCCGCACCGCACCGGGCCCCGCGCTGCGCCAGGGCGGCTGGCGCCTGTTCGGCAAAACCCTCGTGTCGGCGCAGATGGCGCTCTCTATCCTCCTGGTCACCGCGGCCGCCGTCTTCCTCGGCCACATCGCGCGGCTTCGGAATTTCGACCTCGGCTTCCGCAGCGACCACGTCCTCATGGTCACGCTCGACCCGTCGCGCAGCGGGTACCGCCGCGATCAGTTGGCCGCGCCCTACCAGGAATTGCTCGCGCGCCTGCAAGCGATTCCGGGCGTACAAACCGTCTCGATCACCGGCTGCACTCCGCTGCAAGGCTGCGGCGCGGGAAGCCGCTTCCTCAACGCGGAGGGCTTCACCGAACGCCCCGAGGACCGGCGCCGCACGGCGGTCGGCTGGGTCTCGCCGGGCTATTTCGAATCTCTCGGCATCCCTCTCCTCGCCGGCCGCGATTTCTCCCTCCAGGATGCCGGACGCCGTCGCGTCACCATCCTCAGTCAAGCCGTCGCCCGCCATTATTTCCCCGGCCTCAATCCCGTCGGCAGGCTGGTCACGGTCGATCCCGATCCCCAGCCCTACGAAATCATCGGCACGGTGGGCGATATCAAAGGCAGCGATCTCCGCAACGAGCTGTACCCCGCGATGTACTTCAATATGTTCCAGGAGAACCACATTGCCAATCAATTCGTGCTGCGCACCAGCGTGGATCCGGCGTCCCTCAGCGGCGCCGTGCGGCAAACGATGCGGAGCGTGTTCAAGACGGTGCCCATCACCCGTGTCATGACCTTGTCCGCGCAAGTGGACTCCAACATCGTCCCCGAACGCCTGATCGCTTCACTCTCCGAATTCTTCGGCGCGCTCGGAGCCGTGCTCGCCGGCATCGGACTCTACGGCCTGCTCGCATATTCCGTCGCGCGCCGGACCAACGAAATCGGCATTCGCATGGCGCTCGGAGCCACCACGCGCCACGTGCGCAGCCTCGTCCTCGCCGACGCACTCGGCATGCTGTCCGCCGGACTCGCCGCCGGCGCGTTGATGGTCCTGTGGAGCCGCCCCCTGGCAATCAGCCTTCTCCCCGACCTGAAATTCGAGAGTCTCGCGCCGCTAGCCTTCGGCGCCGCGGTCATCACCGCCATCGCTTTGCCGGCGGGGTACCTGCCCGCGCGCCGCGCCGCTCGCGTGGACCCGATGACGGCGCTCCGGCACGAGTAGCAAATGAGGCACAATAGGAGAAGCCCGCCGAATTCTCCATGATTCTCTCCAAAACATGATTTCTTTTTCCAACATTAATAAGCAGTACGGCAAGCAACTTGTCTTCGTTGATGCCTCCTTTCAGCTCAACCCCGGCGAAAAGGTCGGCCTGGTCGGCCCCAACGGCGCCGGTAAGACCACTCTCTTCCGCATGATCGTCGGCGAAGAAGCTCCCGACGACGGCGACGTTTCCGTCCCCAAGAAACTCACGATCGGCTACTTCCGCCAGGACGTCGAAGAGATGAAAGGCCGCTCCGTCCTCGATGAAGCCATCGCCGGCAGCGGCCGCGTCGGCGACCTCCATCACGAGCTCGAAAGCCTCCACCGCGCGCTCGAAGATCCCGATCGCGCCGACGAAATGGACCGCATTCTCGACCGCTTCGGCGAAGTCCAGGAAGAGTACGAGCACCTCGGCGGCTATGCTCTCGAAGCCCAGGCGCGCGAAGTTCTCCACGGCCTCGGCCTCAAGGACGATCAGATCGATGGCGACGTCGGCGCTCTCTCCGGCGGTTGGAAAATGCGCGTCGCGCTCGCCCGCGTCCTCCTCGGCCGCCCCGAAGTCATGCTGATGGACGAGCCCACCAACCACCTCGATCTCGAATCCATCATCTGGCTCGAACAGTTCCTCAAGAACTTCCAGGGCGCGCTGCTCATGACCTCGCACGATCGCGAATTCATGAACCGCATCGTGACCAAAATCGCCGACATCGATGCCGGCGAAATCATCACCTACTCCGGTAACTACGATTTCTTCGAGCGCGAGCGCGCCATTCGCGAAAACAATCAGCAGGCCGCCTTCGCCCGCCAGCAGGCGATGCTCGCCAAAGAGCAGCGCTTCATCGATCGCTTCCGCACCCACGCCGCCAAGGCCGCGCAGGTCCAAAGCCGCATCAAGGCGCTCGACAAAATCGATAAGATCGAGCTTCCCAAGAAGCGCCACGTCGTCAAATTCGAATTCAGGTGCCGCCGCGCTCCGGCGACCAGGTGGTCGTCATTTACCGACCTCCACAAGGCCTACGGCTCGCGCGTCATTTATGAAGGCTTGAATCTCACCATCCGCCGCGGCGAGCGTTGGGCCGTGATGGGCCGCAACGGGGCGGGGAAGACCACCCTCCTCAAAATGATCGCCGGCGTCACCGAGCCCGATTCGGGCAGCGTGCGCCTCGGCGCCAGCCTCACCATGGGCTACTTCGCCCAGCAGTCGCTCGACGTGCTCGATCCCGAACTGACCATTCAGGAACAGCTCCAGAAGGATTTTCCGCAGGAGAACATCGGCTCCCTGCGCACGCTCGCGGGCGCCTTCCAATTCTCCGGCGACGATGTCGACAAGAAAATCCGCGCCCTCTCCGGCGGCGAAAAATCCCGCCTCGCCATGGCGCGCATGCTCTACAACCCGCCCAATTTCCTGGTACTCGACGAGCCCACCAACCACCTCGATCTCGCCACCAAGGAAATGCTTGTCGAAGCGCTCAAGGATTTCGAAGGCACCATGATCTTCGTCTCCCACGACCGCATGTTCCTCCGCGGCCTCAGCTCCCGCGTCCTCGAACTCGGCGGCGAAAGCGGCACCGATCGCACCCCGCACATCTATCCCGGCTCCTATCTGGAATACGTGCAGCGCATCGGCCACGAAGCCCCCGGCATCTACGCCTGACTTATAATCTGGGGATGCGCCTTCCCTTGCTCGCGGCCCTTTCCGCTTTGTGCGTAAACGCGCAAAGCTTCGACCCGAAGATGCCGGCCGCGGTCCCCGCGGCCGCCGGTAGCGTGGTGGAAACCGCGCCTCTCCGGTTCATCGAAATCAAGGAAGGCACCGGAGCCCTGGCGAAGCCCGCGCAGGAATACACCGTTCACTACACCGGCTGGCTGCGCGACGGGACCAAGTTCGATTCTTCCGTGGATCGCGGCACGCCGCTCAAATTCGTCCAGGGACGCCGCCAGGTCATCTCCGGCTGGGAGATCGGCTTCGAAGGTATGAAGGTCGGCGGCAAGCGCCGGCTCTTCCTGCCGTACACGCTGGCCTACGGAGAACTCGGCAACGGCCGCATCCCGCCCAAAGCCGAATTGATCTTCGACGTCGAACTGCTCGAGACGAGAGACGTCCCCAACGTCACCGGCGGCGCCATTCTGCTTCTCCCCTTCAACGACCTCGAGAAGCAGGTGCTCGCGCTCGCCAAAGCGATCCCCGAAGAGAAATATTCCTGGCGCCCAGGCCCCGGCGTGCGCTCCTTCAAGGAAGTCTTCCTGCACATCGCCTTCGGCAATCAACTCCTGCTCAACATCGCCAACAAGTCGCCGAAGAAGGAAGAGCTCATGAAGCAGATCGAACAGAATGCCAAGGGCGAAACCGACCCCGTCACCAAGGAGAAGGTGATCGTCACACTTACCGAGAGTTTCGCTTCGGTGCGCAAGACGATGGATGGCATCCGCTCGGCCGGCTCCCTTACGCGCGAGGTCGATCTCTTCGGCACCCCCGCCCCCTTCGGCGGCGTCCTCGCCCAAATCGACACGCACATTGCCGAGCACCTCGGTCAGTCCATCGCTTACGCGCGCGTCAACGGCATCGTCCCGCCCTGGTCGCAAAAATAACTCAAGGCCGCAATCGCGCCAAGTAACAGGCCGCCGATTTGCGAACCTCCGCGCCGTCGCCGCCTAGCCAGAGGTGGGTCGCGTACCAATCGATGCGGAACTCGCGCTCTCCCGTCTGATACCACTTCGGACGACTCAAATATACGTCCCCCAGCAGCAGGTGTAGAAGCTCGTGGACGCACGTGTTCACCGAGAAGTAAGGCACCTGGTTGGCATGGGCATTACTGAGCGCGATCACGCTGAGGTGATAGCCTTCCCACAGCGTCGTCACGCCCGCCACACCGCCATAGTCCATCGGGACATTGTCCGTGATCACCAGATTCATGAAGCCGCGCTGCAACCCGGCGAAGACCGGCCTGCCGCCGGGCGAGCGCTTGACCTCCCCGGTCTCATCGCTCACCTGAAATTGAATTCCCGCGCGCTGAAATTCCCGCACCGCCTCCGGCCAGATCTTCCACCAGAAGTGCCGAAGCTGTTCCTGGGTGCACTTCGCGCGCTTATCCATGACGCGATGCAACGGGATCACGAGCGGCCTTTGCGCCGCCGTCACCGCCGCCAGCCTGACGAAATTCCTCCGCGTCATACCCAATTATGATCTGCCCAATTATGATCTGCCCAATTATGACCTGATACTTTGGAAGAGATGAATTATCGCGAGTTAGGACGTACCGGCTGGAAGGTCTCCGAGATCAGCTTCGGTGCATGGGCGATCGGCGGCAGTTGGGGCAGCGTGGACGATGGCGAATCGCTCGCCGCACTGCATAGCGCGATCGATTGCGGCGTCAACTTCATCGACACCGCCGACGTGTACGGGATGGGCCGCAGCGAGCGGCTGATCGCGCAATTGAAGCGCGAACGGAAGGAGGAGATCATCGTCGCCACCAAGGCCGGACGCCGGCTTTCGCCGCATACCGCCGATGGCTACAGCGAGCGGAATATTGGCGGCTTCATCGAGGACAGCCTGCGCAATCTCTCCACCGACTGCCTCGACCTGGTGCAGCTTCATTGCCCGCCGACCGACGTCTACTACCGCCCGGAATTGTTCGGCGCACTCGACCGCCTGGTAGAGGCCGGAAAGCTCCGCTACTACGGAGTGAGCGTGGAACGTGTCGAAGAGGCGCTCAAGGCCATTGAATACCCGAACGTCCAATCCGTGCAGATCATCTTCAACTGCTTCCGCCTGCGCCCCGCCGATCTCTTCTTCGCCGAAGCGATACGGAAACGCGTCGGCATCCTGGCGCGCGTGCCGCTGGCCAGCGGAATGTTGAGCGGCAAACTCACGCGCGACTCGCAATTCGCGGCCGACGACCACCGCCAGTTCAACCGCCATGGTGAAGCCTTCGATATGGGCGAGACCTTCTCCGGCGTCGACTATCAAACCGGCCTGGATGCCGTGGAAGAACTCCGCCAGCTTCTTCCCGCTGATGTGACGATGGCGCAGTTCGCACTGCGTTGGATTCTGATATTCCCCGCCGTCACCTGCGCGATTCCCGGCGGCAAGCGCCCGTCGCAGGTGCGTGATAACTGCGCGGCTTCCGACCTTCCGCCGCTTTCCCCGGCCGCGATGGAAGCCGTGCGACGTATTTACGATACGAAGATCCGCACCGCCGTTCACCAGCGCTGGTAGCGTTCCTACTTCTTCGGCCTGCCGCCGGTGGGGCGTTGGTAGATCGTCTCGAAATCCGGCCGCGAACCCACCGAGATTCCGCTCGATGTCGTACTGCCGGGTCCCGATCCAACTCCGCGCGAATTCGGCGCCGGAATCACCGCCTTGGGATCGCCGGTAACATCTTTGGTCGCGATCTTGCTCTCGGTCGTGACACGCGACTTGCCGCTCGGCCGCGACTCGATGCGGTCGATCTCGTCGCGCGCGATCGCGGTCTCCGCATTCTTGTTGATCACCACCAGGTTCTCGTCGGTGAGATCGCCCATCTTGACGGTCATTGGCTGAAGGGAGCCTCGCTTATAGACGCGTAACTCGGTGCCGGTTTTGAGTTCCTTTACCTTGGTCCAAGGGTCGTCCGCGCCGAGTAGCGCGAGCGCGAAGCAAAGAGGGAATAAGAGCTTTCGCATGGCTCTATGCTACTGCTTTAGAAACTTCCGATCCACCATCCACTCCTTCAGCCGGTCCGGCCACGAAGAGACTGGCAGTGCGGAAGGCTTGATTCCGAAGCCATGGCCGCCGCTCGCGTAGATATGCATCTCCGACGGGATACCCTGCTTCTGTAAGTCGAGATACAGATTGACCGTGGTGACCACGTGCGAGGGGTCATTGTCCGCGCAGGCCAGAAATGCCGGCGGCGCATTCTTGGGAACCGTGATACTGCCGGCTGGATAGCCGGGGTAGACGATGATGTCGAAATCGGGACGAGAGCTGGCGCGTTCGATCGGGTCGGGCGAACTGTCGTTGCCCGCGTCGAAGCGCGTCTCGATCAATGCCGCCAGGTAGCCGCCGGCCGAGAAGCCGATGAAGCCGATGCGCGCCGGATCGACGCCGAATTCCTTGGCACGGCTGCGCACCAGCCGCATCGCGCGCGTGGTATCGGCCAGCGCATCGCGCTCCACCGTATAGTGCGAGTCCTTGGCCTTGGCAAGCCGGTACTTCAGGACGAAGGCCGCGATGCCGTGGGCGTTCATCCACTCGGCGATGTCCCAGCCTTCTTTAGCGATGACGAGCTGCGAATGTCCGCCTCCGGGCGCGATGACGACCGCCATTCCGTTGGCCTTCTCCTTCGGCGGTAGGAAGGCGTAGACCGAGGGGTAGTGGACCACTGTGAACTGTTTCGGCAGCTTGGGATTGTCGGAGGCCGCGAAGACCTCGGGGGCTGTCTCCTTCTCGGAGCCCGGCGCGCCGTTCGGCCACAGGCGGATTTCATCGCCGCGTTCGGCGCCGGAAATCACGTAGGAAAGAATGAGGCAAGCACAAGCCAGTCTGGGTAACATGAGCATTAGTTTATCAATCTGGCGTAGAAACGGTAATTCAGATGAAGTTTGTCCACCCGGTGTCTAGATCTTGATAAGGAAAAAGAGATTCGATTGAAGACGGTGTTGTCTATTACCGGTCCGCCGACCAGTTATTGTCTTCAACCATCAGCGACAAGGTCTTGGCACTCCCCGTTTGATCGCTGAGGACGAGGCCGTCCTTGAAGCTCACCATGCCTTTATCAAGCACTGACCAAGTGCTGCGAATATAGAGTATGCCCTCTATTGAGATCCGCGACGCCGAAGATCAGGACCTGGCCGGCGTTCTCAAAGTGCTGGCCGAGTCGGGAATCGATGGCGGCCATTCTTTTACACTCGAGGAGGCGCGCGAGCATTATGCGCGGATTCGGCAGTGGCCGAACTTCCGGCTGCTCGCGGCGATCGTGGACGGCGAGGTTGCCGGCACCTACTCACTATTGATCATGGACAAACTGGGCAAGCGCGGCACTCCAGCGGGAGTCGTCGAGGATGTCGCGGTGCTGCCGTCGCGGCAGGGGCAGGGAATCGGGCGCGCCATGATGGAGCACGCACGCGCCGAGTGCCGCCGCGCCGGCTGCTACAAGCTCGCGCTCTCCAGCAATCTCAAACGAACGGACGCGCATCGCTTCTACGATTCGCTTGGCTTCGAGCGTCACGGCTTCAGCTTCTTGACGGAGTTCTGAACCAGGCCGAGATAGATCAGCAGGATCGCCACCGTACCGAGCTGCTCCGGCACGCTGAGGATGGTTT
Organism: uncultured Solibacteraceae bacterium; assembly: GCA_963791985.1. Taxonomy (GTDB): domain Bacteria; phylum Acidobacteriota; class Terriglobia; order Bryobacterales; family Bryobacteraceae; genus Solibacter. The sequence continues at coordinate 513,702 of CAWBUN010000010.1, read as the reverse complement.
CAGCGACGGCGAACATGGCCCGCGAATGTTCCACTCCCTGGTTGCGGTCCATCACCAGGAACATGCCCACCAGGTCGAGCAGCATCAGCGGCAGGAGGGTGAAGAAAATCTTCCAGCCGTGTCCGTGAGCCAGTTCGCGGCTGCGGCCCATCGGGTCGTCCTGGCGGTCGGCTTCGATGGCGACGACCGCGTCAGTGAAGACCAGGCGGATCATGGCGACGATTCCTGGGATGAAGAGCAGTGCGCCCCAGAGAGTCACGGTGACTTCGACCTTGATCTTGTTACCGAGTGTACGCAGCCATTGGCGGCGTCCCCAGCGCAGGGATTCGCCGACCGGCGCGGTCTTTCCCTTGCGGCAATACTGCACCAGGCCGTACACGATCGCCGGGGCCACCAGGGCTCCCAACAAAAGATCGCCGATTTCCAGCGCAAGGTATGAAAGGATTCCGTCCGGCGGGACATCCAGCAGGTAGCAGGCGAAGTGGATCGCCAGTTTGCCGGGCAGGAAGACCGCGAGCGTGGTGATCGCCAGGAAGGGAAAGGCGGCAAAGAAAAGGCGTAGGGAAGCCAGGAGCACCGCGAGCGGAGATTCGAACCGCGGGGAGTCGAAATTGAGTTCAAGGAATCCGTTACGGAAATCGCGATCCGGCAGTTTGAACATGAGTTTGAAAGGGTAACACTATGCGTCTGACGATAGTCTACACGCTGGCCGTTGCGGTTCTGCAGGCCCAGGCGCCGCTCTCCGGAGCGGCAGCGTTGAACAAGTTCAAGCAACAGCTGGAGAAACTCGCCAGGGTGACTCAGCAGACGCCGGTCAAAGTCTGCGCGATTCCGTTGCTCCGAGTGCCTGTGAGGCCGAACGTCGATCCGCACATGGCGATTGTCCCTCGAAGTGACGTCCGCTTCACGATCGTCGAGGTAATTCCACCGGCGCCCGCCTGCGACGAGGGGAACGTATCATTAAAGAGATGATCAGACGACTCGTCGTGCTCTTGCCGTTGCTGCTTCTGCTCGCCGCATGCGGGGAGAAGTCCGTGCCCACCAAGCGCTACCCGATGCAGGGGGAGATTAAAGCGTTGGACCCCACCGCGAAAACCGCCACGATCGCCGCCGGAAAGGTCGGCGATTGGATGGAGGCGATGACCATGGAATATCCCGTCAAGCCGGATTCGGAATTCCAGAAGCTGCACGTTGGCGATAAGATCGAAGCGACCGTGGTGGTGGCCGATGTGAAATATTACGTGACGGATATCAAGGTGAAGTAGGCCCTGCTATTTGCGGGCCGCCGGTGCTTTCAGCAACTTGTTCAACTCGGCGCGGATGTTGGGGCCGGCGTCGCGGAAGAAGTCGCTTTCGCCGGGATAATCGGCGCGGATCATGCCGGCGCGATCCAGAAAGACCATGTGCGGCACATACAGCGGGTGCGGGTCGAGAACCGAGCGCTGCAGGTACGACATGACGGCTACCTGGTTGCTGAAACCCACCGGGAAGCTGGGCTTGAAGCGCTCCAGGAATTCCGGCATGGTGGCGGTGGCGTCGGGGTTGAAGGCGCACTCCAGGAACTGCACGCCGCGCGCAGCATAGTCGTGCGCGATCAGGTTCAACTCCGTGGTTAATGCCTGGCAATGCGGGCAGGTGGTCTGGATGAAGGCGAGCGCGACCACTTTTCCGCGGTACTGGCGGAGATTTAAGGCAGGCCCGGTGGTGCGCTCTATGGTGAACGGCGGCGATGGCCGCGCGGCATCGGCGGCAAGAGCGTTCCAGCAGCAGGCGGCAAGCAGGATGAGGTGACGTGTCTGCATGGCGGTCTCTTCTATACTACAAGTTCCGGCGATGATGGTTCCCTTCGACCCGCTCTTCCGAAATCCGCATCTGCAAACCATCGCCGGGCATTTCTGGAGGCGGCCGCGCACGCTCCCCGAGTTCCCCATGGAGCGGCGGCTGATTCGGACCGAGCCCGCGGTTCAGGTCCTGGTCTGCACACAGCGGCCGGTGGGCGAAGTGCGCGGCGAGGTGGTGATGATTCACGGCCTGGAAGGCTCGGGCGAGGCCGGGTATATCGAGAGCCTGAGCGCCGCGGCACTGCGGGCGGGTTTCGTGGCGCATCGCTTTCACATGCGGACCTGCGGCGGCACGGAGCACCTCTGCCAGACCCTCTACCACGCGGGCCTGACCAGCGATCTGCTGGCGGTGATCCGCGAATTCCGCCGCGAAGGCGGATTGCCGGTCCACCTGGTGGGCTTCTCGCTGGGCGGCAATGTAGTGCTGAAACTGGCCGGCGAACTGGGCGAAGCAGGCGCCCGAATATGTGCGCGGCGTCTGCGGCGTTTCCACCGCGATCGATCTGGCGGCCTGCGCGCGGCGGATCGCCGAGCCCGACAATCGACTGTACGAGCGGCGTTTCGTGCAGCGCTATGCGCGCACGACTGGAGGCCACGCAGCGCTATCGCGCGCAGGAGTTCGCGGGGCTGCGCAGCGTGATCGAGCTCGACGACCGGTTCACCGCGCCTTCCTTTGGTTTCGGCAACGCCGAACTTACTACCGACGCAATCCGCCATCGGCTATCTGGGCGGACTGCGGGTGCCGGCGCTGCTGATTCAGGCGAAGGACGATACGTTCGTCCCGTTCGCGGTGTACGAATCCGAGGCTGTCCGCCGCAACCCGTTCGTGCAACTGGTGGCGCCGGAGCATGGAGGCCACCTGGGATTTCTGGCGAGGGGGCCTCACCGTTTTTGGGCGGATCGGACGATAATGGAGTGGATCATCGGCAGCTCTGTTAATAACGCCACAAATCAAACGTCTAAGGCTTGAATGACATCGCACGCGTCTTTCTGGGAGGCGGTCAAGGGCGCACTCCAATCGCTTCGCGGCAGTAAACTGCGGAGCTTCCTGACTTTGCTCGGGATCATCTCTGGCGACCACCACGCTGATCGCGGTCATGTCCGTAATTTCAGCGGCATGGATGTCTACATCGCGCAGAACGTCTCCAGCATGGGCGCCGATGGCTACCGCGTGCAGCGTATCGTCATGATGGGCTTCGATCCCAAGAAGTACATGGAGATGCTGCGCCGCAATCCGCAACTGAGCCGTGACGAGTACGACTTTCTGCGATCGCGATTGACGATGACGAATGAGATCGGAATCTACAACCGGCCGGTCAGGTCAACGATCCACCGCGGCACCGAGATCTCCGAGGGCGTGGGTTTGCAGGGCGCGACGCCCAACATCGGCGTGATCACGAATTTCGAGGCGGAGGAAGGGCGATTCCTCTCCGAGACCGAGAACGACCGGCATATGAACGTGGCCTTCATCGGTCACGATCTGAAGGACAAGTTCTTTGCGGGGCAGAGTGCGATCGGGCAGACCATTAATGCCGAGGGCGTGGTGTTTGAAGTGGTCGGCGTGGCCAAGGCCAAAGGCTCGGTGTTCGGCCAGTCGCAGGACAATTTCCTGGTGATTCCGATCAACACGTACTTCAAGATCTGGGGAGCGCGCAACGGGATGGGGTTCGCCGCCACCGCAATCGATCACGATCACCTGGCGCAGGCGCAGGAAGAGGCGCGCATGCTGCTGCGCTCTTACCGGCACCTGCAGCCCAAGGAAGACGATACCTTCTCATGCTGACTTCCGACGCGCTGCTGGATTTCTGGAATCAGTTGACGGGCGCGATCGCGGCCACGGCGGTGGCGGTGGTCTCGGTTTTCCTGGTGGTGGGCGGCGTGGTGATCATGAACATCATGCTGGCGGTGGTGACGGAGCGGACGCACGAAATCGGGATTCGCAAATCGGTGGGCGCGCGCAGCGCGACATTCTGAATCAGTTCCTGGTGGAATCGGCGGTGCTCTCGGCGAGCGGCGGAGTGATCGGCGTGGTGATCGCGTGGGTGGTGGCGGTGCTGGTGCGGACGCTTGACGCCGGTGCCGATGTCGGTGCCGGTGACGGCGGTGTTCGTGGGAGTCACGTTGTCCGCGGTGGTGGGACTGTTCTTCGGAATTTACCCGGCGCAGCGCGCCGCGCAAGCTCGACCCGATCGAAGCGCTGAGGGCGGAAAAATGAGTCTATTTTCGATTTTCGCCGGTGTGCGTCTGGCGCTGGACACGATTCGCGCGCACAAGATGCGATCGTTCCTGACGGTACTGGGCGTGATCATCGGCACCGGCGCGGTGATCGGCGTGGGCTCCATCATCGCCGGCCTGGATGGCGCGATCACCAACCTGCTGCGCAGCTTCGGGCCGAATACGGTGATCGTCACCAAGACGACCGCGATGGGCAATGCCACGCGCGAAGAGCGCCGGCGCAAGCCGCTCGACGCTGGAGAATGCGCGCGCCATCGCGGAACGCTGCACCTGCCGTGGAACACGTCAGCCCGTTCCTGTTCGCGCCCAGGCGGCATTCACACCGCGCAAGCTACAAGGGCAACGACCTGTACAACATTCAACTCGGCGGCACGGAGGAAGGCTACGCCGCCGGCGGCACCACGATGAAGGCCGGCCGCTTCTTCACCGACCAGGAGAGCTCGCACCACATGCCGATCGTGGTGATCGGCGAGGACGTGCAGAAGCAGTTGATGGCCGAACGAGGACCCGATCGGCAAGCAGATCGACGGTGGACGGGCACGAGCTGGAGGTGGTGGGGGTGATGGATCGGCCCGCGGCGTCGCTGCCCGGGCAGGACGACACGCGCATCCTGATTCCGTATTTCACGATGCGCAAGATGTTTCCCAACGTGCAGGAGCACATGCTGATCGTGATCGCGTATCCCGGGCATGATCGACCAGGCGCAGGACGAAGTGCGCGCCGTGCTGCGGATTGCGCGGCGCGTGCCGTTCAACGGTGCTCGACACCTTCTCCATCACGACGGCCGAGCAGATGATCGAGCAGTTCCACAGCGTGACGGCGACGGTCGCGCTCGTGATGGTGATCCTGAGTTCGATCGGCCTGCTGGTGGGCGGCATCGGGGTGATGAACATCATGCTGGTGAGCGTGACCGAGCGGACGCGCGAGATCGGCGTGCGCAAGGCGATCGGCGCGCGGCAAGAGCGACATCATCGTGCAGTTCCTGACCGAGGCCGTGGTGCTGACGGCGATGGGCGGGATTCTCGGGCTGCTGCTGGGCTGGTCGATCTCGCGCGCCGCCGGCCTGATCTTCCCGAATCTGCCGACGGCGGTTCCGCTATGGGCGGCGGCGGCGGGAGTGGCGGTCTCCGTGGGCGTCGGGCTGTTCTTCGGCATCTGGCCGGCCAGCCGCGCCGCGCGCCTGGATCCGGTGGAAGCGCTGCGCCACGAATAGCTCAGCGGACCGCGACGGTAACACCGGCGGGACTGGTGATGCCGCCGATGGTGATATCGATGGGCACCGTAGAGCTGGGTCCGATGCCGTTGGGTACGACCGCGTTGATCTGGATAACGCCCTCGATGATGCCCGGCGCCGCACCGGCGTAACTGACCGCCGCCGGAAGTCCGCCGATCCGCACTGAGTACGGTTGGCTGAGCTTTCCGAAAGGCGCCAGCGCGAGCGAGCCATCGGTCGCAGCGGGCGAGAGGATTCCGCCGCCGGTTGCATAGATCACGATGGTGCTGCCGGTTGCGGCTGGAGTGGAGGTTGCGTTGAACGACGCGTCCTGGTTCAGGATTGCACCCTGCCCTTTGCCGGACTGGCTGGTGGTGAAGATTGCCGGTGATGCGGATGCAACGGGAATGGTGACTGCCGCGGAGCGGGCGCCATTCGATTCGACCTGCAACTGCGTCGTGCTGTGTCCCTGGAGTGAGAACGGCACGACGGCCGCGGCCTGTCCGCTGACGGAATAGATCATGGGCGCGGCGATGCCGTCGAACAGGAGACGCGTGCCGCCGGCGATGGTATCGACCTGACCGGCGGTGACCGCAGGTTTCTGGAGTGTCGCCGGCCCGAGGTTCGTGCCGAAGACGGTGAGGACTTCTCCGGGCGCGATGGCTCCGGTCTGCATGCCGGCGGCGTTGACGACACCTTGAGCGGTGAACGCAGGCGCGCTGCCGGATCCCGACGCTGCGCCCTGCGTGAAAGTAATGGTCTGCCCGGCGACGGATAACGTTCCGCTGCGAGAATCGTTCGCACCGGGAGTCTTCGCCACCGCGAACGCCACTGTGCCGTTGCCGCTGCCGGGAGTTCCCGAGGCGATCGCGATCCATGGGACGTTGCTCGCCGCTTGCCAGGTGCATGCCGCAGAGGTCGCGACCGCGATGCTGCCCGTGCCGCCGGCGGTATCGAACGCGGTCTTCGCGGTGGTGACGGTGTAGGCGCAGGGCGTCGCGGCGGATGGCGCGGTGACCTGCGCCCACCAGGTGCCGAAGGCTCCGGTGTGAGTCGCGGGCGGGGTGGCCGCGTACTCCTGTAAGGTCCAGAACGCGAGATCGCCCACCGGGTCGACGACGGTGGAGCTGTAGTCGCCCCATCGATTGCTCCCGGTGCGCGCGCCGGGACTGACGTACGAGGTCTCGCCGGCTTTGACGATCACCTCGGGTTGCATCGCGCTCAGGGGATCGCCGGCCGTACGATAGGCGAAGGCGGCGGTGGGGTAGTCGTTGGCGCTGAAGCGTGAGTAGCCGATCAGCGCGTCGCTGTTCTTGTTGACGGCGATCGAGGGGTAGGCGTAATAAAAGGTGCTGCCGGGATCGTCCAGGCGGCCGAGTTGCAAGATCGATGGTGGATTTTGCGAAGGATCGATCTGGAACCATTGCGCCGCGGCGCGCGTGGGGTGTCCGTAGGGAAGGAAGATCGTGTGGGCGCACCAGATCTTGCCGGTGCGCATGACGCAGTTGCCGAGGCGGCTATCGCCGGTGTCGATCTTGGTGGATGCTCCGAGCTGCGGTCCGAAATCCGCGTCGGCGCCGGCATCCGACCAAGGGGCGTGGATGAGGGCAGTGCCGCCATTGCCGCCGGAAAAGGTTTCAGCGCCGAGCGCACCCGAGAGCTTGCTGACCCTGATTTCGCCGGTGGTCGGGTCCGAGGTGTATTCGCTGGCATACTCCTGCAGGAGGTAGAGCGTATTCGGCTGACTATTGTCATAGTCGCGGACCGGAGTGAACTCGCCCTCGGTATCGGAAAAGGTGACGTGATTGCCGGTGCCGTTGGAATCGTAGAGGTCGGCCTTGCTGAAGACGTACAGGTTGGTGGCGATGTAGGAGCCCTGCCCGCGGATTTGAAACATGTTCATCGAGACCACGACCCAGTTGGCGTTGAAGCCGAGCACCGGAAAATCACCCCACTGGTTGGCGGCACCGACATTGATCTTGTAGTAATTCCACTTGCCCGACGGATCGCCAGACTGTGACGCAGCTACCAGGAGCGCGGAGGTGGACGTGTCGCCATTGACAGCGGAGGAGGCGATCCAGCGATTGGCGGCGGTGTCGTAGAAGATCCGCGGATCGAAGGTGTCGTTGAAATTTCCCAGAGGACTCCAGAACGCGTTCAGCGTGACGGGAAAATTCGTCTGCGGGACGCCGGTGCGCGATTGAATCATCACCTGGGTGTTGAGAATGGTGACGACGTGGTTGGGCCCGACGGCGCCCTGGGTGTCCGGCGGGATCGCGGTGAAGTTATCGCCGAGCCCCTGGAAACCGGCGAAACTCGGGACGGTGCCGGCGACGGCCTGGGCGGCCACCGCTTCCGGCTGCCGCGCGACGGTGGCAGCCGGCTTCGCGGAGTTCCGTCGACGCACTGCACGTTCCGGCTCGTAGACCTCGCGTTGCACGACGCTGCCAGTCATGGCGCGACTCTTGGGAAGGCGGGCGATTTCGGCGAGACTCGCCGTGGCGCGTGCGTCGGCATCGTGGCGCGCTTGTCCGAAGGCTGACTGTGCGAAAAATGTGATGCAGAGGGCGCCGAGCGGGCGCAATCTTAAGAACACGGGCTTTGAACGTCCTTCCCTAGTATGATCGAATTGGATGAACCCTTCGGAATCCACTTTGTTGCGTACCGCCCGCTGGCTGGCCTTCGGATCGGGCACTGCGATTATGGTGGGAATCGCGCCCTCGCAGATTCTCCTGGCGCTGGCTTTCGCGGGCCTGCTGGCATGCGGCGAGCCCTTGCGCCTGCCGCGCATCAAGGTCCCGTTGGGGCTGTTTCTGTTGGGGACCGTTATCTCGCTGGCATTCTCCGACAACCCTGCCGCGGGTCTCCCGCAGATTCGCAAGTTTTACGTCTTCCTCGAACTGCTGGTGATTTTTTCGCTGCTGCGAAGTGTGGAGATGGTGCGGCTGCTGTTCCTCAGTTGGGCGGGGATTGGCGCGGTTACGGCGGTGCGCGGCTTCGTTCAATTCGCGGCGAAGGTGCAGGAAGCTCATCGGCTCGGGCGCAACTTTTACGATTTTTATGTGGGCGAACGAATCACCGGCTTCACCAGCCACTGGAATACCTATTCGGCCGAGGAGATGTTCGCGTTCATCATGCTGGTCGCGTTCCTGCTCTTCGCCCCTGGTGCGCGCAAGCGGTTGTGGCTCTGGCTCGTTTTCGGCGCGCTGATGTTGATCGCCATCGTGCTCGGCGAAACGCGCGGAATTTGGATCGCTCTGGCGGTCGCGGGGCTCTATTTGGTGTGGTATTGGAAGCGCTGGATGGTGATTGTGGCGCCGGTGGTCGTGCTGTTGGGAATCGTGGCCGCCCCGCAAGCGGTGCAGGAACGATTCACGTCGATTTTCAAACCGAAAGCCGTCGATTCTAATCAGTTTCGCGTGGTCACTTGGCGCACCGGCCTGCGCATGGTGAAAGCGCATCCGTGGCTGGGCCTCGGACCCGAGGAGCCGCATCTTCAGTTCGAGAAATATGTTCCCGAGGATATTCCGCGCCCGCTGCCTTCCGGGTGGTACGGCCACCTCCACAATATCTACCTGCACTACGCGGCCGAACGCGGAATCCCGACGATGCTGGCCCTGCTCTGGATGTTGTTTCAGATTCTGTACGATTTCTGGCGCGGCCTCGGCGCGCTGCCGCCGGGGCCCTCCAACCGTCGATTCCTGCTGCATGGTGGGATTGCGGCGGTGCTGGCGACGATGGCCGAGGGCTTCGTGGAGTTGAACCTCGGCGATAGCGAAGTGCTCACGATGTTCCTGGTAATTGTGGCGTGCGGCTATCTGGCGCTCGAAAAGGACCTCGCGTTCGATTGATTCCAGACTTTTGACAGTGGCGACCCGGTCGATGTAGGGGAATAGCCGGCTGAAAGCCGGCTGCAGGCAGGATTGCCTGCCCCACAAAGATTTCACTAGCTGCCCATGTATTGGGCTCTGCGCGACCCGCGATCCAAGGGCAGTGTGTAGCCGATCAGGCAGAATTGATCGAGCGCAAATAGAACCACGGAATCCAGGTTTCCGCCGGCCGCCAACCGCTCCTTGTTCCATGGCGCGGTATACTCGCCGATGCCAACCAGGTGGCTCGCCTGTGAGCGTGAGAAGCCGAGTTGCAATGGCAGTTCAATTGATTGCTGCGCTTTGTTGAGATCGCGATCTCCCGTATAAGTGAAATTCTCGGTCTTCAGGCAATCCAGGCGCGCCGGTGTCCAGTAGGCCGTGGGTAGGTTGACGATGCGATTGAGCGCCGTATCGTTCACGTCCGGCGGATACAGCACCTCGAACCGGGTGTTGGGATATGTCTGGCGAACGTAGGCCATGATTGCATCGGTGAACTGCCCAATCAGTTCGGGCAAGAGTGCGCACTCGTCAGGGAACGCGGCGGGGTCCACGTTCTGACTTGCGATCACGCCCATCGGCCGGCCATAGCGGGCTTGGAATGCCAATGTGGTGTGGGTGTCGTAAAACGTCATACCGGAGGCGCCGGCGAAATACCACCATTGAACTTCGCCGAATTGCAGGTAGGGGCGAACTCCGGCCTCCACCATCACGCCCGCCATCTCCAGATAGACTTCGCGCCAGAAGGCGGTGCTCTCCGCCCCGAAGTTCGTCTGCAGCGCGGGAGTGTTGAGCCATACCGCGTCACCATTCGGATAACGTTGCGCGAGACCGGCCGCCGGTGTATCGTCGCCGTGCTGCAACTCCATACTGAATGCCGCCGTGGCATCGATCCCTGCCGCGGTCAATGCCTGCAGGTAGGCGCGCGTCCAATCTCGCGCGGCGCGGTTGATCCGCGGGATCGCCGCGGTATCGGTGTGCCAGGTCCCATCGACTCCGCCGGTTAGAGTGGTAGCACTGGCCTGCGCCGAGAACCCCGCACTGTTGGTCTGCGCGGCGAGGGAGATCGCATTTCCCGCCACTCCCATGCTGCGAGAAACGATCGTGAGCACCGCGCCTGCCGACGATGCGCGCACACCCGTCGACCCCGCGTTGATCACCAGCTCGAAACACTTCGCGATGCTCTCCGGCGTGTCGCCGATCAGGTTCAGGTGTTGGATCGGCGTCGCACCAAGCGTCAACTGCGTGATCTTGCCGAATTGCGGCGCGCCCGAGAACGTGATCGTGCCCGACGCGTAGGCGTGACCCGGCCGGTACAGTTCGTAGAACCACATCGCTCCCACATAATGGTTGGCTCTTCCGCGAAATCCGAGCTTCTGAAGAATCCACGCGGTTCGCTCGGCTGCGAGAGCGATGGAATGGTCGGTATCCCAATCGGTCGCCAGGGTGGTTTGGTTCATCGGCGCAAACTCCAGCAGTTGCGTGCAAGGGTACGCGATCTCCAGGAAGTCGAAGTAGACCGAGGTGCCGGCGGCGCCGGTGTGAGTGATCGTGACGGTATGGCTCGCCTGACCCGACGGCGAGCCGAGAGGCAGACGCACGAGGACATCTTCCGCTAGCAGACTCAAGTCGACCGTGACCGGCGGCGCTGAATCCACCTGTACGCAGATCTTCCCGGCGGTCTCCATCCTGCGCGTACCGAGAAGTAGAGTGTGCGCGGCATTTGCCTGATACGTACAGCGGACGCGCGCACCGGGCGCCGTAGACCATCGAATCGAGCCGCCGGAATAGTTGCCGTGGGCATAATTCCAGGCTCCGTCGAAAGAGATCTCCGAGGAATCATCTTCAATACGCCGGCTACCCGGTCCGGCGACGGAGTAAAGAAGTTTGGTTCCGGTAACCGACCAATTCGATACCATCACGGAGAATTCGCTGCGCTCGAAATCGCTGCTCTGCAGGTCCGCCGACCAAGTCCAGCGCATCTTGCGCACACTGGTGGTTGGAACCTGGCGTTCCGTTGACGTCCAGCAGATTGCTGAAATCCAGGTCGATTCTCCAGCGCTGCGGCGAGAGGCCCCCGCTGAAGAGGCTCGCCGAGGGAGACCACGATTGCGTGCCGGTACCATATGTCGTGCCATAGACGCCGACTCGATTTCCGTTCGTCCCCGCCATGCCGAGGTACGTCAGCGTGATTTGTGTGCCGCTCGCCGATGCGCTTACGCCGGCGGTCTCCTGATTGGCAGAGATGATTCCGGCGAGCGCGGCTAGAGCGCTCTCCAGGGTATCGCTGCCGGTAATCCGATAGTTGAAGTGCTGGTCGAGCCAGGCCAGTTCGATGTAATCGCCGGGCCCCGGCGTGCCCTGTAACTCGAAGACCGCCGTCGCGGCGTGATACCCTCCCAGCGCGACCGCGTGGTCCTTTAGAGGCACTCTGTACAGCGTCTCGGTGCTGCCCGAGAGCGCCCAAATGCGAAGGTAGGGCCAATCCACGGTTGGATACAGCGCAGAGTCCAGCGGGATACAATTCGTGCGGACCTCTTCGTAAGTGAGGTGCACTCCGCTGAGATCGCCGTCCGGCAAATTGCGCAGGGCCGGATGTTCGAACGTGTTATCGCGTGTCCACTCCACCACGGCCCAATCGAACTGCTGCCGCCAAGATCCGGACACGGTGAATCCGCCGGCTGAAGCGCCGCTGAGAGCCGCCACCGCTGACGGCCGCTCGAAATAGCACTGCAGGTCGCGGTCTGGTCGTAGTTTGGTGAGTTGTTCTGGCATTAGAGTCGGATCAGCACCGTGAGGTCGGAGCCCGGAATGCTCTGTCCTACGGCGAGAATGGAGAGAGTGATCTTGGAACCCGTAGAGAGCGACGGAAGCAGGTTGCCGTCGGCCGCCGGCGAACTCGTGGTTCCCGCAGCGAAGGCCAGCGTACAGTACGCCGCGCCATCGACGTTGACCTGAATCCGCACCTCGGCGTCCGCCGCGCTGCCCAAGATCGCGTAGACGTCGCGTACCGCGTGCGGCGCTTCCACGATGAGCGCGGGCGCAGCCGATTGCTCGACCGCCAGGTACCCTTCCACCTGGATTGCGTACTGCCCACCCGAGAGCGTTCTCAGGCCGCGATCGAGCGTGCCCGTGAGGCAAAGGCTCCGTAACGGGCTATTGCCCAGACGGTTGGTCACGAGCAATTCCGCGCTCGCAATCCGCACGTTGGGAAGCGAAATCGGATAGCTCCAGCTTCCGCTGTAAGGGCTGCCGAAGAATCCCGGCGGGAATGCCGCGATCACACTCTTGCTGAGCAGCGGATACACGGGAGCATGGGCTACATGTGCCGTCGCCGCACTCCGATGCATGCCGCGCGTGACCTGCCAGCGCGTGCCGCCGTTCTCCACCGCGTTCACGCGCACCACCTCGTAATCGATCTGGACGAAACTTCCCGCCGCTGCGGACGACGCTGCCACCAGATCGATCACTTGATCCGTTTCGGCGATTGCGTCCGCAAGACCAGCTCCCGGCCTGACGCCCAACTCGTCCCAATAATGAAGTGTTAACGTCGCCGACGAAACAGTCTGGGTATTAGTCGAGATCGGTAAACGATACGCCGCTCAATTCGGCCGTTCCGCCGCGCGCCCCCGGAGCCATGCCGAAGTACGGAGTCGGAGGTACATCCGCATCGCTGGAGCCACTGCCACCGATCTGGTGGCGCGTCACCACCGAGAGTTCCTCCGCGCACTCCGGTGTCGTTCACATTCGCCGCGCGGCCGCAGATCTCGACCGTTTCACCGGCGCGATTCGGCACTTCGAATTTCACCGGACTAGTGCGTGTCAACGCGCCGAACTGCCAGCCCGACTCCGCCACCACGAAGTAGCTGGTCGCGTCGGGCGCCACTGCCCACGCCGGCGACACCGTCAGTGTGGTCTCCGAGTTGGCGGTGATGCTTCGTTCCTGTCCTGCGCCAAGGCCCCTCGTAATTCGAGCCGTCATGCCGCGGTACCGGTTTTCGGTCATGTGGACGTCAGCGTTGCCGATCGATGCGGCACCGTGGATCGTGGCAGCCGCTTCGGGCTGCAGTTCCATCCGCCAGTAGAAATTCGCATGGTCAAAGTTCGAATCGATGGGTGCGATCAGTTCCTTGTCTAACCCGGTGTCGGTGAACTGAGCCGCGAGGGTCTGGTTCGAAGCGATGCGGAACAACTGCGCAGGCGTCGCACCACGATACACATGAAATCCTGCAGTGCCCGGCGAAAAGCTTAATCCGTGTATAGTGACGCTGCTCGAGTCGGTCAGCGTGATCGCGCGGACGATGAACGATGGCAGCCCTTCGGTGCCCGAGACATCGACGCCGGAGATCGCGTAATACAGCGCCTGTCCAGCGTGTAACGTCCCGCCCCCGCCCACCGTAGTTGCCAGGCTAAGCAGCGGAATTCCCGCGCCGCTTACTGCAGCGGCGGTCGGCGCGATGAACCCCACTACAAGGTCCATCTGCACCGAACCGTCGCCTGCCGTGGTTACCGACTCTTCGACGCTGAACTGAATGTCGCCCAGGTCATCCAGCACCGCGCCGGGCAATGGACGAGGCACACCGACACCGGCGCTGCCCTGGCGCCGTCCCCCGCTCGCCGATGTCACCTGTCCATTGCTGTCGGCATACCACGAATCGTCATGAATCTGCGCTGTGATCGTGGTCACTCGATGGTTCATTCCAGGAGCGAGTTTGAGCACTCGAAATGGCTGGCGCGTAAATCCTTCCTTCAGATATGTGACCGTGATCAGGTCGCCCGGCCGGATACCGAAGGCTTTCACGCTGGTGTCGAATTCCACGTACGTATTGCCGCGTACCGAGCGGTCCAGGTTCAGTTTGAGTATGCGTGCCGCCTGATCGAAGTTCGGCAGGCCGACCGCGGCCAGCGTCTGCGACACCTCCTGCCCGCTGCGTGCGACGTCGTCCGCGTCGACCAGCGAGAAACTGTCTTGCTGGTACTCGTTGAGCGCGTCTTGAAACTCCACGCTGAAGCGATTGGGTGTATCGGCCATACTGCGTGAGTAGAGTCGGAAGGACGGGTCGCCGTTCGCCTTGCGCGGCGATGCCCGAGAAACCATTGCTGCCGTCGCCGAATTCGTAGCTCGGCCACCCGCCGTTCCAGACTTCCGTGGCGTTCGACCATGCGGGTTTCGCCGGCATCTCGAGCGCCATGGAATTCTGCACCCGGCATTGCAGCACGCCATTTGCGCCGTACGTGAGCAGCAGCCTGGCGGCATTGCGTACACCGCGCACCAGGTCGCCGGCGCTCTTGCGTTTCTGTAGCGCCAGGTTACATTGAAAGCGCGGCAGGGTAATGGCATTGCCGTATAAATCCAATGCCGCGATCTCCTCATCGCAGTAGGCGGCCGCCGCAGCGAAACTCGCGATGTCGATCTCCGCAAGGCTCCATCCAGCGCGGCGCAGGACGTCGAGCAGAACCCACGCAGGATTGCTCGAGAACTGCTCGCCGGTCAACGTTCCGTCCGCCGCATAGACCGGGAGCTTCAGTCCCTGTGCCAGCACCGCGACCTTGGGCAGTGTTTCGCCATTGTTGATCCGGTTCGGGACCACCACCGAAAGGTAGGCCATGCTGCCGTACGGGTCTCCCGCCGGATGTCCGGTGCCGTCCGTGAAGTCCGGATTGAACGCACCGGAGCGAGTCCCCAGCGTCGGAATGTTGTACCAGCCGGTTCCCGTCATATTGGTCCCGGCGATACCCTGCTGGAATCTCGACATCGTTCACCAGCAGCTTGAGCACGCCTTGCATCTCGCCCAGTCCCAGCAGCACTTCCATGCGCGTCAGGTTGCCATCGTTGCGTGCAAACACGACCGGCGGGTTGAACCATGCAGTGCCGTAGATCATCGGCACGAAATCGTTGTACCGCGCCTCGTTGACAGAGATTGCCGAGGTGTGCGAGCTCTTGTCTCCGTATGTGCGCACGCCGATCGCTGGCGGCACGAATTCGATCCCGCCGAAATTCACGAACATTCCGCGCGCTTCGCAATCAGAGCGTGTGTAGCCGCAGGTGTCGAAAGGGTCGCCGCCATTCAGCGTGCCGCTGCCGCCGCTCCCGGCGGCATACCCGCAGCGATAAAACCGCGAGTATTTGCCGCTGGACCGCCACCCGCATCGCTTCAGCCCGCTGGTCGGCATCGCACGGAAATTCCCACGGACAACGACGTTGGATCCGAACCTGCGGCAGCAGCCAGGCGCTGCAGATTCATCCGGTTGGTCGCGGTGAGCCGAAGGGTCGCTTCCAGGATCTCATCCGGCGGATTGCAGATCCCCTGGAACAATACCGAGCGCTCGGTCAGTGAGGCATCATTCCGCAGATCGTAGAACACCAGGCCTGCAGTCAGCCGCGCGCCCTTCCATCCGGTCGATCGTTCGATCTGCGAACAGTGAGAATCGGCGTTCGCCAGTACCAGCGAGATGCGCGGAACTCCGTCCACGCCCTGGTCTGAGGATGCCTGCAGTTCGAAGACGTTGTGTTGCAGCACGCGCGGCACGTAGACCACGTTGTCCACGGTTACTGCGTGCGTGCTCCAGTGTTCCCTTTGCCCATCGGGCAGCACGCAATCGAACAGCAGCAGCGGCGTGTCGGTGACGGCCTGTTCCTTAAGTTCAAAGATGGTTGACATGAATGATGTTCACCGTGCAGGAATTGCGGTTGACGTCGGTCCTGGTGATCGCCAGTGCGTCGTCGCGAAGGTGCGCGCTCTCGTAGACGCCACCACGGCTGGTGGCTTTGTAGCCCGAGGAACCCGGTTGCGCCTCCACCTGCGTCCCGTAAAGCTCAACCGTCGACAATGCTGCTACCTCGATACTGAATCTCATCGAAGTCTCCTCTGCCTGAGGCGAGGTTGTCAGCATGAAGCGGTTCCAAACTGGAGTCACATTCGCACTCACGGAATCGTCGCCCGCCCACAACCGGGCGATTGCCGGCGCCGCGGCGCGCAGATAGACCGTCAAGCAATACTGGTAGGCGCCCGGTGCGGCGATGGTCTGAGCTACCCTCTGGACCGCCACGCCGCTGTTGGCGAGTCTCCACGCTTGTTTCCCGCCGCGCGGATCGGCCACGCCTCCGGTCAGACTCAGCGCCGGATCCCGTCTGCCAGACGGCGTTGGTCGAGCTGATCGCTCCAGGCCAGCAGATTGCCCGAGGGGTCGAGAAACGTGAAGCCGTTGAGCGAGCCTTCTGCCGCTTCGAAGAAAGCCCGCAGCGATGCGGCCTCCTGGTCGCTCAAGTCGGAGTAAGTCAGCGTCCACTCCGTAGTTACACCGGCCGGATCGCTGAGCTTGATCGTGCTTCCATCCGCGGCGCGGTTGGTCACGGTTCGCGTGCGCCGCGTCTTACGCACCGGGAACTGGCTCAACGCTCCCGTCTCGAGTTGTGGATACACCAGGGTCGTCATCGATTTCGTACCACCGTAAGTTGTGTTGTGCCGCGCATCTCGGCCAGCGACGAGACACTCAGGTCATCCGGCGCCAGGCTGCAATCGTCGTACACGCGGCCGTCCCACGGGTCCGTAAATGCGAAGCTGCCGAATGAGCCTTGGTTCGCCAGAAAGAATTCCTCGATTGCCGCCAACTCGGTCTCGTCCAGGGTGCTTAACGAAACCTGCCAGCTTTGCAGAGGACCACCGCTATCGCGATATCGCTGATCGGTGCCATCCACGAAGCGGACAGTCTGATTGCGAAACTCCCCGCGCCGCACGACCGGGTACTGCGCGAACGCGCCTGTCTTCAGTTGCGGAAAGGTCGGCATATCAGAGTTCGCTCACCACGTCGTTGATCGCGTTCATGTTCAACATCGCGTCCCGCACCGCGAGGGCGATATCGTTACTTCGGTCGAGGAACGATCGCGCATCCATGGCCTGGACGTTGACCGTAATCTGCGACGCCTGGTGGGCCGCCTGTCCGCCGGCAGACGCGCCCTGAGCGCCCGCCGTCTGCGACGGCGGCGTGCCGCCGTTCGATGTCGGACGATAGCTTCGGGCCATGCCCGACTGGTCGTAGTCCAAGCCGCCCATCCCTGCCGTCGTCTCCGCCGCCTGAAAATCGATCGAGGCCGGCATCGCGTATTTGACTAACGGCGCAGGTGCCGTTGCGTCGCCGCCGCCAAAGAGATTGAATAGACTCCCAACCAGCGGTGCCAATCCGAATCCGCTCTTCAAGACGGTCGAAGCCACAGAGGAAAGCGTGTCTCCCACGGAGGGCCCCTGCGATGCGGGACTCGTCGAGGTCGTCGTCTTGGCGTTTGGCGCGGGCGTTGCAGCCTGCATCTCCTGTACCTGCGCCAGCACGTCCGCCAGCGTCATCGACATGCCGGAGAGGGCCGATGCCTGTTGTCCCGACACCTGCAGAAAGGTTTTATAAATCTCGTCTTGTCCTGTGTTGGCCATTGTCTCTCTCTTCTCCGAGCACGCTTTCCAAAATCACGAAGGCTTCCACCTGCCGTGCGCTGAGCTCCTCGAAATTAATCCCACCGAGCCGCTTGCGCACGAAATATTCCTCGACCAGCGATTCGCTTTCCGTCGTGATGAAAGACTTGGGCAGCATCCGAGAACCGCCGTCTTGCGTATCCACACTGGGCGCGCGGTGTCCTCGGCAATTCCGAGCCACCCGCACCGGCGGCGAATTTCCAGGCCGGATCTCCGGCATGCGTCGCACTCCCAACCGGCCTGGTTGGAGAATTGGAAATGGAAGGCGACTAGGAGTTTTTTCGTTCTTCTTCGCTCAGCCCGAGCTCTTTGCGCACCGCCGCCAGCGCCTCCCGGAACAGATTCCTCCGGTCCCGCTCCGCCAGCAACTCCGGACTCGCCGCGATTCCGTCCACCGTCAGTCCCGGCACTGCCTTCACTCCCCAGGTAACATACAGTTCGTTCGATCTCGGCCTGCAGGAGCGCGGCGTCCATCTTGTCCGCCGGCTCTCCGCCCGCGCCCAGAAACTCCGCCCGCCGCGCCAGTTCGCGCACCCGCCGCATCAGATTCCACGCGCCGTCCGAACGAGACATCTTGGCGATCGAAACTTCACTCCCGGATGGGTGGGCGATTCCACCACCGCCTCGCTTTCGTAAGAGGCGCCGGAGCTTGTTCCAGCGCCTCCGTCATGCCGCTTAACCGAACGCCACGGAAATCTCATCGTCCAATGTCCCCTGTGCCCGCGACGCGCGGAAGCTTCCACTGCAGCCGGTTTTGCCCGTCATCGAACTCCGGCACCTCCGGCACCACGCTCTTCAGATACACGCCCATCACGCTGCCCGGCCGCTCTCGCCGAGCTGGAACATCACGCTGATCGGCGATTGCTGCCGCGCCGCCTGGTACAGTTCCTTGGTGGCGTCGTCGTCCCGCGCGTAAAGGTCGAAGGCCGCCGTCACCGTGCGCTGCCCCGGTGAAATCCCCATCGAGGTCGACTGGCCGAACTCCTTGTTCCGTGTCTCTAGCCCGTTTTTCAGAGTGATTGTGGCGCTCGTGATCGTGCAGAACTGCGTTGGCGATGTCGCCCAGCCATGCCTGTCCCATGTGCCCCGGCACGATCGAGTAGTCGAACGTATCGAGGGCGGTTCCGCCGGGAAGCTCGTCAGTTGCGCCGGCGCCCGTTTCGAAGCTCGAGCTGTCCAACACGTCCTTGGCGACGCCGCTAAAGTGGAACTCGTGATAATCGCCGTTGATCAGGATCTCCATCTGGTCAACCCCCGCACCGTACAACAGCCTGTGCACCGTCGTGGTCGGACTCCAGTAATCGAAGATGCTCGACGCTCTTCAGTTCCGTCGCCGGCGCATACGTCACTGTCGCGCCGATCGTCGCTCCTGCCGCCGGCAGATCGAGAGGAATGGCGCGTTCAACTGCACCGTTTGCGCATCGACAATCGCCGTCACGAAGCGGATCTCACCATCGGAGCTCACGGCCTGGCCCGCGCCCAGTCCGTGTGGAGCCCCGAACGCAAGCCGTCCTTCGGCTGTGCTGGAGGCAACCGTGCCGCCGGTGAATCGCTGCGGCTCTCCACCCAATGCCGCTTCGAAGAGCGGACCATAGCCGGGGCCCGCCATCGACTTATCCCAACTGGTCAGGTAGGTCTGCAGCTCGAAATCCGTGCGCCGCCTCACCCCGGCGGGCAGTCCTGCGAACGTTCGACTCCCCGTCTTGTCCCGGCGCGTTCCCGCGTCGACCTTTTGCTGGATCCCGAGCTTGACGGCTGGAATCCGATTGGCGGCCGTGATCGGGTCCACCTTTCCGTACGCGCTCTCCAACGCCGTGTAAAATCGGTTTGCGTTGGAGGATATATAGGAAGACATACTTAGTCCTTGCTCACTCCGATCTCGAAGGTCACTTTCGCCACCTGTGTGAAATTCCTTCCGCCCTGTTTCACCGGCCCGTACGTGACCTGGTACTGTCCGCCGTAGAACATTCCGTCGCCCCAATCTCCGCGACTCCCATTCAGCATCTGCATCGTCGCATCCACGTAGAGTTCGAGCCTGTCCTGAATTCCTTCCAACCGGTCCTGCGACTGGCGCAGCTCGATCGCCATCTGGGCGCTGCCCGAGAACCGGCGGAACTTCTCGCGCAGATCGTTCACGATCTTCTCGCAGTACACGTTCACGGCCGGATACTTCACGCCCAGTAGCCTTTTCCGCCAGGTCCGCCGCCACGTTCTGCGCCCGGACCTGTGCCGCATCCACCAGGCCCGCGAACTCGCGCTCTGCCTTGCGTCAACGCGCCCAGGCCCGCATTCACTCCGGCCGGCCCTGTGATTCGTTGCACCACTTTTGCCGGTTACCGCGCTTCCGATTTTGGTTGTCATCAGCCCCTCTGTATCGTTCGCGGCACCGGCAACAGGTAGTCGGGCGACTGCCCGCAACCAGCCGGCCGGCCCGATGTCGATATCGCGTTTGGTTGCAGCCACGTCTCTCCCGGCACCAGGGGCGGCATCGTTTTGTCGCGTGAGCGATTCGGGCGAGTTGCCCGCGTAGATGTTCCATCCCTTGACGTTCGCCGGGCCCGTGCCAGCCTGCGCCGCGAACGAGCTGCCGGCGATCTCAATCGGTCGCGGGAATCGAACTCGTTCCCTCGTCGCCCGCCGCGTTGGTCCACGCCGCCGCAACATAATACGTACCGTCCGGCAACCCCCCGGCCGCCGGCAGGACGTGGGGCGTGGCGGCGCGCGCCACCGGGTCGTCCGCCATGCCCAGGCCGGTCTCGATCAATTTGTCCTACGCCCACTTCACCATCCCGTGGAATTCATCGCGCTTTCCCGCATACCGGTCGTTCAACTGACTGTTGTACGCGTCGCGATAGACCATCTCCAGCGAGAGGAACATGTGCCAGAGCTTTAACGGCGGCGTCACCACGACTCTGCCGGGATCGTCGGCGGCGCGTTGAACCACCCCGCAGCCGCGTCCAGCAGTAGCCTCGCTATCTCCGCCGCGATTTCCTCCTGTGCCAGCGTCAGCTTCCGTGTCACGTCGATGCCCTCGATCGTTGGCCACATTCGAGTAGCTGGGTGTCGTACCCCCGCAGATCCTCGATGCTCGGAAACGTCGCCGTCCGTGAACAGAGCCATAGTGTGCCGCCTAGTCCTTGGCGCTGCCCCGGCTCTGACTCCGCAACCGGTCAAGCTCCGCCGCGGAGAGCACCGTCAACTGCAGCTTCGCCGCCTGCCGCAAGCTCGCTCCGCCACTCGCTCGCGCCTCCGCCAGCACCGTCGCGGTAGGCCTTCAATCTCTTCCGTCGTCGCCAGCCGGCCAGGTCCTCCACCAGCAGCTTCGCGGCCAGCCGGCGCGGCACTTCCGTCTTCGTCCCCGCTCTTGCCGCCGTCCGACGGTTTCCATGCTCACCACGAGCGGAAACTCATCCGCGATCTTCGTTTCCGTCGTCGCGAATCTTCTGGTAATACAGTCTGTAGATCCATGTGCCTCCTTCTCCTTTCTGCTCTGTACCATGCCGGCCGCACCCCGATCCGGACATGCCCGGCCCGTTCTTCGAGCGAAGCCGTGCGCCTCCTAGGTATTGACCTGCACGCCCGAAGAGTTCCGCAGAACGCCGCAGCCGTACAGCACGTCCACCGTGAACTGCTGCGCCAGCGTGTTCGGCTGGTAGCTCATCACCACGCGCATCCCGAAGTTGCCCAGCTCCGCATACTCCGCGATCGCGCCCGTTCCCGGCAGCGGCTGCGGCAGGCGGCGAATCACCAGGCCCGAGCGCGTTCTTCGTGAACGCCAGGTTGTGCGTCGTCACCGGACTGCTGCCGGTCTTCTGGCACGAACTGCGAACGGAACACGAAGAAGTCCTTGATCTTCCCGACGCTGCCGTCGATCAACGACCGCAGGCCGGCGTCGCCCGCCGTCTGGAATTCGCTGAATCGCGGAATCTGCCGCCACGCCGAGTAGGTTGCCGCATCCACCACCATGAACTTCTGCTCGCTCGGCGGTACCTTCGCCAGGAACAGCGCCGTCTCCGCCGCGTCGATGGTGGCTTCCGTGATCGCGATGCCCGGCGTGCCCACCGGAGTGTTCGCCGTGAAGCCCGCGTACAGAGCCAGCAGATCGCTCTCGATCTTCTGCGCGATCGCCGCCACCGCCGGCTCCATGTAGATCTTCAGCAGGTCCGGCACCGCCAGCACCTTGGTCACGTCCGGAATCTGGAACGTCGCCTCCGCGTGCGTGTTCAGCACGATCTGCGCGTTGCCCAGACTCGGATTCTGCGTCTGCACCGTTCCGCCTTCGACGATGTTGTTCGCCACCATCGTCGGCGGAATCGGCACGTTCACCGTGTCGCCGGCCTGCGCCAGAACCGGCTCGTAATCGCGATTCACCAGGTTCCCCATCACGAGGTTCCCCACCAGCACCGGCAATGCGTCGGCCGCCACCAGCTTGACAATCGCGTTCGCGACGTTACTCGAAGTAATTGCTCCCATGTCGTTTCTCCCTTAAAATTGTGTCTCTACTCTTCTTCAACCCGCGAGGGTTGTTACAGACCCCGAGGGTCTGCGACGCCACGCGCACGATTTCCTCTCGTACCCGCTGCATTTCCTCGGCGCTCATACCCGGGCGAATCCGCTCCAGGTCTACCGTCTCCCGGCCTGCCGCCGGAGCTTTCAGGGTGGCCGTCATCCCCGTACCCCCGGCAATTCGCGCCGGGAGAAACTCCGGATTCTCGTTCACGAAAGCGGTCAGGTATTCCTTCAACGGCGTTTCGCCGGCCTCGCCGCGGGCTACCAGCCGCCCGTCCTCGGTCCGCACGATCCCGTCCTGCACCGCCTTGAACGCAAGATCGATCTTGCCAACTCCCAGCCGCTGTAGTTCGGCGCGTACCGCCGAACCGCGCTCCGCTTCTTCCGCGATCTTGCGGCTGCGCTTGTTCTCTTCCACCAGTTCGTTCAACCGGCGCTCCAGTTGCTCGCGGCGCTTCCGCTCTTCCTGAAGCTCCGCCTTGTGCGCCGGCTCGCTCTTCGCCTGTTCGTTATTCGCGAACTCCTGCACCGCCTGCCGCACAATCGCCTGAATGTCGATGCCTTCCATATACCTCCCAATCGTTCTCGCGCCCGCCGGTGCTCTTACCGCCGGCCAGCCCCGTACCGCCTCAATCGCGCGTCGATCTCCTCCGCCACCCGGTTCTTGATCTCCTGCCGCGCGTCGCACAGATACTTGAACGCCAGCTTCTTGAACACCTGCTTCTTCAGCGTCTCCGATGCGATCCCCAGATCCAGCAGCTTCTTCGCATCGTCCAGTTCGTTGCTGAAATCGCCGATGTCGAATTCGTCCATCCCCGAGACATCGATCGACACTCCGTCCTGCCGCGCCTCCGCGATCGCCCGCAGCACCTGCTTCATCGTGTCCTTCACCACGTCGCCGTAGGCCCGCAGCACCTCCTGCGTCACGCTGAAGTCCCTCTGCTTGCTGACAGGCCGCTCATGCGCTGGTCGCCGGTGCCTGACTCCGGCCTGGTTCATCAGGTAGCAGACGCGGTAGATTTCGTCCTTTAACCGGACCAGGTTGTCCGCCGCTATCTGATAAACCTTGCCCTCCGGCTCCGTCCACCCGAACCGGTCGTCTTTGCCGAGTTGGATGTAAGTAGCTCTCCCCCACACCTGGTTCCATTCGCGTCCGAATAAATCACCGGAGTCGCGAACAGCCCCATCGTCAACGCCCACGAAAGCGCGTTGGACTTATTGAAGTGTTCCAACTGCAGTAGTGCCGCCTTGTTCATCAGCCACAACCCCTCCGACACCTTCATCTCGAATACCGGCACCCGGTGCAGCGCCGCCAACCCGTGCCGCCCTTCGTCGATCAGCTCGATCGCCTGCGCCTCTCCGGCCTTCCGATACACCTGGATAGTTCTCGCGGTCGTAGTAGATCCACCGCGTCTCCTTCTCCCACTTCGCGTCGGTCACCTTCGATTGCTGCAGGCAGCTCGTCCGGATCACGACCCAGTCCAGCCCGCCCAGCTGCGTCGTAGTTCCAGTTGATGACCTCGTCCGCCGCGTAATCCGTCAGGTATGCCCGCGACCTCCCGCTCGCGTCCTCCTCCGCGCGCGTCTGCGCCGGCCCCGCCGGCCTGCGGGAAGTCCACCACCACGTAGCTGCTCCCGCAGACCAGCGTCTGCACGAACCGCTGCCGGAAGAACTCGTGAAGGTTCGTACCCTTCAGGTCGCAGTCCTCCGAGAGCACGCTGTAGAACGCCTTCGCTCCGGCATCGTTTCCGTCGAACTGCAGCATCGGCTCGCGCCGCATCAGCGTCGCGGCGTACCAGTCCACAATCGAACCGACATAGTTCTCGTAAAACACGCGGCTCAACCGCTCCTCGATAGACCTCGCCCGGCTCCTTGTGACGCCGCACCAGGTATTCGCGACGCGTTCATCCGTAGCTGCTCGCCGCCCGCGTACAGATCTTTGTATTGCTTCCACATCGCCTTCCGCGCGATGTACTCCGGATGCTCCCGGTTGATGTTTTGCATAGTCTCCACTCCTTGCCCGCTCTCACACGAACCGCGACCGTAAGCGAGCGACTAGATTCCGCGGCCCGATTCGTCCCTCGATCACCTTCGTTCCGCCCGGCATTCCTGCCACAGCAGATATCCCAGTGCGTCCGACAAGATGCGTCCGCAAGCCGGTCGCGATCCTTATCGATCTGACGTTGGTCTCCTGCCTTGTAACACACCTGTTCGAAATCCTTGATCAGTTCCTTGCACTTCGGGTCCACCAGCAGCCCGATCGTTCCCCGACGCCGATCTCAGTTGCCGGTTCATCAGGTTGATCCGGTCCCGCACTGCCGGATTCGACTTCGGCACCCGGTACTCCACTGGCACGTTCGAATTCACCGCGAAGTATTCGCGCATCATGTCGTAATCCGTCGCACCCGTCGTCTGCTGCTGGTACTGCCCGATGCGTCGCCGTAGATCAGCACGCCGGCATCGTGCCTCGGATATCGCTTCAGAAACTCCTCGCAGGCCTGCCTCGTCGTTGCTGCCGGATCACGATCTCGTCCAGCACTCTGCACCTCGCCGCTTCACCATCTGCACGATCACCGAACTCATCGGATCCACGTTGAAATCCAGCGCCCACAGCAGCGGCCGATGTGGATTCGGCATCAGGCTCTGGATATGCGTCGTCCGGTCGAATGCGCGATACACCCGGCCGCCCTCCATGCTCAGGTACGATCCCAGCACTTCCTGCTGGTAAAATTTCTCGTCGTAACTGTCTTTCAGCCGCTCGTAAAAATCCCCGATCTTGGCGCAGTAGGTGCCGGTTCTCGAACGGCTTCGCCTGGATCGCCGCCGTATCCGTGCACCGGATCCGCAATGAACTTGCGGTAGACCCAGTCGTAACCCTTCGGCGTCCACACCGCGAAACCGCATAACCGCGTCGCCTTCGGATCCCGCAGCCGGCCTTCCAGCCGCAGCCACGCTTCCTCCTGCGTGTAAGTCAGCTCGTCCAGTCCGAACCACGCCAGGTTCGTTCCGCGCAACCGTTCGAACTCGTCCACCGGCCGAAACAGGATCCGCGACCGCGTGTCCTGCATCACGAGCGTGTTCTCGGCCTTGTTGTGCTCGTACGGAATTTCGTTGCTCTCCAGGATCTCGAACAGCGCCGCCTGCGTCGCATCCCGTAACATCGGATAAGTCGGCGCTCCCAGTAATCCCAGCCGCCCCGGATTCAGGTAACTGAGCCGGATCGCTTCCTGGCACAGCGCCTGGCTCTTTCCGCTGCCGATCGGTCCCGAAAATCCCTTGAACCGTTCTCCAACTGCGTGAAATGCTTCTTCTGCGAAGGCAGCGGGTCGTATTCTATGTCGCGGTGCTCGGTTCGTCCGGTTCCGGTTCGACCCATGTAACCTTGATCTCCTTCGGCTCGTCTTCTCCGCCACCTCCTTCTCCATCTGCACTAACTTGAGATAAGTCTCCCAGGAAGGCTTAAATTCGGTCGGCGTCCAGCTTGCCTTCCATCTTCTTGACCACCTTCTTCAAGAACATCTGCCGACCCGCAGCTTATTCTTGACTTCCGCCCAGTGCTCGCATTCCTCACACGATTTGGGAGCCTTCTCTTGTTTCTTCCCCTTGGCCTCATCGTGCTCCTCAAAATAAAAAAGGCCTCGCGAATACTCGCGAAGCCCAATCAACTCTACTAAGGCCCTCGAACTTCGACAACCGTAACATTCTCCCGTTTTGAAGTACATTCACGTCCGCCTACCCCGTGGGCTAATTTCTTAAGTCTATTGAAAACAAAGCAAATATAAATCTCAATGATTGGTGAACAGGATATTTGCCGCCGCTGAGTTTCTGCACGTGAAATCTATCGTCTGCCCGCTAACTGCTCCAATCGCCTGCCTTAGGCGCTTCCACCACAAGGTAATACCGGGCATCGCTCGCTCCATACCGCCGGAAGTCGTCATCGTCGATGAAAACGTCCTGCGGCGCGTCCGGCGCGTACGATCCGTAATCCAGATTGTTTACCCGCCCGTTCAACAGATACGCCCGACGGTTCGTGTAGAAGAAGACCGACGAGAAAGTGTAATACTGATCGTCCACAATCAACTTACCCGGCGGCGCCGCGAGCAGCGCCTCCGCCAGCGGCCGCGACGACATGTACGGATCGAACACCACCAGCGCCATCCGCGCCGCGTGGAAGAACAGCACCATCATCGCCACCAGCGCCGCCGTCGCCACTCCGCGCTGCCGCCACGCGCCCCACGCTCCGATCGCGAACGCGATTCCCGCCACCACCAGCGGCGCGCGCAGATACGCGAACGACGCCATCGTCAGATCCGTCATGTGCCCCAGCGACAGCGTGTAGACATCCGGATTCGAATTCAGCGCCGATGCGATGTCGCCCGGCGCCGGCAGTCCCCGCACCATCCACAAGATCGCGCAGATCGCCGCCAGTGCCAGCGCCGTCACCACGCCGATCGACCCGCGTTCCCCACTTCAGCCACCCGCTGCCCGCTCGCCATCGCGCAGCCCAACAGCAGCGCCAGCGCCGGATAGCAGGGCATCGAGTAATACTCCTGCGTCGTCGAAAACGTGAAGAACGTCAGAATGAATCCCGCCCAGCACAGGCACAGCAGTCGCACGCGCGACGCCCGGTCCGTCTTGCCGTACCGCAGCCTCAGCGCCGCCGGAAAATACACGCTCCACGGAAAGAACCACAGCAGGTGAAACAGCCAGAAGTAAGCGCCGCGGCACCGTGTTGTAGTCGCGCGGATAGCGCAGGTTCAGAAACCGCAGCACGTGCTCGTTCATGAAATAGAACCAGAAGAACCCGTGATACGAGCCCTTCTCGCTGTGCATCGTGAAATCGAAGTACGGCGGATTGCGCAGCGTCGCCAGCACGTGCCACGGCGCCGCGATCGCCAGCATCAGCAGCATTCCCCGAAATCGGCCGCAGCCGCCGCCACGTTCGCCTCACCAGTAACTGCTTCGTCAGTCCCGAGGTACAGCAGTCCCGTCGCCACCGGAAATGCCGCCGCAATCAGCCCCTTCAAGCAGCAGCCCCGTGCCGATCGCCGCCCACATCGCCATCGCCCACGCCGTCGGATGCCGTTCCTCTTCCTCCAGCGCGCGCAGCATCCCCCACAGCGCCAGCGTGATCGTCAGCGTCAGCATCACGTCCGGAATCAGAATGCGCGTGAACAGAAACAGTCCGACGCTGGTGCGCCAGCACCAGTCCTGCGTACAGCCCCGCGCGCTGCCGAATGCCCACGCCGCGAATCGCGCCGTCACCCAGCACAGCAGCACCGTGCGACAGCGCAATCGGAATCCGCGCCGCCCAGTCGTGCACCCCGAAAATCGTGAACGACACCGCGATCATCCAGTACTTCAGCGGAGATTTTTCGAGATACGCGACCCCGTCCAGCCGCGCCGTCACCCAGTCGCCCGATTGCAGCATGTTGCGCGCAATCTGCGCCTGCACGGCATCCACGTCGTCCATCAGCGATGGCGGGCTGACGATGCAGCCCAGGAAAACCACCGCCGCCACCAGCAGCGACAATTATCTGATAGCGAAGACTCGCGCCGGTGCCTGCGCAGCCGCTTCCACCTGCGGCGGAGCCTCCACCTTCCATCTCTTCATCCACAGGAAAAGCGTCAGCAGGCCCCATAAGTGATATCCGACATTGATACGTCTCTCCATATGATCGCGTATCAAGCCTCAATTGCGCGCGCGTCGAAAACTCCCGTCGCCGCGATCGCCTCCGGTGTCAGCGTATCCATCAGCAATCCGCGCAGCGCCCCGCGGAACCAGTCGTGCGTCGGAATATCGAAGCCCGTCTTCTTGCGCTTCAGCACCGTCTCCGGCAGTTTGCCGCGCATCAGTTCCCGCAGCACGATACTTCTGCGTCGCTGCCGCGGATCTTCAGCCGCTGCGGCAGCGGAAGCCGCGAACTCCACAATCCGATGATCCAGGAACGGCGGACGCACTTCCAGCGAATGCGCCATGCTCATCCGGTCCGTCTTGTACAGAATATCGTCCGGCAGATAGTAGTTCTGATCCACCGTCAGATACCGGTGCAGCACGCCGCGCGGCGCCGATCCTCAATTCCTCCACCAGCGCTCGCAGTCCGTTGCCGTTCGTGCCCGGCCGAATCTGCCGCCAGTTGCTCCGGCGAGAACGTCCCGTTCCAGAAGAAGTGCGCCTCGTCCGGATCCAGCAGGCTGCCTTCCAGCCAGCGCTTCAGCTTGTATTCCAGGCTGATCTTATCGTCCGATACCGGCATGTACCGGTCCAGCGCGCCGCGCATCAGCCGCCGCAATCCCGCCGGCACCATCGCCGGAACGGCCGCGCCAGCCGGTCCGCCTGATACGTCAGGTATCCGCCGAACAATTCGTCCGCGCCTTCGCCCGAGAGCGCCACCGTCACATGCCGCCGGCTCATCCGCGAGAGGAACCACACCGGCAGCGCCCCCGCGTCCGCGCTCGGTTCGTCGGAATAGTACGCGAAGTCCTCGATCGCGCTCTGCAGCTCCACATCCGGATTCAAATCGAATTCGTGATGGTCCGTGCCGTATACCTGCGCGATCTCCCGGAAGTACTGGCTTTCGTCGAAGCTCCGTCCCTGGAACGAAACCGAAAACGTCTTCAGCCGCCCCGCCGTCTGCGCCGCCGCGTAGTGCAGAATCGCCGACGAATCCAGTCCGCCCGATGCCCACACGCCCAGCGGAACATCCGCAACCAGGTGCTCGCGCACCGAGTCCTGCAGCAGTCCGTCGAGTTCCTCCTTCGCCGCGTCCAGCGAAATCCTGCGCGTCGTCCCGCTCGCGGCAGCTTCCACCATGCCTCGCTCGCGATACCTTGCCGCTGCCGCCATTCCAGCAGGTGCCCGGGCGGAACTTTCCGGATTCCCGCGAATCAGCGTCTGCGGCCCCGGCACGTAGTTCACCGACAGGTACGTGTCCAGAGCGTCCAGATCCAGATGTCCGCGGCACGTCCGGATGCTCCAGGATCGCCTTCAGTTCCGATCCGAAATACAGTATCGTCGCCGCTCCGGTAGTAGTACAGCGGCTTGATCCCCATCCGGTCGCGCACCAGCACCAGGCGCTTCTGCGATTCCGTCCACAGTGCCACCGCGAACATCCCGCGCATCCGCGAAAAGCACGCCGTGTCCCACTCCAGGAATGCCCGCAGTACCGTCTCCGTGTCGCAGTTCGAGCGGAACCGGTGCCCCAGCGCTTCCAGTTCGCGCGCTGCACTTCCCGATGATTGTAGATTTCCCCGTTGAAGACGATCGCCGTATCGCCGGTTGTCGCTGAGGATCGGCTGATCCCCGCCTTCCAGGTCGATGATCTTCAGGCGCACCGCGCACAGCGTCGCTTCGCTGCCCTCGAAGACTCCCTGCTGGTCCGGTCCGCGATGTGAGAGCGCCTCCGTGATTCGCTGCGCGACTCCCTTGCTGGCGCTACTTACTGAGACGAGTAAACCCTGCGATTCCGCACATTTAGAACGTAACTGTCCCCGTTCCCTGAACAATACTATCCGGCTTCCATTCTACCGATGGATTTGTCGTTAAATATACCACAATCGCCAGGTCACATACCGTAACAGACATCTGAGGGCGAAATGCAAGCCTCTTTTGGGGCATTGCTGCCCACAATTCTTGCACCTGTGAATTTGATTCACGAAAAATTTTCTGGAAATCTGGCTAAACCTTTGTACCTGTATCGCCGTCTAATAGCCGAGATCCAGTTCATGACAATGTTGCTGCGCCAGTCCGCCGCCATCTTCGCAGCCCTTCTTCTCGCTGCCTGTTCCCGCCCCACGCCACCTGTCACTCACGCCGCTGATCCCGCCCCTGGCGCGCCCCGCGGCAAGCGCGAAGTCCGCGCTCACCGGTACTCGTCGAAGCCGTCCATTCCTCCAAAATCCTCGTCCCGCAAATCTGGAGCCAGGGCGGTCCCATGACTCTCACCAAGCTCATCCCCAATGGGTCCCAAGTCAAGGAAGGCGACCTCATCGCCGTCTTCGATAGCACCCAGCAGATCGATCAGGCCCGCGACGCCCAGGCCAAATTCGACGACCTCGGCCATCAGGTCGAACAGAAGCGCGCCCAAAATCGCGCCGACGCCGAAAAGCGCATCGCCGACCTCCGCCAGGCCGAGGCCGATCTCGCCAAGGCGCAAATCGAGTTCCAAAAAGGCCCCGTCCTCAGCGAAATCGATCGCCTCAAAACCGAGGTGCGCGTCCAAATCGCCCAGCACCCACGTCGAGAGCCTCAAAAAGTCCAACGCCTTCCACGACAAGAGCGATGAAGCCTCCCTCCGCATCCTCGAACTCCAGCGCGATCGCCAGAAGGTCATGCTAGAGCGCACGCAGAGCAACATGGCCAAACTGGAACTCCACACTCCCCTCGCCGGTATGGTCGCCCACCAGAACCTCTACCGCAATAATTCCATGGGCCATGCCCAGGAAGGCGACCAGCTCTACCGCGGCCAGCCCATCGTCAGCATCTTCGACCCCTCCGAAATGCTGGTCCGCTGTGCTGTCGGCGAACCCGATGGCGCCGCCCTCGTCCGCCGGCATCAAGGCCACCGTGTACTTCGACGCCTATCCCGATCTCGCCCTCCCCGCCCACTTCGAATTTGCCAGCCCGGTCGCCTCTTCCGCCTTCGGCAGCCCCATCAAGAGCTTTCACCGCAGTCTTCAAGCTCGATAAGTCCGACCCCCACCTCATGCCCGATCTCTCCGCCGCCGTCGTCATCGATGCCCCCGCCAAGGAGGCGAAACAATGAGCGCCCCGGCTCCCATTCCATCAGCCCGATACCCGCCACTCCTCCTCCGCCCCGCTCGTGAATTCGCGAACCCGCGCCCGCCTCCGCTTCTGGGCCGACTTCCTCCTCCTCCTTGCCGTCGTCGGCGGAGCCGCCTAGCGGCGTCTACCGCTACCGCGAGTCCCAACCCGCCGCCATCCTCCCCTCCGCACCCGCGCGCCAGGGCGATTTCCTCGTCATCATCCGCTGCCGCGGCGAACTCAAGGCCGAACGCTCCGTCCAGATCTACGCTCCCATGGTCCCCAACCTGCGCATCGCCTGGATGACTCCTCCCGGCGCCACCGTCAAGAAGGGCGAAACCATCGTCAAGTTCGATTCCTCCAGCGCCCAGCAGACCTTGATGCAGAAGGAGGCCGCGCTCCGCCAGGCCCAGGCCACGCTCGATCAGGCCCTCGCCCAATCCAAAATCACCACCGAGCAGGACAAGACCGACCTCGCCGACGCCAACTTCACCGTCGAACGCGCCCGCCTCGAAGCCTCCAAACAGGAAATCGTCAGCCGCCTTCAGGGCGAGGAAAGCAAGATCGATTACGGCGTCGCCCAGCAGAAGCTCAAAGTCCAGGAGGCCACCGTCGATCTTCACGCCACCTCCGACCGCTCCAACATCGCCTCCCTCACCCGCCAGCGCGATCAGGCCCAAAGCGATGTCGATATCACCAAAGCCCGCATCGCCCAGATGGAGCTCAAGTCGCCCATCTCCGGCTTCCTCATCTTCCAGTCCAACTACTCCCAGGGCTGGATGAACGCCAAGCCCTTCAAGGTCGGCGACAACGTCTACGCCGGCATGGTCCTCGCCGAAATGCCCGACCTCACCACCCTCCTGATGGACGCCAAGGTCGAAGAGATCGATCGCGGCCGCATCGCCGTCGATCAGGACGTCAGGTCCGCGTCGATTCCCTCCCGGAACTCACCCTCAACGCCACGATTCGCCAGATCTCGCTCCTCGCCGAAGCCAGTAATGAATTTCCCCCCGTCCGCAGTTTCCGCGCCTATGCCGCCATCCCCAAACCCGACACCCGCCTCCGCCCCGGCATGAACGGCGGCATGGATATCATCATCAATCGCATTCCCAACGCCATCAGCATTCCCGCCAAGGCCCTCTTCACCCACGCCGGCAAGCCCATCGTCTACGTCGCCGAAAATGGCCGCTACCGCGCCGTCGACGTCGAAGTCCTGGCCCGCAATCCCGATGAAATCGCCGTCAACGGCATCCGCCGCGGTGCCATGGTGACCCTCGTCGATCCCGAAAAGAAGGACGCAGAAGAAATGAAGCTCCGCACTCGTGCATTGCTCCTCATCGTGTCCTCGGCGTCGTCGGCGCGCTCGCCTGGGGCGCCATCCGCCTCGTCCGTGCTACCACCGCCACCGCCGCCCTCGAACTCCCCACCACCAGGGTCAAGCAGGGCCGCGTCACGCTCACCGTCGCCGCCCGCGGCGAACTTCAGGGCGGCAACTCCGAAATGCTCACCGCCCCCATGATCGGCGGCGACCGATATGGCCATCACCTCCCTTCGCGATCCCGGCGAACTCGTCGCTCCCGGCGACGTCGTCGTCCAGTTCGATACCACCGAGCAGGAATTCAACCTCAAGGAAGCCGAAGCCGATCTCGCCGAAGCCGAGCAGCAGGTCATCAAGGCCGAAGCCGATTCCGTCGCCACCGATGAGGAGTCTCACTACGCCATGCTCAGCGCTGCAGGCCGACGTCAAACTCGCCCAGACTCGAAGTCCGGCGCAATCCCACTGATCGCCGCCATCGCCGCCCGCCAGAACGATATCGCTCCTCGAAGCCGCCCGCAATCGCCTGCGCCAGGCCACGCAGGATCTACACCAATAAGAAGACCACCTCCGCCGCCGGCATCGCAATCCAGAAGGCGCAGGAAAACAAGGCCAAGGTCATGGCCGGATATCGCCCGCAAGAACATCGAGAACATGACCCTCAAGGCCAAGACCGGCGGCTACGTCAACGTCCAGCAGAATTCCAACCAGAACATGATCTACTGGGGCATGCAGTTGCCGCCATTCCAACTTGGCGACACAGCCCGCGCCGGCATGGCCGTCGCCCAAATCCCCGATCTCAAGAGTTGGGAAGTCAGCGCCAACGTCGGCGAACTCGATCGCGGCCACCTCACCGTCGGTCAGCAGGTCACCATCAGCGTCGTCGCCCTTGCCGGTAAGGAATTCGCCGGCAAAGTCAAAAACATCGGCGGCACCAGCGGTCCGCCCTGGGATCGCCGCTTCGAAGCCCGCATCGCGCTCGATCACGCCGCCCCCGAGCTCCGCCCCGGCATGACCTCCAACATGGTCATCACCGTCGACACGCTCGATAATGTCCTCTGGATCCCCTCGCAGGCACTCTTCGAAAGCGACGGCCGCACCTTCATCTACGTCCGTGGCCCCACGGCTTCGTCCCCCACGATGTCACGCTCGTCCGCCGCAGCGAAAGCCAGGCCGTCATCACCGGCGTCAAAGAGGGCGAAATCGTCGCCATGTCCAACCCCGATCAACAGCTCAAGACCGCGAATCCTGAATCAGAACGGCGCCATGAAGGCGCTCGCCAAATGATCATCTTTTCAGACGTTGGACAGGCCGTCGCCAACCTGCGCGCTCAGAAAACCCGCACCCTGCTCACCGCCCTCGGCATCGTCTTCGGCGTCGGCAGCGTCATCGGCATGCTCGCCATCGGCAGCGGTGCCCGCGAGGAATCGTTGCGCTTCATCGAACAACTCGGCGTGCGCAACGTCCTCGTCGAATCCCGCCCTGCCACCAGCCAGGAGGAATTTCAGCAGCGCCGCCGCTCCTCTCCCGGACTCTCCGCCCGCGACGTCCGCATCCTCAACGCCAATATCGAGGCCCTCGAGACCCTTTCCGCGCGCCGCTCCATGCATCCCGCGCGCGTCCTCCCCAAGCCCGCCCGCGATATCCCCGAACTCTACGGCGTCGAGCCGTCCTACAGCGTCATCCACAGCCTCCACCTCGCCGAGGGCAAGTTCTTCGATGAGGCCGACGACGCCGCCAGCGCCACCGTCTGCGTCCTCGGTGAAGGTGCCAAGGTCAATCTCCTCGGCTACGGATCCGCCCTCGGCAAGTTCGTCAAGGTCAACGATTCCTGGATGGAAGTCGTCGGCGTTCTTCAGGAGCAGGTCATGGCCGGCGCACAGAACAGCGGCGGCGTCCATGCTCGATGTCAACAACATCATCTACATCCCGCTGAACACCATGCAGTACCGCTTCTGGGACCAGGGCAGCAACATGAAGGACGAGCTCGATGGCATCGATCTTCGCCTACGTGCCGAGGCCGATAGCATCGAAGTCGCCAAGGTCGTCACCGCCGTCCTCAATTCCACCCACCACAACATGCAGGATTTCAGCGTCACCATCCCCGCCGCCCTCCTCGCCCAGCAGCAGCGTACGCAAACCATCTTCACCTACGTAATGGTCGCCATCGCCGCCATCTCGCTCCTCGTCGGCGGCATCGGCATCATGAACATCGTGCTCGCCACCGTGATGGAACGTACCCGTGAAATCGGCATCCGCCGCTCCATCGGAGCCCGCCGCTTCGATATCGTCCGCCAGTTCCTCACCGAGTCCGTCCTCATCTCCGTCGGTGGCGGACTTTTGGGCATTGCCTTCGGCTTCTTCCTAGCCTGGCTGATCGCCCGCACCGCCGAATGGAAGACCATCGTGACCTCTTCCTCCGTCATCATTGCGTTCGGAGTCTCTGTGGCGGTCGGCGTCATCTTCGGCATCTACCCCGCCGTCAAAGCCAGCCGCATCAACCCCATCGACGCCCTCCGGTACGAGTAGGGGTCACGCCTTCGCCCCGCGCGCGTCGCGCAATCAGAGCCGCTACCGTAGGGGTTTGCGGAAAAGTCTGGTTTCGCTAGAGACACTTCGGACCGAAAACGTTCTATCTGCTTTGTTCTCGAAGTGTGGAGAGTGAAGCAACAGAAGTCGCGCCTCCTTCGCGCTGATCCGGAAGTGGGCGGCGCATTGCTCGCCGGTTACCGCAACGCCACGATGGACGTGCTGGCAGCCTCTCCCTCCGGCGACGGGCCAGGGCCACTCGGTGATCGTCAAGACCGGTGTTAGCGGCCGGTTTGATTTCACGCTCGAATGGGCGCCGGATGATGCTCCGTCCGATCCCCTCGGCTCCACCGGGCTGCAAGCCCTGCGTGACCAGCTTGGACTCAAACTGGACGAAGGCGCCCGAACAGATCCTCTTCATTGAGCGCGTCGAGCGGCCCTCCGATAATTGATAGCTGTTAACCCGAAATGGTCGCGATGATTCCGCAATTAGAGGTATGGGACATCCCGGC
The DNA here is from genome assembly GCA_963791985.1 of uncultured Solibacteraceae bacterium. GTDB lineage: Bacteria > Acidobacteriota > Terriglobia > Bryobacterales > Bryobacteraceae > Solibacter. Next base: position 478,449 of record CAWBUN010000010.1, on the reverse strand, counting down.
GCGATGAAATCGACGAGTCAGCGTGGCTATCGCCTGGAAGCCATCGACATGCTTCGCGGCCTGGTGATTGTCATCATGGCCATCGACCACCTGCGCGACTCTTTCCTGTTGGGCACCGTACAGGATCCCATGGCCGACCCCAACATCACGGTCGGATTGTTCGCCACCCGTTGGATCACCCACTTCTGCGCCCCGGTCTTCGTGCTCCTCGCCGGCGTTAGTGCCGGCCTGATGGCGTCGCGAAAGAGCCCCGGTGAACTGGCCCGATTCCTTTTCACGCGAGGACTGTGGCTGATCTTCGCCGAGATGTTCATCGTGTCCACAATAGCCAGCTTCTCGCCCGGCGGAATCGCGCAAGCCGGAGGGCTGGTCTTCACTTCGATGCAGGTGATCTGGGCTATCGGCGGGAGCATGGTGGTCCTCTCCTGCCTCCAGTAATTCACGTCTTCGCCGTGATCCTCGCGGTAACTCAAGGCTTCACTGTCCACCAGATCATGACTGCCTATCGGTTCTTTCCGAAAGGCTATGGCGTCGGACTTGCCGGAGTCTATGCCGTCTGGGTGCTGGTCGTCTTACTCCTGTACCCGTTCTGCCGCTGGGTCGCCGGCATCAAGGCGCGCCGCCGCGATTGGTGGCTGAGCTACGTCTGAGCGGCCTGCAAATCGTAAGCTTCCCGAAGCCAGTCCGTGACCGGCGCCTCGACCTCGTCCCGGTGCGTGATGTGAATCACGTGAACCATCTTGGACTTCGACGCCTGATCCACGTGCCGCACCTGAGGTGCCCTTACTTCCCGGCCGAGGAAGACACAGACCTCGAGAAACTTCTTCTTCGGGCGCACGAAGAAATAGCAGGAACTACGCGAGAACATGATCGATTTATGCGATCCGTAGATCCGCTGTTCTCCGAAATCCACGGCGGCCTCGCGGAGCCGCTCCCACGCGTCGCGCAGATCCCCCGTCAGATCCTTGGTGAGCGCGGTCTCGGTCGTCGTCCAGCAATCGTGCTCCTCGTCCTCCCGGATCGTCTGCTTGCAGTGATGACACACCCGCCCGGCCACTCCCCGATTGTCGCCGAATTTGCGGCGTTATATTAAGAAACATGCGTCGCGCGCTCCCGGCAGTTCTTCTGGCGTTATGTTCTTTCCTTCGGGGCCAGTCACCCAAACCGCCGGACATCTCTTACGATCCGCAAGCGCCGCTCTCCCTCCAACAATCGCCCGTCAAAGACTTCGGATTTGCCAGGCTGCTGGACATCTCCTATGCCAGCCCAAGGGGCGGCCGCGTCACTGCGTACGCCGTGATTCCGGCTGCCGCCGCGCATCCCGCGGGGATTGTCTGGCAGCACTGGGGACAGGGCGATCGCTCGAGCATGCTGCCCGAGGCGCTGGCGATGGCGCGCCGCGGCGCCGCGTCCATCCTGATTAACTTCCCGGGAAACCGGCCGAATCCGACGCAGCCGAAAACTCCGGAAGATGGCCTCGCCCTGTGGCTTCAGGACGCAGTGGATATTCGCCGCGCGGCCGACGCCCTGGTACAAAACTACGGAGTTCCCGCCGCGCGGCTCGCCTATGTCGGCCATAGTTACGGCGCCACGCTCGGCGGCCTGCTCGCTATCGGGGAGCGGCGTTTCCGCGCCCTGGTTCTGATGGGAGGCCTCGCCAGCCTCAGCGATTCGATTCTTCATCCCAAAACTGGCTCGCCGGGAGACAAGCAACTCGCGGATGTCTATGCCGCGATCGATGCCGAGAGATGGATCGGCCAGGCCGCGCCCGCGGCGCTGTTGTCTGCAATTCGCGCGTTACGACCGCTTCGTCCCGGAAGAGCAGGCCAACCGGTACGCCAACGCAGCCAGCGCGCCCAAGCTGGTCCGGTGGTACGAATGCGGCCATGAATTCAACGATGCCCAATCCACTGCCGATCGCGAAGACTGGCTGGCCCAACAACTGTTGCTGACCGGAAAGTAGCGCTATTCGATCTTCAGGGCCTCCACCGGCGAAATCGAGGCAGCGCGGCGAGCCGGAATAATGGCGGCGAGAAAGGCGCAAATCGCGAGCGCTCCTCCCGAAATCGCCAGGGCGACCGGGTCCCAGCTGACGACCCCGTATAGTTCCGACGAGATCAGGCGTCCGGCGCCGATGGAAAGCGGCACGCCAAGCAACAATCCGACCAGCACGCGCGCGGACGTACCGCGCAAAACCAGCCCTACTACCTTGGCGCGGTCCGCGCCCAGGGCCATGCGAATGCCAATTTCGTTCTTCCGCTGTGCCACGGCATAAGCCGTGATACCGTACAGGCCAACCGCGGCCAACACCAGCGCCACAACGCCGAACAGGCCGGCCAGGCTAGCCACCGCGCGCTCCTGATCGAAGCGGAGTGCGACCTGTTCGCGCATCGTGCGGACGCTGTTGATGGTCAGATTGGGGTCCAGATCGGCCAGTAGCCTGGTCAACACCGGCTCGAGCGCACCCGGAGAGACATTCGTCGTCAGCATGATTCCACTAATGAAATGAGAGCGCAGCTCGACTTGCTGCAGCATGTCGCCGTTCGCATACGCAACATTCTGCGCGAGTGGAACGAAGAACATCGGGCGCGCGGGGCGGCTCAGTCCCCAACCGGCGAACTTCGCATCGCGCACCACCCCCACAATCCGGAAGCTGCTCGAGTTCTCCGGCCGGTTCAATCCGAAGTGCTGATCGATCGGATCTTCGCCGCTTTTGAAAAAACGCTTCACGAACGCCTCATTGACAATCGCTACCGGAGCTGTGGTTTCGTTATCGGAGTCCTTGAAATTCCGGCCGCGTTGGATTGGGATGCCGAAGTTCTGAAGGAACCTGGCGCTGACCCGGTCCCACGAAGCGCCGGCGCCTCCGTCCATCTTGGGTGCGGGGTGGCCCGAGACGTAGATCAGCTCGCCCCAATTATCGGTGAGCGGGTTGTAAAGCGCCAAACCCGATCCCCGCACTCCCGGCAGGCCGTTCAATCGATCTTCGAGCTGGCGATACAGGGCGCTCAATTTCGGCAGGGTATAGGTGGCCAGCGGGCTGTTCAGGGCAACCACCACGCGCCCGTTCACCTGAAATCCGAAGTCCTGATTCTCGAGCCGGTCCAGGCTGCGGGCCAGCATGGTGGCGCCGGCAACCAGGACCACCGAGAGGCAGGCCTGTACGGCCAGCAGCGTCTTGCTGGCGAACGAAGAATGGCCGGTGATGGCGCGGCCCGATGCGCGCAACACTTCGGCGGGATCGGTTCGCGTGGCAAACCACGCGGGGGCCGCGCCAAATATGACGCCGGTGGCCAGCGCCACTACGAACGAAAAAGCCAGCACGGTCCAAGACGGTGCGGTGCTGATGGGCAGAAAATGCGCGTGTTGAAAAGCCAGCGAGAGCAGCAGGCGGGACGCCGCGGCGGCGACAACGAGTCCGGCGATGCACCCGCCGATCGCCAGAAGAACGCTCTCCGTGAGAGCTTGCATGACGATCTGCCGCCCGGTGGCTCCCATGGCGATGCGCAGGGCGGTCTGCGGGCGCCGGGTGACGGAACGGGCCAGCAGCAGGTTGGCGACATTGGCACAGCCGATCAGCAGCACCATGCCGCAAACCGCAAAGAGAATCTTGAGGCTGCTCCCGTACTGCTCCTTCATCTCCGCCACACCCGCGCCCGCGGGAACGATGTTGATCGATTGTTTGGGTAGGGTTCGGATGACGTCCGGCATCCAGTTGGAGGGATAGCCGGATTCGTTCTGCATCCATTGCCGGAGGCTGCCCGTAAGACGGGGCGCCATGCCGGCGATCGAAGCTCCCGGCCGCAGGCGCCCGATGGCGCGAAGCCAGGCGGCAGAAGCCTGACGCAGAAGACTACCGTCGCCTTTGATCAAGGCTTCCTGATTGACGGGAATCCAGATGTCGGCCGGATCTCCGCGTAAGGTTTCGCCAAAGAAACCGGGAGGCGCCACGCCAATCACGGTGAAGGGGTGGCCTTCCACAATCAGGGTCGAACCCACCAGTGAACGGTCGCCGCTGTAGGTCAGGTACAAGGCATGGTGGCTGAGTACCGCTACCGGCGGGGCGGCCGCGGTATCATCACTCGCCGTAAAGAGGCGCCCGCCAAACGCGCTGACGCCGAGCGTGGAGAAATAATTGCCGGTGACGTACTCGGAGCGAAGCGACTTGGCCGCCAGCCCGGCACCCTCGCGCCGGACGCTCAAGCGACCACCTCCGGCTTGAAAGGCAGCCACGTCTTCGAACTCGGGCGTTTCGGCCTTGAGACGTTGGTAGAGAGGATAGGAAAACATTCCCCAGCGGTCCTGGGGGCCGCTTTCCACACAACAGTCATCGCCATCGCCGATCCGGAATAGGGTACTGGGATCCGACACCGGCAGCGAGCGGAGCATGACCGCGTCGATCAGAGTGAAGATCGCAGTGGTTCCGCCGATCCCCAGCGCGAGAGTGAATATGGCCGCAGCCGTAAATACCGGCGATTTCCGGAATTGCCGGAAGGCGTAGCGAATATTGCCTAGGAGATTCCGCACTTTCTTTCCTCGGCGATCTGCCGCATGTTTACTATACTGCCAGTTTGGAAAAAGGTTACGCGGTCACCGCACGTTGCATCGTGGTAAAAAGGGTGAGCGGCTAGGTGCCAACCGCCGAGCCGCTTCAGTTTACCAACCGACCAGTTCCCTGATGGCGCGAGCCTCAGGTGCTGATCGATTTTACCTTTAAAAACAGGACGTGCGACGCATGTTTGGACGTGGTACTTGGGCCATCGTTGGCCTGGCGAAAGAGTCACTCGAAGCCTTTAGAACGAGTTTGGAAGACCGGGCGATCATGGCGGCTGCTTCGCAGATGGCGGCATCCGCCATCACGCGGCATTTCAATTCCGATGCGCTAGGGATCAATCCTTTTAGCGCTCCCCGTCTCGATGAAGATCACCCACTCGGGCTGGATCACCAGGAGGAGCTCGCGCGGTATGCGACGTCGGAAGAGGACGATCGTTCCGTTTCCGCTGAGGTATTGGACTGCGAGGGCTACGGGTTTACCGTGGAGCAGTTCCAGCTTCACGACACGATGCCCTGGTATGGACTGTGGGCCGTCTCAAACGAATGGAAGGATGTTAGCGATCTAGCCTCGATCAAAGAGCAGCGTTCTTATTCCTTGCTGGACCGGCCGTATAAGTTCCTGTCGTCCATTGACAAAGGGTCGGTTGACAAGGAGACGCTCGGAGTAACTGCCTCGGTTCGCAAGCAGGTCCCAGTGCTTCTGGACTTTAATGAAGGCCGTGTTTATATAGAGAACCATAACAAGAAGCTGATCTACGCGATCACGACCCAGTTGAATAAATTAGGGGCCGAGGTCTTCCCGGTCGCCTGGACTTATAGTCTCCCGAATTGGACCGCCGCGTTGATGGGCGGATTGTATGAAGCCACTCAGTATCAGGGCGATTTCCAAAAACGCGCCGATGAAGCCACCCGATTCCAAGCAAAGGAGATCGAAAAACTCGAAGACCGGGAATTGGAATCCATCGTGGCGAATTACTTCTCGATGACTGAACTGCCGGGTGAGATCTGGGCAGGCATCTCCGGTCCCGCGCAGATCCGGCTGCACGACACGAGTCCGCCAATCGGCGTGAAGGCTCCAACGACAGCGACCACGCTACTCAATATGACGAACGACGCCACGGTCATTTCGGGAGCGGTCACCTTCCAGGAGCGTGTGTCGTTTACCGGCAAGAATGGCGGGGAGGTCACGTTCCGCAAGGATCTTCTCTGCATCGATGTGAACGACCGGATCAATCTGACCGATGTCGGGGCCGCCATGCTGCGTGGTTTCGACGTCCCCGCATTCAGAAAGGACATCCTGCGGGAGATTCGTAAAACCAAGGAGTGTCCTTCGATCGAGCAGTTTTGGGGCAACTGGCTGCACGAATTGAGCAATGCGGTACGAACGATTGAGTCGGCCTTCCGCGAACTTCTTCATCTCGATGGAAATCAAGAGGGTGGTATTTTGCCGATGAAAGTTCCGACCAGAGAAGAAGTACTGGAACCCGTGAACTCCTGAAGGAACTGTGACGCGCCGGCCCGAGCGTTCAACAAGAGCGGCGGAGCGGACTGGGTGGAAGGGCATCTGCTCTCCGGGTTGAAAGCCATGCCGCCGCAGTCAAACGACCCTAATTCTCCGTTGGGTTCCGGTCCGCGTGTGTAACAGTGATCACCTGAATGAGCATGCGACGCGGGTCTAATCTCAACCCGAGTTGCTCCTGCACCGCAAGGTACACCGAGGGATCATCAGGTTCCGGCGCCCACTCCAGACGAAACGCGAATTTCTCGCTAAGCCCCGTCGAGTCCACCACGGGGCGATCGGTGACGCGCGACGACAGCAGCTTCGCTAGGGTTGCCATCGTTACCCCGCGACCGTCGATGCGTCGAATGCCGCCGCCGTACCCGCCATCGCTGTTGACCACAGGCTTCATCTTGTGGCCACCCTTCGCGATTACCAGGGCGTACACCGGCATCTTCTTCTTCTCGCGCTCGACGACTAGCTTGAACCGCTCGGCCAACATCGCCTGGAGCATCGCGGGCACATCAGATTTGTTTCCTCCCGCAGGGAGGCGAGCATGTATATGGTAGAGGTTGTCCGAGATCCACGCCGGGCCAACGATCTGGCCCTCCGTCACTTCATAAGCATTGCTAATCAGGCGCCTCAGCGTGAAGTTCGTGTACGTTAGAAGGCCGTTGTCGACACTTTCGCGCGAACTGACGCCGTTCACAGGTGGCGGTGCCGGCCTGACCGACACTACCTCAAATTCAGGACGTACCGCCGGTGACTGCGCCTGACCGACAGCGCCGGAAGCCCAACCGGCGGCGAGGAGCAGTAGACTCCCGGTGCGATCCAACTTTCGCGTAGGCCGATGCACCATGATTTCCTCCCCTTCGCCTCCATGATCCTGATGGCGCATGAGTTCGCGCCAACGATGTATTCCGCTTCAGTGAATATGACGTCTGGATTTCGGCTTGCGTGCAACCCGTTCAATCGGTCGCTGCGCACTATAGTTACCGATCGGCGTGCGACGTGCAATAGTGCGAAGATCACGTTTTCACCCGCTTGTAGTCGCCAAGGGGCGAGTGATCCGTTGTTTGGACAGGTAACGGGACCGAGCAGTTTTTCTGATCGCCAATGCGCCGTCAGGCTGGAACTTTGAAGGCACCCTCCGGCGCCCCGGAATGGAGCTTACAATCGTTAGGTCGAACTGGAATATGCACACAGCCGCCAGCACGGCGTTGGCGCCGCGGCCGAGAGGGGGTTCACTCCATCCGTTCGTGAGGTAAGAACATCCCTGTCCGTCTGGTCACCTTTAGCTCGCCCACGGGGTTCCTGGTCCATACGCTGGGGTCATGAAGACACTTGTCAGCAAAGGTGCCCTGAACAGGATGGCGCTCTGCGTATGCTTCCTGCCGACAGTTCCGCTTGCTCCGCTTGCCCAGGGCGCGGAGCCGATCACGATCACAATGACGGCTGACCACTGGCAGACCAAGGAGAACGCGGAGTTCCTTCGGCAGCTGGGTTTCTGTCACGGCTTGGTGCGGCTCAACAGCGATGGGACGATCGAGTTCGACGTCAATACGATCGGGCGGGGCATGCCCGGAATCGCTTTCCGCCAGCAGGACGAAAACAACTTCGAGCTCTTATACCTGAGGCCGGATCCGAGCTGTCCGGCTTTCCAGGCATGCATGCAGTACGCGCCCGAGACCCACGGCGTGATGCTGTGGGACTTCTTTCCGCAATATCAGGCGCGGGCCCCGCTCCGGGAAAACGGGTGGAATCACATCAAGATGGTCGTGTCCGGGCGCCAATCGGAGAAACTTCAACGGCGACCGCGGGCCCAAAACTGGACGTGCGCTCCTTCAAATTTGGCCTTGGAGCTGCGCCAATCTCGATAACCGCCACCCACGGAGCATCCTTTTCTCCTCCGCAGATGCGTATCCGAGGTACAGAAAAAGTGGGCTGCCAGAAACAGTCAGCGTCAAATTGACGTGTAACGCGGCGACACGCGGGTGAGTTCGGGTCGGCCGTCGACCGTTGGGAGATTGGGGAGGGTGTTGTCGGGGGAGGATTCCCGAATACCATCGGCGTATTGCGACGGGGGAATCGCGGAGAAAGGAACGCAATCTTTTCCGCTTCCAGCATAACAGGCCCTCGACGGGGAAGTCTAACAGAAAGAAAACAAGCAAGATATAGGTGTGGTGAAGTCGGACTTAGAGCTGGTCCGCGGTCAGAAACTCGACTAATATCGCTAGGGGCCAAATTTGAACGATACAGTCGGCAACTGGCGTTGTGTTCCGATTGTTCTCGCGCAATCGAACGCCAGAGGAGGCTTATGATCCCACAAGAAAAGAGCACGGCCGTGACTCTCGCCATGAACGAGACTTTCGGTGTCACCGAATTCGAAGACATCCGCGATCTGACCGAGCGGCCCGGCTCGAACCGTGCCTTTCGAATTATCGTGCGAGGATGTGCGTACCTGCTGCGGATCAACACGCGCCCGGGTGATATGATACGTCACTTCACCTGCATGCAGGCGGCTTCCGATGCAGGCTTGGCGCCGCGCGTCCAGTACGCCAGCGCCGACGATCGGATCTCCATCACTGATTTTGTGGAGGCTGTGCCTTTGCCAGCGACGGAGGCGCTGGTCCGGATTCCCGCCGCGCTGCGGACCCTGCACGCGCTGCCGCCGTTTCCCGGATCGCCCTTCAATACCACATGCACTTTCCTGCTGAACAAAGGACCTGCCCTGGACGGATTCCTCAAGATGTTCCGGGCGTCGAGCATTCTGCCTGAAAACGAGACGGAGGAACTTCTCGCTCGCTACCAGCAAGTAGCCGCGGTGTACTCGCGTCTCGATTCGGACCTGGCGCCGGGTCATAACGACCTGTTCAAGCCGGACAACATGCTCTTCGACGGGAACCGCCTGTGGCTGGTGGACTGGGAAGCTGCTTTTCAGAACGATCGGTATGCCGACCTGGCGGTGGTTGCGAACATGATCGTCACGAATGAATCAGAGGAGAGGATCTATCTTCAGGAGTATTTCGGCGAACCGCCAAATGAGTACCAGAGAGCCCGGTTCTATTTGATAAGACAGCTCGCACATATGTTCTACGCTATGGCGTTCTTGACGCTGGGATCGCCGGGCAAGCCGATCGATCGGAATGAGCCCGTACCTGCGTACAGTGACTTTCAGCGGCGCTTCTGGACGCGCGAGGTCGACCTGGCGGACAACCAAGCGAAAACCGTCTACGGCAGGGTTCATTGGGAACAGCTCTCGCAAAACATGCGGCGGGTGGGTTTCGACGAGGCCTTGAGAATCGTCTCGGACCGAAAGACAATCCAGGACGGTCCTTATTGTTGATCAAGCGCTCCGCCGATTGTCGAAATCGCGTTCACTCTGTTCCGGACTTTCCCGAAAGTTTCGTCGAGAAGTATGGCCCGTGCCCAATCGTGTCCAATTGGTCGCCAAGCGCGATAGGGACCGGAGGACGATCAATCCCCGGGCCCCGATGCACATCCGGCCGTTTACCGCGGAACGGATTCCCTATTTGCTGCGACACTTTTCTGAACGACTTCATACTATGATGGGCGCTGCTGGACTATCATGACTTGTCTCCTTCTTCTGGCCGCCATCCTCTTCGTCTCCGCCGACCCACGCGCTAACGCGCAACTCTCCGAGGTCGAAAAGCAACTCGGCGAGGACGCCGCCAAGGCCATGGAGAAGAAATTCTCCGAACTCGAAAAGTGGCTGAAGGACGCCTGGAGCAAGCCTGCCCCCGAGATTCACGTCAAGCCCGCCCTCCCCGCCGAAAAGAAGGACATGCGGGTTCTGGTCGAGAAAGCCGACTCACCCGTGCCGACCCGGAAGAACGGCGTCGAGGAGAGAATGCCCGCGGAAGAGCAGTCCGACATCAAGGACCGCATCCAGCGATGCACCACCCAGGTGATCGTCAAAGCTCCCTTCGAGAGCGCTGCCCGCACGGGCCTTGGCACAGCGATCGAAGCATATATGAATGGCGAGAGCGAGCCGCAAATCGTCTACGCCGCCGAGAGCGCGGCCATCGAAAGATTCAAGAAGGAAGTGGACACCTCGCTGAACTCGCCCGAGACCCATGCCATCGAAGCCCTGAGATGCGTCCTCAACAACGGCGTCGGCAATCCCGTTCGCGACGCCTTTAGACGCTGTGCAATCACGGCCGCCCTGAACGCGCAGACGAGCACGCAAGCCGTGCGCTGCTTCAGCCAGTCTCTACTCAAGTAACTCGACGGCTCGAAGTAATCGGCAGGCGGATAAATATTGGCGTTTCAAAGACTTCATTTCTGTGAGCAACTCCGCACCGCCAGGTGAGTGCCACACTGATTGACTGAGGCCCCATTTCGCATGATCCGGGTGTCAAATTCGCGCGCCGCCTGATCCTCGATGCCGGAGGTTAGCGGCACGCAATCACGGTCTTGGTTTACGATCGAGGCATGCTCGTGTCCGTCAACTTACAGACTGTTCACTCCCGCAAGTTGGCCGCGGTGCGGCGCGAGGTCGAGCCGGGCGCGGTTGGCTCGGCGTGGGGGCCGGCACTGGGTAAGGTCTGGGAGTTCATTCGCAGCCAGCCAGGCTTGCGCAGTGATGGCCACAACATTTTTCTCTATCACCACCCGACACAGCCGGGCTCGCCGATACTGTGTGACTTCGGTGTTGAGGTCACGCGCACCTTTGAAACTGTCGGCGAGGTGTACGCGACCGAAACGCAAGGGGGCGAGGCTGCCGTCGCCGTCCACCGCGGCTCCTACAATCGCATGCACGAGGCGCACGACGCGGTGAGGAAATGGATGGCGGCGAACGGGAGGGAGTCCGCGGGGCAGTCGTGGGAGATATATGGAGATCCGACGCCGGATCCGGCTGACACTGAAACGACGGTCGTGTACCTCTTGAAGTAGCGCTCGTCGGATGGGGAACGAGAAGTCGCGGGAGATTACTTGCTCCGCAGCGAGTTGATGTCGATCACCTCCCCGACGCCATTGCGCCGGTTACTTTCCTTCAGGATCTGGCTGGACTGCGTCTCTAGCGCTTTGGCGCGGGCCTTGTCGCCAGTCTGGCGCAGGAAGTCCGCGTAATTCGCGAGGAGGGCCGCATAGGACGGGTGTTCCGGTCCCAGGCGCCTTTCGGCGATATCGAGTGCACGGCGGAGTCTCTGGCCTGCCTGCTCGCGAAGGCCGATGCGGTGCTCCGCCGATGCCAGATTGTTCAAGGGTCGCACCAGCATCGGATGGTCGGGCCCACAGTGTTGTTCCATCAGTACCAGCGCCTGCGTAGAAAGGCGTCGTGCCTCCTCATAATTTCCTTCCAGAAGGCGGACAACGCCCAGGCTGTTTTTGGCGAGCGCAGTCTCGCGCCAGGCGCCAGGTTTCTTTTCCAACACGGCCAGAGCACTGATCAATAGCGGGCCGGCTTCCTGGAATTTGCGAGCAAAGCAGAGGACCTCCGCCAAGCCGTTCCGCGCAATGGCAAGACGCAACTCGTCCGGCGGATCGGCCGCGGAGTAAATCGCCACGGCGAGGCGCAACAGCTTTTCGCCTGCCGCGGTTTGGCCGGCTTCCACGAACGAGGACCCAAGGTTGCCCGGCACCAGAGCATAATCCGTCCCAGCTTTACCGGTGGACTCCGCCGCCTCCCTGAGGGCGCGGCGATACCCGATTTGGGCCTCGGCGATTCTCCCCATGGCATCGTACATCGTCGCCAAGGAATTCCAGGCGAGTGCCCGGCGTCTATCGCGCCGGTCGAACCGCTCAGCAATTTCGGTTGCGGCCCGGTAGGAGGAGGCCGCCCTGGCGTAGTCGCCAATGGTCTCGGCGGCGGCTCCCTCTTCCATCCGCGGCAACCAATCGTCGGTTTGTGGGAACCCCACTCCGGAAGTCATTACGGCGACTGCAGCCGCCAAAATACTTTGTCTCATTGTTCGGCTCCTGCGCGGGTTCCGCGGCGACCCACGATGCCCGCAAAAAAGAAAAGGCCGCCGCCATGTTTCCATGGCGACGGCCTCCGAGAGCTTCGGTCAGCCGGTTGATATCGGTACTGCCCGGTCTGTTTTCTTTCAGCCGGGCGTTATTGGCTCAGGTGGGGGCGCCCTGCTGCGAGCGCCCGTGGAACTTCACCTTCTTCTTGGTTACTTCCGCGATGACGGGAAGGCCATCCTGAATGCTCAGCCGTTCAATCTCTCCGTGCCGCAGATCGGTACAAAAACGGATGAACTCCCGCCACGCAGGCGGTAATTCCGCCCCGCCGCGTGACGCTGTCCCCTCCACTAACAAATCCGGCCGGCTTGATTCGGTCATGACTACTGATGATTAGACGTCGGGAATAGCAAATTGTTCAGCGCTTTTTTCCGGCTTGGTGCGTCGCAGCGCTTTTTTCCACCGCCCTCACGGGACGAGTGTGTCCGCGCGGTACTCGATTTTCCTCACGCCGCCCACCGTGCCATACGACGCGAAGCCGAACGGCGTCGAGAGTTTGATCTCACCGTACCGGAGCCCCACCTTGCGGCCGGCAATGATGACGTCCACGATTTGTCGGTCGTCGATCCAACCCGTAATCCGCTCCGCCGTCACCTTCAGGAGGAAGCGGTACCAATGGCCCTTCTCGAAATCCAGATAGGTACGGGTCTCGTTGTCCGACGCGTCCCAGCCATCGATACTGGAGAGCCCCACGATGTCGCCGCCCCATCCGCCGGTCACCCACGTGCAGAAGGAATCGCCGACCGGGAATGTCAGGCTCGCGAAAAAATCGTTGCCGTCGAGGCGCGCGGCTTCGAAGCGAAGCTCGTAGTCGGATTTGGGAAACTCGCCGGTCCATGTCACTCCGGTCATGGGAGCGCCCGCACCCAACACGATGGCTGCATTTTCGATCCGGGTTTTCCCGTGTCCGGTGAAGGCGGTCTCCCGCCACTTCCCGAGAGTCTTGCCGTCGAACATCGAGCGCCAGTCGCCGGGCTTATCCTGCCCGTGAAGGGCGCTCGCGAACACCAGCCACGCCGCCCATCGCATGATTGCCATCCAGCCCGGAGAATACCACGTGCCGCGCGGTGTTGATAGAATTTGAAACCGATGTCTGCGCCGAATCATGACTACGCCCTGGGCCGCACGCCGCGCGAATATGCGCGCCTGGCTATGCAAGCCGGACTCCTCAGGTTGCTCACCCGCCGCGTCTTCGAGGATGCCGGTATCGGGCCGGGAATGCGCGTGCTCGATCTGGGCTCGGGCGCCGGCGACGTGTGCATGCTGCTCTCTGAAATGGTGGGCCCCACCGGCACGGTGATCGGCCTCGATGTGGATGCCGCTGCCGTCGATCACTCCCGCCAAAGGGTCGCCGACGCGGGCCTCTCCAACATCTTCTTCGCGCACTGCGACCTCGCCCGCTATCGCCCGAGCGCGCCGATCGACGCACTGGTGGGCCGCCTTGTCCTCTGCTACCTGCCCGAACCTTCGGCTCCACTCGCCGCGCTCTGCAAATTCCTGCGGCCGGGCGGCATCGTTGCCTTCCAGGAGCCATGGATGATGCCTGGCATGGGTCCCGAGAGCCTTGTCAAGCGCTTCGCCAGCCTGGTATTCGAGACCTTCCGGCGCTCCGGCGCCCACATCGATATCGGCCCGCGCCTGCACCGCGTCTTCATTGAGGCCGGGCTCCCCCAGCCCAACATGCGTTTCGAAGCGCTGATGGATGGCCGTCCCGATTCGCCGCTTTATCAATACGCCGCCGAAACCGTGAGCAGCCTGCTGCCGAAGGCGGTGGAATACGGCATCGCCGCCGCCGAGGATTTCGATACGGAGACACTCGCCGCGCGCCTCAGCGGGGAGCGCCAAGCTTTCGGCTACGCCATGATGGCGTTGGCGCTGGTCGCCGCCTGGTGCCGCACTTCAGCCTAAGTGGTCACCGGCCCCATTGCGCCGCCGCGAACTTGAGGTACTGCTGCCAATCGTACTCCGTGACGTCGTGCTTGCCGGCGCGGATGTGATAGCGCACGCTATCGCCGACCGGCTGGTGAAGTCCCGGCATGGTCATGGTGCCAATCCCTTTTTTGCCGAACAGTTCCCAGACCGGCGAGGCGTTCGCCGCCCCCAGGAACTCGCCCTTCGGATCGCTCCACTGATCGCCCTCGGCGCTCGCGACATACAGTCCGCGCGGCGCCATCAGCGCCAGCGCCATGTGCGATTCAAACGGCATATCATTCTCGCGGTCGTTGTACTTTCTGAAATTGCCGTCGAACCATTGGGGGAATCGAGCATTTACCGCCTTGGTGCGCTCGCCATAGTTACGGCGGCTGATCGCAGCCCCGCCTTCGCCGCTTTCATTCGAAATGATGAAGGTGAATCGCGAGTCCTGAGCCCCGGCCCAGATCGCCGCCTTGCCCAGCCGCGAATGGCCGAACAATCCGACGCGCCTGGCGTCCACGTCTCTGTCCTTTTCCAGGTAATCCATGGCGCGGCTCGCGCCCCAGGCCCAGGCCGCTATCGCGGCCCACTCGCCCGGCCCCGGTACGGTCTGCCCCGGCTTGAAGAAGAGCGGCCGTATGCCGTACTGCATTCCGCCCGCAAAATCGGGCTCGATCTGTTCGTAGTAGACCGTGGCCAGGCCGTAGCCGGCGGCCAGGAGTTTCTCCACCTGCCACTGCGCCGCGGCGCCGCCCCGCGATTTCTCCGCCGCGGGATGCTTCTTGTTGTCGCGGCCCCACTCCACGGCCAGTGGAACTCCAGAGTCGTTGGCCACGGTGTGGATTCCGGCGAAACTCAGCCCCAGGATGACCGGCGCCGGTTTGGTGGCGGGGGAGGGAAGGTACAGCAAGAGGTCCATCTTCGGCGCGTCCGGCTTTTCTCCGAAGTAGATCGTGACGATCTTGCGGGTCGCCTTTCCGCCGAGTGCCTGCTTCTCGACCGACTTCACTTCGTACTTAAGTTTGGGCGGCCGGGCCGGACTCTTGCCGTAGACTTCCGCCTCATAGATGGCAAGAATCTCCGGTCGCCTCCTGCCCATCCAGGTCTTGGCATCGCTCACCGGTTGGCCACTCTTTAGAGTCAGCACCGCGGGCAGGGTGTACGGGGGAACTTTCGCCTCGTCCGTGATCACGTCCGTCTGCTGGGCAAACACGCAACAGCAGAGCGGCAGAAGCAGCAGGCCGATTGCTTTCTGCATAGACTGATTGTAATGCGATGCAAAAGAAATGCGGGCGCACGGTGTGTGAAAGGAGTGGTGCGCCCGCTGTCGTAACGGGGATTGACAATAAGGCGACGACTGCTCCGCCAAACGTTACCGGGTCTGAGATGGCTCTTTATAGTCATTTTTCCGAGCGCGTGTAATTATCCTTTAGTGCGTAGTTGGTTGTTAACGTTTGGCAAATTGACCCTTTAGCTCCATCAGCCTAGAATCGAGCTTCCGGTGGAAGTGCCGTTATTTTCACCGAACAGGAGGCCTGTTGGATGGAGTTCGAACTCGGGCGAACTTATTCCGGGTATAAGTTTCTCGACGTGGTGAGGCGCTCGCGCAGCCTGGTTCAATACCGGGTGCAGAATACCATTGCCCAACGGCTGGAAAATCTGCAAACGCTCCCGGCCGCCGCCACGGACGACCAGGAAGCCTCGGAACGCTTTCTTCGCGAGGTGCGTGTTCGTGCGCGCCTGCAGCACCCACACATCGTGTCTTTCTATACCGCGCTGCCTGTCGAAGGCCGCATGGTGATGACCACGGAACTCTACGATGGGTTGCCGCTCGGCGACCGTCTCCAACTAGGTCCACTGCCCTGGCGCGACGCCGTGCGCGTCGCCGGCCAGATACTGGACGTACTGGCCTGCCTGCACCAACAGAGCTTCGTCCATTGCGATATCACGCCGGAGAATATTCAGTTCGGCCCCGAAGGTTTCTGCAAACTTTCCAACTTCGCGCAGACCCGCCCGCTCGGTGTGGCGCACGCCCCGGATTCGGGTGCGGTGGTCGGCAACCCGAAATATATTTCGCCCGAGCAGGTCAAGGGTGGACGCGAACTCGATTGCCGCAGTGATCTCTATTCGCTCGGCATCGTGTTGTATGAAATGCTCTGCGGCAAACCGCCCTTCGAATCGCGGAGCCAGTTCGAATTAATGCTGGCTCACGTCAATCAGCAGCCGGCGCCCCCGAGCACCGTGAATTCCGCAGTGCCCGCATTCCTCGACGCTGTCATCTTGCGGAGCCTGGCCAAGGATCCGGCCGACCGCTATGCCACCGCTCAGGAATTTTCGGCCGCTCTGGCCGCCGCAGCTGTTGCCGACGAACCTGCGGCAGTTCCCGAGCCGGTGGTAGAAGCTGTCGCGGCGAGGGAACCGCAGCCCGGCGCGGTCGCCGAGCCGGTCACGGTTGTCGAACCGGTGATCGAGTTGACCGCCGCCCCCAACGCGCCGGCCATTGAGGCCGTCGCTATACCCGAAGTCGAGCCCGTCGCGGTTGCTGAGACGGTGATCGAAGTTGTGGCCGAGCCGGCGACCGAAGCAGAGCCTGTCGCAATCGTGGAGCCGGTGGCCGAAGCTGTGGCTGCAGTTGCCGAGCCCGAAGTCGAAGCCATTGCCGAGCCCGAAGCAGAGCCTGTCGCAGTCGCCGAGCAGGTGGTCGAAGCTGTGGTGGCAGGAGTTGACGAGCCCGAAGTCGAAGCCATTGCCGAGCCCGAAGCAGAGCCTGTCGCAGTCGCCGAGCAGGTGGTCGAGGCTGTGGTGGCCGGAGTTGCCGAGCCCGAAGTCGAAGCGGTCGCCGAGCCCGAAGCAGAGCCTGTCGCAGTCGTAGAGCCGGTGCTCGAAGCTGCGGTGGCCGGAGTTGCCGAGCCGGTGGCAGAAGCTGTGGAGGTATCAGTTGCCGAGCCGGTAATCAAAGCTCTCGCCGCTGCCGAAGCAGAGCCTGTCGAGGTCGCCGAGCCGGTGGTCGAAGCTGTGGCGGCAGCAGTTGCGGAGCCCGAAGTCGAAGCCGTCGCCGTGCCCGAAGCAAAGCCTGTCGCAGTCGTGGAGCCGGTGCTCGAAGCTGTGGTGGCCGGAGTTGCCGAGCCCGAAGTCGAAGCGGTCGCCGAGCCCGAAGCAGAGCCTGTCGGAGTCGTGGAGCCGGTGGTCGAAACTGTGGCAGCCGGAGTTGCCGAGCCCGAAGTCGAAGCGGTCGCCGAGCCCGAAGCAGAGCCTGTCGGAGTCGTGGAGCCGGTGGTCGAAACTGTGGCAGCCGGAGTCGCCGAGCCCGAAGTCGAAGCCGTTGCCGAGCCCGAAGCAGAGCCTGTCGAAGCCGTGGAGCCGGTGATCGAAGCTGTTTTGGCAGCAGGTGTCGAGTCCGAAGTCGAAGCCGTCGCCGCCCCCGAACTAGAACCTGCTGAGGTTGCCGAGCCGGCAGTCGAAGCTATCACAGCCCCCGAGGCAGAACTGGTTGCGGAGCCGTTGATCGAAGCTGTTGCCGCGACGGTTGCCGAGCCCGACGTCGAAGCCGTTGCCGAGCCCGAAGCAGAACCCGTCGCGGTTGCGGAGCCGTTGATCGAAGCTGTTGCCGCGACGGTTGCCGAGCCCGACGTCGAAGCCGTCGCTGCGCCGGAAGCGGAACCCGTTGCCGTTGCGGAGCCGGTGGCCGAAGCTGTCTTGGCAGCAGGTGCCGCGCCCGAAGTCGAAGCCGTCGCGGTACCCGAAGTAGAGCCCGTCGCGGTTGCGGAGCCAGTGGCCGAAGCTGTCTTGGCAGCAGGTGCCGAGCCAGTGATCGAAGTCGTCGCGGTGCCCGAAGCAAAACCCGTCGCGGTTGCGGAGCCAGTGGTCGAAGCTGTTGCTGCAGCGGTTGCCGAGCCAGTGATCGAAGCCGTCGCGGTGCCCGAAGTAGAGCCTGCTGCGGTCGGGGAGCCGGTGGTCGAAGCTGTTGTGGCCGCAGTCACGGGGCCCAGAGTCGAAGCCATCGCCACACCCGAACCAGAGCGTATCGCCGCTACGGTTGGC
This sequence comes from uncultured Solibacteraceae bacterium, assembly GCA_963791985.1. Classification (GTDB taxonomy): domain Bacteria; phylum Acidobacteriota; class Terriglobia; order Bryobacterales; family Bryobacteraceae; genus Solibacter. Next base: position 460,451 of record CAWBUN010000010.1, on the reverse strand, counting down.
GAATCCGTAGTCGAAGTCATCGCCGCGCCCGAAGCGGAACCCGTAGCTGTTACGGAGCGGGTAGTCGAACCGGCCGCCGCAGCTGTCGTGATTCCCGAGCCGGAGCCCGTCGCTGTGTCGGCGGCGGTCGCCGAGCTGGAACCCGTGGTGGCTGTCCCGCCCCAAGCGGCGCCGGTCGTGATCGCGGTGCCGATCGCGCCGCCTCGAAACGGTACCCATGCGCCGGCGATGCCAGTGCGGCCCGCCGTCGATCCGATGCAGAGTACGCTTTGGGCAGCGGCCGCGATGGTTGCCGCTTCGGCAGCGCCTATGTCGCCGGCATCGTTCCTGCCGCCATCGGAATCCACCGCGCATCTGGCCAGACCGGAACTCTCGACCCCGGTCGCGACCCCTATCGCGCCCCCAGTCGCACCCCCCATTCCCGCGACTCCCGCGGTCGATCCCAACGGAGTTCCGTTGGTGGTGGCCGCCGTCCAGCAGGACCCCGATTCGATCCAATGGTTCGTCTTTGGCGGGACCTTCGCATTCCTTGCTGTGATCCTGGTCGCCATCTGGCTGATGGCCCGCTGACGATACCGGCCGCCGGGTGCGTTACACTGCACGACATGCCAGGACATATCGGATGGATCGATCTGACCGTCGCTGACGCGCCTGCCCTGCGTGATTTTTATCAGAGCGTCACCGGCTGGGAGCCCGCTCCGGTGGAGATGGGCGGATACAACGATTTCTGCATGCACCCGCCGGGCGAGGCGCAGCCGGTGGCCGGCATCTGTCACGCCCGCGGCCAGAACGCCGACCTGCCGCCGGTCTGGATGGTCTACATCACGGTGGCCGATCTGGATCAAAGCATCAGCCGCGTACATGAACTCGGGGGCAAACTTCGGCGCCCAATGGAAAGCATGGGGAACATGGGACGTTTCTGCGTGATCGAAGACCCGTCCGGCGCGGTCTGCGCCCTGTTCGAGCCCGCGAAAAATCCGTAACCATTTAGGGGTCCGCGAGTATAAGGGTCATGACGCGGATCCTGCAGGACTTACAGTTCGCTTGTCGCAGCTTTCGCCGGTCGCCGGTTTTCACCTCGGTCGCGGTACTCTCGTTGGCTCTCGGAATCGGTGCCAACACTGCCATTTTTACGCTGGTAGACCAGTTGACTCTGCGCCTTCTGCCGGTGCAGGAGCCGGAGCGAATCGTCCTCCTGGCGGGCAACGGCCGCCACTACGGCGGCAACAACGGCCGCAATGCCACTTCCTACCTGATGTATCAGGACCTCCGCGACCGCAACCCCGTCTTCAGCGGCATGATGTGCCGGTACCGCTTCGGCCCCATCGTCACCATCGGCCAGCAGACCGAGGTCGGGACTGGCGAACTGGTGTCGGGGAACTACTTCCCGCTGCTCGGAGTGCGGCCAGCGCTCGGGCGGCTCTTTGCTTCCTCGGATGACTCGCGGGCTGGGCAGCACCCGCTGATCGTGCTCAGCTACGGCTGGTGGCAAACGCGATTTGCGGGCGACGCGGGGATTGTCGGGCGGACCATCCGGGTCAACAGCTATCCGCTCACCGTGGTTGGTGTGGCCGAGGCCGGCTTTGAGGGTATGGAGCCTGGATTGCCCGCGCAGTTTTTCATCCCGATGGTGATGGCGGCCTCCGTTCGGCCGGGATTCACCGATATGTACGACCGGCGGCAGCGCTGGGTGAACGTGTACGGTCGGCTGAAGCCGGGCGTCTCGATCGAGCAGGCGGCGGTGGGTATCCAACCGCTGTTTCACCAGATCATCGAAAACGAAGTCCTCATGCCGGCCTTTCGGACCGCGACCCCATTCGATAAGGAACAGTTCCTACGGATGTCGATGAGGGTGATGCCGGGGTCGCAGGGGAACACCAATTTGCGCCGCCAGTACGAAAAGCCGCTGTGGGTGCTGATGGGCGTGGTCGGGCTGGTGCTGCTGATTGCCTGCGCCAATCTGGCGAGCCTGTTGACGGCGCGGGCGGCGTCGCGGCAGAAGGAGATCGCGATCCGCCTGGCGATCGGTTCGAGCCGCGGGCGCATGATCCAACAATTGTTGACGGAAAGCCTGCTATTGGCGGCGATCGGCGGCATGGCCGGTGTGGCGCTGGCGGCTGCGATGGCCAGGGGGCTGCTCGCGTTTCTTCCGACCACCATCACCGGCTATTCGATCGCCGCCACGCCGGATGTGCGCATGATGCTGTTCACCTGCGGGCTCTCGCTGCTCACCGGGGTGGCATTCGGACTGGTGCCGGCGCTGCAATCGACGCGCCCGAATATCGCGGGCACGTTGAAGGCTCAATCGGGCGGCGTGGTGGGGGGCGGCGCGCCGGTGCGGCTGCGCAAGACGCTGGTGGCCGCGCAGGTGGCGCTCTCGCTACTGCTGTTGATCGGCGCGGGATTGTTCGTACGCAGCCTTTCCAACCTGCGCACCTTGAACCCCGGCTTTCAGACCGGCAGCTTGATTCAGTTTGTGGTCTCGCCGGGTTCGGCAGGTTACACCGAGCAGCGCCGCGCCGAGTTCTACCGGCGCGCCGAACAACGCCTGGGTGCGCTCCCAGGAGTTCGCGGCACGGGCATGGCGAACATCGGCGTGCTCACCAAGCAACGAGTGGGATAACGGCATCACCATCCAGGGCTATCAGGCCAAGCCGGGCGAGGAGATGGACCCGCACTTCAATGCGGTCAGCCCGGGGTATTTCGACGCGCTCGGCATTCACCTGCTGACGGGGAGAAATTTCTCCGCGAAGGATGTAAGCGGGGCGCCCAAGGTCGCGATCGTGAATGCCAGTTTCGTGAAGCGCTACTTCGGCGACGGAATTGCTGTGGGGCGCCGCTTCGGGCGCGGCACGGACCCGGGGACGCCGACCAACATCGAAATCATCGGTGTGGTCAACGACACGCGCTATGAGAGCCTGCGCGACGAGATTCCACTGCTGGTTTACCTGTGCGCTTCGCAGATTCTCAGCAACTCGCAGATCGTCTATGTGCGGACGGAGCGCGAACCGGACTCGGCCTTCGGCGCAGTTCGCTTGGCGCTACACGAGCTTGACCCGAACCTGCCGGTGTCGGGCATGAAGACGCTGGAGCGGCAGCTCGACGAATCGCTGGTGACGGAGCGCATGATCGCGACGCTCTCGACGGCCTTCGGCGCGCTGGCGACGGTGCTGGCCGTAATCGGGCTGTATGGTGTGATGGCCTTCATGGTGACGCGGCGCGCGCGAGAGATCGGCATCCGGATGGCGCTGGGAGCGCAGCAGAGGAATGTGGTGTGGCTGGTGATGCGCGAAGTGCTGGGACTGGTGGCGATCGGGATCGGGGCCGCCTTGCCCGCCGCGTTCGGGTTGGCGAGCCTGGTGCGGACGCAGCTCTACGGTATTGGGCCCAACGATCCGCTCTCGATCGCGCTGGCCACGCTGGTGCTGGCTGTCGTGGCGCTGCTCGCGGGATATATTCCGGCGCGCCGCGGGGCTACGTACGATCCGGTGCAGGTACTGGGGGCGGAGTGAGGATCTCTTTGGGACGGTCGCGCCTATCGGGACGCCGCCTGGAAGCCGGCGCCAGCCAGGATTTGGTGCCCCACAAGAGTGCGGAGGCGCGGTCAAGTGAGGGCGGGGAGCTGGACGCGGAAGCTGGTGCCGTTGCCGGGGGCGGAATCGACTTCAATCTGGCCGCCGTTCTGACGGATGATTCGATAGGTTGTGGCCATGCCGAGGCCCGTCGCAGTACGTTCCTCGTCGGTCCGGAAGAAGGGCTGGAACAGGTGACGCCGGACCTCCTCCGTCATGCCGATCCCCGTGTCGGAGATGGTGAGTTGCACGTGGGTTCCATCGCTGGAGGTAGCGATGGTCAGGACGCCGCCGTGCGGCATTGCGTCGCGCGCATTGACGACGAGGTTGAAGAGCACCTGCCGGATTTGTCCTGGGTCGGCAGGAACCAGGTTGAGCGATGGTTGCAGGTTGGTGACCAAGTGGATGTTTTCATCGAGCAGGCGCAGCAGCAAGGGCTCATCGAGGGAAATCAACGCGGTTAGGTCGATCGGCTCGGGCCGCGGTGGCTGGCGCCGGCTGAAGGCCAGAAGGCTGCGGGTGAGCTCGGCGCCCTTCTCCGCGGTCCGCCGGATTTCGGAGAGTCCAGGATAGGCAGGGTCGGTGACAGGCTTCTTATCCAGCAGCACACTGCTATAGCCGGTGATCACGGTCAGGAGATTGTTGAAGTCGTGGGCAACGCCGCCGGCCAGCCTGCCGAGGCTTTCCAGTTCCTGCGCCTGGCGGAACTGGGCTTCAAGCATCTTGTACTCGCTGATATCGCGTCCCACGTTGGCGGACATCACGATTTTCCCCTCGGCATCGCGCACGCAGGTGCTGTCCCAGGCTACGCGCCAGCGTTCGCCTTGGGGGCCCAGCAGGCCACTTTCATAGTGGGTTTGCGCGCCGGTCTGAAGCCTGGCGGCGTGGAAGGCGGTTTGCGCGCGGTCGCGATCTTCCGGCGGGAGCATGAGCTCGAACCAGTTTTTGCTGGTGGTATCGGCGGCGGTCCAGCCGGTCAACTGGTACAGATGCTTATTGCAGAAGACGATGGCGCCATCCTCCTGCATCATGACCACCAGCAAGTTCAGAGTCTCCAACAGATCCGACATTTGCCGCTCGGAGGCATCGAGTTCGCGCTCGATGGTTTTGAGCTCGGTGATATCCCGAGTGGTTCCCCAGACGCGCTGCAGCATGCCCTGTTCGACAATGCCCCACTGGGTACGAAGGATGTGGCGGCGATTGCCCTCCTGGTCTACGGGAGAGAGCTCGACCGTGGAGTGGTAGCCGGAGCGAATGCCCTGGACGAGGGCCTCACGGACGCCTTCCGTGGTGAGCGGCGAGAGTTCGCCGACGCGCGAGCCGGTGAGCTGGCCGGCCCTTTCGAGGCCGTATTGGCGGGCCATCGCGTCGTTGCATTCCGCGAGGTAGCCGAAGCGATAGAGTTGGTCGATCTGCTCATCCTCGGGTAAATCGGTCGGGATCGGCTGCTCGAGTTCGATGCGCCACATGGCGTCGGCGTTGAGCGTGACGAAGGCTTGGTAACGCTGTTCGCTTTCGCGCAGGCGTTCGTTTTCCTGCTTGCGCTCCAACTCGGCGGCGGCTCGGGGCGCGAAGACTTCGAGCAGCGATTTGGCGACGCTCAGGGTAGGCGCAGGTTTCCGGTATACGGCGATGAGCACGCCGCAGGTGTCTCCGGTGGAGGTCATGAGCGGGACGCCGACGAAAGCTTGGGCCTTGAGGGCGGAAAGCGCCGGATCGGCGGGAAAGCGATGTTGCGCGACGGAGCGGCAAAGCACGGCTTTGCCTTGGGCGATCTGAGCGGAGGCGGTGCCTTGGAGCGGACACTCGAGGCGCTCGGATTCCCATCCGGCCATGCCCGCAAGCATGACCACGCGATCGGTAAGGCCGGCGCGGAATTCACCGATGAGCACATGATCCGCTTCCAAGGCCTGCGCCAAGTGCTTGGCCATGGCCCTGAAGAAGTCATGTCCGATGGTGGCCGAAACCTGATGGGCGATCTGCAGAATCCGCCGTTTTTCCTGATTGCGGTGAAGTTGGGCGGTCGCCATAAGTCCTGTTTTATACAGGATGCACACCGAGCGGCGCGGGATGGATTATATTGGGCCCGGCCGCGACCGCGAAGCCCCGAGAATGCGAAACGGGACCTCGCGGCGTTCTCATTTTGTTCATGCTAGCTGGCGCGAGTGTAGGCCGCCTGATTGTACTTGGCGGTCTGGGTCAGCGTGCCGACGCCCCTGCGTCCACAGTGGGACGAGATACGCGACTTCATTTCCATGCGGGCGCGCCGCAATCTGGATTTGGCGGCGGGCAACGACAAACCCAGTCTGCCCGCGATCTCGAACATCGGAAGCTGATCGACGTCGCGGAGCAGCATCACATTCCGCAACAGGGGCGGAATGCGGTTGATTTCCCTCTTCAATAGCACCCCAACCTCGCTCAGACCAAGTTGTCCCTCCGGGTCGGGGCTCTGCCCCACCACTTCCAACCGGACGTTGGATTCGGTGGGCTCGTCCAGGTAGACGAAGCGAACGTTGCGTTCATCGCGAATGCGCATCAGGCATTGGTTTTCCACAATACGGCTAAGCCATGCACCGAAACTCCCTTCGCCACGATATTGATCGAGGCGCAGAAATGCCTTCCAGAAGGCGTTTTGAACTTCGTCTTCGGCGTCGCTGCGGTCGCGGATCATGAGGCGTGCCCGTTTGAGGCAGGCGTTGCGATGCCGCTGAATCAACTCGCCGAAAGCCAGTTTGTCCCCCTTTCTGGCTCGTTCGACCAAGGCCTCGTCGCTAGTGACGCCCTCGGTGGCCGGTTCGTCATGAGAGTTCTTGACGGCGGCGCCGGGAGCCTCGCTGGCGGGCGTGGCGATTGGCGTGATTTCCTGTTGGGGGGAGGAGCAATCCTTTGCTATCGCGAACATGCACAGCTTAAACGCACTCCGGGGGCCAAGGCATAGTACACACTTGGCAACTTTAGAATCAAAACGATACAAAAGTACTATACGGAAGTGGCTTAGGGAAAAGTCCGTTTCTGTTGACGAGGGCGCTAGCTGAGTGCACAGAATCGTGCGCTATGGCCTTTATATTGTTATAAATCTAACTTAGATTTAAGGTTACTACAGCGAAAGCTGATGGCATGCATAGGAAAAATCTGTAGTTTGTTTGAGCGATAGAGTACTACTAAGAATCCTGCTTGCGGGCTTTGAGCAGGTCGGGATGGAAGTCGTATTTCTCCAGGCGGTAAGCAAAAGCCCGGCGGCTCATGTTGAGATACTGCGCGGCACGGGTCTGGTTGCCGGCGTATTTCTTGAGCGCCTGGAGGATGAGTTCCTTCTCGAGATCCTCAAGATTGATCCCACCCTCGGGCAGGGCGACGGGGACCGGCTCACTGGGCGGCACCGGGGCGGCGGCCAGGAAATCCGGAAGGTCGGCGGCGCTGATTACAGAGTCTCTGGCAAGCAGTACCAGGCGCTCCACGGCATTTTCCAGCTGGCGCACGTTTCCCGGCCACGAGTAGTTGTTGAAATACGGGAGCAGGTCGGTGGTCATTGTGAGATTGGGCCGGCTGTGTTTCACCCTGCATTTCTCGAGGAAATGCTGTACCAGAATGGGGATATCCCCGGAGCGTTCGCGCAGCGGGGGGAGGTCGATGGGTACTACGAGCAGGCGGTAGTAGAGATCTTCGCGGAAAGTGCCGGCTTTGACCATGCCGGCGAGTTCGCGGTGGGTGGCCGCGACGATGCGCACATCCACCTTGGTGGGGCTTGTCGCGCCCACCTTTTCGATTTCCCGCTCCTGAATCAGGCGCAGGATGCGAACCTGCAACTCCAGGGGCATTTCACCGATTTCGTCGAGCAGGACCGTGCCTCCGTCGGCCATCTCGACCTTACCCTTCTTATGAGTCAGGGCACCGGTGAACGAACCCTTCACGTGTCCGAACAACTCCGATTCCAGCAACTCCTTCGGTATGGCGCCGCAGTTAATGGTGATGAACGGCCGGTCGCGGCGCGAACTGCGCAGGTGAATTGCCTTGGCGACCAGTTCCTTACCGGTTCCGGTTTCCCCGTAGATCAGGATAGTCGCGTCGGTGGAGGCGACGCGGGCGGCTACGTCGAGGGCGCGCATGAGTTGGGAAGAGGAACCGACGATGGCTTCAAAGCCGTACTTCTCATCAAGGGCAGTACGCAGCACCTGAACCTCTTCGATCAGACGGTGGTGCTCGAGGGACCTGCGAACGAGCATTTTGAGTTCGTAGGGGTGAATCGGTTTGGTGAGAAAGTCGTAAGCGCCGGCCTTCATGGCTTCGACGGCGGTCTGGATCGTGCCAAAGGCTGTCATCACGATGACGGCTGTCTCCGGATAGTCCAGGCGCACCTTCTTGAGCAACTCGATGCCGGACATCCCGGGCAGGTGGAGGTCGGTCATGACCAGATTCTGCGAGGCTTTATCGAGGACGGCGAAGGCCTCCTCGGCGGTGGAGGCGGAGCTGGCGTCGTAGCCTTCGCGCTCGAGTTGGACCTGCATCACTTTGCGGAGGCTATCGTCGTCCTCGACTATCAGAATTCGTCCGGAGCTCATACGAGGGTCACTTGTGTTCGCGGTCCACGCGAATCTGAGTTCGAGGCCCGAAATCGCCAATATCGACTGAAACTGAAGTTCTCATGATGCGGACCCCAGGGGAACGGATCCCCTAATTTTTTCATTATGGCAGAGGGCAGTACGGCGGATTCCATCGTTTTTCGGGGAATCACCGCTCAGACCATTCCTGACTCACGTGCGCTGGTGTCTATTTGTTCGACAGGTTCCTTCGCGCGTGTCACCCGATGGCCTGAAGGGAGGACGCGGGTGACTTTGGATGGAAACATACATACCCTTCAAAAACGAGGCCCGTAGGACTGCGGCAACTCCGAGGGGGATCCTCGTCTCGATAAGGGTCGAGATAATTTCTCGCCAAGACGCAAAGCCGCAAAGAAGACCAGCCGCAGTACTTTTTGCATCAAGGCCGATGGGGGAGTAGTGGAGGGGCATGTGCCTGCGAAGAGTACGAATCCGGAATGCACACGGCTGCGGGATGCGCGCTCAGCCGCAACACCTTGGAAGAAGTGGGGTCCATACCTGGCCGAGCGGCAATGGGGAACGGTGCGCGAGGACTACAGCCTGGACGGCGATGCATGGAAGTACTTCACTCACGATCAGGCACGTTCGCGCGCCTATCGGTGGGGCGAGGACGGCCTTGCGGGCATCAGCGACGATAAGCAGATTCTGTGCTTTTCGCCCGCTCTTTGGAATGGGCGCGACCCGATTCTGAAGGAGCGTCTTTTCGGGCTCACCAACAGCGAAGGCAACCATGGAGAGGACGTCAAGGAATATTACTTCTACCTGGATAGTACGCCGACGCATTCGTATATGAAGTATCTGTACAAGTATCCGCAGGCGGCTTATCCCTATGTCGACCTGGTGGAAACGAACGCGCGGCGCACCCGGCAGGATTTCGAATACGAACTGCTGGACACCGGAATCTTCGACGACGACCGTTATTTCGACGTGTTTGTGGAGTATGCAAAGGGTGCGCCGGAAGACATCCTGATCCAGATCAGCGTGTGCAATCGCGGGCCCGAACAGGCCGAGCTTCACGTGCTTCCGACGCTTTGGTTTCGCAATACCTGGAGCTGGAATCCAGGGCTGCTGAAACCGGCCCTTACGCGGGTTGCCGGACGGCGCGGTGTATGCACGGTGGCGGCCGTGCAGAGCGAACTGGGCCCGCGCTTCCTGTACTGCGAGACCGAGGTTCCGCTGTTGTTCACGGAGAACGAGACCAACAACGAGAGGATCTTCGGTACGCCCAATGCAGGGCGGTACGTGAAGGACGGGATTCACGATTACGTGGTGATGGGCAAGCCGGACGCGGTCAATCCGGAGAGCACTGGAACCAAGGTCGCCGCGCACTATCGACTGACAGTGGGCGCGGGGAAGACGGTGACGCTGTGGCTGCGCATGAGCGATCTGGCGCCGGACGCGATGGGCGATCCGTTCGGCAGCAAGTTCGCGCAGATTGTGCAATCGCGGCGGTCTGAAGCGGATGAATTCTATCGTTCCATCACGCCCCGGCGGACAGGCAAGGAGGAGGCGCGGGTGATGCGCCAGGCGCTCGGCGGGATGTTGTGGGGCAAACAGTATTTCGGACTGGACGTGGAGCGATGGCTGGAGGAGCATCGTGCAAGCCCTTTGGCTGTGGGGGCGCTGGCGCCGCGCAACAGCGAGTGGTTCCACATGTTGAACGAACACGTCATGTCCATGCCGGACAAGTGGGAGTATCCATGGTACGCGGCGTGGGACCTGGCCTTTCACGCGATGGCGCTCTCCACGGTGGACGTCGAGTTCGCGAAGGGACAACTCGACCTGCTGCTGCAACATTACTTCCTGCATCCGAGCGGGCAGATTCCCGCGTACGAGTGGAATTTCAGCGACGTGAATCCGCCCGTGCACGCCTGGGCGACGATCTTCCTGTACCGCACCGAGGAGGCGATGCACGGGGAAGGCGACGTGGAGTTTCTGCGCAGGAGCTTCCAGAAGTTGCTGCTGAACTTCACCTGGTGGGTGAACCGCAAGGACCGGTTCGGCAAGAACCTGTTCGAGGGAGGCTTTCTGGGGCTGGACAACATCGGCGTATTCGACCGGAGCGCTCCGCTGCCGTGCGGAGGTCATCTGGAACAGGCCGACGGCACCGCTTGGATGGCGCTGTTCTGCCAGAACATGTTCGAGATCGCCATGGAACTTGCTGGGCACGATCCGGGTGTTGAGGATATGGCCACGAAGTTTACGGACCACTTCCTTTGGATTGCAAAGGCGATGAATCAAATAGGTTCGGAAGGCATGTGGGACGAGGAAGACGGATTCTACTACGACGTGTTGCGCCTGCCCGACGGCACGGCGTCGCGGCTGAAGATCCGCTCGGCCGTGAGTCTGCTGCCGGTGTGCGCCTGCACCGTCATCGAGCCCTGGCAGCGCGAGCGGATTCCGAACGCGATGGCACAGGCGCTGGAGCGAATTCGCAAAAGGCCGGAGCTCCTCAACTACATTCACCCCACCGGTCCGGGTCATCAGGGAGTGGGGGGGCGCGGGATTCTCGCACTGGTCAACCAGGAGAAGCTGCGGCGAATTCTTACGCGCATGCTGGACGAGAACGAGTTTCTGAGTCCGCACGGGATTCGCGCGGTCTCCCGCTTTCACGAAGAAAACCCATACGTGTTGACGGTGGGCGGCCAGGAGTACCGGGTGAAATATCTGCCGGCGGAATCCGACTCCGGGCTGTTCGGAGGTAACTCCAACTGGCGCGGGCCGGTATGGATGCCGTTGAACGCGCTGTTGATCCGCGCGTTGATGTCCTACTACCTGTACTATGGCGACAATTTCAAAATCGAGTGTCCCACCGGTTCGGGCAACCTGATGAACCTTTTCGAGGTCGCTCGCGAGATCTCGCGGCGACTGACGCGAATTTTCTTGCGGGACGAAAACGGCCGGCGCCCGGTTTTCGGCGGTGCTTCGAAGTTCCAGAACGATCCGCACTGGAGGGATTATCTGCTGTTCTATGAGTATTTTCACGGCGACAACGGGGCGGGCTTGGGGGCCAGTCATCAAACCGGGTGGACCGGGATCGTGGCCAAGCTGATCGAGATCTTCGGACGCCTGGATGGGACGCATTATCTGGCGGCGGGGAAGCGCAGCGGCTTCGCCAAGTTAGTGGGCAGCGAGGAGGACACGGCGGCGGTATTGCGCAGGTGAAGCCGCCTGTACGATCAGACACTGTGTAATTTATTGGATCCGGGGATTTGGAACTGCATCCGGGTGTATGTGGCGCTCTGGCGTATGTTGACTGCGGCTCGAAACGCGGTGCGCCTCAGCGGCCCGCTGGCAGCCGACCCCACCGCAACTGTACTTCACAGCCTGATCGTGGGAGTCCTGTGCTGGTTCGTCCTTCAAATTGCGGTCATATTGCCTTTCTTCGCTTTCCGCAAGGCGGCATCGGCGGCTACGGCCCTGTTTGCCGGGACGGCCTGTGTGATCGCGATCAGCCTCTTACGACGCGGGCGGTTGCGCGCGGCAGGGATAATCTACCTCCTGGGGATTTGGGTGATGTCGACGGGCATCATCGTCTTGAATCGCGGGATCTACAGCGTAGGATTGGTGTACTATATCGCGCTGCCGGTCACGGGAGCGTGGTTATTCGGGTTCCGGGCAGCGCTGAGGATTGCGGCGGTGTGTGTGGGAAGCGCTCTGGTGTTGGCGCTCTTGGAAATGGCGGGCCGGCCGCTGCCGCCGTATTTTCCGGGACGGCCTTTCGGTATATGGACGATGGTGGCAGCGGCCACGGTGATGACGGCGGTGCCGGTGGCTCGCGTGCTACAGCTTCTGAAAGAGACGCTGTTAATGCACCGGGCGGCGCAGAAGGCGCTGCGGGAATACCAGGGCCGCCTGGAAGAGGTGGTGCAGATGCGGACCGCGGAACTGGTGGAGGCGCGAGACCAGGCGCAGGCCGCAAGCCGCGCGAAGAGCGTGTTCCTGGCCAACATGAGCCATGAACTGCGCACACCGCTGAACGCGATCCTGGGGTTTTCCAAGCTGGTACGCGGAGGGCCGGGGCTCTCGGAGGGGCAGCGAAAGGACCTGGACATCATCAGGCGCAGCGGCACTCACCTGCTGGATCTGATCGACGAGGTTCTGGACCGGGCCAAGATCGAAGCCGGGGGTGTAACGACAAAGAAGTCGGCCGTGAATCTTCACAGGTTGGTCCACGAGGTGGCGGACCTGATGCGCCCGCGGGCGCAGGCGAAGAACCTGGAGTTCCTCTTCGAGCACCCGGAGACATACCCGTACTGCATTTCGTGCGATGCGGCGAAACTGCGGCAGGTGTTGTTGAACCTGATCGGCAACGCGGTGAAATTCACGCAGCGGGGGAGCGTTACGCTGCGGCTCCACTTGACTCCAATGGCTGACGGGAGCCAACTGCTGTTGACCTTGGACGTGGCGGACACCGGGATCGGGATCGCGGCGGAAGATCAGGAACGGATCTTCGAACCATTCGTGCAGGCAGGCAACGGCGAAGCGACGCGCGGCACGGGCCTGGGACTGAGCATCAGCCGGGAGTTCGTGCGCGCGATGGGAGGAAGCCTGGTGGTGCAAAGCATCCTGGGCGTGGGTTCGCGGTTTCACGTGGAACTGCCGGTGGAATGCGCCGCCGAAGAGGACATGCCTGACGGCGAAGAGGCGCGCGAAGAGGTGATCGGCCTGGCACCGGGCCAGCCCGAATATCGCATGCTGCTGGTGGGAGACGAGCAGGAGAACGTCGTGTTGCTGGAACGCCTGTTGGAGGACGCGGGCTTCCGCGTATGCGTGGCGGAGAATGGCCCCGATGGCATCGAGGCTTTTCGGATCTGGAGACCCCACGTGATCTGGGCGGACTTGCGGCTGGCTGGGATGAGCAGCGTCCAAATGGCACAGTGCCTGCGGGAACTGGAGGGAGGGCAGGAGGTGAAGATCGTGGCGCTGACAGCTTCGTTGTTTGATGCGCAGGGGCTCGATGCGCAGCGGGACGGGGCGCGGACGCCGGAGATCGACGAAACGCTGCGCAATCCCTACCGCAGCCGCGAGATCTTCGACTGCATCCAGCGGATGCTGGGGGTGCGGTACCGCTACCGGATCGCGGGCGCGTCGCGGGCACCGAACGAGGGCGTTGCGTCGCTCAATCCGGCGGCGCTCTCGGCGCTTCCGCCGGGATTGCGTGATGAACTCGAGGATGCGCTGATTCTGCTCGATGTGAAACGTGTAACAGCGCTCGTCCAGGAAGTTGCGGAGCAGGCACCGGCGTTGGGCTCCGCCATGGCTGGACTGGCAGACAGGCTGGCCTACACATCCATCCTGCAGGCGATTGCGGTTCGAAGGGCGAGTGCCCTCGAGGGACAAGCGTGAGCGAGATCAGCACCATCCTCGTGGTGGACGACGACTCGGATTCGCTCCGGTTGTTGACCGATATCCTGACGGCGGAAGGTTATCGTGTGCGCCCGGCGGACAGCGGCCAGCTGGCGCTGGCGTCGGCGAAGGCATCGGCGCCGGAGCTTATCATGCTGGATATCCGGATGCCGGGGATGGACGGGTTCGAAGTCTGCCGGCGGCTGCAGGTGGATGAAAAGACTCGCGGGATTCCGATCATCTTCCTGAGTGCGGCCGGACAACTGCAGGACCGGGTGCTGGGGCTCAGCCTTGGCGCGGCGGACTTTATCTCCAAGCCTTATGAGCGGCCGGAATTGCTGGCCCGGGTTCGGACCCACATGGAACTGGGAAGGCTGCGTGCCCACCTGGAACAACAGGTGGCGGCGCGAACCGCGGAGTTGCGCATGGCCAACCAGCAACTGTCCCTCGAGCTGGAGGAGCGCCGGCGTGCCGAACAGGAGCTGCGCGAGAGCGAGGCGCGTTTCCGCAGCCTCGCCGACCGGGCGCCGGTTGGGATCTGGCTGACTACGCTGGATAATGAGGTCACGTTTTACAACCGGCGGGCGCTGGCGTTCCTGGGGCGTAAAGCTGCTGAGCTGGGCGGGCTGAGCTGGGCGGACTTTGTGCACCCGGAGGATATGGAAGCGGTGGCTGCGAAGTACCATGCGGCGGTCGGTGCGCGCCGGAGTTTTCGGATCGAGTGCCGCGTACGGCGCTGGAATGGAAAATATCGCTGGGTGTTGAACACAGGGATTCCGCGGATGATTGACGGTGTGTGTACCGGTTATATCACCACCAGCACCGACATCACGGACCTGAAGAGGCGGCAGGAAGAGTTGCTGCTGCACCAAAAGCTGGAGAGCCTGGGCGTGCTGGCCGGCGGTGTGGCGCATGACTTCAACAATCTGCTGGGCAGCATTCTGGCGGAATCGGACCTGGCGATGTCCGACCTGCCGGAGGATACGCCGGGGCGTGAAAGCGTGGAGCGAATCGCCGCGATCGCGCAGCGCGCATCGGAGATCGTGAACCTGCTGATGACCTATGCGGGGGATCGCGACCTGGCCATCGAGGGCGTGGATCTCTCGAAGGTCACGTCGGAAGTTCTGTTCCTGATGAGGCCGCCGCTGAGCGATACTGCGGTGATCGACATGAATCTGATGCAGGATTTGCCGCTGGTGCAGGCGAACAAGGCGCAAATCCGGCAGGTGGTGATGAACCTGCTCACGAATGCCGCGGAAGCTCTCAAGGGCAGGGGCGGGAAGATCACGGTGAGCACGGGCCTGGTGCGCATCGGCAAGGCGGCGGCGGCGAAGCGCAAACTCAATCTGTCGGCGGGAGAGTACTGCTATCTCTCGGTCTCGGATACGGGATGCGGCATGTCAGCGCAGACGCAGGACAAGGTCTTCGACCCCTTCTACAGCACCAAGTTCGTGGGGCGAGGTTTGGGGCTGGCAGCAGTACAGGGAATTCTGCGATCGCACAGGGGCGCGATCAGCGTGATGAGCGAGCCGGACCGTGGTTCCACGTTCGAGGTCCTACTGCCGCGTTCCGGGAAGCGCGAGCGGAACCGGAAGCAGCACATGGCGGAGGAGGAGAGCCCGCTGGTTTCCACGGCTTCGGGCGGCTCGGGCACGCACGGGTGGCACTGACGCTACTTCGCGACGACTGTTTTAAGTTGAGCGGCAATTATTTCGGCATTGCGGTTGAGCTCGTCGGGCGTAGGCTTCTTGGGGCTTATCCAGAAAGACCAGAGCACAACGCGGGTGCGCGGATCGACCAGGAAGACCATGCCCGGCTGCCGCGAGCTGCTGCGCGGGTTGGTTGCGAGGGGGGCGCGGGTGGAGGCCGGGGAGCCCGCAGGGGGCGGGTAGTTGTGCGCCAGCCAGTTCCAGAAGGTCTCGTCCAGGGATTGCGTGAGGACAGCGTCGGCACTGGTGGGTTCGAGCACGACCCAAAAGACGCGGTTGGCGGTGAGACGACTGGAGAGGTATTGGTCCAGGCCGTCGGCCATCTCGAGGACATAAACGGTACGGAATCTGGGAGAGAGCGTGTCCGCGGCGCTCAGCGGCGTGCACGCGATTACAGCGATCAGAAGGGAAGAGAGGAGTTTCATGGGTCCCACCACTATTGGAGCGATGCGGAAATGGCACGGCGGGTTCGTGATTTCACCCCGAGTCAGGAGGTCGCTCCCTTAACGGGCCCTAACGGGCCTGTGAAAAAAGTTGGGGCTGGCAAGCTAAAAGCATGCCCCACCGCTGAGCACGCCTCAGGGGTGCGTGCGCTAGAGCGAAGATCGGCTCAGGAAGTGGTGGTGGAGGTGGCGTGGGTGGGCCGGACGGGGATGGCTTTTTGGACCCACGCGGAGGTGAGGACGTGGCGCACTTCCTGGCGGCTGAAGGGTTTAGCCAGGAGGTCGTAGCCGCCGAGATTCAGGACTTCGGCCCAGAGAGATTCGTCGGCGAGGCGGGAGGTAACGATGAGGAGCGGCTTCTCGCGGACCCCGGAGATCTGGTTGAGGATTTCGATCCAATTTCCATCCGGGAGGTCGGACTCGCAAAGGATGATGCCGAATTGGTCGTGGGTGAGGACGCTGGCCGCTTCCCGGCAAGAGCGTGCGGATGTGACGACGAAAGGCAACTCGTCGAGGATGTGGAAGATGGCGGCGTGGTCATCCTCGGTGGAACTGACTGAGAGAATTCGGATCTGCTGCATTGGTCCCAAATCGAGTGTGAACTCGTTAGCCACCATTTTTCTCCTCGTTTGCCCCGATGCAAACTGCGGGCGCGGGAGTCATTATTTTGAATCGCGCGTGCGCGAGGTGGAATCGGGATCGGGCAGTGGGAAAAATCAAACTGATTTCAATTTTCGCTTTGCTGAGCGCCATGCTGAGCGTCGGGGCCTGGTCACAGGAGCGTTACGAACTCGGAGGCGAGGTGACCGCGATGAGCGGCGCGACGCTGGGGGGCATCGGGACACACGCGGTGGTGTCTGGCAGTGCCGGCGACAGTTTTTCGCGCTATCTCTCGGGCGTGGTGGAAGTCGCCGTAATTCCGATGAACAACCGGACGCTGCTGCCTCCCGCGGCGCTCGGAGTGAGGGGCTCCAACCTGTTCGATTTCAACTTCGCGTTGCACGGCGGAGTTCCCATCAAGAAGTGGGAGCCGTATGGAATTTTCGGGCTGGGTGTGTTGATGAACCCATATACGGCGGCGATTCTGGACGCTGCGGGGACAGTGGCATATGTGGGGCAGCGCCACTCCAAATTCGGGCTGCAATATGGTGCCGGCTGCCGTTACAGCGTAGGCGAAAGATGGGGGGTGAAAGCCGAGTACCGGTTCACCTCATCGGCGCAGAACTTCAACCGGATCATGGGAGGTGTGTTTTACACTTTCGAAGATCATGGTGTGTTTGGATTTCTGCCGGCTTTTGCGCATCGCCTGACCAGGTGAGGGGGTATTACTTCGGACATTAAGATCCTGATTTGAGAAAACATCGCGATTCTGTGATAATGCGCGTTAGTGAACCTTGGCGCCGGAATCGCTTTAACAGCCGCAGCCGTCAACCTGTCGATGGGTGCGCTGCACGTGGCGATCGCGAGGGTGCCGGGTTGGCGGATTACGAGATTATTCGCGGCGATTGCATTCACAGCGGCAGCTTACAACGCGATCAGCATTATCTTCTCCACCAGCGGGTTTTCTGATGCCGCCTACCTGGCCGCGGGAAGTCTCACGTACCTGGTAGCCACGGCACACGCCGTTTGCTGGGTTCTCTACGCTTATGCGGACAAGCATGGCTCGTTCCGCCGGGCGCCCAGATTCATCACCCGGCTGGCCGTGGCGGCGGTATTGGCGGGTGCTGTTGTGTCGGCCTCCGGCTGGCTGTTCTATCCGCGAGTCGGGCTGGTCCAGATTTATCGCGCCGGCATCACGTACCACTTTCCGTTAACCACCCTCTTGGGCGATGCCTATGGGTTTGCGCTGACCGCGTTGGGCGGCGTTGCGTTCGCGCGTTTGCTGGGGCGCTACCGGGCCGGAGAGAGAGACTTGAAGTGGCAGCTTGTCTTCTACTGCGTGTTTCTGCTCTGCGCGGTGGACGAGGTGCTGGTGGCGAACCGGCTGGTGAGGTTCCCGTCCTTGCTCGACATTGGTTTCGTGCTGGTTGTGGCGCCCCTGACGCTGCATACGGTGCGCCGGATCAGCAACGATGAGCAGCGGCTGCGCGAACTTTCCGGACACCTCAAGGGTGAAGTGGCGCGCCGGACCGAAGAACGGGACGAGGTGCTAAAGGCGCTGCAGGAGACGCAGGAGGATTTGCGGGACGTGGTTTCCAGCCTGGACGAAATCGTGTGGGAAGCCGATGCCCGGAGTCTCGAGATTTTGTCCGTGAGCACGGGGGCGGCCAGGCTATTGGGCTATCCGAGCGGCGCCGACCGCCGGAACGCGTTCTGGGCGCGCTACGTTCATCCCGCCGATCGCGAGCGATTGCGGGCTGAGGCGTTCGATGCGCTGCGATCCAACGAGGTGGTGCGGCTGGAGCATCGAATGCTCGCGGCGGATGGCAGGACGCTGTGGTTCCGCGACTCGCTGCATCCGGTGGTGGGCCCGAATGGGAATGCGGCGCGGCTGCGCGGGGTGATGACGGATATCACGGAGAGCCGGCGCGCGCAGGAGTCGCTGGTGGAAAGCGAAGAGCGGTTCAGGAAGATCGCCGACGCGGCGCCGGTGCTGATCTGGGTTTACGATGAGCGGGGCCACGCGACTTACGTCAACCGACAGGTGCTGGCCTTTCACGGGCGCAGCCTGGAGCAGCTGCGCGGCGATGGGTGGAAAGAACTGGTGCACGCCGACGACCGGGAGCGGGTGGAAGGGATCGTGAGGGAAGCGGTGGCATCGCAGCGCGGCTACCAGATGGAGTTTCGTCAATTGCGCTCCGATGGCGAGTACCGTTGGATGCTGAGCACGGCGGCTCCGCGGTTCGCGGGCTCGGATTACGCGGGGCATATCGGCACGATGGTGGATATCACGCAGCACAGGCGGGATCGGGAGCAGGGTCTGGCGGCGCAGAAGCTGGAGAGCCTGGGCGTGCTTGCCGGCGGAGTCGCGCACGATTTCAACAACCTTCTGGGGAGCATCCTGGCGAATTCGGAACTGTTGCTGGCGGACCTTCCAGCCGGCGCGGCGGCACGGGAAGGGATCGACCGGATCAACGCGGTGGCGGCGCGTGCGGCGGAGATTGTTCGTGAACTGATGACGTTTGCGGGGCAGGAGAACCCGAGTTTCGAGCCGGTAGACGTCAGCAGTCTTGTGCGCGAGATGCTCGAGTTGTTAAAGGTATCGATATCGAAGCTGGCGGTGATACGAGTCGAACTGGCGGACGGCCTTCCGGCGGTGATGGCCAACGCGTCGCAGATCCGACAGGTTGTGATGAACCTGATTACCAATGCTTCGGAGGCGCTGGGGAAGTTGGGCGGCGTCATCTCGGTGAGCAGCGAATTGCGGATGATCCGGCGCGACGACCCGGAGAAGGGCGATCTGGCGGAAGGCGACTATGTCCGGTTGAGGGTCAGCGACACGGGATGCGGGATGACCAAAGAGATCCAGGACCGCATCTTCGATCCTTTCTTCACTACCAAGTTCAGCGGGCGCGGGCTGGGGCTGGCGGCGGTGCAGGGAATTGTGCGCAGCCATCGCGGCACGATCCAGCTGACGAGCCTGCCTGGCGAGGGCACGTGCTTCGAGATCCTGCTGCCGTGTGCGCCGGCAAAGGCGAGGCTGCCGGAGGAGGCGCGTGCTGCCGAGCCGGCGCCGGCGGCCGCGAGTTCCGCGACGACGGTGCTTGTGGTGGAGGACGAGGAGATGCTGAGGATCGCGGTTTGCAGGATGCTTCGCAAGAAAGATTTCACCGTGATCGAAGCGGGCGATGGCAATGCGGCGCTCGAGATCATGCGGGAGCGGGCGGCGGAAATCGGCGTGATCTTATTGGATATGACGCTGCCGGGAATTTCCGGGAAGCAGTTGTTTGAAGAATTGCGGGCGATCCGGCCGGAAGTGCGGGTGATTCTCACGACGGCATACAGCAAGGAGATGGCGGCGAACGCTCTCGGCAGCTTGCAGGCGTGGGCGTTCATCCGCAAGCCGTATCACATAGCGGATTTGGTGGCGATGTTGAGGAGCGCGGAGGAGTAACGGCGGCTGAAAGCCGGCGGCAGCCAGGATTGGCTGCCCCACATTGCGGCAAACCGCAAACCGGTCTTCGTGCACGCGAGAGTTACGGCAGCAAGATGGACAGGCCAGGAGGCCTATCCTACCGGTCTTTGATGAGGACGACGACGGAGCGGGGGGAGGCGTGATAGTGTGCGCCATCGATTGGGGCAGCGGCGCGCCAGTCGACGATATCGCGCGGGGTGGGCAGGGCGGTATCGATCCAACGGCGCCAGGGAGCGCGCGAGACCGTGGGGGGAAGTTCAAAATCGAGCGGCTGCCACCAAGAGTTGAAGATCATGTGGAACTCCAGCCGTTCCTTGAACAGCTCGGCGCCCAAGGCAAGGCTGTGCGACCAGGGGCTCCAATCGGGCTCGAAGAGTTTGACGCCGTGCCAGGCTTTTCTGGCATTACGGAGCAACTGGTTGAGGGGGGTGCGGTCGCTATCGATATCGCGCAACAAGCGGCGCGCGATCAGCAGCTTGACGAAGCGGTGCAGATCGGCGTGGCGCTGGACGAGCGTCCAATCGAACCAACTGGTTTCGTTGTCCTGGCTGTAGGCGTTGTTGTTGCCGTGCTGCGTGCGCCGGACTTCATCGCCCATCACGATCATGGGGACGCCTAGCGAGAGCAGGGTGATGGTGAAGAAGTTCTTGATCTGGCGGGTACGCAGGGCCTCGATTTCGGGATCGTCCGAGGGGCCCTCCACGCCGCAATTCCAACTGCGATTGTCGTTGCAGCCATCGCGATTGCTTTCGCCGTTCAGATGGTTGTGCTTCTCGTTATAGGAAACCAGGTCGTTAAGCGTGAAGCCATCGTGGCAGGTGACGAAGTTGATGCTCTGTTCGGCCTCGCGATTCTTGTGGCCGTAGATATCCGGACTGCCGAGCCAGCGATCCGCGAAGCGGGCGACGGTATCGTCCTCACCGCGCACGAAGGCGCGGACATCATCGCGAAAGCGGCCGTTCCATTCGCGCCAGCTATCGCCGACGAAGCTGCCGACCTGATAGAGACCGGCGGCGTCCCAGGCTTCGGCGATGAGCTTGGTGCCGGCGAGGACGGTATCGCGATTCGATGTCCCAGAGGACGGGCGGGTTGGGCCATGGGGCGGCCGCAGGAATCGCGCGCGAGGATCGAGGCGAGGTCGAAGCGGAAACCGTCGACGTGCATTTCTTCCACCCAGTAGCGGAGGCTGTCGACGATCATGCGGCGAACAATCGGGTGATTGGCATTGAGGGTGTTACCGGTGCCGCTGTAGTTGGAGTAGAGCGAGGGATCGCGCTCGAGGAGGTAGTACGCGGTGTTGTCCAGGCCGCGGAAAGACGAGTGTGGGTCCGCGGTGATCGCCCTCGGCGGTGTGATTGAAAACGACGTCGAGGATGACCTCGATGCCGGCGCGGTGGAGGGCCTTGACCATGTCGCGGAACTCCGTCGACGGGGCCCTGGGGATCGCGGCGCGAACTGTACTGCTGGTGGGGTGCGAAGAAGGAGACGGGTGCGTAGCCCCAGTAGTTGGAGCGTCCGGGCGGGGCATCCTGGGGATCGAACTGGAAGACCGGCATGAGCTCGACGGCGGTGATGCCGAGGTCGCTGCAGGTAGGGGATTTTTTCGATCAGGCCGGCATAGGTGCCGCGGATATTTTCGGAGAGGCCGGAGCTGGGATGGCGGGTGAAGCCGCGCACGTGCGCCTCATAGATGATGGTGCGCGAGCAGGGGCGGCGGAGCGGCGCGTCGCCTTCCCAATCGTAGGCGCGGGGATCGACGACGACGCTCTTCATGGCGGTGCGCGCGGTATCGCCGGGGAGGCGCGCGGCTTCGCGGCTGTAGCCGGAGGGGACGACGACGCCGCGGCCGTAGGGATCGAGGAGGAGCTTACGGGGATCGAAGCGCAATCCGGCGGCGGGGTCGAAGGGGCCGTGGACGCGGTAGCCGTAGAGCTGGCCGGCGCGGGCGCCGGGGACGAAGGTGTGCCAGTAGTGGTAGGTGCGATTGGTGGAGGCGGGAATGCGAATGACGCGCGAGGGGAGGGAATCGTCTTCGCGATCGAAGAGAAGGAGCTCGATGGCGGAGGCGAAGCGCGAGAAGATGCTGAAGTTGACGCCATTGGCCTGCACGGTTGCGCCCAGAGGGGAGCAGCGTCCCGCAGTCCCGGCAGTGGTGACGGGTACGGATTGCGGATGTTCGAGGAGGTTAGAGGTCATGAGTCAGCTCCAAAAGAGATCGCTCCCTGACGGTCGCGGTTCGGTGTGAGTACGGGCCGACCGCACAGCGCTGGCCGAAAGCCGGCGGCAGCCAGGATGGGCTGTCCCACAAACAAAGGCATCAGGCGATCTCCTGGAGTTGGAGTTCGACGGGAGGGGGGAGGCGTTTGGTGGCTTTGGTGAGCTGGCGCAGCCAATCGAAAGCGTGGGCATTGAACATCTCTTCGGTGGCGCGCCAGCGCCAAGGGGCGGGGGCTCCGGACAGGTTGAGGAGGTCCTGGAGGGGAGCCATGGCGAGTGCGGCGCGGGAGGACCATGCCAGGCCCATCAAGGCAGGCGCGACATCGGGGGCTTCGCCGCCGGGGCGCCGGAGGTAGCGCCACAGGTTGCGGCGCTCGTTGGGGGAGAGTTTTTCAAACCAGGTGCGCGTGGCGGCGGTTTCGTGGGTGGCGGTGTACACGACAGTGTTGGCCAGATAGTTGACGGGCAGGTGGGGGTTATCGGAATGGCCGTCGAAGGCGAATTGGAGGACGCGTGTACCGGGGGACTCGAGCTGATCCAGGAGATGCCGGACGTCGGCGGTGATCATCCCCAGGTCGTCGGCGATGAAGGGCAGGGCGCCGAATTCGTCTTCCACGGCTGCGAACAGCTGGGCGCCGGGGCCCTGGACCCATTGGCCGCAGCGTGCGGTGGGTGCGCCCGACGGGGACGTGCCAGGCGGCGGCGAAGCCGCGGAAGTGATCGAGGCGGATGACATCGACGTGGGCAAGCAGGGCCTGAAAACGATCGATGCACCATCGGAAGCCGGTTTCGCGCAAGGCGCCCCAGTTGTAGACGGGACTGCCCCAGACTTGGCCGAGTGAACTGACGGCATCCGGGGGTACGCCGGAGACAAAGCGCGGTCGGCGGTTTTCATCGAGCAGGAAATACTCGGGATGGGCCCAGACTTCGCTCGAATCGGGTTCGACGAAGAAGGAGAGGTCGCCGATGAGTCGCACGCCGCGGGAGTGGGCGTAATCCTTGAGGGTGACACCGCGGCGGAAGAGCAGGAACTGCTCGAAGGCAACGCGCTCCATCTGGTCGCCGAGTTCGCGGCGAGCTTCATCCAGGGCGGCGGGTTCGCGGAAAGCGAGGGGCTGGGGCCACTCTAGGTAACGAACACCGCCGAATTTCTGGTGCAACGCGCGGAAGAGGGCGTAGTCATCCAGCCAGATGGATTGGGCGTCGCAGAATTGCTCGAACGGGGCCTTCAGGTCGCGGCGGGCGCCGGCTTTGAAATTGGCCCAGGCGAGATGGAGCAGGCGATGTTTCAACGGCACGACGGTATCGTAATCGACCGAAGCCGAGGGGAACGAGTAGCCCTGACAATCGGCAGAGCGCAGGAGCTCGTCATCGATGAGGGACTTGGGACTGATGAGGAGCGGGTTGGCGGCGAAAGAAGAACGGCACTGGTAAGGCGAATCGCGATGGCCGGTGGGGCCAAGCGGCAAAGCCTGCCACCATTGCTGCCCAGCTGCCTGAAGGCGGTCGACCCATTGAAAGGCGGAGGGGCCGACGTCGCCGATACCAAAGGGCCCGGGCAGGGCGGCGATGTGCAGGAGGAGGCCGGAGCCGCGGTAATCGGCCGGGAATAGCGGTGCGATTTCAGGGCGATTGTCTGGTTCCATGTGTATTTTATCCGTTGAGCGTTGCAAGAGCGCTGTTCACGATTTCCTGGGCTTCGGCCAGGATGTGCTCGAGGTGTTCCTGATCCTCGAAGCTCTCGCCGTAAATGCGATAGACGTCTTTCGTGTTCGAAGGGGAGGCGGCGAACCATCCCGATGCGGCCACTACCTTGATGCCGCCGATGGGGGCGTTGTTGCCGGGAGCGCGATTGAGTTTCGCGAGAATTGGCTGGCCGGCCAGATTTGACCGCGGTACCGCAGCCGGGCCGAGCCGCTCCAGCTTCGCCCTCTGTTGCGTAGTAGCGGGCGTTTCGAGGCGCGAATACCAGTGCGGACCCAGGTCGGCATCGAGCGCGCAGTACAACTCGCCGGGATCGCGGCCGGTGCGGGCCATGATTTCGGCCGCGAGCAGGTTCATGACGAGGCCGTCCTTATCGGTAGTCCACGCGGTCGCGTCATGCTGCAGGAAGGTGGCGCCCGAGTCCTCATCGCCGCCCAAACAGAAGGAACCATCGAAGAGGCCGGGCGCGAGGCATTGAAAACCGGGCGGCACCTCGCAAAGGCGGCCCTCGAGTTTGCGCACGACGCGGTCTATGATGCTGCTCGAGAGCACGCTCTTACCGACGGCGGCGTCGTGACGCCACTGGGCGCGATGGGCGAGCAGGTACTGGATGGCGACCGCGAGGAAGTGGTCGCAAGGCATCAGACCGGCGCCGGGAGTCACGACGGCATAGCGGTCCGAATCCGGATCATTGGCGAAGGACAGGCAGTAGTGGTCCTTCAACTCCACCAGGTGGGCGAGCGCGTAGGGACTGGAGCAATCCATGCGGATGAGGCCGTCGTGATCGACGGTCATGAAGGCGAAGGACGGGTCGATGATCGGGTTGACGATGGTGAGGTCCAGGCCGTAGAGTTCGGCGATGGGTTTCCAGTAGGGGAGGGCGGCGCCGCCGAGCGGGTCGACGGCGAGTCTGAGGCGTGCGGCCTTAATGGCATCCATGTCCAGCACGTTGACGAGGTCGCGGACGTATGGCATGACGAGGTCCTCGTGATGGGTGGTGGCGGCGAGAAGACCGGCGAGAATCGGAACGCGGTGGACATCCACGTTGCCCTCACGCAAGAGTTCGTTCGCGCGCGCTTCCAGCCAGTGAGCGACATTGGCATCGGGGGGACCGCCGTTGGGTGCGCTGTACTTGATGCCGCCATCCTCAGGCGGGTTGTGCGAGGGCGTGACCACGATGCCATCGGCCAGGCCTCTTTTGCGGGTGCGATTGTAGGCGATGATGGCTCGGGATATGACGGGGGCGGGAGTCACGCCGTTATCCTGCTGGATGATGGTCTCGACGCCGTTGGCGGCGAGGACTTCGAGTGCAGTACGCTGTGCGGGGCCGGAGAGGGCGTGGGTATCCTTACCTATGTAGAGTGGGCCATCGGTGCCTTGAACGCGATGGCGGAAATCGCAAATCGCCTGGGTGATGGCTAGGACGTGCGACTCGGTGAAGCTGCCGAGGAGAGGAGAGCCGCGGTGGCCACCGGCGTTGAAGGCGACCATTTGGGTGGCGTCCTCGGGTTCCGGCACGCGCTCGAAGTAGATGCGCTCAAGGCGTGCTACGTCGGTCAGCATGGCACTTGGGGCGGGGTGGCCGGCGAGCGGGGAGACGGGTGCGCGAGATTCTAGGAGACCGGGCATGGCTTGTACCTCCGGCCTTGGAGGGGAAATACACGGGACGACTCCCCGATTGCGCGCGCGCGCCAACTCACACGGCCAGCTCGCGAGGGTGTGCCGTCGCGGAACGGTTGCCGATCGGGACGCTCAGCGCGGAACTCGCCCGCGCGATCCTCAGGATAGGTGGAATTCCGTTCCACCAGGCGGGTGCGAAATGCGTCCGCCGCCTGGAAGCCGTGCCGCTTGGGTGAGCGGCGCACGCGCTGCAGGGGACCCGTGAAAGCCGCGATGGAGGTGAACGATATCAACGTGAATTCCTTCTCAAGCCGGCGTGTGGACATCGCTGGGCCTTCCCCAGCCTTGATGGGTGATGGGTAGGTGGGATCTTTTTTTTGGGGTTTTGGGGAGACCCTTGAAACGGGCATTCGCGTGAGAGGAGATACGAACCGAAGGCCAGGGATTGCGGAGTACCGGTGGAGGGAGTACGTTTCGGCAGGTTCGCGGTACGACCGATACGGTGCATGCTTGCTCGAAAGATTCGGGTAGAGCGGTAAGGCGAGGACTACCTCCACGACGAGGGGTTGACCGGCATAGAGCGCGCGAAGCACCATAATTTGGTAGACCATGTCGGTCAGCACGGCCTCGATGAAAACCCTGGTCAGCTCCCTCCAGCCTTCCTTGAACAGTTCGCGGCGCTCCGCGTGGGTGACGACCGTCCAACCATAAGGGGGGCTTTGCGCTCGGGCAATCCCAAACCGGCGCGGCATGCGATGATGGCGAAGGTCGGCGGTTGGAGAAGGAGGCGGAGAGCAAAGGGTACCTGAATCTGCCTAATCCTTACCCTGTTGGGCGGCGATTAGCATCCCATCGCGGGAACGGTTCAACTCCGTGAGCATGTGCCCTATATCGCGGTTCAGCCACTTGGCCGTATGTGATTAGTTATTAAGTTACTCGAGTTACTCCGGCTCGGTGGTGGGAGACGCCGTGGGATCGGCTTGCCAGATAGCGAAGGTGTTGCCCTCGGGGTCGGCCGCGATCGCGTACCAACCGGTTTTGGGCACAGCGGTTTTTGGATAGAGGACCTCGCCGCCCAACTGCAGGGTTTTGACGAGGGCTTCATCGAGCGACGGGACCGCAACATATTGAACCCAACCGTGCGGCGCGGGAATGGGCCGGTAGGTCAACCCGCCGGCAAAGGCGCCGGTGGGACTGGAGTCGGCCCGTATCCTCCAGTAATCGATTCCCGGGGTGCGATCGAACTGCCAGCCGAACAGACTCCGGTAGAACTCCGCCAGTCTGGCTGGGTCATCGGCGTAGATCTCGAAGTGCGAGGTCAGACTCGACAAGTTCGTTCTCCTAGGCCGAGATTCGTATCGGCCGAGCGGGGGTCAAATTATTTGTTCGTGGGGAGATTGCGCGTGTGGTTACGCACTCGGGCTAAGCGGAGGACGCTCTCGCGCTGGGTTTTTCAGACCTTGAATCACGTGCGATTTGCAAACCAGGAAGTAGCCAACGGCAAGAGCCACGATGAGGACGCCGAGGCCGATCAGGGTCATAGCGCTGGCCTTCTCGAAATTGACCTGGATGAGATGGCGGCCCACTGCGATCATCGCAACCACGAGGATCACCTCGATGCGAACGTGATGCTCCCTGAAGTAGAATTTCAGAGTCTCTAACAATTCCAGGCCGAGCAGTACCATCAGAACGTCGCTGAAGATGTGGGAAAGAGCCGGTTGCAGCGCTTCGAGCGATTCAACCTGAAGGGTCCGGGTTCGCAACCCGGCGAAGAAAAACACGATCACAACCAGTGTGGCTACAGCGACTGTGAAAATCAGGAGAAGTTCGAGAACGGTGACGGTGACGACTTCGAACCTCGCGAGCAGCCTTCGATAGAGGGTCATCGTTGGAGGCTCGATGCGCCGTTAGCAGCCGCGGATGCTTTTTGTTTCCGCGCACGATGCTAATCTCAGGCCATGCTGGCTTCGATAGAAACAGGTCTGATTCGCTGTTTTATGATGGCGGCCGCGCTGGCGAGCGCGTCGGCGCAGACTTCGCAGGTCACCACCCTGAACGGGAACTGGGAGTTCGCCTTCGCGGCGGATGCGCCGGCGGCCGAGCGGCTCGCTCAATTTCATGATGAAGGGTTTCAGGCTGTAGCGTTCCAGCCCATTCCCGTGCCTTCCAACTGGTCTCTGCTGGGCTTCGAAGAACCCATCTATCAGCGGGCCAGACAGGGAGGCGAAGGTTTCTACCTGCACCGCTTTCTGACGCCTGAGGGCGCGGCCGGAAAGCGGGTGCTGCTGCATTTTGGCGGTGTCTGGGCCTCGGCCGAAGTGTGGCTCAACGGGACCCTGCTGGGACGCCACGATAGCGGGTTCACGGCCTTCGCTTACGATGTCACTCGCTGGCTCAAGCCGGGCGCGGAGAACCGGCTTGCGGTGCGCGTTCGCCAAGTCACCAAAGACGCGGCCTTCGACACCAACGACGACTGGTCCCTGCCGGGCATCTACCGCGATGTCTGGCTGGAGAG
This sequence comes from uncultured Solibacteraceae bacterium, assembly GCA_963791985.1. GTDB lineage: Bacteria > Acidobacteriota > Terriglobia > Bryobacterales > Bryobacteraceae > Solibacter. Next base: position 432,649 of record CAWBUN010000010.1, on the reverse strand, counting down.
CATGCCGGCGGCGGCGTACATCGACCGGGTGGAGACTTCCACCACCTTCGACGATCAGTTCCGCGACGCCGACCTGCATGTTCGCGTGCTGGTGTCGGGTTCGCAACAGGCGCCGTACGAACTGCGGCTGGTGCTCGCCGGTCCCGATGGCAACGCGGTTCAGCGCACGAGCCTGGCAGTGCCCGCGCATCGCGGGACGGCCCGCGACACGTTGTTTGCGCTGCATGTGACGGCCCCGCAACACTGGACCGCGGAGACGCCCAACCTCTACCGGCTGACGGTGGAACTGGCGCAGGGCGGCAGCGTCACGCACGCGCGCACGTCGGCGGTCGGCTTCCGGCAGATCTCGACCGCGGGAGGCGTGCTGCGTATCAACGGGCAGGCGGTCAAACTGCGCGGTGTTTGCCGGCACGACGAAAATCCGGATGTGGGCCGCGCTACCTTGCGAGAGCAGTGGCTGGAAGATCTGCGGCTGATGAAGGCGGCGAATATCAATATGGTGCGGACCTCGCACTATCCTCCAGCCGAGGGCTTCCTGGACCTGGCGGATGAAATGGGCATGTACATTCTGGATGAGGTGCCGATGGGGCAGGGCGGGGAATTTGGCGACGACCCTTCGTTCATGGAATCGGGGCTGCGCCGCGCGCAGGAAACGATCGCGCGCGACCGCAACCATGCGTCCGTGATTGTCTGGTCGATCGGCAACGAGGATCCGTTCACGGCGATGCACCTGGCGGCGATCCGGCTGGTGAAGGGTTCGGACCCCACGCGTCCAGTGCTGATGCCGTGGCGCGCGGACGATTTCCTGCCGCCCGAGATAGACATTCTGGCGCCGCACTATCGCACGCCTTCGAACCTGGATCAGTTGGCAGCGCACGCGGGTCGTCCGATCATCACGACTGAATACACGCACGGTTACGGCGAGGAAGGCTTCGGCGGGCTGGAAGAATCGTGGCGGGCGTTGACCAGTCATCCCAGCGGCGCGGGCGGAGCGATCTGGATGTGGCAGGACCAGGGGCTGACGCGCACGCGCACCGGCGCCAACGGGCAGCCTGAGAAATACACGCAGATCGTGCTCGACGGGTGGGACGGCATCGTGAGCGCCGACCGCAAACCGCAGCGGGATTACTGGGAGACGAAGGCAGTTTATGCGCCAGTGGCGGTGACGGCGGACTCGGCGCGATTCTGGTCGGAGAACCCTTCGGTGCGAATCCCGATTCGTAACGATTATGATTTTACGGATCTATCGGCCGTGCCGATGCGCTGGAGCCTGATGGCGGAGGGCAGGGAACTCGCGTCGGGGGATGCCAGGATGAGCCTCGCGCCGCATGCCAGCGGCGTTCTCCTGTTGAAGCTGGATGCGCTGAAGGGGGCGGCGGCCGGTGTTGCTCATTATCTGCATCTTGCGTTCCTGCATCCCGACGGATCCGAGATCACCAAGCGTGCGGTCGAGCTCCTGCCGGAAGGCCCGGCGGAATCACGGGTTCGTACGCTGCCGCCTCCGCTGTTGCGGGTGCGCACGGGGAAGACGGTGCTGATTACGGCCGGGCCGGCATCATACGAGTTCGACCCCGCGACTGCACAACTGGTGGGGGCGACGGTCGGCGCGGAGAAGGTGATTACGGGTTCGCGGACTACGATTTGGCGTGCGCTGGGGCCGAACGACAAAGTGTTGATAAGGCCGCGCGCGGCGGAGCTTCCGGACCTGGATAAGTACACGACATCGGTCAAGAGTTGGAAGGTGGTCACGGGAGATTCGAGCGTGCGCATTCAAGCGGAAGCCGAACATAGCGTCGACGGCCATAACTCTTTCGCGGCAACTTATAGTTACGAAGTGAGTGCTGATGGCATGCTACGGGTCACTTACTCGGTGCGGCCGAAGGTACAGGCCTCATGGCTGCCCGAGATCGGCGTGGAAATGACGACCGCTGCCGGGATGAGTAGTCTGCGGTGGCTCGGATTGGGTCCGCTCGATGCCTACCCGAACGAAAAGACGGCCCCAATTCTTGGGGTCTACACCGGAACTGCGGGAAGCGATACGGTAAAGGGCAATAAGGCGATCCGATGGGCCGAGGTGACGAGCGACCGGCAGTCGGGAGTTCGAATCGCCGGAGCCCCGTACATTCGCTGGGAGGGCGGGAAACTACGTGTGTTGTCTGGGGTGGTAGGGCGATCGGAAAAGAACCGGCGTCCGGAAGCCCCGGAATATCGACTGGATACCGAAAACTCGCCCGAATTCGAGGGTGGCTTCACAGTCGCGCTGGTCGGGCGGAGGAGCAGGTGAATCCCTAGCACTTTCGAGCTAGTGGCGTAACCAATTTTTGCCGTGCTGCGTCGATAGTGCGATGCGGATCTTCTTGTCGGCGCTGTTGGTACAAGTGTGTCTGTTGGCGCAGGAACCACCGGCTACCCCGGTGGCTGAGCCTCCCGGCGGAAATCGCGTATTCGGGGTGCTTCCGAACTATCGGACGGCGGATGCATCGCAGGAAGGCACGGTGCTGACGGATCGCCAGAAGCTCACGATCGCGAGCAAGGATTCGTTTGATTATCCCTTGGTGATGTTGGCCGGGGCGCTGGCGGGGTTGGGGCAGTGGACCGATCAATCGCCATCCTTCGGGCAGGGCCTTAAGGGATACGGGCACCGTCTGGTGACCAACTATGGTGACCAGGCAATGGGTAACCTGTTCACGGAGGGGTTGTTCCCGGTGTTGCTGCACGAGGATCCGCGATATTTCCGGCGAGGGAGCGGGACCACGAAGTCGCGCGCGATGTATGCGTTGACGAGAGTCATGCTGACTCACACCGATTCGGGGCGAACGAGATTCAACTTCTCCGAGTGGCTCGGAAACGCTAGTGCCGTCGCGATCTCGAACGCGTACTATCCTGACAATCGAAGTTTCAGCGCCAACGGGACAAAGTTGTTAATGCAGGTGGGCACGGACGCTGTGTCCCAGGTGCTTAAGGAATTCTGGCCCGACATCCGGCGCAAGGTTTTCCATAAGCACGTGGACTAACGCCCTCAGGAAACTCCAACCCGGCACCGCACAGGGAGCGGGAGAAGGGCGGTTGGGTGGAGTCCGTTTCTGGGATTAGGGCAGCACGACGACCTTGGCGCTCGTGTCCGCGGCTTGCATCTTCCGATACGCTAGGGGCGCCTCCTTAAGAGCGAGCCGATCCGTGATCAGAGGTTCTACGTCGACCGCCCGGCGGGAGAGAAGCGCGATTGCACCAAGATAGTCGCGGAAGCGGTATACCCTGGCACTGCTGGTATGAATCTCCTTGTATACGAGCTTCAGCACATCCACTTCGGGAGGCGACTTGGGTATCCCCACGAAGCTGATCTCGCCTCGCACGGCGCAACAATGAACTGCATCCCGATACGCCGTCGCGCAGCCCGAAGCTTCAAATACGATGTCGGCCTGCCGGTCGCCAAAAAGCCGTTCGAGCGCGGACGTCGCCTCTTCCGTGGACGGATCGAAAGTGGGGAAACCCATTTGCCCCGCGATCTCACGGCGGAAGGGTTTCACCTCTGAAACAACTACCTGCCGCGCCCCAGCGGCTCGCAGCGTCTGGGCCAAGAGGTTGCCGATCGGTCCGCCTCCCGTCACCAACACGGTGTCACCGATGCGAAAGCTCGAGTCGGCGACGGCGTGCACCGCCACGGCGAGCGGTTCGATAAGCGCCGCCTGTTCGTCCGTGACCTCGTCCGGAATGCCGATCAGTTGCTCCGGCTCCACGGCAACGTACTCGGCAAAACCGCCGTCGCGATCGATCCCCACCAACCCGAGTTTCTCGCAGACGTGAGCGTTGCCTTCGCGGCACGGGAGGCAACACCCGCACGAAATCAGCGGATAGACGGCGACCCGCATGCCGTTCTTCCACGATCGCGCGACGTCGCGTCCCACGTCCACGATCCGGCCGAAGATCTCGTGTCCGGGCACAAGCGGCGCCTGGGCGCGCGGATGCTTGCCGAAATAGATCTGCATGTCGGTGCCGCAGAGGCCGCCCGAGTTCACACGCAACAGGATCTGGCCCCCGCCGATCCGCGGTTCCGGCCAATCCTTGACCTGAACGTCTTCTTTGCCGCAATACACTGCTGCCTGCATTTCGCTCCCTTGTGAACCTACCGTCCCATCCAGCCGCCATCCACCAGCAGAATGTGCCCGTGGACGAAGTCCGACGCCGGGGCGGCCAGGAAAATCACCGCCCCTTTCATGTCTTCCGGATCGCCCCAGCGTTGCACCGGGATGCGCTCCAGGATCTCCTTCGAGCGGACGGGATCGTCATAGATAGGCCGCGTCAAATCGGTGAGAATATACCCTGGCGCGATCGCATTGACATTCACGTTCAGCCGCGCCCACTCGTTCGATAGCGCCTTGGTGATCTGCGCCACTCCGCCCTTGCTTGCCGCGTAGGCGGGGATGGTGATGCCGCCGGTGAAGCTTTGCAGGGAGGCAATGTTGATGACCTTCCCGCTACCCTGCTTCAGCATCTCCCGGCCCACGCGCTGGCACATGCGAAATACCGATGTGAGATTGACATCGAGAACCCTGTCCCAATCGGCTTCGGCGAAGTCCACGGCCGGCGTGCGAATCTGGGTTCCGGCGTTGTTCACCAGAATGTCGATATGCCCCCAGCAGGTCAGGACTTCGCTGACCACCTGCTCGCGGAATCCACCGTCGCAGATATCACCCTGAAACGCGAGCGACGCGCACCCCAACGCTTCCACCGCCTGCTTCGTTTCCTCCGGCATGCGGCTATTGCCGATCACGGCGACTGCCGCTCCCGCTTCGGCCAGTCCCACGGCCGCGGACTGCCCGATGCCTCGGGTCGCACCAGTAACGATCGCGACCTTTCCACTCAGATTGAATCGCTGCATGGGATCTCTAGAAACGCTGGTAGCGCTGGAAGACTTCCACCGGATCGTCACCGCGCGCGAAATCGTGGCGGGCCAGGTCTTCCAGTCCTTTGATCCGCTCGCATTCGGCGAGCACGGGCAGAATCAGGTCCTTGGGAATCGCCACCACGCCGTCCTCTTCGCCAAAGATGAAATCGCCCGGGTTGACCTCGACGGTCTCCGTTAGTTCGCCCGAGATGCGGACCGGCACCTGACACTTGAGCATGGTATACCGCCCGAATGCTTCCACCGGACTGCGGTAGCGCGCGAAGACCGGAAACTGCATGGCGATCAAATGTCCCGAATCGCGCGTTCCCCCATCGATCAGGGCGCCCACGGCGCCATGCGCGCGCGCTGTCGTCGCGCTCAATTCGCCATACATGGCCACGTTGAACGGCGTGCCACGGTCGCGGACTTCGATGCACGGATGCGTCATGCCGCAGACCATCTTCATGCGCTGATGCCGGCCGGCCGTGTCGCGCTCGGCCGTGACTGTTCCCTTCACGGTAAACGCCGGACCGGCCAGTTTCATTCCCGGCGTCAGTGCCACCAGCTCATGTGACAAAGCCTGGTTGGGGTAGCCCAACGACTCCAGCACGTCGTATACCGCGCCCGCGTAGAGCTTTCTGTAGCGCTCGCAGATCTCTTCCATGTTCCCAATTTCGGTGGTTGATGTGGTTTCCATAGGTCGTCTCGCAAAAAGTGTCCGGCTACAAAAGAAGCAGTCCTCCATCCACGTAGATGGTGGTACCGGTAACGTAGTTCGACTCGGCGGACGCCAGAAATACGGCCGCGCCGATGATATCCTCCGGGTCGCCGATCCGTTTCATGGGAATCTGGCCCAGCAGCCGGTCTCTTCGCGCCGGCTCCGTAAGGTGCGCCCGGTTCATATCGGTCAGAATGGCGCCGGGAGAAATCCCGTTTACCTGGATGTTGTGCTCGGCCAGCTCCAACGCCAGGGATTTCACCATCATTAGCATTCCGCCTTTAGTGATGGAGTACACCGCCCGGTTGCGCAGCGGCTCCACATCGTGGACGCTGGAGATGTTGAGGATTTTCCCTCCGCCCGACTCTCTCATCGCGCGTGCGGCCTGGACTGCCAGAAAATAGGCGCCTTTCAGATTGACCGCAACCGTGTCCTCCCAAGTTTCCACTCGCGAATCCAAGACCGGCTCGTTGTATTCGACCCCCGCATTGTTGACCAGGATATCGACTGCGCCGAATGCCTGAAGGGTCTGTTCGATCAGCACGCCATGCTGATCGAGCTTCGCCACATCCGCGTGGATCGCCAATGCCCTGCCACCTGCGGTTTGAATTTCCCGCACCGCCGCTTCCGCGGCCTCGCGCGACCGGCTGTAGTTCACCACTACCGCCGCGCCTTCCCGTGCGTAACCGATGGCGATGGCGCGCCCGATCCCCCGGCCGGCGCCCGTTACGACCGCCACCTTGCCCGCGAGCCTCATGCAGCCGCCCCCTGCGGTACGACGGAAGGCACCGGGTCGCGGCGAATGGCCCACAGGATCAGCGCGCCCGTGACATGCATCGACCCAACCATCGCGAACACGATGCCATACGAGTAGTGGGAAACCAGGTAACCCACCAGCGGCGTAAACAGCACTCCGCCGGCGCTGCCCGCGGTGCCGATGAAACCCAGCACGCTGCCCACCGTCTTCTCGCCCACCACGTCGGGTATCATGGCCGCCGTGTTGATGAACCAGGTGTACGCGACAAAGGCCATCACGGCGATCAGCACGATCGCCATCGCCGACGAATGCACCCAGGTAGTCAGGATGCCCACCGGCGCCACCGCGGCCGCGATGTAGAGGACCCGCGCCCTGGCCTTCGCCGGAGCCATGCCGCGCCGGATCAATAGGTCGGAGATCCGCCCTCCGGTCATGCCACCGATGGCGCCGGCGACGAAAGGAATCCATGCGTACATGCCGATGTCGGTCAGGCTGAAGCCGCGCTCGCGCTTCAGATATTCCGGAATCCAGAACACATAGAAATACCAGGCCGGGTCGGACACGAAGCGCGCCAGCAGCAGCGCGAGCACGTTGCGGTTCTTCAAGAGCCCGAACCACTCCGCCATGCCGAGCGACGAAATATTGGTCTCGGTTTCCAGCTTCTCCAACTCTTGTCTGGTGGTCCCCGGGTACTCGGCCGGCGTCCGGTACACCATTAGCCACACGGCAAGCCAGACCAGCCCGAGCGCTCCCGGAAGAACGAAGGCCGCGCGCCATCCGAACAACAACGTCATCCCAGCGATCAGCGGCGGCGCCAGGACATTGCCGATCGCTCCCCCCGAGGAGAACATGGCGATCGGCAGACCGCGCTCCTCCTTCGGGAACCAGCGCGTGGTCGCCCGCAGCGCCGCCGGATAGTTGCCCGGCTCGCCCAATCCGAGCAGAAAGCGCAACGCGCCCAGGCTAAAGGCTCCCTGCGCAAAGCCGGTCAGGATAGTGCAGACGCTCCACCACAAGATGCATGCCGCCATCCCCACCCGTTCGCCGATCCAGTCCACCATCCGCCCTCCCACGGTGTACATCACGGTGTAAGACACCATGAATGCGGTCACAACGTTGGAGTAGCCCTGCACGCTCAGGTGGAACTGTTCGCGCAGAACCGGGGCCAGGATCGAAAGCGTCTGGCGGTCGATCAGGTTGAGCACCGTGGAGAGCGCCAGCCATCCTGCGATGAACCAGCGCATCTCGCGGTACTTCAATCCGAAGGTGAGAAATGGTTTCAATCCGTGTTGCCTCTTCTGTCGATAGTGTCAGTCCGTCCCGGAGGGCGCGCTCAGAAGCTGAAGCGCGCCACCAGTTGGAGCACCCGCCCGCCGCGTACGCCGGACACCGTGCCGAAGCCGCTCTTGTTCAGAACCCCGGCGGAATTGTACGGCAGGTTGGTCACCGTAGGATTGGTCGGGCTGGTGAAGTTGATCTGGCTGTTGATGCCGCTGAACTGGGTGTGATTGAAGAGGTTTTGCACCGCCTCCACCCGAACCATCAGCTTGCTCGTCTCCGTGATCCGGATATTGCGCTGCACGGCTGCCTGCCATTGGTTGGCGCCCGGTCCCACCAGATAGTTGCGCGGCGACTCGATCCCGATGCTGCCCACTTGCGGCGGTAGGAACGCGGCCGGATTCAACCGGTTGTATGGGTCGCTGGAAGTCCCTTGCAGCGGATCGCCCACCAGCCACACGCGCGCGCCCTGCGTGTTCGAACCCGTCAGTTGGTTGTTGCCGTAGTTGGGAACGTTGAACGAAGGCGCGTACGGCATGCCGTTGCGGAAAATGGTCAAGCCCGAGATCTGCCACCCGCTGAACGCGGCTCGCGTCGCCGCATTGTTGAAGGTGCCCCATTGTTTCGGTCCCGGGATCGCGTAAACATAATTGAAGGTCAGATTCATCGGGATGTTGAAGCTGCACGGGCCGTACAGCGAGAAGCGCGTCAGGTTGTCGATGCGGAAGCCATCGCCGTCCCCGGATGCCGTCCCCAGGCACTTGCCCCAGGTGAACGCGGTGGCCAGGAACAGTCCCTTGGCGAAGTAGCGATTCGCCTTTACCTGCATCGAATTGTAGTTGGTCGTGGCGCCGAAGCCTTCGTAGTTGATCGTGCCGTAGCCCTGGTACGGAGCCAGGAAGTTGGTGTCGTAGGCGTTGGAACCCGCGATCGCCGTCGGATTGGATTTCTGCTTGGTCGGATCCTGGTTTTGCGTTTGGAAATCCGTGCCGTACGGGATTGCGTTCAGGTTCAGCGTTTGCATCAGATGGCGGCTGAGCGAGCCCACATAATTTACTTCCAGCGTCGTGGCGTACGGCAGCTTGGCCTGGATGCCCGCGCTGAAGTTGATCACCGTCGGGACTTTCCCGTTATAGTCAATGGCGTTGAGTCCGGGAGGGCTGACATACTGCGCGCCGCCGGCGATGTTCTGCGCCAGGTTGTTGTACACCGTCGATTGCACGATCGTCGGCGGATTGGCGATCATGTTGAAGATGTCGTTGCCCTGGTACCGGTCGTAATACACGCCGCCGCCGGTTCGAAACACCAATTTACCCTTGCCCGTCACGTCCCAGGCCAGACCCACGCGCGGCGCCGCCAGGATGCCGGGGCTCTTCATCAGATAAGGGCTGATGCCCTTGCCCGCCTGCAACAACCCGTTGCTCAGACTGCCGGTGCCTGGCACGAGCAGGCCCACCAAAAGGGAGGAGACCGTCTGCCCGGTGGCGCGGTCGATGCCGATTTTGTTGCCGCTGGCGTCCAACGTCGGCCAGTAGAGGCGGGGAGCCTGCTTTGGGTCCCATGCTTCCGGCAGGAAATTCAGTGTGTTCAGGCCCTTGTCGTAGTAGGGCTGGATATAGTAGAGGCGCACGCCATAGTTCACTGTGAGCCGGGACGAAGGCTTCCAGCTATCCTGCAGATAGAACTCGGCATTGGTGTAACGATACTGCCCCGTGACGTACTGGTTGGCCTGCGAAAAGGTCTGGAAGGTGCCCATCGCGGCGTTGGAGAAACCAAAACCGGTGTCGTAGGGGTTGTTGCTCGAGTCCCCGAAGTTGTAGCTCCCGCCCGTCAACCCATAGGCGCTCTGGTTCTTCCGGTTGCGGTGAATGAAGGCCCCGGCTTTGAGGAAGTGGTGGTTCATCACCTTGCTGAGGTTGTCGCTGAATTCGATCGTGGAGTTGTACGTGTTGAACGGCGTCCACGCGCCTCCCCCGGTGTTAAAGTTCGGGCCGTTACCGATCTTCGTCCCGCCAAAGCTCATCTGCGGAATCCAGTCGGCATACGGCGCGAACAGGGTCGGCAGTTTCACGCCAGTGGTCTCGCGGGTCAGCGCATTCGGGTCCGTGGGCAGCACGGTCACCGGATGGTGCGCGATCCCGAACATCGCCTCGTTGACCAGCGTCGGGCTGATCGTGGTGGTGGCGTTCAACGTCAGCAGGTAACCCGGGTGGTCATACTGAAACGGCGTCAACGGGAAGTTCGAACAAAGCGAATAGCCCGAGGGACAGTAATAGCTTGTGTATACGTCTTTGGCGAGATTGGCCAGCGAGCCGAAGATCTTCCATTTGTTGGTGGCGTTGTAGTCCAGGCGCAGCAGTTGCTCGTGCCGCGGTTCGCTGCTGGAAATCTGCGATTGGTAGTTGTACCCCTTCTGCCCGGTCACGTTCGGCAGCGGGAAGAGGTTCAGCGCGGCGATGCCCGGAGCGTACAGCCGCGAGGAGGGAATGACGTTGCCGGGGAAAGGCGCGCCGCCATTGAGGTAGTCCTTGATAGTCACCGGGGCATTGTTCTGGTCCACGCTCTGCGAGAAGTTACCCTGGCGCTCCAGAGCGGTGGGCAAGGTCACCTTGCGCAGAGGCTCGGGAATCAATTGCTGCTGGTACTCTTCGCTCCAGAAGAAGAACAACTTGTCTTTGTTGCGGTTAAACTTGCCAGGGATATAGATGGGACCCCCGAACGTGTAGCCTTCATAGTTGAAATGATAGTTGGATCGCGGCAGCGGCGCAGTCGCTGTGCTATCGCGATTATTGATCCACGTGTTGGCATTCAAACCGCGGTCGCGGTAGAACCAGTGCCCGTCGCCATGAAACTTGGTGCCTCCGCTCTTAGTGACCACCAGAATCTGGGCGCCCGAGTTCTTCCCGTATTGCGCATCGAAGTTGGCGGTTAGCACTTTGAATTCCTGCACCGAGTCCAGGCTCACCGTCGCCATCATCTTGGTGTTGCTGCCGGTGTCGATGTTGCTCACTCCATTGAGCGACAGGTTAAACGTCGTGCCCCGCGTCCCGTTGGAGTAAATATTCCCCGTCTGGTTATTGGCTGTCGAGAAATCGCCGTCGGTGAACATTCCCGGCACCAGCGTGAGCAGCGCCAGGTAGCTGCGCCCATTCACCTGCGTGTTCTCGATCTGTGTGCCCACAATGCTCGTGGCCTGCTCGGACGTCTCGGTCTGCAGTTGCGCGCCCTGCGCCACCACTTCGACGCTTTGCGAGATCTGTCCGATCTGCAGCACAATCTTGCCCACGTTGATGCTGCTGTTGGCGGTGAGCACGATTTCCGATTGTTGATATTTCTTGAATCCGGGCTGTTCCACCGTCAGCGTATACCGTGCCGGTAGCAGGTTGGGTAGGATGAACTCGCCGGAGACCGTGGTCGCGGCTGTAAAGGTCGCGGCAGTCTCCATGTTCTTGACGGTCACTGGGGCGCTGGTTACCACCGCGCCCTGGGCGTCCACAACGGTGCCCGACAGCGTGCCGACCGACGTCTGTGAGAATGCGGCTACCGCCGTGGCGAACAAAACGATTGACAACCGAGTCAATAATCGCATAGTGATCCTTTTTTCTGTGCGGGTGATACCCCGGGAAGCTTGGCCTTTCAGGATGAGATTAAGATCCGTCACTCCGGAAGGCAATTGAATTTCTTGGAAGCACGATTCACTTCCGGTGAATCGTCCGGATTACGCGTAGGGAATACCGAGCGCGTCCATCGCACCCTTCATATACCCGATGGCCAGCACCTTGCCGCCCATCGCGTAGCCGGGCTTGTCGTTGCTCTCGCCATCCAGCGTGGGCGCGTGGTCGGGACGAATCGGGCCTTCGAAGCCGCACTCGTGATAGATGCGCAACATCTGCGCTAGGTCCACCGGACTCTCGTCATGGAAGGTCTCGCGAAAGTGCTCCGGCGTGCCCTCCACATCGCGATAGTGAACGAAGAATAACTTCTTCTGCGCGCACCACTCGCGCGCCAGGGCCGCGATATCCTCCCCCATCAGCTTGAAATTCGCCTGGCAGAACGTGATGCCGTTCACCGGGCTCGGAACCATAGTGAGGACGCGGCGGAAACTCGCCGCGCTGATCAATATGCGGCTGACACCACGGAGAGGCGAGAGCGGCGGGTCGTCCGGATGCAGCGCCATTTTCACACCCGCCTGCTCCGCAACCGGAATCACCGCCTTGAGAAAATACTCGAGGTTGCTCCACAGCTTTTCTTCGCCGACTTCGCCGAATTCCGTCGGCCCCTGCTTGGCGGCCTCGGTATTATCGAATTCGCTGATCAACGCGCCGCCGCGGCCCGGCACGTCGGCCCGCGTCCGATACCAGCCGATACCGGCCATCCAGTTGTAGCAAACCATCGGCACGCCGACCTCGGCAAGCGCCCGGATGGCAGCGACGTAGTTCTCGATCTCCTCGTCGCGGCCCGGCAGTCCGAGTTTGATTTTCTCCGCCGGAACCGGATGGCTTTCCACTCCGGCAAACACCAATCCGGCAGCTGCGAATTCCCCGCGGATCTTCCGCAGCTCTTGAACATAAGCGCTTCGCGGCGCGGCGCCGAGCGCCCTGGAAACCGTCACGATTGCGTGGGTGATCCCAATCTGGGCGGCCAGTTTGATCTTGTGCTCTTCCCCTGGCAGGAATAACTCCGCCAGTTGCATGCCCCGCCGGTTCCCTCCGCGCACTTTGCGCATCGGCGTGCCGGCAGCCGCCTCGCCCGCCAGAGGCGCGGCCGACGCGGCCAACGCCCCGATCGTCCCCTGAATACAGTCTCTTCGACTCATAGAAGCCATCTCCGTCCACCTCGTCCGCTAAGACACGATGCTATTCCGCCTCACCGCCCGCCGCAATTCACCTGCGGTGAATGCCGGTTCGCGTTTAGGGAAACCGCGGCGTGAATACCACGCACGCCGGATCCGGGACCGCCTGCGGCCGGCCCGCCGCTTCCAGCGTGCCCAGCAGCGGGTCGCGGCCGAATACCGCCAGGTGGCCAGAGTCCTGATTTGCGACCAGGAGCCACTTCCCGCTCGGGTCGATGGTGAAATGGCGCGGCGTTCTGCCTTGCGCCTGGGAGTGCTGCACCGCATGCAAGCGCCCATTCGGATCGATGCGGAGCACCACGATGGTGTCGGCGCCCCGGTTCGAACAGTAGAGATACTTCCCCTCCACATCCATCGCAATTCCCGCAGCGATGTTCTCGCCGTGGAACCCGGGGGGCAATACCGGCGCAAGCCCGCGGTAGCGCAATGCGCCGCGCGCGGCGTCGAACTCGAAGGTGGCAACAGCCGAATCCAACTCGCACAATGCGTAAGCCCAAGAGCCCGAGGGATGAAACACGAAGTGCCGCGGACCAGAGCCGGCCGGCAGGCTCACCGATGCCGGTCCAGCCGCTTCCAGGGAACCGGACCCGGCGTTCAGCCGGAAGGACCGCAACTGATCGCACCCGAGATCGGGCACGATCACAAACCGGTTGTCCGGAGAGAAAAAGGCGCCATGGGGATGCGGCCGGGCCTGACGCGGCATACGGACGCCCGCGCCTGAGAATTGGTGGTGCGACGTCACATCGCCGAACGCTCCGTCCTCCCTGATGCGCAGCGCGGCAACGCTGCCGCCGCCGTAGTTCGCCACGACCAGGAAGTTGCCGGAGCGATCCACGGTAATGTGGCAAGGTCCGGCGCCGCACGACGGCGCACGGTTGAGAAGGCTCAATTCCCGCCCGTCCTCGCCAATCGCCCAGGCGCTCACCTCCCCGGCGGCTTGCTCGGAGACTGCGTACAGAAACCGCCCGCCGGGATGGGCTGCCAAAAACGAAGGGCGTACAACTTTGGCTGCCACCAACGGCTGGCCGAGTTCGCCGGTGTGCGTCGAGAATGCGGCGATGTAGACGCCGTTGGAATAGGTTCCGATCCAAATGTCGGAGTCGAACGTTGGCACGTGCGGTATTGTAGCTCCGCTCTAACGCGCCACCTGGCGAAGGGCTACAGAAGGCGCTTCACGTTTGGTGAAACTTGTTATGCTGCGTGCGTGGAACTGAAGGAATTGCGCAGCCTCGTAGCCCTTTCCGAACTGGGCAGCATTTCACTCGCCGCGGAGAAGCTCCACCTCAGCCCGCCAGCCATTCACAAACAACTCAAAATCCTGGAGGGCGAGTTGGGCGTCACGCTCTACGAGAAAATCGGGCGCGGCCTTCAACTTACGCAGGCGGCCGAGGTGCTGCTTCCTTATTTGAAGGAATTGCTGGCGCAGTACGATTCGGCTCTATCAGCGCTTCAGGAATGGAAAGGCATGAAGCGCGGCGTGGTCCGGCTCGGCACCGGGCCGAGCGCCTACGTCTTGCCCGCCATCCTGAAGGAGTTCCGGCGGCAGAATCCGGCCGTCGAGGTGCTCGTGGAAACCGGCAACACGCCCGTCCTCCTCGACGGCCTTGCGCGGGGTTCCCTCGACCTCGCCCTCCTGGTCTCGGCCGACCTGGTCGAGAAGCAGGACTATCGCGTCGAAATGTCCTGGGACTTCGAACTGGTGATGATTTCACACCAGAGACTCCCTCCTTCGAAACCGCGCCTCGCCGATCTGAAACACCTCCGCTTCATTCTCTTTCGCAAAGGGTCGCGCATGGAGGAGCCCATCGACCGCTATTTCGCCGCTAACGGCTTCGAACCCAACGTGGTCATGCGCTTCGATAACGCGGAGTTTATCCGCTCGATGGTACGCGCCGGAATGGGCATCGCGCTCCTTCCTCTCTGGGTGGTCGATCGCGACCTCAAAGAGCGCCGGCTCAGCATCATACGCCCGGTGGAGCCCCCGCTCTTCTCGAGGGTCGCCCTGGTCCGCCGCAAGTCCGGCTTCGTTCCCCGGTCCGTGCAGGCGTTCGTCGAAACCGCCCGGGCCCTCGAGCCCAAACATCTGCGCTTGTTGACCACGTCCGCTTCCACTCCGCGCTCGGGATTCAAGAGAAGTGAATGATCGTTCGCGCTAATTGAATTGGCGCGAAGACCGACGCATGCTACTATCCTCCGCATAACGGACCTTTTTATGCGAATCACGAATCTCCTGATACTGTGCGCACTGCTATCTCCCGCCCTGTCGATGGGCCAGCCGGCCGCCTCCAAGAGCGAGGTCTACATCGTCCCGTTTTCCCACCTCGACCTCTACTGGGGCGGCACCCAGGAAGAGTGCCTCAGCCGCAGCAACCGCATCATCAGCCGCGCGGTCGAACTGGCCGAGAAGTATCCGGACTTTCGCTTCCTGCTGGAAAACGAAACTAACGTTGCCAATCTGCTGGAGAGTTCCCGCGGATTGCCGGAGGTCGATGCCTTTAAGAAACTGGTCAAGGCGGGCCGCATCGAAATCGCGCCCGTCTGGGCGGGCATCTATCAAAACCTGCCGCGCGCCGAGGCACTGCTGCGCAACGTCGTCTACGGCAAACGTTATGCCCGCGACGAATTCGGCATTGACGCAAAGGTGGCTCACCTGGCCGATATCCCAGGTTTCACGCGCCAGTATCCCCAAATCCTGCGCAAGACCGGCACGCCTTACATGGTCATGACCCGCATGGGCCCGCCCGATCAATCGCTCTTCCGCTGGAAATCTCCGGACGGCTCCAATGTTCTGCTCTGGAATACCATTCACGGCTATGGTTGGGGCGTTGACCTCGGACTCCATCGCGATCTCGACGACGCACGCTTCCAGCGCATTGGGCGCGAAACCGCGGGCGTTCAAGCCACTACGCGCGGCCCCGTTTACCTCGGCTGGGGCACGGACCTCTGGGCGCCCAACGAGAAACTCGTTGAGAATGTCGCGGTACTGAATCAGCGGCTCGCTCCCACCCATTTCCGCCTCGCCACGCCCAGCGAGTATTTCCACGCCGCGGCCGACACGCCCGGAATCCCCGTACTGTCCGGCGAGATCCCTTCCTCTTGGGCCAATCTCATCACCTCCAACGCCCACATCTGGCCGCCCGTCATCACCGCGACGGACACGCTGGTGAGCGCGGAGAAATTCGCCGCCATCAACTACGCCCTCGGTTTCGCCCCCTACCCTCAGCAGCAGTTCGATGGGCTCTGGAAGAAGGCTCTCGAATCGATGGACCACAACAACTATGGGCAGGGCGGCGAGGTCGGCGATGAGCGCAAGGTGGGTTATGCGCAAGCCGCCATCCTTCAGGGCGGACAGATTCTGCGGCAATCGCTGCGTAATATCGCGGAGCGCGTCCAACATCCCTTCGCCGTCAGCACACCTATCGTGGTGTTCAATCCCCTCAACTGGACGCGTGACGACGTGGTCAACGCGCACGTCACGCTGTATGGCGATGTCCAGCCGGCTGCCATTCCCGAATATCGAAAGGGCATGCGGCTGGTGGATGAAAAGGGTGTAGCCATCCCGTTCCATACTGTTGAGTACGTCGAGAACATTTCCCGCGCCGTCCAACTCGTGTTTATCGCGCGCGGTGTGCCATCTATGGGATACAAGACCTACTACCTGGTGCCGGCTGAACATGCGGATACTTTTCCCAAAGCTACCGAGATGAAGTTGGACACCGATAACGACGTCCGCAATCCGCGCCGGGTGGTCGGTGCGCACGTGATCGAAAACGAGTCCTATCGGGTCACGGTGGATCGCGCCACCGGCCGCATCGAGATCTTCGACAAAGATCTCAACCGAACCGTGGCCAAGGACCTGGAAGTCTCCGCCTCCGAGGAACGCGGCGGCAATTCGCTCAGTGTGGAGCCGCGGACCGGCCGCACCCTCATCAACGTGATCTCGTCGGTGGAGATCGAGGAGGCCAACGAGGTGCGGACAGTGGTGCGAATCAAGGGCGACGTGGCGGGCCTCCCCGTGGTTCAGCGCCTGACCATGTACCAGGGGCTGAAGAAAATCGACCTGGAAAACACGGTGGCTTGGCAGCCCGGGCATTACATGAAAATTGAACAGGCCTTTCCGCTCACGCAACCGGACGCCGAAATGCGGACCGGCATACCGTTCGGCTCCGCAGCCACGGCCGACATGATGCCCAATGCAGGGCCGCATTTCGGAGACGAAGTGCCGCTCGAGATCTGGAAGGGCTGGCGCCAGATTCAGGACTGGGTGTCGGCCGGCACCAGCGAATGGGGTGTCACCATTAGCGCCGATCATCAGTTTATGACCGTCGTCGATGGCTCGATCCGCGCCGGCATGCTGCGCGGAACGCGCTTCTATCCGGCCAACATCATGCGCGAGGGCCACGCCGTTTTGCAGCCCATGCCGCCGGCCGGAACCTACGTGTTCCGCTACTCATTCACTTCCGGCAAGGGCAATTGGGCGGCGACCAAGGCTTGGCGGGCGGGGATGGACTTCAACACAGCGCTAATTCCTGTGAGCGCGGTGAATGACCTTTCCCGAAAGACCTTGCCGCCGGAGCACTCTTTTTGTAGCGTGGACCGGGACAACCTGGTGGTCAGCGCCTTGAAGAAGGCGGATCGCGGCGATGCCATCGTTCTGCGAGCCTTCGACGAACTCGGCCAGACGGTCGAAACCCCCGTGCGTTTCCTGGGTCAGGAGCGAAGCTTCCGCCCAGTTAATATGCTGGAGGAGGACGCCGGTAAGACCGATCTGAAGATCCTGCGCGTGCAGCCCTACGAAATCAGCACCATCAGGATTCCCGTGCCTCCACAGTTGCCGTGAAATGGCCTATCCGCAAGCGGAGATCTCGAACGGCCTCGTCCTCGCAGTAATCGCGCTCCCGGACGAGACAAACGGGTCCCATCGCGGCACACGCTTCGACTGGTCCGGTATGATCACCAGCCTCGAGTGCCAAGGCCACAAGTATTCTGGCCGCCACGACCCTCTGGTCCACGACGCCATCACGGGCCCAGATATGCGGAAGCTTCGGTAGGCGGAAGCTATGTCCGGATCGGAGTCGGCGCCCTTCGCAAACCCGGCGAATCGGAATCATGGTCGCTTCCATACATACGAAATGGCAGACCCAGACCAGACGCCGTTACTTTCCGGCACGAACTGGCGGGCGATGCCAGCTACAGCTAGAGCGGCTCATCCTTCCCGAAGGAGTGCCGCGACTCATCATCCATCCCACTGGGCCCGATTGCTTGGTTCGGTTTCCCTTTTTCCCGCGAGCAGCGGACGACCTGAAGGGGTTCGAGGAATTCGGGCCAGCCAACTTGAGTTCCGGCGACTCGCCAAATTTGCTGTTGCTTTGAATGCGCTGACTTTGCGATACTCAAGTCGAATCAACGAGCGGGAGTAATTCAGTGGTAGAATGCCAGCTTCCCAAGCTGGACGTCGCCGGTTCGAATCCGGTCTCCCGCTCCATAAAATCAGCAACTTACAGCTCCCCAATTTAAGGCCTGCTCCAAAATGCTCCAATTAGATCACGCCAATCGCTCTTTCTAGCGCAGTGACGGCGTCTCTTCGGCGTTCCAGCGACGCCCTTGTATATACGTTCTGGTTCACGTCTACCGTGTGTCCCATCTGATCCACTCAGACCTGCGGGTCGATTCCCAACGCATCAGCAAGGCAGGAGTGCGTTCGCCTCATAACCTGGAAATTGGCCCAGTCCAGCCCAACCGGCTTGAGTCGGGGAAGGAAGTCCCGGCGCCAGCAGTTGTCTTTTGAGAGCGGAGTCGTGAGCTTCTCCGACGGGAATATCCAGGCTTCGGGACTCTGGTCTGGAACGAATTCCAACCAGGATGCAGTCCACTCCAACACGCCTTCGGACAAGGCTGCCCAGCGACGTGAATGGAATGCCTTCGGGGTGTCAACCACACCGCGGTACACCCTCTGCTGCACGTTCACGTATCGAACTAATTGAAGTCTGGTCTTGCCTTCGCCGCAATTCTAACGGTCTTCGCAATTGCCCAGATCACGCCCGCCGCCACTCGCGCGCCGCTTTCCGCCACGCTCATTGGTACAGCCAACCTCGATGGCGATCTGCTCCTCGATCTTGTCGTGGACCCCACTTCCCGTTCGGTAGTGTGTCAGTTTGAATTTCGGGATTGGGAAGCGGACCTCTGGTTATTGGTCACATCGACAACGCGGCGCGCAGGTAGTGTTCAACCTCACCTCAGCGTGACGTCGGCTCACGCTATTCTGAAGAACGTGGCAGGGAGATTTACAGCGTGGCGAAACTTGTCTACGGATTGAGCCAGTCCCTTGATGGCTACGTCGACCACATGAAGCTTGGGCCGCCTGCACCTGCGGCCTTCCGTCACTTCATCGAGCTGGTGCGCGGCGCGACGGGCCTCATTTACGGTCGCCGCACGTACGAGATCATGCGTTATTGGGACGAAGATCTTCCTGATTGGGACGCGGAGGATCGCGAGTTCGCGGTGGTGTGGCGGAGCCAGCCGAAGTGGGTCGTGTCGCGTTCCCTCAAGTCAGTTGGCCCCAACTCGACGCTTGTCGCGGATGACTTCGAGAAGGTGATACGCAGGCTGAAGGCCGAGCTGGCTGGCGAGATTCAAGTTGCCGGACCAGTCCTGGCGCAAAGCCTGACCGAGGCCGGTCTTATCGATGAGTATCGACTCTACCTCCGCCCCGTCGTGCTTGGTGGTGGCAAGCCATTCTTCGCCGGCCCCCGGCCGCCGCTCCACCTGGTGGCCAGCGATTTAATCGCCGATGACTTGATTCGGTTGACGTACGTTCCTGCTTAATCGGGCGACTCGCCCGACGGACTGCGCTCAGAAATTCAAACTGAGACACTACCCCGGCACGCCGAATCTGTCCCTACTGCCCCACACCCAACCTCGCCCACTGCACCGCCGACTTCCCCGATACCCGGTCCCACGCCACCAGTTGAATCACGTACTCCCCGGGTGCCAGGCCCGCCGTGTCCAGCCGTCCTCCCAGCGTGTGCGCCGCCAGGCTCGCCGCCGGGACCGTCACCGTTCTCCTATCCGAGTACGGCTTCCGGTCCGCCTTCCGGATGAGCACCACCTGCACCTCAACCTTGGCCTCGTTCGGCGGCCGCGACGCCTTCCGGAACCCGAACACTCCGCACCGAAAATATAACGGCGCACCTGCCGGGAAACTCCCCACCCCTCCGTCCCACCGTTCCGGCGACCCCGATAGCTCGATGCTCGCCAGTGTCACCTCTTGCTGGTTGAAGTCCGGCACCTGCACGAACGCGTACGCCGACCCCATCTCGCCGCTCGTCTCGTCCCGGATCGCGGCCCGCACCTGGTATGCGCCCGGCCCGGGTAGCCGTATTTCGAGCGAAGGACGCACCTCCATCACCGCCACTTCCGCGGCCAGTTCCGGCGTCAACGGCACCGAAAACGTCCTCGCCTCCCTCGCGGCCGGTGTCCCGTCCTTTCTCTCCACCATCACCAGTGCGCTGTAAACCAGTCCCTTTTTCCCGTTCTCGCGGTCTGCCACTCGCAAGTCCCTGCCGTCCACCGGCATCGCCACTTCGAGCAGGGCGCCCCGTTGCTCGGTCTTCGGAGCGGGCGCCGAAGCGCGATCGCGCGGTTCCAGCCCCAGCCGGATCTTCCCCGCGCGGAACGGCGATGACACCGCCTCCATCAGGTAGTCGGCCGAGGTCTTCGGCGCTGCCTGCGGCCCCGGCTCGGGAATCCCCAAGTACCCGTTGCGCGCGCGCACTTCGAGCCCCGGCCGTGACACACGCACCTTGATCTCGTGATGCCGCGCCAACCGCCCTTGCGTCAGTTCGCTCTCGCTCCACTCTGGCCGGTACCCGATGAGGTAGTAGCTGCTCATGTCCTCCAGCACCCGGCCAAGGTCCTGGGCCATGTCCGATCCAGGCGCGCTCAGCAGGAACAGCCCCCCGGTCTGCTTCGCCAATTGCCGGTACGGCGCGGTCGAAGGCACGATGCCGTCATGAAACCAGTCGTGCGTATCGATCACGTGAATCACCACCCCCGCTCGATTCGCCAGGTCGATCAGCGGCTGCGGCGAGACAAAGGCGTGCGTGAACAGCACCAGAGCCTTGCGCCCGGGCACGTGCTGCAGGCCCTGGATCGCCCACATCATATAACCGACGGGATTCGGAGGATGCTTGGGGTCGCGGTAGCCCAGCCCGGGCTCGCCGTCCTTCGGTTGGAACGCCGGCTCCATTCGGTTGGTGTCCGGGTTCCGCACCAGCGGCATGTCCATCGTCCAGATCCCGAATCCCGGCCGATGTACCAGCCGGTCCAGCGCGGCATAGATCTGCTGTTTGTCGCTGGTCACCTGCTGGTAAAACCCCATCCCTCCGCGGCTCGCCGTTACCGCCGTCAGGTCGTTCGGGCCTACCTGCTCCGCCACCAGTTTTCGCACGGCGGGGATGATCGGCATCAGGAGCCCTTCTGCATGCGGGGTGCTGTCGTCGAACATGAAGACGATCGACCGGCTGACCTCTTCCTTAGTCGGATTCCCCGACGCGGGCCCCACACCCCCAGCACGCGCCGGCGTGCGGTTTCCTTCCATCCGCGAAAAGTGCGTGATCGTCTTCGGCTTGCCGTCTTCGAAGATCTGGAAGTCCGCCGCCTCCAGATGACGGACGTGGTTTCCCTTCGAGTCGGTAACCACCGCGTCCACCTGAACGAGGTCTGCCGAGAAACGGAAGTACGGCTCCTGGGCGCGCAAGGCGACCAGCGCAAGGGCCGCCGTCGTGATTGCACTCTTGAACATTGGCGGGCTCTCCGTCTACAGTTTCTGCGATATTCCATTCCCGCCGCCGTCCGTCGGCGGGTGCTGTGGTCGAAGGGCCTGTTGGGTCTAATGGTCGAAGCGCTGCCGCTACTTGAACAGCATCGGCGCCCACTCGTTCAAGTAGATGCGCCAGTTCGCCCAGGTGTGACCGCCGGGGCTGAACGTGAACTTGTGATTGATACCGACCTTGGTCAGCAGCGCGTCGAGGTTCTTGCTCCCCTCGATACAGATATTGTCCGCCTGCCCGCAGCCGACGTAGTAATACTTGATGCCCGCTTTCTTCAAGGACTGCAGTTTGTCCGTGATGTCGTCGCGCGTACCCATGCTGAATACGCCTACGTAGCTGAACATCTCCGGGTGCGCATTGGAGGCCGTCAAGGTGTGGGCGCCGCCCATCGAGAGCCCGGAAATGGCGCGGCTGTCCTTACTCGCGATAGCGCGATAGTTCTTCTCGATGTAAGGCACCACGTCTTTCACGAGACTCTCTGGGAACGCTGTGCCGCCGATTCCCCCGCGGCCCGCGCCAGGCGTCCCCGGCCCTCCGCCGGCAGCCGTGGATGCGGGAGGAGGCGCCGCCCCTGCCGGAGCGCCGGGAGCAGCCGCTCCGCGACCCGGGAAACCTACGCCCACTTCGCCGGGATTCCCGAAGATCCCGCTGGTGTTCTGTCCCGGTATGATGCCGTAGCCTGGAGCCATCTTCTGGTTGGCGTTGCCATTGGTCATCACCACCAGCATCGGCTTCGCTTTGCCGGAGGCGATCAGGTTATCCAGGATCACGCTCGCGCGGCCCATGTTGTTCCAGGCGTCCTCGTCCCCGCCCGCGCCATGGAGAAGGTACAGCACGGGATATTTCTGCTTACCCGTGTCGTAGCCCGCGGGAGTATAGACGTACATTCGGCGCTGCAATTTGAGGCTCGGAGAGTCGTACCAGACGATGTTCACGTTGCCGTGCGGAACGTCGCGAATCGCATAATTCTCCGACTCCGGGCCGGGGACGATAAAGAAGTTCATGTAGCGCGTGCCGTCCCGCAACAGGTTCGCGTTCGCGGGGTCCACGACCGAGGCGCCGTCCACGTTGAACGTGTAGTACCACAGCTCGGGCGTCAGCGGCCCCACAGTTGCGGACCAGACGCCCTGGTCATCCTTGGTCAACTTGACGCCGCGACCTTCCGGCCAGTCGCCATTGAGCACGACTTCGGCAGCGTTCGCCGCCCTGAGCCGGAAGGTGACCCGATGATCGTCCAGGATTTCCGCGGAGCGCATGGCCGGCGGCCTGGCGCCGCGGCCGGGAGCGGCTGGCGCGGCGGCCGGCGGTTGCGCCATCGCGGCGAAGGCCAAGAGTAGTAAGGAAATGGTTACCGTGAGTTTCATGGAAGACCTCTTTCGTTAAAAGTTCCTACAGGTCGAGCCGCTCCCAGAGTTTCCGCTCCAGCGGATATGGGTCGTTCACGACCTTGCAATCGGCATCGATCTCTATAGTGGCACGCGTCTGCGTCGTGTAGGCCTGCCATTCTGGTTGACCTTTGGCCGCCGGCTTCCCGGTTCTGGCGAACGTGCTCCAGATCTCCGCCATGTTGTGGGCGGCCCTCACCGATTCCGGCCGCGAAATCGACATCAGGCCGCCGCCGGCATTTCCGCCTGGCGTTGGCGCGTTTCCGCTCTGCTGAGCCGCTTGCGGCACGTTGTAGAACTTGTACGTGATCTCCATGGCGTGCGGAGTGCCCATCTTGTGCTGCGTGCCCGGTATGAGCGCCGGATTCTCGTGCTTGAACACGTACATGTAGGCCGGTGCGCCGTGCTGCGCGGACTTCCGCTCGGCGATCGTCGTGGCTCCGATGGCGATCATGCGCGCCGTGGTGACGGCAATGTAAATGTCGGAGGGAGACGCGTCAGGGCGGCTCTTGTGGTACGTCTCGAAGATCGCGTCGGCGTTGCCTTCGAACTCCTTCGCCAGCCATGCCTTCAGGGTGTCCTCAGTCAGATTGAAGACCTCGGTGTTGCGCTGCTGGTTGAAGTAGAACACCGTCTCGTCGCGGTTGTATCTGACCAGCAGGGGCTTCTCTTTCGAGATAGCCGGCGCTTCCGGGTCAAACGGGTGTCGCGGCAGTACTTCGCCATCGACGACTGGCCCGAACCCTCCGGGACGCGATCCGCCGCCCATGCCTTTCCGCCCGCCGTTCATGCCCAGCGGCCGCCCCCCGCCAGCCGCCCTGCGCCTCCACCAGCTTGTCCACGGGAACCTCCAGGATCTTGCGCCAATCGCTCTTGTCGATGCCGAGTTGTTTCACCGTCATCAGCGTAGTCTCGGTCGCCGCCTCGCGCGGCATCATTCGAATTCCGGGACCGCCTTCGATCGATGCCTTGTTGAAGTAAGGCGCCGCCGACGGCATAGCGTAGAGACAGGAGGTCTTGGCACCGCCGCCGCTTTCGCCGAAGATCATCACGTTCGTTGGATCGCCGCCGAAGGCCGCGATGTTCTCGCACACCCACTTGAGGCCGTCGCGGATATCGAGGAGTCCCTGATTGCCGGAGGTGGCATACCCTTCGCCCCCCAGATCCGCCAGGGAGAGATAACCCACCAAGCCAAGGCGGTGGTTGGTGATCTAGACGAAGCTGGTCAATGAGGATTGGGGCGAACCGCAACTCGTCACCAGCCACGTCTGGTGACGCTGGTCCTTTTGCGTAGCCTGCTCGCCTTTGGTGCGGAGACAGTGCCGTACAGAGGGCTGCGGACTTGGGCGCGAACCGCTGCCATTTACGTCTTAACGTGGCCCTTACGGCAGGCCAAGTTGCTGAAACATTGATGCCTGGCCGGCGCGCCTGAGATTTACAGAAAAGCCCGTTGCCTGGCGCGCTCGAACCGTCGCACGATGAGGCAAGTCCCACTGCGGCTTCGGGGCTTGGTTTGCCGGCTCGGCGTAGCCCGATCCCGCTCACGGGCGCTGTCCCCGCAAGACGTAGTTCTGGAAAACGGAGGGAAGTTCGTGTTTCGCACGCGCTGCACTCCAATTGCACTCCATTGAGAGGTGCTCGCGGTGTACCGCTGTTTTTCCAGGTGTCTCGGTACTCTCCAAACCAACACCTGCGCTCTTTAAATGCCCGAAATTAAAGTGTCGTGTAATTTCCCAAGCTGGACGTCGCCGGTTCGAATCCGGTCTCCCGCTCCATCTGTTGAATAACTTACAAGCTGCACCAAGAACTGCCACCCCACAATACACCATTGGTTCACGCGCAACGCTAAATCGACGCGATGGCGGCTTCCTATATCGACGGGCGCAGGAAACCCGCGTGTAAACCCTTCGGGTTCACGTCCAACGCTTGTCCGAGTTCGTCCGCAACTACCTTGCTGTGCGTCGCCAGATGGCCTTGGTCGCACGCGTGACTCGCTCAACGAAATCGAAGATCTTGATATCGATTGTAGTCTCGTCCGTGAACCGTTCCGGCTTGTCCCGGTCAGGGAGCGATCACCCTACCTTAGCCTCGCTCACCACCGGTTTCGTCGTTACCTTGGGTTCCGGCCGCATAATATCGATACTCCCCTTGAAATACGCCCCGTCGTCGATGCTGATTCCCGCGCTCTTGATGTCGCCGATCAAGCTCCCTTGCTCGCGAATTGCGATCTTCTCCGTGACCTCCACATTCCCACGGACGCTCCCGTAGATCACCACCTCGCGCGCCTTGATATTGGCCCGCACCTTGCCATTCGGTCCCACCGTCAACAGTGCCTGCGATTCCAAGAGGCCTTCTACTTCCCCATCCACCAGCAACTCCTCACGGGCACGGATCTCGCCCTTGATCGTCATCGATGGCCCGATTGTCGCCGTCTGTTTCGGTCCGCTCTTCACCGCCGCGGGCGGCGTGGGAACCATCTGCGCCGGCGTCGGCGTCGGCGACGGTGTTCTCATCGGCTCTACGCGCGGTCCCGGCGCTACTGGTTCATCATTCCGTTTATTCCACATGTTTACCCTTTCCCTCCTGCTGAGCCGTCACGCGCTGCACATGGAGGGCCAGTTGCTCTATCTCTCTCAAACGCGTGTCGGCCGCTGTGATCCGCGTAACTTTTACTCACGACATTTTGCGCACGATGCTCTACGATAAAAACAACCACGCGTTAGAACAGGATTGATTTATGACTCATTTGCGGGAGCACTGGGAAGGTGTGTCCCTACCCGGGGATTTCATTCTGGAACAATGGCTGGGCGGCGATGAGAGCGCCGCGTTTTTCAAAACTGCGCCGGCCCCCGACGGCCGTCTTGCCGTCGTGAAGCTCGTGCCCGAAGCATCCGTCGATGGCAAGGCGCAGCTCGATCTCTGGCATCGAACCCGTCAACTTCGTCACTCGAATTTACTCGAACTCATCGATTGCGGCCGCGCCGATCTCGGCGGCGAAATTGTCCTCTACGCGGTCTTCGAATCGCCCGACGATACCCTCGCCTCCGCCCTCACTCAAGCTCCCCTCACCAAACAGGAAGCCCGCGAAGTTCTCGATTCCGTTCTCGACGCCCTTCGCTATCTCCACGCCCAAGGTCTCGCCATCGGCGTACTCGATCCCGATCACATCCTCGCCGTCGGCGAGCGCATCAAGCTCTCCACCGACTCATTGCGCGAAGCCGCGGATCCCGCCGCGTCCGCCGAAGACATTCGCGCCCTGGGTCTCTTGTGGACGCAGGCCCTCATGCCCGCATCCCCGTACAGCGCCGAAATCGCCCCTCACGCCGCCGACCCAAACTCCGACACGCGCTGGACTCTCGCTGAAATTACCGCCGCCTTGAATCCGCCTCGCGCCACCGGCGCCAGTCGTCGTCGCATCGCCGCCACCTGCGCCCATCGCCACGGCCCCGCCGGCAATCCCCTATAGCTTCCCCAAGTGGATCATTGTCGGCGCTGCCGGCCTGCTGCTCCTTATCCTCGCCTTGAATCTCCACCGTCCCGCGGAGGTCGCGCAGCCGCGTCCGGTAGCCATCCCCGCACCGCCCCCAGTCGCGCCCGCACCTGAGCCCGCTCCTGTGAAGCCCACGCCCGTAGTAGCCAAGGCTATGTGGCGTGTCGTCGCCTTTACCTACCATACCCACGACGCCGCCGCCAAGAAGGTTCGCCAGCTCAACCAGAACCATCCTGACTTGCACGCCAGCGTATTTTCCCCGAAAGAAAAGCGCGGTTACTACCTGGTCACCTTGGGCGGCCGCATGACCCACGAGGATGCCCTCCACCTACAGCGCACCGCCAAAGGCAAAGGTCTCCCCCGCGACCTCTACGTCCAAAACTACTCCGAGTAGGACAGGCCTCCCGGCCTGTCCCTCTGATTTGTTTTCTTACCGCGTGCCCGCCGCGTCCAAGAAGCTCCGCAAGTCTCCCTCAGCAATCTCGGGCAGCCCCGGCGCCACGTTGTACAGCTTGCCGTCTACCATCCACTTCTCGAATTCATCCACCAGATCGAATAAGTGCTCGAACGAATCCACCACAAACAAAATCGGCTGATAGTGATCGATCTCCGCCACTTGATTAATCACCCATTCCAGTTGAATCGGGTAGCGCTGCACTTCGTCGGATTCAATCGCGTGCTCCAGTTCGCCGTACGAACTCAAGAGCCCGCTGCCATATGCGACCGTCCCCTTCTTCCCGCGCATCAACCCGAATTCCACCGTGAACCAGAAGAATCTCGACATCGCCCGCATGATGCTCGTCAGCCGCCGCACCCGCTCCGCCGGATCCTTCACCTCTGCCGTAATCCGTGCCGCCGTCACCGCGCAATCGCCGAACCTCACCAGCGTGTCCGCGAATTGTCTCTCCGTGTGCATCGGAACGTGCCCCGCTACGTCGTGAAAGATGTCCGGTTCCGGCAGGTAGTCCATCCGGTCCGCCGGACGAATCGTGATCGTCGTCGGAAACTCGCGCCGCCTCAGGCAGTCGAAGAACAGAAATCCGGGCACGTACCCGCTGACCGGCTTCGCCTGGAATCCGGTCAGCGGCTGCAGCCGGCGATTGATCTCGGTGAGCCGGGGAACCCGGTCGTGCGGCAGGTCGAGCGCTTCCACCCCGCGCAGGAAGTGATCGTTCGCATAGCGTTCCCAACGCGTCTGGATGCGTTCAAACAGCCTCCGCCAGGCTTCATGATTTTCCTGAGAATAGAGCTCGTAAGGCTGTGTAATATAAAGCTCGCCACGCGTGCGCGCTTCTTCCACGAAGGGCGCACGTCCGGTCGTCAGTCCGGGTGCCGTAAGGGTGTTGGCCATGAGTCCCTCCCTGCTTGTTTCACCATACCAGAAGCTTGGGAATATGACAACCTCTTTCAAGTGGTGCTATAAGGTGTGGCAGGCCCCGCAACCGGCATCCGCTCCGAGGTTCGCACTTTTCTCCGCGCCGCCGCTCGCCTGGTGTCCCAACCGCACCGGGATCGTGCCCTGGTCCGCCGCCGCAAACTGAACCGCTTCCCCGTTTCGCGCTTCCCGGTTCGCTGCCAGTCCGCCCGCCATCATCACGATCGCCGCCGCAATCGCCACCACCATCCGCGGAACCTGATGCCGTTTCGCGCGCGCGAATCCCAGCCGCACCCCTAGTTCCTCGGGTGCCTTCACCGGATTCAAATGCTGCGACAGCTGTTCTTCCAGCCAATCAGACATGCGCCGCTCCTTTCAGGTTTGCCAGCCGACGCTCGAGGGCCCTGTGCGCGCGATTTAATCGTGACGCCACCGTCCCCGTCGAGCAGCCGATCACTTCCGCGATCTGCTCGTACGCCAGCCCTTCCGTGTACCGCAAAACCACCACGATCCGCTGCTCCTCCGGGAGCCTTTCCACCGCGCGCTGCACCCGGCCGCTCATCTCCGTCCGGATCACCGCGTTCAGCACATCCCCCGGCGCCCGCATCACCGCCAGCAACTCGTCCGCGATCGGAATCATCCGCCACGATCTCCGCTTGTGATCCAGGCAGCTGTTCACTACCAGCCGGTACACCCAGGTGCTGAACTGCGAATCCCCGCGGAAGTCGGCGATAGAGCTGTACAGCTTCAGGAATGTGTCCTGCGCGATATCCATCGCCAGGGTCTGGTCTCCGCTGAAGCGCAGTGCGATGGAGTAGATCTTGTCCTTGTACGTCTCAAACAGAACCCGGAATGCCTCGCGTTCTCCGCGCCGGCAGCCTTCCACGAGTTCCCGATCCGTACTCTCTAAAACCATCGCCCTACCCTGTGACGATCATACCGCCATTTTCTTCCCGCCATTTTCCCTGCTACTCTCACCGTGCTCCTTCACCGCGAACCGCGACCGTCAGGGAGCGATCTCTACTTCCTCTTCCGTATATAGATCGTCCCGTTGTACGTCTTGAACGTCGCCTCGGTCCCGCCCCCGTTGATCGTCCCCGTGATCGTCCGGTCCATCGTTACCTTGAACCTCCCGTCTGACGTGTCGTTCTTCTGCGTCACCGCCCCGCCGCCCAGCTTGAAATCGAAATCGCTATAAACCTCACCGTGGTCCGTGCGAATCTTGGCATTCGCCTTGAAATCCGCCGGCAGCGTGACATCGATCGTACCGTTCATCGTAGTGAAGGAGAGCGGCTTGGTCGCGTCCACGCTGTCCATCACCACCTTCATTCCGCCATTCATCGAATGCGCCAGCACGGAGCCCGACACGTTGTTCAGCGTGATCTTCCCGTTCATACTGTTGGCGTCAATCTCGCCCTTCACGCCGTCCACCTCGATGTCGCCGCCCATCGTATGCAGCGTCAGCGACGTATCGGCTGGTGTCATGATCGTCACCGACGATCCCCGCCTTGCGTTCTGCATCCGCACTGTCACCACGTTATCCTGCTCTTCCACCGAGATCCCGCGGTCCGGAAGATCCAGCCGCTTCATGCCATCCGCCCGCTTGTCTTCCACGTCGCGGCGCGATCTCGATCCCGAGCCCGTCGCCTCCACGATCACCTCTTTGCCGTTGTAGCTCTTCACCGTGATCGAGCCGCCCATCAGGTTCACATCCACCTTGCGGGCGTGTGTGGAATTCCGAACCGGAACCACCACCCGTTCGTTGCCTGGCTCCTGCGCGATGCCGGTCGAACAAACCGCTAACGTAATGCCCATCAGGGCGCAATAATTCCTCATCTTCGTGTCCTCTTCTAAAGCGCTTTTGAATGCAACCGGATACTGCCATTCAGCGTTTCGAACGAAAGTTCGGGCCCGCCCTTTCCCGTCCGGCCCGCCATTCTCCCGTTCGACCGGTACAGGAACTTTCCATTCCGGCTGTCCCCGCCTTCCGACTGCGGAACCGCCGTTACCTCGAAATCCGTATATATCCCGCCGTTCAGCTTCTTGAATTTCAAATCGGCGTTTAACCCGTCGCGAAAATAAACGTCCACCGTGCCGTTCAGCGTCTTATATTGCGTCGGCTTCGTCGGGTTCTTGCTGTACGTCACCTTCACCGTGCCGTTCAATGTGTTCACGGCGCCCGATCCCGCCACGTCTTCCATCTCGATTCCGCCATTCAATCCATGGATGTCGTAATCTCCCGTCGTCTTCTTCACCTGAATATCGCCATGGTTCATCGCCTTCAACACCAGCTCCGTATCGAACGGAACCTGCACGTCGATATTCAGCACCACGCGGTAGCCGTAATAGTCTTCGCCGCGATAATTGGTGCCGCCCAGTTCGTCCGGAACGGACCGTCTTCGTATAGCCGCACGAAGCTGCCCTGCTGCGACATGTCCAGCTTCACGTCCCGCTTCGCCTCTGCCGCGGCCTCGGTTCTGTCCGCGTAGATGTGCTTGTCCACCGTCACCTGGACCTGCGTACCGCTGTATCCCGTCACGTGGACATAGCCGTGGATATTGTCTACCAGCAGCTTCCGGTCGCTCGTCCCCACATCGAACGTCTTGCGGATCGTTTCCTTCTCGTCCAGCTTCCACTCGTGGTCGCGGTACTGCGCGCCCAAGGCCATCGGCAGCGCCGCCATTGCGAGTATTGCCCCATATCTCATTGTTGTGTCTCCATCCGGTGCATAGCCCACGCCGCGCGCTGCCGCACCATCTCGTCCAACTGCATGTTCTTTGCGAGCTTCGCCCAGGTCCTCCGTGGCGCCGCGCGCGTTCAACTGCACCAGCATGTCGATCAACGCGATCTGCACCAGCGGCGTGTCCTGCGCCGGAATCGAATCCACCATCGCCCGCGTCAACTCTGGATCGGCCGCGAACTTTTGCAGCGCATCCACGGCCGAGAGCCGCACGTTGACGTTGCTGTCGTGATTCACCGCTTGCAACAGCGCATCCCGCACCTGCCGGTCCGGCTGCGAAATCTGCTCGCTGTAGGTCACGCCCCGCATACGCGCGCTCGGCGATTGGCCCTGCAGCATCGAGAGCGCCACCATCTGCCGCAAGCCCTCCACCTGGCCCTTCAACTGCGCCATCTCCGTATTGCCCCCGCTGCCGCCCGCCAAATATCGCCCGGCAAAAATTCCGGCAACCAGCAGGCCCGCCGCCATCGCGATCTGCCACACCGGACGCGTCGGGAACTTCACTACCCGCGCTCCCCCGGTCTGCGCCGCCGCCATGCCCGCCTCGTAGGCCGCCACCACCTCGTGGAAGCGCGCCTTCGCCGCCGCCTGCGGAGCATCGTCCGATTCCGCCTTCAAACTCTCCATGCCTCTCCACACCGCGTTCAACTCCGCAACCTCCGCGCGGCATCCGGCGCAGCCTTCCAGGTGCTCCACCAGCTGTTCCCGCGCGTTCTTGTCCAGGCGCCCCGCCAGGACTTCCGGAATCTGCTCTCGAATCCGTTCGCAATTCATGACGCTCGTTCTCCACTCAACGCGAAGAAGCGGTCGCTCAACTCCCGCATGGCCCGGTACACCCGTACCTTTACTGTCCCCACTTCGCATTTCAGGACAGAGGCGATTTCCTCGTATTTCAAATCCAGGAACCGGCTCATGATCAACACTTCGCGCTTATCTCCGGGCAGCGAGGCCAGCGCCCGCCGCAGCAGCAGCGCTTCCTGTTTCTTCTGAACCTGCCGGTCCGCTGGCGCGTCCGATCCGCGGATTTCGCCGGCGTCCTCCGCCAGCGCAACTTCCGGTTTCTGTTTGCCCAAATAATCGGCGTAAACGTTGCGGCCAATCTGATAGAGCCACGCCCGGAATCCCGCATCCGGCTGATATGTATGCCGGTACTTCAGAATCCGGAAAAAGACCTCCTGAGCCAGGTCCTCGCTCGCCGCGCGGTTTCCCGTCAAATAGAGAAAGTAACGGAAAAGCCCCTGATAATGGCGATCGAAAAGCGTCTCCAGCTTCCCTACGTCGCCTTCTCGAACTTCCCGCATGATCAGTTCGTCCTCCACTTGCCTCCCGCTTACGTTATGAAATACTCTCCGCCTCGCAAAAGGTTACCCGGATTTCTCACCTGTGCCAATACGGCCACATCCGCGTAACGTCGATTTCCTGCGCAGCCCCGTCTCTTTAGGGCAAAATAGAAGAGCAGCCTACAGTTGAGCCGTTTGGAACCACTAGTGCAACCGTGGTCTGGTGCCGGCCTCTGCCGGCTAATCTGATTCATTGAGGCGTACGTGAAGATCTCTCGAAACTTACTCTGTCTAGCCCTGCTCGGGATGGCCACTCTGGCCCGCGCCCAGGCTCCCGCCCAGCCCGCCCAGCAGGCCCCCGCCCAGCAGGCCCCTGCCCAACAGCCGCCCGCCGAGACACCGCAAGTCGAAACCCAGCGCCCCATCAAGCTCCCCCCCGCCCCTCCCGAAGTCATCGACGTCCGCATGCCCGGCGAAGCCGGTTGGTCCTTCGGACTTACCGGATGGCTCCCCATCGGCCAGCCCTTCGTCGATAAGGGCCACGCAGCCACTTTTACCGATGCCAGCCAGCTTAAGCTCGTCGGCACTTCCAAAGGTGCGCCAGGCGCCGAAATCGGCATCGCCGCCGGTCGCCACAATTCCCTGAAATTCTCCTACTTCCAATCCAAGCAGAGCGGCAACACCGTCGCCCCCAACGATCTCGTCATCTTCAGCCAGCCCTACAACAAGGGCGACATCCTCAGCACCAATTCCAAGCTGACCAACGTCAAGGCTTCTTATGAGTTCCTCACCTTGCCCTTCCCCGTCGAGGCCCGCCACTTCCGCCTGAAGACCCTCTGGCAGGCTCAGTACATCTCCATGAAGAGCGTGTTTGACGCCCCCGTCCGCTCCGGAACTCCCGATTCAAGCGGCAACTACACCGACTATTCCACCCTCGGCTCCAAGTCCTACTTCACCCCCGCCTTCGGTCTGGGCGTGCAGGAATACGCTTCCCGCAATTTCCGCCTCGAAGCCAACCTCTCCGGTTTCATGTGGCCCCACAGCTTCCGCCTCGTCGATAGCGACGCCACCATCGCTTACCGTATCGGCCATATCGAACTGCGCGCCGGTGCCAAGGCCTTCATCTTCCGCACCTCCCCCAAGCAGGACTACTTCTACCGCGGCACCACTGGCGGCGCCTTCGTCGGAGTCCGCTGGTATTCCGACTAGTTGATCTGAGCCGTGACCGTCAGGGAGCGGTCGCCAATCAATATTTATTTCTATTCTTGTCCCCCGACGGCCCGCTTGCCTTCTTCGCCGCGTGCCCGTGTAGCGCCTGCACCTCGTCCACCGTCAGATTCCGCCACTTGCCGATCGGCAACTCGCCGATCCGCACCGGTCCGATCGCCGTCCGCACCAGCTTCGATACCTTGCTCTCCACAGCTTCCAGCATCCGCCTCACCTGACGATTCCGCCCTTCCGTAATGGTCATCTCAAGGAACGTGTGCTTGGGACCATCACGCAGCCGCTTCACCTCCGCCGGCCGCGTCGGCCCGTCGCTCAACTCCACTCCCGCGCGCAGCCGCTCGATCTGTTCATCGCTCAACACCGTCGACGCCTTGATCTGATATGTCTTCGGCACCTTGTGGTCGGGGTTCGTGATCCGCTCCGCGAAGTCGTTGTCGTTCGTCAGCACCAGCAACCCGCTCGTATCCAGGTCGAGCCTTCCCACCGGCGAGAGCCACTTGCCCACATCTCCCAACAGCGCATAGACCGTCGGCCTGCCCTCCGGATCGCGGTACGTCGTTAGGTAGCCCTTCGGTTTATACAGGAGAATGTAGCTCTTTGATGCCGCCTTTAGCGGCTTCCCGTCCAGCGTCACCTTGTCGTGATCCGGGTCCACCCAATGGTCGGGATTGAGTACCACCTTCCCATTCACACGGACTTTTCCCCCCGAAATCCACTTTCGCGCGTCCGTCCGCGATCCCGCTCCGGCCTTGGAGAATACTCTTTCCAAAGTCTTTAGCGTTATCTTTTCCTGCCCACTGCGCTTCTTTTGCATAAAATTAAAATTGTTAAAACCAGTACTATTGTTACATTGGAATAGGGATTTACCTGGACTCAATTCTAATTCGAGGTGCCCGTTGCCTTTTGACCTTGCGTGGTCGAGCGGTGCCGAGGCTCGGAACCGGCCTCAATGACCTCGGCATCATCAACGACGGCGCCGTGCTTATCCGCAATGGCGTGATTTTCGAAGTCGGGCCCTCCCGGCGTGTCGAGAACCTCGCCGCAGCGCGTCACGCCGTCGAAATCAATGCCGCCGGCCGCGTCGTCATGCCGGGCTTCATCGATAGTCACACCCACCTCGCCTTTCCCCCAGCCGGGGTCTCGGGCCCCGACCCTGAGGCCGCCGCCCGGGCCGTCCGCTCCGCCACCGGACAGCGCCTCGAACTCCGCGCCCGAGCCTACCTCGAGGCCATGGCCCGACACGGCACTACCACCGTCGAGATCAAGACCGGCTGCGGCCCCGATGACGCTTGCGAAGCCAAACTCCTTCGCCTGCTCGCCGCCGTCCGCAGTGACCCCCTCGAAGTCATCGCCAGTTACCTCTTCCGCCTGCCCCCGGCCATCGAAGGCGGCGCGCTCCTGGGTGCCGTCGAATGGGCCGCCAACGATCTCCTGCCCAAAATCCGCCGCCGCCGCAGCATCGAGTTCGCCGACCTCGCCTGGAACCCCGACCCCGTCATGCTGCCCTCTTTCGAGCGCTTCCTCGCCGCCGCTCGCAGACTCGGTTTCGCCTGCCGCATTCACGCCGACGGCCCCTCGCCCGATTCCGCCGTCGCCCTTGCCCTTAGACATGGAGTCGCCGGCATGGACCATCTGGAACACGCGACCGACGCTCACGCTCGCCAACTGGCCGACGCCGGCGTCATCGTCACTCTTCTCCCCGGCGTAGCCTTCCACAATGACGGACAGCGCCCGCCCGCCCGCGCGCTGATCGATGCTGGTGCCGCCATCGCCCTCGGCACCAATTTTAATCCCATCCACTCGCCCACTCTCAACATGCAGACCGCCGTCGCACTCGCCTGCTGGAGGTTGGGTATGACGCTCGAAGAAGCTATCTCCGCCGCTACGATCAACGGCGCCCACGCCCTTCGCTGCGCCGATCGCACCGGCTCTCTCGAGCCCGGAAAATCCGCCGACCTCGTGATCCTCAACGCCCCCGATTACCGCGACCTCTCCACCTGCATCGGCACCAACCTCGTTCACCTCACCATGAAGCGCGGCAAGTTCATCTACAAAGAAGGCGAAGTCGCCCCCCGCCCCCCCGAAATCGTCACCCCGCCCCAATAACCCATCAGCGAACCGCGACCGTAACGTAAGGGAGCGCTACCCCCACGCACCACCACCTGTACGCCCCCTTCATGTTCCTCCTGCCTCCGCCACTTGCATTCGCCCCCACAGCGAACCGCGACCGTCAGGGAGCGATCTCTTCGCCCCCACAGCGAACCGCGACCGTCAGGGAGCGATCTCTTCGCCCCCACAGCGAACCGCGACCGTCAGGGAGCGATCTCTCTCAATGCCTCACAAAAAAGCCGGGCGGCCATCTCTGGCCGCCCGGCTGACTTACTGCTTACTCGCCTCTCCGCTACCTGACGAACACCGATATGGTGGCGCTGACTGTCTGGCCTCCAGTTCCGTACGCTGTCAAGGTATACGTCGAGTTCGTGATCGGGTGGATCACGAACGTGCCGTTCGCCGGCAGGGTCTGCGGCCCGATCTCGCTGCCGATCAGAACCACCGAAGTGGCGTTGTGCGTCGTCCACGAGAGCGTAACCGGGTTGCCTGCCGCCGTCGAGGTCACCGGGATCCGCCGTGAACGACGTGATCCTCACCGTGCCCACATTGACCGTCGCGTTGGCCTGAATCTGGCCGGTCGCGTTGGTCGCCGTCAGGGTGTACGTCGTGGTCGCAGTCGGGCTTACCGTGGCGCAATCGTTCGCATTCAGATTGCTGCCCACGCCCGGCTGGATCGAGATGTTGGTCGCGCCCGTCACCTGCCAGCACAGCTTGGTAGAGCTGCCGGCATCGATGTTTTGCGGGGTTGCCACGAACA
This sequence comes from uncultured Solibacteraceae bacterium, assembly GCA_963791985.1. GTDB lineage: Bacteria > Acidobacteriota > Terriglobia > Bryobacterales > Bryobacteraceae > Solibacter. Next base: position 396,962 of record CAWBUN010000010.1, on the reverse strand, counting down.
CCACTACCTGCGGAATCGCGCCGCTCGCCACCGTGATCGTGATCGGAGCGGTCACCGTCTTGCCGTCCGAACCCGTCGCCGACAGCGTGTACGTCGTCGTCTGCGTCGGCGACACTGTCGTGCTGCCGTTCGGCGTCACTGCGCCCACGCCGCTGATCGAAACCTGGGTTGCCCCGGTCGTCGTCCAGCTCAGCGTCGATTGCTGGCCCGGCTGAATTGCTCAGCGGGTTGGCTTCGAAGCGGATGATCTGCGCCGAGGTCGTCCCTGCGGCGCCCACCGTAACCGTCGCACTCGCCGTCACGTTGCCGTTCGGGCCGACTGCCGTCAAGGTGTACGTCGTGGTCGTCGACGGGGTCACCGTCGTCGAACCGGTGGCGCCACGTTGCCCACGCCGTTGCTGATCGATACGCTGGTCGCGCCCTGCACGATCCACGTCAGTGTCGAACTCTGGCCCGCCGCGATGTTGCTCGGCGTTGCGTCGAAGCGCACGATCGTCGCCGAAGTCTGGGTCGTCGAGGTCACCCGGGTCGTCGCTGAGGAACTCAGCCCGCCCGAATCCGTGACCGTCAACTTGAAGATGTACGTCTGTCCGGCCACGGCCGTGAACGTAGTCTTCGCCGCCGTCGGCGTCGCCAGCGTCACGCTGTTGCCGCCAATCTGCGTCCACTGATAAGTGATCGGGTCGTTATCCGGATCGTACGACGCCGAGCCATCCAGCGTAATCTGGCCTGCCGGCACGCCAACCTGGTCCGGACCCGCATTCGCCACGGGCGGACTGTTGCCGACCCGCCGCGTCAGCAATTGGTAACGCACGCGCGGCACGTCCATCGGAACCGGGCTCTTGGTCTTTCCGTAATCCTTCGGGTGAATGTAGTTGCCCAGTCTGGAGACCGAACACCACGCGGCCGGCATCGTTGGCATTCAGACAACGTCTCGTTGAACCCTGCCTCCGCCGTGAACGCGACATGCTCGTTCAGCGGTTGAACCAGTTTCACCGACCCGCCGGGAGCGTCGTTGACGTTCGGAGCCTTGTTGCGCAGATACGCCAGGTTGCCCTCGATGTAGGCATTGCCCCAGACTCCTACCAACGCGCTGCACGCCGTACTGGTTCACGACCTGAGCATAAGTCTGCAGGAACGATTGCGGACCCAGTTGCACCGAGTTCAGGATCGCCGTAGTTCTTGAAGCCCCTGCGTCCCGAAGATGCCGATGCGTCCGCGCGAGAACACGTAGTCGAACAGGAAGGCTGCCTGTCCCAGCCCGCCGCCCTGCTGGTATTCCTTTGAAGTTGAGGTACTTGAAACTGCCGAATGCGCCGGCCTGCATGTTGCCCCAGCGATTGACAAGACCGATATCGAACTGGCCTTCCTGCCGGTCCGGATAGTACATGTACTCGCCCTGCGCCTGCACGGCGCGCGTGCCCTCGCCGCCGAACGGCGAGAAGAACTGGCCGCGGCCGCTGAACGTGAAGTCGCCCGTGCGTCCCGCGCCGATACGTCGGTCCGATATTCACGCCCACGATCGAGAATTTCTTGTTGCGCCGCTGCGCTTCGTCCACCGCGCCGATCGCTTCGGTGTGCGCGATGTCCTGCGTCTGCGAAGCAGCTGAGCGGCTTCGGCAGTCCCGTTCACCTGATCCTTCAGCGCATTCTGCTGGTTGCGCAGATCGTCCACCTCGGCTTGCAGCTTGTCGTTCTCCCCTGCAGGTTCTTCAACTGGGCCAGAATATCGTCCAGTTTGTCGAGCTTCTTCAGAATCTGGTCGCAGCATTCCTGCTGCTTCTTCGCCATATCGTCCAGCTTGCTCATCAGGCTGTTAATGACGTCGCCGATGCCGCCTTCTTTGATTAATTTGCCGCTGCCGTCGGTGACTGTCAGGACCACGCGGCGGTTCATGAAACGGCCTTCTTTGGTCTTGTTGTCGACTTCGGCGAGCGCTTGCCGTCGCCCGATGTCGTGACCTGCGCATCCGCCAACCCCGTACTTCACCAGGAACGCCTTCACGGCGTCCGCGCGCCTCAGCGCAAGCTTATCGTTGTATGCCGCCGACCCGACGTAATCCGTGTGGCCCGTTACTTTCACTTTGTAATCGCGATGCTGGCTCAGTAAGTCGGCCAGCCGCAGCAGGCTTGGGTAGCCGTCCGACAGGATCGATGAATTAAACTCGAAATTAATCTCCTCCCAATCTTCCTTAGTTTGGCCGCCTGTGTTCAGCCCCTGCGCAAACAGACCAGACGCCAGAAAGCCCGAGCGCGCCTATCGCTGCTAATTTTTTCATTTTCTTCTAATTCTCCTCAACGTTATCCACCTGTGCGAGAAACCGAAAGTCCTGCTCATGCTATATGACATTGGCTTTTGTGCTAGCACGCGAGATTCCAAACCTGAATGCCACTTAGGAACAGGATACACCGGAATTTTGACCAACCTATCACAAATTTTCGGAGTGTTAATGTCCGAGTATCGGGTGTTACACAGTACACAGCGCCTCGCGAAAATGCGACAATAACCGACGTGAGGCTGCCGGACGGGTAGTCGCTCCCGGATTTGGCCGGGAGAGGAAAGTCCGGTCTCCATAGGGCAGCGTGCCGGCTAACGGCCGGGCGGATCGCAAGGTCCGACGGAAAGTGCCACAGAAAATATACCGCCTCGCCGTCAAGGTGGGGTAAGGGTGAAAAGGTGCGGTAAGAGCGCACCGCGGCAGGAGTAATTCTGCCGGCAGGGAAAACCCCACGCGGAGCAAGACCAAATAGGGGAGGAGGGACGGCCCGTCCCGCTTAGACTTCCGGGTAGGTCGCTAGAGCCGGTCAGTAATGGCCGGTCCAGATGAATGACTGCCGCCCGCAAGGGTACAGGAACCGGCTTATAGTCCGGCAGCCAATCTCTTCCGATCATTAGGGGAAATACCTGAGTACTTCCGGATATCTTCCCGCCGACCTAACTTCCGTACGTAACGTCCAAAATATTCCGCGATATCTCCGCCGTATTGAAAGTTGTACATGATGTCGTCAAAGTTTGCCGTGTGTGCCAAACCCAATGCGTGACCCGCCTCGTGGACGCACGTCAGGTAGGTCACCGCCTCCCGTGTCAATCCTTCGTCCCGGATCGGGTCGAACATACACATCTCCGCCGCGTGTTTCCCCATATAAGCCGTCTCGCCCCGTTGCCCAATAGATGCGGATCGTCGCCCGTTCTTTGTCGGTTGTCCGCTTTACTGTCAACTTACCGTCCGACGCCGCCTGCCATGCTTCCATCGCCCACTGCGCCAGTTCCGGATCCCCGCTCTTGCAACCCGTATCTGCAGAATTAGCACACGGCTCGACCCAATACTGCACTTCAGCGGCCTGAACCGTCCCGATCAGTGTCGCAATTGCCACCAGAGAGATTCCAATTTTCATAGATTCTTACCAGATCCCGACCAGTTTCCACCACAGCGGCCCGATCCCCATCCAGATCAAAAGATTGAACACCGATATCAGGAATCCCAGCCGCCACCACTCCCCCTGTCGCACATATCCCGCTCCGAAGAACACCGGAGCCGATCCCGTACCGTAGTGCGTCATCGCCGCATTCAGGTTCGAGAAATACGCCAGTGGCAGCGCCGCCATCATCGGCGGTACGCCTCCCGCCAGGGCGGCCGCCAGGAATCCCGGATACAGCGCCGTCACCTGCGCCGTCATGCTGGCAAACCCGTAATGCACATAACAGTACGCGGTCACCAGCGCGATTAATACCACCAGCCACGGCCATCCGTGAACCACTCCGAAGAGTCCGCCGCTCAAGACCTTGATCGCTCCGTTCTCGTTCATCGCGTCCGACATCATCACCAGAGGCGCGAACCAGATCAGCGCATCCCATGCCCGTTGCTCCGCCAGCAGATCCTCCCACGCGATCACCCGCGCCAACAGCAGCGCGCACAGCCCGCTCAACGCCACAAACGTATTCGCCAAGCCATGCCACGGCGAGGTCACCCAGCCCGCCATCACCCCCGCCATGATCGCGACCAGCCACTTCTCCTCGCGTCCCATCGGTCCGCGCCGCGCCAGTTCCTTCCGCGCCATCTCGCGTGCAGCCGTCGTGTCCTGAATCTCCGGCCGCACCAGCCGGAATAACAGCCACGGCACGAATGCCAGCGTCAGCATACCCGGCACGATCGATCCCGAGAGCCACCGCCCCCACGTCAGTTCCACGTGCCCGATCTTGTACGCGAACTCCGCGATCAGCGGATTCGCCGCCATCCCCGTCAGAAACATCGCCGACGCCGTGTACGTCGTGTGGAACGAAACCAGAATCAGAAACGAACCCGATCTTCCGCGCCGTCGGCCCCGGCTCCGACCCGAATGCGCGTCGCCACGCTCCGCGTCACCGGAAAAACCACGCCGCCCCCGCGCGCCGTGTCCGACGGGATGAACGGCGCCAGCACCAGGTCCGCCGCCGCCAGCGAGTACCCCAGCCGCAGCGGCGTTCGTCCGAAGCGCTCGATGAACAGATACCCCACCCGCATGCCGAATCCCGTCTGCGTCACCGCCCGCGAAAACAGAAATGCCGTGAACACCAGCCAGACGGTGACGTTGCCGAACCCCGACAGCACCCTCGCCGGAGTCAGCGTCCCCGTGACCACCACCAGCGTCATCGCCAGCAGTACGCTCACCCCCATCTTCACCGGCTGCGCCACCAGCGCGATGATGGTCGCCACGAAAAATGCGAACAGACGCTCCTGCGCCGCACTCATTCCGGGCAGGGGATTGAAGTACAGCGCCACCCCCGGCACGATCACGACTGCCCAGCGCCACCACGGCGCCTGAGGTGTGGCTTGGGTTGGGATTACAGGTTCAATAGTAGCGGGCACGAAGCATCATCATAACCTTCTCGATGTGCTCTCGCGAACCGCGACCGAGTGGGACAGGCCTCCTGGCCTGTCCACTTGCTGCCGTAACTCTCGGTTGCACGAACAAGTTTGCCGGCTCGCCGCACTGCCGGACGAACCTACCTCTCGAGCCCCACCACTTCCACCGTCTGCGGCTGCCCGATCGGCGTCACCGTCCCGCTCACCAGTCTCCCCAGCGTGACCGTATAACTTCCAGCCTTCACCAGCGGCCCCGTCCGACCAAATCCACGTCCCCCAAAGCCGCCGCCGCCACCACCGCCGCGTCCACCGCGCCCGGCCGCCGGAGGCGTGCCTTCCTCGCCGCCCTCCACCGGAGGCGTGGGAGGACGCTGCGCCGCTGCCGCACCCGCCGGAGGAGCCTGCTCGCGCAAATCCCAAGCCGTCCGATGCACTCCCGCCTTCGATGACGCATCCAGCTGCCGCACCTGCTTGCCCGCGGCGTCCCTAATTGTCAGCACCGTCTTCCCGCCCGCAGGAGTCTCATCGCGCAAATAGTAAGTCAACAGCGCCCCCGCCGGAGGATTCGGCGACGCGAGGTTATCCCCCTGTGCCCGGTAATATCCAATCTCGTCGTAGGCCCGCGCCTTGCGTCCCGGCGCGAACAGTACGCCGTCCCGCGAGAGCAATTCCGGGGTCAGCGTGCCGCAGCGCGGAGTAATCGTCGAACACGAAAAAGCCGCGCCCGAAGGACGCCGCTACCAGGTCGCTCTCCCGCGACTGTATCTCCAGATCGCGAATCGGAGTAATCGGCATCCCGCCCTTGATCTTGACCCAATGCCGTCCGCCATCCACCGTGAAGCTCAGCCCGAATTCCGTTCCCGCGAACAGCAGGTTCGCATTCACCGGATCCTGCACGATCGTCCACGCCGGGTCGCGCAGCGGCAGGTCGCCCGAGATGCTCGCCCACGTCTTCCCCAGGTCGCCGCTCTTCATCACGTACGGCTTGAAGTTGCCGCGATGAAAATCGTTGAGCGTGACGAACACCGTGTTGACGTCGTGCGGGGAAGGGAAGCACGTCGGTCACGTAAGTCATCTCCGGCACGCCCGGGAATTTGTCCACTTTGTGCCAGGTCGCGCCGCCGTCCTGCGGAGATCTGCACCAGTCCGTCGTCCGTGCCCACAAACAGCAGACCTTCCTTCAACGGCGATTCCGCAATCGAAGTCCCGGTGCCGAACGAATCCGTGAACGCGTTCTTCCACACTGCGTCCGCGCCCCACAACTTGCCCATCACCGGGATCGTGTCGCGGTCGATCGCGCGCGTCAACTCCTCGCTCACTAGTTTCCACGTCGTCCCCCGGTCGTCGCTGCGCATCAGCCGGTTGCCCGCGATGTACAGCCGCTCATGCGAGTGCGGGCTGATGATGAACGGCAGGTCCCAGCGCGACCTCAGCTTCCCATCCTCCTCGCCGAATCGCGGATGAATGTTCGTGCTCACCCCCGTCTTCAAATCCACCCGGTTGCACCCGATGTTCTGCGAGCACGCGTACACCGTGTTCGGGTCTGCATAATCCACGCGCGACTGAAACCCATCGCCGCCGCCCGTATTCAACCAGTCGCTGGTGCGGATCCCCGCGCGATTGATTGTCCGTGAGGGCACGCCCTGGGACCCGTTATCCTGCGCGCCGCCGTAAATGTTGTAGAAGGGCAGGGCATTGTCCACGCTCACCCGGTAGAACTGCGTCACCGGAATGTTGTTGAAGTGCCGCCACGTCTTCCCGTGGTCGTAGCTCTCGTACAGCCCGCCATCGTTGCCCTCGATCAGATGATTGGCGTCCGTCGGGTCGAAGGTCAGCGCGTGGTTATCGCTGTGCACCTGCCAGCCCGCCGCTGTAATCGTCTTTCCCGCGTCCTCGCTCACCCGCACGGCCATGTCCATCAAATACACGCGGCCTTCCTTGAACGGGTCCGCGAAAATCTCGCCGTAGTACTCCGGATCCTGCACGATGAAGTCGTTCAGCTTCGCCCAGTGCGCCCCCGCGTCGTCGCTGCGGTACATGCCGGTCTGCTTGTTGTCCTTGTTCGTCGTGATCGTCGCGTAAATCACTTCCGGCTTCTGCGGCGATACCGCCAGCGCGATCCGCCCCTTATCGACGGTCGGAATGCCTTCGGTCAGCCGCGTCCAGTGCGCGCCCGCATCGGTCGTCTTGAATATCCCCGAGTCCGGACCGCCCGCCACCACGATGCTCGTCGTCCGCCGCCGCTGATACGCCGCCGCGTACATGATGTCCGGATTGCGCGGGTCCACGTCGAAATCCGTCACGCCCGTGTTCTCCGTGATCGTCAGCGACGCCTTCCACGTCGCCCCGCCGTCGGTCGTCCTGTACAATCCGCGATCGCCGCCAGGCGAAAACAGCGGACCCTGCGCCGCCACCCAGACGACGTTCGTATTGCGCGGGTCCACCCAGATCTTGCCGATGTGCTCGGAATTCGGAAGCCCCACGTTCTTCCACGTCTTTCCCGCGTCCGTGCTCTTATAGATTCCGTCGCCGTACCCGATCGCGCGCTGCGCCTGGTTCTCGCCCGTCCCCAGCCAAACCGTGTCCGGGTTCTTCGGGTCCACCGTCACGCACCCCAGCGAATACGACCCGCCCTCGTCGAAAATCGGCTGAAAGTTGATCCCGTGATTGGTCGTCTTCCAGAGGCCGCCCGACGCCGTCGCCACGTACCAGACGCTGCGATTGCGCGGGTCCACCGCCACGTCCGCGATCCGCCCCGAGGTGAACGTCCCCATGATATTCCGCATCGCCAGGTCGCCCACCACTTCCGATGTCAGGCGCTGCGCCGGCAGCGAAACCACCGCCAGTGTAAAGAGAAGAGAGAATGATCGCTTCATTTGGATAATCATCAAAGGCGCACTCCGCCGCTCAATCGTTACCCGTCCGCGCATTCTTGTGGGGCAGCCAATCGTGGCTGCCGCCGGCTTTCAGCCGGCGTCGCCCGCATGGCGAGATCTGACCCAAACGCATCCGCCCACACCAGAGCGATCTACATTAATAAATTTTTTCTTGATCACCACGCCCTCGTGGGTTATCCTGCTTGAACTGGAGGAAATGACCAATGATCGCCTATAGTCGAGGTTCCAAATGCCTCGCTGGTGCGGCCTCACTGAGGCTACCGCATACCGGCGATAATTGGACCTTCGGTACCTGCTTGGAAATAGCTCAATTGGGTAGAGCATCAGACTAATCATCTGAAGGTTGCGGGTTCGAATCCCGCTATCCACTCTCAACAACACTGAGCAACCAGGCTTCTCTCCCGCCGCCTTCGCGTCCCCGGCTTCGGCCGCCTCGCGATGACTGGCAGCGGATCCCCGGCTTTGTCCCGCGGCTGAACCTGCGGACCGGCAGTATGCGGTTCGCTCTAGCTGCGGTCCGCCGCCGATGCCGTGGAGCGAAGCCTGGCCGCTCTTTTATCCAACGACACAGTAGATCACCCCAGGAGGTGAGCCATGTTCCGTCGCATTCTTGTCGGCGATAACGAGCGCGTCCTTGTCATCCGCAACCGCCGCTTCTCCGCCATCCTCGCCCCCGGCGAGTACTGGATTTTCACGCTCGGCCGCGGTGTCGAGTTCGAGCGCCACAACACCAAGCAGTTGATCCTCTGCAGCGACTACGCCGATACCATCGCGCGCCAGTTCCCGGAACTCGCCGCCCTTCACTTCACCGTGATCGAAACCGGCGAGTCGCAGGTGGCCCTCGTGTACCTCGACGGCCGCCTCTCCCGCGTGATTCCGCCCGCGACCCGCGTGCTCTATTTCAAGGGCGCGCTCGAAGTCGCCTTCACGCTGATCGATGTTCGCGCCGCTCCCGAGGTCCCCGCGCGCCTTGTATCCGCGCTCGGACGCCTCGGCGAAAGCCGCGCCGCCTTCACCGTAATCGAACAAGGTCGCCGCGGACTCGTGTATCTCGATGGCCGCCTCATCCGCGAACTGGAACCCGGATCCTACGCGTTCTGGAACGCCGTGATGGCGCCCCGCATCGACGTGCTCGAGATGCGCCGCCAGACCGTAGAGGTCCCCGGTCAGGAAATCCTGACGCGGGACAAAGTCACCGTCCGCGTCAACGTCTCAGCCGTCTACGAGATCGTCGACGCCGTCACTGCCCGTTCCGGCGTGAAGGACGTGGACGCCCACCTCTACCGCACGCTGCAGATCGCCGTCCGCCAGACTCTCGGCAAGCGCACGCTCGACGAGGTCCTCGCCGAAAAGGTCGATCTCGACGAATCCGTGTCCGCCCAGGTGCGACGCGAAATGGAGCAGTACGGTGTCCGCGTCAGTGCCATTGCGCTGAAGGACATCATCCTCCCCGGCGACATCCGCGAGATCCTCAACCAGGTGGTCACCGCCGAGAAGCAGGCGCAGGCCAACCTGATCCGCCGCCGTGAAGAGACCGCTGCCACCCGCAGCCTGCTCAACACCGCCAAACTGATGGAGGACAACCCACTGTTGGTTCGCATGAAGGAACTCGAGACGCTCGAAAAGATCGCCGAAAAGGTCGAGAAGATCCACGTCTTCGGCAGCCTCAAGAGCTTACTCGAGTAGGACGGCATATCACCGGGGGGGCGGGGTCCCATCCCCGTCCCCACGTGATATAGCAAAAAAGCTATACTGAAAGCGGCCGGCAATGGCATGGATCGTAGAAACACTGAATAGCGTGGTCGACGCCGAACTTGAAATTCTACCGGCTGATATGCGTGCGCGCTTCTCGTACATCTCGCAGCTGATTGAAGAGTTCGGATGGAACGAGTTCGGGAGCCGCATGTGAAGCACCTGTGTGATTCTCTCTGGGAAATGCGCATGAAGGGCAAGGATGGAATCTCGCGCGCGCTCTACGTCACTGCGGTCGGCCGGCGCATCGTGGTGGTCCGCGCGTTCATCAAGAAAACGCAGAAGACGCCAAAACGGGAGATTGAGTTGGCCTTGAAGCGGGCAAAGGAGATTTCGCAATGACCAAAGTGAACGACCTTCACCAGAAGTGGATGAAGAACCAGAAATATAGGAGAGCTCACGAAGAGCTCGCGCCCGAATTTGCGCTTGCTCATGCGGTCATCGAAGCCCGTGTCGCGGCCGGGCTCACCCAACAGCAACTTGCGCAACGAATGGAGACCACCCAATCGGTGATAGCAAGAATGGAAGGTGGCCGCACTCGCCCATCCACGCAAACCCTGGAGCGGTTAGCCACGGCTACCGGAACCCGGCTCAAGATCACCTTTGAGCCACCCAAACCTTCGCGACCCCGAATCTGAATCCGTCTCCCATAAACACTTCGGGCCACGATGCGCAACCTCGCGATACCGGCTTGCTTCGACATCCATTTCGATGGGCAGTGGAAGTTGCCCGGTTTTGCGGTGGAACCTTTCCGGTGGCCCATGCGGTCAAGGCCCACGAACCAAAAAGCTTAGGTTATGAATGGAACCAAGAAACATTTTGGGCCGCGGATGAACGCGGAAAAAACAGTTCTTGTCTTATCCGTGTTCATCCGCGTTTATCCGCGGCCAATTCTGCTTTAGAAACACTTCGGGCCACGAATGCGCAACCTCGCGTCCATTCGTGGCCCGTATTTCCTTGATTAATCGATCGCCGGTCCGAAGTAGCCCTGCGCCAATGCCGGCTCGGCTTCCAGCGCCTTCGCCCAGCAACTGCGCGCTTCTTCCGCCTTGCCGTTGCTTTCCAGAATACGACCCAGATTGAGCAGCGCTTCGGGCATGTCGGCCTGCTGCGCCAGCGCATCCCGGTACAGCCGGACCGACTTGTCCTGCTGTCCGGCCTTCTCGTACATCAGCCCCGCGTTGTACAGCACTTCCGGCGTGCGATCGCCCAGATCGATTAGCCGCACGTGGAATTCCAGCGCCGTATCGTAATCGTTCGCCTGAATCGAAAGCGCCGCCAACCCGCGCAGCGCGTCCATCGATTTCGGATCCGCGTCCAGCATCTTCTCGTACAACCGCTCCGCGTGATCGCGCTCGCCCATCCCGCTGTACGCCAGCGCCAGGTTCGCGTGCGCTTCGGGCCATGCCGGACGATACTTCAGGCAGCCTTCGAACGCCTCTGCGGCGCCCCGGTAGTCTTCCCGTTGCAACCGCAGGAAGCCCATACGGAACCGCGCTTCTTCTTCCTTCGGCGCGCGATCCAGCACCTGCTTGTAATACCGCTCGGATTCTTCGAACTGTCCCGCGTGTTCCAGCAGCAGCGCCAGGTTCCAGATCGGAGCCAGCGCTTCCGGACCCGCCTTGATCGCCCGCTCATACGCGGTGCGCGCCCCCGCCGTGTCGCCTGTCTGCTCCCGCACGATTCCCAGGTTCGTGTGCGATTCGCAGGATTGCGGCCGCAGCTTCACGCACTCGGAGTACGCCTCCGCCGCCTGCTCGAACCGCCCCGATTTCTGGTGCGCCAGCGCCAGGTTGAACCAGCCCTCGAAATGCCCCGGCACCGAGTTCACCAGCAGCGTGCAGAACTTCGCCGTCAGCGCATGCTCGCCCGCCGCGCACGCCCACGACGCCAGGCCTTCCAGCGCCACGGTCGATTCCGGCCGCAACTCCAACAGGTGCTCGCTATACTCCCGCACCATGTCGAAGTCTTCCTTCGCCATTCCGATCAAGATCAAATTCGACAGCGAATCTTCCGAATCCGGATTCTTCTCCAGAATCTTCTGATAGATCTGCGACGCGTCTTCCGAATGACCCAGCGATTGCAGCGCCACCGCTTTGCCGAACTGTGCGTCCACGTGGTTGGCGTTGAGCTCCAGGCACCGGTCGAAACTGAAAAGCGCGGATTTCGGATCCTCCTGCCGCAAGTGGCACACGCCCAGGCCCAGGTGCGCGTCCAGGTAGCCCGGCTCCAGCGTGGCCGCGCGGTGGAAGCTCTGCGCAGCGTCTTCCCATACGCCCGCGCGCTCCAGGCACACCGCCAGGTTGAACCAGCCCATCGAGTACTGCGGCTTCACCTGCACCAGAATCCGGTAGCTCTTCGCCGCCTCGTCGAAACTGCCCAGCTCGAACTGAATGTGGCCCATGGCGCGGTAGATCTCTGCCGATGCCTCGTTCGCGGCAATCGCCCGCTGGAGCTGCTTCAGGGCCTCCTCCCGTCTCCCGGCGAGATGGAGCGTCACCGCCCGCGCCAGATGACTCTGCGAGCCTGCCGTCTTTTCGCCGGCGTCGATGTCGTGCGTCCGCAGGCTCTGTACTTTCTGGGGCGTTCTCATTGCTGTGCTCATTTCTTCTGATGCTCCTTGCCGATATTGTCTGAAGAGGAGATCCTAACCCAATAGAGTCGGGCGCGGTCGTCATGCGCGCCCATGAAACCAATACCGCCGCAGTAGAGGCGGTCTTCCTGCCAGGTGTCCATGTCCTTGCCGTCCACGGTCACCGAAAATGTGTCCCCGGATACGCGCGTGCGAACCGTCATTGCAGCCCTCGGCTTGCCCGGAATCCGCACCGGCGCGATCACCGTTTCCTCGCCGGCACCGCTGCGCACCACCGTGCGGCTGAACTCCAGCTCTCCGCCCGGAATCGCCGTCAGCGTGCAGCGCATATATTCCTGCAAATCCGTCGCCCGCACCACCCAGGTCAAACTCTTGGTGTCGATGCGCGCAAGAAATTCCAGGTCGTAATCCACCAGGTCCATCGTCGGCACGAATAACGCCAGCGAACCGGTGCGGACTCCGGCCACGTCCACCAGCCAGTCCTTCGTGCCGCCCTCCCAGTTATCCCAGCCCGAACCGAAATGTTCCTCCAACTGGATCTGGATGGCCGGCGCGGCTACCTCGGCCGTCGGCATCTCCACCACCGTGCCCCCGTTTGCCGGAGCCGTGATAATCGAGGCGGCCGTGGTTCCTTCGAACGGCACCATCGGGCAGCCCACCGGCTCCTGCGGCAGGAAGGGCCGGAACGCCACCAGCGGCGTCGGATTCGTAGTCGTGGGCGCCAGCGTCAAATTGCAAAGGTGCACTCCGTTGCGTTTCGCAAAGCCTGCCGACGTGGGCGGAATTCCGATCCCGCCCGTACGAGGGTCGGAGAGAATCCATGAAACGTCCGTCGTCCGCGCCGGCGGCATCCCGCTGGTGCGCGGTTTCTGCTTTCCCGGCCGCAGCGGTCCCGGAAAAATAAATTGCGCCCTGCGCTGGCCGTCGCGCGCCGGCGGCAGGCAGGTCTCCGGATTGGTGATCCGCACCGCCAGGCTGCGCGGCCGCGCCGTTGTATTCTTGGTCTCCGGCCACACTCCGTGCGCTGTCCGCGGCCACACCAGCGCCGTTGACATCGCCGGCGGCGTCACGAACACTCTCCGGCTAACGCCTGGGACTCCGAATCCTAGAGCGATCGATACGCGCAATGCGTTGCCTTCCAGCGGCGTCGCACCTACTTTGCGATTGGGCAGGTTGCGGCCTAGCGCCGTCGTGCCCGGCAAAACAATCTGCCGCAAACTCGCCGGCGGCATGCCCGCGTGCACCCGGATTTCGGTCTGCCGCAGCAGCGCGAAATTGCGGCGCGTCGCCGCCGCCGCCGGCACCGTGCAGCGTAGCCCCGCCATCGGTGCCTGCGGTATCTGCGTGATCAACCGCCGCTTCGGCGTCGGAAATTCCAAGGACGAATTCCGGCCCGTGATTCTCAGTTGCCTCGTGTCCGCCCTCCGCACCTGCATCAGGCCTTCGAATCTCGCGGTGCGCGGCGCGACATATCGTTCCGCGACCTTCGAGAGGCGCGGCGGTTCCGGAATCCGGAACATCGGCGCAAACGGCGCCAGCTCCGCCCCCTCCCCGTATGCTCGCGGCTGCAGGAAGCCTCGCGTTCCGAGCGCAGTGTTGCACATCAACCGGGCCGGCGAAATCTGACGCGGGGTTTCGCGGCGCCGCATCAGGTTCGTCACTTTGTCCACTTCCTGCAAACGGTCCATCCCGCGCCGCAGCCCGTATTGGTTGCGATGCTCGCGCGAGCAGAACTCTCCGTCGCCGCCTACTCGTAGCCGGCTGAGCGGTTTGCCGCACAGTTGACAGCTCTTTGCGCTCATTTTCGGGCTAATTATATGTAAATAACGCAGGAATTGCTAGGATAAATGGCGACAGTATTCGGATGATATCGTAGGTTATGGTACCAAAAGCCCCATTGTTATCAATAGTTATCAGCCAAAATGATGCATTTGATATAAATCGTAAAATACCTTAAATTAAGTGCGCAAAATCGAAAAATTCTGAGTAAAATCAACCAGAGCTGGTCTTCGTAGGCACGGACCGGCGGAGGACTTCGATGATTGAGTCGACGGCGCGTGCAGAACGTTACGACCTGCAGACTTCCCTCTCCCCCTTCTACCTCTGGGAGGTCCCGCAGAAACCGGTGTCGGTGCGCATTCCCTTCAGCCTGATCGACCGGCTGGAGCGCGATGCGGTAGAGAGCTTCCGTTCGTTAACTTCTAAAGGATCGGAAATCGGCGGTCTTCTGGTTGGCGGCGTTATCCCCGGAAGTCCCCTTGTGGTCTCCATCGCCGATTATGAACTGATCCCCTGCGACTACAGCCGCGGCCCGCTCTACCGCCTCAGTGATGCCGATATGGGCCGCTTCGAGCGCGCCATCGAACAGCATCTTGCCGGGGGCGCCTCCATTGCCGGCTACTTCCGTAGCCAGACTCGCAAAGGCCTCGCTCTCGATGCTGACGACCTGGCATTCTTCGAGGCTCGCTTCCGCGACCCTCACCAGATCGCACTTCTCGTCCGGCCCTTCGCCACCAAAGCCAGCACCGGCGGCGTTTTCATTTGGGAAAACGGCAAGGTAAACGGCGATACCAGTTATTTGGAATTCCCTTTCCGCTCCAGTGAACTCGGACCCGGCAGCACTGCCCCTCCCGAGCCGCCCGAGAGCAAGGCCGGCGCCACCCAGGGTCCCAAGGCCCCCGCCCGCGGACAAATCGTCCCCATCGCTTCGCGCCGCGAGATTTCGATTCCTCAACCCTCGGCTCCAGAGCCGCCCCCCGCTCCCGTCGCCGCGGCTCCTGCCCCCGCTCCCCCCGCTCCGGCCCCTGCCCCTGCCGCCGCCGTTGTCGTCGCGCCAGCCGTCGAAGCCAAACCTGCCGTAACCGAAGACAAATCGGCCAAGCCGGCAAAGACCGATAAGAGCGAGAAGAACGACAAACTCGATAAGTCCGACAAAACCGACAAGTCCGACAAACTCGACAAGTCCGGCAAATCCGCCAAGACCGAGAAGATCGAAAAGAACGACAAGCTAGAGAAGGCCGAAAAGATCGAAGCGCCCGCCAAGCCTGAAAAACAGGAGAAGAAGGAAGCCGCTGTCGGCGCAGTCTCCCTGACGACGCCCGCACCTGAAAAGAGCGGCAAGACCGTGAAGCTTCTGGTAGCCGCCGCTGCCACCATCATCCTCTTCGTCTCCCTCTGGGTTTACCCCGGTTTCCTTCGCAACCATACCGCCAAGCCCCCAGCCGTGGCCGGCAGCTCGCAGGATTCCTCCCCGCTGCAACTCCGCGTCGAACGCACCGCCGGCGAACTTCTGATCACCTGGAATCGCGACGCCGACGTCATCAAGAATGCCAGCAAAGCCGTTCTCTCCATCTCCGATGGCGAGCAGCACGAAAACGTCGAAATGGACCTGGCCCAACTCCGCAACGGCAGCATCGTCTACTCTCCTTCCAGCATCGATACCAGCTTCAAGATGGAAGTGATCGACAAGTCCAACGCCAAGACCGCCAGCGAATCCGTCCGCGTCCTGCGCACCCGTCCTTCGCCGCTCGACACTCAACCGGCCCCCGGAACGCCCGCGGCGGCGCCAGCAACCACTAAGCCGGCCCCCGCTGCGGAGACCAAGGCCCCGGCTGCCGCCGCGCCTGCCGCCGAAGAAGCTCCGGCGGAAGCGCCCACCAAGCTGGCCAGTCCCTCCAAGCCCTTCCAGTCCGACTCGCTTTCGCAGCGTCTCCGCCCCGCGGCCAATACCGATATGCCCGAAGCTCCCAGCGTTGGTGGCTCCGGTAACTCCTTCGCCTCGGCCATCCCGGGCATGAGCTCCACCGCGGTAGCCCCGGCGCCGATAGCGCCTGCCAGGCCGCCGAGCGCCCCCGTCCCCGCCGCCGCCGCTCCTGCGAGCGCCAATTCCAACGCCAAGCCCGGCGGACAGATTCAGCAGGCCGTGCTGGTCTACCGCAAGGAAGCCGAGTATCCCAAGATCGCCAAGCAGACCGGCGCCAAGGGAGTGGTCACACTTAACGCCACCATCACCAAAGACGGCACCGTCAAGAACGTGAAGGTGGTCTCCGGTCACCCGATGTTGGTCAACGCCGCCGCCGAAGCCGTCCGCCAGTGGCGCTACAAGCCCACCCTGCTTAACGGCCAGCCGGTCGAAACCGATACCCAGATCCTCGTCAACTTCGTCGGAGAGAAGTAACCTAAACCCAGAGCGCGGCGGTCCCATACCGCCGCGCCGATATTCGCTGCCGTCCGCCAGCCTGAGTGGGGCAGGCAATCCTGCCTGCAGCCGGCTTTCAGCCGGCTTGCCCCGCCCCCCGATAAATCACCCAATTCACAGCACCTTCTGCTCCGTCCGCGCAATGATTTCATCCTGCAGTGCCGTTGTCAGATCCCGAAAATAATCGCTGTACCCCGCCACTCTCACAATCAAATCCCTGTGCTTTTCCGGTTCGCGCTGCGCCTCGCGCAGCGTCTCCGCCGTCACCACATTGAACTGAATGTGATGCCCGTCGAGCTTGAAGTACGCCCGCACCAGGTGCGCCAGCCGTTCGATCCCTTCCTCGCCTGCCAGCAGCTCCGGACAGAATTTCTGATTGAGCAGCGTGCCTCCCGTACGCGCGTGATCCAGTTTGGCCGCCGACCGGATCACCGCCGTCGGACCCAGCCGGTCCGCGCCCTGCACCGGCGAAATGCCGTCGCTCAAAGGCTCCCATGCATGCCGCCCATCCGGCGTCGCGCCTGTCACCGAACCGAAATACACGTGGCACGTCGTCGAGAGATAGTTCACGCGATACTTACCGCCTTTCGTGTTCGGCCTTCCGTTGATCTCGTCGTGGAAGGCGTCGAAGACCTGCGCCAGAATCCCGTCCGCGGCATCGTCGTCATTGCCGAATTTCGGAGTTTTGCTCCACAGCCGCTGGCGCAGGGTCTCATGGCCTTCGAAATCCGCCGCCAGCGCGCGCAGCAGTTCGTCCATCGTCACCGCCTTGCGCTCGAACACATGGTGCCGGATCGCAGACAGGCTGTCGGTCACGCTCGCCGGCGCCGTGTTCATGATGTAGGTCGTGTTGTAGCGCGGTCCGCCGTCGTTGTAGTCCCGCCCCTTCGCGATGCAGTCCTCCACCAGCAGCGAAAGAAACGGCGCCGGCATGTACTTCGCGTACAACCTCTCGATCACCTGGTTGCCACGGATCTTAATATCGATGAAGTGCCGCAGCTGCCGGCGGCACGCATCGAACAATTCCTGATAATTCGCGAACTCGCGCGCGTCGCCGGTCACCGCGCCGATCTGCTTTCCGGTGCGCGCGTCGTACCCGTTATTCAATGTGATTTCCAGGACTTTGGCGCTGTTGAAGTAGCCCGTCAGGATGTACGCCTCGCGGCCGAACGCGCCCGTCTCCACGCATCCAGATGTGCCCCCGCGACGCGCATCCTCGAGCGTCTTCCCCTGCCGTAGCAGCTCTTCCACCACCATATCGGCGTTGAAAATCGAAGGCTGTCCCCAACCCTTTCGCACAATCTCCAAGCCGCGCTTCAAAAAACGGTCGGGATTCTTCTTGCTCAATTGCAGATTCGAGGACGGCTGCAGCAGCCGCATCTCGTCGATCACTTCCAGAATCAGGTACGTGACCTCGTTGACTCCGTCGCTGCCATCCGCTTTCACGCCGCCCGTGTTGATGTTGCAGAAATCCGTGTAAGTGCCGCTCTCCGCCGCCGTCACACCTACCTTCGGAGGCGCCGGCTGGTTGTTGAACTTCACCCAGAAACACTGCAGCAGTTCGCGAGCGGATTCGCGGTCCACAGTCCGGTAGAACGGCGCCAGGTGCTGATCCAGCCTCCCCGGACTGAACGAATCCCAGGTATTGAGCTCCGTGATCACGCCCAGGTGCACGAACCAGTAGGCCTGCAGCGCCTCCTGGAAATCACGCGGTGCCCGCGCCGGTACGCGCCGGCAGACCTCCGCGATTCGGTGCAATTCCGCCCGCCGCGCCGGCACCTTCTCCTCGTCCGCCATCCGCCCCGCCAGGTCCGCATGCCGCTGCGCGAAGCGCATCACCGCGTCCGCCGCAATCGACATCGCCTTCAGCTCCTGCTGCTTGTCCCACGCCTCCGGATCGTTCAGCAGGTCGAGCCTGCCGAGCGCGTCCGTGACCTCTGCCTGCAGGTCCAACAGCCCCTTGCGATAGATCACGTCCCCCAGCACGGTGTGGCCGGGCGCGCGCTGTTCCATGAATTCGGTGAAGATCCCGGCGTCGTAGCAGTCCTTCCACTCCTGCGTCATTTCCGCGAAGATGCGGTCGCGCATCGAAGCCCCGCTCCAGTACGGAATCACCTTCTCCGCCTGCGCCCGCCGCGCCTCCTCGCTTACCGTGTAACTAACCTTCGCCCGAGTGTGCAGAATCTCGAGATCCTCCATGCTGTGGCAGCAGAGTTCCGGATAGCTGGGCGTCCCTTTCGGGGCCGGACCGCGCTCCCCGACAATCAGTTCCCCCTCGCCGATCCAGATCGCCTTTCGCTCCATCAGGAACTCCAGGCACCGCGCCCGCTGTACCGGAATCGAAAGCGTCCGGTTACACGTCCGGTAGAACTCCGTCACCAACTCCGCCCGCTCCAGGCTCAACCACGGCTGCGTTTCCAGGCTGCACTCGCGCAACTTCGCCACACGCTCGTTCATAACCTCTCCTTCACCGCTATCCCCGCCGCCCGCAACTCTTCCGTGAACTCCGCCATCTCCGCATCGCCGGGCGCTGGCGTGCGCTCCATCCGGTACTCCCGCCCCAGCCGCCGGTACTTCTCCGCTCCCGTGCTGTGGTATGGCAGCAACTCCACCTGCCGCGGCGCAGCCTCCGCCAGAAACTCCCGCAACTCCCGCCGGTCCTCCGCCGAATCGTTGATCCCCGGCACCACCGGCACCCGGACAATCACCGCCCGGTGCCGCGCAGTCAGCGCACGCAGATTCTCCAGTACGTTCCGATTCCCCGCGCCGGTGTACTGCCGGTGCCGGCGTTCGTTGATGAGCTTTACGTCGTAGAGCACCAGGTCCGCCAGCCCCGCCGCGCGTAGCAGCGTCTCGCGCGGCGCCGCCCCGCAGGTCTCGATCGCCGTGTGAATGCGCCGCTCCCGGCACGCCCGCAGCAGCACCTCCAGGAATTCCGGTTGGCAGAGCGGCTCGCCTCCGGTGAAGGTGACCCCGCCGCCGGATTGATCGAAGAAGATCACGTCACGCTCGATCTTCGCCAGCACTTCCGCCGCCGTCATCGTCGTCCCCGCTACGTTCCGCGCCTCTCGGCCGCATGTCTCCACGCACGTCGCGCAGCGCACGCAGGCGCTGTTCACGGTCATGCGGCCCGCCGTTCTTTCGATCGCATGGTGCGGACACGCCGCTATGCACTCACCGCATAGGCTGCACTGTTCGGCGCTGTACAGTACCTCGGGTTCGAATTCCTGGCTCTCGGGGTTGTGGCACCACCAGCACGAAAGCGGGCAGCCTTTCAAGAACACGGCGGTCCGCATTCCCGGCCCGTCGTGCACGGAGAACCGCATGATGTGAAATACCACGCCGGTGGCATCGGACTGCGACATACAAGGCCTCTTACTCTGAAATCACAGTAGCACTCTTCTTGCAGTAGAATTGAACGAATGCCGGGAGCCCGTGGGATGACCCGCGATCCGCTTTTACTTGGGAGTTTATTCGGAAGCACCGTCAAATCGCGATCGCTCGGCGATTTTGTGATCAGCGAGCGCGCCTATCCCGCGCGCTACACCACCCCAGCGCATTCCCATGAACGCCCGCTCTATTGCGTGGTGCTGGACGGCTCCTACGAAGAGTTCCACGAGGGCCGGCGCCACGAGTGCACGCCTTCCACCATGCTCTTCCACGCCGCGCACGAGGAGCACCTGGAGCGCTTCGGCGGCGAGGGCGGCCGCTCCCTGATCGTCGAAATCGAGCCTTCCTGGTATAGGCGCGTCTGCGAATTGGCGGCCGGCGGCGTACACACCTCCGCCTGCGACCGCGGCTCCTTGCGCGTGTCCGGCGCCAAGCTCTATCGGGAATTCCTCAGCGGCGACGATGCCTCGCGCCTCATCATCGAAGGCCTCCTGCTCGAGATCACCGGAGAATTCCTGCGCATCCGCCGCACCCCCGAGTCAACTCCTCCGCGCTGGCTCGAAGACGTCCGCGAGTATGTCCGCGCCAACTTCGCCGGCCGCATTACCCTGGCATCCATCGGCAAAGCCGCCAACGTCCACCCGGTCCACGTAGCCCAGACCTTCCGCCGCTTCCATCACTGCACCGTCGGCGATTACCTGCGCAGCCTGCGCATCGAATTCGCCTGCCGCGAACTGGCCGCATCCGAAACCCCCGTCGCCGAAATCGCCGCCGCCGCCGGCTTCAACACCCCCAGCCACTTCCATCGCATTTTCAAACGCGCCGTCGGCGTCTCCCCTGTCCAATACCGCACCCAGGTGGGACAGGCCTCCCGGCCTGTCCACTTGCTGCCGTAACTCCAGCGTGCACGAATACGAGCTTGCGGCTTGCTGCCTCCCTACCTACAAATACGTCGGCATGACTTGCATCTCCGGCACCGTCACGCGCGCCGGCATCTTGGCCACCGCCAGGATCGCTTCCGCCACATCCCCGGGCTGCAGCGCCATCGCCAGCGTCTCGGCCGAAGGCTTCACCGGCCGATTCTCGAGAATCTCCGTATCCACCAGTCCCGGACAGACCACGCACGTGCGAATGCCGTTCTCCTTCTCCTCCACTCGCACCGCGTGCGCCATTCCCACCACCCCGCGCTTGGCCGCCTGGTAGGCCGCGCCCGAGATATCCGGCACGATCCCCGAGATCGACGCCACATAAATCAGGTGCCCGGCCTTCCGCTCACGCATTGAAGGCAGCACCGCCTGCGTCGCGTAATACGCGCCGCTCAAGTTCACCGAGATCATCATGTCCCAGATCGCCGGAGTCAGCCGCTTCAAGGCGCGATCCTTCACGTTGGTCCCGGTGTTGTACACCAGAATGTCGATCTCGCCCAGCTTCTTCCGCGTGTCCGCGATCAGGCGGTCCATGTCGCCGACCTTCGAGGCATCCGCGATCGCGATCTCGATGGCGTGACCTTCGGCCGCAAGCTCCTTCTTGAGCCCGCTCAGGCGATCCTCGCGCCGCGCCGCCGCCATAACCCGCGCACCCTCGCGCGCAAACAATATCGCCGTCTCACGCCCAATCCCGCTGGACGCTCCCACCACTACCACTACCTGATTCGTCAGTCTTTGGGCCATGCATGCGATTGTAGCCCGACTCAGTGGGACAGGCCTCTCGGCCTGTCCATCTAATCAATCCTTGCCTTCCTCCGCCGCCACAGCATCGCCACCAGCCCCGTCGCAATCAATGCCGTGCTGCCGGGCTCCGGTGCATTGGTGAGCGAGCCGAACAGCCCGTGGTCCTCGATATGGTCCGGCCCGGGAATGCCGGCGGTGAAATAAAGCGTGCCGGTAGACGTCCCCTGCGCGCCATTGCCGAACGCCAAACCCCACAGGCCCTGGTTCACGATCGGGTTGCCGTTGGTATCGGTCAGCGTGCCGAGCAGTGCGCCAGTTGTCGGGTTGTATGCGTTGATCGTGCCATCGCCGAAGTTGCCGATCAGCAGGTCGCCGCCCAGCGGTCCGAAACTCGGGGGCGCCAGCGCCATGCCCCACGGCGAGTTTAGCGCGCCGTCGGAGATCAGGCGCTTCACCAGCACGCCGCCCGTCGTGTAGATGTCCACGAAACCATGCCCCGGGCCGGCCACGTCGTCATGCTTGGCGGCATCCTGCAGCGCGTACGTCACGTACAGCAGGTTGCCGAGATCGACGATATTGAATGGGGCGTACCCCGCTGGAAGCGTCGGATCGACGAACGGCACGCTCAACGGTGCGTACGCGTTGCTGAACACGTCTACCGTCCCTGCGGCGAAATTGGCCGCGAAGAGTTCAGCCGCTCCACCCACGGTGCCCAACGCCAGCCCCTTGTAAACCGCATTGGTCGTAGTCGCCTCCGTTGCCGCCGTCGTCCCCGATTGCCAACCCGCGATCGTGCCGCCCTCCGTAGCGAAGATGAAGCGGTCCCCTTTGAAATCCGCCCCGCCGTTGAACACCACTCCCGTGGGCGCGCCTGGTACGCCGCCCGTACCCGGTATCGTGACCACCAGCGGCAGCGCAACGCCATTGCCCATGTACAACGTCGATAGCCCGCTGCCGTTGTCGGACACCCAGATCGGAGACGTGGCGCTGAACGTCAGTCCCCAGGGATTCACCAGGTTCGGATCGGTATGGCTGGCCATTCCGGGTATATCGGAAACCAGGTTTTGTTGATTGTAGCCCACTGTTCCTCCGCTAAGCCGGCCGGCAAATAAATGCGCAGCCAAGACCGCGACCATGAAAAACGCAGGAGTCCGCAATTTGGTCATACGAATTGAACGTAACTCCGCGGTCAGGTTACGATCGTTAACTTACCGGGCGAGGCGTGAGCCGCGTCACCGTGCACGCCTCAGTTATGATAAATACATGAGGTTGTTCTGGTGCGCCGCCCTCGCGGCCACTGCCCTTTCCGCACAGACATTCTCCGGCGGTCCCGCTCTCGACCAGGTGATCAACCAGGCGATCGAGCAGGGCAAGATGCCGGGCGCCGTCCTGCTGGTCGGCCACGACGGCAAGGTCGTCTATCGCAAGGCTTACGGAAAGCGCGCTCTCGTGCCGCAACCCGAGGCGATGACTGTCGATACCGTCTTCGACTGCGCCTCGCTCACCAAGGTCATCGCCACCACGGCCTCGCTGATGAAGCTCTTCGACGAAGGCAGGTTCCGCCTCAGCGACAAGGTCACCGACTACATTCCCGAATTCCAGGGCGGCAAAAGCGACATCACCCTGCGTCAGCTTTTCACCCACTTCTCCGGACTGCAGCCCGACGTGCCGCTGAAAGAACCGTGGGCCGGCTACCAGACCGGTATCAAGCTGGCCACCACTTTCAAGCCCGGCGACCCTCCCGGCGTCCGCTACGTGTATAGCGATATCAACTTCATTCTGCTCGGCGAACTCGTGCACCGTCTCAGCGGCAAGATGCTCAACGAGTACGCGCGCGAGAATATCTTCCTGCCGATTGGCATGAACGAGAGCATGTTCCAGCCGCCAGCCTCGCTCGTGCCGCGCATCGCGCCCACCGAGCGCTGGCCCGTGAAGATTGGACCGCCGCTGCGCGGCGTGGTCCACGACCCCACGGCGCGCAACATGGGCGGCGTCGCCGGGCATGCCGGCCTTTTCTCCACCGCCGACGATCTGGCACGCTTCGCCCAGATGATGCTCAACGGCGGCGAACTCGATGGCGTGCGGCTTTTCAGCCCGCTCACGGTGGACAAATTCATCGAGCCGCAAACTCCGCCCGACCAGGCCGTACTGCGCGGGCTCGGCTGGGATGTCGATTCGCCCCACTCCGGAAATCGCGGCGAGCTCTTCCCCATCGGCTCCTACGGCCACACCGGCTTCACCGGCACCTCGGTGTGGATCGATCCCAGCACCAAGACCTATGTCATCCTGCTCGCCAACAGCGTGCACCCCGACCTGCGCCCTGCGCTCACGCCGGTGCGCGGCAAGGTGGCCACCATCGTTGCCGCCAATGTCGGCATCACCGAGCAGAAAGTTCTGTTGACGGGATATAACGACACCATGACCGGCCCCGGCTTCCGCCGCCAGGTGGGCCGCAATGGCTCCACGCTGACCGGCCTCGACGTGCTCGCCGCCCAGAAGTTCGCGCCGCTCGCCGGCAAGCGTGTGGGCATCATAACCAATCAGAGCGGTGTGGACCGGCAGGGCCGGCGCAACATCGACTTGATGAAGGCCGCCGGCATCGATGTCGCCGCCATCTTCTCGCCTGAGCACGGTTTCTTCGGCAAGGAAGACCGCCCCGGCATTCAGGACGCCGTCGATTACAAAACCGACATCAAGGTCTTCAGCCTCTATGGCGCCACCAACCGCCCCACGCCGCAGATGCTGACCAACATCGACGCACTGGTCTATGACATCCAGGACGTCGGCGTTCGCTTCTACACCTTCGAAACCACGATGGCCTACGCGTTGGAAGCCGCCGCCAAGGCAGGTATTCCGTTTTATGTTCTGGACCGGCCTAACCCGATCAACGGCGTGCGGGTCGAAGGCCCAATGATGGATGCCGCCAATAAGAGTTTCGTCGGCTACCTGCCCGGCGAACCCGTGCGCCACGGCATGACAATGGGCGAACTCGCCAAAATGTTCAATGCCGAAAATAGACTCGGAGCCAATCTCACTGTGATTCCGATGCAGGGCTGGCAGCGCGGCGATTGGTTCGACTACACCAACCTCCCGTGGATCAATCCTTCGCCGAATATGCGGAGCCTGAACGCTGCGATGCTCTATCCCGGACTCTGCCTGATGGAGTTCCCGAAGAATTTCTCGATGGGCCGCGGCACCGATTCCCCGTTCGAGCAGGTGGGTGCCGATTTCGTCGGCGGTCGCGAACTGGCCGCTTATCTCAATCAGCGCCAGATCCCCGGTGTCCGCGTGTACCCCACCAGCTTCACGCCCACGGAATCGAACTTCAAGGGCGTTCGCATCGAAGGCGTGCGCTTCCAAATCACCAATCGCGACCAACTCGACGCCACGCGGCTCGGTCTCGAACTCGCTGTCGCCATCCAGAAGCTCTACCCCGGCAAGATCGATTTCACCGGCGGCAAGCGTTTAATCGGCAGCGCCGCCGTCATCCAGCGCATCCAGGCCGGCGAAGATCCGCGCACCATCCAGGAGTCTTACGCTGAAGCCCTCGAGGCCTTCACCCAGACCCGCGCCCGCTACTTGTTGTACTAACCTGGTCTGTTCGCAGCGTCAACGAACCGCGACCGTGAGGGAGCGATCTCTTGATTATTGTTTGTTTGCAGGCCGCGAGATTTGCAGTGGGACAGGCCTCCTGGCCTGTTGTTGATGGGCGTTCCGCCCGCGAAACTTTGATGAAAGACCACCGCCGATTCCGGGGATTCCCCGAGTTTGAGGGGTGGTCTTTCGACCCTGTCCACTTGCTGCCTGTAACTCCAGTGTGGACGAACCGGCGGCACTCCAGTTTGCGCTTCGAGCCCCAGGATGATTACGAAAACGCCGGCCATGAGCGCGAGGTAGTGAACAGCAATTTGCGCAAACGATCACTCCTTATCGGCCCGGGCGATAAATGCCGCCGCCCAGCGACCGCATCATCTTGCCCCAAAGGGCCTGGCTCAATTCATCGGCGTCGGCAGGGTCTGAAGGAGTGGTTTCGAGATGCAGTCCGGCCATCTCGTCGGTGGTCGCCGGGCCTACCGTGACACGTGCCGGAGGGTGGTTCGGGTTGCGCGGGTTGGCGGCCGAGTTATCGTAAATGAATTCCATTTCAATACGCGTATCCTCGGGCAGGTGGACCGGCGTTGGGTAGCGGTACTGCTGCTGCCAGTCGAAATTCCACGCGGGAATGCGCAGCAGCGTGCGCCGCGTTCCGTCGGGAAACACGGCCCAGACGTTCATCGATTTACAGATGTAATGCGCGTGCGGAATCACGCCGAGAATATCCACCGCCACCGGCACCGTGAAATGGTCGGTGACCTTGTAGGCGCGGTCGCCGGGCGCAATATCGATGTGCGACGAGCCCAGCGCCACATCCATCAGCCGCCGCTTCGGCGCGTTCGGCGTGAAGTAGAGCGCGAGCCGTGTGCGGTCGGTCTCGGGTTTGCCGGTGGGGTGGTAGTGCACCTGGAGCACGAGGTCGGCGGCGCCGTGTAGCAGGTCGGGAATGTCGTCCGGTTTTTGCGCAGGCGCGGCGCCGGGCGTCCAGCCGCCGAGCCCGCGCGCGGGCAGGAAACCCGGTGTCCCGAAGCACGGATAGCCAGCCCCCTGATCGCGCTTGCGCGCGGTGTGCGAGGTGTCCTGGAAGAGAATGACGTGGTGCACCACCTTCGAGTTTCCCGGCCGTATGTCGAGCGCCCGCACCCAGTGATTCTGCGCGGCGGGCGCGGGGATGACGAAGCACTGGTAAAGGTCGGGACCATCGGCAGGGATGTGGAAGTCATTCGACATGGCGGCCTCCAGGTCAGGCTTGCCAAGCGTCCAGGCGTCGGAGAATGTGGGCGGGGGCGGCGTGGCGTGCGAATCGCCTTCGGGCGCGCCGGCGACTGCCCAGGCGGCGAGCATCGCGATCTCCGCCGCGGTCAACTTCTGTTCGTGTTGAAACACTGGCTCGGCGGGCAGCCAGGGTGGCATGTATTTTTTGGACGTGACCGTGGCAATCAGACCCGCGCGTTTGCGTACATCGTTGTAGGTGAGTAGGGCGAAGGGTGCGACTCCGCCGCTGTGATGGCAGGCCGCGCACCGGCGGTAAAGCAGCGGGGCGACGTCGTGGGAAAAAGTAGGGGCGGGAGCGGTGAAGAAAAAGGCGGCAAGAATTCCCGCAAAGGGCATACTCTCATTGTGACTCAGACCGGTGAGAGAACTGCCCTTCGCGGCTGGCGAGGCGGCGCGGTGCGGCTAGTGCGGCTTTCTTTTATCCTCTTCGTGCAGTTTGAGCGCGTCGCTCAGACTTTTGCGGGCATCTTCGATGCATTCTTTGATGTCCTCAAAGTCGCCGAGTTTTTCGGGATCCACCTGGCTCAGAGTCTGTGAAACGGACTGGAGTTTGAGATTACTATCTTGAATTCGTTCGCGTTCGGTGCGTGTGAGAGCCATGTTTATCCCCCTTATGAATTAACAGCCGTGCTCCTGAACGTGGAGCAGCAGCGCATATTTTGCACGGTCTTTCTTTTGGTTTGCCATGTGAATCAGCAAATCAAATCGAGAGAAGTCAGGGTCGCCTTCGATCACGGACTTTGCCTGTTCGTTCTGCAGTTGCGTAAGCTCGCGGATCGCCTCCAGGAATTCCTCCATTTGGGCGACCCTTTCACTGCACATTCCCTCCAATAATTTTCGCTTTGCCTGTTCCACTAGTTCGGAGCCCCCCGGCCCCAGGAATCGGTAACCACCCGTTTCCGAGCATTGGAATTGCCAGAGTTTGGATACTAACAATTTAACCGACGAGGGGGATTTCGATCCAGACCTTGAGGCCGGGGGCGACGTTTTCCGCCCATAGCCTGCCGTGGTGCAGGCCGATGGCGCGGGAGGCGATGGCGAGGCCGAGTCCGACGCCGCCCGTGGCGGTATCGCGCGAATCGTCCACGCGGAAGAAAGGCTGGAAGATCTTGGGCAGCACCTCTTCGGGAACACCGGGGCCGTAGTCGCGAACCGCGATGCGCGCGGCATCGCTGGTGGCGGCGAGTTTGACCTCGATGCTGCTGCCCGAAGGGTTGTAGCGAATCGAATTGCGCAGTACGTTTTCAATCGCGCGGCGCAGCACTTCGCGATCGCCGCGCAGCGTCAGTTGCGGCTCGGCATCGAGCGCGATCTTAGAGCCGCGGGCCTCGGCTTCCATGCGGCAATCGTTGACCACTTCGGTGAGCAGACCGTCGAGCCGCAGGTCTTCGGTGTTGTGCGCCTCGGGGTCGCCCTCAACCCGCGTCACCTGGATCAGGCCGCCGACCAGGTCGGTGAGGCGCGCGATTTCTCTGTTCAAGCGGTCGATGGCGGCATCGCGATTCTCCGCGGTACGCGCCAGCTCGGCGGCGAAACTGAGCCGGGCGAGAGGCGAGCGCAGTTCGTGCGAGATATCCTGCAGCAGGCGGCGTTCGGCCGTGAGCAGCGTGGCGATGCGCTCCGCCATGCGATCGAAGGCGCGGCCGACTTCGCCGATTTCGTCCTTGCGGGTGGAGTTGACGCGTACCGAAAGATCCCCCGCGCCGAAGCGGTCCACCACGCGCGCCAGGCCGCCGAGCGGGGATGCAATATTGGTCGCAAGGATCCAGCAGAGTAGCGCGATGGCGAGCAGGATCAGGAAATAATACGGCAAATATTGCCAGGGATCGAAGGCTGTGTCGAAGACCACCAGGAACCGGTACTTGCCGTCGGCGGAAGGGTAGTAGACCATATGCCGCCGCTCGAATCGCTTCGGCGGGCCGTTATCCAGGCGCGCCGCCGCTAGTAATTGAGAGCGGTCCTCGCCGGTGGCGAGATCGATGCCGCGGGCATCGGTCAGGTAATGCTGGCCTGGGATGTGGCTGCTCATGCGCGCGAGTTCCGCGGTGAGCGCGGGCTTGCCGTGGCTTTCATACGCACCGATTGCCTGCTCCATCAGCAGCGAGTTCCAGCGCGGCACAAAGCTGCCGTGGTCCACACTGCGCATGGAGACGTATGAGACGCCGCCGAACGCGACGAGGGAAAGCAGCAGGGTGCCGAAGCACCAGAGAAGGACTTTGGTATAGACCTTCATCGCTCACCCGCCATGAACTGGTACCCGACGCCGCGGATGGTGCGGATCACGGAGCGATCGTCGCGCTCCAGCTTCTTGCGCAAGTGGCTGATGTGGACATCGAGCGAGCGCTCATAGGGCGTCGCGGGCCGCTGATACAGCACCGCCGTGAGTTCGTCGCGGGTCACGGTGCGGCCGGCGGAGCGGACCAGAATTTCGAGGATGTCGAACTCGATGGAGGTGATTTCGATGGCCTCGCCATGGTCCCACACTGCGCGCGTCGCGGGGTCGATGCGCAGGCCCGCCGATTCCACAATCTGCGGCGGCGCGGCATCGGTGTGTCCGGTGCGGCGGAGGACGGCGCGGATGCGCGCCAGCAGTTCCTCTGGTCCGAAGGGCTTGGGCAGGTAATCGTCGGCGCCGGAGTTGAGACCGGCGACGCGGTCGCTCTGGCTGATGCGCGCGGTGAGCATGATGACGGGAGTGGCGCTGCGTTTGCGAAGCTGGCGCAAAACTTCGAATCCGTCGAGCACTGGAAGCATCACGTCGAGGATGATCAGATCGAACGTGCCTTCCATAGCTCGCGCCAGGCCCGTGCGCCCGTCGTGCGCGGCCTCGACTTGAAAACCGTGCTGCGCGAAATAATCGGTCATTAACGACGTGAGCTCGGTATCGTCCTCTACTAAGAGGATGGAGCGCCGCGTCGCGTTGGTGTCGGTTGTACTCACTTCTTCTGCTTTAGTTGTAACGCAATCGGGGCCTTCGCACACGCTTGCGGGGGGCCTTTTACAAAACTTAAGGATGGTGCCGGGGTGGTTTGCGGTCTACTGGATATGATGAAACGGAACTGGATCGCCGCATGCGCGGCAGCCTTATTGTGGAGCCCGATGGCTCCGGCGCAGACGCCTACCCGAAGCATGGTGGGCACGGTCAGCGCCTTCAAAACGGAGAGCACGGAAATCGAAATCAAGCCGGATTCCGGCGCGCCGGTGGCATTCAAGGTCACGGCCGACACCATGGCGCAACGCGTCGCGCCCGGCGTGACGGATTTGAAGCAGGCGCAGCCGATCAAGGTCACCGAAGTCGCGCTGGGCGACCGGGTGCTGGCCACTCCGGAACCGGGCACGAGCAACCTGCGGCGCATCATCGTGATGGCGGCGACGGACATCGAAAAGAAGAACGCGGCAGATAAGGCCGACTGGGCCAGGCGCGGCGTCTCCGGCGTGGTGGCATCGAAGAGCGGCAACGATATCACGTTGAAGATCCGCACCATGGGCGGGGAACAGCAGGCGGTGGTGACGGTCACCGGGAAGACGGCGTACAAGCGATACGCGCCGGATTCGGTAAAGTTCGCCGACGCGCGGAACAGCAAACTCGGCGAGATCGGCGTCGGCGACCAGGTGCGCGCACGCGGCCAGAAGAGCGAGGATGGGCTGAAAGTGACGGCCGATGATGTGGTGTTCGGAACCTTCGTCACCAAGGCCGGTTCGATCACAGCGATCAACGCGGAAACCCGCGAAGTCACGGTGAAAGATCTCTCGAACAATAAGCCGCTGACCATTAAGTTCACGGCGGATTCGCAGATGAAGAAGATGCCGGACATGAGCGCGATGATGGGCGGCATGGGCCGCGGCGGCCCAGCGGCAGGCGGCGCGCCCCCGGCCGGAATGGCTCGCGGCGGAATGCCCGGGCGCGGCGGAATGGGCGGCATGGACATCAACGCCATGCTGGAGCGCATGCCGCAGACGAAATTGGAAGACCTGAAGCCCGGCGAAACGGTGGTGGTCTCGAGCACCAAGGGCGCGAAGAGCGACCAGGTGACGGCGATCATGATGTTGGCCAACGCGGATTTCCTGCTGCAGATGGTGTCCGCGCAATCCGGCGGCGGCGCCGGCCGTAGCGGCGGAATGGGCGGCGGCGGAGGCATGGGCGGAATGATGGGCGGCGGGGGCATGGACGCATTGGGCGGCATGGGCCTCGGCGGCATCATGCCGTAGGCGTAGTTCAACCACTGTAGTTCAACCAATAACGACAACTGGAACCGATTATGAAAACCATCTACTCTCTTTGCGCGCTCTTGTTGTGCCTGTGCCTTATGGCTCCCGCCGTGGTGGCGCAAACTCCCTCCGGACCCGCGCTGCACGGCACTGTGACCGACCCTTCGGGGGCGCTGGTGCCCGGCGCGCTGGTGCAATTGCGCGGCCCCGGCGGCGAACAGCGGCAGACCACGGGCGTCGACGGACTGTACAACTTCACCAACCTGAAGGCCGGCAAGTACACGGTGCGGGTGATCGCCAAGGGCTTCACGGTGAGTTCGAAGCAGAACTTCGAGATCGTGGGTCCGATGGTGCTGGACGCGCAGTTGGTGATCCAATCCGACACGCAGGTGCTGAACGTGGATGATGAGGCCAACACGGTATCGGCCGATCCCACGGCGAACGGCAGTGCGCTGGTGCTCGGCGAGAAGGAACTGACAACGCTCTCCGACGATCCCGATGAGTTGCAGCAGCAGCTGCAGGCGATGGCCGGTCCGGGCGCGGGGCCCAACGGCGGGCAGATTTATATCGATGGCTTCACGGGCGGCAACCTGCCGAACAAGTCGTCGATCCGGGAGGTTCGCATCAACTCGAATCCCTTTTCGCCGGAGTACGAGCGGCCCGGTTTCGGGCGCATCGAGATCTTCACGCGGCCGGGCACGGACCTGATTCACGGCAATGTTTTCGGCCAGTACAACAAGGAATTTCTGAACTCGCGGAACCCGCTGCTGACTTCTTCCCAGCGCCCGCCGTACAAGCAGAACATGTTCGGAGTCAACCTGACGGGACCGATCAAGAAACAGAAGGCGAGCTTCGGCCTCGATGTGATGCGGCGTTCCACGCAGGACAATGCGTTCATTCTGGCGACCACTCTCGATGCGAACTTCCAACCGCAGAGCGTGAACCAGAGTATTCTCACTCCGCAGAGCATGATCGGCATCAGCCCGCGCCTCGATTACGCGATCAACCCCAGCAATACGCTGGTGGCGCGGTTCCAGTACAACCGGATGAGCTTCGACAACCAGGGCATCGGAAGCTTCAACCTGAACTCCAGGGCTTACGATCAGCGCAACACCGAGAAGACTTTGCAGTTGACGGAGACCGCGGTGGTGAGCCCGCGCTTCATCAACGAATCGCGTTTCCAGTACATGCATTCGGACTCGCTGAGCTTCGGCAACAACACGGTGCCCGCGATTACGGTAGCGGGCGCGTTTAGCGGCGGCGGCGCGCAGGTGGGCAATTCGGGGACGGGGCAGAACAACCTGGAGTTCTCGAATACTTCGACCTGGACTCGAAAGACGCACACGATCAAGTGGGGCGGACGAATCCGGGAAGCGTACCTGGATTCGACCAGCGTGAATAATTTCGGCGGCAGCTACTCCTTCCTGGCGGGGTCGGGGCCTGGGTTGGACGCCAACAACAATCCGATTGCGGGAGACCCGGTGCAACTGAGCGCTCTGGAGGTTTACCGAAGGACGCTGATCTTTCAGAATGAAGGGATGACCGATGCGCAGATCCGGCTGCTGGGCGGCGGCGCTTCGCAGTTCAGCCTGAGTGCCGGCACGCCGACTACGTCGGTGAGCCAGTTCGACGCGGGATTGTTCATCAACGACGACTGGCGGGCGCGTCCGAACCTGACCTTCAGCTACGGGCTGCGGTACGAAACCCAGAGCAATATCGGCGACCACAAGGACTTTTCGCCGCGCATGAGCTTCGCTTGGGGAATGGACGCGAAGGGGACACAGGCGGCGAAGACGGTGCTGCGCGGCGGCTTCGGGATTTTCTTCGATCGCGTCAGTGATAACGTAACGCTCAACGCGCTGCGGTATGACGGTGTGACGCAGCAATCGTACTTCCTGATGAACCCGAGTTTCTACCCGCTGATTCCTTCGTTGAGCGTGTTGGCCGCGTCGAAGCAGCCGCAGAATTTACAATATAAGGACGCTGCGATCCAGGCGCCGCGCAACTACCAGACCAGCATCGGGGTGGACCGGCAGATCAATAAGTACGTCCGCATCAGCACGGTCTACCTGAACGGCCGGGGCGTGCACCTTTCGCGCTCGCGCGACATCAACGCGCCGATCAACGGCCTGTACCCGTACGGAGATTCGCAGCTGCGGTACCTCACCGAGACCACGGGTTTCTCGCGCACCAACCAGATCCAGGTGACGCCGAGCGTGAATTACAAGAAGCTCTTCGTATTCGGATTCTATTCGCTTTCCTACGGCAAGACCGACGCGGAAGGGCAGGCGGCGGATCCGTACAACCTGCGCGCGGAATGGGGCCCCTCGTCGTTCGCCGATGTGCGGCACCGGATGGTGATCGGCACCAGCATTCCGCTGCCGTTTAAAGTGTCGATGAGCCCGTTCATTACGGCATCGAGCGGGGCGCCCTACAACATCACGACCGGCCGGGATACGAATGGCGACAGCATCACAATGGAGCGTCCGTCGCTTTCGCCGTTGGGCGCGGCGCAGTGCGTGGGCCGGGATTATTACTATTCGGCCGCATTCGGCTGCTTCAACCTGGCTCCTGCGGCGGGGACGGCTATCAGCCGGAATTACGCGCGCGGTCCGGGTGCGTTCAACATGTCGGTGCGATTGAACCGCTCGTGGACGATCGGCGGAAAGGGCGAGGCGCCCTCCGGCATGGGCGGCATGATGATGGGCGGTCCTGGCGGCGGGATGGGCGGCGGTGGTGGTATGCGAGGACCTGGCGGCGGTGGTCCGCCTCCGGGCGGCGGCATGATGACGGCTCCTCCTCCGGGAATGATGGGATCGGCGGGAGCGACACAGGCGCCGAGCCGGCGGTATACGATCACGCTCGGGCTGAATGCCTCGAACATTTTGAATCATGTGAATTTCGCGGCGCCGAGCGGAGACCTGGGGTCGCCCTTCTTCGGGCAGTACCGGAGCCTGGCCGGCGGGTTCGTTACGATGGGTCCGGGCGGGGGCGGGACTTACAACCGTAAGATCGATGTACAACTGCGGTTGGGATTCTAATGGCGCTCTGAGATGAAAGGCGAATTAGCAACCGCTTGCTGACGTAACCGAGCCGCAACCGTCAGGGAGCGGTTGCTAATCAAGACACAAGCTTACGTAGGAAACCTGGCCGGCGACCCTGCTGGTCTGCCGGCCAGGTCAGGTTTACCAACTCGGGGCGTAGCCGAACGTCACCGTGAGCGAGATGCTGCGCGCCGGCAGAAGCGTCAGAGTGTCGCCCGGTGAGGGGGCGTTACTCTTAGTCGAAAAACCGTTGATGCCGACAATGTTGTGCTGATCGAGCAGATTGTTGATACCGAACCGGACCTTCGTACCTCGCAGGTACGAATCGCCCCGGAACGTGTAATTGATGAACAGGTTGGTCACGTTGAAGGGATCGATGGTATATGCCTGGTTGACTGTGCCGTTGTCATTGAACATCCGGCCGACTCGCTTGTTGAACATACCCACCGACCAGCCCCTCATCGCATAAGTCAGGCCGGCGCCTTCGGTGTTGCTCGGGGTATTCTGAATCCACAGGCCGCCATTCGCATACTTCGCGCCACCCTGATACTTTGCCGAACCAGCGGTGGCGTTGAGGTACAGGCTGAGACCTCGAACCAGCGTGACGTTGCCTTCCACTTCCACGCCCTTGGTATTCGATGGGCCGGTCTGGTAGAAGAAAGCCTCGCCGGCGGCGTCGAGGAAGGAGGAGTATGGATTCTGGAAGTGGCTGTAATATGCGTCCGCGTCTAAGGTGAACCGGTTGAACTTCACCACCGACCCGACCTGGTAGGTCTTCACCGCAGTCGGTTTCGGAGTCACCGCCACCAGCGCGCCCTTGGTGTCGAAAACGCTGCTCGGCGGGATGGCGTTGCCTTCAGAGAATTGCGCGTACATGGTCCAGTTCGGCTTGATCTTATAGCGCAGGTCAGCCGAGGGATTCCACGCATGGTACGGCGCCGAGTGTTCGGTGAACGGAGCCCCGCCGAGATTACCCACCGTCTTGCCGTTGTCGGCGAACTGCTTCAGATCCATCCGGTAGTAGGCGAGCTTCAAGCCGGCCGTGAAGCTGATGTCTCGCGTTACGCGGTATTCGTACTCGACAAACGGCTGCCATGTGGAGGTTATGAAGTGTTCGTGGAAATTCGAGAGGAGCGTATCCAGCCCGGTGCGCGGGTCGGAGGGGATTTGGTAGCGATCCGTGTACGCCCATTCATACCAGACGCCGGTGCGCAGGGTGCCGCGCGCCGTCTCGTGGCTCACGGAGAGAATGTCTCCCACCTTGCGATAGCCGTTCAATTTGTCGACGGCGCTGGTCGCGGTGATCGATTGCGCGCCCGGCAGGAAGAAGCCGTTTGCCTGGATCGAGGGGTTGTTGTAGTACTGCTTGTTCCAGTAGCGATACGTGTAGACTTTGTTTTCCAGCTTCCATCCGTGGCCTAGATCGGAGTTGACGCCGATATAGTTGAAATCCGTCTGCACGTGATAGAAGTTGTACCCATAGTAATTGGGCTGCGAGGGATCGCCACTCAGCAGGTAGTTGTCGCCGAACTGCGCGATTTGCGCACGCGACGGCCCTTTCAGATTCGGTGTGTTGGTCCACAGATCCACCAGGCCCGAGAAGAGCGTGAACGTGGTGCGGTCGTTCAGCCGGTATTGATACTTGATGAATCCGGCCACGCGCTTCTGGTAGTTGTAGGTCTGGTATCCGTCCGAGAGCATCTGGTGGATGTTGATGGTGAGCGAGTGATTCTTGTTCTTGCCGAACTGGCCCGAATCGGCATCGAATGCCAGCATGCGGGTATTGAACGAACCGTAGGATGCGGTCAGGCGAAAGTCGGGCTGTAATGCCACGCTGCGCGACAACAGGTTGACGGTTCCGCCGTAGTTGGTCGGACCTACCGCGGAGGCGGAGCCGGGGCTGCGGTCGAAGTCCACGCCCGCGATAAACTGGCTCGGGAAGAATGCCCAGGAGTGGTGCGTCGGGTCGTTGGTGTCGTTGAACGGGATGCCGTCCGCCTGCATCGTATACTGCCCGTCCTTGAACCCGCGGAAGTAGGTCTTGCTATCGCCCAGACCGACTCCGTTTGGATTGACGCTGAACGTACCCGGCGCGTTGTTTAGCAACTCGCTGAAATCCGCCACGGGCGACGCGTAGTTCTGAATGTATTCCGGGCTGATCTCTGTTTTCGCCGAACGCGCCTCGAGCGTGCTTTGCATCGGCGCCGCCTCGGCCGCCATGGAGACCGAACCTTCTACCGTGATGCTCTGGGCCAATTCGCTCACGTTGAGCGACATGTTCACATTCGCGGCTCCAGCCGCGGTGATCTTAACCCCGTTGCGGCGGCTGAGGGCGAAACTGGGTGCGGCGGCTTCCACCTGGTAGGAGCCCTCCGTCAGGTCCTTGATCGAGTACTTTCCTTCTGAATCCGTCGCCGCCATCTTCGGCGCGCCGCCGGCTTCGTTACGGACGGTTACCACCGCGTTGGGAATGCTCTTCCCCGTAACGTCGGCAACCACGCCTGTAATCGTTCCCGACTGCTGCGCAAACACGCCGAAACCTCCAAGAAGAAAAACGGCGCAAATCCGGCTCATTTGTTGCATGCTGCTTCCCTCCAAACAAGAGTTCTCCCAGTGGGTCTACTCAGGCTAGCGGGGTCATGTAACAGCTCGATTACGAAATCGTTAAAACTGCATGCGAGACAGGGGACCTACGCGGAACCTACACCCCTTGTTCAACATCGATATGCGCGGCATGCCAAGATGCTCTGGGAACAATCAGTAACGGTACTCGCCGTATCCCTTGATCCGCTTGGCCGGACGGGTTCCGGGCGGCCGGATATTCCACGCGAGCTGAGCATCCAAGTATGCCGATATTGTGCGGATCGATGCGATACTCCGCGGCGTGCAGGCGGATGCATCCTGGAGCGCCATCGGAGCCTTCGGATTGTTCTGACGTGGCGGAGACGATGGCGTCGAGCAAAACATTGCTATTGAAGTTCTTCGAGAATCGACTTGTAGTAGTGGCCGCCCGCGCCGCCCGTCTTGATGTGTTTGTTGACGTTGTCGAGGATCCGCCGCCGGATGGCGTCAGCACCGTCGAAATCAGCATTCGTCCAGAACCGGCGGCCCCGGTCGAAGTAACCGATCCGGGCCAAAAACACCGCGCCGAAGTAATTTGCCTCCTCAAGCGATGCGTCGGGAAGGATCGCCAGAAAGGATCCGTCCGGCTGGAGCGATTCCGTCAGGCACCAATTCAACATCTTCTCGAGTTCGCCTTGCATGGCTTTCCGTTGTTTCGCGTCCGCATGAGGCCAACCGTAGCGAAACAGAACCGCGACATCCATGTTGTTGTGGTTCCAGTAGGCGCCGTTGTAGAGCCATCCGACGGGGAAGTCCGCCTCCTTCAACGCGAACGTGGTTTCGATGATCTTCGGCCAATCCGGCACCTTACCTTCGAGGTAGCTCACCGTATGGAAGGTCATGCTGAGATCATCCACGAACTTCACTCCGCCATCCCGAACATAGCGTTCTCCCCACCAGCCGGTGTCCCGATTGCGGAAGCGATTCATCAGCAGGTCGAGCATGGTTTCTTTCAATCGCGGATGCCATGGGTAGCCCTTGGGCCGATCGCGAAGAATCAGCCGCATCAGGTCGGACAAGCACTCATTCAGGTCATAGGTTTGGTCGACCCCGGTTTTCGCAAGGTCGGACGTCGCCAGGGAGGTCAGATAACCAGTCAGTTTTTCCGGGGAATTGACGCGGTCCAGAAAACGGAACGGGAGCGCCGCGGCGTCGTCCCAATGATCGTACGACGCCATCAGCTTGAGAGGCCAGGACTCAAAACAGTTGCCAAAACTGCCGTCTTCGGTGCTTTGGATTTCGGCAGTGCTCTCACGTTCCGGATGCGCCAGACTAGCTTCCAAGTCGCGAATTCTTGCATCGATGGC
Organism: uncultured Solibacteraceae bacterium; assembly: GCA_963791985.1. Lineage (GTDB taxonomy): Bacteria > Acidobacteriota > Terriglobia > Bryobacterales > Bryobacteraceae > Solibacter. The sequence continues at coordinate 359,568 of CAWBUN010000010.1, read as the reverse complement.
GTGGAAGTCGGCGGTCATGCCGACCAGCAGTTTGAGCTCCCACAGTATCTGGTGCGAGCAGGCCGTGCTCTGCCGGTCCGCCTCACGCCTCGCAACCTCGGCGCCGAGCGCCCGCAGTCGCTTCACGCGGTCGGCCTTTAAGGACTCAAAGCGCGGGTTGAATTGCGTGAATTCCTGCTTTCTCCGCGTGTTGTGTTCGGCGTCGTTCGCAGGCACCTCTGCAAACGGAGCGCTATGGGCAGCAGCGGATAACAGCGCCGCGGCGATTGCAACCTTGACCACGGCTGCGATTTTAGCGCAGTGCTTTATGGCGAGTAGGTGACGCGGACGTGCGGCGGGAAGAGGGCCGGGGCGGCGCGGGTGACCGCGGGGAGGCCATCGAGGGTGAGTTCCCGCAGGCGCGGAAGGCGGGCCAGATGGGCGAGACCGGAGTCGGTAAGGGCGGCGCATTGCCAGAACTCGAGGCGTTCGAGTGCGGAAAGATTGGAGAGGATATCGAGGCTGCGATCGGTGATGCGGGTCATGCCGGCGTAGTACGACTTGAGGCGGGTGAGGCCGGCGAGGTGTTCGGTGGCTGCGTCGCCGGTGTCGCGGCAGTACATGCACCAGAGGTTTTCCAGATTTTCGCAGCGGCCGATGTGGCGGAAGCCGGCGTCGGCAACGTCCATCGGCATGAGCTGGCGGAGGGTCGCCGAATGGGGCAGCGCGGCGAGTGCGGCATCGTCGACATTCTTGCAACTGACGGCGAGGCCGCGCAGTGCGGGCATGGCGGCGAGCGCGGCGAAACCCGGGCCGGTGAGGTTGGGACACTCGCGGCCCCAAATGTACTCGATGGTTGGGGAGCGGCCAAGCGCGGTGAAGCCGGCGTCGGTGGCGACGGCGCCCTGTCCCATCAGCATGCGGAGGTCAGGGATAGCGGCGATGTGGCGCATGGCTTCGTCGTCGCAGTGCTGGTCCTGACAACCGAGGAAGGTGAGCTTCGGAAGGTGGCGGAGCGCTTCCAGGCCGGCGGAGGTGAAGGCGGGGCAATGCCAGAAGAAGCTGAGGCCGAAAAGACCGTCGAGGCCGGCGAGCGAGACAAGTCCGGCGTCCGTGAAGGGGCCGTCGAGGAGGAGGAAGTTGGGATCGACCTCGAAGCTCATCAATTCGTATTTCTCTTCGCCGCCGTGCCAGGAGGCGAAGACAGGAAACTGGTGGAGCAGGCGGAGGCCGGCATCGGTGACCCCGCGTCCGGTGTGGAGGCGCCGGAGGTGAGGCTTGCCGGCGAGCGCCTGGAGCGTGCCATCACCGGCGGGAGTGCCCAACAGGTTGACTTTTTCTAGGTTGGGGCAAAAGGCGAGGTTGGCGAGACCCGCGTCAGAGATATGTTGCGACCAGGTGGATTTGAAGTGCTTCAGGGCGGTGAGGTGGCGGAGCGGTTCCAGGGCGCGGTCGGTGAGCGGGCTGGTCCAGCCGCCGAATTCGAGGTCCTCGAGCTGGGTCATGCGGGCAAGGCGGCGGGCGCCGGTGTCGGTGAGCGCATTGCCGCCGAGTTGGAGATGGGTGACGTGATCGAGCCGTGAGAGCGGCTTCATGGCGGCGTCGATCATGCGGCCGGCGGTGAGTTTGGCGATGCGGTGCTCGCGCATGATGCCGCAGATGATTTCCCAATCGCCGGGGGATTGGGGGCCGCGCACGGTAACCCGGTTATCGCGCCAATCGATCTGGTAGAAGGGCGGGGTGGAACTGAGGAAGACCGGCGCCGAGCGCGGATCGCGCGGCGGTTGGGAGACGCTTTCGACGAAGGCGGTCCAGGATTCGAAGCCGTAGGCGTGAGCGACGATGTGCCGGCCGTCCGCGAGTGCGAGCTCCGAAGTTCGGGATTTGGAGGCGTACCATGCGGTCAGGCGCTGCTGCATGGCGGCGGTGTCGCGTTCGTGGACGAAGGCGGTTCCGTAGTTGAAATTGACCTGGCGGATGGCCTCCGCGTCGCCGGCCGCATACGCATCGGCGACGCTCACCGCGAGCCGGTCGAATTGCTCCAGGCCCGACGGGTGCTGGGATTCGACGTGACGTTTGAGTGCGGCCCACGTGGGAAAACCGGCTTCGCGTGCGATGGCGAACTGCGCGTCGGCGAGCTTGGGGGAGGGAAGAGGGAGCCGGGCAAGCGCGGCGGGATCCTGGGCGCGATGTTGGCGGAGCAGCTCCTTGGCTTGTTTTTGGAGTTGTTCGAGAGACGGACGGGTCATGAGATCTCCTTTCATCAGGCCCGCGTCCGCACGACGGGCAGAAAGAAGATCGAGGCATATGATACCGGAGAGTTCGGTGGGCTCGGCCCTTTCCCGCGGACTGGAAGCGCCCGACGCGCTGGGAATCAATTTAGCACGGTTCTGTGATATTTTGGCTGCCGACGCTTATGACACTCAGAATCGCGGGATTGACGGCATTGCTGGTGATGCAGGCGATGGCCCAAGGGGCGCGCCCGTCGGAGCCGAATACGGAGCAGTATTACCAGCTATCGCCGGACTCGCTGGTGCAGGAGGGGGTGCCGAAGGGCGAGATCAAAGGGCCGTTCACACTGCCGAGCACGGCGTATCCGGGGACGCAGCACACCTACTGGATTTATGTTCCGGCGCAATACAAGCCAACGGTGCCGGCGAGTCTGATGATCTACAACGACGGACAGGCCTTCATGGCGCCGGAGGGGGACATTCGGGCGCAGGTGGTGATGGACAACCTGATTTACCGGCGGGAACTGCCGGTGATGATCGCGGTGTTCATCAATCCGGGCAGGCGTCCGGATCAGCCGGAGCCCACGCCGGCGAACTGGGGCGATCGGGACACGAACCGGCCAACGGAATACAACACGCTGGACGATAAATACGCGCGCGTGATCGTCGACGAATTGATGCCCGTGCTGTACGCGGGCTACAACATCTCGAGCAGCCCGGAGCGGCACGGGATCGGCGGGTCGAGCTCGGGCGCGATTGCGGCGTTCACGGTGGCATGGGAGCGGCCGGACCAGTTCCGGAAGGTGTTGAGCAACGTGGGCAGTTTCACCAATATCCGCGGCGGGCACGCGTATCCGGACATCATTCGCAGGAGCGAGAAGAAGCCGCTGCGCGTGTTCCTGGTTGACGGGCGCAACGACAATCGCGGGGTGCGGGCGGATGGCACGTACGACATGACACGCGACTGGTTTTTCCAGAATGTGAGGATGCAGCAGGCGCTGACGGAGAAGGGTTACGACGTGAATTATGCGTGGGGAATTCAGCGCCACGGGCAGAAGATGCTGCGCGCGGTTTTCCCGGAGATGATGCGCTGGTTGTGGCGCGACCATGGTGTCTCGACGTACGTAAACGACACCGTGGAGCGTTCTTTCAATGGTCCGAAAAAACCGCAGTGACTTGAGGTTTAGCGGTAACGATTTTGCTTGACAAGCGACTCCCCCGAGTATATATTTCGGCGTAACACCTTCATGGGGAAGGTGTCAGGGGCGTATTTCGCTGAGGGGAGCTTCCATGATGAAGAGAGCCGTGCGCCGTTTTGGCCAGTTTATTTTCGCTGGCCTGATATCATGCCTGGTGTTGCCGGCTCAGATGACGGTGACCGGATCCATCACGGGAAACGTGATGGACGCCAGCGGTCAAGGCGTTCCCAACGCCAAGATCACGCTGACGAGCATCAGCACTTCCGGAGTGCGAACCGCCGCGGCTAACGACGTCGGCGTGTTTACCCTGCAGGCGGTTCAGCCCGATACCTATAACCTGAGAGTCGAGCAAAAGGGCTTCAAGGCATACTCGCGCAATGGCATCCCGGTCAGTGCCAATGAGCACGTGGCGCTCGGCGACGTCACGCTGCAGGTCGGCGATGTCACGGAGACGATCAGCGTGACGGGGGAGAGTGCGCAAGTCCAGACGAGCAGTTCGGAACACTCTGCTGAACTGACCACGACACAATTGCAAAATCTCACTGCGAAGGGCCGCGAGGTGGTGTCGATGCTGCGCACGATTCCCGGCGTGCAGTATCAGGCCGACCAGGACTCGACGGGCGGCAGTTACGGCACCGGCACACCGAACATCGCGGGCACCTTTTCGGGGACCAACATTCTTGCCGTGGATGGCGTGGTCAGCAATGACCAGGGCACGCCGAACATCTTTTCGAGCGTGACTACGCTCGATGCGATTGGCGAGGTGAAGGTGCTGGTGAACAGTTACCAGGCGGAATACGCCGGCAACGGCGGGCCGATCGTTCAGGTGGTGACGCGTGGGGGAACGAGGGAGTATCACGGCAGCGCCTACGAGTACATTCGCAATGACGCGCTCAACGCCAACGATTTTTTCAACAATCGCAATGCCGTGCGCAGGCCGCGATACCGCTACAACACGTTCGGCGGGTCGTTGGGCGGCCCGGTGTACATCCCGGGACACTGGAACCAAGGCAAGACCAAGATGTTCGCGTTTTACAACCTGGAGCAGGCGTTGATCTCCACTCCCGGGGCGCTAAATTCGTACACCATGCCTACGGCGTTGGAGCGGCAGGGCGACTTCTCGCAGACGCTCGACGTCAGCGGCAAGGTGATTCCAATCACCGATACGCTCAACGGAGTGCAGTTTCCGGGCAATGTGATTCCGAAGAGCCGGTTGAATCCGAACGGGCAGGCGCTGATGAACATTCTGCCGCAGCCCAACTTCTTCAACCGGGCGATCAGCGGCGGCAATTACAACTTTCAGATTCAGGAAATTCAGAAGGATCCCAAACGCAGCCAGCTCCTGCGGCTGGATTTTGTGCCGAGCGACAAGGACCGCATCTTCGTTCGCGGCAAGACGTGGATCGCGCAGCAGGAAGGCTACGCGGTGGCCGGCGGCGCGAGCCCGGTGGGCTTCTTTGCGCAATGCTACTGCTTCACGGAAGACGGACTGGCGACGGGCGACACGCACATCTTCAGCCCCAGCGTGATCATGGAATTCAATGCCGGGATCCGGCATAATCGCGAGGCCTGGCATCCTTACGGTGACAACGAAATCAACAAAGTGCTGCGCTCGCAGATCGGCTACAACCTGGGGCAATGGTATCCGAACGCAAATGCCTCGGGATTCATCCCGCGTTATTCGTTCGGCGGCGTGCCCAATGCTCCGAATGTGAGCTACGACAATCGCCTGTTGACGGGCGGGACCGATTTCACGTTCAACCTGAGCGATAGCGTGCTGGTCACCAGGGGGTCGCACAACATCAAGTTCGGCTTCGACGTTTACCGCATCCGCGAGTACGAAGGTGAGCAGAGTATTTTCTCGGGCACCTTCGATTTCGGCAAGAACACGTTGAATCCGCTGGATTCCAACTATGCCTTCTCCAACGCGGCATTAGGTGTGTTCAACAGCTACACCGAATCCAATATCCGCTACGGCGCCAACATGCGTCAGACGCTGCTGGAGTGGTTCGCGCAGGATAGCTGGAAGGTGAGCAAGCGGCTCACGATCGACTACGGCGTGCGCTGGACCTGGGCGGGAGAGATGCACCCGAACAATCCCGGCCAGCAATCCGTCTTCATGCGGAACCTGTATGTTCCCGGCCAGTCGCCGCCGCTTTATGCTCCAGTGACGCAGGGCGGCGTGAAGTATGCGCAGAATCCGATAACCGGCGAGCTTTTGCCGGGCGCCTATGTAGGGCTATTTGTCCCCGGCGTGGGGAATCCGGCGCCGGGCGGCGTGACGTACGGAGTGGACAAGAACGTACCCACAGGCTTCGTCAACCAACCGGGCGTGCTTTGGGGACCTCGCCTCGGGTTCGCGTGGGATGTGTTCGGCAACGGGAGGACCGCTATTCGCGGCGGTGGAGCGATTCTGTATAATCCGCGGTTAAGTAAGTGGAGCAACATGGTCAACAACCCGCCCGCGATCCTGACTCCGATCACTTACTACGGCGACATGCGGACATTCCTGCAAACCGGCGGCGTGCTGTCGCCGAGCAACACGCAGGGCTTCAACGTCAACAACAAAACTCCCGACAACTACAACATGACGTTGGGGGTGCAGCAGGATATGGGGCACTCCATCCTGCTGGACGTGTCCTACGTGGGCACGCTGGGGCAGCACATCCCGCAGACGCTGGCGATCAATACAGTTCCCTACGGGACTCACTTTCTGCCGCAGTACACCGGAGGCGTGACGGACAATTTCTTCCGCCCGTATCCCGGATATAACAATGTTTCGTGGACCGACAACGCGTATAACTCGAACTACCACGCGCTGCTGCTCAGCATCAACCGGCGCTTTTCCAACGGGCTGCAGTTCGGGTTCAGCTATACGTTCTCCAAGTTCATGGACTACACCGGGATTCCGATCTACCGCCCGCTGCGGACGTGGAGTTATGGGTTCGACGGATCGGATCAAACCCACAACGCCGTACTGAATCTGACTTATAACCTTCCGAAGGCGAGCCGGATGCTGAATAACAACAAGGTCGTGAAGTGGGTGTTCGACGATTGGACGCTTGCTGGGATCGCGCAGTGGGTGAGCGGCACTCCGGCAACGATCGGGCTGAGCACCGTGCAGGGCACGGATCTGACCGGCGGCGGAGACGGACAGCGGGTCAACGTGGTGGGCAATCCGAACTCGACCGGATCCACGTTCTACCAGTGGTTCAACACTGCGGCGTTCGCGCCTCCCGGCAAGGGCGACCCGGGCAACGCGTCCAAGAACAGCGTACGCAATCCGGGCGTCAACAACGAGGACCTCTCGCTCTCCAAGCGCTTCCCGGTGAAGGGCGAGAAGCGCGCTTTCGTACTGCGCTGGGAGGCCTATAACGCCTTCAACCACACGCAATACTCGGGCATCAACGTTTCGCCTAAGTGGGACCTGACCACCGGCGCGCAGACCAACGCGCTGTTCGGGCAGGTGAGTTCCACCCGCGCTCCGCGCATTATGCAGGGCTCGCTGCGCTTTACCTTCTGATGACGCTGGCGGCGGCCCCGAAAGCGGAAAAGGCGGCGAAGCAGCGAGTCGCGACCCTCGGGCTTGCGCTTGGATTGACCGCGGCGCTGGCGGCCTTCGGACTCATTCCCTGGGTGCGGGAGAATGCGCGCCTGGCGGGGTCGGTGTGGGGCGCGTGTGGCGCGCTGGTGGTGTTCGCACTGGCGGTGTACTACCGGGCGTTGCGCGCGGGTCGCGTGTTGCATATCGAAGTGGCGCCCAAAAAGGTGCACTATGTGCAGCTCGCGATGCACACCAGCATTTACGTTTACTGGGGCTGGTATTGGCGCGAGGTCTATCACTACGCTCCCCTGATCGCGGCGCAAATCATCTTCTTCTATGCGCTCGATATGCTGGTCTGCTGGTGGCGGCGCGATACGTTTATCCTGGGATTCGGGCCGTTTCCGATCGTCCTCAGCGCCAACCTCTTCCTGTGGTTTCGCGACGACTGGTTCTATCTGCAGTTCCTCATGATCGCCACGGCCGTGCTCTTTAAGGAGTACGTGAAGTGGGAGCGCGACGGGGAGCGCACGCATATTTTCAATCCGTCGGCGATTGCGCTGGCCGTCTTTTCAGTGGGACTGCTGGCCACCGGCAGCACGCACATCTCGTGGGCAGAGGAGGTGTCGATCAGCCTGGGTCGGCCGCCGTACATGTACCTTTGGATCTTCGCGACCGGGATGGTGGTGCAATCGCTGTTCCGCGTGACGCTGGTGACGCTCTCCGCGGCGGCAGCCCTCGTGGCGCTGAACCTGGCATACTCGGCGGTGACGGGCGTGTATTATTTCGTGGACGCGACGATCCCGATCGCGGTCTTCCTGGGCCTGCACCTGCTGATCACGGATCCGGCGACGTCGCCACGCCGGAACATCGGCAAGGCGATCTTCGGAGCGATGTACGGGTCGGCTGTCTTCCTCTTGTATGCAGCTCTGGGCTGGCTCGGGATGCCGACGTTTTACGACAAGCTGCTCTGCGTGCCGCCGATGAATCTGACGGCCCGCTGGCTGGACCGGGTCAGCCTGCGGATCGAGGAACGGCTCGGCGGTGCGCTGGATGGGTGGAGTCCGGGGCGTTTGAACCTGGCGCACATGGCGGTGTGGATCGCGCTGTTCGCGGGGATTCTGTCTGCCGGGCTGGTGGGAAGCGGCCATCCCGGGTCGCACTCCGAATTCTGGCGGCGAGCCTGCGAAGAAGGGCGCCGCGGCGGGTGCGAGACGTGGATACGCGCGACCAACGTGGCGTGCGCCCATGGCTCGGGGACCGCGTGCTATCAGCTCGGACTGGCGTTGGACGCGGGGCTCGCGATCCCGCGAAATGCCGGGGAGGCGGGGAAGAATTTCGCGCGCGCCTGCGACTTGAAAACGCCAGGGTCGTGCCCGAGCCTGGTGGCGCTGGTGAAGAAAGATGGCGACAGCGTCTTTCTGCGGCCGTGCGATGCGGGCGATGGAGAGAGTTGCTTCGTGCTGGCGTCGCTGCGGTATTCGGCGCGGGATTATGCGCGGAGCACTGTGCTGTTCCGCCAATCGTGCGACGCCGGTTGGGCGCGCGGGTGCGGCGGCCTTGCCGAGTTGTACAAGGCAGGGCTTGGAGTAGCCGCCGATCCGGCGCGGGCGACCGCCTATTTCGAGCGTGCGTGCCGCGCGGGGATCGCGGCCAGCTGCAACGCCCTGGGTCGGCAGCGGCAGGCCTGCGAGGTGAGCCTGCGCGCGGCGACGGACAACTCGGCGTACTTCCACGCGGGCGTGCCGCAGGCAAACGCTGCGTTCTGTGACGAGCCGCGACCGTAAGGGACCGTAAGGGAGCGCTACCCGCAAGTCATCTGCCGTAACGCTCCCTCAGGTTCCCTCACGGTTGCGGCTCGTTGGAGGATGTCACTCCACTTTCAATTTCAAAATCGTCAGCGAGTGCGCGGGGAAGGTGTAGGTCAGGGCGTTGCGCTCGAAGCCGGCGGTGAGAGCCTTCACCGTGGGGACCACCTTCTTATCGTCGCCGAAGGTGTGCGTGGCCTTCAGGTCGGTGTGGTTCATTTGCCAGATCTCGCCGGACTTGGCTAGCCCGCCCTCCTGGCTTTCAATGCGGGTCGCGATGTCCCGGGACTTGCTGCGGTTGAGCACGTTGACGAATAGGGTGCGCGTGCCGGCGTTATAAGTGGTGGAGACATCGAGATAGGGGATCTCGGAGCTGCCCATTGTGTAAGTAGGAGCGGAGACGAAGGTGTTAAGCGCGATATTGCCGCGCTGCTTGCTGTATTCGGCAACCGGGAAGTAAGTGGGCTGGAGGAACATACCCTGCTTGTTGGTCATCATGGGCGCGATCACATTGACCATCTGGGCGAGGTTGGCCATCTTGACCACGTCGGCGTGGCGGAAGAAGGTGTTGAAGAACATGCCCATGGCGAGTGCGTCCTCGAAGTTATAGACCTCCTCCAGGTGCTTATCGTTCTGTGCGCGGTACCAGACATTCCACTCGTCGTACGCGATGTAGATAGGACGCGCGTTGGGACGCCCGCCCTGGGCCTCGCGAATGATGGCGGCCGTGGTATCGATGTATCGCTCGATGTTGAGCTGCGATTGGCCCAGGAAGCGCTCGAGATCGTTCTGCTGGTTGCCGATGTACGTGTGCAGCGAGATGTAGTCGATTTGGTCGCGTAGAGTGTTGACCACGGTGCGATTCCAGCCGGCCCAATCGGCGCCGGCGCCGTAGTTACTGGAGCCGCTGGCGATCAGCTTGATGCTCCGGTCGACGGAGCGCATCGCCTTGGCCGCTTCGAGCGCGAAGCGCGCATACTCGTCGGCGTTCTTGTGCCCGAGCTGCCACGGGCCATCAATCTCATTGCCCAGGCCCCAGTAAGTCACCTTCCAGGGAGCATCGTGGCCGTTCTTGCGGCGCTGGTCGGCCCAGTAAGTGTGGCGCTCTTCGTTGGTATACTCTACCCATTCGCGGGCCTGGTCGATGGTGCCCAGTCCGGCGTTGATGCAGATGAAAGGCTCCGCGCCGATGCGGCGGCAATACTGGACGAACTCGTCGGTGCCGAAGCGGTTGGTCTCGATATCGTTCCAGGCGAGCTCCGGCCGTACGGGACGCTGGTCTTTCGGGCCGACGCCGTCTTTCCAGTTGTAGCCGGAGGCGAAGTTGCCGCCGGGGTAGCGCAGGATCGAGACGCCCATGTTTTTCACGGCGGCCATTACGTCGGTGCGGAAGCCATCCCTGTCGGAGAGCGGGCTGCCTTCCTCGTAAATTCCGCCATAGATCATGCGGCCCAGGTGCTCGGCGAAATTGCCGAAGACGAGCGGGCTGACTTCTCCGATACGGCGATCGGTATCGATCTTGATGCGCGCGGCCGGCGCCTGGGCATGCGCGCCGGCGGCGAGCGCGAGGATGGCGAGGGTGGTCTTCATTCGGACTCCTTGAGCGTTTCGGTCCACGCCAGCACGCGATCGAGCGCGGCGGTAGTGGCCGCGTCGAGCTTCGCGCCGGGAGGACGGATGTCGGCGCACGCGATTGCGCCGCGTCGTCGCAGCACTTCCTTGCGGATGGCCATGCCCAGACCTTCCTGGAATTCAAAGCGCATCAGCGGCACGAACGGATAGAAGGCTTCGGCAGCGGCATCGAGATCGCCGGAGTGAAACAGCTTGACGATCTTCACGAGGATTTCGGGATAGGCGAAACCGGTCATGGCGCCGGTGGCTCCGGCCATCAGTTCCTCCAGCAGGAAGACGCCGCCGAGTCCGCCGAAGATGCCGATGTCCATGCCCTGCGCCGCCTCGCGAATGCGCGAAGTCTTGAACGGCGTGGGCGGATCTTCGAGCTTGATGGTCTGCGCCGCGGGCACTTCGCGCGCGATGCGCACCAGCAGCGCACGGCTCCATGGCGAAGCCCGAGATCGGCGGGTAGTCCTGAATGACGATGGGGATATCGACCGCGCGCGGCGACGGCGGCGAAGTGGCGGACCACGGAGTCGGAGTTGAGCTTGGGCGAGCGCGGCGGGCTGATCATGACGGCGTCGGCGCCGGTGTCGCGCGCGAACTTCGTGTAATCGATGCACGTGCGAACGCCGTCGGCAGTGGCGCCGGCGACCACGCGCACGCGGCCGTTCACGTGTTTGACCACGGTCTCCAGCACCTGCACGCGTTCGCGATCGTTCATGCGCGCCACTTCGCTGGTGACGCCGAGCGCCGTGAGCCCGTTGACGCCGGCGCCGATGAACAGATCCACCACGCGCTTCAGGCTATCGAGATCGAGATCGCCGGCCGCTGTGAACGGTGTCGGCAGGACGGAATAAACGCCTTCCAGCTTCAAAACTCTTCCTCCACGGATGATTTGCGATTACTCTGATACTGTATCGTGTAAGCGATTCCATCTCAAGGAAACCCGATGTGCAAATTTGGACTTTGCCTGCTGGCGCTGGCCGCCGCGGCGGATGCTCAGACGCCGGTAACGATCCGCGTGGATGCGGCGGCGACCGTAGGCGCGTATCGCCCGATGTATGCCTACTTCGGCTACGACGAGCCGAACTACACCTACATGCCGAACGGGAAAAAACTGATCGGAGAGTTGGCGGCGCTGAGCCCGACGACGGTGGAGGTGCGCGTTCATCATCTGCTGGTGACCGGCGATGGAACCCCCGCGCTGAAGTGGGGCTCGACCAACGCGTACACGGAGGACGCGAGCGGCAAGCCCGTCTACGACTGGAAGATCGTCGACCGTATCTTCGACACATTGATCGAGGTGCACGCGCGGCCGTTCGTGGAGATCGGCTTCATGCCCGAGGCGCTCTCGACGAACCCGCAGCCTTATGTGGTGAACTGGCCGGCGCGCGATGGCGGCAAGGGCTGGAGCTATCCGCCGAAGGACTACGCGAAGTGGGCCGAACTCGTGCGGCAGTGGGTGCTGCATTCGGTGGCGCGCTACGGCAAGGCCGAGGTGGAGCAGTGGAATTGGGAACTCTGGAACGAACCGGACATCTCGTACTGGCGCGGCACGCCGGAGGAGTACAACAAGCTGTACGACTACACGTCGGACGCGGTGAAGCGGGCGCTGCCTACAGCGCGGGTAGGCGGTCCGGGGACCACGGGGGCGGGCTCGGCGAAGGCGGCGGCCTTCCTCAAACAGTTTCTGGAGCACTGTGCGCGCGGCACGAATTTCGTCACGGGGAAGACGGGTGCGCCGCTCGATTTCATCACGTACCACGCGAAAGGACAGCCGAAGGTGGTGGGCGGGCACGTGCAGATGGGGCTCTCTAAGGAGATGGTGGACGTGCAGCGCGGCATGGAGGTAATCAACGAATTCCCGCAGTATCGCGCGCTGCCGATCGTGCTGAGCGAGGCGGATCCCGAGGGCTGCGCGGCCTGCTCGGCGCGCACCTATCCGCAGAACCTGTATCGCAATGGTCTGATGTATCCCAGTTACACTGCGGCGGCGTACAGCAATATCTTCAAGCTCGCCGACCGGTACAAGTCGAACATGGCGGGAATGCTGACTTGGGCCTTCGAGTTCGAAGGGCAGCCGTACTTCGATGGATTTCGCACGCTGGCGACCAACGGAGTCGACAAGCCGGTGCTGAATTTCTTCCGCATGGCGGCGATGATGAAGGGCGACCGAGTGAAGGTGGAGAGCGACGGTGGTGTGGGCCTGGAAAAGATGCTGAGCGCGGGTGTGCGCGATGCTGCCGATGTCGACGGGATGGCGACGCGCGCGGACCGGGAGATCGCGGTGCTGCTGTGGAACTATCACGACGATGAGACCGCAGCTACCCCCGCGAAGGTCCAGGTGGAAGTGAGCGGGATCGCGAAGAACGCGGGTGCGGTGCTGGTGCAGCACTATCGCATCGACGACGATCACAGCAACGCGTACACGGTCTGGAAGCAGATGGGGTCGCCGCAGCAGCCGACTGAGGAACAGTACGCGAAGCTGGAGTCCGCGGGGCAGCTCCAGTTGCTGACGTCGCCCGAGTGGCGGCAGCCGAAAGAGGGCAAGCTCACGCTGGGCTTCACGCTGCCGCACCACGCCGTATCGCTGATCCGCCTGACTTGGTAGGCTCTTGGAGTATGCTTCCGAACGCGTTCATCGGGCGGACCAAGGCGCCGACCGACGAAGAACTTTCCGCGGAACTCGGCGAAGCCCGGGCGCTGTGGGACCAGTTGCTGAAGGAACTGGCGCTGCCGTTGCAGGAGTGGCACTCCTATTCGGCGAAGGCCGGATGGTCGCTGCGGCTGAAGGCAGGCAAACGGACGATCGTTTACGTCACGCCCTGCCAGGGTGGATTGCGCGTCTCCTTCGCACTCGGCGAAAAGGCGATGCAGGCGGCGCGCGATTCCAAACTCCCGGCCAGCGTGATGAAGATCCTGGATGAAGCTCCGCACTACGCCGAAGGCACGGGAGTCCGGCTGGATGTCACGACGAAGAAGGACTTGGCCACCGTGAAAAAACTCGCGGCGGCCAAGCGACTGTGAGGGAGCGCCGCGATCAAGCGCTGCTCCTGCATGTTTTGTATCACTGAGTTTTTGTTTGCTCGTATGCCGCGACGATCCAGTGGGACAGGCCTCCCGGCCTGTCCACTTGCTGCCGTAACTCTCGCATGCACGAAGACCAGTTTGCGGCTTGCCGCAATGTGGGCGGAGATGCTCTTACGGTGCCAGCCTGCTAGCTTCGATTAGTGGGACAGGCCGGGAGGCCTCTCCTACTGCAGCGCGCTCGCGACGGTTTCCAGTTGCGCGAAGCACTCGCGCAGCCAGGTGCGACAATAGCGCCTTTCGGTGAAACCGAAGTTGCCGGTCTGACCGTCGGCGAAGGCGGAGAAGCCGACGCTGGCGCGGTCCACCGATTGATAGACCGAACCATCCAGGGCAGGGAAGTTGATTTCGCGCGCGCCAATAGCGAGCAGTTCCTTGCGAACCTTGGAGTTGTCGTATACATCGAACTTTCCGGCCACGCCGAAATTCTTGACGATGACGTAGTTCACGTCGCGGCCGAGCGCGCCGAAGCATTCCTTCAAGTGGCCCACGCTATCCACGGCGCCGCCCAGAACGTAGATCACCGTGATCCCGAGACGCGCCGCTTCGGCCTCTTCGAGCGCGCCGCCGCGATACAGCCAGCCTTTCACGTCTTCGCCGGAGCGCGCGCCCAGGTCCACCAGCGCCAGGCGCTTGCCGGTTCCTTCCATGACGTAGTCCAGCACGGGCGCGATGGTGTTGGCGTTCTCCACGTCCACCGCGGCGGTCACTTCGGGATGGAAACGCAGCAGTTGACCGGTCGAGCCTTCGGCGTCGAAGGCGCGGAATGCGTGGTCGCGCGCATTCAGGAAGTCGGCGATGACGCGCGCGACGGTGGTCTTGCCGACGCCGCCTTTCTCTCCGTGAGTCAGGATGAGGCGGGGCTTTTCGTTGGCGATCTTCTTGTCAGTTACGGTAGCTGTGCTCATAGATTAGAGTTCCTCGATTCGCGAGAAGGGATGAGTGCGATTGGGACGCGGAACAGCCGGCGCGCGCGGCGATTCAGGCGTTCCGGCCTGCCGGTGTCTTTCGCGCAAAGCCGCGATTCCGGCTTCCAGCGCGTCCAGCATTTCCACAGTGCTTGGTGGCTCGACACACGTCTGCTGCATGTTCAACAAGGGAAAGAATTAGCAAAAGGTCGACCTGCGGATTGGACCCTCAAGTATAGTAGCGCATCGACCGCCTTTCGGTCACGGGCGGTATCGGACCAATGGCTCGATATGGCCTGGCTGGTTTTGTGACGATAGCGTTAAAATAGGCCCAGAAATTGCTCCGTCAGAAAAACTGGGACCCTATATGCCTCGTAGCATTTTTCTGTTTCTACTCTCATTTTCCTTACTGCGCCCAATCGCGGCGCAAACCACCTTTGGCAGAATTTCCGGCACCGTGACGGATCCTTCCGGCGCCGCCGTCGCCGGCGCAAAGGTCAACATCCGGAACATGGAAACGCAGGCCCTGCGACCACTTACAACCGATGGCAACGGCACTTACACCGCCGAGAATCTGCCGATCGGACCGTATCGCGTGGATGTGGAATCAGCCGGCTTCAAGCGCAGCAGCCGCAGCGGATTTCAACTGGTGGCGGATGGTCGCATCACGGCCGATTTCCAGCTGGAAATCGGTGAGACCACGCAATCCGTTGATGTCGTAGCGGTACAGAGTGAAACCATTAACACAGTCTCGGGCGAAGTGTCGCACGTCATCGATAAGGAACAAGTCGATAGCCTCGCCCTCAACGGCCGCGCCTATACCGAACTCTTGACGCTGGTGCCGGGCGCCGTGGTGACCAATCCCGATCAGTTCGGCGTGCTCACCAGCCTCTCGGCCACCAACCAGGTGATCAACGGCCATCGCAGCAACCAGAACAACCTGACCGTGGACGGCGTGGGCAATCTGGACGCCGGGGCCAACGGCAGCGTCATCAACAACGTGAGCCCGGACTTCCTGCAGGAGGTCAAAATTCAGACCTCGAACTTCTCCGCGGAATACGGGCGTTCCACCGGCGCGGCCTTCAACATCGTCACCAAGAACGGCACCAACAACTTCCACGGCGGCCTCTTCGAATACTTTCGCAACGATGCGCTGGACGCGCGCAACTTCTTCTCGCCGAATAAGACGCAGCTCCGCTACAACGATTTCGGCTGGAACCTGGGCGGTCCCATCAAGAAGAACAAGCTGTTCTTCTTCGCCGGCGAGGAATGGCGGCGCCTGCGGCAGCAGACCGCCGGCACGCGCGTCACCCTGCCGACCACCGCCGAGCTGCAAGGCAATTTCTCTGCACTTTCGACGCCCATCTACATGCCGGGCACCAAGACGCCGTTTCCGGGCAACATCATTCCTTCCGCGATGATCACACCGGACGGGCAGGCGATCGCCAACGTTTATCGCACCGTGATGCCGCTGACCGCCGTGTTTTCAAACCTGCCGGTGGCCAACAACGCGACCTTCCAGAGTCCCAACCCGCTGGACTATCGCGAAGACCTGATCCGCCTGGACTACCACGTCAACGATCAGCACACCTTGTACGGCCGCTTCATCGACGACTCGAATTCCATCTACCTCGCCAATGGACCCGGCGGTTCACTGCCGATCACTCCCGAGACCCGGCAGCGCCCCGGCCGGAGCGCCTTGATTTCGGAGACTTGGGTAGCGACGCCGAGCATCGTCAACGAAGCGCGCCTGGGCTCGAGCTGGAACTCGCAACATTACGTGAACGTCGGCGATACTTGGCAGCGCGATACGCAGGGATTCACCTTCCAGCGCGTGTACAACAATGTGGGGCCGTATGTGAACGGAATCCCCGACGTTTCGATCTCAGGCGGCATCACCGGCTGGACCGGGCCTTCGCACACGTTGAGTTCTCCCACCACGGAGATAGAGGCTAGCGATACGGTGTCGATCGTGCGCGGGCAGCACTCCATTCGCGCGGGCGTGATGGTGATCCGCAATCGCAAGGACCAGAACGGCCGTTCGCCGTACACCGGCAGCATCGCGTTCAACAACAGCGGCAATCCGAACACCACCGGGAACGCACTGGCGGACGCGCTGCTCGGCAACTATGCCACCTACACCGAAGCGGCGTACGACCCGATGGGGAAGTATCGCTACACGGAGCCGAGCCTGTTTATCGACGACGCCTGGAAGCTGAGCCGCAAGCTGAGCATCGATCTCGGTCTCCGCTATGAGTACATGATGTCGATGTATTCCACCGCGAACAATCTTGCCGAGTTCGTGCCCAGCCTCTATGACCCCGCGCAGGCGGTGCGGCTGGATTCGAAGGGCCTGGTTATTCCGGGCAGCGGCAATATCTATAACGGTCTGGTGCGGGTCGCGGGCGGTGTCAATTCGAGCCAGTCTTACCTGGTGCCGAACGCGAACGATCCGGCCGTGCTTTCGGTGCCGTCGGGCGCGCCGCGCGGCATGTATCCCAACCAGGGAACCTGGTCCCCGCGCGTCGGCTTCGCGTATGCCGTAGGCCCGAAAACGGTGATCCGCGGCGGCTTCGGATTGTTCTACGACCGCATTCAGGGCAACCCGACGTTTTACACACTCAACAATCCGCCCTACGTGGGCTCCACGCAATACCAGTACGGCAATCTCTCCAACATCACCGGCGGCGCGACCGTGCTGGCGCCGTGGGGAACCATCCAGACCATCGACCCGCACCTGAAGATTCCATACTCCGAGCAGTTCAGCTTCGGCATCCAGCGGGAGCTGCCGTGGAAACTCTTCGCCGAAGCCACATACGTAGGGACGCTGGCGCGCCACCTGCTGGACGAACCGGATATCAACGAGCCTTCGCTCGCAGCGCTGGCGTCGCTGCCTTCCACCACGCCGATCAACAGCATTCGCCCGTACGTCGGCTACTCCGTGATCCAGCAATTTGAGAGTCGCGCGACTTCCAACTACAATTCGCTGCAGGTGCATGTGACGCGGCGCGCCGGACGCGTGATGTTCACCGCGGGCTACACCTTCTCCAAGGCGCTAGGCACGGCGTCCAGCGATACCACCAACAATCACGATTACTTCAACCCGCAATTGAACTATGGGCCGCTCTCATTCGATGCGACCCACGTCTTCGTCGGGACGGCGATCATCAACCTGCCCACGATGGCGAACCACTCGGCGTGGATGAAGACGCCGCTGGGCGGCTGGCAATTGAGCGCCGTTATTCACGATCAGACGGGCTTCCCGTTCTCGGTCACGGGGAATTCGGCGATCATCAGCGGACGGCTTGCGGATTATGTCGGAGGTCCCGCTGTGCTCGCGGATCCCGGTCCGAACGGCTGGCTCAATCGCGCGGCTTTCGCGGCGGCTCCGCAAGGCCGCTGGGGGACGGCGGGCTCGGGCGACGTGCGCGGTCCGGGGATGCAGATGTACAACCTCTCGCTGACGAAATTCTTTACGCTCAGCGAGCGGCACAACATCAATCTCCGCTTCCGCGCAGACTTCATCAACGCGTTCAACAAAGTGAATTTCCAGGCGCCCGCGACGAATATTTCGAATTCGGATTTCGGGACCATCACGAGCGCCTATCCGCCGCGGAATATCCAATTAGGAGTGAAGCTGCAATTCTAGAACGTCTTCCTTTGCGTTACTTTGCGGCTTGGCGTCTTTGCGAGAAAACTGCAGTCTCTCGCAAAGACGCAAAGCCGCAAAGCAACGCAAAGGGAACTTAAAACCGTTCGCCGGGGGCCTGCGTGCTTCGCCTCACCACAATCCCGATGGGATTGTCCCCGTTAACCCGACTTTCGCACTTGAAGGACATTTTCTGTCTGCGCGCCAGAAAATTCCTTTTGCTTTCAACGTCGGTACTGCGAAAATCGAAGAAAACAGGCTAGGTGAAGACCTTGCCTCTTTTCTGAGATATCCATCTCTGGCATGCTGCTGCTGAGGATGTTTCCTCGCGTTACTCTGCGGCTTTTCTGCTTGCGATCGAAACCGCGTATGCGCAAAGCCGCACAGCCCACGATTGCAAATGGGGAGGTATGGATCCCTGCTCGACGGACGCACCTGCGTGCTCGCCACGCCACACAGCCTGAGCCCGATGTGCCCGTGACCTCCGTAGGATATGGGCGCGCCGCAGGGATTGTTCGCAGTGCATTCCAGACGCTGCACTGAAGCCCTCATGCCATGGGATTTCACCGATCGGCGTTTCGATCCGATCCATCAACAAACTGAAGTTCGTCAGGCATAGGTGCTCCCGGCGGCCCACAGGTGCTGCGCCGCGTAAGCGCGCCAGGGACGCCATGACTCGGATCGCAGCAGGAGATTGGGGACGGAAGGCCGTGCTCCATCCACCACCTCGGCGCCGCGAAGCAGGCCGATGTCGGCGGCGGGGAAAGCATCGGTCTCGCGTAGCGCGCGCAGCGCGATGTACTGCGCGGTCCATTCGCCGACGCCGCGGATGCTTCGTAATCTGGTGATGGCCTCCTCGATGGTGCCGAACGGGCGAAAGAGATTCGGGTCGGTGGCAGCGGCTTCCGCCAGCGCTTTCAGCGCGGTTCGCCGCGCGGCCGGCATCCCGACGTTGATCGAGTGCGCCATGGCCAGGTGTTGGGCCTCCGGAAATACATGCGTCAGTCGCGGATCGCTCTCGACCCGTTCGCCATGGCTTGCGACGAGTTGTCCGGCGAGCCGGCGGGCGGCCGCGACACTCACCTGCTGCCCCAGAATCGCCCTCACGGCCAACTCGAAACCATCCCATCCGCCGGGAGCCCGCAGGCCCGGACGCTGCGCGATGAACGGCGCCAGCAGCGGGTCAAGCGACAGGTGCGCGTCGATAGTTTCGATATCGGCCCCGAGGTCGAACACACGGCGCACGCGGGCGACGATTCCCGGCAGCGATTGCACGCGAGGAAAATGGATGGTGACGCGGAGGCTTTGGCGCTCCGGCAAATGGCGGACCTGGACGCTGCCGGTCGCGCCATCCATCCCAACAGTGCGCAGATAACTTCCGTTCTCGACGATTTCCACGCCTGGTATGGCGCGCGCTCGCAGAAAGGCGAGCATGGCATCCCAGTCATAGGGCGGACGATAGCGCAGCCGTAGCGTCACGTCAGGCTCCGCACTGGTTGAAAATTTCCGTCGCAACGCGCTCGGAGGTCGGCGAAAGAGTTCGCGAAAGATTTCGTTGAAGCGCCGGATGCTGCCGAATCCGGCGGCTAGGGCGACCTCTGTCATCGGCATTTGCGTTTCGTGGATCAGCTGCTTGGCGAAGAGCACGCGCCGGGTCTGCGCCACGGCAACCGGCGAGGCGCCCAGGTGCTGCATGAATAGCCGCCGGAGTTGACGTTCGCCGATGCCCAGGCGCTCCGCGAGCATTTCGACGCCGGCGTTGTCTGCGTCCAGCGCGCCATCCGCAATCAGGCCCAGCGCGCGTGAAACTGTGTTCGACGTTCCGCGCCAGGAAGCCAGGTCGGGCGCCGTTTCCGGCCGGCAGCGCAGGCACGGACGAAAGCCCGCTTCCTGCGCCGCCGCCGCCGAGCCGAAGAAGCGGCAGTTCTCGGGTTTTGCGGTCCGGGCAGGGCAGACCGGGCGGCAATAGATACCGGTCGAAGTGATGCCGGCAAACAACAGACCGTCGAAGCGTGCATCGCGGCTCTGCAAAGCGCGATAGCAGGTCTCCCAGTCAGGTAGCTCCATACCCCATTCTCCCAGCCGGGGTGCCCTCAGACTAGCGGATTTCGGCCATCAATGCCTTAAGGTTCTCTTGGCGATCTCGGCGAGAAAATATCTCTCACCTGCGCGAACTGGAACTATCCTGGCCTACCTGACTCCTGGCCTACCTGACTCGGATATTTCCATTCGCCTTCGAAATCGTTGGTGGGTGTCTTTCCATCGAGCACGAGCCGCGTGAAGATCGCGAGAATCTGCGTATACTCGCAGAGCGCCGCCCGCTCGGCCGCCATGGTCCTCTGCATGTCGCAAAATCCATCCGGAGAAGGGATGGATTTCGCCTCTTCGGTGGCGAGAATCACTGCCCTCTTCGCTTCTGCATAATGAAATGCAGCAACTTCTAACCGCCTGCGCCATTCCACGTCTAGTTGGGTCACGACTCACGATCTCCGGGGGAAAAAGATTCGTTTGTCCGGGACAACCCAGGGACCACGTACGGCCATAAAGTCGGAAATTGTACAGTTCCGAACCAGCATCCGTCCGCGTTAATTCAGGTTATAGCATGCTGAAGTTAATATCCAACACCCCCAAATCGAGAACACAGTATTTTTAAGTACTATGCTCCAAGAATGGATTAGGGAAGATTCCCTATTACTTGAGGTCGAACAGGATCAACTCAGGGTCCGACTGTGCACCACGAATCGCGATCGCGGTTTCATTGGTAATCGCGGCCGAATCGCCCGCGTTTAGAGGCTCACCGTTGACCGTTGCCGCACCGCGGATAACGTGGACCCAGGCCTTGCGTCCGGGCGCCAGCGTGTAATCGAGCGTCTTCGACTCGCCGGCCTGACCGATGAGCACGCGCGCATCCTGGTGGATCTTCAGCACCCCCTTGCCTCCTTCCGGCGAGGCCACCAGCCGCAGCTTGCCGCTCTTCTCCGCCTCGGTGAGGGAGAGTTGTTCGTAGCCGGGCGTCAGGCTGTACTCCGCCGGTTGAATCCAGATCTGGAGGAAGTGGACGGGATCTTTCCCGCTGCCGTTGAATTCGCTGTGCACGATGCCGCTGCCGGCGGTGATCCGTTGCAGGTCGTTGGCCTGCAGGGTCTCCACGTTACCCATGCTGTCTTTATGCGCCAGGGCGCCGGAGATCACGTAGGTGAGAATCTCCATGTCCTCGTGGCCGTGCGAGCCGAAGCCCTTGCCGGGGCTCACGCGATCTTCATTGATCACGCGCAGCGGGCCGAAGCCCATGTGCTGCGGGTCGTAGTAACTCGCGAAAGAGAAGGTGTGATAGGTGTTCAGCCAGCCGTGATTGGCATGGCCGCGTTCGTCGCTTTTTCGAAGGGTGATCATATTTTCCTTTTCTTATGCCGCGGCTTCCTGTTTGCGCGCAAGTGCCTGGGCCAGCGCCGTCGCCAGCGCCTGAAGTCCTTCGGGGTCGAGGGCTTCGGTGGCGCGGGCGATCGCCAGTTCTTCCGGGATCACCGTGACGCGCATCATTTCCAGCAGCTCGCGCAATTGACGGAGCACGCGCCGGCCGCCGCCGGGGCCGGGGGACGCGCTCGCGATCGCGGCCAGCTTGCCGGCGAAGGCCGCCAGGTGTCGTTCTCCCGGTTCCGGCCGCGAGATCCAATCGATCGCGTTCTTCAGCACGGCGGGGTAGCTGCCGTTATACTCGGGCGAGGCGATCACCAATGCATCGGCATCGCGGGCCAGTTCCTTGAGGGCCTTGGCCGCGCCTGGCATACCTTCCTCGGCCTCCAGGTCACCGTCGTAGATCGGCAGAGGATAGTCGCGCAGGTCTGCGAAGGTGGCCTCCAGGCCTGCCGCCTGAAGTGCCGTCACCGCCTGGGCTGCCAACTTGCGGTGGATCGAGTCCTTACGGGTGCTACCCGCCAGAACCAAAACGCGTGCTTTCCTCATTGCGTCCTCCATTTATCTTTCTTTCAAGATATTTGATGTGGAGTGGTCCAAAAAGATTCGCGCCAACGGCCCTAACCTCCGGACGTGATGTCCGTCCATAGAATATCTATACCTAGACAATCTATATGAATCGCGACCTGCTCCCTGGCACCTTGGAAATGCTTGTATTACAGACACTTCTGCGCGGCCCCCTGCATGGCTACGCGATCGCTCAGTACATCCAGCGCGTCTCTGACGACCTTCTGCAGATCGAGGAAGGCTCGCTCTATCCGGCGCTCCAGCGCCTGCTGCGAGAAGGCTGGGTGACGGCGGATTGGGGCGTCTCGGCTCGCAATCGCAAGGTGAGGACCTACCAGATCACCGGCGCCGGACGCGCCCAGCTGGAGCGCGAGGTCTCCAGTTTCGAACGCCTCATGAAAGGCATCACGCAGGTGATGAACCCGGCCGAATCATGAATCGACTGCTCCGTCTTTTCCGCCGCTCCGCCGCCGACCGCGCTCTCACTGAGGAGATGCGCGCGCATTTTGAGGAGAAGGTCGACGAACTGATGGAGTCTGGCATGACCCGCGTCGCCGCCGTGAAGGAGGCGCGCCGCCGCTTCGGCAACGCCACTTCCGCGGCCGAACGCAGCCGCGACATCTGGGCCTACCCGTTCCTGGAGAACCTGCTCCACGACTTCCGCTACGCGCTGCGCTCGCTCGCCAAGAACCCGATGTTCGCCGCCGTGGTGGTGCTGCCGCTGGCGCTCGGAATCGGGGCGAATACTGCGATCTTTACCATCGTGGACGCCGCGCTGATTCGCAGCCTCCCC
Source organism: uncultured Solibacteraceae bacterium (assembly GCA_963791985.1). Classification (GTDB taxonomy): domain Bacteria; phylum Acidobacteriota; class Terriglobia; order Bryobacterales; family Bryobacteraceae; genus Solibacter. The sequence continues at coordinate 336,775 of CAWBUN010000010.1, read as the reverse complement.
TACCGCCAGCCCGACCGCCTGGTGCACCTCTTCGAAGTCAAGGAGAGCGGCGAGAATCCACACGAGGCCTCGTACCCCGACCTTCAGGATTGGGCACGCGCGCATCAGTACGTGGAGAGCGTTGCGGCCTATGCGACCTACGGCTTGGGCGCTACCCTTTCGGGCTCCGGGCAGCCGGAGCGCATCGTGCTTGCCGCAGCCAGCCCGGAATTTTTCCCGCTGCTCGGCGTGCAGGCGGTGTTGGGGCGCACCTTTCTGCCTGGTGAAGCCCAGCCCGGCGCGTCACGCGTGGTGGTCTTAAGCGACAACCTGTGGCGCAGGCGTTTTGGAGCCGACCGGTCGATAGTCGGGAAGCCGATTCTGCTGAATTCCCGGCAATTCACCGTGGTGGGTGTGCTGCCGCCGGATTTCCAGTTTGCTCCGGTCGGCGGGGCGGATCTCTGGATGGCCGTGTTTCCCAGTCCGAATCAGCGGCAGGCCCGCTACTGGCACTGGATCCAGGTGGTCGCGCGCTTGAAGCCCGGCGCCACCATCGCGCAGGCGCAGGCCGAGATGTCTGGAATCGCGCGCGAGATCGTCCGCCAGGATCCCAAACATGCCGGCACCACGATCGCGGTGCAGCCGCTGCACGATGTGGTAGTCGGGAACGTGCGGCCGGTGCTGCTGGTGCTGCTGGGCACCATCGCGCTGGTGCTGCTGATTGCCTGCGCCAACGTGGCCAACCTGCTGCTGGCACGCTCGGCGTCGCGGCAGAAGGAATTCGCCGTTCGCGGGTCGCTGGGCGCAAGCCGCGGCCGGCTGGTGCAGCAGCTGCTGACCGAGAGTCTGACGCTGGCGCTGCTTGGTGGCCTGCTGGGAGTCGGCGTGGCGTATTGGGGCCTGAAGGGGCTGGTGGGCGCGGTGCCGAACCTGCTGCGCGCGAACATGCCCTTCCTGGACGGGCTCAGCCTGCATTGGGGCATGCTCGCTTTCACGGGAGCGGTCTCGGTGGCGACCGGCGTTCTGTTCGGCCTCGCGCCCGCGCTGCGCATGTCCCGCGGAAATTTCCAGCCCGCGCTGCAGGCAGGACGCCGCACCTCCGCCGGCAGCGAGCACCAGAGGCTGCGTCGCATTCTGCTGGTCTCCGAAGTCGCCATTTCGCTGATGCTCCTGATCGGCGCCGGACTGATGATGAAGAGCACCGCCCGGCTGCTGGCCGTGGATCCGGGCTTCCGTCCGCAGAACCTCCTGACCATGCAGGTGGCGGTTCCCGGCGTCCGCTACCAGACCCGGGACTTGCAGCATAGCTTCTGGTCGCGCCTGTTGGGGCGCATCGAAGCGCTGCCCGGCGTCAGCGCGGCCGGTACCGTGAGCGTGCTGCCGCTCGGCGGCGGCGGCAATAGCGGGACCATGCGGATTCCCAACCGTCCCGAGACCGCGCTGCATCCGTGGGAGGTCAATGTACGCACCATCAGCCGCGGCTACCTGCCCGCGATGGGCGTGCCGCTTCTCTCCGGCCGTGCCTTCGACGGCCACGACGTCACCGGCGCGCCGCAGGTCGCGATGATCAACCAGACGCTGGCGCGCATCGCGTTCCCTGCACAGGACCCTATCGGCAAGCAGATCGAGTTCGAGTGGAGCGGCGGCCCCCTGCAGGTGGTCGGCGTCACGGCCGATGAGAACACGCAGAGCCTGGATAGCGCGATCCGCCCGGTAGTCTATTTTCCCGACCTGCAGGGAGGAACGACGGTGGTCAACATCGTGGTGCGCACGGCGGCCGCGCCGATGTCGTTGAGCCGCGCCATCCGCGCCGAAACCCAGGCGCTCGATCCCGAAGCCGCGGTCTACCTGATGCAGACCATGGAGCAGGTGATCGCCGATTCTCCTTCCACCTTCACGCGCCGCTATCCGGCGCTGCTGATGGGCTTGTTCGCTGCCATCGCGCTCGTGATGGCGACCGTGGGGACGTACGGTCTTGTGGCGTATGCCGTGACGCAGCGCACCCACGAGATCGGCATCCGGATCGCACTGGGAGCGAGCGGCGCCGACATCCTGCGGCTCGTGATCGGCCAGGGAATTTCGCTCGTCCTGGCGGGCATCGCCATCGGCCTCGCCGGCGCCGCGCTCTTGACCCGTGCCCTCACCAAGCTGCTCTTCGGCGTGCAACCGCTCGACCCGGCAGTCTTCGCCCTGGTCTCCGCCATCCTGCTTTCCGCCGCAGTTTTCGCCAGCTACATCCCCGCCCGCCGCGCCCTGCGAGTCGAGCCCGCCATCGCCCTTGGAACCGAGTAGGACAGGCCTCCCGGCCTGTCCCTCTAATCAAGAGACGCCGCCCACCTCGCCCGTGCTACCATCCCAGGAAATATGCAACTTCGCCGCCTTGCCCTATTACCCCTTGCCTGCACCCTCTTCGCCACCGAACCGAACGACGCCACCAAACGATGGTGGGGCCACGTCCAGGCGCTCGCCAACGATGGGCTTGCCGGCCGCGACACCGGCAGCGAAGGCTACAAAAAGGCCGCGGCCTACGTGGTGGACCAGTTCCAGCGCGCCGGACTGAAGCCGGCCGGCGAGAACGGCTGGTATCAAAGTGTGCCCTTGCACGTGGTGCGCTTCCGCGCCGATCAATCGGAAGTCTCGCTGGTTCGCAAGGCCGGCATCACCAAGCTCCATTGGCTGCAACAGATCTCGATCCCGGCGCGCCTCGGCACGCCCGAATCCGTCGACGCGGGTCTGATCTTCGATGGCGACACGCCCTCGCCCGACCTGGATTACGCCAACAAGATTCTGGTGCGCATCCGCCGCGGGAACGCGCAGGCGCGCCCCGGGATCGCAGGGGCGTTGACCATCGATTCCGCCGGCGGGGCCGAACCGCCGCGCTGGCCGGTGGCCTACTCCGTCGCGATGACGCTGGCGGGTGCGGCGCCCAATGCGGCGGCCGGCACCGGGCTCGCCTTCCGCTTCAATCCCGCCTTCGCCGAGGAACTCTTCGCCGGCTCCGGCCACACTTATAAGGAACTCCTCGAGCTGTCCGCCGCCGGCAAACCGCTGCCCAGCTTTGCATTGCCCGCGAGCCTTCGCGCCAAAATGAAATTCGAAGCCTCCGACCTGAAGAGCGACAACATCATCGGCGTGCTCCCCGGTTCCGACCCGGCGCTGGCCTCCGAATACGTCGTCGTCTCGGCCCATCTGGATGGCTACGGCATCGGCGAACCCTGGAAGGGCGACAACATCTATAACGGCGCGTTCGACGACGCAGCCTACGTGGCCACCCTGATCGATCTGGCCGAGAAGCTTCACGACAGCGGCAAGCGCCTGAAGCGTTCCGTGCTGTTCCTGGTGGTGACCGCCGAGGAAAAGGGCCTCCTCGGTTCGCGCTACTTCGCGGCGCACCCCACGGTGCCCAAGGAGCGCATGGTGGCCAATGTGAATCTCGACCAGTTGCGTCCGATATTCCCGTTGAAGACGCTGACCACGCTCGCGGTGGACGAATCGACCATGGGCGATACCGTTCGCCAGGTAGCCGGGACCATGGGGATCCGGATTCAGCCCGATCCCGAACCGGAGCGCAATCTGCTGCGCCGCAGCGACCACTGGAGCATGATGCAGATCGGCGTGCCGGCGGTCGGTTTTATCTTCGGCTACGAAAAGGGGACCCCCGAAGAGGCGATTTACCGCGGATGGTATGCGGAACGGTATCACAGTCCGGCCGATGACCTGAATCAGCCCTGGGTACCTGAAGCGGCGGCTAAGTTCAATGATTTCTTCGGGAAAGTGGTTGAGACGCTGGCCAACGCTGCGGAACGGCCGCAATGGAAGGCCGGCAGTCAGTATGCGCCCCGATGAAAAATCCCACAGGATCTGATTATCCGGATTATAATAAGGTGGCGCCCAAAAGGAGCGTTGCATTTTATGTTCTGGATTGTTTTGTTGTTCGCTCAGGCGGCCGTCCCGTCGCAAACTGAGCGTGGCGAAGCGCTCTTCTTCGATGCTCAAACCGGTTGCGCAACCTGTCATGCCCTGAAAGGCAAAGGCACCGCGATTGGCCCCGACCTCTCTGTAATGGGACGGCTGGCTCCGGCCGCGATGGCGATGGCCGCCCGCTCTACCGTGACACAGTACGTGCAGGTCGCAAAACTCAAATCCGGTGGAAGCTTTCCAGCCATGACGGGCAAGAAAGACGATAAGGTCGTGGTGCTCTACGATCTTTCGAAGATGCCTCCGGAGAAGAAGGAAGTCGCGCCGGGCGATATCGCGTCCATGGGTGCCAACGACGCATGGAAACACCCGCCGGCCGCCAACAAAATTTCCAACGAGCAGCTGGCCGATATCGTGGCGTACGTAAAGTTCGCCGCGACCGGTTCCAAAAAGGCAGTTAGCCCGGACGATGTCAGGTAGGACAGGCCTCCCGGCCTGTCCCACTAATTTGGTTTTTTACTGCTGCCCTGCTTCCGTAGCGCCCGGCGCCGCGGCTGCCGCCTTGCCGGCGTCCAGGTGATCCCAGTTCAGGATGGCGTTGAACGCGAGGAAGTACGTGCCCTGCGTCTGCCAGCGCCAGAACGGGCGCAGCGCGAACATCACCACGTGGCCTTTGCCGAGCGGCACATCGACCGCGAGCGCGCGGTTGGCGATGGCCTCGCCGCCGCCCAGGGTGCCGGAAAGCAGCATGTCGTTGGCATTGGCCGGGAACTGAAGCACCACGCGCGGGCGCGGACCGCCGGCTTGAGCGAAGCGCCGAATGCCACCGCCGCCACCCGCTCCGCGTCCTGCCGCGCCACCGCCGCCCGCTCCGCCGCCGCGTCCTCCACGTCCGCCGCGTCCGCCGGCAGCCGGCGCTGTCCGCGGTAGTCACGCGCGTCACTCGGGTCGAGCGGCGAAGTGTGGATGGGCACCGCGTTGGGCGTGACGTTCTGGCCGTCGCCGCCGTTGACCGGGCCGCCGCCGCCGCGCCCGCCGCCGCCGCCGAAGCCGCCGCACCGGCCGCCGCCGCGGCGTTGAGCACCGGATCCTGATTGAAGTAGACCGGCAGATCCTTGCCGTCGTAGCCGTAAGCGATCGGGCTCTTCAGGTCGGTGAAGACGCCGCGCAGGATGGAGCCGCGCGCGAACAGCTCGGCGGGATGCTCCACCGTCACGCCGCCCGCGAGGTTGTACTCGGCCATCAGGGCCGAAGTGGAACCTTCGGTGATCAGCGTGCCGCCCTGCTGCACGAATTTCGCGAGTTCCTGCAGGCCTTCGAAGCCCATGCCGCCGCGGATGTCGTCGGTCTCATCGACGCCGCCCAGGTTGGGCGTCTGCGGCGGACTTCTTGTAAGGGATGGGCGCATTGCCGGTCATCGCGATGCCGTTGATCATCGATGCCGACGTGCCGCCGACGTGCGGGAAGATGATCACGTCGTACTTGGCGCGCAGATTGCCTTCCTTGCAGTTTCTGGTCGGCGAAGTAGGTGTAGGGCACGCTGTAATAATCGAGCGCGGCGCGCACCCAGCCTTCATCCTGCGTGCGCGACCAGGAGTGCATGTAGCCGATGCGCGGGATGGTCATGTCGTGAGTCTTCACCGACGGGCGCGGAGCCACCGCCCAGCCGGAGAGTCCGAGATCCTTGAACTGCGGCTCCAGCCGGCGTGATCGGCGTTGGGGATGATGAAGGCGCCGGCGCGGAGTTTGTGGCCGTTCAGGTCGAAATCCTCCTCGGCCACCTGCATCTTGACGTCCTTGTTCTTGAAGCGGAAGGTCATCAGGTTGTTGTCGCTGGTGTGCTCGATGACCAGCGTGCCGCCGGAGCCTTCCACGCCGCCGGCCGCCTTGGCGTCGGCCGTCAGCATGCGTCATCGGCTTATCGCAGAATCGACTTGTCGCTGATCCGGTTGAGCTTCACGTTGCGCATGTACTGCATGGTCCAGCCGGTATCGTCGTAGGGACGCGGATTGGCGGTCGGATAGTTCTGCACGCTGAAATACATGTCGACCAGCGTGTGATAGGGCTGGTCGCCGCGGATGACGTAGTCGCCGGCGGCGACGTCGATGCTGCCGACTTTGAAGGCGCGCATCGGCCTTGTGGACTTCCACGCCCTGGCGGCGCAGTTCGTTGACCAGGTCGGCGGCATCGGCCTTGCGGCGCTGTGCGGCGGGAATGACCCAGGCGAAGTCGGGACCGTTCTTGCCCTTCTCGATGGCGCGCTTGTTCTTCAGCCAGTAGTTTTCGAGATACAGCTCGTGATCCTTGGCCACCTTGTTCATGGCGAACAGGAGCGCCGATTCCTGGATGTTGGTGTTGTTGCGCGGTCCCCACTTGATGGAGGGCAGCGGCGGATTCGGGCGATACCATTCGCGGCTGGTCTGCGTGGCGGCTGAGCGTGCAGGTTGGGGTTGACGTCGGGGCCGTAGCTCTGCACTTCGTAGAAGCGGCCGAAGGAATTGTGCGTGATCGCGATCCAGAACAGGTAATTGGGCACCCAGCCATCGTAGAAGCCGTAGGTGAAGACGCCGGGGACGCCGCGCTTGGCCATCTCCATGACTTCGGTCTGGCCGAGCAGCCACCATTCGTCGATCGCGATCGGATCGAGCGAGGTGTTGTAGGGGCCGGTGCCGGTGGAGACGTAGAGGTAGGACTGCGCCTCGTGCAGATCGTGCAGGATGGTGGGGTGCCATTCGAGCACGCCCTTGGTGAAGTTCTTGGTGATCTTGAGATACTGGCCCATGCCGTCGCGATTGTTGTCGTGCTGCACGTACTTGCCCCAGTACATGAGCGGCAGGCGCTGGCCGGTCGTCTTGTTGTAGTAATAGGTATCGACTTCGCGCTCGCGGCCGTCCACTTCGATCACCGGCGTGATGAAGGTGATCGAGTTGTTGCGGATGGTCTGGATGAACGGCGTCTCTTCCACGATCAGGCGGTAGGCCAGCTCGATCAGCATTTCCGGTCCGCCGGTCTCGGGCGAGTGGATGCCGCTGTTGGCCCAGTAGAGCGGCTTGCCGACCTTGATCAGTTCGCGCGCCTGTTCATCGGTGATTTTGCGCGGGTCGCCGAGCTTGGCGAGGATGTCCTTGTACTTGTCGAGGTCCTTGATGGTGGCCTCGTCGGCGATGGCCAGGATCACCTGGTCGCGGCCTTCCTCGGTCTGCCCGATCTTCCAGAATTTGGCGCGCGGGGAGGCCTTGGCCAGGGCCTCGTAGTAGCGGTAGATGTCCTTGGCGTAGGTCAGCTCGCCGGGCTTGCCGGGAATGCGGCCGAGGAATTTGAGCGGCGAAGGCACCGTGTCGGAGGCCGGCATGTGGTCCACCAGTTCGGTGGTGATGCGCGGATCCTGCAGATACTCCTTGATCAGCCTGGTGTACTCTTCGTCGATTTTCTGTGGCGCCGGAGCCGCCGGTGCGGCAGCCGGCTTGGCTTTCTTGGCCTGCCCGAAAGCGAGGGGGCCGGAAACTAGAGAGATCGCGAGCAGCGCGCTCCCGATGCGAGCAGAGCTAATGGACATAATGGAGATCCTTCCCTGACGGATCTCAAAAGTCTCACCTTTTTGAGGGGCTGCATGTCAACCTGGTGCGGGCGGAGCCGCGACCGTTAGGGAGCGTCCCGTTCGCAAGTCTCCGTGGCCATCCAGTACGTAGTTGCCTAATCGGAGGCGAGTGGCAGGACGCTCCCTGACGGTCGCGGCTCGGAATTATTTCGCGCACCCGGGTCACGCCGGAGCGGTTCGACTGTGAAACAATAGCGATCCTATGACCCGCCTGACCGTTCTTGTTGCACTGGCGTGTTCCCTTGCCGCATTCGCGGCGGACCAACCGCCTCAACTTCGACTTGCGGAAGTACAGAAAATTTCTCCCGAGCGGTACCGGGCCGAGCTTACGCTCGATCCCGATAAGGCCGAGTTCACCGGCTATATTCGAATTCAGGTGAAGATCGATCAGCCGGTGCAAACCGTCTGGCTGAATGCCAACCGCATCACCGTGCGGGAGGCTACCGTGATGGCGGGCGGCAAGACGATTACCGCGAAGACGCTGCCCGGCGGAGACGATTTCCTCGGCCTTCAACTGCCCTCGGTATTGGCGGCTGGCACGGCGGAAATCGCCATACACTATACCGGCGCGGTCCGTCAGGGAGACAGTCTCGGGCGTGTTTCAAGCCATCGACGGAGGCGTCAATTACATCCTGACGCAGTTCGAAGCCACCGATGCGCGCGATGCCTTCCCCTGTTTCGACGAGCCGTCCTATAAATCGCCGTGGCAGATCACGCTGCGGATTCCGCAACAGGACAAGGCCGTGAGCAATACGCCCCCCGTTTCCGAAACCGGGGGAGCGGACATGAAGACGGTGGTCTTTGCGGAAACCAAGCCGTTGCCGAGCTACCTGATCGCGTTCGCCGTGGGGCCCTTCGAATTTGTGGACGCGGGTGTTGCCGGCAAGAAGCGCGTACCGGTCCGCATCGTCACACCCAAGGGCAGGGCGGCGGAAGCAAAGTATGCGGCCGAAGTGACGGCCACGATTCTGACTCGTCTCGAAGACTACTTCGGCATTCCGTTCCCTTATGACAAGTCGGACCAGGTTGCGGTGCCGGTGGGCGCCGGGTTTGGAGCGATGGAGAACCCTGGGATGGTGACTTATGGGCAGAATATCCTGCTGGCAAGGCCCGAGAGCGATTCCATTAGCCGCCAGCGGCGTTACGCGTCGGTTGCCGCCCACGAGTTGTCGCATCAATGGTTCGGCGACCTGGTCACCACCAACTGGTGGAACGACACCTGGCTCAACGAAGCCTTCGCAACCTGGATGGAGCAGAAGTTGATTGCCGAATGGAAGCCGGAGTGGAACACACGGGTGGATAACACCGCCTCCAAGATCTACGCCGCGCGCCTGGATAGCCTGGTGACGGCGCGCAAGATCCGCCAGGAGATCGAAACCAAGGGAGATATCTCCAACGCCTTCGATGGCATCACCTACGAGAAGGGCGCGGCGGTCATCGGTATGTTCGAAAGCTGGATGGGTCCGGAAGCTTTTCGCAAAGGAGTGCAGAGTTACCTGCGGCGGTATGCGTTCCGGACGACCACCACAGGCGATTTTCTGGATGCGCTCAGTTCATCGGACAAGAAAGACATAACCAGGCCGTTTTCCACCTTCCTCGAACAGGCTGGAGTGCCGGTCGTGAAAGTCGCGCTCGATTGCAGCAATGCTCCCACCCTCCATCTGGAGCAGTCGCGCTCTCTGCCGACGGGATCTACCGGCTCCACGAACCATGTATGGAGCATCCCTATCTGCGTACGCTTTGGTTCCGGGAAAGGTGAGAGCCAGTGCGCCTTGATGACGCAGCCCAGGATGGACTTGCGGCTGGAGACCAGGACCTGTCCGAAATGGATCGATGCCAACGACAATGGTCGCGGCTATTACCGCGTCGATTATCAGGGTACCCTGCTTGCCGCACTGACCGAAGGGGACGTGGAGCATCGCCTGACCGCGGCCGGGAGGTACGATCTGCTCGGCAACGCCGAAGCGATGACGAGCGGGGGTCGAATGCCGCCGGCGGACGCGCTGCGCCTGGTCGAAGCCTTCCGAGGAGATAGTTCGCGGCAGGTTTTGCTGCAAAGCCTGTCTCTTGCTCTTACCTTCCAACCCGATGTGGTGCCGGAGAATCTTCTGCCGAACTACCAGCGTTTCCTCCGTCAGAACTTTCAGGCCCGTGCGCGGGAATTGGGATGGATTCCCAAGCCCGGCGAATCGGACGATATCGGGCTGCTTCGCCGCGAACTGGTGAGCGCAATGGCGAAATTCGGCGGCGATCGGGAATTGGCGCTGCAAGCACGCCAACTCGCGGAGAAATGGCTGGCGGACCGCAAGGCTGTGTCGTCCGATGTGGCAGGTGCGCTCCTTCCCGCTGCCGCGTATCATGGCGATGCCGCTTTGTTCCAGAGCTTTCTGGCTGAGTACAAGAGGACGCAGGATCGCTTGGACAAACAGCGTTTGATGAATGCCATGACGGGGTTCCGCGATCCCGCGGCCGTGGAGGCTGGACTGCGGGAGGTGCTTGCGGGCACGGTCAAGCTGGCGGACGGTTTTCAACTCCTGTTTGGCGGCCAGGCTTCGCCGGCGGCGCGCAAGATTCCGTTCGAATTTATCAAGGCCCATTTCGACGAACTCATGAAAGACAACCCGAGCATTTTCGGCTTCAGCCTGGGCGCCGAACTGCCGCAGGTGGGTTCCAGCTTCTGCGACGCCGAGTCGCGCAAACAGTTGAGTGATTTCTTCACGCCTCTGACGGCGAAGTACGATGGCGCTCCCCGCAAATTGGCGCAAGTGCTCGAAAGCGTGGACCTGTGCATTGCGCGGGTTGCGGCGCAGCGCGCCGGCGTGAGCGAGTTCCTGGCAAAGTACTGAAGCCCCGGTTTCGATACCATGTCCGGGTGGCGATTTTCGACGCGATCGGCGGGATGCCGGGGTGCCGGCGGCTGGCGGCCGCGTTCTATGCGCGCGTCGAGCGCGACCCGGTGGTGCGGCCGTTGTATCCGAAATCGTTGCATTGCGCGGTGGACGCGATCGCGATGTTCCTGGCGCAGCAGTTCGGCGGCCCGTGCGAGTACTCGGAAAACCGCGCCACGCTGAGCCTGTACGAATCGCATCTGCGCTTTTCCATCGGCCCGGCGGAGCGCGACGCGTGGCTGCGGGACATGATGGCGGCGATGGACGATGTGGGAATCATGGAGCCCGAGCGGACCGGGATGGCGCAGTTCTTCGATCAGGCCTCCGCGTACCTCATCAACCAGCCGAAGCCGAATCGAGTATCTGGAGTGCTGGTGCTGGACGACGCCATCGCCGCGCTCCACCGTGGGGACCTGGAGCGGGTATCGGAGTTGGCGGAGCATCCGGAATACCGGCGCGATCGGGCAGCCTGGGCCGGTCTGCTGGGGAAGATGGCGGACAGCGATGCCCCTCGCGTCCTGGAGTTCGCCCTGGCGCGCATCTCGGCCGACCCCGGGTTGGCGCAGGAGCGGCACGGAGGCTCCCTCTTGCGCATGGCGGCGGGAAAAGGTTGTCTCGCGATTGTGGAACTGCTGCTGCGCCTCGGCGTCGACCCGAACGCCGTGGACCGGTATGGTCATCCTCCGCTCTACTTTGTGGGCAATGCCTGCCGGCGGGAGACGGGACCGGCGGTGATTCGTGCGCTGGTTGAAGCCGGGGCGACGGTGAATCAGCAGGATCGTGTGAAGCGCTGCACGCCGCTGCACATGGCGGCGCGGCGGGGTAATGTCGCCGTGGCCAAGGCCCTCCTGGAGTGCGGCGCCGACCCGGGGATCCGCGATATCGCCGGGGTCACGTCGTTGCAGCGCGCCATCAATTGCCGCAAGCCGGAGGTCGCTGCTCTACTTTCTGCGTCCTTTGGACGGCTGCCGAGCGTATGAGCATAGTGAGAGCCTGGTGACCGAAGTTCGGTCACCTGCGATTGTGGGTTTCGTGTTTTTCAACAATTTCCGATTTGGCGGTGACCGAAGTTCGGTCACCAAGAGGATTTTGATGTGGGGGCGGTATCCTTAGATGGCACGGCAGTGATCGGCTTGACGGCGGCCCGGCAGGGATGCGATTTCGGCGAATTGATGCGCGAGCACCGCTCGATGGTGTTCAGCGTGGCCTATCACTTTCTGCATGACCGGGACCTGGCGGAAGAGATCGCGCAGGAAGTGTTCCTAAGCCTGCACACGCATCTGTCGAGTTTGGAATCGCCGTTGCATGCCGGTTTCTGGCTGCGCAAAGTCGCGGTGCAGCGCTCGATCGACGCCTCGCGCAAGCGCAAGCGGCGTCCGCAGGTGGCGTTGGAGGATGTGGCCGAGCCTTCGGTGAAGCCGGCTGCCGGGGATCCGATGTTGGGTGAGATGCTGCGCCGGCTGATCGCGACCCTGGCCGAAGGGCCGCGCATGGCAATGATTTTACGGTATCAGGAAGACCTGGACCCGTCGGAGATCGCCGAGATAATGGGCATCCCGCTGGGTACGGTGAAGAGTCACATTCAACGGTCGCTGGCCCTGCTTCGCGAGAAGCTGGAGCGCCGCGGCGTGGGAGAACGGTAATGGACTGGCTGGAACAGGAACTCAAACAGGCGCTGGCGCGGCAGGAGCCCGATCCGGGTTTTGACGACCGCGTGCGGCGGCGTCAAGTGCGCGTCATGCCGCGGGCGATCGAGCGCTGGGCGGCGATCGCGGCAATGCTGGTGGTGGGAGTCGCGGCGGGCGAAGGCTATCGCTGGCATCGCGGCCAGGTGGCCAAAGAGCAGGTGATGACGGCGATGCGGATCGCGGGCGACCGGTTGAACCGGGTACAGGTGCAACTGGTGCGGGGAACGAGACAATGAAACAGGTGCGCAGGCTGGCGCTGGCCGTTGTGCTGCTCGGGGCGCTAGCAGGGGTCCTCTGGGGCCAGCAGTTCAAGTTCAACCTGGACCATCTCGAGGGCAAGGCCTCGGACCGCGTGGATGTCTCGCTCAACAGCAACATGCTGCAGTTCGCGGCCAAGTTTCTGGACACCAAAGATCCAGATCAGGCCAAGGTCAGGCAACTGATCAGCGGCATGGAAGGGATTTACGTCCGCAGCTTCGAGTTCAAGCAGGCAGGCGCTTATTCACCTGCGGATCTCGACCAGGTGCGCAATCAGTTGAAGGCGCCCGAATGGTCGCGGATCTTCGGCATCAAGAACAGCGACGAAGGCGAGAATATAGAAGTGTGGGTGCGCAATGCCGGCGGCAAGGTGGCGGGCATCGCGATTCTCTCGAGCGATCCGAAGCAGCTGACGGTCGCCAACCTGGTGGGCAATATCGATATCGATTCGCTCGCGGCGTTGGGCGGGCGCTTCGGACTGCCGAAGATGGACGGTACGAAGAAGAAGAAATAAAAGCAAATTAGATGGACAGGCCGGGAGGCCTGTCCCACTGGGCTTCCTCCGCACAAAAATCGGTTGCATTACAGTTTCGTGAGTGATAGCGTAGTTCCCATCGTTCGGCTACCAGTCTCGGCCGAATCAAAGGGGAAGCCATGAAGCTATCCGTTGTTGTTCGGGTCACCACTGTGACCTTTCTGCTTTGCCTTTCCGGAATGGCATTGTTTGCCCAATCTGAGCGCGGAACGATTTCCGGCACCGTGACAGATGCCAGCGGCGCCGCTGTTCCCGAAGTCAAGGTTACCGTTACTGAACGCTCCACCAATACTTCCGTTTCAACCGTTACGAATTCTGCGGGCGACTACACCCTGCCGAATCTTCCCACAGGCCAGTACAACGCGCGCTTCGAGCGCGCGGGCTTCGCCTCGGCGGGACGTAACGGGATTAAACTGGATGCCGCGGCCACGGCTCGCGCCGACGCCACGCTGACCGTGGGTTCCACGAAGCAGACCATCGAAGTGACAGCGACCGCCGCGCAATTGCAGGCGTCCGACGCCAAGACCAGCGCCACCGTGACCAACCAGATGGTGGATCAGTTGCCGCTGGTGGTTTCCGGTGCAGTGCGCAGCCCGTTCGATCTGGCCAACATCACGCCGGAATCGAAGAACCTGGGCGGCGACAACGGCTTCATTCTCGGCGGCGGACAGGCGGCCAGCTATGGCACCACGCTCGACGGCGTTTCCACCAACACGTCGCGCGCGCTTTCCATGAGCTGGGTCTCCTCCAACGCGCCGTCGCTGGAAGCCATCACCGAATTCACCGTGGACACCAACGGATTCAAGGCCGAATACGGTCACGCCGGCGGCGGCGTGATGACCTTCTCTTCCAAGAGCGGCACCAACCAGGTGCACGGCTCGGCATACGAATTCCTGCGCAACAACGATTTCGACGCCAACCGCTTCTTCAGCAACTCGGCGGGCATTCCGCGCGCAATCTACAAGCAGAGCGATTTCGGCGGCAGCTTCGGCGGCCCGATTTACATCCCGAAAATTCACAACGGCAAGGACAAGAGCTTCTTCTTCTTCGCCTATGAAGGCTTCCGCAACCGCGTGGGCGCCACCGCGTCTGCCACCACCGTGCCGACCACCGGAAATGTACAAAGGCGATTTCAGCAAGTGGGTGAACGCGGCCGGGGCAGCTGATTCCGATCTACGATCCGACCACACAGATGATCAACTCCACCACCGGCGCGGTGACACGCACGCCGTTCGCCAACAACCAGATTCCGCAAGCCCTGATCGCGCCCGAGGCGACGAAGGCGATGGGCGTCTTCGCCAGCGGCGCCGGCGGGCAGCTCGCGCCGAACAACGGCGCCGCCCCCGGTACCGCTGGCCTACGTCAACAACAACTACCTGATCAGCCCATGGTTCGCAGGTCAACCCGATCAACAAGTGGAGCATCAAGGGCGACCACGTCTTCTCCGCGAAGGATCGCATCTCCGGCTACTACGGCTACGACCGTGAAAAGACGTCCCTGGGCCCGAACGGGCCCGTCCACGCTGCCGGGCAACTACACGAACTACAACGACCTCACGCAGTCCAGCGATGTGTTCCGCATGAGCTGGGATCACACCTTCGGTCCGACCAAGTACAACCACTTCTATGCCGGCGGCAACAACTGGCGCCAGAATCACGATTCGCCGCAGGAATACATCGGCAACTGGAAGAGCAAATTCTGCCTGCCCAACGTTCCGGACTGCGACCTGAACCTGGTCAATTTCACGTTCAGCAACAGCTACGGCCGGTGGGGCGGCTCCGGCCAATAACGGTTCGGAAAACACCATCTATGCGTTCAACGACGATTTCACCTGGGTGAAAGGCTCGCACACCTTCAAGGCCGGCGGCATGTACCAGTTGACGCACTACAACGGCTTCGGCCGCCAGTGCGTATCGGGCTGCGCGGGCTTCAGCTTCACGGAGACCGGGCGCGGCGGCGATACCAATTTCGCCACCGCGGGCGGCAACCCGTTCGCTTCGCTGCTGCTGGGTTATGCCGACAGCGGCAGTCTCGACACGATCCGGTTCATCGGCCAGCAGTTCGCCTATTTTGCCGGCTATGTTCAGGACGACTGGCGCGTGAGCCGCAAGCTGACGGTGAACTTCGGCGTGCGCTGGGAAAACCAGATGCCTTCCACCGGTCTGGACGACCGGTGGAGCGACTTCTCGCCGACCACTCCGAATCCGGCGGCCAACAACATCCCCGGCGCGGTGATCTTCGCCGGCTCCGGCACAGGCCGGGTGGGTTCGCGTACGCTGGCCGATTCCTACTTCAAGGCCTTCGGACCGCGCTTCGGGTTTCGCCTACACAGTTGAACGACAAGACCGTGATCCGCGGCGGCGCCGGAATCTCTTACGGCGCGATCGCTTCGGTGACCGGCTCCACGCACAACATGGGCTTCACGCTCACCCAGAGCTTCTCCAATTCCAACAACGGCATCTCGCCGACCTTCACGCTGGCGCAGGGCTTGCCGCCGTGGACGGCGCCGCCGTTCGTCAACCCGTCGGTTTCCAACGGCGCCAACGTGTGCGTGGTATCAGGGCCAGGGAGGGCACGCGGCCGCCGGAGGATCTCAGCATCAACCTCTCGATCCAGCGCCAGCTCAGCTCCAGCATGGTGCTGGAAGGCTCCTACAACGGCGTGATGGGATCGCACCTGCAGACCGGACTGCTCGCAGTATAACCAGCTCAATCCGGCCTATCTGGCGAAGTACGGCACGTCGCTGCTCACCTCTTCCATCACCTCGGCGGCCGCGATTGCGGCGGGTATCACGTCGCCGTTCCCGGCCTTCACTTCGCTGTGGGGCAGCCGCGGCACGGTGGCGCAGGCGCTGCGTCCGTTCCCGCAGTACGCGAACATCGACACCGCGACTGGCGGCGGCGATCACAGCGGCCACTCGACCTACCACGCGGGCATCGTGAAACTGGAGCGCCGCTTCTCGAACGGGCTGACCTTCACAACGTCGTATGTCTTCTCCAAGATGCTGACGGATTCCGACAGCTACTGGCCCGGTTCCGCCGCGGCCGATTTCTACAACCGCGGACTGGAAAAATCGATCGGCTCCTACGACGTCACGCACAACTTCAAACTGTCGGCGGTGTACGACCTGCCGGTGGGCAAGGGCAAGCCGTGGCTCTCGCACGGCGTGGGAGCTTATGTGCTGGGCAACTGGCGCCTGGGCTTCATCTCCGCTTACTGCCAGCGGCACTCCGGTGGCGTCAGCACGTCGTACTCGCTGCCGATCTTCAACGGACGGACGCCGGCTTATGTTTCGTCCTACGACGGATGGAGAGCGCAGACCAAGGGCGGCAGCTTCGACCCGTGCGGTGGACAACTTCTTCGTCCCGTACGGCAGCGGCCCGTTCCCGCTGCAGGGCACCGGCACGGCGCTTGAATGGGCTCGGCAACGAGACCCGCAACAATCCCGAAGGTCCGGCTATTCCCGAACCTGAACGAGAATCTCTCGCTGGCGAAGACCTTCCCGATCAAGGAGCGGGTCGAAGTTGGATTTCCGCGTGGAAACGTTCAACACGCTTCAACCGCGTTCGTTTCGGCACGGGCAACGACGCAATTGCAATCCCCGTTGTTCGGCAAGCTCACCAGCAACGGCGATCTGTTGAACACACCGCGTACCATGCAGCTGGCCGCTAAACTATACTTCTAACCATGTCGACACAACGCCGCGATTTCTTGCGGGCATTCGGTACGGCGGGGCTGATGGGCCTCGCCGCACCGCGTGTGCAGCTTGCTCAAGAGCAGGCCGCGCGCGCCACTCGTGGATTGCCGATTCCGAAGATCAAAGACATCAGCGTGATTGAGTGCCAGCCGGCAGGTGTGCGGCTGACGGTAGTCAAAATCACGACCGATCAGGACGGGCTGTACGGTTATGGCTGTGCCACGTTCACGCAGCGTGCGGACCTGGTGAAGCCGGCGGTGGAGCGGTACCTCAAACCGTTTCTGATGGGGAAGACGACGGACCGGATCGAAGACATCTGGCAATCCTGCTACGACAGTTCGTACTGGAAGAACGGCCCGGTGCTCAACAATGCGATCAGCGGGATCGACCAGGCCCTGTGGGACATCAAGGGCAGACAGGCCGGCCTGCCGGTGTACCAGCTGGCCGGCGGCAAATGCCGGGAGGCGGCCGATTGCTACGCGCACGCCGATGGCGCCGATTTTCCGAACGTGGTGGAATCCGCGAAGCGCTACATGGCGCAGGGATTCCGGCACGTGCGCGTGCAGATCGGCGTGCCGGGCATGGCCGGGTACGGTAGTTCGCGCGGCGATACCAAGGTTCAGGCGCTGCACAGCAAGCCGGTCTTCGAGCCGGCCTACTACGTGAGGCGCGCATTGAAGCTGTTCGAAGTCTGCCGCACGGAGTTGGGTGAAGAGGTCGAACTGCTGCACGATATGCACGAGCGCGTATCGCCCAACCAGGCGGTGCAGTTCGTGAAAGACGCCGAGAAGTTCAAGATGTTCTTCATGGAAGATCCGCTGTCGCCCGAGGACATCGCGTATTTCCGGCAGATCCGGCAGCAGTGCGCGACACCGATCGCGATGGGCGAACTGTTCAACAGCCCGCACGAATGGATGCCGCTGATCAGCGAGCGGCTGATCGACTACATCCGCGTGCACGTGTCGCAGGCGGGCGGATTCACACCGGCGCGCAAGATCGCGATCCTCGGCGAAAACTTCGGCGTGAAGACGGCGTGGCACGGGCCCGGTGACGTTTCGCCGATCGGGCACATGGCGAACGTCACGCTCGACCTGGTGAGCTACAACTTCGGCATTCAGGAATACTCGCCCTTCAACGGACGGACACAGGAGATCTTCTCCGGCTGCCCGGTGATGAAGGACGGCTATCTGTATGCCAGCGAAAAGCCGGGATGGGGCATCGAAGTGGATGAGAAACTGGCGGCGAAGGCGCCGTTCACCGATCGTCCGGATGGCCTGAACGGCGGTTGGGGCGAGATCCGCCGGCGCGACGGCACGGTGATCAAACAGTAGGCCCTATGACGGGCACCGACTACCGGCGGTTGGCGCTCCAGCTTCCGGGGGCGACGGAAGGCTCGCATATGGGCAACGCGGATTTCCGCGTGGGTGGGCGAATCTTCGCGACTTTGAGCCTGGAGAGCCAAGGTTATGGCGTGCTGCTGCTGTCTGCGGAGCAACAGGCGGGGATGGTGGAGGACGCTCCGGAAGTCTTTTCGCCGGTTCCGGGCGGATGGGGCAAGAACGGCTCCACCCGCGTGCTGCTGGCCAAAGTCACGGGCGACATTCTGGAATCCGCGCTGCGGACGGCATGGCAGCGCAGGGTTGAGATGAATGCGCCCAAGCAGAAAAGCAAAATGGGCCGCAGATAAACGCAGATAAACACAGATAAAACGACAAGCTAACCGTTCCTTCGGTCGATCGTCTAGTGGAGTATGCCGCCGCGCGATTCGAACTCCCTGCAGGGGGAGATGCTCCAGGGGACGCTGGACCTGTTGATTTTGCAGACCCTGGTGCTGGGGCCGGCGCATGGGCATACGATTGCGCACGCGATTGAGCGGCGTTCGGAAGACGTTCTACAGGTGGAGCACGGGTCGCTGTATCCGGCACTGCACCGCCTGGAAGACCGCGGGTGGATCGCATCCTTTTGGGGCACCTCCGAGAACAATCGGAAGGCGCGCTATTACCGGATGACGAGTGAAGGGCGAGAGCAACTGATTGAACAGACGGGGCGGTGGGAGCGGCTGGTGCAGGCCGTGAACCGCGTGCTGCGTCCGGCCTCGGAATGAGTTGGCGGCGGTACTTTCGGCGGCGAGCCTGGGACGAGGAGCGAGCCCGCGAACTGGACGTCTACCTCGCGCAGGAAACCGAGGACAACATCGCGCGGGGCATGACACCGGAAGCGGCGCGCCAAGCCGCGCAACGGAAATTGGGAAATACCACCAGCGTACGGGAGGAGATCTACCGCATGAATACCCTGAGTTTCCTTGAAACTTTCTGGCAGGATCTGCGCTACGGGTTGCGCGTGTTGTGGAAGAGTCCGGGAATTACGGCGGTGGCGCTGCTTTCGCTGGCTCTCGGGATCGGCGCCACGACGGCAATTTTCAGCGTGGTGTACGGCGTTTTGATTTCGCCGTATCCCTATGCCAAATCGAATGAGATCTGGGCGCCGGAGATCCGCGATGCCAAGAATCCGAAACAGGGACGCGGCAACTACCGTGTCTCCGAGTATCTGGAATTTCGCAAGCTTCCGGTCTTCGCGCAGGTGATGGCGACCAGCCCGGAGGGGCGACTGCTGACCGGGGGCGCGGCCCCGGAAAACTTCACAAGCGTGCTGGTGACGGGGAGCGCATTTGACTTTCTCGGCGTGAAGCCCTTTCTGGGGCGCACGATTACGGAGTCGGACTTCAGGCCGAATGGAGAGCCCGAGCCCGTGATCGTGCTCAGCTATCTGGCCTGGCAGCGGCTATTTCAGGGCAGCCCCGAGGCATTGGGCAAGACCGTGACGCTGAATGAGATCCGGTACTCGGTGATCGGGGTCATGCCTCCACGATTCGGCTGGTTCACGAAGGACGGAGGCTGGCTGCCGTTGGCGCTGGACCCGCGGCGGGAAGGCCCGATGTTTGCTATCGCGCGGCTGCAGCCCGGCGTCTCGCCAAAGGCCGCGGAGCAGCAATTGCAGACCCTGCATCTGGATCTGGCGAAGCAGCGGCCAGCGGATTACCCGAAGGATGGCTTCACATCGGTATTGCACAATTACCTGGATATCACCGTCGCTCAGGGCGAGATGCAATCGAGCCTGGAACTGCTGTTCGGCGCCGTAGGATTCCTGCTGCTAATCGCGTGCGCGAACGTGGCCAACCTGCAGATGGCGCGTGCCACGGCGCGAAAGCGCGAGATCGCGCTGCGCATGGCGGTGGGCGCCGGCGGCTCCCGCGTACTGCGCCAGTTGCTCACGGAAAGCGTGGTGCTCTCGCTGGCGGGTGGCCTGCTCGGGGTCGCTTTCGCGTTCGGCTTGAAGCAGGCCATCGTTCTGTTGATGCCTGAATTCTACGTGCCCAATGAAGCACGGATTGAAGTGAACGGTTACGTGCTGGCGTTTTCGGCCGCGATTTCCGTGATCACCGGCATTGCGTTCGGCCTGGCGCCGGCGCGCGAGTGCGCGCGACTCCAGTTGGTAGAGACTCTGAAGGATTCGGGAAAGGGTGCGGGCAGCAGCGGAGCGGCCGGGCGCCAGCGCAGTGCCCTGGTGATCGCGGAAGTAGCGCTCTCCGTGGTGCTGCTGATGGGCGCGAGCCTGGCAGTCCGCGGGTTCATGGACCTGCAGCGCACCGACGTGGGATTCCAGGCGGATCGTGTGCTGATGGTCGGGCTACCGCTGGAACCGAAACGCTACGCGACTTACGAACAGCGAATCGGCTTCACGGAAAACGTTTTGCAGCGTGTTCGAAATATGCCGGGCGCGGAATCGGCCGCGATCGGCAACGGCGGGTTGCCGTTCGGCGGGGTGCAATCGACGTTCTCCCTGGAAGGGCAGGCGCCGGTGCAGGGTCAGCGAATTCTGGTCGGGTTGGTGAGCGCGGACTACGGACGCACGCTCGGGATTGCGCTGCGCGCCGGGCGCGGGATCACGGAGCAGGAAGTGGTTCACGCCGAACCTCTGGCGGTGATCAACGAAACCGCCAGCAGGTTGTGGACGCCGCCCGGAAGCGCCATCGGGCGGCGCATCCGGCTTGATTTTCTGGACAAGCCGGGGACGGCGCTGCTGCCGCCGGGACATGGCGCGCCAACCTTCACGGTGGTGGGCATCCTCGCCGACACCAAGAATGCCGGGCTGAAGAGTCCGCCGTCTCCGGCAGTCTACATTCCCTACACGGCCGCGGCCCCCACGAATCGCACACTGGCGGTGCGCACCCACGGCAGTCCGATGCTGATGCTCAACGCGGTGCGGCAGGCAGTGGCTCAGGTGGATCGGGACGTTCCGGTGAACCGCCCGATCACGCTGGAGGAAGTCCTGGGCTTCGAGACAGTGCAGCCACGGTTCAATATGGCGCTGTTCACGTTTTTCGGGCTGTTGGGGCTGGCTCTGGCGCTGGTTGGAATCTTCAGCGTTCTCTCCTTTACGGTGGCGCGGCGGACGCACGAGATCGGCGTGCGGATGGCGCTCGGTGCGGAGCGCGGCGACGTGCTCGGGCTGATGCTGCGGATGGGAGCGCGGCTGGTGCTGTGGGGGCTCGGCTTGGGACTCGCGGGCAGTTTTGCGCTGGCGCGGGTACTGCGCAGCGAGGTCTTCCAGGTTCCGGTGACGGACTGGGTGGCGCTGGTCGCGGTGGTCTCGCTGCTCTCCGGCGCGGCGTTTCTGGCGTGCCTGCTGCCGGCGTTGCGGGCCGCGCGGTTGAATCCGATGATCGCGTTGAGGCACGAGTAGGATGTGATATTCTTGCTTCGATTCGAGGAGAGCGATCGATGGAACGAAAGAAGGCGTCGGAGTATCCGCAGGAGTTGTTAAACCTGTTCGATAAATATGTGCACGGCGAAATCGACCGGCGCAATTTTCTGGAGGGAGCGAAGAAGTTTGCCGTGGGCGGCGTGACTGCCACCGCGATCTGGGAGAGCCTCCGGCCGAATTATGCGTGGGCGCAGCAGGTCCCCAAAGACGATGCGCGCATCAAGACCGAGTACGTCACCGTCGAGTCTCCGCAGGGCAACGGGAATATCAAAGGCTACCTGGTGCGTCCGGCGAAGGCAACAGGCAAACTGCCCGGCGTGCTGGTGGTGCACGAGAATCGCGGCTTGAATCCGTACATTGAAGATGTGGCGCGGCGGTTGGGCACTGCGAACTTCATCGCGTTCGCGCCCGACGGGTTAACCAGCGTGGGCGGCTATCCTGGCGACGACGAAAAGGGCGGCGCGGCTTTCGGCAAGGTCGACCGTCCCAAGATGACCGAGGATTTCATCGCGGCGGCGCGCTGGCTGAAGGCGCGTCCGGACTGCTCGGGCAAGATCGGCGTGGTGGGCTTCTGCTTCGGCGGCGGGATTGCGAACACGCTCGCGGTACGGATGGGTGCGGACCTGAATGCGGCGGTCGCGTTCTATGGCGGACAGCCTCCGGCGGCCGATGTCGCGAAGATCAAGGCTCCGGTGATGCTGCATTACGGGTCGCTGGATGCGCGGTTGACCGGCGGATGGCCGGCCTATGAAGAGGCGTTGAAGGCGAACCACGTGACGTACGAGGGGTTCGTGTACGAGGGCGCCAATCACGGATTCCACAACGACACGACGCCGCGGTTCGATGAGAAGGCGGCCAAGCAGGCATGGGACCGGACGCTCGCGTTTTTCAATAAATATCTGCGGGGGTAGACGCCGGCTGAAAGCCGGCGGCAGCCAGGATTGGCTGCCCCACTAGAGGCCCAACGCCTGGCGGAGGGCTTGTTTCATGATGTCTTCAGGGGGGGCCTGGCCGGTCCACAACTGGCAGCCGATGACGCCCTGGTAGACGAGCATGGAGAGGCCGTCGAGAGTTGGCAGGCCGCGTTCGCGGGCGGCGGCGAGGAACCGGGTCTCGGGCGGATTAAAGACGGCATCCGCGACCAATAGCGTAGGTTGCGCGTCGCTTAAATCGACCGGCGGTATGGCGTCGATTTCCGGGTAGAGGCCGATCGACGTGGCGTTGACCAGCAGGTCGGCGTCGGTGGGGACGCGGTATGTGCCGCGCCACTGCTGGCAGCGGATGTGGTGTTTGGTCTTGATGGCGATCTCTTCGGTCATGTGCCAGGCGCGTTCGGCGGAGCGGTTGACCACGAGGAGATCGCTGACGCCGGCGAGCGCCAGTTCGGTGACGATGGCGCGAGCGGCGCCGCCGGCTCCGAGTATGATGGCGCGCTTGCCCTGGGGGTCCACGCCGGCATCCACGCGCACTCCGCGGAGGAAGCCTTTGCCGTCGGTGTTCTCGCCGATGAGGCGGCGGCCATCGCAGCGCACCGTGTTGACGGCGCCGATCACCGCGGCGTCGGGCGCAATTTCATCCAGGTACGGAATCACGGCAACCTTGTGCGGGATGGTGAGGTTGAGTCCGCGCATGCCGAAAGCGCGCGCGCCGCGGATCGCGTCGGCGAGATTCTCGGGCGCCACTTCGACGGTGAGGTAGCGCCAGTTCAGTCCCATCGCGCGGAAGGCGGCTTCCTGCATGGCGCCCGTAGGATTTTCTGCGACGGGCTGACCGAAGCAGGCGACCAGTTCCGCCTTGAAGTTCGCGGGCATGGCGCTAGGGGACCACGGGCGCCGGCTTGGATTCCGTGATAGTGATTTCGAGCGGCTTCAGGCTCTTGGCCGTCACCTGCTGATTGATCGAGGGGAGGTCGTTGAGCGCCGAATCCAGCTTGGCCTTCTGTGTGGCGAGCTGATCGGTCAGCTCGCGGAAGACGGTGTAGGAGGAAGCGATCGGTTTGCCGTCGCCGGTCTCCACCACGCGCTCCAGCGCGGCGATTTTGTTGTTGAGCTTGATGGGGAAATTGAGCGGATCCTGGCCGCTGCGATTCTGCACCTGGTAGACCTCTTCTTCCACGGCGCTGAGCTTTTTGCGGAAGGGGTCGAAGGCGGACTGCAGCTCCGCGCTCTGCTTCTGGCGATCGTCCATCTGCTTCTTCAACTCGCGGATGGTGATCACCATTTCGTTGGCTTCGGTGGTCTTGTCGCGGATCTGCATGGCGAGCTTGAACTGCTCGGTGAGGTCGGCGATGGTGACCGAATCGATGCGCGGATCCTTCTCCACGTTCATGCGCTCGGTGAGGGTCTGGCCGTTGACGGTGAGCTTCACGGTGTAGGGGCCGGGCACCGCTATGGGGCCGCTGCCGGCGCGGGCGCCCCACAAGATCATGCCCTGGAAGCCCTTGGCGCCGGGATAGCGAAGGTCCCAGGCGAAGTTGTTGAGGCCGGCTTTGCGCGGTACGGCGGGCGTGCCGCCGAAGCGTCCGCCGCCACCGCCGCCATCGTCCTCGGCGCCGGGATCATCGCCTGCCGCGGCCGCGGCACCACGTCCGCTACGTCCGCCGCGGCCGCCGCGCGCATCGTCTTCGGTGGAGCCGATGTAGGTGCGGATCACCTGGCCTTTCGCATCGAGGATATCGATCTGCACTTTGTCGGTGGGCTGCTTGAGGAAGTAAGAGATGCGGCCCTGGCTGACGTTGCGGGCGGCGGCCGGGGGACGGAAGAGGTGCGCGTTGGAGGTGAGGATGGCCGGCGTCAACTGGCGCAGGGGCGTGATGTTGTCGAGGATGTAGAAGGAGCGGCCGTGGGTCGCGATCACCAGATCGTTGCCCTCGATGACGAGGTCGGAGACCTGTGTGTCGGGCAGGTTGAGCGCGAGCGATTGCCACTGCGCGCCGTCATCGAAGGAGACGTAGATGCCGTGCTCGGTGCCGGCGTAGAGCAGGCCGCGCTTGCCCGGGTCTTCGCGGACGGCGTGGACGAAATCGTTCTCGGGAATGCCGTTGACGATGGCGGTCCAGGTCTTGCCGTAGTCGCTGGTCTTGAAGATGTAGGGCTTGCGATCGTCGTTCTGGTAATTTTTCACGGCGACGTAGGCGGTGGCGGCATCGTTGGGCGAGGCGTCGATCAGGCTGACGCGTCCGAAATCCGGCATGCCGGGAGGCGTGATCTTGGTCCAGTGCTTGCCGGCGTCGCGCGTGATGTAGACCAGGCCATCGTCGGAGCCGGTCCAGATGGTGTCCTTCTCTTTGTGCGACGGCGCGATGGTGAAGATGGTGCCGTAGATCTCGGGGCCGTTCTGATCGTGGGTGATGGGGCCGCCGGAATCGCCCAGCGTTTTGGCGATCGCCGCGGGTGAGGTCGGGCGAGATCACCTGCCAGGAATGGCCGTCGTCCACGGTGCGCCAGAGGTGCTGCGAACTGGTGTACATGATGCCGGCGTCGAGCGGGTGGAAGACGATGGGGAAGGTCCACTGCCAGCGTTCCTTGAGCGAGCCGGCCGATTCGCCGGAGAAGAAGAGCGGGTAGACCTGGATGTCGCGCGTGTAGCCGGTGCGGCGGTCGAAGCGCGTGAGCAGGGCGCCCTGGCTGCCGGCGTAGAAGAGGTTGGGATTGGTGGGGTGCGGCGCGATGTAGCCGCTTTCGCCGCCGCCGACGGCGTAGGGTGCGGTGCCGCCGCGTCCACCGCGTCCCCCGGCCGCGCTGGAGACGCAGATGGTGGAGCTATCCTGCTGCGCGCCGCAGACGTGATACGGAATGTCGCGGGTGGTCGCGACGTGATAGAGCTGGGCGGTGGGGTACTCCTGGCCGGTCCAGGTCTCGCCGCCGTTGACGGAGACGTTGCCGCCGCCATCGTTGCTTTCGATCATGCGCGCGGGATTGGTGGGGTCGATCCAGAGATCGTGATTGTCGCCGTGAGGAGTGCGGAGAGTGCGGTAGGTCTTGCCGCCGTCGGTCGATTTGTAGAAGCCGGTGTTGAGGACGTACATCGTGTCCTTGGCCTTGGGGTCGGCATAGATGCGCGAGTAGTAGAAGGCGCGCTGGCGCAGGCGGCGATCTTCGCTGGTGAGCTTCCAGGTGGCGCCGGCGTCATCGGAGACGAAGACGCCGCCGTTCTCGTTTTCCACGATGGCGTAGACGCGATTGGAATCGCCGCCGGAGACGGCGACGCCGATCTTTCCGATGATGCCGGAGGGCATGCCGGGATTGCGGGTGATCTCGGTCCAGTTGTCGCCGCCGTCGGTGGATTTGAAGAGGCCGCTGGCGGGGCCGCCGCTGGAGAGGCTCCACGGCGTGCGGTAGGCGTCCCAGATGGCGGCGTAGAGAACGTCGGGGTTGGCCGGGTCGAGGCAGAGATCGACGGCGCCGGAGCGATCGTTGCGAAAGAGGATTTTGGTCCAGGACTGGCCGCCGTCTTTAGAGCGGAAGACGCCGCGTTCCTCGTTGGGGCCGTAGGGGTGGCCGAGCGCGGAGACGTAGACGACGTCGGGATTCGTAGGATGAACGCGAATGCGGGAGATGGCTTGCGTGTCGCCGAGCCCGATGTGCTTCCAGGTCTTGCCGGCGTCGATGGATTTGTAGATGCCGTCGCCCTGCATGATATTGCCGCGGAGCTCGGTCTCGCCCATGCCGATGTAGACCACGTCGGGATTGGAGGCGGCGACCGCGACGGCGCCGACGGAAGAGCTCTTGAGCTGGCCATCGGTGACGGGCCGCCAGGTGAGGCCGCCGTCGGTGGTCTTCCAAAGTCCGCCGCCGGTTGCGCCGAAGAAATACTCGAGAGGCCGGGTGGGACTGCCGGAGGAGGTGATGGAGCGGCCGCCTCGCGGAGGCCCGACGCTACGCCAGGTGAGGTTGCTGAAGATGGCAGAGTCGTAGGCAGGGGCTGCCGCAAGTACGCAGGCGCCCAGGAGCGCGAGGCCGAATTTCCGCATGGGGAGAATTATAGCGTGAAGGAGATCACCGTGAAGGAGGGCGGGCCCGGTATGGGCGTTACGACAGGGGCGCAGGTCCGCAGACTGCAAGTCTACTTGGGAACCGGGATGCACTCCACATGAACGAGAGTCGCGGGCCGGTTAATTGGCAAAGAGCGGTGCCGGGCGTTCTGCCTAAATGTATACTTGTATAGAGACACTCCATGAACGCAACCATAGTCGATCTTCGCTACAACATGAAGAACGTGCTTCGCGCAATCGACCGTGGGGAAACGGTCACGGTGCTGTATCGCGGAAAGGAGAGGGCCAAGCTGACGCCTATCACGGCGGCACCGTCCAGCGACGCTCCTAAAACCAAGGACCAGCCCCTGTTTGGCCTCTGGAAAGACCGCGAGGATATGAGCGATCCGGCTTCCTATCTTCGCGACTTGCGCCTCCCCCGCCGGGCTCCCGCTCAAGCCAGCCTCGGGAAGCAACGGCGCTCGCGAAAGTTGAAATGATCTTCGATACCGATGTTCTGATCTGGGCGTCCCGCGGTAGCGAAAGGGCGGCCCGCGCCATCGACGCCGCACCAGATCGCGCCTTGGCCATTGTCTCCCTCATGGAGCTTCTTCATGGCGCCCGATCAAAGCTGGAGGCGCGCCAGATCCAGCAGTCGCTTCGCCAACTCCAATTCCGAATCCTGCCCCTTTCCGAAGCCATTGGTGCTGCAGCAGTCGCGCTCATCGAACAACACGCTCTCGCCCACGGCATTCAACTAGCCGATGCTCTCATCGCAGCCACGGCCATGGAGTCTGGTCTTCCCCTTTGCACGGGAAACGCCAAACACTTCCGTCCCATCCGCGGCCTGTCTCGCGTAGCATTTCGTCCATAATCCCAAAGGATGTTGCAGTTTGCCCGCTTGGGTGTAATACGACCAAGTGGATTCCGGCAACACCGTTTCCAGACGCTGGGCGACCAGGCAGGGGATGACGTCCGGTTCGGTGATCAGAAGCGCTGTATCGCCGGGTATCGGAGTGGGCCCAGCGACGGCACTTCGCCCATAAGTGGTACAACGGCGAGAGCGAATCTGAGCCGGACATTCCCAAAATCGGACATCAAATAGCCGCACAGGGATGATTCTAAGCGGCCAGAGTAAGGACCTCGTCATGCACTGTGCATCGCAACACTCGAGGTGATATGACGGATTTGCTCCTGGACTTACGCTATGCGTTCCGCTCATTGATTAAGACTCCGGGGTTCACGGTTGTCACGGTTCTGGTGTTGGGCTTGGGCATTGGCGCCAATACCGCGGTCTTCAGCGTGGTCAACGCGGTGCTGCTTCAGCCGTTGCCCGTGGACAATCCAGATCGCCTGGCGGTCATCTGGTCCAACTATGCCAACTCCACCAAGGGCCTAATGACTCCGGACGACTACCGCGACATTCGCGATCACAACCGTTCTTTCCAGACCTTGGCAGCCTATACCGGCCTGAGTACGACTCTAACCGGCAAAGAAGGCGCTGAGATGATACGGCTATCCATCGTGACTTCGAATCTCTTCACTACGCTGGGGGCGCGACCGGCGCTGGGTCGTGCCTTTTCCACCGCCGAAGACGAACCCGGCCAGCCACACACCGCCATTCTCAGCTATGGGCTGTGGCAGCGGAGATTCGGTGGCGATGCCGGTATCTTGGGGCGGGCCATCGAGGAAAGTGGGACCGCAATCACTGTGGTCGGCGTCATGCCCCAGGGCTTTTCCGGGTCGCTTCAAGGCATGGCGGGCGACCCCAGCAGCGTCGAGCTCTGGATGCCAATGGGACTGTTGCCGTACCAGTCGCCGGGCCGAACCAACCACTGTTTAACGGTTGTGGGGCGGCGAAAACCGGACTCGCTCCTGCCGGCTGCCCAAGCGGAACTGAGCACCATCTTCGCGCAACTCGCGCAACAGTACCCAGCCACCAACAAAGCGGAGACGGCGCGTCTGGTTCCGTTAACCGAGGAAGTCGTCGGATCGTATCGAAGCGCGCTGTTCATTCTCCTCGCGGCGGTTGGGGCCGTGCTTCTCATCGCCTGCTCAAATGTTGCGAATCTGATGCTTTCGCGGACTTCCGGCCGGCGGCGCGAGATCGCGATTCGAGCGGCGCTGGGAGCATCCCGCTTTCGCCTGGCACAGCAACTTTTCTCGGAGAGTCTCTTGCTGGCGGTTGCAGGCGGTCTCACCGGGTTACTGTTGGCCGCCTGGGGTGTGGACGCGTTACGAGCGCTTGCGCCGGGAGACATTCCGCACCTGGCGCAGTCCGGCTTAACACGGGCGGTCGCCATCTTCGGCTTCGTCGCCACCATCGTTACGGTGATCCTGTTCGGTACAGCGCCGGTGATGCGCCTTGACGACTTTCAACAGAGCGAAGGGTTAAGAGAATCGAGCCGCGCACACAGCGCCGGACGAGAGAGCAGGCGGTTTCGCGGCGCCCTGGTGATTTCTCAAATTGCGATGGCGTTGCTGCTTTCGATGGGCGCGTCTCTATTGATCCGTAGTTTCGATTCCCTCATGCGTGTGGACCTGGGCTTCCGTCCGGACAATGTCCTGGCCTTTAGCGTGCCGCTGTTTTCCTACCGGTCCGGTGAGGCGCGCATCCATTTTGCAGAACAGGTTCTGGAGAAGGTCCGAGCCATGCCGGGGGTTCGAAGCGTGGGACTCTCCAATCGAATCCCGCTCGGGGGCGACAATATGGCCTCGTCGATCGACATTGAGGGCCGGGTACCGCCTCCCAATGCCGCCTATCTCCCTCAAGCGCACGCGCGCTCAATCACGCCCGGCTACTTCGAAACTTTGGGTGTGGACCTGGAGTCCGGCCGATTCCCGGCCGACTCGGACAATGCTCACGCGATTCCTGCTATTTGGATCAACGAGGCGGCCGCACGAGCGTTCTGGCCCGGCCAGGAGGCGCTCGGGAAGCGCGTGAAAATCGCAGACCAGGCATGGTCTACGATCACACTTACTAATGGAGCGCCCGAACCCTGGCTCACCGTTTTGGGAGTGGTGCGCAACGTCAAACATGACAGCTTGACCGCGGAATCGCGGCCGGAGATATTTCTGCCCTTCGCTCAACGACCCTGGATCATGGCGACGTTCGTCGTTCGTTCGGGAGCCCACCCAGAATACCTGGTCACTGCGATCACAGCGGCGGTTCACTCGGTAAACAACGATCTGCCGGTGACCCTCATACACACGATGTCGAAGGCGGTTGCCGATTCGGTGGCTCAACCGCGTTTTCGTGCGATCCTGCTCGGCATATTTGCCCTATTGGCGCTGGTGTTGGCCGCTGCCGGCGTGTACGGCGTCACATCTTATTCCGTCGGTCAAAGGACGCGTGAGATCGGATTGCGTGTCGCCTTGGGAGCCAGCCGCGGACAGGTCTTGCATCTGATTTTCCGGGAACAGACGAAACTATTACTGGCCGGAGTGGGCGTCGGTCTGGCAGGTTGGCTGGCCTCCATGCACTTCCTGTCGGGATTGCTCTTTGGAGTCAAATCCGGAGATCTGGCAAGCATCGCAATCAGCATGGCTGTAATCTCAGGGGCTGCGCTGCTTGCTGCGTACTTGCCAGCGAGACGTGCAGCCCGACTGGATCCCATGGTGGTTCTAAGAGAGGACTGAAAGCGTCGTCCCTAGTGCGGAACGCCACTCGTAGGCAGGAATCAGGATAAATCTCCCCTAACGGGCGCAGCGTTTACGAATCCAAGTTGGCCGTGTTGTCCCGTGGCGGACAATTTGACCATCCGAGTGGACAGGCGATGCAGTATGTGGTGGTGGCTTGCCACCGAAGGCTGGAAAGAGCGCTGCGCGCTTCTGCGGACCGACTTAGATCGCCCGACAGAACAATGACTATTTCACGGGCTTCCAGACGCGCAGGATGGGATAGCGGCCGGACTCGGTGGGCTCGTATTTGGATTGCTGGAACCACCACTGTAATCGGGCGCGGGCATCGGCGGCGAACTGGGGGTCGGCGGCGAGCTTGGCCTCGAACTGTTTGCGCAGTTCGGGATTGTCGGCCATCATGCGTCGGGCGATGGGCTCGGAGAGATATTCGCCGACGCCGCCTCCGAAGCCGGTTTCGAAGACGGAATTCATCAGGCCCCAGCGGGCGAGCGAATCGGGCGCCTGCGGTTCGAGCATGGCCATGATGAGGCGGGCGCGGCGCTGGTTGAGCGGGATCCACCAGGATCCGGCGGGCACGAAGACTTTTTCCTTAACGGGCTTCACGTCGTAGCTGACGGCGATATGGCCTTCGTTGGAGGCACCGGCGAATTTGATGTTGGCGAAGCGATAGGTTTCGAATTCCTGCTCGAGCGGTTTGGCGGTCTTCTCCATTTCGACGCCGTGAAACTTGAGCAGCTCGACGACATTGGTCCACGCGGAAGGGACGATATATCCGAGCGGCATCTGGGCTTCGGTGACGGTGTCGATCTGGTCGTGGATCACGGTGCTGAGATCGTCGGGCTCGGCGAGGTAGCGGTTCACGGTGTTGCCGGTGACCTCGCTTTTGAACGGTCCATTCTTGAGCGCGTGGTAGACGAGCGGGCGGCTCTTGTCGCTGACTTTGCCGGCGAGATAGACGGGCGGCGGCTTTCGGATCGCCGGCGCGCGCGGACATCTGGCGATCGGCCTCGCGCACGGCTTTGCGCAGGCCTTCGGGATCGAGCAGGATGGTCTCGATGGTGTGGCGCATGATGTCGTAATGCGCCCAGGCGCGGGTTTTCGCGGCCTTGAGGCTGTGCGATTCCACCAGCAGGGAAGGGCGATTCTGCACGGCGCTGTAGAGGTGCGAATAGCGCGGCGAAAAGACCTCCATGAAGAATTCGCGCTTGCCTCCAGCATTTCGGAGGGCGCCGTAGGGAGCGACCAGGTGGCCGTCGGCGGTCATGCGCTTGTCGAGTTCGGGGACGAAGCGGTCGCGCACCCAGGCGCCGGCGGGCTCGGCGATGTCCTGATTGCGCGCCATGTCCCAGGTGACGTCGTATTGGAAATCGCTGCCGTCGGTGACGTGGTTGTCGATGTGGAAGTCGGGATTCCAGGCGTTGAAGAGTCTGAGCCAGGCGCGCATCTCCGGCGTGTCGGCCTTGATGTAGTCGCGGTTCAGGTTCATGCGCTGGGCGTTGGCGCGGAGGCCGGTGGATTTGGGGCCGTTCTGGCTGGGCCGGTGGTAGGGGCTGAAATATTCGTGGCCATCGACGTTGAAGACCGGGATGATGACGAAGATCATGTGATCCAGCCAGGCGGCGTATTTCTTGCCGACCACCATGTCGCGGACCAGCATGAGCGCGGTGTCCTTGCCTTCGATCTCTCCGGCGTGAATGCCGCTCTGGATGAGCATGATGACCTTGCCGGTCTTAGCGGCGGCCTCGGGCGTGAACGCGCGGTCCTTGGACACGATGAGGGCGATCATGGGGCGGCCCTCGGGCGTGGTGCCGATGGTCTCCACTTTGACGAAGCGCGAGGCTCGCTCCAGGCGGTGCGCGATCTCGACGGCTTCGGCGTAGGGCGCGGTCTCGTTCCAATCGGATTTCTCGCCGGTGGTCAAGAGGTCGGGCGGCGATGCCTTGGTGCTGGCGGCGAGCGAGGCGGCTGCCTTGGCGGCCGGCGGCTCGATCGCGGAATGCGGGGAGATGGGATCCTGGGCGAAGACTATGGACGCAGCAATGGAGAAGAGTGCAAGGGTTCGGAGCATGTTGAGGGGTATCTTAGCGCACTCGGGTTCGCGTTAGCGTTAGAATATACCCGATGAAGTTTTCTCTGGTGCTTCTATCCGCGGCCGCCCTTGTGCTGCCTGCCGCGGCTCAAGTGAAAATGACGCCGGGCGACGGGAAGGTCTCAGTCGAGATCAACGGCAAACCGTTCACGGTTTTCTACATGTCGGGTACCGCCTTCGACGCGAAGGTGACGAAGCCTTACCTGTGGCCGCTGCGCGCCGCCAGCGGGACCGCGATCACGCGTTCCTGGCCGATGGAGACGGTGCCGGAGGAAGCTGCCGAGAAGAAGGATCACCAGCACCAGCGCGGCCTGTGGTTCGCGCACGACAACGTCAACAAGCTGGACTACTGGAACAACGAATGGAGCTACTTCGCGGACCTGCACCGCAAGAACCTGGGCCGCATCAATCTGACCAAGGCCGGAGAAGTGAAAAGCGGCAAGGACAAGGGTTCGGTGGCGGCCACATTCGAGTGGACCGATATGGAAGGCAAGAACCCGATTCTCACCGAGCAGCGGGTGATGACCTTCTATGCCGATCCGAAATTGCGCTACTTCGACGTGGATATCACGCTGACCGCGCTGGCGCCGGTGACGTTCGGCGATGGCAAAGACGGAGCCTTCGGAATCCGACTGCGTCCAGTGCTGCAGGAGGATAAGGGCGGAGCGTCGCACATCACCAACGCGGATGGACTGGTCGGCGAGAAGGAGTTGTGGGGCAAGCCTTCCAACTGGTGCGATTATTCGGGCGAGATCGCCGGAGAGAAGGTCGGCGTGGCGATTTTGGATCATCCCGACAATCCGCGGCATCCGGTGCGCTGGCATGCGCGCGGATACGGGCTGTTCGCCGCCAACCCGTGGGGACTTTCGGTGTTCACCAACGACAAGACGCAGAACGGCGCCATGACGCTGGACCCGGGGAAGAGCCTGCGGTATCGGTACCGGGTGATCATTCATCCGGGCGATGCGAAGGACGCGGACATCGCGGCGCTGTGGACCAAGTATACCGGCGGGAAGTAAAGCTCAATCCCGCAACTTGGGGAACAGGACGCGATCGAGGATGCGGCGTGTGAATTCGTCCATCGTGAGATATTTGTCCTGCTCGCGATCGCGGTAGAAGAGCTTGTTGCTGGGCAGGACGCCGACTTCGACGGCCATGGAGTATTCGCCGCGCTCGATGCGGAAGCCGGGGATATCGGCGACCGCCACCACTTCCACTTTCGCGGCGGGATGCCACCTGCCGTCGCGAAATTCGCGAGAGGTCACCTTGACGCGGCTGGGGAGCAGCACGATCTCGGCGGAATCGGGACCGAAGGCCGCCGTGTACTCATTGATACACGCGAGCAGGTTCTTGTGCATATCCTCGAGCGCGGCGGGTAAGCGTTCAAGAGCGCTGGATTCGCGCAGGCGACGATCGTTTTCTTCCTGCACCCGCATTTGAAGCCACTGGAAAGGCATGGGAGAATTCCCATGTTACCAGTGACGGAGAGGGACGCGAACTACTCGGAAGTCACAATGCCCATACTGTGGAGGAAGCGGGCGTCTTCCGCGGCAGCTTGCGGCAGGGCGTCTTCGACATCCGCAGCGGGACATTCCTCGGAGCACTCGGCCAGACCTTTGCTGATGAACAGGACGCGGCTGCATGCCGAGCACCAATAATGGACGACCATCTTCTGGTCGCTGGTAAACCCGACTTCGAGAATGCGGTCCGGTCGTTCTCCGCAATAACAGGCAAGCGGAAGCGCGCGATAACTCATGGATCAGTTATCGCATGAGCACAGAAAGACGAAAAGGTCCAATTCGCAGCCGTTTGTACCGGTGTCGTACGGGGTCGCGGGAGTACTAACGGGCTATGTTGGTGCGGCCGCCGCGGCGATTAGTTCGCCGGCTTAATGATCGCGACGAAAGAAGCTGTCGCGGTCTGCGCCGGGCTGCTCGAGTCGGCTACCTGGAAAGTCACGAAGCTTCCCGCCACCTCGGCCGCCGGGATCCCGCTGAGTTCACCCGTGGTTTGATTCAGCGTCAAGCCGAAGGGCAGTCTGCCCCCCGTGAATTTCCATGTGTACGGCGGCGTACCGCCGGCGGCGGTCAGCGTTTGTGAATACGGGGCTCCCACGAGTCCGACGTTGAGAGATGTGGTCGTAATCGTGAGCGGGCCTAATGTGGGCGTCGTGATGGTGAGCGTGAGAAGAGCGCTGGCGCTTTGTACGGGCGAGCCCGAGTCGGTGACCTTGAATGTCAGCGGAGTGGCGTTCACCAATGCGCTTGGCGTGCCGCTGATTACTCCCGTGAAGACGTTCAGGGTCAGACCCGGCGGCAGAGTCCCATTAGTCAGCTGCCAGGTGTAGGCGCCGTTCCCGCCGGTTGCGGCGAGCGTTTGCGAATAGGCGGTGTTGATTACGCCGTTGGGCAGAGAGGTGGTGGTGATCCGCAAACCGGGGAGGGTCAGCGCGATGGTCAGGGTGAGGGACTGCGTCGCAGTCTGCGGCGGACTACTCGCGTCGGTCACTTGGAAGATCAGGAAGCTGCCTGGCACCTCGGCCGCGGGAGTGCCGCTGATCTCGCCGGTTAGCGGGTTCAGCGTAAAGCCGCCTGGCAGTCTGCCGGTCACGAGCCTCCAACTGTAGGGCGCGGTACCGCCGGTTGCGGCCAGGGTTTGCGAATACGGAGTGTTCACCAGGCCCGTGTTCAGTGACGTGGTCGTGATCTTGAGGGGACCCACGACTTGTCCGGCGATGGTGAGTAGGAGGGTCGCCGTGGCGGTTTGCGCGGGAGTGCCCGAGTCGGTGACCTTGAAGGTGAGCGGTGTCGCGGTTGCCGGGGCCGTTGGCGTTCCGTTGATCACTCCGGCGGCGGCGTTCAGCGTGAGGCCCGCGGGGAGCGCCCCGGCGGTCAGTTGCCAGGTGTAGGCGCCGGTGCCGCCGATGGCGGCGAGGTTTTGCGCATATGGCGTACCTACGGTTCCGCTGGCGAGTGAGGTTGTCGTGATGGTGAGCGGCGGGGGCGATGTAATCGACAACGTAAAGGAAGCTGAGGTGCTTTGGGCCGGCGAACCAGAGTCGGTCACTTTGAAGGTCAGCGGTGTGGCCGTCGCGGGTGCGGTGGGTATCCCGGTGATTGCTCCGGTTGAGGCGTTGAGCGTGAGGCCGGCGGGGAGTATCCCCGCGGTCAACTGCCAGGTATAGGCGCCGGTGCCGCCGACGGCCGCGAGAGTTTGCGAGTAGGCAATGCCAAGCATGCCGGTGCTCAGTGAGGTCGTCGTGATGAGCAGGGGCGCGCCTGCGATAGTCAGCGTGAAATTCGCCGAGGTGCTGGAGGGCGGCGAGGCGGAGTCCGTCACCTTCACGACTACCAGAGCGCCGGCGGTGGGAGTTGTTGGTGTCCCGCCGATCACGCCGGTGGATGGATTGATCGAAAGCCCGGACGGCAGACCGGTTGCCGACCAGGTATAGGGCAAGGTGCCGCCGATGGCTTGTACTGGTGCGGTATAGGGGACGGTGACTACGCCGGGCGGCAGCAGAGCCGTAGTGATCGCCAGCGCGGTGCTGTTGACGGTAAGGGTGGCCGAGGCCGAATTGCCGCTGCCGGCCTCGATTGAAGTAACCGGGTTGGCGATGTTCGTCAGCACGCCTGCGGTGAGTGCAATGACGTTCACGCCAAAGTTACAGGATGTTCCGGCGGCTAAAGTGGCGCCTGAAAGGGTGATGGTGGGGGAGTTCGGGATAGCCGTGATCGTACCGCCGCCGCAGGATCCGGTGAGGCCGTTGGGCACGGCGACGAGCATGCCGGCTGGGAGCGGGTCGGTCAAGCCAACACCGGTCAGCGTACCGGCGGTTGGATTCGTGATGGTGAAGCTGAGTGCTGAAATCGCGTCCACCGGGATCACGGTCGGGGTGAAGGTCTTCCCGGCGGTTGGCGAAATGAAGGAGGCGTTCGTAAACGTCACGTCGGTGAAGCCGGAACTGACGGTGGCGACGATGCAATTGGCGCTGGGAACCGCGCACGGCGTGCCGGCTGAGGGTGTCACGGCGATGCCGGTGACCCTCGTGCCGGTCTGAGGAGCTTCGGTAACGGTCACGTGGGTTCCGATCGGGAAAGTGCTGGCTTCGACTACGCAGTAACCGGCCGGCGCCGGACCAGCGGGTACGAAGACCGAGGGATAGGTCTGGCTGCTGCCTGCGACCGAGAAATCGAACTTAAACATTGTGCCCGCGGTTTTCTGGTCACCTGCGACCTTGCAGATCTTCAACTGGCCTGTGTTGCCGGTAGTCGGTGCGATGTTCGTGTAAGTGACTTCGGTAAAGCCAGGGCCGGTGGTCAGAACTACGGTGCCTGTCGCCAAATTGGGCGGCTGACTGCTTGCGCCCGGCGGGTTCACGGTGATGTTGATCAGTTGATAGGCGTTGGTGGGAGAAGGATTCTCGGTCACGGTAACGGGCAGGCCCACCGGGAACGCCCCGGCGAGGATGCAGAAGCCGCCCTGCGATGCCGGGCCCGCGGGGACGGCATAGGTCACGCCGTTCACGGAGATATTGAAGTTCTGTCCCTGGACAACGCCCGTGCTGCCGATTTTACAGAGTTTCAGTTGGCCGGAAGCGGGGCTGTTGGTAAACCGGGCGACGGTTTCCGATCCGACATCGCCCGCCAGGACGTTGACCACCGCGATGCCGCCTGGAAGGTTGGTACTCATCAGGCGATCGAACGGCAGCGTCTGGACGCCGACGAGCTGGTAGCCCGCCGTGGGCAACTCCGTAATCGTAACCGCTCCGGCCTGCACGAGCACCGGCCCGGAGCAGGCTCCGGCGGGCACGGAGAGGGTATTCGAGGCGCTTGAGTAAATGGAGCTGGAGACGGTGAACTGGAAGGTCCCGTTGACACTGGTGCCAGGGGCCGCGTCTTTGCAGACCTCGAGGACGCCGTGAGGAACGGCGTAATTCGTAAAGGTCACGATGGTCTGTGTGGCGAGACCGCCGGGAACGATCAATACCGCGGCCTGTCGCGCCGCCAGGTCGGGCGGGTTGGAGAGGTCGAGGCGGTCTTCATTTTGCAGGGTCACGGGATTATATCCGGTCGCCGTGATCGCGTTGACGCCGACGCCTCCACCCGGCTGCCCGCTCTCGGT
This sequence comes from uncultured Solibacteraceae bacterium, assembly GCA_963791985.1. Classification (GTDB taxonomy): domain Bacteria; phylum Acidobacteriota; class Terriglobia; order Bryobacterales; family Bryobacteraceae; genus Solibacter. The sequence goes on along the minus strand of CAWBUN010000010.1, from coordinate 299,626 downwards.
GATGACGATAGAACTTGCCGGAGCGGTGGCGGCTACCGGGATAGGTCCGGAGCAGGCGCCGACAGGAACCGTCACCGAGTGATTGGGCAAGCTGGTGAACGCGGCGCTGGTGAACGTGAAATTGCCGGTTACCGGGTTGGTGATGGAAGATGACTTACAAATCTCAACAAAAGTGTTCGCGGGGACAGTACAGTTCTCAGTGAAAAACAGATCTTTCGGCCGTGCCACGTTCGGCGGGATGACGAAGTCGCTCACAGTACAATTGCGGTTCACGCCACGCGGGGTTCGCCACATTGATCGATTGAACCTTGCCGGGCCCGTTCGGGTTTGGCCCTAGCTCGGCGACATAGATGTTATTGTCGGGGCCGAGCGCGAGCCCAAGCGGACCCGATTTTGCCGCGAGCGTAACTTTCTGGAACCACAGGCCGCTGGAGCGTGTACTCGTTGACGAAATTGTTGCCGACATCGGAGACCCAGAAGTTTCCATTCTGCATCGAATGACATTCCCGCGGGATTGAGCTCAGGCCCGCCGTGTCGGCCGGGCTTGGCAGAATGAGGACTGAGAGTAAGAGTAGGAGTAAACGTGGGGATTCGCCGATCTTAAGAGGGCTGGTTTGGAATGACGCTGACTACACCTTGCCGGGCGTGATTGTCAGGAAGGAAACCGTCGCATACACCGCGACATCGTGTGCGGCCGTGGTGCTTGCAGAGTATTTAATCCGCACCCCGGTGGTCAGCGACGGCGCTAAGGGGTTCCGAATACCGTAGACGGCGGCCTCCCGATGTTGGCCGATCCACCCCCGATGGATCGAGCCGTAGTCAGCCGACGTAAAGCACCGAGCCATCGGCACTGAGACCAACAGCTCGAACGCAGACTTCCGTTGGTCGGTCAGCAACGCTACCTGTTGGCTGACCGTAGGTCGTAGATGCGGATCGATCGGCGATGTAGGCGCTGACGTTAGCTACGATGTCGCCTGCACGCCCCCTGTTGAGAGGCACGCAGTCCCTTCGCCCCTGGACCCGTCATGAGGAGGCCACTGGATCACCGTGAACGTATCTGGCGGCGTCGGAAGGAGCCACGCTACTCAACGACTACACCCTCAGCGCGGCCCGGTAGGCCGCCCCAGAAACACGAATAATGCCTGCGCACGGAGCCGCGAGCCAACTCTTACACTTCGCGCAAGCAAGGATTCTCCGAACACTGCGGCGGTCGAACAGACCGAGCCGTCCGAACCGCATGCTGATTAACGGTCAGCTTCAGAGGACGTTGTTCGATCCGCTCTGGCGGCCTGAAAATGCGAGCGCCAGCTGCGAAGGCCTTCGTACTCCAGTGCGAATTCCTGCGTAAAAGGTCAACCGGACGCCGGCGGCACGCGGACTTTTGCGCTCGTGAGGAGTATCTTCCCTGCATCCTCGAGCAGCGATGGAAGCTCAAATCGCGCTAAGTCAGGTGATGATTAACTGGGTTGGAGTATACAACGGCTTGAGCAGGCCAGCAATGGTTTCTAATCCAGTTCTTAACGGTAAATCCGACTAACCGAAACGGCTAAGTCGAATGGACAACTGTCATTGCCGCTTCAACTGAACCTGCGCGTCGCTCAGGCCGTGGCGGGTCATCATCTTTTCGATGTCGGAAATCTCCACTGGCACAAAGGCCGAGAGATTCTCGTAGCCGGTTTCGGTGATGAGGATCATGTCCTCCAGGCGGATGCCGAGGTGTTCGGCGGGGATCTGCATGGCGGGCTCGATGGTAAAGATCTGTCCGGGTTCCAGGGTGTCGGTCGGGTTGCGGACGTCGTGGACTTCCATGCCGACGGTGTGGCCGAGCGAATTGGCGCGGCTGTTGCGGTAGCGCTCCACGAAGGCGGTCGCGGCCTGTTTGATGTTGGCATCCTTGAAAGTGAAGCCGGCCATCACGGCATCCATCTTGACGACGGCGTTCCTGATGATGTCGGCCGGCCGCGCGTGCACCTGGATCGAGGTCATGAGGGCCTGGTAGAGGCGTAGGTAAATGGTGTAGAACTCGCGCTGCCGCGGAGAGAATTTGCCGCCGGCGGGAAAGACGCGGGTGACGTCGCTCGAATAGTACTTGAAATCGGGCGCGTAATCGAACTGCACGAGGTCGCCGGCGTCGAGTGCGCGGGTGTTCTTGTGATAGTGCGAGTACCAGGTATTTTCGCCGGTGGCGATCAGGGCGAAGTAACTCGGACCGTAGGCGCCGTACTTCTTGAAGACATACTCGGCATCGGCCTGCAGCTCATACTCCTTCATGCCGGGGCGAGCATCGCGCATGGCCTCGATGATGCCGAGTCCGGCGATGCGCGTGGCCTCGCGAATGATGGCGATTTCGCGCGGGCTCTTGATGCCGCGCAACTCGTCGAGAATCGGGTCGAGATTTTCGATTGTGGATTTCGGAGCCGCGGCTTTCAGATGTTCGATGAAGGCCTCCTCGCGCGAGGCGCGTCCGTCCCAGGGGTCGCTCTTCGTTGCGCGAGCGAGCGCGGCGGGATCGCTCGCGGAAGCGCATCCCAGCACTTCGGGGCGGTAAGGAGTATAAATGGCGCGGCCCTCTTTGGCGATGGCCTCGAGTGCCGCCTGAAACTCGTTGCGCTGCAGGACGGCTTCGATGCCTGTGGAACGCACCGCGTCCACGCCGGGGGAGAGGCCGGGTCCGAACATCATGGTCTCGCGGCGCTCGTTGCGCGGATTCAGGAAGAGCGTGGAGGTGTGCGTCTTGCCATCGACGAGGAGGATGGCGCGCGGTTCGACCACGCCGGAGATGTAGAAGAACTGGTTGGCCTGGCGAAGCGGCTGTTCGCCGGGGCGTTCCGTGGTGCCCTGAATGATGGCGACGCCGTCGCCGAGTTTGGCCATGACGCGCGTACGGCGGGCGGCATACTCGTCGGGCGGAAACACGTCCGTGAAGACGGGCTGCGCCGCCACGGGCAAGGCAAGGAGGAGGATCGCGAAATAGCGCATGTGAGTTTTTCCGATGCAGTCTGAAAGCGCTTACTTAACTTCGGTGACGCTACGATATAATAAGAGTATCCACCATGGCAACTACGACGCAGAGCACCGTGCGGCCGTTTACCAACGAGCCGATGTCCGATTACCGGAAACCGGAAAACGCAGCCGCGATGAAGGCGGCCATCGAAAAGGTCCGCAAGGAACTGGGCCGCGAATACGATCTCGTGATCGGCGGTAAGCGCATCCGCACCACCGAGAAGATCGTCTCGATCAATCCGGCGAAACCGTCGGAAGTTGTGGGCATCCACCAGAAGGCCGGCAAGGAACATGTGGAGCCGGCGATGCAAGCCGCGCTGGCCGCGTTCGAGAAGTGGCAGTATGCGCCGGTCGAGGAGCGCACCGGGGTTCTGTTCCGCACCGCGGAAATTCTGCGGCAGCGCAAGTTCGAATTCAACGCATGGCTGGTGCTCGAGGTCGGCAAGAACTATGACGAGGCCGAAGCCGATACCTGCGAAGCGATCGATTTCCTGGAACTCTACGCGCGGCAGGCGCTGGTGCTGGATGCCGCCGAGCCGGTGGTGCAACTGCCCGGCGAGCGCGACTTTCTGCGATACATTTCGTTGGGCGTGGGCGCGGTGATTTCGCCGTGGAATTTCCCGAACGCGATCGCGCTCGGAATGGCGGGCGCGAGCCTGGTGTGCGGCAACACGGTAATCCTCAAACCCTCGAGCGATTCGCCGACGATCGCCGCCAAATTCTTCGAGGCGTTGGAAGAGGCTGGAATGCCGCCGGGCGTGGTCAACTTCTGCCCGGGTTCCGGCGCCACCTTCGGCAACGGCCTGGTGGAGCATCCCAAGATGCGCTACATCGCGTTTACGGGTTCGCGCGATGTCGGCCTGGAGATTCACACGCGTGCGGCGCAGACGCAGAAGGGACAAGTCTGGATCAAGCGCACCGTGCTCGAGATGGGCGGCAAGGACACCATCGTGGTGGATGCCGACGCCAATCTGGATTCCGCGGTGGAAGGCGTGACGGCGGCGGCCTTCGGATTCCAGGGGCAGAAATGTTCGGCCTGCTCGCGCGCCGTGGTGCACGAAGCGGTCTACGATCAGTTCCTGGAAAAGCTGAAGGCCAGCGTGGAGAAACTGCAGATCGGCCTGCCGGAAGATAACGCCAAGATGGGGCCTGTGATCAACGAAGGCGCCATGAAATCGATCTTGAATTACATCGAGGTCGGCAAGCAGGAAGGCCGCGTGATTACCGGCGGGTCGCGCGCTGCGGGCGAAGGCTATTGCATCCAACCCACCGTGATCGCCGATATCGCACCGATGGCGCGGCTCTCGCAGGAAGAGATCTTTGGACCGGTGCTGGCGGTGATCAAGGCGAAGGATTACGACGATGCGCTCGCCATCGCCAACAACACGGAGTACGGTCTGACGGGCGCGGTTTACACAACCAGCGACGCCAAGATCGAGCGCGCGAAACGGGAGTTCCACGTCGGCAACCTGTACATCAATCGCAAGTGCACGGGCGCGGTGGTGGGTGCGAACCCGTTCGGCGGCTTCAATATGTCGGGCACGGATTCGAAGGCCGGCGGCACGGATTACCTCTATTTATTCAGCCAGGCGAAATCGATCGGTCAGAAGATCTAGGGTTAGGCGTTGCCACCCAGACGCTCCCTGACGGTCGCGGCTCTGATCTGAGGCGCGAGCGTGAGCGAGCGTCCGAGTGTTTTCACCCTTTTCATTGAATTTTAGGCCGCGTATAATCGAATCGGAGTAGGAGGTCTGCTTTTATGACCGGCCATCCTTATCGACGACCTGCGCTACGCACCTTGACCTTGTTGGTTCTGGCTTTGGGTGTTTTTGTGGTGCGCGCGATCTGACTGCCTACCCCGCAAGGAGGTGCCTTATGGCGAGACTGTCGAGAATCCTGGTGCCGGTGGAATTTTCACCGCGCTGCCGGGGCGCGGCACAGTATGCCGAAGCCCTGGCCTGTCACTTCCACGGTGAAATCATTTTGCTGCACGTGGTGCTGCCACCGCTGGCGAATTACAGCTCGTTTGAAGCTATGGCCTATTCGAGCGCGGTCGATCTCGCCGAAGAGGTCGCCAAGCAGCGGAGGGTGGAACTCTCCGGCTTCCCCTGCAAAGCTCCCGGCGGCGTGCGCAACATGGTGATGATCGGCGACCCGGCGCGGGTCATTTGCGAAGTCGCCGCGAACGAGAAGTGCGACTTGATCGTGATGCCGACGCACGGCTATGGGCCGTTCCGCCGATTCCTGCTCGGATCGGTGACAGCGAAGGTGTTGCATGATGCGGCCTGCCCGGTTTGTACCGGCCCGCACATGGAGGTGGCGCCGGACAGCACGTCCTTCGGCTTCCATCAGGTGTTGTGCGCCATCGACCTGGCGCTGCACAGCCGCGAGGTGCTGGCGTGGGCCGATTGGTTCGCGCGCGAGTACGGCGCGGCGCTGACTATTGTGCATGCGATTCCGTCGGCGGCCACGCGGCGCGGAGGCTTTTACTTCGATCCGGATTTTGGAGTTGAGTTGACCCGGCATGCTTCGGAGCGTATCGAACTGCTGAAGGAAGACTTGAACGTAAAAGCCGCTGTGGATATCGAGGGAGGGGAAACACCGGTGGTGGTGGCGAATGCCGCCGAGATGCTCAAGGCCAGCGTCCTGATCATCGGCCGCGGGAGCACTCCGCGCGCTCACGGGCACCTGCCGACCAACGCGTACGCGATCGTACGGGAGTCGCCATGCCCGGTCATCACGATCTGAGTGAAGGCTAGATTGTGCCGGAGTGGCGTTTGAAGATCTGAAGCAGGTTCTGCGATAGCGCGGAGCGGGCCATCACCATATCGCATCCGGCTTCCTGCGCCTGCTGTCTTGAGCTCGGCCTGAATGTGCGACAGGTAGCCGATCAGGCTGATGCCTTTGGTCTCCGCAGTTACTCTTGAGTTTCGCGATCAGCTTGCAAGGGGATTCGCGGCTTCGAAATTCAGGTCGAAGACGATCAGCGAAGGCTTCTCCTTGGCTTTCTCCAGGACATCTTTGCCTTCCTTCACGAACTCCAGAGCCAGCCCGTTCCGCTTGGCTGCTTCACTCAATTTGACGGAGAAGAATAAATCTGTCACCACCGCCAGGACTCGCCTCGGTTCCTGCTTATGCATAGACGTGTGCTTTTCGAGAATTACCTTTGTCTTAGAAATAGAAGGATGGGACAGTCGAATTCTAACACGAAAATCATGGCTCCGACCCTGCCAGACTACGGTACAGATCTCCCCACCGGCGCGCCCTGCCGGCATCGCCCAACCGCGTGAACAAGTGCGCAAGGCTGCGCGCACAACGGGGGCGCGCCGGGTCGTGATCCACGATGGCCTGGCACTGCGCCTCCATGCCGCTGAAGATCTGCATGGGTGGCAGCGGCTGTACGCCGGGGGGCGGATTGCGCATGAAGATGGTGGCGGCGGAATCCGCGAAGACCATTTTCCATTCCTTCTCATTTGGGTCCGCGAGCGCCAGGGGCAGCACGTAGGGTGTGCCTGAATTGGCTTCGAACGCATTCATCACCACTACCTGGATGCCATAGCGGTCGAGCAGTTCGCGCGTGCCGGGCAGGTACTTGATCATGCGCTCGTAATCGGCGAATACTGTCCTCGTTCAGGCCGCGGCCATCGATGAAAGATCGCTGTTCGGGCCAGCAGCGCCAGACCAGGTACGCTCCTTTATCGAAGGTGTTGAACATGGGCGGTGTTCACGTGGTGCGCCAGCAGGAACTCGGCCGCGCCCGCGGGATATTTCCAGGCGGCATAGCGCAGTTGGAAGGCTCGTCCGCGCGCGAAAGGCACGGCGATGGCGCAGACCAGAAGCGCGGCCGCGGCCCAATCGGTCCAGGATGCCGCGATGCGTTTCCAGGGAATGTAAGTGGCGAGTATCATCGGCGCCACCAGGCCCAGCAGGATGGAATTGCGAATGGCCTGGAGGTAGGCGGCGCCGAAGAGGCCGAGCAGCAGCCAATCCGCCAGGCGCGTCTGCTTGCGGCGCCAGACCAGCACCGCGGCCGCGGCCAGCAGCAGCAGATTGAGAAATGAAGGGGGCCAAAGTGGCGGCCTCTGCCATTCGTAGAGGGACCGAGTAAGAGTGCTCTGTTTGTAGGCGAGCAGAATGTAGAGGGTTTGGAAGCCGTTCGGGTTCAGGAACGCGCAGGGCACGCAGACGGCGGTGACCAGCCAGAGGCGGCGCTCGTCCGGCTCCGGTTTTCCGCGGAAGCGTTTCCACAGCGACTCGGCGCAATACACTCCGAGCACCACGAAGCCCATGAAGAAGCCGCCGTGGCAGTTGGCCCAAAACAGAAACAGCGGCGGCAGCGCCCACATCCAGCGCCGCGACTCCAGAATCACGATCGTGGTCATGATCAGGACGTAGGTAATGTGAAAGGGGCGGTCGGAAGTGAAGTAGGAGGCGATGAAGGCGGTGACGAAAGTTGCGCCCAGCGCGCGGTAGAAGGCGCCGGAGCGCCGCCAGGTCCAGAGCCCGACCAGTCCGCAGAAGGCCGCCATCAGGACCGCGCGCAGCAGAACCATGCCGCCGAAACCGCCCGCGGCGTAGGCGAGATAAAGGATGGTCTGAGCCAGCCACTCGTGCGTCAGGTTGAAGGCGCGGACGGTTTCCTCTCCGGGCAGCGGTTTTCCGAGGTAGGTGGTGAAGCCGAAGGGATCGGGATTCGGGAGCCTGATGCTGATCTACCAGGTACTTGTCCGGTTTGCAGGTGAAACCAGGTATCGGAATCGGCGACCTCGGTGGAGAAGCAGGCCAGGAGCAGAAACGCCGCGAGCGCGACGATTGCCGGCCGCAGCCACGCCGGGGAATTGGAGACCTTACTATCCTGCACGTGTTCCATCCGGCACGGGCGTTTCGGGAGTCGCGAGCACGGGCGTGATGCCGTCGGCGAACCCGAGGTCGAAGAGCATTCCCTGCGATACGATGCCGCGCATCTTTCGCGGCTCCAGGTTGACCACGAAGAGTGCCTGAAGGCCTGCAATCTCGCGCGGGTTGGCGCGCTCCTGCTTCATGCCGGAGAGGATGATGCGCTCGTGATCGCCGAAGCTGACGCGGAGTTGCACCAGCTTGTCCGAGTTCGGCACGTCTTCCACAGCGAGAATCGTGCCGACGCGGATATCGAGCTTTTCCAGCAGGTCGGCGGTGATGGCGGGTTTAATGGGCGCGGGATTCATAGAAGGACATCCATTGATTGGCGCGGGCGGTCTGCCCGATCAGGCTGTAGAGATCGGCGATTCCCTTGGCGCAGGCGGGCTTTGTAGGGTCGTGTTCGATCTGCACGCGGCACTGGCTTTCGATGCTGGTCAGCGCTTCGAGACTGTTGAGCGGCTGCACGCCGGCCGGGGGATGACGCATGAAGAGCGTGCTCTGCTCGTCGGCCTGCATCAGCTTCCACTCGGTTTGCGCGGGGTCGGAAAGCGCCGCCGCGAGGGTGTGCACTTTGCCGGTGAAGCGATCGAAGCCATCGAGCACGATTACATCGATGCCGTATTTATTGAGCAACTCGTCGGCACTCTTGCCGCCCTGGTTGCCGGCGTAGTAGAGGATGCGGTTGTAATCGGCGTAGGCCTCTTCGCTGAGGCCGCGCGGATCGATGAAATCGCGCTGCGCGGGCCACAGGCGCCAGACCAGGTAGCCGCCGTTCTCATAGGTGTTGAACATGCGGCCGGTGACGTTGTGGGCCTTCAGGAAATCGGCGGCCTTGGTGGGGAGCATCCACTCGGCGGCGTGGAACTGAAAGGCCTGCCCTTCCTTGAGGGAACTCGCGATGGCGAGCAGCAACAGCGCCGCGGCGGCAAATTCGGCGAGGCGCGGCACGGACCTCTTCCACACCGGCAGATAGGTGCCGAGCAGCACCGCTCCCACCAGTCCCATCAGGATGGTGTTGCGTACGGCGAGCAGCGATGCCGCGCCGAAAACGAAGTAGAGAATCCAATCCACGGGGCGAGTCTTGCGCCAGGAAATCAGCATGACCGCGAGTGAACCGACCAACACCAGGCCGTAGCCGTACGGTGGCAGCCAGAAGGCCGGGTACTGCCATTCGAGGTTGCTGGATTGAATCGGGCTGCTGCGGTAGAGCAGCATGATTTCGATGACTCGGAAGCCGTTGGGGTTGAGCGCGGAGGCGAAGAAGCAGGCGGCGGTCACCATCCAGAGCTGCTTCTCGCCTTCCACCGGGCGCTTGCGCAGGCGCTGGATCAGGGCTTCGCCGCAGTATGCGCCCAGCATCACCCAGCCCATGAAATAGCCGCCGTGGCAATTGGCCCAGAAGATGAAAATTGGAACCAGGGCCCACATCCAGCGGCGGCGCTCCAGTATCGCCATGGTCACGGCCAGCAGGAAGAAGGTGATCAGAAAGGGGCGGCTCTGCTGGAAATTGATCGTCACCACGCCGCACGCGAGCGCTCCGGCGAGGCTCCGGTAGAAGCCGTGCGTGCGCCACCAGACCATCAGCCCCACCAGGCCGCAGAAGGCAATCAGCAGCACGGCGCGCACCACCACGAGCCCCGCAAAGCCGCTGGCGGAGTGAATGACATACATGATCATCTGCGCCAGCCACTCATGCGTGAGGTTGAAGTAGCGCGTCTTGGCTTCGCCCGGAGTGGGGTTGAGGCTGCTGGTGTACGAGAAGGGATCGGGCACCGTGAGCGCGCGCGTTTCCAGCGTGTGCCTGCCGGTCATCAGATGCAGCCAGATGTCGGTATCGGAAACCTCGCCCGTGAACCAGGTCAGGAACAGGATGGCGGTGAGCGCGAGCAGCAGGGGCCGCAGCCACGCGGGTGCCGCGGCAGGCATAGGCGGCGGGGCGATTTTATCGGGGCGCGGAGGCATGGAAGGTTCCGTTGCGAGTCTGATCGTAGGCGGCGAGCCATTGAGCCGAGCGATCGTTCCTGCCCAGCTTGCGGTAAAGGTCCGCCAGGCCGACGGCGCAGCCCGGTTTTCCCGGCTCGTGCAGCAGGTGATCGGTACACTGGGCCTCCAGGCTGGTGAAGACCTCCTCGGGATTCAATGGCTGCACTCCGGGTGGCGGCTGTCGCATGAAAACCATCGCGGTCTTGTCCTGGTACACGAGTTTCCACTTGGATTGCGACGGGTCGGCGAGCGCCGCGCTCAGCATGTAGACGGTGCCGCGCCAGTATTCGAAACCTTGCAGCACCAGGACCTGAACGCCGTATTTATCGAGCAGCGGCTGGGCATCGCGGTAATTGAGCGCGATCTTCATGTAGTCCCGAAAGACGGATTCGTTGAGCGCGCGGCCATCCACGAAGGTCTTCAACTCCGGATATCCGGCCCACATCAGGTAGCCGCCCCACTCGTAAATGTTGAAGACGGGTGCGGTCACGTTGTGGTCCTTAAGGAACTTCACGGGCCCCGCGGGATACTGCCAGTCGGCGGCGCGCAGTTGGAATGCCTCGCCGCTCGCGATTCTTTGAGCGGCAATCGCGAGCAGCACGAGCGGCACCGCGAACTCCGCGAATTGCGGCAGCGGACGCTTCCACTCCGGCAGGTAGGTGGCGATCACGATCGGCGCGATGATCCCGACGAAAATGACGTTGCGCTGCGCCATCAGCGACATCGCCGCGAAGACCGCGAACAGCAGCACGTCCGAGACTCTCACGCGGCGCCACGCCCACAGCAGCACGATCGCAGCGGCGGCCAGCAGGCAGCTATACCAGCTCGGCGGCCAGAGCGCGGGGGAATGCCATTCCTTGAGCGAGCGCTGCAGCGTGCTGTGCTGGTAGGCGAAGAGTCCGGGGATCACGTTGAAGTACGTCGGATTGAGGCCGCTCGCCAGAATTGCCAGCAGGCTGGCCGTCCACAGCGTCTTCTCGTCCTCGGGAGGACGTCCGCGCAATCGCTGGAACAGGGCTTCGCCGCAGTATCCGCCGAGCAGCACCCAGCCCATGAAATATCCGCCATGCGCGTTGGCCCAGAGGATAAACAGCGGCGGCAGGAGCCACAGCGGACGGCGGCGCTCCAGAATCCAGAGCGTGATCGCGAGGAACACGTAGGTCACCAGGTACGGGCGATCGGCCGCCGTGGTTTGCGCGATCATGCCTGCGGCCATTGCCGCGGCCACTGCGAGGTAAAAGCGATTCGTGCGGCGCCACACCACCCAGCCCACCATGCCGCAGAGGAAGGTCAGGCAGCAGGCTTTGAAGATCACCATCGCGGGAAAGCCGCCGGCGGCGTAGACCAGGTACAGGATCACCTGCGCGCCCCATTCGTGCTTGAGGTTGAGATCGCGCGTGGTTTCCTCACCGGGGTACGCGGGCTGGCCCATGTAGGTGGTCCAACTGAAGGGATCGGGCGCGGGAAGTTTGTGATTCTGCACCACGTAAGCGCCGGTGCGCAGGTGAAACCAGGTATCGGCGTCGCCGACTTCGCCGGAAAACATGGAGAGCAGCGCGATCGCGGCCAGCACCAATACCACGGGCTTCAGCCACGCCGGCCCAGGGGCGGGCGCAGCAGGCGCGGCAGGCACAGGGGCCGCGGTAGGGCGGCTGACGGGTCGCGAAGGCATGCGGGAACCCTCAGTTTACCATCCGGTGTTTGCGCTCTACTTGCGATGGCGCAGCGGTTGGCCGGGGCGCTCGCCGGTCAGTTTGCCGTCGTCCACCACGATCTTGCCGTTCACCATCACGACGTCGAATCCCGTGCTGTACTGATGCGGTTTGATGTAGGTCGCCTTATCCTCGACGCGCGCGGGGTCGAAGATTACCAGGTCCGCAGCCAGGCCCTCGCGCAGCAAACCGCGATCGCGCAGTTCGAAAGTGCGGGCGGGGAGGGACGTCATGCGGCGGACGGCATCCTCCAGCGTGAGCACGCCGCGCGAGCGCACGTACTCCGCGATCACGCGCGCGTTGGTGCCGTACGAGCGCGGGTGCGGATTGCCGGCGCCGAACTCGGTGATGCCGCCATCGCTGGCCACGGCGGTGAACGGATAGCGCATGATGCGTTCGATATCCTGTTCGCCCATCAGGCGGTAAATCATGCCGGCGCCGCCCGCGTCCATCAGGTCGAAGATGGTCTCGATCTCGTTATCCACGCCGGGCGCGCGGCCCTTGAGCTGCGTTGATCTCTGAGATGGTCTTGCCTTCGTAGGCGGCGTTTCCGGCGAAGCGCGCCACGGTGGCGAAGCCGTAATTGGGTTCGCCCATTTCGGCCACGTTCTGCTTCATCTCGGCGGCGATCTTCTGGCGCGTGGCCGGGTCGGCGAGGCGCTCCTTGATCTTGCCGCCGGCCAGCGCCCAGCTGGGCAGGCGGATGCCGAGATTGGTGCTGGCGCGGTCGTAAGGGTATTGATCGGCGACCACGTCCACACCTTCGCGGCGGAACTTTTCGATCAGCGCGAGCGATTGGTCGCTGGCGCCCCAGATGCGGCGACGGTCGATCTTGAGATGCGAGATCTCCACCTTCATGCCGGCTTCCTTGCCCACGTTGACGGCTTCCGTGATGGCTTCCAATTCGTGAAAGCCTTCGTCGCGCATGTGGCTGGCGTACACGCCGCCGTGCGCCGCGGCGGCCTTGGCGAGCGCCACCACCTCCGCGGTATTCGAATAGGTGCCCGGCACGTATTCCAGGCCGGTGGAGAAGCCGACCGCGCCGTCGCGCATGGCGCGATCGATCAGCGACTGCATCTTCGCGATTTCATCGGGCGTCGCCTGGCGATTGGCCGAACCCATGACTTCACGGCGCACGGTGTTGTGTCCGACGAAGGACGCGACGTTGAGGCCGAGCCCGAGTTTGCCGAGTTTCTCGAACCATGCCGCGAGATTCAGCTCGCTACTGCCGCAGTTGCCGGTGATGACGGTGGTGACGCCATCGAGCAGGAAATTGTCGCCGCGCGGATTTCTCTCCACGCCGCCCTCGATGTGGGTGTGCACGTCGATGAAGCCGGGCGCGACGATGCGTTCGCGAGCGTCGACGATGCGGTCGGCGGTGGCCTTCTCCAGGCGGCCGATGGCGACGATCCGGCCGTCTTTCACGGCGAGATCGGCGCGGTACCACGGGTTGCCGCTGCCATCGATGACGCGGGCATTGCGGATCACGACATCAAAATCGGCCGCAAACAGCGGGCATAGCAAAAGAAGGAGGAGAGCAAATCTGCGCATGGCGATGAATCTATTGTAGGGCGGACCCCTGGTCCGCGCGGGAGTTCCTCGTCCCGCTATTCGCCGGCAGTATCAATGCCCGGCACAAGTCGAAAGGCCGACGAGGGCGTCGGCCCTACAAAGCAGCGGAGCCGCAACCAAGAGAGATCGCTCGCTTACGGGTCTGTGAAAAACCCGGGACGGGCAAGCTAAAGCATGCCCCACCACCTGAGCCATGCTTCAGCTTTCGCTCAGTCGAGCGAAGCGGCGAAGTCTCTTCGCGGCGCGAGAAGGATTCGAAGAGTTGTAATACCTTACTGCCGTGAGGCGGTGCGTTCGAGCGTCGCTAGTGTTGCCAATGCCTTCTTGAGTGTAGCGGCTCCCAGCTCTGCGGCGATTGCAGCGTACGCGGCCTCCCAGCGGGGGATGGCGCGCTGCAGCAGTCTGGCGCCGGACTTGGTGATGCTGCTCTTCTTACTCTGCCGGCCGCGTCCGCCGACGGATTCCACAAGGCCGCGGCGCTCCAGCTGCTGGATGCCGCGCACCATCGTGGTGGCGTCGATTCCGTTGGCCTCGGCCAGCATCACCACGGTCTGTCCCGGCTCGCCGGCCAGCGCCACCAGGATTCCGAACTGGCCGGCGGTGAGTCCGAGTGGGCGAAAATAGGAATTGTAATGGCGCGTCAGCGCGCGCGCCGCCATGCGGGTGCGATGCCCGATGCATACCGTGGCGATCCGGTGAAGCGATTCCCCGTCAAGTGGCATCGTTTATACTGTACATGCAGTTTAGCGCGTGAGAGGGGAGTTCGTACATGGGTTTGGAGCGGCGCGTCGTGGTGACCGGGGTCGGATTGATCAGCCCGGTCGGCATCGGCACGGAGAATACCTGGAAAGCGATCACCGCGGGAACGTCCGGCATCGCGTCGATCACGCAATTCGATGCCACAGACTACGATTGCAAGATCGCCGGCGAGGTCAAGGGCTTCGACCCGACAAACTGGATCGAGCGCAAGGACGTCAAGAAACTGGGCCGTTTTGCGCAGTTTGCCGTGGCCGCGAGCCAGATGGCGCTGACCGACTCCGGCCTGAAGATCGATGAGGCCAACGCCGAGCGCGTCGGCGTGCTGATCGGCGCCGGGATCGGCGGCTTCGAAGTGATTGAGCGCGAATACCGCACGCTGATGGAGAAGGGTCCGAGCCGCGTCTCGCCATTCTTCATTCCGGCCACGATTATCAACCTGGCCGCCGGGCAAGTTTCGATCCGCACCGGCGCCAAGGGGCCGAACAGCGCTGTCGCGACCGCCTGCACCACGGGAGCGCACGCCATCGGCGACGCCTTCAAGTTGATTCAGCGCCGGGCCGCGGATGCCATGATCTGCGGCGGCACTGAAGCTGCGATCACGCCGCTCGGGGTCGCGGGATTTTGCGCGATGCGCGCCATGTCGACGCGCAACCAGGATCCGGAAAGAGCCTCGCGTCCGTGGGACCGCGACCGCGACGGCTTCGTGATCGGCGAAGGCGGCGGCATCCTGATTCTGGAAGAGCGGGAGAGCGCGCTGCGCCGCGGCGCCCCGATTGTAGCGGAGATCGTGGGCTACGGGATGAGCAGCGACGCCTACCATCTCTCGGCCCCGCTGGAAGATGGCGACGGCATTCTGCGCGTGATGCGCAATGCCTTGTTCGATGCCGACCTCGCGCCGGAGGAAATCGAATACGTGAACGCGCACGCGACTTCGACGCCGCTCGGCGATCGCGGCGAGGCACGGGCGATCATGCGCCTCTTCGGCGATAGTGCGCGCGGTGTGGCGGTGAGTTCCACAAAATCGATGACGGGCCACCTGTTGGGCGGTTCCGGCTCGTTGGAAGCCGGCCTGACGGTGCTGGCCATCCGCGATCAGGTGGCGCCGCCCACGATCAATCTGGAGAATTGCGACCCGGAAATCTGGCTCGACCTGGTGCCGAATTGCGCCCGGCCGCTTCCGATTACGTACGCAATGAGTAACTCGTTCGGCTTCGGCGGCACCAATGGCTGCCTGATCTTTCGCAGTCACTCGACATAAGCAGGTATGTAAGCCGCCGGTAGCCAAGGTATCATCATAAGAGGGGGACAATCACTGAATGGCAGTACCGATTTCGCAGATGTGGAGAGTGGGCAGCTACATCATCAAACAGAAAATGAACGGGCGCAAACGCTACCCGTTGGTGATGATGCTGGAGCCGCTATTCCGATGCAATCTCGCGTGCGCCGGCTGCGGCAAAATTCAGTACCCCGCCCACATCCTCAAGCGGAATCTCTCGCCCGAAGAATGCATGAAGGCGGTCGACGAGTGCGACACCCCGATGGTGGCCATTCCCGGCGGCGAGCCGTTGATGCACCCGGAGATCGACAAGATTGTGGAAGGCCTGGTGGCGCGCAAGAAATATATTTACCTGTGCACCAACGCGCTGCTGCTCAAGGAAAAGATCGGCATGTTTACGCCGACGAAGTATCTCACCTTCAACGTCCACATGGACGGCCAGCGCGAGCACCACGATTTCTCGGTATGCAAGGAAGGCGGCTACGACGAAGCGCTGGAAGGCATCCGCGAAGCCCTGAAGCGCGGCTTCCGCGTGACCACGAATTCCACCCTGTTCGATGGCACCGATCCGCAGAGCGTTCGCGAGTTCTTCGACGAGATGACCGAGCTCGGCGTGGAGGGCATGGTGATTTCGCCCGGCTACTCCTACGAGAAGGCTCCCGATCAGCAGCACTTCCTGGGGCGCGCGCGCACGCGGCGGTTGTTTAACAGCATCCTATCCAATCGCAAGGCTAGTTGGAAATTCAACATGTCGCCGCTGTTCATGGAGTTCCTGATGGGCAAGCGGCAATACTCCTGCACGCCTTGGGGCATGCCCACTTACAACCTGTTCGGCTGGCAGAAGCCCTGCTACCTGTTGCAGGATGGCTACGCAGAGACTTTTCAGGAGTTGATCGATAGCACCGAGTGGGAAAACTACGGCACCGAGTCGGGCAACCCGGCGTGTGCCAACTGCATGGTGCACAGCGGCTATGAAGCGTCGGCGGTCAACGACACCTTCAGTTCGCTGCGCGGATTAATGGCGACCGCGAAGGCCACGTTGTTCACAGCGTATCGCGACGAAGCCGCGCTGGCTTTGCTGGAAGGACCGGTAAAGCCGGTGCATCCCAAAGGCCTGGTGCAACTCAAGGCTGGTTCCGAGCCGGAGCGCACGCAGGTATGAGCGAGGAGAAGGCGCTCCATCCGGACGAACTCGAAGTAGCACCGGGCTCCGAGCGCGAGGAGTTGCAGGGCTGGGTGCCCGACCTGGCGTCACCCGAAGAGATCCGTGTCGCGCTCGAGAAGGCCTTCCACTATCGCGGCGATATTACGATCACTCGCAAAGACGGTACCACCGAGGAAGGCTACATCTTCGATCGCCGCCCCGGCAGCACGCTGGAATTGTCCGCCGTGCGCCTGCTGAAAGCCTCGGGCGAAAAGCTCTCGATCTCCTACGCCGAGATCGCGCGTCTCGCCTTCAGCGGACGCGACACGGCATCGGGCAAGAGCTGGGAAGCCTGGGTCAACAAGTACATGAAGGCGAAAGCCTCGGGCGAGAAGTTCGGCATCGAGCCGGAGGCGCTGGAGTAAGCACCGAACGAGCCGCGACCGTCAGGGAGCGCCATGGCAGGGTAGTGGGTGGGTAGCGCTCCCTAACGGTCGCGGCTCGTTGTCATTGCGTTTACTTCTCCCACGGAATTGGCCCCTTCGTGAATCGATAATTCAATTGGCCGAGGAGCCAGATATTCGTAAGCCTCGTCCCATTCCTTGCCCTGCTTCCATCCGGTCTGCGTGAGCGTCACGCGCGTTTTATCGCCGACAGGCTCGAAGTCGAACGTGGCGGTGGTGCCGACCTTGCGGACCTCTGGGAATTTCTCAGGCGCCATCGCGTGGATCACGACTTGCCGGCCGGGCTGGAAGCTGACGATGGTGCCGCCGCCGGTCGCGCAGGTCGACGGTGCAATCTTTCCACAGCCACGTGTTGAGACATGTGCTGGTGGTGAACGGTGCCCAAACGTCGTCGATCCTTCCAGGGACGACGACCTCGAACGTCAGCGTCTTGGGCGCGTCTTGCGCGAGAGCTGCCGGCGCAGAGCGCGACGCCGAGTACGAGATTCTTCATTTCTTTGCTCCTTTTTCTTTGCTCCGGCCAGCAGGCAGGCGAAATACTTGCGTAGCTGGGCCACGGACTGATCGAACGGCTCGAAGCGGCGATGCGAACGTGATTGCAGGGCGCCGCCTTCCATCGTGGTGAGGACGAAGGTCGCCAGCGCGTCGAGATCGGTGCCGCGCGGCAGGCGGTCGCGCGCCGCATCGAGGCAGCCGCGGATCGCGCCGGTCCAGGCGGAGAAATTGCGCGCGATCAACTGGTGGGCGGGCAGGTTCTCGGCTTCGATTTCGAGCGCCAGCCGGCCCAACGGACAGCCGTAGCGGCATTCCGTGGAGAGCAGGCGTTCGCGATAGCCTTCCAGGATTCCGAAAATGCGTTCGATGGGGTCGCGGTGTCGTGCGAAGGCCGGTTGCACCACTACGGGATCGAGGCCTTCCAGGTAGCCCTCCAGCACCGCCAGCAGCAGCGCCTCCTTACTGGCGAAGAAGTGGTAGAAGCTGCCGCTATTGGCTTGGGCGCGCTCCAGCAGCTCCGCCATGCCGGTGGCGGCGTAGCCTTTTTCCCAGAAGAGATAGCGGGCGGCCTCCAACAGGCGAAGGCAAGCGGGATTTGATCGCTTCCCGTCCACCGTGTTACAGTCCCCCTCATGCGCAAATGGTTGGTTGGAAGTGCCGGAATACTCGGCGTGTGCCTGTTAGTGCGGGCCGCCGACACCGAAAGGGTCGATCTGGGAGTGCTGCACCGCATCAAGAGCGAGGCCTTCGCCAGGAATTCGCAGGTCATGGATACGCTGTTCTACCTGACCGATGTGTACGGGCCGCGATTGACCGGTTCGCCCAACATCAACCATGCCGCGGACTGGTCGGTGAAAAAGCTCCAGGAGTGGGGCATGGTTAACGTGAAGACGGAGAAGTGGGGACCGTTTGGCCGCGGTTGGGCCGCGACGCGCTTCTCGGCCATGATGAAGGAGCCGGAATTCCAGCCGCTGATCGGCTTCCAGCAGCCCTGGTCGCCGGGCACCAACGGCGCGGTTTCCGGACAGGCCGTGATGGCCATCATCAGCGGTCCCGACGACCTGGAAAAGTTCAAGGGCAAGCTCAAGGGCAAGATCGTCCTGAGCGCGGCGATGCACGCGTCGCAGTTGAATGAAGACGCGCTCTCGCACAGGCTGACGGATGCCGAGCTTGACGCCGCGGCGACGGCGCCCGATCCCTCGATGGGCAATCCCGCGATGCTGCCGCTCGGCTTCTCGCGTCCGGGTGTGGGGCGTGGTCCGGCAGCAGCGCCCGGTCGCGGTGCGGCGGGCGGCCGCGGCGCCAATCCCCGCGCCTTCCGCGCGCAGTTGAATAAGTTCCTGACCGACGAAGGTGTCCTGGTGGTGATCTCGCCGGGCAACGGTCCCGATGGCGGCACCATCATGGGCTCGGCCGCCGGCTCGCAGAATCCCGAGGAGGCGCTGCCACCGCCTTCGGTGCTCGTGACCAACGAACACTACAACCGGATCGCGCGCCTGATCGAGAAGAATATCCCGGTGACGCTGGAATTCGATCTCGGCGCGAAGTTCACGGACCCCGGCGATTCCTTCAACCTCGTGGCGGAGATTCCGGGCACCGATCCCAACGCCGGCTTCGTCATGCTGGGCGGCCACTTCGATTCGTGGACCGGCGGCACCGGCGCTACCGACAATGCCGCGGGTGCTGCCGTCGCCATGGAGGCGATGCGCATTCTCAAGACGCTCGATTTGAAAATGCCGCGCACCATTCGCCTCGGCTTGTGGACCGCGGAGGAGCAGGGACTGCTCGGTTCGCGCGCCTACGTCAAGGAGCATTTCGCCGACACTGCCGATATGAAGCCGAAGCCGGAGCACGCCAAACTCGCCGGATATTACAACCTGGACAACGGCAGCGGCAAGGTCCGTGGGATCTACATCCAGGATAACGACCAGGTGCGCCCCATCTTCGAAAGCTGGGTCGCGCCGCTCAAAGACCTGGGCGTGACCACGCTGACCATCCGCAACACCGGCAGCACCGATCACATGTCCTTCGACGGCGTCGGGCTGCCCGCCTTCCAGTTCATTCAGGACCCGCTGGAGTACGGCACGCGCACGCACCACTCCAATATGGACGTGTACGACCATCTGCAATCCGGCGACCTGGAACAGGCGTCGGCCGTGATGGCCTGGTTCGTATACAACACCGCGACGCGCCCGGAGATGCTGCCGCGCAAACCAATGCCGAAGCCCGGCGCGGGCCGCGGCGGCCGCGGACAGTAACCTATCTTAAGAATTGTTAAAGCGATTGTGGCAGCCCTCACGGGCCCCCGGTTGGAGTATCCTGGATCATGCGTTTTTTAGCCACCGTACTGTTGCTCGCAGGAGCAGCCATGTATGCCCAGGATGCTCCCAAGAAGGGACCCGGCGGACCGCCGCAGCCCCACAAGAATCTGAAGATCTTGAAGGATGACGAAGTGCGTCCCATGATGGGCGCGTTCCGCGCTGCGCTGGGTCAGCAGTGCACCTTCTGTCACGCGCAGGGCGCGAACGGCCCCGATTTCGCCGCTGACACGAATCCCAAGAAGGATGTCGCGCGCAAGATGATCAAGATGGTGAACGACGACAACGCCATGTTCGCCGACGGCAAAGTTCACGTCACCTGCTACACCTGCCACCGCGGCAAGAATATGCCGGAGACCGTTCCGCCGCCCGCCGCGCCGGGGCAGTAGAAACTGATTAGTGGACAGGCCGGGAGGCCTGTCCTACTGGGCCAGGACTTCCTCGGGCGAGGCGGTCCCGGTGCCTTTTTTCATGATCGTGATGGAGGCGATCCGGTTGCCGAAGCGCGCCGCTTCCACCGGGTCGCCCGTCACTTTCAAAGCCAGCGCACCCCCTGCGCTGAAGCTGTCGCCCGCGCCGCAAATATCCACTGGCTTCTCCACCGGTCGGGCCTCCACCCACTGCGCACCGCGATCGTCCACCACCAACGCGCCCTTGCCTCCGTGCGTCACGATCAGGCAACGCGCGCCCGTGCGGCGGCGCATCTCCTCGTAATCGATCCGCCCCAGAACGCGTAGCGACGCAGCCTCGGCTTCCTGTTGATTGGGCTTCACCACGGCGTGACGGAAGAGTTCGCTGCGGAGCGCGCGAATCCACCCACACCACGGTCTCGCGGCTGTGCGAGTGCTATGCGTTCGATGGCCTGCCGCACGGCCGAGGTCACCACTCCGCCCGCACTGGTCTCGGCCTGGTCCGACACCAGAATCACGTCGAACTCCGGCGCGACGCGCTCCAGGCGCGCGACCAGCTCACGTTCCACAGAATCGGGCAGGGGGCGTGTGTAAACGAAATCGACGCGCGGGCGGTCCTCCTCGCCGGTGACGTCATTGATCAGCTTGGTGTACGTGAACGTCGGAATGCCGGGCGCGTCCACCAGCAGTTCGTGCCCGATGCCGCGCGCCGCCAGTGCGGCGCGCAACTCATAGCCGAAGCCATCGTCGCCCACCATGCCGAGCACCGCGATGTGTCCCGCGCCGAGCGCCGCCAGATTATTGCCGATGGTCCCGGCCGCGCCGGGCGTCACTTCCGTCGAGACCACGGCGATCCGCGGGATGCCGGTCTCGCGCGATTCGTCGGCCAGCGACGGGTCGTAGCGGCACCAGCGGTCCAGGCAGACATCGCCTACCACCAGCACGCGCAGCTTTCGAAATTCGGCGAGAAGCTGCGCGGCCGTCATAGCAGTCGCCAGAGAGCGGGCACGGTGGCGCGATGCTCGCCGCAAAAGTAAAAGCTCTCGCCGCCATCGGCGATGGTGCGCACCAGAATCGTCTTGTGCGGCCGGAAGTAATAGCCCGGGTCGGTCTTGGGTAGTTCCTTGCGATGATCGCCCTGAATCGGAATCATGTCGAAAACCGCGGTGGCGAAATTGCGGATCGAACGGCCTTCCTGCAGCGCGACGTTGCGTGACATGGCGAGCGCCTTCAGATAAACTTCCGGTCCCATGATGGCCGAGCCGAAATTCAGCAGGACGCCGCCCTCCAGCCGCTCCACGGTGCGCGCGAAGATCAGGAAATCGCGATAGCTGGCGTCGCCGAGCGCAGCGCCATCGCAGTTGGGATGCTCGTGGATGATGTCGTAGCCGATGCCGGCATGGACGGTGATCGGCACTCCGGCGCGCCATCCCGCCGCGAACACGCTGAGGTCGCGATGCGGGTAATCGCTCTCCGCGATCCGCCGGCCCACGTTCTCGCCCAGTCCGAGTTGCATCGCCGCAGCCTCGCGGATCCAGTCGTTGAGCTCGCCGGTCTCGCGCCAGAGACCGAATTCGCCGCTGCGGATGTAGCGGTCCACGCTCTCCGTGGTGGCTCCGAAGCGTGCCAGTTCGTAATCGTGGATCGCGCCAGCGCCATTCATCGCGATGTGGTCGATGAAGCCGCGCTGCAGCAGATCGATCAGGTGGCGATTGACGCCGGCGCGCAGCACGTGCGCGCCCATCATCAGAATCCGCGCGGCGCCCTTTTGCTTCGCGGTCGTGAGGCGCGCGGCGACTGTCGCCAGGTCGGGATGCGCGAAGGCGGGCGTGGGGTCATTCAGCGCCAACCAGCGATCGAGTTGCAGATCGTTGGCGCGCTCCGCCAGTGGTTTCACCAGCAGGCGGGATCGGTCGAACAGTTCATATCGGCTCATGATTGGCAAATAGCGTCGGCAGCAGGGCCTGCCGGCAAAGATAGTTGGGGATGATATAGTCCGCGCCGGCCGCGATCAGGTTCTGGCGCTTCCATTCGTTGGGCACGCGGCATTCCGGTTCATCGGTCGCGAGGCCGATGGCAAGGGCGCGGCCGCGCTTGAGTTCTTCGATTTCCACCGGCCCGTCGCCGAACCCCAGCAGCCGGTCGGGGCGCATGCCGGGCAAGTTGAGGAGCCGTTCGACCAACAGGCGCTTGGAAAAGGCCTCGGGATCGGGCAGCGCACCGTACACTCCGCCGTCGAAATAGCGGGTGACGTCGAGCAGGTCGGCCTCCTGCTTGAGATGAACTTCGTCGGTGCCGCTGGCGAGATACAACGAGAGGCCGCGGGCACGCAGGTCCTCGAGCATCGCGCGCGTGCCCGGCACCAGGTACTGATCGGGCGCGGTTCGCCCCGCGCGCAGGTCGTCGATGCGTTTGCCCGAGAGCGCAAAAAGCTTGACCAGAAATTGCTGCTTGTACTCCTGCGGGTCGGGCGGAATACCGCCGCGCTCGGCCACGGCGTCGGCCAGCGAAATCATCTGGTACAGAGTGTCCCTGCCGGTATTGGCCCATACGAAGGCCTTGATCAGCTTGCGCAGATCTTCTTCGCTCTCGCCGGTTTTGAGCGCGCTCAGGGTTTCGACCATCATGGACATCATGATGTCCAGCCAGCCGGAGCGGATCAGGGAAACGGTGCCATCGAAATCGAAGATGGCAATCCGCGGGTCGGGCGCCGAAGCGCCGGGGTGAATAGTTTCGATCATGGGCTTCCGTTACTGTTTCGGGAACAGAATCGGAAGAGCCGGCTCTGCCGTGAACATGCATCGCGCATTGTGGCCGCAGAGCGACACCACCGTAGTGGTGTGCTTTGCGCCGTACTTCTCGTTGACCAGCTTGCCGAAGGCCTGACCGCGCGCGAGACGTGTGGGGCCTTGCGTCATCGCGGAGCAGGAGGAATCGAAGCCGCCCAGCGGCAAAATGTCGATCTCGCCGAGGAGGTAAGTCACCGGCCGCGCCGCCAGCTGCTTCTTCAACTGTTCGGCGGATTCCTTGACAGAGTACCCGCCGGTGCGGCCTTCCAGGCCATACGGCCAGCGGTCGTAGTTCTTGCAGGTTGGGTCTGGCGCCGGGCGCGAGGTATCGAGATAGGCGTAGCTCGAGGGGTTGGAGACAACGTAAGTAATCGGGATGCCGAGCGTATCGTGCACCTGGTTGGACATCTCGTAGCGATTCACGTACTGGCCGCCGGCGGAGTGGCCTGCCACCACGATCGATTTGAGATTGGGGAACACGTTTTTGCGCGCCAGCTTGCGCAGAATCTCGTCGGTAAAATCGTACGAGGTCAGCTTGTCGTTGCTGTTGGACGTGCCGCCGCTGCGCCAGCTATCGCCGTTGCAGCTCCAGCTCACTTCGTTGGGAGCCAGCATATCGTGACAGGCGTTGGAATTGGAGGCGAAGCGCGGCGCGATGACGACCGTATCCTCCAGCGCTCCGGCCAGAAATGCCGCCGCCAGCGCGGTCCGGAAGTAATTGTCGGCGTCGCGGCCGGCGCCGTGAATCATGACCAGCGCTCTCGTAATCTGCGGATTCGGCGCATCCAGCGCGTAGGTGCGGTAGACCAGCGACCGTGCGGGGCCGCTCCCAAACGTGACCCATTCCGTGCATCCCGATACCGACGCGCAGGGCGCAGCCAGGGCAGCGGCGGGCGACAGAAGCAGAAGTGTAGCCAGGAACCTCATTCGTGTCTAGATTACAACGTTTTGGAGGGACTCTGACAGTTCCTATTGCAATCCCATACGAAAGCCGTCATAGTCGTATGGGAAACCAATATGGGCAAAAAGAGCGACGTCTGGCAGGGAACCCTGGCGCTGATGGTGCTGAAGACGCTGGAGGTGCTGGGCCCGCTGCACGGCTATGGAATCGCGCGCCGCATCGAGCAGACCTCCGGCGAGCGCCTCCTGCTTAACTACGGTACGCTCTACCCGGCGCTGCTCAAACTGGAGCAGGAGGGCTACATCGCCTCCGAATGGGGAACTTCGGAGAACAACCGCAAGGCCAAGTTTTACAAGCTGACGCGCGCGGGGCACGCCCAGTTGCGCAAGGAAGCGCGCGAATGGGAAGAGACCACGGGCATCATCGCCCGCTTCTTTGCGCCTCCGGAGGGCCCGCTATGAGAACACTCCGCGCATTCTTCATCCGCCTGGCCGGCTGGAAGGGCAGGGAAGCGCGCGAGCGTGAGCTCCGCGAAGAATTGGACGCCCACTTCCAGTTGCACGTGGCCGACAATTTGCGCGCCGGGATGAGCCTGGCCGAGGCCAACGCGAAGCCGCCTGCGCTTCGGCAGCATGGACGCGGCCAAGGAATCGGTGCGCGCCCGGTGGACCGTGGGCCTGCTCGAAAACACACGCCAGGATTTCCTCTACGCGCTGCGCGGTCTGCGCCGCAACCCGGCCTTCGCGCTGACCGCGGTTCTCTCGCTGGCTCTCGGAATCGGCGCGAGCATCGCCATCTTCACCGTTGCCGACAGCCTTTTGCTGCGCCCCCTGCCGTACCGCGAATCGAACCGCCTGATCATGGTGTATGAATCCAAACCAAGCAGCGAGCGCAATCTGCGGAATGTGGTCTCTCCGGCCAATTATCGCGATTGGAAGGCGCAGAATACCGTCTTCGAAAGCATCGCCGCGTTTGTCTCCGGCAAGTCCACGCTCAACGACGGAAAGCACGTGGAAGAGCTGGACGAACAATATGTCACTGCCGACCTGCTTCCCGCTGCTCGGCGTACGGCCCTGGCGCGGGCGCTTCTTCACCGCGGCCGACGATCTGCCGAACACGCCCAACTACGTGATCATCAGCCACCGCCTCTGGCAGACCTGGTTCGGCTCGGCCGAGGACGTGATCGGCCGCCATATCCAGGTGGGCAGCCGCCCCGCCACGATCATCGGCGTGCTGCCGCCCGGCTTCTATTTCCGCAATCGCGAGATCGATCTTTGGGAGGCGCTGGGCTTGAATCCCGCGCGCGATTATCGCAAGAACTCCGGCCGCTATCTGAGTGCGATCGGACGCCTCAAACCCGGAGTCAGCGAAGCGGCGGCGCAGTCGCAGATGTCGGCGATCGGCAAGCGCCTCGAGACCGATTATCCGGTCTTCAACAAGAACTGGACCGTCGCGCTGGAGCCCTTGCGCGATTCGATGGTTCGCGAAGTGAAGACTTCGCTGCTGGTGCTGTTGGGCGCGGTCTTCCTGCTGCTGGCGGTGGCCTGTGCCAACGTAGCCAACCTGCTCCTGGCCCGCTACACTTCGAGGCGCCGGGAAATGGCAGTGCGCGCGTCGATCGGCGCCGGACACTGGCGCATCGTGCGGCAACTGGTGACGGAGAGCCTCGTCCTCGGACTGGCCGGCGGCGCCCTCGGACTCCTGCTGGCGCGCGCGGCGATCCAGGGTCTGCTCCTGCTGGCGCCGCGCGATCTGGCGCGCAACGCCGCGGTTCAGGTAGACCTGCGCATCGTGCTCTTCGCCCTTGCCCTCTCGCTAGCCACCGGCCTCGTCTTCGGACTTGGCCCCTCGCTCGCCATGGCGCGCGCGGATCTGATCCGCGGGTTGCGCGACGATAGCCGCGCCGGCATCGGCAGCCACGGGCGTCTGCGGAATTTCCTGGTGGCTGCGGAGGTCGCGCTCTGCGTGATGCTGCTGGCCGGCGCCGGGCTCCTTCTGCGCAGCTTCGCCGGATTGCAGGCGGTGGACCCCGGCCTCAATCCCTCGCGTGTGCTCACCTTTCGCGTCTCCATCCCGAGTGCGCGTCTATCGCGAACCGCTGAGGCGCATCCGTTTCTTCGAGAGCGCGCTGCAAGGCCTGCGTCAGCTCCCGGGTGTGCATTCCGCCAGCGGGGTCACATTTCTTCCGTTCAACGGCATGGCGCCCGGGACCAATCTGGAGATCGGCGGACGGCCTCCCGCCAAACCGGGCGAAGAGCCCGTGGCCACCGTCCGCACCGTGATGCCCGGCTACTTCCAGACCATGGGGATCCCGCTGAAGAGCGGCCGGGATTTCACCTCCGCGGACAATGTGCTTGAGTCGCCCCACCGCTTCATCGTCAACGAGGCCTTCGCACGCCAATACCTCAAAGGCGAGCAACCCCTCGGCCGGCAGATCAGCGTCAAGATGGCGGACCCGAATCCCTTTGGAGAGATCATTGGCGTGGTGGGCGACGTCAAGGAAGGCGCCATCGATAAAGCGCCCTTCCCCACCGTGTACTACATTCACGCCCACCAGGCATTGACGCAGATGATCTTCGTCCTGCGCGCGGAGGGCGATCCGTTGTCCCTGGCGGAACCTGCCCGCCGCGTGATCCGCGCGCTGGACCCGGCCCAGCCCGTGGCCGAAATGGCCCCGATGGAGACTATCGTGCGTGAGACCTTCGCTCGCCAGCGCTTCAGCGCCATTCTGCTGGCCGGATTCTCGCTGGTCGCGCTGTTGCTCGCCGCGGTGGGAATTTATGGCGTGCTGGCCTACACAGTCACGGCCCGCACCCGCGAATTCGGCGTGCGCGTGGCACTCGGCGCGGAACCGGGCCGCATCATTTCGCTGGTGCTGCGCACCGGGGCGCGTCTGGTGTTCGCCGGTGGTGTCGCCGGATTGGCCGGCGCCATGGCGCTCACCGGACTACTGAAATCCATGCTGTTCGGCGTGGGCGCCCACGATGCCGCGACCTTCCTGGCGGTACCGGTCGTATTGGCGGTAGTGGCTCTCTTGGCGGCATACCTGCCGGCCCGGCGGGCGGCCCGCATGGACCCCGTGGAAGCCCTGCGCGCCGAATAGTCCGTCATACGAATGTTACCCGGCAAGGGTACACTGGAAGACTACCGGAGACCAACCAGTGAATCCCACGCGTGTACTTTGCCTGCTCGCTGCTGCAGCATCCTCACTCTATTCCGCTCCTAAGATCGTGGGCGGCCCGTTCGCGGTCAATGTGACCAGCCGCGGCGCTACCGTGATGTGGATTGTGGAGAACGAGGAGCTTTCCGTGCGGCCGGTTGGCGAAGCGGCCAAGATCTCGCCTTCGCTGCATGCCGAGAAGACCGACCTTGCGAATCTGCAGCCGAATACCCGGTACGAGTACGAAGTGGCGGGAATGAAGGGATCCTTCAAGACTGCGCCGAATGGAGGCGAACCTTTCACGTTCATCGCTTACGGAGATGTCCGCACACGCCACGATGTGCACCGTCGTGTGATTGCAAAGATCCTGGAGACCGGCGTTCCCGACCTGATTCTGCAGTCGGGCGACCTGGTGGAGAACGGCCACGACTCGTCGCAGTGGCCGACCTTCTTCGACATTGAACGCGACCTTCTGCGCCAGACCGCCTTTTTCCCGACGCTCGGCAACCACGAGCGTGCCTCGAAGGATTTTTACGAGTTCTTCCAGAATGAGACGGGCTTCTATTCCTTCAATTGGGGCAATGCGCATTTCGCGGTGATCAACAGCGACGTCAACTCCATCTCCACCAGCAAGACTCTGCGCGACGAGTTCTGGGAACGCCAGAAGCGCTGGCTTGAGGATGACTTGGCTGGAGCTCAGAAAGCGGATTACCGTTTTGTAATGGCGCACCATCCGCCCTACACGGCGGTGGAACGGCGCCAGGGCGATAATCCGCACGTTACCGCGCTGGTTCCGATGCTCGAGAAGTATAAGGTCACGGCCGGCATCTTTGGCCACGATCACAACTACCAGCACTACCTGAAGAACGGCGTCCACTACATCATCACCGGAGGAGGCGGCGCGCCGTTGTACGACGTGAACAAACCCGACCCCGCCATCACGCAGAAGGTGGTCAGCATCGAGAATTTCGTCACGGTCAGCGTCAACGGGAAGGTCGCCAAGGTAAAGGCTATCTCGATCGACGGCAAGGTTCTCGACGAATTTGAGTTTCATTCGTCGGTGAAGTAGTACTGCGAATTACCGTCCGCTTGCTAACGCGCGCGGCTCGGAACGGAGCCGCGACCGTCAGGGAGTGGTTGCTAATATGCAGTCACTTCTTGCACGGTACGTGAAATTCGACCTTTTCGGAATGCGCCGATTCGGGCGAGATCACTTGCAGCACCACCCAGCCATCGGCAGGACCAGGCAGGAGCCAGTCGTAAGTGACGGGCAGGGAACCTGGCTTCTCAAAGGTCAGCAGGAACGTCGCGGTGGAGGGCTTGTCGTTACGCACCCATGCGTAGCGCACCGGCCCCGCTTCGCTGGCGGTGATGTGCCCCGTGAAGTGCACGCGTGCCGGATGACAATTCCCCGTAATTCGAGGAGGATAGTCCAGCACCGGCTTCACGGAGATGGCGGCAAGCAGGAGAGGCAGCATCGCTTCCCTGATTTTCTCACGCCGCGCCGTAGGACAATATCCATGTGGCCCTCCTCGAGGTTCGCGAAGCAGGCCTGTACTGCCCGGCCGGGAATTTCCATATCGATCCCTCGCTCCCCGTCGATCGCGCCCTCATCACTCATGCCCACAGCGACCACGCCAGCCCCGGATCCCGTGCCTATCTGACGGCATCCCCGGGCGCCGCACTCCTGCGTGCCCGCCTGGGCGACGATGACGCGATTCAAGCCGAGCCCTACGGCGCTGCCATCCGCATCGGCGACGTGAATGTCTCCTTCCACCCGGCCGGCCACATCCTGGGCTCCGCGCAGATTCGCATCGAGCACGCAGGCGAAGTCTGGGTGGTCTCCGGCGATTACAAACTCGCGCCCGACCCCACCTGCCAGCCGTTCGAGCCCGTGCGCTGCCACACTTTCGTCACCGAATCCACCTTCGGCCTGCCCATCTTCCGCTGGAACGATGCCGCGCAGACCATCGCCGAAATCCAGCAGTGGTGGCTGGCCAACCGGCAGGCGGACCGCGCCAGCATCCTGTTCGCTTACCCGATCGGCAAGGCGCAGCGAATCTTGTCGGGACTCGATACCACTGCCGGTCCGCTGATCATTCACGAACCCCTGGAGCGCTACAACGCCATCTACCGGGGGCAGGGAATTCCGCTGCCGCTGCCCGGCGAGGCGACCGACTTCACGGGCGCCCTAGTGGTAGTGTCTCCCTCCGCCCAGGGCTCGCAGTGGCTGCGCCGCTTCGGTACGGCATCCACCGCCTTTGCGTCCGGCTGGATGCGCATCCGCGGCCCGCGCCGCCGCCGCTCTTTGGATCGCGGCTTCGTGCTCTCCGATCATGCCGATTGGCCCGCGCTGCTAGAGGCCATCGATCAATCCGGCGCCGATCACGTCTGGGTCACGCACGGCTACGTCGCGCCCCTGGTGCGCTGGTTGAAGGAGCATGGCAAGCAGGCCACCCCGGTGGAATTGAAGCCGCCCGCGGAGGAAGAGGAATGAAGGCCTTCGCCGAGCTTTACGCCGCGCTCGATCAGACCACCAAGACCAACGCCAAGGTCGAAGCGCTCAAGCGCTACCTGGCTGCCGCCGCGCCCGAGGACGCCGCGTGGGCGGTCAATTTCCTGATCGGCCGCCGTCCCAAACGTCTTCTGGAATCGCGCAAGCTCGCACAGTGGGCCATCGAAGAAGCCGGCGTTCCCGACTGGCTCTTCTCCGAGTCCTACAACGCCGTGGGAGATTTCGCGGAGACCATCGCGCTGTTGCTGCCCGCCGGCCGCGACGTCCAGCCCGCTCCCGCTCCACCACTGGATCGAAGATCGCCTCCTCCCCTTGCGCGAGGCCGACGACGAGACCCGCCGCCAACACCTGGTGGAAGCCTGGCGCGAAATGGACGAAGGCCAGCGCTTCGCCTGGAACAAACTCCTCACCGGCGAGTTCCGCGTGGGCGTCTCGCAGAGCCTGGTGGTCCGCGCGATCGCGGAATTCAGCGGCATAGCCCCCGAAGTGATGGCCCATCGACTGATGGGCGAGTGGCAGCCGACGCCGGAATTCTGGCGGCAACTGGTGGCGCCGGACACGCGCGACGCCGATATCAGCCGCCCGTACCCCTTCTGCCTCGCCTATCCGGTGGAAGGCGATGTCGCCGATCTTGGCGATCCTTCCGAGTGGCAGATCGAATGGAAGTGGGACGGCATTCGCGCGCAGTTGATCCGCCGCCAGTGGCGGACCTTCCTGTGGTCGCGCGGCGAGGAACTGATCACCGACCGCTTTCCCGAATTGGAAGCCCTGGGCGCGCAGCTTCCCGAAGGCACCGTGATCGATGGCGAAGTGCTCCCCTGGAAGGAGGGCGCCCCGCTGCCCTTCGCGCAAATGCAGCGCCGCATCGGCCGCAAGGTGCTCGGCCCGAAGATACTGAGCGAAGTCCCCGTCGTGCTGGTGGCGTACGACCTGCTGGAACTCAACGGCCAGGATATTCGCGAGCGTCCGCTCGAATGGCGCCGTGCCAGCCTGCAATCCCTGGCCCCGCCCGATTCCGCGCTGGTGGTCTCGCCGACCGTCAGCGAGCCCACGTGGGATGCGCTTCGCCAATTACGCGAGCAGTCGCGTGCGCGCAAGGTCGAGGGCTTCATGCTCAAGCGTCTCGGCTCGCCCTATCGCGTGGGACGCCGCCGCGGCGATTGGTGGAAGTGGAAGATCAACCCCTACTCGGTGGATTGCGTGCTGATCTACGCCCAGCCCGGCAACGGCCGCCGGGCCAGCCTGTTCACCGACTACACCTTCGGCGTTTGGGACGATGGGAAACTCGTGCCCTTCGCGAAAGCCTACTCCGGCCTCACCGACGAAGAGATCCGCGAAGTCGATGCCTTCGTACGGCGCAACACCATCGAAAAATTTGGTCCCGTGCACGCCGTGAAACCGGAGCTCGTCTTCGAACTGGCCTTCGAAGCCATCCAGCGCTCCCCGCGCCACAAATCCGGCATCGCCGTCCGCTTCCCCCGGATGGCCCGATGGCGCAAAGACAAGCCTGCGGAAGAGGCTGACAGCCTCGACACCATTCGGGCGCTCTTGGTTTGATGGAGAGCTGCATTTCTCGCAAAGCCGCAAAGCCGCAAAGTAACGCAAAGAAAACCAACGAATGAGGACATTATGAGTGTCTTCTTGGCGTTACTTTGCGGCTTTGCGGCTTTGCGAGAAAAGAACGACCTTAGCGACGAATCCCGCCCCCTTCCGTCTAACAGGAGAAATCCGTATTTCTGGGATACTGAAATTTCATGCCCAAAGTGTTGATTGCCGGCGGCGGACTCGCCGGGCTCGCGGCCGCCGCGGCGCTCGGGCGCGATGGCTGGGAGGTCGATCTTTTCGAAGCGCGCCCCTTTCTCGGCGGACGCGCCACGTCTTATGCCGTGCCCTCCGGCGGCGAAGAGGTTGCCGAGACCATCGACAACTGCCAGCACGTCCTGCTGCGCTGCTGTATCAATCTGCTCGATTTCTACCAGCGCCTCGGCGTCCGCGACCGCATTAAGTTCTACCGCGAGTTCTTCTTCATCGAACCGGGCGGCCGCATCTCCGTTTTGCGCCGCGGCCGGCTGCCCGCTCCGTTGCACTTCACCGAGTCCTTTCTCGGAATGCACTTCTTGAGTTTCGCCGATAAGATGGGGATCGGCAAAGCCCTGCTCGCGCTCCGGCGCGAACGCACACGCCGCAAAGATCTGGACCGCATCAGTATGCTCGACTGGCTTTTGCAGAAGCGCCAGACGCCCCATGCCATCGACCGCTTCTGGCGCCAGGTGCTGGTCAGCGCGGTCAATGAAGATCTCGACCGCATGGCCGCCATCCACGGCTTCCAGGTCTTCTGGCTCGGCTTCCTCGCCAGTGCCGATGGCTATGAAATGGGGATTCCCAACGTGCCCGCTCGGCGATCTCTACACCGCCGATGCCTGGAGCAAGATGGGCAACGTGCGCATGCATTTCCGCGCCCCCGTGGAGCACATCGATGGCTCTGGCTTCGTGATCGGTGGAGAGCGCCTGACTGCCGACCGCTATATCTGCACGCTGCCTTTCGAACGCATGGAATCCGTTGGTCTGTCGGCACCCAAGCTGGAGCACTCGCCGATCACCGGCGTCCACCTGTGGTTCGATCGGGAAATTACCACGTTGCCCCATGCCACGCTGCTCGATCGCACCATGCAGTGGATGTTTAATAAGGATAGCGGGCGCTACCTGCAACTGGTGGTCAGCGCGTCCCGCGATCTCACGCCGCTCTCCCGCAAAGAAATCATCGACATTGCCGTGGGTGACCTGCGCCTGTTTTTCCCGCGTGTCCGCGAGGCGCGCCTCGTAAAGGCCCATGTGGTGAAGGAGCAGCGCGCCACCTTCGCCGCGGCCCCCGAGACGGAGTGCCTGCGTCCCGGCGCCGTAACCCCATTTCCCAACCTCTTCATCGCAGGAGACTGGACGCGAACCAATTGGCCTGCGACAATGGAGGGCGCGGTGCGCAGCGGCTACATCGCCGCCGAAGCACTCGCCCGATCTGCCGAAAAATCTCCCCGCTACCTGCTGGCCGACCGTCGTTAACGCGACGTTAACGTAAAATTCAGTAAGGAAAAGACCTGAATATATTGAAACTCACCGTGCAACCAGTTATAGTGAGTGCAAAGTCTCGCTAACGGGTCGAACGGATTACAGCGCCAGAGTTTAGGCCAGCGCTATCCGTGTGCCCAAAAAACTTAAGGAAGAGTTGCATTTATGTTGCGTACACGAATATTAGTAGTGTTTCTTGCGGCCCTGTTCGCCGTAACTGGCCTCAATGCCCAGGTCGCGGGGCGTCTCAGCGGTAGCGTTGTCGACCAGACCGGAGCGTCTATCCCCGGAGCTACCGTCAACCTGTTCATCCCGGGTGGAAAAGAGCCCGTGGTTTCCGGCTCCACGAATGAAACCGGGTTGTTCTCTTTCATCGCCATCCGCCCCGACACGTATGACGTTGTGGTGGAAGCCAAGGGCTTCAACAGGGCAGCGGTTCGCGGCGTCAAAGTCGCGCCCATCCAGGAGACCGGTCTGCCGCCCATCAAATTAGAAGTGCAATCGGCAACTACCAGCGTGGAGGTTGCGGCGGATGTGCAGTCCGTTCAGCTCACCAACGCGGAAGTGAGTTCCACCATCACCAGCACGCAGGTGCAGAATCTGCCTGTCCTCGGACGCCAGGTCAGCACCCTGTTCCAGACGCAGGCGGGCGTTACCTCCGGCAGCAATACCACGTCGGTGAACGGACTGCGCAGCTCTTTCTCCAACGTCACGCTGGACGGCATCAACATCCAGGACAACTTCATCCGCACCAACGATCTGGACTACGCGCCGATGCGCACCACGATCGATCAGATCGCGGAAATCACCGTTTCCACCTCGAACGCCAGCACCGCCATGGGCGGCGGCGCTTCCCAGATGGTGCTCTCCACCAGGTCGGGCTCCAACACGTTCCATGGTTCGGTCTATTGGTATAACCGCAACAGTGCCCTCTCCGCCAACGATTGGTTCAACAACCAGGCGGGCGTGAGCCGCAATCGAGCCTGGACCTGAATCAGGTGGGCGCGGCCCTCGGCGGACGCATCATCAGGGACAAGCTGTTCTTCTATGCAAATTACGAAGTCTACCGGAACAAGACAGCAGACCAGCACTCTCCGCACCGTGTTGACGGATTCGGCTCGCAACGGCATCATCACCTATCGCGATGCGGCCGGCAACCTCTTCACCAAGCCGCTTTCCAGCATCCGCAACTACACTTCGGATCCCACCATCAAGGCGATGATCGCCAGCCTGCCCGCCGGCAACACGTCCGCCGCCGGTGACGGCCTCAACACCACTGGTTACCGCTTCAACGCCCAGGGCAACGAGAACCGCGATCAGTTCGTTTACAAAGGCGACTACTACCTCAACGCCAAGAACAGCTTCACCGGCACCTACAACCACATCAGCAACCCGACCGACTGCGCCCCGACTACGGGCGCGTTCTACACTACCACCCCGCCGGTCAGCAACACGATCAAGGATAATCTGCTCGCGCTGAGCTGGCGCTGGACGGCGTCGCCGACCCTCACCAACGAAGTGCGCGGCGGCTACATGCGCGCCGATACGGCGTTTCTCGACAGCAACCAGTACCCGACATCGATCGTCTCCGGTCTGCTCTTCAGCAGCCCGGTGAACACGTTCCTGAACCAGGGCCGCAAGGTCAATACTTACTCGATCCAGGACAACGCCACCTGGCTCAAGGGCAAGCACGAGCTGTCCTTCGGCTTCCAGTCGCAGTTCCTCAACGTTTCGCCGTTCAACGACGCCAGCATTCTGCCCACCTACACGCTGGGCATCAGCGGCGCCTATACCAACGGCCTGACGGCGGCCGATCTGCCGGGCATCCGCTCCAGCGACCTGACCACGGCAAACAACCTCTACGCGAACCTGGCGGGTATCGTCAGCTCGGCCGCGCAGACCTTCAACGTCACCAGCACCACCTCCGGCTTCGTGCCCGGCGCCACCAACCTGCGCCAGCTCAGCTACAGCACCTACGCAGGCTACGTTCAGGATAAGTGGAAGCTGCGCCCGAACCTGACCGCTGAACATCGGTGTGCGCTACGAATACTGGACGCCGATCGATGAGAAGAATTCGTTGTACCTGGCCCCCCGCCTGGAGAACAACAACGCCAAGGCGACCGTGCTTGACCCCAACGCCGTGCTGGATTTCATCGGCAAGTCCTCGGGCCGTCCGATGTACAACGCGGACAAGAACAACTTCGCGCCCAACATCGGTTTTGCGTGGGATCCCTTCAAGAAGGGCAAGACTTCAATTCGCGGCGGCTACATGATCGCCTACGTGAACGATAACCTGGTCACCACGGTTCGCAACAACGTGAGTACCAGCAGCGGTCTCAGCTCGGCCGCGTCTCTGACCGAACCTCACCGCGCTCCTGGCTTCCGCGCCGGCGATTCCCACGCCGGTGTACAAGGTGCCCCGCACCCTGGCCGACAACTACGCGATCAGCAAGACCAGCGCCACCGGTATGCCGGACCCGAATCTGGTGACGCCGTACGTGCAGCAATGGAACTTCGGCATCCAGCAGGAAGTGAAGGGCGGCGCCATTGTGGCCGCTCGCTACATCGGCAACCGCGGCACCAACCTGCTGCGCGTGATCGATTACAACCAGATCAACATCAACGCCAACGGCTTCCTGGCGGACTTCCTCCGTGCGCAGAACAATGCGGCCCTGGCGCAGAAGTCCGGTCTGGGATACGTCGGCACGTACAACTCGAACGTGGCCGGCAGCGTGCCGTTGACCGTATTCCCGCTGCTTGGCGGCGGCGGCAACCTGACCAACTCCACCTACCAGACCTACCTGTTGCAGGGTCAGGTCGGCGAACTCGCCAACCAGTACATGACCGCCGGTACCAACGGCAGCGTCAACTTCTACCCGAACCCCAACGTGCAGGGCGCGAACGTCGTTACCAATGGCGGCGAATCCACCTACCACGCGGTGCAGTTCGAAGTGACCAAGCGCACCCGCGCCGGTCTGCAAGGCCAGTTCAGCTACACCTTCGGCAAGTCGCTCTCCAACACGGCCGGCGATTCGCAGACTGGTCTCGAGCCGAACCTGGACAACAACAACCCGCAGCTCGAATGGGCGCGTTCCCCGTACGACGTTCGCCACGCGTTCAAGGCGAACTACTACTACGAACTGCCCTTCGGCAAAGGCATGAAGTGGAGCGGCAACAAGGTAACCAACGCCGTCCTCGGCAACTGGGCGGTCAGTGGCATCTGGAGCTACCAGGCCGGTGCGCCCTACTCCGTCCTCTCCAGCTACGGCACGCTTAACCGCGCGGCCCGTTCCACCGCGACCAACACGGCCTCGGTGAACGGCACGACGCTCGGTCAGCTCGCTCCCCTGATGCAGGGTCTGTTCATGACCGGCAATGGTCCGTACTTCGTGTCGCCCAGCGTCATCGGTAGCGATGGCCGCGGCGCCGCGCAGGCCGGCACCTCGCCGTTCGCCGGACAGCTCTTCTACAATCCGACCGCCGGCAACGTTGGCAACCTGCAGCGCCGGCATGTTCACTGGCCCGTGGCAGTGGAGCTGGGATATGTCGGTGAAGAAGACGTTCCGCATCAAGGAGCGCCACAGCGTGGCCCTTGGCGCCGACCTGATCAACTGGATGAACCACCCGACGTTCTACGTTCCTCCGTCAACCGGCGGTGACTACGGTTCCACCACGAACTTCAACGTCAACAGTGCGACGTTCGGCACAGATCACCTCGATGAACTACAATCCGCGAGTGATCCAGCTCTCGTTGTACTACCGCTTCTAGCTCCTCAGTAAACGTAAGGGCCGGGCGTGCAAGCGTCCGGCCCTTACGGCCTCTTCACCAGTTTGATCTCGAACAGCTTGGGCCATCTTCTTCCCCGTCACGAATAACCGGTCCCCTTTGGCATCGTAAGCAATCCCGTTCAGCACATCGGTATCGGGGGTAATGTCGGCGGGAGTCAGCAGCCCGTGCAGATCGATCCATCCGACAACCTTGCCGGTCTTGGGATCGATCCGCGCGATCCGCTCCGTCTGCCACACGTTGGCGTAAACTTCGCCCTTCACCCACTCCAGTTCGTTGAGCCTGTCCACCGGGTGGCCGTTGTCGGTCACGGTGATGCGGCCGGTCTCCTTGAGCGTTTCCGGATCCCAGAAGCGCAACTCCGCGCTGCCATCGCTCATGATGATGCGTTTGCCGTCGGTGGTCAGCCCCCAACCCTCGCCGGGATAGGGAAAATCGCCCTTCGGGTTGAAGGAAGCCAGATCATAGATGAATCCCTTCTCTGCCTTCCAGGTCAATTCCAGCAGCCGGTCCTTCCAGACCACGATGCCCTCGCCGAAGTAAATGCCGGGCACGTCGCGCTTCTGCAGCACCTCGCCGGTCTCCAGCTTGACCTTGCGGATCGACGACTGTTCTTCGAGCCCGGTCCCTTCGTAGAGCACGCCATCCAGGTAAAGCAGCCCCTGCGTAAAAGCCATGGGATCGTGATGGTAGGTGTGCACGATCTGGTAGGTGTATTCCGGTGTGCCGCCTGCTTCGGAGGCCGGTCCGCAGGCGCAGGCCGCCAGGGCAGCCAAACAAACGAGTGTCCGCATCTTCACCAGATCAGCGTACCAAAGTAGAGCTCGCTCGTTCTTATCTGCGTTGATCTGAACGCAGATGAACACGGATAAAACGAAAACTGCCTTACCTGTTTGATGCAAATGGAGGACGGAATCTACTGGAACGGAATATCTTTCGGCGCCTGCCGGAAGATCGTGGAGTTCGCCAGGTAGCGCGAAGGATTCATCGGCGTCCCACCCACCCGGACTTCGTAATGCAGATGCGGCGCAGTAGTGCGTCCGCTGCTGCCGACCAAGCCCACGATCTCGCCGCGGCGCACTTCCTGCCCCGCGTGGACCGAGATCTTCGACAAATGCGCGTAATAGGTATGCACGCCGTTGCCGTGATCGACGATGACCAGCCGCCCGTAGCCGCCCGCGACCATTTCGGCCTGGATCACCACGCCATCCGCGGTGGTGCGGACCGATGGTGCCCGTCGGCGCCGTGATATCGACGCCCTTGTGGAACGCGCCTTCACCCGAGAACGGGTCCGTGCGTTGCGCGAAGCCACTCATCAGGCGGCCTTCCACCGGCCACAGGCTGGGCACTGCCTTGACGCCGCCGAGACCGCTGAAACGGCGCGACCGGCGGTTCGACACCGAAAGTTTGTCGGCGCTCACCAGGTAGTTGTATTCGTTCAGGCTTTCGGCAAAACTCGGGACCAGTTTGCCTTCCGTTGTAGATGTCCGACGGCCCTTCCAGTTTCTGCTTAATTCCGTACGCCACCGAAACTTCCTTGGCGTATAAGCTGCAGGCTGGCCATCTGCACATTGGTTTCGCTGACCACTTTCTGCAGATTCTGGTAACGCGCGCGGAGCGTGTCGGCCTCACTCTTCAAGGCGTTGTAATTGGCGACTTTGAAGCCATGCGGGCATAGCTGGCGACGAATCCGAATGCGGAAAAACAACCTACGAGAGCTAAACCGAGAACTGCATAAACCGCGGTATGAGGTATGTGAACGCGTCGCAACCTCCCACGGATTGAGTGGGCCAAAACCAACTACAAAATATTCCTGTTTCATAGTCTCTCCGGCCGGACTCCCTTTTGGATTCGGGGCAAAACACAATTCCCCGGGGGCCCGGTGGGGCTATTTCTAACAAAACTTCATTGGCGAATCTCAAACTGTAACAGCATCATCACAGCAAAGTCAACCCCAGAAGCAATCTTGCAAGTGATTGATTAAATTGATATTGTTGGCATTGACGGTGCCCGTGCGAATCCCTGGAACTCTTTTTCTACGGAATCTGGTAGAGCGGCGCAGCCTGCTATTCCAATTAGTGCGGCGAGATTTCGACCAGCGCTTTGTCGGTTCCGCCGTCGGTTGGATCTGGGGCCTGATCCATCCGCTGGTCCTGTTGCTGAGCTGGGTCTTCGTCTTCCAGATTCTGCTCAAACAAAAAGCCCCCGAAGGCGAGACCAGCTACGCCCTCTTCGTATTCGCCGGAATGTTGCCGTGGCTGCTCTTCAGCGAGACCGTGCAGCGCTCCGCACCCAGCCTGCTCGATCAGGCCAACCTGATCACCAAGACCGTCTTCCCGGCGGAAATCGTGCCGGTCTCGGTCTTCCTCTCCACTTTAATGAGCCATCTGCTCGCGCTCGCGCTGATTGTGCTCGCCGAACTGTGGATGAACCAGATCAGCATCTTCCTGATCTTCCTGCCGTTCTATATGCTGGCCATCGGACTGCTCGCCGTGGGCGTCGGGTGGATTGTCGCCAGCCTGCACGTCTACCTGCGCGACACCGCGCAAATGCTGAGCGTCGTCCTGGTCATGTGGTTTTGGGCCACCCCCATCTTTCTCGACGAAAGCAAGTTTCCCAGCTGGGCGAAGTTCTTGCTCAGCGCAAATCCGCTCTATTACCTGGTCCGCTCCTATCGCGCGGTGCTGCTCCATTCCACCGCTCCCGATTTTCGCGATTTGGCGATTGC
The DNA here is from genome assembly GCA_963791985.1 of uncultured Solibacteraceae bacterium. Taxonomy (GTDB): domain Bacteria; phylum Acidobacteriota; class Terriglobia; order Bryobacterales; family Bryobacteraceae; genus Solibacter. The sequence goes on along the minus strand of CAWBUN010000010.1, from coordinate 260,648 downwards.
CATCGCCTTCGGTATGGCCGCCTTCCTGTTGGGCGGACTTTTTTTCCGTTACATGAAGCGCGGTTTTGCCGACGTCCTATAGCAGTGGCGCAATGCGCCCGGCCGGCCGCGGGGCGGCAATCTCTAGCTGCGCATAGAGCGCGATCACAGCGTCCGGCGATTTCGCCAGATCGTCGATCAGCCGTCCGTACCCTGCCTGGTCCATGGCAGCGCGCGCAATCAGCGCATTCACCGGCAGGAACCACTCCATGCGGTTGTCGCCGCGGAGGTCGCTGTGCCTCAGAAAATCGACCATTGCGCGATAAATTGCGTCACGCTCCGCAGGCGTCACCACCACCCCGGCCAGCTCGCTATAGAAACTGCACTTGGCCGCGAAGGCCCCCACGCGGTCGCTCGACGCGGAGTCGTTCCATTGCGCGAGCTTCTCCAGCAGCCCGGGCAACTGGTCGCGCCATTCCTGTTTTGTGCGTTCGTCCGCCGAGTAAGCTACTCCCACGGAGTTGAAAAGCAGATGACGATAGGCATCGCGCACCGCCAGGCATGCGGCATCGTCGCAGGCGCCGGCGGTCGCCGCCGTCCCCTCGGTCTTCGATGCATAAGTCTCGTAACGTTCGATGGTCTTCGCCGGGGCTTCGCGAATCTTCTCATTGAAGAAGCGGACTGCGTCGGCGGAGCGTAGGTCGGCAAGCGGCTCGTTGGCTATGCCGGTTCCCAGGTTCGCGCTGTTGTTCTGAATAAGCGCGTTATCGGCGCAGCGCTCGCCCGCCAGGTGGCTCACCAGGTATTGCCGGTAGGCATCGATCACCATCACCGAGGGCACGCCGCGGTTGCGGCAGGCTTCCACCAGCGACAATACATCGGTGCCCGCGCTTGTCGCCATGGTGAAGGAGCGGTCGTCGGACCCGATCTTGCGCAGTGCGCCGGCAAAGGCGGTGACCGCGGTGCGGAAACCGTCGTTGTCCAGTCCCACGAGCGAGAGCATCCGGGCCGCCGGTCCCACTTGAGCCGGCGAGGAGAGTGCCGCCAGATAACGGTCCACGAAGCCTTTCCCCGCCACGTGTCCCATCACCTCGTAGTACAACGAAACATCGTAGCCCTGATTCTGCGCGCAGCCCAGCGCCGGTAATTGCAGGGGCGGCAGTTGCTCGAAGCGTTCCCTCGCGGCACGAGGGTCGAGCGGCATAATGGCTTCGATTGCGCGAAGCCGCAGCGTCATCGCATCCAGTTCCTGCAGGTATGCGCGGTTGAGGAAGGCGGCGGAGCCTCCCATGCCGGTGACTGCGGATTGCAATTTATAAGGGTGCTGCGCCATGCCTGCATATTCGAAGGCCTGTTGCAGCAACTCGAGTTGTTTCGCCTTGGGGGTCTGAGGCAGAGCCGCGATGCGGATCATAGAATCCGCTGCGAATTCCGCCGGAGCCGACCTTGCCAGATCTATCAGAGCCTGGGAATCGCCTGCCAGCGACACGATCGGCAACAGCAGGTACACAAGGGCTTTCACTACACGATTATAAACCGTGAGCGGTTATGTTCCGAATCCTTAGCTTCCGCCGGCGGCGGCATTGGCCGCCACGATGTGAGAGTTACTGGTTGTCCAGATCGCCCTGATTGCGTTTTGTCCGCTGCCCACAAGCGCGGCCGTAGCTATCGCGATAAACGTGATCAACAGAGAATATTCGATCAGATCCTGGCCGTCCTCTTCGCGCCACAAGTTGCACAGCAACAGCTGCATTTGTTGACCTCCACCGCCATTACAACCGATTCAGGGAGTACGTACAAGGGGAAAATGGGTCTTCTAGTACCTGCTCTCCGCGGGGGCAACATTAACTGATAACAAGAGAAATGGCGGGATGTCAACTTGCAGTAACTGAAGTTAGTCTTGACCTGTTAACTATCGGCAAGGTCAAGTCTGGAGCGCACCACTCGGCCGTACCGACCCCCGTTATTGACCCACGTTTAATAAACGCGAGTGGGTGCCCTCCGAGCGCCTTCAGGCTTCTCCCTTGCGGCAAAACCGCCAGGAGCTTGCTCACCAACGCTAAATCGAGACGGACTCCCTATTTTGAGGCATTGGATCAAAATAGGAAAGGCCAGCACCTGCTTTGCAGGAACGCTCCACATGCATTGTACCCCGGGAATCTCTGTAGCCAAACGGCTATTCGCCGCGGAACACAAACCATTCGCTGATTGCAAAATTGAGAATCGAGCAGATCGCGATCGACGCGCCGCTGGCAAGGTAATGATTGATGCCCATCGCGCCGACAAACAGGCGCATCAGCGCCAGGTTCCCCGCGATCGAGACCAACCCGTTGCCTGCGTGGAACCGGGCCAGGCGATAGACCAGGTCGCGCGTGCCTCCGCGCCGCCGGTCTTTCCAGGTGTAACGTTCGTGCCAGGCGAAATTGTGCAGCACCGCCGCCTCCACCGCCAGCGCGGTGGCCGCCATGTAGTTCACACCCAGACCGCTGAACAGCAGTGCGAATGAACCCATTTGCACGCCGATCCCGAGCGCTCCGACGGCGCTGAACTTGACCCACCGGGTTGCCAGCTGCTTCACGGCAGGCGCTCGGCATTATAAAGCTGCCGTGTGTGGCGTACCGACGCCCACACCAGCATCATCGCCATTCCCGCGATCCCGATCACTCCACCCACGTCGAACAGGAGGAACTTTTGCCCGAATAGCCCGACCACCGGCCGGTAAAAGAGCGCGATGTTGCCGATGCAAAGTAGCAGGCGCAACTCCGTGGGCCCGAAACTCCAGAAGGAGAGATGGAACGTGCCGATGGTATACGTAGTGAGATATACCTCGATCGAGAGCAGGAAATAAACGATCACCAGGCACAGCGCCACCGTCAGGCTCATATAGCCGGAGAGTCCAAGACCGCCCAGCAGGAAGAAGGTGCCGATCGCGTCGCAGATGTGATCGACATAAAACCCGTAACGCGGACGCAGATGGTTGCGCACCCTGGCCAGCGTGCCGTCCAGGCTGTCGCCGAACCAGTTCACTGCCAGCGCCACAATCACTCCCAGCAGCGCCCGGCGGTCCCATCGCGATGCCCAGTAGAGCAGCCCGGCGGCGAACATCGCCACGAACCCAAGCACGCGTCAGGTGGTCCGAATTCACCCATGCGGGCATGCGCTGAGCGAGCCAGATCAGGGTCTTTTTCTCTACTGCCGCGAGCATGCTGAGCTGCTTTCGCTCCGCATCCTTGAATGTCTGTGTCGGCATAAGTTCACCGTACCGCGGTGCTGCGGCGGCTGCAATTGGGACGCACTCCGCCGCCCAACCGGGTACAAAGCTGCGTAATTCGCGAATTCCCAGACAACGCTTGAATTTCGGAGTTAATGGTCATACCATCAGAGTCAAAGGAACGGATATTCAGATGAAACTGTCTTCTGTAGTGCCGATTCTCATGATCGCAACACTCGTGCTGTGCGCCCAGGAGGCGATGCCACGGATGTCGTCCGTCGATCCGGGCAGCGCCAAGGTGGGGGACGTCGTTACCGTAACCGGCGAGAACCTCGACAAGGCCAATGTCGCCAAAGTCTACCTCACCGACCAGAAGAACGATCTGACTTGCGAAATCACCGCTCAGACCGCCACCGAGATCAAGTTCAAGATTCCGGCCAAGTCGACCGGCCGCATGGCGCTGATGATCCTGACCAACGGCAAGGAGCAGAAGCTGATCGAACAGCCCGTGAAAGCTGACGATCGAGTAGGTTACATGCGCCGGTAAGGCGTGGAGAGATATTTCCTGGATTCCTGCGCCGCTTCGGCCTGCGGCGCGTAGGCGATGGCCTTCTTGTACGCCTCGATTGCTTCGGCGCGGCGATGTTTCATGTCGTAGATCTGGCCCATCCGCAGGTAGGCCTAGCACTCCGGTATTCAGGTCGACATCGTCGGCCGTCGATGCCACCTTCTTCATGTTCTCCAGCGAATGGTCCAGATCGTTGTACCAGAATTGAATCGAACCCTGCTGGTAGTAGATCTTCTCCCACGGCACGCGGTCGAAGCCGGGCGCGTGCGCGGCCTTCGAGACGCGCCACTTCGTCCACCGCCTGCAGCCCGTGGACGCCGTCGCCCGACTGGCTGTACATCTGCCCCAGTTCCATGCGCAGAAGGTAATTGCGCGGATAGCGTTGAATCAGGTCCTGCACCAGCGGCACCGCCAGTTTGGCCTGGTTCTCGCGCCGGTAGAGCGCGCACAGAAAGATCTCCGCATCCACGCGGTTCAGGCGTGCCGTTGCGCGCCACGTCCTGCACGGTGCGAATGCCCTTTCTCCTTGATCGCCCTTGATGCCGACCATGAAGCCGAGCATCTTGTAACCCCAGCGGCAGGCTGCCGACAATGTAATCGTGCAGCCCCTGCACCAGGCGGGCGTCCACGTTGTTGGGCTCCAGTTCGCTGATGCGGTTGTGCAGTTTGCGCGCCGAGGTGGCGTCGTGCAGCGAATCGCGCCAGGCCTTCTTCACCACCCAGTAATAGTTGGAGCGCAGTCCGTACGCGATCCCGTCGCGCGTACATCGCGGCGGTATCGTTCGGATTCTTCTTCAGTTGCGCTTCGGCCAGCGCCATGGCCTTCGCGATCTCGTCCAGAATGCGCTTCTCGATCTCCGGCGAGGGATTCAGCTTGGCGCGGCGCAGGAAGGAATTACTGCCGGAGACGAGTTCGCTTTCGAGCGCGCCATCGCGGAACATCTCGCGGAAGATCAGGCTCTGCGCCAGGTGGTTGTGGAGGTCGGGCAGTTCGGGGGTTCTGCGCGATCGCCTTGTCGAAGGCCGCGATCGCCTCGTCGTACTCGAGGTTATAGAAGTGGGTGAAGCCCTCCTCGATCAGGGTCTGCTGTCCGGCCAGCGGCCCCGCGAAGATCGCCAGCCCCGCTACAAGTTTCAACATCTACCTCCATTTTATCGCGACAGACGGGTGTTTCTTCTTGGCGTTACTTTGCGGCTTAGCGGCTTTGCGAGAGAAGCTACAGGTCGGCTGTGGGAGCGGCTCCGAAAGGGGCGTTCTTTTTCTCGCAAAGCCGCAAAGCCGCAAAGTAACGCCAAGAAGACAAACCGTGCTTAAGATTTTCGTTTGCCCCAGCGCCCAGCGTGCATGCTCCGCCACCACCGCATCTTCCGATCGCGCCAGTCGTCTCCAGCGGCGCGCGGAACTTCTCTGCGCCCGCATTCCCCATGGCCACCGCCACATTGCGCAGGAATCCCGAGTATCGCGCGCGGCTCACCGGAGTGCCGCGAAACATGGCGCGGAACTCCTCCTCGGTGATCGCCGCCAATCTCCTCCAGCCGCGGTGCGAAGTGGCGCGGCGCGAAGGCCGGATCGTCCGTCACCGGCGCCCGCCGGTTCCACGGGCACACGTCCTGGCAAATGTCGCATCCGAAGACGTGCGCGCCCATTTCCGGCGCGCTGCTCCTCCGGGAATCGCGCCGCGCAGCTCGATCGTGAAGTAAGAGATGCAGCGCGTCGCATCCAGGCCCTTGCCGGGCACGATCGCCGCCGTCGGGCAGGCGTCGACGCAGCGCATGCAGGTGCCGCACCGGTCCGGCGGCGGGGCGTCCGGCGCAATCTCGAGCGACACCAGCAGCTCGCCCGAGGAAAAACCACGAGCCCTGCTGCCTGGTTGATCAGGCAGGTATTCCTGCCGATCCATCCCAGCCCCGCCAGCCGCGCGTAGCTCCGCTCCAGCAAGCGGCGCCGTGTCCACGCAAATGCGCGATTCGCAGCGCCGCGCCCGCGCGCTCGCGGAGCATGCGCTCCAGCTGCTCCAGGCCGCGGCGCATCACGTCGTGGTAGTCCTCGCCCCAGGCGTAGCGCGAGATCCAGGCGCGCTCCGCGATCGTCGAACCGCGTGGAATGCGGCCACGGCGTCTGGTAAAGCTTGCCGACGCAGATCACCGAGCGCGCCGAGGCCAGCAGCTGCCGCGGATCGTCGCGCACCTCCGCGCGGTGGTCGGTGAGGTAGCCCATCTTGCCCGGCGCAGCCTGCCGCCACCCACTCGTGGTAGCGTGTGCGATCGTCGGCCGGGCAGGGCCGCCGCCACGCCCGCCAGTTCGAAGCCCGCAGCGCGCGCGCCAGTTCCCGAATGCGGTCCGCGGTCAAATCTCCAGACCCACCTGGCGCATCAGTTCGATGGCGTTGCTCTTGCGCACCACTCCGGGACGCATGTGGTAGTCGAAGGAGATCTTGCCGTCCGCGATCTGGTCCTCGAAGTGAACGTTGGCGGCGCGCTCGCCCAGCTCGATCGGCGATATCGGCCAGCGCCAGATCGTGCGTGGTGATCAGCCCGATCGCGCCGCGCTGCACCAGACCGCGCACCAGCGCCTCGGCGCCGATGCGCCGGTCGTGGGAGTTGGTGCCGTGCAGAAATTCGTCGATCAGGAACAGCACCGGCAGCGACCCCGCCGTCTCATCCAGAATCTGGCGCAGGCGCAGGATCTCGGCGTAGAAGCGCGAGACGCCTCCCTGCAGCGAATCGGTCAGCCGGATCGAGGCGCCGACCGCGAGCGGTGAAAGCCGCAGCCGGCGCGCGCGCACCGGAGCCCCGGCCTGCGCCAGCACCGCATTCACACCCAGCGTACGCAGCATCGTGCTCTTGCCGGACATGTTGCTGCCGCTGACCACGATAGACGCGCAGTTCGCCGCCGATCCGGATATCGTTGCGCACCACCTTGCCTTCCGGCAGCAGGGGGTGCCCGAGCGCCTCGGCCTCGAGCCAGGGCCCCGGAGCGGTGAATTCCGGGAACGGGTCGGCCGGATGCTCGTAAGGCGTGGCTGGCCAGCGAGCACAACGCCTCCATTTCGCCGGCGGCATGCAGCCAGCGGCGGACGGCCGTGCCCGAATGCGCGCGCCAATCTTCCACCTTGAGCGCCAGGTGCGGCGTCCACAGCATGAAGGGCTCCAGCACGCGGACAAACACGTTGTCGCGCGAATCCAGGTACTCCACCAGGCGCTTCAATCGCGCCAGTCGGCGTGAGGGCGGTTCGCCTTCGACATCGAGCGAACTGCGCAGCTCCGCCAGCAGTGGGCACCGGAACTGCTCGCGCTCCATCCGCACCAGCACTTCGGAAAGCAGCCCCAGTTCGTGTGCCGCCTCCTCCACCGGCGAAGCCGCCGCGCCCATTTCGCCGCTGGTGGCGGTAAAGAAACCAGCCGTTGACGAGCAGCGCGACCAGGAAGAAATCCAGCAGCAGCGCGTCCACCTGCGGTGCCAGGTGAAGCACGCTCGCCGACACCACCAGGTGAACCCAGAGCGCCACAAATCCGGCCAGTCCGAGGACGGTGTAGAGTCGCACCTTGAGCCGGAAGCCAGTTGCACGCAGCCTCGCCGGAGCCTCGCCCCACCGCGCCAGCGCCTCCGGGTCCACGCCGCGCCGCGCCTCCTCGGCCAGGATAGCGAGTTGCTCCCGCAGGTCCAGCCGGTTGCGCAGCTCCTCGACCGCGGCCTGCCGCTCGCGTCACAACCTCCGGCGCTGCTGGAAATTTGAGCCACTGTGCCAGCCGGTCCTCGCCGATTTGCGTGCGCGCGGTGCACAGCAGTTCGAAGACGCTGCCCTTGCCGAACAGGTCGAGATCCAGCGCGTAAGGGTGCGCCGGATCGTTATACCGCTCACCCGATTCGCCGGCGCCCGCCCAGTCGCCATCCAGCCGCAACAGCCCCTTTTCGAAGAACCGGGCCGCGCGCCGACGGCGTTCCAGGTCGGCCAGTAGTTTTTCGTGGATCACGACCAGGGCTACAAAGGCCGCGATCGGCACGAGTACCCAGAGAATCGACGCGCCGCCCCGCGAGAGCGCCAACCAGACCACCGCGACCCCCGCCGCCGCCACCGCGATCTTGGCATGGCCCAATCTCCGGTGCCGCGCCTCGCGCGCCGCGATCTCCGCGCGGCGTTCGGCAAGCAGTTTCGTGTAGGAGGAGCGGGGATCGGAAGTCATCTGCTATCCCCATTGTCGCGCGGAAGCGCAGGGGCGCTTCACAATCGCGAGTGAAGATAACGGCGCGCCGCTGCAACTATCCCCAACGCAGTGATCACCAGGGTGCCGGATCCCGGCTCCGGCACATCGTATTCCGTGTAATTTGCCATGAAATAGGATGCCGAACCGTAAGCCGCCCCCTCGCCGAAGCCGAGGAAGACGTTGCTGACCATCACGTTGGGCGTCATGTTTGACAACCGGTAGACCCAGCTGGGCGAGCTATCCAGGGTCCGGAGTGCGCCGCTCGAGTAGGTCCCTCCGCTGGCAAGAATGAAGGGTTGGGCGCTGGTGCGGTTCCTCAGCGTACCGTCATCGTTGGAGTAGCGCAGGTTCGACGCGGCGGGTCCCCCGAGCAACAGGTCGGCTGTGCCGACTCCGCCGGACGCGCAGACCGCGCAAAAGCCGATGGTATTGCCGCCGATGTTTGTCGCGACCCAGGTATTCGCCCGGTTGTCGGCTCTGGGGCGGCCCTGATTATCGATGTCGAAGGTTCCGATCGAGGAACTCACATAAGTCGGTGTCGCAGTGGCTCCGGTAATGTTAAATCGCACCGAACTCAGCGCTTGCGCGATATCCGTAGGGTTTGACTCCAGGTTGAGCAGGGAAATGGTCACGGTCTGGGCGTTGTAGTCGAAGTCGAAGGTCGCCTTGATGTTGATTTCTCTTCCGCCTACCTGCTGCGGCCCGGTCGCAAAGATGATGGTGCTGGCGGACAATGGGAGGGCAGTCGCCATCCACACAAAGAGTCCTAGACAGGCTCCGCGACTAGACCCGCGACACACCTTTATTTAATAGCCTAATCGGCCGATACTGCACAAAACAATAGGCCTTAAGATACTGTTGAAATTTTCGGTAGCGGCGGTACCAGGAAAGGTTGCCGTGTCGAATCGCACTCCGGCGGAACGCGTGTTATAGTGAGGCTCATGCCTAGCGGCTACCTCCCGATTTTCATCTTTTTGGCAATCGCGATCAGCTTCCCCGTTGTGGCGATCGTGGCGGCAAAACTGATCCGTCCATCGGCTCCTTTTGCTGCCAAGCTGGAAGCCTACGAATGCGGCATCAAAGCCGCGTCGGATTCCCGGGGGCGCTACACGGTGCGCTTCTACATCATCGCCATCTTATTTGTAATCTTCGATGTCGAGACCATCTTCTTATTCCCCTGGGCCGTCCGCTATCGCCAGATGCAATGGTTCGGCGTGGCCGAAGTTGCCGTGTTTCTGGTGATCCTCGCGGTCGGTTATATCTGGGCGTATAAGAAGGGTGCTCTCGAGTGGGTCTAAATCACCGTTGTTTCCTGGCGTTCTCCGCCGCAATCCTCCTTTTCACCGGTGTTCTGAGCGCGACTCCCCGCCTCCGCCTGGTGTCCAGTACCGTCGGGCCGGTTTCCATCACGCAGGGCGCCAACGGCGCGCCGCAGACGGTGGAAATCTATAATGCCGGCGACGGCTTCCTCTCCCCCAAGCTCACCTCCTCCGTCTCCTGGATCGGGACCTCGGCCGGGACGCAAACCAATTGCGTCAGCCGTGTGGGCGTTTGTATTCCACTCCAGATTTCGTTGAACACGGCGAGCCTCCCCGCCGGCATCACCACCGGGATCGTCACGGTCGCCGATAACGACGCCAGTGTCGTCGATGCGCCGCAGACCATCACGGTCACGGTCGCGATCGGCGGCGCCGTACCCTCCAGCGTGGACGTCTACGTGGCCCCCGGTACCGCGCGCGACATCGAGTTTCTCCACCAACAGCCAGCTCGTCGGCATCGCCAAGACGAACGATGGCGGCCCGTGGCTCTCGCTCGCCGTCGATGGCACCGGAACCTTCCGCTTTCTCTTCCCTTACCGCATCCATGTGGCCCCTTCCGCCACCATGCCGTCCGGGACTTACTCCGGCACTCTGACCACCGCCGGCTCCAACTTCGCGCCCGACAATAAATCGATTCCCGTGACCATGCGGGTCACCACCCAGCCCATCGCGCAGGCGTCTTCCTCCCACATACAAGTGCGCCTCGCACAGGGAGCGCCGCCCCTGACCACCGCCGTCTCGCTGACCAACCTGGGGCAGGGAACCCTGACCCTCCAGGGAGCTCTGGCTAACGGCGCCGCCTGGCTCACCGCCACCGCTTCCGGCAATGCCGCCGTTCTGACGTTCGATGCCGGCACGATGTCGCCCGGAACCTATAGCGCCACGGTCACCCTCACTTCGAATGCGGCGAATGTCATCGCCCCCGTCCCGGTGGATTTCACCGTGGTCGCCAAGGGCGCGCCCGTGATCAATTACCAGGGCGTGGTGGATAACGGAACTTTCACCGCCGGCGACACTGTGGCGCGCGGCGACGTCATGGTGGTGCTCGGCGAGCAGTTGTCCTTCGCGCCCCTGACCGTGGGCAAGGCGCCTCCGCTCGATACCCAGGTGGGCGGCGCTGCCGTCACGGTGAACGGACGTCCGGCTCCCATGTACTATTCCTCGTACGGCCAGCTTGCCTTCCAGCTGCCCTACGAGATCAACAACGGGACCGCGGTCGTCCAGGTGCAGCGCGACGGGCTCACCAGCAATCCGGTTTCCGTGCAGGTGGCCGACCGCGCGCCGCGGCTGCTGTTGATCGGCGTCGGCACCTATGGCGCCATCCAGAATCAGGACCTGAGCATTCCGATGCCGGTAGGTTCCTTCCCCGGCGTCAATACTCATCCCGCCAAAGCGGGCGACGCTCTCACCATCTACGCGATCGGGCTCGGACCTACCAATCCCTCGGTGGTCAGCGGTCAGCCGGCTCCGGCTACCTCGCCTTTCGCTCCGCTGAACGCCACCGCCACCATTAATTTCGGCGCGGGTCCGGGCGGAATGGTCGTGGTTCCGCTCTACGCCGGATTGACGCCGACCTTCGCCGGTCTCTACCAGATCAATGTGGTGGTCCCGCAGGGTCTGCCGAAGGGCGCGGTCAATCTGACGATCAATTTCAGCGACTCGTCCAGCAATGCCGTGCAGATCTACGTGCAGTAGATTCGCCCTGGCGAACCGCGACCGTCAGGGAGCGATCTCTCGAACGCACGTACAATAGAAGTTTGGCCTCCGTGAAACCTAATTCTTCCCAGTGGCGTGAGGTCTACCTTTGTGTAGCCCTCACCACCATGGCGACGCTGCTTCTTGAACTCGCCCTGACGCGCATTTTTTCGGTCGTCTTCTACTATCACTTCGCCTTCCTGGCGATTTCGATCGCGCTCTTCGGCCTCGGCCTGGGCGGCGTCTTTTCCTATGTCGTCGCCGGATGGAAGGCCCCGCTGTTTGCCCGGCTCGGCCGTCTGAGCCTGGTCAACAGCCTGTTGGTCATCGTGTCCCTGGCGGTCCTTCTTGGCCAGGGCGATACGCTTTCCAACTGGGACCTCGCGCTGGTCTACTTCACCACCGCGCTGCCGTTCTTCGTGGCCGGCTCGATCGTCTCGCTCGCCATCAGCGAAACCATCGACCACGTGGACCGCATCTACTTCTTCGACCTCGCCGGCGCCGCGGCCGGATGCTTCCTGCTGCTCGCGATGGTCCGGCTGGTAGGCGGTCCGGACACCGTCATCGTTGCCGCCGTAACCTTCGCCGTGGCCGCTGCGATCTGGAACAGCCTGGCGGGCTCCGTCCGCGGCCGCGCCGGCAGCGTGGTGGTCGCGCTCGCCCTTTTCGCCTTCATCGTCTACAACCAGAAGCACCCGGTGCTGACCATCCGCCATGCCAAGGGACAGGCCCTCGCCGGTGGAGGTCTTCAAACAGTGGAACGACCTCTCGCGCATCGGCGTGGTCCGCCAAGCGAGCGGCGACTACAACATCGTGATCGATGCCGACGCCGCCACCACCATCGCGCATTTCGATTTCGACCGCCTCACTCCCGACAATCTCCGCGACCTGATGTACCAGGGTCCGGCCCTCCCCTACGCCGTGCGTCCAGGCGCCAAAACCCTGATCATCGGACCCGGCGGCGGTTGGGACGTGGCCCGCGCCATCGCCGCCGGCAGCCACGATGTCACCGCTGTCGAAATCAACCCGATCATCGCCCACACCGTCATGCAGCAGCGCTTCGCCAAGTACAGCAACAATCTGTACTGGCGGCCCGACGTCCACCTCTTTGTGGAGGATGGCCGCAGCTTCGTGCGCCGCAGCACCGACAAATATCAGGTCATGCAGGCCACGCTGGTGGATACCTGGGCCGCCACCGCCGCCGGCGCCTTCGCGCTTTCCGAGAACAACCTCTACACCAGCGACGCCTTCCGCGATTACCTCAATCACCTCACCGACGACGGCGTGCTGGCCATCACCCGCTGGGGTTTCGACCCGCCGCGCGAATCCCTGCGCCTGATCTCGCTCGCCATCGACGCCCTCACCCAGCTCGGCGAAAAACAGCCGTGGCGCCACGTCATCGTCTCGCGACAGGGTACTACCGAAGGCTACGGCGCGCTCGATACCGTGCTGGTCTCCCGCAAGCCGTTCAGCGACGCCGATATCGCCCGCGCCCAGGCCGTCTTCGCCCACGGCGTCCAACGTGCCATCTACTATCCCGGCAGCGAGATGAAGAATCAGTTCCGCGACCTGCTGCTGAGTCCGCACCCTAGCGAGTACGAGCGCAATTACACCTTCGACATCACGCCCGTCTCCGACGACCGCCCCTTCTTCTTCTACACCGTTCAGCCGCGCGACTTTTGGGAATTCATGAAAGGCGGCGCCAATTCCGCCGACCGCAAGATCAACAACGCCGTGCCGCTCTTATTCGGGCTGATGATCATCAGCCTGGTCGCCACCGGGGTGATCCTGGTCGCGCCGCCGATCGTGTTGGGCACCCGACTGCCCACGCAGCGCGGCGTCCGCGGCTTCTTGGTCTATTTCCTTCTGATCGGCGCGGGTTACATTCTGATCGAAGTGGGCTTGATCCAGAAGTTCATCCTCTTCCTCGGCCACCCCACCTACGCGCTCACCGTGGTCATCTTCTCCATGCTGATTTCGAGCGGCCTCGGCAGCTACTTCAGCAAGCGCGTCCTCGCCGGCGACGAGGGCCGCATGATCAAGGTGCTCGGCCTGACCGCGCTGCTGACTACCCTCCTGGCCCTGGTGCTTTCGTCATTGCTTTCCGCCCTGGTCTGGCTCCCGTGGTTCCTGAAGGCCGCGATGACGGTCGCCCTGATCGCCCCGCTCGGCTTCATCATGGGGATGCCGTTCCCCACCGGCCTGAAGCGCCTCGAAGAATGGCACGCCCCCAGCGTCCGTTGGGCCTGGAGCTTGAACGCCGCCGCCAGCGTACTCGGCTCCGTCGGCGCTCTGGTCTCCGCAATCTATCTCGGCTTGGCCCAGACCATCATCATCGGCGGCCTCTTCTACATCGGCGCCCTGGCCATCATCGCCCGTGTCCGCCCACCCGGGGCCCCCGCCCCCGAGCCCGGGCCCGGGCGAGTGGTATTGGCCCGCTAGGGAAAGCCTCTTTTTCTCGCAAAGACGCAAAGCCGCAAAGAACCGCAAAGAAATTTTAAGGCCTTTTTCTTCTCTTCTTGGCGTTACTTTGCGGCTTTGCGGCTTTGCGAGAAATGCCTTTCCCCCCCGTATTGGTGTTACCTTCTGGTGAATATGGACCGTCGCAAGTTTCTCCGCAATGCACTCGCCGCTTCCGCGGTCGCGCCGCTCGCGCCCGCGGCCCCCGCAAGCAAGATGATCGGCATCCAGGTCGGCGCCGTCTCCTTCGCCGATGAAGGCGTGGAGAAGGTGCTCGACGAATTTCAGCAGGACGCCTTCGTCAACACGCTCTTCGTCGCGACCTTCACCTATGGCCGCGGCATCGCCGGACGCCAGGTGCCCGGCCAGCCGCTCCCCGATCACGGCAAGCAGGCCTACGACACCGATACCTTCAAAGGCGGCAGCTACACCAAACTCCACCCGGAGTATTACCGCGACACCGTCCTCCGTAACCTGCGCGCGCCCGACCTCGGCGATTTCGACGTCCTCGAAGCCGTGCTCCCCTCCGCGCGCAAACGCGGCATGAAGACCATCTGCTGGTTCGAAGATGTCTTCTCGCGCGAGACCCCTAATGCCGCCCAGGCGCAGGAACGGCAGCTCGATGGACAGCTCGCGGTCACCCTCTGCTTCAACAATCCCAACTACCGCAACTTCCTCCTCGCCACCGTGGAGGACTATACCCGCTCCTGGGATATCGATGGCATCATGTGGGGCTCCGAACGCCACGGCGCGTTTTCGAATATGACGCGCGGCGTGAATCCCGGTTCGGTCACCTGCTTCTGCGGCTACTGCGAGCAGAAGGCCCGCGGTCGCGGCATCAACGTCGCCCGCGCACGCGCCGGATTCCGTGCGCTCGGCGAACTGACGCGCGGCGGCAAGCGGCCTGTGGATGGCTATTACGTCACCCTGTGGCGCATCATGCTGCGCTACCCCGAAATCCTCGCCTGGGAGAATCTCTGGCACGATAGCCTGCGCGAAACTTACGCCGCAATCTACGCCAAGGTCAAATCCATCAAACCCGAAGTGGGCGTGGGCTGGCACATCTGGCACCAGAATTCCTTCACCCCGATCTATCGCGCCGAGCAGGACCTCAGCGAACTCGCCAAGTACTCCGACTTCCTCAAGATGGTGATGTATCACAACTGCGGCGGCGAGCGCATGGCCGGCTACATCCGCTCCGTCGGCCAGACGATTTACGCCGATGTCCCCGGGCAGGAGCTGCTCGATTTCCACTACCGCGTGCTCGATTACCAGAATGAAAAACCGCTCTCCGAGCTCGCCAAATCCGGCTTCTCCAGCGACTACGTCTACCGCGAAGCCAAACGCGCGCGCGCCGGACTGGCCGGTGCGAAGACCCAGCTCTGGCCGGGCATCGATATCGATATTCCCACTGCCGCCACCTCCTCGAAATCCACCCCCGATGGCACGCGCGGTGCTGTAGTCGCAGCCTTCAAAGGCGGCGCCGACGGCGTGATTCTCTCGCGCAAATGGAGTGAGATGAAGAGCGCCAATCTCAAAGGCGCGGGCGCCGCGATCCGCGAGCTGGGACTGGCCTGACCATGCGCCTCCTGTTGCTCCTGATCCCAGCGCTCGCGCTTCAGGTCGCCGAAGTCCGGGTGACCGACTACGGCGCAAAGCCCGACGGCAAGACCGTTAACACCGCCGCGCTGCAGAAGGCCATTGATGCCGCCGCCAAGTCCGGCAAGGGCGTCGTCGTCTTCGCCCCCGGCGTGTATCTCTCGGGCGCGCTTTTCCTGAAATCGAACATGGAGCTGCGCCTCGACGAGGGCGTCGAAATCCGCGGTGTGCAGGATCTTGCCGCCTACCCCATCATGCAGACGCGCGTTGCCGGCATCGAAATGAAATGGCCCGCCGCGTTGCTCAATATCTACGAGCAGTCGAACGTAAAGCTCGGCGGAAAGGGCACGGTCGATGGCGATGGCAAAATCTGGTGGGACCTCTATTGGAAAATGCGCCGCGAGGAGTACGAGCCCAAAGGCCTCCGCTGGGCCGTCGATTACGATTGCCGCCGCCCGCGCCTGATTCAGGTTTACAAATCCCGCGACGTGGATCTCGCCGGCCTCACGCTCCAGCGCCCTGGCTTCTGGACCGTCCACATCTGCTATTCCGAGCGCGTGAAAGTCGATGGCCTCACCATCCGCAACAACACCGAGGCCAAAGGTCCGAGCACCGACGGCATCGACATCGACTCCTCCTCCGACGTCCTGGTGACCCATTGCGACATCGAGTGCAATGACGACGCCATCTGCCTCAAGGCGGGCCGCGACGCCGACGGCCTGCGCGTGAATCGTCCCACCGAAAAGGTCCGGATCGTCGATAACGTGGTGCGCGGCGGCGCCGCCGGCGTCACCATCGGCAGCGAAACCTCCGGCGGGATCCGTCACGTCGAAGTCGATGGCCTGACCGTGATGAGCCGCGGTACCCGCCGGCATCCTCTTCAAGAGCGCGAGCACGCGCGGCGGCACCATCGAGGACATCGTGATCCGCAACGTGAAGACCACCGGCGTTGCAACTCCGGTCAGCATCACGCTCAATTGGAATCCCGCCTATAGCTACGCCAAGCTCCCCGAAGGCGCGAAAGACATCCCCGACTATTGGCGCGTCCTCACCGAGTTGGTGCCGCCTGAGAAGGGCATCCCGCATTTCCGCAACGTGCGCATCTCCGGCCTGAAATCCACCGGCGCGCAGCGCGCCTTCGCCGTGAGTTCCTACCCCGACTCCCCGCTCGTCGATTTCCAGTTCAAGGACATCGATATCGAAGCCAAGACCGCCGGCACCATCTCCAATACGCAAGGTTGGAAATTCGAAAACATGACCATCAAAACCACCGACGGCACCACCATCACCGCGCGGTAAGGCCTCCTCATCGCCGTGCCCTTGCCACGCGAACCGCGACCGTGAGGGAGCGATCTAAATTCCCTATTCCCCCAGAAACACGCGATCCAATTCCCTTGTCACCTCTTCCGACATCGGCGCGAGTACACCGATCCCCTGGCTATTGATGATCGCCTCCGCCGTGGATTCCAGCACCTCCAGCCGGTCGAAGGCTTCCAGCATGTCCGCACCTGCCACCAGCACGCCATCGTTTTCCAGCAGCGCAGTCGGACGCTTCGGCGTAATCTCCTTGGCCACGGCCGTAGGGTCTTCGAATTGCAACCCGTACGGAAACCGCGATACCTGCCGGATCACGATGTAGCTTTCCGGAATCGTGCGGCTATCCAGCGCCACGCCCGTCACGCTAAAGGCGGTGGCATTGACCGGGTAGGCGTTGATGATGGAGCCGATCCCCGGATGTTCGCGATAGATCGCGTCGTGAATCCGCGCCGCCCGGCTCGGCGTTGCGCCCGCTTCGCTCTGGCCGTTGCGCACCAGCACCAGGTCTTCCACGTCGAGCGTGCCGCGGTCTTTCTGGTAGGGCGTGATCAGGAAGCTGCCGGCGTCCACGCGCGCGGAGAAGCTCCCCTGCGTGCTGATGAAAAGCCTCTGGCGGTAGGCGCGGCGCACGAACTCGGCCAGCCGCGCGCGCAGTTCCTTCTCCTCCGTGCTCGGCGCCGAGTGCGGAAATTCGGTCCACTCGGGAGCCGCCTCCCGCGCTGTTGCGATCTCGTCGTTCGTCAGGAAGCGCACGTCCCCGATCATGCGCGCCTTGATGATCGTCTTGGCGGTAAATTCCAAAGTCTCGAAACGGCGGAAGGCCTCGCCGAGATCCGCGCCGCCCGTCACCGCGCCGTGATTCTCCAGCAGCACACAATCGAAGCCCTGTCCGAAAATCTCGGCGACATTGCGGCCCAACGCCAGGCTGCCCGGCAGTTCGTACGGCGCGAAGCCCGCCCCTCCGCACACGTGGCGCGATTGGTGGAAGAGCCGTGTGTCCGGAACCTGGTGCACCAGCGAGAACGCCACCAGCGCGACCGGGTGCGCATGCACAATGCCGCGGATATCGGGCCGCGTGCGATAAATCTCCTGGTGAAACGGGAGCTCCGAACTGGGCCGATGCGGACCGTGCACCGTCCCGTCCGGCGCAACGCGCATGATATCTTCCCGGCGTAGCGTGCCTTTGTCCAACCGCGCGGGCGTGATCCACACGTCGCCGTTCTCTTCGCGGATGGAGAGATTGCCGCCCGAGGTCGTCGTCATTCTATAACGATAGATGCGTTGAATCGCCTGTAAAATCTCGTCTCGGGGATGATCGAAGGAAACAGCGGAGCGCATAAGTTACATTCTCTCTGATTCTGCCCGTGCCAGACGGACGCAATTGTAGTTTCGATGTGCGAAACGTAAAGATTGATGTTCATTAGATCCCTGCAATCCAGCCTAGCTCCGTCCGCCACATGCGTTCTGCAATATAAAACGCCCGTCCCTTCTGCAAAAAGGTTTGACGCGTCGCGCCTTGGGCGATCATGATGGGGAATTATGGTTTCACTACCCTGCCGCGTCGCTCTGGTGGCGCTGGCGGCTATCACCGCGCGGGCGGCCGATCCGCCCAAGTCCTGGATCGACCCCGACACCGGCCATCGCATTGTCCGTCTCACTGACGAACCGAATTCCGCCAGCCTCTACTTCAACCAGAACGGCTACACGGCAGACGGCAAGCAGATGGTCTACACCACGCCTGAAGGCATCAGCGTGCTGAACCTGGAGACTCACGCCGCCAAGTCCGTAGTTAAGGGACCGGCGCAGGTGATCGTCACCGGCCATAAGACGAACTCGGTTTTCTACCGAAAAGGCGCCGAGATCTTCGCGACCAATGTCGATACGCTCGAGACCCGCCGCATCGCGCAACTGCCGCGGCGCGGATCGGTCGCCACGGTGAATGCCGATGAGACCCTGCTCGGCGGAACGTATATCGAAGGCGACGGGCAGGATTTCGCGGGACGCAATCCGCCGCCGGGACAGTCCGCGCCGGCCGCGGCCGGAGGCCAGATTCATCCCCTGGAGCAGGCCCTCAACAAGGGGCAAATGATGGAGCAGCGCCTGGCCGCGCACCTGCCCATGGCGATGTTCACGGTCAACACCACGACCGGCGAGGTCAAGGTGATCCACCGCGCCACGGACTGGTTGAACCATCTGGAATTCTCGCCCACCGATCCCAATCTCCTGATGTTCTGCCACGAGGGCCCATGGCATAAGGTGGATCGCATCTGGACCATCCGCATGGATAACGGCGAGATCAAGCAGGTTCATCACCGCACCATGGCGGGCGAAATCTTCGGCCACGAGTTTTGGGGCCACGACGGCAAGACCATCTGGTACGACCTGCAGACGCCGCGCGGCGAGGATTTCTGGCTCGCCGGATACAACGTGGAAACCGCCGAGCGCACCTGGTACCACTTGCAGCGCGACGAGTGGTCGATTCACTTCAACGTTACGCTCGATGGCAAGTTATTCTGCGGCGATGGCGGCGATCCGGGCCAGGTGGCCAAGGCCAAGAACGGCCAGTGGATCTACCTTTTCCACCCGAAGAAGATCGTCTTTCAGGGCGAACTCAATGACAAGGATTTCGTGCAGCCCGGCGTCTTTCAGGCCGAGAAGCTGGTCAACATGTCGAAGCATAATTACCGCCTGGAACCCAACGTCAGCTTCACGCCCGACCAGAAATGGGTGGTCTTCCGCTCCAACATGTTCGGCCCCACCTACGCCTTTGCCGTCGAGGTCGAAAAAAGTAAATGAAACTGGCCGCATGCCTGTTGTGGGGCGCCGCGCTCACGGCCGCTCCACGCGTGACGATTCCGTTCGACACGGACTGGCGCTTTTCCCACGGTGACGAGAGTGCGTCGCGCACGGTCACGCTGCCCCACGATTGGGCCATCGAAGGTCCCTTCGACGAGAAGAATCCCAGCGGCTGGGCGGGCGCATTTTTGCCGGCCGGAGTGGGCTGGTACCGGAAACAATTCACCTTGCCCGCCGGCACCGCGGGGCGTCGCGTCTTCGTGGAATTCGATGGCGTGATGGCCAATAGCGAGGTCTGGATCAATGATGTTTCGCTCGGCAAGCGGCCGTATGGCTACGTGAGCTTCCGCTACGAGCTGACCGCTCATCTCGCGCCCGGCGCCAACCTGCTCGCGGTGCGCGCCGACAATTCGCGCCAGCCCGCCTCGCGCTGGTTCCCCGGCGCCGGCATCAATCGCCACGTGCGCCTGATCGTCACCGACCCGGTGCATCTCGATCAGTGGGCCACCTTCGTCACCACGCCGAAGGTGACGGCCGCGGAAGCCACCGTCAAGGTCGCTACCTCCGTCGTGAATCAGTCCGCCGCGCCGCACACCGTGTTTGTCGACTTCACCGCCGCCGGCAAGTCGGCACAGACCAAACCGCAGACCATCGCGCCCGGCAAGTCGGCGGATTTCGAGGCGGAGATCGCCGTGGCCAATCCCAAGCTCTGGGGCCTGGAACCGCAGGAACTCTATACCGCCACCGCCAAGGTGCGCGAGGGGAAGAATACGCTCGATGACGAGTCGGTTGCCTTCGGCATTCGCGAAGCGCGCTTCGACGCCGATACCGGATTCTGGCTGAACGGCAGGAACCTCAAGATCAAGGGCGTCTGCCTGCACGCCGATGGCGGCGCGGTGGGCACCGCCGTCCCGCTCGATGTCTGGCAGCGCCGCCTCACCGCGCTCAAGAAGATCGGCGTCAACGCCATCCGCACCGCGCACGGCCCCGTTGCGCCGGAGTTTCTCGACCTCACCGACCGCATGGGCTTCCTGGTGATGGACGAGATGTTCGATCAATGGACCGTCGCCAAAAATCCTTACGACTATCACCTCTTCTTTCGCGAATGGTCGCACATCGATACGCGCGACACCGTGCGCCGCGACCGCAATCACCCCAGCGTGATCATCTATAGCGCGGGCAATGAGATTCACGACACACCGCAGGGCGAGCTCGCCAGGGGCATCCTCAAAGGTCTGGTGGAGACCTTCCACACCGCCGACCCCACGCGCCCCGTGACCCAGGCGCTCTTCCGCCCCAACGTCAGTCACGATTACGACAACGGCCTCGCCGACCTGCTCGACGTGGTCGGCCAGAATTACCGCGAAAACGAAATTCTCGCCGCCCACCAGCAGAAGACGTCGCGCAAGATTCTCGGCACCGAGAATACCCACGATCGCCGCGCCTGGCTTGCCCTGCGCGATAGTCCCGCCTACGCCGGCCAGTTTATTTGGGCGGGTATCGATTACCTGGGCGAAGGCCGCATGTGGCCTTACATCTCCAACTCCTTCGGTCTGCTCGACCGTACCGGCACCATCAAGCCTATGGGTTGGGAGCGCGCCAGTTGGTGGAGCACCGAGCCCGTGGTGCACATCACCCGCCGCGTCGCCGCGCGTGTAATGGCGCCCACCGATCCCGGCTACGAAGCTGCCCGCCGCCAGACGCAGACGCTGTTTGACGATTGGTCGCCGGCCAATCGCGAACCGCATACGGAGAACGTGGAGGTCTACAGCAACTGCCAGGAGGTGGAACTGCTCCTGAACGGCAAATCGCTCGGCGCGAAGCCGCTACCGCAGGATGCCGCGCCCCGCAACTGGCGCGTCGAGTTCGCGCCCGGCAAAGTCGAGGCGCTCTGCCGCAATCAGGGCAAGGTCGCTGCCGTGAGCGATCTGCGCACCGCGGGCAAAGCCGCCCGGATCGTTCTTTCCATCGACAAGCTGAAGCTCCCGTTCACCTGGGATAGCGTCGCCTACGTCGACGCCAGCGTGGTCGATGAGAACGGCATCATGTTACCCACCGCCGCTGATAAGATCACGTTCGCCGTCGACGGCCCCGGCGTGATCGCCGCCGTGGACAACGCCGATATCACCAGTCACGAGAGTTTTCAGGCCACCGACCGCAGCGCGTTTCAAGGCCGCTGCATCGCGCTCGTCAAGGCATCGCGCGATCAGGGCCGCATCACCGTGAAAGCCTCGGCCGCCGGCCTGGCCGTCGGTTCCATCACGCTCGAGGCCATCAAGTGAGGGGTGATTCCCTTTCAGCGCCCGATCACCAGCGTCTCCGCCAGGAATTGCAGCACGTCCTCGCGCCACAATCGCGCTCCCGGCGCGGCGAACAGCAGATGTCCGGGCGCGGGAGCCTTCGGCGCCCTGGGTTCATCGTAATTGGGATAGACGATCAGTTTCGACGGAGCTCCACGCCGCTTCATCTCCTGCGCCACCGCCTCCACCGCCTTCGTGGTCCGATCGTTTCTTGCCACCATGCACAGCGTCGGAATGCGGATCTTTGCCGCCGCCCCGGTCAAAGCCCTCTGAATCGCGGGATTTCCTTCCCAGGTGAGCGATCCGCCCGCCTGGTCGATCGCCGCGCGGAATGCCGTGGAGCGCGAGGCCGCAAACACGCTGACGATGCCGCCCAGCGACCAGCCCATCACCGCGATGCGGCCGCTATCGGCATAAGGCAGGGTCTGGAGATACGGTACGGCGGCCAGCACGTCGTCGGTTTCCTCCTGCAGGCGCGCCACGAATTTTGCGCCGCGGTCCGTGCCCACCTGCTCCCCAAACTGCGCACCGTCGGAGCGTCCATAGCCGCGGCGCTCCACCACCAGCACGACATAGCCCACGTCGCTGAGCAGTTGGCCGACGAAAGTGAAGGGCATGGAGTTCTTCTCGCTTCCCGCGCGCGAGCCGTGGTTGTAGATCACCACCGGGAACGGACCCTTGCCGGAGGGCCGGTAAAGATACGCCGCGATGCGCAGGTGTCCGCTCGGGTAGTAAACTTCGTCGTAGTGCGGTGCGGTTTGCGCCAAGGCAGTGCAGGCGAACAAAAAGAACGCGAGCTTTCCCATCGTCACCAAGGTATCAACAAATCATGAAATACCTGATCGCCTTTTTCGTACTGGTATCGGCCTCGGCCCAGAAGTTCGATTTCAGCAGTGGCAAACCGGAGCTCTATTCCGCCGAGCGCGGCTATGGCTTCGAAGAGGGCGCCAAACTCAAGGCCGGCGCCGGTTCTATCACCAGCGACCAGCCGCCCTTCTATTTCTCGGCGAAGGTGCCCGTAGAAGGAAATTATCGAGTCACCGTCACGCTCGGCGACCGCGAAGCTCCCACCGTGACCACTGTCAAAGCCGAGTTGCGGCGCCTGATGGTGGAGAAGGTGCAAACTAAGCCCGGCGAATTCGTCAAACGCACATTCATCGTCAACACCCGCACGCCGCGCATCGACGCCAACACCGAAGTCCGTCTCAAGGATCGCGAGAAGACCTCCGAAACCTGGGCGTGGGACGACCGCATCACGCTCGAGTTCGCCAACCAGCACCCCGCCGTGAGCGCGATCGAGATCGAGAAGGCCGACGTCCCCACGCTCTACATCGCCGGCGATTCCACTTCGACCGATCAGGGCCGCGAACCCTTCAACAGCTGGGGACAGATGCTGACGCGCTTCTTCACGCCCCGCATCGCGGTGGCCAATCACGGCGAAAGCGGCGAATCCCTGCGCAGCTTCATCGGCGAACGCCGCCTCGCCAAACTCTCGACCCTCATGAAATCCGGCGACTGGCTGCTCATCCAGATGGGCCACAACGACCAGAAGGAGAAAGGCGAGGGCGTCGGCGCCTTCACCACCTACAAGGAGTCGCTCAAGAAGTTGATTGCCGAAGCACGCCGGCTTGGTGTGACCCCGATTCTGGTGACGCCGATGAATCGCATGACATTCGACGCCGAAGGCAAGGTGACCAACAGCCTTGGCGATTATCCCGAAGCGGTGCGGCAGGCGGGCGCGGAAGAAAAGGTCGAGGTCATCGATCTCAACGCCATGAGCAAGCTCTTCTATGAGGCGTTAGGCCCAAAGGATGCGGTCAAGGCCTTCGCCGATGGCGACACCACCCACCACAACAACTACGGCAGTTACGAACTCGCCCGCTGCATCGTGCAGGCCATCCGCGAGAGCATGTCAGACCTGGCGAAGTATCTCGTCGACGATGTCCCGCCCTTCGACCCGTCGCACCCCGATCTCTTGTCGAAATTCGACATCCCTGCCGAGCCGCGAAGCACCGTCCAAACCCCATACGGCAGGTAGCCGAGTGGGGCAGGCCTCCCGGCCTGTCCATCTATTTCGATTTTTCTTTTACCGCGACGCCCAGTCAACCACGGTGGCCAGCAGCACGTCGGCGCCGCGCGCGCAGTCTTCCCAGCTCGTGAGTTCCATCGGCGAATGGCTGATTCCCTTCATGCTGGGCACGAAGATCATCCCCATCGGCCCGAGCAGCGCCATCATCTGTGCGTCGTGGCCGGCGCCGCTCGGCTGCCTTTGCGATTTCAACCCCAGCTTCGCGCACGCCGCTTCGATCGAGCTCTGCACTTCAGCAGTTGCCAGCGCCGCATCGTGATGCGCAGCCAGCTTCATCGTGATTTCGGTTCGCGTCTGCGCCGCGATCTCATGCGCCCGCGAGCGGATCTTCTCCCCGAGACTCGCGACTCTCTTTTCGGAGAGATCGCGTAGCTCCACCACCATCTTCACCGACCCGGGCACGATGTTCGGCACGTTCGGGCTTACGTTCAACTGCCCTACCGTCCCCACCTGCCGACCCGGCATCGCCCGCACCTCGTCATTCACCGCCACCGTCAGCATGGATGCGGCCACCAGTGCGTCCTGACGGTCCGGCATCGGTGTGGTGCCCGCGTGATTGGCAAAGCCGCGTACCTCCACGTCGTAGCGGTCGATCGAGACGATGCCTTCCACCACGCCGATCGGAAGCCGCGCTCGCTCCAGCGTTCCGCCCTGCTCGATGTGCAGTTCCAGGTAACACGCGAAGCTGTTCGGTCCACGCTTTGCCTCCGCGATGCGCTCGGGTTTCCCGCCGATCTTGCGGATCGCGTCCGACTTTTTCACGCCGTTCCACACCACGTCGAGCTCGCCCGGGTCCAGGTGTCCGGCGGCGGCCCGGCTGCCCACCAGGCCGTTGTTGAACGCGTATCCCTCCTCGTTCTGCCAGACCACGATCTCCAGGCTGCGCCGCGTCGCGACGCGCGCCTCGTTCAACGTCTGCGCCACCTCGATCGCCGCCAGCGACCCGAGATCGCCATCGAAGTTACCGCCGTTGGGCACCGAATCGATGTGCGATCCGAAGAGCACCGGCGGCAGCGCGGGGTTGGTGCCCGGACGCAGTCCGTAGATGTTCCCCGCGGCGTCGATGCGCGGCGCAAGCCCCACGCCTTCCATCAGTTTCATCACGTACGCGCGCCCCGCGACATCCGCCTCGGAGTACGCGTACCGGCTTACGCCGCTGGCGAACGTGCCGCCCTCCGGCCGTCCGAAGACGCTGAGCGCCTCCAGGTGCTCGCGAAGTCTAGCCGCATTCACGCGGGGTAAGGGCGATTGCGCCAGTGCGGTTGCCGCAAGCGTGCCCATAAAAGTGCGCCGGTTCATTCGTGCCAGTGTACACCTTCTACCACCGTGCTCCTGTATCAGTGGGACAGGCCTCCCGGCCTGTCCACTTGCTGCCGTAAAGCTCTCGTGCACGAATGGACGGAGTCCAGTTTGCGGCTTGGGATGAAAACCGGCGCCTGCCCCGCTTATCTCACCGTCACGGTACCCGCGGCCTTCAGCGCGACGGCGGCCTCCGGCGGAACCCTTCCATTGGCGTCGAAGCGCCCTTCGGCGAGCACTTGCGGTAGCGAACCCTTGAACAGGATGTAATCGCCGAAGGTGCTGAGCAACCGGTATTGCGGAGGGGCGTACCGGTAGCCGCCGCGACCGCTCTCGTCCGCGCCGCTCCACCACGACCGGCCCGAACTCACCAGCGCGAGATGCTTGCCGATGGGCGCCACGAACAGCAGTCCATAATCGGCGGCCCCCGGATCGAGCTCCAGTGGGAAACTTGCGCCGAAGCGCGCGATCAGGCGATTGGTCTGGCGGTTCCCGAACAGCACGAGGTCGGCGGATGCCAGATCTTCATCCGTGATGTCTTTATCGGACTTCACCGGCAGCGTGACATTGATGCGTACGCGGCTGTTGGACCATGCGGCAGCCCGCTCGGCGTCCTTGCGGCCCTGCGGATCGTCCACCCCGTAGACGTAGATGTGGCGTCCGTTCACGGCTTCCAAAATCGGACCGCGCACGGCCACGTCTTCCACGCCGGGAGTCTGCGCCCAGCCCTTAGACGCCCGGGTGAAGTGCAGCGGCGTGCCTGGCTTGAGGCGCAAGGGCGTGCCGTCCACAGTCAGCGATTTCACCGCCGTGGTGAGCGTGAAGCCCTCCACATTCTGCGTCTGAATGCGCACGCCGTCCGCGGTCCGCACCGCGTCGATGGATGCCGGACCGTTCGCCGGCAGCCCGTCCAGCCGCACCCAATACGCCGTACGGTAGCGCGCCGAGGCCGCGGTGAAGCGCACGTGATCGGGATCGCGATTGCGGCGGAACTTGCCGAACCACTCGAAGATCGCTCCGTTGCGATACGCGAAATCCCAGGCATTGTGGCGCACTCCGGGAAATTCGATGTACTCCACAGGACTTCCCAGCGTCAGTAGCCGCCGCTGCCATTGCCGCGAAACCTCAGCTGGAACCGCCGGGTCCTGCTCGCCGTGAAAGAACCGCATCGGCAGATTGAGACCATTCGAGGCAAGCTCGGTAGTCCCCGGAATTGGGTCCGGACACACGGGCGCGACCGCCGCCCAAATGTCGGGCCGGGTCAGCGCCAGCCAGAGCGCGCCGCCTCCTCCCATCGATGCGCCGGTGAGGTAGATGCGATCTTCGTCCACCGGATAGCGACGCTTCATATCGGCGAGCACGTCGTACACGTCCTGCTCGGCAATCCCCTGGTATCCCATGGTGCCGCGCGCAAACGGGCAGGCTACCAGGAACTCCACGTTGCGCAGCGCCGGCAGTGTCGTCAGCGTCTGCAAGCCGGTCTCGCCGTAGCGCGTGGGAAGTCCGAAGACGTGCTTGAGATTGGCCACGTGGTTGGATTCTTCCTCGTGGAGGCTGATCACCAGCGGGTAGCGGCGCGCCGTGTCGAGCGGCTTGGGTGCGTACAAGGCGTAGGGCTGCTCAGAGCCATCGATCGTGGAGTGGAACGTAACCGTGATCTGGCCCGCTGCCTGGGCGGCGAAAACGAGCGCGCATCCGAGTGCTCTGAGCATCAGAACTGTTTTTTCACGGAGGGTAGCCACCCCTCAAACCACTCGCGGAACTCGTCGAGTCTCCGCTCTCTCTTTGAGGATAGCGGAATCGCGGGGGCTCCAGGCTTCAAACCCCGTAAACCGGCGGCCACTTTGAGAAGTGTGTGGTTCGGAAACTCACGGGACCACTCCAGGAATTCCTGGAGCTGGCCATCCAGGCGCTCCGCGGCGGCCTGGTTTCCCTGACTCAGTGCGCAATCCAGGGCGACCACCAACTCCGGCACCGCGAAGGCCGCCGTGGAGAGAACGCCATGAGCGCCGGAGCTGCGGGCGCGCGGAATCGCCGCATCGTCCGAAGAGAGGTAGGCCACCGGCAGCGACGCGAAAAACGGGGCGTTGGCCCCGGGATCTTCCAGCCCTGTGAAGCGGCCCGTGGCCAGCAGGTCGCGAGCGGTCTCGGGTTCGACCGCCGACGTTACCGACGGCGTATTGGCGATCCAGATCTGCTTGCCGCCGCGCACCTGTGCCGCGAACTGGAGATAGAATTCGCGGATCTCCTCTTGCGGGTAGCTGAAGAAGTGGGGGGGCGGCAGAAAGACCCCTGCCGCGCCGGCGTGCTGCGCCTCCCGCGCCAGGTTGACGGAATCATCTAATGAGGTTGAACCGACACCCGCATAGATCGGCACGCGGCTACGCTTGGCGGTCAGGTACACCAGTCGGGTGCGCTCATCGATGCTGTAGGCGGGGTATTCCCCGGTGGGCGTGAAGAGTGCGATTCCCCGTACGCGTGCCGCGCAGAGATGGTCGATGAATTCGAACGCGGCGCCGAAATCCAGATCGCCCTTTTTCCCCCGAGGGGTGAGCGCGGCAGCGATTACGCCAAGATCGTCGGTCATGCGGCCTCGTTCATCATACGCTAGTCAGGGCAACCCCTGATATCCGTTCGGGGCTGATTTACCCGTACTCCGGTGGTACCCCGACATCTCGCATTCCAAATGTTTATCGGTTTGAATGGTAACAAGGGAAAACACTATGTTGCCTAACGATATTGTGCTTTTTGGAATCACGCTAGGATGTGCCCTGGTCATGCTGTTCAAATGGAAACGGCGACGGGTGATGAATGCACGGCGTGTGAATCGCGGTCTGCGCGGCTACGTTTCCGGCAAATCCCCGAAATCGGCCGACAACCGTCAGGAGTTAACGGCCGCATAGCGGTGCTCCCCATAAAGGTCTCAGATGACGCCGGTCTCTCATACCCTCTATTCGCTGACTCTATTTTTGGCGCTTGCCTTCCTGAATCTTTGGAGCGAACGCCGGCACCGCGTGCCGCACGCCTCCCGGGCGGCAGTCCTCAACTTTCCCCCAGCCTCAAGGGACTAGTTTCCCAACACTCCCCGTTCTAGAATCCGCGCAGCACGCGTTCCGCCCGCCGCCAATCTTCCTCTGCCGAACCGCCCTGGCCGCCGCGCTCTTGCCAATACGAATAAGCCAATCGCGCGATCTCTTCTTGAGTGGGCCGGCGTGCCGCCGGGGACCGCTCTTCCTCGAAGTCGTGACGGCGAAAACGGGATGAGTGGGGCTTTCCGCAGGAGTGAGGCATCTTGGTCCGAATGTCAGTTATACCAGAATCCGCGGTAACTAAGTCAACGATAAGGTACTGTTACCGAAGCGGGTCTTCCGGCCACGCGTGTTTGGGATAACGTCGCGCCAGCTCGCGGCGAACTTGCGGATACAGGCGCTCCCAGAATCCCGCGAGATCGCTGGTCATCTGCACTGGCCGCTGGTTGGGTGCCAGCAGGCGGATCACGAGCGGCGATTTGCCGCGGCCCACCGAAGGCGTCTCGCGCATACCGAAGAAATCCTGCAGGCGCGACGCGATCCACGGCGGCTGGTCCGCCTCATAATGGACGCGAACCTGCCGTCCACCGCGGGGCAGCCGGATGGAGGCCGGAGCGAGTTCTTCCAGCAGGCGCCGCGAATGCGCCGGCATTGTGTGCTCGATGGCGCGGAGCAGCCCGCCCTTGCCCGCCGCCGCCTCCAACTCCCCGAAACTCTTCAGCCCTCCTGCCAGCGATGCCAGCGCCGCTTCGATCGCGGCGTCATCCAACCGGTCCACCGGTCCGTGCTGCGCCGCAAAATTCACGCGCGACTGAAAGGCAGCGATCTCCTCCATCTCCGCGAAGCGGCCGAGCCCCACTTCTACAGCTTTGCGCGCCAGGAAAACGCCGGCTGCCTCTGGCTCCGGCGGCGTCCGCCGCGTCTCCAGCGGAATCTGCTCGAAGAGCAGCGAGGTCACCGCCTCCACCCGCTCCCCGGCGCGCTGCCATTCCAGCGTGGAGCTCTCGCGCAGGCGATCGGGAAAGAGCTCGACCAGCCACTCCGGCTCGATCGCGCTGGCCAGCCGCACCAGCGGAGCTCTCTGATCTCTTCTCTGATCGGGGCGATCCTCCGCCTCTACTGCGACCATCAGGTCGGCGGTTACCGTGCTGTTGGGCGCGAGCTGCGCGGAGGTGCCGGCGGCGAGTTGCAGGTCGCTCCCCTGACGCCGCCGCGCGACGCGGTCGGGAAAGGCGGTGAGCACGCTGATGAGGAGCGCGTCTTCGCGCTCGGCATGGCGCATGCCGCCGCGCACAGCGCCCCCGCCCAATTGCCGCACCAGTTGCGCCGCGTACGGAGACCATTCGGATTCCAGCAGCACCAGCAGGTCGCTGCGGCTGCCGTGCGGCACGCGCTGCGGTAATCGCTCTCCGGCGCTGAGCAGCCCGGCGATGGCGGCGCCTTCCCGCAGTACGCCGCGACGCCGCGCTTCCACGATCAGACGCGCCAGCCTCGGATGCAGCGGGTAGCGCGCCATCTCGCGTGCTGTTCCGCCGCTCGCGCCGAGCAGCCGCAGCAGCTCCCGCGCGTGGTCGATGGCGGCGGCGGGCGGCGCGTCGAGCCAGTCCAGCGTGCCCAGGTCGGTCTCCATCGCCTGCAGCAGCAGCGCCGTCGGGGCCAGGTCCTCGCGCAGAATCTGCGGCACGTCCTGGGCCGGGCGGCGAACGAAATCCTCCAATGGGTAGAGGCGGAGGGCGCGTCCAGGACCGGTGCGCCCCGCGCGTCCCGCCCGCTGGTTGGCGCTGGCCTGGCTGATGCGCGCCACCTGTAGCGTGGGCAATCCCGACCACGGCGAATGGCTCGCCACACGCGCCAGGCCGCTATCGATCACGGCGCTCACGCCTTCGATCGTGATCGAGCTTTCGGCGACGTTGGTGGAGAGAATGATCTTGGTCTGCGCGGAAGGCGCCACGGCGCGATCCTGCTCCTCGGGCGATTGATCCCCGTACAGCGGAAGCAACTGCCAGTTCTGGCGGCGCGCGATCGCGCCGCACGCGGTCTGTGCGCGGCGGATTTCGTAGGACCCCGGCAGGAAGACCAACGCATGCCCGGTCAATCCGCGCACCACAAGCCGCTCGAGCGCGGACGCCACCTGCTCTTCCACCGGCGCGGCCGAGTGAGGTGTGTACTCGATCTCGAGCGCGTGCTGGCGCCCGGAGGAACGCAGAATCCGCGCGTTGGCCAGGTAGTCCGCGATCGGCGCCGCATCGAGCGTCGCCGACATCACCACCAGCTTGAGATCGGGACGCCGGGTTCGCTGCAGTCGGCGCAGCAGCGCGAGCGCGAGGTCGCCTTCCAGGTGGCGCTCGTGGAATTCGTCGAGCACGACGCAGGCCACGCGCTCGAGCGAGGGGTCGCTCAGCAGGCGCCTGGTGAGAACGCCCTCGGTGAGAAAGCGGAGGCGCGTTCGCGGTCCCGCGACCTCTTCGAAGCGGACCTGGTAGCCCACGGTATCGCCGACGCGCTCCTGCCGCTCGCCTGCGACATAGCGCGCCGCCAGCCGTGCTGCCAGCCGCCGCGGCTCCAGCACCAGCACTTCGCGATCGTCGAGCTCGAGCAGCGCGGGCGGCACGCGCGTCGTCTTGCCCGCGCCCGGCGGCGCTTCCAGCACCAGCGTGTTGGCCGAGCGCAGGTGTTGCAGAATGTCAGGGATCAGTTCGTCGATGGGAAGGCGCACGCGAAATTCTATTGTCGCAACTCCGCGATGTTCTCACGCATCGTGGCGGCCTGCGGGTAATCGGGATGATGCAGCAGGAAGTCCTCCAGCACGTCGGCGGCGGCCGTCCTCTCGCCGCGCCGCAAGTGGATCTCGGCGAGGAAGAGCTGGGGATGGGAGAAATGCGCGGGGTCGAGTTTCCGGGCGCGCTCCAGGTGTTTGACGGCGTTGTCGAACTGCCCCAGTTCGAAGTACGTCATCCCCAGTTGCGATTCGGCGAGCGCGTCGCCGGGGCGTGTCAGGGCGGCGTGAACGTTGACATCGAGCGCCTCATCGAGCTTGTGCTGCGTCACCAGCGCGCCTCCCAGGTTGACCAGCGGTTCGTAGGCCGTGGGATCCTGCTTCAGGGCCTCGCGGAAACGCTGCTCGGCGAGAGCGAAGCGGCGCGTCTGATAAGCGATGGTGCCCAGGGTGTTCCAGGCGTTTTCGAACTGCGGCGCCAGTTCGACGGCATGCTCCAGGTGTTTTTCGGCAGCCTCCACGTCGCGCTTCTCCAGGTCGTGCTGTGCGTCTTCGTAATCGCGGAGGGCGCGCTCCGGGATCGCAAGTTGGCGCGCGGAGACGGCGTGACGACGGCGGTCGGGTGTGGGGTCGAAGTCGGTGTCCTGGAGTGCCAGGGAGAGGTGCACGCGATGCCGCGAATCGGCCGAGCCCGGGCCGATTTCGACGGTCTGGCGCGCTTCTCCGCGGCCCGGCAGGAAGACCGCCAAGGTGTACGTGCCGGCGGCGAGCTTGCGAAAGGTGAAGCGTCCGCCGTCGTCGGTGAGGGTGGACGCGGTGAATGGCTGGGTCGCGCCGTATAGCGTCACGGATCCGCGGCCGGCCGGCGTGACGTGCCCGGTCAACTCATAGACCTGCCCGCAGGCGGCCGCCGCGAAGACAAACAATAGGGAATAGCGAAGCACCGCAATTTGATCTTACCGCCCCGCTTTGCAAGCGGTATAGAATGGCTCGATGGCCACCACGGTAGGTGTTGTCCGGACCTCGCTGTCCGGGAAGGAATGGCGGGTGCTGATCCTGCTCGTGATCTCCGCCTTCATCAATTACATCGACCGCACGACGCTCTCCGTGGCCGCCACCGACATCCAGCGCGAACTCGGCCTCACCAACACGCAGTTAGGCAGCCTGCAATCGGCATTCTTCGCGACCTATGCCCTATCGCAGCTCAGCTTCGCGGCGGGTTGGGTAGTGGGCCGATTTCACGTGGGCTGGGTGCTGGCCGGAGGATTTTTCCTGTGGTCGGGCGCAACCGGCCTGACCGGCCTCGCCGGGACGTTCACCGTGATTTTCACGCTGCGTTTGCTGCTGGGGATCGGCGAATCGGTGTCATACCCTTCGTACTCGCGCATTCTCGCCAGCGAGTATCCGGAACATCACAGGGGCTTCGCCAACGCACTGATCGACGCGGGAACCAAGGCGGGTCCGGCGCTCGGGATCCTGATGGGCGGCCTGCTGGTGTCGCAGTTGGGCTGGCGCATCTTCTTCTTCGTGCTCGGCGGCGGCAGCCTGCTGTGGCTGGTCCCGTGGTCGATGTGGATGCCGCAGGGCAAGGCCGTGGCCTCGCGCGAGGACGCCACCGATATGCCCACGGTCGCCGCCATCCTGCTACAGCGGTCTGCCTGGTTTACGGCCTTCGGGCTGTTCTGCAGCAACTATTATTGGTACTTCCTGATCACCTGGCTGCCTGCTTACCTGGAGAAGGAGCGTCATTTCCCGAAGACCAAGATGGCGCTCTTCGGATGGTTCCCGTTCGTGGCGATTTCCGTTTCCTGCGTGATCTCCGGCTGGTTGAGCGACCGTCTGATCGCGCGCGGCGGCTCGCCGACAAGAGTGCGCAAGACCTTCGCCGGTCTGGGGTTGACGGGCGCCACGTTCCTGATCCCGGTGGTGCTGGTGAAGGATCCGAATGTCGCGATGGCGCTGTTGACGCTGGCCTGCCTGTTTTTCGGCATTTATACGTCGAATCTGTTCGCGATCTCGCAAACCCTGGCCGGTCCCTCGGCGGCAGGCAAGTGGACCAGTTTTCAAAATGGTTTCGGCAACCTGGCAGGCGTCCTGGCACCGACACTGACCGGTTGGGTCGTAGACACAACCGGCGAGTTCTATTGGGCCTTCGTGGTAGCGGCCGGCTTTGCCCTGGCAGGAGCGTGCATGTTCGTCTTCGGGGTTGGGCCGATCCGGCGCGTACAGTTCCGGGGATGCCGGGCAGTTTGAAGGTAAAGGCTTTTTCTCGCAGAGGCGCAAAGGACGCAAAGAAAACCAATACAAAAGGCTTGGTTTTGGGTGTTCTTTGCGTCCTTTGCGCCTTTGCGAGAGACGGTTTTAATAGCCTTGCGCGCGGAGCTTGTCGATCGTAAGGGCTTCCTTCAAGTCGAGTTTCTTTAGAAGCTTTTCCACGTGCTTGGCGAGCACGTCGCACTCCAGGTTGACGCGGGCGCCGGGGCGGTAGCCGCCCAGTGTCGTCCCTCGGAAGGTGTGCGGGATGATGGTCACTGCGAGCACGTCGGCCTCCAGCGAGGCGATGGTGAGGCTGATGCCGTCGATCGCGATCGAGCCTTTGAAGACCAGGTAGGGATCGAGTTCGGCGGGCACGCGGATGCGCAGCCACCAGTTGTCGTCGCCCAGGGCTTCGAGCGAAAGAAATTCGCCGGTGCCGTCCACGTGGCCTTGCACGATGTGGCCGTTCAGGCGGCCGGTGGGGGAAAGAGGGCGCTCCAGATTGACGCGCGAACCGGCGCGCAGGTCGCCGAGGTTGCTGCGTTGCAGGGTTTCCGGCGCCAGGTCGGCAGAGAAGCTGGTCGGGCGAAGATCGAGTGCCGTGAGACAGACGCCGTTGACGGCGATGCTCGCGCCTTCCACGGCATCGCTCAGTACCGTGGTGCAGCGGATGGTGAGGCGCGCCCCGGCGGCGCGCGTTTGCACGGCCTCGATGGTGCCGAGTTCCTCAATAATCCCGGTGAACATCGATGTATCCTTCGACGGCGAATTCGTCGGGCGGAATCTGGTGGATGCTGAGGTTGTGCAACTGAATGGCGTCCTGTCGGCGGCGGCGGCCGATGCCGCCTGCCAGCGGGAGCGCCTCCAGGCCGCCGAGAATCTTGGGGCCGTAGTAGAAGTAGACGCGGTCGACTACATTGCTTTCCAGCGCGCTCCAGTTGAGCTTGCTGCCGGCCTCGATCATCAGCGAAAGGTAGCGCTGGCGGCCCAGCCACTCCACGATGCTGCGCAGGTCGGCGCGTCCGCCGGGTCCATCGAAGACCAGCACCTGGATGCCGCGCGATTCCAGCATCTTGCGGCGCTCGGAGCTGGCGGCGCTGGTGGTGACGGCGAGCACGTCGCCGTTGGCGGAGCGCGCCATCTTGGAATCGATCGGCAGGCGCAGTTGCGAATCCATCACGATGCGCAGCAAGGGGCGGCAGCGCGGATGGCCGGTGCGGTCGCTGAGCAGGCAATCGTCGGCCAGCACGGTGCCGATGCCGGTCAGGATGGCGTCGTGATCGTGGCGCAGTTCCTGCACGTGGGCGCGGGCGCGCTCGCTGGTGATCCAGCCGCGATTGTCGTCGGGGGCGGAGATTTTGCCATCGAGCGTGATTGCGGTCTTCAAGGTTACCAGCGGACGGCCGGTATGCATGAAATGAAGAAACGGCTCGTTGAGCTTGCCGGCCTCGGCTGCAAATTCCGTGGGCGTGACGACTTCGATCCCGGCCTCGCGCAGGCGCGCAAAGCCCTGCCCCGCGACCAACGGATTGGGGTCGGCGAGCGGAGCGACCACACGGGCGATGCCGGCGCCGATCAGGGCGTCCACGCAGGGCGGCGTGCGTCCCTGATGGGAGCAGGGTTCCAGATTGAGGTAGATCTCGGCGCCGCGCGCCAACTCGCCGGCCTGCGCGAGGGCGATGATTTCCGCGTGGTGCAGACCCGCGTAGGTATGGAATCCGCGGCCCACGACCTTGCCATCGCGGACGATGACGGCACCCACCAGAGGGTTGGGGCTCGCCAGCGACCGGCCTTTTCGCGCCAGGTCCAGCGCTTCGCGCATGTAGGAAGAGCTCATTTTTCGAAGAGGGATTCGATGAATTTTTCGCCGTCGAACGGCAGCAGGTCTTCGATCTTTTCGCCGACCCCGATGTAGCGGATGGGCAGGTTCAGTTCGCGCGCGATCGCGATCACGATGCCGCCCTTGGCGGTGCCATCGAGCTTCGTGAGCACGATCCCGGTGACGCCGGAGCTGCCGGTGAATTTGCGCGCCTGTTCCAGGCCGTTCTGGCCGGTGGTCGCGTCCAGCACCAGCAGGACTTCGTGGGGCGCGTCCGGAATCACCTTGCGGGCCGTGCGGTTCATCTTCTCCAGCTCCAGCATCAGGTGTTCCTTGGTCTGGAGGCGGCCGGCGGTATCGACGATGACGTAATCCACCTTGCGCGACTTGGCGGCGGTGACGGCGTCAAACAGGACCGCGCTCGGGTCGCTGCCCGGCTTCTGGCGGATGACCTGGGTGCCGGTGCGCTCGCCCCAAATCTCCAACTGCTCGATGGCGGCGGCGCGGAAGGTATCGGCGGCGCAGAGCAGGACGGAGCGCTGCTCATTCTTGAAGCGGTGGGCGAGTTTGCCGATGGTGGTGGTCTTACCGGCGCCGTTGACGCCGACCACCAGGACCACCGCGGGCGGTTCGGCGACTCGTGCCGGGGCGCGTTCGCTGGCCTGGAGAATCTCGAGCAGGCGCTCGCGAATGAGACCCTTCAATTCGGCGGCGTCGGCAAGCTGGTGGCGTTCCACGCGCTGGCGGATGCTCTCCAGAATTTCGTTGGTGGTGGCGACGCCGATATCGGCGGAAATCAGCGTGAATTCGAGCTCGTCGAGCAGGTCGGCATCGATTTCCTTCTTGCCCTGAAGGGCGTCTTCGAGCGCCGTGACCAGTCCGGCGCGGGTCTTTTGCACGCCGCTCTTGAGTTTTTCGAGAAGGCTGGGTTCCTGTTCAACGGAGCCGAATAGGGTTTGGATCATGAGATGCTTTCATTTTAGCAGCGGGGGCAA
This sequence comes from uncultured Solibacteraceae bacterium, assembly GCA_963791985.1. Lineage (GTDB taxonomy): Bacteria > Acidobacteriota > Terriglobia > Bryobacterales > Bryobacteraceae > Solibacter. Next base: position 224,995 of record CAWBUN010000010.1, on the reverse strand, counting down.
GCCTCCCCGTGACAAGAGTCTTGTCACGACCGTAAGGGAAGTCATTGAAAACGCTGGGAGGCCGAAATTTCCGTGACAAGACTCTTGTCACGGAAGGCGGTTCATTGGTTGATGATCTCGCGGGCCGTAGTCTGCACGGTAAGGACGTGGCTACTCGCCAGAGGAGTCAACACCGTCCCGAAATCGTAGGAGACCTTGACCTGGACGGTGCTTCCGGAATGGTTGTCCGGCGTCCAGGTGGTAGTAACGGTGACCTTCGTGTTGTCCAGAGCCACGGTGTACGATTTGGCTGCCGTTTCCACGTCGGTAGCCGATGCGGGGTGGCCGCTGTCGCCGCCGCGCACCGCCGCGTAGCGCGCCGCCCGCTGCGCCGCGAAAGAAACCGCGTTGTAGGCAAAGCCGAGGCGGCCGAACTCCATGATTCCAGCGAGGAGGAGCAGGAAGACCGCTGCCACCACCGACGATTCCACCAGCGTGCTGCCGCGCCGGGAAGATCTCATTGCACCCTCATGACGGCCTGCGACGCCACCAGGTTGGAAAAGCTCAGCCCGGAATAGTCGAACACGGTGTGCGCCGTGGCCTGTGTGTTGACCTGCACGTAAACCAGCATCTTGCCGCCCACACAACTGCCGCCGCAACTGACCGAGGTGCCATCCGGGCATTTGCAGGTGCGCGTGGCGTTTGCCGTCATGGTGGTCAGGCCGGGGGCCGAATTCAAGGCCGCGGCCTGCATTCCAGCGGTGTCCAGCGATGCCGTGGCGCTGCGGCTGCCGTACTGCGACCCTGCGCGGGCGGCGTTGGCCGCGCAGACGGCGGTTCGGAGCACCATGGCGCCGTTCAATACGGCGGCCAGCAATAACATCAGGAGCGGCGCTACCAGGGCGAATTCCACGGTGGCGGTGCCGCTGCGCGCCGTGCGACTTAGTCTTCCCACTACCGAACATGTGCGCAAATTGTAGGGCGGACGCCCTCGTCCGCGGCCGACGCCCTCGTCGGCCTTCCGACCTGTGCCGGGCGCTGATTCTGCTCGTGAAGAGCGGGACGAGGGCGTCCCGCGCAGACCGGGGGGTCTGCCCCACAAATTCTGTCTCATTCCGGGTCTATTCACTGATCACCGCGTTGCCCCGGACCGGCGAGCCGGTAGGCAGGGAAGAGTAGTCATTGTGCATCTTACAGCCTCCGGAGAAAGTTACGGTCTTGGCGACAATGATCGAGTAACTGCCTGCCACGCTGGTGCCGCCGGAGTAACTTACCGGTGTGGTCGGGAAATAGAGGGAGCCGTTCAAGACAATGTTGGTACCGCCCAGGAAAGAGTTCACCGCCGCGGAAACCACGGAGCGATCCTGGAACATGAGGATCCCCGTCAGGCTGCCGGAGGTCGGAGCGGACAGCGTAACGGTGGCGCCGTTGTGAAAGGCGATGGGCGCATAGGCGTAGCCGCCGCCGGAAGTGTTATAGAAGGTGACGCCGCTGCCGGTGACGGTGACTCCGCCGCCGATATCGAGCCCGCCGCCTTTCAGAATGTAAGTCCCGGAGGGAGCGAAGGTAATGTGGGCCCCGTTGCCGAGCGAGATGCCGTTGCAATATACGCCTGGCGGCAGCGTCTTGGTCTGGCCCCCGCCCACGCTGGTATTGGTAAAGTCGCAGCCCCCGACCGGCGGCGCGGGAACATACGCCAACGGGTCACCCTGGCGGGCGATGCCGGTGAGCGGCGTGGGCGTGGTGGTGGAGCCGCCGGTCACGGAACTGCCGCCGTTGACCCAGATGGAACTGGCGCGGACGGTGGTGCCTCCGCTGACCTGGAACGCCGTGGAGTTGGACGATTCCACCATCACGCCGCAATCGATCTGCACGTTGGCGCCGCCGCTGGCGGAGAAGGCCGCGGAGGCGCTCTGGTCCAGCGCGTGGACGCAGGTGGTTCCGCTGGCCTGCCGCGCCACCGCCCGTGCCTTGACACTGACCGAAGTGGCGCCGACCAATGACATGAAGAAGGTCGGGACCTGTTGCGCCACCAGCACTTCCACGCCGCTGGAATCCGCGGTCGAATAGCCTCCGGAGGGCGGGCTGTTGACGGTCACGGTCACACCGCCCTGACCGTCGGCGAACCCGTTGAGGGCGGCGTCCCCGCGAGCCGAGGCGGCGACATTCGCGGCGCCGTTCATTTTGAGCTCCTGTACGCCGCCGAGCGCGGCGGCATCGGCCGCAGTCTGCATCCGCGTCTTGACCAGCTGCAGATAGCCGGTATCGATGGCGAGTCCGAGAAAGGCCACCAGGATCACCAGGCAACACAGCATGGTGACCATCACAAATCCACGCTCGCCGGTGCGTTGCCGCAACATATCTTGCTCCACCCGAATGGTACGCCGCCGGCATCTGGTTCTCACTCGGGTTAGGCGCAGAGCGGAGCCTTTCATTCGCCTGACATTCTCGGGAGTTAGACCCTATGAATGCGAATTAGCAACGCTTGCTAACGCGCGCGGCTCGGAACGGAGCTGGCGTTCATCGGCGGCCCATTTATTCTTTCTTCTTCATGCTTCTCCGGGTTTCGCCGATCAGAGTAAGAGGAGACTTATGCCGCCGCCATCGACTCGAGGCCGGACGATTGTCTGGAAGCCGCTGATCGTGTGTCCGCAGCCGGATTTTCACCGGAGGATGCTGGCGGCGCTGGCTGTGTTGTCCATCGATCATTCCTGCGCGCTCACCCAATACCCGCCGGCGGGCGCGATCGCCGCGCTGGCGGAGCGCAACGGCTGCAATATCTGTTTCCTGGATGCGGCGACGGATTCCGAACTGGCGCAACTGCTGATTTCCGAACTTGCGCCCGGCGTGCCGGTGGTGGCGCTGCATCCGCGCAACGACGCGGACCTGATTTTGCGCTGCCTGCGCCGCGGCGCCTGCGAGTTCGTGGCCGACCCCACTTCCGAAGCCTTGCGCTGTGTCTTCGAACGGCTGGCTCGCGCGCGCTCCGACGCCGTGCATCCGGCCGCCGGCTCCGTTTATTGTGTGGTGCCCGGCAAACCCGGCTGCGGCGCCAGTACGCTGGCGGCGCACCTTGCGATCCAGTTGCGCGGCAGCGGAATCGACCCGGTGCTGCTGGTGGACGGCGATCATCTGACCGCGAGCATTACCTTCCTGTTGAAGCTCAAGCCTGAGTTTCACCTGGAAGATGTACTGCGCGACTGGTCGCGCATGGATGACGACCTGTGGGCGCGCCTCACCGTGCCGGCCTTCGGAGTGGACGTGCTGGCCGCGCCCGAAGACCCCACCACGCGCACCCAGGTAAGCCGGCAGGCGGCGGGTGAGTTGTGCACTTTCTGGCGGGAACGCTATGCGGCCGTGGTGCTGGACATGCCGGACATGCGCGCGGCCGCGGATTGCGGTTTTGCGGCTCTCGCCGACCTGATCCTGCTGGTTACCACCAACGAGCTGGCCGCTCTGCAGGCGACGGGCCGCGCGCTCCGCTATCTGGATTCGGCGGCCGGCGACCGCGCCCGGCTCCGGCTCATCCTCAACCGGTATACGCCGGTTACCGGGTTGAAGCGGGAGGACGTGAAGACGGCGCTCTCGCTCGCGCCCTTTGCCACGCTGTGCAATGACTACGAGGTGATCCAAACGGCGCTGCTCGATGGCAAGCCCGCGCCCGCCGGATCCCGGTTCGGCGGCAGTGTGCAGGCGCTCTGCCGGGAACTGATGCATAAGAAGCAGCCGGAACGAAAGCACTCGTTCTCGCTGGGTTCGCTTTTGCGCCGTAAGTCGGCGATAAGTCGGTGACATTCAAGATCGTACTAAGTGATCGCGCCTATTTAGGATCCATATCTCCAATGTTAGTGTTTATTCGAAGGAGCAATAACTCATGAAAGAGTTCTGCAAACGGTTCTGGCAGGATACCCAAGGGCAGGACCTGGTGGAGTACGCGCTCGCGGCGGGAATGGTGGCGGTGGCTGCGGTAGCGGTCATGCCCACTTTGAGCGCGACCGTCAACACCGTATTTACAAAGATCGGTTCGATCGTGGAGAACACCGTCAAATAGAAAGGAGTCTGCGCAAATGAAAACGATTAAAGACTACGTCTGGAGATTGCGGATTTGGAAGGATTCCGGTGGGCAGGATCTGGTGGAGTACGCGCTCGCCGCGGGCCTGGTGGCGGTCGCAGCGGTGGCTGCCATGCCGGCGCTGAGCGGCACGGTGAATACCGTGTTTACGAAGATCGCTTCGATTGTCAATAACAACGTCAAATAACTATGCCGCACTGCCGATGACGGGGCAGGGGCCTGCCCCGTCCACGAACTCCCATCAGTTTTCAGTCGGCACTTTTTCCATGCTATCGATCACCAGGAGGTCGATTGGTCCCTTCTTCGGTTCGAGTTTGAGGCCGAGTTGTTCCTGCAGGGCGCTCATCAAGCTGGGTCCGCCGCCTTCGGAGGAACTCATTGCCCCGCCGCCAGGACCGCCGCCGCCATCGGGTGGAGGACCGGGGGGCGCCATCCCGGCGGGACCGCGCATTGTGTCATCGGGCGCGAACTCCAGGGTGAAATCGTAATCGGCGGTCAGTCCGGTCTGGTCGACTACTGGGCGGCCCAATTGATTGCCCAGCATCTCCGCGATCTGGGTCACCTTTTGTTTGTTGGCCTGCATCCGCATCTTGCCGCCATTCCCCATCATCATCATGGCGCCGCGTCCGCCGCCGCCCGGAGGCATCTGCGGCATGCCGTCCTTGCCCATCCGGATGCGGGGTTCGCCGCCGCCAAAGCCGGCCGCTGGCGCCGCCGGCGGTGCTCCCGCGGCATCCGCAGCGGGGTCGTCTTTGGGTGTTTCCTTCATCTTCACGCCGGTCTTGCCCACCACCAGCGCGTAGATCGGCAACTCCTTGCTCTCGCGATGCAGCTTCAACTTGAAGCGCTCCGCCAGCAGATTCTGCAGCATGAGCTGAAACTGTTCCTTTGTTGCCCCTTTCGGTACCTTGGCGACGATATCGTAGCGTTCGCTCTCCAGCCAGGACGGGCCGGAGATCTGATAACCCTTCACGTTGTAGGCGTTCATCAGCACGTTCTTCAAAGTCACATTGGAATAATTGATCTGGCCGGGATCGGGCGATCCCGGGCCGCCGCCCATGCGCACCCTGATCATTCCGCCCACGATCGGCGCGGCTGGCTTGACGGACGCCACTTCGAACGTAGTGGGCGCGTCCCCCGTCTGTGCGGACCCCGTCCACACCGTCAGCGCCAATACTCCGGCGCAGAAAATCCCTCGTCGCATGCGTAAATCTCCTTCGCTTACTGTACTCGCTTTACACGATCCCTGGCTCCCTGTTTGACGTGTCACGGCGCCCTCCGTTTGGTGGGCTAAGATGAACCATGCGAATCATTCCGGCCGCGCTCGTCGCCTGTTTTGCGCTCTGTGCGCAGCAAAAGCCCGTGACCGGCTGCCCGGACCTGCGCAGCCTTACCAACCACGAGGTTTCCATTGCGGTGGCCGCGCCGATCGCGGAGACGACCAACGCGCCGGCCCATTGCCGGGTCTTCGGGCAGGTGCTGCCTCAGGTGGCGTTCGAAGTCCGCATGCCGGCCGAGTGGAACGGCCGCTTCGTCATGATCGGCAACGGCGGCTTCGCCGGCGATGCCACCGATAGCCCGGGCCGCGTCAACGAGTACGCCCGGTATATGAGGCGCGGGTACGCGGTGGCCGCCACCGATACCGGTCACTCCGCGATCACGGAACCGGGCGCGACCTTCGCCGCCGATCGGCAGAAGCTGCTCGACTACGCCTTCCGCTCCCTGCACGTGACGGCCGAGGCAGCGAAGATGGTGCTGCGCGCCTACTACGGCGCGGCGCCGGCGAAATCCTACTTCGAAGGCTGCTCCACCGGCGGCCGGCAGGGCCTGATTCTGGCGCAGCGCTTCCCCAATGATTTCGACGGCATCACGGTGGGAGCGCCGGTGCTCAATTTCACCGCCACCATGATCCGCTTCGTGCAGAACGCCAAAGCCCTGAAGGCGGCACCGATTGCCACCGACAAGATGCCCACGCTGGCCGCCAAAATCTACGAGGGCTGCGACGCTAAGGACGGAATCAAAGATGGCGTGATCGACGATCCGCGCCGCTGCGATTTTCAGCCCGCGCGCGATCTCCCCAAGTGCGAGGCCGGCGCCGACCGTCCGGATTGCTTTACCGATCCCCAGATCCACGCGCTGGAACAGGTCTACGCCGAGACGAAAAGCCAGGGCAAGCGCATCTTCCCGCCGTGGCCGGTAGGTCCGGAAGCCGCCGGACAGAACGGGCGCAGCGGCTGGGATCCCTGGACGGTGCATGACGGCGGCCCCAGTACGGGCGTTTTCTACGGCGAAGGCTTCTTCCGCTACCTGGCTCAACCGAAGCCCAACCCGGTATACGATATCTACAATTTCGATATCGATAAGGATCTGGCGGAAGCTAGAATCCATCCACCAGATTCTTGACGCCACCGATACCGACCTCACCGCCTTTCAGAAACGCGGCGGCAAGATTCTGATGTACTTCGGGTGGGCCGATCCGGCGCTCAATCCGATGATGGGGGTGGAGTACTACGAGGCCGTTGCGGAGCGCATGGGTCCCACGACCGGCGATTTCTTTCGGCTGTTCATGGTGCCCGGAATGCTCCACTGCGGGGATGGTCCGGGGCCGAGTGTCTTCGACACCACCGGTCCGCTCAGCCAGTGGGTGGAGCAGGGTACCGCTCCCGAATCGATTAAGGCGATCAAGGTGACCAACGGAAAAGCGGTGCGTTCCCGTCCTCTGTGCGTCTATCCGGCAGCGGCCAAATACAACGGCAGCGGCAGCACCGACGATGCCGCCAACTTCACTTGCGTGAAGCCCTGAATCCCGAAGCTGCTAAACTGAATAGAAACGCTCTTATGGCTAAGGAAAAAGAACAGAAGCAGCCGATGCCACCGCTCGGCGCATGGGTGCCGGCCGTGGCTTTGGGCTGGCTGATTCCCGGTGGCGGGCACTTTCTGCTGAAACGCACCGGCCGCGGCGCATTACTGCTGGTCTCCATCACGTGCATGTTTCTGTGCGGGCTGATGATGCAGGGGGCGATGTTCCAGCCGCAGAGCGGCGATCTGCTGACCACGCTGATCAACACCGGCGGCTTCATCGGCAACCTCTGCAGTGGCATTCTCTACCTCTTGAGCGTCTGGTTCGGGTATAACCAGGCCGATATGGCCGGCCATGTGCACGATTACGGGACGAAGTTCCTGGTCACGGCCGGACTCCTGAATGTGCTGGCGATGGTGGATGTCTACGAGATCGCAGCGGGGAGGAAAGAATAGTGCCGAAGATGAACCTCTCCCACTTCGAGGCGGCTTTCCTCTTCGCGCTGTTTACCTCGGTGGTGCTGGGTGTGGTCACCAAGCGTAGCGATCGCGACCGCCTGCACTACGGCGTCTACACTTTCGCATGCTTCATGCTGGCGCTATTCGGAATCGGCTGGCTGATGTACCTCGGCCACGGCTGAGCGTTACCGCTTCCGGCCGAAGGTAAGCGCGATGGTGGTGTTGTCGCCGGACCCGCCGACCATCACGTGGATTGCGCGATTGCCGGATTCATCCGTGGCCGCGAGCGTGCCGCCATCGGCAGTGGTAGCCGACATATCGACCGTCATCCCCATTTCCTTGCATTTCGAGCTATAAAAGTCGATGACTTTGGATGCCGGGTCGGTAGTGGTGAAACTGACCATGCCGCCTTCGCCCATGCCTTCGGCACCCTCGCCTTTGGCGGTCACGTTGCCCTGCGCCTTGGCGCCGGGATATGCGGGCACCCACTTGGGCATCTGGCCCGCGCCGCCGCCGATTTCCACGGTGGCCTCCTGGCCATCGTCGCCGGTGGCGCTGAAGCGGATCCTGCCGTTCTTCACATCGTCGAAGGAGACGGTGATTTCCTTGCCCGTGCGTTTATCGCGAATGCGCATGGTCTTGGAGCCCATGTCGGTGCTCATTACTTCAGCGTTGGGATTGGCGGCGGTAATCAATTTGCCCATCACCATCCCCGGATTGCGGGCGACGAAGACGCCGGCGCCGATCAGGCCGACGACGCACAGAAGAAAGAGGCCGAGAACTCCAACCAGGATCCAGACCAGCGGACTGGTCCTGCGCTTCACCGGGACGGCGGCAGGCGCGGCTGCCTGCGCGTAAGCCGGCTGGGCGGGAGCGGACTGGGCTGAGGCCGAGCTCGCGGGCGTGCCGCATTGCGGACAGAAGGCGCCTTGTACGTTGGCGCCGCAACTTGTGCAAAAGGCCATAATCGAACAGACTACGCCACCGGGATACCGGAAGCAAACGGGCAGAGCCGCGACCGTGAGGTAATGCCACATAGTTTTCCCATAGCGGAACATCTGCGTAAATTGTAGGGCGGACGCCCTCGTCCGCGGCCGACGCCCTCGTCGGCCTTCGTCGTGTGCAGGGCCTTGATTCTGCGGGCGGAGAGCGGGACGTGGGCGTCCCGCGCAGACCAGGGGGTCTGCCCCACAAATTTTGCAGCATTCCCAATGCTGGGCACCCTTACGGTCGCGGCTCTGAAGGGGTGAAAGCGTATCAGACGGGAGGCCTGTCTTAGCGGAGTTTGATTGCGACGCCGTCGTACATCAGTTCGAGCGACTTAATCGAGCTGACCTTGCCGGTCCACGGGAAAAAGATGAAGCCGCTCACGGGTTTGGAATGCGTGCCCTCGGGCAACGCCGTCTTAAACAGCACTTCCTCGGCGTTGGGGGTTTCGCGCTGAGGCGTGTTGGAATCGCCATCCGGAGCGCGCGGCGGATTGGGCAGGCGATTTGGGTCGGGGGCGCCTGGGTAGGGGGGCTGGGTTCGGGGCTGGCCGCCGCCGACGTTGACGCCACCGACTCCGAGATTGCCCAGGGGTCCGCGCGGAAACTGCCAATCGCGATGCTTGAGCGCGGACGCGACCATCGCGGGATTCTGTGCCGCCAGCGGTTTCTTGCCGTTGACGGTAAGCGTGAAGTCGCTGGTGGCGACGGCTACTTTGCCGTCCTTGGGCGGATAGAAAGCTACCTCCACCACCAGGAATTTTTCGGCGATAAACATATCCTCGCCGGCGGAGAAGCTGTGCACCATGAAGTCCGCGCCGATTCGGGTGGTGCCGCTTTTGGCTTGTACCGGGTAATCGTCAGCGGAGGGTTTAGGAGGGCTGCCCTGGGCGTAGGCCGCGACTGCGGCGGCTAGAAAAACTAGATAACGCACCATACTTCATTGTACCGGGAAGCACTTGCACAACTTTACTTTACCGCTAAACAAAGGCGTGCTATGCTGTTGCGTCAGGAGCGAAAGAAACCAATGACGCGACGCGAAACCCTGCAACTTATGGCCGCCGGAGCAGCGGCCAGTAGCGCAATCCGCACGCTCACCGCCGCCGGCGGCGATGCGGACCGCGAGGCGCGCATGAAGTGGTGGCATGAGGCCCGCTTCGGGATGTTCATCCACTGGGGGCTGTACAGCGTTCTCGGACGGCACGAATGGGTCATGGAGAATGAGGGCATCCCGGTCGCCGAGTACGAGCAGATTGCCAAGCGGTTCAAGCCGAAGCCGAACGCGGCGCGCGATTGGGCCAAGCTCGCCAAGGCGGCGGGACAGAAGTACATGGTGATGACCACGAAGCACCATGAGGGCTTCTGCCACTTCGATTCCAAGCTGACCGACTATTGCGCGCCCAAGCAGGGGCCGGGCCGCGACCTGGTGCGCGAATACGTGGACGCGGCTCGGGCCGAGGGCCTGCGCGTGGGCTTCTACTACTCGCTGATGGACTGGCATCATCCGGATGGCGCGCGCTGCGCGACCGACGAGGCGGCGCGGGTGCGCTTCGTCAGCTATATCCACGGACAGATCCGTGAACTGCTCACCAACTACGGCAAGATCGATATTCTCTGGTACGACGTGGCATGGCCGCTGGATGCGAAGGGCTGGGAATCGGAAAAGATGAACGCGATGGTCTATCAGCTGCAGCCGCAGATCATCGTCAACGGCCGCAACAAACTGCCCGGCGATTTCGCGACCCCGGAACAGAAGATCGAGGCCACCAAGGGCGCCTGGGAGAGCTGCATGACGATGAACGGCAGCTGGGGCTACCAGCGGGCCGACGACGATTGGAAATCGCCGAAGACGATCGTGCGCAACCTGATCACCTGCGCGCACGACACCGGCAATTACCTGCTCAACATCGGGCCGAAGGCGGATGGCTCGGTCCCCGAGGAATCGGTGAAGATCATGACGCAGGTGGGCGCGTGGATGGGGAAGAACGGCAAGTCGATCTACGAGACCGACGTGTGCCAGCCGCGGCGTTCCAATTACGCGAGCTTCTCGCGCAAGGGTAATACGCTTTACATGCACGTTCACTACTGGCCGGGAGAGACGGTGGCGCTGGCGGGGCTGATGAATAAAGTGCAGTCGGCGCGCCTGCTGGCGGGCGGCAAGGCGGTGAAGTTCGAGCAGGATAAGTTCCGCGTGCGATTCACGGGGCTGCCGGAGAATGCACCGGATAACCCGGTGACCACGCTGGCGATCGAATGCGACGGGGAGCCGCGGCAGGACACGGACTTCGTGCGCAAGGAGCATTTGCGGGATAAGGCGTAGAGCTACGTTCTCGCAGAGACGCAGAGGCGCAGAGTCACTCAGAGAAGAGAAAACTTGAGAGGTTTTCTTTGCGGTTCGTTGCGCCTTTGCGGCTTTGCGAGAGATGCCTTTGACGTCTGCGGCGAGCGGCACGAGGGGGGGCGGAAAACCGTTCTCGCAAAGCCGCAAAGCCGCAAAGTAACGCCAAGAAGAAAAGCCTAAGAGCGTAGGCGGGCGGCGGCGATGGCGGCTTGGCCGAGGGCGAGGCCGCCGTCGTTGGGTGGGACTTCGCGGTGGAGATAGACTGCAAAGTCGGAGGCGCGGAGCAGGGCCACGGTGAGGCCGAGGAGGCGCATGTTTTGGAAGGTGCCGCCGCTGAGGCAGACGCGGTTGATGGCGGCTTCTTCGCGGAGTGTCGTGCAGACCTGGTGGATGGCGGCGGCGAGCGTGTTGTGGAAGCGCGCGGCGACTACCGGGGGGCGTTCGCGCTCGCGGACGATGCACTCGATCATCGGCCGGAAATCGAGCTCATCGCTTGTGATCTCGAAGGGGTAGCGCGTGGTGCAGGCGGGATCCACGATGGCTTCGAGCTCGATGGCGGCCTGGCCTTCGAAGGTCACCTCGCGGCGGAGGCCGATAATGGCAGCGACGGCATCGAAGAGGCGTCCGCAAGAGGACGTCGGGACGGTGTTGGTGCCAGTCGCGATCATGCTGCGCACGGTGCGGACGCGCGACTCGGGGACACCCGCAACTTCTACACCGTAACCCAGGGCGGAGCGCCAGGGCTCGCGCACGGCGGCATCTCCGCCGGCGAGGGGGATGTAGCGGAGGTGGGCGCGGCGTTCGAAATCGGCGTAGCCGGCAAGCAGAAATTCGCCGCCCCAGATGGCGCCGTCGAGGCCATAGCCGGTGCCGTCGAAGGCCACTCCGATGACGCGGCCATCGAGGTGGTTTTCCGCCATACAGGAGGCGATGTGGGCGTGGTGGTGCTGCACGCCGATTTGCTCGAGGCCGGGCTGGGCGAGCGCGAAACGGGTGCTCAGATAGCCGGGATGCAGATCGTACGCCACGGCGCGCGGGGTGACGCGGAAGAGTTTTTTCAAGTTGGCCAGCGTCTCTTCGAAGAAGAGCAGGGTTTCGTAGTTTTCCAGGTCGCCGATGTGCTGGCTGAGGATGGCGTGGGTGCCTTTGGTGAGACAGAAGGTGTTCTTTAGTTCGCCGCCGCAGGCCAGGAGTTCGGGGAGTTCGCGGCCCAGGTCCATGGTCTGCGGCGCATAGCCGCGGGAGCGGCGCATGACGCGCTCGGCGCCATCGAAGACGCGCACCACGGAATCGTCGGCGCGCATGTAGATGTCGCGGTTGTGCACCAAGTGCCAGCCGGCGACAGGGGCGAGGCGGTCGCGCGCGTCGCCATTTTCCACCACGATGGGCTCCTCGCTGAGATTGCCGCTGGTCATCACCAGGGCGGAGAACGGTGCGCCGGCGAAGAGCAGGTGGTGGAGCGGCGTGTAGGGCAGCATGATGCCGAGTGTCGGATTGCCGGGTGCGACGGCGTCGGGCAGCGGTACCTCGGCGCGGCGGGGCAGGATGACGATGGGGTGGCGCGGGCCAGTAAGGGTGCGGGCAGCCACATCGTCCACCACACACAGTTCGCGGGCGGCGTCGAGATCGCGGGCCATCAGGGCGAAGGGTTTGTCGCTGCGGCGCTTCCGGGCTCGCAGGGTAGCGACGGCGGCGAGGTTGAAGGCGTCGCAGGCGAGATGGAAGCCGCCGAGTCCTTTGATGGCGAGGATCTCTCCGGCGGCGAGGCGGCGCTGGGTCTCCGGGATGCCGGCGGAGAGGGCGGGACCGCAGGCGGGGCAGGCGTTGGGCTGCGCGTGGAAGCGGCGGTCGGCGGGGTCATCGTACTCGGCGCGGCAAAGCGGGCACATGGCGAAGGCGGCCATGGTGGTGTGCGGACGGTCGTAGGGGATGTCGCGGATGATGGTGTAGCGCGGGCCGCAGTTGGTGCAGTTGGTGAACGGGTATTGATAGCGGCGGTTGGCGGGGTCGAGGACTTCGGCAAGGCACTGCGCGCAGGTGGCGACGTCGGGGGAGACGAGCGCAAACTTTCCGGTTTCGGCCACGCTGGGGAGGATGGTGAAGCCGGGAGTGCCGGTGGGGGGGAGATCGGTGACGGAGAGATCGCGGATCCAGGCCAACGGGGGATGTTCGGTGCGCAGGGCGGCGACGAAGGCGGCGAGTGCGTGGGGCTCGCCTTCGGCTTCGACGACGAGGCCTGAGGAATCGTTGAAGACGTGGCCGGTGAGCGGGATGCGGTGGGCGAGGTTGTAGACGAACGGGCGGAAGCCAACGCCCTGGACGATGCCTTGGAGGCGTATGTGGATGCGGGGCATCGACTAATAGTAAGAGAAAACCTGATTAGTGGACAGGCCGGGAGGCCTGTCCCACTAGATGCGGGCCCAGAAGCCGTCGCTGTGGACGGGCTTGCGGCAGGCGTCGCAGAACTCGGCGCCTTTGATGTCGAGACGCTCGACGGCGTGGCTGGAGCTCATGACGCAGCGCCAGTCGTTGCAATGACGGAGGCCGAAGGTGTGGCCGAGCTCGTGGGCGGACTCTTTGAGCAGGCGCTCGCGGACGAGGTCGGCGCGGGTGGGGAGGCCGTAAAACTCCTCGCTCAGGCGGGCGGTGGAGACCACGGCGCAGTTGCCGTCCAACTGCGCCTCTCCAAAGACGAAGGTCAGCACCGGGACATAGAGATCGCAGGCGGTGACGCCGAGCACGCGGGCATCGGGATCGCTGGCGCGTTCGAGGCGCTGGAGAATGGCGGTGGAGTAATACTGATGGCGGCCGGGGTCGAGCGCGAAGCCGAGATCGAAGGTATCCGGGCGGATGCGGCAGGGCGTCCGGAAGGTGCGCGCAAGATTCGCCGCCAGGTGTTCCAGCACATCCAGGCCTGGTTCCAGCGGACCGCTCCCGTTGGCGAGCGGAATCAGGTGGATCGGTTTCACCGTAATCCGTAGCGGCGCAGCTTGTTGTAGAGCGTGGTGCGATCGATGTCCAGGATCCGGGCCGCGCGCGAGAGATTGTGCTGCGTCTCCCTAAGGATGCGTTCGATGTGAACGCGTTCGATATCGTCCAGGGTCTTGCCGCCCTTGATTTCGTCGGACTGGAACTGGAAGGAGAAATCGGCGGGCTTGACCTCGGTACCGCGGCCTACCACGAGGGCGCGCTCGACGGCGTTTTCGAGTTCCCGGACGTTGCCGGGCCAATCGTGGCGCATCAGGATCTCCATGGCCTCGGGCGTGATCGAAGGCACGGGACGGCTGGTGGCCATGCAGAACTTGTTGAGGAAGTGGTTGACCAGGAGCGGAATGTCTTCGCGGCGGTCGCGCAGGGGCGGCAGGTCGATGCAGAAGACGTGGAGCCGGTAGTAGAGATCGGGGCGGAATGTGCCGGCCTTGACCAGTGTCTCCAGGTTCTTGTTGGTGGCGGCGATGGCGCGGAAATCCACCTTGAGCTGCTGGTTGCCGCCCACGCGGACGATCTCTTTTTCCTGCAGGACGCGCAGCAGGTCGGTCTGGGTCTTGAGGCTGATGTCGCTGATCTCGTCGAGGAAGACGCTGCCGCCGTCGGCGATCTCGAACTTGCCTTTCTTGCGGTACTGGGCTCCGGTGAAGGCGCCTTTTTCGTGGCCGAAGAGCTCGCTTTCGAGCAGGGTTTCGGTGAGCGCTCCGCAGTGAACGGTGACCATGGGCATGTAGCGGCGCGGTCCGGCGGAGTGGATGGCGCGGGCGACGACTTCCTTGCCGGTGCCGGTTTCCCCGGTGATCAGCACGGTAGCCTCGGTGGGCGCCACCATCTCGATCAGCTCGGTCACCTTGCGCATCAAGGGGCTTTTGCCGATCAACTCGGTGCTGGGGACGACCTCCTGCAGGTTTTCGCGCAGGCGATCGACTTCGCGGCGGGCGCGTTTGTGCTCCAGCGCGTTAGAGACCAGGTGCGAGAGTTCGTCCGGGTCGACGGGCTTGGTGATGTAATCGTAGGCGCCCTGCTTCAACGCCTGTACCGCGGTCTCGACACTCGAGTACCCGGTCATCATGATAATCGTGAGGTCCGGATCGGCTTCGCGCAAACGGGCCTGCAGCTCCATGCCGTCCATTCCCGGCATCTTGATATCCAACAGCGCGATATCGAACTCGCCATGCTGGATCACCTCCAGTGCCTCGCGCGCGCCGCCGACCGGCCGGGCGCTGTAGCCTTCGCTGGTAAACCACTTGCCCAGCGAATCGCGCACTACCAGCTCATCGTCAACGATGAGTATTCTGCCCTTAGTTCGGGTTGAAGCTGCTGGTTCTACCACGCTTACCATTGGTTCCTCCCGTTCGTTCCCGTTACGTTTGGCCGTCACTGTCTGGCTCCGGATGGCACAGCCGCGGTTGCCGGCAGCGCCACTCTGAATTCGGTACCCTCGCCCGGTGTGGAATGTACCGTGATCTCGCCGGTGTGCTGTTCCACAATGCCTGCCGCCACGGCCAAACCAAGACCGGTGCGATTCACGTCTTCTTTAGTCGTAAAAAACGGATCAAAAATGCGCGGCAGAACGTCCGCGGGGATGCCGCTGCCGGTATCGCGCACGCGGACCACACCCTGTTCCGCTGCCTTATCGAATTCGGTGGACACCTCGAGCGTGCCGCCCTTGGGCATTGCTTCGGAGGCGTTCACCATGAGCACCAGAATCACCTGTTGAATCTGGTTGGCATCGCATTCCACCGGCGGCAGGCCTTCGGCCAGAGTTTCGCGCAGCTCGATACTCTGCATGTCGAGCTTGTGCTTTACCAGCAGGATGGCGCGGTGAACGATGGTGTTGAGATCCTGCGGCTCGCGATTGCTGGGCGCCTGGCGTGAGAAGGTGAGGAGATTTTTCACCAGGTCGCCGCAACGTTTGCTCTCGCGCTCGATGGTTTGGAGCTGCTCGGCCATTTCATCGCGGCCTTCCACGTTCACCTTCATCAGATTGCGCAACACCAGGCGGGCGTAGGTCAGGATGCCGAAGAGGGGATTGTTGATCTCGTGGGCCACGGTGGCGGCGAGTTTGCCGATCGAGGCCATCTTCTCTGTGCTGAGCAGAACTTTGTGGGCCTTCTCGAGCTCGGCGGTCTTGCGGCGCACGCGCTCTTCGATTTCGGCATGGACGCCTTCGACCTCGACGGTCATCTTGTTGAAGGAGCGCGCCAGGTCGCCGAGCTCATCGTCGGAAGTAACGGGCAGGCGGTAGGAGAGGTCGCCCTCGGCCACGCGGTGAGTGCCATCGATCAACGCCTTCACGGGGCGGTAGACCATGATCCAGATGAAGGCCACGGCCAGCGCGGAGCCGAATACGATGGCGCCGATCAGGAAGTAGGCCAAATTGGCCTGGTGTTGCGCAATCTGCTGATCCACCGTGGAGAGCGAGAGGTTGGCATCGATGACGCCCAACACCTGGCGTTCGGCGGGATGCTCGTGGCAGGCCGCGTTGGAGCACTCCGGGGCGTTGGCGATGGGTTGGATCACGGCCAGCACGCTTTGGCCTTGTTTATCGGTGAAGCGGCGCGCACGATCCTTACGGTGAAGCCGCGTGAGCGGGGCGGATTGTTGATGGCAGCCGTAGCAGGCTTCGGCCTTCTTATCGACGATGGTATTGAGCTCGGCGGCATCGGTGGAGTAAGTGATGCGGCCTTCCTTGTTGAACAGCCGGATGCGTCGGATGCCGGTCTCGTTGCCCAGTTCCTGGATGACGTTGTGCAGGCCGGCGCGGTCATTGTGCAGCATCTCGTAGTGCGTGCTGCGCAGGATGACGTCGGCGACGCGGTAGGCGGACTGTTTGATCAGTTCCTCGGAATTCGAGCGCTCCATGCGCAGGTTGATGTAGCCGAACAAAGCGAAGAAGGCCGCGGTGCTCGCGATCACGCAGATCGCGAGCTTGGCGGCCAAACCAACGCGCAACTCAGTCAGAAGTTTCATCCGACCGCAACGGGGTCTCCCTCCGTTTCTTCCTGCAAAGCAGGCGCATGTTCGGGCGAATGCGCTTCGAAGACGGGGAAATACTGGGCAATCACGCGGAAAATCGCGAAGCCGGCGGCGACGATGGAGAGCGTGACCGCAACTTCGCTCCACTTGGGCACGTAGTGCGTGCCGCTACCGGCTTCGAGACCGGTGGTGCCCACGTTGAGACGGTTGGTGATAAAGCCGAAGACCACCATCACGGCGCAGGCGTAGAGAGCGCCCGGATTGGTGCGGATCCTGGACTGGAACAGCAGCACCATCGGCACCACCATGAGCGCGATTTCGAGCAGGAAGAGCCAGGTCTCGATGCGATTCTGCGTCAGCAATCCGAAGACGTGGCGGTGGCTCATATCGAGGAAGCGGATCCACAGATAGACGCTGAGGATTACCGCCAGTACGCGCGCCATGCTGGCCAGCAAGGGCAGTTCGAGTGCGCGTCCGAAGGCGCGGCTGCTGTGCCAGGATTCGAAGATGGTCATGGCCAGACCGACCGCGATCGCCGAGACATAGAAGAGCAGCGGCAGGATGGGTGTGTACCAGAGCGGGTAGAGCTTCTCTGGAACGATGAGAAAGAGGGTTCCGAGCGAGCTCTGATGCAGGGTGGAGAGTAGAACGCCCAAAATCATGAGGGGGACGGAAATGCGGTGAATCCACTCGAGCGGCCGGTGCCAGCCGAATTTCTCGAATACCATGGGCAGAAATTCGAGGAAGAGCACGGTGCTATAGAGGGTGACGCACCAGGCGACCTCGAACATCACCGAATGCGGATTCCACATGACCAGCGGATGCCACAGGCGGTCCGGCCGGCCGAGGTCGAAGAGCAGCCCGACCACGACCAGCGTGTATCCCAGAAAGGCGGTGAGGATCGCGGGGCGCAGCACGGGCTTGTACTTTTCGATATTGAAGATATGGGTGATGGCGACCAGGGTGAAGCCGCCGGCGGCCAGGCCGACGCCGCACATGACATCGAAAGCGATCCAGATGCCCCACGGGAATTTGTCGCTGAGATTGGTGGAGCCGCCCAGGCCATACATGATTCTCAGGTAGGTGGCATAGGCGCCGCTGAGCATGATGGCGGCAAAAATCGCCCGCCAGACGGTGAGTTTGGGAAGACGTGGTGTCATCGGCGACCCTCTTTTTTGGCAACTTCGGCGCGGCGATTGGTGATCCACCAGATTCCGCCGAGCAGGACGGATCCCGTGGAGACAACGTCAGGGACCAGTTCGAGCACGCGCCAGGTGGTTTCGGGAAGGTTCTCGTGGGGAATGTTGGTGCGCAGGCCGATTTGCTCGAAGGGAACGGCGGAGATGTAGAGAACGCTGGTGCCGCCGGCTTCCTGCACGCCATACACTTTGTCGTAATAGGCGCCGGGCTTTTCGGCGATGCGCTTGCGGGCTTCGGCCAGCAACTCGTCGCGTTCGCCGCCGATGGTGGCTCCGACCGGGCAGGCTTCGACGCAGGCAGTGGGCTTGCCCTGGCTCTGCCGCTCATAGCACATATTGCACTTGCGCATCTTGGGCAGGCGCTGGTTCCATTCGTAGGACGGCACCTGGAAGGGGCAGGCCTGCATGCAATAGCGGCAGCCCATGCATTTGTCGGCGTCGTAGGTCACGGGGCCGAGGGCCGTTTTCTGGAGCGCCCCGACGGGGCAAACACTGGCGCAGGCCGGTTGTTGGCAATTCATGCACAACCGGCGGCTGAAGCGCTCACCGTGGGTTTCGATGGTGGTGAGCTTGTGTGCCGAGATCGTCTCTTCCGCGGCAATCTTATCGTTGTACGGCATCCCCCAGCGTTCGGCGCAGGCGCCTTCACAGGCCCTGCATCCGACGCAGAGGGTACTGTCGTACAATATCGCCTTCGACATAATAAGACCTTCAATTCCTTTTTAACAGAAAACTAAGCCAAAGTGTAGGGAATCTTTACAGAGAAACCTACACGGTCAGGAAGAACTCGGCGGTGACTTCCTTCCAATCGTGGTCCGGCAGCGCGGCGAGAAGGTCTTCGGCGGGGCGTCCGCCATCGGCTGCAACGGATCCGGCGAGGACCGGCTGGCGGGAGTACAGGCGCTCCACGGCTTCGCGCATCCACTCTCCGACCAAGGCCTTGGGAATCAGGTTGCGGGAGGTATTTTCCTCATCCGGCACATGAACGCTGACCAGCCAGCCTTTGCCGTAGGGATCCTGGCGGAGCAGGGCGGGGTTGTTGAGGACTTCGGTGTTGATCTCCATGACCTCGCCTTCGGTGGGGCAGACCATTTCGGTCTTCTGGCCGTCGCGGAAGAAGGAGATGGCTTTCTGGCCCTGGCGGACCCACTGGCCGGGCTTGGGGAGTTCGATCTTTTCGATTTTGCCGGCGAGCGCGGCGGCGAATTCGTCGGCGCCTACGCGGACGACGTTCTTGCGTTCGTGGATCAGCCAGCTGTGTCCGGAGTGATAGGAGACGTTCTGGGGGACGAGGAAACCATCGACATAGTCGCCGCCCATATGGGCCGGGACTGCCTTGGGGGCTTCCGCCGCGACGGTGCGAATGGCCTTGCGCCGGTTGAGGGCGTAATCCAGAACGATGAAGACCAGGAAGGTGAGAAGTACGAGAGCGACTGTCATTTTGTTTACCGCCTTTCGTTTTCTATAAGGGCACGGGGGATGCCAAACGAGGGCAGGATTTGGAGTAATATCTGGCGTGTAATCAGCAGGATAGGGGCTGTGGAGATTTACTACAGCGAGGTGCCGTAGAGATTCGCGACAGGCGATTGTGGAGAAATGCGGGGATGGGGTGAAGAATCACGGAGTTAGGAGGGCTGTGGGGAATTGCGACCGTGGTGATGGAGAAGGCTACGATTCGATTGAATTTGGGAGGGTTGGGGGCCGAGGGGGAGATTTGAGGCAATTAGCGGACAGGCCCGGAGGCCTGTCCCACGGAAAACAAAGTTAGACCTGGAAGGAGCTTCCGCAGCCGCAGGTGGATTTCACTTGCGGGTTGCTGAATTTGAAGCCGGAGCCTTCGAGCGTCTCGACGTAATCCACTTCGGCGCCATCGAGGTACAGAAGGCTGGCCTGATCGACGAAGATCTTCAACCCGTCGTAGGTATATGTCTTGTCGAGGATATTGGGCTGGTTCTCGAAGGCCATTGAGTAGCTGAAGCCAGAACAACCGCCGCCGACCACCGCAATGCGCAGCCCTGCCGGAGCCGGCTCCTGCGACGCCATGATCTCGCGAACCTTGCCAACCGCTCTATCGGTAATTTGAACCATGTTAATTCACTCCTGAAATTTTCGGGCGTTGCCTCAACCCATTATACAGATATGGGCGGCGAGCTCCACATTCAACCATTTAGATGGCTACGGGTGGGATTCGGTCGCGGAAAAATGAGCCTGAGCGGTGAATTCCGCAATCTATGCGGTGGCAGGGTAGCGTGCTATCGTGCAAAGTGTATCCGCTGAAACCCGGAAAATAAACAACACGTCTTTAGGGCTGTATGGGAACACTGATCGGCGTCCTCACAGCTCCCGGGTTCGGTAGTAAGGTTGCGGCTAAATCCAGAGTGGACTACCAAAACACCCCGGAAGGTGCTTTAGTTCAACGCGCGCAGACCGGCGACGAAGTGGCTTTTCGCGAAATCGTGGAACGCTACCAGGCCAAGGTGTTTTCCATTATCCACGGCATCGTTCGCCAGCGCAACGACGTGGAAGACATTGCCCAGCAAGTGTTTGCGAAGGTTTACCTCTCCATCAAGAGCTTCGATTTCCGCAGCTCCCTGATTACCTGGATCTACAAAATCACGGTCAACGAGTGTTTCGACTATCTTCGCAAGCGCAAGGTTCGCAAGCTGGTTTATGAAAGCGACATGAGCGAGGACGAGGTCCGGAGGGTCGAGAATTCCGAACCGAACGTCGACCGGCAGGTACCGATCGACGCTACGCTGGCGCGTCGCGATTATGTGGTCAAGCTCCTCACCCGGGTTTCGGAAGAGGAGCGTATGTTGCTGATGATGAAGGAAGTTGAGGGGTTCTCGGTCGAGGAACTCGCGGCCCAGACCGGCATGAACGAGAACACCATCAAGGTAAAATTATTCCGCGCAAGGCAGAAGCTGGTCAAGGCGGCTCAACGCCTGGACCGGTCTCCGGGCCTGGTCGCCGGTTGAACAGCAGGGCAGTACCGGGCTCCCGAAAGTGGGCGGACGAAATTTGTCCAAAGATCCGCAAACGGGCATTTTGGCGTGGTAATTTCGTTTGTTAAGGGAAGAAGCTTATGCACGCTGTAGTAATGGATAGCCTCGAAGAATTCCTCGCCGGCACGCTGAAGCCAGAGGTTCAACGGGACGTCGAGGCGCATCTGAGTACTTGCGGCCCGTGCCGCGAAGAAGTGGCGGCGATGCAGGAGATTTCACAGTACTTTCGGGTCTTGGAAGCCCCTGAAGCCATCGAACCCGCACCCGGTTTCTACGCTCAGGTCAGGCGTCAGGTGGGCGACCGGCATGCGGTACCCGCATTTGCCGGTTTCTTCGCCCTGGATTTCGCGTTTGGCCGCCGGTTGGCTTTCGCATCGCTGATCACGCTGGCAATTCTCGGCAGCTACCTGGTATCCACCGAAACCGAGTATCCGACCGGTCTTTCGCCTGCCGCCGTAATGGCGCAACAGGATTCGCCGGCCTTTGATTCGGCGCGGGGACAGGATAATATGCTGGTCACGATGACGACCTATGAGCCCTAATCTCATCGAGAAAGTGACCTTCAACCGGGCATGGGATCCACGGGCGGTATGTGCGATTACGCTACTGCTGGTCTTTTTGTGCGGGGCGGCGGCGGGCGCGGTGGCGATGAATCTGGGCGTGCACAAAAGCCTGCATCAGCCAGCGTTTGATACCGCGGCTGGAAAGGCACTCTATTTCGACCGCATGCAGCGCGAACTCAACCTGACCCCCACGCAGCGGGAGCAAATGGAAAGCGTGCTCAACGATTGCTGGATGTATTACCGGACGGTGCTGAGTGATAGCAGGTCGCGCGTGGAACAGATTCTCAACGAACAGCAGCGCGCCAAGTTCGAACACCTCCTGCAGGAATACCAGCCCCACTGATGCGTGTGATCGCTCCCTGCTACGGCGAGCCGGCTGAAAGCCGGCTGCAGCCAGGATTGGCTGCCCCACAAAGGCGGCGAACCGCAAACTGGCCTTCGTGCACGCGAGACTTTCCTGGAAGGGTTGCGGCTCGTTTGAGGGTGAGTATTGACACACCGTAGGCGCGTAGGCACAATGGTTTAGCCATGCTGCGCGATAGTAAGTATCTGTTCACGGTGCCCCTGTTGGCGGTTTTCCTCTGCTCCTCATGCGGGGACGGAGAGCGGTCGTTTCCGGTGCGCACGTACACCATGGGGGAGAAGGTCGAACTCAACCACATCCATTACCAGGTTTTCGAGACCCAGTGGTTGACCCAGGTGGGGGAAGGCGCTGAAGCGCGGATTCCGCAGCAGCGTTTCTTCCTGGTGCGCCTGGCGGCGATGAACAGCGCAGGCGGCGACGTGGTGGTACCCACGATGACGATTCAGGACGATAGCGGGACCGTCTACAACGAACTCAGCGACGGCACGGGTGTGCCGCAGTGGGCGAGCTATCTGCGCACGGTCAGAGCCGGGGAATCCGTACAGGGCAACGTACTGTTCGATGCGCCTCCGCGCCATTACAAATTGAAAGTCACGGACGAAACCGGAGAGCGCGCCGCGCTGATCGACATACCGCTGAGTTTCGGGTCGGAGACGCCGGAAGCGATTACTCCGCTGGGCGGCAAGGACAAGGAAAAGAAGTAACCGGTCTTTGCGGCCGGGGCCGCGTATACGGCGATAGAATTGAACTATGTGGGCCGTCGCGGCATTTTTCCTGCTCTACCAGGCTGACTTCACCTCCGAGGGCATGAAGGCTCTCGATGAGGGGAAGTACGATGTCGCGGCCCAGGCTTTCACGAAGGCGATTGCGGCTGATGCCAAGGATTATTTCGCGCATTTCAACCTGGCGATGGCGTACACGCTGCTGAATAAAGATGCGGAGGCCTCCGCCGAATATCGGAAGACGCTGGAGTTGAAGCCCGGTTTGTACGAGGCCGAATTGAATGGCGGCATCGTTCTGCTGCGCCAGCAGAATCCGGCCGAGGCGCTGCCGCTGTTCGAAGATGCCGTGCGGCAGAAGCCGCAGGAATTTCGTCCGCGCTATTATCTGGCCGAATCTCAATTGCAGACGGGCGACTACGGAAAGGCCGAGGAGAGCTACAAACTGGCGATCGGGTTGGATGCGAAGTCGTCCGGCGCGCAGTTGGGCATGGCGCGGGCGCTGGTACAGGAGGGCAAGATCGCCGATGCGGAGGCCTATTTCCGCAAGGCTGCCGAACTGGAGCCAAAATACCGCGAGTACCTGCTGCAACTGGCCGGACTTTATGAGAAGGGCGGGCAGACCGCGGAGGCGGTCGCAATTTATCGCGAGTTTCCGGAAAATGGCGCCGCGCAGGCCCGCCTCGGTGAGCTGCTGCTCGAAGAGCGCAAGTTCGAGGATGCGGTGCCGCGACTGGAAGAGGCTTACGGCAAGGATCCCAGCCCGGGCAATCGCAGCGCCCTGGCGGCAGCTTACGTATTCACGCGCAAGCTGGATAAGGCCTTGCCGCTGCTGGACCAGTGCGTGGCGGCCGCGCCCGCCGATTACGACACGCGCATGATGTACGCGCGCGCACTGCGCGACAAGCGGCAGTTTCCGGCCGCGGCGCGCCAGTTTTACGAGGCCACGAAATTGAAGCCGGACGAGCCCAAGAGCTGGACCGAGCTCGGCGATATGCTATACATGGCGGGCGAACTGCCCCAGGCATTGGGGGCCTTCGAGCAGGCCGCGAAGTTTGGGGAAAACTCGGCGGGGAACTGGTTCCTGCGTGCGATTATTCTGGACAAGCTGCGCCAGGTGAAGCCGGCTAAGGAAGCTTACGAGCATTTTCTGGCCATGAGCCAGGGGAAGAATCCGGACCAGGAATTTCAGGCGCGGCAGCGGGCGCGTATTCTGCAGAGAGAGTTGGACAAACGGTGACGAGAAGCAGAACCATCCTATTGCTGGCGGCACTGGCGCTGGCCCCCGGGGGTATGCTGCGCGCCGATTTGAAGGCAGCGCTCAACGAGCACGACCTGGGCAAGCGATCCAAGCTGGCGCTGGACAATGCAGTGGCCACGTTGAAGACGGCGCGCGAAGCATATCAGCAGGGCGATAACGCGGGGCTGACGACGGCCGCGACAGAGATCGAAGAATCGGTGGATCTGGCCTGGGAATCTTTGCAGAGCACCGGCAAGAATCCGCGGAACAGCCCGAAGTGGTTCAAGCAGGCCGAAATCGCTACCCGCGACTTACTAAAGAAACTGGAAACGCTCCAGCACGACCTCGGCTTCGAGGACCGTCCCCTGCTGGATAAAGCCAAGGCTCGTACACAGAAGGTGCACGACGATCTGCTGATCGAGCTGATGGAGGGCAAGAAGAAATGAAGACCTGGAAACCGAAGCTGTGCTGCCTGCTGCTGGCGGCGGCTTTCGCTACGGGAGCGATGGGGCGCGATTTCCTGTCGGCCGACGAGATCGACCAGATCAAGGAGGCGCAGGAACCGAATCTTCGCCTGAAGCTCTACGCATCGTTTGCCAAACTGCGCGTGGACCTGATCAAGAACCTGCTCGCCAAGGACAAGACCGGCCGCTCCATCATGATCCACGACACGCTGGAGGAATACTCGAAGATCCTCGACGCGATCGACACGGTTGCCGACGCGGCGGCGGCGCAGAAGGCGGATATCAAACTCGGGCTGTCCGCGGTGGCGGACGTGGAGAAGCAACTTCTGCCGGCGTTAAAGCAGATCGAGGAGTCGCGGCCCAAGGATATCGAGCGCTACGAGTTCGCGCTGACGCAGGCGATCGAGACCACATCGGACTCGCTGGATCTTGCACAGGAGGACCTCGGCAAGCGAGGTTCGGAAGTCGAGCAGCGGCTGGAAAAGCAGAAGAAAGCGGTCGAGGCCGATATGACTCCGGTGGAGAAGGAAGGCCAGAAAGCCTCGGCGGACGCCAAGAAGAAGGCCGACGAGGTAAAAGCGGCGGAAGACGAGAAGCCCAAGCGCAAGCCTCCCACGCTGCTGCGTCCGGGCGAGAAGAAGCAAGATCAGAAGCAGGATCAATAGGGGCGGAGAGCGATTCTAGTTCTCCACGGGAACTCGTTCGGCGTGATCGACGACGATCATCTCGATGGGTGCTTTCTGCGGCTGGAGCCTTAAGCCCAACTGCTGCTGGAGGGCGGTTAGCAGGGTTGGCCCCCCGGTGTCCTGGCCGGCTTCGTCGGGTGTCCACTCGAGCGTGATGTTGAAGACGCCCTTGATCTCCGACAGGTCCACCACCGGGCGATCCATATTGCGCGCCAGGAATTCAGCGAACCGCGCCATCGTGATCCCGGTGCCCACGAACTTTCCGCGTTCGGTGTTGGAGCCGTGATCGCCATTGTCTTCCACCGGCTTGATCTTGAGACCGTTTTTCGCGGCCACGAGGGCGTAGACGGGAAACTCTTTCGACTCCCGGTGAATCGCCAGCTTGAAGCGGTCGGCCAGCAGTTTCTGCAGCCGCGGGCCCGGCTGGCTATCGCCCGAGTGCGGCGGGTACTTGGCGACGATATCGAATTTCTCCGAGCCCATCCAGTCCGGTCCCGAGACCTGGTAGTCCCTCACGTTGTACGCCCGGCAGATGTAGGCGCGCAAACTCATGTTGAGCGCGACCAGCTGGCCTGGCGTGCCGTGAGATTCCGAGTGGTTGCTTCCCGATTTATTCGGCTTGACTGAGGCCGCTTCGAATTCCAGTACCTCGGCCGCCTGCTGCCCGAAGGCGCAGGCGGCGAGGCTTGCACAAAGGAGAACGTGCACCGTCCGCATTTGTACCGTAAGACGCCGCGAACCTGAAATCCGTTGGCAAAATTGTGGGCCGAATGTGGTAGTATTGCCTCGAAGTAGTCTCCGATGAAGATCCTCGTTCCAATTCGTCCGTTTGTCAGCGATTGCCGCTGACACCCACCTCGCGGACACCGCGTCTCAATTCCTGAGTCGCAAATTTTCAACCCCATAGTTGGTTAGCCCCGGAGAAGTATATGCAGACGACCACGCAGTCTCAGCGCCGTACGCATCGCAATTGGCGGCTCCTGCGCGAAGCGATATCCGGCACCTCTCAGGATTTTACCCAGGGTAGCCTGACCCGCGGAATTGCGCTCCTCGCGATCCCGACGATTCTCGAAATGGTGATGGAATCCACGTTCGGCGTGGTGGACGCCTTCTGGGTGGCGCGTCTGGGCGCCGATTCGATGGCGGCCGTGGGACTCACGGAAGCCGTCATCGTGCTGGTCTTCGCGATCGCCATGGGACTGGCCATGGCGGCGACCGCCACGATCGCGCGCCGCATCGGCGAGCACGACCCCGAAGGCGCGTCCGTCGCCGCCGTCCAGGCGATCGGCAGCGGCGTAGCGCTGGCTATTCCGCTGGGCATCGCGGGCTACCTGTTGGCCCCGCACCTGCTCGCGTTCATGCACGCTACGCCGTCCGTGATCGCCGCGGGTAGCGCCTACGCGCGGATCATTCTCGGCGGGAACATGGCGATCGTGATGCTCTTCCTCATCAACGGAATTTTTCGGGGTTCGGGCGACGCCGCGGTCGCGATGCGGACGCTGTGGATGGCGAACCTGATCAACATGGCGCTCGATCCGTGCTTCATCTACGGGCTCGGGCCATTTCCGAAACTCGGTGTCACGGGGGCGGCGGTCGCCACCACCACCGGGCGCAGCCTCGGCGTGCTGTATCAACTCTACGTGCTGGGGAGCGGGCGCGCCCGCGTCGCGATTGCGCGGCGCCACCTGCGCATCGACTGGCCCGTGCTGCGCCGTCTGTTCGGAGTGGCACGCACCGCGATGGTGCAATACTTCATCACCACCGCAAGCTGGCTGAGCCTGGCGCGCATCAACGCGGGCTTCGGCAGCGACGCGGTCGCGGGCTATTCGCTCGCGATCCGCATCATCCTGTTCGCGCTCATGCCGTCCTGGGGCATCTGCTCGGCGGCGGCTACGCTGGTCGGGCAGAACCTCGGGGCCAACCGGCCGGACCGCAGCGAGCGCGCGGTCTGGCTCGCCGGGCTTTACAACATGACGTTCCTCTCGATTGTCGGCATCCTGTTCGTGGCCGGCGCGCACCGGCTGGTGGCGCTGTTCAATCCCAGCCCGGGAGTGGTGCCGTTCGCGGTCGGGTGCCTGCAACTCGTGAGCCTCGGCTACCCGTTCTACGCATGGGGCATGATCATGGAGCAATCCTTTAACGGCGCGGGCGATACGGCCACGCCGACCTTGATCAACTTCGGCTGCTATTGGATGCTGCAGATTCCGCTGGCCTGGTATCTGAGCGGCAAACTCGGTCCGAAGGGCGTCTATCTTGCGATCTGCGGAGCCGAGAGCGTGCTCGCCATCGTGAGCGTGATTCTCTTTCGGCGCGGCACGTGGAAGAAGGTGGTGGTGTGACGGGCGGGCCGTTCAGCGCGGCCCGCCCATCACGGAAGAAAATGGTTAGCCCTTGCCGCTCTTGCCGCTCCTTGCTGTTGAGCGTGGGTAATGGTCTAATCGGAACCGTATCGATGAAGAAACCGAAATGCCTGTGACACACGTGGTGAATCACGAAGAGCGCGAGACATGCGCGATCGCCTATGGCCCAATCGGAATGGAAGACATTCGTAAACACCTGAGTGACGAACTCCGAGACAACGGCCTGGTTTATCGCGAGCTCATAGATGCTTCGCGTGCGACGCCTGCGTTCTCCGCTTCCGATGTACGTACGATCGTCGAAATTCTACGAGGCTACTCCGAGACGCGGGTACTTGGTCCAACTGCCATCATTGTCGGGAACGATGTCTCGTACGGCATGATTCGGATGCTCGCAATTCTGCTCGAAGGTATATGCGCAGTTCAGCCTTTCCGTACGCGACAAGAGGCTGAAGAATGGCTCGGCTCGACTTCCGCGGTTACGTATGCGTCTAACCAGCCGGTGCCGGCTGAACCGATATAGGCGCGGTGGGGACAGGCCGGAGGCTGTCCTACACGCGAAACGCGTTCGACCCCGCCTTCAGATCGCGGCGGGTTCCGCGCCAGACAAACGTGCCATCCACCGGGGTGGTCACGCTGACACTGCCGGTGGATTCCACGCGGACGTCCACGGCACCGCGCGGCGTCGGCACGCTGCCATCCACGTAGGCCAGTTTGCCCAGGTGCGGCATCACGAGCACGCGTGAGAAGCCGGGAGCGGCGGAATCAACGCCGAGCACGGTCCGCAACATTTCAACATCGGGGCTGGCGCTCCAGGCGTGGCAGTCGGATCTCGATGGGTGGCCGGGGCGGTCCACCACTTCGGCGAAGGTCGTCAGGCCGATAGCGAGCATACCGCGCCAATCGTCGAGCAAATCGAGATAGCGATTGCCCTCGCCGACCTTGGCCAGCGCCTGGTGGATGTAGAACTTGAAATACATCTCTCCCTTCGCGAGGCCCGAAGCGGCCAGAGCGCGCAGCATCAGGTCGCGCGCCTCGGAGCCCTCGACCACGTTGGCCAGCACGGCGAGCGTGTTGGTGTGCTGCGAGAATTTCTGCTTCGCCGGAGTATCGGCGAACAGCTGGCGGCCGGCATCCCAGTAGAGCGTTCGCACGGTCTCGCGCAACTGGTGCTCGCGCTCTGTGTAGACCCCGGCAAGCTCTGCGATGCCGTGCGCCTTTTCGAGCGCGGCTGCCCACCGGTAGGCCATGAGGAGTTGCAGATCGAAGAGCGCGGCGCCGCCATCGGCCTCCTGCGGCGCATCGCCGTTCGGCCACTCGGGCACCCAATCGAAATACCGCCACCAGGGCAGGGAAGCGAGCGAGCCGTTCTCCTTCTGATAGCCTTCGAAGAATGCCAGCACGCTACGCACGCCGGGCAGCATGCGCTTGACGAACGCGGCGTCGTCGACGTACCAGAAGTAGTCGTGCACCATGCCGATCCACCACAGCGCGAAGCCCGGGATGTATTGCTCCAGGCGCGTCGGATAGCGGCTCATGGTGCAGCCATCGCTTTGGCGCGAATCGTTGAGCAGATCGATCGCATTGCGCATCAGACGCGCATCGCCGCTCTGAAAGAGCGAGACCAGGCATTGAATGCGCGTGTCGCCCGCATACTGCAACTGCTCGTAGTACGGGCAATCCATATAGGTTTCGTGCGCGCAGAGGCGGGCAGTGTGCCAGCCTACGTCGAGAATCCGGTTCAACTCCGGTTGGCCGGCGTCGAATTTCGCGCGGCGCACGAACGGGTAGCCGACGTTGGTCCCGCGCAGCGCGTCGATCGTGACCGGTTCGTCCTTGGCCTCGATCTCGATCTGCAGATAGCGATAGGTGCGCCACCAGAGCGGACGGAATACGCGGTGCGCGCCGCCATCGAGCGTGAACTCGTCGTAGTTGCCGATGAAGTTCTTGCCCTCGATCTCATTGCGATTACCCTTCTCGCGCGAGTTGGTGAAGAGCGCCTCGGCGTAGCGGAGGCGCACCACCGCGCCCTTGCCGCCGGACACGGTTAGTTCGGGAAAGGCGGTGGTCAGGTAGGTTTGGTCGAGCAGCACCGTGGATTTAGAGCCCGCGGCCACGGTGCCTTTTCCGCTCCATTCGATTCCCTGCGCCGATCGCGCCACCATGGGCCGCTCGACCTTCTCCTCCATCATCGGGATGGTGCGCGGCACCAGCATCCAACGGGTATGGACGTCGCGCGCTTCCCGTCCCGCCGCCGGCGCGATCACGACTGCCGCGGGCCACTGCGCATCGTCGAACTCCAGCGCGGACCAACCCCACGGATGCTGGTCGGCGCGAATGCGGTCGCCGGGGCCGGCCACGTAATATCCGCGTACGTCGCCGCTGGTGGTGACGGCGGGCGAGTAGGATTCGTCGCGCGCGCATTTCCAGGACGCGCCGGTGTCAACGATGCGCTCGGCCGCGGTATCGCCCTGCAGCAGGAATGCCGTCTGCAGAGTGATCTGCGCTTCGGGCGCGTGCTCGCCAAAGTTCCAAACCACCGCCGCGACCACGTTGCGGCCGGCGCGCAGAAAGCCGGTGATTTCGACCGTCTCATAGCGCCAGTGGAAGAGGTCGCCGCGAGCGGGACCCCACGCGACGCGCTGGCCGTTCACATACAACTGGTAGCGATTGTCGCCGCTCGCATGCACCACGAAGCGCTCCGGCCGAGACGCGAGTTCGAAGGTTTTGCGGAAGTGATAGACGCCGTACTCGGTGGAGGCCGTCTTGGGAACGCCGATCCATTTCGCGCTCCACGTAGCTTCTCAATAGGGCTTGCCCGCGCAGCAGCGGACTTGCCCCGGCGGCCAGCAAAAAGCCGCGCCGCGTCACGTTGTTTCCAATTTGCATTTTCGTTTACCAGACCCGGCACACGTTCTTGCGCACCATCGGCTGGCCTGCCTTGCAGGAGAAGGCCCTGGCGAACTCCGGCATATTGCTGGCCACACCGTTGATGCGATATTCCTGGGGCGAATGCGGATCGTTGATGGCATTGGCGCGTTTGCTCTCGGGCCGCTGCTCGCCGCAATCCCACTGCGCGAAGCCGATGAAGAAGCGCTGCTCGGGTGTGAAGCCGTCGATTGGCTCCAGCTTCTTTCCCGCGGTCGCGCTCTTCCAGGCGTTGTAGGCGAGGATCAGGCCGCCGAGGTCGGCGACGTCTTCGCCCATGGTGAGCTTGCCGTTGATCTTGACTTCATCCACCACGGTGTACTGCGAATACTGATCGCTGATGCAGTCGGCGCGCTTGATGAACTCGGCGGCGTCTTTTTTCGTCCACCAGTCCTTCAGATTGCCCTTCGCGTCGAACTGCCGGCCTTCGTCGTCGAAGCCGTGCGTCAACTCGTGGCCGATAGTGCCGCCGGTATTGCCGTAATTCGGAGCGTCGTCCATCTTCGGGTCGAAAAGTGGCGGCTGCAGCACACCGGCCGGGAAATTCATGTCGTTGGTCTGCGGGTTGTAATAGGCATCCACGGTCGGCGGAGTCATGAACCACTCCTTGCGGTCCACGGGTTTGCCGATCTTGGCCAACTGGCGACGCGATTCGAATTCGATGGCGCGCTGCACGTTGCCTGCGAAATCGTCGGGCACGATCGATAGGGTGCTGTAGTCGCGCCAGCGGTCGGGATAGCCGATCTTGTTCACCATGGCGTGCAGCTTTTCCAATGCGCGCTTGCGCGTGGCATCGCCCATCCACGGAAGCTGTTTCAGGTCGGCCTCCATGGCCTTCTCGATCTCCTTCACCATGGCGAGCGCCTCGCCTTTAACGTCGCCGGTGAAGGTCTTTTCGACGAACACCTGCCCCAGCGCCTCGCCCAGGTTATGGTCCACCAGCCGGACGCACTTCTTCCAGCGCGGCGGCATTTCCTTGGTGCCGCGGAGGTGGCGGCTGAAGAAATCGAAATCCTCTTTCACAAATGCGGCGGAGAGGTACGGTGCGCGATTGTGGGCGGCATGCCAGCGCAGGTAGGTTTTCCAGTCCGCGAGCGGCCGCGCCTTAAGCTGCTTTTCCACCTCGGCGTAAAAGACCGGCTCGGTGACGTTGACGATCGAAGGGGCCTGCAGGCCGCTCGCCTTCCAGTAGGCCTCCCAGGCGAACGAGGGTGTCATATCCTGGAGCTTCGCGCGCGTCACCTTGTGAAACTGTTTGTACGGATCACGCAGGTCCACCGCCGTCAGGCTGGCTTTGGCGAGGGCCGTTTCGATCTCCATGACGGTGGCTGCGTTCTTCTTCGCGGTAGCGGAGTTGTCGCCGAGCAGTTCAAACATGCGGGCCACGTGCTCCACGTACTTGGCGCGCGTTTCTACAGACTTGGGATCGTCCTTGGTGTAATAGTCGCGGTCCGGCAGGCCGAGGCCGCCGGCGGACGCGAAGGCGATTTCGCGTTCGGAATCGGCGAAGTCCTGCGAGGAGCCGAAGCCGAAGAGGGCATTGCTGCGCGCGGAGCGGAGGTGGAGGCGGCCCAGCGCGGCGGGGAGATCTTTCAGGTCGGTCAGCGCCGCGATGGCATCGAGGTCGGCCTTAAGCGGCGCGGCTCCGGCACGCTCCACCGCGGCCTCGGCCATGCAGGCGCCGAAGAAATCGCCGATCTTCTGCTCGTTCGCGGGGCGCGCGGCGCCGCCCTTGGCGGCCTGCTCCAGGACTCCCCAGAGGAACTGCTGATTTTCCTGCGCCAGCTTCTGGTAGACGCTCCAGCCGGACTGGTCGGGCGGCATGGGGTTGAGTTGATTCCATTTTCCGCAGGAGAACCGGAAGAAATCGACGCAAGGGTCAACCGCGCGGTCGATAAACTTCGGTTCCAGACTGGGCGTGTAGGGCAGGGATGCGAGCGGACGATCCTGTCCCCAGAATGCGGCGCTGGTGCAGGCAAGAATCAGGAAATATCGCTTCACGCCCGCAGGGTACCACGTGAGGGAGGGGTGAAAGGCGGGCCGCAAGCTGGAGTGCCACTCGTGCACGCGAGAGTTACGGCAGCAAGTGGACAGGCCAGGAGGCCTATCCCACCATGTCAAAATACAACGAGGGGGATGCCGTTGAGATTTGCCTTAGGCCTGCTTGCGACCATCGCCATTGCCCAACCCGTGGTGGAGTATGAGCGGCAGGTGCATCCGCTGTTAGCGGCAAAGTGCTTTGTGTGCCATAGCCAGGAGAAGCGGTCCGGCGGGTTCTCGCTTGCGACTTATGCCGACCTGCTCGAGGGCGGGCGCAGCGGTGCCGCGGTGAAGCCCGGGAATAGCGCCGCGAGCCTCATCATCCAACGGACCAATGGGACGCACGCTCCCCGCATGCCGCTGGGGGCTCCTCCGCTGAGCTCGGACGAGCTCGCCACGCTGAGCGCGTGGATCGACGGAGGCGCGCGCGCCACGCCTGCGTCCGCTCCGGCCAAAGCGAAATGGGAAGCGCCGCTCGCGCTGGCCAGCCCCGCCATTCCGGCCGTTGCGTGGGGCGCATGGCAATCACCGCTCGACCGCTTCGTCGCCGAATCCCTTCGCAAGCACGGTGTGGCCGAACCTGAGCTCGTGACCGACGCAGTCTTCGCGCGCCGGGTGTATCTCGACGTCACCGGCCTGCTCCCTGCGCCCGGCGAACTCCAGGCATTTCTGGCCGACCGGCGATCCGACAAGCGCGGCCGGCTGATCGAGACGCTGCTCGGCGCCAATCGCGCGTACGCGGAGAATTGGATTTCCTTCTGGAACGACCTGCTCCGCAACGATGAAGGCGTCAACTACTATTCCGAGACGGCTTCGCGCAAGAGCATCTCGCCGTGGCTGCTCTCCGCGCTGGAAGCGAACCTCCCGTACGACCAGTTCGTCCGGCAGCTGCTCAATCCGGTGGCTCCAACGGACCCGGCGGGATTTCTGATCGGCGTCAACTGGCGCGGAGCGGTCAATGCCAGCCAGACGCCCGCCATGCAGGCGGCGCAGAACACAGCGCAGATTTTTCTCGGCATCAATCTGAAATGCAACTCGTGCCACGATAGCTTCATCAGTAAGTGGAAGCTCAAGGACGCCTACGCGCTGGCCACTTACTTCTCGCCGGAGGAGAAGTTGCAACTCTACCGCTGCGACGTGGCCCAGAACGAGTACGCCGAGCCCGGCTTTCTCTTCCCCGAGATCGACCACACACCGGCATCGAACTCCGAGGCCGACCGCCGCGCCGCCGCTGCCGCGATCTTCACCGATCCGCGCAATGGCCGCCTGCCGCGCACGCTCGTCAATCGTATCTGGCACCGCCTGTTTGGCCGCGGCATCGTGGAGAACCCGGACGAGATGGATGGCGAGCCGTGGAGTCCCGAGCTGCTGGACTGGCTGGCTGCGGATTTCGCTAGCCACGGGTACGACATCAAGCGCCTGATCGCGACGATTCTCAATTCGCGGGCCTACCAATTGCCGGCGGTTGCGGCCGGCTCCAGCAACTACGTGTTCCGCGGCCCCGAGCTTCGCCGGCTGACGGCCGAGCAGTTCGCCGATGCGATCGGCGCGATCACGGGGGATTGGCGCGTCTACCAGCCCCCCGCCCCGCCAGCGCCCCCCGGTTCGCCGCCGCTGACGCCACCACCCGGGGTCTATTCGCGCGACTGGCACCTTGCCGCCAATCCGCTGACGCGTGCATTGGGGCGGCCGATTCGCGATCAGGTCTATGGCACGCGCGATAATCAGGCCACCACGCTACAGGCGCTCGAACTGGTCAACGGGGAGACGCTCACGCACTGGCTGATGCGCGGCGCACGTAAGATGCTCGGCGTGCTTCCGCCCGAGCCGGTCAGTGTTTTCGATAAGCCCATCGGGGGGCGTCTTCCGGTGCCGCCGGCCTTCGATATCGATATCTCGCAGGCGAGCCGCCTGTGGCTGCTGGTGCAGGACACCGGTTCGTACTCTCCGGAGAAAGTCGAGGCCGCGTGGGCCAAGGTCGAGCTCTACGGCCGTCGCGGTGCGACTCCGCTTTCCTCGCTTACCCCGGTTGATTCAAGCGGCACACGGCCTGGCGAAGGGCCTGTCGAGCTCAACGGCTTTCGCGGCGACGGCGTGCGGGTGAAGACGCCGTCACGGCTGGTCTACGATATCGCGGGCCGGGGCTTCACGCGGCTGCGCGGCATGGTCGGAATCGAGAACCGCGAAATCACTTCCGACATTAATCCGCGCACCCGGTTCTTTATTTTCCTGGATGAACCAACCATGGACCGGCTCACGCACGTGGAGCCCGAGTCACCCGTGCCCGGTCTGAGGCCGGTGAAGACCTCCGGCGAAGCCGTTGACCGTGTGTTTTGGTATGCGCTCGGACGCGCTCCGTCTAACGGCGAACGCGAGGCCGCGGGCAATGTCATGCGTCCCGAGGGTCTTGCGGACCTGCTTTGGGCGGTGCTGATGAAGCCGGAATTTCAATTGATTCGATAAACCAATGTCTACTTCCGAAGAACGTCTGATTTCGTCGCGGGTCTCACGCAGGGGCTTCATGGGGGCCACGGCCGGCGCTACGCTGGCCGCACTGGTGGGCCGCGAACCCGGCGTGGTCCGCGCGGCCGCGCCGGCTGCCACGGCGGATGCGGTGATCGTGATCTGGATGGCCGGCGGCATGGCGCAGACCGAGACCTTCGACCCCAAGCGCTACACACCGTTTGCGCCGGGGGTTCGTACCGAGCAAGTTCTCAGCACCTTTCCGCAGATCGATACGGCGGTGGACCAGATCAAGTTTTCGCAGGGCCTCGAGCGCATTGGCAAAGTCATCGATCGCGGCGCCGTGATCCGCACCTTCCAGGCGGCCGACCTCGGCTTCATTCTCCACTCGCGGCATCAATACCACTGGCATACGGGATACATCCCGCCGCAGACGGTCGCGATGCCGCACCTCGGCGCGGTGATTGCGAAGACGCTGGGGCCGCGCAACGCGACGGTGCCGCCCTTCGTCGCAATCGGGCAGGATCTGGAGATCGGCGCCGAGAGTCCCGCGCTCAAAAGTTTTCACACCGCGGGATTCCTGGGCTCCGAATTCGGTCCGTTCCTGATCATGGATCCGCAGGATGCCGCGTCGGCTGTGCGTCCGCCCGCCGAACTCGGCCCGCAGCGATTCGCCGGCCGGCGCAAGTTGTACGAGGCGCTGCTGGCGCGCGAGCCCGTGTATCAGTACGCCGGCGATTTCCAGCGCGAATCGCTGATGCGCTCCATGGACGCGGCCGACCGGCTGCTCACCTCGCCCTCCGCCAAGGCTTTCGACCTCGCGCTCGAGCCGCGCAAGAGTTTCGACGTGTACAACAACGGGCGTTTCGGGCAGGGCTGCCTGCTGGCGCGACGGTTGATCGAAGCGGGTGCGCGCTACGTCGAGGTCACGAGTGAATACATTCCCTTCCGCTATTGGGATTCCCACGAGAATGGCCACGAGCGTGCGCGCGTGATGAAGGAGCAGATCGATGCTCCGGTGGCGCAGTTGATCCTCGACCTCGAAGAGCGCGGGCTGCTCGACCGTACTCTGGTGGTGCTCGCCAGTGAATTCGGGCGCGACGCAATCACGGAGGGCAAAGTCGGCAAGGAAGTGAAGGACCAGGCCAAGACTCCCGACGTGATGAGCGAGCCCAAGCACTATGGCATGCACCGCCACTTCACCGCGGCCGGCTCGGTGCTGCTATTCGGCGGCGGCGTCAAAAAGGGTTTCCTCTACGGCAAGACGGCGGAGGAGCGGCCCTGCACCACGATTGAAAATCCGGTGCCCGTGGAGGACCTGCACGCCACCATCTACCGCGCACTCGGCATTGCGCCGGACCATTCATTCCTCGTCGAAAAGCGGCCGGTCTACGTCACCAAGGATGGCAAGGGCAATGCCATCGACGCGCTGTTCGAATAGTTACCTCCCGTACCCCAGCGGTCACGATACAATCAATACCCAACGGCATCGTTGGGTAAAGGGAATCAGAGTTATGCTTTCCGGGGACGAACGCGAGGAAAGGGTGATGGCGCTGGCCGAGTCGATTCTGGCTCAGCCTCCGGGCGCGCGCGAAGAGTTCCTGCGTTCCGTGTGCGGCGGCGATCTGTTGCTGCTCGAGGATGTCTCCGACTGCGTGCGCCGGCTATCGCAGACCGAAACTGCCGGTGAGTCCGCCGGACCGCAGGTCGCCTTCGAGGCGTTCGCTCCGGGAACCGTGCTCGCCAATCGCTTTCGCATCGTTCGCTCATTAGGGGAAGGCGGCATGGGGATGGTTTACGAGGCCATCGACCAGACACTCGACCGGCGCGTTGCCATTAAGTGCGCCAAACCCGGCCACCAGATGAGCCTGCCTCCGGAGGCGCGTCTCGCCCGCGAGGTCAGCCACTTCAACGTCTGCAAGGTTCACGACCTGCACACAGCCGCTACGCCCGCCGGAGAAATGGACTTCCTGTCGATGGAGTTCGTCGAGGGCGAGACACTTTCCGCGCGGCTCAAGCGCCTGGGTCCTTTGAAGCCGGATGAGGCGACCGCGATCGCCCGCCAGATCTGCGCCGGACTGGCACAGGCGCACCGCCAGGGTGTAATCCATGGCGACCTCAAGCCCGGTAACATCATCCTGTCCAAGACGCCCGCCGGCGGCATTCGCGCGGTGATCACCGATTTCGGACTCGCCAAAGTCGCGGCTCCCGATGGCAGCCGCGTGGTGAGCCCACGCGGCGGGACCCGCGATTACATGGCGCCCGAGTTGCTGCTCGGCGAGCGCGCCTCGATCGCATCCGATCTTTACGCGTTCGGCATTCTCTTCCACGCGATGCTCGCCGGCCGCACGCCGGCGTGGACGGTTACCGCCACGGCCGGTTCGCGCCAGAAATCTTCGCCGCCGCGCTCCGCGACGCCCGATGGCACCACGGTCACCATGACCTACAACTTCGTGGAGAAGGATTGG
This sequence comes from uncultured Solibacteraceae bacterium, assembly GCA_963791985.1. Lineage (GTDB taxonomy): Bacteria > Acidobacteriota > Terriglobia > Bryobacterales > Bryobacteraceae > Solibacter. The sequence goes on along the minus strand of CAWBUN010000010.1, from coordinate 187,896 downwards.
CGGCGGCGCCTGGACGAATTGCCGCGTCCCTGGAAGCCGGTCGATCGCCAAGTGCCTGGCGCCCGTTCCCGCACGTCGCTTCTCCTCCGCCGACGCCATCGCAGAGCTGCTCCAGCCGCGTCGTACCGCCTTGAAGTGGACTGCTGCCGCCGCTCTCCTGGTGCGCCGCGGGTCTTGGCTACTGGCAATGGCGCGAGCCCCCGCGCGGCCCCACTGTGCGCCTGGCAGTTCTCCCCTTTACGTTCGACCACTATTCCGGCGCCGACGTCTCCGCCGTCGCGCCCGAAATCGCCGAGCGCCTCTCCGGCGCGCGCCGCAACTTCACCGTGATCACGCCTCTCGAGGCCCGTCAGAACCAGGTCGATACGCCCGAGAAGGCGCGCAGCATTCTCGGCGCCACTCACGTACTGAAGACCCAGCTCAGCGGGGCTGGAAACCAGATGGCCGCCCAGGCGGAACTCGTGGACCTGGAATCCGGCAACTCCCTGCGTGTGCTCAAGTCAGCGTATCCCGCGGGCGATACCGCGGCGCTCGCCAAGGCCCTGATCGGGACCGTTACCGGGGGACTAAACCTGAAATCGCGCTCTCCGCGGGAATCGGTCGCCGACACCGCCTACCCGGATTACGTCCGCGGTTTGAATCTCTTACTCCAGGACCCGCGGAAGGCCGGTGACGCCATCGCTTCCCTGCAACGCGCGGTCGCGCTCGATCCCCGTTCTGCTTTGCCGCTTGCCGTTCTGGCACGCGCGCAAATCCAGAGATTTCGCAATGGCGATGGACGCCAATGGCTGGACGAAGCCGCCGCAACCACCGCCAAAGCCGCCGGCATCAATCCCGATTCGGTGCAGGTTCTGGTCGCGTCCGGACAGGTCGATCAGTTGAGCGGCCGCTATGAGCAGTCCATTGCCTCACTCACCCGCGCCGCCACGCTCGATCCCGGAAATCCCTCGGTGTGGCGCGCGTTCGCCCAAACGTATCAGCTCGCCGGGCGCGACGCGGACGCGGTCAGTACCTACCGCAAGGCCATCGACGCCGAACCCGGCGGCTACCTGCCGTATTTTTTCTTCGGCAACTACTACTTCGCGCGCGGCCAGTACCGGCAGGCCGAAGAGATGGACCGCAAGATGATCGCGCTGGCGGACGGGGTCTCAGCCGGACACTTGAACCTCGGACTCGCGCTGAAACAGCAGGGGCGCTACGCGGAAGCGGAACAATCGCTCTTGAAGGCCCTCTCGCTCGGCCGCTCGAGCCGTTCGCTGCTCAACCTTGGCGCCCTGTATTACGAGCAGGAACGCTACGCCGATGCGCTCCGCCTCTTTCAGGAAAGCGCCAAACAGAGCACGCCTACCGCCGCCATGCATCGCAATCTCGGCGATGCCTACCGGCACCTTTCCCGTCCGAAAGACGCTGCGAACGAATATCGTGCAGCCCGCGCCCAGGCCGAGGAGGATGTCACCACCAATCCCCGCTCCGTGGATGCGCGCGCCCGCCTGGCCTTGCTCTCGGCCCGCTTGGGCGAGACTCATCGCGCATCGTATGAGTTATCCCAGGCGCTCGCTATGGATAGCAGCGACGTCACCGGAATCGCGAATGCCGTCCAGACCTTCGAAGTTCTCAACCAGCGGGAGAAGGCGCTCGACCTTCTGCAAAAAGCTCCTCGATCTGTGCTGGAAGGGTTGGCCCGCGTGCCCGACCTGATCGAACTGCGTAAGGATCCCCGGTTTCAACAGTTGTTTCAAAAACCCTGAAAGGAAATATCACCGATGCCTCAACCTCGTCCTGTCGTTCTGCACTATCAGAATTCCGCCGCCTTCGGGCCTGTCCCGAGGAAGGTCAAAGTCGCCGCCAATGACACCGTTCATTTCCAGATTGGTCCCGGTACCAGGGCACAGGTCCCGGGCTGCAGACTGAGAATCACGCTGCACGATGCGGAGCATTTTTCGCCGGGCGTACTGGAACACGCGGCCGGCCAGCCGAATGACCAGGAGTTGGTGTTGACCGTGCGTCCCGGGATTCCCACGACGCCTAACCAGGTCATCACCGGCTATAAGTGCGAACTCCTCGACGCCGCGGGCAACCCGATCCCTGGCCTGGTATCCGACGGCTCCACCGGCGGCGATATAGTCCCTGATACCGGCTCCGCCTAGCGTGCGACACTAGCTCAATTTCACCTGAATCGTTGCGACCGAAAGCGGGGGTAACTCTACCGTCACGGTGCCGCCTTGCGCGGTGACCTTTAACGACTTGGGCACCACGCGATTCGGGTCGGTGAACGTGTTGGCGGCGTTCAGATCGTTGTCCTGGAGAATGCGGCCAGTCGCGCCTGTGGCGCTGGCCCCGGCCAGGGCGCAGTTCACGTTAATGGTCGTATCGGGCTTGGGATTCACCAGCGTGATGGTGAGGTCCTTCTCCTTGCGCGAGGCGGACATCGAAAGCTCCATTGCGCCCGGCTCGCCGGATTCGGTCTGCAGGCTGGTCTGTCCCAGGTGCGCCTTGGTGAACTCGTAGACGTAGTACGTGGTGGTGCGCACGCACTTGTCTTCTTCGGTGAGCAGCAGCGCGTGGAGCACATTCACCATCTGCGCGATGTTGGTCATCACCAGCTTGCCGGCCTGGCGGTGGATGATGTTGAGTCCCAGCGCGGCAGCCACGGCGGAGCGCATCGTGATCTGTTGGAAGAGACGCCCGTATTTCTTCTCCTCCGCCGGGTCCATCTGGTCCCACACGCCCCATTCGTCGAGCAGCAGGCCCACCGGGCCCTGCCGCGCGGTGGGCGGCGCGAGCGTATCGATCAGCGCGCGCTGCTCGATGATGGCGGTCTCGATATTTGGGAAGGTCGCCAGTTGCTCGCGCATGTTCTCCACGGTGAAGTGCGTCGCGGTATTGCGGCGGCCGTTGGAGTAGAAATGCATCGCGAAGCCGGCTGGGCGACCGCCGCGCATGTTGCCCCAGAACTTCTGCGTCCACGTCTTGTCGTTGCCGTTGGGGCCGCAGGCGATCAGGAAAGGCGGCGTGCCGCCGAAGGGCCGCAGGTAATTCGCGAAGCGCCGGTACTGCGTGGCGTATTCGTCGCCGCTCATGTTGCCGCCGCAGCCCCAGTTCTCATTGCCCACGCCCCAGTACTTCACGTTGAAGGGCTCGGGCGAGCCGTTGGCGGCGCGCTCGTCGGAGAGCGAACTGCCCTTAGGGTAGTTGCAATATTCCATCCAGTTGCGCAGTTCCTCCGGGGTGCCGCTGCCCACGTTCCCGGCCAGGTAGGGCGCGGCGTCGATCAGGCGGCAGAGCTCCATGAACTCGTGCGTGCCGAAGCTGTTGTCCTCGGTGTACATGCCCCAGGTGATGTTCACGCCCTTGGGACGCTTGGCCGCGGGACCGATGCCGTCGCGCCAGTGGTAGTCGTCGGCGAAGCAGCCGCCGGGCCAGCGCAGTACGGGGACGAGCCCTTTGAGATAGTCGATGGCCTGCTTGCGATGGCCGTTGATGTTGGGGATTTTCGAGTTTTTGCCAACCCACAGGCCGCCGTAGATGCAGCTTCCCAGATGCTCCGCGAAATGCCCGTGAAGCTCCGGGCGGATGGCGCCGGTCTCTTTCGCGAGGTCGATCGACACGCGCTGCTCGGTCGCCGCCCACGATACGCCCCGGCGCGCTGTTAAAATGGCCGCGCCCGCTCCCAGTAAGAATCCGCGTCTGCTGTTCATAGGTTGAAGCATTACGTTACAACGCGCCACCGGGCCACGCAAGCCCTGCGGGAATCCGCGCCGGGCTGTTGAGCGCATTCGCGCTCAGCTGTGCGATGGCTTCCCGATCGATCCGATCACGGCGCTACGTGACGAGTGAGGGAAAGGCAGATTAGATGGACAGGCGGGGAGGCCTGTCCCACTGGGCTTAGAATTCGCGGCGGGCGATGACCACCATGGAGATGGTGACCAGGAGGGTGGACACAGCGCAGTAGATCGCGATGTGGCCCCAGGGGATGGCTCCCGTGAGCAGCCCCGAATACCGGTCGTAATACGGCAGGCCGTTGATGAAGCCGAAAGGGCTGGATTCACGGAGACCGCCTTCGCCGAGCACCACCGTCATGGCCAGCATGACTCCGAAACTCACCACCGGAGCGGTGTATTCGCCCTCCACCAGGGAAGAGGTCAACAGGGCCATGCTGAAAAAGACCAGGCCTCCGCCCAGCAGGAGCGCCAGGTAAAAGGCCGGCTGCCTGGCGTCATTCACCTTGCCCGTGGTGATCGCGGTGATCCACATCGCGGCGCTCGGGATCACCGCAAGCGCCGCCGCCTGCAACAGGCCCATGCCAATACGGACGCGCATCAGGCGTGCCCTGCTCACCGGCAGTGCCAGCGTGAAGGTGGCCGTGCCTACCGCCTTCTCGCGCAGGATTCCGCCCATCAGCAGCAGGGTCACCGCGGTAACCCACATCATGGAGAGCATGGCGTGGCCGCTGCGCAGCACGAAGTAGTAGTAATTCAACTTCGTGTAGGGCATGGCTTCCTTGTCACCGTGATAGACAATGAACGAACACAGGATGACCATTCCCAGCAGGCAGATTAGGAATCGCGACCGTGTTTCCAGCCAGGCTTTGTACCAGAGCATTTCAGATCACCTTGACCTTATCGAGAAACATCTCGCGCAAGCCCACCGGGGCCACCTGGATGGAACTCGCGTGAAAATCGCGGGCGCGCTCCACGATCGCGTCGGCATTACCGCTGGTGAGGACGCTCAGCTGCAGGCCCTTGGCGCGGATGCTCTCCACGCCCGCCAGTTGAAATTCGCGCTGCTCGGGCAGGCTGGGGAAGATGCAGTCGATCTGGCGATAGCGCTCGCGCATATCGTCGAGCGAAACGTCCAGCACCAATTGTCCCTGTTCGAGCATGCAGACCTGGTCCGCGATGCGCTCCACCTCGGAGATCTGGTGCGAACTGAAGAACACCGCGGTCCCCTCGGCCGACTGCGCGATCAGCGCGTGCAGGAGTTGCTCGATGCCGACTGGGTCCAGGCCCTCACTGGGCTCGTCAAGGATGAGCAGTTCGGGACGCCGCGCGAGCGCGAGCAGGAGCGCGAGCTTGGTGCGCATTCCCTTGGAGAGCGCCTTGATCTTCCTGGCCCGCGGCAGTTCGTACTCGCGCAGCAGGCGGTCGGCGACCTCGGGCCGCCAGTCCGGGAAGAAGGACTTGGTGAAGTCGATGATCTGCTGCACGGTCATGTAGCCGTACAGGCGCTTATCCTCGCTGACGTAGGCCACCCGGCGGCGCAGTTCTACGCTTTCGTGCGTATCGCAGAACCGCATGCCAAGCACGGTACCATCGCCGGAAGTGGGGCGCATCATGCCGAGCAGCATCTTGATGGTGCTGCTCTTGCCGGCGCCGTTGCGGCCCAGAAATCCGGTAATCCGGCCGGGCGCCACGCGCAGGTTGAGGCCGCGCACCGCCTCCATACTGCCGTAGCGTTTCCAGAGTTCGCGCGTGTGAATCGCGGGAGTATCGGTCATCGCTGCCTCGCGATCCCGGCAGCCTGGAGCAGCTCTGCCTCGAAGGCCCGCCGGATTTCCTCGTCCGCCAGTCCATCCTCGCGCAGCTGTTCGATCAGGTCGCCGACGCGCCGCCGCGCCGCCTGCATGCGAGTGGTGCCCTGCCTGGTGCGCCGCTTCAGCGTGACGAAGGCACCGGCCCCGTGCCGCATCACCAGCAAACCAGCCTTCTCCAGTTCCGCGTAGGCTTTGATTACGGTGTTCGGGCTCACCACCAGCTCTTCCGCCAGCGTGCGTATTCCGGGCAACTGTTCGCCGTCCTGGAACACGCCGGTCTCCGCCGCGTGACGGATCTGATCCACGATTTGCATGTAGAGCGGCTGGCCCGCCGAGAGATTGAGTCGAAATAGCATCCTGACCAACTGTATCTGTCAAAGGATACAGTGGAGAACGCGGGGTGTCAAGGACCTTCGCCGGAGAATTTCTCGCAGAGACGCAAAGCCGCAAAGTAACGCAAAGAAGAAGAACAAAACCGCCTTCCTTGGTGTTTGTCTTCTCTGCGATCTTTGCGCCGTTGCGAGAAAAGCGGGACGAGGGAGCCCATTATGCGATGAGCAGGTTCTCGGCGAAGAGCCACTCTTCGTCCACCCACTGCTCGGCCAGGCGGAAGCCGGCGGCGCGGGCCATGGTGCGGACCTGCTCGGGGTGAAACTTGTGGCAGGCCTCGGTGCAGATGGTCTCGCCGGCCGCGAAATCCACGATCAGGTCGGCCTTCTTCACGCTTACGATCTGATAGACGCGGGAGCGCAGGTGCATCTCGATGCGCTGCGCCTCTTCGTGGTAGCGGATCACGTGCGCGAAGCGCCGCAGGTCGAAATCGGCGTCGAGTTCGCGGTTGATCCGGCCCAGCAGGTTCAGGTTGAAGGACGCGGTGACGCCGGTGGGATCGTCGTACGCGTCGAGCAGATCCTTGGTGGCCTTCACCAGGTCCGTGCCAAGCAGCATGGCGTCGCCGGCAGCCAGAATCTGGCGCACGGCGTACAGGAAATCGATGGCGCCATCGGGTTCGAAATTCCCGATCGTGCTTCCCAGGAAAAGCACCAGCAGCGTCTGCCCGGGCACGCGCCGCGCGGTCACCTCGCGCAAGCCATCCAGGTAGCTCATCTCGAGCGGGGTCACCTCGGCGAGCGCACCCATCTCTGTGGCGCAGCGCGCGAGCGCCGTGGCTGAAACGTCGATCGGAAAGTAGCTGGGGCACTCCCGGCGGCGCAGGCGCTCCAGGATGGTGCGCGTTTTTGTGCCGGTGCCGCTGCCTAGTTCGGCGACCATCAGGTTCTGAGGCAACGCGTCCAGCAGGTCGGCCGCGTGGGTCTCGATGACGCGTGCATCGGCACGCGTCAGGCCGTACTCCGGCAGCAGCGTGATGGCCTCGAAGAGGGCCGAGCCGAGGTCATCGTAGAGGTAGCGGCAAGGCAGCGTCTTCTGGCCGGCGGTCGTCAATCCAGCGCGTACGTCGCGGGCGAATTCGTTTTCCAACGCCTGAGCATACATCAGGAGGTCACCAGCCTGAAAGTAGCGTACACGTAAGGATACGACGGCCGAAACCAGTTGCGGAAACTGGGCCGCAGGAAGCATTCTGCGGTGCGCGGCGACGCGCCCTTTAATACCAGATGCCGGCCATCGAAAAATGGTTCGGAATAATTCCGGTAGAAGGGAAATGGTTCAAATCCGGGAAATCCGGCGAAAAGGCTGGAGGTCCACTCCCAGCCGTTTCCCGCGGTCTGCATGGGCCGGTCGGAACCATCGTCGTCGGCCGTTACCGCGGTCGGGTCCCAATGCCGGAAGTTGACGTTCCGGGATGGTGGAGCGCCGCTGGCCAGGCGGTGATACTCGGCCTCGGTGGGCAGGCGCATGCCGCGCCACTCCGCGTAGGCGCGCGCCTCGTCGTGCGTGCAGTAGACGGGCGCGTGCAGGGGCAGCGGATACTCTTCGAACATCCCGCGGAAGGTGCGGCGGTCGGCGCTCCCGCCCCAGAAGAAGGGCGGCGGCGCTCCCTGCTCCACGAACTCCAGATACTCGCCGTTGTTGACTTTATGCTGCGCGGCGGCGAAGGCGGGCACGGCGGCGCACTGCATCGGAAACTCGTTGTCCCAGCCGAAGCCTTCCGAAGGCTCCATTCCCAACTGCGCCACGCCCGCGGCAATTTCGATAAACCGCCCCGGCGGCTTCGCGCCTTCCCCCGTGCGCGGCTCCCCGGTCGATACTTTCTGCTCGTAGGGCAATTGGTGCAGTATATACGCGAAAGTCTCCGCGTGCATCAGGCGGTGTTCGATGGCCACACGGCGCAGCTGCTCGGGCGCCTCGCCGAACAATTCATCCACCTTCTCGCGCACGCGCCGTAGGTAGCCTTGGACCTCGTCGAGCGACGGCCAATCGGAGGGCTGGTCGCTGGGGAGCTCTCCCGGAGGCGGGTCGATGCCGAACGCGAAGAGGTGGTCGAATTCGGGTTGGAACGCGGGCGCATCGAGCGCGTAGCGGCCAATCAGATTCCAGTCGAATGCTTCCAGGTGACCGAGGTAGAAGACCATCCGGTGGCGTTCTGCGATGGGGCGCTCGTAGAGATACCCGGGCTTGACCAGGCGCAGTAACGCATCGGTATTCTGGCGGGCCTGCTGGAGTGCGCGTCCTGCTTCGGTTTGGGTCCGCATAAGACAGCACTTACAGTTTACAGAAACGGTCAACGGCGCGGCTGTAACCTTTCGTCCATGAACTTAGCCGGTGCCGCTGCTTCCCTGCGTAGATCCTCCAGTGCGTTCACCCCCTCGGTGGCGGTCATGGCGGCCTCGTCACCCTCCCGGGCTAATTGGTAACCCCGCTCGAACGCCGCGCGCGCCTCCGCGGGTCGCTGTAAGTCGCGTAACAAACCGCCCAGCCGCGCCTGATCCGTGATTAAGAGATACCGGGTTCGCATGTTACGCGGATCGGCCGCCAGCACCTCGGCGCGTGCGGCCGCCGACGCCTGCTGGAAACCCAGCGCCGCTTCCAGGTCGCCCCGCCTGCGCATCAGCCCCGACAGATAGGCGTTATCCAGTGCCAGGTCGAGCTTCGCATTGGCATCCGACGGACTATGCGCCACCCGCTGCTGATCGATCTTCATCGACACCCGCAGGTGCTCCGCCGCCTTGGGAAAATCATGTAGCTTCGTGATGTAAAGATATGCCAGGCGCTTCTCCGACTGTGCCAGGAATCGCTGTCCCTCGGCATCGTCGGGGTGCTGCTGTACCACGGCGCGCAGCACTTCGATCGATTTCATCCGCTGCTGGATGGATTCTTCGATGCGCTCCTGGTCCATCAGCCGCTCGGCCATGCCGAAATAAGCCTGTCCGAGCACCAATTGCGCCCGGGCGTCCAACGGTTTGCGCCGCCCGAAATCTTCGAACATGGCCGCGACCCGCTGGTTCACCGCCAGCGCCCCGGCTATATCCCGCCGGTTCAGCGTGTTCAAGGAAAGCATCGCCCGCCCGAGGCCGGTGACCACCTGGAGGTCGTTCGGCCGGGCGGCGCGCAGTTCTTCGAAAAGCGCGATCGATTTCGTAAAGGCGGTGCGGGCCTCCTCCACCTTGCCCAGATTGGATTCGAAATAGAGCCCCTGCGCGGAACCTACTCTCAGGTAGCCCTCGGCTACTTCCATCTTGAGGTCCGCATCGTGCGCCGCCTCGCGCGAGAGACTGTCCAGGTATTGCAGCGCGCGCTTCAACACCAGTTCGCGCGCCGGTGTGGCGCCCTGCAGGTTCGCGATGGCATCGTGAAATTCGAACAGGAAGGATCCCGCCAACTGGCGCAAGTCGTCAAAGCGCCGTTGTGCGCGCCGCCCCTGCAGCACCGCATCCGCGACCGCCGCCGTGATCGCCATCAGCACCAGGCCGGCAATGGCGAGCGGCCGCTGATTGCGCAGAATGAATTTGCGCAGCCGGTAGGCGGAACCAACGGGCCGCGCTTGCACCGGCAGTTTCCGCAGGTAGCGCACCAGGTCCGCGGCCAGGTCGGCGGCCCGCTGGTAGCGCCGCGCCGGTTCCTTCTCCATCGCCTTGAGCAGGATGTTATCCAGGTCGCCCTGCAACTCTCGCGCCGTCGCACCGCCGGCCAGCGCGCTCGCCTTGGGCGCCGGGTCGTCGCAGACGATGCGCGCCAGTTCGGCGGGCGCGTGCGGCGGAATCACGTACGGAGGCCGGCCCGCCAGTAGTCCGAACAGCAGCACGCCGAGCGCGTAGACGTCGCTGGCCGTGGTCAGCGCCTCGCCGCGCACCTGTTCCGGGCTGGCGGCCTGCGGCGTCAGCGCGAGCAGGGTCTGCTCCGTCGACCCGTCCGGTTCCAGCAGTTTCGCGATTCCGAAATCGAGCAGCTTGGGAACTCCGTTCGCGTCCACCAGGATGTTGCCGGGCTTGAGATCGCGATGCAGCACCAGGTTGCGGTGCGCGTACTCCACCGCGTCGCAGACCTTCAGGAAGAGTGCGATGCGCTGCTCCAGGGTTGCGTTGGTGCGCGCGCAATACTCCGCGAGCGGCTCGCCCTCCAGGTACTCCATCACGAAGTACGGGCGGTGGTCGAACATGCCGCCATCCAGCAGACGCGTGATGTTGGCGTGCTGCAGGCGCGCGAGAATCTGGCGCTCCGCGAAGAAGCGGCGCAGCACGGCCTCGGTGTCCATGCCGCGCTTGATCACCTTGATCGCGGCGCGGTGCTCGAACTGCCCGTCGTCGCGTTCGGCGAGGTAGACCGTGCCCATCCCTCCGCGGCCGATCTCGCGCACCACGCGCCATGGGCCGAGCCGCTCGGGCGCGCGATCCAGCTCCAGGAAGTTGGAGCCCGGCTCATCCGCGCGCAGCAGCGTTTCCACATCGCCGCGCAAATCGGCGTCGCCGGCGCACTCCCGCTCGAGGAACGCGGTGCGTCCGCCGCGCTCTATTTCGAGCGCGTCGCCCACAATCTCTTTGATGCGTTCCCACCGGTCCGCCGTCATGAGAGTTCGCGCCGCAGCCAGAGCCGCGCCACGTTCCAATCCCGTTTCACGGTGGCAGGCGATAGAGCGAGCACCTCGCCCGCCTCTTCGATGGTCAAGCCTCCGAAGACCCGCAGTTCGACGATCCGCGATTGGCGCTGATCGAACTCCGCGAGCCTGTCCAGGGCGGAGTTCAAGGTCAGGATGTCGACCGTGGTCTGCCGCTCAAAGCAATCCAGCGCATCGTCGAAAGCCACGCGATTGGTGAAGCCTTGTCGCTTCTGCGCCGAACGATTCTCCGCGTGGTGCAGCAGCACACGGCGGATCACCTGCGCCGCGACACCGAGGAAATGCGCGCGGTTTCGCCAGTCCACCTCGCGCTGCGCGATCAGGCGCATGTAGGCTTCGTGGACGACTTCGGTGGGTTGGAGCGTATGATCGGAGCGTTCGCGATTGAGATAAATACGCGCCAGCCGGCGGAGCTCCTCGTAGACATCCGGGAGCATTTCATCCAGCGCCGATTTATCTCCCCCCTGCCAGCGGGCCAACAAGGCCGCCACGTCCGCCATGACGACATTTTCCCAGCTTTCCGTTCTCCGCGGCGTGAAAAGTGAAAAAATTAACGTTTCTACCCCGGTAAAAGTTCGGAATCGTGCTACCGGAAAACCGCTTGCAGCGTCTCCGGCGTCCTCTCGGAGAGGGCGTGAATGTCCTCGATCAATTTGTAGATGTTCCCGTCATGATCAGGCCCGGGATTCCAATAGGTATGCGGAGTTCCCCTGGGGACCAGCACGCCATCTAGCACGTACCAGGCTTCGTCGTCGTGATAGTGCACGTGCAGCGGCGCGATCAGGCGCGGGGCAGCTTCCGCCGGCCCGCCCGGGTCGCGCCACTCCACCACCACGAAGGAATCTGCAAAGATCGGAAAGTCCATAAGCAAGTAGCGTACACCCAGTGGGACAGGCCTCCCGGCCTGTCCACTTGCTGCCGTAAAGCTGCCTAGATTACCGACCACTCCCTGACGATCGCGGCTCGGACGGAGCCGTATCTACTGGCGGCGAATGTGGGTTCTCAGGGCAACAGTGCGACCACATCGGCGTGTCCCATCTTCTCCGCCCATGCCCGGGGACGCGCCCACGGTTCGCCGTCCGCTTCCACTGCATCCGCCCCCCGCTCAAGCAGCACCCTCGCAACTCCGGTGCGCCCCCAGCGGCAGGCCCAGCCGAGCGGCGTGCTCTTCAGGATGTCGTCGCGGACGTCCATCCGTGCGCCCGCATCCAGCAGCGCGGCCGCGAATGCCGCCGATTCTTCCTGGGTCACGTGATCACGCATGGCGCCGACCTCGTGCAGCGCCTTCCGGCCGAAGCTCCCGGCGACGTTGGCGTCGCACCGCTCCAGGATCAAACGGAAGCACGGCAGGTAGGTAGCGCGATCGAGTTCGCGATTGCCCGCGTACAGCCAGGGAATGAAATGCCAGAAATAGAGCGGCTCGGTCAGGATGCGGAACCAGCGCGCGTCGTCGCGCGGCCAGTCGATTCGCTCCAGCGCCATACGCACGATCTCCACGTCGCCGCCGCTCGCCGCGAAGCGCAGCATCTCCTCCGCCAACTCCGTGCGCGGGTCGGCGGCGAGCATCTGCCGCACCAGCTCGGTCTGCCGGTAAATGGCCGCGGTATCGGCGGTCACGATTCCGCCGTGACGCCGCAGCAGCTCCACCATCTCCCATTGCTTGTGGCTGAACGCGCTGTAGACCGACGAGCCGCTGGAATCCACGTGGACATTCGGGTCTGCGCCGCGGCGCAGCAGCAGCTCCGCCATTTCGCTCCTGCCGAGCGCGGCGCAGTACCAGAGCGGATATCCCTGCGAGTAGGCGACCCAATCGCCTTCGCCTTCCGACACGCGCTCGTTCGGGTCGAAGCCCGAGTCCAGCAGCACCCCGAGCATCTCCGGGCGATTGTGGCGCACCGCGACCGTGAGCAGCCCGCCGCCGTCCCACCGGACCGGATTGACCAGCGTGCCCGCGACCTGCTGCGCGCGCACCCACTCGAGATCGCCCACCGCGACCGCCGCGCGCGCAGCTTCGTCGCCGCGCACTTCCTCGCGCGCGGATTCGGTATCGCCCGCGGGCCGCTCCTCCTGCTCGATGATGGCGACGATCTCGTCGAAGCCGCGCTCCTTGGCGAGCGTCCACGCCGAGGTCGCGTCGCGGTGTGGATGGATGCCGGCGCGCGCATTCGCGCCGTGGCGCATCAGCAACCGCACCATCTCGGACGAGCGCTGCATCACCGCGAAATGGATGGCGCGGTGCTCGTCGCCATAGGACATCTGCATGTCGGCCAGTTCCGGCCGCGCCCGCAGCATGGCTCGCACCTGCGCGACATCGCCGGCGCGCACGGCATCGGCCAGGCGCCTCACGGTCGCGCCGTCGACATACGCCTTGAGCTTGGGCCAGCTGTCAAATCCATAGCTGCGGGCGATCACCAGTTGCGCATCATGCAGCGCGAACATGGCTGCGTTCGGCGACCGGTAATGGGCCGCGACTTCGGCAGCGGCCCCGGCGTCGCCCGCGGCATATCCGCGCAGCAATTCCTTCGCCTGCCGTTTGAGTTGTTCCAGATCCGGATGCTCGCGCATCCGGCGGGTGGGTAGCGTCGGTTTCATATGAGCTCCTTTCCACTGCGCCCGGTGTCCGCTGGCTCGGGCAGAAAAGAGTTCATCGCAAACATGTGCCGCAGAGGTACATTTTCAGGAGGACGCAGTCCTTTCCGCGGACACGGCGGCGCCCTGATCGCGCCGCCAACATCATATCACCGGCCGCTCTTAGCGGACCGCGACCGTTGGAGCGATCCGGAGCATTCGTGAACTACGGCCAAGTTCAGGAGTCCGCGACCGCACACTTGTGCGAAGGCAAATTCCATCTCAAAGAACAAAAACGTATCGGGAGGAATTGGGCCCTTCTTCAAGCTGGGAACGCGGAATGTCACAAACCCATGGGCTGTTCCGTCCCATCAGTGAGACCGGCAGCTTGGAAAGGTGTCGGTCGAAAGGAAGAGAATCATGAAAATCGTCGTAATTGGCGGTACCGGACTCATTGGCTCGCGGCTTGTCAAAGAGCTTGGCGTGCATGGTCACGATGCCGTAGCCGCGTCACCCAGTACCGGAGTCAATAGTCTTACCGGCGAGGGCCTTGCAGAAGCGCTGCGCGGAGCCTCGGTGGTCGTCGATGTATCGAATGCCCCTTCCTGGGAGGACGCCGCGGTGATGAAGTTCTTCGAGACATCAACCCGTAATCTCCTAGCCGCTGGAGCGGGCGCGGGGGTCGGACATTACGTTGCGCTGTCGGTGGTGGGAACGGATCGCCTGCTCGAAAGCGGATACTTCCGCGCCAAGCTCGCTCAGGAAAACTTGATCGAGGCATCCTCGATTCCCCACTCCATCGTCCGCGCGACCCAGTTCTTCGAGTTCGTAAAACAGATCGCCGACTACTCCACCGAGGGCAGCAAGGTGCGCCTGCCTCCGGCACTCATCCAGCCGATGGCCGCCGACGATGTAGCCATTGCACTGAGCCGAGTAGCGACCAGCTCACCCGTGAACGGCACCGTGGAAATCGGTGGACCCGAACAGTTCCGTTTGGATGAACTCGTCCGGCGCGACCTGATGGCGCTTCACGATCCTCGCGAGGTGATCTCCGACCCGCACGGGCGTTACTACGGCATCCCGGTGAGCGAGAGGTCGCTGGTTCCCGACAAGGACGCGCAGCTGGGCGAGGTGCGTTTCGAAGACTGGCTCATTCAAGCCACCAAGCAAGCCCCAAAGCCGGGCCTGCAACCGGCATAAGTGCAGGGTAGGCCAACCATGATGAAGAACTCACGATTCCTGTTAGTGCCGGCATTCCTCATCGCCGGCATCCTGTTTGCGCAGGACGCCCAGGTCACACCGCTCATGTCGAAAGATCTTCCTGAGTGTCCCGGGAAGGAAGGCCTGATGATCACCGTGGTGTATACTCCCGGGGCCTCCGATCCCATTCATCGGCACAATGCGCATGCATTCGTTTACGTGCTGGAAGGCACCGTTGTGATGCAGGTGAAAGGCGGCAAAGAAGTCACGCTCACGCCAGGTCAGAGCTTCTATGAAGGTCCCAATGACATTCATGTGGTTGGCCGCAACGCAAGTACCACGAAACCGGCTAAGTTCCTCGTCTTCTTAGTGAAGGAGAAAAATGCCCCGGTTGTCATACCAGCCAAATGACTGTTGGTCATTCGGTCCGCAGCGCCGTCATCGGCTCTACGCATGCCGCGCGCCAGGCGGGAATCATCGATGCCACCAGCGCTCCCAGGCCGAGCAACAACGTGGCGATGGCCAGCATGACCGGATCCCACGGCTGCACGCCGAACAGCTGAACAGTCATCAGTTTTCCGGCGCCGATCGCGGCTGGAATACCGATACCGAGTCCGAGACTCACCTGCCGGAATGCGCCGGCCAGCACCATCCCTACGACGCGCCCGCGATCCGCGCCCAAAGCCATCCGCACGCCGATTTCACCGGTCCGCCGCTCCACCATGTACGCCAGCACTCCGAACAATCCCACCGCGGCCAGCACAAGTCCCAGCACGCCGAAGAGCGTTGTCAGGGTTGCAATCAGCCTTTGCTGCTGGAAATCCGCGCTCACCACTTTGCCGTACGGGTCCACTCCGTAAAGCACCAGGTTGGGATCCACGCCGGCCAGCGCCTTGCGCACACGCTCCTCCATGTCCGGCGGCTTGCCCGGCGCCCAAAGCACGATGTTGTACAGATAGTGAGACCAAATCTCGCCGCTCCGGAAGCCCGGATCGTCGAACTGCACGGTCTGGGCTTCCGGCACCCAAAACATCGGTCGGACCGGTTTCTTGTATTCGTAGGTCATGTACCGCACGTCGTTGATCACTCCGACAATCTCGTAAGTCGCCGAGTACTTGATTTTGCCGGGGCCGAAGTGCTGCCCTATCGGATTCTGCCCGTTGAAGAATCTCTTCACAAAAGCCTGATTGACCACGGCTACGGGGCGCGTCGCCGCCGTGTCCCTCTCCGTAATGGGCCGGCCCAGCACGATGTTCGAGCCGATCGTTTCGAAGAATCCCGGCATCACTCGCACAAACCCGGCGCCCGTGTCTTCTTTAGCGCCCGGCTCCGGCCTGCCTTCGATGCGAATCGCCGTCGTTCCAACTGTCACCCGTCATGGGCGCATAGAGCGCAGGCGCCGCCATTCGCACACCGGGAATCTGGAGAAGGCGGTCGTCGATCTGCCGGAACATCGGCTCCATTTGCTCCGGTTTGTAGTTGCCCAGCATCGGATTGATCCAGGCGATATAACGGTCCTTGGTTTCGAAGCCGAAGTTCTGATGTTCCAGGTTTCGCAGGCTCTTGCCCAGAAGCGCGGCCGCGGACAACAACACGATCGATACCGCGATCTGCGCGATCACCAGCGACTTCTGTGCCCAGGAGCGCCCTGCGCCAACCGAACGCCCCGCGCCCCGCAGTGCATCCGCCGGGTCGGCATGCGACGTCATCCACGCCGGAGCGATTCCAAACACGACTCCGGTCAGCATCGATACCACCAGCGTGAACAGCAGGATCGGCCAGGATGGCGCCGCCTGAAGCGGCACGTAGTTATTGGGGCCGCCGGTCTGGAAGGCGAGAGACACGATCATCTTCGTTCCGGCGTAGGCCACTGCGATGCCCAAAACTCCTCCGATGACCGCAAGCAGCATCGATTCGACCAGTACGCCGCGCACCAGCCGTCCTCGCGAAGCACCCAGGGCGACGCGAATCGACGTTTGCGCGCGATCCTTCAAACCGCGCGCGAGCATCAGATTCGCCAGGTTCGCGCAGGCCACCAGCAGCACACATCCCGCGGCGATCAGCAGCAGCTTGAGCCCATCCTCGTATTGATCCCGCATGACCTCCACGCCTCGCGCCGCCTGGAATCAGGTGCAACGTTTGCTGCGTCCAGAGTTGCTTCTCGCCCGGCTCCATATCCGGCACATGGCTGGCCAGCCAGTCATGGAATTCTACCTTCAGTTTTGCTTCGAGCGTCTTCGGATTCACTCCCGGGCGCACTCTTCCAATCAGGTCCAGGAAGTTGCCGCTCGGCCTTTTCAGCCGGGCCGTCTCCCCGTCGATCAGTAGTTCCGCCGTCAGCGGCAGCCAGAAATCGGGCATACCCCACCCCGCCAGCTTTGCCCCGTAGAATCCCGGTGCTGCCACGCCGATCACGGTGAACGGATGGCCGTTGATCTGGTAGGTTGCGCCAACCACGGAAGGATCGGCGCCGTACTTCTCGTTCCAGATCCGGTAACTCATTACCGCGACGGGCGGCGCACCCTCTACGTCGTCCGCATCGGTCATCAGCCTGCCGATCCAGGGCTGCACGCCAAAAGTCCGGAAGAAATTGCCGGATACATACTCGCCATTGCGCGTATCCGCCGGCGCACGCGATCCCGCTCTACGGACGCCGAGCGGAGCATTGCCCGCCTGTAGCGCCGCCAGATCGATGAACTCGGGCGTCTGGGCGCGAAAGTTCTTGTACGCCTCCCAGGAGAACAGGGAAAAATCTCCGTCATCGCCCTGGGTGTATCCGCCCCAATTGCAACAGCGAACTTTGTCGCCGATCCGCCAAAGCTCTTCCGGTTTCGTCACCGGCAGCGATTTCAGCATCACCTGGTGCACCAGCGTAAAGATGGCGGTTGTAGCTCCGATTCCCAGTGCGAGCGTGACCACCGCCGTCGTAGTCACTCCCGGCGCCTTCCGTAGTTGCCGCAACGCCTCACGCAGGTCAGCCGGCACTGTTCCCTCCCACCCTATCGGCGATATTTGAAATTCTCAACGGCACTACCTTTATACTGTTCTTCCGCGAAAAGGTTACGCGATCCCCTATCCGGATCCGTACTCGGGCCGGATGGCGGTCCAGATAAGGCCTTCGAGGACCTGTTGGCACTTGATCTCTATCCACCCTCCGGACGGCGCATTATCCAGGATTGTGCTGCGGCCGCCAGCGTAGCTCGGCCTCTATCGCGAGCAGCTACCAATGATCAATGTGCCCGGGCGCGGAACATTTTCATCCTTCGTTGCGGTACGAAGGCCCACGTCTTACTCGTGCCGCAGAGCCGTCAGCGGATCAATTCGGGACGCTCGCCTTGCCGGCACATAGCCGGCGAGAATCGCGGCGCTTAGCAGGACGACCGCGGCCAGCGCCAGGGTCTCCGGATCATTGGGCTGGGTCTCGAACAGAAACGATTTGATAAGCTGGGACGCGCTCAACGCGGCAGGCACGCTGATCGCGAGTCCCACCGCCGCCAGTAGTAGAACGCGGCGCAGAACCATCCAGACCACGGCGCCGCGTTGCGCGCCTACAGCCATACGGATTCCAATCTCGCCGGTCTGCCGCGCGACGCTGTAGGACATCGTCCCGTAGAGTCCCAGGCACGCGGTCAGGAGAGCGAGAACCGCGAAACCCGTGCATAGCTTCGCGAACGTGATTTCCTGGCTCATCGTCCGATCGATCTCCGCGGCCTGTGTGGCCACGTTGGTGACGGGTATGCGGGAATCCGCCTCCCGCACGATCTCACGCACACTCTTGACATACCTCAGCGGATCACCCGCGGTGCGGAGCGCGTAGGTCATTCGGTCCGGAGAAAACTGGCTGACCGCTACGAACACGATCATTGGACTCTCCTCTTCAACTTTCGGATCACCGTACCGCAGGTTAGCCGACACGCCGACGATTTCGAGATCGCGCTTCTCGTCCGGAAGCGTGATCCGCCGGCCGACCGGATTGTCATGCCCGAAGTAAGTCCGCGCCAGCCCCTCGCTGATGACTGCAACCGGCGTGGAGCCCGGTTGGTCGCGGTCGTCTATCTCACGCCCGGCCAGGATCGGAATCTGCATCGTCGTGAGATAACGCGGTCCGGCGGTCAGGACGCTTGCGTCTTCGATGGGATCAGCGCCGATGTTCATTGTCCCGCGGATCGGCGACCCGACATGGCCGGCGCTGATGATCGAGGATTGCGAAAGCGTCGCGCTGCTCACTCCGGGGATCGATTCGAAGCGCTTGCGCAGATTCGCGTAAAAAGTGGCGATCTCCGGGGTGCGATGCCCGACCTGGCGCGCATTCAACGAGAACAGAAGGATGTTCTCGCGGGCGTATCCCAGTTGGATGGAGTGCCGGTTGTTGAGTGTCCGGACAAACAGACCCGCGGCCACCAGGATGAGAAAAGAGATCGCGATTTGGGCGACCACCAGAACGTGCTGCGCGCGGCGGCGCGGTCCGCCCCCGCGGCCATCCTTCAGCGTGGGCATGACATCCGGACGCGTCGACTGAATCGCCGGCGCGAGACCAAACAACAGGCCGCAAACCACGGAGAGCGCCGCTGTCACGCCCAGCACGTTCCAGTTCAATTCCGCGTGCAGGGTAAAGTTCTCCTGCCCGTTGGAGAGCAGAAACGTCAAGGATCGCACGCCCCAGATCGCAAACAAGACCCCTAATGCTCCGCCGAACGAGGCCAGCATTACACTCTCGGTAAGCAACTGCCGCACGACGCGGAACCGTCCCGCTCCCAGACTGAGGCGGACAGCCATTTCGCGGCGTCGCGCGGCGGCCCTTGCCAGCATCAGATTGGCGATGTTCGCGCACGCGATCACCAGGATCAACGCCACCATCGTCAGGAGCACGTACAGAGGTTTGGAATACCGGCGGCGCAAGCTACCCAGACCGGCGGCCCCGGGATTCAGCATCAGCGCGGGCAGTTTGGCGCGCTCACCGTCGGTCGTCGCCGTGGCGGCAACCCATTGATGGAACCTGGGAGCCAGCGCTGCCTGTGCCTGGGCCATGCTCACGCCGGGACGCAGGCGGCCCATCATTTCGATCCAATAGAAGTTTTCGTCGCCATACATGCGAGCCGCTCTGGCGCCGTCTACGAGCACATTCGTGCGCAACGGAAGGTAGAGGTCCGGCGCCGCCGCAGGGTCTACTCCGAAGAATTCCGGCGGCGCGACACCGATCACCGTGAAGGGCACGTTATCGATGAGAATCGACTGTCCAATCGCATTCGGCGGTCCGCCAAAGCGATTTTGGCTTGTCGCAAAACTGATTACGGCGACCGGCGGTGCGCCTGGACGATCGTCATCGGACTCGATCAGACGGCCGGCGGCCGGCTGCACGGCCAGGCCGCGGAAATACTCGCCTGTGACGTACTCCGTGCTCGCGCTCGTCGCCTGCCCGCGGACGGCCAGGGTACGGGTATGCCCGTTGAAGTATCCGAAGACCGTGGAGAAGACGGGATTCTCCGCGCGCAGTATCTCAAATGCGCGGTACGGGAAGATCCCGCCGACCATCGTGCCTTTGTCGCCCGGCCAGAAAACGCCTTGTAAGCCGTGCATGACGTGGACCCATTCCTTGTCGCCGTCCTTGGGCGGCCGGCTATGCCAATTCAAAACCACTAGCGACTCGGGATCCGCCACCGGCAGCGAGCGCAACAGAATCGACTCCATGAAGCTGTAGATCGCAGTATTGGCCCCAATGCCGAGCGCCAACGACAAGACTGCCAGGGCGCTGAATGCTTTGTTGGCTGTCATGGTGCGACAGCCATAGCGGACATCCTGGCCAAGTTCCGACCAGAACCGTGTCATCCAAATCTCCCGTGACTCTTCGTGTTTCAGTCCGACGTTGCCAAAGCGCCGGCGCGCTTCAGCCAGGGCGTGCTCCGCCGTCATACCGTCTGCTTGCAGCTCCGCGGCTTTTTCCGCGAGGTGGAGTTCCATTTCCTCACGCAGCGCCTCGCTGCGCCTGGCGCTTTCTATCCAATACCTCAGCCGTCGTAACACGTCCGTCACTCCGTTCCCATCACGCGCGCGATCGCCAACGTGAGTTTGGCGTACTGCCTGGTTTCAACGGCCAGCTGTTTCCGGCCGGCCGCCGTGATCTTGTAGATCCTCGCCCGCCGATTATTCGACGTCACGCCCCAGACACCGTCGATCCAGCCGTTTAGCTCCAGCCGCTGGAGAGCGGGGTATAGCGAGCCCTCCTCGACGAGGAGCTCATTGTCGGACGATTGTTGAATGAACTGGACTATGCCGTATCCATGGAGGTCGCGCAGCGACAGCGTCCGCAGAATTAACATGTCCAGTGAACCGGGCAACGAATCGTTCTTTTGCGCCTTGCGTCCCATACCTAGAATTCTTAGCTTACGGCCGCGAGACTGTGCGAGTCAAGTTCAGATTGGCGAACTTTCGCGCCGCAAGACGATTTCGGGGTGATCGCGCGCGCCGGATCTGCCCGGATTGGTCTTGGATTAGGCGCAACTCAAAATGTAGCGTCGCAGGGATGACGCGGGCCGTTATGATCGGAGGATCATGACGACGACTCGCATTTTATTTTTCCTCCTGACTGCGGTTGTTTCTTGGGCGCAAACACCCGAGCCGGCGGTGAGCCTTGCCGACACTCAACAACGCGCGCTGACATCCGCAAAGATCGGGCAGCGGTACGAACTCCTCGTTTCGCTGCCTGCAGACTATGCGAAGTCGGGCCAGTCCTATCCGGTGCTATACGTTCTGGATGGCTGGCACTTCCCGCTCATGGCGTTCATTCAGCAGAACAACGTCTATTCGAAGCGGATGGGCCCAGTGATCATCGTGAATGTGAGCCATGGTGCCACCGGCTATATGGCGCTGCGCGCGCGTGATTTCACGCCGACCAGAACAGCGAAGGAAGCCAACTCCGGAGGGGCCGCGGCGTTTCTCGATTTTCTCGAACATGAACTTATTCCATTCGTCGAACGCACCTGGCGCACCATACCCACTGATCGCGGCCTCCTGGGTCATTCCTACGGTGGTTTGTTTGCGATCTATGCGCTGGAGCAACGGCCTGCACTGTTCCAGCGAATTGTCGCGGCGAGCCCGTCACTGGAATGGGATGGCCGACTGCTTTTGACCGCTGCGCGTGATCGGCTGCGTAGGCTACCTGCCCCCGTGCGCCTCGATCTTTCTGTGGGGGATGAAGGTGACAATACCGCCAGTACTACGGCATTCGCCAAAATCCTGGACGAATTGAAGCCAACGGGCCTCGACTATCGCTTCACCGTCTATCGAGGTGAAAACCATAACTCAGTTCGGTTGGTTTCATTCCCGGCCGGCCTTTACTGGGCGTATCGTCCCGCGAGGTAGGCGAAAACTCGATTCCCGCCGTGAACCTACTGATGCAATGAGAATCCGGACGGCAAAGCTGCCTCAAGATTGATTTGCTCTCCGGTGATGGGGTGGTGGAATTTCAGAAATTGGGCGTGCAGCAAATATCCTCCATCGCCGGGGAGGCCGGGGAGATTTTCAAGAGGCTGGCCGGTTAAGCCGTACACAGGATCGCCTACCAGGGGATGGCCGATGGATGCCAGATGGATTCTGATTTGATGAGGGCGGCCGGAATGTAGGCTTACCTCAAACGTTGTGGTGCTGGTGGTGCGTGAGATCACCCTTGCCAATGACTTTGACGGTTTGCCAGTTGGGTTGGCCGCCCACACGGAACCGATGAGCGGGTGCGGTACGAGGCCGATGGGTGTGAGGATTTCGTAGGCGTCGTGCTGTGCGATGTTTTGAGCCAGTGCCCGGTAGATTTTTTGAATTTTGGGTGTGTTCCAGTTGGCGAATAGTTTAGAGGCCGCCTGCGGTGTTTTGGCGAAGAGGACGATGCCGGTGGTGGCTCGGCCCAACCGGTGGACAGGGTTTGCAGTGGGGGTTTGCTCTTGCACCAGGTGTAGGAGGGTGTTTTCCATGAAGCCGCCGCCTGGGAGGGTGGGCAGCCCGCTGGGTTTGTTGACGGCCAACAGATGGGGGTCTTCAAACAGGACTTCGAAGTGCCGGGGGGAGTCTGGTTCGATCCAGGGTGGACGGTTCCAGACAAGGGTTTGGCCTAAAGTGACCGATTCGCTTCCGGTGGCGGTGACGCCGTTGAGGGTGACTTCGCCGTTGTTCAGGTTTTGTTGCCAGGCTTGTGGGGTTGAGTGGGGGTAAAGGCTTGCCAAGTGGGAGAGCAGGGTTTGTCCATGGTATTTGCCGCTGATGATTGTGGTGTAGGCATAGCCCCGGTTGAGCATGTAGTTTGAGTGTAAGCTATGGCATCTGCGGCAGGAGTTGCTGGGGTTCGAGCGACACTGGATTTAGACGGCAAGCCTGATGCCCGCTCGCTGCGGCGGAGGGCACTCGTCAGGCGGGCCCGAGATATCTCGAACCCGCCCCTTATCGAGTACTTAGAACACCATCCGAGCCGATACCTGCAAGGTGCGGAATCGGTTGACGGTAGCGGTGATCTGGCCGAATTGAGCGTTGTTCGCCGTGGTGTTCGGCGCTGCAAATACCGGGTGGTTGGGAACGTTGAACATCTCGCCGCGCAGTTCGAAATACCGCTTGGTGGTCTCCGAGAAGTTGAAGCGCTTCAGAATCGACGCGTCCAGCTGATTGATGCCGTCGGCCCGGAGATTCCCGAACGTCGTAGAGAACGTCCGAATATGGTACTGGAACGCATCGGCCGAGGCGGTGTCGAAGGCCGTCTTGTCGAACGCCGTCCCGTTAACCTGGCGATTGTTCAGATTCACCGGCGCGCCGAAGTACACGTAATCTCCGGGAGCCGTCGAGCTTCCGTTCACCCAATTGATCGGGGCGCCGGCCTGCCGTGAATAGATGCTCGTGATCTTCCATCCGCCGAACATTGCATTGGTGAACCGCGATTCAAAATTGATCAGCTTGCCCCTGCCGATCGGCAGTTCATACACCGCGCTGATCACCAGCCGCAGCGGCCGGTCGTTCGGAGATACGCGCCGTTCCAGCGTTTGGTCCGAATCGTTGAGCCAGGACAGCCGTTCGATCATCTTCGAATAAATGAAGTTGGTCGTCAGCATCAGGCCCTTGGAAGTACGCTTCGTCAGGTGGACGTTGAGGCTGTTAAAGTACGAACTCCCGATGTCGTTGTTGAACTCCAGGACTCCGCCGCTGCCGCTCCAGCCGCCCGCCGAATCGCCCACGGGGAACTGCGGATAACGCGCCAAAAGCTGCGCCACTGTGGTGGTCGCGGTGTTCTGGTTGGTCTGCAGGCCGGAGAAGGGGTTGGCGATGGACGCGGTCAGGGCATTGGTCGCGGGATCGCGCACACCCAACGTGCTGAGGTACTGCCGCGGAATACCGTTGAGCTGGGTTACGTTGACCGGCAGATGCAGCGCGTGGTTGCCGATGTAAGCGACTTCCAGCGCCAGGTTATGCGCCAGTTCTTGCTGAATGTCAAAATCCCAGCGCATCGAATAGCCGTTCTGCGCATTCGGATTCAGGAACTGCAGCGTCTGTCCGGCATAGGTCAGCAGGCCCAGGCTCGATCCGGCGGGTTGCAGGAAGCCGTTCGGGTACGGATTGCTGAGGGAGACGGCGCCGGGCAGGGCATAGTTATTGGCCGTCGCCGTAAGTGCGGTGGACTGGCTGAAGCCTTCCTGTCCCAATGGCGTGCGCGGGCTGGTGGAATACTTGCCGTCCGGGCCCACGTAGGAGATCGCTACCGGCGCTTCGAAGACCCCAAAGCCGGCTCGGATCACGGTCTTCCCATGTAACCGTTCCGGAGACCACGCCAGACTGGCGCGCGGGCTGAACATGTGCGACCTGTTCTGGTAAACCGCGTTGTTGTCGGGGGTGGCGAACGTCAAGCCGCCCAACACGTTGAACGCGCTCGCCGGCAGCAGCGCCGAGGGAGCCTTGGCGTACGCAGCCGCTGCCGCAGCAGCCAGCGGATTCGGCGTCGTGGTATCGAAACCGTCCACCGTGCGGCCGTATTTTTCGTGATAAGGACCATCCCACTCGTAGCGCAGTCCCAGGCTGAGCGTCAGGTTCCGCTTCAGTCTCCAATCGTCCTGAGCGAACCCGGAAGCATAGTACGAGTACCACGATGCATAGGTGTTGATGTCGTAAGTGGAGGCGCTCGCGGTATAGGGCAGGCCAAACAGGAATGACGCATAATCCTGTCCCACCGCAACCGTCGAGGACGCGCTGCTGCTGGCTCTCACCCAGCTGTTGCCGGAGAACGAGAACTGGCCGCTCGCACTGCCCGCGGTAAATGTGTTCAGCCGGTACTGCCGTTCGTCCGTCCCGAACTTCAGGGTGTGATTCCCCATGATCTTTACCCAGCTGGCATAAAGCTGCAAAGACTGGGAGGGGATCTGGTCCGCGCCGGTCGCACCCAGCGCCTGCATATTGGTACTGCTGCTGAACGTGATCACCGGCATTTGCAGGTAGTGCGAGTTCGTCGCCAGATACGAGGGAAGCCCGAGCGTGGTCGGATCGAACCCCGCGCTGGGCATGTCGTGGGTCTCCGCCATGCGCGTGAAATTGGCGCGCACGTCCACCACGTTGCTGGCATTGATTGTGTAGACTTCGTCCAGGGTCGCGCCCCAGTTTGCGCGCTTCAGGACGGATCCCTCGGCGATGTTACCGAAGTAGTTATTCTTGGTCTGGCTGTAATCGGTCTTGCGGACGTTGAAAGACAGGCGGCTCAGGTCCGACATGTTATAGTCGAGCCGGCCCATTTCGTTATTGTAGTTGTCGTTGGTGGTCGCGCTGTTGCCGTAGTTCTGCTGGCCGTCAGCCGTGCCCGCCACATTCGGCAGCGGGAAATACTTCAGATAGGCCAGTGCCACCGGATTCAATTCGTTCGTGGGAATAATGTTGTTGGGAATCGGCGACCGTGTGATCGTACTTCCGCTGACCACTGCGCTATAGGGATCGTAAAGCTGCGTCTTGTCGGCTGCCAGAATCTGGGACAGGTTGCCCGTGCGCTCCGCGGCCGTCGGAATGGTCAGGAACACTGGGTTCGGCTGGCCGTCTTTCATGCCTTCAAAAGCGAAAAACCAGAACAGCTTGTTCTTGCCGTTGAATACTTTCGGAATCCAGATCGGTCCGCCGGCGGTCAATCCATACTGGTTCAAATGCGAGGTCGGGCGCTGCACGCTCTTGGCGTTGTTGAAGAAGTCGTTGGCCGTCAGAGTGTTCGGCTGGTTGTATTCCCAAAGTGTGCCGTGGATCGTGTTGGTCCCCGTCTTCATGACCTGATTCAGCGTGCCGCCGCCGGTGTGGCCGAACGACGCGTCGGAATCGAAGGCTTTGATCCGCACTTCCTGCACGGCATCCTGCGGCAGGCTGTAGGCGAGACGTCCGTCCCACGTTGCGTTCGGAACACCATCCACCATCGTTTCGCTCGTCTGCGCCGGAGTTCCGGCGACGCTCCATGCATTGCCGGCGCCGCTATCGAAAGGATGGATGAGCGAAGGCTGGCCGGTAGGTAGAACGCCTAGTGCCAGCGTCGCCAGGACGGCCGGAGTCCGGCCGTTGAGAGGTAACTCGTCCACTTCTTTCGTCGTTACCGCCTGTCCGACCGAGGCGCTCTCCGCGTTGACGATCGAAACATCGGCCGTGACCTCTACGGACTGGGTCATTTCGCCGACTTCCAGTCTTGCGTCGACGCCCACGTGGTCGCCGGCGCCCAGATGCACGCCCTTGCGCACAAATTCCTTGAAGCCGCTTATCGTGACTACAATCGAATAATCGCCCGGTGCCAGGAACGGCACGGCGTAATGACCGGTATTGTCCGAAACGGTTTCCGATTTCGCGCCGGTTTCAATTGCGGTCACTGTGACCTTCGCGCCCGCGATCGTGGCTCCCGTCGAGTCGGTAACCACGCCGCCGATGGTGCCACGAAATTCCTGCGAAAACAACGTAAGAGGAATTGCTAAAACAAACGCAACAAGAACGCTGAACTTCAAGACCTTACCTCCAAAACGAGATAACAAGACTGTAACGCACGGCTCGGGAAACCGCCATTAGTCATCCGTTAAATAAAATGAATGATTGTCGATGATCGCGTCTGAATGACTCTAACGAGTCATTGCCTAAGTAATGGATAGTGTTGGTGGTTATTTGACCGCTGGAAGGTGGTCTCTTGTAACCCAACTCCCGACGGGCAGCCTTGCTGTCAATCTTCCAGGCTATCTTGACAGCCTCTCGCGTCATGTGTCGAGTCTGTTCCGCAGGTCCCGGAATGCCACAAGCAGGCCGGTTCTCGGACGAGGTCATGCAACCATCCCGGATTGCACCACAAGATCATCCGCGATTGTCAATTGAGAATCGAAGATCTTAGGAAGCTGCTTTAACCGCCCCCACAAACGCGATTGCGTCGCCTCCACAAGACAGATCCAATATTCCCAGATTTAGCCTATTGCAATCTGCAATTCACACCAACTTGAAATTTATCTTCTCCACGTTATCACTCACTTACGAGCGCCGGTCCCCCTCTACTCCCAAACCACCATGCTAGAGTCCAATCAGGTAGAGAGTTGCGCAAACCACAGCGCGACACCAACAGTTTTCATCCTGCGCAGGATACGTTGACCTGAGGTGGTGCTGGCTTTTCGTAAGCCCGTTAACGGCTGCACGGTGGTTCCCCTACGTGGAGGAGACCGGCGAAAAGACATTCGGTTCGAACCGATAATACCCGGGGGACCGTCGCGGATAGCGTTTGATTGCCGCACCCCTGGATTCAGAGACTTGCAAGCGAAACGAGGGGACGATCGAGAGGCCATCCAGCCGAGTTCTTACGTCTTCGTAGCCTGCAGTCAAATCACTGGCGGCCGGGCCCCACCCGGCGATAAGCCCGGATGTCCCCGGCCGCCGCAACGCTCTTTTTTTCACCCACCCTGTGAGGGAGAACTGCGCCCACTCAACCACCAGTAGTTTGTAAAAGTGTGTAACCGTTGCACTTTACAGCAACTTTTACGGAGTTTCGGGTATTATTAGGCATGATTCTGGAAGCGGAACTCCTGCAAAATCTCGCTGCGCTGCCTGTCGAGAAACGCGCCATTACCAACCTCCGCGTGCTCAACGAAGCTTATGACTACGCCAAACCCAGTTCCTTCGTCCGCGGCATGCGCATCGACCTGAACGGGCTCACCATTCTGCTCATCTCCGGCACCGCCAGTATCGACGAAAACGGCGTCAGCGTCCACATCGGCGATTTCCGCGCCCAGTTGCGCCGCACCTACCAGAACATCACCGGCCTCCTCGAAGCCGAAGGCGCCACCTGGCACGATATCGTGCGCACCACCTGCTACCTCCGCGACATCGAGCGCGATTACGAGGCCTTCAACGAAGAACGCAGCGCCTTCTTTCGGGAACAGAAGCTCGACCCCGTCCCCGCGTCCACCGGAATTCAGGCCATCCTCTGCCGGCCGGAACTGCTGATCGAAATCGAAGCGATCGCCATGTTCCGCACCAACCCGCGGGCGTAGGCAATGCGCCGCGCGGCCCTCTTCCTGTTCGCGCTGACCGCCGCCTACGCCGCCCAGCCGAAGCTCAAGCTCAGCTACCTGCAGGCGGCGCCCGGCGATTTTGTGCTCTCCGGGAAGTGGGCCTCGCAACGCATCGTCGTCACCGGCAAAGCCGCCGACGGCACGCTCCACGACGTCACCGGGCAGGCGAAATTCAAGTCGTCGAACCCCAAGGTCGCCGCCGTCACCAAAAGCGGCCTCGTCACCCCGGTCGCCGATGGCGAGGCCAATATCGAGCTCAATGCCGCCGGCAAGAAGCAGAAACTCCACGTCACCGTAAAGGATTCCAAGCTGCAGCGCGCCGCCTTCCTCACCGACGTGCGGCCCCTGCTCGGCAAACTCGGCTGCAATACCGCGGCCTGCCACGGTGCCTCCCGCGGCAAAGGTGGCCTGCGACTCTCCCTCTTCGGCGGCGACCCCGATGCCGATTTCGAAGCCCTCACCAAAGCCAACGGAGGCCGCCGCATCAACCGCGCCGATCCGCGCGACAGCCTCCTCTACCTGAAAGCCACCGGTGCGCTCGATCATCCCGGTGCCCTGCCCGCCCCCCGCGAAACCGAAATCCTGCTCGCCTGGCTCGACGCCGGAGCCCCCTGGACCACCGGCGACAACGCCCGCATCACCACCCTCAAGCTCTATCCCGACGATCGCGTCTTCCAGAAAGGCGACACCCAGCACCTGCTGGTCACCGCCGTCTTCAGCGACGGCCAGGTCCGCGACGTATCCAACGACGCCGCGTTTCACGCCTCCGACCCCAGGATCGCCAGCGTCACGTCCGACGGCACCGTCAAGGCCGAGGCCTCCGGCGACGCGGCCATCATCGTCACCTACCAGCGCAAGTCCGCGGTCCTGCGCCTCGCCATTCCCTATCCAGGGCCCAAGCCATTCCCCAAACTTGCCGCCAACAACCAGATCGACGAGCTGGTCTACGCCAAATTGAAGGCCATGGGCGTGCCTCCCTCGCCCCTCGCCGGCGACGAAGTCTTCCTCCGCCGCGTCTACCTCGACGTCATCGGCATCCTCCCCACCGCCGCCGAAGCCCGCGCCTTCCTGGCGAACCCCGACCGTGCCCGACTCATCGACAGCCTGCTCGCCCGCGACGAGTTCAACGATTTCTGGTCGCTCAAGTGGGGCGACCTGCTGCGCATCAAGAGTGAGTACCCCGTCCGCGTCTGGCCCAAGGCCGTCGCCGTCTACTACCAGTGGGTGCACGATAGCCTCGCCGCCAACAAGCCGTACGACCAGTTCGCGCGCGAGCTGCTGACCTCCACCGGCAGCAACTTCCGCGTCGGCCCCGCCAACTTCGTCCGCGCTGTGCCCGCCAAGGATGCCCGGACGCTCGGCGAAACCGCGGCGCTGGTCTTCATGGGCGAGCGCATCGGCTGCGCCCGCTGCCATGCCCACCCGCTCGAAAGCTGGAGCCTGGATGACGATCTCGCGCTCGGCGCCTTCTTTGCGCGCGTGAATTACAAGGGCACGCAGGAGTGGAAGGAGGAGATCGTCTATCCGGATTTCCGCCAGACCCTGCGCCACCCGCGCACCCGTGCGATCGTCGAAGCCCGTCTCCCCGACGCCGCCGCGCCCGCCAAAATCGGCGCCGAGGAAGATCCCCGCGGCCAGTTCGCCGACTGGCTGATCGCCCCTGGAAATCCCTATTTCGCCCGCAGCGTCGCCAACCGCATCTGGTTCTGGCTGCTTGGCCGCGGCATCGTCAACGAACCCGACGACATGCGCCCTACCAATCCGCCGGTGAATCCCGAGCTGCTTGCCTACCTCGAAAGCGAACTGATCTCGCATCGCTTCGACCTCCGCCACCTCTACCGCATCATCTTGAACTCCCGCGTCTACCAGCTCTCGTCGGAGCCGAACCAGTGGAACGCCGCCGATACCGCGCTCTTCTCGCATTACCCCGTTAAGCGCCTCGGCGCCGAGCAGATGCTCGACGCGATTTCCCAGTTCACCGAGACCAACGAGAAATTCCGCAGCATCATCCCGGAGCCGTACTCCAACTGGCCCGCCACCTACCGCGCCACGCAGATTTCGGACGGCAACACCGAGTGCAGCTTTCTCGACCTCTTCGGTCGCCCCTCGCGCGACACGCCCTACGAGCAGGAACGCAACAACGACCCCACCCTCAAGCAGGCGCTCTATTTCCTCAACTCCGAACAACTGGAAGGCAAGGTCTCCGGCAGCCCGCACCTCAAGCGCGTGCTCGCCAAACCGGACTCCGAAGTCATTGACGAGATCTATCTCAGTTCCGTCTCGCGCTTTCCCACGCCCGACGAAAAGAAGCGCCTCGTGGAGTACCTCGCCGCCAAAAAATCCGCCCGCGCGCAAGCCATTCAAGACGTGGCGTGGGCCATCCTCAACGCCAAGGAATTCGAGTTCAACCACTAATGCAACGCCTCCACTTTGGTATGCACCTCGCCGCGAACCGCGACCGTAAGGGAGCGATCTAAATCTTATGCTGGATATTCAAGGTCGTCGTGGTTTCCTCCGGGTTGGCGCGGCCAGCGCGCTCGGCCTCACGCTCTCCGATTGGTTCCGCCTCAAGGCCCAGACTCCTGCCGCGCCTAGAGCGAAATCCGTGATCCAACTCTGGATGGCGGGCGGTCCCACGCAGACCGATACCTGGGACCCCAAGCCCAACGCCGGCGAGGATTACACCGGTCCCCTGCGCCGCGCCATTGCCACCAACGTGACTGGTATCCAGATCGGCGAACTACTGCCGCTGATGGCCAAGCAGGCCGACAAGTACACCATCATCCGTGGCATGACGCATGGCAACAACGCACACGAAGTCGCCGCCTACATCATGCAGACCGGCAGCATGCCGACTTCGGAACTCGTGTATCCCGCCATGGGCGCGATCGTCGCGCTCAAGAACGGCGGCAACAGCGTCCTTCCGCCCTACATCACGCTCACCAATCCGCTCGGCCGCTTCAGCGAAGCCGGCTTCCTTGGCAATGGCGCCAAGACCTTCGCCCCCGGCGGCGACCCCAACAACGCCAACTTCCGCGTACAAGGACTTGTCCCGCCGCGCGGCATGACCGAACAGCGCATCAACGAACGCCGCTCCCTGCTGAAGTCCGTTGACGCCCTCGCCGCGTCAGTCGACAAGCACCAGGTCTATCGAGAGATGGACGAGTTCCAACAGAAAGCCTACGGCCTGATCCTGGGCGATGCGCGCAAGGCCTTCGATCTCTCGCAGGAGAAGGACGCAACCCGCGATCGCTACGGCCGCAATCAGTTCGGACAGTCCTGCCTGCTCGCCCGCCGGCTGGTGGAGGCGGGAGTCCCGTTCATCACTATTAATGATGGCGGCTGGGACACGCACAAAGACAACTTCGAGGTCATGAAGAAGAAGCTGCCCATACAAGACCAGGGCATCTCGGCGCTGCTGGAGGACCTGGCGCAGCGCGGCCTGCTCCCTTCCACGGTGGTTACCTGGTTCGGCGAATTCGGGCGCACCCCGCGCGTCGCCAACGAGGCGCCGTGGTTCGGCGGTCGCCACCACTGGGCCGCAGCGTTCTCTTCCGTGGTCGCCGGCGGCGGCTTCCACGGCGGCCAGGTGCTCGGTTCCACCGATGCCCGCGGCGAAAATGTCCGCGACCGCCCCGTCTACCCCTGGGACCTTTCCGCCAGCATCTACAAACTCCTCGGCATCGACCCCAAAGGCCGCCTCCCCCACCCCCAAGGCTGCGTCGCCTACGTCAGTCCCCTCGGCGGTGCCCCCCTCACGGAGATCATGTGAAGTCCCCAACGAGCCGCGACCGTAAGGGAGCGCTACCCACAC
Source organism: uncultured Solibacteraceae bacterium (assembly GCA_963791985.1). Lineage (GTDB taxonomy): Bacteria > Acidobacteriota > Terriglobia > Bryobacterales > Bryobacteraceae > Solibacter. The sequence goes on along the minus strand of CAWBUN010000010.1, from coordinate 156,247 downwards.
GCCATCGTGCGATACGCTCCCTGACGGTCGCGGCTCGTTGCGCCGTCGCGCTCCTCCTCACTCTCTCCACCTTCGCCGCCGACCGCGTGCCGGTCACCGCCCTGGCCTTCTCGCCCGATGGCAAGCTGCTCGTCTCCGGCGGCTACAAAGAACTCCTCCTCTGGGATCCTTCCACCGGTAAATTCATCCGCAAAATCTCCAAGCTCTCCGGCCAGGTGCGTGCCCTCGCCTTCGCGCCGGATGGTTCGATCGCGGTTGCCGACGGCGTCCCCGGACGCGCCGGCTCGGTCACGCTGGTCGATCTCGGCACCGGTGCGATCACCCCGATCCAGCAGGCGAAGGACGAAATGCTCGCCGTCGCCTTCTCCCCCGACGGCAAGTACCTCGCCACCGGCGGCACCGATTCCATCGTCCGCATCTACACGCCTGCCACGAGGGCCGCACCCATCGAACTGAAGGGCCACACCGACTGGATCTCCGGCGTTGCCTTCTCGCCCGACGGCAAGCTGTTCGCCTCCGGCAGCGCCGATAAGACCGTCCGCGTATGGAAGACCGAAACCTGGAAGGAGGCCTTCCAGCTTCCCGCGCAGATCACCGAGCCCGTCAACGCGGTAGCCTTCGCGAACGAAGGCGACATCCTGGCCTTCGCCACCGGCGGCCCCGATGAACACGCGATCCGTACCTGGCGGACGCAAGGCGCGTTCACCGAACTCGACCCCACGCGTCCCGGGCAGCGCAATGGCCTGATGCAGACGCGCCCCATCGATACCGGCGCCTGCCTGCCGCTCGCCGTCGCTTTCAGCAAGGCGCAGCCGCACTCGCGCATGATCGTCGGCTGCACCGACAAAACGATCCGCGCGATCGCGCCCGGTGGCAACACCGTCGCCACCATGAACGGCCACGCCGACTGGGTCTACACGGTAGCATCGAGCCCCGATGGAACGCGCATCGCCTCGGCCGGCGCCGATGGCACCGTCAAAATCTGGAGTCCCGCCGGCAAGCTCCTGTTCACTCTCACCGAAGGGACCACGCAACCATGAAGCGTCTGCCCGTTCTCTTCCTGTTGGCACTCGCTGCCGGCGCGCAACCGGCGAAGAAAGCGCCGGCGCCTCCTCCCATCGAACCCATCCAACCCGTGCTGGCCTGGATCTATCCGGCCGGAGGGCAGCGCGGCACGACCCTCGAAATCACCGCGTCGGGAACCAGCATCGTGCCCGAGACCGTACTCGTGACCGGCGGCGGCGTCACCGGCAAAGTAGTCGACGGCAGCGTCGCCACCAAAGTCAAACTCTCGCTCACGATCGCGCCCGACGCCGCCCCCGGCGAGCGTGAACTGCGAATCGTGAATGCCGGCGGCATCTCCAACCGCTTCCGCTTCTTCGTCGGCGAATTGCCGGAGCTCACAGAGGTCGAGCCCAACAACGAGAAGAGCGCCGCGCAGAAGCTCCCCGCGCTGCCCCTCGTGCTCGACGGCCAGATCCTGGAAAACGACCGCGACTACTTCCGCTTCGCCGCCAAGGCGGGCGAGACCCTGGTCTTCTCCGTGCAGGCGCGCAGCCTGCTGCCCTACATCGCCGACGCCGTGCCCGGCTGGTTCGACCCGCAGTTGACCGTTTACGACGCCACCGGCAAACAGGTCGCCTTCGCCGACGACCATCGCTTCCTGCCCGACCCGGTGCTGTTTTTCAAACCGCCCGCCGATGGCGAGTACACACTCGAATTGCGCGACATCGTCTACCGCGGCCGCGGCGATTTCGTCTACCGGATGACCATCGGCGCGCTGCCGTATTACACCGACATCTTCCCGCTCGGCGGACAGCGCGGCCAGGAAGTCGCGGTGGAATATCGCGGCGTGAACCTGCCCGAGACGCGCGGCACCGTGACCATCCCCGCCGGCGCGCCGCGTACCCTGACCGTCCACGGTCTGCAGTTCGCCGCCGGCAATTACGCCGCCGTGCGCGAGGTCGAGGCCAACGACGCCTTCGAACGCGCGCAGCGCTTAACCGCGCCCGTCGTGGTAGACGGCCGCGTGCAAAAGCCCGGCGTCTCGCACTATTTCGTGTTCACGGCGAAGAAGGACGACAAGCTCGTGCTTGAAGTCCAGGCCCGCCGGCTCGGCTCTCCGCTCGATTCGGTGCTCACGCTTTTCGATGCAAAGCGCAATCAGGTCGCGGAGAATGACGATTGGAACGATCCGCTCGAGGCCGGCCTCGCGCACAACGCCGATTCGCGCATCCTGTATACTTTCCCGGCCGCCGGCGACTACTACCTGCGCCTCCGCGACATCCAGCAGAAGGGCGGGGAAGAGTACAGCTTCCGCCTGACGGTGGCCCCGCCGCGCCCCGATTTCACCCTACGCATTTCGCCCGACAATCCGCGCATGGGCCAGGGCGACACCGCGGCGATCACGGTGACCGCGCTCCGCCACGACGAGTTCGTGGGCGAGATCAAACTCGCGGTGGAAAAACTCCCCGCGGGATATCTGGCTAGCGAAGCGCTCATCCCGGCCGGCCAGAACGAAGGCCGCCTGACTATCACTTCGCCCGCAGGCGCGCCGGTCGGCATTCTTTCGCCGGTGGTGACCGGGATCGCGCTGGTCGGCAAGGATACCGTGATGCGCCGCGCCGAATCCGCCGAGTCGCTCATGCAGGCCTTCGCGTCCACGCACGTGCTGCCCACCAGCCAGCTCTTCCTGGCCGTGATCCCCGGCACCGGCTACACCCTCTCTTCGAATGTCCCGGAAGGCACAGTGCTCGAGGTCAAACCGGAGAGCGATACGCCGATCGTGATCAAGGTGCTGCGTAAGGACGGCGTCAAGGCAGGCGTCACGATCACCGCGGTGCGGCTCGCCAACAACACCATCACCACCAAAGGCGTCTTCGTCGCGCCCGAAAAGGATGAGGCCGGGATCGTCCTCAGTGTCGCCAAAGACGCGAAGGTCGGCCTGCGCCAGGACGTGATCGTCAGCGGCCTGATGCGCGTCGGTCCCCAAAGCATCGTCCGCTTCGCCCGCGCCATCCCCATACAAGTGGTCGCGAAGTAACCAGCTACTTGCGGCGAGCTTCGCGCAAGCTAAAGCATACGCCACCAAATGCGTTGGTGGGGCATGCTTTAGCTTGCCCGCAGCGGATTTTGACAAAAACTACACCCCGGCCGTCCTCACGGAATCCTTCAAGATTAGGATGCGTGCCCTTACCTTTCTCTGTGCCATTGCGCTCGCCTGGGCGGGCAATCCGGCGTTCGTCAAGACCGAGAGCGGACCTGTTCGCGGTGTCGAATCGAACGGTGTCATCAGTTGGAAAGGGATACCTTACGCCGCTCCGCCGGTCGGGAATCTTCGATGGCGCGAGCCGCAGCCCGCCATCGCGTGGACCCATGTGCTGGACGCGAAGCAGTTCGGGCCGGCCTGCATGCAGGCGGATAAAGTCTCGAAATCGGAAGACTGCCTGACGCTGAATGTCTGGCGTCCGGCCGCCGCTTCAACCCAACCCCTGCCCGTGATGGTCTGGATTCACGGTGGCGCGATGGTGCACGGCAGCTCCGCGATTTACCCGGCCGACGCGCTGGCCGCGCAGGGAGTCATCGTGGTCAGCATGAACTACCGCCTGGGCCGCCTCGGGTACTTTGCTCACCCCGCGCTGGCCGCCGAGGCGCCCAACGAGGTTCACGGCAACTATGGCTACATGGACCAGCGGGCGGCGCTCCAATGGGTGCAGCGCAACATCGCGGCCTTCGGCGGCGACCCGAAACAGGTAACGATCTTCGGCGAATCGGCGGGCGGCGGCTCGGTGCTGGCCCACCTGGTCTCGCCCATGTCGCGCGGCCTCTTCCAACGCGCGATTCTGCAATCACCCGGGACGCCAGGCCCGCGCGCCGGCGTGATTCCCTCGACGGATCTGGCAGCGGCGGAGAAACTCGCGGTGGACTGGGCCTGCTCGATCGGCGCGCCGGGAGAGGGCGCCGACACGCTCCAGAAACTGCGCGCGCTGCCCGCAGCCGCGCTGACGGAAGCCACCGGCGGCCCCGAGACGATCGCGGCGCTCTCCGCCGGCCTGGTCCCCGCCGGTCTGGCGATGTCGATCATCGACGGGCGCTTCCTTGTGGAGCGGCCTGAGGCGGCGCTCGCGGCCGGGCGGCAGGCGAAGGTGCCGGTGATGATCGGCGCCACCGACCGCGATCTCGCGATCGGCACCGCGCACAGCAAGGAGGAGCTGTTCGCCAACTTCGGAGCGAACGCCGCCGAGGCGAGCCGTCTTTACGACCCCAACGGCAGCCAGACGCTCGATGAATTGAGGCAGCAGGTCTTTGCCGACCGCACGCTGGTGGAACCGGTGCGCCACATTGCGAAAGAAATGGCACGCGCCGGGCAGCCGGTTTGGCTCTACCGCTTCGCCTATGTCCCTGGGGCGAAGCACGGCTTCGAAATCCCGTTCACGTTGAACGTTCCAGCCGCGGTTGCCGCCGATAAAGCGATGGGCGACCTGGCCAGCGCCTACTGGGTTCAGTTCGCCAAGACCGGCGACCCGAACGGCGGCGGCCAGCCCGCGTGGCCGCGCTATGATCCGAGCATCGATCGGCTCGTGCTGTTCACCAACTCGGGCGTGATCGTCGGCGCGGACCCGCTCAAAGCCAGGCTCGACTTGTGGGAACGCGTCTGGAGCCAGGGCCGGTAACCAGCGCCATCATACAGAGCGCGCTTAATCCGAAGGAAGCACCCAGCCAGACAATGTCGGGACGCCCTCCGGATCCCAAGGGGATCCAGCGAAGCGCCAGCGCGAATTGCGCCAGAGCAAAACCGAGCGAGGCCAGGGCGAGGCCATTCAGCACCAGCAGCCAGCTTCTACCGGGGACCGCCCGCAATAGGCCGGCGCCAGCGTAAGCGTGCCCAGAAAGTGGGTGCCCTGCAGGAGGAAGTCGATCGAAATGGCCGCTTCCAGAATGCCGCACAGTGTCAGTAACAGCGTCCAGAGTTTCATGGTTCAATTCGCAACGGGAATTCGTTCGACACGATCCACGATCAGGACTTCCACTGGGGCTTTTCGGCTCTCCAATTTGAGCCCGAGTTGTTCCTGTAGTACGCGTTGCCACAGTTTGAACATATCCATACCCGGCTCCGGGTGCAGTTCGTATGCGATCTCGTACAGTCCGGTAAGGCCGGTCTTGTCGATTACCGGGATCGGCACGCCGCTCGCGATCGAGGGCTTGGTCGGGTCGGTCGGTTCCGGTATGGTCAGTTGCACCGAGATCAGGTTGGCGAGCTGCTCCAAAGATCGCGCGGCGGAGCTCGCGGAGTTGCTTGCGGGGTGGATCTTTGGGCCGCCCTTATCGACCAGCAGTTCGTAGACGTGAAGCTCCTTGGTCTCGCGATGCAGAGCGAGGCGAAAGCGCTCCGCCAGCAGCGCGCGCAGCATTACGCGAAGCTGGTCTTGCGTGGCGGGAGCGTCCGCCTTCGCGTCGATATCGTACTCGCTGTCGTCGAGCCATTTGGGGCCGCCCAGGACCTGATGCGGCTGCACCGTGTAGGCCTGGACAATAAGGCGCTTCAGGGTCACATTTCTGCCGGTAAGTCCGGAGGGACCGAACACGACGGGTTTGTCGGCATCCCGCCCAAGGGTTTGCCGGCTGGGCTTGACGGAAGCGACGTCGAAGGTCTGCGCATGGATCGTGCAGTGCCATAAGAGGAGCGTGGTTACGCCGAGAAAAGCCCTCATTCGTCGAATATACCGAAATCGGAGGTCGATCCGATTTGCCCGCCCTCTCGTATAATCAACCAAGAGGGGAAATTGATGAAACTGCTGAGCACCCCTGGTATCTGGGGCATCGGGCTTGCAATGCTTGCCTCGGCCGAAACCAAGCCGACACCGCGGACCTTCACGAAAGACGTCGCGCCGATTTTGCAGGCGCGCTGCCAGACGTGCCACCGTCCCGGTGAGGCGGCGCCGATGTCGCTGCTCACGTATCAGGAAGCCCGGCCGTGGGCCAAGGCGATGAAGGAGGCCGTGCTGCTCAAGCGCATGCCGCCGTGGTTTGCCGATTCCAGCGTGGGCCATTTCAAGAACGATCGCTCGCTCTCGCAGAGTGAGATCAACACCCTGGTCTCCTGGGTGGACACGGGCGCGCAGGAAGGCGACGCGAAAGATCTGCCGCCGGCTCTCAAATTCGTCAGCGGCTGGAATATCGGCGAGCCAGACCTGGTGCTGGAGATGCCGCAGGCCTTCGATGTCCCGGCCAGCGGCACGGTGGACTATCAATATGTAATTCTGCCGCAGAAGTTTCCGGAAGACCGGTGGGTGCAGGCGGCCGAAGTCCGTCCCGGAGCGCGCAATGCGGTGCACCACGTAATCGCGTTCATTCGCGAACCGGGTTCCAGGTGGATGCGCGATAAGGCGCCCGGAATCCCCTTCATCCCAGACGCGAACGAGAAGGGCGACCGCCCTTCGATCACCGGCGACATATTGGCGGGATACGCACCGGGCGTGCCGGCGGTGCAACTCGCGCCGGGGCAAGGCCGTCTAGTGAAGGCCGGCTCGGACATCGTGTTCCAACTCCATTACACAGCCAACGGAAAGGTGGCGCAGGACCGCAGCAAGGTTGGCGTGGTCTTCTGCAAGGCGCCGCCGGCGACGCGCGTGATGACGCTTGCGGCCAACAACAGCCGGTTCACGATTCCGCCCGGCGATCCGAATTTCAAAGTCGAGTCGCAACTCGAGCTGGCGCACGATGTGACGCTACGCGCGCTGGCGCCGCACATGCATCTGCGCGGAAAGGATTTCGAGTACCGGCTGATCTTTCCCACCGGCGAACAGCAGACCATCTTGCGCGTACCGCGCTACGATTTCAACTGGCAGCTCTGGTACACGCCGTCGGAAGACATGCTGCTTCCCAAGGGAACGAAGGTGGCGTGCACGGCGCACTTCGATAACTCGCCCAACAATCCGGCGAACCCCGATCCGTCGAAGGCGGTGAAGTTCGGCGAGCAGAGCTGGGAAGAGATGATGATCGGATTTTTCGATGTCGCGTTCGATGCCAGCCTCGATCCCAAGCTGCTGCTCCCCGAGAAGAAGTCGCAGCGCAGTGGCGAGTAAACTCCTGCTGACCGTCGTGCTGCTGGCCGCCGCGGCCCGGGCGCACGACCCGATCACGACCAAGCTCACGTGGAGCAAAGAAATCTCGCGCGTGGTTTACCAGCATTGCGCGTCGTGCCATCGGCCGGACGGGCGCGCGATGCCGCTCCTCACCTACGAAGAGGCGCGCCCGTGGGCCAAGGCAATCCGCGACGAGGTGCTCAATCGCCGCATGCCGCCGTGGGATGCCGTGAAGGGCGTGGGCGAGTTCCGCGACGACCCGAGCATCTCGCTGCCCGAGATGGACCTGCTGGTGAATTGGGTGGAAGGCGGCGCGCCAGAGGGCGACCCTGTCTACCTGCCGCCCATGCCGCGCGCGCTTGACGCGGCGGTGGAACCCGCCGGCCGCGGAAGGGAAGTGCGCGCCCGGCTCACGTTGAGGGCGCCGATGACGCTGCGGTCGATTCGCCCGTCGGGTGCGGTAGAGGTTGTGGCGACGCTGCCCGACGGGTCGGTCAAGCGGCTTCTCTGGGTGCGGGAGTTTCGGGCGGAATGGAATCGGCGCTACGTGCTCAGAAAGCCGCTGCCATTGCCGAAGGGCACGGCATTGATAATCTACGGTGCTCCTGTGGAGATTTGGTAGGACGGGCCTCCCGGCCGGTCCCACTAATTTGTTTTCCCATCGTGCGTCTCTTGACAAGTGGACAGGCCGGGAGGCCTGTCCTACAGGGTTTTCGCGTGGAGGGTGAAAGATACCGTATTGACCACCCCATCGCGCTGGAGCTGGAGCCAGATGCGGTAAGGCACCGCGCGCGGGAAGAAGAGATTGAACTGCATCCGCGGGCCGCCGTCGGCGAGAAACGGGTGGCTGTGGATGGTGTCAATCAGGTCATTGCTGACGGCCAGCAGGTGGGCCCAGGCGCCGATGAACTGCTGCAGGCCTTCGGCGGGCGCGACCTGGAAGAACAGCATGGTCTTCTTGCCGGCGATGGGGATCTCGGGGTCGAGTGTGAGAGAGACGCTCAAATTTGTGCCGCGCTGAGTCGCGAGGTTCGGGGGCGGGTTCGCGATCGAGCCGGCGAGCGGCGCGGACCATCCGGCGGTGGAGAATGTACGCGCGGCCAGTTGCGGTGTACCGCCCGTCGGGTCGAAATCGGCCAGCAGGCGATAGACGCCGGGTTTGGGCAGGCGGGTCTTGAGGCGGAACCAGCCGTCGGGGCCGAGCACGGGATGCTCGTGGGAGAAGTATTCCAGGTCCTGGCTGACCAGGAACAGGTGGAAGAGCTTCTCGTGAATGATCTCGAAGCGTGTGATGGGCCGTCCGGTCTTGGGGTCGAGGACGCGGAACTCGAGCGTGACCTCGCGGCCCGCGGGCAGGGAAGGCGGATGGGCGCGGAAATCCATCGGGTACTCCAGCGGCATCGGCAGCCCGGCCACCAGCTTCATGCCGCAGCGGGGGCAGGTGCCGGGCGACTTGGAGCGCACGTCGCGGTCCATCGGGCAGACGAACTCGGTGTCCTGGGCTCGCACGAGCAGTCCGGCGGCGGAGACGAGTATCCAGAGGCGACGGGGAAGGTTGGAGCCCACACCGCTATCTTCGCACTCCACGATCGCGGTACAGGTTTTCACCTATTCAGACGATATGGTCTGATATGCTGGGGACGTACACCATGGACCTGCCCTCCGGTAAGGGGGAGGCGCGCCGCGCTCCCGCACGGGCGCCCTACCTGCTTTTAGGGCTGCTAGTTCTGATCCCGGCGGCGATCGGCGGCATCGCGTGGAAGTTCCACCTCCATCAAAAAGAGGCGTTTGAAAGCGAGGTCAAGGGGCGCCTCCTGGCCATCGCGGACGGCAAAGTCCGGCAGATCAATGAATGGCGGGAGGAGCGTCTCGGCGAAGCTCTCACGTTGATGGAAGATCCGCTGGCGATGGCCGCGTTTCAGCGCGTGATTGAGCACCGCGCCAACACAGCGCAGCGCGGCCAAGTTGCGGAGTTGCTGGCCGCCGGATGCCGCAACCTGCACTACGCGGGGGCGGTGCTGGTGGATCTGGACGGGCATGTCCTGCTGCTGGCGGGGCGGCGGTTCGGGGACGATGCGCATTTCCGGGAGCTCATGCGGGCGGTGCTGCGCCGGGGCGGTATCGTGGAGCGCGATCTGAAAGAGGACGCGAGCGGCGATGGCGCCCATCTGGGGGCTAACCTGCCCTTGCGGACGGCTCCGGGAGCGCCGATTTTTGGCGCCGTGATGCTCTCCATCGATCCGCAGTCCTACGCCCACACGCTGCAGGAGTGGCCGGTGCCGACACGCAGCGGCGAAGTCATGCTGGTACGCCGGGAAGGCGATACGGTTCTATTCCTGACGGACCTTCGCGGACGGCCGGGAACGGCGTTGAAGTTCCGCGTGCCGATGACGCGCAGGGACCTTGCGGTGGTGAAGGCCGTGAACGGCGTGGAGGGCAACCTGGAGGCACTGGACTACCGCGGGATGGCGGTATTCGCGGCTGCGCGCGCTGTGCCGCAAAGCGATTGGTACCTGATCGCGAAGATGGATGCCGAGGAGGTCTGGGAACCATTGCGCCGCGGCAACACCATGTTGGGTATGACGGCGGCTTCCCTGGCCCTGGCTCTGGGAGCCCTGCTCTTCGTGCTGTGGCGGCGGCACCAGGTCGGGGTCTATCGCGAACTCTGTGAATCCGCGGTGGCGCGTCGCGCCCTGGCCGAGCAGTACGACTACCTGAGCCGATTTTCCAACGACGTGATCCTGCTGCTGGATCCGGACGGCGTGATCGTGCGGGCCAACGATCGGGCGGCCGAGATCTATGGCTACCCGATGGAAGCCCTGGCGGGGATGAATGCGCGGCTGCTGCGCGCACCCGAGGCGCTGCGCGCCTTCGAGGCCGACTGGCGACTGGCGGGCGAGCGCGATTCCCTGCTTTACGAGACCGTACACCGAGCCACCGATGGCCGCGAGTTTCCGGTGGAGGTCAGCATGCGCGCCCTCCGGGTGGAGAAGCGCGTCTACCGGCAGGCGATTATTCGCGATATCAGCGAGCGCAAGCTCGCGGAGATAGAGCTGAGCCAGAGCGAAGCACGACTGCGGCAGCTGGTGGAGCACGCACCTTACGGGATCATAGTGGTGGATGGCCTGGAGCTGCTGTACGCGAATCCGGCGGCGCACCGGATGTTTGGCGCGGCGCGCGAAGGCGAGCTGGTCGGACACTCGATCCTGCAGTTTGTGAACCCGGCGGATCATGAGCAGGCGATGGAACACGCGCGGCAATTCCGGCACGGAATACCGGTGCCGACCTTCGAACGCCGCTACCAGGGATTTGACGGACGTCTGTTCTGGGCTTCGGTTTCCTGCACCGCGATCGAGTACAACGAATGTCCGGCCACGCTGCTTTTCTTCCAGGAGACTACGGAGCACAAGCAGGCGGCGGAACAGCGCGCTGCGCTCGAGGAACAACTGCGGCAGGCGCAGAAAATCGAAAGCGTGGGCCGGCTGGCGGGCGGTGTGGCGCACGATTTCAACAACTACCTGACGGTGATCAACGGCTATTGCGACATGCTGCTGGCCGATTCCGCGCACTCCGGCGAACTGAGGGACGGCCTGCAGGAGATCCGCGCGGCGGGGGAGCGGGCCGCGTCGGTGACCTCGCAATTGTTGGCGTTCAGCCGTAAGCAACTGGCCGCCCCGCGCCCGATCTGCCTGAACCGGACGGTGCAGGACTCGGGAAACCTGCTACGCCGCCTGATCGGCGAGCAGATCGAGATCGTGATGCACCTGGAAGACGGCCTTCGCCCCGTGATGGCAGATCCCGGCCAGATCGACCAGATCCTGATGAACCTGGCGATCAATGCGCGCGACGCCATGCCGGAGGGCGGCCGGCTCGAATTCGTTACCCGTCAGGCGCGCCTGGAAAAAGGTAGCCTGCCACGCAATCCGCTGGCCCGCGCCGGCGATTACGCAGTGCTTTCGGTTTCCGATACCGGCGTGGGGATCGCGCCCGAAATCCAGAAGAAGATTTTCGAGCCGTTCTTTACTACAAAGGGAGCAGGGCACGGAACCGGCCTGGGGCTGTGTACCGCGTACGGCATCGTGAACCAGGCGGGCGGCTGGATTGAAGTGGAAAGCCTGCCCGGGCTGGGGGCCACATTCCGTGTCTGGCTGCCGGTTACGAAGACGGAGATGGTCGAGGAGCCGGCGGCGGAGGCGGCGGAGGGTTCCGCGCCTGGCAATGCGACCCTGCTGGTGGTGGAAGATCAGGCCGACGTGCGGCGGCTGGCCCTTTCGATCCTCAATCATCAGGGCTACCAACTGCTCGAGGCCGAGAATGCGGACCGGGCGCTGGAGGTCAGCGGGAATCACGCGGGCGTGATTGACCTGCTGGTGACGGATGTTGTGATGCCGGGCAAGACGGGCCGCGAACTGGCGGAGCGCCTGATTGTTCAGCGGCCCGGAATCAGGGTGCTGTATATCTCCGGCTATTCGGGGGACGCAATCGCCGGGCAGGGATGCCTGGACCCGGGCACGGAATACCTGCCCAAACCGTTCACGCCGGAACAGCTTTCCTCGAAAGTACGCGAAGTTTTGCGCCGGCCCACAGGGGGCGACCGCACCATCCTGGTGATCGATGACGATGTCGCGGTCAGCGGGCTGTTGCAACGCATCTTGAGCGGCGCGGGGTATCGTGTGCTGGTGGCCGCCGACGGCAAGCGGGGAATGGCGGTACTCAAACGGCAGGCGGTGGACCTGGTGATCACGGATCTGGTGATGCCGGAGCAGGAGGGTCTGGAAACCGTAACCCAGCTTCATGCACAACGTCCGAAGCTGCCCGTGATCGCGATCTCGGGTGCCTTCGGCGGCAGTTTTCTGAAGGCCGCCGGGATGCTGGGGGCGTCGGCCACCCTGGCCAAGCCGATCGCCCCCGATGCGCTGTTGCGCGCGGTGAAAGAACTGGTGGGGGGATAGCCCGGTTGCGATACCGCGGGTGAGTCGTCAATACTGAAGCAATGGGGACGGCACATCAGCTGGAGCAATGGGATGATTTCGTGGGCGAGCGCTACGACCCGAATCGCAAGACTGAGGATTTTCGTAAGTTCGACGATTCGGCGCCGGCTGGAGTGCGGGAATTCTACCGCGAGAATCACGCTAACCAGACGCGTGCGTTTGCCCAGGCGATGAAGCACAAGTACGGCGCAAAGACGCGCGGCGAAATGAGCATCTGGGAAGCCTGCGAGTTTCTGAACACGCTGGTGGACGAGAGCGATCCGGACACCGATCTCTCGCAGATCCAGCACCTGATGCAGACTTCGGAGGCGATACGCCGCGACGGCCATCCGCGCTGGATGATCCTGACCGGCTTCCTGCACGATCTCGGTAAGGCATTGTGCCTGTACGGAGAGCCGCAATGGGCGGTGGTCGGCGACACGTTTCCGGTGGGCTGCGCCTGGTCGGACAAGATCGTGTTCCCGGAATTTTTCGCCGCCAATCCGGACGCGGCCGTGCCTGAGTACCAGACGCGCCTCGGAGTTTACCAGGAAGGCTGCGGGCTGGATGCCGTGGATCTCTCCTGGGGTCACGACGAGTACCTCTACCAGGTGGTAAAAGACTACCTGCCCGAAGAGGGACAGTACATGATCCGCTACCACTCCTTCTACCCGTGGCACCGCGAGGGTGCGTACGGCCATCTCATGAATGACAAGGACCGCGGCATGCTGCCGTGGGTGCAGAAGTTCAACCCGTACGACCTCTATTCGAAGAGCGCGGCCCCTCCCGACGTTGCTGAACTGAAGCCTTACTACGAAGATTTGATCGCCGACTTTTTTCCGCCGAAGATCGCCTGGTAGGAAGAGATCGCGCTTTCGGCGGCAGGGTCGGAAGCCCCAGTGAAAAGCTCGGCGCGGGCAAGCGATACGGCAGCAAGTGGACAGGCCGGGAGGCCTATCCTACAATGGGCCGCATGGTTCGATGTGGCGTGCTGTTTCTGCTGGCGGCGGGACTCTGGGGGCAGGGGAATTCCTTTGATATCGTGATCCGCGGGGCGCGAGTGGTGGATGGCTCGGGCTCGCCGTGGTTTTACGCCGACATCGGGATTCGCGGCGATACCATCGCGGCGGTCGGCAACCTGGGCGGCGCGACGCGCGGGGGTGACGATCGAGGCGCGCGGGATGGTGGTCGCGCCGGGCTTCATCGACATTCACTCGCACGGGCGGCGCGGCATCACGCAGGTACCCACCGCGGAGAATTACCTGCGCGAAGGTGTCACCACCATCGTTGAAGGGCCCGACGGCAGTTCGCCGCTGCCGATCTCGGCATTTCCTGGGCGGGATACGCAAGACGCCGATCTCGGTGAACTTCGCGACCTTCGTGGGGCAGGGAAGCATACGGCAGGCGGTGATCGGGTCGATCAATCGCAAGGCCACGCCGGAAGAGCTCGACAAGATGAAAGAGATGGCGGCGCAGGCGATGCGCGACGGCGCCTTCGGACTCTCCACCGGCCTCTTCTACGTGCCGGGAAATTTCACGCCGACCGAAGAAGTGATCGAGCTCGCCAAGGTAGTCGGCAAGATGGGCGGCATCCACATTTCGCACATGCGCGAGGAGGCTTCGCACGTGCTGGATAGCGTGCGCGAGACGATCCGCATCGGCGAGGAAGGCGGGCTGCCGACGCAGATCACGCACCACAAAATGATCGGCCAGCCGAGCTGGGGGCAGAGCGTGGAATCGCTCAAGCTGGTGGAAGAGGCGCGGGCGCGCGGGCGTGGATGTGACGATCGATCAGTACCCGTACACCGCGTCGAGCACCGGGATCGCGGCGCTGGTGCCGCAGTGGGCGCTCGAGGGCGGACAGAAGTCGACCGTCGGAGCGGCTGGCGGCGCCGGAGCAGCGGGCGCGGATCAAGAGCGGCGATCGTGCAGAACCTGAAGGTGGATCGCGGCGCCGGCGACCCGAAGAATGTTGCCATCGTCAATTGCGGTTTCGACCGTACGCTGGCCGGCAAGAATCTCACCGAGCTGACGCAGGCGCGCGGGTCAGGAGCCGACGCATGGAGAATGCCGCCGAAACCGTGATGGACCTGGTCAACAAGGGCGGCTGCTCGGCCGTCTACCACGCCATCGCCGAAGAGGACGTGGTGCGCATCATGCGCTCGCCCTACACGATGATCGCGTCGGACGGCGATATCCCGGTGTTCGGACAGGCGGCGCCGCACCCGCGCAGCTACGGCACCTTCGCGCGCGTGCTCGGCGTCTACGTGCGCGAGAAGAACGTGCTCACGCTGGAAGACGCGGTGCAGCAGCATGTCGGCGTATCCCGCCGAGCGCCTGAAGATCTGGGATCGCGGGATGCTGCGGCCGGGGATGAAGGCCGACGTCATCGTTTTCGACCCGGCGACAGTGGCCGACCGCGCCGAGTACGATAAGCCGCATCAGTACTCGGTGGGCGTTCACGACGTGATCGTCAACGGGAAGCTGGTGTTGCATCAGGACCAGGTGACGGCGGAACGGCCGGGGCGCGTGATCGCGGGCCCGTCGGCAGGGAGGTAGTATGCCGGATATTTCGATCACGGACAACTTGGGAAGCCCGGTCGGGGTGAAGCTGGATCTCACGCAACCTTCCTCGCTGGTGGATTACGCGAAAGCCCAGGTTCTTCATCTGCTGGTGGCGCCGGATTTCGTGGCGCGCCAGGATCAGCCGCTAACGCAAGCCGCGGCGCAGCCGGTCCGTTTCCAGGCGCGGCTCGGCAACGCGTTTCCCCTCGGGCTGACCCAGCCCGAAGTGACGCTGACGCCGAAGGTGGATGCGGTGCTGCGCGCCAACACCTCGGCGGGCGCAAATGTGTTCGAAGGCGACGCTTTTCCGTTGACCGCGGCAGTGCCGCCCGCGACCGGGCTGGTCGGGCTCGCGATGACGGGCGCGCTCGACGCGGGAGTGAGCGGCTCGGCCGGGAACCTGACCTTCGGGTTCAATGCCGGGGGCAGCATGCAAATCGAGTTTCTGAAGGCCTTCCCTACCGGTGCGGACCAGCCTACGCTCGGCGAGGCCACGGGCCAAATGCTTTCGGGCTACCTGATTCCAGCGAGCGTGGGCGACCTGAAGCGAATGCTGGTGAATGACATTTGCACGGTCTGCGGCAGTGGCAGTCTCAAGGTCAGCGGCGGGTTCGAGGTCACGACTCCGGTCAATCCGCTGGCGACCGTGACGCTGCCGGTGAATGCCGGGACGCTACAGGTGAAGAGCGGTCTGATGGCGGGCGTGTCGGCCTCGTTCACGCTTTCGGGCTCGTACCAGATTCGGGCGCGCCGGATGGCGAGCGGCGCCATCGAGCTCAGTTATCTGCGCGAGCGCGGCACACGACTGCAGGCCGATTTCAACGCCGCGGCCGCCATGACGGCGAGTTTCAACGGCACCGACATGCTGGGCGCGCTGGTGGGCGCGATCAGCACCAATGCCGCCGATTCCGCGCTGCTCAAGGGGCTGAGCGCGGACGAGGTTAAGACATTCACGGCGGCGATCCAGGAAGGCGTGCAGCACAGCGTGCAGGCGTCGATCGACGCCGTGCTCTCCAGCGCGACCGAGAACCAGGCGGCATTCCAATACGAACTCGATCTCGACGCGCTCGACGCCGCTTCGCTGGACGCGGTGAACCGGGCGCTGCGCGGCGATCTCACGGGGTTCACGGCGCTCGAAGCCCGGGCGGCGGCCGGCGCCACGATCGCGCCCGGGGTGAAGCTGCTGGACAGTCTGCTGGTGCGCGCGCGCACCACCGGCATCACGCTCAAGGTAAATCTGCTGGGAATCGTCAATCTGCTATCGCTTTCGAAATTAATCAGCAACTGCGAGATGCTCTTCGAGCCGGCCAGCGGCGATCTCACCATCAAGGAGACGGCGCAGAGCGAGCGGATCAGCGCCATTACGGACCAGCTTCACCGGCAGGAGGCGCTGCGCAAGGCGCTGTTCGAATCGGTGCTGGTGACGACCACCTACCGGGCGGGGAAAGCGGTGGCGCTGCCGGAGCTTGATTCCCACGGGCTGCACTTCGTGATCGAGCGCGGCACCTCGCCGGCCAATGTGCGCGACTACCTGAACTGGTTCACGGCGCTGGGCCTCATCCACCAGGCCGACGTGACGCCGCTGTTGGACCAGTACCCCGGCGATAAGACTTCGAACTGCGTGCTGCGGACGGCTTTCAACGACGCCGCCTGCGAACAGCTCTTCTTCGACCCGGCCGGAAAACTGCGCGAGGAATCCTATTACCTGGAGTTGGGCCGCGGGGCGCTACGCGCCATGCTGGCACCCTCGGCGGAGGTAGTCGATCAGGCGCGCTACCGGGTGTTGGACGATGACACGAGCTGGAAGGGCGCGATCGACGATGGTCCCAGCCCCGAATTGCGCCACGTGATTCCGCTGGATCCGGCGGACGCCCATTTTGACCTGGCGCTCTCCCTGGTGATCGGCGATATCTACGACCTGGTGTGGTGGGCGCAGAGCATGCGGGCCGCGGGCGAAGCACTGCTTGCGTTGAGGCAGGATCCTGCGCTACAAGGCCATCGCGACGCGCTGCAAAAGACGATGCTGAAGGTGGTCGCCGACAGCAAAGCGCGGTTCGAGCAGCCATGGGGAATGGTCGCCTTTTATTGGGCCGCCGGCTCGCCGCCCACTGCCTCGGGCCGAATGAGCGCCGGGCAGTGGACGGTCGCGCGGCCGTGATTGCTTCTTATCTGCGTTTATCCGTGTTCATCCGCGGCCTATTCAGTGTTTCCAGAAAAGCAATATGGGCCACGGATGAACACGGATTAACGCGGATAACACAAAGAGGAAGAGCTCCCGCGCCATCCGGGCGCCGCGGACGCCCATTTCGGACTAGCACTTACGTGGGTGACCGCCTGAACTGCATACTCGGCAAGCGGACAGGCCGGGAGGCCTGTCCCACTAGAAACTAGAACTAGAACGAGGAGAGGGTGCGGACCACGTGGAGGCCGATCATGGCGCCGGTGCGGACCACTTTGAAGCGGGGCTGTGGAGCCTCGCAGAGCAGACCGGCTTCGCCCGCGGGGCGTTGGAATGCGATCACGATGTCGGGGCCGCGAGTGCCGGCGAGCTTCGGCGTCAGGCGCTGTTCCACCTGTGTGAAGCCATAATTCATCACCGAATATTTCCAGGGAATCTGCGGCGAATAGGCGAAACCGGAGAGGAACCCGGCTCCCGGCATGAAGCTGCGCTCCAGTGAAAGGATCGGCAGGAAGCGGCGCGCGGTGGTGAGCTTGAGAATCGTGGAGAAGGCGAGCAGGTTGAAGCTCACGCTGTAAGTGGAGAGTTCGAGCACGCCTTTTCCCCACGCGGGCAGGCGCGCGCCGAGCGAGGCCGTGAGCGGCAGGGGGCCGGCGAAGTTCCAGTAGTTCCGCTTGCGCTCCACCAGGTTGACCACGATATCGGCGGTGCCCGTCTTGGCGTCGGTGAGGATGTGGACGCCGTGCTCGTCGACCGGTTCGAACAAATTGGACGCGTTGAGGCGCGCGACGCTCTTACGCAAGAGCATGTTATCCAGCGGCACGCCTTCATCCAAAAGGAAGTGGCTGCGGATTAAGCTGTCGCTGTAGCGTTTGTGGCCGAGGAAAGTGATCCGCCCCACGGTGTACGGCTTTCCCAATTCCACTTTGGGCACGAGCGATTCGTCCATGCGCGCGTTGAAATCCAGGATGCCCTTCTTCTCGGCCTCGCGGCGTTGCTCGAACATGCAGCCGCAGAGCACCTTCATGTCGATGGGATGGTAGAAATCGCCGCGCGTCACGACGAAGTTCACGTGGGCCTCTTTGCCCTGGATCTCCTCGTTGGTGGTCACTTTCGCGTCGTAATAGCCCTGCGCGATGTAGTGCGATTGCAGGCGCGCGCTGTACTGGTCGATGTCGGCCGCACTGTACACCTTGGGTCGCGGGTGCAGCCAAGTTTCGCCGGTGATGCGGAGCTTCAGCGATTGTCCGGGAACCACGTTGAGTATGAGGTCATGGCGGCCGGCGCCGACGGGCGTGAAGTTCCAGGTGATCTTGGCGGTGGAGTAGCCTTTTTCGTTGAGCTGCTTCTTAGCGGAGTTGGCGATCCCCTGCGCCTGCGCCTGGGTCAGCATGGTGCCGGGCGGAATCGATATCTCGACGCCGAAGGTATTCGGCTTCAGGCGAATGTCGCGGATCGTGTACTGCGGTTCCCTGGTGACGTGGAAGACCACATCGGCGCCGTCATCGGAATTCACCGTCTCGACGCGGATGTCGTGAAACTTTCCGAGCATCCACAACGTCTTGACGTCGCGATCGATGGTGGCAGCGTCGTAGGGCTGGCCCACCTGTGTCGCGAGGTTCACTTCGAGCGTGGTCCCGGGTACGGAAACAGAATGGATTAGGAGTATTGCGGCAAGCACTGCCGAAAGAATTGCAACTACGAGGCCAATTCCTTCTCCACCATGTCGGCGAAGAAATCGACTTCACGCAGCGTGCTGTAGATATTCGGGGTGACGCGCAGGCCGCTGTACCCGGTGTGCGGCATGTAGGTGGTGATGATGTTGTACTTGCCCCATAAGGCTTCGCGCATCTTACCGGCGTCGATTCCGGGGGTGAAAGCCAGAAAGCCGATGCCGCAGGATTGCTCCGGGTCCGGGCTGTGCAGGATGCGGCACTTGGGGTTACGCGCCAGGCGCAGCGCCCAGCGGTCGCGCAGGTAGCGCAGGCGCGCGGCCTTGCGATCTATGCCCAGGTTCTGGTTGAAGACCAGCGCCTCGCTGATCGCGTTGTGATTGGCCGCCGGGTGGGTGCCGATCTCTTCGAACTTGCGGATGTCGTCGGCCTGCGTCTTGTCGCTCGCCATCATGCTCCAGGTGCCGGCGATCCGGCTCTTGCGCACGTAGAGAAAGCCGGTGCCGATGGGCGCATAGGTCCACTTGTGCAGGCTGGTGCCGTAGTAGTCGCAATCCAGGTCGGAGATCTTGTAGGGGAAGTGGCTGAAGGCGTGCGCGCCATCGACGATGGTGGCGATGTTGCGCGCGCGCGCCATCTGGCAGATTCTGCGCACCGGAAAAATCTGGCCGGTGCGGTTGGTGATGTGGCAGAAGTGAATGATCTTGGTGCGCGGCGTGACGGCCTGCTCGAAGCGCCGGTAGAGATCGTCCATGGAGGGCGGCGGCACGGGGAAGGAAATCGTCTTGAGGACGATGCCTTCGCGGCGCTCGCGCTGCGCGTAAGTGGTCAGCATGCGCGGATAGTCCTGGTCGGTGGTGAGGACTTCGTCGCCGGGCTTGAGGTCGATGCCGTATTGCGCGTTCTCCAGCGCTTCGCTGGCGTTGCGCGTGATCGCCATCTCTTCGGCGTCGCAGCCGGCGGCTTGGGCGAGGTGGCGGCGCACGGCCTCGATCTGGTGCTCGAGCGTGGCCACCATGGTGTGATACGGGCCCATGTCGGTGTACTCGAGGTAGCGGCGCATGGCATCCTGCACGGGGCGGGGCGAGGGGCTGACGTAGCCGTTGTTGAAGTTGACGATGTTGCGGTCGATGCTGAAGGCGGAGCGGATCTCACTCCAGAAATCCTCATCGGCTGCGATTTCCTCGGGCGTGCGCGCGCCGGCGGCGCTGGTGGCGGCGCGAACCCGGTCCAGTGCGTGGCTCTGGAAGGCGGCAGCGGCGGCGAGATGGAGCAGACGGCGGCGATCCATATTGGGCGACTATAGCATGAGATTGGGCGACTATAGCATGAGCGGGGGTGGCGAAAAAAAGCCGGCAGCGGAAAAGGGTAACCGCCGCCGGCGCAAACGCCGAAACCTTGCCGGCGAGTGAAGACCAAAGGAAGGTATCAGGGCTGGAAAAGGACCGGTATCAAGCGGCTGTCTTGCGTCGTGTAGCAGAGCACGAGCGGCGCGGCTGGACGGCCACGCGCGCCGCGTTGACGCGTCCGGCTTCCAGGTGAATCATGGCCAACAGATGCTTCAGGCGTTCGCGCCGCGCCTGCAGTTCCGCCACCAGCATTTCACAGGCATCTAATTGTGGAGGAGCGGCGCTATTTGCTCCGCGCTTCTTGCGCGGCGCTCGGGATGGCTTCTGTTTTAACGATGTTGCTTTCGTCATGAGTGGCTCCCTCCGAGTTGCCATCGTGGTCGAAATCAGGCACATCTTTCGTTTTGTCCGTACACTTCCACGGTGTACGCAGTTTCTCCCGGCATCCAATACACGGCCAGAGTCTGGCCGCCCATCAAGCGGACTCCCAGCGGTTCGATATGTTCGATATCGCCGCCCTGATTGGTATAGACGGCGCGGCCCGAAATACAGTCCCATCGAATCGCACGATTTTCGCCATTTGCCGTGGCGAGGCAGGAAGAAGCCATCAAAACCGCGAACCAGATGGGGAAAGCGTCGATTGATTGGCGGGCCTCGGGCAGGGCAGCCATCACGGGCCGCCGGGCAACATGCAAGTACTGATGTTCCGCGGTCTTCGCTCGCATTGACATACGCTAAGCTTTCCTCATATTGGGTTCCGGTCGTCAGTTCCGATTGGAATGCTCTCCGCTAATCACCAGATACCGCTGCTCCCCTTTGGTAGATTGATGCAGGCCTGGTATAGATCCAATTCGCCCGCGCCCAGTTCCAGTCCAGGTGCAAGTGGGTGTGCATGCGATAGCGCCGAAGTGGCCGACGCCTCATTGAGCTTCTTGTTCAGATCCACCAGGAGGGCAGCGCCGCCTGCCACCAGCGGAGCGCTGAAGGAGGTGCCGGAGACCTTGGCGTAGTGATTCCTGGGATACATCGCGATGATGTCCTGGCCCGGTGCGGCCAGGGAAACCAGAGGTTGGCCATAATTGGAAAACCAGGCGCGCTGCAGGAAATCGTCGGTTGCGCCCACGCCCATCACGGTGGAGTACGCCGCCGGATAGACGGTTGCGGCCTGGCCGCTGTTGCCCGCGGCCGCCACCAGCACGAGTCCGCTATTGAAAGCGAAATCCATGGCATCCTTTAGAGCCGGCGAGTCCGAGGATACGCTGAAGCTCATATTGATGACATCGACGTTGTGCTCTACCGCGTAGTGGACCGCGGCGACAATCTGCGAGACGCTCGAACTGCCGTTGGCGCCGAACGCGCGCAGGGGCATGATGTGCGCATCGGGGGCGACCAGGTGGATCAGGCTCGCCACCATGGTTCCGTGGCCGAACGCCGGATATTTGGTGCCGTCCAGAATCGGCGTAGTTTCCTGGTCGAGAATCGGCGTGGTCTCCTGGGTGAGCACGATTGCCGTTCCGCCATCCAGAATCGGCGTGGTTTCCTGATCCAGAATCGGTGTGGTTTCCTGCGCGACTGTCGCGCCGGCCGTGTTGATATCGGCCTGCTCCTGTCCGAAAGGCAGATTGTTCACGAAATCCCAACCCGGAATCAGGGAAGGAGCCAGGCCCGGATGGGTGAAATCCGCTCCGGTATCGATGGTTGCCACAATGCCGCCGCCGGTGGTCAGCTTCTGCGCATTGGCCATGTTGATCTGGCCCACCGCGGGCTGGTTCAGGTACGCCGAGGCCACGTACGAATTGCGATACCTGACCAGGGTGCTTGAAACTGAAAAGCCGGTACTGGACCATGCGGGGCGGACTACCGCGGACGCCGGTTTGATTCCCGGCAGAACCACCGAGTTGTCCGGCTCCACGCTGCGCACCGAAAACTCGCTCGCCAGGCTATGGACCAGGTCCCGCGGGTTGACGCCGGTGGAGGAGAGCACGTGCATGCCGCTGGCGCTGCCGCCCAGCGACTGCACCACGGTAAGTCCGTAATGTCTGGCAAGCGCGTTGATGTCGCCGTTCACCTTGACTAGATATCGATCCTCTGCGAACGCCCCCAGAGAAAAGAGTGCGATCAGCAGTGAGATGCGCACCGAAATGTGGAGTCTGCGTGACATGTGAGTTTACCTTTTGACGCCAACTACTTCTCCTCGGAGCGACTCCGAACGCTGGTCCGGCTCTTGGCGGCCGGGTGATCCGATGTGAATTTCTTTAGCGGCACCTGGATGCTCTTGGAATCCCGTAGATAGATACAAAGCTTCAGCTGCGTCTGCTGGTCGTACTCCATTTGAAACTCACCGAACCGATTGCTCTTGGTTTCGGCGACCACCAGTTTGCCGGCGCGCAGGCAAACCGGAAGGTTCCCCATTTCGACAGCGGGCTGGACATGACTCGAAATTTGACCGATTACCGCGGCTCGTGAAGACTTCAATTCCGGCTCGATGCGCAGATCCACCGAGCAATCGCCGGCCCGGTAAAGACCCTGCCAGCCGACCTGCCAGGTGGAGCGCAGGCCTACCGCGGAAGGAACCAGGAAGCTATCGAAAATCATCTCGATGGGCAGCCGGTTTCCACGCTTAGGACGCTCCTGCATGCGCACCGGGAAGATCGCGCGTGCCAGGCGCAGAGACGAATCCGGCACCGAAGCGGAAGCCAGCCCGGTGCAGGTCATGGACAACTTCGAGGTGAATTCAGAGAGACGGCCGCACTCCAGGCAACCGCTACCCAGATGCGCCAGCATCTGAGCGGCGTCATTGCCGGCGACCATTCCTCTCGTGAAGTCCACCCATTCATCTATGGCGTAATGCTTCATATCGTCTCCACGATCCCCTGTTGGTTCGGTAATCGACCTTTAGTCATTGTGTCCCGTTCTATACACACAGGGGTAGACCTGGTATCCATCCGATATAGGGTGGAGTCTTTTTTTTCTTCGAAGCGTGGTTAGCAGTACCGATACCGCAATTGTAAACATCCACTCGGTATTATCCGCAAGTATCCCTAAGGTAATGATGGGTAAGGGGGTAGTTTACCGTGAGGTATACACCCTATACGGCTAAAGGTATTTTCCGACTAAGACGAAAGGCGCCCAGTAGTAGGGGTGCTTATACCGCCGACGGAGCTCGGCCATCGCCGATTGCACTGCCTGCGCCTTGTTCGGCTTCAACTGCAGCGCCCGATAGAAAAGCTCCATGAACTCGGCTGTGCTCTGGTCGTTGACGTCCCACAGGGTGACGAGCACGCCCTGGGTTCCGGCGTAGAGCAGGCCGCGCACCAGGCCCAATAGCTCATCGCCGCCGACGACCACGTTTAACCCCGTACCGCAACCGCTCAACGTGATCAGCTCGCAGGGCAGGTTGAGCTGGTACAAGTCGAACAGGCTCAGGTGGGTGTTCCCGAGGCTGATCGAGCTGAACATGGGATTATCCTGGCGGAAGTAGCCGTGGGTGGCGATGTGGACGAACCGGCTCGCGGCCCCGTGCTCGCGCAGGACCGCGTCCGTGGCCATCGCCCCGATGAAGACCTGGCTGCCCGGAAGGACAGCGGCGACAGCGCGAACCTCATCGGCGATCTGCGGCGCCTGCGGGTCGGGAACCCCGAGGATCAGGGTGCGACCGGACTCCGTCACCTGCTTGGTGGCGCACAGGTAGTAGACGCTGGCACTCGGTGTGTAGGAGATGGAGAAGCGTTCGCCCAGCGGTATCCCATCGGGGCTGAGCAGGGCGTGAAACGGCAGGTAATGCAGAAAATCGTGGGGCGCGATGATCAAGTGCGCCGCCTGGCGCAGATCCGCCTCGACGGGAGCGATCAGCTTTTCGTAAAACTCCTGAAGATGGGCGTTGGTGGCGTCCAGGAGCCGATCGTGGAAGGTGCGCACGTAATCCGGCCCAAGCCGGAACTTGGAAAGCTGGAAGCGCAAGAGCTGCAGCACGCGGCGCAGGTGCGAGGCTGAGCCCACCGGCACGATCTTGATCGAGTCGCGCGAAAGCAGGCAGACCTGGAAGCTGTCGCCCACCCGGTAATACTCGACCAGCAGCGCGTCCTCCGGCAGGGCGGCGCGGATGGTCTCAAGCGGGACCGAGCCGGCCGTCTGCAGGTTGGCATACTCGGCGTCTTCCACCCGCACGCTGGCCAGCGCCTCCACCAGACGCTGTTCGCATTCGCGCGCGGCACGCCGCAACTGAACCAGCTGGGGAGCCATCAGGTTGGCGGCGCGGCCCTCCAGCAGCTGGATGGTGCGGCTGTACCAGTTGAGCTCGCCGCGCAGCGTGTTCACCTGGTCCACCATGGCGCGTTCGGTCTTGCGCGACGCGGGCAGCCCCTGCGAGCGGAATGCGATCAGGTCGGCGAGGCTGCGCGATTTGGCCTCTTCGATGTACCCGAAGGCAGTCTCCTCCGAGCCGCCGCGGCTCAGGCACATTCGCACCAGCGCCTCATAGACTTCCAGCTTGTCTTTGAGGAATGCGATCTTCATCTCCTCGGCCTTCAGGTGACTGCGCAGGTTCTCGAGGTGATGATGCGCTTTCAGATAAGCCTGATGGGCGGCATCGGGCTGATCCATGGCCTCTTCGACCACCCCGAGCACATACCAGGCCTGATAGCTGAGCGCCGGAGTTTCGGCCTGCTCGAGCCGCCCCAGGGCCGCCTGACAGACCTCCCTGGCGAGGGCGGCATTGCCCAGGTCGAGTTCGATGCGCGCCAGCAGCAGCTGGCAAAGCACGCTCTTGGTGAACAAGGGTGATGGCTCGAAGAATGCCAGGGCGCGCCGGCCCAGTTCGCGCGCTTCCTCGAGCCGGCCGTCCTGGTGATAGACCAGCGCCTGGTAGAGATCGATAGTCGCGATCCAGGCGTGGTTGTTCTCGCGGTTGAAAAGCTGCCGCGCGCGCCGAAAGAGGTCCAGCGCGACGGCGGTATCGCCGTGGTGGGTCAACGAGATCGCCAGGTTGGTCTGCGCCTTAGCCGCCTCGTAGCCCATCCCCAATTGCAGGAATGCCTTCTGCGCGCGGCCGGCCAGGTGGGCGCCTTCTTCGCTCAGGTTCAACTCGAGGTACATCTCGGATTGATCCAGATCGCAGAGCGCCTCGCGGTAGGCGTCGCCGAGTTTGTGGCCGTCCTCGCGCGCGGCCCGGTAGAGTTCGATCGAGCGAGTGTATTCGCCGCGCAGGTAGTACAGGTACGCGATGTTGTAATCGGCCAACATGACCAGGAGCGGCATGTTGTGCTCCACGCAATACGCGCGAGCCTGCCCGTAGGTGTCCAGCGCCTCGCGGAAGGCGTTGAGGCTGATCTGGCAGGTGGCGGTGTTCTTCAATGAAATAGCGACATCCTGCGGCTCGCCGATTTCGAGGAAGGCGTGATAGGCGCGCTGGTACAGCTCGAGCGCCTCCTCAAACCGGTCCTGGCGGTAGAGGATATTGCCCATGTTGGCGTCCAGCCGCGCCAGGCGCAGGCGGTCGCCCAAGCGCTCGAAGATGGCGCGCGCGCGGGCGGCGGCCTCCATGGCGTCCTGGTAGCGACCCAGGTAGATCAGGCTCTGCAGGGAACTGTTGAGGGTGCGCCCGGTTTCGAGATCGTTGCCCAGCCCTTCATACAGGGTCAGGGCGCTCTGGTAGAGGTCGATGGAGGCCTCGTACTTCCGCTTGCGGTAATAGATGTGGGCCAGGGCGCGCTGTCCGGCGGCGCGCGAGGCGTCGTCGTCCAGGCCCTGCGCCATCTGCATCGCGGCGCGCGCTATCCGCTCCGCCTGCTGCACATCGACATGGAGCAGACGCACGACTTCGTCGTAAAGCCGGGTTACGGCTTCGGGTTTCCAGAGTTGCCGTTGCGCCTGGAGCAACTGACGCCGGCGGCGGCCGACAGGCTCCCGCGCCAGGTCGGAGAGTAGCTTCTCCAACCCGGGCGGCAACTCGGATAGGCCGGTCATCAGAATCCCTTATCTTCCAAAATCTTCTTCAACCGCTTGAGGCAGCGCCCGCGGATGAATCCGATGGAGCCGGTGGCCAG
This sequence comes from uncultured Solibacteraceae bacterium, assembly GCA_963791985.1. GTDB lineage: Bacteria > Acidobacteriota > Terriglobia > Bryobacterales > Bryobacteraceae > Solibacter. The sequence goes on along the minus strand of CAWBUN010000010.1, from coordinate 130,382 downwards.
GCTCAAGCGCCTTGCAACATCATTGTAGGGCAGCGGGGGATGTTCGAAGAACAACATCTCGATCATCTCGCGGCAGCGCGGAGGCAACTGCACGATGGCGTCGCGCACCATCTGCTCGCGCTCCAGTTCGGCCAGAACGTCGGGCGGAATCAATTCTTCGGCGGCGATATTCTCGATCTGCTCTTCTTCGAGGTCGCCCTCGCGGTGGATGTGGCGGAGCTTCCAGTGGTAGCACTTGTGGGTGGTCACGCGGATCAGCCAGCCCTGCAGAGCCTCCGCGTCGCGCAGTTTGGGCAGCTCGTTGAACAGATCCAGGCAGACCGCCTGGAAGATATCGGCCGCATCCTGGTGCGGCGTTCCGTAGCGCAGCGGAATCGAGTAAATCAGATTCTTGTAGCGTTCGAGGAGGGCGCTCCACGCCCGCTCGTTCCCGGCCAGGCATTCGGCCACCAGGCGGGTGTTACTCCAATCGGCGGCAGGGTGCGCGTTCATGGCCGCGCTCCGGAGGGGGTCCTCCGCCAGTAGAGCTGTTCGATATTCCAGAGCGTGGAGGGCTCCAGCGGCGCGGGCCGGAAATTGGCGAGATTCTTGCGCGCTCCCACCAGGAGGTTGGGGCTCACCAGCGCCACCAACGGCTGGTACTCGGACAGAATCTCCTGCGCCCGGTCGAAAAGGCGCTTGCGCTCCTTGTACTCCCGGGTCACCAACTGGCGCCGCATCAGGCCATCGATCTCCGCTTCCCACGGCGTCGCCGGAGTCTTCTGCCCGGGATTCCAGAAATGGTTCGACCCGTTCGAAACCCACATGGGGATATCGGGATTCGGGTCCGCATCGGCGCTCGCCAGCGAAAGAATGCAGGCCTCGTACTGACGCGTGCGCTGCACCAGGTCCAGCAGGCTGCGGAATTCCAGGGTGGTCAGCGCGACCCGGATGCCGATCTGCTTCAGATCGTCCTGGATCAACTGCGCCATTTGCTGGCGCTCCTGGTTGCTGTTACTGGTCAGGATGGAGAACTCCACCGGCCGGCCATCGGGATCGAGCAACGTGCCTTCGGCATTCCACTTGAACCCGTCCGACTCCAGTAAGTGGCGCGCGTGCTCCACATTTCGGACCGGCGCCGGCAGTTTGGTGTTGATCCAATAGCGATTTCCCGGCGGCACCGGTCCGGCCAGCGCGACCGCGCGTCCCTGGTAAACCGTGCGCACCAGCGAGTCGCGATCGATGGCCGCCGACACCGCCTGCCGGAATTTGGTCCGCCGCAACACTGCCAGGTGGGCCGCGAGCTGCGGCGAAGCTCCCTGTGGAGTCTCCGCCAGGTTGAAGAATAGGAAGGAATATTCCATGCTCGCCCCGACGTTCACCAGTTCGAATTCGGCGCGCTTACGGCTTTTCTCCAGGGCCTCGAAATTGCGCGGCCCCACCCGGCTGATGACGTCGCTCTCCCCCGCCTGGAAGCGCAGCACCTGGTTATCTTCCGTGCCCGCGAAGAGGAACGTCACTTCGTCCAGGTAGGGCAGTTGCGTGCCGGCCGAATCCACCTTCCAGTAGTAAGGGTTGCGCTCGAGCGTGATGCGCTCGCCCGGCACGTACTCCTTGAATCGGAAAGGTCCGAGGCCGGCGATCTCGGCCGGCGGCGTCGAAAGCGGCCAAGCCTGCGCCAACCTGCCTTGTTTGTAGGCGGCTTCGAGCAGGTGCCGGGGCAGGATGAACAGGCCGTCGAACAAGCGGTCGGCCACCGAGTAAACCTGGGGGAGATCGAACTGCACGCGGTAGCGATCGAGTTTGCGAACCACGATCGGCTTACCCTCGAGCATCAGCAGATCGCGCTGCGCCGAGTGCACCTTCTCATCGAGCACCACCTGGAAGGTGAAGACCACATCGTCGGCGTCGAACGGCTGGCCGTCGGAGAAGCGCAGGCCTTGCCGCAGTTCCAGAATCCAGTGCAGCCCGTCGCGCGATCCTTTCCAGGATTTGGCGAGCGCGCTCTCGGGCTGCAGGGTCTGGCGATTGATGTGGATCAGGTCCGCCATCAGGCGCTGCAAGACCTCGCGCGAACCCGCGTCCGCGGCGGTCAGCCAGTTGAGCGTTTTCGGCTCGGTTCGCTGCGCCGAAACCAGCCTTCCGCCGCGCGTTCCGGCGGGGCCGGGAAGCACCAAACGGTCCTCGGGCAGGGCATGGGCGAGCCACACCGGCGTCACCAGCAATAGCGCCGTACGTAACACCTGCAACCGAGGGTCTCCGAAGCGTTCGTGTGTAGTTTAACTAATTGTGAGTAAAAAGGATATTAACCAAAGTACTGGTGGGATAACGTTACCATTGGGCGGAGCGTACCATGCTTTTTGGGTCGTCTAGCGCGTTCTGCCCAGGGGTTTTTCCAAGAGCGCATCGGCTACCATCAGGTACCCAAAAAGGAGCGGAATCGCAGCCAGTCCCGGTGCCAGCATCCAGCTGTGGAAAAGCAGCGAGTGATACTGCCGGGCCTCGGCCAGCATGTTGCCCCAACTCGGCATCGGTTCGCCGATTCCCAGCCCCAGAAATGAGAGCGTGACTTCGGCCAGAATGTATTGCGGAATCAAAACCGTCGCCTGGGTTAGCAGGACGCTTCCGGTGAGCGGCAAAATGTGGCGGCGGATGAGGTAAGGCGCTCCGGCGCCGAAGCCGCGGGCCGCCAGCACAAAGCCGCGTTCGCGCGCGCTCAGGACCACGCCGCGAATGATCCGCGCGGGCCGCACCCACCCCACCGTACCGATGATCGCCACCAACAGGAAGAACGCCTGAGTGGTGCCGATATGCAGGGGAAGAAAGGCCCGTACACCGAGCAGCAGGTAGAGCCACGGCAGTGCCAGAAAAAGTTCCGCGCCGCGCATGAGGAGGCGGTCTATCCAGCCGCCATAGAACCCGGAAATCGTGCCCCAGAATAATCCGAGGGCGAGTGCCAGGAAGGTGGCCGCGAGGCCGGTGGCCAGCGAGATCCGGCCGCCGTAAAGGACGCGCGAAAACACGTCGCGTCCGGAAGCGTCGGTGCCCCAGAGGAAGACGTGCCCCGGCGCCGCCACTCCAAACAGCCGCCCGCCCGTGAAGAAGCGGATGGGATAACGAGCGCCGTTCTCGGTATAGACGAAGGGTCGCAAGCCGTGGAAGCGGATGGCGGTGGGCGGCGCGTAGGCGAGTTCGCGATGCTGCTCGGCATAGTCGTAGGGCGCGAGGAAGCCGGCGAAGAGGATCGCCGCGTGGATGAGGATTAATACGGCTACCGAGAGGCGCAGCATCATGGGGCACTCACCATCAGGAATGGATAAGAGATCGCTCCCTTACGAATGAGGGACGGGGGCCCGTTGCGCTCCCTCACGGTCGCGGCTCGTCGGCGAACCGGGGAGATCGCTGCCTTACGGTCGCGGCTCGGAATGAGGGTGAGGGTGAGGGACGGGGGCTCGTCGTGCGCTCCCCTGCACGGTCGCGGCTCGTCGGCGAACCGGGGAGATTGCTGCCTTACGGTTGCGGCTCGGAATGAGGGTGAGGGTGAGGGACGGGGGCTCGTTGCGCTCCCTCACGGTCGCGGCTCGTCGGCGAACCGGGGAGATCGCTCCCGTACGGTCGCGGCTCGGAATGAGGGTGAGGGTGAGGGACGGGGGCTCGTTGCGCTCCCTCACGGTCGCGGCTCGTCGGCGCACCGGGGAGATCGCTCCCTTACGGTCGCGGCTCGGAATGAGGGTGAGGGACCGGGGTGGGCAGGCTAAAGCATGCCCCACCAACGGGATCATTGGGTGCGGATCCTCGGGTCCGTACGGTACAGCAGGAGGTCGGCGGCCAGGTTGCCGGCGATCAGCAGCGTTGCCGAGACCATCACGACGCCCAGCACCAGCGCGAAATCGCGGGCCAGGATCGCCTCCAGGAACAACGGTCCGAGGCCCGGCCAGCCCACGATCACTTCGATCAAGAGCGAGGCGCTCAGGAGCGTTCCCAGCGAAAATCCCAAGAGCGTCACCAGCGGATTGAGCGCCACCGGCAGCACGTGACGGAATAACAGGCGCCGGCGCGGGATGCCGTGTGCCCGGGCGGCCAGTGCAAACGGGGCATCCAGCGCCTCCGCCATCGCGGCGCGAACATGCCGAGCCAGCACCGGCAGCATGCCGAGAACCAGCACACCGACCGGTATCACCAGGTGGCGCAAGGTATCTGCGAAACGCTGTGCCGCGCTCCAGCGTTCGGCCCCCGGCGCATGCATCCCACCGGCCGGCAGCCAACCGCTTTCCACGGCGAGCACCAGGAAGATAACTGCCAGCAATAAGTCGGGAATGGCGAGTAAGATTGAAAGGATAACTTTAGTTAGTGAATCGCTCCACGCTCCGCGCCTGGCCGCATTCCAGATGCCCAGCGGAATGGCCAGCAGCCACGCCAGCAAGGTGGCAGTCATGGTCAGGGCGAGCGTCCCCGGAATACGCTGCCACAGCAGCGGTCCGACCGCCGAACTGTAGGCCAGCGAGTAGCCAAACTCTCCGCGCGCCACGGAGCCCAGCCAGGCCGCGTACCGCACCGGCATTGGACGATCCAGTCCCCGCTCCGCGCGCAGCGCCTCCACGGTCCCCGCCGAGATCCGCGGATCGAGCCTCATCGTCGAATAGAAGTCGCCCGGCGCGAAATCGGCAAACAGAAACGAGAGCATGGAAAGCGCCGCCAGCAGGAGCAGGCTATGCAAGAGGCGCCGGGCCGCGTACTTCATCGCAGCGCCACCGTGGCGGCGATCAGGTCCCGCGTGTGCGGATGTTGCGGCGCGGTCAGCAGGACTTCGGTGGGCGCCATTTCGACGATCCGCGCGGACTCCATCACGGCGATTTCGTCCGCCAGCCCGGCGACCAGGTCCAAGTCGTGCGAGATCACGATGTAGCTCAGTCCCAGCCGCTGCTGGAGTTCTTTCAGCAGGCTGCAGATCTGCGCGGATAGCGCCGGATCCAGCCCGTTCAGCGATTCGTCCAGGATCAGCAGCTTTGGCTCCAGCACCAGTGCCCGCGCGATCGCCAGCCGCTGGCATTCGCCGCCGCTAAATTGATCGGCGCGCTTGCCCAGGGCGTCGCGCCCGATCCCGACCATCGCGAGGGCCTCAGCAGCGGCGCTTTTCGGCCGGCGCTGAATCACCAGCGGTTCTTCGACAATCTCCGCCGCGGTAAATCGCGGGTTGAGGCTTGCCGCCGGCTGCTGAAAGATCAGTTGCACCTGCAGCCTGTCCCCTGCGAACTCGAATCTCCCCGGAGCTGGGCGCATCGAAGCCCGCCACGCATCGCGCGAGCGTACTCTTACCTGACCCCGACGCCCCAACAATGCCGAGCGTCGCTCCTCGCGCCAGGGTGAAGCTGACGCCGGCGAGCGCGACTACACTGCCATAGAGCTTGCGGAGGTCGCGTACGGTTAGTAGCATTTCACCGCCCCCCTGACGAAGCGTCGGCTGAAAGCCGGCGGCAGCCAGGATTGGCTGCCCCACATTGCGGCGGGCCGCAAACTGAGATCGAACATCACGATTACCGACCGCTCCCTAACGGTCGCGGCTCTGATTGAGGGCGATTCGAGGGCGCAGTTCGTTGCGCTCCCTCACGGTCGCGGCTCGTTATGGGCGGTGAAATCTTCGCGTCATGCGAGCAGACAAATGCACAGTAGTACAATGCGGCAAGATGCGTGGTTCCTCGTACTGCGAGATCGCTCCCTGACGGTCGCGGCTCTGATGGGGGGGCGAATTCTGCAGCGCGAGTCTTCGCGGCCTGCGAGCCCACAGAAGCACAGTAATACAATGCAGCAAGCAGATGACGGGGCTTAGACGACATGACCATCCCCAATGCGCAGTACCCGGTTCGCCGTCGCCGCCAGCACTCCCGCATGATGGCTGATCAATAAGAACGAAGTCCCCAATTCATCCCGCAGGCCCCGGAAGAGCGCCGCCAATTCCACCACGCGCGGTGCATCCAGCGCGGTGAACGGCTCGTCCGCTATAATCAGCGACGGAGCGCATGCCAGCGCCTGCGCGATCGTCACCCGCTGGCGTTCTCCGCCCGACAACTCGTGAGGATAGGCGCGCAGCACGCGCGGGGTGTCGCGCAGCCCCGCCAGCGCCAGCAGCTTGGCCGGATCGCCCGCCGCGCCGTGCGCGCGCAGCACTTCGCGCACCTGCTCGCCGGCGCGCAGGACGGGGTTGAGCGCCTGCAGCGGATCTTGAAAGATCATCGCGATTTGGGCTCCGCGCACGCCTTCGAGTTCGCGCTCGCCGGCCGTCATCAGATCGCGGCCGCGCCACAATATCCGGCCGTCGACGCGGTATTGCGACGTAGGCAGAAGCTTCAGAATTGCCAGCGCGAGCGTGGTCTTGCCGCTTCCCGAATCGCCCGAGAGTCCTACGATGGCCGCGGGTGGAATCGCGAAGCAAACGTGGTGCAGTAATGTGCGGTCGGGCAGCAGGGAAATCGTCAGGTCGCGAACTTCGAGCAGCGGCTCGGACGGCATTCGTCCTATTCTATTGCGAACCCAAATCGACCCACTCGACGCCGCGCGGCTTGTCGTAGCTCTCGCCCGCGATTCGCGGGATCAGGTGGACGAACGCGTGCCCGTTGCCATCGTCACTCGGCGGCGCATCGGCGAACCCGACATCGAAACCTTCCACGTTCAGCGATATCTTGATGCGTATGCGCAGTTGTGCCAGCGCATCCCAGATCATGCGCTGCTCCTGCACATCGAGATCGTAAAACGCGCCGACGTGCCGGCGCGGCGCCACGATCACGTGGCAGGAAGTCAAAGGGTTCCTATGTGGCATGGCGACCACAAACTCGGTGAGCAGCCAAGTGTCTTCGGAGTGAATCGCGCAGATCGGGCAGTTAGACAAAACACTACTATAGCTCAGTGGTTGGTGAGGAACCAGCCAAAATCGAGCTCACCTGCGCGCCATGCGTTTCCAGGCTGGAGTGAATGGCCCGTCCGGCGAATGCGGAGCGCAGTCCACGTAAGTCGGCCAGTTTACGTGCGCCGATCGCATAGCGATGAAAGCGCGGCTGTTGATCGAGCGAAGCGTCCGGCAGATAGATCGGTTCGCGGCGAAAGTTAATCAGCGCCAGGCCGCGGGTAAGCCGCGCGATCGCGGCATCCGCAGGTGCGCCGGCGCGGAAAAAATAAGTGGCGCGCCCACTGCCGGTGGTCGCCTCCCAGGCGACCAGCCCGTTCGGCAGCGGGAAGAAATACCAGAAGAACAGCGGCTGCTCCTCCGCCGGCGCCTCTTCAGCCTCGCTTTCAAGCACTTCCACCACGTCGTTGGCGCGCGTGAACTTGAAGCCCACCTGCAGCGGACCATTGGCCTGCGCGCGCAACGTGTCGAAATACGGCCGCAGAGAATCGTCGACCGCGTGCCGCAGAATCGCGGCCGGCAAATTCGGATGAATCGCGGCCAGCCTGGTCTCCGGGCAGCTTCGCCCTTCCGGCATCGCCTGCTGCAGGCGCACCAGGGCATCGGCGTTGAGGAAGGGAAATAATTCGTGGAGCGCCGCCGCTGCATGCGTGTGCAGCGCGTCAATCGCATCGCGCAGCCTGCCGAAGCACTCGTCCGTCTTCTTGGCGAGCTTGGAGAGCACCAGCCGTTCGCCTCCGGATTGCAGCACCACCTGGTAGGCGGTGTTATCGAATGTGCAGGTATCGATCTCGGCCAAACGCCACTGCACGGGCGGCCCTGCTTGCGGCAGGATGGCGAGATTGCTCTTGAAGATCCGGATTTCGGCGGGCGCTCCGTTGGCCGCGCCGGTGTAGCGGCCCACCTCTTCCAGATCCTCGAGCAGCAGGCATTGCACGGTGCGGTCGCGCCACGCCGCCAGCAGTTCCTCCGCCATGCGACCGAAGGCCGCGCCGAACTGGCGCAACGCCAGCTTGCGACCGGTATACACCGTGAACTCGAGCTCCCACTCGCCGGGAGCGGCGCGGTCGAAATCGCCGAGGTCGAAAGCCAGCGGGGTGCCGCCCGCCGGCGTAACGATGCAGGTCTCCGGATCGAAGCTGAGCTGGCACGGACCCTGACCGAGGGTAGCGCCGGCCTCGTCCAGGTATTGGAACTTGCCGGAATATGCGGGCATGGCCGGACGCGGTCAGACCATCTTGTTGCCGCACTCGGGGCAGAACTTGGTACCCGCCTCCACCGTGGTGCCGCAACGGCCGCACTCATTCTTGGGACGCAGCGGTTTTCCGCATTCCGGACAGAATTTCGCACCTTGGGTGCGCGCTCCGCAGCCCGGGCACAGGGCGGCGGCCTCGGCGGTCAGGTTCAGGCCCTTGGTCAGGTCCTGCTCCTGTACCTTCTGCCGCATCTGTTCCACCGTAGCCTGCGCCTGCGCGCTGGCGAGCTCGGTTTCGATATCCGGAGCGCAATCGTAGCAGAGCATGCGCTTTCCGTTCCAGCAGGTGGCTCCGCATACCCAGTGGCTGCATTTGGGGCCCTGCTTGAAATTCGGCTTGGCCTCCTCGATGGCGGCGCGGAAGGCGCTGTCGCGGCCCGCGCCCTGCGCGGCGCGCTCCATTTCGTAGGTGGAACCGCCCACGCTGCCGAGCATGCCTCCGAAAATGTTGCCGACGGTGCGCAGTGCGCTCCCCGCCATCCCGATGGCTGACGCCTTAAACTCTGACCTGAATCCGTTTCCGCAGCGATCGCAAAAGAATTCGAACTGGTATCCCTTATCGGTCGAATGATCTGTGTGGTTCCTGGTGAATTGAATGAGGCTCATTGTTCTCCGAAGGCTCGCGATTCGTACCCGAGCCATGGAAGAATCATACTATGCGGAAAACGACAGGGCGAGGGATTTGCGTTTTCATTTTTTTCCTGCTGGCCGCGCCCCTGTTCGCGCAGGGCGAGTTCTGGGGCGAGCTCAAGGCGGGTCCGTACGGCGTGGGCTTTCGCGCCACCTACCAGGCCGACACGGCGCGCTGGTACGATGCCGACTACCCTTCGCCCGGCAAACCGCAGGTCAAGAGGCCGCGCCCGATTCTGATTGCCCTCTGGTATCCCGCTCCGCCCGACCAGGGGAAAGCGATGGTCCACCGCGATTATTTCCGCGTGCTCACGCTGGATTCCGGCGCGCCCGAATTCGCCCCGCGCCTACGCAAATTCACCCACGAGCAGGCCGCGCTCTACATGCTCGGCAAGGAGTTCGACGAGCTTTCCGCGGACGAGCGGGGACGCTTCGACGGGTTGCTCGCCACTCCGGTCTTCGCCGTTCTGAATGCTCCCGCCGCCGAAGGCCGCTTTCCGGTGGTGCTCTACCACCCCGGCCTCGGCGGCACCTATGAGGACAACGCAGTAGCTTGCGAATTTCTCGCCAGCCACGGATATGTCGTGGTGAGCAGCGCCTACCAGCCCGCCGATTCCAGTGAGCTCTCCATTGACGGCGATCTCGAAACTTCCTTCGCCGATCTGGCCTTTCTCTTGCGTTACGCCGCGACGCTGCCGTTCGTCGACGCCGATAAGGTGGCCGCCATGGGCCACAGCTATGGCGCCCAGGCCGTGCTAGGCTGGCGCGCGCAGCCCGGTTCTCCGCTGGATGCAGTGGTCTTCCTGGATTCCGCGCTCGAATACACGGGCTTCGACGCCCCGCAATTCGCCAAGCTGAAGGCGGCCGTGGAACGGAATCCGAAATCCTCGACGCCCATCCTGCTGTTCGCCGACCGCGAACGCCATCCCAAGTTCGAGAGCTTCGACCCTTACCTGAAATTCGCACCGCGATATGAAGTCGGGACAGCGGCGCTGGAGCACAACGCCTTCGTCAGCCAGGGCGCCGTCGTGAAGGAGGATGACGTCCGCCGCAGGTACGAAGCGGTCTGCGACCTGGCCCTCAAATTCCTCGACGCCTACGTGCGCGGAGATTCTGACGCGCTCAAAGGCCTGCACGCCGCGAATGTTCGATACCGTCAGCCCGCTCCGGTTCCGCCGACTGGCGCGCAGATCGCCCGCCTTTATCGTAGTGACGCATCCGCCAGCGCGCAGTCGCTGCTGAAGGCCGCCGACGCCGAGGCGCTGATCGGCGCGGCCTCCATCCTGTTCGATGACGACGAGAAAAAGCAAGGCGTCGAGCTGCTCAAATCGGCGGTGCGGCTGCTGCCACGGTCCGCTGCCGTCGCCGAGGCGTTCGCCACAGCCCTCCAGCAGACCGGCGATCTTCCCGCCGCCCGTACTGCCTACGAAAAGGCGCTCTCGCTGTTGGCGGGCGACGAGACGCTGACGGCAGAGCAGAAGGCGCTCCTCCGCGATTCGATTACGGCGAGCTTGAAGTAGGGAGACGCCGGTTCGTGCACGCGAGATTTACGGCAGCTAGTGGACAGGCCAGGAGGCCTATCCCACCGGGCTTCGGATCACAGGCGGCGCTTGGAGACAAAATTCTCCAGCTCTTCGGGCGTGCGCGGCCAGTCCTCGCGCAGCAGGCGTGAGAGCGCGCGGTCGGCCAGAAGGCGGCCGTTGGTCTGGCAGGCCGGGCAGTAATTGGTCTCGTTGGCGGCGTAGCGAATCCGCTGAATCTTTCCGCCGCACCGGGGGCACGGATTGCCGTACTTCCCGTGCGCCGCCATCTCTTCGCGAAATGCCGTGACCTTTTCCGGAAACTTATCGCGCGTTTGGTCGCGCAGGCGCTCGACCCAGAGCTCAAGCTCTTCCCGCGTCGCGCCGTAGAGGCGTGTGATTTCCTCGTCAGTCAACTTCAGCGTCATCGCGATCGGACTGAGCCGCGCCCGATGCAGAATCTCGTCCGAGTAGGCGTTGCCGATGCCGCTGAACAGTCGCGGATCGGTCAGCGCGCGCTTCAACGTGTGATTCTCCGAGCGCAGCGCGGCGGCGAACTCGGCGAGCGACGCGTCCAGCACTTCGAGTCCCGCCGTCTCGGGAGCGGCGTCGAGCACGTGAATCTGCGCGCGATGCTGCGTGCCCGCCTCGGTCAGGGTCAGTGTCCCGTTGTCGAATTCGAAGGCCGCGACCGGCTGCCGCTTGCCGTTCCAATGCAGGCGCCCGGCGATCATCAGGTGGATGACGAGCCAAAGCCCATTCTCAAAGCCGATGGCGATCCGCTTTCCGGCGCGCCGCACATCGATTACCCGCTGCCCGTACAGCGCGTCGATCGGCGGCGCGACGGTGCGCAGCAGAAAGGGGCCGCGCAGTTTGGCGTGGGTCAGCGTGTGGCCGACGATCCGGGCGCATAGCGCTTCCACATACACCACCACATCGGGAAGTTCCGGCATGTCAGGACAGCCTGTCGAACTCCAGTTTCACCACCAGCACCGTGTCCGCCATCTCGTCCACCGGCAGATTGCGAATGCGCAGGTAGGGCTTGTGCTCGATGTGGTCGCTCGGCGCCATCTCCACCAGGCAATCGGCGGGGCGCCCGGTGTTCAGCAGCGTGGCGCGGCGCGGCATGACCGCGATCGGTTTGAGCTGCACGGCCTCGCGGACCGGGTCCTTATTTAAGTGGACGTAGATCGTGTTGTCGCGCCGCGTCAGCAGCACGCTGCGATTGGACGTCAGGTTCGATGCCGGCACCGTACCTTCCACCGATTCTTTGATCGCGCCGTACCACTTGCCGATGCGCTTCAGGATGGCCGAAGGCCGCGCCGGGATTGTGCCATCGGGCGCCGGTCCCACGTTGAGCAGGTAGTTCGCGTCGCGCGCCAGGTACTTATCGATGCTGCGGATCAGGTGCCGGTCCGCGTAGTAATCCTCGTTCCGGCGATAGCCCCAGGATTCGCTGCCCACGCTCTGGCATGCCTCGGTGCGCTGCGCGAAGGTCAGCAGTTCTTCGCCGGTGGTCTCGTAATCGCGCTCGGGCGTGCCGAAATCGCCGTCGTCGAAGCCGCGATTGTTGATCACGGCCTTGGGCTGCAAGCGTGCGGATCATGTCGTTGATGGAGCGATCGACGTGCTTCGGCACGTTCATGTCCCACCAGATGCCGCCGAGTTCGCCATAGTTGGTGCAAAGTTCGCGCACCTGCGCCTTGAGGAATTCCAGGTAGCGCGTGAGGTCGGGCTGATCGCCGGTCTGCGGCGGCAACTCGTGGGAGCGGCCCTGATTGGGATAGTTGGGCTGGTGCCAGTCGGCGATCGAATAGTAGAGGCAGAGCGGCACGCCGCGGCGGTGGCAGGCGTCGGCCAGCATCCTGACCACGTCCTTGCCGTAGGGCGTGTTCATCGTATTGTATGTGGTCTGCTTCGTGTCCCACAGGCAGAAGCCATCGTGGTGTTTGGTGGTGAGGCAGACGTACTTCATCCCCGCGGCGGCGGCCAGGTCGAGCCAGGCGTTGGGATCGTATTTCACGGGATTCCACTGTTTGGCGAGGGTTTCGTACTCCGCGCGCGGCACGCGATAGCGCCACTGCTCCTGCTCGTGCAACCCGTGGATTGCATAAAGTCCCCAGTGGATGAACATGCCGAAGCGCTTGTTGAACCACCAGTCGCGCCCATCGCCGAAGCGAGGAGCAGTCTTGAGCGCGGCGACAGACTGCGCGCGCCCGGCCTGCATCAACGGTAGCGCTGACGCTGCCTGCAAAAAGCTACGTCGATTCATGTCACTAGAAAGGATATCGCGGTTCTTACGGCGATCGCTCCCTGAAAATGAGCTGTGACCGCGGGAGCGTGACGGCAGGTAGGGTATGGGTAGCGCTCCCTGACGGTCGCGGCTCGTCGGCGACGGAACGGGTGTAGGCTGTAGCCATGGTACGGCGAGAGTTCTTGAAGGGCGCCGGCCTCGCGCTGGCGGGCGGGGCGGGTTGGAGCGCGGAGCGTGCGATCGCGCTGTCGGTCAATGCGGGACCTGTGACCAGTGCGGCTCCGGTACAGTGGGCCATCGGCGAACTGGGCAAGGCAATCCCGATTCGCGACGATGCGAAGTTTCGCGTCACCCTCGGTGGTCCTGAATCAGCGCGGCTGCCGGAGATACCGGAATCCTTTCAGTTCGTGCCCGGCCCAAACACCCTGAGCGTTTGGGCTCGCGATCCACGGGGAATGGTGTACGCGCTGCTGGAACTCGCGTCGCGCGCCAACCAGGAGGGCTTCGGCATCCACGAGTCCATCAGCGAATCGCCCGCAAACGCGGTGCGCTCGGTGGCGCGCTTCTTCGTCAGCGACGTGGAGGACAAGCCCTGGTTCTACGATCGCGCCATGTGGCCCGCGTACCTTTCGATGCTCGCCGCGCAGCGCTTCAATCGCTTCAACCTGACGCTCGGCATCGGCTACGATTTCGCGCGCCAGATTCGCGATTGCTACCTCCATTTCCCCTACCCGTTCCTGATGGCCGTCAACGGCTACAATGTGCGCGCGAAGGGGCTGCCCGATTCCGAGCGCGACCGAAACTTCGACACGCTGAAGTTCATCGCCAAGGAAACGGTGGCTCGCGGGCTCGAGTTCCACCTTGCTCTGTGGACGCACGCCTACAAATGGGAGGACAGCCCCAACGCGAACTACATCATCGAGGGACTCTCGCCCGAGAATCACGCCGCGTACTGCCGCGATGCGCTGCGCCGTGTGTTGGACGAAGTGCCGCAGATCACCGGCCTCACCTTCCGCGTGCACGGGGAGAGCGGCGTCGCGGAGGGCAGTTACGATTTCTGGAAGACGCTGTTCAGCGCCGCTCCGGCGAGCGGCCGCCAGATCTCGCTCGACCTGCATGCCAAGGGCATCGACCAACGCATGATCGATACGGCGCTTGCCACGGGACTGCCGGTCACGGTGTCGCCGAAATTCATGGCGGAGCATATGGGCCTGCCTTACCAGCAGGCGGGCATCCGCGAGCTCGAGATGCCGCCGCGCGAGGCCAAAGAGGGCTTCTTCGCGCTCAGCGATGGCGAGCGCAAATTCATGCGCTACAGCTACGGCGATCTGTTCGATGAGAAGCGCAAGTACTCGGTCATGTTCCGCATCTGGCCGGGGACGCAGCGCGTGCTGTTATGGGGCGACCCGGAATTCGCCAGCGCCTATGGCAAAGCCTTTCAGTTCTGCGGCGCCACCGGCGTGGAATGGTGCGAGCCGCTCTCCTTCAAGGGGCGAAAGGGCGGGGGATTGCCCGGCGGCCGCAACGGTTATGCCGATTGGACGCTGGCGCCGAAATGGGACTGGCAGAAATTCGAGTACACGTACAAACTCTGGGGCCGCATGCTGTATAACCCGGCCGCGGATATCAAGGCAACCACGCCGGTCGAAACGGCGCTTGCGTATGCCAGCCGTATTCTGCCGCTGATCACGTCGGCGCACGGACCTTCGGCGGCGAACAATAATTATTGGCCGGAAATGTACACCAACATGTCGATTGTGGACGCGAAGGTGCGCAATCCGTATGGCGACTCGCCTGCGCCGCGCCGCTTCGGCACCGTGAGCCCGTTCGATCCCGAAATGTTCTCGACCATCGAGGAATCCTCCGCCGGCAAAGGCGGCGCGCGCTACTCCCCGCTGCAGGTGGCGACATGGCTCGACGACCTGGCCCAGCAGGCGATGACGAACCTGGGGAAGGGTAGCGCACCACGAGCGTGGGCGTTGGACATCGAAATTCAGGCGGGCATCGGACGCTTCTTTGCCGCAAAGTTTCGAAGCGCGCTGTTGTGGTCCCGGTTCGAGCGCGAGGGCGACCGCGCGACACTGGAGGCGGCGATCGCGCAGTATCAGCAGGCGCGCGCCGCGTGGGCGAAATTCGCCACGGCCGCCAACAATGTCTACCGGCTGGATGTGAGTTACGGCTACGACTACCAGTTGCGCGGACACTGGATGGACCGGCTGGCCGCGATCGATGAAGATATCACGCGCATGGAACAGCGGCTGAAGGACGCCAAGCCTTCGAAGGGTAGCGTCGGCATGACGCGGCCCAAACTTCGCGCGTGGCCGTGTTCGCACACGGCGCCGCCGGTTTTCACGCCGGGGAAGGCAATCGCCATCGCACTTACGGTGACCGGCGAGCCTCCTAAGTCGGTCGTGCTGCGCTACCGGCGCGTGAATCAGGTGGAGCGCTTCGTCGCTATCGCGATGACGGTCGGTGCCGGCAAATGGAGTGCGGAGATTCCGGCGGAGTACACGCGATCGCCCTTCCCGATGCAGTATTACTTCGAACTCGATGGCAGCGGCATGTACCCGGGGATCGGGCCGAACCTATCCGGACAGCCCTACTTTGTAGTGCGTCAGGTGTAAGGGACGTCGTGGTCTTCGCACCAGTCGATGGCGATCTGGCGTAGAGCGTCGTCGCGGAAGGCGTACCATTCCTGCTCGATGCGGTGACGTTTGACGGTGTCTCTGAAATAACGGAAGGCGCCCGTGCCGTGAATCGCATTCAGCAGTTCATCGCGGATCCTGGCGTTCTTTACGGACTCGGAGAATTCCTCCATAATCGACCACTCGTCGACTTCGCGTTTGTCCGGAAGTTTGAGCATGGTCTTGTCCACGAAACAGATTCGCCAGGGGATGCCGAATTCCTCGTCGTCAGGGTCAGGCTCCTCCTCGTCTTCTTCCGCGGCGCGAATCTCATCGAGCGTGACGGTGTGGACCTTGCCGGTGAGTGTATCCACGTAGGATGACATTTCGTCGAACTGCATTTGCAGCGCGTCGACGATGTCCTTGAGTCGTACGGTTGCAGGCATGACGGAAACCACTCGACTCTAGTCCGTTGTGAAGTCGAAGACGTCGGTATTGGTGCGGACTACGATGTGGCCGGGGCCGAGAATTTTGCCTTCGATGGCGAAGAACACGGCGCCGTCGGTGGATTCGCCGGGCATCAGTTTTGTCTGCACCATGGCGAGCGCACTGGCGGCGGCAGCAGCCTTCAGCTTGATCGAGCCCATGGCGAGGACGCTCTGGCGGCGCTGCTCGTAGCCATTGGTGGATTTCAAATGCTGGTTGCCGTAGATCGAGTTTTCGTAGCTGGTCACGAGCTTGATGACGTCGCCGGCGCTGCCCTTCTGCTCCAACATGCCGACCACGGTGCGCGCCGCGACAGCGCGGAGCACCACCCCGTCGGGGCGTACGAAGGTGAAATCCTCGGGACGAATTACGTATGGGCCCTTGGAACCGTTGGAAACCGCAACCTGCAGGATGGCATAGTCGCGCAGATGCTGCGGCATCACGGCGAACATCACGGTCACACCGGACCTTGTAAGCGTCTGATATTTAAGGCCGTTAGACTCAAACTCGATGACTTGGGCCTGGGCGCGCCCCGCCCACAATATCCACACTACGGCGCATGTCCAGACCAGCCGGTTCATGAGACAATTCTACGATACGGGCTGGGCCCGATTGGGAATTAATTACGATGCTGACTGAACACAAGCAGATTGCGAACGCGGGGATCCGGCCAAGTCGCCACGGCCTCGAACAGCAGGGATTCCGGAATCTGAACGTGGCTTACTGGAATCTCGGCACGGCGCAATTGCTGGAACACGCGATCCAGCGCCGGGAAGGCACCTTCGCGAGCGGCGGTTCGTTTGTAGTCCGCACCGGACAGTTCACCGGGCGTTCACCCAAAGATAAGTTCATCGTGCGCGACGAAATCACCGACGCGCACGTGCATTGGGGGCCGGTCAACCAGCCGCTTTCCGAAGCGCATTTCGACCGCCTCTATACAAAGATGATGGCCTTCTGGCAGGGCCACGACGTCTACGTGCAGGATTGCTATGTGGGCGCCGACCGCGGGCTCGGCATGCCGATCCGCGTGGTGAGCCAGTTGGCGTGGCACAATCTGTTTGCGCGGCAACTATTTATTCGTCCCGATCCGGAGCAGACCGGCGAACACAAGCCGCAGTTTTCGATTCTCTTCGCGCCGGACTTCCAGGCCAACCCGGCCGAGGACGGGACCAACTCGGAGACCTGCATCGTCATCAACTTCAAGAAGAAGGTGGTGCTGATCTGCGGCACAAGCTACGCCGGGGAGATGAAGAAATCGGCCTTCACGATTATGAACTACCTGCTGCCGGGGCTGGGCGTTTTCCCGATGCACTGCTCTTCGAACATGGGCGCGGCGGGCGATACGGCGCTCTTCTTCGGGCTCTCGGGTACCGGCAAAACCACGCTTTCCGCGGATCCGGAACGCCGCCTGATCGGCGACGACGAGCACGGCTGGAGCGACAACGGCGTCTTCAACTTCGAGGGCGGTTGCTACGCCAAGTGCATCCGGCTCTCGCCGGAGAACGAGCCGCAGATCTGGAACGCGATCCGCTTCGGCACCGTGCTGGAGAACGTCGCGATGGATGCGGAGACGCGGCTGCTGGATTTCGATTCCGACGAAGTCACCGAGAATACGCGCGCCGCATACCCGCTGAAGTTCATCGATGGCGCGATCATTCCGAGCGTGGGCGGGCATCCGAATCACGTAATTTTTCTTACCGCCGATGCCTTTGGGGTGTTGCCGCCGATTTCGAAACTGACGCCGGAGCAGGCCATGTACCACTTCCTGAGCGGCTACACGGCGAAGGTCGCGGGCACGGAGCGCGGCCTCGGCAAGGAGCCGCAGGCCACGTTCAGCGCGTGCTTCGGCGCGCCCTTCCTGCCGCGACCGGCGGCGGCGTATGCGTCCCTGCTCGGCGAGAAACTGCGGCGCCACGGCGCGCAGGTCTGGCTGGTGAACACGGGCTGGGTGGGCGGTCCTTATGGCGTGGGAGAGCGCATGAAGTTGCGCTACACGCGCGCCATGCTGCATGCGGCGTTGAGCGGTCAACTGAACGATGTGACCACGGAGCGGCATCCGGTCTTCGGAGTGGCGGTGCCGAAGAGCTGCCCGAATGTCCCGGCGACCTTCCTGGATGCGCGCGGAATGTGGAGCGATAAGACGGCGTACGATCGCGCGGCGCAGGACCTGGCGTCGCGTTTCAACAAGAACTTCGAAAAGTTTAGCGGCGTCAGTCCGGAGATTGCGTCCGCGGCCCCGGGTGCCTAAATGAGAATTGCGGCGGCGATCGGTCTGCTGGTGCTTTGTGGTGTCGCGCGCGGGCAGCACCCGCTCGATGAGGAGCAGACCCAACTGGTGGAGGGCGCTCGGGCGGCGGCGCTCGAGTACGGGGGCTCGCTGCCGGATTTCCTGTGCACCGAAAGAATCGTGCGGCGCGAAGACCCGCGCAACGACAATCGCTGGCGGCCGCTCGACACATTGACGGTGCGGCTGTCCTACCTGGATCATCGCGAGAACTACAAGCTGATGGCGATTGACGGGAGGCCAACGCAGGTGGAATACCTGGCGGCCGGCGGATCGTTGACCACCGGCGAGTTTGGGAGCCGGTTGATCGCGCTGTTCATGCCGGAATCGAAGGCGGTGTTCGAGTGGAAGGGCTGGGCGCAGTTGCATGGCCGCCGCGTCGCGGTGCTGCACTACCGCATCGCGCAGGAGAATTCGACCTTCCTCGTCGGGGAGGGGCCGGAAGCCCAGAAGGGGAAGAATGCGATCGTGGCGGGCTACCGCGGCGAGGTATCGATCGATGAAGAGACGCGTCGTGTGCTGAGATTGACGGCGATGGCGGAGCTTCCGGCCGGCTTCCCAATTCGCGAGAGCACGGCGATGGTGGAGTACGATTTCCGCAAGGTGGGCGGCAAGCAATTCCTGGTGCCGGTGAGCGCGGACGCGACCATGCGGCGGGGGAATTACAAATCCGAGAACCACGTGGAGTTTCGCGATTACCGCAAATTCCAGGGCGAATCGACGATTTCCTTCGAGAATCTGGACGAGAAGCCGAAGACCCCGCCGGACAAGAAGTGAACTTTCCGCGGGCGTGGTTCGTACACCTGGCATGAGCCTGGTGCAGGACTTCCGATTCGCGCTCCGAATCATCCGGAAGAAGCCGTGGTTTTCCGCCGCGATTGTGGCGACGCTGGCGTTCGGGATGGGCGTCAACACCACGGTCTTCAGCCTGGTGAACGCGGTTCTGTATAAGCCCCTGCCGTTTCCCGGGGGCGACCGCCTGGTTATGGCCTTCGCCGTCAACCGGTCCAACGGCGAAAACACGATGTCGGTTTCCTACGCGGATTACCGCAATTTTCGCGACGAATCGCATTCCTTCGAACGGCTGGAACTCTTCAACTCGCTGGCGGTGAGTCTGGGGGAGCGGGGAAACCCGCCGGAGCGTTTTCGCGGCGGGAGTATCAGCGCCGGAATGTTCGATATGCTCGACACCCATCCGGTGATCGGGCGCGGGATGGCGGCGGCCGATGAGAAGCCCGGGGCCCAGCAGGTGGTGCTGCTCGGCTACGGCGTCTGGCGCGATCGCTACGGCAAGGACCCGGGCGTGGTGGGCCGCGCGGTGCGCGCCAACGAGAAGCCGGCCGTTATCATCGGCGTGATGCCGGAAGGATTTAAGTTTCCCAACAACGAGGACCTCTGGCTGGCGGCGATTCCCGACGCGGCCGCCGAGAAGCGGAGCACTCGCGATTACCGGATGATCGGCATTCTGAAATCGGGGATTCCGATTTCCGAAGCGCGCGCCGACCTGGGATCGATCGCCAGGCGGTTGGAAAAAGAGTATCCGGATACCAATAAGGATTACGGCGCCACGGTGCTGACGTTTCATGACGCGATGAACGGCGGACCGATCCGCCTGGTCTTTATGCTGATGATGGGCGCTGTGGGCTTCGTGCTGCTGATCGCGTGCGCCAACGTGGCCAACATGCTGCTCAGCCGCGCGGTGGAGCGCACGCGCGAGGTCTCCATTCGTACCGCGATGGGCGCGGGCCGGGGGCGGCTGGTGGGGCAGATGCTGATCGAAAGCGTCCTGCTCGCGACCCTGGGAGGGCTGCTCGGCCTGGTGCTGGCGCGGTTCGGCATCAGCGCGTTCGGACGCGCGGTGGCGGACGTCGGCAAGCCGTACTGGATTGATTTTTCGATGAACTATGTGGTGTTCGCTTACTTTGGCGGCCTCACGATTTTGACCGGCGTGTTGTTCGGCCTGGCGCCGGCGCTGGCGGCGACGCGGGTCAACCTGAACGACGCGCTGAAGGATGGCTCGCGCGGTTCGAGCGGCGGCGGCGGATACCTCTCGGGCGCGCTGGTGGTGTTTCAGTTCACGCTCTCCGTGGTGCTATTGAGCGGGGCGGGCCTGATGATGCGGAGTTTTCTGCTGGCGCAGAGCGAGTTCGGCGGAATGAATGCCGGCAAGGTGTTGGTGGCGCGTGTCAGGTTGCCCGAGAACCGCTATCCGAAGGACGCGGACCGGCAGCGCTTTTTCGACAAGCTGATGCCGCGTGTCGCGGCCTTGCCGGGAGTGCGAATGGCTGCGCTGGTTTCGGACCTGCCCGGCGACGGCTCGGCAACATGGCGGTTCGAAATCGCGGGCAGGCCGGTCACGGAGGCGCGGACGCGGCCGGCGGCGGCCGTGGTGATAACGAGTCCGGGTAACCTTTCCGTGCTCGGGTTGACGCTGCTGCGGGGGCGGGACTTCGGGGCTGCGGACGGATTGCCCGGCAAGGAAACCGCGATCGTCAGCCAGGCGATGGCGGCGCGTTTCTTCCCCAATCGGGACCCGATCGGCCAGCAACTGCGGCTTTACAACCGCGACGACAAGCCGAAGGCCTGGATGACGATTATCGGCGTGGCGCCGGATTACCGGCAGCAGAATCCGACCGACCAGTCGAACGATCCGGTCATGATGGTTCCTTACCGGTTCGACAGTTACTCGGGGATGGCTTTGATGCTGCGGACGGAGGGCAATCCTCTGGCGCTCGCGCCCGCTTTGCGGAGTGAAGTGCAGCAGTTGGACACCGACCTGCCGCTGTTCGACACGATGACGCTGGCGGAGCGATTCGGCAAGCAGCGGTGGTACCTGAGCGTCTTCGGGACCGTGTTCCTGATCTTCGCGATTGTGGCCACTGCGATGGCCGCGGTCGGAATTTACGCGGTGATGGCGCACGCCGCCAATCGGCGGACGCGCGAGATCGGAGTGCGGATGGCGCTGGGCGCGGACGAGGGCTCGATCCTCGCGCTGGTGCTGGCGCGGGGCGTGAAGCAACTCGGTCTGGGAATGGTGCTCGGGTTAGCGGCGGCGCTCGCGGTTTGCCGGTTGATGGCGAAGCTGCTGTTCATGGTGTCGCCGAATGACCTGGTGACGTTTGCCGCGGTCACAGTAGTGCTGGGCGCGGCGGGCCTGGCGGCGATCTTCTTCCCGGCGCGCCGGGCGGCGCGGCTGGATCCCGTGAAGGCGCTGCGGTACGAGTGAAGTGGTGGCTCTAGCGAATCCAGGTAAGAAGTGCCGATGTTGCTGTTGTGAGGGAGAATCCCGTACAATATTGGGCAGGAGTTCTTTCATGCCACAGCAAGCATCCCGCACAGCGCGTATCGAAGCCCGCATCGCGCCCGATGCGCTTCGGGTCGTCAAGCGCGCGGCGGAATTGCAGGGGCGCAGCATCAGCGATTTTGTGGTTGCCGCTGCTCAGGAGGTCGCACACAGGACAATCGATGAAGCCAAAGTCATTCGGCTGTCCATCGAGGAGCAGCGGCGATTTGTGGAATTGCTATTGAATCCGCCGGTTATTTCTCCTGCCCTAAAGCGTGCCAGGAAGGCTCATGCCCGTTTGATCGTCTCTTCCTGATGCCGGGTTCATTCCTCATCGAGCCACTTGGGCCGAGCCACGCGCGTGCGGAGTTTACGTGCGGAGTGGATCCGCTCGATCGCTATTTCCGCGAGCAGGCCGGCCAGGATGTACGGCGACGCGCGACCGCTTGCTTCGTGGCTCGCGAGATCGCAACGGATCGGATTGCCGGTTTCTATACATTGGCCGCAGGCGGCGTGCTCCTTGCGCAGATGCCAGCCCGGCTGGCGAAACGCCTGCCACGCTATCCTACGGTGCCTGTCGCGCGGCTAGGGCGCCTTGCCGTTGCCCTCGCCTATCACGGCCGTAGACTCGGCGGCGCCTTGTTGTGGGATGCCATTGAGCGTGCCAGCCGGTTGGAAGTCGGCGTGTACGCACTGGTGGTTGATGCCAAGGATGAGCAGGCCGAGAGCTTCTATCTGCATCACGGTTTCGTTTCGTTCGGCGACACATCGAGAGCTCTCATCCTGCCCTTGCCGAAGAAGTTGTGAACCGGCACGCGGTAGACGACTGTACGCATCGGCCCAAATACGGTGGGCGAACCGTCACGTCGGAACTCGACACTCTATTGTTGGTTATCGCAGCGCATGGGACACTACTCAAAGGGACTAAGGAGTGTGCATGCACCGTGTCGTAACAGCGCTTCTCTCGGTCTTTGCCTTTTCGGCTTCAGCGGCAGTGATCCCAATTCCCGGCACAGTCGTGCCCGGCACTGACGTGTTTGCCGGACCCACTTTCACTCTGACCAGCATCGTGCAGCCCACCGACCTCCTGTCGCTGACTGCCGGAGGACAGGTGTTCCTGCAAAATGGACCGGCGTACGGGACCAATCCGGCGGGCGTGGTCACAACCGCGGGCAGTACTGGTGTCGGCGGCACTAGCCTGAATGGCGCCACCAACTTTGGGGCGCTGCTGCTCGGCAACACTACGTTGGGTTTCTTTCAGCTGTTTCCGGCCAACGCGGCGAATGGCCTTGGAAGCTTGACACCGCCCAGCGCGCTCTCGCTCTCCGGAGTTACGATGAGCAGCATCGGATTCAGCTCGGCGCTTCCTTCCGGCACCGTTCTGGAATTTCGGATTTCCGATATCAATACATCCGACAACAGCGGGCAATTCACGGTCAGCGGCCAAATCGTCACGTCAGCCGTTCCGGAGCCCAGCGCGGGTTTGCTGGCGATCGGCGGATTCGGCCTCGTGTTTCTCCGTCAACGGCGCCGGCGTATGATGAGCAGGGTCATATCGTCGACCGGCGGGCACGTTTGACGGAACCGGCCCAGGTCCTGTAGCACCCGGTCAGCCATCGATTCCGCACTTTGCCCACAGTTATCGCGCAGGGAACGGGTCAAGCGCTCTTCCTGATAGTCATCGCCGGTTGGATCCTGCGCCTCCGTGATGCCATCGGAATACAGCACCAGGCTTTCACCGTTATCGAGGCTGAGGTGGCACACCGTGTACTGACCGCCGGAGAAGAGACCGAGGGGCAGGCCGGTGGATTCTACGCGGTGAGTCGCGTCGCGGCGCAGGTGCAAGGGCGGGCAGTGACCGGCGTTGCAGAGTTCCACTCCTTTTTCCGTTGCGCGCCCACACACCAGGGTTGCGTAGTGGGCAGGGGCGGTACTCTCGCAGAACAGCCGGTTGGCGCGGGAAACGAGATCGGCGAGAGATAGATCCAGCGATAATAGACTGCGGAAGATCGCGCTGAGGTGCGTCATCAGCAACGAGGCGGCGACGCCTTTCCCGGCGACGTCGCCGACGGCGAAGAAGAGCGACTTGCCATCGTTCAGAACGATCAGCTCGCAGTAATCGCCGCCTACCGCACCGACGGGCACGTAGCGATATTGCATGTCCCAGTTCTCGACAGCGATGTCCCGGGGCGGTAGCAGCTTCGACTGGATTTGCGTCGCCAGGTCCAGGTCCTGTTGGTGAGCGCGGAGCTCCGCCTGACTGAGATGGTCCAGGCAAAATCGGACCAGCGGATTGCGCTCCAGGCGGTCCGCCTCGATCGTATCGTGGCAGGTCTCGCAGATGCCAAATTGGCCGGTATCGATTCTTTGAAGAGCGGCGTCGATTTCGGCGATGAGCCTCGTGAAGTAATCGTCGGATACAGAACCGGCAGCCGCCTGAAGTCGAGTGCGCCGTTCGAGAAGCTGAGGCCGGAACGTGTTGCCGGCGACGGTGGAAGCCGCGTTCATTTCGAGAATCCTCCAAGACTCATATTGCCTCACCTGAATGTTCGAAAACATCCCTCGAGCAAAAGGAAACCGTTCAATTGTGCCAGAGAATACCGCATGTCCTGATAGAGGAGAAAATATGAAATTCAAACGATTCGCGAAGCCATTCCGGTATAGCCTGCTGGCGCTTGCTCTCATGAAGGTGTGCCCGACCCACGCCCTGGCGCAGGAGGGCCACTCGCACACGTCCACAACTCAAGACCAAATGACGGCCGACCAGCAGACCAAGGCGATCGGCCTTGTGAAGATTGTCCGGGATGCGACCGAGCGCTTCAAAGATGTGAATATCGCCATGGCGGCGGGATATTCCCTGCAATTCGGCTGCGTGAGCGGCGAAGACTCCGGGGCAATGGGGCTCCACTACGTGAACGGCAGCCTGGTGAACAGCGGCGTGTTGGACCCGACTCGTCCGCAGATCGTGATCTACGAACCGATGCCGGACGGAAGTCTGAAACTGATCGGCGCCGACTATCTGGTAATCGCCGACGCGTGGAATGCGAAGTCACGGAGCTCCGCCGGAGATGATGGGGCAGTTGTTCCATTTGTTTCCCGCACCCAATCGCTTCGGACTCCCCGCGTTCTACACGCTGCATGTCTGGGCGTGGAAGGACAACCCGAACGGCGCGTTCGTGAACTGGCACCCCAACGTCTCGTGCAAGTCATTCGCGGGTACGAATCAGTAAGTCATAAGGAAGGAGAATTCGATGAGTACAACACAGATTCAAACGCCTGACATGATTAAGCTGAATGCCTTCATCGGTCAATTCGTGACCGATCTGGGCGCGGCGGTGCACACCGGCATGGTCGTGATCGGGGAGAAGTTAGGACTCTACAAGGCCCTCGCCGGAGGGCCGATGAGTTCCTCGCAACTGGCGGCCAGGACCCAGACCGACGAGCGCTACTTGCGCGAGTGGCTGGCGTCCCAGGCCGCCGGCGGCTACATCACTTACGACGAGAAGAACGATCAGTACAGCCTGAACGCCGAACAAGCCTTCACGCTGACGAGGGAAGATAGTCCCGCATACCTGCCCGGAGCCTTCGAACTGGCTCTGGGCTCCCTCGCGGCGGTTCCACGGATTGCGGAATCCTTTCGGACGGGCGCCGGCATGGGTTGGCATGAACATGCGGAGGGCGTCTTCCATGGATGCGAGAAGTTCTTCCGCCCGGGCTACGCCGCCAACCTTGTCAGCTCGTGGATTCCCGCGCTGAGCGATGTCCAGGCGAAACTGGAGGCGGGGGCGCGGGTGGCCGACGTCGGGTGCGGGCTAGGGAGCTTCCACCGTACTGCTGGCGCAGGCATTCCCCAACTCGCGATTCTTCGGATACGATTACCACGATAAGTCGATCGAGGCGGCGCGCGAATCGGCCAGGCGCAACGGCGTCGCCGACCGCATTACTTTCGAAGTGGCAAAGGCCAAAAACTTTCCCGGCAAAGACTACGATTTGGTGGCCGTCTTCGATTGCCTGCATGACATGGGCGACCCGGTCGGCGCAGCGGCGCATGTCCGGCAGTCCCTGGCGAAGGACGGCACGTGGATGATCGTGGAGCCGTTTGCCGATGACCAGCTGAAGAACAACCTCAACCCTTTGGGACGAATGTTCTACGGGTTCTCCACGCTGTTATGCACGCCTTGTTCGCGATCGCAGGAAGTCGGACTGTGCCTGGGGGCGCAGGCCGGCGA
Organism: uncultured Solibacteraceae bacterium; assembly: GCA_963791985.1. GTDB lineage: Bacteria > Acidobacteriota > Terriglobia > Bryobacterales > Bryobacteraceae > Solibacter. Next base: position 104,940 of record CAWBUN010000010.1, on the reverse strand, counting down.
GAAGCGGATTCGGGATGTGGTGACGTCGGCGGGATTCAGCCGCTTCCGTCGTGCCACGGAGACGCCGTTCAACATCATTTACGAAGCGCGGCCGTGATATGGTACCGACGTGCGGATGCTCCGGAAGTTCCTACTTGCCGCGGCCATTCTGGTAATGGCCGCGGGCGCCTTCGCTCTCTACCTGGTGCACGGAGGATTTCGGCGATTCGAGATCGTGCCGTATCCGGTTTCTTCCTCCGCATTCACCAGATGGAATGATGTGCTGGCGCATCCGCGCGATATTTCTTTAACCACGTTACGGACCGGCGTCGTCCATATGGATGCCTGTCTGAACCTGGACCCGGCGAACGCAAAGCAAGCCGCCTGCGATCATGCGCCGCGCGACCTGGCGGTACTGGTTCATTGGGTGCATCATCCCGTTTCGGAGATTTTCTGATCGACACCGGCTTCGACGACTCCTTCGCGAAACATCCGCCGTATGGCAATTATGCCGCGGCGATGCAGTTGTTCAATTGGTTCAACGGTGTGACCAACCGGCAGGAACCGGGTGAAGATCTGCGGGCGCAACTCGCGCGCCGGAACCTTCGCCCGAAGTCGGTATTTTTCACGCATTTGCACCCCGACCACACCGGGGGTGTTCCGGCACTCGGGCCCGAGACCGAATTTGTTTTCGGAAGCGCCGAAGCAAGCTTCTTGGCGCGAGCCGCGGTTGCGAACCATTTTTCGGGCAAGTCGAAGTTCTCCGGGATCGATTTCTCGGCGGCGTCTACGATGGCACCGCTCGGGCGCTCGGTGGATCTCCTCGGCGACGGATCCCTTTGGGCGATCTCGGTACGGGGCCACACCGATGACGACATCGCGTATCTGGTCAACGGCGCCACGCCGATTCTACTGACCGGCGATGCGAGCCACTTCGCGTGGGCGTTTCAGAACGGCGTGGCACCGCGCGGCTGGGATGCGGCAGGGACTTCTCGCGGGTATCTAAGTTTGGAAGAACTGCGGGCCTTCGCGAGGTCTTACCCGAAGGTAACGCTGATTTTCGGACACGAAGCGCAAGGCTTGGTTGCAAAGTGACGCCCGGCTCAGGACAGAATGGTCTCTTCGGGTGAGGCCGGGCCATTGAAGATCGCCACTTTTAACATCAACAACATCAACAAGCGTTTGGACAATCTGACCGCGTGGCTCGCAAGGGAGCAGCCCGACGTCGTTTGCCTCCAGGAGCTCAAAGTGGAGCAGCGGGCATTTCCGGCAAGTACCCTGCGTGACCTGGGCTATCGCGGCGTCTGGGTTGGCGAACGTTCCTGGAACGGGGTAGCGATCCTTGCGCGGGAATGCGAGCCCGTCCTGACCCGATCCAGCTTGCCCGGGAATCCGCAGGATATCCAGGCACGCTATATCGAGGCGGCGGTGGATGGGGTGCTGATTGCTTCGATTTATCTGCCGAACGGAAATCCTCAACCCGGTCCGAAGTTCGATTACAAGCTGGCCTGGTTTCAGCGCCTAATCGAGCACGGCGAGGAGCTCTTGAAGGCTGGCGTGCCTGCCGTATTGGCAGGCGATTACAACGTCGTACCGGATGCGCAGGACATCTATCCACACGCGATCTCTCGATAAGAACGCATTAATTCAACCTCAGAGCCGGCAGGCGTACGCTCGCCTGCTCGCTCAGGGCTGGACGGACGCTCTGCGGAAACTGCAACCCGAGGGACCTCTCTGGACATTCTGGGACTACGAGCGTAATCGTTGGCCTTTGGACAAGGGGATGCGGCTGGATCATTTCCTGCTCTCTCCACCTGTGTGCGACCGGCTTGTGGGCGGCGGGGTAGACCGATGGGTGCGCGGCGAGGAGAACGCGAGCGACCACGCTCCCGCTTGGATCGTGCTCGATCGGTGACTCGCTACGCGATGTCGGACAGCTGCGCCGGGGCCTGTCATCCTGACTAAATTCTTGGTAAAATAAGACTTAACCCTATGGCAGACCAGGAACAACCACCGCAGGGTCCACCTGCGCCACCGCCGGATGGGCCGGCGACTTTGCCCGGCATGGGCGGCGGCGACGGCGGGCGTAGAAACCTGATTCCCGTCAACATCGAAGACGAAATGAAGCAGTCGTACCTGGATTACGCGATGAGCGTAATCGTGGGGCGCGCGCTGCCGGATATTCGCGACGGACTGAAGCCGGTGCACCGGCGCATCCTTTATGGAATGCACGAGATGGGGCTGGCGCCGAACCGGCCGACCACCAAATCCGCGAAGATCACCGGGCAGGTGATGGGTAAGTACCATCCGCACGGCGATTCGGCGATTTACGATTCGTTGGTGCGTATGGCGCAGCCTTTTGCCATGCGGTATCCGCTGGTAGACGGTCAGGGGAATTTCGGCTCGGTGGACGGCGATCCACCGGCGGCGATGCGATATACGGAAGCGCGGCTTTCGAAATTCGCGACCGCGCTGCTGGAAGACATCGACAAAGAAACCGTCGATTTCAAACCCAATTACGACGATACCGAAAGCGAGCCGGAAGTACTGCCGACGCGCGTTCCCAATTTGCTGGTGAACGGGTCGAGCGGTATCGCGGTCGGCATGGCGACCAACATTCCGCCGCACAACCTGACGGAAATCATTAACGCGACGATTCACCTGATCCAGCACCCGACGGCGAACCTGGCCAAGATCATGGAGTTCGTGCAGGGGCCGGACTTCCCGACCGGCGGCTTCATTCTGGGGCGGCAGGGGATTCTGGACGCGTTCATCCGCGGGCGCGGGCAGTTGAAGCTGCGCGCCAAGGCGGCCATCGAGAAGATGGGCAAGGACCGCGAACAGATCATCGTGACGGAGATTCCGTACCAGGTGAACAAATCGCGGCTGATCGAGGCGGCGAGCGCGCTGGTCAACGAGAAGAAGCTGGAAGGCATCGGCGACATTCGCGACGAGAGCGATCGCGACGGCATGCGGATCGTCTTCGAACTGAAGCGCGGCGAGCAGGCGGAGGTAATCCTCAACAACCTCTACAAGCATACGCAGTTGCAAGTCGGGTTCGGCATCATCATGCTTTCGATCGTGAACGGGCAGCCGCGCGAGCTCGGCCTGATCGACATGATCAAGCACTTCATCGATCACCGGATCGAAGTGGTGCGGCGGCGGACGGAATACGAACTGCGCAAGGCGCGGGATCGCGAGCATATTTTGCTCGGCTTCCAGAAGGCGTTGGATCACCTGGACGAAGTCATCCGGCTGATCCGCGCGTCGAAATCGCCGAAGGACGCGCGCGATTCGCTAATCACGTCGTTTCAGTTTACGGAGAAGCAGGCGCAGGCGATCATCGAACTGCAATTGCAGCGGCTCACCGGGATGGAACGCCAGAAGATCCTGGATGAACTGGCGGAGATTCAGCGCCGGATTTCGGAGTATTTGGAAATTCTGGGCTCGGACAAAGTGCTGCGCGACCTGATCATCAAAGAACTGAAGGACGTGCAGAAGAACTTCGGCGACGAGCGGCGCACGCAGATCATCGAGGACACGGGCGAGATCCGGCTCGAGGACCTGGTAGCGGTGGAAGACGTCGCGATCACGGTGACGCGCGGCGGCTATTTGAAGCGCACCAGCGTGGATACCTATCGCCGGCAGACGCGCGGCGGCAAGGGCCGGATCGGCATGGGCACGCGCGCCGAGGATTTCGTGGAGCGGCTGATTGTGGCCTCCACGCACAGCTACCTGCTGATCTTCACGACGCGCGGACGGGTCTACTGGCTGAAGGCCTACGAGATTCCGGACGCGACCACGATCGGCAAGGGCAAGCACCTCACCAACCTGATCAACCTGCAGAGCGACGAAGAGGCCAAGGCCTTCCTGAGCGTGAAGGATTTCGTCGCCAACCAGTACATCGTGATGGTGACCAAGCACGGCGTGATCAAGAAGAGCGAACTGACCGAGTTCGATAACCCGCTGTCACGCGGCATCATCGCGGTGTCGTTGGACGAGGGCGACGAACTGATCGGCGCCAAGATCACGATGGGCGACAACTACATCTTCCTGGGGTCGCACGAAGGACAGGCGATCCGCTTCCGGGAAGACGATGTGCGGGCGATGGGACGTCAGGCGCGCGGCGTGCGGGCGATGAGCCTGGCGGACGGCGACTACCTGGTCGGCATGGAAGTGGTGGAGAAGGATGGTCTCATTCTCTCGATCGCGGAGAACGGCTACGGCAAGCGCACTCCGCTGGAGGATTACCGGCTGACCTCGCGCGGCGGCAAGGGCGTCATCAATATGAAGACGACCAACAAGACCGGCCGCGTGGTGGGGATTCTTTCGGTGAAGGAGGATTCGGAACTCATGATCGTCAGCCAGAACGGCAAGATGATCCGCATCGAATCTTCGACGATCCGGCAGGCGGGACGCTCGACGCAGGGCGTACGGCTGGTGAATCTCGAGCCGGACGATAAGGTCGCGGCGGCGAGTGTGATCCCGGAGAGCGACGTGGTTCCGGACGACGGGCAGGAGACCCTGCCGGTCCAGTAGACTGTTAGGGTGGATCACTGTTAGGTTGGATTCAGGGGTCCACCCTTTATTTCCATGGCGGCACTCACAGGCATTACAACCCGCGGATCGCTGGAAGAGAAAGAGCGCAAGCTGTTCGCCGACCTGGCGGCAATGGGGCGGGTGATCGTGGCATTTTCGGGCGGCACCGACTCGGCGTACCTGGCGTGGGCGGCGCGGCAGGTGCTGGGCGAGAACGCGGTGGCGATGACGGCGGATTCGGCGTCGCTGCCGGAATCGCACAAGCGCGACGCGGAAGATTTCGTGCGCCGCTTCGGGATTGTGCACGAGTATATCGAGACGCACGAGTTCGATAATCCGGAGTACCTGCGCAACGATCCGAACCGGTGCTTCCACTGCAAGGACGAGTTGTTCACGCGGCTGGCGGAAGTGGGGCAGGCGCGTGGATACCAGCACATTATTTATGGCGTGAACATGGACGATCTTGGCGATTATCGTCCGGGGCAGAACGCGGCGAAGAAGCACGAGGTGGCGGCACCGCTGGCGGATGCGGGACTGACCAAGGCGGAAATCCGGGAGCTGTCGCGGCTGGCGGACCTGCCGACGTGGGACCGTCCGGCGTCGGCGTGCCTGAGTTCGCGGATTCCCTACGGAACACCGGTGACGATCGAGAATGTGAAGACGGTGGAGAACGGCGAGGAAGAGATCAAAGCGCTGGGCTTCCGGCAGTTCCGGGTGCGTTTTCACGGCGAGGTCGTGCGCATCGAGATCGCGCGCGAAGAGATGGAAAAGGCGCTGACGATGGAGATGGCGGCGAAGTTCACGGCCATCTTCAAAAAGCTGGGCTTCAAGTACGTCTCGCTCGACCTCGAAGGCTACCGCCAGGGGTCGCTCAACGAAGTGCTCAACCTCAAGAAGTAATGGGCCGCGAAAAAAGGTCTTTCCTTATCTGCGTTTATCTGTGTTCATCTGCGGCCAATTCTGTTTTTCAAAAAGCAATATGGGCCGCAGATAAACGCAGATAAACGCAGATAAAACGGAAAACAGGCTTAGTGTTTTTGGAAGGTGATGGCGGACTGCGCCGGTACGGGCAAGGGCAGGGAAGGGCGGATCAGGCCGGGGAGGGTCAGGTCTATCAGCCAGCGTGGGCCGGCGTGGCGCATGTTGGTGATGCGTGCGGTGTAGTGGGCGCCTTCGCGGGTGGTCACCGGGACTGGGTCTCCGATGGCGGCATCCGCATCTAGCGCGGCGTCCAGGGTCGCGGTCAAGTCCTTTCTTGTGGGTGGCAGCGGTTGAGGTGCGGGTTTCGGCGCGTCGGGCGGCGGGGGCGCGGTGGCGTCGTAGAAAATTGTGGCGGAGCCGGAGTAGCGTCGGTAGTGGTCGAAGGCGGAATGGTTTTTGGCTTCGACGCCGTTGCGGTCGTGGAGCACCAACTCCGAGGACGCGGGAAGGACTGCATCGATCTCGCCGATGCGGGCGTGGGTGTACACGGTGGTTTCGCGGGTGGAAGAGATGCGGACGGAGCGCGGCGTGCGATCGACCCGGACTTCGAGGCGGAGCACGTCAAGCGACTCGGGGTCGAACCAGGCCGAACCCGTGAGCGGGACGGGGGCGGCGGCATCGCCGGCAGAGACCGAGTAGCCGCTGCGGACAGCGGGGATCTCGAAATCCAGGCGCACACAAGGGCGGCCTTCGCAGCGCTCATCGCGGGGAGGGGCGAATGTCGCCACGTCACGGACGAAGAGGTTGCGCATGTGCATTGCGTAGCTACCGTTGGTGACCATGCCGTGACCGGGGAGAAGGTCTGCAATGTCCGCCTCAAAGCGATCGTCCCCGGGCCAGGCGTATAACTCCTGGCCGCCGGTGTAGGCGACTTCGAGGCGGAAGCGATCGCTCAGTTCGAACAGCGCGCGGGAATTGCGGCGCGAAGAGCGTTCGAGCGTGACGCGGCAGGTGTAGTCGGGGAGATGGGAAACGGCTTCCCGCATGTGGGCGCGAATCCGGTCCACCATGGCGGGCTGGGCGGATAGACTGGCGGCGCAGAGCCAGAGGAGAAGCGTCGGGCCGGGTCTAAAAATCGTCTTCGTCTTTTTTCTTGTTGCCTTTTCGTCTCATGATTACGACGGCGATGAGAATCACCGCGAGAATGCCGGCGACGAGTTGGACCGTTCCTTGGGTCATTTTTGCTCCTGGCGTCCGAATCGGAAGTATAAAACAAAACACGGTCGCGATGCCAGTTATCCGTGAATTCGCACGATGGCGGGGCGCATGCTACGTGAACTGTATGAAGATTTCCATGAAGAACTTTCGCCGCGCCTGGAAATACCGCGGTTTTCGGCCGCTGTGGCGGCATCGCAAAGAGATTGGAGCGGGTACGTTGACACTGGCCGCAATCGGCGCGGGAATCCTGTTCGGCTCGAAAGGCATCAAAAAGCCTAGTGAAGCCAAATAGTGTAAGTTCGCACAGGGTGGTCATCGTTGGCGGGGGATTCGGCGGGCTGTACGCTGCAAAATCGCTGGGCAAGGCGCCGGTTTCGCTGACGGTGATTGACCGGCGGAATTTCCATTTATTTCAGCCGCTACTGTATCAGGTGGCGACGGGCGCGCTCTCGCCGGGCGAGATCGCATCGCCGCTGCGTGTGGTGTTACAGCGCAATCGCAATACGGAAGTCTTGCTGGGCGAGGTGGTGGACCTCGACGTTGCAGGGCGCCGGGTCATTCTGCGCGACGGGGAAGCGCCTTATGACGATCTGATTATCGCGACGGGGGCGACGCATCACTATTTCGGCAACGATCAGTGGTCCGCGCTGGCCCCGGGTTTAAAAACAGTGGAGGACGCGACCGAGATTCGCAGCCGAATCCTGGTGGCCTTCGAGCGCGCGGAGCGGGAGCAGGATGCGGAGCAACGGCGGGCGTGGCTGAACTTCGTGATCGTGGGTGGCGGGCCGACCGGTGTCGAACTGGCGGGGGCGCTCGGGGAGATTGCCAACGATACGCTACGTCACGATTTCCGCCACATCGATCCCCGCGAATCGCACATTGTGCTGGTGGAGGGCGAGCCGCGAGTGCTGCCGACTTTCCCCCCGGATCTCTCGGCGAAGGCGGAAAGGCAGTTGATCGAGCTCGGCGTGCTGGCGCGGACGGCGGCGCGCGTGACTGCGATCGACGCCGACGGCGTGACGGTGAAAACCGGGGAGAAGGAAGAGCGGATTGCCACGCATACGGTGTTGTGGGCGGCCGGGGTGCGGGCGTCACGCCTGGGAAAAGTTCTGGCGGAGCGCGCAGGGGCGCAGTTGGATCGCGCGGGAAGGGTGATCGTGGAGCCAGACCTCAGCATACCGGGACACCCGGAGATCTTCGTGATCGGCGACCTGGCGAGTTACTCGCACCAGGGCGGCAAGCCGCTGCCCGGAGTGGCGCCGGTGGCGATGCAGGAGGGGCGGTACGTGGCGCGGCTGATCCGCGCGCGGGCTTCCGGTGGGGCGAAGCCGGGGCCTTTCCACTATTTCAACAAGGGCAACCTGGCGACGGTGGGGCGCAACAAGGCGGTCGCGGAGTTCGGCAAGCTGCACATCGCGGGTTTCCTGGCGTGGTTCACCTGGGTCTTCGTGCACCTGATGTACCTGGTGGAATTTGAAAACCGGGTCCTGGTGCTGATGGAGTGGGTACACAATTACATCACGCGCAATCGCGGGGCGCGACTGATCACCGGCGGAAAACCGTAAAACAGTGATAGACTGGCTGCCCATGGACCTGGGCACGGCGCTACGTCAATCAGCTGTTAGACATGCGCATAAGACGGCATTAGTGTGCCGCGATCAGACTGTCACTTATGAGGAACTCGACCGGACTACGGATGCGTTGGCGCGATGGCTGTTATCGCAGGGGCTGGCGGGCGGCGACCGGGTGGCTATCCACTGGATGAATTCGGTGGAGGTGGTGAAGTTATACTTTGCATGCTTCAAGGCGGGGCTGATTGCAGTGCCGGTCAACAACCGGCTGAAGGCACCCGAGATCGCGTACATCCTGGGGCATTCCAGGGCCAAGGTGTGTTTCAGCCAGGCGGAGATGGCCGCAGTTTGCGAGGAGGCTCGCGCGGAGTGCCCAATCCACAGCTCGCTGCCGCCGCTCGACGGCGCGGACGAGGAGGCTATCGAGTTGCCGGTGGTCAACGCCGACCAGGTAGCGGCGATACTGTACACGTCGGGGACCACGGCGCGGCCCAAGGGCGTTACACATACCCACATTTCGCTGACCGGCTCTTCCGAGCTGATGATGTCGCTGGGGCTAGGTGCGCGCGACTGCGTATTGGTGGTGACGCAGATGCTGCACATCTCGGGGCTCGCGTGTGCGATGCTGCCGGGGATCTGCCTCGGCGTGACGGTAGTCCTACTGCCTGCATTCGACGGGGCGGAGGTGCTGGACCTGATCGAGCGATGGCGTTGCACGTACTTTCCGATCTTGCCCGCGATGCTGCAGTTCGTAGTGGAAGAACAGAGGCGCAAGCCGCGCGACGTGAGCTCGCTCGGTCTGTGCCTGGCGGGTGGCGACGCGGTGCCGGTGAAGCTGCAGGAGAGCTTCCGCGAGTTGTTCGGCAGGCCGATCCGGGAGCTTTATGGGATGACCGAGAGTGTGCCCGTGACCTGCATTCGCGGGGACGCGCCGAAGGCCGGGTCGATCGGTCCGGCGCTCGATGCGGTGGAGACGCGGGTGGTGGACCTGACGGGAAAGGTGCTGGCGGATGGACACGTCGGCGAACTCCAGGTGCAGAGTCCGGCGAACTGCGTGGGGTACTGGGACGATCCGCAGGCTACCAGCGCGGCATTCGACGATGGCTGGCTGCGCACCGGCGACCTGGTGCGGCGCGACGCGGACGGGTATCTGTGGTTCGAGGGGCGCGCCAAGCAGATTATTATCCGGGGCGGCTCCAATATTTCGCCCCAGGAGGTGGAGGAGGCGCTGTATCATCATCCGGCGGTGTTGGAGGCCGGCGTAATCGGGATGCCGGACGCTGTGCATGGCGAAAAGGTGATCGCGTTCGTCGCGCTGCGGGAAGGCGTCACGGCGGGCGAGCAGGAGCTTCGCGAGTTGGTGCGGAACCGGATCGCGGACTACAAGACTCCGGAGCGGATCCTGTTTCTGCCGGTGCTTCCGAAAGGGCTCACGGGAAAGGTACAGCGCCGGGCGCTTAAAGAGCTGGCGGGCGTGTGAAAATTACGATTCCTTGCGCGGTAGATCGAGTGACGAAAGTCGGCAAAGATCGTACGCGGACGGATCCAGCCGCCGCCAGGTGCGACGCAGCGAGGCGGTGAAGGCGATCTACTGGCGGAGGAAGGATTCGAGTTTCTGAGGGGCGACGGGGTGCGAGGGAGCCGCGAACCGGTTGGGGACAGGCTGGTTGACGGCTGGGTGTAGTGGGTGTCGGTTGGGGGAAGATACCCAGAACAAATGAGGGATGTGCCCCAAATGCCAAATTTTCATACACATTCGATTGGTGGAATACGCGACATAGTGTTGGCATTCAACGTGCGTGTTGATTTCCGATGCCAACCTCCTATTTTTCTGTGGCGAAACGCTACGGCCTGCTCGTGGCCGTGCTCGCCGGGGTCGCGGTGCTGTCCAGCGCCACGAAGAAATCCGAATTTACCCCTCGGGACAAGGCGTATTACGCCAGTCAGAACACGATTAATTTCGTCCGTCCAGGTCTCACGATCACGATTGTCTCCGCCAAGATTGCGGCTGACGGCACATTGAGCGTGGATTATAAGCTGACGGATCCCAAGGGTCTGCCGCTGGACCGGCTGGGGATTACGACGCCGGGGACGATCTCGGTCAGCTTCCTGGTGAGCTATATGACCAAGGGGCAGACGCAGTTCACCTCTTATATCACCCGCCAGCGCAGTTCGGCTGACGGGAAGATCACGGTCACGCAGGCCACGAGTGATACCGGCGGACTGCAGACGCAGGTGGCCGATGGCGAGTACGTCTACACATACGCCGCCAAGCTGCCCAAGACCTACGACCCGACGATGACGCACCGGATTGGCATCTACGGGAGCCGCAACCTGTCCGAGTTCGACCTGGGCACGAACTACGACGATGCGGTTTACGATTTTGTGCCGGCCGGTGGCAAGACGGCGCCGCGCGATGTAGTGGCGACAGCAAGCTGCAACAAGTGCCATGATTCGCTGGGATTCCACGGCGGGTCGCGGCGCAGCGTGGAGCTCTGCATCATGTGTCACCAGCCGCAGACCAGCGAGGCGACCGGCGGCAAGACGGTGGATTTCAAGGTCATGATCCACAAGATCCACATGGGCAGCCAGTTGCCGAGCGTGATGGCGGGGACCCCTTATGCGATCGGCACGACCGACTGGTCCACGGTGGTATTCCCCTCGGATCCCCGGCGTTGCGCGAGCTGCCACGATCCGAAGGGTGGGGCGGCGCAGAACACGGCGTGGTACACCAACCCGAACCGCGCGGCTTGCGGGTCCTGCCATGACGATGTCAATTTCGCGACCGGCACCAACCACGTGAATCTGCCGCAGGTGGACGATTCGCAGTGCTCGACTTGCCACATCCCCAAGGGCGAATTGGAATTCGACGCGTCAATTCAGGGGGCGCACGTCCTGCCGCAGGAATCGGCCACGGCGCCCGGCATCGTGGTCAACCTGGTTAAAGTCGACAACGGAGGCGCCGGGCAGAAGCCGACGATCACGTTCACGCTGAAAGACAGCTCGGGGACTCCGATTCCGCTCTCCGCGCTGGCGACTTCCCCCAACAAGATCTCCTTCAACATGGCCGGACCGACCACCGACTTCGGTTACACGAGCTTCGGCAGCGATGTGACGACACCGGGGTACGTGTCCGAAACGGCGACCACGACCGCCAAGTGCGGCAACGATGGTACTTGCACCTATACCTTCACGCACGCGGTTCCGGCGGGAGCCAAGGGGACATTTGCAATCGGTGTGGAAGCGCGCCGGGCGTTGACGATTCTGCCGGGCACGGTGAAGCAACTTGCGACGCAGTACGGAGCGGATAACAAGGTGATTTACTTCTCCACCGACGGCACACCGGTAGTCAAACGCCGGCAAGTGGTGGACATTGCCAAGTGCAACCAGTGCCACACGCGGCTTTCGATGCACGGGGAGAACCGCAACAATACCGAATACTGCGTCTTCTGCCACAACCCGAGCAACCAGAGCGGCACGCCTCCTCAGGCGGTGGGGATCGACCTTTCGGTGATGGTCCACAGCATTCACTTTGGAGACAATCTGGCCGCCGCGGGGGTGACCTACAAGATCGGGACCTCGGACTTCTCGGGTGTTCGGTATCCGGCGATGAGTCTGACGGGTCGCCCGGGCGACACGACCAATTGCACGATGTGCCACGTGAACGGGTCCGAAGCAGTGTTCCCGATCGGGCTGAATCCGGTGAAGGATCCGGGGGCGTTGCTGGATCCGGCTCCGGCGACCACGGCCGCGTGCGCCGCCTGCCATGTGACCAGGTCCAACATGGCCCACATGGCCTCGCAGACCGATCCGAAGTTGGGAGAGAGCTGCGATGTTTGCCATGCGACGGGCGCGCAGTTCGCCATCGGCCTGGAACACGCCGGTAAGTAGTTTCCGTTGCCGTGGTTTAAGGGGCGCCGGGTGAAGTTTGCCCGGCGTCCTTTTTGCGTTTTAGCGGGTTAACTTCAGGCGGAGTTTTGTGTATGAGTTACTTGAGAGTTGATCAAGAAACTGGGCACATTCACGAACTTGCGCTCGCACTGTGGCAGCGGGATCTGTACGTTCTGCTGACGTCAGTTCTCGAACACGGTTAGGGTTCCTGCGATATACGTGATCGTGTAATTGGTCGACGTCTTCCCCGAGCAGGTGATTGGGTAGCTGCCCAATGGGCTATCGCCTCTCCTGGTGGTAGTGCAAACCAGCGTGCCCGCGAGGGATGCCGGCGTGTCGCCACCCAGGAGAGTCTGGTAGGTTGCCGTGAGCGGCGGAGTCGGCGAGTCGTCGCCTACGGACTTGTTGTCTGCCTTGATCGTCAGCGGCGCGGGCGTGATGTTGGCGGTTGTCGCGGCGGTCGAGTTCACGGTGTAATTACCGGCATCCGTTCCGGACAGGCCCAGTCCGGTGGCGGTGACGGTCTTGCCGTTGCCCACGTTCTTGTCGGCGAATGTTGCCGAGCCGCCGGCCAGGTTCACCACGTCGAGCGGAATAGCTCCGGTCAACGTGCGGGTCGCGATGGTCGCAGCGTTGGTTCCGTCATACTGCTTGTTGTTCGCCGTGACGCTCCCGGTCAGCGCTCGGGGCGTGATCACTCCGGTCGCGATGGTAACGGCTGTTACGGCGTAGTTGTAGCCGCCGTTGCCGTCGCTCACCGTTCCGGCGGGCGTCATCACGTGTGCGGTCCCGACGTTCCGGTTGTCGTAGGTCTCGGTCCAGACCGCAGTGTCGCCGCCGATCAGGTTACCAGTGGTGAGTGTGGGGATGGCGGTCGAGCTGGTATTCCCGTCGTAGACTTTGGTCCAGGTGGCCGCGGTCACTGTGATCGGACGCGCCGTGATGACACCGGTTGCGATGGTCGTGAAGGTCACGGCGTAGTTGTTGCCGCTGTTGCCGTCGCTCACCGTTCCCGCTGGGGTCATTCCGTGGCTCGTCCCCACGTTCCGGTTGTCGTAGGTCTCGGTCCAGGTGGCAGTATCGCTGCCGATCAGGCTGCCGCTGGTGATCGTGGGGATCGCCGTCGAACTGATATTGCCGTCGTAGACCTTGGTCGAGGGCGCCGCCGTTACGGTGATCGGACGTCCCGTGATGATCCCCGTCGCGATGGTGGCGAAGCTCACAGCGTAGTTGCTACCGCTGTTGCCGTCGGTCACGGTTCCCACCGGCGTCATCAGGTGGGTGGAGCCTGCATTCTTGTTGTCGTAGGTCTCGCTCCACGCGGCGGTGTCGCTGCCGACCAGGTTTCCTGTGGTGATGGTAGGCGTGGCGGTCGAACTGGTGTTGCCGTCGTAGGTCTTGGAAGACGCCGCCGCTGTCACGGTGATCGGGCGGGCGCTAATTATGCCCGTGGAAATGCCGGCGAAGGTCACGGCGTAATTGTTACCGCCGTTGCCATCGCTCACCGTTCCCGATGGTGTCATGAGGTGCGTGGTTCCCACGTTCCGATTGTCATAGGTCTCCGTCCAGGCGGCGGTATCCCCGGAGCCCAGGCTGCTGGTGGTAATCGTGGGGACGGCCGTCGAGCTGGTGTTGCCGTCGTAAGTCTTGGAAGACGCCGCCGCGGTCACGGTAATCGGACGCACCGTGATCACCCCGGTTGCGATGCTGACAAACGTCACCGCGTAGTTGTTGCCGCTGTTGCCGTCGCTGACGATTCCCGCGGGTGTCATGAGATGTGTGGTGCCCACGTTCTTGTTGTCGTAAGTCTCCGACCACACGACGCTGTCCGAGTAAGCGAGCGCGCCCGAGGTGATGGTGGGCGCGGCCGCGGAAGTGGTCAAGCCATCGTAAATCTTGTTGGCAACAGCGGCTGTCACGGTGATCGGCCGCTTCGAGATGGTCAAAGTGCCCGGGGAGTAGGTAAGGTAAGCCGCGTTATAGGTGACCCCATTGGTCGCCGATGTCGTGGCAGGTCCGGTGCAAGTGATCGGGTACGGTCCCACGTTCCTGGGAACTCCGCTGTAAGCGCAATTCACGAGCGCGTTGTTCAGCGATCCCGCCACGTCGCCGTAAACTTTGAACGAGGGCGCCGGGTTCGGCGAACCATAGACCACCGCCTGATTGTCGGCGATAACGAACAGGTGAGTCACTTCGCTGCTCGCGGTATTCGAATACGGGCTCTCGATACCGGCGGTGGATACCGCGGTCGCGGCATAGGTGTAGATCGTGTTGTAGCAGGTCGCCGTGGCCGGGCAGGACGCTCCGGAGTCTACAAAATCGTTGACCGTGTTGGTGAAGGTGGGTGTCAACTTGGAGGGCGGAACATAATTTCGTAAGAATGGTGTCACCGATGGCGTGCACCCTGTTCCGGCGCAGCGGTAGATCGTGTAGGTCAGACTTCCGCCGGTGTCCGGAGGAGTCCAATTCAGCGTGATGGCACTCAATCCGTTGGTCGCGGTCAGCCCGCAGCCGGTGCATTGTTGGGCAGAGGGAATACGATCGGTGGTCGAACGGATGTGAGTGTCGTAGTCCTCGTCACCGGCGTCCGTCGCCAAACTTCCGGCGTCGGTCGCCAGGCTTCCGGCGTCCGTCGCCAGGCTCCCGGCGTCCGTCGCTAAGCTTCCGGCGTCCGTCGCCAGGCTTCCGGCATCGGTCGCCAGGCTTCCGGCGTCCGTCGCCAGACTCCCGGCATCGGTTGCCAGACTCCCGGTGGATAAGGAACCAAAATTGGTCCGGCTCCCGATCTGCTGGAAGTTGAGACTGAACCAGTCGGGCTGATCGAAGAGAGTCTGCCCGTTGATGCCGTCGAAATTCACGTCCAACGGGAACGCGGTTCCGAGGGGGTATAGCCCGTTGCTCCAGTCCGGCGTGGAGAGCGAGGGGCCTTCGGAGCGAATTTCCAACGACCCGTCGGTGATGGGCGTTCCGTCGCAATGGAGTTGCGCTGCCTGGCCCACCGAATTCAGGGCTGGATTGAAGGGACTATAGAATCGGACGCGGTACTTCAGGAAGCCAAGAGGAGCTGCGGCGGAAATGGAATGCTCATTCAAAGGCAGCAGGAAGCCGTTGGAAAAATTGATCTGCTCGACGCCGTTTGCGTCCGTCAATCCGCGCGTCTGGTACAGGTAACTCATGACGCTGGGATAGTTGGGCACGCAGTTCGGCTGGCTCGACCAGCCTCCATGCGATAAATCCATGTTGTGGCCGAGTTCATGCATCAGGGTGCCCGCTTGCACAAGCGTGCTCCCCACCTGATCGTTGCCGGGGATGTCGGAGCGCCACAAACCGAGCGTCACCATGACGTCTCCGCCAGGCCGGTCGCCGATGCCCGAGATGCTCTTGGGGTCTTGCGTCGTGGGTTTGCCGGTAAGGTCGAAGGGCCCCGCCAGGGCGTGCGCAAAGAGCACGTAGTGGAAGGCATCTTTGCGGCTTTGCGCAAAATGCGCGGGAATGTTTAATAGGTGATTTCCGTCCCGGATCGAGTTAAAGCCCAGCTTAAAACTGAGCACCGGATACGGTTCGGTGTAGCTGCAATTGCCGTTGCTGCAGCGGAGGGTGGATTCATCGAGGTCCGAACCGCCTTGCGCCACCGTGGCGGGAATGATGTACGGAAGTTTCAGCCCCTGGTAGTTGTTGCCCACATCGAAATGCAGTGCGATGTTGTGGTCCGCAAACGCGTTGGCGACCATGGTCAATGCATCCAGCTTGGGGATGTGCGAGTGGCTCCCGGTTCCATCGACGCCGCCGGTGCGATCGCCGAAGCCATGCATCCAATCCATTTGAAGAAAGATATCCTGGACGCCGTTCCTGGCGCCCATCGCCGGCAGATTCACGCAGGCTTCTCTCGGGTAATCCTTACAGCTACCGAAGGTGGCGGGAGAAACTTGCGTATTGCGGTGAATGCCACCGGTTTCCCATACGTCCAAGAGGCCATCGCCATCCGAGTCCTTGACCTGAGTGCTGGTTACAACGGCCTCCCAACCGAGACAGGTCGCGTTATTCTCCGAGTCGATTTCCGTGGTGTAGGAAGAGTCGTCATCGTCGAGTCCGATGTTGAACGTCGGATTGTCCCAACTTCCCCCCGCCGAACCAGAAAACAAATGGGGGCCGAGGTTATCGTGGTTTACCCTGAGGACCGCGGTAGCACCAGGCTGGCCGTTGCCGACGATAGGAGTCATTCGCGCCGGAGGCCCGTCCTCCGAAGCCTGATAGAATCCCGAGATCTGCTGAACCAGGGAGCGATTCGATTTGCTCAGTGTGGACTCGCCATCGTATATCACTACAGACCTGAGGGGCATGATGAACGGCTTTCCAGGTACCACAACCCGGTAGATCACCACCAGGCTCGCGCCTAAAGTGCCGGAAGGAAGTACTCCGGTGTTGCCGCTGACACCGTTTCCGAGCTTAACCGAATGCGCAGCGTTGGCGCGGCGAAGATGGTTGGTGGTGTCGAAGGGCAGGAATCTGAGGACGTCGGCGCGGTAGGCTCGCAGCGTTTGCTTCGGCGCGCTGACCCAGCAGGTCGAAGAAGCGTCAGTGCCCATCACGTTTCCCACGATCGCGTTACCGTCGAAGACGCCATTCACCGCCGCCGCCGTCGGACTATTCTCCACCGTCTCCCAATAGAGAAACGCGGCGATCGGGTAGGCCGGCACCGCCCCTGGAATTGCGCACGGGACTATGGCAGCGAACGGCCCGACGCCGCTGGTGCAAGGCACTCCGCTCAAATTGATGGTGCCGATGCCACCCGTGTTCTTGAGGCCGGTGCCTGCGACCGCGTAGTCTCCGGTGAGGAACCAGTTGTTATAGAAATTCAGGTCGTCGGCACGCACAGCAGGCGCCAGCAGCGACACGAAACCCACCGTCAGAATCAGCGGAAGCGAGAAAAGTGATCTCATAGCTCGTTTTGGTAGGTCTCATTATAAGCTTGGCGAGTTCACCTAAGAAGGCTTTTCTGGGAGGGCGAGCTTCAGATAGTACGGCATTTGTTTAATAGTACCGGTACGACTGAATAAACCAAAGTGCTATGCATTGAACGTAGTTAGCACTGAATTCTTAGAATGCTCGCGGGATAACTATTGACCTAAGTCGGTCCCTGGCTTACTGGGATACTCTGCGACGGACCTCGGCCAGCAGCGGATCCTCGCCGGCCTTGCCCCGGATGCTCAAATACTTCTTGTAGGATTCGGCGAAGCCCGCGCTCTTCATCCCTTCGCGCGCGCGTCCCTGGTAGTAATAAACCGGAGGGAAGTAGCCGTAAGTGGGCAGATCCAGAAACAGGGAGAGCGCTTCACCGCGGCGCTTGATGCAGCGGTCGAATTCCGAATCGGCCTCGGGGAAGGCGCCCATTTCGAGATACGCCCGGCCGAGGTCGAAACGGCCAATCCAGGTATCGAGCAGGTTGTTGGCATCGGTAAAAAGCTTGACGGCCCCGCGGGCATCCTTTTCCTTAAGGGCGGCTTCGCCTTCAATCAACTTCGCATACGCTTGCGGTTCGATTTGCAGTTCGGAGGAGAGGCCAGCGGCTAACTCGCGCGCTTTGGCCGCTTCCCCTAGCGCTACATAAATCTGTGCCGCGACGAACCTGGTCTGGACTGCCTTACTCAGATCCAGCGCGCGATTCGCCGCCGCGAGCGCGGCCCCTTTTTGACCGCGCAAAAGCTGGATGTTGGCCAGGCTCCAGAACTTCGTGGAAGCAGCGTCGGGATCCGGCTTGCGTTCGGCCAGGTCGGCGGCGGCGCCGGTTTCGAGGATCTTGACGGCATCCGAAAAGCGGCCTTCGTAGAGCGCCAGGTCGGCCAAACCGGCGGCGGCGTCGGACGGGTTGACCTTTTCGAACTTCCGATAGGCTTCGTCGGCCTGTGCCGGTTGCTCCTGCAGCAGGCCGGCGTAGGCCTGGTGGAGGTAGCCGTTGGCATAGCCCAGTTTCAGCGCTTCGGCGGCTTCTTTGGCAGCCCCCTGAGCATCGCCGCTGTAGGCCAGGTCCATGGCAAGATTGCCGCGATAGATGGCTCGTCTGGGCAGGATCGCCACCGCGCGCCGCGCCTGTTCCAGGGCCTTCGGCACGTTGTGCAAATGCAACAGGCAGACGGAAATATTGGTGTATGCTCCGCTGTCGGACGGATATTTTTCGAGCAGCGCACCGTACTCGTCTACGCACTTCTGGTGGTCGCCGGTCAGGAGGTAGAGATACGCGCGCGTACGATAGCGCTCGCGCTCGGTCATGCGGTCGATGTGCTTGAGCGCCTCTCGAATATATTTCTCGGCATCCTGCTGGCGGCCCAGGTTGCGGGCCGCGCTCGCCATGACGGTGTAGGCCATGCCGAAGTTCGGATCCAGATCCAGGGCGCGTGAAAGGTGCTGTTGGGCCTCTTCGAACCTGCCCGCGGATAGCGCATCCAGCCCGGCGGCATACTCATGAACGGCTTCCAGCGATGCGGCCGTGAGGGTCTCCATCGACAAGCGTTGCGCGGATTCGGAGGTGGCGTCGCCGAGTGCCTTGCGGACCGCGGTTCCCAACTTGGTCACGGCGAACAGAACCTGGTCTTTATTCGGCGCGGTCTCTTCGGCCGTGGTGATTACTTTGCCGGTGACGGTTTGCACGGCCCGCACCGAGAGGCGGTATTCCGTGCCGCGCCGGTCCAGGGACCCGGATACCACGACGTTCAAACCCTGGCTGGCGGCGATCCCCTGGGCCTGGGCTTCGTCCAACGTACCTGCGATCGCCTTCAGGCCAAGATCGCGCATTCTGGTGCGGTCGTACGCACTGATGAACGAGGCACCTTCCAGCGCCAGTTTTAACGTGGATTCCAGGGTGCCGCTGAAGACGGCGTCTCCGGTATGGTTGTTGAAATCCGCGATCATCAAGGTCATGGGCGCGACGGGTGCGGACTTGGACCCGCCGGAAAACTGGAACCAGGCGAAAACTCCGGCGCCCGCGATCACCAGCAACGCGATCATCGCGGCGATCCATTTCCAGGCCACCGAATCGCCCAACATGCGAAGCGGCGGTGCCGATGGCGGCGCCTGCGAGGGCTGGGGGAGTTGGAACGTCGATACCGCCGTGGAAAGAACCGATGGGTTGGCAGAGCCGCTTCCGCTTCGAGCGGCTTCCAGCCATGGACAGCGTACTGGCGGCGACTCCGTATTCCCTGGCGAGAATGTCCACGTCGCTCAGCAATTCGCCGACGTTCTGGTATCGATTGGCGGGATCGGTCGCCAGGCATTTCATGACGACGTCGCTCACGTCCTTGGGAATCGTCGGGTCGAGTTCAACCGGCGCGGGGGCGTTGCCCTGGGTTCGCTTCAACATGCTGGCCAGCACGGTTTCGGCCTTGAAGGGAACCACGCCGGTGAGCATTTCGTAGAAGATGATGCCCAGGGAAAAGAGGTCCGAACGGGCAGTCCAGCTGGTTGCCGAGGGCCTGTTCGGGCGACATATAGGCCGGCGTTCCGATCAGCGCCCCGGCTTGCGTGAGGCCGGTGGATTCCAGCGAACGCGCCAGGCCGAAATCCATCACGGAGACCTTTCCGCCCTCGCTCAACATGATGTTCTGCGGCTTGAGATCACGGTGGATCACGTTTTCGCCGTGCGCGGCCTCCAGGGCGCGGCAGGTCTGCTGGATGATGTCGAGGGTCTCCGGAACGCTGCACTTTCTTTCGTCGAGCAGGGAGGAGAGGTCCCGCCCGTCGACGAACTCCATGGTGATGAACTTCAAGTTGTCGAAGACGCCGAGGTCGAAAATACGAATGACATTCTTATGGGTGACCTGGCGGGCCAGCAGTAGCTCCTGTTTGAAGCGCTGCAGGACGCGTGGATGCCCGGCCAGTTCCGGCCGGATCACCTTGAGAGCGATGAGCCGGTCCAGTTCACGGTCACGCGCCTTGTAGACGGCGCCCATTCCGCCCTCGCCCAGCATTTTGATGATCTCGTAGCGGTTGGCGATAATGTTGCCGGGAGCCAGGGCCTGCCCGGCAATTTCCTCCGCCGAGCCGACGCGGGACCAGTCCGCCGCGACATCGCCTCCGGTGACCGTTACGTCCTCGTTGGGCAGGGAGGCATGACACTTGGCGCACAGCAGGGATCCCGAAGGGTTGCTGTGGCGGCACTTGTCGCACACCGTGCTTTGAACCGGCGAACCCATTTGATTGCACCAGACCTTTCACCCAAGGTCTCGAAAGAGTGCGTTCTCCCCCCTGCTAGTTTACGAGAGCGTGATCGATCCGGCAATACCCGTACGGCCTATTCGAGCCTGGTGCCGGGCCCAGTGGAAATCCATCGGGCCCGAGTTTTCTACCTTAGA
Source organism: uncultured Solibacteraceae bacterium (assembly GCA_963791985.1). Lineage (GTDB taxonomy): Bacteria > Acidobacteriota > Terriglobia > Bryobacterales > Bryobacteraceae > Solibacter. The sequence goes on along the minus strand of CAWBUN010000010.1, from coordinate 84,476 downwards.
ACGTGACCTTCGCCGCCCACTGCGGGATACGCGGGTTGTAGGTCGTGTTGGGGAACAGGAACGTCGCGTTGGAGCTGAAGACGCGAGTGGTTGCGTTGAAGTTGTATGGTGCGGTTGTCATGCTGTTGAAATCAGCGCGATTGGGCGTTGAAATGCTTCGAACATCAATCGCAGGGCCGCGCTCGCGATAGGAGCGCGATATCGCCAGTGAATCGGATATCCGCTGTATCGCAGTGGGGTCCCGTGTAGGTGTTGCGTCGACGAGGGCGGCCGGTCGGTGGCCCCGCCTTGCGCATTCTTGCTGTCATTTCGGTCGCGGGATCGGGAGGCCGCTCTCAACGGTAATAGGCGGTGCGCGCCTGGACTTTCAAGCCCGGCCTGGTGCTCTTGAGTTCGAGCTTGTGGAGCGTGCCGTCGCGGCTTGAGGGTGGGCGATAGCCGATGGCGTATTGATTGCGCATCTCCTCGGCGATATCGGCGAAGACTTCGGCGAGCGGGAGTTTGCTGTTGACGTGAAACGCGCGACCGCCGGTGGGGATGGCGAGCTTTTCGAGGGCGCCGAAGCCATCGCGGCGCGACGAGGCGTGTTCGTCGTCGACGTAATGGATGCCGTAGATCACGGCGTCGGCCTGCTGCGCGGATTCCACGGCTTTGGCGATGGGTGCGATGCTGCCGTTGTCCTCACCATCGGTGATGAGGATGATGGTTTTGCGGCCCGGAAGGCGCAGGAGCTTTTGTTCCGCGACCAGGGCGGCCGCGTCGTAGAGCAGTGTGCCGCCGCGGGATTTCTGCCCGAAATTCCCGGCGGGAAAGGCATGTGGGCCGGCGCGCTCGAGCGCCTCCTGTAGCAGCGGCTTGGACTCGGTCAGATCCTGCCAGACTGCGATGCGGTCGGCGAAGCCAACCAACATGGCCTTGTCGCCCGGGCGCAGCACCTCTTCGAAGAATCGCTGGCCCGCCGATTTCTCGGTGCCGATGATGCCGGCCACGCTGCCGCTGATGTCGAGCAGGAGAGACACCGTCATCGGCGTGTCGACTTCGCGCGCGAAGTGGGTGATCTCCTGTCGCTTGCCATCCTCGCGAATTTCGAAATCCTGCCGGCTGAGCCCTTTGACATAAATACCGCGTCGATCCCGGACGCTGGCGAGCACGTTAACCAGTTGGACATCGACCGTGATTACGGAAGAATCCCGCGGCGGATTCAGTACGATCTGCGCGTTCGCGGGTGATGGGAGTGCGGTGAGTAGGAGTACGGCGAACAGGAATGCGGCGAGCGATTTCCTCATTGCCAATGACTCTAAAGATACACTGATATGGCGGCGATGGCGCGATACACTGAGGGACACAGTATGCAGCAACAGTGGCGGGCGGGCGCCCTCCTGTTTCTCGCGTTGGTCATCGCGAGCGCCGGGCAGGAGGCTCAGGCGCCCCTGCCACAAGCCTCTCCCCCCACCTTACGCATCACCGTCACGCTGGTCCAGTTGGATGCAGTGGTCACCAACAGCGCTGGCCAGCACGTAGCCGGATTGCAGGCCGGGGATTTCGAAATCCTGCAGGATGGACAGGTACAAAAACTCACCTACTTTTCTTATGCGCCGGGTCCGCCGCGGCCGGGCGCGTCCGCCGGCACGGAGGAGAAGATCGCGCTCGGCCCTCCGCCACCGGTGACGGCGAATCAGGTGAGGCGGGTGGTGGCGCTCGTGGTGGACGATATGGCGCTGAGGTTCGACGACATAGTGCGCACGCGCGAGGCTCTACGCCAGTTCGTGGAGCGGCAGATGGAGCCGGGCGACCTGGTGGCGATGGTGCGCACCGCCGGAGGCGTGGCCATCCTGGAGCAGTTCACCACCGATAAGCGCGTGTTGATGGAGGCGATCGATCTGCTGAAGTGGCACTTCAGTGGGCGCGTCGGCGTGATGCCGATCGCACCGACGGCGGCGCCGGGTGGCGAGAGGCGTAGCGAACCCCAGCTTCTGGACTACGGATATCCCACGCAAGCGCTGGGCGCGCTGGCCACGATCGAACAGGTGCTTCACGGGATGAGGGATCTGCCGGGGCGCAAATCGCTGGTCTTCCTCTCGGACGGGATGCGGGTGGATTCCGATGTGAGTGCGGCAATCGACAAGGTGACCGACCTGGCCAATCGGTCGGCGGTGTCGCTATACACGATCGACCCGGCGGGCTTGCGGGCGAGCGCGCGTCGGCGGAACGAGGATCCGCGGATCAACGTGCCTGACGCGACGTCGCTGGAGCGCTTTCCCACGTTGCCGGGCATGGACTCCGGGCCGGATGATTTCGAAATGCAACAGGGGCTGGAGGCGCTGGCGCGGCGCACGGGCGGGCTTTTCTATCACGATCGGAACGACCTGGCGGATTGCATCACGCAAGCGTCCAACGACCAGCTGGGTTATTACTTGCTCGGGTACTCGCCGGCCGAAGGGACGTTTGAGAAGGATTCGGCGAAGGCGAAGTTTCATCGCGTTGTGGTGCGGGTGCGAACGCCGGGGCTGACCGTGCGGTGGAAAGGTGGGTTCACGGGCGTCCCGGACGAGCTCATCACTTCGCTGCCCGACGCGCCCAAGACGCGCGAGCAGCAACTGATGGACGCGCTGGCCTCACCATTCAGGGCCACGGGCATTAGAGTGCGGTTGACCTCCTATTTCAACGAGACCATGAAGACCGGGCCGCTGGTGCAATCGATGCTGCACTTCGAGGCGAAGGACCTCGGGTTCCGGCAGGATATCGACGGGACCTGGCGCGCGGTGGTGGACATCGTGACCTCGGCGTACCGCGGATTCAAGCAACCGATCCAACAGCGGCAGCGGCAGCAGGAGATCCGCCTGCCCGAGGATCAGTACCAGAAGGCGTTGAAAGAGGGATTCCTTTTCTACTTGAGCGACCCGATGAAGACGCCGGGCACGTTTCTCATACGCGCGGTCGTCCGCGACGCAGGCAGCCAGCGGATCGGGTCGGCCAGCCAGTATGTGCAGGTTCCCGACACGCATAAGAAGCAACTCGCGTTGAGCGGGATCGTGCTCAGGCTGGCGCCTTCGGAACTGCTGACGAAACTGGGCGCGGTGCCGATGGAGGAGCAGGAAACGTGGAGCCAGGGCGGTCCGGCCCTGCGGCGGTATCATCCGGGACAGGCTATTTTGTACGGGTATGCGGTGATCAATCCCAAGTTGAAAGGCGCGGAGAAGGAGTTCAAGGCGAGCAGCCAGGTACGCATCTTTCGTAACGGCAAGCTGCTCTACACGGGAGAACCCACGAACTCGCTGGCGAAGAGTGAGGCGGACCCGACGCGGTTGGTGGGAGGCGGCGTCCTGAGATTGGGACCGCGCATGAGTCCGGGAGAGTATCTGCTGCAGGTTGTGGTGACGGACGAGCTCGCCGTGAAGAAGAAGTCGCAGGCTGGGCAGTGGGTGGATTTCGAAGTTCTGTAACTGTAGGGCGCGACGCCCTCGTCCCGCTCTTCGCCCGCAGAATCAAGGCACCAGATTTTCCCTTGCCGCCAGTGTGGCGATTCTCATACCATCAGGAATCCGCCGTTGACTTCGAGCGCCTGTCCGTGGATGAAGCGGGCGCCATCGGAACACAGAAACAGGATGGCGTCGGCGACTTCCTCGGAGGTGCCGAGTCGGCCGGCGGGCGTGGCCGCTCTTGTGTTGTTGAGCATCTGCTCGGTGGAAAACGCGCGGTGATAGTCGGTGTCGATGGTGCCGGGCGAGACGGTGTTGACGCGGACTCCCGAAGGTGCGAATTCCCGGGCCATATTCTTGGTCATCGCCGAGAGCGCGGCCTTGGCGGCGGAATATCCCAGCGCGCCGATGCCGCCGCCGAAGCGTGCCGCTACAGAGGAGATGTTGACGATGATGCCGTGCTTCCGCTCGACCATGCCGCCGAGCACCGCCTGGGCGACGAAGAAAGCGCTCGTGAAATTGAGCAGCATGACCTGGTTCATCAGGTCGGGCGTGAAGTCGAGGACCTTGGTGCGGCGCACCAGGGAGCCGGCATTGTTGACCAGGATATCGATCTTGCGCGCGCGCGCCCAATCGCACAGGCTCTGGACGCCCGCTTCGGTGCCTAGGTCGGCCTGCACGATCTCGCCGGTGCCTCCGGCAGTCTCAATGGCTTTCACCACCTGCTCGGCGGCTTCGCGCCGGCTGTTGTAGTGCACAATGACGTGCGCTCCCCGCTTGCCAAAGGCCTGCGCGGCGGCAGCACCGATTCCGGCGCTCGAGCCGGTGATCAGGACGGTCTGGTTTCGGAACTCCTCAGTCTGAATCATGATGGTTTTCGCAAACGTTTTCTATTTTGATCCCGGCGGGGGCTAAAGTCAAGAAACCATGGGCATGAGGAAGTTGCAAACCTTTGCAGAGACCGAAGGGGGCTAAGATGGACGAAGGAGCAAACGGCATGTCCACGCAGAATTACGCCAGTCATCGCAAGTTCGACACGGGCTTCCACAGAATTCTGATCCCGGTCCTCTTTCTGACCCTGATTGGATCCAGCGTCAATCTCTATCACTCACTGGACGATCATCAGCGGCTATACAGCGCGGCATTGATCACGGTGTTGACGATCTGCCTGATGATGACGGCTTTCCTGGCGCGAATCTTTGCGCTGAAGGCGCAGGACCGGGCGATCCGCGCCGAGGAGAATTTGCGGCACTTCGCCCTGACCGGAAAACTTCTGGATCCGCGACTGACCGTCAGGCAGATTGTGGCGCTGCGCTTCGCGAGCGATGGCGAATTCGCGGGTCTTGCGGGACGCGCCGCCAACGAGAGCCTCGCGCCTGGCGCAATCAAGCAGGCGATTAAGACCTGGCGTGCCGATGAGTACCGGGTGTGAAATGCGGGTACTGATCGCCGATGAATTCGAGCAGTCAGGCCGCGACCACCTGGACGCGCTGGGCTGCGAAGTGCGGTTCGGTCCGAAGCTGAAGGACGACGCCCTGGCTGCGGAGGTCGAAGCCTTTCGGCCGGATGTCCTGGTGGTGCGGTCCACAAAGGTACCGGAGGCCGTACTGGCCGCGGGTGCGCTCAAGTTGGTGGTGCGCGCCGGCGCGGGTTACAACACGATCGACGTGGCGGCCGCGTCGCGCCGCGGGATCTACGTGTCGAATTGCCCGGGGAAGAACTCGGTGGCGGTGGCGGAACTGGCCTTCGGCCTGATTCTGTCGCTGGACCGGCAGATTGCGGACAACGTAATCGCGCTTCGCGAAGGGCGTTGGAACAAGAGCGGCTTCTCCAAGGCGCGCGGACTCTTCGGGCGCACCCTGGGGCTGATCGGCGTGGGACAAATCGGCCGCGAGATGATTCCACGCGCCCGCGCCTTCGGCCTGCCGGTAGTGGCGTGGAGCCGGAGTCTCACGCCGGAGGCCGCGAAGGCCCTCGGCGTGGAGCACAAGGCGTCGCCCGCGGAGGTCGCGGCAGCGGCGGACATCGTCAGCGTGCATGTGGCGCTGAACCCGCAGACGAAGGGGATGCTGAACGCGGAGTGGATGGCGGCACTGCGCCCGGGCGCGTACTTCATCAACACCTCGCGCGCGGAAGTGGTAGATCAGGAGGCTCTGGCGCGCACCGTCACGGAGAAGGGAATTCGCGTGGGCCTCGATGTCTTCGCCAAGGAACCGGCGGGTGGGGCGGGCGAGTTCGCCGATGAGATCGTCAAGCTGAACGGCGTTTACGGCACGCATCACATTGGGGCGTCGACCGAACAGGCGCAGGAGGCGATCGCCGCGGAGACCGTGCGCATCATTCGCACGTTCCTCGAGACCGGGAAGGTGCCCAATGTGGTGAATCTGGCACGGACTACGCCCGCGACCTGCGCGCTGGTGGTGCGACACCTGGATCGGCCGGGCGTGCTCGCCGCAGTGCTGGATTCGGTGCGCGCGGCCGGGATCAACGTGCAGGAGATGGAGAACATCATCTTCGAGGGCGCCGAAGCCGCTGTGGCGCGCATTCATTTGGAAAGCGTGCCGGACGCTGAGGTGCTCGGCCGAATTCGCGGATCGAGCCCGCATATCCTCGAGGTCGGCCTGATCGTTCTGTAAGATTACGAACTGTGGCAACGTTCGTGCCGTTGTCCTCTTCATGACACGCAAGAAGAAATGGCTGGCGGGGATCGGCCTCGCTGTCGCGGTCGCGGTGATTGGTCTTACGATCGCGGGAATCGTGCTGAACCGGCGTTTCCAACCTTACCTGCGGCAACAGGCCATCCTCTACCTGCGAGAGCGCTTCCACAGCGATGTTCAACTGGCGGGCCTGCATGTCAGCCTGCCTCGGATTTCGCCGCTGCGTTGGGCGCTGACGCGAGGGCGGGGCACGCAGTTGTGGGTGGACGGGTCCGGACTCGTGATGCGCCACAAGGGACGCACGGACTTGCCGCCGATGTTCGCGATTCGCAAATTCAGCTTTGCAGTGGACCCGGGCACTTTGTTCGAGAAGACGAAAGTGGTGCCGGTGGTGGAGGTCGAAGGGCTGGAACTGAATCTTCCGCCCAAGGAGGAACGGCCGGCGCTGGCGGCTAAGAGTCCCACGCCTCCGGACGAGGAGAACAAGACCGGAGTGCTCCTGCAGGAGGTTCACATACGCGACGCGGAGTTCGTGATGCTGCCGCGCGATCGCGCGAAGAAGCCGCTGCGCTTCGCCATCCACCAATTGAACCTGAAGTCGGCGGGCACCGGTGTTCCCATGAAATACGATGCGCGGCTCACCAATCCGACGCCGCCCGGCGAGATCCAGAGCGCGGGAGTGTTTGGCCCGTGGAATTCCGATGAGCCTGGTGACACGCCGCTCAATGGAGACTACCGGTTCGACCACGCGGACCTGGGCGTATTTCACGGAATCGCCGGCATTCTGAGTTCGACCGGACGGTTCGAGGGGGCGTTGGACACGATCACGGCCCGCGGTGAAGCCACGGTGCCCGATTTCCGTTTGAAGCGCTCGGGAAATCGCGTGCCGCTCAATGTGCAGTTCGAAGTCCAGGTGGATGGCACCAACGGCGATACGCGATTGCAGCCCGTGATCGCGACCCTGGGCGCGACGCACTTCACCACCAGCGGCGTGGTCTTCAAACGCGAAGGCGATGAGCACCGTCAGATTCACCTCGAGGTCAATATGCCGAATGGCCGTATGCGCGACGTCCTGCTGCTGGCCATGAAAGACAGCCCGTTCATGGAGGGAACTTTACGGCTGAAGACGAGCCTGGTGATTCCGCCGCTCACCGGCAAGGTGGTGCAAAAATTGCGCCTCAACGGTGAATTTCAAGTCAGCGATGGCCATTTCCTGCGCTCCACGATTCAAGATCAGATTGACGCGCTAAGCCGTCGCGGGCAAGGGCAACCCAAGAATCAGGAGATCGACGAAGTGATCTCCACCATGAGGGGCAGGTTCAACCTCGAGGATCAGGTGATCTCTTTCGAGCATCTGACGTTCGGTGTTTCGGGTGCGGACGTGAGCTTGAACGGGGCGTATTCGCTGGCCGAGGACTCGCTGGATTTTCACGGTGCGCTCAAGTTGCGGGCTAAGGTATCGCAGACCATGACCGGCTGGAAGCACTGGCTATTGAAGCCGGTGGATCCGTTCTTCGAGAAGAACGGTGCGGGCACATACCTCAAGATTAAGGTGGCGGGAGACGCCAAGGCGCCGAAGTTCGGGCTCGACCGGTAACCGTCAGAGCGTGGGCGCTTCGCCGAGGTAGGGCTTGTAATTGTTGACGCGCATGATCTCGTGCACGGGCTCCACCGCTTCCGGCAGGACATAGAAGAAGGCTCCCGCGCGGACGCTGCGGAAGATCACTCCGCCGCGATACTCGTCGGCTTCCACGCCATAATCCACGCCTGCGGCGGTGAAAATCTCCTCCAGCTGGAGGGCGTCTTTCAGCTTCTTCGCGATGTAAACGAGGACCGGCTCTTTGCCTTCGAAGTACTCTGGGGCTTGCTTCATGGGCGCTATTCCTTCAGTGTATCGGGTAAACCGGGCGCACATGATTGCGAGGCGAAGCTCCCCGAACTACTTCCCGCCGAAACGCGGAAGACGATCGTCGCGGAGTTACGGAAGCGGCAGTAGGCCGATGGCGGCTGGACGATGGCGTCGCTCGGACCTTTTGCCGTGCACGAAAAGGCTCCGCGGCAGGAGGGCGGCAACGCCTACGCTGCGGCCGTGGTCACGTCCGCATTGCAGCGTACGGAGGGCTCCAGTCTGAAATTGGGGACGGCGATGGCGTTGCTGGAAGCTCCGGCGAAATAGGATCGCGTGCAGTGATTCCGCATCGAATACTCTGAGTGGCGACGGCAGGCCATGTCTGCGCATCTGGCGTGCATCCGACGCGAACTGAGGCAAATTCGCATTCACTATATGGGCTTGCTTTTCTTCTGTGTCTGAGATACTATTATGATCTCAGATAAGGAGCCGCCCTATGAACCGCGCCAGCCTCTCACCTGCCGAACGGGACTTTCGCTCCAAACTCGCCCAACTGGCTCATGACAACTGGCTGCTTCGCGGAACCTTGTCCGTTCGTACTCGCAAGTGTGGCAAGGCTACCTGCCATTGCGCGAGCGGCGAATTGCACGCCTCCCTGTATTTGGTCCAAAGCCACGACGGAAAACCACGACAACTCTGCATACCCAAGTCCTGGGAACCCCGCGTCCGGCAGGCGGTGAACGATTACCAGCAACTGCAACGCCTCATCGAAGAAGTCTCCGAACTCGAATGGAAGCGCATGCAGGAGAAGAAATTGCCGGAACGCTGAGAGCCTACTCCACCGTCTGATTCGCTATGCCGAGAAGGTGTTTGACCTTTCCAGCGAGGTGCTCGACAAAGTTACCGACCAGCGTCAGCATCCACGGACGCCTACCGCGCTCATCCTGAAATCCGCCCTGGCGATGTTCTGGGCGCGCTTGGGCAGCCTCAATGCCCTGGAAACCATCTCCACCGCCCGATTCTGGAAACGCTGGTTGGAAGGGCCAATGATTAGCGCCGACACCATGGGACGGGTGCATGCTGTGATGGATGTCGGCCAACTGCGCGATGGTCTCCACCAGGTTTACAGCCAGCTCAAGCGGAATAAGGCGCTGCCGCTGAATTTGGGTTTGAATGTCGCGGTTCTGGATGGCCACGAGCAGCATGCCAGCTACCTCCGCCATTGTCCGGGATGCTTGGAGCGCAGCATAAAGACCGAACAGGGAGAACGCACTCAGTATTACCACCGGCAAGTCACGATCATGCTCCTGCCCGGGTCTGGCGCCGGCCGCAAGCCACTGCGCCTCTTGTTGGATTGTGAACCGATGCGTCCCGGTGAAGATGAAGTCTCCTGCGCGATGCGCTTACTCACCCGCGTCCTGGAAGCCTATCCGCGAGCCTTCGATCTGGTCCTGGCCGATGCCCTTTATGCCACTGCTCCGTTCTTCAACTTCGTCATCGACCGTGGCAAACATGTTTTGTCGGTGCTCAAAGACGAGCGCCGCAATCTGTACCAGGATGCAGCCGGCCTATTCGCACACGTTGCTCCGCAGTGCGGTGAGCGGCGCGGCCGAGACTGCCAATGGTGGGACTTCCCGGATCTGGTTTCCTGGCTGCAGGTGAAAGTTCCGCTGCGCGTGGTGCGGTCCTTGGAAACTTACCTCGTGCGGCGTCAACTGGATCGAACGCTCACGCAGGAAACCAGCGATTGGGTCTGGGTGACGACTCTACCGTGCCAGCAAGCGCCCACCATGCGCATCGTCGATTGGGGCCATCAGCGATGGGACATCGAGAACTTCGGCTTCAATGAATTGGTCAATGGTTGGGAAGCCGATCACATTTACAAACACGATCCCAAAGCCATCGAGGCATTCCTGCTGATGGCGTTCCTGGCCTACAACATTTTTCATGCCTTCATCGGCTTGAACCTCAAGCCCCAACTACGCAGCACCAAGCCGGAGAAATACTGGGCTCGTCTGATCGCCGCCGCACTCTACTCCGACGCCGGAATCGCACCCAAGCGCGCTCCCTGATCGACGGCAGTATCTGATCGCCAGCCCTTCGCAGTCTTCAACCATTTTTCCCGCCGCCTCTTACGTCCCCTGCGGCTATCCGTGTTTCCGTCCCGCCCCCAGCACCGTCTCCATCCACTCAAAAAGCCCATCCGAACCTGCTTTGATCGCGCGAACGCTCCCAATTCCTTTCGATGCCGTTGCTTGCCTGCCCTTCGCAACACCGGATGCGGAATCGCTGGATCGCGTGTCCCACCCTTGACATCCACCGTTTCGGGGGGTATTGTCTGAGGAACCCGTCAGGCCGCTCCGAGTCGAGCAAGATTCCGATTTAAATAAGGAGCTTCCGATGTCCCTTGCCAGCAACCTCACCGATTCGCTTCTGCAGCGCGGATTCACGCGCCGCGATCTGGGCCGCATCACGAGCCTCATCACCGCCGGCGCGGCACTGCCCTTCTATAACGAGTACGCGATGGCGCAAGACGCGACGCAGCGCATGATGCGCGGCGCCGGCGGAGCGCGTAGGGCGATAGATCCCGATGCCGTCCGCATCTCGAGCAACGAAAATCCGCTGGGCCCCAGCAAGGAGGGGCTGGAAGCCATGGCCAAGGTCGCGCCATACGGCGGGCGCTATTCACCGTTTGGCGAACAGGGCGAATTTGTCACCGCGGTCGCTGAAATGGAAGGCGTGAAAGAACCATACGTCGCTCCCTTCGCGGGCTCGAGCGATCCGCTGCACCGCGTCAGTTGCGCCTTCACGTCGCCGAAGCGCAGTTGGGTGATGGCGAACCCCGGCTACGGCGGGGGCGCGCCCGAATTCATCGGCTCCAAGACCACGCGCGTGCCATTGCGCGCGGATCATAGCCACGATGTCGAGGCCATGATTAAGGCCGATCCCGACGGCGGCGTCTTCTACGTGTGCAACCCGAATAATCCCTCGGGCACCGTAACCGCGCGCAAGGACATCGAATACCTTCTGGCCAACAAGAAGAAGGATGCCGTGGTGGTGATCGACGAGGCGTACATTCACTTCTCCGAAAAGGCGCAGCCTTGCAATGACCTCGTGGCCGCCGACAAAGACGTGATTGTGCTGCGGACTTTTTCAAAGGTCTACGGCATGGCGGGCATCCGCGCAGGCTTCGCGCTGGGCCGTCCCGACCTGCTGGCGAAACTGCGTCCCTTCGGCGTCGGCTTCCTGCCGATCACCGGTCTGGCCTGCGCGACCGCGAGCCTTAAGGCCAAAGGCCTGGTGGCCGAACGCCGCGGCATCAACAAGCGGATCCGCGAGAACACCTTCGCCTTCCTTGAGAAAAAGGGCATCCCGTTCATCCCCAGCGAAACCAACTTCTTCATGATGGAGGTCAAGCGGCCGGGCACCGAATTCGCCCAGGCGCTAGCCGCTGAGAAAGTCATCATCGGGCGCGTGTGGCCGGCATGGCCGACCAAAGTGCGCGTCACGGTAGGCACGCAGGCGGAGATGGATAAGTTCACCGCCGCCGTCTCGAAGGTGGTCGGCTAGTCCGACGAGCCGCGACCGTAAGGGTTTACCGTAAGGGAGCGATCAGGAACTCCCGTGAAGACGCCATCTTAACTCAGTAGATCTTTCACCACGTTGCCGTGGACGTCGGTCAGCCGGAAGTGGCGGCCCTGGAATTTGTAGGTCAGCCGCAGGTGATCGACGCCCAGGCAGTGCAGGATCGTCGCCTGCAGGTCGTGCACGTGGACCGGGTTGGCGACTACGTTGTAGCAGTAGTCGTCGGTCTCGCCGTAGCTGAAGCCCTGCTTCACGCCGCCGCCCGCCATCCACATGGTGAAGCAGCGCGGATGATGATCGCGGCCGTAGTTCGTGTCGGTCAGCTTGCCCTGGCAGTAGACGGTGCGTCCGAATTCGCCGCCCCAGACCACCAGCGTGTCGTCGAGCAGGCCGCGCTGCTTCAGGTCCGTCACCAGCGCCGCCGACGCCTGGTCGGTGCCTTTGCACTGCAGCGCGAGATCGCGCGGCAGATCGTTGTGCTGGTCCCAGCCGCGATGGTAGAGCTGCACGAAGCGCACGTCGCGCTCCAGCAGGCGGCGCGCCAGCAGGCAGTTCGCCGCGTAGGTGCCGGGCTTGCCGCGAATCGGGGCCGTACAGGTCGAAGGTGCTCTGCGGTTCTTTCGAAAGATCCAGCAGGTCCGGCACCGAGGTCTGCATGCGGAACGCCATCTCGTACTGCGAGATGCGTGTTTCGATTTCCGGATCGCCGAACTCGTCCAGGTGCATGCGATTCAGTTTGCCCGCGGCGTCCAGCATGTCGCGGCGCGTGCTCGGGGTCGATGCCTTCCGGATTGTGCAGGTAGAGCACCGGATTGCTGCCCGCGCGGAAGCGCACGCCCTGATGATTGGATGGCAGAAAGCCGCTGCCCCACAGGCGCGAAAACAGCGGCTGGTCGGGATTCAGCGCCTGCGCCTGCGAGAGCATCACGACGAACGCAGGCAGATTCTTGTTCTCGCTGCCGAGGCCGTAGCTGACCCACGCGCCCATGCTCGGGCGGCCCGGCTGCTGGCTGCCGCTTTGGATGAACGTGATCGCCGGATCGTGATTGATGGCGTCGGTGTTCATCGTCTTGACGATGGTGAGATCGTCGACGATCTTGGCGGTGTGCGGCAGCAGTTCGCTGACCCACGCGCCGGATTGTCCGTGCTGCTGAAACTTGAAGATGGAGCGCGCCACCGGGAAGGCTGGTCTGGCCGGACGTCATGCCGGTGATGCGCTGCCCCATGCGGACGCTGTCGGGCAGTTCGGTGCCCGCGAACTTCTCGAGCGTCGGTTTGTAATCGAACAGATCCATCTGCGAGGGTCCGCCGGATTGGTGCAGGAAGACCACGCGCTTCGCCTTGGGCGGGAAATGCGGCAGGCCCGGCAGGCCGCCGGTGGCGCTGGTTTCGCGCGGCGAAGCCGTCCTGCGCGAGCAGCGAGCCGAGCGCGGCGATCCCGATGCCGGTGCTGGTGCGCGAAAAGAAATGCCGCCTGGTGATGTCCATGCGCTATTCCTTCGTAATCGTTTCGTCCAGATTGAGGATGGTGCTCGCCACCGTGGTCCACGCGGCCAGTTCGACGGCTTCCACGTTGCCGGGCTTGGAGGCGCCGATGGCGATCAGTTTCGCCGCCAGTGCTCGGGCTGCTTGCTTGATAGTGCTCCAGTGCGACGCTGCGCCAGTTCGAGCAGGATGCGCAGCTTCGGCTCGCCGTGGGACGTCGCGCGGTGGCTTCGCGGAAGAGGAAGCGCAGCGCGCGCCTGCGGCATCGCGGCCGGCTTCGAGAATCGCGCGCTGCGCCAGCGCGCGCGCGGCTTCCACGTAGGTGGGATCGTTGAGCAGCACCAGCGCCTGCAGCGGCGTGTTGGTGATCAGGCGGCGCGAGGTGCACTTCTCGCGGTCCGGCGCATCGAACGTGGTGAGCGCGGCCGGCGGCACGGTGCGCTTCCAGAAGGTGTACATGCTGCGGCGGTAGAGATCGGCGCCGGTGCTCTCGTGATACTCCTGCGCGGTGAAGGTTTCGCCGCGCGAGAGTTCCTCCCACAATCCGGTCGGCTGATAGGGAAACACGCTCGGGCCGCCGATGCGTCTTTTGCAGCAGGCCGCTGACGGCGAGCGCATTGTCGCGCACCATTTCGGCGGGCAGGCGGAAGCGCGGACCGCGCGCCAGCAGGCGATTCTCCGGGTCCTTCTCGAGCAGTTCGGCGCTGACCTGCGAGGACTGCCGGTAGGTGGCGGAGGTGACGATCAGGCGCTGCATCGCCTTCACGTCCCAGTGGGTTTCAAACTCCGTGGCCAGCCAGTCGAGCAGTTCGCGATTCGCCGGTGCGTCGCCCTGCGATCCGAAATCCTCCGTGGTCTTGACCAGGCCGAGTGCCGAAATAGAGCTGCCAGTAGCGATTGACGGCGACCCGCGCGGTCAGCGGATGCTGCGGGCTGAACAGCCAGTCGGCCAGGCTCAGCCGGTTGGCGGCGCGTCCTTGGGCAGCGGCGGAAGCAGCGCGGGAACGCCGGGCGTCACCTTCTCGGTCTGATTGCGATAGTCGCCGCGCGCCAGCATGAACGTGTCGCGCGGCTTGGCCATCTCCGCCATCACCTGCACGTTCACGATTTCTTTCTTGAGCTCGCGCCGCGCGCGCTTTGAGGTCATTGAGCTCGGCGTAGACGCGCCGCAAGTCGGCGGGCGTTCGTATGTGCAGGAAGTAATCGAGGAGACGCTGCATTCTGGTCCTTGGTGCGCTTGCTTTCCTCCTGCGCCAGGATGGAGCGGATGGGCTCGTGCAGTGCCAGCGCTTCGGCGTCGGCCGCGGTCAGGGCGCGGGTGTAGATTCGCAGGCCGCCGACATCGCCCTTGAGCGGCTTGTCGCGGTGGGGATCGCCGATGGTCAGCGGACCGGCGGGAATCGCGCCGGCCTTGCGGCGACATCGCTCCATGCGCACGGGTTTGCCATCGAGCAGGAGCGCCGGGCTGCCGTCCTCGAAATTCAGCGCGACGTGATGCCATTGCCCGCCGAAGACGATCGCGTCGCTGTGCCAGCGGCGTCCCTGGTACTCCACGTAGAGCGGCGAGCCGCGCTTTTCATTGGGCTGGGGATGCGAGTCCTCGACGCCGATGTCGAAGCCGGGTCCGCCTTCGAGCACCGTCATTTCGCCGAGTGCGCCGCTGCGCATCCAGAATGCGATGGCGAAGCGATCGGCCTGGAAGCCCGGAAATTCGACCTGCGCTTCGCCGTTGAAGGCGGCCGATTGGCCGGGCCGGCCCGCGGTGAAGGCGTGTGCCCTTGACGCTTGCCGTCGCGATGGTTGCCGGATGAGTCGGCGAGGTTGCCTTCGAAGGTCGTACTCGCGCGAGCAGTCCATCGGCGCGGCGGCGCCGGCAGTGTGGTCGAGGCGCGTCTTCTGCCACGCGGCCAGCAGCGGCTTGCGTCTCTTTCTCCGGCAGCGCGGCCTCGTGCTCGGCGATCGCCTGCTGCAGCCACGCCACCTCGCTCGCCTGCGCGGCGGTGGGCATTTCCAGAATGGGTGCGGCGTTGCCGCTTCGCCGTCGAGGCCCTTCTCGGCGATGGTGTTGAAGAAGGCGAAGAAGCGGTAGTAGTCCTTCTGCGAGATCGGGTCGAACTTGTGATCGTGGCAGCGCGCGCAGCCCATCGTCAGGCCCATGAAGACGTTGGACGGTGGTGTCGACGCGGTCGGCGACGTACTCCACCTGGTACTCCTCGGGGATCGCGCCGCCCTCGTAGTTGATCATGTGATTGCGATTGAAGCCGCTGGCCAGCTTCTGCTGCGACGGTGGCGTTGGGCAGCAGGTCGCCGGCCAGTTGTTCGATGCCGAAGCGGTCGAACGGCATGTTGCGATTGAAGGCGTCGATCACCCAATCGCGCCACTTCCACATGTCGCGCTGCGAATCGATGTGGTAGCCGTGGGTGTCGGCGTAGCGCGCCAGGTCGAGCCACTGCATCGCCATGCGCTCGCCGTACTGCGGCAGCGCGAGCAGGCGATCCACCTGCTTCTCGTAGGCGTCGGGCGACTTGTCGGCGAGGAAGGCGTCGATCTCGGCGGGCGTGGGCGGCAGGCCGGTCAGATCGAAGCTCAGGCGGCGCAGCAGCGTCGCGCGGTCGGCCTCGGGCGAGGGCTTGAGCCCTTCGCGTTCCAGGCGCGCCAGCACGAAGCGGTCGATGGGGTTGCGCACCCATTTCTCATTGCGCACCGCGGGCAGCGCGGGGCGCACCGGCGGCATGAACGCCCAGTGCCGTTCCCACTTCGCGCCCTGCTCGATCCATTTGCGCACGAGTGGCGATCTGCGCGGCGGTGAGCGTGGTGCCGGTCTGCGCGCGGCGGCATGCGCGATGGCGCGAGTCGCGGCGCTGATGCGAGCATACAGGCGGCTCTTGGCGGGGTCGCCGGGTGCGACGATGCGGTAGCTCCGCGTCGGCGAACAGTCCGTCCTCGGTATCCAGGCGCAGGTTCGCCATGCGATGCTTGTCGTCCGGTCCGTGACAGGTGAAGCAGTTGTCGGACAGGATGGGACGGATATCGCGATTGAAGTCGACAGCTCTCTCCGCGGCCGCGCCAACGCCGATCGCAGTTACCACAAGGAACAGACGAACGACCAATACACCCTCCGTGCTTCCCCTATTCTGGCGCACTTCACCAGGGAGTGGGACAGGCCTCCCGGCCTGTCCACTTGCTGCCGTAAATCTCGCGCGAACGAGTTTGCCCCACTAAATGCGCTTCCCCCTTGGCAGGTACCTTGCGGCGCAATAGCGATCGCCTTTCATGCCTTCAGGCGAATCGCCGTACGGGTCGTGGAAGCGGACCATCAGTTCGTACATGCGCGCCTGCATGTCGCCGGTAAACTTCTCGTACTCCGCGTCCGCGACCACGTTGCGCAACTCGTCCGGGTCGCGCTCCAGGTCGTACATCTCGTCATAGTCGAAACCGTTGAACACGTACTTGAAGCGGGCGGTAATCGCGATGCGCTGCGTATAGAGGTACTCGCCGCCGTAATATGCACACAGAATATCGTCGCGCCAGTCCTTACGCTGCGGATCGGCGAACAGCGGTGCCAACGACGTGCCGTCCGCAAAGGGCAGGGAACGCGCCCCCGCCGCCGCCACATAGGTATGCCCGAGATCGTGCGTCTGAACCAGCTTCGACGATTTCGACCCGGCCTGCACATGCCCGGGCCAGCGCACGATCATCGGCACGCGATAGCATTCTTCGTACGGCAGCCAGCCCTTGATCCACATACGGTGCGCGCCCACCATGTCGCCGTGATCCGTGGTGAAGGCTACCAGCGTGCTCTCCGCCTGCCCGGTCTCATCGAGCGCCTTCAGCACACGTCCGATCTGCGCGTCCAGCTGCTCAGCGTACGCATAATAGTGCGCGCGGCTCTGGCGCACGTCATCCTCTGTGACCTTGCCCCAGGTCTCCGATTCGCGCCGGTGCAGCCCGGGCTTTCCCGCGAAGGTCTCGGCGAAACTCTTCGGCACCGGGATCGACCGCGGGTCGTACCGGTCGAGGTACTGCTTCAGCGGCATATAGGGATCGTGCGGTTCCACGAAGTGCACTTCCAGGTGCCACGGCTGCTCGCCCTTGGCGAAGCGCTTCATCATCCGCGACGCCATTTCGGCGGTGCGATATTCGGGCGTCGATTCCTCGGGTCCCTCGCGGTACCCCCACATCGCGAAGGGCTCGGAGCCCGGCCATCGCATCATGCGCTGCTGCGTGGTTCGCAGCGGCTCGGTGACGCGCGGTACGCGATCGGGATTCATGTCGATCTTCTTCAGCAGTTCCGGATCGCAGCCGGCCACACCCGCGATTTCGTGAAAGCCGAAATCGAGCGGCGTGCGCAGATAAGTGGCGTGCCATTTACCCGTGTAGCCCAGGCGATAGCCGGCATCACGCAGACGCTGCGAGTACAGCACCACATCCGCATTCATATCGCGGTGCACCGATGGCGGCGAATGCACCTGGTTGTACACGCCGTTGTGCCAGTGGTACGCGCCGCTCAGCAGCATGGCGCGCGCCGGACAGCAGACCGCCGACGGCGTATAGCTGCGTTCGAACAGCATCCCCTGGCTCGCCAGCCGGTCGATATTCGGCGTCCGGCAGCCCGAGCGCCCCGCGATGGTGGCCCACTGCTGCTGGTCCGTCATGATGTGCAGAATATTGGGGCGCGTGCCGGAAGCCGGGGTCTGCGCGGCGGCGGCCGCCAATCCCGCGGTGCCTGCGAGAAAGCTGCGTCGGTTGAACGTGTCGGACATGACGCCCTTTATTAGATCACCCATGCGCGCGAGTTGTAAGCTCGATATACTTCTAGCGAATTCATGGAAAACACACATCCTCACCGCCGCCAGTTTGTGCGCGCCGCGCTCGTCACGGCCGCGTCTTACGGCAGAATTCTCGGCGCCAACGATCGCATTCGCATCGGCGCCATCGGCACGGGCGGACGCTGCCAGTACCTGCTGAGCCAGTTGAAACTCCTCGAGAATAACGAAATCGTAGCCTGCTGCGACGTCTACGAGCCGCGCCGCGTCGACGCCAAGGCGAAGTACGCCACCGCCGACGCCAGCCTTCACGTGGACTACCGCGAGATCCTCGACCGCAAGGATATCGACGCCGTCGTGGTCGGTACGCCCGATCATTGGCACGTGCCCGTCACCATTTCCAGTGTCCGCGCGGGCAAAGATGTCTACTGCGAAAAGCCCGTTACTCACACGCTGGAAGAGGCCGCTCCGCTGCTCGCGGCGGTTCGCGAAACCAACCGGATCGTGCAGACCGGCACGCAGCAGCGCAGTTGGGAACACTTCGCCCAGGCGCGCGAGGTCATCGCAGATGGCCGTCTCGGCCAGGTCACGCTGATTCGCACCTACTGGTTCCAGAACCACATTCCCGCCAACGGACGCGTGCCCAGCTTCGAGACGTCAAAACTCGATTGGAAGCGCTTCCTGGGCACCGCGTCCGACCGCGCCTTCGACCCCGACCAGTTCGGCAACTGGCGCTGGTATTGGGATTTCGGCGGCGGCGCTATGACCGATCTCTTCATCCACTGGGTGGATGTCGCGCACTGGATTATGGGCGACGACAGCCCAACCCGCGCCACCGCCAACGGCCTCAAGGCCGTGCTGTTGCAGCGCCAAACGCCGGACACCATGAGCGCCGCGCTCGCCTATGGCAAGGTGATTGTGGAGTTCGATTGCGCGCTGCTGGGCTACATCGAAGGCGGCGGCCTCATGATCCGCGGCACCAAAGCGGGGATGCGGCTATGGCGCGGCGGGTTCGAGATCTACGATGAGATTCCGCGCTACAGCGAGAACCCCAACCCTTCGAACGCCAGCATGGAAGTCAAATCGAAACAGGATGGCACGCTGCCGCACTTGAAGAATTTCCTGGATTGCGTGCGTTCGCGCAAACAGCCGAACGCGCACGTGGAAATTGGAATCGCGGCCGCCCGCGCCGGACACGTCGCCAATCTGGCGATGCGCGGCAGTGGCGTCTGGAATGCCGGAGGCCGCGCATGAGAACGTGCAGGCCGCGGAAGAATGGATGCCGAGCACCGATGGTTTCCACAATTACCTGGTGATGGATCCGACCTGACCGTCACGAAGGAAACTCCCGCCACCTTCCGCCGAACTTCACATTTACCGCCGCGCCCGCGTTCGCGGAACTGCCGGTGGCGGCATGGGCTTCCTGGTGGGACAGGCCTCCTGGCCTGTCCACTAATCAGTGTCTTCAACGTGTCCAGGTCGAACCAACTCGGAAGATGCTGCACACCCGCTTCGGCGATTTGCTAAACTGTTTACTGTTCACGGCGGCTGTAGCTCAGTTGGTAGTAGCGCCAGATTGTGGTTCTGGATGTCGTGGGTTCAAATCCCACCAGCCGCCCCAAAACATACCCCTCTTCCCTGCACGTAACCTGTCCTGGGCATATCTCTCCTTCAAAAGCGTGCGCCTGCATACCAGGGCAGTCCGCGTGCTTCATTCTCACAAGATATGGCGTTGCGCATCGCGATGTTGCCTTGTTTATTCGCCACTTGCATTTGTGCCGCCGACCTCGCATCGCGCAGCGTCTATGAGGGCAGACCGATCATGCAGGTCCGCTTCGACCCGCCGGCGCAACCGCTGGCGCAAGTTGAATTAGAGCGGCTCATCGCATTCAAGCCCGGCGCGGCCCTGACTCTCTCCGAGGTCCGGTCCGTGATCAAGCGACTCTACGAGACCGGCCAGTTCTCCGACATCGAGGTGGGTGCCGAGCCTTCGCCGGCGGGATTGACGCTCGTAATCCGCACGTCCGAACAGTGGTTCGTCGGCCCCGTGGAGGTCCATGGAAAGGCGAGCGCGCCGCCCAACCTCGGGCAACTGGCGAACGCCACCCGCCTCGAGCTCGGGACGCCGTTTACCGACGACGAGATTCAAACGGCCGTCAACGGCATTAGCCGCCTGCTGGAGCGCAACGGACTTTACCGCGCCACCATCACACCCGACGTGAGACGCGATGCCGAGCACCAACAGGTTGCGATCACGTTCGAGGTCGACGCCGGGAAGCGCGCCCGCCTCATGCTCCCGGTGATCACCGGCGACACGCGGCTGCCTGCCGCCGAGGTAGCCGGCGCCGCGAAATATAAGGGGCCGCTTTTCTTCCCCTGGAAACTCGCGACGCAGGAAAACTTGCAGGGTGGCCTGCAGAATATTCGCAAGAACATACCAGAAGCAGGATCGCCTCACCGCCTCCGTTACATTGACGAGTGCCGACCTGCTGAAGGACGAGTATCGCGTGCGGCCGACCATCAACGTGGTTGGCGGACCCAAGATCAGGATTCTCGCCAAGGAAGCCAAAATTTCCAAAGGGACGTTGCAGAAATACGTCCCGGTCTACGACCAGGAAACGGTCAACCGCGATCTGCTCGTCACCGGCGCCCGCAACCTCCGCGACTATTTCCAGACCAAGGGATACTTCGACGTCCAGGTGGATTTCAACACCACCGGCGTCGATCGCGATCACGAGGACATCGTCTATGTAATCTCGCTCGGGGAACGTCATCGCGTGGTCAGCGTAGCCATTCAGGGCAACCGCTACTTCCCGGCCTCGGAAATCCGGGAGCGCATTTTTGTCCAGCCTAAGGGTGTACTCATGCTCCGCCACGGACGCTATAGCGAGAGCTTGGCGGACCGCGATGAGAAGGCCGTCCAGGCGCTCTATCGCGACAGCGGTTTTCGGGACGTCAAGGTCACTGCCTCTACCACCGATGATGCAAAAGGCAAAGAGGGCGACGTCGCAATTACATTCACTATCGCGGAAGGGCCGCAGTATACCGTCTCCAGCCTGAACCTGATCGGCATGACGCTTCCCAGCCGGCAGCAGACTCTTCAATCCCTCGCCTGTTCCCCAGGTCAGCCCTTCAGCGAAACCAATCTCGCGCTGGATCGCGACCGCATTTTGCGGCTGTACCAGTCCGCAGGCTATCCCAATGCGACGATCGATTCACGGGTTGCTTCCGGACCAGGTCCGCACACGATGGCTGTGACCTATACGATCAACGAAGGCCAGCCGCAGATTGTCCGCGACGTACTGATCACCGGGCTCCGCACCACGCGCCGCCGCCTGGTCGACCCCGCGCTGCAGCTCAAGCCCGGCGAACCGCTGTCCTGGACGCGAATGGGCGAGATGCAGCGCAATCTGTACGACCTCGGCGTCTTCGACAAGGTCGATATGGCGATCCAGAATCCGGAGGGCGATCTCCAGGAAAAGTACGTCGACTATCACTTCACCGAGGGGCACCTCTACAGCATGGCGATCGGCGTGGGCGCGGAGTTCGCACGCATCGGCGGCAGCCAGACCAGCCTCGATAATCCGGGCGGCGCCACCGGTTTCGCTCCCCGCTTCGATTTGGAATTGGGCCGCCTGAACCTGTGGGGACTGGGCCACAGCCTCAATTTCAAAGGTCGCTACTCCACGCTGGACCGGCGTCTTTCCCTGAATTATCTGGCGCCGCGCTTCCACAACGTCGAGGGCCGCAATATTTCCGTGACCGCGCTCTACGACAACACCCGTGACGTTCTCACGTTCACCGCCGTTCGTGTCCAGGGCGCGCTGCAGCTCTCGCAGAAACTCTCCAAGGCCACCAACCTTCTGCTGCGCTACTCGTGGACTAATGACCGCATCGATACCGGCACTCTGAAAATCGACCCGCTGCTGATTCCCCTCTACTCGCAGCCATCGCATATCGGCCTGCTGGCCGCGAACCTGGTACAGGACCGCCGCGACGATTCTGCCGATGCGCACCGCGGCTACTTCAACAGCCTCGATATCGGGCTTGCCGAGCACGCCTTCGGTGGAAACCGGAATTTCCTGCGCTTCCTCGGCCGCAATTCGTACTACAAAACCGTCAAGGCCAATTACGTTCTGGCGTCCAACACCGAATTCGGTTTGATCCGGCCCTTCAGCACGGGCTCCATCGATCCCGGCGATTACGTGCCTCTGCCCGAACGATTCTTCGGCGGCGGCGGCAATTCCTTGCGTGCCTTTCCGGTGAACCAGGCCGGCTCTCGCGACCCGATTACCGGATTTCCTATCGGCGGTAACGCACTGTTTTTCCATCAGACGGAACTCCGCTTCCCCTTCCTCTCCGACAACATGCAGGGAGTCGTTTTTCACGATATGGGCAATATTTATTCCAAACTCGGTGACCTCTCTTTCCGCGTTCACCAGAAGAACCTCGACGATTTCAATTACATGGCTCATGCCGCCGGTTTCGGAGTCCGCTACCGCACCCCGCTCGGTCCGATCAGCGTCGATTTGGCGTACAGCATCAATCCACCGAGGTTCAACGGGTTGAATGGCACTTACCAGCAACTGCTTTTCGGCGGCGCGACTCCCACCGTCACCAGCGTGAGTCACTTCCAGTTTTTCTTCTCCATAGGGCAGGCCTTCTGATGCTACCGAAACTGATGCGCTCGATACTCCTTTTCGTGTTCCTTGGCATGGCGGCGGCCGAGCCCGCCGAGTTCCCGGTAGACCGCGTGGCGGTCGTGATCGGCAAGAGAGTGGTCACGGAATCCGAAGTGATCGAGAGCCTGCGCATCGCCGAGCTGATTAATGGCGAAGCGCTCGACCTCAGCCCAGGTAAACGAAAGGAAGAAGCAGAGCGCTTGATAGACCAGGAGCTGCTGCGCAATGAAATGCAACTCCTCAATTTCGCAATGCCTGCGCCCGCGGAGGCGGAGAGCGTGCTGCGCCAGTTCATCGGCAAACGCTTCCCATCGAAGGACGCGTACCGGGCGGCGCTCAAAACCTACGACACCACCGAGGAAGAGTTGAAGCAGCAATTGGCCTGGCAACTCGCACTGTTGCGGTTCACCGAGCAGCGCTTCCGCCCGCTGTCCATTGCGGCCGAAACGCCGCCCGATGGCAGCAGTCAAAGTGCCGATCGCACCAGCTCCGCGCCCGGCGCCAATAGCGTGGACCAGCAAATGGAGACCTTTCTGAAGGATGCCCGCGCCAACACCAAAATTGTTTGAAGGCCGGTGCATTTCGATGAGCCGCGGACGCAAGATTGCCGCCACTCGTGGGCGGTTCGATCCTCGGATTGATCCTGGCCGCCTTCCTCACGGGCATCGTGATCGTGCGCACGGGGTGGTTCCGCGACATGGTCCGCGGCAAGCTGGTGTCGGTTGTGGAAGAGGCCACCGGAGGCAAGGTGGAGATCGGCTCGTTCACCTTCGAGTGGACCCACCTCCGCGCACAGGTGCGCAATTTCATCATTCACGGGCTGGAGCCCGCCGGATCCGCCCCACTGCTTCGCGCCGAACTCCTTCAGGTGGATCTCAAGCTGCTCTCGCCGTTCAAAGGATTCGTCGATATCGCGAGTCTCTTGGTGGATACACCGCAGTCCAACGTCATCGTGTTTGCCGATGGCCACACCAACGTGCCGAGTCCCAAAGTCCAGGCGAAGAGCAGGGACAAGACCGGCGTCGAAACGATCGTTGACCTGGCGATCGGACACTTCGAACTGCGCAATGGCAGCTTCACCTTCGCGGAGCGCAAATCGGAACTGAATGCGATCGGCGACAAGCTGCGCGCGCGGATCGCGTACAGTGCCCTCAATCCGCGCTACACCGGCGAAATCGATATCAGCCCGCTGCACCTGAAGGCGGGTGCCAACCCGGCGGTGGAGATCAACGTCAAGCTGCCGGTGACCATGGAGAAGGATAAGATCTCGCTGACCGCGGCCGAAATCACCACGCCCGAATCCAAACTGGTGATCACCGGCGCGATGGATCATCTGACCGCGCCGCACACCAGCGTTCATGTCAATGCGCAGATAGCGCTCGATGAAGTGAAGCGCGTAACGGGCCTTGCCATGGAGCTCGATACGGCGCACGCGCCCCGGATGCTGAACGCCGAGATCACCGGCTCGATGGATGAAAACCGCATCGCCGTGCAGAACGCGCGCGTCTCCATTGGGCAGACAAATCTCGAAGCCTCCGGCACGTTAAAGGATGCCGCGCGACCCGCCGCCCTTCAGTTCAATTCGAATATTGCCGTCGGCGAGCTCGGCCGTCTATTGCGAGTATCCGCGCGGCCCGAAGGCACACTGAAGGCCGGCGGCAACGTCACGCTGGATGCGAGCAACACCTATCTGGTGACCGCCAACGTGGAAGGCCGTCAACTGGCATTCCACCAGGGCACGACGCATCTCGCCGGCATCAGCCTGGATGGCGCCTTGAAGGCCGACCCGCACCGCATCGAACTCGGCGCCCTGCGCCTCACCGCACTCGGCGGCAACTTTACGGGATCCGCCGCCCTCCAGGACTTGGCGCAGTTCCAACTGGCGGGCAACCTGCACAACTTCGATATCGATCAGATGACCCGCGCGTTTCTCGCCAAGCCGCTGGGCTACGATGGCGTGATCTCTGGCCCCGTACGCGCCGACGCCAATATCAAGGACATCGCGACGCTGGTCGCGCGTGCCGATCTCGGCATCGCACCCGGCCGCCGCGGCATTCCGGTCTCCGGACACCTCGGCGTGGACTACAACGGCCGCGCAGGCAACGTGACCCTCGCCCGTTCGTACCTGGCACTCCCGCACACGCGCGTCGATCTTTCCGGTTCGCTCGGTCAGCAGATCCAGGCGCACATAGTCTCGCGCGACTTCGGCGATTTCCGCCCGGTAGCCGTCCTGCCCGTTACCTTCACGAACGCCGGAGCGGCCACCGTCGACGCCACCGTCAGCGGATCGCTGAGCGCGCCGAAGGTCGCGGCGCAGGTCGCGGTCAATAACTTCGCCGTGGATGGCCGCCCGTTCACCAGCCTGACCGCTGCGCTCGACGCCACCAGGTCGGGGGCCGCGGTGAACCATGCGCTGCTCACCCGTGGACCCTTACAGGCGCGATTTTCCGGCTCCATCGCCCTGCACAACTGGACGCCCGAAAAGTACGACCCGCTGCGCCTGGATGCCACCGTGCGCAACGCCGACATGCGCGATGTCCTCGCGTTCGCCGGCCAATCCGTCATTCCCATGACGGGAGCGCTCGCGGCCGATGCGCACATCACCGGCACCGTCGGCGACCCGCGCGGCGGCGCCGAACTCAACGTGGTCAACGGCACCATCCAAGGCGAGCCCTTCGATACTCTCGCAGCCCGCGCCGTGCTGACCCAAACCGCGATCGACCTGCAATCGCTGCAGCTCGTCGCCGGCCCTTCGCGCATCGATGCCACCGCGCACTATCAGCACGCGCTTAACGATCTGGAGCACGGCACCGTGACCGCTCACGTCGTCAGCAACCAGCTGCAGCTCGCTCAATTCCAGTCGCTGGTAAAGGACCGGCCCGGTCTGCGCGGCTCCCTGAACCTGAATGCCGACGCCGCGGCGAACATCCAACCCGGTCCGGCCGGTATCGATTTCCAAATCACGAATCTGACCGCGAACGCCGCGGCGCTCGGACTCCAGATGCAGGGCAAAGCGCTTGGCGATTTCACGGCGACTGCGTCCACGTCCGGCAATGCGGTGCGTTACAACGTCAATTCGGATTTCGCGGGCTCCACCATCCGGGTGAACGGCGAATCTCTGCTCACGGGCAGTCATCAGACCACCGCCACCGCCGCGATCTCGGGCCTGCCGATCGATCGCGTGCTCGCCGTCGCCGGCCGCACCGATCTACCGGTCAGCGGCACCCTCGCGCTCAACGGCCAGCTCTCCGGCACCCTGCGGGACCCGCGCGCCAACGTCACCCTCACGGTCACGAAGGCGACCGCGTATGGCGAGCCGTTCGACCGCCTGCAGTCCACCATCAGCTACACCAGCCAGGCGATCGACGTTCCGCAATTTCGCATCGACGACGGCCCCTCGCACCTGGAGTTGACCGCCAACCTCACCCATCCCGCGAACAATCTGCAAGAGGGCAGCATCCGCTTCCACGTGCTGAGTAGCGATGTGGCGATCTCGCGCATTCAAACCCTGCAGCACGCGAAACCTGGGCTCGATGGCGTCGTCCGGCTGGCTGCGGATGGGGCGGCCACGCTGCGCCGCAATGCCGCGCCCTTGTTTTCCACACTCAATGCGAACCTCTCTGCCACCGGCCTCAGCGTCAACAAAAAGCAACTGGGCGATCTCACCGCGACCGCTGCCACCAGCGGCAGCGACGTGAGCTTCGATCTGAAGTCCAACTTCGCCCGCTCCACCATCACGGGAACCGGACGCCTTGCCCTCGCCGGCGATTACCCAATCACCGCGCAGTTCAGCATCGCTAATCTCACCTACGTGGGTCTCAGCCCTTTACTGGAAGGCCCCCTCCAGCCGTTCGATGGGACGCTGAACGGCCAGGTCAGCCTTTCGGGCCCCATTGCCACGCCCGATAGTCTGCGCGGCATCGCTACGTTGACCACGCTGGAGGCCCACACCACTACCGCAACCAAAGGCAAGACGCCGCGCGTGAGGCTGGACGTGCACAACGCGGGCAACATCGTGCTGGCGCTGGACCGGTCCGTGCTCACGGTGCAAAGCTTCCACATTATTGGCCCCTTCACCAACCTGAATCTCAGCGGTGCCGTGCCCCTCAAGGGAACCCGGCCGATGAACCTCCGCGCCGATGGCAACATCCGCCTGGACGTTCTGGAGGCCTTCGATACCGACATCTTTTCTTCCGGCGCCGTCACGCTGAACGCCGCCGTCACCGGCACGCCTGCGCAGCCCTCGGTGAATGGGACGCTGCGGCTGCAGCAGGCGTCCTTCAATCTGCTCGACGCGCCGCAGGGACTTTCGAACGCCACCGGCGTGGTCGCATTCAATGGCACCGAGGCCGTGCTGCAAAATATTTCAGGAGAGAGCGGAGGCGGCAAGGTCACGTTATCCGGTACCGTCAGCTATGGCGGCCCTGATATGCAGTTCCGTCTTCAGGCGACGGCCGACGGGGTGCATGTCGACGCTCCCGCCACCGTGACCACGCAATTCGGCGCCCGCCTCACGTTGACCGGCACCACGAGCAAGAGCCTGCTCTCCGGCAGCGTCTTCATTCAGGATGTGGCGATGCATTCCCACAGCGACATCGGCTCTGTCCTCGCTTCCGCCGCGACCCCGCCGCCGGTCTCCACCGCGAGCACCGGACTGCTGGCGGGCATGCAACTCGACGTTCGCATCCGCACCTCTCCCGACGTTCAGTTCCGCACCACGCTCACACAAAATCTGCAGGCCGACGCTAACCTTACACTTCGCGGCACGCCCGATCATCCCGGCATGCTGGGCCGCGTAGTCGTGACACAGGGCGACGTGATCTTCTTCGGAGCCAGGTACACCATTGACCAGGGTACCGTCGCGTTCTATGACCCGCAGAAAATAGCGCCCATCTTGAATGTCGATCTCGAGACTACCGTGCAGGGCGTGGATGTCTCGGTAAGTGTGAGCGGCCCGATCGAGCGCATGAAGCTCTCGTATCGCTCGGATCCGCCGATGGAGTTTCAGCAGATCGTCTCGCTGCTCGCCTCCGGCAAAGTGCCGACCACCGACCCGGTGCTGGCCGCGCACACACCAGCCGCGCCGGCGCAGAATTTCCAGCAGGCCGGGGCCTCCACGCTCCTCGGGCAGGCAGTGGCGAGCCCGATCTCGGGACGGCTGCAGCGCCTGTTCGGCGTCAGCAGGCTCTCGATCGACCCGCAGATCGTGGGCACCTCCAACACTCCGCAGGCCACGCTCACCTTCCAGCAGCAGGTGACGCGCGACATCACGTTTACCTATATCCAGGACGTGACGCGCAGCAATTCCCAGGCGATCCGCGTGGAGTGGGCCATCAGCCCGCAGTTCTCCGCGGTAGTCCAACGCGACCTGTACGGCGAATTCGACCTCGACTTCTTCTATAAGAAGCGCTTCCACTAAGCGCGATAATGGACCCATGAGTCCGAAACTTGCCTTGATTCTTTTCGCCGCACCGCTCTTCTCTCAAACCGGCGCCATCGAGAAGGCCGTTCTCGAGGTCAACATGCAGATGACGCAGGCAGCCGAGGCGCGCGATATCGACCGCCTCTTCAGCTTCATGCTGCCCAATGACCACGGCTCCATCGCGCAGAGCGGCTTTCTCTTCCTCACCCGCGAAGACGCTCACGCTTCCGTCAAACGCAGCTTCGCCGCCGTGCAAAAGATTGCCTACCACTGGAAGCATCAGATGGTGACGGTGCTCTCGCCCGACACCGCAATGTTAGTCGCCGATGGCGAGAGCGAAGCCACCTTCGCCGATGGCGCCACCGTCGTCACGCCCTTCGCGCAGACCGTGGTCTTCGTCCGCAAAGACGGCGCGTGGAAGGCCCTCCACGCCCACCAATCCACGCCCCCGCGCCAGTAATTACAACCCTGGTATGCAGGCCGCGAAGATTTTAGTGGGACAGGCCTCCTGGCCTGTCCACTTGCTGCCGTAACTCCCGCGTGCACGAACCCGCCCGCCGTTTGCGGCTCGCCGCCACTGTGGGGCAGGCAATCCTGCCTGCAGCCGGCTTTCAGCCGGCTCCCCCCGCCGCTAGAGCCCGGCCTTCTTCCACAATTCATCCACCCGTCGCTTGACCTCGGCGTCCATCGTGATCACGTCCGGCCACGGCCGCGTGAACCCCTCGCCGGGCCACTTGCGAGTCGCGTCGACGCCCATCTTAGACCCATAATTCACCAGCCTGCTGGCATGATCCAGCGAATCCACCGGCCCCATCACGAACTGAATATCGCGCTCCGGATCGATGTTATTGAAGGCCTTCCACGCCACTTCGCTGTAGTTCTGCACGTCCACATCTTCATCCACCACCACGATCACCTTGGAGAACATCGCCTGCCCCGTCCCCCAGATGGAGTGCATCACCTTGCGCGCGTGCCCCGGATAGCTCTTCCGAATCGAAACCAGAATCAGGTTGTGGAAGATGCCTTCCGCCGGCATCGAGATATCGCGCACTTCGGGCAATTGCATGCGCATCAGCGGCAGGAAGATCCGCTCGATCGCCTTGCCCATGTAGTAGTCCTCCATGGGTGGCGGCCCTACAATCGTGGTCACATAGATCGGGTCCTTGCGATGCGTCACGCAAGTCACGTGGAAGACCGGGTATTCATCGGCCAGCGAATAGAATCCCGTATGATCGCCGAACGGACCTTCCGTGCGCAATTCGCCGAGTTCCACGTAGCCTTCGAGCACGATCTCCGCGTTTGCCGGCACCTCCAGGTCGCAGGTCTGGCACTTGACCATTTCGACCGGGCTGCCGCGCAGGAAGCCCGAAATCATCATCTCGTCCAGGTCCGGCGGCAGCGGCAGAATCGCCGAGTACATGGTGGCCGGGTCGGCGCCGATGGCCACCGCGACATCCATCCGCTTCTTTCCCTGGTGCTGCATTCGCCGCGCGTGCTCCGCGCCCTGCTTGTGCGTCTGCCAGTGCATGCCCGCCGTGCGTTCGTCGAACACCTGCATGCGATACATGCCGCAGTTGCGCTTGCCGGTATCGGGATTGCGCGAAAAGACCAGCGGCAGCGTGATGTAGCGCCCGCCATCGTCGGGCCAGCATTGCAACACCGGAAAATCGAGCAGCGAGAAGCCATCCGTCCGCACCACTTCCTGGCACGGACCTTTGCTCACGATCTTCGGAAAGAACGCGCCCATCTCGGCCAGCTTCGGCAGCATTTTCAGCTTGCCGATCAGTCCCTCCGGCATCCGCATCTCCAGGAATTCCACGATGCGTTGCGCCACTTCTTCCACCGACTTCACTTCCAGCGCGAGCTCCATCTTGCGCATGGAAGCGAAGCTGTTGATCAGCACCGGAATCTTGTAGCCTTTGGGATTCTCGAATAGCAGCGCGGGTCCGCCCTGTTTCACCGCGCGATCCGCGAACTCCGTGATCTCCAGGATCGGATCCACTTCGACTTTGATCCGCTTGAGTTCGTTGTTCTTTTCCAGAGCGCGCACGAATTCGCGCAGATCCTGATAGGCCATAGGGATACCGTTATGGTAGCAAGCCGGTGCAATCAGTTATGATTGGATTTCATACCAAAACATCCTGAGGAGAACGCATGTTTAACCGAGTGGCCTTTGTTACGGGCGCCAGCCGAGGAATCGGCCGGGCGATCGCGCTGACCCTGTGTCGCGCGAACTTCGATATCATCGTGGCTTCGCCCGAGATCGAACGCAACGAACAAGTGGCCGAAGAGATCCGCGCCTGTTCCGGCGAGGCGATCACCATGAACCTCGACGTCACGTCGCCCGAATCCGTCAAGGAAGCCTTCTCCAAGACGCTGAAGGACAAAACCCGCATCGATGTCCTGGTCAACAACGCCGGCATCACGCGCGACGGCCTTTCCCTGCGTATGAAGCAGGCCGATTGGGATCTGGTGATGAATATCAATCTCAATGGCGCCTTCCGCTGCACCCAGCAGGTGCTCCCCAGCATGATGCGCAATCGCTGGGGCCGCATCATTAATATTGCGTCCGTGGTCGGCCAGGCCGGCGCCGCGGGGCAGGCCAACTACGCCGCGTCCAAAGGCGGCATGATCGCCATGACCAAGGCGCTCGCCCAGGAAATGGGCAGCCGCGGTGTCACCGTGAACGCCGTCGCGCCCGGCTACATCGAGACCGACATGACCAAGGTCCTCCCCGACGAAGTGAAGGCCAAAATCCTCGCCCAGGTCCCGCTCGGCCGCATCGGCCAGCCCGAGGATATCGCCAACGCCGTAAAATTCCTCGCCGGCGAAGAATCCTCCTACATCACCGGCCACGTCCTCGCCGTCAACGGCGGCATGTACATGTAGGACAGGCCTCAGGCCTGTCCCACTTGCCGAATCAAACCGTAGCCAGGTTCCCCGCCTCCAGAAATCGCGCGAGATACGTCGCAGTCCGGCTCGCGTGCGCCCCCGCCAATTCCGCGGGCCTGCCGCGCGCCACCACCGCCCCGCCTTCCTCGCCGGCCCCCGGACCGATATCGATTACGTAATCGCTCGCCGCCACCACGCGCATATCGTGCTCCACTACGATCACGGTATTGCCCGCCTCCACCAACCCATCGAGCTGCGTGATCAGTCTCTCCACGTCCGTAGGATGCAAGCCGGTGGTAGGCTCATCCAGCACATAGACCGAAGTTCCCGCTCTTGATGAACAGGAAGTGATTGATTGTTTGAGAGATAGGCCAGACGGCGAGGGTTGCCTACTGGGTACACTCAGGCTCGACAAGAGACTTTCAACAGGTCGAATGCACGCTGCTGTACTGGGGTGGGGGCAGTGACCATCTGGCAGGTTTCCTCGCCCATCTGAACCGTATTGAGGGCTACGGTGCGGAGATCTTGTAGGAGGGTCTGAAAGCTGTGCACCGGCATCCCGTCGTGGGAGGTTTTACTCTGTGCTTTCTCTTTCGCCGATGGGGAGCGTTGCGCGGGCGCCACAATGGAGGTGCGCAGCGCCTCACCGGCGGCCGGCTCGTCGTCGTCAAACAACATCGGGGCCAGCGCTTGGCGCATGTGCCACTCCACGTAATATGCCAGCATGCAGAGGAACACGTGTGCGCAGACACGTTCCTCCAGGTGATGGTGGATGGGCCGGATCTTTAGGTCCACACTCTTCAGGCTGCGAAACGCCCGCTCGACATTGGCGAGCTCTTTATAGTGGCGGACCGCTTGTTCGCTAGATGCCGATGCCGTTGGCACCGTGGTACGGATGACATAGATCCCGTCCAGCGCAGCCTCCCGGTCGATGCTCGCCTGGTTGCGTTCATAGGTGAATCCGTTGCTGCGGATGCGATAGTGAAAATGTTTGGCCATCTTGTAATGTCCCAGCGCCTTACCGACGGCGACGGCGATTCGCTCTTTGCCTCGCAGTCGTCGAGTCTTCCGCTGCGTGGCGGCCTTGGCCTTCTCCAGTTCTTTTTCGGTTGCGGCCAGTAACTCTCCCCGCTTGCGCGAACGCTCGGCAGCTAACAGAGGATTGCGACAGGCGATCAAACGCTCGCCAGGAAACGCCTGGTGAGCGATCTCAGCCAAGTCCGTCTGGTCGAACAGGGACAGTTGCAGCACGCCATCGGACGCCAGTTTCTTGATGGCCGGCGCGCGCAATGCCGTAATCCACTCCAGACCGGGCACCGGCTGGAGGTCCTCGCGAATGCGGGCGGTGGTAAGCATGCCGCGATCACCCACCAGCACTAATCGCTGCAGGCCGAAACGCTCCCGCAGCTTGCGTACTTGCGCGGCGACCGTCTTAGGGTCGGCGGTATTGCCGGGGAACACCTCCATGGCTACGGGACAACCTTCGGCATTGGTGAGCAAGCCACAGACAATTTGCGGATTGCCGCTACGCTCGTCGCGCGAGTGGCCGAAGCGCGCCAGTGGACAGTGATGGCCCTCAAAGTAAGTGGAAGTCACATCGTAGAGCACCAGACAACCATCAGAGAGGTGACGCTTGGCGAGAGCCTGCTCGATGCGCTCCTGCCGTGGCAGCAACCAATCCATAGCCTCGTATAAATCATCGGCCGTGGCCGAAGCCAGATGAAGCGACTCGGCCAGGGAACTGGAAGCGGTCTCCTCATCCAAGCCGCGGGCCGTGGCGAGTTTGGAGCGAGGATCGAGGATGCGGGCGGTAATGAGGGCGCAGATGAGATCGCGCTCGGGGCAACGAGTGCGGGAGAGCAGATCGTGAAGGCCGAGATGGCGAAGAGTGCCGAGGACGGCGGCGACATGGCCATGCGGAAGCGAGCGGAGGATCTGAAAGGCTTGCTGGCGGGCGATCAGATCCTCCCCCTTCAAGACGCGGCGCAAGAGATCGACTTGAGAGGCGGGCCAGGAGGAGAGATTGGCGAGGGTACGCTTGTGAACCTTGGAGCCGATGCGGACCGATTCACGGAGGAGGATGGCGGGAGGAGAGTTGCGGTTGGGGACAGATTCGACGTACATGGGTCTACTATACAACTATGTTAGCCTTTAAACAAGACATATATGTCTAATTACATGGGTACACTGCGCACCCCGCTAAAACCCGAATGTTCAAATTCTTCAAGATCTTACGGGGAAAATGGCGTCAAAAAGAGCGGGAACTTCGGCATAGAGCGTGTTGCCGCGCTGCATGCGCTGCAACTCCGTCGCCAGCTTGATGCGCTGCGCCTCGCCCCCGGAAAGCTCGGTCGCGGGCTGGCCCAGGCGCAGGTAGCCCAACCCAACCTCTCGTAGCACGTGTAGTGCGCGCGCCACGGCCGGCTCGTCCGCAAAGAACCCCCACGCTGCGTCCACGGTCATCCCGAGCACCTCGGCGATGTTCTTCTCCCGGTACCGGATCTCCAGCGTCTCCGGGTTGTAGCGCGCGCCATGGCACGCCGGACACGGTGCGTACACGCTCGGCAGGAAGAGCAGTTCCACGAAGACGAAGCCCTCGCCCTCGCAGGTCTCGCAGCGGCCCTTGGCCACGTTGAACGAGAAGCGCCCGGCATCCCACCGGTGCGCACGCGCGGCCCTGGTCGCGGCGAAGAGCCTGCGCACGTGATCGAACAGTCCGGTGTACGTCGCCAGGTTCGATCGCGGCGTGCGCCCGATCGGTTTCTGATCCACCCGCACCAGCCGCTTGATGGCCTCCATCCCGGCCGCGATCCGCCCACCGGTCCGGATGGCCGTTTCCTCGCCCTCCTCCTCGTCGCTGGTTACCGCGTGCCCCAATTCCTCGCCCACCAACTCCACCAGTGCTTGGCTCACCAGGCTCGATTTTCCCGATCCCGAAACCCCGGTCACTGTCGTAAACACACCCAGCGGAAACGCGACATCCAGGTGGTTCAGGTTGTTGCGCGTGACGTCGGCCAGCTCGAGCCAGCCCTTGGGCGAACGCGGTGTCCGCTCGCGAATCGCCTCGGTGCCGAAGAGATGGCGTCGCGTTTGCGATTGCTCGACCTTCGCCAGCCCCGCAGGCGGCCCGCTATACAGAATCTGTCCCCCGTGCTCGCCGGCCGCCGGTCCCACATCCACAATCCAGTCGGCCTGACGGATCACATCCAGGTCGTGCTCCACCACGAACAGCGAATTGCCCGAGGATTTCAAGCGTTCAAGCGCCCCCAGCAGGGCCTCCGTGTCGGCCGGATGCAGCCCCGCCGATGGTTCGTCGAGCACATAGACCACGCCGAAGAGATTCGAGTGCACCTGCGTCGCCAGCCGCAACCGCTGCAGCTCGCCCGGCGAAAGCGTCGGCGTGCTCCGATCCAGTTGGAGATAGCCGAGTCCAAGTTCGAGCATGACGATGACCCGGCCCAGCAGGTCGTCTACGATCCGCTGCGCGACAATCACCTTCTCCGGATGGTCCGGCGCCGTCTTTTCCGAACGCAGCGTGACCGCGAGCCGCGAAAGCGGCAGCGCCGACATCTCCGCGATATCGAGCCCCGCGAATTTCACCGAGAGCGCCTCGCGCTTCAGCCGCTTGCCGCCGCATAGGGGGCAAACCGTGCTCACCAGGTATTGCGAAACGCGCTTACGAATTAGCGGGCTCTGCGTGTTGGCGAAGGTATGCAGCACGTAGCGCCGCGCTCCCGTGAACGTGCCCTGGTAGCTCGGCTCTTCTTTGCGCTTCAAAGCCCGGCGTGTCTCCTCCGGTGTGAAACCCGCATATACCGGCACCGTCGGCTGCTCCTCGGTGTACAGTATCCAGTCGCGATCTTTTTTGGGCAACTCGCGCCACGGGCGATCCACGTCGTACCCCATCGAGACCAGAATGTCGCGCAGGTTTTGCCCCTGCCACGCCACCGGCCACGCCGCGATGGCACGCTGCCGGATGGTTAACGAATCGTCAGGCACCATGGAGCGCTCGGTCACGTCATAGTTGCGTCCCAGCCCGTGGCACTGTGGGCAGGCCCCCTCCGGCGAGTTGGTGGAGAACTCTTCGGCATGCAGTTGCGCCTGGTGCGGAGGGTACTTTCCCGCACGCGAGTAGAGCATCCGCAGCAGGTTGGAAAGTGTCGTCACGCTGCCCACCGAAGACCGTGTGGTTGGCGACCCGCGCTGCTGCTGCAATGCGACCGCCGGTGGCAGCCCGTCGATTGAATCCACTTCCGGTACGCCCATCTGGTCGAATAGGCGCCGCGCATATGGCGCCACCGATTCCAGATAACGGCGTTGTGCTTCCGCGTACAGTGTCCCGAATGCCAGCGACGATTTACCCGACCCGGATATCCCCGTGAAAACCACCAGCGCGTCCCGCGGAATCTCCACGTCCACATTCTTGAGATTGTGCTCTCTTGCACCCCGCACGCGAACGAATCCGGTATATTTCATACGCCAAATATCACTGCACGGCGTTTGCCACGGCGATCGTCAATTCGCGGCTTAACGTCCCGTCGAGTGCGTACACCCGGTCGGGGACGCTCCAGAACAGTGTGGTGCGATCCACCTTCCCGGCGCGATCCCGCTCCTGGTAGAGCGTTGCGGGACCGGAATTGAGCCTGATTTCCTCAATCGTGGCGAAGTCGTCGTTCTCGCGCGCCAGCGGCGCCAGCCACTGGGGAATGGTGCCCATTCGCTGCGCCAGCTGCCGCGCTTCCTCCGGTGCCACTCCGACAATCTTCAGCACCAGCGCCGAAAAGGCGGAAAAATCGAAGCCCGCGGGCGCCGTCAGCGTCAGCGGCAGACTCTGCACCAGGGCCAGGTCGGGCCACTGCGCAATTACCATTGCGCTGGTGTGCAGCGCCAGGTGCGCGCCGTTCCACTCGGGAGGCACACGCTGATCCGTGATGCCGGCCTTCTGCATCGCAAGTTCCAGATCGGCCGTATTCACCACTGTGCCCGCCGCCATGCTGAACGTGGTCAGGAACTTCGGACTTTGCGCCAGAACGCCGGGGCGGGGAATTCGCGGATCGTAGTGTACGCGCCACCGCGCCTCTTCCAAATCGCGGGCCGGAATTGGCGGCAGCGGTGTGCCGATCAGCTTCACCGCCGGCGAAGGCACTCCTTCCGGCCAGTCCTTCACCTGGATGACCGCCATCCTCGGCACCGTGAGAAATTGCCAAAACTGTTGCGCCGCCACACGACCCTCGGGTAGCGCCAGCACGCCCCCGATCAAAATCGCCGCCGCTGCCGCCCACGCCGGCCACCGTCGCACCATAGACACCGAAGCCTGCTCCACGGCGCGTTCGTGCAAGCGGGTGAGCGCCGTGGTGGCATCCGTGCTCCAGCCCGCGGGCGGCTCCAGCAGCGCCGTCTGCCGGCCAACCCACTCGCGCAATTCCTCGGGACTAAAGCTCTCCATAACGATTCACGTACTCCTTTCGAAAGGCTGCGTCCGCGCGAGCCAAAAAAGTTCCCACCGATCCCGCATTCAGCCCCAGCAACGCCGCCATTTCGTTGAGGCTGTAGCCTTCGCTGCGCAGCACCAGCAGCGACGCATGCTCCGGTTTGAGCGCCGCCAACACCTGCCTCACTCGCGCCTGCTGCTCGCCGAGTTCGAGCGCCTCCTCCGGTCCCGGCAAAGCTCCGGGCGGCGGCGCCAGCGCCTCATAATGTGCGCGCCGCTTGCGCATCCTGAGATTGTCCAGCGCCAGCCGGATGCCGGTCCGGTATAGCCACCCTGTCAGATTCCGATTCGACGGAGGCGGATCGCGATGCAGTTTCCAGAAGGCTTCCGACGCCAATTCTTCCGCCCATCCGGTATCGCCCACCACGCGGCAGATCACACGCGTCAATGCGCCGTAATGGGTGAGAAATAGTTCGTCGAATTGATCGGCGCTTTTCACCGGCATGTCCGATAGGCGAGGCACATCGCTTTAACGACGCTCGGCCACGGAATTTGACAGCGTATCAGCTCCAATAGCGTTAAAGTAATTGCCATGGTCCGCTACGCCGTCCTCTTCCTTGCCGCCTCCCTCGCTCACGCCGCTCCCGCGCTCGACGTCTGGAAGTCCAAATCCGAAGTGCGCTCCGTGGAGCCCTCCACTGCCCTCAAACTCACCGGCACGCGCAAGGGCGACCTCTACCAGTCCCGCCTCACCAACACCGGCAAAACGCCTGTCCACGTCAAGGAAGTCTCGCTCTTCCGCATCGCCCACCACCTGCCCGATTCCACTGCGCTCTATGGCGAGAGCTTCCAGATGCTCAGCCAGACCGCCGGCACGCTCGGCAGTCCGCTCGACCTCGCCTACGACGAGCTCAAGCACTACAAAATCCCGCAGCCCGCCGACGCCAAGGTGGTCACCGGCATGATGACCCTCACGCCCCCTGGCGGCGAAACCATGCTGCTCGCTTTCACCAGTTGCAAGCGCTTCAACGGACGCTTCTTCCTGCGTCCGAAATCCATCGAAGTCGTGCTCGATACCGAGGGCCTCGCGCTCGCGCCCGGCGAATCCTG
The DNA here is from genome assembly GCA_963791985.1 of uncultured Solibacteraceae bacterium. Classification (GTDB taxonomy): domain Bacteria; phylum Acidobacteriota; class Terriglobia; order Bryobacterales; family Bryobacteraceae; genus Solibacter. The sequence goes on along the minus strand of CAWBUN010000010.1, from coordinate 47,177 downwards.
GGATCTCGAGGAGTTCACCTTCTCCGCCGGACCCAATCGCGCCGCGCTGCTCTCCAGGCTCGCCGCCCGCATCGACCAGAATCATCCTCCGCTGCGCTTCCCCACGCCGCCCGCCGGCTGGTGCAGCTGGTATTGCTTCGGCTGCTCGCGTCACCGCCAAGAACGTGATGGACAACCTCGGCGCCATCGTGAAGAACGCGCCCCAGCTCAAATACGTCCAGCTCGACGACGGCTATCAGCCCGCGATGGGCGATTGGCTCGAGACCGGCAACGCCTTCGGCGGCGACGTGCAGGGCGTGCTCCAGGCCATCCGCAAGCAGGGCTTCGAACCCGCCATCTGGGTCGCCCCGTTCATCGCCGAAGCCGGCAGCCATCTCTTCCAGCAGCATCCCGACTGGTTCATGAAGGGCGAGGACGGCAAGCCGCTTGCCCGCCGACAAGGTCACCTTTCAGGGCTGGCGCCACGGCCCCTGGTACGCGCTCGATGGCACCAATCCCGAAGTGCAGAAGCACCTCGAAAACGTCTTCCGCACCATGCGCGCAAGAATGGGGCGTCACCTATTTCAAGCTCGACGCCAATTTCTGGGGCGCCATGCACGGCGGCAAATTGCACGACCCCAAAGCCACCCGCATCGAGGCCTACCGCCGCGGCATGCAGGCCGTCCTGCGCGGCGCGCGGCGACAGCTTCATCCTCGGCTGCAACCACCCCATCTGGGCCAGCGTTCGGCCTGATCCACGGCTCGCGCAGCTCCGGCGACATCACGCGCAAGTGGGACCACGTTCTCCAACGGTGGCGCGTCAGAACCTGCTATCGCAACTGGCAGAACGGCAAGCTCTGGTGGAACGATCCCGATGCCGTCACGCTCAGCGGCAACATGCTGCCCGAGGAGTACCGCTTCCACGCCACGCCGATCATGGCCTCGGGCGGCCTCGTCCTCTCCGGCGACGATCTCAGCACGCTGCCCGCCGACCGCCTCGCCATGCTCAAGAAACTCCTGCCGCCCACCGGTGTCGCCGCCGAGTTCGACCGACGAGAAGCCTGAACATCGGCGTCGTGACATTGAAGGACCGCACGCTCCTGTGCGTCTTCAACTGGGAGCGACGACGCCCGCCAAGATCCCTGTCACACTCCCGCGTGCCGGCGAAGTCACCGACCTCTGGAGCGGCCAGTCCTACGGCAAACAGTCCACGCTCGAGGTCCCGCTCAAAGCGCACGAAGGCACCGTCCTGGTAGTGCGCTAATCGCCCCCTCCACATCGCCCTCACGCCGATCCCGCGACCAACGAGCCGCGACCGTCAGGGAGCGCAACGAGCCCCCGATTCTCGGCATCACCCTCACACCGAGCCGCGACCGTGATGAGGGAGCGATCTCTTGATCTCCTGCGATTGCCATACGGTCAGTACGGTTCGGGATGTACCGTGACGTCGGCCTGCGGAGCAATCGCCTGAATCACGCCCTCGATCGTCTCCGTCAGCGCGTGCGCTTCGAACAGGGACTGGCGCCCGTCCACCAGCACGTGCAGATCGATGAACATCACCGGCCCGGAGTATCGCACCCGGATGTTGTGGCAGTTTCGCACGCCTTCCACGGCCTCCACCGCCGCCAGAATGCGCTCCTCCATCCCCGCCGGAGCCGAGTCCACCAGCGCGTCGATGGTGCGCCGTCCCAACCGCCAGCTCACCCAGATTACCAGCGCCGAAACCCCCAGCGCCGCGACCGCATCGGCCTCTCGCAGCCATCCTAGCGATGGAATCCACTCGCCCAATTTCACGCAAGCCAGCCCGAGAATGACCACCGCCGAACTCCAGACGTCCGTCTCGAAGTGCAGCGCGTCGGCCTCCAGCGCCTGGCTGTTGTATTTCTTTGCCGTCCGCGCCAGAACCCGCGACCGCGAGACGTCGATCACGATCGAAATCGCCATCACGGCGAAGCTCCAGAACGTGACGTCGATTTCGACCTTATGTGTGGTCAACCGGTGCAGTGCTTCGCGAATGATCCAGGCGCAGGTGCCCAGCAGGAGCAGCGTTTCCGCCATCGCCGAGAGGTTCTCCACCTTGCCGTGCCCGTAAAGGTGCGTGCGGTCCGCCGGACGGCCGGAGATGCGCACCGCTACAAACGTCAGCGCCGCCGCCACCAGGTCCAGCCCCGAATGCGCCGCCTCCGCAAGTATTCCAAGGCTGCCGGTGGCCATGCCCACGATGATCTTTAATGTGGTGAGAGCCACTGCCGCCAACAGCGAGCTCATCGCCACCGATTGTTTTTCGCGGTCTTCTATCTCATGCTTCGGAGTCACTAGTCCGAATCTACCATGTTCGCGGAGATTCCCTGCCGCGCTTCCTGTTCCTGTAGACTAAGACGACTAAATTTCATGCCCCTGACTGCGGGGACCCGCCTTGGTCCATATGAGATTCTCGCGCCGATCGGCGCGGGCGGTATGGGCGAGGTATATAAGGCCGCCGACACCACGCTTGACCGTGAAGTAGCGATCAAGGTTCTTCCTCACGCGTTCGCGCAGGATCCGGAGCGCCTGGCCCGTTTCGAACGCGAGGCCAAAGTACTTGCATCGCTGAGCCACCCTAATATCGCCCAGATCTTCGGAGTCGAAGGCGGCGCGCTGGTGATGGAACTGGTTCCCGGCCAGACTCTTTCCGAGCGCATTGCAGCCGGTCCGGTTCCGGTCGAAGAAGCCTTGCGTATCGTCGCCCAGATCGCCGAAGCCCTTGCCGCGGCGCACGACCGCGGCGTGATCCACCGCGATCTGAAACCCGCCAACGTGAAGCTCTCGCCGGACGGCCGCGTGAAAGTCCTCGACTTCGGGCTGGCGAAATCTTTTGCCGGGAGCAGTGCTGGAGAGGATTCACGGGCGGAAACCCTCACGGCAGCCATGACGCAGGCCGGCACGGTGCTTGGCACGCCCGGCTACATGAGCCCCGAACAAACGCGCGGGCTCGCCATCGATAAGCGTACCGACATTTGGGCCATGGGCTGTGTCTTGTACGAACTCCTCACTCGACGACGCGCGTTTGGCGCCGAGACCTATAGCGACACCATCGCTGCTGTCTTGGAGCGCGAGCCGGACTGGGATGCGCTGCCGCCATCGACTCCGCCGAAAGTGCGCGCTCTGCTGCAGCGCTGCCTGCGAAAAGAGCTGCGCCGCCGCGCCCGCGACGCCGGCGACATTGCGATTGAAATTGAGCAGATCATTGCCGAACCCGCCGGCGCGGAACCCTCCGGCCTGCCGCCGGCCCGGCCGAGTTCCTCTTGGTTGCGCGCGGTTCCGTTTCTGATGGCCGCCATCGCCATCGCCGCCGCGCTGGCCGGCGGATATGTTCAGCGCCGCATAGGTTCTATGCCCGCTGCATCGCAGACACGCCTGACGGCGTTGCTGCCGCCGGCTCACCGGTTCGCGACCGGTGTGTGCAGTGATATTGCCGTGAGCCCCGATGGGAAGTTGGTCGCTTACATCGGTCTTCACGAAAATAGCCGGCAGCTCTTCTTGCGCGCGATGGATAGTCTGGAAGCCACCGCCCTGCCCGGCACCGAAGGTGCATCCGATACGGTGTTCTTCTCTCCGGACGGACTATGGGTGGGTTTTCTAAAAGGCCGTCCGAATGTTTTGAAAAAGATCTCGATCGGCGGCGGCCTGCCTGTAACGCTGGCGAACACTCCAGGCTGCGGAGGCGACTGGGGTCCTGACGGTCAAATCCGCTTCGGGAGAATTGATGGCATCTTTCAAATCCCGGCCGGCGGGGGTACAGTCAAGACCCTGATCGCAACCGACCTCAGCAAGGGTGAGCGAGGGCTCGGCGCCCCCCAACTCCTGCCGGACGGGAAGTCGCTGCTGTTCAGCGTCACCACGGATGAAGGCATCCAGATCGCGGCCCAACGGCTGGCTACCGGGGAGCGCCACATTCTGGTAAAGGGAGACGACCGACGCCCTGGGAACAGTGCAGCCCGCTACGCTGCCGGTTTCCTGTTTTATTCGCAAGCAGACAGCTTGATGGCCGCGCCATTTAACGCAGAGCGCCTGGAGCTAACCGGTCCCCCGCTCCCAATTGCGCGGGGCGGGGCCCAGATTGGTTCGCAATTCGGCCTATCCCGTTCCGGCGGGACGCTGGTCTATGTCCAAGCGGAGGATGCGCCCCCGAGCACCCTGGTGTGGGTGGACCGTAAGGGCGCGGAAGAGCCGGCCGGAGCTGCGCCTGGCCACTATGCAAGTCCGCGCCTGTCGCCTGACGGCCACAAACTGGCGGTTGCCGCGGACTCGGACATTTGGGTCTACGACATCCCGCGCCGGACTTTGACGCGGAGCACCTTCTCCGGCGACAACCGGTCGCCCGTTTGGACCCCCGATGGAAAACGCATTACGTACGTCGCGAATGGCAAGCTCAGTTGGAGCCTGGTTGACGGAAGTGCACACCAGGAAACATTGTGGAACGGTTCATTTGGACTACCGACGTCCTGGTCTCCGGATGGAAAACGGCTTCTCTTCACCGAGATGGGTCCGGATAATCACGCCGATATCTCAATGCTTTCCGTAGAGGGCGAGCGCAAAGTCACCCGCATGGTTCAGTCCCGTCTTCCGGCGGGCCAGGCAGTTTTCTCGCCCGACGGACGCCGGTTGGCCTATTCTTCCAACGAATCGGCGCGGACTGAGATCTATGTGCAGGAGCTTCCAGGCCCTGGCGGCAAGATCCAGGTTTCCTCGCAAGGAGGATCGGACCCGGTCTGGGGCCGGCAAGGCCGGGAGCTGTTTTATCGCAGCGGCGACAAGATGATGGCCGTGGATATTCCGCCGGCGCCCGGTTCCCAGATCGGCACCCCGCGCGTGCTGTTCGGAGGAGGATACACCGGCTACGATGTCTCCGCGGACGGGCAACGCTTTTTGATGGTGAAGTCCGGCGGCGCTGCGCCGCCGGTGACCGAGCTTAATGTGGTTCTCAACTGGCTTGCGAACAGCAGGTTTTCAGGAAGCGCTCGCTAGCGCCTTCGCAATCAGCTCCTGCGCCTCCTGCTGAATCCGACGCAGATGGTCCTCGCCGGCGAAACTCTCGGCGTACAATTTATACACATCCTCCGTGCCCGAAGGACGCGCCGCGAACCATCCGCGCGCCGTGATCACCTTAAGTCCGCCGAGCGGCGCGCCGTTGCCGATGGCGCCGTCGTCAGCATCGCTTCGATCGGGTCGCCGGCCAGTTCCTTCGCCTGACCTGGTCGGGAGAGAGCTTCGCCAGAATCGCCTTCTGCTGCGGGCGTCGCCGGTGCATCGATGCGCTGGTAGACCGGCGCGCCGAATTGCTCCGTCAGCCCGCGATAAATCTCGCCCGGATCGTGCCCGTCCGCGCCGTGATCTCCGCCGCCAGCAGCGCCATGATGATGCCGTCCTTATCGGTGGTCCACACCGTGCCGTCGCGCCGCAGAAAACTCGCGCCGGCGCTCTCTTCGCCGCCGAAGCCGAGCGACCCCGTCAGCAGCCGTCCACGAACCACTTGAACCCCACCGGCACTTCCACCAGCGGCCGCCCCAGGTGCGCGGCCACGCGATCGATCATGCTGCTCGAGACCAGCGTCTTCCCGACCCCGGCCTGCGGACGCCACCCGGGCCGGTGCGCGAACAGATAAGAGATCGCCGCCGACAGATAGTGATTCGGATTCAGCAGCCCGGCGCTGCGCGTCACCATGCCGTGGCGGTCGTGATCGGTATCGCAGGCGAACGCCACGTCGAACTTGTCCTTGAGCGCGATCAGTCCGGCCATCGCGTAGGGCGACGAGCAATCCATGCGGATCTTGCCGTCCCAATCGACGCTCATGAAGCGGAAGGTCGGGTCGGCGTCGGCGTGCTGGATGGTGAGCTTGAGCCCGTAGCGCTCGGCGATGCGCGGCCAGTAGGCCACGCCCGCGCCGCCCAGCGGATCCGCGCAGAGATTCAGGCCCGCGCCGCGGATGGCGTCCATATCGAGCACCGCGCCCAGATCGTTCACGTATGCCGAGATGTAATCGTGCCGGTGCGTGGTCGAAGCGGCGAGCGCCTGCGCGATAGGGCATGCGGCGTACTCGCGCAGCCGCCCGCCAGAATCTGCGTTGGCCCGATCCTGAATCCACTTGGTCGCGGCCGTGTCCGCCGGTCCGCCGTTCGGCGGATTGTACTTGAATCCGCCATCCTCCGGCGGATTGTGCGAAGGCGTGATCACGATGCCGTCGGCCAGGCCCGTCGTGCCGCCGCGGATTGTAGAGTCAGGACGGCGTGCGAGAGCGCGGGCGTCGGCGTGTAGCCCAGCTCCTGATCCACCATCACCTCGACGCCATTGGCCGCCAGCACCTCCAGCGCGCTGGCGAAGGCCGGCTCGGAGAGCGCATGGGTGTCCTTGGCCAGGAACAGCGGACCATCGACGCCGTTGCGCCGCGCGGTACTCGCAGATCGCCTGCGTGATCGCCAGAATGTGCGCCTTCGTTGAACGAATCCGTCGAACGCACGTGCCGCGATGGCCGGACGTACCGAAACTCACGCGCTGCGCGGCCACCGAGACATCCGGTTGTCCGCTGTAATACGCGGTGATCAGACGGGGGACGTCCACCAGCATGGAGGGCGTCGGAGGCTTGCCGGCCAGAGGATCGAGGGCCACATCCTAAGGTACGCGCGTTGCCCCCCTTCGCGCAATCATGTTAGCTTGGAAATTAAAGAGTTCGGGACACCATTTCACGCAATTTTTCCGAAGGAGAGAACACTCATATGCCATTAGTCTCAATGCGGCAGCTTCTGGACGAGGCAGCCAAGGGCGGGTACGGTGTTGGCGCGTTCAACGTCAACAACATGGAACAGATCCAGTCGATCATGGAAGCGGCGCGCGAAACCCAGTCGCCGGTGATCATGCAGGCGAGCCGCGGCGCGCGCGCCTATTCGCAGGATCGTTTCCTGTATCACCTGATGATCGCGGCCACCGAAATCTATCCCGAGATCTCCCGACCGTGCTGCACCTGGATCACGGCAACAGCGTCGCGACCTGCAAGAGCGCCATCGATATGGGCTTCACCAGCGTCATGATGGATGGCTCGCTGATGGAAGACGGCAAGACGCCGTCGAGCTTCGAATACAACGTCGACGTCACGCGCGAAGTGGTGGAACTGGCGCACGCCAAGGGCGTCACGGTGGAAGGCGAAATCGGCTGCCTGGGCGGCATCGAAGACGGCCACGGCGCGGGCGGCGACGGACTCAGCCACCTGACCGATCCGGATCAGGCGGTGGAATTCGTCAAGCAGACCGGCCTGGATGCGCTGGCCATCGCCATCGGCACCAGCCACGGCGCCTACAAGTTCAGCAGCAAGCCCACCGGCGAGACGCTGAAGATGGAGCGTCCTGATCGAGATCCACAACAAGCTGCCCAACGTCCACCTGGTGATGCACGGCTCCTCGAGCGTCCCCAAGGACCTGCAGGACATCATCAACCAGTACGGCGGCAAACTGAAGCCCACCTGGGGCGTGCCGGTCGAAGAAATCCAGCTCGGCATCAAGAACGGCGTCCGCAAGATCAACGTCGACACCGACAACCGCCTGGCCATCACCGGCGCCATCCGCAAGGTCTTCGCGGAGAAGCCCGAAGAGTTCGATCCGCGCGCCTACATGAAGCCGGCGCGCGAAGCCATGAAGAAGGTTGTCGCCCTGCGCATGACGCAGTTCGGCCAGGCCGGACACGCCAAGGACTACACCCCGATTCCGCTCGCCGAGATGGCAAGCGTTACCAGCTCGTCACCGCCTAGTGGGAGCAGGCCTCCTGGCCTGTCCACTTGCTGCCGTAACTCGTCGCAGCATCCTGGAACGCGGGGCAGCCGCGTCCTGGCTGCCCCGATTAGCATCTCTCAGTGACTCGGCTTGTCCCTCGGCGGTTGCGTAAGCGTAGAAATCTTCCGTGAACCGCCGCTCGTAAGCCGCTAGCAATTCCCGCACCCGCGCCGCCGAAGGGGATTGCACAATCAGACCGGCGTGATGATCCTGCCTCAACCGCCAGACCACTTCCGGATCGTTGTACGCCGACGTATCGGGATGCTCCTGGCGCGCCAGCGAAATCAGCAGCCCCGCGTAATCCTGCCTGCACTGCGGGCGGCTGATATCCGCCTCCGCCCCGCAACCTCCACCTTCGCCCACTCCGCCCACAGATTCAAGCCGCTCGCCGCTTCCACCAGTTCCACGATGTGCGCGCCGCCCACGCGCGCCGAAGTCTCCAGGAAATAGATGCGGCCGTCGGATCCGCGCCTTGATGAACTCCGTGTGCGACACGCCGCGCACCATGCCGAGCGCCGCCATCACGCCCTGATTCTCCGCCAGCAGGCCGCATCGCATCGTCGCTCTCGCGCTCCAGAATCCGCGTCGTGAAAATCCCGCCGCCGTGCGAGACCTCCATCGGCGGACGCCCGTAGCCGCTGGCAATCGCGAACACGCATCTGCTTTTCGGAGACGATGCAATCCACGTGAAAAATATCGCCCGGCACAAACTGCTCCAGCAGATAGAACGACTGCATGTCGCCGAGCGCTTCCACCGCCGGCCAGAATTCCTCCGCGCTGTGGATCTTCTTGATCCCGATCGCGCCCGCCATCGAGCGAGGCTTGAGCACCCACGGCGCCGGCACGTTCTCCATGAAGCGCCGCAGCGCGTCGTAATTCAGCACGTGGACGAAGTCCGGCACCGCGCATGCCCGCCTCGCGCGCCTTCATCCGCATGGCGAGCTTGTCGCGAAAATGGCGGACGGTAGTCTCGCCCATGCCCGGCACGCGCAGGTGCTCGCGCAGCGCCGCGGCCAGTTCGACATCGAAATCGTCCAGCGCCACGATGCGGTCGATCGCGCGGGTGCGCGCCAGGTAGCTGACCGCCTTGATCGTGTCCGCGCGATTCCACTCGTGGTTCTGGTCCGGCATGTAAAAGATCTCGTCGATGCTCTCCAGCGGCCACTCCGCCTTGTCCTTCAGGCTCTCGGAGGTGAGCAGCACGACCGCGCAGCCCTGCCGCTTGGCACTCGCGCAGGAATTCGTGGCCCTTCTCGTAACTGGCGAGACACAGAATCGTCATCTTGGCTCTCCCATTTCCTCCCGCGTGGCGCGGAAACAAATATTGCAGCACTTCGCCGAAGCGCGCCGCCCACGCGCGCTCATTGTGGCCCGCGCCCGACACCACGGTGCAACCGCAGGTCGACACCCTCGCGCCAACCCTTTTCCATCAGCGCGTCGCGCAGCAATTTCAGATCGGCGATCGCCTGCTGCGGGCGCGTCGCCTTCGTCCGTCCCCGAATCCAGCCAGATGCGCGGCCGCGCCGTCGAATTTGTAGGCCCGTACCATCTCCAGAATAGATCGATTGTCCCACCACACCGACGGCGAGAGAATGGCCAGCCGGCCGAAGACGCGCGGGATACAGCAGCCCCGTCTCCAGCGACACCAGCCCGCCCAGCGACGAACCGCCCACCCCGTTGTGCGCGGCCGACGCGGCGCGTGCGGTATTCGCGGTCGATGAACGGCTTCAGTTCGTGCGCCATCATCTTGGCGTACCGGTCGCCCTTGCCGCCCTTGCGCCGGCCGCGGTCCTTCGTGGGCGTGTACTCGGAGATGCGCCGCACCCCGGTGTTATAGATACCCGACGATGATCAAGCGGCTCGATCGACGCCGCGCGAATCAGATCGTCCGCCGTGACATCGGCGCGCCAGTCCTGGCCCGCCGAACGCCGTCGCCGGGTCAAAGAGATTCTGCCCGTCCTGCAGATACAGCACGGACAGGCTCGCTCGATCGTACTCCGGGCGGAAGATAAACGACGATATCGCGCGGCGTCGAGAGATAGCGCGAGGGAAACGGGGATGGAGGCGGATGCGTCCCTGGTCTTTAGCTCGAGGTTCGGACAACGCACCAGTGTAAGCTACAACCCCGCGATGCCCCTAACCTTTCGCCGATCAGTTTTCCGTCGGCGTCTTCTCCACGTGATCCACCACGATCATCTCCACCGGTCCCTTCTTCGATTCCAGCTTGAGCCCCGAGCTGCTGTTGCACCGCCGCGAAAATATCCGGCGGCGCTTCGCCTTCCGGCACGAAAACCCCCGCCCCTCCACCTCCGCCCGTCGGACCGCCGCCTGGAGGTGCCACCGCCACCATCGTCGGTCCCGGTCCCATCGGTCCCATCGGCCCGTTCATTCCCTCCGTCGAGAACGTCAGCGTGATGTCGTACTTCCCCTTCAATCCCGTGGCGTCCGTCACCGGACGGCCCAACTGGCTGGTCAACCGGGTCGCCAGGTCCTGGATCGTCTGGTGTTCCCCGCTCAGGCGCGCGCGCCCCGGCATCATCATCATGAACATCCCACCTCGTCCCCCGAGCGGCGCCGGCAGCACCGGAAAACCATCCGGCCCGATCTTCGGCTGCGAAGGCAGCGGCGGCGGCGGTGTGTCGCCATCGCCCTCCGGGAGCGGGGGAGCGTCGCCCGATTCCTTGATCTTCGGCCCGTTCTTCGCCACGATCAGCGCGTACATCGGAAGTTCTTTGGTCTCCCGGTGCACGGCCAGCTTGAACCGCTCCGCGAGCAGGTTCTGCAGCATCTTGTGGAACTGCTCCATCGTGGTATCCGGCGGCATCGTGGCGTTGATCTCGTAGCGCTCGGTATCCAGCCACGCCGGCCCGGTGATCTGATACCCCTTCACGTCGTAGGCCCTCACCAGTAGGTCCCTCAGGCTCACGAACGGATAACGAATCCGGCCGGGATCTTTCGACCCCGGACCACCGCTCGGCATTCCGATCGTGATCCTACCCCGCCCATTGGGCACCGGCATTGCCGCCGGTTTCACCGACGCCGCCTCAAAGGTCTGGCCCCAAGTCAGGCAACAGGCGAACGCCAGTGTATTGACGCGTACGATTAATGAGAGCATCTTCCCCTCCAGCCAACCAGTCAATTGTACGCGCCTTGCTGTATTCTTGTTGGTGCTGGTAAACGGGTGAACGGGTGAACAAAAGGGTACTGGCAGGCATCGTCGCCTTGCTCGCCGCCGTCGCGGGCCTCACGTGGTATTGGTTGCTGCCGCCAAATTTCGCCGGTCGTGTCTACCGCATCGGTTGGATGATCTCGCCGCCTTTCCAGGTCCGCGGCCCGGATGGCGGCCCCGCCGGCATCTCGGTCGAACTAGTCAACCAGGCGGCCCGCCGCCTCGGCATTAAACTTCAGTGGCGCTTCTGGAAAGACTCATCTGAATCCGCGCTCGTCAGCAACAGCGTGGACCTTTGGCCGCTGATCACCATCACTCCGGAGCGGTTGAAGGTTCTCCACATTACCGAACCCTATCTGCAGCACGAGCACTGCCTCCTGGTGCGCGACGACGCCTCCTACACCAGGGCGGAAGACCTGGCCACCGCGAAGGTCGGCATGGCCAACGCCAATATCGACGCCCGCATCCTGCACAGCGTGCTGCCTTCCGCCGTCCCGGTACCGCGAGCCGACATCGAAGAAGTCATCAATGACGTGTGCCGGCGCGCCGCCGATGGCGCTTTCATGGACCGGTTCACGGCCACCGCTGTGCTGCTGCAGCAATCCGGTTGCGACGGCCACGCCCTGCGCTGGATCCCCATTCCGCAACTACACGCCCAACTCGGCGTTGGCTCAACCTTCGAATCCAGGGACGCGGCCGACGCCATTCGCCGCGAGATCGGAGCCCTCGCCCAGGAAGGCAAACTTACCCGCATCTTCAGCCAATGGGGCTACATGTCGGGTCAGGATGCCGCTGTAATGACCGTCATCGATTCCAAACGGCGCGAATCCAGGCTGTTCATCATCGCCCTGGTCTTCGCGTTGATGTTCCTGCTCGCGTGCTGGCAGACCCTCCGCCTCATGCGCGAAAAGACCCGCACGGTCGAGGCCGAAAAGGCCCTGCGCGAATCGCAGGAGCGCTACATGCAGGCGCAGAAAATGGAAAGCATCGGCCGCTTGGCGGGCGGCGTTGCCCACGACTTCAACAACATCCTCACTGTGATCAATGGCTACAGCGACATCGTCTACCATCAACTCTCCGACGTGGATCCCAGGCGCGCGCAGGTAAACGAAATCCGCAAGGCCGGAGCCCACGCCGCCGAGCTCACCCAACAACTGCTGGCCTTCAGCCGTAAGCAGGTGGGCCGCCCCAGGCCCGTCAATCTCAACGGAGTGGTGGTGGAGGCTGAAAAGCTGCTGCGACGCATCCTCGGCGAAGATGTCCAGTTGATCACCCGGCTGGACCCCTCCATCGGCCTGATCCTCGCCGACCCAGGCTACGTCCATCAGATGCTCATGAACCTCACTGTCAACGCGCGCGACGCCATGCCGGACGGCGGCACCCTGGTGATTGAAACTTCACCCGGACCATTCGTGTGCCTCTCCGTCAGCGATACCGGCAGCGGCATGGATGAAGAGACTCGGAAAAATATCTTCGAACCCTTCTTCACCACCAAGGGCACCAAGGGCACGGGCCTCGGCCTCGCGACCGTCTACGGCATCGTGAAACAGAGCCAGGGCAGCATCGACGTCTTGACCGAACCCGGCAAAGGCTCCACCTTCCGCGTCTACCTGCCCCGCGTGGAAGGCGTCGATGAAACTCCGCGTCCGAAGCCGCAGGACGCGGCGCAGCTCCAGGGTGGCGAGACGATTCTCGTAGTCGAGGACCAGGACGAAGTACGCTGCTTCGTCGTCGAAGCCCTGGCTCGCCGCGGATTCCGCGTGCTCCAGGCCGCCGACGGCCCGCAGGCGCTTGCCGCTGCCGAACAGTGCACCGGAAAAATCGACGTGCTGCTCACCGATGTCGTCCTCCCCGGCATGAACGGCCGTGAACTCGCCGAACGCTTCCGGAATCTCCGACCCGCCGCCAAAATCATCTATACCTCCGGCTACACGCAGGATCTCATCGCTGACCGCGGCGTCCTCCATCGCGACGTAAACTACATCCCCAAACCTTATACCGCCGACCAGATCACCGCCAAAGTCCGCGAGGCCATCGACGCCGCCTAGTCTATCCACCTTGCTCTGCGCGTCACTGGTGGGGCATGCTTTAGCTTGCCCGTCCGTTGTATCCTAATCCTTTCCATGCAGATATTACGTTGCCTTATCCCTGCGCTCCTCGTCGCGCCGCTTTGCGGCCAGCCCGCCGCCAGCATTCTCCTGCGCCCCGGCCGTAGCGCCAGCCAGCCCATAGACGAGGAGTACACGAAGAAAATCCGCGAGTACACCACCGAAACCTTCTTCAACTCTCCGCTCACCGATTACCTCCCGGCCTCGAAGACCGTACCCACGCCCAAAACCGTGCTCGGCGATGTCGCCGGCGCCCCAGGCATCCTGCCGTACTCGGCCGACGTCTACCGCTACATGCGCATGCTGGAAAAAGCCAGCCCCCGCGTCAAAGTGGTCACCATCGGCAAAACCGAAGAAGGCCGCGAGATGATCGCCGTCGCCGTCGCCTCGGAAAAACTGATCGCCGCGCTCGATGAAAACCGCGCGCGCCTCGCCAAGCTCGCCGACCCGCGCACCATCAAGCTCGATGACACCGAGGCCGAAAAGCTGATCGCCGCCTCCACCCCCATCTACTACATCACCGGCACCATCCACTCCACCGAAACCGGCGCCCCCACCGCGCTAATGGAACTCGCCTATCGCCTCGCCGTCGACGAGAGCCCCTACATCCAGGCCATCCGCGAGAACACCATCACGCTGATCACCCCGGTGGTCGAAGTCGATGGCCGCGACCGCATGGTCGATATCTACAAGTGGCACCTCGCCAACCCCGGCAAGCAGTGGCCCTCGCTCATCTATTGGGGCCACTACGTCGCGCACGATAACAATCGCGACTCCATGGGCCTCACCCTCCAGCTCACCCGCAACGTGCTCAACACCTTCGTCGGCTGGAAGGCGCAGGTGCTCCACGACCTCCACGAATCCGTCCCCTACCTCTACGACAACACCGTCGGCGATGGCCCGTACAACGCCTGGATCGACCCCATCCTGGCCGACGAATGGCAGATGATGGGCTGGAACAACGTCTCGGAGATGACCAAGTTCGGCATGCCCGGCGTCTTCACCCACGGCACCTTCGACACCTGGTCGCCCAGCTACCTGATGTTCATCGCCGCCATGCACAATGGCGTCAGCCGCCTCTACGAAACCTTCGGCAACGGCGGCGCCGATACCGAAGAGCGCACCCTGCGCCCCAACGAATACGCCCGCACCTGGTACAAACAGAATCCGCCGCTGCCCAAGACCAAATGGTCCCAGCGCAATAACAACAACTACGAGCAGACCGGCCTGCTCACCGCGCTCGCCTACTTCAGCGCCAATAAGCAGGTCTTCCTGCGCAACTTCTATCTGAAAGCCAAGCGCTCCATCGAAAAGCCCGCCACCGCGGGTCCCTCCGCCTACGTCTTCACTGCCGACGATTCGCGCCCCGGCGCGCAGGCCGACCTCCTCCGCATGCTGCAGGATCAGGGCTGCGAAATCTCCCGCGCCACCGACGCCTTCACCGTCATGATGCCCGCCAAGAAAGCCCCCGCGCGCGGCGGACGCGGTGGACGCGGCGCCGCGGCCGACGACACGGCCTCCACCGACGGCGCCGAAAAGAAGCCCGAAGAAAAACCCAAACCGCAGCCTAAGACTTTCCCCGCCGGCAGCTATTTAGTGCGTATGGACCAACCCTACAGCCGCATTGCCGACACGTTGCTCGACTATCAGTATTGGGCCGCCAACGATCCCCAGAAGAGCATCTACGACGATACCGGCTGGACCTTCGGCGAGCTCGGCAACGTCCAGGTGGCGCGCGTCACCGACGTCAAGGTCCTCGACGCCCCGATGACGATGGTGAAAGGCCCCGTGCAGGCGCGCGGCGGCATCTCGGGTGACGGCGATATCGCCCTCATCAATCACAACGCCGATAACGCCCTCATCACCCTGCGCTATCGTTTCCCTCAAGCCACCTTCGATGCCGCCGAAGAGCCCTTCGAAGCCGCCGGCCACAAATTCAACCGCGGCTCCTTCATCGTGCACGGTGCCGCCACGGCCGATCTTGGCAAGGTTGCCGCCGAGCTCGGCATTCAGGCCTACGCCGCCTCTGCCGCGCCCACCGTGAAGACCCATCCCGTGCGCGCCGCGCGTATCGCGTTCATGCACACCTGGCTCAGCACGCAGGCCGAAGGCTGGTGGCGCATCGAGTTCGATCGCCTCAACATTCCCTACGATTACATCAACACCCAAACCGTGTCGAAGAACAGCGATCTGCGCGCCAAGTACGACGTCATCATCTTCGCGCCCGGCGCCCGCGGCAACCCGCAGACCATCGTCGATGGCCTCCCCATGTTCGGCAATCCCTTGCCCTGGAAGGTCACCCCCCAAACTCCGAACCTCGCCAAGACCGATGAGACCGACGACATGCGCCCCGGCCTCGGCTGGACCGGCGTCGCCAACCTGCAGGACTTCGTCCGCCAGGGTGGCCTCCTGATCACCGCCAACGACACCGTCAATTTCGCCGTGACCTTCGGCTTCAATCCCGGCGTCAGCATCGCCCCGGCCACGCGCCTCAAAGTCACCGGCTCGGCGCTCCGCTCCAAGCTCGTCGATCCGGCCAGCCCCATCGTGTACGGCTACAACGACAACTTCGCCATCTTCGCCTCCACTCCGCCGATTCTCAACATCTCCAGCACGATCGGTGGTGGCGGCGGCCGCCGCGGTGGTCCCGAAGGCGCCGAGCGTCCCACCGGTCGCGGCACCGCCGACGATCCCGACGTGCCCCAGGGCCGCGCTCCCGCGGAAGTGACCGAAGATCCCAAGGCCGAGCCCTGGGAAGCCACACCGCTCACCGGCGAACAGCTTCGCAATCCCGTCGCCGTGATCCCGCCCGCCGCGCGCCCCCGCGTCGTGCTCCGCTACGGCAATGCCAGCGACCTCCTGGTCTCCGGCCTGTTGGATGGTGGCGCCGAGCTCGCGCAGCACCCCGCCGTAATCGATTCCCCTTACGGCCAGGGCCACGTGGTCCTGTTCTCCAACAACCCCTTCTGGCGTGCCGAGACCAAGGGCAGCTACTTCATGGTCTTCAACGCCATCCTGAATTTCGACAACCTGTCCGCCGGCCGCAAACTCGCCGAAAAGTAGGACAGGCCTCCCGGCCTGTCCACTAATCAGCTATTGCTTTTCTTTGTATTACCCTAGAGCTCTGCGAGAAACTATTCTTGATTCCCGGTTTGCGCGTCGCACTGTACTACTGTGCATTTGCCTGCTCGCAGACCGCGAAGATTCCAGGTTCAGCTGAGCGCTACGTCTTTGTTTGGTTTTCTTTGCGTCCTCTCCGGGAAGTCGATTGACCGGACTTCGCGGTTGATTCGGGCAGGCCGCTGCGCCAGCGGCGCAATGCCGCCCTGCCAAGGGCTTTGCGTCCTCTCCGGGAAGTCGATTGACCGGACTTCGCGGTTGATTCCGGCAGGCCGCTGCGCCAGCGGCGCAATGCCGCCCTGCCAAGGGCTTTGCGAGAGATTACTCTTCTAATCCGCTTGCGATGTTGCTGGTGCCGTCTCTGATCCGAGCTACGTTGGCACGAACTCATAAAGTCAAAAGCATGTCTCGCAAAGGCGCGAAGGACGCAAAGAAAATCAACACGGAATCGGTAATTCCGTCTCGGGCTATTTCCAGTTTGCGGCTTGCCGCACTGTGGGGCAGCCGAATCGCCGCGACGCCCCCCTACCTAACCGCCGTTACATTAGGCTGCTGCGGAATCGCCGCGCCATCCGTCCGCGGATCGATCGCGCCGAAATTCACGCCGCGCTTGGCGTCGCGCATCACCGCCTCGCCATTCCCCATCGCGCTCGCGAAACGCGCCCACCGGCGTGATCACGTGGCCCGCGCCTGCGCCAGCTCCTGCCGCACCGCCTCCGGCACGCGCGATTCCATCTGCACATCGCAGCCGTCGAACGTCCCCTTCGTGAACCGCGCCGCTTCCAGCGCCATCTGCACGTTCATTCCGAAATCCACCACGTTCGCCACGAACTGCGCGTGCGCCTGCGACTGATTCCAGCCGCCCATGATGCCGAAGCCCGATCGTAATATCGCCCTTGCGCATGAACGCCGGAATGATGGTGTGCAGCGGCCGCTTGTGTCCGGCCAGCGAATTCGGCTTGCCCGGCTCCAGATCGAAGCCCGCGCCGCGATTGTGGAAGCGAGAACCCCGCGCCGGGCGCCACCATGCCCGTGCCGTACCCCGAGTAGTTGCTCTGGATCAGCGACACGATGTTGCCATCCTTATCGATCGTCGACATGTAGATGGTCTCGTGCCCGTGCGCGTCCAGATTCTGCCGTGAGCTCCGACGGCAGCACCTTGCACGCTCGCCTTGTCCATGTCGATCAGCGCCGCGCGCTGCTTGCGCCAGATCCTTCGAGAGCATCTCCTTCACCGGCACCGGCCCGAACCGCGGATCGCCCACGTACTGCGCCATATCCGCATACGCCAGCTTCTTCGCCTCGATCATCACGTGCAGCGCCGCCGCCGAATTGTGCCCGTAGTCCTTCAGCGGAAAATTCTCCATGATGTTGAGCATCGAGAGCGCCGCCATGCCCTGTCCGTTCGGCGGCAGTTCGTAACACGTGCCAGCCGCGATACGTGGTGGAGATCGGCTCCACCCACTCCGGCTCGAACTCCGCGAAATCCTCCAGCGTGTGCGCGCCGCCCTGCGCCCGCAGGAACTTCACCAGGTTCTCCGTCAGCTTGCCCTTGTAATAGCCGTCGCGGCCCTTCGCCGCCACCTGCCGCAGCGATTCGCCCAGCGCCGGATTCTTGAATACGTCGCCCAGCTGCGGCCGCTACGCCGCCCGGCATGTAGGTCTCGCGGTATCCCGGCTGCTTCAGCAGCGCCTGCGTGATCCAGGACCGCGCACCGATCTCCGGCAGCGGGAATCCGTTCTCCGCATAGAAAATCGCCGACGCCAGCAGCTCCGCAAACGGCTTGGTCCCGAAGCGCTTGCGCAGCGCGTCCCAGCCCGCCACGCAGCCCGGCACCGTGATGGTGTGCACGCCCGTGCGGTCGATCTTGTCGATGCCCTTGCTCTTCAGGTACTCGATGGTCAGCGCCTTCGGCGTCCAGCCGCTCGAATTCAGCCCGTACACCTTGCCGGTCTTGGCCTCGTACACGATCGCGAACAGGTCGCCGCCCATGCCGTTGACATACGGCTGCGTCAGCCCCAGCACCGCGTTGGCGGCGATCGCCGCATCGACCGCGTTGCCGCCCGCTTCCAGCATCTTGGCCCCGGCCTGCGACGCCAGAAACTGCGACGTCGCCACGATGCCGTACTGCGTGACGATCATCGAGCGCGCCTGCTCGCGCCCCGGGGAGGCGCGGCTGCTGCGGCGCCGACGGCCGTTCGGGTTGGGGTAGCAGGGCCATCGTCTTGCGCCGACAAGCGCACGAAATTGCATCGCAATAAGCAGCAATTTCATGGCGAAAAGTGTACCATGACGTGAAATGCAAAGAGACTACATCAAGTGGTACAGCCCGTCGCTTCACCGCGAGATGGAACTGCTGGCGTTCGGCGATCGCGGATTTCCCGTGCTGGTCTTTCCCACCTCCGGCGGCCGCTTCTGGGAGTACGAAGACCGCGGCATGGTCAACGCGCTCGCCCCCAAGATCGACCGCGGCGAACTGCAGGTGATCTGCGTCGATTCCGTCGATCAGGAATCCTGGTACAACCGCGCCATCGCATCCGGCCGACCGCCTGCACCGCCAGAACGCCTTCGACGCCTACCTGGCGCTCGAGGTCGCGCCCTTCGTCCGCGATCGCACCAGTTGGCCGCAGATGGGCACCACCGGCTGCAGCTTCGGCGGCTATCATGCCATCAACTTCGCGCTGCGCCATCCCGACCTGGTGACCTACGCCGTCAGCATGTCCGGCGCGTTCGACATTCCGCGGCGCTTTCTGGACGGCTACTACGATGACGAACGCCTACCTGCACGCCCGCTCGACTACCTGCCCGATCTCGACGATCCCGTGGTTCCTGGAACGCATCCGGCGCAACTACTACGTGCTGGCGGTCGGCAATCAGGATCCGCTGTTCGATCAGAATGTGAAGCTGGCGCACGTTCTGGGCAGCCAAGCGCATTCCGCACGTCCTGGACGTGTGGGAGGGGTTCGGCCACGACTGGCCGTGGTGGTACAAGATGGCAGAGAAGTTCTTTCTGCTAAGGAGACGGCATGGCGAAAATCGGCAGTACTCTACGGCATGGAAGAATCGTTTCCGCCCGCGCTGGTGGACCACATCAACGCGCGTGGGCGTCAACGGCGTCACCGCCGAACATCTCAAGGTGGGCGGCGTCCAGATGGCGGAGCCGTGCGGCTACGACGTGATCGTCGACCGCATCTCGCACGACATTCCGTTCTATCGCTCCTACCTGAAGAACGCCGTGCTCACCGGCACGCAAGGTCATCAACAATCCCTTCTGGTGGAGCGCCGACGATAAGTTCTTCAACTACGCGCTGGCCGCGAAACTCGGCGTCGCCGTGCCGCCCACCGTGCTGCTGCCGCACAAGAAGCATCCCGCCGGGCACCACGGACCGCTCGCATGCGCAATCTGGAGTATCCGCTCGATTGGGACGGCATCTTCGACTACGTCGGCTTCCCGGCCTTCCTCAAGCCGCACGATGGCGGCGGCTGGAAGAACGTGTACAAGGTCGACATCGCCCGAGGAGTTCTTCGCCGCCTACGACGAGAGCGAGCGATCTCTGCATGACCCTGCAGGCGCGGCGTCAAATTCCAGGAGTACTTCCGCTGCTACGTGATCGACCAGAAGAAGGTGCACGTCATGCGCTACGACCCGGGCCAGCCGCATCACCTGCGCTACGTGCCGGGCAATCCGCCGCCCTCGCCGGCGCTGGGTGAGCGCATGGTGGGCGACGCGCTGAAGCTCTGCCGCGCGCTCGGCTACGACCTGAACACCGTGGAGTTCGCCGTGGAAGATGGCATTCCGTACGCCATCGATTTCATGAATCCGGCGCCCGACGCGGGGCTCGAATCCGTGGGGCCGGAGAATTTCCGCTGGATCGTGGAGGCGGTGGCGGACATGGCGGTCGCGCGGGCGCTCGCAGCCGCCGGCGCCGCTGGAATACCGTTGGGCGAAATTTCTGGGCGTGTGAGGAGGCATCTATGAGCGCACGTATCGAATCTGCAGGCCGAGTCTGAACATCGGCATCGAAGAGGAGTACCAGACGGTCGATCCGGTGACCCGCGATCTGCGCTCGCACATCCACGCCGAGATCGTGCAGAAGGGCAAGATGATCCTCGCGGAGCGCGTGAAGCCGGAGATGCACCAGTCCGTGGTCGAGATCGGCACCGGCGTCTGCCAGAACATTCAGGAAGCGCAAGGACGAAGTCCGCGACGATCCGCCAGCAGATCATCACGCCTGGCGCGCGCAGAACGGACTGCGCCTCGCGGCCGGCGGCACCCATCCCGTTCGCGCAGTGGCGCGAGCAGGAGATCTACCCGGACGATCGCTACCGCGTCATCGTGGAAGACCTGAAGATGGTGGCGCGCGCCAACCTGATCTTCGGACTCCACGTCCACATCGGCGTGGAAGATCGCGAGACGGCCATCCAGCTGATGAACGGCGCGCGCTATTTCCTGCCGCACCTGCTGGCGCTCTCGGCGAACTCGCCGTTCTGGGTGGGCATGGAGACCGGCCTGCGCTCCTACCGCTGCAAGGTCTTCGACAAATTCCCGCGCACCAACATTCCCGGATCTCTACTCAGAGCTGGTCGGAATTCGAGAATTACGTCAACCTGCTGATTCACACCAACTGCATCGACAACGCCAAGAAGATCTGGTGGGACATCCGCCCGCATCCGTACTTCCCCACGCTGGAATTCCGCGTCTGCGATATGCCGATGCGGCTGGAAGAGACCATCGCGATCGCGGCGCTCTGCCAGGCCATCATCGCCAAGCTCTATCGCCTGCACGAGCAGAATCTGAGCTTCCGCCACTACAGCCGCGCGCTCATCATGGAGAACAAGTGGCGTGCCGCGCGCTACGGGCTCGATGGCAAGATGATCGATTTCGGCAAGCAGACCGAAGTGCCCGCGCGCCAGTTGATCGGCGAGATCCTGGAGTTCGTAGACGACGTGGTGGACGAACTGGGCAGCCGCGAGGAGATCGCCTACGTCCGCAAGATTCTGGAAAATGGCAACGGCGCCGACCGCCAATTGCGCGTCTTTCACGAGACCGGCGATTTGAAGAAAGTAGTGGATTACATGATTGAAGAAACCGAATATGGACTCTTCGCGCCCGACGCGCGGCGGCGGGAGAGAGCCAATGACCCAGGTGAAGACCCTGCTGAAGCGAGACGCCTTTCGACCCGGAGTTCCTGCCCGGAGCGCGCAACGCCGTGGTGAGCTGCCTGCGCATTCAGCCCGAAGAGAAGGTCACGCTGATCACCGACCGCGCCTGCCTCGAGATCGGCGCGGCGCTGGCGCGCGGAGCTGGAGACGTCTCGGCCTGCGACTATCACGCCTTCGTTCTCGAAGACCTGGCGCCGCGGCCCGCTGACGGACATGCCGCGCGAAGTTCTCGACGACATGGAAACCAGCGAGGTCAGCATCTTCGCCGTGCAAGGCGCAGGCCAACGAATTGCGCACGCGCATGCAGATGACGGACGTGGTCAACCGCCGCAAGATGCGCCACGCGCACATGGTGAACATCGATCGCCGCATCATGCTGGAAGGCATGCGCGCCGATTTCGACGAGGTCGACCGCATCAGCACGCAGGTCTGGCAAATGGCCAGCGCGGCGCGCGAGATCCGCGCCACCAATCCGGCCGGCACCGACATCGTGGGCCGGTTTTCGCCGCAGCTGAAGTGGCTCAAGACCAGCGGCATCATCAGCCCGAACAAGTGGGGCAACCTGCCCGGCGGCGAAACCTTCACCACGCCCGAGCGCGTCGATGGCACGCTTCGTCATCGATGGCGTGGTGGGCGATTACCTCTGCGAAAAGTACGGCGACCTGCGCGAGAACCCGCTGACCATCGAGGTCGTGGACAGCCGCCTGCGCGAGGCGCACTGCGCCAACAAGGAACTGGAGAGCGAGTTCTGGCGCTACTGCCACACCGACGAGAACAGCGACCGCGTGGGCGAGTTCGCCATCGGCACCAACATCGCGCGTGCACGACGTGATCGGCAATATCCTGCAGGACGAAAAGATTCCCGGCATTCACATCGCGTTCGGCAATCCGTACGGCGCGCACACCGGCGCGGACTGGTACTCGGCGACCCACATCGACGTGGTGGGCCGCAATTTCGACATCTGGATCGACGGCCGGCAGATCATGCACGGCGGAGCCTTCCTGCTTGATTCCCTCCCATCGGCAGCGCTTTAATCGCGACTTCTCGGACGCGAAGTACGCGCGCTTCCTCGCGCTGCTCGAAGCAGCGCTGCGGCGAGCCCGTCGCCGTTCCGCCACAGCGAAACGCCCGTGCTTCCTGCCCGGCGGACCTGATCGACAAGATGGCGCGCTACGGCCGCGAAATGGTGGAGCAACTGCTCGCCAATCCGCAATATCAGCGGGACTCCGCGCGCGGCGATTCCCGCCGAGTACCGCGTCCCCGCGAAGACGCCGTGCCGCTCTTCGTGCAGGCCGATTTCGGCCTCGACGCGGATCTGCGAGCCGCAGCTGGTGGAGATCCAGGGCTTCCCCACGCTCTACGCCTATCAGCCCCTGCTGGCCGAGTCCTACCGCGAGGCCTACGGAATCGACGCGCGCTCTGCAGCGCGCTGCCCGGTGGCCTCGACGCCGACGAGTACCACGCCCTGCTGCGCGAGGCGATCGTGGGCGATCACGATCCGGAGAACGTGATCCTGCTCGAGATCGACCCCGCGCACCAGAAGACGCGTCACGATTTCCTGCTGACCGAGCAGGATTACGGCGTGCGCACCGTCGATATCGCGCACCGTCGTCAAGCAGGGCAATCGACTCTTCTACGACGCGACGGCGTGCGCACGTCCCGATCGAGCGCATCTACAATCGCGCCATCGTCGATGAATTGGTGCGCAAGCAGATCCCGCATGGCCTTCGATTTCCGCGACGACCTGGACGTGGAATGGGCCGGCCATCCCAACTGGTTTTTCCGCCTCAGCAAATTCTCGCTGCCCTACCTGCGATCATCCGGCGGTTCCGCGCACGCACTTCCTGCGATCGCGTCGCACGCGTCGAGCGACCCCGAGCGCTACGTGCTCAAGCCGCTCTACTCGTTCGCCGGCGCCGGCGTGATCGTGGGGCCCACCGCGGCGCAAATCGCCGCCGTCCCGGCGGAGCAGCGCAGCCAGTACATCCTGCAGGAGCGCGTCGATTTCCAGCCCGGTGATCGACACGCCCTTCGGCCCCACCAAGATCGAAATCCGCATCATGTACATCTGGCTGGACCGCCTGCGCGCCGTGAACACCATCATCCGCATGGGCCGCGGCGCCCAGATGGGCGTGGATCACAACAAAGGCTTCGAATGGGTCGGCGCCTCCGCCGCCTTCATACTTTCCACATAGCCTTCACCGCGAACCGCGACCGTCAGGGAGCGATCTACAGAGTACGATAGAAGTGTCATGTTCACTCGTGCGCTCAAACTTCTGCCCTTGCTTTCCATCCTGCTCGTCGCGCAGCAGGCGCAGGACCCCGTCGCCACTGCGCGCAAGGCACTCGACCTGCTCCTCGCCGGCAGTTATCCCGAGTTTCTCCAGATGTCCACTGCCGACGTGCAGAAGGGAATCCCGCTGCCCGAACTCACCAAACTAGGCACCGCGATTAAAGGCTATGGCGCTGTGGAGAAGATCTCCGACCCCGCCGTGATGAAGGCTGGCCCTAACACCATCGCCACTTTCCCGGTGAAGTTCGCCAACCAGAGCATCAATTTCCGCATCGTGATCAATTCCTCCGGCCTGGTTGCAGGCATCTTCCAACTCCCCGGCGCTGTGGCCTGGGCTCGTCCCGAGTACAGCAAGCCGGATACCTTCAAGGAGCGCGAGGTCACGGTCGGTGAAGGCGAATGGAAACTTCCCGGCACCCTGACTCTTCCGAATGGTGCCGGCCCGTTCCCCGCCGCCGTCCTGGTGCATGGCTCCGGCCCCAATGATCGCGACGAAACCGTCGGCGGAGCGAAGGTATTCAAGGACCTTGCCGAGGGCCTCGCCACCCGCGGTATCGCCGTGCTCCGCTATGAAAAACGCACCCGCCAGTATGGCTCCCGCGTCGCCTCGGTCAAGGACTTCACGGTCGAGCAGGAAATCGTTGAAGACGCCGTGAAGGCTGCCGCGCTGCTCCGCACCCTTCCGGAAATCGATGGCAAGAGGGTCTTCGTGATCGGCCATAGCCTCGGGGGCTACGTCGCTCCGCGCATCGCCGAGCAGGATGGCAAACTCGCCGGCATGGTCCTCATGGCCGCCAACGTCCGCCCCATGGAAGACCTCCTGGTGGAGCAGGCGCAATATCTCGGCGCCACTGGAACCCCGCTCGAAAATGCCAAGGTGATGCAGGCCAAGGTCAAGAAACTGGAAACCGGCGACGAGGACAATCCCTCGCTCGGCGGCGTGCCCGTCTCCTATTGGATCGACCTGAAAGGCTACAACCCCACCGTCCTCGCCAAGAGCCTCACGATTCCCATCCTCATCCTCCAGGGCGAGCGCGATTACCAGGTGACCATGACCGATTTCGGCATGTGGAAGTCTGCTGTCGGCACCCAAAAGGGCGTGGTCATGAAGAGCTATCCGCCCCTCAACCACCTGTTCATCGCCGGGGAAGGGAAGAGCCTCCCCGCCGAGTACAACAAGCCCGGCCACGTGGCTCCCCAGGTAATCGCAGACATCGCGGCGTTCATTAAGCCGTAGCGGCTGCAGAGGCGTGATGATTGCCGCCTGGGAAAGATTTAGACTGAACCATGGACGTTCTCGTTCACGATGTTCGCTACGCCGCCCGAACTTTTTTGCGGTCCCCCGGGTTTGTGGCAGTTGCGGTCGTCACGCTGGCCCTCGGAATTGGAGCGAACACGGCAATCTTCAGCCTCGTTCATACGGTCCTGCTGAAACCGTTGCCGTATCGCGATCCATCGCGCCTCATCGTCGCTTGGGACACCTACCTTCCTCAGGACAAACTGCTCCCGATGTTTCCTAAAATCGGGGTAGCCCCTCCCGAACTGGAACTTTGGCGGCAACAACACGAGGTCTTCGAAGACACCGCGTGGTATCGCTATGTCCCCTACGAAATGGCGCTAAACGCGCCCGGCGCGGAGGCGCTCAGCGTTCATGCAGGCTTCTGTTCGTCGAATTTTCTCCGAGTGCTCGGCGCCGCGCCCGCGCTCGGCCGGAGTTTCGCCAATAATGAGCCGCCAAATTCAGCGCTGATCAGCGATAAGCTCTGGCGCACTCACTTCGCCGCGGACCCTGGCGTTGCCGGCAGAGCGATTCGCCTGAACGACGACGTCTTTACCGTGATCGGCGTAATGCCGGCCGGGTTCCGCTTTCCCGACTGGGCCGATCTGTGGCTGCCGCCCGGGCCGCTATACGGCGACGAGCTGACCAATCCGGTTCGTCACGCCATGGGATTCATCGGGCGGCTGAATCCAACCATCACCACACTGCAAGCTTCCACCCGGCTGAATACGCTCTCCGCCCGCCTTGCCGGCGAACATCCGGGTACCAGCACGGGGTGGGGCATGCGGGTATCGAATCTTCAGGAGGATCTTACGGCCAAGGTTCGCCCCGCCCTGCTGATGTTGTTGGGCGCAGTCGCACTGGTGCTGCTGATCGCGTGCAGCAACGTGGCCAGCCTCCTCCTTGCGCGCGCCAGCAGCCGGTCGCGGGAGGTCGCGATACGTAGCGCGCTCGGCGCGGGAACCTGGCGGATCGCCCGCCAACTGTTCACCGAGGGCATTCTTCTGTCGGTGGCCGGCGGCGTCGCTGGGCTTGCGGTAGCGGAACTCGGATTGAAGCTGCTTTCTCCGGTCCCCACACCGATCGATTGGACTGTGCTCATTTTCCTGATGGCGATTTCGTTCCTTACAGGCCTCGCTTGTGGCGCCGCTCCGGTAATCCAGACGCTGCGCAGCGACACCAATACCGTCATCAAGACGGGATCGGCGACCGGTGGCGGCGCCAGCGGGATGCGTTCCGCGCTGGTGGTGGCCGAATTGGCGCTGGCGATGCTGCTGGTTACCAGCGCGGGAATTCTCGTCAAGAGTTTTGTGCGCCTGTCGCATGTCGATCCTGGATTCAGCTCGCGTGGCCTGCTCACGATGCGCCTGGCGATTCCGAAATCGCGCAAACCCGAGGTTCTTTTCCGCCGCATCCAGGAAGGCGTGAAGCAGATTCCCGGCGTCGATTCGTTCGCGTCCACCAACACCTTGCCGCTGGTTCCCAATCACGGCAATGCCGGTCGCTTCAACGTTCCAGGTAGCCCGCTCATCAATCCCGACGCGCTTCCTGCCGGGCAGCTCCGCTGGGTCAGCCCGGATTATTTCAGGGTCATGCGCATCCCGGTTCGTGCCGGCCGGGCTTTCGACGAGCGGGATTTGAACCGGCCCGTTGTCATCATCAATGAGACCATGGCCCACCGCTTCTGGCCGGGACGGGATCCAGTCGGGCTCAGGTTCATCACCGGACCTTGGGGTCCAAATCCCGACTGGTCGACAATCATCGGGGTGGTAGGCGATGTGAAGCAATTCGGTTTGGACTCCGAGCCGAGTCTTGACCTGTATTATCCGGCGCTCGAACCGTTATCGATCGCGGTGCACACGGCGGGGGATCCGAAATCGCTGATCGGTCCCGTTCGGGCGGCGATACAATCGGCTGACCCCGAAATCCCCGTGTCGGAAGTTCGCACGATGGATCAGGTGGTGGAAGAATCGGCCGCCGCGCAGCGCTGGACCATGTCGTTACTGGCCGCGTTTGCGGCCCTCGCGATGGCGCTTGCCCTCGTGGGCGTCTACGGGGTCGTTTCCTGGTCGGTAACCCAGCGCACGCGCGAGATCGGGATACGCGTGACGCTCGGCGCTTCCCCTCGGGCAATCGTCGGCGAGGCGCTCGGACACGGAGTCAGACTCACCGCATTGGGACTGGCGATCGGTCTGATGTGCGCGTTTCTGATGCGCCGTTCCCTGGCGAGCCTGGTTTTCGACGTAAGCCCGTCCGATCCCCTGATCTATTTGGGAGTAGTGGCGCTGATGTTCGCCGTCGCGCTGGCGGCATGTTACATCCCGGCTCGCCGGGCTAGCCGGGTCGATCCGCTGATCGCATTGCGTTGGGAGTGACCGAAGCGGCGGAGACACATTGGGGGGTGCGGAGGTTATTCCGCACAGGTCACTGTCGGCGGAGCGAAAGTCTCAAGGACCTCGCCGAGGGCCTCGCCACCCCCGGCATCGCCGTGCCCCGCTATGAAAAGCGCACCCGGCAGTACGGTGAGGCAGCCGCGCTGCTCCGCACCCTTCCGGAAATCGATGGCAAGAGGGTCTTCGTGATCGGCGATAGCCTCGGCGGCTACATCGCCCTGCGCATCGCCGAGCAGGATGGCAAACTCGTGGGAATGGCCTATTGGATCGACCTCAAAGGCTACAACCCCACCGTCCTCGACATTGCGGCGTTCATCAGACCTTAGCGACGAGTTGGGGCACCATTCAGATTCCGCATCGGGAATAATGCCCGCGCGCACGAGAACCGACCGGCCGCGATCTAACTTGACGCGCACATACACCACACCCTGGTCGCAACAGCGATTGGTGTCGTCGCAGCGGAGGCCTATTCCGCCGCGTGGATCGCGGCTGAAGGCTGGTGGCAACGCTCAGACCATGACTCGGGAGTTGAGGGCAGCGGGACTATGATTTCCTGTGCTCCTGACCATTCGTGGCTAAAACAGATCGTGCAGAAAGCTCATCAGGTCCGGTACGTCGGCTGCGCTGAATGAGATCGGCGGGAGTTTCAATTGCTTCGCTCGCTGGCACATCGCCTGGCCGTTGATTCCGAGTTGCGCCGCCAGCATCACGGAACTGACCGAGCGCCCGCCGATGCGCAGCGCGGGACCGTGGCGCGTGCCTTCGCCCCGCGGACCGTGGCAGACGCTGCAGCGTTTCTCGAGGAACTTCGCCTGCCCATTCTTCGCCGACCCTGTCATTTCCTCAGAGCGCGGACCGCTCGCCGGGAACACCCGGGAATCCACGAGTTGGAGGACCCGGCATTCCGTCCCCGGCAACCGATCGCTGAGCAACTCCCCCGCGGTGTACTCCGGCCGGTCCACGCTCCCCGACCCATGGTGGGCCCTTCTCGCCAGGATGTGGTAAAGCTCGTGCGCCACCACCCGGCCCACAGCCCTGCCGAGTAGCCGGTCGCGATCGGAGGGGTCGTTGGCGTTGATCCGTCTGCGCACGAATGCGCGGATCTGGTCGCAGTCCACGTCCGTGAATGGGAGGAGCTGCCCGTCAGTGATGTGCGTCCAACCCAGACCATGCGAATCGCCGGCGTGCGGTGGAAGTCCGCCGTTAGCGCATGTGCCCTTGAACGAAACTATCGCCAGTTCCCTCGAGACTTGATCGCCCTGCCCGTCGAGCGACCTCCACTCCAGCCCGAGGCCGAGGGGCAGGATGATCGAATCCACTTCCGCATGAAGGGAATCGACCACGGTAGCGTTGGGCGGGTGCTCAAAATCTGTGTAGACCGCGATGGCGGCGACCTGCCCGGGCAGCGGAACAATGCCGAATGCCAGGCACCATAGAGCCAGTTTCACGAGAGAGTGATCGTAATCTCAAATAAAGCAGGCGGCGTGCGTTAAGTCAACCGGATTACCATTCCACCGGCTTCCCCGGCTCCAGCGCCCAGACTTCGGTCTCCAGGCCGCGGATCCGTTCCTTCAAATCATCCGGACGACCGGTGAGCGGTGGGAAAGTGCCGAAGTGCATAGGGATCACCTTGCGCGCGCGCAGCAGCCGGCAGGCGAGCGCCGCCTCGCGCGGACTCATCGTATACAGATCCCCGATCGGGAGGAAAGCCAGTTCCGGATGATATAACTGCTCGATCAGCGCCATGTCGGAGAACACATTGGTGTCGCCCGAAAAGTAGACCACACGCTTGTCGGGCAGGTGGAGCACGTACCCGGCCGCCTCGCCGCCGTAGATGATCTTGCCATCGTCCAGGATGCCGCAGCTGTGGATCGCGTGCGTCATGGTGACGGTCACGTCGCCTACTTTCTGCGAGCCACCCTTGTTCATCGGCCTGATCTTCGCCACGCCCTTCGATTCCAGCCAGTGCGCCGTCTCGTAAATCGCCACCACCTCGGGGTCGAACTTTTTCGCCAGCGGCACGGCATCGTGAATGTGATCGAAGTGGCCGTGCGAAATGCAGATCGTGTCCACGCGGTCGACCCGGTGCCCTTTCGGATACGCCGGATTGCCCTCAATCCACGGGTCCATCACCAGCACCTGCCCCGAAGGCAAACGGAACTGGAAGGTGCCGTGACCTAGCCAGGTAATTTCCATATATTCTGTATCTTACTCGAACCGGCCCTCTTTAAGCGGTCTAACCGTGTATGATGTTATCCATGATCTGGAACATGATTGTCATTACAATCTCTTCCGCACTCCTTCTCTTCTGGGTGCGGCAGATTCTCCGGATCATGCCCTCCCGTCCCACGACCAAGCGCGCTTCGATGATCGCGGGATCCCTGATCTAATCCCCGCGTCTTAGAAAAAGAAATGCTTGGTCCAACCTTTCAGGCTGGTTTCTTCCAGGACAGAGCCCTGTCAAGCCGGCCGGCAATCCGGGCGGCAGCAGGGGCTGCGGGAGGAGGTTGTGAGCCTGGATCGTTTGACCCTGGTAGTCTTCCACCCTTCCTGCCCCGTCCTTGAGCAAGTTCTTCGAGGCTTGTGACGGCCTGTTCAATTTCGGCCCGTTGCCCTTTCAGCTCTTTAAGAATCTTTGAAATATCCATCGCATTATCCGATCAAGCCATTCGCCTATTATGTTATGCCACTAGAAAAAGAAATGCTTGGTCCAGTCCACCATGCAATGAAACAGTGTGGAGGAGAGAATCGTGCGCGAGCGTTCGAAGACTTTGCCGTAAGCGTAGCCGGCGATCGTCGCCAGGATCATATATCGCCAGTTGGGCAAGGGCTGCGGTCCGTTATCCAGGTGGGCGGCGCCAAAGATCACGCTGGCCGCTAGCAGCGTCCTGGTGCCGGCGCCGAAGCGCAGCATCAGCAGGTTCTGGATCATCGCGCGAAATAAAATCTCCTCCGGCAGCGCGGTGGCGGCGAAGATGATCGCGGCCGCCGCCGCCATCTTTCCCGCTCCCGCGGTGGGCAGGTGCGGCCCGGGAATGAAGCCGATCCAGATTCCGATCAGCATCAGCACCGGCGCCGTGAGCGCATAACCCGCCAGCGCGATTGTGACGTCGCTCCACCCGCGCGGAGGGTTGTACTTCATTCCCGGAAAGCTTCGGAAGCCCAGAAACAGGATCAGCCCCAGCAGGATGGCGATGCCGTATGCCGCGCTGTGCAGAAATCCCTGCGCGTGCTTGGCGATCAATTGGGCCGCGCCCGCCGGGAATTCGAGCGGCATCCACAGGAGCGCGATGGCGGCGAAATCCAGCCATCGCGGCCGCTGCGCGGGACCCGGTCCCTGCGCATAGCAACAAAACGTCGGCGCCAGCGTGTATACAAAAACGATCAGTAGCAACTCCCCGTTCCACGTGCCCGAGGCCAGCATCGCCGCCAGGAAAATCGCGCTCAACAGCGGAGGCGCCAGGAACACCAGTTGCGGCCTGCTCTTCAAGGTGCGCTGCAACCTGGTTTGCACGGGCGCCGCCAGCAGCGCGAAGATCGCTGCCAGGAGCAGCGCGAGACAGAGAGTCTGCATGCTGCCCAAATCATCGCATGCTAAAATTCAGGCTTCAACAAACATGACTTTTTCCCGTGACAAGCTGGCAGTGCGTGTCTATCCCGACCGCATCGAAGCCGGCGCCGCCGGCGCGCAAATCGCCTCCGCCATCATCGCCGAAACCATCGCGCGCGAGGGCAAGGCGTCCGTCGTCTTCGCCTCCGCCGTGTCGCAGGATCCCTTCCTCGCCGCCCTGCGCGATCAACCGATCGACTGGCCGCGTGTCACCGCCTTCCACATGGACGAGTACGCCGGCATGACCCCCGACCATCCCGCCTCCTTCCGCCGCTTCCTCCGCGATCGCCTTTTCGATCACGTCCCTGTCGCCGCCTTCCATCAGCTCGACGCCGAGGCCGCCGATCCCAATGCCGAATGCGAGCGCTACGCCGCCCTGCTTCGCGACGCACGGCCTTGCCTGGTCATCATGGGTATCGGCGAGAACGGCCACCTCGCCTTCATCGATCCACCGGTCTGCGATTTCAACGACCCTCGCGACGTCCGGCCGGTCGAACTCGACGAGGTTTGTCGCATGCAGCAGGTGCACGACGGCGCCTTCGCCCGCCTGGAAGACGTGCCCGTGCGCGCTCTCTCGCTCACTATCCCCTTTTTCCTCCGCGTCCCCCGTGCGCTGGTGTTCGTTAACGGCCCTCACAAGAGCGCCGCCGTTCATGCCGCCCTCGATGGCCCCGTCACGGAAGCCTGTCCCGCGTCCGCTCTTCGCCGGCACCCCTCCGCGGTACTGTTCCTGGACCCACCCGCGGCCAGCCTTCTGAAGTAACGTAAGAAAACAACCGAAACCGCGCTAGACTCTTTACAGCGAGGGGATCACAAAGCTTGTACCGTTACTCCGTTCTGGTTCTTCTGGTCGGCGCCGCACACGCTCAAACGGTCACGTTTAACGAGCAGATCGCTCCCATCATTTACAACAACTGCAGCAAGTGCCATCACACCGGAGAAGTCGCGCCCTTCCCGTTGATGAGCTACGCTGATGTCGCCAGCCACGCCCGCGACATCGCCATTCAGACGCAGTCGCACTTCATGCCGCCCTGGAAGCCGGAGCCCGGCTGGACGGCCTACCGCGACGAGCGCCGCCTCACCCAGCAGCAGATCGATCTCATCCAGCAGTGGGTCGCCAACGGCTCGCCGCAGGGCGACCCCGGCAAGGCGCCGCTGCCTCCGCAATTCACCGACGGCTGGCAGCTCGGCACGCCCGACCTCATCCTCGAGATGCCCACCGCCTATTCCGTCCCCGCCGACGGCCCCGATATTTATCGCAATTTCGTCATCCCCACCAAGCTCACCGCAGATAAATACATTCGCGCGGTCGAACTCAAGCCCACCGCTCGCCCCGTGGTGCACCACTCGCTCTTTTTCAGCGATACCAGCGGCAACGCCCGCAAGCAGGAACAGTCCACCACCGATGGACAACCCGGCTTTCCGGGCTTCGGCACGATCTTCAGCGTGGTCGATACCACCAGTGCGTTGAACGGCGGACTCGGCGGCTGGGTTCCGGGCACCACGCCCGCCTTCCTTCCCGATGGCATCGCGATGCCGCTGCCGGCGAATTCCGACTTCCTGCTGCAGACTCACTTCCACCCCAACGGCATGCCGCAGACCGAGAAGACCGTGATCGGTCTCTACTTCGGAAGCAAGCCCGCGCGCGACCTGACGCAGCTGCAGGTGCCCGCGTTTTTCGGCATCCGTTCCAACATCGATATCCCTGCCGGCGAGACCAGTTACAAAGTGCGCGGATCCTTCACGATCCCCGCCGATGTCGATGCGGTCGGCGTGTGGGCCCACGCTCACTTCCTTGGCCGCGAGGCCAAGCTCACCGCCACGCTGCCGACCGGCGAAGTCCGCATCCTGCTTTGGATCCGGAATTGGGAGTTCAACTGGCAGGATCAATATCTCTTTCAGGACTTAGTGCCGCTTGCGAAGGGCACGAGGCTCGACGGCGAGCTGACATACGATAACTCCGCGAACAATTACCGCAATCCCAACACACCGCCCAAGCGCGTGCAGTGGGGCGAGAATTCCACCGACGAAATGGGCAGCCTGCTGCTCAACGTGGTCCCCAGAAATCAAGCCGACATCAGCACGCTACAGACGTCGAGCATCGTTTATCTGCTGACGCCGGTGCCGCTGGTCGGCAATAAGCCGCTGTTCGTCAGCTCAGGGATGGTGGATGGCGCCAGCACGCAGCCCGGCGCCGTGACGCCCGGCAAGATCGTGGTGCTTTACGGGTCGCGCCTCGGCCCCGCCCAGCTCACCGGCCTTTCGATCGGCGGCGATGGCAAGGTCGCCACCAATACCGGCGGCACACAGGTTCTCTTCGATGGCGTTCCGGCGCCCATCCTGTACACCTCCGCCGGACAAGTGGCCGCGATCGTTCCCTATGAGGTTGATGGCAAGCTCGGCACCCAGGTACAGGTTAAGAACGGCAGTCTGAATTCCGACACGGTCGCGTTGCCGGTGGCTGCCGTCGCGCCGTCGATTTTTTCCGTAGACCTCAGCGGCACCGGCCAGGCCGCGATCCTCAATCAGGATGGTTTGACCGTGAATTCCGCCAAGTCGCCGGCCGCGCGCGGCAGCATCATTTCCATCTACGCCACAGGGGAAGGCCAGACTCAGCCCGGCGGCATCGATGGTCGGATTTCGACGGGCGGCAGCGTGCCCGCTCCGACGCGCCCGGTCACGGTGCTGATCGATGGCAAGCCTGCGGAGGTGCAATATGCCGGCTCCGCGCCCGGAGCGGTTGCCGGCCTGTTCCAGGTCAACGTGAAAATTCCCACCGATGCCGCTACCGGCGATGTGGCGCTGGAAATCCACGTCGGCGCGGCGATCTCCCAGCCCGGCATCACGGTTTCGGTGCGGTAGGTTTACTGCGGCAAGCTTCTCGACAGGGCGATCAGGTTTTGCGGAATGATGCGGATCAGGCCGCGCCCCGGACTGTCGATGTCGGCAATCAGCAGGAACGCGATCGAGACAATTAGCGGCAGCACAATCAGCAGCGCAGGCTCGGATATGGCATTGCGCGCGCCATACCCGATCATCACATTGGCGCAGATTGCGATCAGCCACATGAAAATCCACGCGGCCGCTGGAATCCGATTCCACCAGGCGGCCTGCGTGTAGCCCTGCGAGTTCAATACGTCGTTCATGCCCGACGCCGCCAGCCCGGTCACGATGGTAGGTTTCGCCACCGCCGGATCCCGCACCGCGGCCCACAACTGGTTCTGAACCCGGGAGGTTTCGGAGTTAATGCGCTGCAGGTCGTCCTGACTCCGCCTCTCGTAGAAATCTATGCGCAGCGCCAGATACTTCCGGAGCAGTGCCTTGGCTGCCGCCTGGTCGGCCGCGGGCAGCAGTTCGGTGCGGGCATACTCCGTGCCGATCGCATTAGCCTCTGCTTCCTCATAGTTTTTGCGCTGATCGTAACGGGTCATCGCCATGGAGAAACTGAAGCCGATGATCAGGGCTAAGAGGGTGAGCGTCGCGGTCTGCACCACGGCAAAATCCTCGCGCTCGGCTTCCTGCAGGCCGCGCTTCCTGCCCAACCAGATGCCGACATGGGCGGCGAGCCGCAGCGCGACCACCGACAGCACTGCAATCTCTACCGGAAAATTGACGATCGCCAAACGTTACACCCCTGCGAGGTGCTGATGCGGCGATCGGCGCGCCCGGCAGAGTTTATTTGGCGCCGATATCGAGCAGTTCGATCTCGAAAATGAGGGTGGCGCCGCCGGGAATCGACGGGCGTCCCTGATCGCCGTAGGCCAGGCTCGAGGGGCAGACTAGCTGCGCTTTGCCGCCGACCTTCATGCGCTGTACGCCTTCGGTCCAGCAGGGAATGACGCCGTTCAGGGGGAAGGAGGCGGGCTCGTTGCGCTTGTAGGAGCTGTCGAATTCCGTGCCATTGACCAGCGTGCCGCGGTAGTTGACCTTCACGGTGTCGGTGGCCTTGGGCGATGCGCCGGTTCCGGCACGGAGTTCCTTGAAGATCATTCCGGATTCGGTCTTCACCGCGCCAGGCTCGGTGGCGCACTTAGCCAGGTAAGCAGCGGAAGCAACCTTCTCCCGTTCCGCGACTTTGGCGCCGCGAGCACGGACCAGCGGGTCGATTTTGGGTCCCCATTCTTCGAGTTGCACTGCCGGCTTGTTGGCGGCCGCATCGGTGAGGGCGCGCTTGATGATGTCGATTTCGGCGGGGGACAGATCGAACGGCGAGAGGGATTTGGCGATCGAAAGGCCGAGCGCATAGATGGTCTTCTGATCGTCGGTGGTCAAGGGGGGAGGCCCAGCGGGCTTGGCGGCGGCCGCTCCGCGCCCGGGGGCTCCGCGTCCGGGGGCGCCGCGGCCCGGGGCAGCGGTCGCCGGTTTGGGAGCGGCCGTCTGGCCGGTGGCGGTGGTGGCGGCTTTGGGCGCCGGAGCCGGCGCGGTCTGAGCGAGCATCACCGCGGGAATCAGAAGAAGCAATCCACGCATACACCTCCAGGCTAGCACCCTTTATCCCCAAGGCGGGACAAACGTGTCCCGTATTAGGAGGATCATTTGTTGATAATAAAGGAGTTAATGCGTTTGGAGGCGGGACAAAATGTCCCGTTGGAACAATTTCTTTATCTAAGTAACTCCATGATACTCCCGATAGAGCCGGATTCCAAGGGTTATTTCGATCAGTCAGAGACCCTTTCTATACTAAGACGTCTAAATATCAATTCCATTATGCCGCTATGGGGCTTGGGTCAAACAGGAGAAACTTGCGATCTTCAGAGAAACGCGGCGGACCTTGAGCGGAACCGTTCCCTGCATTCGAACCGTGTATAATCCACAAATGCAAGGAATACCCTGGAGCTTAGGTGCGCTCGGCTCGCTGTTGCTCATCTCGGCTTGCTTAAAAGGAGGACAGGAAGTGCAGTCTCCGCAGCCTGAAAAGCCGAAGCCGCCTGTCAAGATAGAACAGCGCGGGCGCATCCTTGGAATCGGTGGTATCTTCTTCAAATCCGCTAACCGCGATCAGATGCGCGAATGGTATTCGAAGCATCTTGGAATCGCCGACAAAGGCGGGGGCGCGATGCTTCCGTGGCGCGAGCACGACGACACGCAGAAGGAACACGTAACCGTTTGGACTGTTTTTCCCGCCTCCACTACCTATTTCGATCCCGGCCACGCACCGTTCATGATCAACTACATCGTGGACGATCTGGATGCTTTGCTCGACCGCTTGAAACAAGAGGGAGTAAAGATTGATCCCAAACGAATGGATGAATCCTACGGTCGCTTTGCCTGGATCTATGATCTGGATGGGAATAAGATTGAGCTCTGGCAGCCGTCCGCAAAGCCCTAAGGGTGTTGACGGAAAGATGCCGCTCGGATGACGGTCCGCGCTACGCTGGGGCCGAGCCGGAAACAAGACCGAAGCGTTCTACGTCGCCCGTTCCGGGAAGTTCCGGCCGTATTATGCGCCACTCGGAGAATGGCTGATGAGAAGGCGACTTACCGTTCCTAATCGTGCCTACGCGACGCGAAGTTCGGCCGCGCCTCGCTTTCTAGGCTTTACGACGATCTCCACATCGTGGCCCAGGGCGACGAGGAAACGCATTAGACGCTCGACAGAATATCCGCGGAACTGACCAGCCAGCATAGCTGAGACTTTTGGCTGATCGATTCCCATTAACCGTGCCGCTTCGGACTGGGTCAGCTTGCGCTGGCGGATGGTCCGGTCGATCCGAACGACCAGACCAGCTTTGATCAGGTGTTCGCCTGCGTCAGCCAAGCCGAGGTCAGCGAATACGTTGCCCGTGCTGGGCTCCCGTTCAAGGATTCCTCTTTTCCTCATCCTTCACCTCGCTTCTCAATTGTTTGAGCCGTTGCCGGATCATGTCCATCTCCGATTTCGGGGTCGCGATCCCGGCCTTGGACTTCTTCTGGAAGGCGTGAATCACATAAATCGATTCCCCAATCGAGACCGTATAAACCGCCCGGTAGGTTCCACTGGCATCGTGAGCGGCAATTTCAATCACCGATCCGCCAAGCCCGTGCAGCGCCTTGGCTTTGACACTCTTTTCGCCCAACTGCGCAGCGTACAACGCATAACCGATGTCATCTTGCACGCCAGCTGGAAACGACTTCACTCTGGAACGGGAATCGGCAATCCACGTGAGATCCTTCATCCGCCGGTACATGCCTATATTGGCATATGGCGGATTGAGCGTCAATATGGCGGAATCGTGCCTCCCAAGTGTTGAAGCTTCGTGGGTCTCCGTGTCCCTCGAAATTGACCGCGCGCACGAAGTTCGCCACAGGCGCGATGCCGACATATCGGTACCTATCCGGCCAACAGGCCAATCCTTTTGTCCGAGTTGCCGACTTACGGACGGAAGGGCGGGGCTTGCTCAAGAAAGTACGCTTTGGGTCGTCTAATGAGCGTCCGTACCTTTCCGGTGATCTGGCTCGTCCTGGCTTGTATCGCCCTGTGCCAGGCGACCGCGTTGAAATGATCTCGGTTAAGCCCTCGGCGATGCAGGCCGGCGATCGGCATAGGGCTGGCGTTTTCCCGTAGACGCATCCGCGCCAACATGGTGAAGCCCGTAATGCATAGTCCAGATTCACGCAGGCCGAGAGTGAACACCCGCGCCGGTACTAATTGAGAACTTGCGCTGTTAGGTTGTGGACTTCGGGCCGATAGTGACTGTATTCCTTAGGGGTCCGAGATAACTGAGGTCACGATTATTACCGAGTTGTAGTATCGGGATGCGCCAGGAACAACTTAGCCGGACCGTCCATCAGGCACCTACGACCTGATTCCGGATCTTGCCTCAGGACGGGTCCAGCATCATGGGAAGTCCGGTGAGCTCCGATGCATGAGCATCCGCGATCTGCTCAATTTCCCCCAGGCTCATTGCCATAATCACAGCGGTCCGACTATCCAACCATACGCGGTCCACCGTCGCCCCAACCTGAGCGATGTGCCAGCAACACGTCACGAAGACGTGCGAGTGGCGGTGCCGGGTCACGGCCGCGCACTCCACCAGCTTCAAAAGCCCGGCTTTGACCCGGCCCAGAGCGATCTCGGTCAGAGCGAGGTTGAAAGCGGCGGAATACTCACTGTCCTTCGCGAGGCCTGTGAGATGGATGAGACTCAGGGCTTCCCGAAACAGCGTCTGCGCTGCCTGGTAGCGGCCGGCCAGGAGATCGATCACGCCCAGGTTGACGATGCATTCCGCGGCGGCACCGGGCTTCTCCTGTTCGATGAAAAGCTTCAGGGATTCCCGCAGCAGAACCACCGCCATGTCCGATTTTCCTGCATTGCGGTAAATGCCGGACAGCACGCGCAGGGTAATCGCCTTTTGGAGCGCGTCGCCCGAGCGCTCGAAGACGCTCAGCGCCTCGGAAACCCGGTCGTATGCTTCTTCGATGCGTCCGAGGGTGGATAGCAGCGCGCCCTCTTCCCGCAGGAAGACAGGCCACACGTAATGATTCGCCAACTCGTCCTTGCGGGTGCGGATCTGTTCGAAATGCCGCTGCGCTTCCTCGAACCGCCCGTTTTCGAAGGCGTTCATTCCGCTTGTCAACAAGTCGACCGCATGGACGCCAACGCTCCCGCCCTGGGCCGCGAGCGAGGTCTTGGAAGCGATCCCGTCGACGCGCCACTTCATCATCTCGTCGCTGTGGGTGAGAGCCTGTTCCAGAGTGGATTTAGCAGCGGCGTCGCGGACATTACCGAGGGCGGCGCGGGTGAGACTCTCGCGGTGATAATTCGCGGTGGTATCGACGGTGGCGCGGAAGCCATCGATGGCCTCGATCAGTTCCAGTTCGGCCTCTTCGAAACTCCCGCTGGCTAACTGCCGTTCCAGGGCCGATCGCGTAAAGGTGGAAATCAGGTCCACCACGAAGCGGCATTCGTTCTCCGCCAGGAATGAAGGACAGCGCGTGCTGAGCAGGCGCAGAATCCAAGCCGCGCCTTCTGAGTTCCCGTGGCCGATGCAGGAGATAGCGGCGTACACGTAGTTCAGCAATTCGGAGTCAACCTGCTCGCCCACCCGGTGCCGGGCGGACTCACGCACGTCAAACGAGGACCGCACGAGCGCTTCGGCTTTCTGCGCATAGGCGGGACCGAATCCCGCGGCCACCTTCTCCACGATGGGCCGCTTCCGCGGTGGAGCAAAGCCCGTCAGCGGGATGACCTCCGGGGTGATACGCCACACGCGTTTAGAGGGCGAGGCACTGGTCACGCAGCCGGCATTGCGCAGGATCATGAGGATCACGGCGGCGATGGTGTCGGCCTCGTCGAACAGCTCCTCAGCGGAATTCGGATCGGGTTCGCTTAGCCGGTAGGTTCCACGGGAAATGGAGATCAAGGTCGCGAGCGCGGCCCAGATATCCTCGCGGGCGAAGTACTGGCCGAGATTCGGCCGGACGATCGCCATCTCCGTGAACAACGTCTGGATGCCGGGCAAGATTTCCGTCCGCCGCTCAGCGACATCACTGTGATGGCGGATTGCCCAAAGCGCCAGTTCCCTGCAGTAGAGTGCGCTGCCTCCGCACATGCGCGCCAGCACGGCAGCATCCTTTACCCGCTCCACTTCCGGAGGCGGCAATTCGCGCGCGGCACCGGCCATTGTGCGGAGGAAAAGTTGTCTGCTCTCGAAGTGGCTCAGGGGCGGGACCGTCACCGGGTGGAAGCTGTCGTCGATGCCGAAGCCTTCCGGATCGCCGGTCACCGTCATCGCTACGGACGCTCCGGCTTGCCGCAGCAGTGCGAGAACCCTGGTGAGTTCGGGCAGGGGCGAGAAGCGGCGGTCGCCGCCGACATAGAAGGCCTCAGCCATCTCCAGGTTGTCCAGCAGGACAACCGAGCCGCTCAGATCCGGCGGTTTGGCTCGCAGATGGAGCTTCCCGCGCAATCCCGAAAGTCCCCGCCACTCGGGGAACTGCTTTTCGAGCAGATGCACGGTCAACGGACGGTGTGCGGCGTCGATGCGGTGGACCCGCAGGCGCCTCCCGGAGATGGTGGTAAGCCGTGCCGCGGTACCGGCGATGGAGCTCTTGCCTACTCCGCGCATGCCGAAAACGGTAACCAGTCTGTTTTGCAGGATGCCGTCGAAGACCCTTTGAATCACCTGACCGGGGCCGACCATGGAGCGGAGATCTTCGGCAACTGTGCGGGTCGCCTCGCGCTCCCCGGGCGCCATCGCGGTATTGGAATCGTTCGGTGAGTGCACGGGCGAACTCTGGTAAATGCAGGGAATGATCCAGTCGTTGGGGCGAATCAGGCGCTCGGCGGACGCGGTCAAGGGACTCCGGCTCGTCACTTGTAGCGCGGTTCGCGCCCTGCGCACTGCCTCGACTGCCGAGGCCCCGGCGAATAGCGCTGCATAGAAGCTGCCGAATAATTCGCGCGCCGCGTCAACCGTGACGGTACGGTTCATCCCGATGACTAGCGGAACCCCCGCCGCTTGGATCGCGCTGGCGAGCGAGGCCGTCGCTTCATCCACGGATGTCGCACCCGCGGCGCCGGACTGGCACGAGTTCATCACCACGCAGCGGACCTGGGCCTGCGCGAGGGCCGAACTGATGTCGACGGCAGACACCAGAGCGGGCCCGCCGGCCACAGGGTTGAAAAACAGGAACGGCGCTTGGCCATCGAAGCCAGGCAGATCGGCGGACCCTCCGAGCCGCCGGCTGAAGGCAGCGGCCTCGGCTTGACGCAGCAAACGGCCATGAGTATCGATGTGGACCATGTCAAAGGCGCCGGGCCGCTTGAGGGCGTCGATCAGGGCGGGGAAGGTCGCCGGCGAGAGGAGTTCGATGGCCGGGGGCATCCCGGCTTCGGCGCAGGCCTTGAGAAGGCTGCCCAGAACCGCTCCGTAGGGGCTGTCTTTCGCCTCGAAGGGTCTTCCGGAGACGAACAGGATCTTAGGGGCGGCGAGATTGGAATCGAGCGAGATGACTTCGCCGGTGGCATTGCGAATCAAACCGCCTGAGACGGCGTAAGGGACAGCCAGTGCGGGATTGCGAAGGAGTTCCCAGGGGATCGATTGCACTGAGGGCGGCCCCGTGACAGTGAGACGAAGCTCCGGATCCAGCAGCGCGCGTCCCAAATCCGGGTCGTCCTGATGTTCGAAAAGCTCCTGGAACAGCCGGATCCCCGTCGCATCGAGTTCACGATCGATCCAGTTCGCCCGGGCGCGAGTGCCGGCGGTAACGCGGTCGCGCTCGTCGAAGTACCATGCGAGTTCCTTCGTGAAATCGGACGTGACCCTGGATTGAAGCGCAGCGGTCCCGATTTCCCGGCCGCTTTGGCGAATGCTGAACCGCGAGGAGTCCGCACTACTGTCCGTGCAGACCAGATCGATGCGGACTTCGGTATGGGACGGGCCGTCTGGCACGCTGGCGGCCTGATTCAGGGCTTAGGAACGATGCTGATTTCGGCTTTATCGCCGGCACCCGGCTGCGCTTCGACCTGTATCTTGAGCTTCCTCCTGGCCGCCAGTTCCTGAAGCTTGGCGACGACCATGGCGGAGGTGACGCTGCTGGTGACGCTGACGATGAGGGACGCTGCCAACTCGATCAATTTCGGGTCGAATGTCTCTCCGCCGGAGGTGTCGGGCGGACGTGCGATCGCCAGTTTCCGGGCGTCCTGGTCCTGGTTCCAGTCGCCGATCAACTGGCTGGCGTCGTAGGCATCGTTTTCGACCCGGATCTCGAAGATCGATGTGCTCATGGGTGGTTCCCCCTCGCAGGAAGCATTCATCCTATCAAAAGGGTGAGCCTCGCGGAGCGGCCGGGAAGCTGGCGAGACGTTCATGCTGAACAAGATCAACGATCATTCCTTTGCAGTAAGCATCACCGCCCGACAAACCCTAGTGCTCACGAAGAAGTTCGGGTAGGTCTATTGGCGGCGATCCGGCGCCAGAAACATTCGACCGCGTGGCGCTAATGACGCCGAAAACATCCACTCGAACTCGTTCCTGTACGAGCCGATCGTCGACATGTCCGACGAGCACCTCCGAAAGCTGTACACCAACGTACGCGCGCTGAAATATAAGAGAGTGGTATTCGCTATTCATTCCGGAACACCAAGCCTCGCTCATACAGACAGCGCTTGCTCCATCTCACATTGCCGACTGGCAGGAGTTTGAGTCGCGATTCGGCGGTGCCTCTCCGAGGCGCCTGTGGCTGCCAGGCCCGCCTGCGGATTCTCTTGGAGCTCGCCCGTATCAGCCGACCACTTCGCTGTGTCTTCCTTTGGGGTAGCTTCAGGCGATATTGTGGAATTGGTATTGCTGCCATGATTCACGTAAGGTGCACTCACGACAGGTGCGGCAAGCAGGATGACGATTATGTTGTCACCGGTATGTCGAAGAAGCCGGCTCAAGCCAGGATTGGCTGGCACGCACTACGGCAAGCCGCAAACTGAAATGCGTGGATGAGGGGCGCCGCGCACGGCGAAGAAGCCGCCTCTCCAGAAACTGCTCCCTCGCTGCAGCGATCGCCTTGTGTTTTGTTCTCCGGGTTATGAGGCGACCGGCTCCAGGCGGTAACCGAGTGCTGCGGCCCTGCGCTGCAAGAACTGCTTGTCGCGATCCCGGCGACGGTTTTCGTGTTCCTGGGCTCCTCGATCGACCCATTCCTGCCCCCGTGTGAGCATGCGGTAGATCAGCCGGGCCAGTTGTGCTGCCATCGCCTTGGCGGCCTTTCCTGGATCTAGGCGGGCACGCAACTGACGGTACCTTGCGCCCAGATAACTCTGGCTCTCATCCAGCGACGTTGCGGCGGTGCGCAGCACCGTCGCT
The DNA here is from genome assembly GCA_963791985.1 of uncultured Solibacteraceae bacterium. Classification (GTDB taxonomy): domain Bacteria; phylum Acidobacteriota; class Terriglobia; order Bryobacterales; family Bryobacteraceae; genus Solibacter. The sequence goes on along the minus strand of CAWBUN010000010.1, from coordinate 4,482 downwards.
ACCCGGTTCTTGGTTCGGTTGTCCGGGTTGCGTCCTTTCTTGATTACCTTTCCGCCGCTAATCGGCTTGTTGGGCGTCAACTTCAACCACGACACCAGGTGATCTTCCGTCGGCCATGGGCTCATATCCGTTCCGATCTCGGAAACCCAAGTTTGTACGGTCATCACACCCACTCCGTCGATGGTGCATAAATTCACTCCGCAGATCCGCGTCAGTTCTACCTCTAAGTCAAACTTCGGCTCATTCCCCCGCGACTGCTTCCGTTTCCCCTTCCTGCGCTTCGGCGGGACTTCTTTGCCTTCGCCGCCCGCTGACTTCGAGCCTGGCTCTGTCGTTCCGCCCACTGGCTCTATTTTCCGGTCCGGCAACGCTGCCAGATACTTGCTTAACTGCTGGTCGCACGCACGGATCTGTCCTTGGCAGAAATCATATCGCTCTACGCTCTGCTGCAATTCGAAAATCACGTCTTCCTGCCAATTGCCCTCCAGGCTACAGGCGATCTCTTCTTCGCTGGCCCGCGCTCGATAATCTTTCAACTTAGCCAGCTTTTGCGGATTTCGCTCCCCCTTCAAGATCGCCCGAATGATCGCTTGTCCGCTCTCCCCGCTGATGTCGCTAAAGACGTTGGCGAGTTGCAAATTCATCGTGGTTAATGCTTTCTGCATATGCTGGATTTCCCGGCTCGCGTCTTTCACGTGCCGGTCTCGCAACCGCCAAATCGTCCGCACGGCCCGAATCTCTTCGGGCGGCCGGTACGAGTTCCTCAACAGTCCATACGTATGCAGCTTCATCAACCACTGGCATTCCTGCACATCGCTCTTTCGTCCCGGCAAGTTCCTGGTGTCTCTGGCGTTGACGAGCCACACCTCCAATCCGGACTTTTGCAACACGTCGTACACTGCAACCCAATACACTCCTGTCGATTGCATCACCACCGTCTTCACCCCGCAGCGGATCAACCACTCTGCCATCCGTTTCAGGTCCGCCGTCCAGCACCCGAACTCCTGTACCGGTTGCGCATCCCGTCCCGGCGGCACCGCCGCATAGTGGCTTTCGTTGCCCACGTCGATGCCCCCTGCATTCGGATGCACCACGTCCAATCCCGGATCACCGGCGAACACCCGCCGCATCAACTCCTTCCGCTGCTTGCGGTTCAACTTTCCGCTCTTCAATCGTTCAAACGTGGATAGTCTTCGCTTGATCATTTCCGGCTCTCCTGCTTGATATGGACCAGGCGCTCGGCTCGATTCGCGATCGCTTCACAAACTCTCCAACGGGGTCGAGCCGGGCTGGTTTCCCAGCTTCGCTCGCCACCAAACAATGGACCGCCGCAATCGAAGTCAGGCTGAAAGACGGGCACAAGGCACCAAGGCATACGCGACCATAGCTTGCCGCGCCTGGCCTTCTCACATTTTGCTACGACTCCCGCCCACCCCCGCCCGCAGTTTCAGATCCTTTGGATCGCGCGCCTCGTGCGGTCTCGTGGCTGAAAGGCGGCTGCAGCCAGGATTGGCTGCCCCACGGGTTTACAGAGCTTGTCCGGTTATGTCGCTTACGACAATAACAATTCGAGATCTTCGCGCTTCAGGTCGCGGATCACGCTGTTGTCTTCGCCGAGGATCGCGTCGGCCAGTTCGCGCTTGGTTTTCTGGAGCTCGAGGACCTTTTCTTCGACCGTGTCGCGAGCGATCAGGCGGTAGGCAAAAACGGGGCGGGTCTGGCCGATGCGGTGGGCGCGGTCGACGGCCTGCGCCTCCACCGCCGGATTCCACCAGGGATCGAGCAGGAAGACATATTCGGCGGCGGTGAGGTTCAGGCCCAGGCCGCCGGCCTTCAGGCTGATCAGGAAGAGGGTGCACTCGGGATCGTTCTGAAAGGTGTCGACGCGCGCCTGGCGGTCGCGGGTTGCGCCGTCGAGGTACTCGTAACGGACTTCGGCCGCGTCCAGGCGGTCGCGCACGATGGCGAGCAGGCTGGTGAATTGGGAGAAGACCAGCGCTTTGTGGCCCTCTTCGCGCAATTCGGCGAGCTGGTCCATGAGGACGTCTTTACCGCCGCATTGGCTACCTGATTGAGTACCCGCCGCATCATTCGGTTGCCCATCGGGCTGCGGTTGTTCTTGGAGACTTCCGCCGATTCTTCCCGCCCGGGGCAAACACCCACCCACGAAGCCAGTTCGGCCGGCGAGGCAAATGTCCCCGCGGTGGGCCCTACTTCGGCGATCACCTGTTGGGCCGAGTCGATCCCGAAGCCCGGCACCTCGGCCAGTCGTTGCACGGCGCCCTCATGGCCGTGTAGCGCCTTGGCAATATAGCCATTCAGCGTCTCGATCTGCTTCTCGATCAACTCCAGCCGCGCTAGAAACAAACCTAAGATCTCCCGATGCAGTGGACTCATGGTCGCCGCCGCACTCAGCGCATCCTGCAGTTGCTCCGCACTGGCCCGCAATCCCGGATCGGCCAGCCCCGCCAGTACTGCCGGATCCGTCTCGCCTTTCGCCAGACCGTACAACATACGGCGGCTGCTGACTCCGAGCAGATCGCTCACACAACTCGACAACTTGATGCGCGCGTCCTCCAGCAGCGCCTCCACCTGGCTGTGCAGGCGTACCCGGTCGCGCGTCAACTGATGCTTGCCCCGCGTCAGCGTACGCCATAAACGTTGTTCGGGTTGGGGCACGAAACTCAGGATCAACTCCCCGGCTACGTGCCGCCTTAATAACCGCTCGGCGTCGGCAAAGTCGCGCTTGCGCCCGCGCGGTGCCTTGTTGGAAAACGCTTGCGCCAGGAACAACTTGCAACTGCCTTCCAGTTCCTGCCACACCGGCTTCCAACAGGGCGGCGAGCCGCAAACGATAAATAGGAGATCGCTCCCTTACGGTAACGGCAGCAAGGTAGGCAGGTAAGCTTGGCAGGCAAACTTGGAAGTTTACCTGTTAATCTGCTCTAATGGAATTGTATGCGCAAGAGCGACGTCACGGAACTTACCCAGGCCTTTGGGCTTTTGGTGCGCCGCATGCGGGCTGCGGCGGCATCGCATGAGCTCTCATTGACGGAATCCGCGGTCATGGCGCGCCTGGATAAGGGGGGGCCCGCGACGACAGCGGAGCTGGCACGTGCGGAGGGGATGCGGCCGCAGTCGATGGGCACGACAATTGCGGCGCTGGACGAGAGGGGACTGATCGAGCGGAAAGCGCATCCGACGGACGGGCGCCAGGTGAATATCATGCTCACCGCAAAAGGTGTGGCCGTACGGAAGAGCGCCAGGGATGCGAAACAGACATGGCTGGCAGAGGCCATCGGGCAACTCGACAAGGACGAACAGGAAGCGTTGTTTGCGGCCGGCGAGATTATCAAAAGGCTGGCGGAATTGTGAATCGAGCTCTGCGGCACCGCAATTTCCAGCTTTTCTTCGCCGGGCAGAGCATCTCGGTAATCGGAACCTGGATGACGCGCGTGGCAACCAGCTGGCTGGTTTATCGGCTGACCCATTCGGCGTTGTTACTGGGCATCGTGAGCTTCGCGGGGCAGATTATTTCATTCGCGCTGGGGCCGGTTGCGGGTGTGTGGGTCGAGCGGCTCGATCGACGGAAACTGCTGGTGTGGACGCAGGCTGCGGCCGCCGTGCAGTCGCTCGCCCTGGCCGTGCTTACGCTGGCGCACGTGATTACCCTCTGGGAAATCATTGCGCTCACGGCGTTGCAGGGTTTGATCAACGCGTTCGACATGCCTGGACGCCAATCGTTCCTGGTGCAGATGGTGGACGATCGCAACGACCTCAGTAATGCCATCGCGATCAATTCCTCCATGGCGAATGGTGCACGGCTGATCGGCCCGGCGATCGCGGGGGTAGTGATTGGAGCCGCCGGAGAAGGCTGGTGCTTCCTGATCGACGGCGTGAGTTATTGTGCGGTGATCGCATCGTTACTGCTGATGCGCCTCAAGCCGTTGGACATACGCCGCAACACGGCCAGCATGTTCGAGCAGCTTCGCGAAGGATGGGACTACGTTCGTGACGCTTCCGGCCGATCCGCGCCATACTGCTGCTGATTTCGCTGATCGAGCCTGATGGGTTTCCCGTACGCGGTGCTTCTGCCGGTCTTTGCCGGGCGAGGTGCTGCACGGCGGGGCGTATACCCTGGGCTGGCTGACGACGGCCTCGGGAATCGGGGCGCTGGTGTCGGGGCTTTCTCTAGTAGCCGCGCAAATCGACCGACGGGCTGTGGCGCATGCTGCGAGATCGCGGCCGCGATACTGGGAGTGGCGCTGATTCTCTTTGGGTTTTCGCATACGTTGTGGCTATCGCTGGCACTGATGGTCTTTGTCGGCTTCGGCCTGATGCAAGCGGCGGCGGTCTGCCAACACGATCCTGCAGTCGCTGGTGCCGGACGATAAGCGCGCGCGGGTAATGAGTTATTACACGATGGCCTTTTTCGGCGCGGCGCCGTTCGGCAGCCTGCTCGCCGGCACGCTGGCGCACCGG
>CAWBUN010000009.1:0-400030 GCA_963791985.1 uncultured Solibacteraceae bacterium | reverse complement strand
ACTCTAGCCCACGGTCGCGACTTTCCGGGGTTTTGACGTACCCAATCCTGCCGGCGTAGGCGTGCTCTCGCCGGTTATTCCGAAAGTCATTTCAACCACGTTGCTGTGGGCTTGCCGCCAGTCTTGAATCCGGCGCCAAATTAACTGAGTCCAGGAGTGAATAACCTTCATCGCGGTAGGTGACGGATCGGCCTGTCCGGTTTTTTCCCGGCGAGCGCACTCTCTCATGTACGGGCGGCGCCGTTCCCCAGCCAGGTCCTATTCCTCTCCATGACAGCGGAAGAACAAAGACTGAAAGAAGCCGCGAAGAGCGGCGGGCCCTCCTGGAAGCTGTGGGGACCCTACGTCAGCGAACGGCAGTGGGGAACGGTGCGCGAGGATTACTCCGCAAATGGAACCGCCTGGGACTACTTGACTCACGACCAGGCGCGAAGCCGGGCCTATCGGTGGGGCGAGGACGGATTGGCCGGCATCTGTGACCAGGACCAGATCCTGTGCTTCGCGCTGGCGCTTTGGAACGGCAGGGACCCGATCCTGAAGGAGCGATTGTTCGGCTTGGGCAACGCGGAGGGCAACCACGGCGAGGACGTGAAGGAACTCTACTACTACCTCGACGCGACGCCGTCTCATTCGTATCTCAAGATGCTCTACAAGTATCCGCAGTGCGAATTTCCGTATGCGCGGCTGGTGGAGGAGAATGCCAGACGCGGCTTACAGGACAACGAGTATGAGCTAATCGATACCGCCGCGTTCGATGGCGATCGCTACTGGGACGTCTTCGTGGAGTATTTCAAAGCGGCTCCGGACGACATCCTGATACAGATCTCCGTTCACAACCGGGGGCCGGAGGAGGCCACGCTCCACGTGCTCCCGCAACTCTTCTTCCGCAACACCTGGTCGTGGGCCGCCGGGAGTGAAAGACCTTCCCTGGTTGCACAGGCCGACGGATCCATCGCGGTGCAGCGTGCTTCACTCGGGGCGTACAACCTTTATGCGGAGCCAGAGCACGAGCTTCTGTTCTGTGACAACGAAACCAATGTGGAACGGCTCTACGGGGTGAAGGCGGCGGGCTACTTCAAGGACGCCTTCCATGAATATCTGGTGCGGGGCAACCGCGCAGCGGTGAATCCTCTGCGGAGTGGCACAAAGGCGGCGGTGCATCATGTCCAACAGTTGGCGGGAGGCGGGACTGCACAGATTCGCTTGCGACTTTCCGCCCGGCGCCAGGCTCAGCCCTTTGTAGACTTTGCGGATCTGGCGGCCGCCCGTGTGCGCGAAGCCGACGAGTATTATGCCGACCTTCAGCAGAATCAGCCCAACCAAGACGCGCGGCTCGTTCAGCGGCAGGCTTTCGCCGGAATGATCTGGAGCAAGCAATTCTACAACTATGAAGTCCGCACCTGGCTAAAGGGAGATCCGGCGCAACCATCGCCGCCCGCTGCCCGTACCCACGGGCGCAACTCGGATTGGATGCATTTCAACAGCCGCAATGTGTTCTCCATGCCGGATAAGTGGGAGTATCCGTGGTTCGCCGCCTGGGATCTGGCTTTCCAAGCGGTGACGTTCGCACTGATCGACGCCGATTTCGCGAAGCAGCAATTGCTTCTACTCGGCGAGCCATGGTTCATGCATCCCAATGGACAACTGCCGGCATACGAATGGAATTTCGGTGATGCGAATCCGCCGGTTCATGCCTGGGCCGCGTGGAGGGTATTCGAGATCGACCGGAAACAGCGGCGTCAAAAGGATCCGCAAGACTCAGGCGATCTGGATTTCCTGAAACGAATCCTGCAAAAGCAGTTGCTGACTTTCACCTGGTGGGTAAACCGAGAGGACGCTGGAGGCCGAAACCTCTTCCAGGGCGGATTCCTCGGGTTGGACAACATCACCGTATTCGACCGAAGCGAGCCTCTGCCGACGGGAGGCAACCTCAGCCAGGCGGACGGCACCAGCTGGATGGCAATGTTCGCCCTGAACCTGATGAGAATGTCCCTGGAGTTGGCGGTTCACGACCATGCCTACGAGGATCTCGCGACTAAGTTCTTCGAGCACTTCCTCTACATCGCGCAGGCCATGACAAACATGGGAAACCATGGCACCGGACTCTGGAATGAAGAGGATGGCTTTTTCGACAGTATGCTGAACTTACCCGACGGCCGGATAGTTCCGCTGACGGTACGATCCATGGTTGGCCTGGTACCGCTGTTCGCCGTGGAAACGTTAGAGCCTGCTCTGCTGTTGAAGACACCGGACTTTTCGCAGCGAATGGATTGGTTTCTGCATCACCGGCCGGACCTGGCGGGTCTGGTCTCGCACTGGAACGTGCCGGGAGCCGGGGAACGAAGACTTCTTTCCCTGCTCCGCGGCCACCGTATGAAGGCCGTTTTGAAGAGGATGCTGGACCCCGAGGAGTTTCTTGGAGGTTACGGCGTGCGGGCGGTTTCCCGCTATCACCTGAAGCACCCATACACATATTGGTTTGAAGGCCGCGCGCTCACCCTGGCGTACGAACCGGGAGAGTCGCGTTCCCGTGCGTTCGGAGGCAACTCGAATTGGCGCGGACCCATTTGGTTTCCAGTCAACTTCCTGATCATCGAGTCGCTTCAAAAGTTTCACCACTATTACGGGGATGACTTCAAAATCGAATGTCCAACCGGCTCGGGCCGATATCTCACGATCGATCAGGTCGCCGAGGAACTTAGTAACCGCCTCTCCAGCATATTCCTGAAGAACTCCGCGGGTGAGCGTCAGGTATACGCGCTCTATCCGAAACTGCAGCGCGATAGCCGGTTTCGAGATTACATCAATTTCTACGAATACTTTGATGGCGACAAAGGCAGGGGCGTGGGAGCATCCCATCAGACCGGTTGGACCGGAGTGGTTGCGAAGTTGCTGCAGCCGCGCGCGGGATATAAGATTCGGAGCTGACGGTAGGAGGTCAGGTAGTGATTAGCAACAGTTCGAAGAAGCACGTGGTGATCGTCGGCGGAGGTTTTGCCGGACTCGCTTGCGCGCGTAAGTTGGCCAAGAGCGAAAAAGTTTGCGTCACTCTCATCGATAAGAACAACTTCCACCAGTTCCAGCCGTTGCTGTATCAACTGGCCACTTCGGAGTTGGGCACCGGCGACGTTGCGACCTCGCTTCGTCAGGCCCTTCACGGCCATCCCAACGTAGACGTGAAAATGGGTGAGGTGACCGTCGCCAACCCCGCGACCCGAACGGTCACGACCGGGCGAGGCGAGAACTACCAGGGCGATTTCCTGGTACTGGCGGCGGGGTCGCAGGCGAATTTTTTCGGCACCACAGGGGCGTCGGAGAACGCCTTTCCACTTTACGCGGTGGGAGAGGCCCAGCGGCTGCGCTCGCGGATCCTGACCGTTTTTGAAGACGCGGACCGCGATCCGAAGCTACTGGAGCGGGGCGCGCTGAATTTCGTGATCGTTGGCGGCGGACCGACGGGAACGGAGTTGGCAGGGGCGCTGGCGGATATGATTCACGGGGCCATGATGGATGAGTACCCCGACCTTGCCGCAAGTAGAGCACAGGTCTATTTGGTGGATCACGGGAACTCACTTCTTGCGACGTTTTCCGATAAGGCCCACGCTTACGCCGCCCGGACTCTGCGGCGGAAGGGAGTGGACATACGGTTAGGCATTTCGGCGAAAGCGGTGGCCCCCGATCATGTTCTGCTTTCCGACGGTACATCGATTCAAACGCGCACGGTGGTCTGGGCCGGAGGACTGATGGCGTCGCCTTTGGCGGCACATTCAGGGCTACCGCAGGGGCATGGCGGCCGGATCGAAGTGCGGCCGGATCTCACCGTGGAGGGATTCCCCGGCGTTTACGTTCTGGGCGACTTCGCGAACATTCCCTGCGCGAAGGGTCCGTCCATGCCGCAACTGGCTTCGGTTGCGCAGCAGTGCGGGGAGTGGACCGCAAAGAACATTCTGGCCGAGATCGCCGGGGAAGAGCGGACTGCGTTTGACTATCACGATAGGGGAATCATGGCGATGATCGGACGCGACGCGGCCGTGGCGGAGGTCGGCAAGAAGCGCCATGAACTCGACGGGCCCATCGCGTTCGCAGCGTGGTTGGGTGTACACGCCCTGCTGATGTCGGGCGTCAGGCAGAGGATCGAGGCATTCGTCAATTGGGCGTGGACCTATTTCAACAGGTCCCGGCCGATTCAGGTTTTGGATCGAAATGACTTGTGTCGCATCGACTGGGATGAAAGCACGGAGGCCGGCAGCTCCAGTACCGCTCCGGCTGTAAAGACCGCCCGATAATTTACAGGAGCATTGATGCTATTGAAGAACAAAGTCGCCATTGTCACCGGGGGAAACAGCGGAATCGGTAAGGCGATTGTGCTCGAACTCGCCAGGCAAGGTGCGAACATCGTTGTCGACTACATCTCGCATCCGGAGGCGGCCGACGAGGTCGAAAGGCAGGTCGCCTTGCTGGGTGATAAAGCCCTTGGCGTGGATGCGGACGTAAGCAACGTCGCGGACCTGGAGCGTCTCATTGCCGCAGCCGTGAAAGCATTTGGCCGGCTGGATATCATGGTGAACAACGCCGGAGTCGAGACGCGTACCTCCGTGCTCGATACCACCGAGGAGCAATATGAGAAGGTGCTGAATATCAATCTGAAGAGCGCCTTCTTCGGGACCCAGATTGCGGCCAAACAAATGATCAAGCAGGGCGGCGGCGGACGGATCATCAACATAACGTCGGTGCACGAAGATTGGCCCATGCCCGGCAACACTGCGTATTGTCTGTCCAAGGGCGGCATGCGGATGCTGACGCGAACCGCGGGCGTCGAACTCGCGCCGCACAACATCCTGGTGGTTGGGGTTGGCCCCGGAGCGGTGGCCTCCCCGATCAACCTTGCGACCATGGCGAATCCAGCCGACATGGCGAAGTTGAACGCGGCCATACCGCTGGGACGAATGGCTCAGCCGGCGGAGATCGCCAGCGTGGTTGCGCTGCTGGCCGGGGGCGGTGCGAACTACATCACAGCCACCACGGTATTCGCCGATGGCGGCCTCATGCAGAACAGCCCGGGCCTGTGATTGATGCCTGCCAATTACGATGTCATTATTATCGGGAGCGGCGCCGGGGGAGGTACCCTGGCTTGCCGACTGGCTCCGACCGGAAAGCGGATCCTGATTCTCGAGCGCGGCGACTGGCTGAAACGCGAGGCACTCAACTGGGATGCGAAGGCTGTCTTTGTGGACAACCGCTATGTTTCCCCGGATACCTGGTACGACTCCGGCGGACAGGCATTCCAGCCACAGGTCCACTATTTTGTTGGCGGCGCCACGAAGATGTATGGCGCAGCGTTGTACCGCTTGCGCCGCGAGGATTTTGGAGAGCTTCGCGAATTCGACGGCATCTCGCCGGCATGGCCCATCACCTACGAGGAAATGGAGCCCTTCTACACCAAGGCCGAGCAGATGTACCAGGTGCACGGGCTGCGCGGCGTGGACCCGACCGAACCCTACGCGAGCGCGCCATATCCCTATCCGCCCGTGTCCCATGAGCCGCGCATCCAACAACTGCTCGACGATTTGACAGCTGCCGGCTTTCACCCGTTTTCAGCCCCCTGCGGAATCATGCTCAATGAACAGGACATGGCCAACAGCAAGTGCATCCGCTGCCAAACCTGCGATGGGTTTCCCTGCCTGGTTCATGCCAAGGCCGACGCCGAAGTGCTGGGCGTGCGTCCCGCCCTGCAGTTTCCGAACGTAACGCTGCTACGGAATTCCAAAGTCCTCAAACTCATCACGGATATCGGCGGCAGTTCCGTGAAGGAAGTCGTGGTGGAACGTGATGGGGAACTGGAGACATTTCGCGGGGATATTGTCGTAGTCTCCTGCGGCGCCGCCAATTCGGCGAAGCTGTTGCTGATGTCCGCCAACGAAAAGCACCCCAACGGTCTCGCCAACGGTTCAGACCAGGTGGGGCGCAATTACATGTACCACAACAGTATGGCCGTCCTGGCGATTTCCAGGGAGCCAAACCTCACGTTTTTCCAGAAGACCATCGCGGTGAACGATTTCTACTTTGGGATGGATGGATTCGATTTTCCGATGGGAAACATCCAGATGGTGGGTAAGTCGGTGGGGGAGATGTACAAAGGCGAGAAGCCGCTTGAGACGGCGCTCGCTCCCCTCGGGTTACTGGATGATATCGCCCGGCACGCAGTGGACTTCTGGCTCTCCACCGAGGATCTGCCTAATCCGGACAACCGGGTAAGCGCGGACAAACAGGGAAATATCACCCTAACCTACACACCAAACAACCAGACGCCCAAACAGAAGCTTTACGATAAGTTGAAATCCATGCTGCAGCACTTGGGCATGCGTCCGGACTATTTGATTCCTCGGAATGCCTTTCTCAAGACGGAAGTCCCTATCGCCGGCGTGGCTCATCAGGCAGGCACCTGCCGCTTCGGCAGGGATCCTGCAAACTCGGTCCTCGATGTCAACTGTAAAGCTCATGAACTCGACAATCTGTATGTCGTCGACACCAGTTTCTTCGTCAGCATCGGTGCGGTGAACCCATCGCTTACGGCAATGGCGAACGCGATTCGCGTGGGTGAACACATCGCCGGGCGATTGAGATAGCGCGGTTCATGCCACGTCGAACCGAGGTCGTCCTGGTCTACGCGACAGGGCTGGTCCAGGGGTTGGCGCTGGTTACATTTCCGGCGGCCAGTTCCATCTTCACCAACCCCGACGGCTTCGGTTTCAGCGCATCCCGCTACGGGATGATGTTTATCCCGCAGGTCATTCTGGCGATCGCCGCTTCCGCCCTGGGGCCAGGCATGGCCCGCCGCTGGACCCTCAAGCGTGTGCTCCGTGCGGGGATGAGCGCGGACTTGCTTGCGATGATCTTGCTCGCGCTCAGCCGCCTGTTGCAGGGCGCCCCGGGAGTGGCCTATGGCATTCTGCTGGTCGCCACGGGATGCCTGGGTTTCGGTTTCGGCACGGTGGTCATGGCCTTGAACACCCTCGCGGAGGAGTTTTCCCCTGGCCGAGAGGACCGCGCTGTGCTTTCCCTCAACGCGCTACTTGGCGCCGGTACCGCCCTCGCGCCGCTCCTGGTCGCCATCTTCACGGCTCTGGGTGCGTGGTGGCTTCTGCCCCTGACGGTAGCGGCTGCCCTGTCAGGATTGCTCGTGTTCAGTGCCCGACAGCCGCTCGTGGCGTCGGCGGTCCGCGCCGCGGGTGCGGCAAAGCCTTCGCGCCTTCCACCCCGGTTCTGGCTATTTGCCGCCGCGGTTCTGCTCTATGGAATTGCCGAGACGCTCAACGGCAACTGGTCCGGACCCTATCTCACGGGAGAACGCGGCGTTTCCGCAGGAGGAGCATCTTTCGCACTCACAGCCTTCTGGACAATGGTGACCCTTGGACGAATTCTCTTCGCCGGCCTTCCCTCCAAGACGACGGTACGCTGGATCTACGCAGGCCTGCCCGTACTGTTGATGGTCGCGTTCCAAGGGATCTTACACGTGCGCAGTGAAGCCGGCGGCATTATTGCCTTCGGCCTGGCAGGTCTGGGGTGTTCGGCCTTTTTCCCGTTGTGCATCAGTCTCAGCGGGCAGGAGTTTCCGCGGCTTGCAGCCACGATGTCGGGAGAACTGGTCGCCTTTTACCAAGCCGGTTACGGAGTGGCCGCCTTTGGAGTGGGCCCTCTGCGAGATCTCACCGGGCGCCCGCTTGGATTCATCTACGCGGTTGGCTCGCTGGCGGCCGCCGCCATGCTAATGGTCGCGCTCCTTGTGGTTGTCTCCGGGCCTAAGGCTCGCGTATAACGTCAGCAATTCCTTCCTCGGCGAAAGTTTTCTAAAACTCTGGTCCGCACCGCTTCATCACCCCAGTCAGGGTCTGCAATGCAGCAAAGGGGGAAATCGCTGTGCATTTCTCGTCGGCCGGAAGCCGCGTGCTTTTGGGCTGCGCTCGGCGTGCTCTTCCTTACGAATGCTTCCTCCGCAGAGACTGCGCGTCCGGCACTGAGTCCAACGACCATCTTCTCACCCGTCTCGACACCGGCCAATTCGATCTTTGAACTTTCCGTCTTCGTACTTGCTGTGACCGCGGTCATATTCGCGGCCGTGTTCAGCCTGTTGGTCTACTCACTCGTACGATTTCGAAAGCGCACCGGCGATGATGGCCGCGAGCCGCCACAGATTTATGGCAGCAATCAAGTGGAACTTGCCTGGACAGTGATTCCGATTCTGATCGTGGTGACGTTGTTCATGGCGACGGCGCGAGTGATCGCCGGAATACAGAAGCCTTCACGGCCGGCAAACTCTATCGAAGTGGTCGCCGTCGGTCATCAGTTTTGGTGGGAGTTCCGTTATCCCGGGTTTAACGTGGTGACGGCCAATGAGTTGCACGTGCCTCTGAGCGACCCGGAGCACCCGACCCCGACCTTTATCACACTGGCTTCCGCCGACACCCCTCACAGCTTTTGGGTTCCTCGCCTTGCCGGCAAAACAGATTTGATTCCCAATCGAGTCAATACAACGTGGATTGATCCCCACGAGGCCGGACTCTACCTGGGACAGTGCGCGCAGTATTGCGGAACGCAGCACGCCAAGATGCTCTTGCGTGTGTATGTCCAGACCCACGACGAGTTCGTCCACTGGATTCAGGAACAAAGCCAACCGGCGCACTCTGACGAGGCCGCGTACGCGGGGCGGAAGATCTTCGAGACCACGGCCTGCATCAACTGCCATACCGTGACAGGCACGACGGCCCATGGGCGCTTCGGCCCGGATCTGACCCACCTGATGAGCCGGGACACGATTGCGTCCGGAGTAGTGCCGAACACGCCGGAGAACCTCCGGCGGTGGATTCGAAACCCCGCCGCCTTGAAACCCGGGTGCAAGATGCCGGCGATGGACTTGGGCGATCAGGAGATAAGCGCGGTAACAGCATATCTGGAGACACTTCGGTGAGCGAACGTCTGACATCGAATGTGATTGATGCGATGCAGCCCACGGAGCCCGCGCCGCCCGCGCTGGTTAGCAGGCTTCACGGATGGATCACCACCGTTGATCACAAGCGTTTGGGCATCATGTACATTCTCTACGCGTTGGTGTTTCTTGTGATCGGGGGGATCGAAGCCACGATCATGCGAATTCAGCTCATCGTGCCGCACAACCAGTTTGTCTCTCCCCAGGTCTTCAACCGGATGTTCACCATGCATGGCACCACGATGATCTTCTTCGTGGCCATGCCGATCATATTCGGCTTCGCCAATTACCTGCTCCCGCTGATGCTTGGGGCGCGCGACATGGCGTTCCCCCGCTTGAACGCTTTCAGCTTTTGGATGACAGCCTTCGGAGGCTGCCTCCTCTATTTCAGCCTGGTGGGGGCATACGGCCTTTATGGTGCGGGCAACGCTCCCGACGTGGGATGGTTCGCTTACGCGCCCTTGACGTCTCAGACTTTTTCACACGGGCACAGCACCGATTTCTGGATCCTCGCAGTTCTGATTTCCGGTATCGGCAGCATCGGGGGAGCAGTCAACCTGGTGTCCACGATTCTGTGCCTGCGGTGTCCGGGGATGACGCTCGAAAAAATGCCGTTGCTGGCATGGATGAATCTCGTGATGGCCGCTCTGGTCTTGATCGCGATCGGCCCGCTGACGGCTGCGCAGATCATGCTCCTGCTCGATCGCTACCTGGGCGCCCACTTCTTCGACACGCAGGCTGGGGGCTCCGCTGTACTGTGGATGCACTTCTTCTGGATCTTCGGCCATCCGGAGGTATACATTCTGGTGATCCCTGCCTTTGCCTTCGTTTCCGAAATCATCCCGGTATTTTCGAGGAAGGCCATTTTCGGCTATCCGATCATGGTGGCCGCCACCCTGGCGATCGGGTTCGTAAGCGTGAGCGTTTGGGCCCATCATATGTTCACCGTGGGATTGAGCTCCAACGCGAATACGTTCTTCGTGCTGTCGACCATGGCCATCGCCGTCCCGACCGGCATTAAGATCTTCAACTGGCTGGCAACCATGTGGGGAGGGAAGATTCACTTCAAGACACCGATGCTGTTCTGCATTGGCTTCCTTTTCCAATTCCTCATCGCCGGTCTCACTGGTGTCATGTTGAGTTCGGCGCCTTTCGACTGGCAACTTGGAAACTCCTACTTTGTGGTGGCGCATTTCCACTATGTCATTGTTGGCGGCATCCTGTTTGCGCTCTTCGGCGCCTTCTACTATTGGTTTCCGAAGATGTCGGGAAAGATGTACAGCGAGACGCTCGGCAGGTTGCACTTCGTACTGTTCGTCATCGGGTTCCACCTCACGTTCGATAGCCTTCACATCCCCGGAATACTCGGCATGCCCCGCAGAGTCTACACCTACGAACCCGGGCGCGGTTGGGACATCTGGAATCTCCTGGCAACCATCGGTGTGGTCTTTCAGGCCGCCGGCATACTGGTATTCGTTGGCAATTTGCTGTCGTCCTACTTCAAAGGCAAGAGTGCAGGGAGCGATCCTTGGGACGCCTGGACGCTCGAGTGGTCCACTGCCTCGCCGCCTCCAGCCTATAACTTCGCGTTGATTCCATCGGTCAGAAGCCGCCGGCCGCTCTGGGATCTCAAGCACCCGGAGGATCCGGACTGGCGGTACGAGCAGTGAGGATAGGGTAAATGAGCGCCACGCCAATGACCATTCCCGGGACGGATCTCCGGTGGGAACTTCCCTCCCGCGGACGCGTGGGAATGGTCTCTCTCATCGCCGCCGAGTCCGCTATCTTCATTATTTTCGTCGTCGCGTATCTCTTCTATTCCGGTAAGAGCCTCACGGGGCCTATGCCGAAAGACGTTCTGCGGATTCCTGTCTTTTATACGATTTGCTTACTTTCGAGCAGTCTGACGATTCACTTCGCGATCAGAGCGGTCCGGCAGGGTAGCATCAGAACCTTCCGCAACTGGTGGTTCGGGACGGTTGCGCTAGGGGCCGCTTTTCTATACGGCACAGCGCGCGAATGGCACCGGCTGATTTTCGAAGAGGGGTTGACCATCCGTACCAACCTGTTCGGCACAACTTACTATTCATTAGTCGGTCTGCATGGCTTCCACGTGATCGTGGGCCTGATCTTACTCTCCACGGTTTTGGCATTCACCTTATTGGGACAAGTCGGAACGGAGCACACCTATCGCCTTGACGTGTTGTCTCTCTACTGGCATTTCGTGGACGCGGTGTGGGTAGTCGTCTTCACCGTCGTTTACGTCGTGGGGCGATAGTAGAGGACCGGAATATGATCCTGGAACCACCGGCGAAGCGGCTCGACGAAGCACCAAACACCGTGGAAATGCCCGCGCCGACGGCCTGGCCGATCGTCCTCGCATTCGGCATCACACTGGTGTTCGCGGGAATGCTCACGACGGCATCTGTGAGTATTCTGGGTGCGATACTGGCCCTCTGCGGTTATGCTGGCTGGTTTCGTGACGTCCTGCCACAGGAGAAACAGGAACCCGTGCCGGTGTTGGAGGAGCCGCAGCATGTCTTCACCAGTCGTCCCATCGTTGCCCGGGCAAACTGGATTACGCAGGATCTGCACCGGGCACGCCTTCCCCTTGAGACTTATCCGATCTCGGCGGGGGTGAAAGGCGGCGTAGCGGGCAGCGTCGCCATGGCTGTCCTGGCAATGGCGTATGGACTGGTCGGCCAGCATAGCATCTGGTACCCCATCAACCTTCTGGCGGCCGGCTTCTTTCCGGGCGAGGTGACCACGGCTGCTCAACTTGCCATCTTTCAACCGGCCCTTCTGATTGTCGCCACCATCATCCACTTCGTCACATCGCTTCTCGTCGGACTTCTTTATGGCGCCATGCTTCCCATGTTTCCGCGCCGCCCGATTCTGTTGGGCGGTGTGATCGCACCCGTCTTGTGGTCGGGCCTGATCCATAGCCTTGTGGAGTTCCTGGACCCGGTTCTCGGCAATCGAATTAACTGGCCCTGGTTTGTCGTAACCCAGGTGGGTTTCGGCATTGTTGCGGGAATCGTCGTCTCAAGGCAACAACGTGTACGCACCTGGCAGCACCTTCCCTTCGCTATTCGCGCAGGTTTTGAGACCCCCGGCGCCATGGACGAAAGGAACGGAGAAGACTCACGCCAATGAGCCGCCGGTCCATCATTCCTGTTTTCGCGATCTTCGCCGGCATACTCTGCGCCGCCTGCGACCATTCTCCAGGCCGACCGGCCGTGGGTTCGCTCGTGATCCCACCCGACCAGATTCTGGACTTCAAGACGCTATACGCGCGGAACTGCTCGGGATGTCACGGCCGTGGCGGCAAGGGCGGAGCGGCGATCCCTCTCAGCGATCCCGTCTTCCTCGCGATCGCCGACGATGCCGTGATTCGCCGCACCGCCGCAATTGGCGTGCCCGGCACCCCGATGCCTGCCTTCGCACAGAGCGCGGGCGGCATGCTGACCAACCAACAGATCGATGCCATCGTGGGTGGCATCCGCTCCTGGGCGCAGCCCGACGTTCTCCGCGGCGAGATTCTCCCGTCCTACAGTGTGCCGGCTCCAGGCGACCCCCACCACGGGGCTGAAGTTTATACGACGTACTGCTCGGCCTGCCACGGCCCTGATGGCCGCGGAGGCAGTAAGGGCAGTTCCATTGTCGATGGCTCATACCTTGCGCTGGTGAGTAATCAGAATCTTAGAACTGTCGTGATTATTGGGCGCCCCGAACTGGGTGCGCCGGACTGGCGGAATAATGTCCCAGGCAAAGCCATGTCTTCAGAGGACATCTCCAACGTTGTCGCCTGGCTGGCGGCGCAGCGGCCGCAATTTCCAGGCCTACCGCACCTCAACCCTTCCGTGGGCACCGCAACGAGAGTATTCCCATGACCTCATTAACCGGAACGTCAAGACGCGCTCTGCTCGCCAAGCTTGGGCTCGTATTCAACGGAATCGCTGGTGCGATTCTGTCCGTGCCCATCCTGCGTTATCTGATGTCACCTATTACACGCGGGCGGAAACCAGGTTATGAGTCGTGGTTCACGCTTGGCGGACTGGAACAGTTTCCCGTAAGCCAGACCCGGCTCGCGACTTTTCGGAATCCCATTGCCGACTCCTGGGATGGCCAAACCGCAGATATTCCCTGCTGGGTCAGAAACCTCGACGGGCAGAATTTCCAGGTCTTTGCGATCAATTGCGCGCACCTGGGATGTCCTGTGCGCTGGTTCCCGCAGTCCAACCTGTTCATGTGTCCGTGCCACGGCGGTGTGTACTATTCCGATGGTTCCAATGCAGCCGGTCCGCCTCCGCGCGGTTTGTTCCAGTACCGCTACCGTATCGAGGACGGGAAACTCCTCATCAAGGGCGGCGAAATGCCGACTACCGGGAGCCCATCCGCGAATGCGAACGGGGTGAAGCCTCCGTGCGGCTGATCGGGAAGGTCGGTGCCTGGCTCGACCATCGCCTCAAGCTGGGCGCGTCAATTCGCGAAACGGTTACGCACCCTGTGCCCCGCAATTCGGCAAGTTGGCTGTACGTATTCGGCAGCGCCGCGCTCACCGTTTTCCTGCTTCAGATTGTCACCGGAATTCTTCTTGCGCTCATTTACGTCCCTTCCGCGGGAGAGGCTTGGAACAGCCTGCAAACTCTCAATCACAGCATCTCTCTGGGGTGGTTCATTAGAGCCCTGCATGGCTGGGGTTCGAACTTCATGATCGCCATTGTCCTGGTCCACATGACTCAGGTCTTCCTCTTCGGCGCCTACAAGTATCCGCGTGAATTGACCTGGATACTCGGCGTCTTCCTCCTCCTGGTGACACTGGCCATGGGCTTTACGGGGCAGGTGATGCGGTTCGACCAGGACGCCTATTGGGGCCTGGGAATCGGAGCGTCGATTGTGAGCCGCGTTCCCGTAGTTGGACCCTGGCTGGTGATGCTGGTGTTGGGCGGTCCGATCATTGCCGGTGCAACTCTCTCGCGATTCTTCGCGATGCATGTTTTCGTAATTCCGGGACTATTGATCGTCTTCGTCACGTTGCATGTCCTTCTGGTGCTGAAACTCGGCATCAACGAGTGGCCCATGCCCGGCCGCATTGTTCGACGCGAAACCTATCTGCGGGACTATGCCGAGTTGGTGCATCGAGACGGCGAACCCTTTGTGCCATGCGCGGTATGGAAGGATATCGTTTTTTCCGGCGTCATCCTGCTTGCGATCGCCGCCTGCGCGGCCCTTTTCGGACCCTTCGGGCCGGGTGGTCAGCCGGACCCGACGATTATTCAGACCGCTCCGCGTCCCGATTTCTTCTTCCTGTGGCTCTATGCCGTGCTCTCATTCCTTCCGCCTGCCGCCGAAACCCCTCTACTGATGATCGGGCCCGTAATCGCCATCGCACTGTTGCTCGGCCTTCCATTTTTCGCGGGTGAAGGGGAGAAGAGCTGGAGGCGGAGACCCGTTGCCGTACTTACGATCTTACTCACCGCGGTAACTCTCGGAGCATTAACGCAATTGGGCCAGCATACGCCATGGAGTCCGGTGATGGACGCCTGGAGCGGCGACCCCATCCCGTCCCGATATCTTGTGAAGCGCACTGCCCTGGAACGCCGCGGCGCGCTGGTTCTTCAGGCGAAACAGTGCCACAACTGCCATTCGCTCGACGGCATTGGAGGCAGGCGCGGACCGGCGCTCGATACCGTTGCCGTGCGCCTGACGCCCGGTCAATTGATCCGCCAGGTGATTCAGGGTGGCGGTAACATGCCGGCCTACGGAAAGAACCTAAGCCCGCCGGAAACTACGGCCCTCGTGGCGTTCCTCGAAACGCTGCATCCGGCAGGACAGGCGCCGGCCCGCGACGCTTCCAGCGAAGTCGCGTTCGGAGCAGATGCCGGTAGTGAAATATCTCCCGTGAAGCACTGAACGCCATCATGTCACCCGTTGCCCGGGCAGCGCTCACTTCGTGGTCCGTTCCCTTCTGGGCGACGGTGGGCGTCCTGCTCGCCGCGATCCTGTACGTCAGGGGCTGGAGGGGTCTTGCTTACCTTCGCTCAACCTTGCTGCCCGATTGGCGGCTTGCTTGCTTCCTCGCAGGCTTGACATCACTTTGGCTGGCCATTGCCTCCCCCCTGGACGCTTTCGGAAACTTCCTGCTCACCGCTCACATGATCCAGCACCTGTTGATCATGGTTGTGGCGCCGCCACTAATATTGCTCGGTTCCCCTCAGAATCTTCTGCTTCGCGGTTTGCCGCGATGGGCGTCCCGCGACGCGTTTGGGCCGTTTCTCTCCTGGCGTCTTCTCCAACGCTTCGGACGCTTGGTGACCCACCCCGCTTTCTGCTGGTTCGCCGCTGCCGTTGCGCTGCTCGGCTGGCATATTCCGGCAGCCTACGACCTTGCCCTTGCTTCTCCGGGCTGGCACGATCTTGAGCACGCCTGTCTGTTGGGAACGTCTCTGCTCTTCTGGTGGCCCGTCGTGCAGCCTTGGCCAGTCACCGCGCGATGGCATCGGTGGATAATTCCTGCCTACCTGTTGTGCGGTGACTTAGTCACCACCGCTCTTGCCGCCGTCCTCTGCTTTTCCGATCGGCCCCTCTACCCGGCGTATGCCACCGTACCCCGACTCTTTGGGATGTCCGAACTCAGCGATCAAGTTACCGCGGGCGCCATCATGTGGGTTTTCGGCTCTTTCGTTCTACTTGGCGCTGCGGTGATGATCACGGTACGGCTGCTCGATCCATCAAAGTCTATTCGTGGTGAATCTCTCAGGACTCTACAGTGGCGGCCCTCAGCGCGCCCTCAATTTGATCTCTTGCGCGCACCGATCGCCGGTCCCCTGCTTCGCGCCCGCCACGGACGCCGTGCGCTGCAGGTGATCCTGTTGGTAATTGCCGTGGCGATTATCATGGACGGCTTCTTTGGTCACCCGATGGCCCCGATGAATCTTGCCGGGGTTCTCCCATGGACATACGCCCGTGCGGTTGTCGTGGTGGTCCTCCTGGCTGCCGGGAATTTCTTCTGCATGGCTTGCCCCTTCACGCTGCCGCGCGAACTGGGGCGCAGGCTCGGGCTGGCAACCCGGCGCTGGCCGCGCTGCCTTCGCACGAAGTGGCTCGCCGTGGGCCTGCTCATCCTGTTTTTCTGGGCCTATGAAGCTTTCGACATCTGGGATCGTCCCCAACTCACCGCTTGGATCCTTGTAGGTTATTTCGCAGCCGCCTTCGCGGTGGACACGGTATTCCGCGGCGCGAGCTTCTGCAAGTATGTCTGCCCCATCGGGCAGTTCAACTTCGTGAGCTCACTCGTGTCGCCCCTCGAGATCACAATCCGCAGCCGGGATGCCTGCACGGCCTGTGCGACTCACGATTGCAGCCGGGGCAATGAACGTAATCGTGGATGCGAACTTCAACTGTTTCTCCCTCGCAAAGTGGGAAACATGGACTGCACGTTTTGCCTCGATTGCGTGAAGGCATGTCCGCACGACAACATCGGAATTTTGGCGCTCGCTCCCGGAAGCGATCTTGCGAGAGACCCGGCGCGCTCTTCGCTGGGACGGTTCTCACGCCGCGCGGATATAGCGGCGCTAGCCCTCGTGCTGGTCTTTTCGGCATTCCTGAGCGCGGCGGCGATGGTGGCTCCCGTGGCCGCTTGGCGAGACCACCTGAACGAACGCTTCTCAATGGTCTCAACATTGCCCATCACTAGTTTCTTCTTCCTGACCGTCCTGGCATTGGCGGGGCTTTCGATAGGAGTCGCGACGTTCACCGGCCGGGCCTTGGCCCACATCGCGACACCGGCACGGGAGCTCTTTTGCCGTTTCTCGCTGGCATTGTTACCGGTAGGTCTGGCGATGTGGGGCGCCCATGTGCTTTTTCACTGGTCCACTGCCTGGAGCACCGGATGGCCGGTTGTACAGCGGGCTGCCGGCGACCTGGGTATACAGTGGCTCGGGACGCCGTTCTGGTCGGCGTCCAGTCCACTCTTTGCTCCGGAGGTCATGCTTTCGATCCAGATGGTACTGCTGGACGCGGGTGTTCTTTTGTCTTTGTACTCGGGCTGGCGCATCGCCCGTGGCTGTACAAACCGTGTTCAGGATGGCTTACTGCTGCTCGCCCCCTGGGCGGCGCTCGCGACACTGCTGTATGCGGCAGGCATTTGGACGTTCCTTCAGCCGATGCAAATGCGAGGCATGGTGCACGGGTGAAAACCACAATAGTTCTGATGATGAGCGTCATGGCCGCTCCCCTGCTCGTGCATGCCGACGGTGGAACAATCCGATTGCGAGAAGCATCGGGGCCGTTTGTCGTGACGGTTTTTACGGGACCTGAGCCGCTCCGCGTCGGCCAGATCGACACGAGTGTTTTGGTTCAGGACCGGGAGACGGGCGGGGTCATTCTGGATGCGACCGTGAATCTTGCCTTCCACCCTGTTACTGGCGGGAGTCCGCGCCTTTTCAGCCGAACCACACACGGCCAAGCCGGAAACAAGCTACTCCAAGCCGCTATGGTTAACGTGCCGGCTCCAGGATGGTGGGCTATCCAGGTCTACGTGTGTCGAGGTCGGGAGGAGGCGAGCTTGGCCACGAAAGTCCTGGTGATGCCGGCAGCCCCTCGATGGACCACCATTTGGCCGTTCCTTATCATTCCACCTTTCGGTATCAGTCTATTCGCCCTGCATCAGAGGCTGCGGCGCCCAGTATTGCGTTGAGATTGCCTGGGGGCAGGACCAGGCCGGCTGTCCGTGGCGGCGCTGACCGAGACTTTCTCGCCGATTCCCCTGGTGAAAATCGGGCAAACGTTGGTCTTCCACCCCACTCCCTCCGTGCCGTCTATGGGGCGCCCCCGGATGTGGTGCTCAGAACCAGGCTGCGCGCTGGTGCCTAGCGCTTCGAGAGAGTCGGTCCAGTCACGGCCTTGGGGCGTCCCGCGAAGCCTGCTTTACTATCCCCCGCGTCGGACGAGGACCGCCATTGCCGGAGCATCGAACGGAGCCGACGGTAATCGACTGCTCGGACGTGTCCCTTCAGATATTCGTTCGTTTCGAAATGGAGATGATTGCCGTGCCCGGGCTGTGACGCGTTCAATCCACTGTGCCCAACACTCCCAACAATTTGGCTCGCGGTAACAAGTTCGCCGGGCGATACCTGCACCGTGCCCATGTGACAGTAGCGGTAGAAACGATCGTGATCGGGGTCGAACACGATTACCGCGTTGCCGCCCTTGCGCGATGTAGTTGAGAACAGGTTCGCCGGATTCCATTCCCGGTCAGCCAGAACCACTATGCCCCGGGACACCGCGTGAACCGTAGTGCCCTCGGGTGCGAATAGATCGATCGCATACCGATGGGTCTGGCGTCCGCCCCCCAGTATCGAGTAGGCTACCGGTACCGCCGACCGTTCCGGGCCTGCCGTGTCGGACCGGCTCCAGGTCTCATGTAGTAGTCGCACGAATTGCGCCTTGCCGTCCGACGACAACATATTACTGATCTGCCCAATGATTCGTCGCTCGGGGTCGGCGCTGCTGCGGTCCACCGAGAAACCGCTCAGGAAGCCATCGTGATAATAAATTGCGGAAACCAGAAAAGGGCTGGTAAGAAGGTTGTCGGCATTCAGGTTTTCGAGAATGCCCCTTGCTTTCGCGACCTCCTCCGCCACCTGTGTCTCAATTTCCGGCGTGGGTTGCACGTCCAGGTTTAAAGGACGCGACACGGGACGGCGACGAGTCGTTCGGTACGCCTCGGCTGGATGACAGAAGCAGGCGGCCATCGCAATGAGAACCACCACCTTGACAGTTACAGCTGAGGAGACACGCTTCATGCACGTTTACCGCCCACCCATCTTAATCTGTTTCTTCAGGTTTTGTTGCCGGAAAAGTCGATTGCTGAGACCGAATCCTCTGCAAGGTGGGTGAGAAGACGGCCATCTTTCGGGCGGGATACTCGTTATTAGCGGTCACCATTTCTCTGCCGAGCGGACTCGTGGCGGAAGACCCTATTAGTGTCGGTGTATGTGCCGAAGGACGTCGTTAGCGGCGCCCACACATACCCGGTGATGATGACCCGCAACGCCCTACAACACCTTCTGGCAATCGCGTTCTATCAGGAAGCACCTGAAGAACGTCAAGCCCAAGGTAAATGACGGGGCGAGGGGCACCACTCCAAGACTTCGCTCTACTTCCGGGGTCTTTGACCGTGTAATCGCGGCTCCATTCCGAGCCGCGCGCGTCAGCAAGCGGCTGGTAATTCGCATTTCATCTCGCGGTCGTCGCCGCGGGAAGGCCTCGACGAGTACGTCGTCGCCCCACCGAAAGAATCATCGTGTAAACTGGCCACCATGGGCGGCGCGTTGCATGGGATCTAGTACGGTGGCGATTGTGGGTGGCGGTTGCAGCGGTCTGCTGGTGGCCGCACAGATGCTGCGGCAGGGCTTTCGGGGAGAGGTTACAATCATCGAGCCCCGGGCGGACCTCGGTCGCGGCTTGGCCTATTCGACACCCTATCAAGAGCATTTGCTGAATGTCCCCGCCGGCAAGATGAGTGCTCTCCCCGATCAACCAGCGCACTTCCTGGAATGGCTGCGTGCCGGTCGATTCCCCGACGCCTCGCCGGCCTTTTTCGCTCCCCGCAAAGTATACGGTCAGTACCTGAGTTCCGTTCTGGAGCAGGAGGCTTGCGGCGATCGCGCCAGGCTGCGCCATGTCCGGGCTGAAGCGAATGCTGTGCGCCTGTGCAAGTCCGCCGCTGAGATCACACTTACCGACCGATCCACTCTTCACGCGGAAGGCGTGGTGCTTGCCCTCGGAAATCCCGCATCGAGTCCCTCGCTCGCCTCGTCCCTGCCCGAACAATATTGGCCCTCGCCCTGGCTCGATGACGCATTGCGCGTCCGCAACCCTGGTGAGCGGATCCTCCTGGTCGGCGCCGGATTGAGCGCGGTGGACGCGGTCTTGGCAATTCAGGCGCAGAACGCCGGCTGCCAAATCTACATGCTCTCCCGCCGCGGCATTCTCCCCCATGTGCACAATCTGGCACTGGCACCCGCTCCCGCGCCTGAATTCCGCGACCCCGGAAATCTGCGGTCGATGTTCCGCGAACTTCGCAACCTGATCGGAACCATGCGCGAAGCCGACCGCTGCTGGAGGATTGCGATCGATTCCCTCCGCCCCGTTTCCAACCAGTTGTGGCAGGGGTTGCCCGTTCGCGACCGCCGGCGATTCGGCCGCCATCTGAAGACATATTGGGAGACGCACCGTCACCGCATGGCTCCCGAAGTGCACCGGCGGATCGCCGAGTATCGGAAGAGCGGCGCTCTCCAGGTGATTGCCGGCAGGTTGCGCGGGACTCGCGCGACGGATGGCACAACCACGGCATCCATCTGGTTACGCAGCGGCGGCGAGCGCCTGCTCGAAGTGGATCGGATCATCAACTGCACCGGGATTCACGAAAGCTACGTGGATCGGCCGCGTCCTCTCATCGCTTCGTTGATCCAAGGCGGGCTCGCACGCGCCAACGAACTCGGCAGCGGATTCCATACCAACTCGCACGGTGCGCTTGTCCAGGCCTGCGGCCAGCCGTCGGGTGTCTTGTTCACCCTCGGTCCGCCTCGTCGCGGCGATCTCATTGAGACCACCGCCGTTCCCGAAATTCGGATGCAGGCCGAGGCGTTGGCGCGGCATCTGCTCGCCTGAGTCCTACTGCTTCGCCCCACGTCCGGCATCGCGAGGGCGTGTACAGCACGTATCCGCATCTTTGGCTCTGTAGCAGGCGCATGAGAACTATTTCGAGCGACGCGTCGGATTGAAGGCGATGCTGGCGTTAGTCCAGGAGTACGCCGGCAGCGCTCATGTATGCCATCGGAGGGGTGCTCATTGCAAGTAGACGTCCTTCGCTCCCGCCAATGGAATCGCATTGAACAGGAATTTGAACGTGCCGTGCGGCTGTCCGCGGAACGTGATCTCCGGACCGAAGAGATAGACTCTCCCCTCGCCGACGTCGGACTCCGCGATTGCCACCGCGCCGTTCAGCTACTGTTGGCCCAGGGCCATAGAGATTGCCCGATTTCTGCCAAGAGTGAGACCGTACCAACGCGCCAATAGCTCCAAACGCTTCGCCTGAAGACTGGATTTTTGTGTGTGGGGGGAAGGCCCCGGACAATCGCTGGATCGTAGCGGCCACCGGTCGCGGAAATGAAATCGCGCGCACGCCGGCTCTCCCGCTTCCGGTATAATCGCGCCAATGAAAACGCTGGGTGCATGGATTCTGCTTCTCCCCCTCACAGGGGCTTACTCGGCCGGCCGCCCGATCCAACTGGCGGATTACTACCGCGTCGAAACAGCGGGAACGCCAGCCATCTCGCCGGATGGGAAATGGGTTGTGTTCGTCCGCAGCACGATTGCGGAGGCCGAAAATCAGCGTCGCAGCGAGCTTTGGATCAGCTCGTCCGATGGGTCGGTGCCGGCGACCAGGTTGACCACTCCGGCGTTCAGCGCGTCAGCTCCCCGATGGAGTCCGGATGGGAAGCTCCTGGCGTTTCGCTCGGTACGGCGCGCTTCAGGTAGCGGCGAAACGGAAGGGCGCGGCGGCAGGGGCGGCCGCGGCGGCGCAGGCGGGGAAGACGACATCTGGTTTCTGCGCATGGATCGCGCCGGCGGGGAGGCTTTTCAAATACCGGGTGTAGGCGGAGCACCCATCTTCAGCCCCGACAATCGCTGGATTGCGTTCCTGAAGCGGACCCCGCCTCCCGCGGGCGCCCGCGAGGCTACGCCGCTCGAGCGGCAACTCGACCAACGCTTCAAGGGGCGCATCTACGACTGGATGAACGTGCGCGCCGACGGGCGCGGCTACCTGCCGGATCCCCGCGATCCAGCGGCTACCCCGCCCAATGAACTCTACGTGGTGAGCCGCGATGGAGGTGTGGCCCGCCAGTTGACGCACCTGGGCGTCGACGCACGCGAGCCGGCGTGGCGGCTCGATTCCACGGCGCTGGCGCTGGTCGCCGATTCGCACCAGCGCGATGAGTATTCCTACGAGCGTGCCGACCTGTGGACCGTGGATCTGGACGGTCAGACGCACCGGCTGACGAATGACGGCTTCGAATATGACCTTCCGGCCTGGTCGCCGGACGGCAAGTGGCTGGTCTTCCGGCGCCGCCAGAGTTTGAGCCAGATCATCGAAGCCAGGCAGAAGCACGGCGCGGCGGTGGATCTCTATCGCATGCCGGCGGCCGGCGGTCCCATGACCAACCTCACGCCCGATTGGGACCTGATTCCTGACGCTCCCCTCTTCAACCCCGACGGGAGTTTCATCTACTTTGCGGCGGCCGTAGGCGGCGATACGCAAATGCATCGCATTCCATCGGCGGGCGGCAAGGTGGAGCAATTGACGCACGGCTCCCGGAACCTGGGCGGTTTCACGTTTTCACAGGCGTTCGACCGGATGGCGTTCACCGCGTCGGAAGCCGTGCATCCGGCCGAGGCATTCGTGGCGCGTCCGGATGGCAGCGGCGAGAAACGCCTCAGCGCGCTGAACGATCGATGGATCAGTGAGGTAGATGCGGCCGGTGCCGAACGCGTTCACTTTCCGAGCAAGGATGGCACACAGGTGGAAGGCTGGATCATGTTGCCGCACGGGTCCAAAGCTCCCTATCCGTTGGTGCTGGCCATTCACGGCGGTCCTCATGGTGCTTATAGCAGCGGCTGGGATTTTGAATTCCAGTGGCTGGCGGCTAACGGCTATGCGGTGCTTTACACGAATCCGCGCGGCAGCACCGGTTACGGCGAGAAGTTCCTTTGGGCCACGTGGGGCGGCTGGGGAAAACTCGATTACGAGGATGTGATGGCCGGGGTGGATTACGCGCTGGAACACTATCCAATCAATCCCAGACGGCTCGCCGTGACCGGCTACTCCTACGGCGGTTTCATGACGAACTGGGTAATCACGCAGACCAATCGCTTTGCCGCCGCCATGACGGGAGCCGGGATTTCGAACTGGCTCAGCGACTACGGTACGGCCGACATCCCCCGAACAAAAGAGAGCGAGTTTTTCGGGTCGCCCTGGGAGAGCGGGAGCAATCAACTGATGCGCGAGCTTTCGCCGATCACCCATGCGGCGAACGCGAAGACGCCGACGCTGTTCGTGCATGGCGAGGCCGATCTACGCGTCCCGATCGAGGAGGACGAGCAGATGTATACCGCGCTGCGGAAACAGCACGTGCCCGCCAAGTTCGTCCGCTATCCCGGCAACTATCATGGCGGATGGCCGGCCTGGGATATGGTGCATCGTTACTATCAGGAAGTGAAGTGGTTCGGTGAATTCCTGCAATAAAAGAGGACTCATGAAACGACGCCTGTGCATCATCTTACTCGCCGCGTCGGGCCTCCATGCCCAGACGGCGCGCCATATCACAAGCCCGAAGGAGGAATTCGGCTTCGCCATCGGCGACGATTACCGCCTGGTCAACTACACCCAGGCTGGAGGCCTACTGGAAGAAGCTCGCGTCGGAATCCGACCGGATCAAACTCTCCGATATCGGGATGACGGCGGAGGGGCGCCATCAATGGATGGCGATCATTTCGTCGCCGGAAAATCTGAAGAACCTGGCGCACTACAAGGACATCTCCCAGAAACTGGCCGCGGCGGAAGGGCTCTCCTCCGACCAGGCGCATGCGCTGGCGCGCGAAGGCAAGGCCGTGGTATGGATCGATGGCGGCTTGCACGCCACCGAGACGGCCGGGTCGCAGCAACTGCTCGAGATGGTGTACCAGATGTTGAGCCGCAACGATGCGGAGACGCTGCGCCTGCTGAACGACGACATCATTCTGTGCGTGGCTGCGAATCCCGACGGGCAGGAACTGGTGGCCAACTGGTACATGCGCGAAAAGGACGAGACCAAGCGCACGCATCAACGGGCTGCCGCGCCTGTATAACAAGTACATCGGTCACGACGACAATCGCGATTCGCTGACCTCGAACATGCCGGAAACCGCCAACATGAACCGGCAGCTTTTCATCGAGTGGAACCCGCAGCTCATGTACAACCATCACCAATCCGGGCCGGCCGGCGAGGTGATCTTCATCCCGCCGCTGCGCGACCCGGTGAATCACAATCTGGACCCGCTGGTGACGCTGGGTATTCAGGCGGTCGGCACGGCCATGCACGAACGCCTGGTGGCGCAAGGCAAGGGCGGAAGCGGGATGCGCACGCAGGCCAACTACGACGGCTGGTGGAACGGCGGCATGCGCAACACCGCCACCTATCACAACACCATCGCGCTGCTGACGGAGATCATCGGCAACCCCACACCCATGGAAATTCCGCTGATTCCCGAGAAGCAGCTCTACATCAGCGATCTGCCCCTGCCCATCGCGCCGCAGCCGTGGCACTTTCGCCAGACCATCGACTACCTGATGGAAACCAACCGCGGCATGCTGGATTACGCCGCCGCGCAATCGGGAAACGCTGCTCTACAACATCTACCGCATGGGGATGAACTCCATCGAAAGGGGCAGCAAGGATTACTGGACGATCACGCCGAAGCGCATCGACGCCTTGCGTGCGGCGGCGGCCGAAGCGCCGGCCGCGGGGGGACGAGGCGGGCGGCAGGCCCAGGCCGCGGCGGGCGGCGGCGATTCTCCCGGCGGCGGCTTCGGCGCGCGCGGTGTCTCCGCCGCGCTCTACGAGAAGGTGCTGCACGATCCGAAAATGCGCGATCCGCGCGGCTACATCATGCCCGCCGATCAGCCCGATTTCCCAACCGCCACGCGCTTCGTCAACACCCTGCTCAAGAGCGGCATCACCGTGTTGCAAGCCTCCGCCACGTTCGGTGTTGGCGGCAAGACCTATCCGGCGGGATCGTACGTCGTCAAGCGGCGCAGGCCTTCCGGCCGTTTGTGCGCGATATGTTCGAGCCGCAGGACCATCCGCGCGACGATCTCTTTCCCGGCGGTCCGCCGATTCCGCCGTACGATATCGCCGGCTGGACGCTGGCGATGCAAATGGGCGTGCAATACGACCGCGTACTGGATGGCTTCGACGGGCCGTTCACCAAGCTCAACGGTTTACAGAAACCGCTGCCGCGCAGCGTGACGGGGCCCTCGAATCCGGCGGGATATCTGATCAGCCACCGCAGCAATTATTCCTTCACCCTGGTCAACCGGCTGCTTGAAGGCCAATGCCGAAGTGTACTGGTTGAAGGGTGCCGCGCAGGCTGGCGGGCGCCGATCAGGGTACCGGCGCGATCTGGGTGCCGGCCTCCCCCGCGGCGCTTCCGGTGTTGAGGCGAGGGGCGAGCGATTTGGGCATAGCGGTTCATGCGCTGGCGCAATCGCCCTCCGGCGAAGCCTTCCGCATTCCACGAGTACGCATCGGCCTTTACGATCAGTACGGCGGCCTCGATGCCTTCCGGTTGGACACGCTGGCTGTTCGAGCAGTACGAGTTTCCGTTCGAAGTGGTCTATCCGCAAACGCTGGACGCCGGGAATCTAAAGAGCCGCTTCGACGTGCTGGTGTTTCCCGATGGCGCGATGCGGGGCGCAATGGGGAGTCGCGGCGGCGGCCGGGGTGCCGTCACGGTCGATCCGCAAACCGTCCCCGAAGAGTACCGCGGCTGGATCGGACGAATCACAGAGGAGAAGACGATTCCGCAGGTCAAACAGTTCGTGGAATCGGGCGGAGCGGTGGTGACGGTTGGAAGTTCCACCAGCATGGCCGGACTTGCTGGGCGTGCCGCTGTCCAATCCTCTCACCGAAAAGGGTGCCGATGGGCAGCAGCGCGCGCTGCCCCGGGACAAGTTCTACATTCCTGGCTCGCTGATGCGGGCTCGCGTCGACAACACCAACCCGCTGGCCTACGGCATGCCCGAGACCGTGGACGTGTTCTTCGACAACAACCCCGTATTCCGCTTGCCGGCCGACGCCCAGGCGAAGGGGGAAAGTCAGGTGGCCTGGTTCTCCGGCAAGGAGACGCTGGATAGCGGCTGGGCCTTGGGTCAACAACTGCTGGACGGCGCGACTGCGGTCGTGGAAGCCAGGTCGGGCGAAGGTAAAGTGTTCGTGCTGGGGCCGGAAGTGACTTTCCGCGGCGAGCCCGACGGCACTTTCAAGCTGC
This sequence comes from uncultured Solibacteraceae bacterium, assembly GCA_963791985.1. Taxonomy (GTDB): domain Bacteria; phylum Acidobacteriota; class Terriglobia; order Bryobacterales; family Bryobacteraceae; genus Solibacter. Next base: position 373,950 of record CAWBUN010000009.1, on the reverse strand, counting down.
TCTTCAATAGCCTCTTCTACGGCGCCGCCAAGCCCGTGACGCTGCGATAAAGGGCCTTCGTTATTTTCCGCCGGTCAGTGCCAGGACGGCATAGGCCGTCGCTGCGTCGCCCATGAAGTGCCCGGCATCGGAAGCGGGGTCTCGCTGCTTGTTCAACGACCAGGCAAGCCAGTTGCCGGCGGCTTGCTGATTCGATGCCAGCCACTCCATACCACGCTGCATCTGTGGCTTTGCGCGCGGCGTACCCGCTTGTTGCAGCGCGAATAGGATAAGGCCGGTGGCATAGCCATCGCTTCTTGTCTCCAGCGGCGTATTGTCTCTGCGCTTCCATCCGCCAACCAGGGAAGACAGGCTGAAGCCTCCGTCGGCCTGCTGCCTGGCGAAGGTCTCATCGGCGATGGCTTTCTGTTGCGCGCCGGAGAGTAACCCGGGCAGTTTCGCCGACGCCCAGAGCAACATCACGCGGTGATACGGAATCTGCGATGCCTGCTCCCGGACCAGATACTCGGACAGCAGCTTTAATCCGTCGCGGATCTCGGGCGTGCTGCGATAGTCCCCGGGAGCGATACCGATGGCGATGGCGGCCAGTGCGGCTCCGTAATATTGCGAGTCGCCCTCCCAGGGTGAGTTGTGAAACTGCAGCCACGGCCATGCGCCGCGCGCGTCTCCGCTCTTGATTTGTTCCGCCCACATGCTCTCGAACGCTTTGCGGGCGTCCGGGGTGAGTTCGCCGCCGGCTGCCGCATAGCGGGCGAGAATCAACGCGTTGAGGATGGATTCGGTGCCGCGTGATTCCACCGTCTTTGGGTCGGCCTCCTTCTTGGTCGGATAGAAGGGTTCCACGTCCTTCCACATGCGGACGCGCTTGGTGACGTTGTCCACGAGCCTGCGCTCCAGCGCCGAAGGAGTTTGGGCTGCAGCGCCGGTGCGCAGCGATGGGCGGGCAACCGCATAGGGAACCGCCGTGTGGCACGAGACGCAGAAGGTTTCGTGATCGCGGGCGGCGCTTGGCCAGTCCATCCACCAGGCGATTCGCTGATCCAGATATGCGGCCGCCGACTTTTCGTTCCACGAGGCGGGAGCCTGCTGCGCGTACAAAGCCGCCGCAAAGCACCCGAAACCAGTTACCAGCGCACCCAGCTTCATGAAAAAGTCCTCCAGTCGTCTGAGCATATCACCGTTGACTCCGATCTTATTTCGTGATACACATGATGCACCGTTCTCGGATTCGCTCCGGTTTGCGGATCCTTTCCCTCGTATAGCCAGTTCCGTCCCCAGTCTGGACCAGCTCAGTAAGCGAGCAACCGCGGCGACCGTTGTATCTCAGTGTCCACCGGGTAACAGGGGTGTCTAGAAAGGGGTGAACAGATGTCCAGACTCCGTTTGCAGTCTAAGGCATACGTCCTTAGCTTGAGCTTATGTTCCTTGGCTACCGTCTTCGGTCAGTCTACCTTTGGCGAGTTTGTAGGGACTGTTTACGACCCCACCGGGGCCGTAGTTCCCACCTGCATTGTGAAAGCCCGGAACTTGGGGACCTCCGCTATCCGGACTACCCTGACCGGCGACTCCGGCGGATATACCCTGACGAACATGGAGCCGGGGGAATACGAACTCACCATCACTGCGCCCGGCTTTGAAGGGAGCAGGGTATCGAGCATCACCCTGATGGCACGCCAGACGATCCGCCAGGATGCGCATCTTGCGGTGGCCGCGCAAGGCCAGACGGTCAACGTCAGTGCGGCAGCGGAGGCGTTGATCAACACGGATGTTTCTAATATTGCCGAGACCAAGATAGGCCGCGAGTTAACCGATCTACCGGTCGCGATATTTTCCCGCGCGAGCGGCTCGACCAGTGCCATCACCACGCTGACCACGCAACCTGGTGTGGAGACGGATGCCAGCGGCAATATTTCGGTGGCCGGCGCCAAGCCGAGCATGCTCTCTTCCAGCCTGGACGGCATCAGCACCATTAGTCCCAAGGGCAGCGCTCCGATCGCCGAGTTGTTTCCATCGTTCGATTCCATCGCTGAGATCCGCGTGAGCGAGATTAACAACACGGCCGAATTCGGCGGCATCAGTGATATCACCACGATCTCGAAAAGCGGCACGAATCACTTTCACGGCGGGCTGTATGAGAACAACCAGACCTCGGCACTGGATGCGCGCAACACCTTCGCCGCTACCGTCCCGAAACTTACGATGAACGATTTCGGAGTCTTCCTGGGCGGTCCGGTGAGCGTTCCTAAGCTCTACCACGGCAAAGACCATACGTTCTTTTTCGCGAGTTATGAAGGGCTGCGCCGGCCGAATCAGGCGATTGTCATAGATAGCGTGCCGACCATGGCCATGCGGAGCGGCGATCTATCGACATACCTGCCGAAGACAGTCGTGAAAGACCCTCTCAACGGCGGCACTCCGTTTCCCGGCAACCTGATCCCCGCCAATCGCATCGCTCCACTTTCCGCGGCCGTCCTGAACTACTTCTACCCACAGCCGAACTTTGGAGCAGCCGGCGCGATCGCCAACAATTACGAGACAAGCTTTCCCACGCCGATCGGAAGCAACCAGGGCGACTTACGCCTCGATCAGAACATCACATCCAGACAGACGGCCTTCGCACGCGTGACTTACAAACGCAGGGAGACCATCAGCGCTCCGAGCGGGTCCGTGAATCTTGGCGGCGGCGACGCGGCGGAGAACGACTACGGCTTCACCGTGGCGCACAATTTCGTCATCAACCAGCACCTGATCAACGAGATACGCGCAGGGTACACGGGCGTCAACACGGGGACCAACTACGGGTATACCGCCGCTGGGATTCAGCAGGGACTGGGCCTTCAACTGGCTGGCCCTCCGCCCCCGGGCGCGGCAGCGCCCAGCTTTTCGGTCACCGGCTTTACGGGCACCACCGGAGGCACGACTTCGATCTCCAGGACCAACACACGCCAGGTTTTGGACAACCTGACCTGGACCCGCGGACGCCATTCCGTGAAAGTGGGCGGAGATTACCGCCACCTTACGGGACTCTACACCAATGTTTTCGCCAGCAGCCGGATGGGGTCGTACTCCTTCAACAACTCGGTCACCAGTTCGTTGATTGGCAGTCCGTTTGGCGCTTTCTTGCTCGGTATTCCCGATAGCTCTGGAATGGCCACAGTGCTTAACCCGGATACAGATGGATACTCCAGCCACTATGCGGCTTACGCGCAGGATGATTGGAAAGTCACGCAGAGCTTCACCCTGAACTTCGGCCTGCGCTACGAGTATCACCCCGCGTTCCGCGATCACTACAACAACACTGCGAATTTTCTGTTGAACTACAATTCGATCCAGAACGGTGCGCCGATTCACGGCGCGGTCGTCATACCGGATGCCGCGGTCAAGCTGGTAAATCCGGCGTTCGCCGAATCGATCTCTCCCACGCCCATCTTCACGGCAACGCAGGCGGGCATGCCGCAAAGCCTGCGCTATTCAGGCAAATTCGATTTCGCTCCTCGCGTCGGGTTTGCGTGGCGGCTGAATGGCAAAACCGTGCTGCGCGGTGGATATGGCAAGTACATCGAAACCGAGCTGGGCAGCCTGATCAACGCCGCGTGGGCCGTGGAAGCCAGCGACGTCGCCAAATTCACGAATCAGATCGTCAACGGAAAACCGCTGTACAGCTTCCCCTACGCTTTGCCCGCGGACCTGGCGCAGCCCGGGTCGCAGGTGTTCGACCTGGCGGGAGACGTCCACTACAAAGATCCCTATGTGCAGCAGTGGAACTTCACGGTGGAGCGCGATCTGGGCTTCCAGACCGGCCTGCGGGTTTCCTATGACGGCAGCCACGGCACGGATTTGGGCGTGACCACGAATCCGGACCAGGTGCCGGCCAATACAGTCGGCTTCACCACTGCGACCAAGGCGGCGCCCTATCCGCTGCTGGCACAAATCGTGTACCTGACAAACGCTGCCCGCAGCAACTATAATGCACTAACCGTGGCTTTGAACAAGCGGATGTCGAGAGGGCTTCAGTTTCAGGTGAGCTACAACCACGCCAAGAATCTGTCGAATGGCGGCGGTTACGCGCCCACCGCTTTCGCCAGCGAAAGTGGCGGCACGCTCACCGACCCGTCCAACCCCAATCTGGATTACGGGAACGTGGCGTACACACGCCGCAACCGGTTTGAAACGACGTTCCTCTACAGCCTGCCCTTCGGCCACACGCACAGCGCCATCGTCAATCAGTTGGCCGGCGGATGGGAACTGGCGGGTGTGGTCCTGTTCCAGAGCGGGCCCTTCCTGACCGTGGTGGCCAGCGGCGCGGACCCATCCGGAACCAACTTTCCGAATTTGCAGGGAAGCGGGCGCGCGGATCTAACCCTGGGCGCACCACTCTATCCCACGAATCAAAGCACGACGCAGTGGCTCAACGCCTCGGCATTCGCGGTCCCGGCAAACAATATCGGCCGCTTTGGCACGGCGCCCGTCGGCGCCGTGAACGGGCCCGGAACACAGGCGGTCTCGCTGTCGTTCTTCCGATCCATCGCGTTCACCGAAAGAGTACATCTGCGGATCGGAGTCTCGGCGGCGAACGCCTTGAACCATCCGAATTATGGCAATCCGGGGCTGACGCTCAATGCGTCGACCTTCGGTACGATTACGACTTTGCAGTCGGCCGAGGGGGCCGGCCCGCGCCAGGTGCAGTTGACCGGGCGGATTACGTTCTAACGCTCAGAGGGGAGATCGAATCGCGAATGACCAAGAACAGCGCCGTGAACCTCCTGGTGACGATCGCCGCCACGGCCGGTCTGCTGTGCCTGTCGCCACCAGCGGGAGCGCAAGGCAGGGGTGGCGGTCGCGGAGCGGGCCGAGGCGGCGCAGACGCAGCTCCGCAAAATACCGAAGAGGGTATTCCGGTCACCGATGCTTTGACCATCGCGAACTGCGCCAGTTGCCACGCCAAGGATGCCAAAGGCAACTTGAGCCGCATCTCGTGGATCCGCACGACCCCCGAGGGCTGGGAGGAAGCCATCAAGCGAATGATCCGCTTGAACGGTCTGACGATGGACCCGGCGAATGCAAAGTCCATTGTGAAATACCTCAGCAACTCGCACGGTCTGGCCCCCGAAGAAGCCAAGCCCGTGATGTACATGGCCGAGCATCGCATCCAGGACGAGGTCATCCCCAACGAATCCCTGCGCGCCACCTGCAACAACTGTCATGCGCTGGGACGCGTATTCCAGTGGCACCGGACGCGCGCCGATTGGTCGCTGCTGGCGGACATGCACTCCGCGCTCTATCCGCAGGCCGAGTCCGCATTCCGCCGCAATGGTGCGGGCTTTGGCGGAGGCGGTGGTGGGGCCGCGGCGGCCGCCGCGCCAACCGCAAGGGGCGGAAGGGGCGGCGCGGCGGCAGCGGCAACCCCGGCGGCGGCGAGCGCCGATCCGGCCGCGGCTACCGTATCGCTCGACGCTACGCTCGACTTTCTCGGCAAGAGCTACCCGCTGCACACGCCGGAGTGGGCGGCATGGCGGCCGCGTATGCGAGCGCCGCGTCTTACCGGCCGCTGGCTCATCTCCGCGCACATTCCGGGCCGCGGCAAATACTATGGCGAACTCACCATCGCCCAGGGCGCGGCGCCGGACGAGTTCACCACCGCTGTGAAACTGCAGCCGGTCAAAGGCGGACCGTCGATTTCCCGCACCGGAACGGGCTTGGTCTACACCGGCTATTCCTGGCGCGGACGATCGCACGGCGCCGCAGTCCCGGCAACTGCGCCGCCCGACGACCTCAATCGCGAGATGCGCGAGACGCTCTGGATTGCGCCGGATCAGACCTCGGCCGAGGGCCGCTGGTTCTGGGGCGAGTATCAGGAGTTCGGCGTCGATGTGAAGATACAGCGGGTCACACCCGAACCGGCCCTGATCACGCTCGACCGGTCGTCGCTCAAGACAGGTACGCAGGGACAGCGCGTTCGCGTGTTCGGCAATAATCTCCCCGCGCAGGTCGCGCCCGCCGATCTCGATTTCGGCACCGGCGTAACCGTGAAATCGATCGCCTCGCACACCCCCGTGGATATCGTGGCGATGGTCGATGTCGCCGCCGACGCGGTGCCCGGGAAGCGCGACCTGGTGGTCGGCAACGCGGTACTCGAAGGCGCCCTGGCCGTCTACGATAAAGTGGATTACATCAAGGTGCTGCCCGAAGCGTCGTTGGCGCGGCTGGGCGGTGACGAGCGCTCCGTGCATCCCAGAGGGTATCAACAACTCGAAGCCGTCGGCCTATCATCGCGGCGAGGACGGCAAGCTTCACACCGGCGACGATATCGAGCTCGGTCCGGTCGAAGTCACCTGGTCGGTCGAAGAATTCTATTCCGTATTCGGCGACGACGACAAAGAGTTCGTCGGCACGTTGAACGGCAACGGCCTGTTCACGCCGAACTCGGACGGGCCGAATCCGCAGCGCAAGTTCAGCCGCAACAACTACGGCGACGTGTGGGTGGTTGCCACGGCGAAGAACGAAAAGGATAAAGAGGGTAAGCCGCTGACGGCCAGGTCCTACCTGGTGGTGACGGTGCCCACTTACATCCGTTGGGACCAGCCGGAGGTGACCAAGTGACCGCTGAGATTCAGACTCGCACATACACATTGGGCGAGTTTCATCGCTTCGAAAGCGGTGGCCGGCAGTTCCTTTACCTGGTCCCGGCAGGCGCGATCTTCGAACTGGACCCGGCTGCCGCCACGGTCGTGAAACTGGTATCGGAGGCGTCGCCGACGCACGACGAGTTGATCGGGAAGCTCGCGGATGCGAAGTTTCCCTGCCGCCGAAGCTCAGGAACTGGTGGCGGAGTTGTTTCGCGCGCGCGTGCTGATGGCCGGCGAGGCTAAGCCCGAGCCCCTGGAAGCGCCGCCGGCAGACTTCCCGCTGCAAACCCTGGTGATGAACCTCACCAACCAGTGCAACCTCTCCTGCGCGTACTGCTACGAGTTCGGAGAGGACAAAGTAGCCACGCCGGAAGGCAAGCCGAAGTTCATGGACACCGAGACCGCCAAGGCGTCGGTGGACTTTCTGCTCGAACAATCGGCCGGCCGCAAGTCGATCCACATCACGTTCTTCGGCGGCGAGACGCTGATGAATTTTCCGCTGCTTCAGGAAGTGGTGGCGTATGCCAACCGAACGCGCCGCGGCGCAGGGCCGGCACATCGATTTCAGCCTGACCACCAACGCCACCCTGTTGACGCCCGCGATCATCGAGTTTCTCTCCGACAACGCGATCGGAGTGACGGTCAGCATGGACGGCCCGCCCGAATTGCACGATCAAGCTGCGCGTCTTCGCCAACGGCCGGGGCAGTTACGATATCATCGCGCCGCGTGTGCGGGCGCTGATTCAAGGCCACCGCACGCGTGCCATCACCGCGCGCGTCACACTGACCAGCGGCGTCACCGACGTGGTCAGAATTTTCCGCCACCTGAAGCAGGACCTCGGCTTTCACGAGGTCGGCTTCGCGCCTGTGACCACATCGCCGGATCGCCTGTACGCGATCAACGAGCGCGGCATGGACGGAGTGCTGGAGCAGTTCCACGTTCTGGCCGACGAGTACCTGGAATATGCGCTGCGCGGAGAGATGCACGGCTTCTCCAACGTCAGCGACACGATCGCCGAGTTATATCAGGGCGTGAATAAGTCGCACCCGTGCGGCGCCGCACTGGGGTTGCTCGGCGTCGGGCCGTCCGGCGATATCGCGCCGTGCCATCGGTTTGTCGATTCGGACACGCACTCGCTGGGCAACATCGCGACCGGTGTAGATCGCGAGAAGCAGGCCGACTTTCTGAGCCGCGGCCACATTAACAGCAAGTACGATTGTCATACCTGCTGGGCGCGCCCCCTGTGCGCCGGCGGCTGCCACCACGAGGCGTTCGTCCGCTACGGAGATACCGGCCATCCCAATCTGCATTATTGCGACTGGATTCGGGATTGGACGGACACGTGTTTACGGATATTCGGCGCCATCAGCGTGCGGAATCCGGAGTTCCTGGAGCAGTTTGCGGAAAGGAAGGCACTCAATTGAGACACCTGCAAGCCGATTAATAAGAAGGCCCGCCGCATCGATGAATTGGTTACATCGCATGGAGCAGGACGTAGTCGCGCTGCAGAACGGTGTGCAGCAGCGTCCCCACGTCCCCATGGGATGCGCGCTCGCGTTCTCGCCGGGCTGGGAAGTGGATTCGGCCGGCGGCACGGCGGGACTCTGCCAACCCGTGGAGCGCGACATCTACGATTGCTACGTCACCTGCTTCTGGCCGGCGCAGGTGCCCGATCACCTGAATAACTATCCGGACTGGGCGAGTAAGTGCGCGTCGGCGACTAAAGACTGGCGTAACCTGGATCTGGTTTTCCCATAAAAGGACGGCTATGAAACGATTGATTGCGCTGTTAGCGCTCTCCTGCGCACCGGTGACCGCGGGCACGCTGTTTTGCGGGGCTTATCCTAACCTGGTGCTGGTGATCGACGAGGCCCAGGGCAAGGTGGTGGACCGCATCAAGCTGGATACTGGTCTCCCCACCAGCGTACGGCTCTCACAAGATCGCAAGACGATTTACGTCACCACCAATGATCACAGCGGCGTCGAGGTGATCGACGTGGCCACCCATAAGGTGATCAATCACTTCGTGTTGAACGACGCCACGCACCGGTATCGCTTCAACGGCGGCGCGCCCGACCCCGAAGGGAAACTGCTCTACGCCACCACGACGCAGATCACGAAGCAGGCGGACCGCTATGAGATCGGCAAGCCGAAATACACCATCATCGATCTGGCGCAGCAGAAGATCGCCAAGACGGTCGACCAGCCGACTACGGACCCCGGCGGGCAAGGCGCCCCGGCGGGTGGAGGCGGCGGCTTCGGCGGTGGTGGAGGGGGTGGCGGCCGCGGAGGCGGCGCCTTCGAAGTTTCTCCCGACGGCAAGTATCTGTATCAGTTCGGCGCCAACATTACGGTGTTGAACTCGGCCGACTTCAGCTTCGTGGAACGGATTCAACTGTCGCAGCCGGAAGCGCCGGCGATGGAGAGCATGGCGCTGGGCGGCCTGCTGGATGCGATCAGCGAACCGGGGCAGCGCGTGTCGCTCTTTAATTTTTCGGACCCCGTGGTGCACAACCGTGTCTTCGGCCTGGCGAGGTTCGATCTGAATACCAGGAAGTTCGACTTCACACCGATCGGCCCGGCCCCTGCCTCGATGGGTGGTTTGCACGTCACGCCGGACAAGAAATCGGCATACACCGTGATCACCAACGGCGCCGGCGGGAACAAGCGCTGCGAGTTCTGGGGGCTCGATCTGGCCACCAGCCGGATCGCGCGCACCGGCGACGTGCCCTGCCGTTCGCGCTACAGCTTCGGGATATCCGCGAACGGAAAGAAACTGTATATCTACGGCGCCGGCTTCGAGATCGAAGTCTATGACGCCGTGACCTTCCAGCGAGAAGCGGTTTGGGACCTGGGTAATGACATGACGGGCGGCGGACTGATCGTCCTGCCGTGAAACTCGGCCTGGCAATCTCTGCGGTCTGCATCGCTGCGCTGGCTCAACCGGCCCGGGATCCTGTCGCGGTCGGTCGCAAGGCATTGGACCTCTTACTCGCGGAAAAATACGCAGAACTCGGCGCCATGGTTGCGCCCACAGCCAAACAGACGCTGACACCGCAATTTCTGCGCGAGCATGCGGGGCCGGAGGTGAGGGCCTTTGGCCGGCTGGGGAAAATCGGCGAGCCGGCACTCGCCAAAGAAGGCAGGAACACGCTGGTCAGCATTCCCGTGCAGTTCGAGAGGGTCGAGGTCAACGTTCAGTTCACGTTGAACGAATCGGCGCAGGTGGCAGGGCTGTTCTTTCGCCCCAAGTGGCGGCGGCCCGCGTATAGCCATCCCGAGAAGTTCCGCGCGCGTGAAGTGACCGTGGGCGAGGATGCGTGGAAACTCGGCGGCACGCTGCTCGTCCCCAATGGCAAGGGACCATTCCCCGGAGTCGTTCTGGTGCACGGTCCGGGACCGAACGATCGCGATGAGACCATCTACTCGAACAAATTATTCGCCGATCTTGCGGAGGGCCTCGCGTCGCGCGGCATCGCCGTGCTGCGTTACGACAAGCGCACCAAAATCTACGGCGCCAGAATGAGCGAAATGGACTACACCGTGCAACAGGAGACGGTGGAAGACGCGGTTCGCGCCATCGCGCTCCTGCGCCGTCAGGCGGAGATCGATGCGCGCCGCGTCTTCGTGCTCGGGCACAGCCTGGGCGGCTACCTGGCGCCGCGCATCGCGGCTCAGGATGGCAGGCTGGCAGGGCTGATTTTTCTGGCGGCGAATGCCAGACCGGTGGAAACCATGGCGCTGGAGCAGGCCGAGTACACCGCCGGCCTGAACCCTTCGCCCGACGTTAAGAAGCGGCTCGCCGGCCTGCGCATCGAAGTGGCGAAGGTGCGGGCGCTCCAGCCGGGCAAGGCAAATCCGCCCGTGCTGTTAGGGCTGCCGCTGGCCTACTTACTGGACTTGAAGGGGTACGACGCGCCGGCCGCGGCGCAGCGTCTCAAGCTGCCGATGCTCTTCCTGCAGGGCAGTCGCGATTTCCAGGTGACCACAAAAGATTTCGATCTATGGAAGTCCGCGATGGCCGGGCGCAGTGATGCCGCGTTCCGGGCCTACCCCCTGCTGAACCACCTTTTCATCGCGGGAGAGGGCAAGCCCTCTCCGGCCGAATACCGCGTTCCCGGCAACGTCAGTCCCGAGCCGGTTGCGAGCCATCGCCGATTGGATCCTGGCACCAAAATGACCCTCCTCACTCGCAGACAACTGCTGGCGATGGGCGCCGCCGGCGTGGCCTCAGCCGCCGATTCCCCGGCGGATATCACGCTGCGCATCGGCGAAGTCACGCTCGATCTCGGGCGCGGGCACTCGGTCAAGACTCTTGCCTACAACGGCCAGGTCCCGGGTCCTGTGCTGCGCATGACCGAAGGAAAATCGGTAGCCATCGACATCGTGAACGAGACCCGCCAGCCGGAGATGGTTCACTGGCACGGTTTTCTCATTCCGCCCGAGGTGGATGGCGCGCATGAAGAGGGCACTCCGATGGTGCAGGGGCGCGACCGCCGCCGCTATACGTTCACGGCGCGGCCGGCCGGTACCCGCTGGTATCACACGCACGCCATGGCCGGCCACAATCTTGCGATCGGCACTTACTCCGGCCAGTTCGGAATGGTGATCGTCTCGCCGAACAGCGACCCGGCTCGCTACGACCTGGAGGTCCCGATCCTGCTGCACGAGTGGGCGCCCTATTTCGACTCGGCCACCGATATGGATGTCAATTACCGCTTCCACTCGGTGAACGGGAAAATGCTCGGCGCGGGCGAACCGGTCCGGGTGCGCGGCGGGCAGCGGGTTCTGTTTCGCGTCGTCAACGCGAGCGCTACCATGCGGCACCGCCTGGCCCTGCCGGGGCATCAGTTCGCCGTGACGGCACTCGACGGTAATCCGGTGGCGAACGTGCAAACCGTCCCGGTGCTCGACCTGGCCCCAGGGGAACGCGTGGACGCCACCGTGGAGATGACACGGCCCGGCGTGTGGATCCTGGGCGAGACCGACGACGCGCAGCGGGCGGCGGGCGCGGGCATCGTAATCGAATACGCCGGCGCCAAGGGGCGGCCGCAATGGAGCGCACCCGTGCCATATGTCTGGGATTACGGCGCGTTCGGCTCCGGCCAGGAAGCGCCCCCGGCGGATCTGCGGATACCGCTGGTGATCGAGCCCGGGCAGAACGGCAATCTCTGGGCGATCAATGGAAAATCGTACCCGGGGACCGATCCCATCACGCTGCGGCGCGGCGCACGCAACCGGCTGGTCTTCGACAATCGTAGCTCGATGGATCACCCCGTCCATCTGCACCGGCACGCCCTCGAACTGGTGCGAATCGGGAGCAAACCGGTTTCCGGCGTCGTCAAGGACGTGGTTCTGGTCCCCGCGCGACAATCGGTCGAAGCGGACGTGATCGCAAACAATCCCGGACCGAGCCTGTTCCATTGCCACCAACAGTTCCACATGGATTTCGGGTTCATGGCCGTGATGCGGTATTCGGAGTAGCCCCCGAAATCATCGTGCCGCGCAGGGACGTCGGCGTGCGCGGGTCTAACTCCCGCAGCGCCCGCGCGGCGAAACCGGTGATGTTGGCGACCGCGAAACTGATGCCCTGAAGATTGCGCTCCTTCGGAATCCCGGGCGCCGGGCGCGGATAACCGGACGCCAGGAAGACAATACCCTCCGCCGTGTCCCGCACGCGATAGGCATTGCGGTCGCACTGCTCGTCGAGTCCCACGGCGAACACGCCGGGCACGCAACCGGGAAAGCAGGTCTGCCCGCCGGCCTCGCGTGCGGCGACCAGCGAAATGCCGGCGTCCACGGCCTGTTGCACCAGTTCGCGGAAACGGTCCGCGTGCGCCGCATTGCTGGTCCCCAGACTCATATTGATGATGTCCATCCGGCGCGCAATGGCCCACTCGATGGCGCAAAACAGGGCGCGCGCAGTGGTACGCAGCGAGCCGTCAAATACCTTCACGGCGAAGTAGTCCGCCTCGCCCGCCTTCTCCTGTATCGCGGCCATGACCGCCGTGCCGTGTCCCAGCCGGTCGGAGAACGACCCCTCTTCGATGCTTCCGTCCGGCGCGACGAACGCCCCTCCCGCGATACCGTGTATGTGCGGATGCCCGGCGTGCACTCCGCTATCGATCACGGCCACACGCACGGCGCGTCTTTCAGGCGATGGCGGAGGCGATGTCATGTTTGAGCGTAATCACTACCGTGGCGATTTCGGCGAGCGCGGGACGGTGCGTGATCACAATCAAGGTTCCGCCCCGCATCGCCGCACGCAGACTGTCGGCGATCTGCTTCTCCATTTCGCCATCCAGCGCCGAGGTCGGCTCGTCGAGGATCAGCACGCTCGGGCGGCGGAGTATGGCGCGAGCCAGCGAGATGCGTTGGCGTTCGCCCACGGAGAGCGCCATGCCGCGCTCCCCGGCGAGCGTCTGGTAGCCTTGCGGCAAACGCGCGATCAACTCGTCGAGGCCCGCTGCGCTGCCGGCAAGCTCGATTTCCATGTTCGACGCGCCGGGGCGCGCATACGCGATGTTCTCGGCGATCGTGGCATGAAACAGGTACGGCGATTGATCCACCAGCATGATCTGCTCGCGCAAATCCGCCAAACGAACCTCGCGGATGTCCGTGCCATCGATCAGAATGCGCCCCTGGTCGGGGTCCAGATACCGAACCAACAAATCAGCCAGAGTCGATTTCCCGACTCCGCTGGGTCCGAGGATGGCGCAAACACTGCCCGCCGGTATTTCAAGCGACACGTCATCGAGCACCGCCGCGCGGTCGTGCCGCAGGGAGACGCCTTCCAGGCGGATGGAACTCCGTACCGGCGCCAGCGGTAGAGCGCCCGGGGCTTCGGTAACTTCCGCGGGGGTGTCGAACAACTCAAAGATGCGCCCCAGTGAGACGCGCGTGGAGGCCAGGCCGGAGGTCAGGCTGAGCAGATTCTGCACCGGCGAAAGCAGGCGCGTGTGGTACGCCATGAATGCCACCAGGGTCCCGATGGTCATGGTGCCTTGAATGATCAACCAGCCGCCGTAGAGGAAAACCGTCGCCGTCGCGATCGTCAGAATCGTTCCCGGAAGCGCTCCCGTCATAAAGGAGGCGATCTGGACTTCGAGCATGGTCTGGACGAACGCGTCGTTGCGTTCCTTGAACCGCGCCGCCTCGTGATCGTTCGCGTTCAGTGAAATCACCACCCGCATGCCCAGAACGGAATCGACGAAGAAACTGCCGAGGTCGGCGCTGCGCTCGCGCAATCGCTTCGTCAGCGCGGTGAGGATTCGCTGGTATCGGATGAAGGTGAAGACGCAGGCCGGGATCAGTACGATGCCGACCAGAAACAGCCGCCAGTCGAGCCAGAGCATCATGCCGACGGCGCCAATCAGGAAGCCGATGTTGCTGAGGACGGACAGGAGCGCATCGGCCGAGACGCGCTGCACTTCGCCGGCGTCGTTATTCAGGCGCGACATCAGGTCGCCGAGCCGGTACGATGCATAAAAGCGCGGCGACAACCCCTGCAGATGGCGGAATAGCGCCAGGCGCAGGTCGAACAGCATGGCTGCGGAAATCTTCACATACCGGTAACTCGCCAGAATGTTGAAAACGAATCCGAGGATGGAGGTAAGCGACATCACGCCCGCGATCCATAGCAGCGCGTGCATGTCCCGTTGCATCAAGGCGCGATCGATCAATAATTTGGAGAAGTACGGCTGAACGAGCGTAAGGGCGGTGGCCCCGAGACTGACAAGGATCACCAGCGAGAGCGGCTTCGTGTACGGACGAATGAAAACCCAGAGCCTGCGGTACGTCTGCCACTGGGCTACTGGAGCAGCCATGGTAGTGTGAACGATTCTACCATTTCCCTCCCGTCAACCTGTTGCTTCCAGTTGAAGTCCGTTGAGCCGGAAACGGAATTGCGGATCGCCGCCCAGCCGGCCCGCACACCACTCGATGCCGCGCGCGACAGCGCCGGCTTCGGCCTGCCACCACGGCCCGCCGCGGCCCGACGAATAGTACTGGTGGCAGTGCATAAGATGGCGATGGAACGCGCTGGTGAGGCGGGTCTCGTAGTGGGAGAGCAGCGCGTCCGCGTCCTCTCCGCGCATGGCGGCCTGAATCACCGCGGACGCGAGAATGGCTTCGCGGACCGCGTGCGCGGTGCCGTCGCCGCAGAGCGGATCGAAAGCCATGGCCGCGGTGCCGCAAGCGATCCATCCGCGTCCGCCCAGTGGCGTGACCAGGCGAGGCGCCGCCGGAAACTGCGCAGTCGGCGGATGGGCGCGCGCCACGCGGCTCCCAATCATCGCGCTTTGATCCAATAAGGACTCGGGGTGGAGACCTACCGAAAGCAGCCAGCCGGAGCCGGGTGCGCTCGTGATCAGAAACAGCCATCCATCGGCCAGCGACTCGATCCAGCACGCGGCCGGTTCCGCACTCTTGCTCAGTTCGACTGGCATCGTACAGGCGAATCGCGACCCGAAACGGTGCTCGGTTGCGGCTGCGGGCAGAGGCGCCGTAGCGCAGACTGTCCAGGCGGCTTCCGCGGAATCCACTCCTTCAGGCATTAGGCCCAGGCTATCGAGCAGCACCTCCTCCGAGACCACGACGGCCGAGTGATCCAGCACGACCGGACCGGTGTCCGCAGCCCAGGCGACGACCCGATGCCGGATGGGAGGAAGATGGCGGAACAACCCGGGAAGCTCGAAAATGTCGCGAATCAATTGCTGCGCCGGTTCGCTGAGCATGATGGCGGGCAATCGCGGGCGGCTCGCCGGTTGGACCGATACCGAACAACCAGCGCGGACCAGCAGGTGGGCGCAGCAGCGGGCTGCCACGCCATCACCGCGAATGAGCACGTGGGTCATGAACAGAGGAGTGTTGCCGGCTCAAAGTTGAGGTTACATGCTATCACTCTTTGAACCATCGGAACGGCGCTGACAGCCTTTATCGCCGCGAGTCGGGCGGAGCTAAGGAATCGCGCTCCGGGCGCACCGGAAACCGTAGCCGGCGCTCCGGTTGCTGGGTATACTAAAATCCCGGCTCGACGCCCGGACATCTCCCGCTCGGTCATCCCAGTATCCGCCTCGCAATACGCGAAAGCTTCCCGTCGGTGGGCCTTTCGGGTCGGTCGCCAACGAGGTGGAAGTCTGATAGTAGTTCTCGTCATACCAATCCGCCACCCACTCCTTCACGTTGCCGAGCATGTCGTACAGACCCCAGGGGTTCGGTTGCTTTTGTCGCACCGGGTGGGTCTGGTTACCGCTGTTGCCCGAATACCAGGCAATCGCGTCCAGTTGGCCGTAGCGCGCCCCGGAGCTGCAGGCTCGTGCCGCATATTCCCACTCCGCCTCGGTTGGCAACCGTCCCCCAGTCGCCTCGCAGTACTCGCGCGCTTCGTACCAGTTGACGCCTTCGACTGGGTACTGCGGTCCTTTAAAAGGAAAGAGCTTGTGGCCCGTCGTCTTCTCATAAGCAGCCTGGGTAACCTCGGTCTGCCCCAGCCAGAATCCACGGGTGATTCTCACCGTCACCGGGTGACCACCGGTCGAGCAGCCAGCTTCAAACTCGCCCGGCGGAATCCAGACGTATTCCTGGCCGTCACTCGCGTTCGTCCTCACGGTTCCCGCCCGCCAACCTTGGGCCTGTGCCCACGTTACCGGCAAAACGATACATAGACCGCCTACAAGAACCGCTGTGCGAAACTCCCTCATTGCTCTGCCCTACGAAAGTCTCCCCTCTTCGGACGGGGAGAAATCTCATTTGAGAAGATGCGAGTATGCGCGACAGGGAGTCTCAAATCGGGGTGTTACCGAAATAGAGCGTTTCGACAGATCTCGTCCCCATACCCGTGTATTCCAGCTTGCCGAGTTCCGACGCAAATCGTTTGTACAGGAAACCGGGCGTGTTGCGAGAACCAGGAGACCGGAACACCCGTTATGTCCGCCGCGAGGTCAAGCCTGATCACGCCCAACGCTTCAGGCTGGACGTCAAAGATTTGCTCCACCGTGTGTTGCATGACGGCGTAAGACATCCGCCCCGTATCGATCAATTCAAGCTTGTGGTTTAGGGCGGCGTATCCATCTCCGTGGCACCCGGTTGTACAGAGAGGGGTGCGCTGAAAAGTTCGCTTGCTATCAGCTAAACTACACGTTCAACCGCCACAACGAAAGAAGGATGAGATGCCAGAGCTCCACTTCAAGGGAAAAGAATTCGTCTATAATCACCACCTTACTGTGCCGTACCGTCCGCTTGAGATGGTTGCCACCAAGTCCGTTGGCAAACCCAACCTCAACGGCAATCTCATTATTCACGGAGACAACCTCCACACGCTGAAGGCGCTCCTTCCGCTTTACGCCGGAAAAGTGGATTGCGTTTTCATTGACCCGCCGTACAACACAGGTAACGAAGGCTGGTGCTACAACGACAACGTAAATAGCCCGATGATGAAGGAATGGCTCTCCTCTAATCCCGTCAATAGCGAGGACATGTTGAGGCATGACAAGTGGTGCGCAATGATGTTTCCGCGTCTAAGGCTCTTACGGGAATTGCTTTCGGAAACCGGCAGCTTCTGGATGACACTTGACGACAATGAAGTCCATCATGCTCGCGACGTGCTCGATGAAGTCTTTGGAGAAGAGAACTTCCTTGCGGATATAGCATGGGAAAAGGGCTGTGTAGCAGAATCTATGGGTAGGATTGGGGACCTTCGGGGAAATTCGCGGGTGAATCGGAGGAGTGAACCCTTCTGAATCCGACGGGAGAAAACCAAAACAAAACCTCTCTGAGAAGGAAAGACAAAGCATTGTGCGCCCTCCCGTCGGTCGGGGCCGAGCATGACGCGTCACCAGGATATCTGAACAGAGTTCGCCCGAACTGGCACCAGTGCGGCAGGACAGCCGACAAGCAGAATAGCTGATCTCCGGCGGCTTGGATTAATCTGCAGTTGAACAGACCGAGACTCATCTTCCGAGGAGGAGATCAGCCATTCAACTACAGGTTAAGACCATCTTGAATCAGGTGCAACATTTCGTTGGGTTCGTATACCAAGGGGTCCGAATGCTTGTCGGCCCAGAGGGAGCGCAGTCGATCGAGATCACCATAGAGCCGCACGCGGGCATACGCAGACGCTGTTCGCGTTGTCAGAAACCGGCGCCGGGCTATGACTGCTTGCCCCAGCGGCGCTGGCTGTTCGTGCCTTTGTGGGGAATCGCCACCTACTTTTGCTACGCGCCACGGCGAGTGGAGTGTGCCGAGCATGGGATCGTGGTCGAGCACATTCCGTGGAGCGACGGCAAGCGCCCGGTGACGTGCGCCATGATGGGATTCTTAGCACGCTGGGGACGTCGGCTGACCTGGCGGGAAACGGCGCGGGCCTTCCAGACCAGTTGGGAAGCGGTATATCGGTCGGTGGAATGGTTTGTCGAGTGGGGTTTGGCGCATCGCCAACTGTGCGGTGTCGAATCCATCGGCGTCGACGAAATTCATTGGGGACGCGGTTTGAAGGCAGACAACTTCTTGACTGTGATCTACCAAATCGACGCCGGGTGTCGGCGTTTGCTGTGGGTGGGACGCCGGCGTTCGCAGGTCACGCTGCGGCGGGGTCTGAATGCACTCGGGCCGGAGGTCGTAAAAGGGCTGCGTTTTGTGTGCAGTGACATGTGGAAGCCCTACTTGAAAGTCATCGCGGCCCAGGCCGGCCATGCTTTGCACGTGCTGGACCGATTTCATATCACGAGCCATTTGAATCAGGCGGTGGATCAAGTGCGCCGCGCTGAGAGCACACGCCTGGGTGCCAAGAGCAAAAAAGCAGCGCAGCGGCTCAAGCACATGCGCTGGCCGCTACTACGCCGCGGCAGTCGGGTGCGCGGGCGAGCCCGGCAAAAGCTGAATGCCCTGCTCGCCAGCAAACTGGCCACAGCCCGGGCGTGGGATTTGAAGGAGACCTTCTCCCATTTCTGGAAGTACAAATCCGAGATGTGGGCCGGAGCCTTTCTTGATTATTGGTGCTTCCGTGCCATGCGGAGCCGTCTGGAACCGATGAAAAGGGTGGCGCGGATGCTGCGCACCCATGAGCCGCTGATACTGAATTGGTTTCGCGCCAAAGGAGAAATCTCCAACGGTGCCGTTGAGGGCCTCAACAACAAAATCCGAGTAGTTACCAGACGATCCTACGGCTTTCGCACCTTCGACGCCATGGAAATCGCCCTGTATCACAACTTGGGACGACTCCCGGAACCCGAATCACCCCACAGATTCTGCTGAGGAAGCGGGAAAAGGTCTACAGCCCCAGGATGGACGCAAAAGGCTTTAGCCGCGATTTCGATCATTTAATAACATATGCAAAAGACAAGCCGGAGGTCTCCCTTGCTTTTCAGGTGCTGAAACAGAATGAAGCTCAATTCACATACATAGACCCGGAAACTAAAAAGAAAGCCCGCCTCCGAACTCTACGGAAAGAGGGTTCCACGTCTTTGAGGTCCGACCGCCCCAATATGTGGTACCCGATAATCGCTCCCGACGGGAAGAAGATATTCCCGATAAAGCCGGATGGGGTCGAAGGGTATTGGCGCTGGGAAGAATTGACTTTTCTCGATGAGCGCGACAAAAAAGACTCCAAGGTTCTGATCCAGAAGAACGGCGCTGGGAAATGGGAGGTCTGGGTAAAACAGTATTTCAAGGGTGACGCCGAACGACCAATTAGTACCATTTTTCGTAACTCTGACTTCGGACATACTCATGAAGCCACAGAGGAAATCAAGCAAATCTTTGGTGAGAAGGTGTTTGACACACCTAAGCCCGTTGCTTTGATTCGTGGCATCCTGGAACTTGCTGTTCCCAGTGACGGTCTTGTCCTCGATTCCTTTGCTGGTTCTGGAACTACCGCCCACGCAGTGCTAGCCTCCAACCAAAAAACTGGCGAGGATACTCACTTCATCCTTGTGGAAAGCGAAGAGTATGCGGACAAGCTTACCGCCGAGCGCGTGCGCCGGGTCATCAAAGGTTATAAGTTTCAGGGCACACAGAGAGAAGAGCTGCTCAAGGAAAAAGTCACGCTTAGCACACTGAAGAATCCACACAAGCTGTTAAGTGAGATCGAAGCCATCGAGAATCTGAAAGAACCCGATTTTGACCAGATCAAAAAGGAAGTGAAGAACGGCGAGTTGATCGTCACTGGAGAAAAGACTGTGATGGGCCGGACGGAAGGGCTGGGGGGCGAGTTCACATTCTGCACTCTTGGTGAGCCGCTCGATCTCGACCAGATTCTGACTGGCAAGTGCCTGCCTGACTATGAGACGGTTGGTGCCTGGATCTTCCACACCGCCACGGGTGAATCACTGAGCACAAGTAAGATGCGCAAGGGAATCTGGTATGTAGGAGAGAGCAGCGCTTATCACGTGTGGCTTGTGTATAAGCCGGATCTGGACTTCCTGAAATCCAACAAGGCCGCGCTCACCTTAGAACTGGCCGAGAAGATTGCAAGCGACCCTGACCGCAAGGATAAGCACCATTTGGTATTCGCTCCGGCGAAGTACGTTCCGAACAAGACGCTACTGCCAATGGGTGTGGAATTCGCACCCCTGCCCTTTGCACTTTACCGCGTGGAGAAGGACTGATGGAGCTGAAAGATTTCCAGCAAGGTGTTCTTGACACCTTGGACGTCTACTTGGGCGAACTCCGAGTGAACTTGGCTAAGGCGGCGAAGGTGCGCAAGGCCAACGAAGGCGAGACAGACGCCGACTTGATGCGCCCTGTTCCTGATTTCCCGAGACTGGCCTGGGAGCACATTCAGAGCCAAGGCAGGTTGCCAAGGTCCCGTGCCAGCGTTTCGCACAGCGCACGAAAAGATGGTGCAGGCAACGATGTTCCAAATATTTGCCTAAAGATTCCGACGGGAGGCGGTAAGACCCTGCTGGCCGCCTATGCCGTTTCGCATATAATGGGTAAGTTTCTCCAGCGGAATCACGGCTTCGTTCTGTGGATTGTGCCGAATGAGGCGATCTACTCTCAGACCAAGAAACTCCTCAGCAACCGGGAACACCCTTACCGGCAAATTCTGGACCGTGCCGCGGCCGGTCGTGTGAAGCTTTTGGAGAAGGGTGACGCATTGAACCGGCTAGATGTGGAGAGCCAACTCTGTGTCATGTTGCTGATGCTTCAGTCGGCGAACCGTGAGACCAAGGAAACCCTGCGCCTGTTCCGCGATCGTGGCAACGTGCACGGGTTCTTTCCAGCATCGGATGATATCACCGCACATTTCGATTTATTAGGATGCATCCCGAACCTGAGTTGCTACGGCAAGCGGGACAACATGGGCGCCATCGCTCACGAAAGCCTTGGGAACGTGCTGAGGTTGCTTCGTCCTGTGGTGGTGATGGATGAGGGCCACAAGGCTTACACCGCTAGCGCAATGGCCACGCTCTTCGACTTCAACCCGTCATTTGTGCTGGAACTGTCTGCCACTCCAAAGGATCGCCCCAACGACATCCCGCCCCGGTACGCGAATTGGTTGGTGGACATTCGCGGTGCGGACCTACTGCGCGAAGATATGATTAAGCTCCCGATCAATGTGAAGGTCAAGGCTAGCAACGACTGGAAGGTGTGTCTCCGCGAAAGCCTGGAGCAGCTGAACCTCTTGCAGACCCACGCAGATAAGTTGCGGGCAAACACTTCGCGCTATATTCGGCCCATCCTCCTGGTTCAGGTAGAGCGAACAGGTAAGGATCAGCGCGAAAGCGGTTCAATTCACGCTGAGGACGTACGCGAGTTCCTGTTGGGGCTGGGGCTGGATCAGTCGGAGATTGCCGTTAAGACTTCGGAAAAGAACGAACTCAACACGCCGGAGAATATCGACTTGCTGAGTCCGACCTGTTCAGTACGTGTCATCGTTACAAAGCAGGCCCTGCAGGAAGGCTGGGACTGCCCGTTTGCTTATGTGCTTTGCGCGCTCGCAGCGAATCGTAACCAGAATGCAATGACTCAACTAGTCGGCCGGATTCTTCGGCAGCCAGAAGCTACAAGTACTTCAGACCAGTTGCTGAATGAGTGCTATGTCTTCTGCCATCACGCAAAAACCATAGAAATCGTTGAATCGATCAAGAAAGGTTTGGAGCGAGATGGGATGGCCGATATCGCGGATCAGGTTCGCGATGCGGATGCCAGCAAAACAGGCTCGATCCAAAAGAGAAAGATCGTTCGCAGGGGACAAGTTCAGGTCGCTGGAGATCTTTCTTCCGTTGGTCAATTGGGTAGACGGCGAGAAGGCTAGGCCGCTTGACTATGAGCGAGACATCCTGTATCGACTCGACTGGTCGCTACTAAACGCGATGACCTTGGCCGAGAAACTCGCAAAGGAAGTGGATGCCGAGCGCAGCCATATGATTAGGTTGACCTTCGCCGACGGGAAGGAGTTCCTGAGCGCCACCGAGGTAGATGCTGTTCAGGAGATTGTCTCGTTCGATCCGGTGTATGCCACTCGGTCCGTTGTTGACCTCGTGCCGAACCCTTGGGTTGCGCGGGCCTTGATTGATGAACTCATCGCGGCTCTTAGGCGTCGGGGCTTTGATGCCGCCCAGCTGGGCGCAGCAGCAAGCTACATTCTGGAAGAATTGAGGAAGTGGCTGCAACAGGAACGAGATTCGTTGGCCGAAGACCTTTTCATTGGCGACGTTGCCGCCAGCAGAATACAATTCCGGCTGCGAGCCGACCGTGAACTCTGGAAAATGCCGTCGGAGGTCGAAACAAGCCGACTTGAGAAGGCGCGTCAGCTCGCGAGAAACAGCGGTGGGTACACGGAAAAAAGTCTTTTAAGTCCTGTGTATCAGGATGATTTCAATATAGATGAGGCGGAGTTCGCGTGCTATATCGATGAACAGAAAGCTCTTCGCTGGTGGCATCGGAATGTTGCGAGAGGTGCGAATTACGGATTACAAGGATGGAGGAAGAACCGTGTCTATCCCGACTTCATATTCGCCCACGAACGTACTGGCAAGTCTGATCGGATTCTTGTTTGGGAGACCAAGGGAGATCAGCTAGAAGGAAACCTGGACACCAAGTACAAACGGAAGCTGTTACAGGCGCTCTCCGCGAACTATCGCGCAGAGGACGGCATCAAGGCCGGGGAATTGGAATTGATTGGGAACGCGGGAGAAGCCGTTCAATGCGACCTTGTGCTGATGAGTGAATGGAAGACTGAGGCATTGAAGGCGCTTCAGGAGTGATGAGCCTTCTCGTTCTTGTCCATTTTCCAGAACACCCATCCGTTCACAGCGTGCTTTGTGAGGCTCCGCGCAGCGGCGGTGGGAGTATTGAAGCTTTCGCCCTTCAGCCGATATTGCAAACGGCCATTCTTCTCCACGACGGTCAGGGCATACGTCGTGCCTTTGAGATCCCTCTTAAATATGGAACCGAGCTTGGGTGGTATCCTATCTTTCCGTCTCGGCATTCGCTGGGTTTCCTCCCGAAGAACTCAATAGTCTAGCATCTCCGTCATGTGCGTGCGCTTCGCTGCCTACGCCCGCTGACATCATCGAAGCGCGAAGTTCGCCCGACTATGTCGCGCACTTGAGACTCGGGCGTAAACCATCCAACCGTTCAGATTCCTGACGCTCGATCATGCGGCCCGGAACAAAGCAATCCTGAACGGTATCGTTAGCGGGTTCGGTGCATTGCAGACCCCCGCAACCAAATCAAATCGCCGGATTACGAGCGGCCAGGCTCAATCTTCGGGCCCTCGCCGCCCAACTGCCGTCGAGCCACGATCTGTAGCTATGGCGAAGCACCCAGGAAGCAACCCAGGAGGTTAGCCAGCCCGATCAGAAGTTGATTTTACCCGCCACCTGGATGTTGCGAGATGCGCTGCCCGAGTACAGCCCGGTGATCTGCCCGAAGCTGGAGCTGGTTACACTCGTGTTCGGATTGCCGAAAAACGGGGTGTTCAGGAAATTGAAGGCTTGCGCCTCAAGCCGGAACTTCACGCGCTCCGTGATCGCCGTGTTCTTGACCAGCGTGACGTTCCACATGCCGAGGCCCGGTCCGCGAATATCGGCGATCCGGCTGGACGTCCGCTGCAGGGTGAAGGGTGCCTGCGCCACGAACTGCGTCGTGTCGAACCACTGGAGTGGAGTCTGCGGATTGCTTCCGGTCCCGCTCACCCGCTCGGCGCCGGAGAAGGATAGCGCTGAGCCCGACGTGTACGTGCCCGTCCATCCGAGCTCCCATCCCCCGGCCAGCCGTTTCATGACCGGATGGCTGCCGCCCAGGAATCGCTTGCCGGGGCCGAACGGCAATTCGTAGAGACCCGAGACCACGAAGTTGACCGGACGATCGGCGCTGTCGATCACGCTCTCCGGCTTCGCGTCGTTCATATTGTGATAGCTGGTCATCGTCATGTATTTCGAGAAGGTGAATGCCGCGGTCAGCGTGAGCCCCGTCGAAGTTCGCTTGCTCGCCATCGTCTGGAACGCGTTGTAGTGCGACCGGCCCAGCGGCAGCGACGATTGCGTCACGCCGGTGTATTGCGGGAACGGCAGCAGAAGCTGCGAGAGCGCCACGGTGGATTGACTGAGCGAACTGGTGGTGTCCGTGATGACGCCGAAGAACGGATTCGGAACCTTGCTGTTGAGCAGATTGCCGAGGGCGAGATCCGCCGTCGGGTACTGGTTGATATTGCGGCTGATCGCCAGGTGCTGCACGTTGTTGCCCACATAGCTGGTCTCGAGCGAAACCTGGCCAGGCAGTACGAATTGGAAGCCCATGGAAAACTGCTGATTCATGGCGTCCTTGAAATCGGGAACGCTGCCGATCGCGGCCAGTCCTGCGTTGATGCTCTTGCCGACCCCGGTGAGCAGTGCTCCGCTTGCGCCCGGAGGCAAGGCAACACCCCCAGGAAACGGATTCGCGAGCGTGTTGAACGGAGTCAGATTGTTGTCGAGAGATGTGACCATCTGGGTTTGTAGACTGAAGCCGTTCGTCTGGAAGTTCGAGTTGTTGTTCGGCGCGATGAAAAGTCCGTACCCGCCTCGCCATACCATGCGGTTCGAAATGCGATACGCGAACGCGAGCCGCGGCTCGTAGTACAGCGAGGGCACCGAGAGATACCCGCCCGGAGCTCCGTTCGCCCCAAGGAAGCCGAGACCGCCCATCACGTTCATCTGCGTGATCTGGGTGACGTTCAGCGTCTTGAGTTGTGGAAGCGTGTTCGCCGCGAAGTTGGCCGCCGCCTTGGCCGCCAGGGGGCTGGCGGCGTTCGGATCGAAGCCCGAGTTCCCGCGGTTGTACCGTTCCGTGATCGGACCCTCGTGCTCGAACCGTAGCCCGAGGTTTAGGGTGAGCCGGTCGCTCACCTTCCAATCATCATGCACGTAGAACCCGAAGTACTTCACCGAGGTTGCGGGCACCGCATTGAAGTCGACGAACCCGCTGCCGGGCGTTCCCAATACGAACGATGCGATGTCGTTGCCGGCAAGCGCATTCGAGACCGTCGGGTCGGGTCCCTGGGTGAAGGTGCGGTTGAACGTAAAGTTGCCGCCGGAGCGTGCCGACGAGAAGTTGTTGTCCTGAACGCCGATGAAGTTCGCTCCGTACTTCACCGCGTGCCGTCCGTATACGCTGTGAACGTTCACTTCGGGGTTGAGCTGGTTGATGTAGCGGCGGCTGGGCGTGTTGCCTCCGCCGAGACTCTGCGCGTCGCCCGTACCCATCGTAATCGTGGGGAAAAGCGGATACGGCGTCGACCGGGCGAAGCTCGCCGGGAAGCCGAGACCGGCCAGATCCATCCCGAGTGTGTCTTCGACATTTCCTTCGCCGTATCGTGTAACGCCGGCGCGGATGTCGATCACCAGGTTCGGCCTGGCCGTCCAGGTGTACCCGATCGCACCCGAGAAATTGCCCCGGAAAAACCCATCGGCATCGCCGAGTACGGTGTCGGCGCCGGGA
This sequence comes from uncultured Solibacteraceae bacterium, assembly GCA_963791985.1. Lineage (GTDB taxonomy): Bacteria > Acidobacteriota > Terriglobia > Bryobacterales > Bryobacteraceae > Solibacter. The sequence goes on along the minus strand of CAWBUN010000009.1, from coordinate 348,399 downwards.
ATCCCGTAATACGGCTTCGTGGTGTCCGTGCGGTGATTCCAGCCGAAGCGGAAGAAGAGGCTCTGCGACGCGCTGAGACGGTGGTCGACCCTCGTGATCAGGCTGTTCCAGGAGCGCGTGCTTACGCCGGAAGGCACGCCGTCGCCCACGAAATTCTGTAGCGTTCCGGGCGCCGGTGTGAGGTTGGGGAGCGCATAGAACTTCAGTAAATTCTGCGCCACCGGATCCAACTTCGTTTTCGGAATGACGTTGCCCGTGAAAGGCGTGCGCGTATACTTTCCGTTGCTGCCCAAAACTGTCGATCCCGGGTCGTAGATGGTGATCGGCTGGCCCTTGGTGTTGAAGGTCTGGGAAAAGTCGCCGCTTCGTTGCAGTACCGTGGGAACAATGCTGGCGGTGTTTCCTCCCTGGCGGAGCTGCGTGCCCTCGTAGTCGAAGAAGAAGAAGGTGCGGTCGCGGCCGCGGTAGAGTTTCGGCAGCGTCACCGGCCCGCCGAGCGTGCCGCCGTAAGTGTCCTGGTGGAACTTGCTCTTCTTGAGCCCGCTGCGATTGCTGAAGAAGTCGTTGGCGTTGAGCGCCTCGTTGCGCAGGTAGTCGTACACCGATCCGTGCCACTCGTTTGTGCCTGCCCTCGTCGTTACATTGATGAACGCGGCCCCTGAATGTCCATATTCCGCGTCGAAGGCGTTGGTCTGCGCGCGCATCTCCTCAACGGCATCGGGTGAAGGACTGAAGCTCACCACGTCCATCCGCATATTCGGGACGCCGTCCAGCAGGAACTGCGAAGTTCCGGATCCGAAGCCGTTGGCGGTGAAGGCCGACGGGCCGCTGGCGTCCCATGGGTTCACATAAGTGGGATCGCCGGTGTACTGTATGCCGGCGGTCAGCGCCACGAAGACGTATGGGTTGCGGCCGATGGTCGGCAGCTTGGCAATGCTCTGCGTATCCAGCGTGCTTCCCGTGGATCCCGTTTCGGTGCGGAGCAGTTCCCCCGTGGCCGATACCGTGACGGATTCCGTCATGCCGCCGACTTCGAGAACCAGATCGGCCGTTATGGTCTCCCCTACCGCCAGCCGGATCTCCTTTTGGACGACCCGCTTGAACCCGGCCTTTTCCGCCTCGATGTCGTACACGCCGACGTCGAGCAGATTGGCGCGGTAAAGGCCGGTATTGTCCGTGATCTCCTGCCGCAGGGCGCCGGTGCCGGTGTTGGTGATCTTGACGGTAACCCCTGGCACTGCGGCTCCGGAACTATCGCGAGCAACGCCGACAAGGTTGCTCTTGTTGACCTGTGCGGATACGGCAAGGGCAAGGCCGAGAAAGAGAACGATCGCGCGGTTCTTCATGGCACTCTCCTGAAACCAGCAAAAACAACAAAGTTTAGCGTTAATATCGTATGCCAGTGGCTGTCGATATGCAAGCCCTGTACTTCGCCGTCACCGCAGGAGAAGTTCGATCACGTATCGTGAGATCGCTTGCTGACGCGCTAGGCTCCGATCAGAGCCGCGACCGTAAGGGAGCGGTTGCTTATAAAGACCTGGTGAGTTGACCCGACGCCCGCATATATCGATCATTCATCCCCAATCCATCGCTTTAATCGATGTACGATATATTGAAAGCCGGCATGGAGTGGCTCAATTATCATCACCTGCTGTACTTCTGGGTTGTGGCCAGAGAAGGAAGCATCGCTGCCGCGTGCAAGGAACTCAACCTGGCGCAACCCACCATCAGCGGACAGCTGAGGTCCCTCGAGGAAAGCCTGGGAGAGGAATTGTTTACCCGCGTGGGGCGCCGCCTGGTGCTCACCGAAACCGGGCAGTTGGTCTTTCAATACGCCGAAGAAATCTTCAGCCTCGGCCGCGAACTGAATGACGTCCTCAAGGGCAGGCCGCGCGGGCGGCCGCTTCGTCTGACCGTCGGAATTTCGGACCTGATCCCGAAGCTGATCGCGTACCGCGTCCTTCAGCCGGCATTCGCCTTGAAGGAAAAGGTCCAACTGGTCTGCTTCGAGGATCGCCCGGATCAATTGCTCCAGGACCTGTCCGCTCATCGACTCGACCTCGTTTTGAGCAATACGCCTGCCGGCTCGCCGTTCCCGGTGCGCGTGTTCAATCATCGTCTCGGATCCTGCGGCGTCTCCCTGTTTGCCGCCGGCCCACTCGTCAAGCGATACCGGAAGGGCTTTCCTGCGAATCTCGATGGCGCGCCCTTCCTTCTGCCCATGGAGCGGTCGGCATCCCGGCGGGCGCTCGAACAGTGGTTTGCCGTCCAACGCATCCACCCGCAAATCGTCGGCGAGTTTCAGGACAGCGCGCTGCTCGGTGCGTTTGGCCAGGCGGGCGCCGGCATCTTCGCGGCGCCCAGCGCCATCGAACGCGAAGTCCGCCGCGTATATCGGGTCTCCATTATTGGCCGGCTGGACTCCGTCTTCGAGGAATTCTACGCAATCTCCTTCGAGCGTAAAATCAACCATCCTGCCGTAGCCGCAATCACAGAGGCCGCTCGTACTCGCCTGTTTTCGGCTTAGGCGGCGCCGCTGTGAATCCGCTTCGGGAACGCCAGGGACAAGCCAATCGCCGCGGCTAGTATTCCGCCGATCACGCCCAAGGAAATTCCCATCGGGAAGTGGCCGTCCCACATCTGGTTCAGCCACGCCATCTTCAGTCCCACGAACATCAATACCAGCGCAAGTCCATACCGCAACAGATGAAAACGGTGCACCGCGCCTGCCAGCAGGAAGTACATGGAGCGAAGTCCCAGAATGGCGAAGACGTTGGAGGTAAATACGATCAACGGTTCCCGCGTGATGGCGAAGATAGCCGGTACCGAATCGATCGCGAAGACGATATCGGAGATTTCAATAAATACCAGCGTCACCAGCAACGGCGTTGCAAGTAACCTCCCGTTGACGCGCCGAAGGAACCGGTGCCCGTCGCCGGTTGAAGCGATCGGAATGTACTTCCGCAACAGCTTTACGATTGGACTCTGATTCAGGTCTACCGGCCGTTCGGGAGTGACCAGCATCTTGATCCCGGTCAGGCACAGGAACAGGCCAAAGACCACAACCATCCAGGCGTTTTGCAATAGCGCCGAACCCAGGGCAATGAACATGGCGCGGAAGACCATGGCTCCGAGAATCCCGTAGAAAAGAATTCGGTGCTGGTACCGGTCCGGAACCGCGAAGTAGCCGAAGATGAGCGCGAACACGAACATATTGTCCAGCGACAATGACCACTCGACCAGGTAACCCGTAAGAAACTCCATGGCCACCTGTTTGGACGCAACTGCACCCAGCCGCGAGTCGACATACCAATAGAGTCCCGCGCAGAAGAGAACCGACAAGCTGGCCCAGAGCGCCGTCCAGAGCAGGGCTTCCCGGAAGCTGACCGCGTGCAGCTTTCGATGGAAAATGCCAAGGTCGATGGTGAGAACCAGAACTACAAACGCCGAAAAGGCGGCGTAAAACCACCAATACTCCGCGAAGGGAAACAGCGTGTTCATCGGGAGTTCCGTAGGCCGGTAGCCCAAGAGGACGCGCGCTTCCGCAGCCAGTGATCCGGTTCGAGCAGGTTAAATCCCACAATCAGCAAAGGAATTCCAGGCACGAGCGGAAGTACCAGTCCAGCTACTCCCGCTACCAGACACGCGTATGCCAGGATTCGCTTCGCCATGTCAGTTTACCTGCCGCTCCATACTCATTGGACGACTACCAGCCACCGAAGTTGCGCTCTATCCATAGATAAATCCGATGGATTACGCTTGAAGTTTCGATTTTTCAAGCGGACTTTTGAAGCCCATTTCCATCAACTCCGGTGAAGAAGCTCTCGCAGGAGTTCGGCGGGCACCTGGTTGACCGCGCCATACTTCTCGAAGTAAATCGCCCGAACCAGGGCTTCGATGCCCTCGGCGTCCGGCACGGATGCCGAGCCGCTCCCACGGAACATCAAGCGCATGCGCACTGCCTCGGTTCCATTCACGGGAGGCTGCAGATAGAAGCGAGGTAACTCGACGCCGCCGTGACGCTGGAAGAATGCGATGCGCCGCTCCCGCAGAAGGTTTTCCGCCGGTCCAACGGCCGCCGTGGCGTCATCCACTTCCCAGATCAGCCCGAGCGGCGGCGAGTGCAGTTCCTCCAACCGGCGCGCGGAAACCTGCCAGGCGTACTCGAGGAGCCTGCCACCCAGGCCTCCCTTGCGCTGCCCGCGATCGATCGCCAGGTAGACCAGAAAGACAGCCGCGGGACGAAGCAGCAGGTGAGTGGTCGCGATGCCCACCGTGACGCCGTCCTGACGCGCGCGGAATGCCAGCCCGGCGGAGTCGCGGAGGCTGCGCAGCACCACCTCGGCCGGTTCCCGTTCGGCAGGCGGGAACGAATCTTCATAGATCCGCCACCAGTCGCAATCGCCGGCCAGTTCCGCGGCATCGACGACGCAATCCAGGCTGACTCTGTCCGCAGGTTGCATTCAGCCGATGTTACAACGGCATCGGCCGTGAAGACATCGGGATATCCTATACGCAGTTGCATGAGCACAACAAACTTGAGCCGCCGCGCTTTTCTGGGACAGACTGCGGCCGCGGCGGGGCTCGCGCAAAATCGCAGCCGCCCGGTCAACCTGATCTATGTCTTCGCCGACCAGCTACGCCGCTTTTCCTGCGGCTATGCCGGCGACGAGTTTGCGCGCACGCCGAACATAGACCGCCTCGCCCGCGAATCGCTCGACGTGCGCAACGCGGTGCCGTCCACGCCGGTCTGCGCTCCGTACCGCGCCTCGCTGCTGACCGGTAAATATCAGTCCAGCACCGGCATGGTGATCAACGAGCTCCGCCTCAGCCCCGAGCACGAATGTTTCGGCCACGTGCTCACGAAGGGCGGGTACGACACCGCCTACATCGGCAAATGGCACCTCTGGGCCAATCAGTTGGGCCATCACGAAGAGACCAGGAACGGCTTCGTGCCGCCCGGACCCTACCGGCTGGGCTTCGATCAACTCTGGGCCGCCTACAATTTCAATCACACCTACCACGACGCGCCTTATTTCCGGAACACGCCGCGCCGCGAGATCCACCAGCAATACGAGCCCGACTCGCAGACCGCCATGGCAATCGATTACCTCAAGAGCCGGCGCGGCCAATCGAAGCCCTTCGCGATGTTTCTCTCCTGGGGTCCGCCGCACGATCCCTGGGAGTGGGCCAACTGCCCTTCCGAATTCACCGAACAATTCCGCAACGTCAAAATTCCGCTCCGCCCCAACTACTCCGCAAAGCCGGACCCGTACGCCGATACCTGGGCGACACCGCCGCCGGATTACGCTTCTCAAGTCAGACAATTCCAGCAGGGCTACTATGCCATGACCGCCGATATCGATCGCTCCCTCGGCCGCTTGCTGGACGCCGTTCGCGAACAGGGTCTGGAGAACGATACGCTCCTGGTCTTCACCTCCGATCACGGCGAGATGTTCGGTTCGCATGGCCGGCGGGCCAAGTACATCTTCTATGAAGAGGCCTGCCGCGTCCCCTTTCTGGTGCGCTGGCCCGGCCGCATCCGCCCCGGCGCGACCGACACGCTCTTGAGTACGCCCGACATCATGCCGACGTTGCTCGGCGCGCTCGGCCTGCGCATCCCGCGCGCCGTCGAAGGCGCCGACTTGAGTTCGAACCTCCTCGGAAAATCCGCGCGCGGCCCCGAGGCAATCTATATGCAAGGCATGGGCACCACCGCCGCCTGGCTGGATGGCACCGAGTGGCGCGCCCTGCGCAACGACCGCTACACCTACGCCATCTACCGCCGCGACCGATCCGAACTGCTGTTCGACAACGCCGCCGACCCTTACCAACTGAAGAACCTCGCCGCTAACCGCGCGCAGCAGGCCACACTGGCGCACTATCGGACGCAACTCCAGCAGTGGATGAAGGAGCACAACGACCAGTTCGAAGGCTGCACCTGGTATCGCGACCATTGGACAGCCGACCGCAACATCGTCAACACCGCCACCGGCGTAAAACAGGACTTGACCGCGTTGGACCGCATCGTTCAACGCACATCACGCGAGATCGCCGGCGGATAGCCGGTCACAGGCAAGTTGATTACGTCGGATTTTCGGGAAGCAGGCCCGGCATCCAGCGCCAGGCCGGCGCCGCCGGAAACGCCAGTCGCATGAGACATTAGCCGCGCCACACGACGTTGCCATCCAAGGAAGGGGTGCATCCATAGCAGCCGGTGATGCGCCGCGGCGCTTGCCAGGATGGACTCACTCTTCTCACCCGGCGCCAGGCGGACGCGTTCTTTGGTCGCGGGGCCTTCGACCCAGACCAGATCGTCTGGCAGCAACTCGCAAAACCGGCGATGAATATCGCAGATTCCCTCCGTCGTGAGCGCGCGGCCTTGGCTTAACCCCCAGCGTCGATCCAGGCTTGCGCCGTGATCTGAGCCCTGGCTTCCACCTGCGTAGAGTATTTGTCAATGTATTAGGTGAGAGTGTAACTTGCTTCAGGTCCTCTTCTAGGTCCGGATTAGAGTCCTGTCAATTCTGCTCCGCGACGGCCTTGAATCGAGGACTGTCCCTGAGAGCCACGAAATTCGGGTCGCTCTTCAGCTGCCGCCACATGGGCGGGATGTCCTTCAGGCTCTCGACCCACTTCAGCGCCGCCTCGGAGTCCCCGAGTTTCATCGAAGCTACCGCCGCGGAATAGGAAATCCATCCGCGATTCGGATTGCCCGTATCCAACGCCAGTTGGAATTCGGCCAACGCTCTTTGGTACTCGCCTGCTCCCAGGAGAGCATTGCCGAAATTGCGGTGGACTTCGGTGTCGCGCGGACGGCTGGCGGCGAGTGCCGCGTACTCTCTCAGCGCGGTTGCCGAATCGCCGCGAAACACGGCGCCGGCCGCGGTGGCCTCCTGAAGACCCGCCGAGATCTCCTTCTGCGCGGACTCCTGCGTTTGCGCCTTCATGAAATCCAACGTGCGCGCGATCACGGCACGCGAGGTTTCATTGTCATCGCGCAGGTCGAACGCGTGATGCGCCGCCGGAATATTGATGAAGGTCAGCGGCGCATTGGCTGCGGTCGCTGCCCCGACGAACTCGCCGATTCCCCGGTTCAATCCCAGTCCGTCGAGCCCCGCCCGCACCATCAATACCGGCAGATCCAGCCGCACTGTCTTCACCGGCGCCGTACCGTAGTAAATCACAGCCGCCTTGATGGCCGAATTGCTTGCGTCCATGGCCAGCGGCAAGCCTTCCGAAACGTTCGACGAGCAGGCCCACAGGACCACGTTGCGGGCGTCGATGCCCAACTCCGATGCGTGCTCACCCAGGTAGCGCAGCACCGCCTGAGTATCTTTTGCCGCGCCGCCCTCGTGCGCATCGTAGACCACGCCGGCCAGGCCGGAACCCGTGACGAGTTTGCCCCAGCCCGTGTACTGCGCCCACGTGCGAATGGTGCCGCCGCCCACCCCATTCATGAACAGCACCACCGCGACCGGCGAACTGTGACGGGCCGGCGTGTACAGATCAAGATGCATGGCGCCGTCGTAGGCCACGTTTTTCTGAACCCGAACCTCCGAATCCGGCGGAATCGGAACCACGAGCTTCTCCTCGGCGGCGAAGGCGCAGATCGAAATCGTGAACAGTGCCAAAACGGAAATGTTCATTGGTGCCCCGTTGTGCAAGACGGGGCCGCCAGGAAAACGTCACTTCACCCGCATCAACCAAACCTCGGAAACCTGCACGAAACGCCCATTTCCTGACTCCTCGGGATTTGGCTGCCACTCCAGCGTCAGGCTGCCGCCCGCCGTGGCTTCTAACGGGATCTCGAATTCGAGCGGCTTCACTTCGAGGTCCTTCTTACGCATCGGATGAATTTCGAACTTGCCGTTGGCCATCAGGCGAGTGGCGCGCGGAGTGCCGTCGCCGGCCTGCGTGAACCGCACTTTATAGCGCGCCGAGGGATCGAGCGCTGTGTACCGGAGCTGGATGGAATTGCCGTACAGCGCTTCGGCGTGACGATACCAGGAGACGCGCCACGGCGTATTCCTCCGCGAGCCGAAACCTGTTCGCGCCGTATGGAAAAACGCGGGGTCTTTGTCGAACCCAACACCAGGTTCCAGATGCGGACGATTCACCGGGTCGCCCAGATCGTCATAGAATCCGCCCGGCCCCGGGTTGGTCCAGTTGAGCGTCTCGTCGATCGCAGCGTGGCGTGCCGCGTCGCCCTCCAATGCGCGGATGTCGGCGAAACGTTTGCGCAGCCAGTCGGCATTCGTAATGGGGCGGTCGATCAGGTCCAGATTGGCGCCGCGTCCGGCGTCGATCGCGGCATAGCGCGGCACACTGAGCTGCATACGAATGCTCTGGAACAGCGCTTCCGCCAGTTCAAAAACGCGCGCGCGTAGCGCGCCTCCCGCCCGCGCAAGAGGATCGACCGAAAGGGCCGCCTCGGCCGCCGCGATCGCCGGCAGAGGATTTCCCGCACGAGCGGTCGCCAGCAGTTCCATCGCGCGGCGCTCGCGGCCGCTTTCGTCCGTCAACCGCACTCGCAGGTAGGCGTCGTAGTAGGCGCGATACAACGCCTGCTGAAAGCGCCAGTTTGCCTTCTGCTGCGGCGATGCCCTGCGTTCGAGGTCCTGGAACTGCGCCAGCGTCACATCCACCGCGGAATTCGTGAGCAGCGGGCCGCGCCAGTTGCGCTCCAGCGCGAGCAATCCCTGGGCGAAGCCATCGGCCATGTCGGGGCCAATAAAGTACCGCGCATAATCGCGCAGCACGTCGGTCACGTTGGCCTCCGGATTCCAGCCGAGTGCGCTCCAGATCGCCTTGTTCACGTCGTCGTTGCAGCCTTCGGAATACGTCAGGAATCCGGCGTCGGCGAAGGGCTGCAGCACGCCGAAGATGCGGGCCTCATCGAGCGGCCGCGGGTTGATGCCCTCGCGTTCCTCGGTTTGCGCGTAAGCCACATCCCAATCGTTTACCGTAAATTCCGCATTAACGCTGTGCGTGATGTCCGGATAGAAGCGGATGGGATATCGCTTGGGAATGCGCTGCCGCAGTTCGGGCAGGTTGACGCGCACCTGCGGTCCGAAGACGACGCCGCTCAGCCACGCCGGCTGCTGGTCCATCAGTTGAAAGAATTGCTCCATCCACGGAGCGTTGAAGCCTTGCGGCGAGACCCACATCGTCGCCTTCGGATGATACTTCCTGAGATTGGCCGTCTGCTTTTCCAGCAAGGCCATCAGGTGGCGCGGTTCGGTGTGGCCGGGGTCGCCGCCGGGCACGAACACCGCGTCGATCCGCGGCAGTCGCCGAAAGACCTCGCCCCATTCCTTGAGTGCGGCCTCAACCGTCGCGGGATTCGCGTAATCCGGATCCATCGCCGGATACCAGACCCAGCACTCGAGGCCATACTCCTGGGCCAGGCGCGACATCTCCACCATCATCTGCATCGGCGGCAGCGGAAAATGAGGACTGTCGGCGGCATCGTCGGAGCGCGGCGGAATCAGTTCGATCGCGTTGGCGCCGAAGACCGCCAGGTCGCGGATGTAGCTTTCCCATTGCGGCACGTCCCAACCGTCGTAGGAATTGGTCTTGGGACGGTAGCCCAATTGATGGCCGCGCAGCTTGTACCGCGGCGCGGTCTGGATATCCAGCGTGCCGGGGAGTGTGACCGAATCGCGCCGCATTTCGAGCGCGCGCAGCAGGCCGCCGACGCCGAACAGGACGCCGCGCTCGTCGTTGCCCGTAATCTCCACGCCGGGCTGCGCCGCCGTTGTCGAAAGATCGCAGCCGGTAGCCTTCCGCCGCAAGTCGACTGCCGGCCGGCGCGCGCTGAATCGTCACCACCGGTTTACCGGCGCCGGGACTCGCGTCCGCCGTCGGCCAGGTGATGCGTGTGCGCGCCCTGACGGAATCGACGAGCAGCGCGACCGCCTTGCGCTCCGGTCCGGACAGGTTGGCCGGCGCCACCACCGTGGCATGCGTCAGGTCGGCGGCGATGGCCGGCGCCAACGCGAGGTAGAGGAATCCGAATGCTCTGGTCACCGATGCCTAATATATCGCGCGCTGGCCGGCGGGGATGCCGGAGATTCCGAGCGGCTCCAGCAGTTGCCTCGCGCCCAGTTCCATCAGGCCGATCTCGGTGGGCATCTGAAACAGCAGGAAGCCCTGCTCCATATGGCGCCGGACGTCTTCGGGAGTTCCCGCCGGCCGGCCTAGGAATTTTCCGTGACGTTTGGCCGCGTCGGCGATGCGCGCGATCGCCGCCTGCAGTTGCGGCTCGTTCTGCCTGCCGCGCAAGCCAAGCGAGAAGGAGAGATCGCTGGTCCCGATGAAGAGCACATCGACACCCGGTGTGGCGGCGATGGCATCGATCTCATCGAGCGCCGACGCCTCTTCCACCACGCAGATAGTCATGACTTCCTGGTCGGCCGAATCGTAGTAGTTGCCCGGCTGCGGCCAGGTGCGGACCGCCGCGCCGGCGCCCGATCCGCGCTTGCCGGCAGGCGGATAGCGGCAGGCCGCGGCGGCGCGCGCGGCCTTTTCGGCGGTACCGGCAAACGGGAAGATCACGCCGCTCACCCCCTGGTCGAGTACCCGCTTCGCCGTCCACAACTCCACCACCGGCACGCGCGCGAACACGGCGGCAGGCCGCCCGCGCGTGGCCAGCACCATCAGGCGGAGCGTCTCCAGCGTGACGGGCGAGTGCTCCATCTCAATCCATAAAAAGTGGAAGCCCAGTGTGGACGCGTGCGCCGCGGCCTCCACGGAAGCCGTCGTGATGGTCACGCCGAATGCGGGTTGCCCCGCCTTAAGTCGCTCCCGAACGGGGTTGCGCCAATTCTGCTGTTCGCTCATGTCCTTCGATTCTGCTCTGTTTCTCGCAAAGACGCAAAGCCGCAAAGTAACGCCAAGAAGGAGAAGGGAAAGCCCGACGTGGAGGCGTGGGCGGCGCTTCCACCGACGCCGCAGGCGCGCCATCGTCTTGATTTCTTCTTCGCGCGGGAAGTCGATTGACCGGACTTCGCGGTTGATTCGGGCAGGCCGCTGCGCCAGCGGCGCAATGCCGCCCTGCCCAAGGGCTCTCCGGGAAGTCGATTGACCGGACTTCGCGGTTGATTCGTGCAGGCCGCTGCGCCAGCGGCGCAATGCCGCCCTGCCCAAGGGCTCTCCGGGAAGTCGATTGACCGGACTTCGCGGTTGATTCGGGCAGGCCGCTGCGCCAGCGGCGCAATGCTGCCCTGCCAAGGGCTCTATCCGGGAAGTCGATTGACCGGGCTTCGCGGTTGATTCGGGCAGGCCGCTGCGCCAGCGGCGCAATGCCGCCCTGCCAAGGGCTCTCCGGGAAGTCGATTGACCGGACTTCGCGGTTGATTCGGGCAGGCCGTTGCGCGTGAGGCGCAATGCCGCCCTGCCAAGGGCTCTGCGGGAAGTCGATTGACCGGACTTCGCGGTTGATTCGTGCAGGCCGCTGCGCCAGCGGCGCAATGCCGCCCTGCCAAGGGCTCTGCGGGAAGTCGATTGACCGGACTTCGCGGTTGATTCGGGCAGGCCGCTGCGCCAGCGGCGCAATGCCGCCCTGCCAAGGGCTCTGCGAGAAACAGCAGCTCGATTTAGCGGCCAGTCAGTTCTTTCCGCCGCGAGATCTGATGGTCAGGGACGGCTACTGCGATCCACGGCGCATCGGACGTTGGGCGGGCCTGCCATTCGATGGTCTGCGGTGCTCCTGGTTTGAGATCGATTTCGCGCGCCGCGGACTCCACTGGCAGATTATCGGTCCGTAGAGCGATGGTGTGGCGTCCGCTGCCGAAGAGGACTGCCCGCAGAGTGACTGTACCGGAAGCATTCTTCTCGCCGGCAAGAGTGAACTCCACGTCATCGAAGTTCACGGAATAGCTTTCGCCAGGCAGCATGACGACGCGGCGCTTGAGGGCTCCGGCCGTCAGCTCGTACTCGCCCTGCGGCACAGCGGTGTGGAAGCGGCCGGGAGCAAGGTTCGAAATCCGGCCGGTCGCGACGTCGCGAAGCTGCACCGGAGTTTTTGTGCTGCCCTCCAACATCGCCGGGCCCGCGAGGTCGCGCATCAGCCAGATCCATCGACCCACGGGATGCACCCAGACCTCCTTCCAGTTATGGCAGTTCTCGGTGGGCCAATAGGGCGCGTCGGCATTGCGGTGCGCCTGGATACCGACCGGCAGCGCGCCTACGATATCGCCCGACATTGCGCTGTATTGCGGCGCGTAGTCGTAGCCCTCGCCCCACATCATGCTTTGCACGAAAGGATTGCGACCCACCACCCATTCCATATTTTTCTCCGCCAGGTTGGCGAGCTCGAGATTGCCGCGCAGGTGGGCCGCCGCGGCGATCGCCTTGTTCTCCGCCAGCATGGTGCCGTTGTTGCCGCGGAATTCAAACCACACCGGAAAGAGGCGTACGTAGTGGTGCTCGCCCACTTTCACGCCGTTGAGCACCTGTTCGCGGAAGGCATCGCGCGTGGTGCCGCGGCCACCCTCGGGCTGCTGCAGGTATTCATCATCTTTGAAGATGGAGTTCGCCAGCATGCCGTAGGGCTCGGTGAACCGGGCCATGGGCTTCTGGAAATACTCGGTATAGAGCGTGACGGCCGAGTACCAGGTCATCCAGTTCGGGTCGTCGGGGAACAGCTCGCACAGGCGGACCAGCGCGACGGTGGGTGCTTCCTCGTGACTGAGATGCTGATAGCGCAGGATGCGGGTCTTATCCGGCCCCGTGTAGAAGAAGCCGGTCAGCGGGGTGGTCAGACCCGGCAGAAAACCGCGCTGCTGTGAACCGGTGATGTTCTTAGAGAGCGCGATCGCCTGGTCGGCATACTTGCGGTCGCCGGTGGCCTGCCAGAGTTCCAGACCGGCGATGATGGCGTGGCCGGAGATTTCGGTGACGCCGCCGCGGGTTCCGGCAGCCATTCCCGCCATGGCGAAGTCCCAATCCTCCTGCGCCTGCTTCAGGCTGTAGCCCGCCAGAATGGGGTCGTAAGGTTTCAGGACGCGAGCGGCGAGGGCTTCGGTGGCGGCGGCCGCCAGGTTCTGCGCGGGATTATTGGTGGCGCGCGCGGATACGTCGTCGAGGTTGCCGATCACGCCATCAGTCCAACGATCCATCTGCGAGAAGCCGGGACGGAAGCCATCGTGGAACGTCACCTTCAGCAGCCAGTCGAGGCCCCATTTGGCTTCTTCGAGAAGGCGGTTGAGCAGTTCGGGATCTTCATGCGCGGCTTGCATCCGCTCCGCCAGGCTGAACATGGAGTATGCGGCTTCGGCGGTGTTACTGAGCGATTGCGAAAGGTCGCCGGCATCGTGCCAGCCGCCATTCACCACCAACTGCTTCTCGCCGTGCTTGAGCATCCAATCGCGATGGCAGGCATCGTGCACGCCGGGAATGGCGTAGCCGCAGCGCTCCGCGTAGAAGAAATTGATGGCCTTCCACAGGCTGGACTTCCAGACATCATCGCCGATGGGGAAGGGCCGCGTGGAACGGCTGCCGGCGCGCACGAAATAGGTTCCCGGATCGCGCACCTCGGAAAAATCCATGACCTGGAAGCGGCCGATCTGCGAAGTCACTTCCGCTACTTTCTTCGAAAGCACGGCACGGCCGGTCCGCGTGTCGACCAGGTCGAACTGGGCGGCGCGCAGGTCGCTGGCGATGGCCGACTTGGGCGAACCGGTCTGGTAGCCCGAGTGGCTGAACGAGATCGAACCGGCCGCGACATCCCAGCCTTCGTAGTGGTCCGCGTTGACCTGCTGCAACTCCAGCTTGTCGATATCTAAGGTGGCGATCTCGCCGGCGCCGGGTTCATGGCCCTGCATGCGGTAGGAGAAATCGAGGCCGGTCACTTTGTCGCGCGGAAGGTTGGCGATCTCCCAGACGATGTGGTTCCACTCGTGATTCTTGAGGATGACGTAATTGACGCCCATCTTGCCGTAGCTATCGGGCACGGGCTCTTTGCCCTCGTTATGAAAGGTGACGATGAGGGAGACCACGCGAACTCCCGGCAGATCGGCGTAGACCCAGAACGAGAGACGGTTCCATGCCGACCAATCCTCCGCGGCAACCACGCGGCGCGCCGATGCGGTGCCGTAATAGCGGCCGGCGGCGGGAGCGTCCCCGACCATCGGACAGCGCAGGCGCAGCGCGGCGGCCCCGCTGACTTTCCGCTCCGTGGTGAGGGTCATCTGGCCTTTGGCCTGATCCACATTGACCAGTTTCCAGGTGTCGAGCGATTCCGCGTCATCCAGGAGTTTCGATTCCAGCACCGGCTTGGCGAGCCATTTGGTGAGAATGGAATCCTGGTAGTTGTTGGGGATGGGCATCCGGGGAGGAGCCTCCGCCGCGACAAGTACGGTGGCGAGGGCGAGGAAAACGGTCCTGATTTGCATCTGGTCTCGCCTGGAGGATATCTCCCTTGCACGGTCGTTGTCAGGTGTCCTACGGTGCGGTACGTGCTACCAGAAATGGACTTTGAGAACTTGCGGAGGTCCCACGGTCCCGGACATCACCTTGGCGGAGAGGACGATTTGCATATTCTTGCGCGACCAGCCGCTGGGCGCGTGCCGCACCGCGTCGGCGAAGTAGGCGGGATTGCTGAGGAGTTCGCCGGCGGCCTGCGTGCCGTAATGTGTGATGCCGGCAGCGACCACCACAACCTGTTCCGTGGTGGGATCCATGACCCGGGTGACGATGGCGTAATCGACGGGAATCTTCCAGTAAGGCCAGGCATGCACGACCTGCCAATCCGCCTTATCGGGGTTCTGGCTGTCTCGGACGATCTGCGCGCCGGCCTTGCGGTCGAGATCGAAGTGAAAGCGCAGTTTACCGGTCAGGTCCATGGTCCACTGGTTGCTGAAGGCGCCGATCAGGATGAGCGGCTTGCCGCGCAGGTCGGCGAGGGAAGCGGATTTTCCTCCGCGCACCTGGAAGGCTTTACCGTAGGCTCCGAAGACCGAGGAGAGCCTGGAGAGGGCCTGTGCGTCTCCCAGTCCGGTATAGCGGTCAAACATAGGGACGATGCTGGATAGGGGGACGCGGGAGATTTCCGGCGGAGGATCGGTCTTCCCGTCGGCGCTTTCGAACCACTGATCCAGGGCGCGCTGGGTTTCGCCCTGGAAGTTATACGCCTGAGGCTGTCCGATGCACATCACGACGGGCCCCTGGGCCTTGACCAAGGGAGCCCAGAACTGATCGAGCTCAGTCTTGTGCGGGATCAGGGCGAAGATTCCCGCCAGGACGACCAAACCGGCGACGGCGGCAGCGATCCGCCATCTCAATCGATGGGTTCGCGAAGTGGCGAGATCGACGCTCGCGATTGCGGTCTCGATTTTGGTTTCGGGGCGGCCGGGGACGGGGTGGACTTCCGGCATATATGCTCCGGTCGGCAGGCTGATGCGAAGCTCGGCTTCATGGGCAGGGCCGAGATAATATTGCGCCAGGCGCTTGCGCACTTCGCCCGCGGTGGTCCTGACTATGGGGTCCTGGTTGGTATCGTAGTTCGGATCGCGATCAAAGACGGCGACGCCGAGAGTTCGCTCCTTCAGGCTATCCAGCTCGTTGTCGATCGCGTGCTGCACCACGTAGCGGAGAAACAGCGAACAGCGTTTACTGGAGCGGAATTGCTGGCTATCGGCGATGCGCTCCAGTTGGGTGAGCGCGTCCTCACGGGATACCTCGGACCACCCCGTTGTCAGCCCGACACCTTCGCCACCACTGTTCTTCCCCGGCAGTCCCACAGTTGGCGACGATTCTATCACACGGTCTCAGGGCGGTTTGCATCATCAGAAGTCGATGCGCGTGCCAACTTGCATGGTGCGGTTACCGCTGACCGAGGTCACGTCCCCGAAGGTGGTGCTGTTCGGGTTGGTGGAAATGCCTCCGAAAGTATGGCGGTTGAAGGCATTGAGCGCCTCGGCGCGCAACTGGAAGCGAACGCGCTCTTTCACGGACCAGTTCTTCTGGAGCGCGATGTTCTCGCTGCGGCCCCAGAGGCCGCGGATCTGCGCGACGTTGGGGGCGGCGGTGCCGTAGGTGAAGGGCGCGGGCTGCTTGATGTACTGGGTGTTCAAGTATTGGTTGGTGGGGTTGGCGACCTGAAGCAGGGCGGCATTGAACCCGCTGCTATTGAAGGGAATGCCCAGCCCGGCATCGCCGTTGGTCAGGAGCGCGCGGTTGCCGCCGACGTTGGTGCCGGAGGCCGCACTGTTGGCGGCGAAGCTCAGCGGAGTGCCGCTGGTGTAGTTGCCGATGTACTGCAGCTTCCAGCCGCCGATCAGGGCATCGAGCGCCGGATGCACATGCGGGGCGAGCGGCTTGCCTTTTCCAAACGGCAGCTCGTAGTTCACACCGATTTTGACCACGTGCGTCTGGTCGTAAGACACGATGGCTTTCTGCAGGGCGAGGTTGTAGGCAATCATCGGCGTGCCGGTACCGCCGGCGTAGGTGTTGGTCACGTTGGCCAGGGTCTTCGAAAGGGTGTAATTCGCCAGCCAACTGATGCCGCTCGAGTATTGCTTGTTGAGTTGGATCTGCATGGCGTTGTAATTGGAGAAGCCGAGCGGTGCGTTCCAGGCTCCCACGGTGGCTCCGTTGAGAAGCTGGGGGAACGGTGTCAGGGTCTGCCAGACCGGGACTGATTTTCCGGTGGAGCCAAACGGGTAACGCGCGCCGAGCGCAACGGCGCTCGCGGGTAGCGCCGCCTGGCTGGTGACGGTGGAGGTCAAGAGACTGCCGAGCACCAAAGCGCCGGGAGGAAGCTGGTTGAGTACGCCGAGACCGTTGGCCATCAGGCCCGTCCCTTTGGTTCCGATGTATCCGGCGTCCATGACCATCTTGAAGGGAAGCTGGCGTTGGATATTGAAGTTCCAGGACTGGGTATAGCCGACGCGTCCGGCGTTGGACGGCCAGTAGAGCGCGCCGCTCTTATTGTTGGCCTGCGAGGGGTTCGGGGTGGTGAACGCGGCGACTCCGGGGTAGCCGCTATCCCAGTTGAAAGCCTGGGCGAGGTTGCCGGGATTGTTGACGACGTTGGAAACGCCCCAGCCCCAACCGTTGCAGGCGACGCTGCAATTCGGGTCGCCGAAGTAGTCGTTGGGCGCGCGGTCGGCGAAGAAGACGCCATAGGCCGAGCGGATCACGGTCTTGCTGTTCAATGAATAGGCGAAGCCGACGCGGGGGCCGAAGTTGTGGTGGTGCTGCTCCACGAAGTTGGGGGAGCCGATACAGCCCGTGCAATTGCCGGCGAAGGTGAGCGCTCCGGGAAGACCGGTCGCAGGGTCGACGGCGGTCGGGCTGAAGCTGAACATGCGGTTGTGTTCTTCGGTTTGAGTCGGGTTGTAATCCCAGCGAAGTCCCAGGTTCAGGGTCAAGCGGGAATTCACTCGGAAATCGTCCTGGGTAAAGACGCCGAGCGAGCGGTAAGTGGCGAGGGTCGGCGTGGTGATGGTGACACTGGCGCTATCGACGCTGCCGAGCAGGAAGCTGGCGAAGGGATTGCCGGTGAATTGGGTGAGGCCGGGAAGGCCGGTCTCGTTGGAGGAGAAGCCGAAGGTTCCGGCGTCGGGCTGGCGGATGTAGTTGAGCTTGTAGACGCGCCACTCGCCGCCGAACTTGAGGCTGTGGCGCCCGTGAATCCAACTGAGGGTGTCCGAATAGCCGTAGGTGAGGGAGCGGACGGAGTCGGAGGCTTTGTCCTGTCCAAGGTTGGTAAGGCTGTAGCGGTCTCCGCCGCTCCAGTTGATCACGGGGACGCTGGTGTTGCTGGTGCCGGGGATGGTCAGTGGATTGGGCTGACCTTCGTGCAGATTCATGATGGAGTTGGTGACGCGGTTGAAGTAGACGCTGAGGTGGTTGAGCACCGTGGGAGTGACGGTGTAATCGTGGGCGATGCGGAAGAGGTGAGTATCGACCGGTTTGACGATGGCCGATGAGAAGGGGCCGCCATCCTGGAGGTTGGCCCACACATGGACGCCTGAGGCGTTGGCCTGATATTGCGGCTGGGTGGTGCGCAGGATGGAACCGGAGAGGTGATTGCGCGATGAGATGTTGTGGTCGCCTTTCACGGAAAGCTGGGTGAAGCGCTGCCAGGTGTTGTAGGTGCCGAAGGCGTTGTTGGGCAGGAGGTAGTCGCCGTTGGGACCGGGGACGGTGGCGGGGTAATCCTTCGCCATGATGCCGATGACCTGTTGGGAGACCTTGGAGATGCGGTTTTGCGGAATGATGTTGCCGGGGAACATGGTGCGGACGAGCGTGCCGTTGACGGTCTGGGTGGTCAGGGGATCGTAGATGGCGCCGCGCACCACGTTATTCCCATTGGCATCTTTACCGACCGATTGGCTGGTCAGCATGTTGCTCATGTCGCCTTGCAGCCAACTGGGGGGCGGGAGCATTTCGTTGGGGGTGCTGGCGCCGCCGCCGCTGGTGTAGAAGCGCTCCAGGGCGAAGTAGAAGAAGGTCTTGTCCTTACCGTTGTAGATCTTGGGGATCCAGACGGGGCCGCCGAAAGATCCGCCGCCATCGAGCTGGCGATCGCGGCTCTTGGGAGTGTGATTAAAGTTGCCGAGGAAGGTGTTGGCGTCGAGATCTTCGTTGCGAAGTTCGAAGAGGGCGCTGCCGTGGACCTTGTTCTGACCCGACTTCATGACGAAGTTGAAGAGGCCGCCGGCGGTGCGGCCGTATTCGGCGCTCATGCCGGTGGTCTCTACCTTGAATTCCTGGATGGCTTCGGGGGAGGGGCTCTGCTGGTAGGCGTCGCCGGAGCGGTAGCCGGTGGAGGTGGCGCCATCGACCAGGACCTCCTTGGAGAACTGCGGGGTGCCGAGGATTTCGGTACCGGAAGCGCTGCCGGCGACACCCGGGGCCAGTTGGATCGCGAAGTTTTCGACATCGCGGCCGCCGCTGCCGAAGTTGAGGGGCAATTCATTGACGACGCGGTTCTGGAGGACGACGCCGACCACGGGACTATCGGTCTGGAGCGGCGGGGCCTCGGCAGTGACGGTAACCGTATCCTTAGAAGCGCCGACGGGGAGGGATGCGTCGACGCGGATTGTTTCCGAGACGGCGACGACTATGTTGGAGCGCACCAGGGTTTTCAGGCCGCTGGCTTCAAAGGTCACTTCGTAAGATCCGGAGGGCAGGTTTCCGGCATTGTAATCTCCCGTACCAGTGGTGGCGGACTGATACTTTACGTTCGTGCCGAGATTGCGGATGGAGATCTTGGCTCCGGGCACGACGGCGCCGGAGGAATCGGTGACGGTGCCGGTGATGGCGCCGCGATCCAACTGGGCGAAACAGAGCAGGGCGCTAGCGACGACGAGGGCTAGCAAGCGAATGAACGTCATGGCGTCACTCCTCCAAGCGGTTAACGTGGGGTCATGGTACAGGGAGCGGGGGTGTATTGTCAGGTTGGCTACGGTGCTCTACTGGCGTTAACGTTTAGCGGGCGGGACAGATTTGTCCCGCCTTGGCGGCTCATTTTGTTGAAAACAATATACTTAACTGAAGCTGGACTGCCAAAACGGGACATGGTGTCCCGCCGACAAGGGCGCGGCCGAGCAAAGCTCGGCGGGACAGGCCAGGAGGCCTATCCCACATTGAATGTACTCCCGGCGCAAGAGGTACAGTGGACCGGAAACGTACAAGTGAAAGAAAGATAACGGAAAAAATATTCTAACGTGCTGTGACTGGGTTAGTTTACTTTCGCACGGGATCGAGGAGGCCGAAGGCGGCGAGGACGGCGTGCTCCTGGCCGCCCTCGAGGAAGCGGCCGTAAGCACTGGTAGCACCTTTCTCGAATTCCGCGCGGATTTGGGCGGGGTCGTGGGAGCGTAAGGCGTCTACCAAAGGGCGATGGGCTTCGACGGTGTTTACCAGACGCTCGAGGCCCTGACTGCGCACGATACTCATGAAGGCGAACAGGGGTACCGTGACGAGATCCAAATGGCGGCAGATGGTTTCGTTGCCGGAGCATTGCCAGATGTAGCGGTGGAAGTGGAGGTCGGCCTGGGCGGCCTCAAAGTACCTGTCCGCGGAGACGGCATGATCGAGCGCTGCCAGTCGGTTTTCCAACTCGGCGAATTCCGGCTGACCCATGTGGGTTACCGCTTCGAGGGCGGCCATCACTTCGAGGATGGTTCGCAGTTCGACGCGCTCGCGAACCTCCTTTACCGAAAGGCGGGTGACGGTAGAGCCGATATTCGGGGTGCGGGTCACCAGGCCGGTGTATTGGAGGCGTTGGAGGGCTTCGCGGACCGTGGCTTGGCTGACCGATAGTTCGCGCGCCAGAGTCAATTCGCGGAGCGCTGTGCCGGGTGGATAGCGGCCTTCGAAGACGCCCTGACGAAGCTGCTTGACCACCGTTTCCACTCGGGAAGATGAGGTCGCCGAGGATGCCATCAAGGCCAGAATAGCATGCGGAATGGCTTGACAGGCGGTTTTATCGATATTATTATCGATAATTGTCGAGGTGGGAAAAACCATGTTGTTTGCCTGTCGAATGGTGGTTTTGGGACTGCTCGCGGGATTGTGCGGGTGGAGTCAGATTGGTGGCGGGTCCATTGTGGGCAACGTCAAGGATCCGAGCGGCGCGCCGGTGGCGGGCGTGAAGATCCGGGCGCAGCATCAGGAGACCAACGAAGAGCGCCTGGTCACGACCAATGAGGAAGGCTACTACGAGTTTCCGCTGCTGGCGCCGGGGCACTACCGGCTGGAGGCGGAGGCGGCGGGTTTCGAGAAGCAGCGCGGGGCGGTCTTCGAACTGGCGGCGGGAACACGGCCGCGCATCGACCTGGCGCTGCAGGTGGGGTCGGTGACGGAGACGGTGGAGGTGAAAGCCACGGCGCCGGAGATCAACACGACCACGACGGACCTGGGGGTGGTGATGCCGCGGGAGCGGATCGACGAGCTGCCGCTGAATGGCCGCAACTTCCAGGATCTGGTGGAACTTCAGGCGGGGGTGGTGAACGCGCCGGGCAGCAGCGCGGGTTCGCGCGGCGGGATTTCCTTTCACGGGTCGACGGCGCTGGGCACGAACGTCCTGCTGGACGGGGTGGACATGAGCTTCGGCGAGGTCAACGGCACGGCCACGTTCACGGCGGCCGGGGGGCCGAGCACGCTGGTGAATACGGTCAGCGTGGAGGCGGTGGAACAGTTCAAGTCGACGGCCAATGCTTACTCGGCGGAGTACGGACGGGCCGGGGGCGGTGTGCTCAACGTGACTACGCGCTCCGGCACGAACCAATTCCACGGCACGCTGTTCGAATTTTTTCGCAACGACGCGCTCAATGCCAACGATTTCTTTTCGAACAAGAATGCACTGGGCAAGACGCCGCTGCGCTGGAATCAGTACGGCGCGAATTTTGGCGGGCCGATCAAGCGGGACCGCCTGTTCTTCTTCGTCAATTGGGAAGGCGCGCGGGTGAAGCGGCAGGCGCAGGTCACGGGCAACGTGGCGACGCCGGCGCTGCTGGCCGCGGTCAAGCCGGCGATTCGGGAAGTGCTGGCGCTACTGCCGGCGACGTTCACGCCATCTTCGAGCATTTACATCGGCACGCACATTCGCGACGATCAATCGACCAATCGCGATGACACATTCCTCACGCGCTTAGATGCGATCGCGGGGGCCCACCGGCTGGCGCTGCGGGACAGCTACAACAATCAGGACTACACGTCGCCGAACCTGCAGCCGAGCATGCCCACGATTTTTCCGATCCGGTTCAACAATGTGATGTTGGAAGACAGCCTGATGCTGGGGCCGAAGGCCTTCAATGAATTGCGGCTTGGCTTCAATCGGGTGGACCTAAATCGCAGCCCGCTGGGGTACCGCGATGTGGCGGCTTCGATCAGCGCCGGGGGCATTTCAACCTCACTTTCGAATTACATTCACTTTCTGCCGACGACTTATACGATCGCCGATAACTTCACCGTAATCCGCGGGAGTCATTCGATCAAGACGGGATTCGAACTGCGGGAAGTGCGCAGTGTGCGCGACCAGGGTGGTCCGCCGAGTTATTCGTACAACAGCATCGCCGACCTGATTGCCGATAAGCCGACGACGGTGGGTCTTTCGTTCGGCGGGAGCAAGGGGCTGCGCACGCTCAATACGGGATTTTACGTGCAGGACGACTGGCACATCTCGAAGAGTCTGCAGATGAATATGGGAGTGCGGTACGAGTATTCGCCGCCGCTGCGCGGGGGCTTCAATGTGCAGGGCTCGGACCCGTTCGGGCCGTTCATCCAAGCGCAGCAGCCGATGTTCGCGAGCGACCGCAACGACTTTGCGCCACGCCTGGGGCTGGTCTGGACGCCCGGGGGAAAGCAGAAGACGGTGGTGCGCGCGGGCGGCGGAATCAGTTACGTGATGCCGCAGGCGATTTTTTATTACGACATGGCGTACATCAATCCGGCGCTGCCCGGGGTGGCGTCGCTGACGGCGGCGGACGTGCCGGCGCAGTACCTGCAGTTCCCGGCGGTGACGGCGTTCCAGAACCAGGTGCAGGCCAACCCGGCGCTATTGCCTTCGACGTTCCGATTGTCGCGCTCGGTGGCGGACTACAATCGCCGCGACACTTACGTGGCGATGTGGAATCTCGCAATCCAACGGCAGGTGACTTCGACGCTTGCGGTGCAGGCAGCGTACGTGGGGCAGCGCACGGTGAAGTTGATTTCGGTGCGGCCGCTGAACCTGGTGAATCCGGCGACGGGGACGAGGCAGGACCCTACGCTGGGACAGATCAACTTCGAAGAGAACGCGGCGCGGATTGCGTATCACGCGCTGGAGTTGAGCGTGAACCAGCGGCTGTGGCACCAGCTCAGCTACGACGCGTACTTCACGTGGTCGAAGACGCTGGGGTATTACACGCCGGACAACACGATCACGTTCACGGGCGGCGGATTGCAGGACCCGCTGAACATCGCGGCGTCCAATGGTCCGGTGGAAGGCGCGGCGGGGAAGGTGTTCAAGAACGTATTCAGCTATGCATTGCCGGGAGTTGGGCCGGGAGCGGGGCTGGGCAACCATCTGCTGCGCGGGGTAGCCGGCGGGTGGACGCTGCGCGGCATTATCGGGTGGCGCTCCGGCCTGCCGTTCAACGTGACCTCCGGCGCCGACCTGGCGGGCAATGGGCGGAGCTCGGGGCAGAGACCGGACGCGGTGGCCGGGATCGACCCGTACGCGGAAGATCACGCGACGCAGACGTGGTTGAACCCCGCGGCATTCAGCGTGGTCGCGGTGAAGGCGCAGAAACGCTTTGGCGATCTTGGCTACAATGCGCTGATCGGGCCCTCGGCATTCACGATGGATGCCGGGTTGCACAAGACGTTCAACCTGAGCGAGCGGCAGAAGATGACGGTGCGGCTGGAATCTTTCAACACGCTGAATCACACGGTGTTCAACAACCCGACCGCGGCGACCAATAACGTGAATTTCGGAAGGGCATTGAGTGCGCATACACCGCGCGCCTACCAGCTGGCTTTGAAATATGTTTTCTAGAGTTGGGGCGGTTACACTTCTAGCGTGCTCGGGGCTGTTGGCCGGTGCGGCGCCTTCGCAGACTGACGTCTTTCGCGCGGGCGAGGGCGGGTATCACACGTATCGCATTCCGGCGCTGATCGTCTCCGGGAAGGGAACGCTGCTGGCGTTTTGCGAGGGGCGGCGAAATTCGGGCTCCGATACGGGCGATATCGATGTACTGCTGCGGCGGAGTTTCGACGGGGGCAAGACGTGGGGGGCGGTGCAGAAGATCGCCGATATGGGGGAGGACACGATCGGGAATCCGACGCCGGTGATCGAGCGCAAAAGCGGTGCGATTCTGCTGCTGATGACGAGCAATCCGGGACGGGTGACGGAGCGGCAGACGGGTCCGCGCGACCGGACGGTTTGGATCACGCAGTCGGCGGATGACGGCGCTACGTGGAGTGCGCCCGCGGAGATCACGGCGCAGGTGAAGCACGCGGATTGGACCTGGTACGCGACGGGGCCGGGCAACGGGATCCAACTGCGCAGCGGGCGGCTGGTGATTCCTTGCGACCACAATACGGCGGACGGCGCGCGGTATTCGCACGTGATCTACAGCGACGATGGCGGCGCGAGTTGGAAGATCGGCGGCATCGCTGAGGCCCAGACCAACGAATCGGCGATCGTGGAATTGAAGGGCGGGGAACTGCTGTTCAATATGCGCAGCTATCACGGCAAGAATCGGCGCGCGGTGCAGCGCAGCACGGACGGCGGATTGACGTGGGGGCGGCTGACGCTCGATGAGAGCCTGATCGAGCCGGTGTGCCAGGCCAGCATGATCACGGATTCCAAGGGTCGCGTGTGGTTCTCTAATCCGGCGGCAACGACACGTTCGCGGATGACGGTGCGGATGAGCAGCGATGGCGGGCGCACGTGGGCGGCGAGCCAGGTGATCCACGCGGGTCCGGCGGCATACTCGTCGCTGGCGATGCTGCGCGGGGGCGGGATCGGGCTGCTGTACGAGTTGGGAGGGGCCAAGCCATACGAGCGGATCGCGTTCGCGCGCTTCGAGCTGAGCTGGGTAAAAGGGAAAATGAAATGAGTGAGATGGAAAAGCTGCAGGGGATTCTGCCGGCCGCGGTGACGCCGTTCGACGAGCACGAGCAATTTGCGGAGGCGCCGTTCGAGTTGCTGCTGGAGAGCCTTTACAGCGCGGGCGTGGACGGAGTCTACGTGTGCGGCGGAACGGGCGAGGGTCTGCTGCAAACCGTGGAGCAGCGTAAGCGCGTGGCCGAGGCGGCGGTACGGAATTCGCCGAAGGGCAAGCAGGTGGTGGTGCATGTGGGTTCGCATCGCACGGCGGACGCAGTGGAACTGGCGGCGCATGCGGGCAAGATCGGCGCCGCGGCGGTGAGCGCGCTGCCGCCGCTGGGGAATTATTCGTTCGCGGAGATCCGCGCGTACTATGAGGCGATCGCGGCGGCAACTGGGGCTCCCTTGCTGGTGTATTTCTTTCCCGGTTCGTACCCCGGAGTTCACACGTTGGACCAGGTTCTGGAACTCTGCAGGATTCCGAATGTGGCGGGACTGAAATATACGGATTTCGATTTGTACCGCCTGCGCACCATCAAGCAGACCGGGGCGACGGTGTTCAACGGCTACGACGAAGTGCTGGTGGCGGGGTTGCTGATGGGCGCCGATGGCGGCATCGGCACCTTTTATAATGTGATGCCGCAGATGTTCGTGGATGTCTTCCAGCGCGCACGGCGCGGTGATTGGGAGGGGGCGCGGAACGTGCAGGATGGGATCAACACCGTGATCCGAATTGCGCTGCAGTTTCCCTGCTTCCCGGCGATCAAGGAGATGCTGCGCTGGCGCGGGATCGATTGCGGGCCGTGCATACGTCCGCGCGGCGGGCTCACGGTGACGCAGGCAGCGGGACTGCGAAAGCAGTTGGACGGGTGCGGTGTCGCCTGGGAGCCCACGGTTTCGCGCGCATGACGGCGCGGCGGTACGGCTGGGTACTGGTCGGCGTGCTGTGGGTGGTCGCGCTGCTCAACTACGTCGATCGCCAAGTGATCTTCTCATTGTTCCCATTGCTGGCGCGCGACCTGAGTTTATCGCCGGTGCAGCTCGGGCTGTTGAGTACGGTCTTTCTGTGGGTGTACGGGATCCTCAGCCCCTTCGCGGGGTTCGCGGCCGACCGGTTCGGGCGCGGACGGCTGATCACGGTCAGCCTGCTGGTGTGGAGCGCGGTGACGCTGGCTACCGGAGTCTCGCGGAGCTACGGGCAACTGGTGGCGGCGCGGGCGGTGATGGGGTTGAGCGAAGCCTGTTACCTGCCGGCGGCGCTGGCGCGAATTGCGCAGCACCACGACTCGCGGACGCGGTCGCTGGCGGTGGGGATTCACCAGAGCGGATTGTACGTCGGGCTGATTCTGGGGGGCGTGGCGGGCGGATGGGCGGGCGAGCGGTTCGGATGGCGCGCACCGTTCCTGGTGCTGGGCGCGATCGGGATTGTGTATGTGGGAGTGGTAGCGCTGTTCTTTCGCGCGGATCCGGCGGGGCCGGAGAAGGTGATCGCGGAGGCCGGGCGGGCGGATTTTCGGGCGGCGGTGGCGGCATTGTGGCGACTGCCGGGCTTCGGCACAATGACGGCGGTATTTTCGGCGATGGCGATCGCCAACTGGCTGGTGTACACGTGGCTGCCGCTCTACCTGTACGAACGGTTTGGGATGAGCCTGGCGGCCGCGGGGTTCACGGCGACCTTCTATATACAGGGCGCGAGCGTCGGAGGAATCGTACTGGGCGGATGGGTGGCCGACCGGTGGGGTGCGCGCTCGGTGCGCGGACGCATTTATACGCAGGCGGCCGGGCTGTTGCTGGCGAGCCCGTTTTTGTTCCTGCTGGGTTACGCCGCTACGCGGGTGCTGCTGCTGGCGGCGCTGGTGGTGTTCGGCGTGGGACGGGGGTTCTACGACTGCAATACCATGCCGGTGCTGTGCCAGGTGGCGAGCGACGACCTGCGCTCCACGGGCTACGGCATTTTCAACTTCGCGGGGTGCCTGGCGGGAGGAGCGGTGGCGGCGCTGGCGGGAGCGTTGAAGGGCGTGCTCGGGCTGGCGGCGGCCTTTCAGATGGCGGCGGGAATTCTCTGTCTGTCGGGTTTGCTGCTGCTGCGGATTGAGTTGCGCCTGTCGGAAACGCTACAATCCGGACATGGTAAACTCAAGTAAGAGGTACGGATGAGAGCCAAAATCCACGATGCGGCACCAATTGCTCCGGCGGGCGACCGCACCCACCAGGCCCTGCAGCATGCATTCCTGATGCGCTCCGTGAAGATGCTGGAGCGGGTAAGCTCCTCGGCATCGTCGGAAGCGCTGAAATCGGCACTCTCTTCGCCGACGGACATCGGCGGCGTAGCGTCGCTGTTATCGGACCTGGCGCCGCTGGGTGTGGATCTCTCGACGGTGGACCCCTTTCTGGAAGCGATGGCGAAGGGGGCGGCGATCAAGCAGGAATTGTTGACCCGCGCCGGGGGCGGGCTGACGTCGAGCCAGGCGGCGAGCGCGCTCGGGATCACACGGCAGGCGGTGGACAAGCGTCGCAGCCGTCGCGCGCTGCTGGCGGTGCCGGATGGATCGGGGGATTACGTGTACCCGGCCTGCCAGTTCACCAGGGACGGGGTGATCGAGGGGCTCGACGAAGTGCTGCGGGCGTTCCAGGTCCACAATCCATGGACTCAGCTCTCGGTATTGCTGGCGCCGGCGCCGGCGCTGCGCGGCAAGACCATCATCGAAGCGTTGAAATCCGGCGCGGTAGAGAGGGCGGTCGCGATTGCGGCGGCGTTCGGCGATCAAGCGGCCTAGGCGCGCATGATCGCCTTGCCGAAGCGCCTTCCGTTGCGGCATGTGGGCGCCGGGAGCCGCTGGATGCGAATTCACGCGCGCGGCAGCAATGCGCTCTGGTTTGGGCCGGGCGCCGGCGGCTTGCCGATTCATCGCTTCGACGATCCGGACGGAGGGTTTCGCGTTTGCTATCTCGGGACGGGGGTGGAGGTGTGCTTCGCCGAGACTTTTCTGCGTAATCCACCGGTGAGGATTCTGTCGCTGGACGATCTGGCCGGCCGATCGCTGGCGACGGTGGAGGTGCGGCGCCCATTGTGGCTGGTGCCGATGCTTGGGGCGAGCCTGGCGCGGCTGGGAGTGACGGCGGAGATGGCGAGCGGCAGCGATTACGATGGCTCGCAGGCGTGGTCGCGGGCGGTATGGGAGCACGGCGACCAGGTTGACGGGATCCTCTATCGATCGCGGCATGACGATTCGACGCTGTGCGTGGCGGTGTATGACCGGGCCAAGGATGCGCTGGCGATCGTGGGGGTTGAATGCCTGACGGATCAGGCGCAGCGGTTGGCGCGGATTTTGCGGAGATATGGGGTCGGGTTGACGAACTGAGGGGGGCGGGTACGCGTATCGGCAGCCAGGATTGGCTGCCCCACCAGGCGGATGGCCGCAAAGTGGAGTGCGTCCGTTCGTGCACGCGAGATTTACGGCAGCAAGTGGACAGGCCAGGAGGCCTGTCCCACTGGCCAAGGAATACTTTTACGGGGAACGCTTGGCAGCGAGGATGGTGGTTGCTTCGTCGGAGGCGGCTTTTACGAGCGACCACATTTTCGGATGCTTGGGATTCGGCTCGGCAATGAGCCTGAGTGGGGCTTACGAACGGGGTCCCCTCACATCTCGCCGGAAAGCCCGTTCGTTTCGCTAGCGGAACAACAGAAGTGTACCGGAAGCATGTCCGGGTTGAAAGAGATTTTTCGAAGAAAAGTTTTATGGGCGCGATAACGGTGCGGGCGCGGCCATCCGGCGGCAAATGAGAGTATAAGTATTATCAATACGCAACCCCTCTTGCATTTACCAAACTTGTAGGCTACACTCGAATTTCAGTCCTTCGATGCCCGCTCGATTCACATCCCGCAATCGTTTTCTCAGCCCCAGCGGTATTCCTGTAGGCATTATTAACATTCTGGTCATCGTATCCGGCCCCGCTTGAAGGCCTGGAAGTAAGTTTCCAAAGGCCATCAGCGGGGTGAAAACAACCGGCTGATGGCCTTTTTTGTTTTTCAATGACTTTTTTGAGGCGAATCTAATGTCAACTTTGATGAGCGGCGCGAGAATGCTCGCCGAATGCCTGGCCCGCGAGGGCGTCGATTGCATGTTCGGGTATCCCGGCGGCGTCACCCTTCCCTTCTACGATGTCCTGTACGACCACCAGATCCGGCACGTGCTGGTGCGTCACGAGGAGAACGCCGCCTTCGCCGCCGAAGGCTACGCGCGCTCCACCGGCAAGGTCGGCGTGTGCTGCGCCACATCCGGCCCCGGCGCCACCAACCTGACCACCGGCCTGGTGGACGCGATGATGGACTCGATTCCGATCGTCGCGATCACCGGGCAGGTCACCAGCAAGCTGATCGGCAGCGACGCGTTCCAGGAGGCCGACACGTTCGGCATCACGCGGCCCTGCACCAAGCACAACTACCTGGTGAAGAAGCTCGAAGAGCTGCCGCAGATCATTCACGAGGCGTTCTACATCGCGTCCACCGGGCGGCCCGGTCCGGTGCTGGTGGATATCACGAAGGACGTGTTGCAGGGGCATGGGGCACTATCAGCCGGTCACGTCGATTCACCTTCCGGGGTACAAGGTCTTCACCGAAGGGCACACCGGGCAGATCCGGCGCGCCGCTCAGATGATTCAGGAAGCCGAACGCCCGCTGGTTTACGCCGGCGGCGGCATTGTGGCGGCCAACGCCTCGGCCGAGCTGCGCGAATTCGTGCAGATCACGGACGCGCCCGCCGTCAACACGCTGATGGGCCTGGGCGCCATGCCGAGCAGCGATCCGAATTTCATCTCCATGCCGGGCATGCACGGCAGCTACGCCGCCAACATGGCGATGTCCAACGCGGACCTGCTGATCGCGCTCGGCGTGCGCTTCGACGATCGCGTCACCGGACGGCTGGCCGCCTTCGCGCCGCACGCCAAAGTGATCCACGTGGATATCGACCCGGCCGAAGTCGGCAAGATCCGCACCCCCGAAGTGCCGATCGTGGGCGACGTGAAGCGCGTGCTCGCCAAGCTCAACAAGATGCTGGTGGAGACGCCGGCGGAGCCCGACGAAAAGCGCGGCGCCGCACGCCGCGCCTGGTGGCACCAGATCCGCGAGTGGAAGGCCGAGCATCCTTACGATACGCCGACGAGCGACGACCGAGATCAAGCCGCAGCACCTGATGGCCGAGATCGACCGGCTCTCCGGCGGCGAGGCGATCATCACCAGCGACGTGGGCCAGCACCAGATGTGGGCCGCGCAGTTGTGCCGTTTCAACGAGCCTCGCCTGTGGATCAATTCGGGCGGCCTGGGCTCGATGGGCTTCGGACTGCCTTCGGCGATTGGCGCGCAGTTTGCGCGCCCCGACAAGCTGGTGTTTTCGCTCGTGCGGCGATGGCGGCTTCCAGATGGCGATTCCGGAGCTGGCGACGATCGCGAGCCACGCGCTGCCCATCAAGATCATCGTCATGAACAACGGCTACCTGGGCATGGTGCGGCAGTGGCAGACGCTCTTCTATAACAACCGCCTCAGCTCGGTGGAGCTGGATGCTTTCCCGGACGCCGAGAAACTGGCCGGCGCGTATGGCTTCAAGGGCCGCACCATCGACAAGCCCTGGGAACTGGCGGCCGCGCTGGAAGAGGCGGTGCGCGAGCCCGGTCCGTACCTTCTGAATGTGAAGGTGACGCCGTTTGAATGTGTCTATCCGATGGTGCCCGCCGGCGGCGCGATCAACGAAATGGTGCTCGGCCCGCCGCAACCGGTGGCCGTGCCCGCGAAATAACCGAGGTCAAATCGACATGCTGCAAGTTATCTCACTACTGCTCGAAAACAAGCCCGGCGCGCTGATGCGCGTCACCGGGTTGCTGACCCAGCGCGGCTACAACATCGAGAGCCTCACGGTGGCGCGCACGCTGGACCCCGAACTTTCCCGCATGACCATTGTGGTGGACGTGGATTCCACCCAGCGACTGCAGGTGATCAAGCAGATGAACAAGCTGATCAACGTGCTGCAGGCGAACGACCTTACCGACGCTCCGGCGGTAATCCGCGAACTGGTGCTGCTGCGCATTCGCACCACGCAGGAGAGCCGGACCGCGGTGCTCAAGGAGGCCGAGATTTTCGGCGGCCGCGTGGTGGATTCCTCTACCGAAGGCTTCGCCATCGAAGTCACGGGCGACCCGGAGAAGCTGGGCGAATTTATCGACGTTATGGGCAGCTATGGCGAAGTGGAAGTGACCCGCAGCGGCGCGCTCGCGATCGCGCTGGAGTCCAAGAAACTTCGGCTGCAGCCGCCGGTTCCCACGAAAGCTGCAGTTTAAGAACGAAATCTGAAATCGGAGCATTCATGCCAAATCGTTATTACGAAAAAGACGGAAATCTCGACTTCCTCGCCGGCCGGACGGTGGCGATCATCGGCTACGGCAGCCAGGGCCATGCACACGCGCTGAACCTGCGCGATTCCGGTGTTGATGTGGTGGTGGGTCTTCCCGCCGGCAGCAAGAGCACGGCCAAGGCGGAAGCCGCCGGACTGAAAGTCCTTTCCCCCGCGGACGCCGCGAAGACGGCGAACGTGGTGATGATCCTGGTACCGGATCACATTCAGGCGGATCTCTACAACAACGAGATCGCGCCGCACATGACGGCGGGCAAGACGCTGATGTTCGCCCACGGGTTCAACATTCACTTCGGGCAGATCAAGCCTCCGGCGGACATCGATGTCACGATGGTGGCGCCCAAGGCGCCGGGTCATCGCGTCCGCGAACTGTACACGGAAGGCGTGGGCGTTCCCGCGCTGGTGGCGGTGCATCAGAATGCGACCGGACAGGCGCTGGAACGGGCGCTGGCGTATGCGCTGGCGCTGGGGTGCCTGAAGGCGGGCGTGATCGACACCAATTTCCGTGAAGAGACGGAGAGCGATCTGTTCGGCGAGCAGGCCGTGCTGTGCGGCGGCGCCGCCGAGTTGGTGCGCGCCGGATTCCAAACGCTGGTGGATGCCGGCTATGCTCCGGAGATCGCGTACTTCGAGTGTCTGCACGAGCTCAAACTGATCGTCGATTTGATTCAGGAAGGCGGCCTCAGCTACATGCGGTATAGCGTCAGCGACACCGCCGAGTACGGCGACTACACGCGCGGTCCGCGCATCGTGAACGACCAGACGCGCGCCGAGATGAAGAAAATCCTTGGCGAAATCCAATCCGGCGAATTCGCGCGGCAGTGGATCGAGGAGAACAAGACCGGCCGGAAGAACTTCCTGGCCATGCGCGAAAAAGGCCACAACGACCAGATCGAAGTGGTGGGCCGCGAACTGCGCGAGATGATGACCTTCCTCAAGAAGAAGAAGGAAGTCGGGGTACCTGTAGCTTAATCGGGCGGAGGGCGGACCCGGCGGTCCGCCCTTTGCGGAATGGTGAATTCAATGAAAATCTTTACCTTCGACACGACGCTCCGGGACGGCACGCAAGGCGAGTCGATCTCTTTTTCCGTGGACGATAAACTGATCATCGCCCAGAAGCTGGATGATCTCGGTATTGATTACATTGAAGGCGGCTGGCCCGGAAGCAATCCCAAGGACAAGGACTTCTTTGCCCGAGCGGGCGAGCTCAATTTGCGGCACGCCAAGCTGACCGCGTTCGGCAGCACGCGTTTCGCCAAGAACCCGGTGGAAGAAGACCGCAACGTACGGGCGCTGGTGGAAGCCGGCACGCCGGTGGTTTCGATCTTCGGCAAGAGCTGGGATTTGCATGTGAAGCGCGCGCTCGGAATCAGCCTGGAAGAGAACCTGGTGCTGATCTCCGACACGGTGGGCTACATCCATGGCCACGGCCGGGAAGTGGTCTACGACGCGGAACATTTCTTCGACGGCTACACGGCCGATCCGGATTACGCGCTGCGCACGCTCGAAGCGGCGCACAAGGCTGGGGCCAGCGTGCTTTGCCTGTGCGACACGAATGGCGGGACGGTGACGGGACGCCTGGTGGAGATTGTCGCCGAGGTTCGCAAGCGGTTCGACGGGATCATCGGCATCCACACGCACAACGATGGCGACCTGGCGGTTGCGAACACGATCGCGGCGGTGGAGGCGGGCGCCACGCACGTGCAGGGCTGCATGAACGGCTACGGCGAGCGCTGCGGCAACGCCAACCTGGCGAGCGTGATCGCCAACCTGGAACTCAAGCTGGGACACACCACGGTTGGTCCGGAGAAGCTGGCCGGGCTTTCCAGCGCATGCCGATTTATCGCGGAGCTGGCGAACCTGCCGCTGCGCAACGATCAGCCCTTCGTCGGC
The DNA here is from genome assembly GCA_963791985.1 of uncultured Solibacteraceae bacterium. Taxonomy (GTDB): domain Bacteria; phylum Acidobacteriota; class Terriglobia; order Bryobacterales; family Bryobacteraceae; genus Solibacter. The sequence continues at coordinate 315,548 of CAWBUN010000009.1, read as the reverse complement.
AAGAGCGCGTTTGCGCACAAAGGCGGCGTGCACGTGAGCGCCGTGCTGAAGGACTCCGCCACCTACGAGCACATCAAGCCGGAAGCCGTGGGCAACCGGCAGCGGGTGCTGGTCAGCGATCTTTCGGGGCGCGGCAATATCATCTATAAGCTCAAGCAGCACGGTCTGGCCGACCGGCTGGAGGAAGACACGCGCCGCGTCCTGCTGGAGCGCATCAAGCAGATGGAGTACGAAGGCTACGAGCTCGAGGCCGCCGAGGGCACCTTCGAGCTGCTGGTGCGCGAGGCCCTGCATCCGGGCATGCACTTCTTCGACGTGGAGAGCTACGAAGTCTCCACGCGCGCGGCCGGCAACTCCGCGAGCCATTCCACGGCGACGGTCACGCTCAAGTCGCAGGAGGGCGTGCACTCGGCGACGGAGACGGGGCACGGTCCGTTCGACGCGCTGCAGGTTTGCCTGCGCAAGTGCCTGAGCAAGCTCTACCCGCAGATTGTGGACGTGCGGCTCACGGACTACAAGGTCCGCGTGCTCGATACCAACAAAGGCACGGCGGCCAACGTCCGCGTGCTAATCGAGTGGAGCGACCACCGGCGAAGCTGGAGCACGGTCGGCGTGAGCGACAACGTGATCGAAGCGAGCTGGAAGGCGCTGGTGGACGCGATCCGCCTGGAGCTGATGCGGCTCACCGAGAAGGACGACACGATCGAGAAAGCCGTGGAAGACTACTGCTGGGGCGTGTAAACGCACTACCGGCTTTCCCAGCCTCGCCGTACGATGGAAGGAGGAGGGGAAGGCAATGTTCGTAGGCTTTGTCGGTCTGGGCGGGATGGGAAGCGCGATGGCGTCGCGCCTGGTCGGCGCCGGTCATCGCGTGCGCGTGTGGAATCGCTCGCCGGAAAAGGTGCAAGCGCTGGTGAAGCAGGGCGCGGAGGCCGCGGCGGCGGTGGGGGATCTCGCGGACGCCGAGGTGATCGTGTCCATGCTGGCAGAGGATGACGTGGTCCGCGAGGTTTTCCTGCGCGGCGGGTTGCTGGCGAAGCTGCGCAAGGATACGATCCACGTCAACATGGCTACGGTCTCGGTGGCGCTGGTCCGCGAGTTGGTTGCGTTGCACCAGGAACGCGGTGTGGTTTACATCGCCGCGCCGGTGCTCGGGCGGCCCGACGCGGCGGCGGCCGGCAAGTTGAACATTCTGGTAGCAGGTCCGGGCGAGGCGATCGGAGTAGTGCAACCGCTGTTCGACGTCCTCGGGCAGAAGACATGGCGGTTCGGTGAGCGGCCCGAGCAGGCCAACGCGGTCAAGATCGCCGCCAACCTCACGCTCGCCTGCGCGATCGAGGCGATGGGGGAAGCGGCGCAACTCGTCAAGAGCCACGAGGTCGCGCCCGGGGATTTCCTGGAGATGCTGACGGGCTCGCTGTTCGCGTGCCCGGCATACAAGACTTACAGCTCGATGATTGCGGAGGAGCGATTCTCGCCGGCGGGTTTCAAGGCGAGGCTGGGATTGAAGGATGTCCGACTGGCGCTCTCGGCGGGCGAAGCGGCGCGCGTTCCCCTGCCGTTTGCGAGCGTGGTGCGGGATAACTTTCTGGATAGTCTGGCACACGGCGAAGGGGATGAGGATTGGTCGGTGATTGCCCGTGTGGCGCAACGGCGAGCAGGTGGGCGCTAGTTCTTTAACCTTGACCCGCACTTCAAATAGTTGACACCGCCTCACAAGAGGTCGCGATAAAGAATGTCAGGCTATCGGATTGCTTCCCATTGTCTCGAGCTTGAGTTCCTTGCTTGATGTGTCGGAAGGCGGGCGGGGATCGGGGCGGCTCAGCTCAGCCATGCCAGCACGGGCTGGAAAAGAAAGCGTAATAACACTCCGCGAACCGCGAGAAACAACCTGGACTTTGGGACTGCGAGCAGGTCAGTTTGATAAGCAGATCGAGCAAATGCCAACGCGGGACATGAATGTCTCCCTGGAATTGGCGATACCATGCGCCTGAAGCCGGCACCGGCCGTTTGCCATCTCGGGATACTGACAGGGAACTCCGCGCCCGTTCTTCGACCCACATCGAGCGGCCTTGGTCGGGTCGCGGGTTTTCTTGTCTTGAGAGGTGAAGATAGTAATTTTAACTTCAACTGCCGGTTTCGGGTTGAAGGAGGAGTTGAGGCTCTGAAGGGTATTGGCTCTCATGTGTCAGCATACAACTAAGACATTCTACGTAAAGCATGTTTGAGAGTTGTTCATCTCGCGGTCAAGGCCCTGGCCTTCATTCGGCGGCTTAGAACTGCCTCCCTATCAGCGATTGGCTTGGGATGCAGACTACGCCCAACTCCGACAGCACATCGACAGCGGCTGGCATACTCCAGGAGGTTGGATCGTCCAATAAGTTGCTCGGGCGTCGACGAACGATACAGCCGTGAGGATGTGGCTAGATGTTAGAATGACCTTCGCCCGTATTCGTCAGGTCCTCTCGCGCCTGCATCCGCGAGTCGCGACCGGTTCGCCTCGCTGCAGGCGCTCCACCCGCACCACTGAGAGAAAACATGAAACGCATCCGCTTGACGGCACTCTTCAATATCCTTGTCGCCTCAGCCGGCTTTGGTGCCGGCGGAGATGCCCCGGTAGCGGCTAGTTTGCACCGCCTCAGCACCCCTCCATTGAGATTCGAGTCCAATCGCGCTCTGTCCGCGGGCAGCGAAAGCTTCGTGTCCCGGGCACAGGAGTACGACGTTCTGGTCGAAAAAACAAGCGTTTCGATCCGTGCCGGTAACACGCGCCGCCAGCCGCTCATTCGCATGACCCTGTCCGGCGCCGATCGAAACGCGTCCATTGCAGCCGCGGATCCGTTGAGCGGCACTTCCAGCTATCTGATCGGGAACGATCCGAGCCGGTGGCGCACGCATGTCGCGGCTTTTCAGCGTGTCGTGGTGCGGAACCCCTGGCCAGGCGTCTCGGTGACTTACTACGGAACAGAGGGCCACCTGGAATACGATATCAGCCTCGATCCCCACGCTCGGGTCGCGAATGTGCGGTTCGGCTTCGAAGGTGTGAAGCGAGTACGAATTGCGCAGGATGGATCGCTGGAAATCGCCGCGCCGTCCGGCTTGCTGCGGCAGCATCCGCCAATTGCATATCAATTCACGGGAGCGAACCGGACACCGGTTGCGGTCTCTTACTATCGTGCAGGGAAGCGCACCGTTGGCATCATACTTGGTCCGCACGATCCTGATCTCCCGGTAACCGTAGATCCCGTCTTGTCGTATTCCACTTACTTGGGCCCCACCTCGCCGGTGCAGAATCCTCCCTTCACGTTACCTAGTGTTCACGGCAATCGCGTTGCAGTGGATTCTACGGGCAACGCGTATGTCCTGGGATATACCACCACCGGTCAGTTCCCCGGTTTTGGCGGAAACATGAGCGGAAGCCTCCATGGCTCCAGCGACCTGTATATCGCGAAACTGAGCGCGGACGGGTCGACACTGCTCTGGGCAACCTATCTCGGGGGTAACGGCCAGGAAGACCCAGGAGGCATCGCGGTGGGTCCGAACGGCAATATCTATATCTGCGGCAATACCATGTCCAGTGACTTTCCGACAACAGCAGGCGCAATCCGGCAAACAAAGTCCGCCGATCACGACATGTTCGTCGCCGTGTTAAATCCTTCCGGTACTGCATTAGCGTACTCCAGTTACCTGGGGGGAAGCAGCGATCAGCATGCTTATGCAATTGCCGTCGGACCCAATGGTACGGCATACGTGACCGGCGACACGACGTCACCTGACTTTCCGACAACGGCAGACGCTTACCTTCCCGCGGCTCTGTATCAAAATGCGTTTTTCGTAAAGGTTAATCCGATGCTCTCCGGCGCCGCGTCGCTAGTCTACTCGACCCTCCTGAGTTCTTCGGGGAATGTGGCGGCTTACGCTATTGCCGCGGATACGGGTGGCGCGGCCTACATTGCGGGCTATGCAGGATTCGGCATTCCTACCACCAGCGGCGCCTTCCAGAGCGCACCGCGCGGCTACGGCGACGCATTTGCAATCAAACTGGATCCTTCCAAACCCGGGAGCGCCGGACTGCTTTATGCAACTCTTTTGGGCGGCAACAGCTCCGATGAGAGCGCCTGTTGTGTCGCCGCGGGTCCTGGCGGCAAGATCATCGTCGCGGGAAGTACAGGGTCGTCGGACTTCCCGGTCACCCCCGGCGCCTATCAATCTTCGGTATTCAGCGGAGAGCAACCCTTTGTCTCGGCATTCGACCCCACGCTTTCAGGCAACGCATCACTCGTTTATTCGACAATCGCCGGATCGCATTTCGGTTCCGCCACACCAAACACCATGGTTGCCGATACCGATGGAATTGTTTATCTCGCAGGAAAGGCTGGAAACACATTCCCCACTACTTCCGACGCCTTTCAAAGCACGTTCGCCGGAGGAATAAGCGACGGGTTCGTGGCCAAACTCTCCGCTCAGGGCGACTCTCTGATTTACGGCACTTACTTCGGTGGCACCGATGCGGACGTGATCAACGGAATGGCGCTCGGCCCCGGCAACGACCTGATCGTCACCGGGGATACGGGGTCTACGAATTTTCCCCTGGTCGCACCTCTGATCAGCGGTATCCCCTCCGGTGTGTACGGCATGGCTTTTGTAGCGCGAATCTCCGGATTCCCGGCGAACTGTGCTTTCGATCTCAGCGCGACCGCTCAATCCGCCGGGGCAGACCCGGGAACAGGCTCCGTCAACGTCCTCACAACATCCGGATGCGCGTGGTCCGTGACAACGAACAACTCCTGGATCGGGATTACCAATGGTGCCGCCGGTTCCGGCAATGGCACGGTATCGTTTCAGATAGTGGCGAATGATGCTCCGGCGGTTCGCACCGGCACCCTTACCATCGCCGGCAAGACGTTCACTATCACGCAGGATGCTGCTGTTTGCACCTATTCGGTCTTGCCCACCAGGATGGTCTTTAGTCATAACGCGGGAATTGGTACGGCATCCTTCGGCACTCTGGACCACTGTCCCTCGATACTCTCCCTCCCCGACTCCTGGATAACTTCGACGTCTTATTATCCGAGCATGGGGGGCGGCGTTCTCTCATTTGCGGTAGCCGCAAATACATCGCCATCCAATCGGACAGGGTCCGTTCAGGTTGGGACGGCCGCTTTGACCGTCACCCAGGCGGCCAGCAACTGCACATATTCACTCAATCCGATCACGCTATATGTCGGTAGCGCAGGCGGCGCTCAATCGCTAGCCATCAATACGCAAACTGATTGCCCCTGGTTCGCCGATACACCCTCCAATGCGCTCTCGAACTGGCTTCAGATCCAGCCAACCTTCGGGACTGGGCCGTCCACCGTGAGCTTTTCGGTAGCGCCGAATCCGTACTTCACGTCGCGGTCCGATGTCATTCGCGTGCTCGACCAGACTTTTACGGTCGTACAGTATCCGTCTCCTCAACTCACCATCACTAAGACTCATACCGGGTCCTTTGCCCTGGGCCAAAACGCCGCAACTTACGTGCTCACTGTCAGCAACGCCGCGGCCTCCGGACCGACCGCGGGTACGGTGACCGTGACCGAGACGGTACCCTCGGGGATGATGCTGGTGTCGATGGCTGGCACAGGCTGGTCTTGTCCAGGCGGCAACACCTGCACAACCACCGCTTCTCTGGCGGGCGGCATGAGCTACCCGCCGATTACCGTTGCGGTCAATGTGGCGGCGAGTGCACCGGCACAGGTAACCAACCAGGCGAGCGTGTCCGGTGGAGGTTCGACGGTGGCCGCCGCGAACGACGTTACGACTATACTTCCCGCGGGTACGCCTGCCTTTCAGTCGATCGCCACTCCAGGACAGTCCGGCACCAGCGGATTATTCACCTTGCAGTATTCCGACCCTCAAGGCAATGGGGATTTCTACCGCGTCCAGATCGCAATCAACGACTACCTTCGCGGTTTTCGCTCCTGCCTGGTCTATTACACGGCTGGCGCCGATGTCATGTATCTTCTGGATGACCTCGGCAGCAGATGGTTGGGGCCGGTAGCCTTCGGTACTCCTGGCGTGCTGACCAACAGCCAGTGCTCGCTCAATATGCCTCAATCCACGCGGGTGCGCTCCGGCAACAATCTGACGCTGAACCTGTACGTCACATTCAACCCCGGCTTCACGGGCCCAAAGAGTGTGTTCACAGAGATGATGGACAACAGCGCCCAGTCACCCGGATGGGCGACAGTGGGTAGCTTCACGGTGACAGCCGGTGCGAACCTATCACCCACCATGAATTCGCTGACGCCGGGCTCGGGCTCGGGCACGAACGCCGTTTACCACTTCCAACTCTCCGACCCGGACGGTGGGGGCGACCTCGATCGGATCCAGGTCATCATCCAGAATGGATTCAATCCTGCCAATTCCTGTTATGTGTACTACGCGGCGTTGTCGGGGCTCGTCTATCTGGCATCGGACAACCCTGCTATCTTTCTGGGTCCCGTGCTGATGGGGCAGTCAGTCACGCTGCAGAACAGCCAGTGCATGCTGCGAGTCGGCACCTCTTCGGTAACGTATACCGGCAACTCGATGGAGGTGGACCTGGACATCGCTTACAAGACTTCGTTCGCCGGCCCAAAGACCGTCTACGCCGAGACGCGCGACCGCTCCAACGCAGGAGCCAACAACTGGCAGGCGATGGGGACGTGGACAGCCGTCGGCCTGGTGAACGTGGCGCCAACGGTCGACTCGGTGACTCCGCCGTTAGGCAGCGGCTCCACGCAAACGTTTACCGTGCAGTTTAGTGACAGCAACGGGTACGCCGATATGGATCGGGTACAGGTGCTGTTCAACAGTTCGCTGAATTTCGGCACGGGATGCCTTTTCCAGTATGTCCGGGGAGCGAACCTGATCTACCTGCTCAACGATGCAGGCTCCGTCTGGCTGGGTCCGGTACTGCTGGGTAGTTCAGCTACACTGCAGAACGGGCGGTGCTCGCTGAATGTGCCGTCCGCGACGGCGTCGGGCACGGGCAACAGTCTGCAACTCACTCTCCCGCTGACATTTCAAACGGCCGGGTTCTCCGGTTTGAAGAGCGTTTACGGCGAGGCGACCGATAGCGGCGGGCTGAGTTCCAACTGGCACGTGGTCGGCAACTGGACTGTGCAGTAGTTCCGACACAGGTCAGATGCTCCTGGTAACAGCCCTTGCGATGCCTACTGCACAGTCCAGGTGCCAACTGAGTGCCAGTTGGAGCTTAGTCCGCCGCTATCGGTCGCTTCGCCGTAGATGTTCTTCGCTCCGTTGAATGCCGGCGTCCAGAAGGTCATCGGGAATAATACTTGTATGCTGTTGCCCGAGGCCGTCACCACCGTGCCGCCGGCATTCACCGCGCAGCGCGAGTTCTGCAGGACTCCGCCGCCTCCAGGCCCCACCATTGCGGGACCTATCCACCCCGTGCCGGCATCGTTCAGCAGGTACATCAGGTTCGCCCCTCGCACGTACTGAATCAGGCAGCCCGTGCCCGGATTCAGCGTGCTGTTGAACAGCACCTGCACCCGCTCCAAATCCGTATAGCCGTTCCCGTCGCTGTACTGCACCGTAAACAATCCCGTGCGGCCGGCGCCGGTGGCCGGGGCCACCGCATCGACGGCCGGCACTTGATTTACCAGGCCGGCGGCCGTCCATGTTCCCAGCGCTACCCAGTTGTTGGCTCCCGCGTTGGACCGGTCGCGTGTCTCCGCATAGACGGTCTTCGCCCCGGTGAAGGGTGTCTTGAAGGCAATGTCCAGATCCACCTCCATCGAGTTCCCCGCGTACAAGACCCCCGAAGTCCCCACGCGCAACATGCACTGGCTGTTCTGCAACGTGGCGGGCTGGCCGATCATCACCGGGCCCAGGAACACCGCGGGGTTGTCCGATGCCAGATAGATCAGCCCCGACAGCGCCGCATAGTAGACGTAGCAGGAGTTGGTTGGGTTGAATCCATTCTGAATGATCAGTTGCAGGCGATCCAGATCGCCTCCGCCATCCGGGTCGGAGAGTTGGACGCGGAACAGATTGCTCGAGCCCGAACCCGCATTCGGCGTGACCGAATTGATGGTCGGTGGTGTGTTGGTCCCGGGCGTGACCGTGTACCCGCCGACGGTCTGCCAGCCCAGCGATTGCGCGCTGTTATTCATCACCTCGGTGAAGATGTTCTTTCCGCCGACGAATCCGGGATTGAACGTGAAGAACAAGTTCAGCGTCAGCGTATTGCCGGAGCGCACCCGGGTCGACCTCGACATGTCGAGCGCGCACTGGCTGTTGGTCAGCACCCCCGCCGTGCCGAACGGGATCGGCCCCATCCACCGGCTGCCGCCATCGTCCAGAAGGTACATGACATCGGCGTTGGCCGTGTAATACGCCAGACAGGAGCGGAAGCCGCGCAGGTAGTCGTTGATGACGATCTGGACGCGGTTGAGGTCGGTGCTGCCGTTGCCATCGAAGAACTGCAGAGTGAATAATCCGCTGGTGCCGGTCAGTCCCGGAGGGGAGAGCGTCTGGAAGGCGGGCGCGCCACCTGCCTGGAGGACGGTGGTCGGGTCGCTGGCATTGGCGGATGTCGAGCCTCCGCCGGAAACGCTCACCTGGTTGGTCACCTGCGCCAGTGCATTCGCTGCCACGTTGACCGTCACCGTGATCGGCGGATAGCTTGTGCCGGGTGTGAGCGCGTCAATACGCGAGCAGGTATTGCCTCCCGGGCAGGACCATCCGGTGCCGGCCATGGAAACAAGCGTGAGACCGGCGGGCAACGTTTCGGTTACCGTGACGGTGCCGCTTGTGGTTGAACCAGAGTTCGAGACAACCACCGAATAAGTCGCCCCGCTTTGCCCCTGGGCGAAATTCCCGACATGCGTCTCGGAGATTCCGAGAATCGACTGACAGAGCGCTGCCTGGATCGTCACAACCGCCCGCGGTGCGCTGGGGTCGATCACGAAACGTGGGATTGGCAGGTTGTTCGAAGCAGATGCGCCGGTGTCCGCAGTGAAGCTCGGAGGCGCGGCCGCGTAGTTGAGGTTCACCGTGACTGTTCCCGGAAGTGGCTGGCCTCCTGTGAAGCTGGTGAAGACGGCGAACCGGAAATTCTCATTCGTACTGGGATTCGTGTTGATGACCTCCCAAACCGCCGTGGCCGAGCCGTTCGCAACCGTTAGTTCGACGACGGGGACGCTGCCCGCGGAGGTAGCGGCGTTCACCGTGCTGAACGTGGCAGCTTCGCTTCCAGTCAATTGCGCGAAGCCGGTAGTGCTAAAGTTGGCAGCGCTCCCGCCAGGAACCGCAGGTGGCTGGACCGGGAGTCCGCTATTCAAAACGTTGACGGTCGATACGAAAATCCGGACTCCTGCAGGAATGTTATTGAATTGCGCCTTCAGACGCGTGCCGAAGTCGGTGAGTCCAGCGGTCTGTCCGGTAGCAACCGGCAGAACGAAATTGGATTCCGAATTCCAGATGCCTCCGGGAACATTTTGAGCGCCGAATCCGTTGGCCCCGGGTGAGCCATTTTGGCCGGCATAGGAAAGGTTGTTCTGTGCCGTCACGCGAGTCTTGAAGGCGGTTCCGAAGTTCTCGCTGAAGACTAACGTGGTGGCCGCGGCCAGTGCCTGGCTGTTGCACTGGTTGAGAGAGGCGGCGCCGGTGGCGGAGGCGGTCAAACCAGCGGTAACGAAGCCAACGTATGGTGTACTGTTCGTAAGAGTGAACGCGCCCGGACCGCTCACGGAGATGGAACTCATAAGTGGGACCGCTCCCGAAGCGACGGAACCGGCGCTCATCATGGCGGCATTGACACGAACGTTCGTGATGCGAAAGACGCGGGAGGCAGAATTACCGGGCGGAAGAGCAGGTGCGCCATAAAACGTTACCGAATTTCCGTTCACGATCCCTTGGAAGACGTTTCTACCCGGAGCTGTGGCAGCCGTACCCTGTGGACTGTCCGTGGCAACGGGAATCGCGTAGCCGCTCTTTTGAGAGACGTATTCGACGCAGCCCTGGGTCGCGGTGGTGCAGACGTTTTGCGGCGCGGCAACTCCGAACCCCGGAACGACCGGAGGTAGTCCGGAGCCGGGCTCATCAATCAGCAACAGCGCATCCGAAACATTCGGAGCGTTGCTTTGCGGCAAGAGCCGGTTGGTCAGCGCGGCGTTGAAATAGACCGTCACATCGGCCTGCGGAATCGCTGTTCCGATTGCCGGTACTGTGCCGCCCGTACACGTCAGCGCGATATCGCCGACCTGCTCGGTATAGCCTTCCGCGCGCACGTTCGGCGTCACTGTGACGTTGGCGATGCACGAAGGCAGCCCCGACGCAGGGATGGAAATGCTGGTGGGCAACCCAGGCACGAGGTTCAGCGGAATGCCGGACACGGAGGCGCTGGCGCTTGTGATGGCGACCCAGTAACTTTGTCCTGCTATAGCGGAGGCGGGCAGCGCGAAGCCTACCGATCCCACCTGAATCGAGGAGTTCAGCGGCCATTGGAGGCTCGGCCACGACACGCTAATCGAGTTATTGCCCGCGGTGGTCGTGTTTGGCGGGCCTTCGCTGGTGCTGAAACCGAGTTGGCCCGCGGCCAAAGCCGGCGCGGCTCCCATCGGAGTGACCGTAGCGGTGAACGCCAGACTATCGATAGTGGCGGCTCCGACCATGGTGAGATTCACGAAGCAGGCGACGTTGACTCCCGGGGCTGCCTGCGTAGGGCAGACGACGTCCAAGGTGTACTGGCCGGCGATCGAACTGGGCACCTGCCAGCTACCGCGAGACTGCCAGCCGCTATCGTTCCCGCCGCTGTCGATTGCCAGAAGATATAAGTTCTTGCTGCCGGCGAACGCGGATGTGAAAGACATCGCGAGCGTCAGTGTCAGCGAATTGCCGGCGGCCGACGCGTTGCTGGCGAAGAGGCCGACGGAGCACTGACTGTTCTGCAAGATGCCGGCAGTCCCGGCCGTCCCGGATATCGGCTGGCTCCCGACATCGTTCATGAGACTGAGTGTGTTGCTCGAGCGGTCGTAGGACACCTTGCAGGAATTCGCGGAACTGGCCGTGGGGTTCGTGGTAAACCATGCCAACGCCGACGTGAGGCTGGCGGCTCCAAGGTTATCGCTGTACTGTAGGGTGAATGTCTGATTCGCGCCTGCCCCATAGGCGGGTGTCACGCGATCTGCGGTTGCCACGGCGCTGACCGCCGGAATCGTCCAGCTTCCGCGGGTTAGCCAGCCGCTGCTTGTGCTGCCGAGGTCAGCGGCATACATGAAGATATTCTTCGCGCCGGCAAACGCCGTCTTGAACGTGATTGGCAGATTCAGCGTCAGCGTATTCCCGGCCGCCAGGACGCTGCTTCCCGCCAGGGCCAACGCGCACTGGCTGTTCTGCAGATTGCCGGCAGTGCCCGGCGCTCCGGTGGCGGCCTGTGCGCCGCTATCGTCATCCAAAATGAGCATGCCCGACGCGCGGTCGTAGGAAATCTTGCAGCTGTTCGCGGAATTGCCGGCGAAGGTCGCGCTGAACCAGACTGCGGTTGTCGCGATCGCCGATGCGCCCGCAGAATCGCTGTACCGAAGCACAAAGGTCTGTGCCAAACCGGTTCCCGAGCTGGGCGTGACCGAATCCGCCGTCACCACACCGGGCGAGATCACGGTGGTCGGGTCACTGGCGGTCGCGCCGGAAGAACCGCCGCCCGATACCGCTGCCTGGTTGGTTTGCGGGGACGTGGCGTTACCGGCGACGTTCACCGTCACTGTGACCGACGGATAGCTCGCTCCGCCGTTCAGGACTCCGCTGCGCGTGCAACTGAGCGAGCCAAGAGTGCATGCCCAGCCGCCGCCGCCGATCGCCGTCGCGGTCAAGCCGGGGGGCAGCGTATCAGTCACGGTGACGAGGGAGCCATCCGTGGCTGCCGCGGACGAATTGGTAACCGTCAACGTGTATGAAACGCCGAGTTGTCCCTGAACGAAGTTTCCAGAGTGCGTTTTGGAAACGCTAAGGCTCGGAGTGCAGCTTCCGGTAACCACGGTCAGCACGTTTCTGGTGGCGCTCCCATCGGCAAGGAATCGGGGGATGGCGAGTGTGCTGGAGGCCGCCGCAGCGATATCCGGCGTAAATGCCGGCGGCGAGGCGGCATAGCCGAGATTTACGGTCGCGCTGCCTGCGGCCGCCGTATTCGCGGGATAGCTGATGTAGACGCCGAAATTCACGGTTTCCATCGCGTTCGGGTTGGTGTTAATGACTTCCCACACGGCGGTGGCCGAACCGTTCGCCACGGCGAGTTCCACCACGGGTACGCCTGCGGCGGAATCGGTTGGCGCAATCGCGCTGAACGCGCCCGTCTCGGAACTTGTCAACTGGGCGAAGCCGGTGAGGCCGGTATTCGCCGCGATTCCGCCGGGGAGAGCCGGCGGTGAAACCGGCAGCCCGTTGTTAAGAACATTGGCCACGGAAACGAAGATACGGACTCCGGCGGGAACGCTAATGAACTGAGCCTTCAAGCGAGTGCCGAAATCGGCGAGTCCGGCCGTCTGCCCGGAACCGATTGGTACGACCAGGCCGGACTCGGAGTTGTACACCGCGCCCGGAATGTTCTGTGCGGTGAAGCCGTTGGCTCCGGGAGTCCCGTTCTGTCCCGCGTACGCAGTAGGATTCTGCGCCATAACGCGCGTCCTGAAGGCATTCCCGAAACTCTCGGTGAACGACAGCATAGTTGTGGGCGCAAGGTCCTGAGCATTGCACTTGCCGAAAGAGGAAGAGTTCGCGGCCGAAACGGTGAGGCTGCCGGTGACAAAGCCCACCGTCGGTTCCGGGTTCCCGAACAACATCGAAGCTGCTCCGGTGATGGAGATGTTGACCGCCGCAGGCGAAAGCGAGCCCGGACCGTTACCTATCGAGGTCGCGTTCAAGCGCACATTGGTAATGCGAAACGTGCGCGTGCCACTGCCGGGAGCGAGTATGGGAATGCCGAAGAACGTCACCGTGTTTCCGTTCACAATCCCCTGGAAGACGTTCTTACCGGGAGTTGTCGCCGACGTTCCCTGCGCCGTGTCGGTGGCGACCGGCACGCCGGACGCTTGAGAGACGTATTCGAGGCAGCCCTGTAACGGGGTCGTGCAGAGATTCTCGGGCGCCGCCGGCCCAAAGTTCGGGACTGTCGGCACCACTCCCGAACCGGGCTCGTCGATCAGCAGCAGGGCTTCCGAAATATTACTCGAGGCGTTCGCTACGGGCAGTAGACGGCTGGTAACGGCTGCGCTGTAGAAGAGGGTAATGTTGACCTGGGGAATGACCGAGCCCAAAGTCGGCGCAACGCCACCGGTGCAGGAGAGTACCAGGTCACCCGTTTGTTCGGTATAGCTTTCCCCGCGCATGATAGGGCTGGCCGTAGAACTGGTATTACACAACAAAGGGCTATTTCCCGGACCGATCTGCGCGGTACCTGGAAACGCGAACAGAGTCAGGACAACAACTGAAATTGCAAGACACGGAAAGTCCCCGATTTTCATGGCCACCGGAGTATAACACCTAGACCTGCACTAGCTTAAGTGGGCGGTAGTTTATGCGCCTAACTGTTGTTTATTCCTTCGGCTCAGGTCTTGCTCACCTCAGCGCAGACTGACGCTTGGCGTCAATCGAACAAATCACAAAAGGTTCGTGCCGTCAGGCAGTGCTTGCAATTGGCGCATCAGCCCATCTTCCGGCGTAATTATGGCGCAGGCCTCATCCTCGACCAAGCCCCCGGTCGCAGACTGCGGAGTGACTCGGGCGATGGCAGATGTTACGATTTAGGACCGCGCATGCTCCGGTAGATGATGATGCTCTTTTCAGTTGGAAAACAAGTTCCTGTTCAAAAGCTGCTATGCTTTGCAATCCTCCTGTCGTCAACACTGCTGTCCAAGACAAGACGGACCTGTAGCGTGGTCTGCTGAAAACACGCGTCTTGGAGGGGCTCAGGTGGATTATTTGGGTGGAGGTCTCCGGTTTGAATCTGTCGCGGCCTGTCCAAGTCATACCAAAGCCAGAGTGAGTTGCTCGGCGGCCGGGATCAGGGGTGGGGTGCCCATGGGATTATCAATCCACTGGGTCAAGTCGCGGTAGGTAAACAGGTTCAGCCGCAGCATCGAGGCCAGATTGGACAGAGACCAGTTGGCCTTGGAGAGGTGGTGCAGCCATTTCAACAGCAGCAGGGCGATCAAGGCTGTCCAAATCTGGATGCGGAGGGCGTTCTCGCTGGTGCCGACGAAGGTCTTCACGGTCAGATTTTGCTTGAGGGCTTTGAAAAACAGCTCGATTTTCCAGCGCTCTTTGTAGATCGCGGCGATGGTGGTGGCGCCGAACTCCATCAGATTGGTCAGCAAGACGATCTCGCGCTCGTTTTCCGCATCCCAAGCCACGATGCGGCGTAGCAGGTCAGGGTAGTCGGCTTGGGCTTGGGGGCCGGTGAGGCGGATGAATTGGTCGGCGCGGATGTTGCGGTTCTGCGGGATCTCGCATTCCTCGACCACTTCAAAGGCGGCGTTATCCTTCAGACGGGTGACAAAGAAAACGCCGGCCATGCTCCAGCGGCCGAACAGGGCGTAGTCGATATAGCCGCGATCCATGGCCACAATCGAGCCGGGATTCAGCCGGAAGGAATCGGCCAGTTTGACGTCGCTGCGTTTGGCTTCGGTGAGCAGCACGTAGGCCGGCAGGTAGTCATCATGGTCCAGCAGGACGTGGGCCTTGACGCCGCCTTTGGCACGGCGGAACTTGGCCCACGGAAACATCGTTAAGCAGAGCGAGATGGTGGTCGAGTCCAGGCTGAGGAGTTTGTTCTTGAAGCGGAACTTGTGCTGGCGTGCGCCCAGCCCTTGTTGATCGCGGAACCGCGCCAGCGCGGTAAAGAACAAATCCTCGAATAGAGCTGCCGGACGGTGTTCGTTGGCATAGGACAGAGTGGAGCGGCAAGGTGCTCTGGCAATTCCCACATGCACCAACCGCCCCAGGCAGCAGCCCAGGCCGTTGCAGATCTCGCGCAGCGAATCGGCGCGTCCTAATTGACAGAACAGCATGGAGACGAACTGCGTCCAGCAGGTAAAGCCCTTGGCGTCACGCTCAGCGGCGTGCTTCTTCACGAGTGCGGCGAACTCGGTTCGGGGAAAGTGCTGGAGCAGTTGATTGAATAGGCTTGCGACTTGTACGATTGGATTGCCCTCCTGTGGGCAGCGTTTGGCGAGTTCCCAGCAAGGAATGGCTCGCCAACGTCAATTATAGGAGGGCACTCCTCCTATTTCAGACTCCAGGAACCTGTTTTGGACAAGAGTGTGTCGTCAACGCTCCACGGCCAGATTCCAAGTTCCGTGACGCTGGCGGCATCGTCCAACCCAGTCGGGTTTGGACAACCGGTTACGCTGACCGCGACCGTAACTGCCGGCGCCACCGGCGGAGTCACTTTCTACGATGGCGCCACCGTGCTTGGAGCAGGAACGCTCTCCGGCACGCAAGCCACGTTGATCACCGTCATGCTTCCCTCCGGCGCCCGATCCTTACGCGCTTACTACAGGGGCGATGCCACTCATGCCGCCAGTAGTTCCGCGTCCCTGCCGCTCGCCGTTACCGCAGTTGCATCGCTCGGCTTGAAAAGACCTAGCGGATTTGGGCCGGTAAACTCATTCGCGACCGCGGTTGGGGATTTCAACGGCGACGGTAAACAGGATCTGGTTGCGGCCAACAATGGGGCAAGTGTGAATGTGCTCCTCGGCAACGGCGATGGGACATTTCAGCCGGCGGTGAGCTACACCACGCCATCCTCCACAGCCGGCGTCGCGGTCGGGGACTTTAACGGCGACGGAAAACTGGATGTGGTGGTCACGAACCGTTATTCAAGCAGCGTGAGCATCCTGCTTGGAAACGGCGATGGAACGTTTCAGGCGGCCGCAAACTATACCACCGCCGTGAATCCATACGCAGTGGCGGTCGGCGATTTTAATAACGACGGCAAAGCTGATCTGGCGGTAGGCTCGAACGGAAGCTATAGTGTGAGCGTGTTGTTGGGGAACGGAGATGGCACGTTTGGCGCTGCGCTTAGCACTTCCGCTGGCACTTACCAGTATTCCGTGGCAATTGCAGACCTCAACTCCGATGGCAAGGCAGACATCGTTGTAGGTACATCCGGCGGCCTAGCTGTGCTGATGGGAATTGGAAACGGGACTTTCGCAGCGGCCGTGAATTATTACGGAG
The DNA here is from genome assembly GCA_963791985.1 of uncultured Solibacteraceae bacterium. Lineage (GTDB taxonomy): Bacteria > Acidobacteriota > Terriglobia > Bryobacterales > Bryobacteraceae > Solibacter. The sequence continues at coordinate 299,324 of CAWBUN010000009.1, read as the reverse complement.
GCTCCGGAAGCGCGACGGGGTTGGTAATCGCCGACTTCAACGGCGACGGCAAACCCGACCTGGCCGCCAACACTTACTACAGCGGTACGTACATCTTCCTTGGAAACGGAGATGGTACCTTTGGCCTCAACGCATCCTACCTCAACAGCAGCTATACCTACGGCTTGGTCGCGGCGGATATGGATGGGGACGGCAAACTGGATCTCGTCACCGTCGGGTATAACTCCAATTCGGCGTCACTTTTCTATGGAAACGGCGACGGGACATTCCAACCGGCAGTTAGTTATTCAGCCGGTACGTATCCCGGCGCGGTCACTGTGGGCGATTTCAACAACGATGGGAAAGCCGACCTCATTGTCAGAAATGACGGCGGGACAACAGGTCTTTCCACGCTCCTCGGAGGGGCCACGCCAGATCTTACGCTTACGGTGTCGCACGGCAGCGGCTTTACCCAGGGACAGACCGGGGCTCTATTCACGATCACGGTCACCAACGGCGGCGACGTCGCCAGTTCCGGCGCGATCGGCGTAGTGGTCGCGCTACCCGCAGGATTTACCGCCACCAGCCTCGCGGGCAACGGTTGGACCTGTGTGCTCGCCACGCTTGCGTGCGTACGCTCGGACTCGATGGCTGTCGGAGCCAGCACCACCATCACGGCCAAACTGAATGTGCTCGGCAATCTTACCGGCAGCGTCCTGAGCACTTTTACCGTCTCCGGCGGTGGAGACCTGAACTCCGCGAATAACTATGCGACCGATACGTCATTCGTTCGCACGATAACCGCAACCACGCTCGCTTCTTCGCTCAATCCCGCTGTGCTCGGCCAAGCCGTCACCTTGAGCGCAACCGTCACGTCAGGCGCCACGGGATCAGTTTCTTTCTCTGACGGACTCAACTTCCTGGGGGCGGCGAGTCTCGCCGGCGGACACGCCGCTCTGAATACCTACCTTTTGCCATCCGGAACCAGGGGGCTGCGCGCCACGTATTCCGGCGACGCCACCCACGGGCCCAGTGTTTCCCCAACCCTAACCCAATCCATCCAGGCTTCGCCGACGAACGGTGTGCTTGCAACGGCCAGCTACTCGGCCGTGGGCAGCCAGTGGGTCGGAATCGCCGACTTTAACGGCGACGGCAAGCAGGATCTGGTAACCGCCAACAACAACTACAATAGCGGCATCCCCGGCATGAGCGTGCTCCTCGGCAATGGAGATGGAACCTTTCGCACGGCGGTTGGCTACGCCAGCGGCCTATCCTTCAGCTCCGGCGTGCTCGGCGATTTCAATCGGGACGGCAAGACGGACGTGGCGCTTGCCGGCTCCAGCGGAATCTACGTGCTTCTGGGCAACGGGGACGGTACGTTCCAATCTCCGGTCATTGTCTCATCCACATCGTATGGGAACCTGGCATCCGCGGACTTCAACTCCGACGGAAAACTGGATTTTGTGGCCACAACCAATGGCACCGTTGTGATGCTGTTGGGGAACGGCGACGGCAGCTTTCAAGCTCCCGTGACCGTGCCCGTCAACGGCGCAAATCTCAGTTCCATCGCCGTCGTCGACATGAATCTCGATGGCATGCCCGATCTGATCGTGCTGAGTGGTTACTCCAGTTCCGTCGCGACTGTGCTATTGGGCAACGGGGACGGCACCTTCCAAACTCCCATACCCGGTCCCGCCGGCAATCCCGGTACGCCCTTCGGCATCACGGTCGGCGACTTTAACGGGGACGGCAAGCCCGACCTGGCAATCGTTTACTGGATCGGCATTTACGTACAGTTAGGAAACGGGGACGGCACCCTGAATCCATCCATCTCCTCGACCGCCGGCGGCGTCTGTGGGTACTTCGCCTTCGCCGGCGATTTTAACGGCGATGGGAAGCTGGATCTTGCCTATGCCGGTTACTACAGCAACACCATTTATTTGTCGCTGGGCAATGGCGACGGCACGTTCCAGACACCCATCTATCCCTCCACAACGTTCACCACCGATGGTTACCCAGGCATCATGGCCATGGGGGATTTCAACGGCGATGGCCGGCCGGATTTTGCGGTCGCTAACACCAACACCGCGGGCTCCGTGAACGTCTTCCTGGGCGGCCAGTTCTCCAGTATGAACATTTCGGCTACCCATGCCGCCAGTTTCATCGCCGGACAAACAGCGTCCTACCAGATCGTGATCACGAATCCCGCATTTCTCGCCACCAACGGTACAATTACCGTGTCGGACACGCTTCCCGCTGGGCTCACCGCCACCGCAATCAGCGGCTACGGATGGGCTTGCGGACTGAGCCCACTATCCTGCTCGCGGAGCGACGCGCTCGGCCAGGGTCAGAGCTACTCTCCCATCACGGTTACGGTCAGCGTGTCATCCAGCCTCGCTCCGACCACCCTGACCAATCGCGCGACCGTGACCGGGGGCGGCATTCCGAGCACTGTGAACGACCCAACCCTCATCGTTTCGGCCACAACCACGACGCTGCTGGTCACTCCCAGTCCCTCGGCGTTGGGCCAGTACGTGACCATGTCCGCCACCGTCACCTCGGGGGTCTCGGGAACGGTGCTCTTCTCCGACGGCGGCACGCCGTTGGGAACCGCTGTCGTGACCGGCTCTCAGGCGACCTTCACCACCCGCATGCTGCCGGCAGGACCTCACACGGTGGTTGCGACATATTCCGGAGATTTGACCCACGGCCCCAGCTCTTCCGTGGCCCGAGTCCAAAGCGTGAACGCAGCCGCTGCGAGCGGACTGGCCAACGCGGTAAGCTACGCCGTCGGAGCCAGTCCGATAGGTCTGGCCGCGGCGGATTTCAATGGCGACGGCAAGACCGATCTGGTCACCGCAAACACTGGCGGCACCATAAGTGTGCTGCTGGGTACAGGCAGTGGGACTTTCCAGGCGGCCTCCAGTTACGCCGTGGGTACCAATCCCAGCGCCGTGGTCACGGGCGACTTCAATAACGACGGCAAGACCGACATCGCCGTCGTTAATCAGGGCAGCAATAATGTCAGCATTCTGCTCGGCAAAGGGGACGGCACATTCCAGGCGGCCGTCAACTATCCCACCGGCAAAGGACCGGTGTCGATGGCGCTTGGGGACTTTGACCGTGATGGGAGAGCTGACCTGGTCATAGCCAATGGTACCGATGGGACAATTACTGTGCTCTCGGGCAACGGTGATGGAACCTTCCGTACTTCGGGAGTCCCGATTTCCACGTACTCCATATCGTTCGTCGCGGTCGCTGATTTCAACCTTGATGGCAAGCCGGACATCCTCTACGTATATTCGAATTACTACTACTACATCTTGCTCGGAAACGGAGACGGAACCTTCCAGAGCGCGCTTGGTACCTCCGCGAACTCGTTCTACGGGACTACTGTCGGCGATCTGAACGGCGACGGCAAACCGGACTTGATCACGGCTGACAGCACCGGCGTTTCCGTGCTCCTTGGCAAGGGGGACGGAACCTTTCAAACATACGTTCATTACGCGACGGGATTTCAGGGCGCTTCCGTGATGCTTGCGGACGTCAACGGGGACGGCAAACTCGACGTCGTCGATGTCAATAGCACCGGCGGCAGTGTGGCGGTGCTCATGGGCAATGGCGACGGAACCCTGCAGCCGGCGATTTCTTACACGGTCGGCTCCAGCCCTCAGCGCGTGGTGGCGGGCGACTTCAACGGCGACGGACGCACTGATCTGGCAATCACCAACAGCGGGAGCAATAACATCTCGGTGTTGCTCGGCGTGCTCACTCCTGTCTTCAGTATTACAAGCTCCCACACCGGCGCCTTTGGCATCGGGCAGACCGGCGCAACCTACGTCCTCACCGTAACCAACAATGGGCCCGGTTCGACCACCGGCGGCGTGACCGTGACCGACACGCTGCCCGCCGGCCTCACAGCTACCGCAATGGCCGGCAATGGCTGGTCGTGCACACTTTCCTCACTGTCCTGCATCCGCTCTGAAAGCCTCGCTCCGGGTTTGAGTTATCCCCCGATCACGCTGACCGTGAACGTAACATTGAGCAGCACGGGTTCCGTGACGAACATAGCTTCGGTGTCCGGAGGAGGAGCGATCGGGGCGAGCGCTTTCGACCAGACTGCGATCGCCGCCCCGGCTTTGAGCGTTACTAAGTCCCACATGGGGAACTTCGCGCAGGGGCAAACCAATGCGACCTACAAGGTCATCGTCAGCAATTCGGCGGTCGCGGCGCCCACTAGCGGCACCGTCACGGTAACCGAAACGTTGCCCGCCGGTCTCACGCTTGTTTCCATGGCCGGCACCGGATGGTCCTGCCCGGGAGGCAACACCTGCTCGCGTATTGACGCGCTCACACCCGGCACAAGCTATCCGCCGATCACGGTGACGGTCAACGTGGCAGCGAATGCACTGGCGCAGGTGACCAACCAGGTGAGCGTTTCCGGCGGAGGCTCGACATCCGCCAATGCCAGCGACCCGACCACCGTCCTCCAGGCAGGTGGCGCGCCCGCCTTCCAGACGCTCTCCCCTCCGGGACTGACCGGCACCAGCGGATTATTCACTCTGCAGTTCTTCGATGGCAACGGCAGCACCGACCTCAACCGCGTCCAGATCGTCATCAACGACTACCTGCGCGGCTTCCGCTCCTGTCTGGCGTATTACACGGCCAACGCCGATGTCATGTACCTTCTGGACGATGGCGGCAGCCGGTGGATGGGGCCGATCCCGTTCGGCACGGCGGGGGTGCTGACCAACAGCCAGTGTGCGCTCGACATGTCGAGGTCGACCCGGGTGCGCTCCGGCAATACGCTGACGCTGAACTTGTTCTTCACGTTCAATCCCGGATTCGTCGGCGGAAAGAACATCTTCACCGAGGTGATGAATAACAGCGCGCAATCGCTGGGCTGGCAGACCGTCGGCGGGTACACGGTCACGCCCGGGACCAACACACCACCGACCATCAATTCGGTCACGCCGAATGCGGGTTCGGGCTCGAGCAATCTGTTCCGCGTCCAACTCTCCGACCCGGATGGCGGAGGCGATCTGGATCGGCTGCAACTGATCATTCAGAATGGATTCAACCCAACCAACTCCTGCTACGTCTACTATGCGGCGCTGTCGGGGCTGATCTATCTGGCATCGGACAACCCCGCGGTGTTCCTGGGCCCGGTGATGATCGGCCAGCCCGCCACGTTGCAGAACAGCCAGTGCATGCTGCGCGTGGGGACTTCGGGGGTCTTGTACGCGGGGAACTCGATGGAGGTGGATCTGGACATTGCCTTCAAGACACCCTTCACCGGGGCGAAGACCGTCTATGCGGAGACACGCGACCGGTCCAACGCGGGAGCCAACAACTGGGTAGCGCTGGGAACATGGACGGCCGCCGGCCTGGTAAATCAAGTGCCGGCCGTCGATGCGGTGGCCCCGGCCACCGGCGCCGGCCGCACGGGATTGTTTACGGTGCAGTACAGCGACGGGAACGGCTATACGGATTTGGAGCGGGTGCAGGTGCTGTTCAACAGCACGCTGAATCCGGGCACGGGCTGCCTGATTCAGTACGTGCGAGGGGCAAACCTGATGTACCTGCTGAACGATGCCGGCACGGGGTGGATAGGTCCCGCAATGGTGGGGCCTGGAGGCGGGGGAGTCCTGCAGAACTCGCGCTGCGCGGTGAATGCCGGCGGCACGGTGGTGACGGCCTCGGGCAACAGCATGCAAGTGTTATTCCCGATGACCTTCTGGACGCCGGCATTCAACGGAGTGAAGAACATCTACGGCGAAGCGACCGACAGCGGCGGACTAAGCTCCAACTGGCACTCGGTTGGCACCTGGACTGTGCAGTAGGCATCGCAAGGGCAGGCTATTCCATATATAGGATATTAACACCCATATATCTGTTAATATGCTAGGCTGTGATGCTGAGTCTAATCTGGAGTGCCTCGCTACCCGCGACCCTGGTATTATTGGCAAGGTTAGCAGTTGCTCAGACCAGCACCTTGCCCGGTACGTTCAACCTGACCAGCCCTTACCAACTGAACACATCGCAAGTAACTCTATCGGCATTGCCGAGCTCCAGCGTCTTTGGCGGACCCGTGACCGTAACCGCTCAAGTGACGCCTTCATCCGCCACTGGAAAAGTAACCTTCTACGATGGAACTACGGTTTTAGGCACGAGCACGCTCTCGGCAGGTACGGCCACGTTTTCCACCCTGCTTCTCCCGGTGGGGACCCGAAAGCTGAGAGCCTATTACGCCGGAGATGCCAACAATGGCGCGAATACCTCGAACGCGATTACACAGACAGTAAATGCCGTCGGGGCGAATATATTTGCCTTACTCCTGAATCCGCCGGTATTGCCCGGGGCGTCTGAGCCCGTCGCGGTGGTGGTCGCGGATTTCAACGGAGACGGCAAGGCCGATCTTGCGCTCGGCTGCGATGACGGCCAACTTCGGATCCTATTGGGAAAAGGCAACGGGACTTTCCAAACTCCTGTCGCTTTCCCGATCGGCACCAGCACAAATCAGATCAGTGTAGGCACCGGAGACTTCAATGGGGACGGCTGGCCGGACATCGCGGTGGTGGATGGGCCGGATCAACTCGTAACGATTTTTCTGGGCCTGGGAAACGGAACCTTTCAGATTGCAGGACATCTTCCAATCGGCACCTTCGGCAGCGCGATCGCAGTCGGGGACTTCAACGGGGACGGCAGGGCCGATCTGGCAGTCACAAAGGAGGGGAATGACAGCAACGTGAGCGTATTTCTCGGCAACGGAGACGGGACGTTCCAGGCCGGCGTGAGTTACGCAACACAACTCCAAGCGGTTGGAGTGGCGGTAGGGGACTTCAATGGGGATGGCAAACCCGACCTGGCTGTCAGCAGCTTCAATTGCTGCAATAACATAAGCATTCTGCTGGGGAACGGCGATGGAACCTTCCAACCTGCCGCTTATTATGCGGCCGGCCAGGCGCCCTGGCACATCGCAACCGGAGATTTCAACGGGGACGGCAAACTCGACCTGGCCGTCGCCTTGTATGGTGCGGACGCCGTCAGCGTACTTCTGGGTAATGGCGACGGCACCTTTCAAGCACAGGTCTCCTATCCAGTAGGCAGTTACCCGTACTCCGTCGCCGTTGGGGACTTCGATGGCGATGGCAGACTCGACCTGGCTGTCCCGGGTACAGTCAGCAACGACGTCAGCATCTTGATCGGCAAAGGTGACGGCACCTTTCAACCGGCTATTTCTTACCCGGCCGGATCCGAGCCTGACGACGTAGCGGTCGCAGATTTCAACGGCGATGGAAGGGCGGACCTGATTCTGCCCGACCGCGGTGCCGACATCTCTATCTTGCTGGGAGCCACAGCGAGCATGAGGGCGAGCGCCGGAACCCCTCAGGCACCACCGTTTGCAACCCCCCTGGCCGTCACCATGACTGACCAGTACGGCGCCCCATTGGGCGGCGTTACGGTTGCATTCTCGGCGCCTTCCTCGGGGGCGAGCGCGACTCTTTCCAGCGCGACGGCGTTGACCAACGCCTTCGGCGTGGCATCGGTGACCGCGACGGATCATAATATAGCCGGCAGTTATACGGTCACGGCACGAGCAGGATTGTACCTGATGGCAACGTTCTCGCTTGCCTCGTATCCCCCAGGGACGACCATGGCCATTACGGGCGGTAACCCGCAATGGGCCCAAACCGGCGCGGCGTTCGCACAGCCACTACAGGTCACGGTGACCGACGCGAATCACAATCCAATCGCGGGGATGACTGTCACATTCACTCAACAGGGCCTTGGCTTTCCGTCTGCGGTTCTTTCCAGCGGTACCGCCATTACTGACGCTTCCGGTGTGGCCAGCGTTACGGCAACGGCCAGCAACATTCCGGGACCCTACGCGGTTATTGCCAGCCTGGGCCCACTGTCGACCTCTTTCTCGCTGCACAATCTGGGACAGACTACCATGACGCTTACCGCGTCTCCAAACCCGTCCGCCTTTGGGGCTCCGGTGACTCTGACCACACAGAACACTGGCTGCACGACCGGGGGCGGTTTCACATCTTTCTATGATGGAGCAACGATCCTGGCCACGAAGCCAGGTATGTTAAGCGTTACGAGGTCTACCATCCTGCTGCCGGCGGGCACGCGGAAGCTCTTGGCATATTATTCCGGAGACTCGGTGTGGTGCCTTCCGGGCACGTCCAATATCGTTACGCAGACCGTAAACGCAGTCGCCGGCGCTGGGTTCATTACCGGCACGCCGCTCAGTACGGGAGCGCACGCCGGCAATCTGGTGGTGGCAGACTTCAATGGCGACGGAAACGCCGATCTGGCTTTCATTACATCAGGCGCGGCGGACGGCATCACTGTCCAACTTGGCAACGGCGATGGCACATTCCAACTACCGACGAGTGTTGCGTTCCCCTTGGGAGTTTACGTTACCGGGATAGCCGTGGGCGATTTCAATCATGATGGTAAGCCCGACCTGGCAGTAAGCAACCACCCCGGAAACCTAAGCGACTCTACGAACAACTACGTGACTGTTCTCATTGGCATCGGTAATGGAACTTTTCAAGCGGGGGTCAACTACACTGTCGGCAGCCAGCCCACCGCAATCGCCGTGGCCGACTTCAACTTCGACGGCCTTGCCGATATCGTCACAGTGAGCGCGGATAACGTTGCGGGCAGTGTGAGCGTGCTTCTCGGAAAACCCGACGGGACCTTTGCGCCGGCGGGCAGTTCACCTACGGGCACGGCCGCAGACGATTCACTCGTGATCGGGGACTTCAATGGCGACGGCAAACCCGATCTGGCAATCGGCAGCTTTGGAAGTAGCAGCGTGAACATTTTACTGGGAAGAGGCGACGGAACCTTTCTCTCTCCACTTTCCAACAACACCAGTTGGGCAAATTTCATGACGGTTGCGGACGTAAACGGCGATGGTATTCCGGATCTGATCACGATGGACGGCGCCGCGAGTGCCATGGTGCTGATCGGTAACGGCGACGGCACTTTTCAGCCGCCGCGGCTGCTGCTTCTAAACAGTGTGGGGCCGCCGGACGGGTTGGCAGTCGCGGATTTCAACGGTGACGGGAAGGCCGACCTCGCCGTGTCCAATTTCGGAGGAGGCGTACAGATCCTTCAGGGGAACGGCGATGGAACATTCCGGCAGGCCATTACCTACATGGCGGGTTCCGGCCCTGGCCGTCTCGTTGTGGGCGATTTCAACGGCGATGGCCGAGCCGATCTTGCCGTGTCAAACCTCGGGAACACGGTCACCCTATTGTTGGGCAGCGCAGCGGGTCTGGATATCTCGACTACTCACGTCGACCCTTTCGCCCTGGGACAAAACGGAGCAACTTACAGCATTACGGTAAGTAACCGCGCAGCCACAATCTTCAACGACGCAGTGACGGTGACCGAGACTGTTCCAACCGGGCTGACCCTGGTGGGGATGGCCGGAAGCGGATGGAACTGCCCTGCCAATGGCATTACCTGCACGCGCAGTGAGGCTCTGGCCGGCGGGGCCTCGTACCCGGCGATTACGGCTACCGTGAAAGTAGCTTCGAATGCGCCATCCGCCGTGTTGAATTATGCGAGCGTAACCAATGGAGCACTGGCACCAGTCACCTCTTCGGCGCTGACGTATATTGCTGCGCCCCCGGTGCTGAGCGTCAGCACACCGCCAGATGCAGCTACGGCGACGGCGGGTTCGACGATCGGCTATACGATATCGGTGCGCAACAGCAGCACGGCCGGGACCGGAGCGGCTAGCGCCACGGCGTTGAATGACGCTCTTCCCACCGGTACGGGCATCAACTGGACAATCAGCCCGGCGTATACCGGACAGGGAAGCTGCGCGATCACGGAAACGGCAGGTAGTCAGACCCTGGCCTGTAGTTTTGGGATCCTGGCGGCCGGCGCTGCTGCATCTGTACACGTCACCAGTGGCACCTCTTCAACTAGCTGCGCGATCTACACAAACACGGCAATCGCATCTGCCGGCAACAGTGATTCCATACAGGCCAGCGCCCCCACGACGGTGTTGTGTCCCAGCCTGAGCGTTACCAAGTCCCACATGGGGAACTTCGCGCAGGGGCAAACCAATGCGACCTACACGGCCATCGTCAGCAATTCGGCGGTCGCGGCGCCCACAAGCGGCACCGTCACGGTAACCGAAACGTTGCCCGCCGGTCTCACGCTTGTTTCCATGGCCGGCACCGGATGGTCCTGCCCGGGAGGCAATACCTGCTCGCGTATTGACGCGCTCACACCCGGCACAAGCTATCCGCCGATCACGGTGACGGTCAACGTGGCAGCGAATGCACTGGCGCAGGTGACCAACCAGGTGAGCGTTTCCGGCGGAGGCTCGACATCCGCCAATGCCAGCGACCCGACCACCGTCCTCCAGGCAGGTGGCGCGCCCGCCTTCCAGACGCTCTCCCCTCCGGGACTGACCGGCACCAGCGGATTATTCACTCTGCAGTTCTTCGATGGCAACGGCAGCACCGACCTCAACCGCGTCCAGATCGTCATCAACGACTACCTGCGCGGCTTCCGCTCCTGTCTGGCGTATTACACGGCCAACGCCGATGTCATGTACCTTCTGGACGATGGCGGCAGCCGGTGGATGGGGCCGATCCCGTTCGGCACGGCGGGGGTGCTGACCAACAGCCAGTGCGCGCTCGACATGTCGAGGTCGACCCGGGTGCGCTCCGGCAATACGCTGACGCTGAACTTGTTCTTCACGTTCAATCCCGGATTCGTCGGCGGAAAGAACATCTTCACCGAGGTGATGAATAACAGCGCGCAATCGCTGGGCTGGCAGACCGTCGGCGGGTACACGGTCACGCCCGGGACCAACACACCACCGACCATCAATTCGGTCACGCCGAATGCGGGTTCGGGCTCGAGCAATCTGTTCCGCGTCCAACTCTCCGACCCGGATGGCGGAGGCGATCTGGATCGCCTGCAACTGATCATTCAGAATGGATTCAACCCAACCAACTCCTGCTACGTCTACTATGCGGCGCTGTCGGGGCTGATCTATCTGGCATCGGACAACCCCGCGGTGTTCCTGGGCCCGGTGATGATCGGCCAGCCCGCCACGTTGCAGAACAGCCAGTGCATGTTGCGCGTGGGGACTTCGGGGGTCTTGTACGCGGGGAACTCGATGGAGGTGGATCTGGACATTGCCTTCAAGACACCCTTCACCGGGGCGAAGACCGTCTATGCGGAGACACGCGACCGGTCCAACGCGGGAGCCAACAACTGGGTAGCGCTGGGAACATGGACGGCCGCCGGCCTGGTAAATCAAGTGCCGGCCGTCGATGCGGTGGCCCCGGCCACCGGCGCCGGCCGCACGGGATTGTTTACGGTGCAGTACAGCGACGGGAACGGCTATACGGATTTGGAGCGGGTGCAGGTGCTGTTCAACAGCACGCTGAATCCGGGCACGGGCTGCCTGATTCAGTACGTGCGAGGGGCGAACCTGATGTACCTGCTGAACGATGCCGGCACGGGGTGGATAGGTCCCGCAATGGTGGGGCCTGGAGGCGGCGGAGTCCTGCAGAACTCGCGCTGCGCGGTGAATGCCGGCGGCACGGTGGTGACGGCCTCGGGCAACAGCATACAAGTATTATTCCCGATGACCTTCTGGACGCCGGCATTCAACGGAGCGAAGAACATCTACGGCGAAGCGACCGATAGCGGCGGACTAAGCTCCAACTGGCACTCGGTTGGCACCTGGACGGTGCAGTAGCGAATTCGGAGCAGTTTTCAAGGTCGGTTCCAAAACCGGCAAACAGGCGACGTGCCCCCGAACATCGATAACCATGTTGCCCTCACGTTGCCGCAGCGCTCCAGGCCCGTCCTAAAACTGGAAGTAGATGAACTGCATCGTGGGCTGGCCCACGCTTAAGATCGTCGCCACAGTTACCACGATTCCGGTTACCACCCCGTAGACGACTGCGCGCCGCGGCGTCACAACGATCCTCACCGGAACGAGTTCATCCTTCCACTTCACGTACAGATCAGTCAGAAGAACCGCCACCGCGATGTACAGAATTCCGGTCGGCACATGGGGCAAGGTCGGATTCCGTAGCCACAGAGCCAATTTATGGTTCGCGATCATCGCCTCTCGCCAGGTCGGCGTGCGGAAATAAAGCCAGAAGTAATTAACCAATAAGAAAGTGAATAACCAACCTGCAACCCCGGTCAAAAGTCGCAGACCTGCGTTCGTCCAACTGATGGCCCGGCGGTAGGCCAGGTACACCACCATCAGTAACCCATGCAACAAGCCCCAGACGACGAAGTTCCAACCGGCGCCGTGCCAAAGTCCGCAGACTGCCATCGTGAACAACAAATTCCGCGCCTGCATTATCCACCCCGCACGATTACCACCCAGCGAGATATACAGGTAATCACGCAGCCAGAACGAGAGGCTGATATGCCATCGCCGCCAGAACTCCTGAATCGACACCGATAGGTACGGCGCCTTAAAGTTATCCATCAAGTCGATCCCGAGAATCCGTGCGATGCCCACTGCCATTTCGCTATATCCCGCAAAGTCCAGGTAGATTTGGAGCCCGAACGTGAACAACGCAAGAGCAACTGCCGCCGGATCCGCTTTGCCGAGCGATTCAAAGATCGGGTTATGATATGTCGCCAGTACGTCGCCACAGGACTTCCGAAGAAATCCGGCGGAAAACAAGAGTGCACCGGACACCACTCGTCCGCTCGTGATTCGATCAGGCTTCAGTATCTGGGGCACCAGTTGCTGGATGCGTTGGATCGGCCCGGCGATTAGATGTGGAAAAAACGTGACGAATGCGGCGAACTCCACCAAACCTCCGAGGGGCTCCTGACGCCCGCGGTAGACATCGATGATGTACGACATCGATTGGAAAATATAGAACGAGATTCCGAGTGGCAAAATCAAGTCGGGCTTCAGGAGCCCCGAAGCCCCGAAGATCGAGGCCATCGCAAAGTTCCAGTACTTAAAATAGAAGAGTATCCCGAGGTTGCACAACACGCTAATGCAGAGTAGCTTCTTCCTGATCGAGGGCGAGTCGGACATCCTCATCCGCTTGGCGACGAAATAGTCCACGACGATCGTGACCCATAGCAACGGCAAAAAGCGCCAATCCCAAGAGGCGTAGAACATGCTTGAGAAAACGACGAGGACCCCGATCCCCCATCGCGTCCGCCGCACTGGCAGATAGCAGAATAGGAAGGCCAGAAAAAAGAACGCAAATCTCCAAGTGTGGAATAGCATTCTAGTTCCTCCACCATTCTGCCGTCAGAGGCACCATGTAAGGGCGCCGATTTTCCTGAACCTTGGCCTGTATGCGGACGATATAGACTTGACACGTTTCCGGTAGATTGGAGTACGTCGCCGTCATCGATCCATCCGGTTGCACCGCGGCCGTCGCTTCGATCGTGGCGCCCTCGGGAGAGAGCAGGCTCAGAAGCACCGGGTAGTTTGGCAGCAGCGGCGAATACTGCCAGTTCTGCATGATTCGCACGTGAAGTGTGGTCGCCGTGCCCGCAGGCTTCATCACCGCGGCGCTCAGTGGATTCACAGTGGGATCACTTAAAGTCTCAAACTGAAGAAATGGACAGTCAGTTTCCGGAACCGGTTCACGCCCCGTAAATGCGGCGGCAATCCGATGAGTGAGCCGAATCGCGCCATACCTGTTTAAGTGTTGGTCGTCGGCGTATTCGTAGGACCTGGGGACGAATCCGTCCTGAAAGAGAACGCGCGAGGTGCCCAGTGCCTTCCCAAGCACCGTGAGAGCAAGCTTGACCGCTCTTAAATACTGTGCGTCGGCCAGAGCGTATCCTAGTGCACGGTCATGTCTCATCACTGTAATAGCGGTGCCGTCCACCGCAGCCATCGCACGGACCTCCTCCAACGCATCCCGATCCTTATGGGAGAGAAAGGCCTGCCAGCAGTCCTTGTCATCCTCCGGTTTCGCGCATCTTGCAGCCCCTTCAATAAGATCCCGCTGTCCCTTCAGAGTGTTTGTCGGGTTCAGCTTGTGTTGATTGAAGAAATACGAGATTGTATCGCCTGATTCACTGATTCGATACGAATCGAGATGGCTCTTCGGCCGGTTGACCAGTTCTCCGTAAAGAAACAAATCCCGGGCTGCGCTTGCCTTCGCTACCAGCGGTTGCCGCCACAGCGCGGCCGAGAAATCGACCAACTGCTGCTGCCACAAAGCTTCTCCCACCGGTGCCTTGAACATGATGTATTCCGGCGTCCGCGGTACGATTCTTTCGCTTGTGCCCTGGCTCCCTGGATACAGATACAGCAGGCCCTTCGGCTTCGCGATTGTACGCATCAGCCGGTAGATCAGTGGAAACGTCTTATGGTCGCCCCCACCCGTACTGAAGTTAAAAACGCGAAAGGGTCTTCCATAGTAGGCTGACAGGTCCTGCGAAAGCGCTTCGGCCGATACTCCATGGTCCACCAGCGAACTGCCAAACAGAACCAGGTCCGCCGATCCCTGTTGCGCGAACACACGGTAAACGCGCAATTTCTCTTCGAGCGTGCCGACTCCCGTCCAACTCGCGTAATTTGGAAGATCAGCCGAAGAAAAGACGACATTTGATCCAACCAGGATCGCCGCAAAGGAACCAGCAAATAAAAGGAAGACGAGAACCGATCTACGCACTGTCCTGAGTATAGCCGCCCAGGGCCGAGCGGTCGATATCTACTGGATAGTTTCCGGCCACTCCGAAATTGGGCGTCACCACCGGTCGCAAGTGCGGACGTGCCGGTACGCGGCCTGAAGCGCAGCGGCGCAATCTCCTTGCCCATCGTCTTCGTGGCCGTGCCCATCGCCCTGCTCTTGCTCCCAGAGACTGACTGATTCGAAAAACGCACATGCATCTCTCTGCCGTTCAATGGTTCATCCGGCAGAGGAGATGTTACCTCCAGGCCTTGTTCGATAGATTGTCGATGTTTCTTCCCCCAAAGACGTTCTCGTGCCGCTTCTGAAACCGATTCCTCAAGTCGCTCGCCGCCCTTAACCGCCGTACGCGACTCCGCCTTGCGGGTAAGCTTGCCGAGCGCCGGCAGCATTCGACCGTTTGTATCTCGGCCTGACGAAAAGAGATGGGCCGTTCATCCAAAGCGACCGTTCGGAGGCCTGAACAGGCACTGGTGACTTTCACCAACGGCCGAGTTACCTTCGGTGGCGCGATTCCACGGACGGGAACACGCAAAACCTCATGACCATCGAAGCCGTCGAGTTCATCCGCCGCTTTCTCCTGGCCAGCCCCAACCACTCCCGCACCAGAGAATTGGATCAATCCCCATAGCTACAGTCCGGCTTCCTTCAAGTGAGAATATCCGAAGTGCGACGGCGCACTTCCGACGAAGCCTAACGACATATCCGGCCGGGTTCATGAGACCGCCCTGAGGCCCTTATCTGGGGTGCGCGACATAGAAATGGAAGTCAGGAAGCCAGTCGCTGTTCCCAGTAGTCCTCGAAGCGGCCGTTGAGATGACAGCAGCGCAGGGCGATGATCGCGTTGGCACCGCGCACAGTCCAGAACATACCGGACTTTTTGAGACGGGAGCCGATTACGGTCTTGCATCCGGCCTCGATGACGCCGGAGCCAACGTACAGGTGCTGCTTGCGGAACTTGGGATAGCGCATGCGGTCCGCATTCCGCTCGAAGTAGTCGGCTTCGATGCGAATCTTGTCGGCCACCTCGGGGTTGGTCGAGTGGATCGAGCGAATCGCAGCCACGAGCTTCTCGATTTTTCCCTTGTCGAGCAGACGCTTCTGGTGGAATTTCATCCAGGCCTTCTGGCCGGTTTCGTGATTGGGGTCCAACCTGCGAGCCAAGTCCCAGAGGTGCTGACGCGCATGATAGAGATCCACAATCTGGACCGCACCGGGAAAATGTAGTTCCGCCAGATTCCAGATCCATTCGGCACCGTCGCCCATGACGACCCTCTTCTCCGCGCGGCTCCAGCCGCGCTTCCAGGCCTCCACGTAGAGTCGCTTGCCAAACTCTTCGGCAGTCTCGATAGCGCCGGTGTAGGTGGTCGAACCGGGGTCGCGGATGGGGAAGCCCTTCTCGTCCCAGGCGGTCTGGGTGAAAACGCATCCCAACTTGACCTCACGGGTATGGGATGGCTGGCCTTCCGCCTTGCCCTGCCGGCCGACGGTTTCTTTCTTCACCACCGGAATTCCAGTCCCATCCATCTGCACATACAGGATCGGAACCGGTTTGCCCAACACGATGGGCAGATCCAGTTGTACGGCGCGCTGGATCTCCTCCTGCTCCCCCAGCGCAATATCGGCACCAATCGCTTCTGCCGTCCGCTCCACGGATTTAGTGGTCACCTCCAGGTCGGCGAGTAGCTTCATCTGCTGGCGTCCGTGATCGAATGGCGCCTCCTGGCCTACCGCCGCCTGCATGCGGCGCACACCCGGAGAGAGTTCCATGTTTTCAATATCCAGCTCGACATCGGCTGGGAACCGCCCGTTGTGGCAGTGCGGGCACAAGTAGTAGGGACGCGAGACTTCCACCGGGCCGACAGCGGTGAGAACGGATTTGGAGCGTAACTCCTGGTAGTGGGCCGTATGGCCGCAGGAGCAAGGCACGGTGCGTTGCTCAGCAGGCGGAACGGGAAACTGGAGCAGTTGCGTGATACCCATGGCTCCCACCCGATGCATGGCGGAGCGCATCATGATTTCGCTGGCTTCCAGGTCCATATGCCCCGTTTTGCGTTGGCCACGGAACAGGACGTTCAACCACTGGCCTACCTCGCGGGTGACCTCTTCAAGGACCGCAGCAGCCGTTTTTTTTCCTCTGGCGTCCAGGCGTCACTCCGCGACTCCAGCGGCCGCTGCATGCAGATCTTCTCGTTGATCACAATTAATTCCGCGCTCAGTTTCTGGAAGCGATGGTACTCATCGATTTCGGCCTGTGCCTTCCGCCAGGCTGAGGGAGAAGGAAACGATTCAGCCACGGTTCTTCCGTCGACTTTGCGTGTCAGGCGAATCTGGGGATCGTGTCCCGGGTCATTTGGCTTGGCGCAATGGCAGGTTGGTTTTCCGCAGCGGCGAGGAACCGCGCAGATCGAACCGGTACGCAAATCGCCGAGGGTAGTGAGTCGACGAAGGATTTTGGAGCGCTCAGCTTCCAGTTCCGGCAGAGAATTCGGCATCGAGGTGGCCTCCTAATCCTGAGTGTATACCAACACTCAGAATGGTGGCACAAAACAGGGAAACTGATCACTCCGCTATTTTTGAGTCGCACACCCTCTTATCTGGCGGCGCTCCAGAAGTCGCGACCAAGCTTCGCAAAAAAGAACGCCGGAAGTTCGTGGACGCGGCGAAGTTGAATCCACAGGATGCAGATGCGGTGAACATGGTGACGCAGCATGGACGCACTGTTTCTGGTAGATCGCGACGCGCGACAGAAGGCGATGGGTAGCGCAGAGCGATTGGCGCAGCGGAATGAACGGTCGCGGCCGCGGCTGGATGAGATTCGAGATGTGTGCCGGAGGATGTCCGACTCGCGGTGGTTATGGACCGCAGTCGTAATCCTGCCTTCCGGATAAGCCCGAAAGCGGCTGAAAGAGTCAGAACGTAGCCGATCTCTTCCCATGCAAGCGGGACTACCGCTCCAAGTGTCCCCAAACACTGCTCAGTACGTGCTCCGGGGACGAATCTCCGTAGAGTTCATCCCGCTTCGAGGTCGCAGCCGGTTCCACGCAGATATCGGTAAGGGCAAGCGTTGACCCGGAAAGCTCGAAATGCAGCACATTGCCACCCGCTTCGAGCCTCGCATTCAACTCGATCATCCGCCCGGTATCATCCGCTCCCGACGGAAGACTGAACGTGCCCAGCACAACTCCATTGCAGCGGACCTTCAGTTGAAGCGGCTCTCGCGGACGATAGGAGATCAAGATGTAATGCGGACCACTGGTCTCGGCAAAGATTTCGGCCGTCGCAGACGGGCCGCAAACGTACCAGAATGCATCCGGTCCCGGTGCGACAGACTTCGCTTGCCAGGAGATGCCACGGCCAGGTACCCATGAAGACTTGCTCTTCCAGACACTGGTCACCGCGGGAACGACCGGATTAGCGGGCAGGAATTGGATGCCGCGCCCGAGGTTGAGTCTGGCCGCCATTCCCGTAGCACGCCACGCTAGGAACAGCTGCCTGTAGGCCGAGAATTCCGACCATTCATTCTCCACATATATCCGTCCCCACCGTGATAAGTCTCGCCGCAGGTCGGGACGGGAGTACAATTGATGGACCACGGCAGCCAGGCTTGCCGGGTTGGTATCGGCCGCCATGAGACCGGTTATTCCGTCTCTCAGTGCTTCGCGAACACCGGGTACCGGATAGCCCACCACTGGCGTGCCGCAGGCGATCGTCTCGACGCACACCTGTCCGAAGGCCTCCGCGGAGCTGGGCACCGCTGCAACATCCGCCGCGGAGAAGAGCTGGGCAATGCGATAAGGATCGGTTACGTGGCCCAACTGGAGCAGCTTCAATGGAGTCTGCACGTCCGCGCAAATCAACCCGATCGTTACCACCAAGAAGTTCGGTGCGTCGAGGTGACTCAGTGCTTCCAGGAACGTCCGTCCACCTTTCCGACTGTCTTGCAAGGATGCGGGAAACAGGACGATGAAAGCATCCTGCGGCAGTTGGAATGAGTCGCGGCAACTGCGTCGGTCTCTCGGGCGAAAAACATCGAGCGGGAAACTAAGGCGGAAACGCTCAACCGCGGGGCCGTGCGTTCCATCGAGCGAGCGTAAGCGCATCGTATCGCGAGTGAAGGTTTCTACCCAGGATGAATTTGACAGCAACACAGGACGCTTCTCGGCCTGCAGCAGCAACTGCTTCTTCTTCCACGCATCCGCGATTTTCGCGGGATCCATTGCCGGATACTCCGTGGCGGTCGGGCAGGTGTCATCGCAGCCCGTAAGATATTTCTCGCAGGCTCCCGTGTACGCGCACCGCCCGGTGAGCATCCAGAAATCGTGCATCGTCACGATCGTCGGAAAACGATCCGAGAGGTAATTCAGGAGCAGCGGTTCCACGGCCGCATTGTGCAGATTGCCGACTACCACCAAGTCCGGACACGTAGCCGCGATCCTGTCCAGCAAGCTTTCAACCGTGTACTCGGGCGTCTCCATCCCGTATTTCGGCCTGTCGATAATCGATACCATCGTGACCGTATTGCCAGCTCGCGCCACTGCGCGCGCCAATCGCGCGTGCGCGATTCCCGCTCCAAAAAAAGCACCGTGATCATTAAGGAAAGTGACCCGCAAAGGCGTTTGGCGATACTCTGCCTTCACGTTGACCGCAGGCGAACGCTCCCGTGTGTTCAGGAATCCGTCCCGCACTACGATCAATTCGGCCTGAAAATGTTCCGTGCCATGAGTCTTTTGCTGCTCGTGCAGACGGAACCATGCGACCGGACGTCCAATGACGTGAAGGCGGGCCCCCGCCTCGGCGAACCGCAGCCACAATTCGTAATCCATGCTGTAGTGGAGCCAGTCGTTGACGTGACCGCCCGCACGCAGCCAGAACTCCCGGGTGAACATCACCTCGGGCTGAAAGAAGAATTGCCCCGCATTCCAGCACCCGTCCAGGTCTAACAGGTCATCGAGCGGCAGCGGACCATCGGCACACGACGTAAGGTGCTGCTGAACGCACTCGCCATCCCGGTAGAGCCTGCAAATCCCCGCCACCATGTCGGCGCCTGAAGTCTCAAACGCCAACGCGACCGCGGCCAGTGCTCCTGGCGCCAGCCGATCGTCGCTGTTGAGCCAGGTCAGGATCTCACCGGTCGCAAGCGCCATTCCCTTGTTGATCGCGTGGCTCTGTCCGTTGTCCGCCTCGCTGACTGCGTACGCGACGTTGTTTCGGTACTTCTCCAGTACCGCCAGCGTCTCGTCGGTGGAACCGCCATCAATTATTATGTGCTCGACACTTGGGTAGCCTTGATTGAGTACGGAGAGAATCGTCTCTTCAATGTAGCGGCCTTGGTTGAACGATGGGGTAACAATCGATATCTTAGGCCACGGCTTGTCCCCGGGCATGTTAGCCGGAAGATCGGCCGGCTCAGGATTTACCTGCGGCCAGTGGCCGTACCCGCTGACGGTGGGGAATTGTCGCGAAAAATCCTGGCGGATGTGCTCCGTCAGATCTGCCACCGGCGTATGACCCGCAGGCGCTTGGGTGCCGGATAGGAAGTAACGCTCGTGCAGCCGTCCCTGTAGCATAAGACGCGCATTCGTGGAAGGCACGATTCCCATCCTCGGCGAGGGGTTGGTGGATCGAAGAAGTAAAGCCTCCCCCGCATCCTGCACGACCTCCAAAAAACCGCGTTGGAGATACCCTCGGCGATCCTGGGCGAACGCGGGGCTGCCGGCTCTAGTCAGCACAACAATCGGAACGCCGGCCGGCGCGTAGCGACTGATGGTCATCAGGTCTGAGGCGGCTGTAGCGTCGTCGATGCAAAGGAAGCCAGGAAGTAATGGTAAGTCGCGAAAAAAATCGGCCGGCCTGCCGTGATAGAGCGTAACTTCATCCGCAAGCTTCTCTTTGGCAAGCTCGCGCAGCAAAAACGAGAGATTATTGCAGTTGACATCAACGAGGTAAGTGCGCGCGCAACCGCCGCCCGCGTCCCGAATTCCAAGCACCACGGCCACAGCAGAGCGAACGCTCGGATTGATCAGGATCGCGAGCCCTTCGCAGCGCTTTGCTTGGGTGTACGCAGGGCCGACTACGCCGGCCGCCTCGTCCCCCGGAAGTCGTGATATCCGCTGCCATACCTCTGCCGGAAGGTTCGAAGAGAGTGGCTGCATCGGAGTCGGATTCATTGGTTGGACCTGGCCCGAGGCCCCACGATTGTTCTTCGGATCGGGCTGAGGATCCAAGCCAGGGAGCGCGCGATGCGAAGCGCGACGCTGCCGGCGATGTCCTCCTGCAGGCGTTCGCGCTCCTCCTCAACCTCCTTCAACCGCAATTCCAATCGTTCAAGGTCGGCGAGCGGCGCTTTGGGCTCCGCCTCCACTGGTCTTCGCTCCGCGAGCAATTCGCGAAGTCTGACATGAAGACCCGTGATCTGGTCACCCGTCGCCGCGAGCCGCTTCTGGGCATCGGTCAGCTCCACTTGGTGCCGGTAGCGCTCCAGTTCGCGGCTAGAACGCAAGGATTGGCATTCTACGGTAACGCGCGCGATCTCCTCGCCGAGATCCTCATTCCTCCGCTTCCACTCGGATATCTCAAGGTTTAACGTGGCAATCTCGCTGGCGCACTGTGCTACTTCAGCGCGCGTCTCGTCCAGGCTGGACTGCAACGCCTGAACTGCCACGATGAGCTCCGGTCGCCGTTTGTCCGGGCCCCTTGAGGCGGGCTTCGCACCGAAGGCGAGGTCGTTTCCAACGGAGAAGCTGACGTGGGATGTAACCACAGACGGATCTCCCATCGTATCAGATAGACTTGTCTCGATCAACCGGACAGGCGTTTCGGGAGTAGCGACTGCCGCAAGATCCAGACTCAGGACTTGAAGGCCGCTCGAGTCGTCCAGGCTCATTTTTCTCGCAGCTTCGATTAGCATCTCCGGCCTTACCAGGCTAATGCAGTACGGTTCGGGCAGATGACATGCACAGCGGCAGCCACGGCACGGAACATTCACCGTCATCACCAACCCGGAAGAAGCGTTGGGCACGAAGCGAGGCCAGTGGCCTCCAGCAAAAACGGCAACAACGGGTTTGCCGAGCGCCGCGGCCAGATGCATAGGACCCGTATCGTGGCCGATATAGCCTTTCGCAAGCGCTAGCATCCCCAGCAGAACATCGAGACCCCTTCCGGATCGCGTAATGTTGATCGTCCTCGCAACCGACGGTCCCATCATGCTGCGAACCTGTTCCGTGGCCTCGTACTCCTCGGGAGTGCCTCCGAAGACGATATCCGCGTCGAAATGCTGCGTCGCCCATGCCAGGAAGGTCGCCCAGCTCGCGGCGTTCCAGTTGCGCGTGTTGGTGTGATCTGTTCGGCCTACGCAGGCGTAGAGAAACCGAAGGGCGCCCGAACTCAACGGGCCCAACAGGGAGCGACCGGATGCGATCGCTCCCTCCGTCGGCTCGATCCTGGGGTTTGGAAGGCGGACCGGAACGCCAAGCAGCGTCGCGGTCAGTAACTCATTCTTGGTGAGTTCCGGCAGGTCCTCCGACGCGGGCACCACGATGTGGTTGGTTTCCTCAAAACCGATGCCTACATTGCCGGACGGGACCCCGAAACCCGTCATTCGGACAACCGGCGTACAGGGCAGAAATACGGTCAGCACTTCCTCAAACGCCGTCCACTGGTAGGGAGCAATCAGAACCCGGTCTGGCCTGACTTCTCGCGCCTGACGCAGGACGTTTTGGACTCTCGGACAGGTCAGATCAAAAGACTGGCTGTACGGATCTTCGCCCAGTAGCAAGATATCAGCGCCGGGAGCAATCAAAGGGGCCAGCGGCGCAACGTGGTCGCGAACGATGAGAGTGAGGCGATGTCCCGCTTTTTGTATCGCCGAATACATCGGCTGACGCAGAACAAAATCGCCAATTGCGTCCGGATTGGATGCAAGAATATGCAAACGTGTCTCTATTGTTTTCGATTCAGGAGTCTCAAGCTTTAGAGTATACGAACCATCAGGCACCGGCAATGAACCACCCTGCCGCGTAAGCCAGCCGTCTTCGGGTGGAATGCCGCATACAAGAAGGTAAATCGTAGTGTATCCGTGGTTCGGACGTGCGCCTCACTCAGGCGCACGGGTCGCACGTAACCACAGCCGATACGTACCGAAGGCTATTTTCTTCAGCAGCGCGGGAATGGGAATGCTGTGCGCGAGTTCGACCGCAAATGCGGTACGTTCCTCCCGGGTCATTCCCGCGAGCGATATGCCGGTTGGGGCGACCGACACAGCGGTTGGAGCGATCGACTCCGACGTCGGAATTTTACCCCGTTCCTTTGCCCGGAAGGTCTCGGGTGAGAAGTCCATGAGGATCTCGCGTTCCAGGTTCGCCGGCAAAATGGGCTCTGCCGTGTCGACGCTGTCCGGGGCGGCCGTCACAATAGTGCACCTTCGCGTCGGAACATTCCTGGTGGCACCGAGAAACAGATGCATCGCCAGAGTGTCGAGGTAGGGGAGTGCAGTCAGGAACCGTTTTTCGATGAGAGTCTTTCGAAAGAGAAAGCGCCCAGAGCCAATTGGCGGATCGTCCGCTGACGCTCCGGGGTCGGGATCGTCGCAGAGATCGGACTGAAGTTTGGCTCCTGAACCCTGCTCCCGAAGCATGTCGGACCAGGCGCAGCCGGCTTCGGGTGAGTCCTGCAGCTTCCGAAGAAGCGAACCCAGATGGTCGGAATAGATTTTCTCGTGCGGAGCAACTACGCAAACATATTCCTCCTGGACCAATTCCTCGAGGACTTTGCTGAGCACCTCTCCGAGCGGCCTTCTGCGCACGACTGACTCATCGAGTCGCCGTTCCACGAAATGCACGGGCGCGATTTCGATAGGCGCCGACGACTCCCCGATTCGGGAGCGGATGCGTGCCCCGAAGAGCTTTGCATCCCTCGCATCCACGGCCAGAACACCCCGTATGTTTACATTCTGTTGGCACAGGCAATTGGCAATGTGATGCTCCAGGATGCCAGGTAGAAATTCGGGCATCAGGAACACAACGCAGACCTTCTCGTCGCGATTCTTGGGTGTGTAGAGGCACTGGAGCTTTTGTTTCCGTGCTGGCAGGCCCTCATAGATTCGCTCAAGGCAGGTGTCGAGTCTGAAGTGTTCGCGGTATATGGCTTGCGATGCTCTTGCCATCTCCAGGGCTTTATCCGGTTCGGACCTAATCCAATCGAGATGCGACTGCACCTGGCCGTAGGTCTCTTCTGGAGGCAGGGATGTATCGATGTACAAGAGGGAATCGCCAAAGTGTCTGCGTGCGAACGGGTTTTCATCGCAGATAATTATTGCTCCCGCTGCCGAGCTTTCGAAGATTCTGCAGGACATCATTTCCGACTGGCGGTGCGCCGGCGAGGAGAGAACCAGAGAGATACCCGCCTGGCTGATCAGGCGAACTACCGACACACCATCGAACGGAATCGGGCCGACGTAGCTCGCGAATCCCTTCCATACGTCCACTCCGGCGTAGAGTTTCGGTCCGTAAATCCGGACCCCGCGCGCCTCGTCCAGCAGGCCCATAAGCCCGTCATGACGTCCAGGCTGTTGGGACAATCGCTCCCAGTTGATACCCAGGTAGCACAGTTTCATGTCGCCGAGCGTAGGCGGCAGGATCGGTTCCGATACGGTCGGATAGAACCGGAAGAGGGGGCCATCGCGCATCGGGTCGTCGGAAACCGACCGCATAATATGGTCGTCGCCGGAAGCAGAGTCGCAACTGAGAAAATCGTCGTGCGTCAGCAGATGGCGCGTGTACTTGCGATATCCCCAGTCGTGATAGAACTGCAACGGGTTCCACAGGGTGACAAACGAAAAAATGTCGAATCGCTTCGGAGTCGTAAAGTGCATGCTGAGGACGAAGTCCACGTCCTCGCGCGTCAGTTGGGTATGAGGCGAATCAACCAGCCGGGCGAAAGGGTCGACGACGATACACTCGAGGTCGAGCGATTTGGCTGCAATCTTCAACCGCTCGATCAGCTCGTCTTCAGCCGCTTTCACGTTTGGCCAGAACTTGATTACTGCAAATTTTCGCCGCAACATCTGAAGTCTCCCCTGATACCTCGATCACTCTGGACCACCTCGTTACGCGAATCCGACCGCTGGCAGCGAATTCTACGCCAAAAATACAATTTGGCCTAGCTTGTCCGTTAATGATTTGGAAGTATCAGTATACCGCGCTCGATCTTTGGAGCGAAGGTGCCACGCATTCGATACGGAGTCCTGAATTGCCTTTGTTTTCAATACTTGATGCTTCCGATGAGCGTCCCTTCCACACCCGCAATTCGCGTTTGGGCTAGTCAACCGACGTGACCCGCAAGACCTCAAGCAAAGTAAGTAGACGGGGAAGGGAGGTTCAGGCTTGATGCGAACTCCCCGGGACGTTCGATACATCCCAGTATCCGTCACAGAGGCGCTAACATCTACTCTCGCCCTCGCTGCTCTCGGCGAGGCGCATCACCTCTCGCAATTCGGATTTCGGTCGCTATGATATCCCTGGGTCAAAGCCTAAGGCGTAAAGAAGACGGTCGCACGACAATCCGTCGGATTTCAATCGCCTTTGGTTCTTCTCAGGACTTGCCCGCGGAGCGATCTCCAGCTCTGCTATCGAGTTGTCCGCCATGATCGAAGCGCCCAAGACTCGGGGCAAGCAGGTTTGTCTTGAAGGTGCTCGATCGCTCCGGCAAGTAGATCGCTGCCGACCAGGCCCAGGGTCGAAGCACGCGATCCTCGAATTCTCAACTTCCGCGTCTTCCATGTGGCGGTGAAGCCTTCGGTCCAGAACGCCAAGTGGCAGTTTTGTTGGAATCCACTGGATATAGACCTCGCGATCGATCTAAAGTATTGCCCGACGTCAGCCGAATAGTGGTTGAAGCATATGAAGCGGACCTGTCTGCTCGTCGTCGTTCTGTCTTCCACACTGGGCTCTACATCCCGGAGTGGGGAAGCGGCCGTTCTTATCGCCGAACGCGCAGACTCTCTCGCATCCGTAGGAGTCATCGGCAAAGGTGCTGGCATTAAAGCTGATCTCTCGCCCCTACCGACCCCCCTCGGTGCACAGATCAATTACAGACAGGCGGCGAGTCCTTTCGCATCGATTCCCTGGCAGTTCAAAGGCACCTGGACGGTGGCGAGTTCGAGCCTGGCAATCACCCTGACCCACACTGCCAGCTTCGGGCAAGGGCAGACCGGCACCTACACCGTAAGCGCGAGCAACATCGGGAATGTGCCCGTCACTGGCACGGTGACGATCACCGAGATTGTGCCCACCGACCTTACTCTTGTATCGATGGCCGGTTCCGGGTGGACGTGCCCGCCCGGCGGGACAACGTGTACACGGACGGATTCTCTGACGAACGGGAGCATGTACCCACCCATCACGGTGACCGTGAACGTGGCGGCGAACGCGCCATCCGAGGTAACGAATCAGGTGAGCGTAAGTATCGCCGGGTCGCCGACGGCAAACGCCAGTGATCCGACTACCATCCTGGTCTCTAGCGGTCCCTTTCCGCCTGTCTTCCAGACGCTCTCCACGCCGGGGACTTCGGGCACTTCGGGCCTGTTCTCGCTGCAATACTCCGATGCCGACGGCAATGCCGATTTTTATCGCGTACAGGTCGCTATCAACGACTACCTGCGAGGGTTTCGCTCCTGCCTGGTCTATTACACGGCCGGAGCCGATGTCATATATCTGTTGGACGATCTCGGCGCAACGTGGCAGGGACCGATCGCTTTCGGTGCGACGGGTGTGCTGACCAACAGCCAGTGTTCGCTCAATATGGGTCTGTCCACGCGGGTCCGCTCGGGGAACAATCTGACGCTGAACCTGTACTTTACATTTAATCCCGGGTTTACAGGTGCCAAGAGCGTCTTCACCGAGATGATGGACAACCACGCTTTGTCACCTGGCTGGCAGACCGTGGGCGCTTACACGGTGGCCGCCGGAACAGACTCGCCACCTTCGCTGGACACGCTGACGCCGGCTTCGGGTTCCGGTTCCAACGCCATTTACCGGTTCAGGCTTTCCGACCCGGATGGCGGGGGCGATCTGGACCGGATCCAGGTCATCTTCCAGAACGGGTTTAACGCAAGCAATTCCTGCTACGTATATTACGCGGCGCTGTCGGGGCTGGTATACCTGGCAAACGACAACCCCGCAACGTTCCTGGGCCCAGTGCTGCTGGGCCAGTCGGTCACGTTGCAGAATAGCCAGTGCCAACTGCGGGTGGGCACTTCGTCAACAACGTACACAGGCAACTCGATGGAGGTGGACCTGGACATTGCGTTCAAGAGTCCGTTTGCCGGTGCGAAGACGATCTACGCGGAGACACGGGACCGCTCAGGGGTGGGAGCCAACACGTGGCAGACCATGGGGACATGGACGGCCGCCGGCCTGGTGAATCTGGCGCCGACGGTCGATTCGGTGAACCCGTCCTCGGGCAGCGGTACAACACGCACCTTCACGATCCAGTACAGTGACGGGAATGGATACGCGGATATGGAGCGGGTGCAGGTGCTGTTCAACAGCACGCTGAATCTGGGAACTGGCTGCCTGTTCCAGTATGTGCGGGGATCGAACCTGATGTACCTGCAAAACGACGCGAGTAACGGCTGGTTGGGTCCGGTATTGCTGGGGACGGCAGGCACGTTGCAGAACGGGCGGTGTGTGCTGAACGCGGGGAACGCGACGGCTTCGGGGGCGGGCAATAGCCTGCAACTGGCCTTGCCGATGACGTTTCAGACCTCGACGTTTTCGGGTCTGAAGAATACCTACGGCGAGGCGACGGACAGCGGGGGACTGAGTTCGAACTGGCACGCCGTCGGCACCTGGAGTGTGCAGTAGCTCCAGCGGCGCAGTTCGTCGAAAGTGTTGGCCGGTGCGCCTATCTGCTGCGGAAATGACTGGCGAGGATCGCAGAGATGCGCTCGCTGGTGCGGCCATCGCCGTAAGGATTGTGAATTCGGGACATGCGCTGGTATTCCTGATCATCGTCAAGAAGGCGCACAGTTTCCGCGACAATCTTCGCACGGTCTGTGCCCACCAATTTTACGGTGCCGGCTTCGACGGCCTCGGGCCGCTCCGTGCACTCACGCATCACGAGTACCGGTTTGCCCAGGGAGGGCGCCTCCTCCTGGATGCCGCCGGAGTCAGTAAGCAGTAGCCATGCTCGGCGCATCATATCGACGAAGGAAACGTAGTCCATCGGATCGGTAAGGAGCACGTTGCGGCAACCTTGCAATCTGCGCGTAACTGGATCGAGCACATTCGGGTTCCGGTGTACGGGGTAGACAATGTGAACGTCGTCCCGCGAAGCCAAGGCGATCAACGCATCGCAGATCTGAGTGACGCCGTCGCCGAAATTTTCCCTCCGGTGCGCAGTCACCACGATGAGCTTCTTGGCGGGGTCCAGGCGCGGAATCGAGCAACCGTGCAGTTCGCCCTGCTCGAGTCTGTGCGCAATGTACAGCACCGCGTCGATGCCCGAGTTTCCGGTCACGAAAATCCGGCCATCCGGAACCCCTTCAGCCCGAAGATTACCGCGAGATCCTTCCGTCGGAGCGAAATGCATCCGGGCCAGGCGCCCGGTCAGCACGCGATTCATCTCCTCGGGAAAAGGCTGTTCCAAATCGCCCGTGCGCAGCCCGGCTTCCACGTGGGCCACCGGAATCCGTCGGTGGAACGCACACATGGCTCCGGCCATCGTCGTGGTTGTGTCTCCCTGGACGATGGCCATGTCGAAGCTTTCGGCAGCAAGGATCGGATCGAGCGCCGACAAAATTCGGGCCGCGGTTTGTGACAGAGTCTGGCCCGGCGTCATGAGATCCAGATCGTAATCTGGCTGTACCTGGAAACAATCAAGTACCTGGTCCAGCATGGCGCGGTGCTGGGCGGTCACGCAAACCTTCGTCTCAAATTCATCGCGGCGCAGCCGCAGCTGACGAATCAGGGGACATAGCTTAATCGCTTCAGGTCGGGTGCCGAAGATAAAGAGAATGCGTTTCATGGAGAAGACTCTAACGGCTTTGAATGGCTAATCTAACTGGCGAGTCGTTTGAAAGGCGGATCCCGCGGGTGGCTAAGTCGAGCGACCGGCGGGAGTAGTAGGTTTGCGGGCGATGATAGCAATGGCAGGCGCTTGATTGCGCAGTAATCTGGTAGGCCAATTCACGTAAGGACCGTAAGGCAGCAAGTATCTAAAGATACCACTCCAGCCTTCTACCGTAAATCGTTGGCTCGCCCAGGATAACCAAGACTTACGACCGTTCTTGTGAATGTGAGTCGGGTCCGGATCCAGCAGGTTAACCAGCCAGCCCAATGGGCCGTCATAGACCGGGACAACAAAAATAAATATGCCGCCCGGTGCGAGATTCTCGTCGACGTAGCAGGCTACGGCCTCCAGATCGGGAATATGCTCCAGGACATCAAAGGAAACAATCGCCTGGAAAGGGCCTTTGAACGGGATCGCGATTCCATCGGCCGCGACAAAAGTGGCCGCCGGATTATTCCTCTTGGCAATACCAATGGCATAGTCACTAACATCTACTCCGCACTTTTCCCAACGGGAGTCCAGCGATGTCAGAAACTTTCCAAAAGCGCAGCCAATTTCGAGGATTCTGGGCTTGTCGCAGGTAGGCGCCGCTTCAGCGAGCAGCCGCTGATAATACGCCAGCTTGTAAGCGGGGTTCTGCGCTTCATAATGCCGGTAAATGCTTGTAAAATAATCTTGCCCGAAAGTCTGATCAGGTGTCGTCATTCTTTACAAACCTATCCGTCGCCGGGCAAGAAGCAAGAGGGTGTTCTTTGCCGTCCGATATACCCGCATCTTGCTGTCACCGCCTTTTAAGTCATAGCGAAGCAACATCGGTACTTCGCCAAAAATGAGGTCCATGGTTCTGAGCTTGAGAATGATATCGACCATGCACTGAAAGCCGGTTTGATCTACAAAAGCAGGTCCAAAGTGCTCGATCGCTTTTCTTAATGCCCCGGCGCGATACGCGCGGTACCCGCAGGTGAAATCGCGTACGCCCGGGGTGGGGAACAAGACCCGGAACAGGCACGATGCACCGAAACTCATCAGCCTTCGGAATATGGGGACGCCGAGGACTCGAGCCCCTGCCTGGTAGCGGGAGGCAATCACTACGTCAAAGCCTTCCTGGACCATTCGCCCCATCCGCAGGATCAGACCGGGAGAGTGTGTCTCATCCGCATCCATCGTGATGATAATGTCGTCCTCGCGGGCGAGTTCGGCCGCGGCTTGCAAGCCGTCCCGAATAGCCGCACCGAGCCCCTGGTTCACGGGATGAGTATAGACCCGCAGCGGTAGCACCCGCATATATTCATCCAGAATTTCGCGCGTTCGGTCCCTGCTGCCGTCATCAACCACGATGACCTCAAAATTCAGGCCGGCTTCATACATGGAATTGCTGATACGCGTCAGCAATTTGCCGATGTTTGCCTCTTCGTTGTAAGCAGGCAAAACGGCGATGATTTTGGACCGGACGTACGTCGCGGGCATCTGCTCGGACGCTGAAACATTCGGGATTGGCGACGAATTCATGGGGTCTCCAATATTCTATGATATTCGACTCTGCGACCGGTCTGTTCGACTAATTGCCTATCGTGCACGAGAAAACTCCACCGACCGCGCCGGCATACGCGTGGCGGCTGGTTTCAACGGGTTCGATCCCACAGGGGCACAGCAATCATGAAACTCGACAACATCCAAACTGATCGACAATCGGCGCTGGTCCGGTCCCAGCCCGAGTTGCACAGGCACAAAGGATCTCGGACTCCCGATTGAAATCTCGTGCGTGCTACCTTTCTCAACGCTTCGAGTCAGCGGAACGGAGATCGTAAACGGTCCCGGCTTGTCCAGATGAACGGTCCATTCAGCGCCGTCCACCGTGACGTTGACGGGTACGTCCGGTGCGGATGCGGGCAGGCCTGGCGCGAAGCCTTGAATGACGACAGAATCTGCCTCCCTGCAAGCCTCAAGCGATAAATGTGCCTTGTTGGCGATCCAATGGTCCGGATATATGCCATTCAGGTTTGGCGTGCTCCAGACTTCCGGACGGGATAGGTCGAGGCGGCAAGGGAGTCGCAAGGCCTGGTATTCACGGTCATTGAGTAATTCAACCTTGAGGACTACGAGATTGAGCCGCCGCGCATCCTTTGGCACCCACCGGCGTAACAAACTCCAACCTCTCGGAATTGGCTTGGCCGAATCCGGTAAGAAGATACTCAGCCGGTTTAGAAATCCGTTGGGCCGGAAAGGCTTCGTGATCACGGTCGCAACTCCGGCAGTTGTGATTTCGTCGAATTTATTTCCGTTGAGAGCAAACGATAGTTTCCGGTCGGATGCCTCATCGCCAACACCGGACATAACCGTAAGCCTCAGACGCATCTCTTTCCCCGACGTGTTTAGCAGGATCAACTCGCCATAGGAGCGCAGAGCACGGAATGCACGCTGCCATGGCGGCGCATTCTGCGGAGCTTTCTCGTAGCGATACCATCCCCGGCCGATGAGCAATAGGTCATTCACGTTGTCGACAGGAAGTAATTGAAATTTGGAGTTCTGCCAGATCGGCGGCCCCTGTGCGCTGGACGTGATGTCGCGTCTGGGTTGCGAGGTGAGGACATAGCGAGAGGATTCGGCACCCATGGCCGCATTGACTTCCGATCCGTCGGGCAATTCCGGGGTCAAACTCAACAAAGGCACTACGCTCAGATTTCCTCTTCTCAGGAATGTCAGCGCCCACCGCTGCTCGACCGCGTCCGGAATCGCCATGAGAATCCGCGAATCCGCCGGTACGGTCTTCGAAAGCGAACTCAAACCATGAAAATCGACGCCGGTGAGACCTGCCATGTTCTTGCCCGTCAAGGTTGTATCTTGGAGAGAAGAGAGGCCGAGACGGATTGACCAGCCCGCGTTCAAGACGAATAAGCCGGCCAAGAGGCAGTTGCGAAGGCGTCGAAACAAATTTCCCGACCTTAGCGATTTGGAGAAGACGCCACAAAGCAGAAAGGAAGCATAGAGGGGGTAAAACCATGCCGCGAGTTTGAAGGCGCCATATCCATTCTTTCGAAGCACAAAGTACGCGATGGCGGCGGCCAAAACACTCAACTGGACCCGGATTGTAAGCGGGGCTTCAGATCTCCGCAACAAGCACCACAAGAGGAGTCCCGATAGAAGTGCCGAAAGGACCAGCGATCCGAAAAAAAACCAGGATGGCGCCTCGAAGACTGTGCGCGGTGTGAAGGGCGGGATTAGCAACCCCCAAATGAACGGCAGGTATTGTTCCGTCAACGCAAACCCGAAAGACAAGAGTAGTTCGGGGCCATTAAGGCTTGCCACTAGCCGTGAACTGCCTGATTCCGCCAGCGATCGGTAGAAGGTCTGGAGGGTCAGCGCGGGAAAGGCTGCTAACGGAAGCACCGCAAATGCCACGCAGACCCGCCAGCATTGCCTAAAGCCGAGCTTCCTTTGTGCCAGTGCAGTGACGCCTGCGACACCCATCAGAACTACCAGTATCGGAGCGGCCGCATAATAGCCGAAGATGGCTCCCGTGAACAGTAAGGCTGCAGGGACAACCTTCCGATAGCCTTCCGTCTCCAACGCCCCGACACAAGCGGCCAGGAAAGCCGGCAGTAGCGAAATCAGCGTGACGGCCCCGAAAGACTGAAGAAAGAATGTGTAGCAAACAAGGCTGCTGCATGCCGTGGCGGTTGCGGCCCAGAGCGCGCTCCGCCGGGTGGCTTTCAGGCACACTACAGAGAAGATAAAGACGCTTGCCGGCGTGATGAAGACGAGAGCTGTCATCACCACGTCGTGTAGAGCAAAGATATCGACGCCAGTTAGTGTGGCGAGCAGCACGCAGATGTATCCCGCCCCGAAGAAGAACCCGAAGTTGGGGCCGGGCCAATACGGAACGGCCTCACTCAGGTTGTCCCGGTACGCGTGGTGCTGGACGCCGTCGAAGATGGCCAAATTGAAAGCTGCATCGGGGTTGCCAAAGCCCATGAAGGACGAGCAGCCTTCCACCAGGAGCGGCCAACCAGCCATCAAAAGAGCGCCGCAGCAGATCGCCAGCACAGGTAGCGCTGTCGTGATTTCCCGCCGTTCCAACCGCCGGTCGCGCGGTACTGCGACCACGAGGGCGCCCAAGAGCAGAGGGCTTATTCGAGAGATCCACACGCCATTCAGCCCCAGGCTGGCCAGGAAGTGCGTCAGAATGATATAACACGCCAGGCCAAGCACCGGAATCGCAACGGCCCGAGGGTAGGCACCCTTCGGGTCCAGCAACAGGAGCGCGGGCCCGTACCCTGCAAGGAAAAGCGTCAAGATGCCTAGCAGTACGAGGCCTAGGGTCTGAATCATATGGACATCCGGTCATCAAAGGATTACCGATATCCCATAAATACCGGAACCACCATTCGCCCGCCAGATCCGATTCCGCGATCAAGACCTTAGACTTGCAGGTCGACCGCACACTCAGCGCGAGTCCAAAGTAGGCTCACCAAACACGACGAAACGACGGACGAGATATTGCCAGTAGGAATCCCAGACGACAAATGGAATCACGATTATAACCCATATCCAGCGTCAAGGTGGATGGCAGTCTTGTATAACGCAGGATGAGCCTGGAGGCGGAGCGTGTTTCTAACGCAGGATGAGCCTGAAGGGGAGGAGAACGCGCATGCTGGGAGTTGATCGTCAGCATGAGGAATGGAGAACGGCTGAGTCTGGAACAGGTCCGGGCATTCATGACAGCCAGCGAGGAGTTTCGATTTGAAGCAAAGAACCGAGAGGAAATATACGGCTGGGTAACGCGAACGCTGATGGAGCAGGAATACGGAGGACAAAAGCGGGAAGGCAAAGGACTGTTGAGACAGTACGTGGGGAAGATGACCGGGATGAGCCGCGCACAGGTGACGCGACTGATAGGGCGCTACCTGGAGAACGGGATCGTGAAGGAACGGATCTACCATCGGAATCGATTCTCGGTTGTTTACCAGGCGGTAGATGTGGAATTGCTGGCGTCGGTGGATGAAGCGCATGACACGCTGAGCGGGCCGGCCACGCAAAAGATTCTGTATCGGGAATTCCATGAATATGGCGATGAACGCTACCAGAGGCTGGCGGTGATTTCGTCGCCGCATATCTACAATTTGCGGAAGAGCCGCGTGTACAGAGAACGGAGGGTTGTTTTTCAGAAGACGCGCCCAGTAAAAGTGGCGATAGGCGAACGGCGGCGACCAGACCCGCAAGGCAGACCAGGATACTTGCGGATCGACACGGTACATCAGGGGGACTTGGAGGGGGTCAAGGGGGTGTACCACATCAATGCAGTGGACGAGGTGACGCAATGGCAGGTGGTGGGGGCGGCGGCGTACATCAGCGAAGCCTGGCTAATGCCGGTTTTGGAAGGGATGCTGCGGCAGTTTCCATTTCGGATATTGGGGTTCCATTCAGATAACGGCAGCGAATTCATCAACCACACGGTGGCCAACCTGCTGAACAAGCTACTGGTGGAGCAGACTAAATCACGGCCGCGACACTCTAATGACAATGGGTTGGTGGAGGCCAAGAACGGAGCGGTGATTCGAAAACACATGGGCTACGGGCATATCGCGTCGAGCCACGCGGAGGCAATCGAGGAGTTCTACGAACAGCACTTCAATCCATATCTGAATTTCCATCGACCCTGCGGTGTGCCGGAGACAGTGACCAACGCCAAGGGCAAACAAAGGAGAGTGTACCGGTGGTACGCGACGCCGTGGGAGATTCTACGGCAACTGCCGGGCCTGGCGGGGCACCTCCAGACCGGCACCACGCAGAGCGACTTAGAACGAATGGCGGCTGCGGAAAGCGATACGGCAGCGGCAGGGCGGATGCAAGAAGCGAAACGAAAGCTATTTGCGGAAATCCGGCAGAAAAGGAGCGCGTGAAAGCCGACGGTGGAAATGACGGGCGGTGGACGCCGAGGAAAACCAAAAGCAGGTTTCCCTCGGTCGTCCACCGCCCTTGCAAATCGCTGGAGCGATTCCCACATTTCCACCGCCGCGACGAGGCCATGGAAAAGTGGAAAGCCCAAAACCGGGCCTTTCCACTTTCCCACAGCAGCTACGATTTCATTCTTAAGACAGAGTTTACGAAAGGAGGCCTGGCGGCGGAGCTTCGCTCCCCCTCCAGGCTCATCGTTCGATTAGAAAATGCTATGGCTATCCCGTTCCCCCAACATCGGCGATGCAGCACTTCCGCCAATGCTGAATTTGCGCAAATCCAATGATGGCTTTGCGGCTCTGAGAATCTTCGACGAACTGCGCCCAGGGAGCTACTGCACACTCCAGGTGCCGACGGCGTGCCAGTTCGAACTCAGTCCCCCGCTGTCCGTCGCCTCGCCGTAGGTATTCTTCAGACCCGAAAACGTCGAGGTCTGAAACGTCATCGGCAAGGCCAGTTGCAGACTGTTGACCGACCCCGTTGCCGTCGCGCTCCCCACGTTCAGCGAGCACCGCGAGTTCTGCAAGGTGCCCGCTGTCCCCAATAATGCCGGGCCCACCCAGCCCGTGCCCGCGTCATTCTGCAGGTAGATCAGGTTCGCGCCCCGCACATACTGGAGGAGGCACCCTGTCCCGAAATTCAAGGTGCTGTTGAACAGCACCTGCACCCGGTCCATATCCGCATATCCATTCCCGTCACTGTACTGGATCGTGAAGGTGCGTGTTGTGCCGCTGCCCGAGGACGGGTTCACCGAATCGACCGTCGGCGCCAGATTCACCAGGCCGGCGGCCGTCCATGTCCCCATGGTCTGCCACGTGTTGGCTCCCACCCCTGAGCGGTCCCGTGTCTCCGCGTAGATCGTCTTCGCGCCGGCAAACGGACTCTTGAACGCAATGTCCAGGTCCACCTCCATTGAGTTGCCTGTGTAGGTTACCGACGAGGTGCCCACCCGCAACTGGCACTGGCTATTCTGCAGCGTGACCGACTGGCCCAGCAGCACCGGGCCCTGGAAGGTTGCGGGGTTGTCGTTTGCCAGGTATACCAGCCCCGACAGCGCCGCGTAATATACGTAGCAGGAATTGCTTGCGTTAAACCCGTTCTGGAAGATGACCTGGAGCCGGTCCAGATCGCCCCCGCCATCCGGGTCGGAAAGCTTGAACCGGTAAATGGCGTTGGAACCGGAACCCGAAGCCGGCGTCAGCGTGTCCAGCGAAGGTGGCGAGTCTGTTCCGGCGGCCACCGTGTAAGCGCCCACGGTCTGCCAGCCAGGTGACAAAGCGTGGTTGTCCATCATCTCGGTGAAGACGCTCTTGGCACCTGTAAACCCGGGATTAAATGTAAAGTACAGGTTCAGCGTCAGATTGTTCCCCGAGCGGACCCGCGTGGACAGACCCATATTGAGCGAACACTGGCTGTTGGTCAGCACACCCGTCGCACCGAAAGCGATCGGTCCCTGCCACGTTGCGCCGAGATCGTCCAACAGATACATGACATCAGCACCGGCCGTGTAATAGACCAGGCAGGAGCGAAACCCTCGCAGGTAGTCGTTGATAGCGACCTGTACGCGATAAAAATCGGCATTGCCGTCGGCATCGGAGTATTGCAGCGAGAACAGGCCCGAAGTGCCCGACGACCCAGGCGTTGAAAGCGTTTGGAAGACCGGCGGGTTCGGGCCCGAACACGACACTGTCGTAGATGCGTTCGCCGTGGCGGAATAGCTCGGATAGCCTGAAGCCGTCAGGGTCGCCGTGTTGTTGTACGCGCCGCAACCTGAGGCAGAGCTGCCGCTGACCACGTGTACCGAGTTCGAAGTTGCCGCTGCCAAAGCCGGGAAATTACAGGTCAACGCCTGGCTGCCAACCGCCCCCGTAATGCTGCACGCAGAATTTCCGGGGCTAATGGTCCAGCTGACTCCAGTGCCTGCGGGAAGCTGGTCAGTGAGAGTCGTTGTGACCGGAGGGGTGGCATGGTTGAATAGGGTCATCGTGTACCCGATCGAAGAACCGGCGCTCACTGTGGCAGCGTCCGCTGTCTTGTCAAAGCTCAGACAGGGCGACGCGTTCGGCTGATACGCCGTTAGCGTCCCGTTATCGAATTCCTGTCCCCACTCGTAGACCCCATGGCCGTAAGTTCCGACGTAGGTAGACTGGCTATCTCCGGTTGCCAGTCCAAGGCCGTTGTTCGTTGCACTGTTTACCGAGGTGAAGGTCACCGAGCACCGATACCACCCAGCAGCACCCGGGACCGCCGTGATCTGAGCGGTCCAACCGGACGGCAGAGTTCCCACCGTGCCATTGGCCAAATTGAACCAAGCCCGATTAACAGTTTGGTTGTCCTGGCTGGTGATGTAGGCCCATGAATCGATGTCGGCCTTGAGGTGGAACGAGATGGTATGTTGTCCGGGCCCCATGTCCGCAAAGATAGATTGAACGTGCGGGGCCACCCCATTCTCTGGGTTGGCTTCGCCCACCAACTGCGCGCTGGACGTGCCGTCAGGCGCTGTGGTTAGTCCACCATAATTCGAATTCGTGCTGTTGAATGCGCCGCAGAAGCAGTTGGAAGTGTTCGCCGGAAAGAGGTTAGTGGAGCCCGTCGCCGGCTGCGACGCAGCCGAGTGGTTGCCTGCGGACTTGCTCATCGGTAGAGGTCGGCCGGATCTTGACTCGCGGTCACCCACTAGCACCTTTATAGGTATGGTCACGCTACTGCGAGCACTGATGAAGAGAAGTCGACCAGTGTAGACTCCCGCCCTCTTGCCCGCGTCCGGTAGATTCTCCGGTACGACTCCTATAGCGATTCGTGTGGGCCCCGTCCCGCTCGTGACCGACACACTCAAAAAGTTCGCGTCGTTAAAGGTCGATGCAATCAACCTCCATTGCAGGACTTCAGGGCCGACACCGCTGATTTGCATCACCTGGGGCGATGCGGTTCCACCCGGCTCTATGGAAAAACTCATCTGCGACGGGGTTTTGTCGAACGCTGTGCTCTCGGCTGGTGTGACGACGAGGTAAACCTCCACTACGCGAGAGGCTCCCGTCCCTGTGAGCACGACTTCGCCCGAGTAGCTTCCCGGTTCCAACGAGGAACCAGCATGAACGGTGACGCTCACCAGGGCCGGTGTGGTGCAACAGTCCTGAGTCCGGGAAACCGCGAGCCAGTCGCCACCGGAGGACGTGCGAGCCGAAGTGCTGAATTCGATGGCTGAACTCCCACCGGTTACCGTGAGGATCTGCGGCAAAGGGTCGGCTCCGCCGTACGGTTTCGTGAAGAACAGGGGTTTAATTTTGTCGAATTCTTGCGCATGGAGCTGGACCGAAACAGGTCCAATGACCGCCAAAGCCAGAACTATGGCTGTTCGCACAAAGTGAACTCCAGGCTGCCACTTCTGCAGATTCTGCCGACCTCGCATCGTGAATTCCTCCGAAATAATCTATTCTCGCCAAGGTATACCGTATACCTTTCTCGCCAGACCCTAGCGATTCAGCACCGCCCAAGCGGAATAAATCATACCAATGCTACAACAGGGGGCTTGGCAAAAAAGTGATATAAAGCACGAACAATCGCGGCCCTGCCGGCTCAGGTGTAAAAGAAACGAATAGAAGAGGGATGAAAAGCGCCAGAATCCGCGACAAGCCTCATGAGTACTAGCAAGGGTACTACTTATTTCGCCACATCGCGCACCCTTCTGTTTCCGAGCAAAGCTCCCATGCCGAACGCCGCTCATCTCCGAAACACGAACGTATCGCCGGCAGCTGGGAGTCGAACGGACGGTTGGGAGGTTGAAGCCCGGGCCCAAGCCGAATCGCGACCGTGATCTTGTACAATACACGTTCCAATCGCGCTACAGGAGAAGCCGCATGAAATCCGAGGTCCCCGTATTCCTTATTGTCACGCCGGCCTTTCAGTCTTCACGATTTCTGGATGAGACCATCCTCAGTGTCGTGTCGCAGGCCGGCGCCTTCCGGATTCGCTACCACGTGCAGGACGGAGGTTCCACCGACGGCACGGTGGCCGCATTGGAGCGTTGGGCTTCGCGGTTGGATTCCGGAAGCTTTCCTCTGCTCTGTTCGGGCGTGGAGTTCACCTTCCGCAGTGAACCGGATGGAGGCATGTACGACGCGATCAACCGGGGTTTCGCTCACCTGAACCCCGCCGGCGCGGAGCACATGACCTACATCAACTCCGACGACCGCCTGCTCCCCGGCGCTCTCCAGTTTGCCGCGAGTGTCTTTGGCGAGTCTCCAGAGATTGCATGGCTGGGAGGCCGGCCGTGCGAGATGAATGAGAAGGGAGAACTGATGCGGATCCACGAGGAGCAGATTTACCCCGCGGCATCCCTTCAGGCGGGATTGCACGATGGCCGGGCGTTGCCCTTCGTCATGCAGGAAGGCACTTTCTGGCGATCCGCGTTGTGGATCAAGGCGGGCGGGTTTCGCACTAGCCTGCGCCAAGCCGGAGACTGGGATTTGTGGCGCCGGTTTGCGGCGGAAACCCCGTACTACTCGGCGGACGTCATCCTGGCGACCCACCGGCGGCGCGAGGACCAATTGACGGCC
The DNA here is from genome assembly GCA_963791985.1 of uncultured Solibacteraceae bacterium. Classification (GTDB taxonomy): domain Bacteria; phylum Acidobacteriota; class Terriglobia; order Bryobacterales; family Bryobacteraceae; genus Solibacter. The sequence continues at coordinate 260,071 of CAWBUN010000009.1, read as the reverse complement.
GACAAAGGCGCATACTACCGCGAGGTGGATCAGGTCTCGGCCGACGAACTCGCCGGTCTTTATGCGTCCGAATTATCGCGCTTTCGGGCGTGGGACGGCGGTTCGGAAGAGGGCGCCGAGGGTAGATACTCTGGCGCGTTCTTACGATTTCACGCGGACGCCCACCAGGGAGGCAGTGGCCGTTGGGTGGCCGGACGGCGAGCTTGCCGGACAAACCTGAAATCCTCGATCGCGGTAACCAATGGATTCACGAATGCCATGATTCCGTCGGAGTTTGATGTTGGCTTCGGATCCGCTTGCGACGCCGACGTCGCGCATAATCTGCTTGCGGGCTTTCGAGTGTCTAGTTCGGCAACCGGCAGTCTGCGTTTTCACGCGGGCCGCGACGGCTTGCATCGCATATTCCTCCGCCTGCGCAATTTCGATCCTGGCGTTCGCGTGACGCTATGGAACGGGAACAGGATCATCCTTAACGCCGAGCTCCCGGTGACGGGTTACGAGCGGGATTGCGTCGCGATCGCCGAGTCGGTCTTCACCCAGGGTCCGAATGTCATTTCCATTGCCCTTTCCGGTAGCGATCCGCAGAAGGTGCCGGTTCTGGTTGTCGTTAGTTGCGAAGCCATGTGCACTGTATAGATCGAGTGCCGGTTGTTTAGCGAACAGTCGACTTACTAACTCGCATCCCTTCGCGCGCAATGTTCCATCTGTAAACCGCGCCTTCGCCCCGCAGATCGAGCAGCGCCTTCAGCTCCTCCGCAACTTCCGGGCTGCGGGCCACCATGATCATAAACCCGCCGCCGCCCGCCCCGGCCAGCTTGGCGCCGTGAAGATACGGCTTGGCAGCCTTCAGCACTTCGTTAATTGGGGCGTTGGCGGTATTGGGGTCCAGCGCTTTGTTCAACTCCCAGTGGCGGTTTAGCAACTCGCCCAGGTGCGCCCACTCCCCTTCCTGCATCGCGTAAGCCATTTCCATGGCCAGCGTTTTGATACTGTGCAGCACTTGCACACACGCCGTCTCCCGTGCGAGGTATCTACCCACCACCTGCCGCAGCAGGTCTCGCGCCACCCGCTGAATCCCGGTGTAGTAGAGCACCGTCAGGCTCTCGAACTCCTGCTGGCGTTCCACACTCCACGCCAGCGGTTGCACGCGGATGCGCTGATGCAGCCCCGGGCCGGCCACCGCCAGCTTCGTCCCGGGAAAAATTCCGCCGATCTGATCCTGCCACCCGCCGCCGGTAGTCATCCGCTGCTCCAGCCGCATCACCTGCTCGCTGAGCGCTTGATCGCTCAGTTCCGCGCCCGCGATTTCCTGGATCCCGCGCAGCATCGTGGCCGCCAGAATACTGCTGGTGCCCAGCCCCGAGCCCATCGGCAGCGCAACCCCGCTGCGAATTTCCAGCCCTCCGCCCAGACGCTCCAGCGCCTCCCGCAGCGGCTCTTCCTGTCGAAATAGACCAGTCATGCACAGCGCCGTCCGCGGAATCGAAAAGGGATCACCGGGACATGGCGGATGGAACAGGTCCTCGACGGTTCGATATTCCGCGGTCCTGCCTTCTTCGTCGGAAACGCACCGGACCAAGGGCTCGCTCAACCGGCGGATCGTGCTCCGGATCGGGTAAGCGCCGTTCAGCAGCACCGCGACATTCAACACCGTGCCGCCCCAGTCCAGGCAAAACGGCGGTGTGTCGCTCCATCCGCCCCCCAGGTCGATCCGCGCCGGCCCTTCCACCGTGACCTCGTTCATTTTCCAGCCGCTGCCGGCCGGCCGGTCGCCTCCGTAGACGCCGCACTGCACCGCATACTCCACCAGCCGAAATGCCGACGATCGCGCTTCGCCTGCCTCGTCCACCAGGCCCGCATGCCCCAGGAAGAGGCTCGCCGCATAGTAGCGGGCTGCCGATTCCGTGGGCGCCGCCGCTTCCATCTCGCGCGCTCGCAGCGCCAGAACGTTTCCGGTTTCGCCGAGCGCCGCGATGCCTGGCGCATTCGCCAACAGCGGCCGGATGTCGGCGCCCGAGTCCACCAGGCTGAGCGCCAAAACCCTCCACGTCGCTTTCAGGCGCCGCGAACGTGCCGCTTCCAGCGCCGCAACATCCGCGCATTGCGCTCCCGCCGCCAGCGATAGCAACTCGTGCTCGCTCCACTGCGCCGCGGAGTATCCGCTGGGAAATCGCATCATCCACCGCGCGCAGGCCCAGGCCTGGTCCGCCGTCGTGACCGGAAACAGCCGCGCGTTCCACAACGTCCACTCCTCGCGGGCAAGCCCGGGCCAGACCTGCTCCGGATTCAGCCCCAGCGCTGCAACCTCGTCGAGCAGCGGACGGCCGAACCACGTCGCCCTGCCGCGCGCCGCCGGCATCTTAGCGTCGTCTTCCACCCCGTAGGCGCGGATCACTACGCCCCGTTTTCCCGAGGGCAGGCCCACCGGAAGCTGATGGATCACCGTGTCCGATGGAATCTCTAACGCCCCCGCGATCCCGTCGAGCCCGTGCAGCACCGAGCCGGACGCCGCGCTCACGTGGCCCTCCAGGTGACATTCGATCACCACGCTGCCCGCGCCCAAATCCGCGCCTCCGGAGAGCACGCTGTCGATCACCACTCCCGCCGATCGCACTCCGGTTTGCAAGGTAGCGGATTGCCGCATTGTCCCCAAATGCTGCTGCACCGCGTAAGACTCTCGCAACGCGCCTGCGCCGGTCATCAATTCGCGGAAAAGGGCCGTGGTCCCGATGTGCGTGAAATCGCCGGAAACCACCGAGCACCAAAACGGTGTATCCTTCAGCGCGGCCGCCACCGCGTGCAGCGCCGGCGCGTCGTCGGGCCCCGGCGTCCACTGTCCGGTCAGCGCCATCGTGACGTGCTCATACAGATCGATCGCCACCGGCTTGCCGTTCCGGTCCGGCGACCCGTCGATAATGCCCGGCGCCGGAGTCATCGCGCCATCTTTTTGCGTTACTCCCGCCAGCTCTGTGAGCGCTGCTGCCGTTTCCGGAGCGAAGCGCAAAAGCCCCGTGTCGAGTGCCACCTGTTCGTTCGGCAGCAGGCCGCCCGAAGCGCTCAGTTCCGCGAGCGACGGCTTCTGCAGAAAGGCGTAGATTCGCCCCTGTTCGTTGGTCACGTACACGCCGTGCTGCGTGCCGTTCACGGCCGGTTGGAGCATCGCGACACCGCTCACGCCCGGCCGGTTCCAATCCACTTCCGCCGCGTCGAACGTCAGGATTACATCACCCGAGCCCACCACCAGCCCGGAAGCCAGGCGCTCCACCCAAGCCGTGGAGAGCGCCATCATCTCGTCGAAGACCGTGCTCGCTTCGCCCCACGGTGTCGTCACCGGCACCGCGCTGAACAGCTTTCCGGAGAGCGAGTATTGCGGCAGCCTCCGCGAATCCCCGCCTGCGTGCAGCATCAGGACGCGCTGGGCCCGCCACCATTCGGTCAGATCGCCAAGAACCCGCGAGTCGCTCTTAAACAGCGCCTGCGCGCTCCACGAGCCGAGCGCGTTGAGAGTTGCGCCTCCGCTGCCGATACGCTGATCGGCGAAGTCCGGCACCACCTGGTATGTCACGCCAGCCGGAATCTTTCCCGCCTCCGCCCTCCGCTGGATCTCCCATTCGTAGCGGTCCGCCTGACGCTTGGAGCTCGCCGTCACGATCACCGAGGTCCACCACGCCGGAGCCGACGCAGTGTTGGCGATGCGCGCCGCATAGAGCCGCCGCGATCTTGCCGAGATGGCCGGGAGAGCGCCCGCCGCGTCATCGCGTTCCGTTAAGCCAGTCATGCTTTCTCGATCAAATATTCTTTCACCACAAGGCAAGGGATACTCGAAGCATAAAACAACTCCTCGTTGGACGTGGAAGGCAGCAGGCTGACCGATTCACCGCCCGCTTGAAGGAGATGTCATCTTGAGAGCTGATAACCCTCAGTATACCTGGGGCTGCATCGCTGGAACCCACTAACCGGCATGCATCTTACCGCACTCGCTAGTGGTCTGCGAGGCCGCAAAGGTTCTTACGGCAGAGAATTGGCCCCCGGTCAGAGCCGCGACCGTAAGGGAGCGATCTCTTGAGGCACGCGCGAACCACGATTTCAGTTTGCGGCGTGCCGCAATGTGGGGCAGCCAATCGTGGCTGCAGCCGGCTTTCAGCCGGCTTCTTCGCCATACGGCCGGCCGCTCAGAGCATGAAGAAGCTCCCGGAAACTGCCAGCCCACGGTGCTTCCGTACGGCGATTCGGCATTGCGCATCCCATTGACAAGCTTCACCGGAGAGCATTTTTGAATCGCCTGCTATTGAAAACCTATCTCAAATAACGGGACGAATGCCGATTACCTATCAAATCGACAGAAAGGTCGCTCTCATCCGCACCCGGTGCTGGGGCAACGTTACCATCGAAGAAGTACGCGATCACTTCCGGCAACTAGTGAAAGATCCCGACCGCCCCAATTGTCTGGACGTATTTCTGGATCTGCGCGATATGACCTCGTCACCAAGCGCCGAGGATATCCGTGAAGCCGGCAACACCATCGCCCGCTTGCCGTCGACCATCCGGTTCGGAGTCTGCGCGATCGTAGCGCAGCGCGATGCCCTCTACGGCGTGTCGCGCATGTTCAGCGTGTTCGTCGAGCGGTTCTTCACCGCGATCAGCGCATTCCGGTCCGCGCCGGAAGCCGAGGTATGGCTGCGGGCGCAACGCGCCCAGGAACTGTCCGCCGCCGCCGCTTCGCCGAAGGGGCCGTGGGCCGATTCGTGGTGAGCTCTGTATTCCCCTTTTTTTCGCTGCTCAATCCGCGCGCTGCCGCACCACCTCGGCAACTTTCGAGCGCAATTGAGCGGCGGTATAGGGCTTCTGTAGGAAGGCAGCAGTTCCCGTGCCAAAACGGTATTCGGCTTCCTGAAGGTTGTAACCGCTGGTTGCGATGACGGTGGCGTTGGGCCAACGCCTGGCGAGGTGCTGCATGGTTTCTTCGCCGCCCATCACCGGCATCGTCATATCCAGCAAGACCGCGTCGATTCGCCCCGATTTTGCCGTGTACACATCCAGCGCCTCGCTGCCGTTCGAGGCGCTCAGCACATCGTATCCAGCCTCCTCCAGCACCGATTGCGCCATCCGTACCACGAAGTCCTCGTCATCCACCACCAGGACGGTTCCTGAGGCACGCTCACTCTCAATCAATGTCTGGGATGCGGCCTCCTTATGTGCGGCTGCACAGGGAAAGTAGACGCGAAACCTCGTCCCGTAACCGGGACGGCTCTCCACCGTGAGCGTGCCGCGATGCGCTCGGACGATGCCGAGTACGGCCGATAGTCCCAATCCCCGGCCCGCGAATTTAGTAGTGAAGAACGGGTCGAAAATACGGGTCCTGGTCTCTTCGTCCATGCCGGCGCCGGTGTCGTGTACCTCCAGCACCACATACTCTCCGGCCAGGGCGGGGGCACCCGTAACGCCGGCGGTGAGTTCGGCCTGTTCCGCTCGCCGCGACAGCGTTTGAACCTCGACCGTGCCCTGCTCTTCGCCTATGGCCTCGGCGCCGTTGATCACCAGATTCATCACCACCTGCTGAAGCTGGCTGGAATCGCCCTCGATGGCGGGCAGCCCCTCACCCAGGGCAAACGTCAATCGCACGCTCTTCGGAATCGAGGCCTGCACCAGGTTCGTAATCTGCCGGACCGCGTTGGAGAGATCCAGGCGTTCGATACGGAAGCGGCCGCGGCCCGAGTAGGCCAGCATCTGCGAGGTCAGCTTGGCCATGACCTGGCCGGCCATGATGAGGTCGCCGGCGGCCCTGGCTTCGCGCGAGTCGCTGGGGAAGCGATCCTGCAACACGCTGGCATTGCCGAGCACGCCGGTGAGCAGATTATTGAAATCGTGGGCGATGCCCCCGGCCAGCACGCCCAGGCTCTCCAGCCGCTGGTTATGCTGGATGCTCGCTTCCAGGGCTTTGCGTTCGCTGACATCGGCGGCCATCATCACGACTCCGTCAAGGCGGCCGTCCTGCGTAAGGGTCGGCGATGCCCAGACTTGAAGGTGGAGTGTCTTGCCCCCGACTTTGCAAGCCAGTTCCGACGCCGCCAGGGTCTCGCCGCGGCCGGCCCGTTCAGCCAGCGCGCGACACTCCAGGTTGTCAGCCAGGCCCATGCTCTCCGCGGCGGCGTTCGATTTGCGCAAGCTGCCATCCAGGCTGAAGGCGGTGATCGCCAGCGGACACCCCTCGATCAGGCTGGCCAGCATAGCGTTGGTCTGCTGTAGCTTGTTCTGTGTGCGCTGCCTGTTGGCGACCTCGATAGCGAGCCTCTCATTGGTGTCGAGGAGTTCGTGCGTGCGCGTCTGGACGCGGCGTTCCAGCTCGTCCCGCGAACCTCGCAGATCGTCCTCGGCCTTGCACCGGAGAAGATCGATGCTGAGTACTTTGGAAGCGCCGATCCACACCATCGCCAGCGCCGCCAGGATATTCAATGAGGCGAAAATGATACCGTCGGGGCGGCGGCTGTCGTCAACCCGGACGCCGGTGACGAGTTGACGCACGGTCATCGTGAGCGCCGGCAGAATCAGCGACACGGGCATCAGGGTGCGCGCAATCAGCCCCGCGGGCCCGCTATCCCGCAGCAGCGGCAAAAGGCGGCCGTCCGGTCCCGTTGCCAGAACGTTCATCGCAGCGAGAATACCGAGGATCGCCGCAAATGGGGAGATGCTTTCGGGTGCGGCCGTACCCCAACTGGACATTACGGCCACAAAACCGAAATAGCACAGCGTAATGATCGTGACCGCGGTCCACTCCCGTACCATCACCAGGCGACGGCGGCGGTCCCTCATCAGAAACAATATGACTCCCAAAAGGCAGTAGCGGAAGCCGGCGAGCGGCGCCGGCCGTCCCGGCAGTAGAACGTTCTGCGGTAGCAGATTCGGAAACAGCAGCCGGTCGAACGCCGTCGAACTCGCGTGGGCCAGATGCTCCCCGGAAAGGATCGCACCGATCGCAAATACCAGGAGCGCTCCAACCCGGTGTGGCGCCAGCATTTCGGACCGCGCGATGGACCCACTCCATAAGGTGCAGCCGATAATCAGGAACGCGAGGGCGGACCAGGGTGCCATCAGGCTCGGCGTAGCCGGAACACCGCTCGCAAAAACTGCCAGGAAGGCCAGCGCGGTAACGATGATGGCGGCTGTCGTCAATCGTCCAAACAAACCGATACTCATGTCAGCACTCCTGCATCATTGCCGGCATATTATCCTATCAGGATAATCGGAAGTTCTCGGGACCGTCCTTATTTCCAGAGGGGGAAAAGGCTACTGTACTCATCAGTCCACGGCTGTACCTTGCGGGGAGAAGGCGGTGCTCCGTAGGGCCGCAGGGTGGCCAGAATATCTCTATTTCCGGCCACGATCGCCCAATCGGCGGACTCCGTCCCTTGCGCCGGGTCGGCTGCGCTGTAGATGCGCAGCCCGGCCTTTCCAAGGTCGGTCGCAAGGGCTTGCACCTCGGCGTTGAGGTCCAGGTATCGATTGCTCAGGTGAATCAACAGCAACCCGTCCGGGTGCAAGCGGTCGAAATACATTTCGAATGCCTCTCGAGTGAGCAGGTGCACCGGAATCGCGTCGTCTGAGAAGGCATCGAGCACGACCATGTCGAAACTGTGGGGCGGCTCGCGATCGAGCATCAGCCGGCCATCGCCCGCCACAACATCGGTCGCGGCCGCTGAATCACGCAGGAAGTGGAACGCTTCCGCGGCGGCACGCACCACGGCCGGATTGATTTCGTAAAAGCGGAAGAAATCTCCCCTCCTGCCGTAGGTGGCCAGAGTGCCGGCTCCCAGGCCCACGATGGCAACCCGACGGTTGGCAATCCGCGAGCCTTCGAGCACCATCCCCACCCCCGAGTGCCCGCCATAGTAGGTGGTGGCGGTGCGCCGGCGCGCCGGTGACAGGAATTCGAGTCCGTGAATGGTGCGGCCGCTGTACAATGTCCGCATCGCAGTTTCGCCTTCGCCCACGTCGCGGATCTCGAGCGCCCCATAGAAGTTGCGCGAGCGTGCAACGCGCCGTTCGCCCTGGTACTGCGTACTCACCGCGAAGGCCAAAACTGCGACCACTCCCAGCCGAATCAATCGCCGCGGCGAGCGGAATCCGAACAGCAGGTACAACGCCAGGAAGACCGACGCCGTAACGCCGAGCGGAAGCTCCAGGAAAGTGGCGAACAGGTTCGGAGCGATCAGCCCCACGAACACTCCGCCCAGCGCGCCTCCCGAGGCCACCATCAGGTAGAAGAGCGCCAGTCCCTGTTTCGGCGCGGGCTTGCTGCGCGCCAGTTCGCCGTGGCAGAACATACAGCAAATGAACAGCGCCGCGCAGAATATCGGAATCTCCAATCGCAGCCCGCCGGCCGGACTTGCCAGGGCCACGCGCAAACAGATGGTGATCCAGGCGACCGGCATCAGCCAGCGATAAAGCTCCGGCCGGTACCAGCCATCGGCTTCAAAACACAGGATAAAACTCAGCAGATAGACCGTCATCGGAATGATCCAGAGGAACGGCATGGCGGCCACCTGCTGCCCCAGATAATTCGTGACGGCCAGCCACAGCGTGGACGCGCAGGCGGCGAGCGCGATCCAGAGCCATGGGCTGGCCGCCGGCACCATGGGCTGCGGCCTGTACGGCGCTGGTTTCCGGAACAGATGGCGAGCCGCCGCGACGCCCAGCAGGATCAGCAGCGCCACGTATCCCGCGGACCACCAGGCCATCTGCAGGCGTGTGGAGAGAAGCGGCTCGATGGCCGCCGGGTAGGCCAGCAGGGCCAACAGCGACGCGGCGTTAGAAAGCGCGAAGAGCCGGTATGGGAACTGCCTTTCCCGCGAACCCGCAAGCCACGATTGCAGCAGCGGGCTGGTCGCCGACAGCGCGAAGTAGGGCAGCCCAACCGAAGATGCCAGCAGGTAGAGAATCGCGATTGTCGGGCTGCCGCCATCCACGCCCGGGCGGAGCCGCAGTGGTAGCGCGCCCAGGCTCAGCATTAGCAGGCCGAGGTGCGTCAGAGCCTGCGCCTTGGCGCCGAGATATTGAGTGAGGCAGAAGGAATACAGGTATCCCAGGAGCAGCACCACCTGGAAGAACAACATGCAGGTGATCCAGACGGAAGCCGCACCGCCGAATCGCGGCAGCAGCGATTTCGCCATGATCGGCTGCACCACGAACAACAAGGCCGAACTCCATGCCACGGAGCCGGCATAGAGAACCGCTCCGGCCGCGATCTTCCTGGTCTCGGCGCTCGTCCCTGTCAAGACCACACTATATGAGCCTTCGGCTCCCTCCGCAACTTACTCGATCGTCAGCGGCGGGTCGAACACCGGGACGTCACTCTCCTGCCGGGTCGCCATCCAGCGCATCATGTAGACCGCTCGCGGATCGGTCTTATTCCCGCTGAGCAGGTTAGGGATGACCTCGGTGAGGCCGTGCGCCACCTCGTCCCTGAAGAGATCGATATCGGGTTCGATGACCACGCAGTCGAATCCATTCCGCGTACTGGTGTTCGTTTCGTGGAATGTGAGCTGCACGTTGGCTACGTCGAAGCGAACTTGCTTCCAGCTATTTGTGGCCGGGCCGATCGCGTCCTGGGCCGGATGCCACACCGCGGAGTCGGGTTCCTTGGAGAATGCGTGGACAGCCGCCAGTTCTTCGATGCGATGGATGAGGTTCTTATCGACCCATGCCCAGAAACGGTCGGGCGCGAGCATGTCCCAGATCACTTCCCAGTAAAAATCGCGCAGCGGATTCCCCCCGTTGGTGAGCGGGATGTCGTTGATGGCAGTGGCGAGGTTGATCAGTGCGCCAAGTTCCATCGGACTTGCCTCGGTGGAATCCTCATAGCGTTTTCCAGGGTCCGTCACGCCGTTGCTTAATAAAGTGACGATGTTGGCATCGGCGTTCTTGAACTGCTCCCACTTCTGAAAATGAAATGATCCATCCTTCGGGAGCGCCATCAACAGCGCTTCCGCCGTGGCTCCCGGCTTGAGCGCCACCCGGTTGGGAGTGACCGTGTCTTCGAAACCGTTGGCGTGGGCGAAAACATTGTAGGTGTCACGCCCGGTATCGGTGAACGGGATGTCGCTGATACTGATACTACTGCCCTGCGCCCATTTGGCGTTGATGTTGGCTGCGCCGTTGAGCAGCCGCACCAATACATCGGTGCCGGGCGCCAGCGGCTGGCGGCGGCCGTCCACAATTGTCGCGTGAATGTTCCCGGTATCGGGCATCTTTCCCTCCGTGCAGAAAATCTGCTTGGATCCAGAGTACAGTAGGACGGGCCTCGTGGCTGGTCCCGCTAATCTGTTTTGCTACTCTTTCCCCTAGGATGTCTTGCATCGTCATTACCCCATCCGCCGCCCATCGCGGCAAACAGGCCCTCGAGTACTTCGAAGGCGTCTCCGCCCAAACCGCCGGATCCCGCGCCCTCTGCATGCACCTCGTGACCATCCCGCCCCGCGCCCGCGCCAAACCCCACCTTCACGAACACCACGAGAGCGCGGTCTATGACGTCTCCGGCGAGGCCGGCATGTGGTACGGCGAAGGCCTCTGCGAGCACGTCTGGATGCGCGCCGGCGACTTCGTCTACATCCCCGCCAACACCCCGCACCTGCCCTACAACGCCAGCGACACCGAGCCCTGCCTCGGCGTCATCGCCCGCACCGACCCCAACGAGCAGGAAAGCGTCACCGTGTTGCCGCTCGCCGATCCGGGAATCGCGCACAAAAAATAGTGATGATTGAAAATCAGGAAGTGGAGCGGGGTACGGGACTCGAACCCGTCTAAATCAGCTTGGAAGGCTGACGCCCAGCCGCTAGGCCAACCCCGCTCAGGGCACTTTCCATTCTACCAATGGTTGCCGCCGCCCGCGCAATCGCCTTACAGTATGGCTTGCATGAGATGAGCATCGCCGCCAGCGTCCTCGACGCCGTCCGTGCCGAGTCCCTTCATCACGGCGCCCACATCACCCGCGCCGGCTTGCGCGTCGGCGAACTCTCCGGCGTCGAAATCGAAAGCCTCCGCTTCTGTCTCGACGTCCTCGTCCCCGGTAGCGGTCTCGAACCCCTCGCCTTCGAGCTCGAACCCGTCCCGTGGACCCGCCGCTGCCGCGCCTGTGGAGCCGTCTTCCGGGTTGTCGAATACCAGCCCGACTGCGCCGCCTGCGCATCCCCGCTTACCGGCCCCGAGGCCGGCGATCAACTCGAAATCTCTTTCGTCGAACTGGAGGACTCCTGATGCGCGTGCCCCTCGAACGCAAGGTGCTCAACCAAAATGACCGCATCGCCGCCACCCTGCGTGAGCGCTTTCAGCAGTGCGGCGCCTTCTGCCTCAACCTGATCAGCTCGCCCGGCTCCGGCAAGACCACCCTGCTCGAGCGTACCCTCGCCGCCTACGACCCTGCGCGCCGCGTCGCCGTCCTCACCGGCGATATCCAGACCGATAACGACGCCCGCCGCCTCGCCCGCTTCGGCTTCCCCGTCCGCCAGATCACCACCGGCGGCGCCTGCCACCTCGACGCCAGCATGGTAGAACGCCATCTCGCCGATTGGAAACTCGACGGCCTCGAAATTCTCTTCCTCGAAAACGTCGGCAACCTCGTCTGCCCCACCAGCTACGATCTCGGCGAAGACGCCCGCGCAGTCCTGCTCAGCGTCACCGAAGGCGAAGACAAGCCGCTCAAATATCCCGCCACGTTCCACCACGCCGACCTGATGGTCCTCACCAAGACCGACCTCTTGCCCTACGTACCCTTCGAGCTCGAACAAGCCCGCGAAAATGCCCGCCGCGTCCAGCCGGGCATCGAAATCCTCGACCTCTCCTGTAGCTCCGGCGACGGCCTCGATCGCTGGTACGCTTGGATAGAGCGGCACCTATGACCGACTACCCCGTCATTAATGGCCTCATCTTCGCCGGCCTCGGCATCGTCGTCTTCATCATCGCCTTCTCCCTCGTCATCCGCCTGTCGCCCCTGGACCTGTGGAAACAAGTCGGTGAAGAGCGCAATACTGCCGCCGCCATCCTTGCCGGAGCCGTCGCGCTCGGACTCTGTTGGATCATCGCCGCCACTCTTCACTGATTTCTTGTAACGCGTCTGACGGCTCGTGCGTTTAGACTGTATATATATGAAGATCCGGGGTCTTTCGCTCGAAGTGTGCCTGTGTGCCTGTCTGTGCGCCTCCGCCTGGGGCCAGCAGTACACCATCACCACCATCGCCGGCAACGGCGTGGCTGGCTTTGCGGGAGATGGCGGCGATCCCACGCTCGCCCAGTTCAGCTCCCCCACCGGGCTCGCGCTCGATTCCAAAGGCAATCTCTACATCGCTGATTCCGCCAATCACCGCATCCGCATGATCTCCGGCGGTACCATCAGCACCGTGGCCGGCAACGGAACCGCGGGCTTTGCCGGAGATAAGGCCGCAGCCACCAGCGCCAACCTGAACACCCCCAGCGGCGTTGCCGTCGATTCTTCCGGCAACCTCTATATCGCCGACTCCCTCAACAACGTCATCCGCAAGGTCACCGGCGGCACCATCACTACCATCGCCGGCGACTACACCCAGTATGCAGGCGACCAGGGCGATGGCGGCCTCGCCAACGTCGCCGTCTTCAACAACCCCACCGGTGTGATGGTCGATTCCGCGGGCAACTACTACATCGCCGATAACGGCAACAACCGCGTCCGTAAGGTCGATACCACCGGGACCATCAACGCCTACCTCGGCACCCTGGCCACCCAGGGCAGATTGAGAAATCCCAACGCCCTCGCCTTGTTCGGCAATGTACTTTACATTTCAGACACATCCGACAATCGCATCGCGAAGTACTCGCCCTACACCGCCCCCAATGTCGCTGCCGATCTCACGAATTTCGCCGGCAACCTGACGGCCGGATTCGCCGGCGATGGCAACACCGCCACCCTCTCCCAGTTGAACAAGCCCGTCGGCATCGCGGTGGATTCCGCCGGCAATCTCTATATCGCCGATTCCAATAACAGCCGCATTCGCAAAGTCGGCACTGATGGCATCATCTCTACCATCGCAGGCAAGGGCGGCTCCGGATATAGCGGCGATGGCGGGCCCGCCACCTCCGCCGTCCTCAGCTTTCCGCGCGGCATCGCAGTCTCGCCCAACGGGACCGTGTACATCGCCGATACCAACAATCACGTGATCCGCGCTCTCGTCCCCACCGTTCCCACCATCAACTCCGGCGGCGTCGTCAACGCCGCCAGCTTCACCGCCCGCATCTCGCCCGGCGAACTCGCCAGCGTCTTCGGCACCGGCTTCGGCATCTCCACCGTGCAGCCCGACGTCCCCCTCCCCACCATCGCCGGCGGCGTCACCGTCACCGTCAATGGCAAGGCCGCACCCATCCTCTACCTCACTCCCGGACAGATCAACTTCCAAGTGCCGTGGTCCACCCCCACCACCGGCAGCGTCAACGTAGTCGTGGGCGTCGGCGGCATTAACAGCAACACCGTCGCCGTGTCCGTCGGCACCGCCGCCCCCGGCGTCTTCTCGCTTCCCACCGGCGCCGCCATCGTGCAGAATTACCCGGACTACTCGCTCAACGATCCCTCCAACCCCGCCAAGGTCGGCAGCACTATCATTGCCTACCTCACCGGCTCCGGCCCGGTCTCTCCCGCCGCGGCCGATGGCGTTCCCGCCCCCTCCGCTCCGGTGGCCACCGCTACCGCGGTCGCCACCGCCAAAATCGGGACCGCCGACGCCGTCGTTTCCTTCACCGGACTCACGCCCTCATTCGTCGGCCTCGTGCAGATGAACATCGTCGTGCCCACCACGCTCGCGCCCGGCGTCTACCCCCTCGTCATCACAATCGACGGCCAGACTGCCAATTCGGCCACCATTGCCGTAAAATAGTCCAATATGCTGTTTGAAGCCGACAAGGTGATGTTTGAGATTTATAAGGAGACGGAATATACCGGCAAATACCGGGTCGTCTACTTCACCGAACTGCAGGACCACAATAAAGAGACCGAGATCAATCACGCCATGGCCGGCGAGCATGTCTTCGATGGCTTTATCAAGAACTTTCGCAAGGATGAAGCCAAGGAGATCATCAACGCCCTGCTTGGCCGCATGAACAACGGCGAACGCGTAGAGCCCACCGATATCGAACGCGCCCTCGGCGACCACATGGCGGCGTAGGCCCACGCTTTGCGCATCACCCGATACCCCAACATCACCGAGCCGCAATTCTACGGCTGCGTCGCCGCGTTCGCCGATTCGTTATCCGGCGAACTCAACGCGGCCACCGCCACGCTCCGCCGCCTCACCGGCCGCAACAAGGGCGGCGCCTTCGCCTTTGAGATGACCTTCGACACCCACCGCTACGGCGCCCTGATCGTGATCGACCGCTGGTCCACCTTGATCGGCGCCTTCGGTCCGCACCTCATGCTCCCCCGCCGCCGCGACATCATCGATCGCGCCCCGGAGCGCATCCGCGCCGCCGAAGACATCCTCAACCGCGCCAACGCTCTGGTCGATGCCGCCCCCGCCTACACCGAAGAGTTAGTGGAAGCCTGCGCGATCGCTTTCCAATCGGTCGCCTCCGTCTTCGACGAAGAGCGCGCCGAAACCGAGCAATCCGCCAAACTCGGCCCCATGCTCCCCGAAGACTACCGCGACGCCCGGCGCATCTTCCTCGAAGACCTCGCCGCCCGCTAGCCCGGAGAATCAGCGATACAATTGGGCAATGGCCAGCTTGCAGCGTCTCACGGCAATCATCGAGCGAGAGGACGACGGCTACGTTGCCCTCTGCCCCGAGTACGACATAGCCAGCCAGGGTACGACCATCGAAGAAGCGCGTGACAACCTGATCGAAGCGTTGACTCTGTTTCTTGAGTCCGCGGATTCAGCCGAGGTAAGGCGGCGGTTCCACCCGGAAGTTCTGGTAACCCAAGTCGAGATCGAGGTTGCCTAAACTCCCCCCGCTATCGGGCGAAGCCGTATGTCGCATCCTCGAGCAGCATGGATTTGAGCGCGTCCGCCAGCGTGGTAGCCACGTGGTGATGCAGAGAAGGACTTCGGAAGGCACCACCACCGTGCCAATCCCGCTTCACGACGATCTCAGACGAGGCACCCTGCATAGCATCATCCGGCAGTCTGGCGTGCCGCGCGCGGCGTTCGAATCGACTCCCTGACTCTGCTACTTTTCCAGTGCTTTCAGCTTCGCGTCGAACATCTCAAACGGCATCGCACCTACCACCAGCTCGCCATCCACTCCCTCGCCCACGCTCTTGCCGACCACGAAGGTCGGCGTCCCGTTCGCCCCTACCTTCATCGCTTCCAGCACGTCGCGCTGCACCGGCTCCTTGTACTTTCCGCTGTCCACGCACGCGCGCAACGCCGCCGTGTCCATCTTCAGATCCGCGGCAAACCCCACAATGTGGTCGATATCCAGCTTGTCCGGATTGGCCCCCATCACATCCCGCAGTTCCCAGAACTTCTTCTGCTCTGCCGCGCACCGTGCCGCCTGCGCCGCGCGCATCGCGTTGGGATGGAAATCCAGCGGCATGTCCTTGCTGAAAAACCGCACCTTCCCGGTATCGATGTACTGCTTCTTCAATTCCGAAAACGCCGTGACGTGGAAGCGCTGGCAGAACGGGCACTGGTAATCCGTGTACTCCACAATCGTCAGCGGCGCCGTCTTCGACCCCAGCATCGAAACGCCGCTCAGGTCCGTGATCTTCGCGCGCGTCGGCTGCTCTTCCTGCGGCGCCGCCGGCTTGGCCTGCTGCCGTTCCAGCAACAGCCGGATCTGCCGCAATTCCTTCAGCATGTCATCGGCCTGCTGCTTCGTCATGCCGCCCTGATCGTTCGCCGCCTGCGCCGCCACCTGCGCCGTCACCGGCAGCGCCGCCACGAACAACAACGTCGCGTATCCAAGAAACTTCTTCATGCGTTACCTAATTCTTTCTCAGCACCAGCATGTACTGGCTGTCCGGGATATGTTCCTTCTCGGAGAGAAGATGAAAGTGATTGGCCTCGATTTCCTTGATCACGTCCGGCATATCGAGCCGGATGTGCGTAAGCGCCCGATCCTTCGGGCATCGCTTCCGGACGCTTGTAATACTCCACTACCACCAGTTTCCCATCTGGCTTGAGCGATTTGTGGATCGCCGCCAGCATCTTGTCCGGGTAATCGAAGTGGTGATAGACGTCCAGCGCCAGCACCACGTCCACCGCGCCCTCCGGCAGCTTCGGATCGGTCTCCGTGCCCTTCACGAAGGTCACGTTCTCCAGCTTCTGGTTTTCCACGCGCTGCTTCGCCGAAGCCAGGAAATCGTCGAAGATGTCTTCCGCGATCACGTGTCCGGTCGGTCCCACGCGACGGCTCAGGAACGGCAGCATGTACCCGATCCCCGTGCCCACATCCGCCACCGTCATCCCCGGTTGCAGCCCCATCGCGCGCACCAGTTCGCCCGGCTTCTGCTTCTCGTCCCGCGCCGGATCGGCCAGTCCGCTCGCCACCGCCTTGCGCTGCTGCTCGGTCTGATACCCTGAGTTGGCCTGGCCGGCCACCTGTGCCCCAGAGCGTGGTCCGGCCAATACCAGCGCTGCCAACATGCTCCTGATCTTCATAGTGCGGTCTCCATGGGCAGCGCCAGCGGCGCCTCCCGCATGAAATCGAGGCGCGACATCTCATCGATTGCCTCGCCGATCGATTGCTCGCTGGTCTGCTCGGTCGTGATCACGAACGGCAGATCGTGTTTGGTATCGCAGGGCTCCTGCAGCACCGCCTCCAGCCCGATGTGCTTGCTCGCCAGAATGCCGGCCAGCTTGGCGATGATCCCCGGACGGTCTTCCACCCGGAACCGCAGGTAGTACGCGCGCTTCTGCAGCTTCACCGAAATCGGCTTGTTCTCCCCCAGCCGCTCGTGCGCGAACGGCGACACGCGCTCCGGCGCCCGCCGCGAATTTCGCGCGCCACCCGCATCAGGTCGCTCACCACCGCCACGCCCGTCGGGTGCCCGGCGCCCCAGCCGTAGTAGAACGTGTCCTCGCCGAACATGCCCTTCACCCACACCGCGTTGTACGGACCCTGCACGCTCGCCAGAATCGTCGACGAGGGAATCAGCGCCGGCCGCACAAACAGAATCAGCCCGTCCGGCGTCTTGCGCCCGCCGCAGACCAGCCGGATCGTGTGCTTCAAAGTGCGCGCGTACTGAAAATCGAGCGGCGTGATCCGCCGGATCCCTTCCACGAAAATGTCCGACGCCGTGATCTTCTCGCCGAATGCCAGCGCCGCCAGCAGCACCAGCTTGCTGCGCGCGTCGTACCCGTCCACATCCGCGCTCGGGTCGGCCTCCGCGTATCCCAGCCGCTGCGCCTCGGCGATCATCGTCTCCATCGCCGCGCCGCGTCTTTTCGATCTCCGTCAGAATGTAGTTGCACGTGCCGTTGAGGATTCCGTACAGCGCCTGCACCCGGTCGCCCGAAATGCCCTCGCGCAGCACCGCGTGGATCGGAATTCCGCCGCACACCGATGCCTCCATCGCCAGATTGATGCCCGCTTGAATCGCGCGATCCCAAATCTCCGGGCCGCACGCCGCCATCAGTTCTTTATTGGCCGTGACCACGCTTTTCTTGTTGGCGATCGCCGCGTTCACAATCTCCGACGCCACGCTCGTACCGCCCACCAGTTCGGCCACAATCTGCACGTCCGGGTGCGACACCACCTCGCGCCAGTCGGTCGTCTTGAACACCGGTCCCAGCCCTTCCGGAATCTTCTTCGCGTGCACCGAACGGCTGCACACCGCGACCACCTTCAGCCGGTAACCGAGTTTCAACGCGATCTGGTCGCCATTCTCCGCGAGTATGGCCAGCGTGCTGGATCCCACGTTGCCCAGCCCCACAATGCCAACATTGACTTCTTGCATATCTTTTCATGTTGGCATAAGCACCCCTCCAGTGGGACGGGCCTCCTGGCCTGTCCACTTGCTGCCGTAACTCTTGAGCCAGACCGCACATCCAATCCGCGCAACAGTTCTACAGCAAACATTCCTTCCGGCAAGATCCCCCCACATCCTGCTAATCTGCGACCGTAACCGCACGCCTGCCAGGCACTCAAACAAATGAACCCAACTCAGAACTCCCCAACGCGGATCCCCGAATTCCTTAACCGCGACCAACCCGCCCTTCTTCAGGAGTGGCTGCGAAATCAGAATCAAAATCGCAGCCGCGGCTCGCGCATCACAGAGGCCGAACTGCGCGACGAGTCCCGCAACCTGCTGGAGGCCATCGCCGCCGCCGCATCCAAGGGCCGCCTCGACGAGATCTCCGGCCCCGAATGGGGCCCCGTCCGCGACCTGCTCTCCCAGGTCTCGCATTCGCGCGCCAAAGCCGGCTTCTCCCAATCCGAAACCGCACGGTTCGTCTTCTCTCTGAAGCAGGCCATCTTCAGCCTCCTCCAGGCGGAATTGGAATCCGACCCGAGGTCGCTCGCCGCCGAAACCTGGGTCGCCAGCACGCTCATCGATAACCTCGGCCTGCTCACCACAGAGGCATTTCTCAAGGCTCGCGAATCCGTCATCCAGCGCCAGCAGCAGGAAATGCTCGAGCTCTCCACGCCCGTCGTCAAACTCTGGGATGGCATCGTCGCCATTCCCCTCATCGGTACCCTGGATAGCGAACGCACCCAGATCGTGATGGAGAGCCTCCTCCAGCAGGTTGTGGAGACCGGCGCCGCCATCGCCATCATCGATATCACCGGCGTTCCCACGGTCGATACCCTCGTCGCGCAGCACCTGCTGAAGACCGTCGCCGCCGCCCGCCTCATGGGCGCCGATTGCATCATCAGCGGCATTCGCCCCCAAATCGCCGCCACCATCGTTCACCTCGGCGTCGATCTCGGCAACGTGATCACCAAGGCTACTCTCGCCGACGCCTTCCGTCTCGCTCTGCGCCGCCTCGGCCTCGCCGTGGGTGCAAAGCCTGTGCAACAAAATCTCCCCATCAAGGAAACTCATGGAACGGATTCCAATACTTAAGATGGGACGATTCCTCCTGGTCACCATCCAGGTGGATATGCACGATCGTCTTGCCATGACCCTGCAGGACGACCTGACCGCCATGATTTCCAAGATCTCCGCTCGCGGCGTGCTCATCGATATCTCCGCGCTCGAAATGGTCGATTCTTTCATCGGACGCGTGATCGGCAATATCGCCTCCATGTCGCGGATCCTGGATGCGCAGACCGTGGTCGTCGGTATGCGCCCCGCTGTCGCCATTACTCTGGTCGAACTCGGCCTCTCCCTCCCCGGCGTGCGCACCGCCCTCAACGTGGAAAAGGGGATGGATCTTCTCCGCCTCTCCCTTTCCGCCGCGGAGGCAGACTGCGACTTGGAGCAACTCCACGCGCGGGGAAGCGGGAGTGACTCCGAGTGAATGTCGACGTCGGGTCCGAATCCCTGCCAGTTCAGTCCAGTGAAGATGTCGTGGTGGTCCGCCAGCGGGTTCGCGCTCGCGCCATCCAGGAGGGCTTCAGCCTGGTGGATCAGACCAAGCTGGTTACCGCCGCCAGCGAATTGGCCAGGAACACCATGACCTATGGAGGCGGTGGTACCGTGCTGATCGAAGCTCTCAATCATGGCGGCCGCCGCGGGTTGAAAATCACCTTCGAAGATAAAGGCCCTGGAATTGCCGATATCGAAATGGCAATGAAAGACGGCTACACCAGCGGTGGGGGGTTGGGTCTGGGTTTGAGCGGGGCTAAGCGGCTCTCCAATGAGTTTGAGATCGCCTCGAGCCCCGGCGAGGGAACCCGCGTCACCATCGTCCGTTGGAAATAGTATTGGGGAGCCCTTCAGTTGAGTACGAACGTCGTCGTTGCAGTGCGGGAAAGCTCGGATGTCGGCGCGGCCCGCCGCGCTGCCGCCAACCTTTCGCGCACACTTGAGCTCGACCCTACGGTCGCCGGACAAGTCGCTATCGTAGTTACCGAGGCCGCCACCAATCTGGTCAAACACGGCGGCGGCGGCGCCGTTCTGCTCAACCAGCTCGAGACCGCGGGCGCTCCCGCCATGGAGATCCTGGCCATCGACAAGGGTCCCGGCATGGACAACGTGGAGCGCTTCATGGTCGATGGCTACTCCACCGCGGGCAGTCCCGGCAATGGTCTTGGCGCCATTGCGCGCCTCTCCGCCTTTCACGAAATCTATTCGCATCCCGGCCTCGGCACAGTCGTGCTCGCTCACCTGGGCAATCCGCGCCGCGATGCGCCGCCTCGCTTTGAAGTCGGCGCCATCAGTGTTTCCAAAGGCACCGAGTCGGTTTGCGGAGATGCCTGGGTCACCGAGACCCGCGACCACGGACTCCGCGTCATCGTAGTCGATGGCCTGGGTCATGGCTTCGGCGCTTTCGAAGCCTCCAAAGCCGCGCTTGAGATCGCCGCCGCTCATTCCCAGGATGCGGCACTCGCGCTGATGCAGCGTATCCACGCCGGCCTGCGTTCCACCCGCGGCGCCGCCGTCTCGGTGGCAGAGATCGATCTGGAACTCGGCACCGTGATCTACTCCGGCCTCGGCAATATCGCCGGATCGCTGGTCTCCCCCGGCGGTCCTCGCCGCCAGATGATCTCCTACAACGGCACCGCGGGTCACAATGCCTACAGGATTCGCGACTTGAGCTACCCCTGGGCGCCGGACACCATTCTGATTCTTCATTCCGATGGGCTCGCCACTCACTGGGCTCTCGACAAATATCCCGGTCTGCATCGGTGCCACCCCAGCATCATCGCCGCGATTTTATTCCGCGATTTCCAGCGCGGCACTGATGACGCCACCGTGGTCGTCGCGCGCTTCGCGGGCGACCCTCAGGAGAACAGGCCATGACCTACGACCCGCCATTTCGCACCGACCGGTCCGCCGAAGCCGGCACCATACCCGTCCTCACGGTCAGCGTCCAGCAGGAATCCGACGTCGTGGCGGCTCGCCAGCGAGCCCGTCAGATCGCCGCCGAGATTGGCTTCGACGTCCACCAGCAGACCCGGATCGCCACCGCCGTCTCAGAAATCGCGCGCAACGCTTACAATTACGGCGGCGGCGGCCGCGTCGAATTCTCGATCGCAGGAACCACGGTTCCCCAACTCCTGGTCATCCGCGTCACCGACGCCGGTCGCGGCATCGCGGACCTCCCCAGCATTCTCGAAGGCCGCTACCAGTCCGAAACCGGCATGGGCCTCGGCATCATCGGCGCCCGCCGTCTCATGGACCGTTTCGACATCGAGTCTCCGCCCGGCCGCGGCGTCACCGTCACCATGACCAGGATGCTGCCGCTTCGCGCTCCCCTCGTCACCCGGCGCACCCTGGTTAAATTGCTGGACGAACTCGCCGCTCAGGCACCGCCGCCCCCGCTCGGGGAGCTGCGGCAACAGAATCGCGAATTGCTCGCCACCTTGGAAGAACTTGCCGCCCGCCAGGAAGAATTGGTACGGCTCAACCACGAGCTCGAAGATACCAACCGGGGCGTGGTGGCGCTTTACGCCGAACTCGACGATAAGGCCGACCACCTTCGCCGCGCCGATGAGATGAAGTCGCGCTTCCTCTCCAACATGAGCCACGAGTTTCGCACTCCGCTCAATTCCATCCTGGCCCTGGCCCGGCTGCTGCTCGATCGTACCGAGGGCGACCTCACCGGCGAGCAGGAACGCCAGATTTTCTTCATCCGGAAGGCCGCCGAAAGCCTCTACGAACTCGTCAATGACCTCCTCGATCTCGCCAAAGTGCAGGCCGGAAAAACCACCGTTAACCGCGCTGCGTTCGACGTGAAGAATCTCTTCGGAGCGCTTCGCGGCCTGCTCCGTCCCCTGCTCGTCAACGCCTCCGTCAACCTGGTCTTCGAGGATCCCGAAGGCATTCCCGAGGTGGTATCCGATGAAGGCAAAATTTCCCAGATTCTCAGAAACTTCATCTCCAATGCGCTCAAGTTTACTGAGAGTGGCGAAGTCCGCCTCTTCGTCCGCCGCGACGGGGCGGATCGCCTCACTTTTTCCGTCTCCGATACCGGCATTGGAATCGATCCCGCCGATGCCGAGCGCATCTTCCAGGAATTTACTCAGCTCGAAAGCCCCATCCAGCGCAAGGTGAAAGGCACTGGTCTCGGCCTTCCGCTCTCCCGCAAGCTCGCCGAGTTGCTGGGCGGTACTGTCAGTGTGGAGAGCAGCCCGGGCGTTGGTTCTACCTTCTCATTGAACATCCCCATAGGCGATGCTGTCGCGACTCCGCCCCTTCCGGAAATTGACGGCAAGCTTCCCATCCTGGTGGTGGAAGATCATGCCGAGACTCGGATGATCTACGAGGATTACCTAAAGGGTAGTCAATATCACATCATCCCGGCCGCTACCCTGAATCAGGCGCGGGCCGCCGTCGAAAAGGTTCGCCCCAGGGCGATCCTGCTCGACCTCATGCTCTCTAACGAGGATGGCTGCGCACTCCTCGCCGAACTGAAGGGCCGCAACGACACGAAGGATATTCCCGTGCTCGTAATCACTGTCGTGGACGATCCCCACAAAGTGGATGGCTTGGGGGCCGATGTGTATGCGGTCAAGCCGGTCAGCAAGAAATGGCTGCTCGATTCGCTGGATAAGGCCACCCGGCCTCCGGATGTCGCGCGCCGCATCCTCCTCGTCGATGACGACCCGACCTTCCGTTACCTCGCCCGGCAGATCTTCGCAGGCCTGCCCCACGAGTTCACCGAAGCCGACACCGGTCTCGCCGGCTTGCAGGCCGCCCGCGCCACTCATCCTGAGCTCATCTTCTTGGACCTCATGATGCCGAAAATGTCCGGCTACGAAGTCCTGGAACATTTGCGCGCCGACCCCGAAACCCGCGACACTCCCGTGATCGTTGTCAGTTCCCGCTTCCTGAACGATGCCGAGCAGCGCAAGCTCCGCGATCTGAACGCCGCCCTTCTATCCAAGGACCGCTTCGCCAACGCCGATCTCCTCTCCAGCGTTCGCGAAATCCTAACCACCTTCGGCCTCGCCGACCTCCTTCCCACGTAACTCAATCAGGCGTTGTATTACTGTGCCTTTGTTCGCTTGCAGCGAGCCGCGACCGTGAGGGAGCGCAACGAACTCCCGATTCCAGGCATTCCCCTCAAACCGAACCGCGACCGTCAGGGAGCGATCCGATACACCCGAAAATCGCGAATCTCCACATGACTAAACGTCGTCCGCAGCCCGAACCTGCCCTGCCTGTACGCCGCCGGATCCTCGAAATCAAAAATCACCTTCCCATCGTAGAAGTACTGAATGCGTCTCCCATCGGCGACAACCTGGATCTCATGCGATGTGTTCGCCTCGAGCAGCGGCGCAGTGAGATCGTGCTCGGGCAGCAGGGGGCGTAATTCCGGATCCCCGATGTAGCGGCGGAATCGAGTGGTGCTGTTGTAGTTTCCTCCCTGCCCCACGTAGTACGCCAGCAACTGGTTGTAATCCGCGAACTTGCCGGAGCGTTGGGCGGCGAAGAAATTCCCGGGTGACCGCGCATCCCGCGCCATCCAGAAGCAATTGAGGTCGCTGACCCGGTCATTCGGGCCCCCGTGCTGCACCATGCTCGCCCGGTACCGGACGATCACCGGCCCCTTCAATTCCGGCCGGAACCAAACCGTGCAGCCCGCTGGGACGTCAATCTCCAGTAGGCCGTCTTTCGCTTTCACGATGCCGGGCTTTTCGAGTTCCGCACTCCACCGGCTCAGGCCGGCGCGAAAATCGTCGGCGTACAGCAGCTTGCCGGCCTTAGGCGGCTCGCCCGCCATGAGTGTGAACAGCGCCAGAAGCGAGCCGATGGCGAGGAGCATTTCCGATATGATAACAGCAGGTTTGCACATGAATATCTGGTTCCGACGCTGCCTGCCCGCATTGCTTTTGCTGGCTTGCGTTACTGTTTCCGCGGTGCCGCAGCGCGGCGGAGCCGGAGGGCGCGGCTCCGGCCAGGAAGACCAGGACGTGATCCTGCCCAACGGCAAGTCGCAGCGTGACGAAATTGCAAGAGCCGAGCATCAGCAGAATTTGAAGGACGCCGCCGAATTGGCGGATCTCGCCGATCAACTGAAGATCGATCTGGAGAAGAACGACCGCTACGTGGTCTCCATGGCGACCATCAAGAAAACGGATGACATTGAAAAACTGGCCAAACGGATTCGCGCGCGCCTGCGCCACAATTAGCCTGCTGCTCTGCCCGCTGGCCGCACAGCAATCCCAAGCGCCCGCGATAGCCTTACTGGATGCGGCAGATGCCGTGCAGTGGCAGAACTGGACCAGTGAACTGGGCTGGCGTGTGATCGTTCCGCAGGGCGCCCCCGGTCCCAACATCGATATGCGCGTGCAGTCGCTCGCCGCCGCCGTGCAAGCCGCCATCCAGAACGGGTCCGTGGATCCCGCGCGCGTCTATCTCGCCGGCCGCGGCGATGCGGCCGCCGCCGTCTTCTACACCATCTCGCGCGTGCCCGATCTTTGGGCCGCCGGGGCCGCGCTCGGCGGATCGCCCAAGCCGGCGCTCGATACCAACCGCGTCTTCGCAGCCAACTTCACCAACGTGCCCGTCATGTGGATCAGCGGCAGCGATGCCAAACCGCTGGTCGACAAGCTCACGGCCGCTAAATTGAACCTGGAATGGCAGCCGGTCTCGGGCGGTGCCAATGCGGCCGGCGTCATTCAGTGGCTGGCGCAGCACAAGCGCGATCCCTTCCCGATGTCGATCGATTGCGAAACCAACTCGCCCACCTTCGCCAGTTGCTACTGGATCCAGATGACCAAGTTCGACCCCGCCGAACGCAATGACGTGCTGGAGTCCACGCGCGTCGCCGGCGGCAGCGGCGCGGCGCTCGATCTCGGCGGCTTCGGTTTCAAGACCGACGAACCCGGCCCTGGCGTGCTGGTGACCTCCTTGCCGAAAGATTACTCCGGGCCCCTGAAGGTGAACGATCGCCTGGTCGCGCTCGACGGCAAGCCAATCGCCGATCCGCGCCAGTATGCCGATTGGTTGGATAAGACCACCGACGAAAAGCCCGTGACCGTCACCGTCCAGCGCGGTAAGGAGCGCATCCGCGTCGAAACCCGTGTGGTGCTGCCGCGGCGCGAGGCCGGCGTCTCGGCGCGCGTCGAAGCGCAATACCTGCCCGCCGACAAGGAGATCCAGATTGTCAGCCGCACCGTGACCGAGATGCGCATCACCGTGCCACCCCACTGGGTCCCCGGCACGCTCCTATGGAACGGGCTGACGCTCGAAAATCTCAAAGAGCCAGGCTGCTGGGTGCTCTCCATGCAGAAGGAGATTCTGCACGCGGAGAAATGCAAGTGACGCGCCGCGCCTTTCTGGCGGCACCCGCGGCCGCCGCGCTCGCGCAATCCGATAGCGACGACCTGCGCACGTTGATTTCCGACGCGGATCTGGTGTACTCCAAGCCCGTGGTGCGTAGCGAAGAGGGTATGCCGGTCGGCAACGGCCGTATGGGCAGCCTCGTCTGGACCACGCCCGAATCGCTGCGCTTCCAGATCAACCGCGTCGATGTCTACGCCAATAATAGTTACACCAACAGCTTCTTCGAACGTCACAACGATTACTGCGGCGGATGCGGTTTCGTCGATATCGATTTCGGCAAAGAGATCTTTCCCGAATCGGGATTTCAACAGCGGCTCAACGTCTACGATGGAGTCCTGGCGGTTGCCGGCGCGGAGATCGCCGCGTGGCCGGCGCAGGACGTGATCGCCGTCCAGGTGCCCGCGCCCGTGCATGTCAACCTGCGCATGCTGCGCGCCGAAAGCAAGTACTTCGGCGGGCAGCTCGAGACCATGGTGCGCGATCACATCGTCACCGTGCCTACGCGCAATCACACCGCGGCATCGCGGCTGGAAGTGCGCGGGGATTGCATCGTCCTCACCCAGGAGTTTCGCGAGGGTGGTTACTGCTGCCAATCGGCGATCGCGATCGGCAAGGGCAAGGGAAGAATCCTCAACGAGATCGAACTGCGGCTCGCCGTGCAGCCCGGCACGGTGCTGATCTCTAGCGCCGCAACCTTCGATCCCAAGGAAGACGTCGCGGCCGTTGCGCTGCGCCAGCTCGAAGCCGCGGTCTCCAAGGGCTATCCGGCCCTGCGGCGGGAGACCGCGGCCTGGTGGCACGACTTCTGGTCGCGCGGTTACATGGCACTGAGCAGCGCCGATGGCGTAGCCCGAAACGTCGCGCGCAACTACCACTACTTCCTCTACGTCATGGCGGCTGCGTCGCGCGGCAAATTCCCGCCCAAGTTCAACGGCATGCTCTGGAATACCGGCGGCGACCTGCGTACCTGGGGCGCGCAGCACTGGTATGCCAATACGAGCTGCTATTACGAAGCTCTCTTCGCCGCCAATCGCTTTGAACTGCTCGATCCATTGTTCGCTATGTACAGCGGCATGTTCGACGCCAGCGCCGTCGCCGCCCGCCAGCAGTGGGGCAGCCAGGGCATCTACATCGGCGAGACCTCCTACTTCAACGGCCTCGAGAAGCTGCCTGACGAGATCGCCGACGAGATGCAGAGCCTATACCTCCTGCGTAAGCCGTGGGAGCAGCGCTCCGAGCGTTTCAAGGAATACGCCGCCAACAAACATCCGCATTCCAGCCGCTGGAACTGGATTCAGGCGGGCGAATGGAAGAACGGCCGCTACGTGATCACGGAGCGCGGCTTCGGCCCCTACGGCGCGGTCAATCACATCTTCGGCAGCACGGCTAAAATCGCATACTACTACTGGCGGCGATTCGAGTTCACGCAGGATGTCGAATGGCTGCGCACCCGCGGCTACCCGATGATCAGGGGCGCCACCGAGTTTTATCGCAACTACCCGAATGTGCAAAAGGGTGATGATGGCAAGTATCACATCCATCACGTCAACAGCAACGAGAGCATTTATGGTGCGCGCGATACCGATGAAGACCTCTCCGCGATGCACGGCATCACGGCCGCGGCGCTGCGGGCTGCCAAAATCCTTCAGGTGGACGCCGAGCTGCAATCGAAATGGCGCGAGTTCCTCGACCATCTCCCGCCGCTTTCCACCAGCGACAATCCGGAGGCCCTGAAGCCCGGCGACTACACCGGGCCGCGTGTCTTTGTGCGAGGGTTAAAGCCGGCCGTCAAACCCGGAGGCTTCACGCCCGATGGCAACAGCCTGCCGATGTTCCTGTTCGACCTCTGCAACAGCGGTCCCAATCGGGAGATCGCGCAGGCCACGTTCAACGCTGCGCTACGCAACGGCATTGGGCCGCAGACCACCGTCTCCGTGCTCTCTAAGATGGCGATCGCGGCCGCTCAGTTGGGCAGAGCCGACGCGGTTCGCTACATGGTCCCCGCGCAGATCGAAGCGCGCGTGCCAGAGCGCGGCACTGCCTACAAAGGCGGCGCCGTGCTCGCCAACCGCATGACCTTGCGCGAAGGTCCGCAGGCGCTCGACGCGCAGCGGCTAGGCCGCGCCGCCGAGGCGCTGCACATCGCGCTCGTGAACAGCGCTCCGCCGGCGCCCGGAGAGGACAGCACGATCGAACTCTTTACCGCCTGGCCCAAGGAGTGGGACGCCCGCTTCAAATTGGGTGCGCGCGGCGGCTTCGTTGTCACCGCGTCGATCCGCGACGGCCAGGTGGAGACGGTCGAACTCGAATCGCTCGCCGGCGCCGAATGCCGCGTACGCAATCCGTGGACCGGCGAGGTGCAGCATTTCCCGACCCGCAAGGGACAGAAGATCACGTTGAGGAAAGCATGAAGCAACGATGCGGCTGGGCGAGCGGCGATCGATACATCGCCTATCATGACGAAGAGTGGGGCGTGCCCATCCACGATGATCGCGCTCTCTTCGAGTTCCTGATCCTCGAAGGCGCGCAGGCCGGCTTGAGCTGGTCCACCATACTCAATAAGCGGGAAAACTATCGCAAAGCCTTCGACCATTTCGATGCGAAGAAGGTGGCGCGCTACGACGACCGCAAAGTCGCGGCCCTGCTCGAGAACGAAGGCATCGTGCGCAATCGCCTCAAGGTGAACGCCGCGGTGACCAATGCCAAAGCCTTCCTCGCCGTGCAGAAGGAGTTCGGCAGCTTCGACGCTTACATCTGGCGCTTCACCGGCGGCAAGACGATTCAGAATCGCTGGAAGGATAAGGTTCCGGCCAGCACCCCCGAGTCGGACGCGATGAGCAAAGACCTTCGCAAGCGCGGCTTCACCTTCGTCGGTTCCACCATCTGCTATGCCTTCATGCAGGCCACGGGTATGGTCAACGATCACGCGGTTAGCTGCTTCCGTCATCAGGAGTTGTCGTGAGGCCTCATGAGGTGGGGCGGCGATTGCGCCGCGCGCCCAAGAGCGAGTTGCGCGACGAGATGTTCCGCAAGGCGATCCGTTCGATTCCGAAGGGCAAGGTGGCGACCTACGGACAGGTGGCCGCCGCCGCCGGCTACCCTCTGTATCATCGCCACGTCGCGCAGTTGCTGCGCCGCACCCACGTCGGCTTGCCTTGGCAGCGCGTAGTCGGCGCCGGCGGTGAGATCAAGCTCAAGTTCGAGGCGGGCCAGGAGCAGCGCATGCGCCTCGAAATGGAAGGTGTGAAATTCCACGGCAAGCGCATCGACATGGCGACACACCAGCACAAGTTCAAGACATGGGAGTTCTGACCGGGATTCGGCCTTGGCGCGCCGACGATGCCGAGGCGTTGGTGAAGTACGCCAACAATCGCAAGGCGAGATGGGCTACTGGCTGGCCGAACCGTATTGGGGCAAGGGCATCATGACCGAGACCGTCGCGCGATTTACGGAATACGCCTGCGAACGTTTCTCGCTCCTGCGGATTTATGCCGAACCCTACGCCCACAATGCGAGTTCCTGCCGGGTGTTGGAAAAGGCCGGCTACACCCTCGAAGGCCGCCTGCGCAGTAGCGTGATCAAGGACGGCCAGATCCTCGATCAACTCCTCTACGCGCAGGTCCGGCCGAGACGGTAAGCCAACAAACTGAGGAGTCCAGCGAGCGCCAACCGCAGCGCGCCGGGCTCGGGCGTGTCCAACGAAGTCAGGCTGATGTCGTCGATGTAGAAGCCCGCGCCCAGGGTAGCGGGCACCGCCGCCCCTCCTCCGGCGCGGAATAACAGCGAGTTCACCGGCGGCAGCAGCCCCGGACTTCCGTCAGCCTGGAGGATGGAGCGGCTGTAGTCCTCCCAGGTAGTGCCGTTGACCAGCAATTGGCCGTCGAGGAAGATCTGAACGCTGTCGTTGCCCGGGCCATCGACGAAGTAAGTATTCATATCGATGCGATGCCACACGGTGCGGTCGAGATTAGTCGCCAGCATCTGGTACTGGAAGTTTTCCGGGGTACCACCGAAGTCGTAGAACTGCAGGTTCATGCCGTTGGTGGCATCGTCGGCCATGCGGAGGTACGTCATGCGAGTGCCGACGCCGCTATCGGCGCTGACCGTGATGCCGAGACCATCCTGCAGTTCGCCGGTCACCGACTTGAAGTACCACGACGAATAGAATGTGTCGACCGCGCCGGGAACGCTGGATTCACCCGCCGGAATGAGAAGGTGGGGAGTGAAGGGCTGGTTTCCGTAGGCGTCGCTGCTGATGCCGTTAGAGATGCGCATGCTCTGCGACCCTTCGTATCCCGCGGCCGAAGTTACCTCGGCATCGAAATTGCCCGTGTTGGACCATCCCTGCTGCCCGTTAATGTTTCCCGGAAAATAGTCGGGCGACTCGAACCCGATATTGATCGTGCCGGCCATTCCCACCGCGGTGAACAGCCAGAAGAGCGATAACTTCCCCATCAAGCGGAGGGTATCATTATTAGGAGTTTAGGATCTTGTTATTAACGGTTGATAGTGTACCGGTACCGGTGCATCTTTTATTTGATAGTTACAGGTTTTAAACTACCGAATATGCGGTCGCTTTCCTCCCTGATCATTTGCTTTTGGGCTCTGCCGGCCTTTGCCGGAATCGTCACGGTCTATCCGGATACCCCGCGGTTGGGTGATACCCCGGGCAGCGTGATTGGAAACCCGACGGAATCGGCTCCCGGCTTTGGCGACGGCTCCTGGCAGGCCAGTGGAGTGAAGTCTAACTTCTATATCACTCCGCAGGATCTCTTCGGGCATGACGTGTTGGTCAAAGATGTCGCATCGATGTCCTATTGGACGAACCAGTTCAACTCGGCCGGAAACTCGAACTGGAACCTCTACATTTACACCGCCAATTCCGGGGTGGGCGACGCCTCCGGCTGGTATCGTTCGCGCCTCTTTGCCGTGGCGGACACAGGCGCTCCCGGATGGGATCAGTGGACCACGGCAGGCCTTGGCTTCGTGGATACGGTCCGTGGCGGCGGCTCTGCTACCAGCAATCTTCTCTGGTCTTCGATCACGGCCGGCAGCGTCACGCTGATGAACGGTTCGACCTGGGATTACTCCAACGAAAAGATCGAGTATTTCAGCCTGCAGACCGATAGCGGCGCCAAGACCTTCACCGGCCTGCTGGACGGACTGACGGTGAATCTGCAAGACGGCGAAACGGCTGGAGTGAACTTCGAAGCCCCGGAACCCGGAACGTGGAGCCTGATCGCGATCGGACTTGTGCTGGCCGGGTTGGTGCGGCGCGGAAGATCGCTTGGATTGCTCCTGATGACGGCTGCCGCCGCTTCCGCCGGCACGGTTGTGGTTGACGGCACTTTCAGTCCCGGGGAATGGGGAGCTCCGGTTGCTCACCTCACACCCTATGTGGATGGCGTTGGCCTGCCCCAGCAGAGCGTGGACCTTTACTGGTGGACGGACGCGCAGCGGGTTTACGGCGCCGTGGTGGGCGATCCGGCTCTGCCGTATGCCTTTCCGACGGCGAACGTCTACGTCTACTCATCGGGCGCCAGTCTGCGGCCGGACGGTACCGCGGGAACCTACGGCGACGGGGACGACGTGATTATCGAAAGCGGCGATAAGTGGCACTTCTCGCTGAACGGTCCTATCCTCTGGGCCGGACCGGATCATCTGCTGCCCATGGTGATTTCGGGGACCGTCCACTCCGGCTCCGATGGGCTGGTCTCGCTCGCCTTCGACACTTCGACGCTGGTAACCGAGTTCAGTATCGATCGCAGCCTGCTCGGCGATTACGACCAATACCGCTTTGGCGGGCAACTCTATGCCTACGAATTCAACACCGGTAGCAGCGACCGGCAACCGGGCGCGATGGTGGATTCCACGCCGGAGCCCTCGGCGATGGTGCTGATGGGGATCGGTGTCGGGCTGATCGCCGCGGTGCGGCGCTACCGCAGGTAGAAGAGGCTGAGGCGCGGGAGCTTCGACTTTTCCAGGAGATTGCGTTCCAGGTACTGTTTCTCGAGCATCGACAACTGGTCGGCGGTCATTTTGCCGCGATAGGGGCGGAGCTGGCGATCGAGTTCCTGGCGCGACTGCAGCATCTGCTCTTCGGTCTGCGAAGTACGCGCGATGGCCAGCATTTTCTCTTCGAGCACCGTGAGGCGCTGTTCCAGGCCTTCCAGGTCGGCGTAATGCTGCTCGACATCGGCGGCGATTTTGCGAAGCGACTCGGCGATCTCGGGGTACGGGACGGCGGCGGCATTGGCTTCGAGGTAAGCACGCAGATCGTCGAGCGGGAAAGGGCGCGGCAGCGGGTTCACGTTTGGTTGCGGGCGCGGTTCCGGCCATCAGTTGGGCCTCGGTGAGGACGGCCTGGGCGCAGAAGGCGAGCGAGTTCACCATCTGGGTCTTGGTCTTGCGCCCGCGCCATTTCTCGAACGCGGCATCGATCCCGCGTAGGACGGCTTCGAGCGGCACGCCGGATTCGTTCCAGCTTTCGATCAAGGCCCAATCAAGCGGGGAGAGCAGAAAGAGGCTGGTGCCGCGGGCACGCTGGAAATGCTCCTCGATTTCCGTGAAGTAATTGAAGTAGTTCACGCGCTTGCAGGTCGCTCCCTTGAAAACACCGACGAGCCGCGACCGTGACGGAGCGTTACGGCAGGTGGTTTGCGGGTAGCGCTCCCTGACGGTCGCGGCTCGTTGGGGTCGGGGCGCCGGCTGAAAGCCGGAGGCAGCCAGGATTGGCTGCCCTACAAAGCTGTACTGATCTGGCTCATTCGCTTTGAGGGGCGGCGGGGTGGTTTCGCTCCCAGATCATTTGCAGGCCCTGCAGGGTCAGGTGCTCGTCGAAGGTCTTGAGATAGCGTGAGCCCTCGACGATCATGTGGGCCTGTCCGCCGGTGGCGATGGCTTTGGTCTCGGGGCCGAGTTGCGCGACGACGCGCTCCAGGATGCCATCGATCATGCCGATGGCGCCGTAAGTAGAGTCCGCTCTGGATGCTGGCGACGGTGTTGGTGCCGATCACATTCTTGGGCCGGCGGAAATCGACCTGGGGCAGGCGGGCGGTCTTGCTGAAGAGCGCGTTGATGGAGATGCCGATGCCGACCGCGATGGCAGCCGCCGAGGTATTCGGCGTCGCCGGAGATGCAATCGAAATTGATGGTGGTACCCATATCGACGACCACGCAGGGGCCGCCGTATTTATAGAAGCCGGCGACGCCGTTGACCAGGCGATCGGCGCCGACCTCGTTGGGGTTGTCGTAACGGATGTTGAGGCCGATATCGGTGTGCGGGTCCCACGAACATGGCGTCGGTGTGGAAGTAGCGCTGGGTCATGAAGGCCAGCGTGGAATCGATGGGCGGGACCACGCTCGAAATGATGATGCCATCGACGCGGGCGATATCGAGACCGGCGGGCGAGAAGAGATTGTGGAGCAGGATGCCCCACTCGTCGGCGGTCTGTTCGTGGACCGTGCGAAGCCGCCACTGACAGACCAGGTCGCGGCCTTCGAAAGCGCCGATGGTGATGTTGCTGTTGCCTGCGTCAAGAGCCAGAAGCACGTACGCCTCCTGCAAGAATCAGGGTATCGGTTCCATCGTCCTTGCGCACGATGAGGAAGCCGGCGGGGTCGAGGCCGGCGGTGGTGCCAACGATGTCGCCGCCGGGCTGCTCGACGGTGACGCGCCGTCCGGCGGCATAGCTGGACGCGTGGGTGAAGAGACGGAGGATGGTTTCGCGTATCCTCGCCGATGACGGAATCGATGGCGGGGAAGAGAGCGAACAGAATGTCTTCGCGCGAAAGTTCGCGACCGGCGTGCTGGCGCAGGGAGATGGCCTCTTTGGCGAGCTCGGGCGGGAAGTCGGTGTGATTGACGTTGATGCCGATGCCGGCGATGGCGTTGCCGTTGACCAGTTGCACCAGGATGCCGGCGACCTTGCGGTTGTCGAGCATGAGGTCGTTGGGCCAGCGCAGGTCGCACTGAATGCCGGTGGCCTGCGCGATGGCGTCGACGGTGGCGATGCCGAGCGCGAGGGTGAGCACAGGTGCGGGGGGCAGGACGAGCGAGCAGTAGATTCCGTGGCCGGGTTCGGAGTGCCAGGTGTGGCCGTGGCGGCCGTGTCCGGCGAGTTGGCGGTCGGCGAGGACGATGGTGCCGGGTTGGCTGGCGGCGGCGACCCGCATGGTGGAATCGATGGAATCGAAGTAGAGGATCTGGCGCTCGGGGAAGGCGGCGCGGAGTCGATCGAGGTTCATCAGACCAGCTCCAGGCGGAAGCTGATGTCCACGGCGCGGGCGGAGTGGGTGATGGCGCCGGAGGAGACGAAATCGGCGCCGGCTTCGGCGTAGGCGCGGACGTTTTCGAGCGTGATGCCGCCGGAGAGCTCGACCTTGGCGCGGCCGGCGATTTCGCGGATCCACTCGGCGGCTTCGGCGGGCGTGAGGTTGTCGAGCAGCAGGTGAGTGGCGCCGGAGTCGAGAGGCCTCGTGGAGTTCGGCGCGGGTGCGGACTTCGATCTCGATGGGCAGTCCGGATTTGGCCGCGCCGTTCGAGGGCGGGGCGGACTCCGCCGGCGGCGGAGATGTGATTGTTCTTGATGAGAATGGCGTCGTAGAGGCCGATGCGGTGATTGGTGACGCCGCCGGCTGCGGCGGCCGCCTTTTCGAGCGCGCGCAGGCCGGGGGTGGTCTTGCGGGTGTCGAGCACGCGGCAGCTGGTGCCGGCGACGGCATCGGCGTACTGGCGGGCGAGAGTGGCGACGCCGCTCAGGCGCTGGAGGAAGTTGAGGGCGACGCGCTCGCATTCGAGCAGGGTGCGGGCGCGGCCGCGGACAGTGGCGAAGATCTCGCCATCGACGCAGGTATCGCCATCGTGCTTGAGGAGCTGCAGGTCATCGACGCCGCCGCGCAGGGTGTAGATCTCGGCGAGCAGGTCGAGCCCGGCGATGACGAGGGGCTCGCGGGCCAGGAAGCGGCCGGCGGCCATCTGGGATTCGGGGACGCAGGCGCGGCTGGTGACATCGCCGGTGCCGATGTCTTCTTCGAGCGCGAGGCGGACGATTGGGTTCATGACATCTTCGCGAGCTGAGCTTCGTAGTCGACCAGTTTGGCGCGAATGCTATCGACGACTTTGTGCGGCGCCTTGCTGAGGAAGACTTCGTCGGAGAGCTGGCGTTTGGAGTTGGCGATATTCTTCTCGAGCTGCTCGCGTTCCTTTTGTTTGCGGGCCGGATCTTCCTCGACTTTGGGGACGTCGAGCACGAGATCGAACTCGACGGTGGAGCGGATGACGTCGGCTTTGGGCGCGTGCCTCGGCTTTGAATCTCGAGCGTGGTGCGAGCGATCTTCTGGATGGCCTCGGCGTGGCGCTGCGCGATGGCGAGCGACGCGGTGCGGCAGTAGAGCGTGCCGGTGAGCTGCTGCTTCGGGTCGAGCTTCGACTCGGTGCGCAGGGTGCGCGCCAGGGTGACGATCTCCTGGATGATGGCGACTTCCTTCTCGGCTTCGGGGTCGGCGAACTCGGCGCGGTATTGCGGGTATGGGGCGAGCGCGATGGATTTGGGATCGCCTTCCTTGCGGTCGAGGCGCTGCCAGAGCTCTTCGGTGAGGAAGGGCATGGCGGGGTGGAGCAGGCGCAGGGCGGTTTCGAAGGCGGCGAGCGCAGTTGCGCCGGATCGGTGCCGGGGACCTTCTTCAGCTCGATGTACCAATCGCAGAATTCGTGCCAGAAGAACTGCCAGAGCAGCTGGGCGAACTCGTGGTAGCGGTACTGTTCGATGGCGCGGTTGGCTTCGCGGCGGCGGCGTTGAGGCGCGAGATGATCCAGCGATCTTCGATGGTGGGCGCGCCTTCGGCGGCGCTGGACAGGCCAGAGGCCTGTCCTACATTGAGGAAGCGGGCGGCGTTCCAGATTTTGTTGGCGAAGGCGCGCGAGCTTTCCATGCGCTCTTCGGTGAGGACGATATCGGTGCCGGGCGCGGCGCCCTGGAGCAGCGCCATGCGGACGGCGTCGGTGCCGTACTTTTCGGTGACGACCAGCGGATCGATCACGTTGCCCTTGGTCTTGGACATCTTCTGACGGTCGGCGTCGCGCACCAGGCCGTGGATGTAGACCTGTTTGAAGGGGACTTCGCCCATGAATTCGCAGGCCGAGCATGACCATGCGGGCGACCCAGAAGAAGAGGATGTCGAAGCCGGTGATGAGCAGCGTGGTGGGGTAATACTTCGCGAGGTCGGCAGTCTGGTCCGGCCAGCCGAGGGTGGAGAAGGGCCAGAGTCCGCTGGAGAACCAGGTATCGAGAACGTCGGTATCCTGGCGTCAGGTTTTCGGAGGCGCAGCGCGGGCAGGCGGTGGGTGTTTCGCGTGCAACGATAATTTCGTTGCACTCGCCGCAATGCCAGGCGGGGATGCGATGACCCCACCAGAGCTGGCGGGAGACGCACCAATCGCGGATGTTGTACATCCACTCGTAATAGGTCTTGGTCCAGTTCTGCGGAACGAAGCCAATCTCGCCGCTTTCGACGACGGCGATGGCCTTTTCGGCGAGCGGCTTGGTCTTGACGAACCACTGGGTGGAGATGAGCGGCTCGACGGCAGTCTTGCAGCGATCGCACTTGCCGAGGCTGAGCTTGTAGTCGTCGACCTTGACGAGGGCGCCGATCTGCTTCGAGATCGGCGACCACGCGTTTGCGGGCGACGAAGCGATCGAGTCCGGCGTAGGGTCCGGCGGCGGCGGTCATGTGGGCGTTATTCGTCGATGACCTGGATCTTGGGCAGGTTGTGGCGCTTGCCGGCCTCGAAGTCGTTGAGGTCGTGCGCGGGGGTGACTTTGACGACGCCGGTGCCGAATTCGGGGTCGGCGAGATCGTCGAGGATGATGGGGATCTCGCGATCCATCAGGGGAAGCTGGACGGTCTTGCCGTGGAGGTCCTGGTAGCGCTCGTCCTTGGCGTTGATGGCGACGGCGGTATCGCCGAGCATGGTTTCGGGCCGCGTGGTGGCGACGGTGACGAAGCGTCCGGGCATGCCGTTGACGGGGTAGCGGATGTGCCAGAGGTGACCGGCGACGTCGACGTGGGCGACCTCGAGATCGCTGATCGCGGTGTGGCAGCTGGGGCACCAGTTGATCATGTACTCGCCGCGGTAGAGCAGGCCTTTTTCGTAGAGGCTGACGAAGACTTCGCGGACGGCGCGGGAGAGGCCGGGATCGAGCGTGAAGCGCTCGCGGCTCCAATCGCAGGAGGCGCCGAGGCGGACCATCTGGCGCTTGATGGTGTCGCCGGACTGGGCCTTCCACTGCCAGACGCGCTCTTCAAATTTCTCGCGGCCGAGGTCGCGGTAGTTGATGCCTTCCTCTTTGAGCTGGCGGGCCACGACCATCTGGGTGGCGATGCCGGCGTGGTCGGTGCCGGGGAGCCAGAGCGTGTTATCGCCGAGCATGCGATGCCAGCGGATGGTGACGTCGATCTCGGTGTGCTCCAGCATGTGTCCGATGTGGAGGACGCCGGTGACGTTGGGCGGCGGGATGACGAGCGAGAAGACGCGTCCGGGGTTTTCGGGCGTTGGCGCGGAAGATGTCGGAGTCAATCCACCACTGCGCCCAATGCGGTTCGAACCGCTGGGGCTCGTAGACTTTCTCAATTTGCATGGGAAATACCAATATATCAGGGCTGGCAAGGGCGGAGAAAAACGGACACACGTATGCCGTGAGTTTGGGTGGAACAGAAGCGTTGCGGCGGCCGGGGACATCCGGACTTATCGCCGGGTGGGGCCCGGCCGCCAGTGATTTGACTGCACGCTACAAAGACGTAAGAACTCGGCTGGATGGCCTCTCGATCGTCCCCTTGTTTCGCGTATCAGTCTCTGTATCCAGGGGTGCGGCAATCAAACGCTATCCGCGACGGTCCCCCGGGTATTATCGGTTCGAACCGAAGATCTTCCCGCCGGTCTCCTCCACGTAGGGGAACCATCGTGCAGCCGTTAACGGGCTTACGGGAAGTCAGCACCACCTCAGGTCAACGTATCCTGCGCAGGATGAAAACTGTTGGTGTCGCGCTGTGGTTTGCGCAACTCTCTACCTGATTGAGAATTTAGCATAAGGGTTTCGGAGTATAGGGTAGAGAGATCTGCTAAGTGATTGATAACGTGGGGAAGATAAATTTCATGTTTGTGTGAATTGCAGATTGCAATAGGCGATCTTGGCCTAACCATGCGCTGCTCCGGGCGTCTATTGTAAATAACTTAGGTATCGATATGAGCAAGCCATCGGAACTGATTCAGGGGACGCTCGATCTCTTGATCCTCAAGACGCTATCGCTCGAACCGCAGCACGGGTGGGCGATCGCGAAGCGGATCCAGCAGGTTTCCAACGAGGCGCTGCAGGTCAGCCAGGGCGCGCTCTACCCCGCCTTGCACCGCCTGGAACAGCAGGGCTGGACGCGATCGGAGTGGCGGGTGACGGAAGGCGGCCGGGACGCGAAGTTCTACAGCCTCACCCGGGCGGGACGGGCCCAGTTGCACAAAGAGTTGGAACAGTGGGAGCGGCTGTCGGGCGCGATTGGACTTGTGATCCGGATGATGCCGGAGGGGTCGGTATGAGGCTGAGGCGATGGTTCGATATCGCGCGCCTGCGGCTACGGTCTCTTTTCGGCAAGCGCCGCGTGGAACAGGAACTGGACCGCGAGTTGGGCTTTCACCTGGAGCAACAGACTCAGGAAAACATGGCGGAAGGAATGTCCGCGGAAGAAGCGCGGATGGCCGCGATGCGGCATTTTGGAGGCGTGGTTCAAATACAGGAGGAATGTCGCGACATGCGCCGAATCAATCAGCTGGAAACCATCGGGAATGACCTTCGTTATGCGGTGCGGATTCTGGGGCGGTCTCCGGGATTCACAATCGTGATCATATTGACGCTGGCGTTGAGCATCGGAGCCAACAGCGCGATCTTCAGCGTAATAGAAGGCGTGCTGCTGCGACCGCTGCCTTATGCGCAACCAGACCGCATCGCGCGGATTTTTCTGAATAGCGACACTTATCCGAAGTTCCCGCTGAACCCCTTCGACTTCCGCGATTTTCGCGCCCGCAACCGGAGCTTCGAGAGCATCGCCGGTATCACGCGGGGCGACATGCAACTTTCCGGAGCCGGCGAGCCGGTGATGCTGCACGCTTTTCGGGTGACCGCGGGCTACTTCCGGGTGCTGGGATTTGTGCCGGCACGCGGACGGGAGTTCACTACAGAGGACGAACTGCCCGGACACTTCCAGCAGGTGATTTTGAGCGACCGCATCTGGCGTGCACAGTTTGCCTCCGACGCCAACATCATCGGCCGCACGATCACGCTCGACGCGCGGAGTTTCACCGTGGTGGGAGTGATGCCGGCCGGAGTACAGCACCCCGGCAACGACTACCACGCGGTAGCCGACGGTGACAGTGTGGATCTCTGGTATCCGTTCACGTTTGAAGGGAACCCGAACAATCGCGGCTCGCACTACCTGGAAGGCATCGGGCGCCTCAAACCAGGCTTTTCGCCGGAGCAGGGCAACGCGGACCTGAGCGCAGTGCTTTCGCAACTGGCGACGGAACATCCAGGCGACAAGGGTTGGCGAGTGCTGGTGATCCCGCTCTATCGCGAGCTGGTAGGCCGCACGCAGCACATGCTGCTGGTACTGCTGTCCGCGGTCGGGTTGCTGCTGCTGATCGCGTGTGTGAACGCGGCGAACCTGCTGCTGGCACGATCCAACGCGCGGCAGCGCGAGATTGCGGTGCGGGCGGCGGTGGGCGCGGCGCGATCGCGGATCGTGCGCCAACTACTGACGGAGAGTGTTTTGATCGCGCTCGCCGGGGCCGCGCTGGGAACGGCACTGGCGGTGGGCGGCGTGCATGCGCTCGTGTCCCTGCTGCCTCCGGGTTTTCCGCGAGCGTCTGCGATCCACCTGGATGCAACGGTCTTCGCGTTCACGCTCGCGATCGCGCTGCTGACCGGGCTGCTCTTCGGAATCGTCCCGGCACTGGTTGCTTCGCAAACGGATCTGCAAACGTGCCTGCGCGAAGGCGGCCGCGGGGCAACGGGCGGGCGACGACAGCATCGATTACGAGATCTGCTGGTGGTGGGCGAGACCGGCCTCGCGTGCGTGCTGTTGATCGCGGCGGGGTTGATGCTGCATAGTTTCGTCAACCTGCTGCGCGCCGACCCTGGCTTTCGCCCGCAGCAGGTGTTGACGGCATCGATCGCACTGCCAGCGGCACAATACAAAACGATGCCGGAGACGGAGCGGTTCTGCGCACAGCTGATCGCGAACCTGGAGGCCGTTCCCACGGTACGGTCGGCCGGAGTGGGAACCGACCTGCCGTGGACCGGCTATGACGAAAACGCGGGCGGTTTCACGGTGGAAGGCCGCCCCGCCGCATACAACAACCAGACTACGGCACGCTACCACGCCGCATCGCTGGACTACTTCCGCGCCCTGGGAGTTCCGTTGCTGCGCGGCAGGTTTTTTGCGGAGGGCGACGACCGGAAGGCGCCGAATGTGGTGGTGATCAATGAAACCATGGCCAAGCGGTATTGGCCCGGCGAAGACGCGGTAGGGAAGCGAATTTCGTTCGACGATCAACCGAAGGAGAAGGATTGGATGCGGGTTGTGGGCGTGGTGGGCGACGTTCGGGACCAGGCGACGAGCGATGCCGCGCATCCGGCATTCTGGTGGCCGCTCAAGCAGATGCCGTTTCCGATACGGGCGATGTCGGTCGTGATTCACACCGAGGGTGATCCGGCGATCCTGGCCAGCCACTTGAGGCGCAGCGTGCAACAACTCAACGCGGGATTGGCGGTGGCGGATCTCCGCGTGATGCAGCAGATCGCCGACGAATCGGTTTCCACGCAGCGGTTCGCGATGTTCCTGGTGGGTCTGTTTGCGGGGCTCGCGCTGTTGCTGGCGACCATAGGAATGTACGGCGTGATCTCGTACTCGGTGAATCAGCGGATGCATGAGTTCGGCATGCGGATGGCGCTGGGCGCGCGGCCGTGGGATGTGATGCGGATGATTCTGGGACAGGGAGTGAAGCTATCGATCATGGGTTCGGCAATCGGTTTGGTGTGCGCGGCGGCGTTTGCGCGGTTGTTAGGGAACTTGTTGTATGGAGTGAGCGGCTTGGATCCGGTGACATTCGCAGGGGTAGGGCTGGTGGCGCTGGCGACGGCGACGCTGGCGTGCTACCTGCCGGCACGCCGGGCTACGGGGGCGGACCCGATGAGGACGCTGCGGAGCGAGTGAGGGACTGCCAAAAATCAAGAGATCGCTCCCTGACGGTCGCGGTTCGCGGTGAGGGCGATATTCAGAATCGGTAGTTCGTTGCGCTCCCTGACGGTCGCGGCTCGTTAAACGGGGCGGGAGGAAGGGGAAGGGGTGTAAGCGGTGTTTACGATGCGCCGCATTTGCAGCGGGGGTGGCAGGCGCGGCAGCGGTGTTTGGTGCAGGCAGGGCAGGGGGCGGCGCAGGATTTGCAGAGGAAATGGGCGCGGTCGTCGCAGAGGAAGAGGGGGTGGGCGGAAGCAGTGCAGGCTTCGCACCAAGGGGATTCGAGCGTGCCGAGCTTGTGGTTCCAGTGGAGTTTGACGACGCGCTCGACTTTCTTGCGGATGAGGCGGGCAGAGATTTCGCGGACTGGAAGCGATACGGCCAGGACGTCGCCAGGTTGGATGCGGATTTTCAAGGAGTACTTGCGTTGGAGGTCTTCGAGCTTGGTGGTGCGATCGAGTTGGGTGGCGGCGGCGCGGGAGCGCTCCTTTTCAGCGGCGGCGGGGTCGGCGGCGCGGCGGGAGATTCGCTTGTCGATTTGGGTGAGGAGATCCTTGTAGTAGGAGTCAATGCGCTCGGTGTCGCGGGCGAGGCGGCGATTGGCGCTGTGCTCGATGGCGAGGGAGAGGCGGCGAATTTCGGGTTGGGCGGCGCGCAAGGCAATCGGAAAGAGGCGGACGAGTTCGTCGCGCGGAGGCGCGCCGCCCGGGTCGTCCTCGAGGGAGTCTTTGACCGCATTGGCGAGAGACTCGGGCTGCAGGACGAGGGTACGGGCGGAGGCGTTGAGACAGACCGTGACGAGGCCGAGGCTGGTTTCATCCGACTCGATGGTGTAGTGAAAGCCGAAGAAGTAGTAGAGGGCGGTCTGTTGATAGTCCTCGAGGACGCGGTGGATGCCGTTTTGCAGAGCCAGACCGAGATCAAGAACGCGCCCGGCATCGATCGGGGGTACGAGCGTGGGGTGGCGAAGGCGAGCGTTGACGAAGCGGGGATCGGCCGGCAGGAGGCGGCCGAGGCGATCGAGCCATTCCGTCTCGTCGTCGGAGCCGGGGCCGGCGCCGAAGCGGAGAGAGAGCCACTCGCGAGAGTCGAGGGAGGCGGCGAGATCCGCGGGGAGCATGGCGCGGAGTGAGCCGGCGTGTTCTTCGGCCTCGACGAGGCCACCGCGGCTGAGGAGCAGGTCTCTGGCGAAATCGACGATTCCGAGCATTTAGACCTCGAAGTCATGGGCGAAGAGGGCTTCGTCCAACTCCTGTACTTTGATGTGGTGTTTCCTGGCATCGAGGAGGCGGTGAGCGAGCTCCTCGAAGGACTCTTCGAGATTGCCGGATTCGCTGCCGGAGATCCAGAGGTCCATGACGATTTCGGCGAAGTCCCGGGCGTCATCGAGGGTGCCGAGGATGGCGTCCATCTCTCCGACGACGAGTTCGAACATATTGATCTTGTCGTGGAGGACGCGGAGAATCTGTTCTTCGACGCTGCCGGTCTGGCAGTAGTTGAAGACGAAAACATCGTGGTCCTGGCCGATGCGGTGGACGCGGCCGACGCGTTGTTCGATGCGCATGGGATTCCAGGGCAAATCGAAATTCACGATGGTATCGGCGAACTGGAGGTTGCGTCCTTCGCCGCCGGCGCCGGTGGAGAGCAGGACAGCGGCGTGATCGCGGAAGTGGGCGATGGCGGCATCCTTCGCGGCGCGGGAGAGATCGCCGCTGAAGAGGGCGTACGCGATGTGGTGCTGCTCGCAGACCTGGCGGAGGTGTTCGAGGGTGGGGAGGAACTCGGTAAAGACGACGGCTTTGCTTTGGCGCGCGGCGAGCATGGAAGCCAACTGTATGCCCTTGGCGCTTTCGTGCAGACCGGAGGCCATGTCGTAGATGGTCTCGAGCTCGCGGCGAGCGGCGGCGTCCAGCCAGGCGGCGTCGTGCAACGTGTGAGCGGCGGAACGGGCGAGCGCGTGCGGGCTGCTGCCGGCCTGGCGGAGCATCAGGTCAAGCGCACCGTGCGGGACGTGTTTGCCGGAAGGCTGACGATAGAGTCCGGCGACGAAGCGCGACACCCGATCGTAGAGGTCGCTCTCGATATTCGACGGGGCGACGGGGACGCTGGCGGCGATGCGGCGCGGGAGTTTGACATCGGCGGCGGCACGGGTATTGCGGATCATGACGTCGCCCAGCATGGTGCGAAGCTGTTCGGGGTTGCGGGGAGATTTGGGTTTGCCGGGTGTGACGTAAGTCTTGCGAAAGTCGGGCTCGGTAGCGAGCAGGCCGGGTTTTAGGAGGGTGATGAGGTTGTAGAGCTCGATCAGGTTGTTCTCCACCGGAGTGGCGGTGAGCATGAGGATGAACTTTTTCTGGAGCGAATCGACAAGCTGCCAGTTGGCGCTGGTGCGGTTCTTGAGGCAATGGGCTTCATCGACGATTACCATGTCCCAGGGCACGGCGGCGATCGATTTGGCGTGAAGATCGAGGCGGGCGAGGGCGATGGAGGAGACGACGAGGGGCTCGGATTTCCAGAAGAGGGAGGGATCGCGACGGAATTCGGTACCGTCCGGGGAGGCCGCTGCGAGGCCGAATTTTTCGGCTAGTTCTCCTTTCCATTGCGAGACCAGCGAAGGAGGCGTGAGGATGAGCGCTTTTCGTGCGAGGCCGCGCATCCAGTATTCCTTGAGGACGAGGCAGGCTTCGATGGTCTTACCCAGGCCGACCTCGTCGGCCAGAAGCGCGCGTCCTTTGAAATGGCGAAGGACTTTGCGCACGGTCTCCTGCTGGTGGCTGTAGGCATCGACGCCGTTGAGGCTGGGGAGGCAG
The DNA here is from genome assembly GCA_963791985.1 of uncultured Solibacteraceae bacterium. Classification (GTDB taxonomy): domain Bacteria; phylum Acidobacteriota; class Terriglobia; order Bryobacterales; family Bryobacteraceae; genus Solibacter. The sequence goes on along the minus strand of CAWBUN010000009.1, from coordinate 216,619 downwards.
ATGAGGTCTTCGAAATTCTGGGCCATCTGCAACTCGACCCACTGGCGGCGGAGGAAGTAATCGGCGATGGTTCCGTGGGTGGCGAATTGGGGTGCGGGAGTCGGGAAGAACTGAACTGCGGCGCGCGGCAGTTCGGGAGGCTTGACGGGCGACGGCGCGGGTGCAGCCGCCGGCTGCGGTGCGGGTTCGCGCGCGGGCTCGGGCTTGGGAATTCTGGATGTCAGGAAGGATTGCGCCCGGGTGCGCAACCGCTGGAGCCGCGGCTCTTCGCGGCCATCGATAGTGGAGAGGAATTCGCGGATGGCGTCGCGGGCCTTCTCCGGTTGGCCCAATTGCTGGTGAAGGCCGGCGATGTTGTAGAGCGTAGTGGGATCGTTATCGATCTTCCGCATGCGCTGCAAGTAGGCGAGGGCTTCGGCGTAGTGGCCCGCGGAGTGATGAATTTTGACGAGGCAATCGATGGCGGCGGCGTGAGTCGGATCGAGGAGCAGGACCTTCTTCAGCAGGCGGTCGGCGGCGGGAATATCCCCGGAGCTCATGGCGCGGCGGGCATCGCCGTAGAAGTAGCTCGCTTCGTCGCGGTCAATTTCGCGCTGCTCTTCGGTACGGCGCAGGCGTAGTGTTTGTTTGCGGCGTTCCTGGCTGTTAGGTTTCGCCATGGGGGTTAAGAAAATACTATAGCGAGGCCTGGAGCGGGAGGGAAGTGTGGGTACGGAAAAGCAGAATGGGCCGCGGATGAACACGGATTAACGCGGATAAGCACGGGGGTGGTACGCTTGACGTAATGCCTGTCGCGTCATAGAATGGGACTTGATCGGGTCATTCAAGTGTTCGGATACGGCATTGCTCTTTGACGACCAGCGGGTTCCGCGGTTTCAATCGATCGAGCGACCGGCGCGTCGGAAGCTTCTGTTTTTGCACCGGGCGATGCGGCTGGAGGATTTGCGCGTACCTCCGGGCAACCAGCTGGAACTGCTGAAGGGCGATCGGGCCGGTACTTACAGCATTCGAATCAACGATCAATGGCGAATCTGCTTTGCCTGGCGCGAAGGGGACGCATATGAGGTTGAGATTGTGGCTACCACTAACCACGGGAGACTGAAATGAAGACGCCAAGGCGAATGGACCCGATTCATCCGGGAGAGATTCTGCTGGAAGATTTCATGAAGCCGTTGGGGATCAGCATCAACCAGTTGGCTCGCGATTTGGATGTCCCGCCAAACCGGATTGGCGCAATCGTGAATGGCGCTCGTTCGATTACGGCAGACACAGCGTTGAGGCTTGGAACCTACTTTCGTGTTTCGCCGGAGACATGGCTCGGGTTGCAGGTCGACTACGATCTACGCCGTATTCGTCAGACGGTTGGGGATGAGATCGTGCGCCGGGTTCGCACGCGGCCAGCGGCGTGACGGTCAACGAGTGAAAAGGGCGACGCGGGCGCGGTGTCCTTTGGACAGCTTGCGATCGCAGGTGTAGAGGATAGAGTTGGTCGCTTCCGCCAGGGCGATATAGGCGGCGTCGTAGGCCGTGAAGTTGTGACGCAATTCCCACATGCGTTCAATGAGAGGGGTGTGGGCGTAGCGCTCCGCGGGGAGGTCGGCGAGTGCAGTCAGGAGTTGCTCACAGCGAAAGGAATCGACGCGCCGGCCGGCGACCAGGCTGCGAAGGGCACTTACAACCTCGATATCAAGGAGGTGGGGGACGATGAATGACTCGTCGCGGGCGGCCAAATCGAGACGGAGGGAATCGGCCAAAGGACCGTTGGTGATGAGTTCGACTACGATGGAAGCGTCGAGGACGATCATCGGGCCTCACGCAGTTCCCGGATAATTTGAGCGGCGCTCCGTTTGGCGGGGATTGGCTTCACCTGATGCGTGCGGTCCAGCCATTCGCGCATGCTGGGACGTTCCGCGACGCGCTGTAATTCGCGCTTGATGAAGTCTGACAGGCTCATGCCTTCGCGGGTGGCACGAGCTTTTAATGTGATGTGTACCTGGTCGGGGACATCGCGCACCTGAATCATCTTCGGCATGTTTCCAGCATACAAACATGTGCGGCACATGTGCAGGGCGTCAAGGCGGCGAGCTTCGCTCGCGGACCGGCCAGGAGGCCCGTCCTACATTAACGTCAAGGGGTCCACGTCGATGACGAGGGCGGTGGCGGACCATTTGTGGTCGACGGCGTAGGTGCGGATTTTCTGGAGGAGTTCGTTGAGGGACTTGCGGCTGGCGGCCTTGATGAGGAACTGGTAGCGGTACTCGTTCTTGAGGCGGGGGACGGGGGCTTCGGCGGGGCCCATGATGCGGAGTTTTTCGGGCGGCGGATTGAGTAAGAAGCCGAGGTCTGTGCTCATGCGCATGGCCATCTCCTTCTTTTCGCTGCGGACCAGCACGTTGGCCATGGCGGCGAACGGGGGGTAGTGCATCATGCGGCGGAAGTTCAATTCCTTTTCGTAGAAGGCCTGGTAATCCTGCGCGGCGGCGAGGCGGACGGCGTAGTGATCGGGATTGATGGTCTGCACGAGGACGATGCCAGGAACGGAGCCGCGGCCGGCGCGTCCGGCGACCTGGGTGAGCAGCTGGAAGGTGCGTTCGGCGGCGCGGAAATCGGGCATGCCGAGGCCGATATCGGCGGAGACGACGCCGACCAGGGTCACGTTCGGGATGTCGTGGCCTTTGGCGATCATCTGGGTGCCGACGAGCATGTCGTAATTGCCTTCGCGGAAATCGTTGCAGGATGGTCTCGTACTGGCGCTTGCCGGTGACCGTGTCGCGATCGAGGCGGGCGATGCGGGCGGCGGGGAAGGCGCGGTGGAGTTCCTCTTCGACGCGTTCGCTGCCGATGCCGAGGAAGTAGATGTGCTCGCTATCGCACTTGGGGCACTGCGAGGGGCACCTTCTCGGCATAGCCGCAGTAGTGGCAGAGCAGGCGGCGGTCGCGCTTGTGATAGGTGAGCGTGAGGGAGCAGTTGATGCACTGCACGCGCTCGCCGCAGGCGCGGCAGGCGACGAAGCTGGAGAAGCCGCGGCGGTTGAGCAGAACGATGGTCTGCTCGCCGTTTTCGACGCGCACGCCGAGGGCTTCGATGAGCTTGCGCGAGAAGGTCTCCTGCTTGCGGGTCTCGAGAAACTCCTGGCGCATGTCGATCAGTTCCACGACCGGCATGGGGCGGCCGGTTCGATGCGCCCGGGCAGTTCGAGCAGCGTGTACTTGCCCTTTTCGGCGTTGTAGCGGCTTTCGAGGCTGGGGGTGGCGGAGCCGAGCACCACGCACGGCGCCGGCAGCCTGGGCGCGGACGATGGCGACGTCGCGGCCGTTGTAGCGCGGATTTTCTTCCTGCTTGTAGCTGCCATCGTGCTCTTCATCGACGACGATCAGGCCGAGATTCTGCACGGGGGCGAAGACGCCGGAGCGCGTGCCGACCACGACGCTGGCGGCGCCGGAGCGGATGCGGCGCCACTGCTCGGTGCGTTCGACATCGGTGAAGGCGGAGTGCAGGATGGCGACGCGGTCGCCGAAGCGCGAGAAGAACTGCCCGGCCATCTGCGGGCGTGAGGGCGATCTCGGGGACCATGAGCAGCGCGCTGCGTCCGGCCGCGAGAGCGGTTTCGATGGCGCTGAGATAGACCTCGGTTTTGCCGGAGCCGGTGACGCCGTGGAGCAGAAAGGTCTGGAAGCGCTTGGCCTGGATGGCAGCGCGGATCTGCTCGAAGGCGGCCTGCTGCGCGGGGTTGAGATCGTGGCGGCGCGCGGATGGCGATCTTGACGGCGACGGTTTCAGGCTTCAGGCGTGACGACGCCTTTGCGGGCGAGCGAGCGGGCGGCGGGGCTGGCGTTCTTGACGGCGTCTTCGAGCTCCTTCAGGTTGTGGGAGCCGGGGTGGAGTTCGAGGAAGGCGCGGAGCTCGCGCTCAGGCTTGTTGAATTTGCCCTCCCTGGGCGCGGGCGCGAGTTCGACGCGCAGGCGCTCGGAAGGGGCGCGCAGGGGGTCGCGCTCGGTCTGCACGTCCTCGGAGACGATGAAGCCTTTGCGTTCCAAAGCGCGAATGGCTTTATCGCCGAGGGGCATGGCTTTGGCGAGGTAGGCGGCGGAGAGCGGGCGCTTCTCGAGCATGCGGAGGACCTGCGGTGACGGGGTCGTCGGGCGAGGAATCGAGAAGGAGCTGACGTGCGGCGTCGCGGCCGGAATCGGTGAGGGTCCAGACTTTACCGCGGCGGATTTCGGAGGCGAGGGGAAGCATGCCGCGGAGGACGTCGCCGAGCGGGGCGCAGTAATAGCCGCCGATCCAACGGCCGAGGGCGAGAAGCTCGGCGGAGAGGACGGGTTCGGAATCGAGGAGGCGGAGGGCGTCGCGGGTGGGGACTTGGGGGCGGTCGTCGTGGCAGCGGAGGATGACGCCGGTGAGTTTACGGGTGCCGAAAGGGACGAGGATGCGGCTGCCGGGGCGGACGCGATGACGGAGGGTATCGGGGAGTGAATAGGTGAAGGGTTGATCGAGCGGGACGGGCAGACTGACGTCGCAGTACAGGTAGGATCCCTCGGGCATGGAAACTTCAGGATAGCGGAAGGGCGGAGGGCGCAAGCTGGTGTAGGCTGAAAGAACAGCCTCCACATGGTAGAAACAATCGAATGGACACCTAGCGGCGTGGTCATGATCGACCAGACGCGCCTGCCGCTACATGAAGAGTACGTGACCTGCCGGAATTACGAAGAGGTCGCGACTGCGATCCGGGACATGATCATTCGCGGTGCTCCGGCGATCGGGGTGGCGGCGGCGATGGGGGTTGCGATCGGCGTGCAGCACGCGGCCGATGGCGATCTCGACGGGCAAGTGGACGTGATCTGCGAGACGCTGGCGAAGACGCGGCCGACGGCGGTCAATTTATTTTGGGCGATCGACCGGATGAAGCGGGTGTACTGCTCGATGCGGGGGCGGCCGGTGGACGAGATTCGGGCGCGGCTGATCGCGGAGGCGCAAATTGTGCGCGAGGAAGATATCGCGATCAATCGGGCGATCGGACGGAATGGCGCGCCGCTGGTGCCGGACGGCAAGACGGTGCTGACGCACTGCAACGCGGGGGCGCTGGCGACGGCGGGGTACGGTACAGCTCTGGGAGTAATCCGGGCGGCGATCGAGAGCGGGAAAAAGATCGACGTGTTCGCGGATGAGACGCGGCCGTTCCTGCAGGGCGCGCGGTTGACGGTGTGGGAGTTGCAGCAGGATTCGATCCCGACCACGCTGATCACGGACAATATGGCGGGGCACTTCATGAAGGCGGGGCGGATTGGCTGCGTGGTGGTGGGCGCCGACCGTATCGCGGCGAACGGCGACGTGGCGAACAAGGTGGGCACGTATTCGGTGGCGGTGCTGGCGAAGGAGAACGGCGTGCCGTTTTACGTGGCGGCGCCGATCTCGACGTTGGATTTGACCTTGAGCTCCGGCGACCAGATTCCGATTGAGGAGCGCCCGGCGGCGGAAGTCACGCACGTGTTCGGGCACGCGGTGGCGCCGGCGGGGACGGCGGTGAAGAACCCCGCGTTCGACGTCACGCCGGCGCGGTACGTCACGGGGATTATCACGGAGAACGGCGTTGCAGAGGCGCCATACGAAGAATCTTTGAAGAAACTGGTGAAAACGAAATGAAGAAACTTGCGATTGTATTATTCTGCGCGATGGCGCTATCGGGGGCGGACGCACCAAGGCGCGCGCCCGGGTTCTGCCTGCCGGACCAGACCGGACAGTGGAAAGACCTGGCGGATTATCGCGGGAGGGTGGTGGTGCTGGAGTTCATGCAATCCACCTGCCCGCATTGCGCCGCTTTCGTGCCGGTGCTTACCGCCCTGCAGCAGAAGTACGCCGGCAGGCTCGCGGTGATTTCGGTGGCGGTGGCTCCGGATCCGCCGCAAGCCGTGGTGCAGTTCGCCGCGGGACATAAGCTCATCTACCCGCTGCTCTACGATAGCGGGCAGATGACGATGTCGTACGTGCGCGCACAGGGGGTGGACTTTCCGACGGTGTTCCTGATCGATGCGGCGGGAATGATTCGCGGCAATTGGGCGAATGGTCCGATGACCAAGGATTTCTTCGAAGGCAACGGAATCACGCGCGAGGTCGACAAACTGATGGCGGGAGCGCCGGCGACCAGGGGGAAGAAGTAGACGGGCGGCAAATAAACCGGAATGGTCGGAAAGAGTACAATAATCATCTATGATCGGGCTATTTAAGAATCGCGGGCCCGCCCCGCAGCCGCTGGGGCCGCTGGAGATCGCGTTGATGGAGATCTTGTGGGCGGGCGGCGAAGGGAATGTCCGTGAGGTCATCGACCGGCTGGGGCGGCCGTTGGCGTACACGACGGTGATGACGACGCTCGACCGGTTGTATAAGAAGGGACTGCTGGCGCGGCGCAAATCGGAGCGCGCGTTTATTTATTCGGCGGCGCTGACGCGCGAGGAGTGGGAACAGAAGCGCGCGGGCGATTTCGTGGCTGGTTTTCTCTCTCCGGAACTACTGATTTCCTGCCTGGTGGATGCCGTGGGCCAACATGACAAAGGCCTGCTCGACGAATTGGAGCGGAAGATCAAACTGAAACGCAAGGAACTGGACCGAAAGGGTAAGCCATGATCGTTCCCTACGTTCTGCGACTGCTGTGCCTGTGCCTGGCGGCATTTTTCGTAATTCACACCGCGACGGGGCTGGTGGTGAGCCTGGCCACTCCGGCGGTTGTACGTCTGGCAGAGCGGATGCGCGCGCGGCGGGGTGCTGCCTTGCTGCTCACGCTGCGGCTGCTGCCGGCGACGGTGGCGCTGACGCTAGTGGGAGGGCTGTGCATTCCGAGCTACCTGTTGCTGGAAGAGCAAGGGAGCGCGGAACGCGTCGGTTCGCAGTGCCTGGCGGCGGCAATGCTGGCGGCATCCTTGTGGGTGATTGCGATTTTGCGCAGCGTGCGGGCGGCGGCGCGGTCTGTGCGCCACGAGCGTGCGTGGGCGCAAGTGGGATCGCGGAGCAGACTGGATGGCGCGCAGCATCCGGTGTGGATTGTGGATGCGCCCGCGCCGTTACTGGCATTGGCGGGCGTGCTGCGGCCTCAACTGGTGATTTCGCGAGCGGCGGCGGCGGCGCTCTCAGCCAAGCAACTTCGCGCGGCACTGCTGCATGAGGAAGCGCACCGCGCGGCAAACGATAATTTGAAGCGGCTATTGCTGTTGCTTTCGCCGGGACTGCTGCCGGGGTGGCATGGATTCCAGGTGCTGGAGCGCGGCTGGTTCCGGATGACCGAATGGGCGGCGGACGACGCGGCGGTAGCGGGGAATGCGCGGCTTTCGCTTTCACTGGCCTCGGCGCTGGTGCGGATGGCGCGAATCGGAGGGATGCCGGTGTTGGAACCGCTGGCAGTTTCCTTCCTGGCGGACGGGGGCGACCTTTCGACGCGAGTGGACCGGCTGTTGAAGCCCGCGAAGGCCGCGCCTGCGTCGCAGCGAAGGCCGATGCTGTCGGTGACGATTGTGCTGGCGGCGGTGTTCGTGGCGGCGGCGCTGCAGCCGGAGACGCTGGAATCGGCGCACTGGCTGCTGGAGCAGTTGGTTCGTTAACGCGGGTTGCGGATCGCTCCCTTACCTTGCAGTCGCGGCTCTGTTCGGGCCAATTCTCCGCGGCCTGCGAGCAGGCAAAGGCACAGTAATACAAGGTCGGGCTACAGAATCACGCGGTGATCGGCGTCGCGGCGGGTTAGCTTTTCGCGGTCGAGGAATTCGAGGAGGGGGATGGCGTACTTGCGCGAGATGCCGGTCCACTCTTTGAAGGTGGGGACGGCGAAGCGTTCGCCTTTGTGAGCGGCTAACAAGGTGCGGAGCTGGTCGAGTGCGGAGGCGTGAAAGACGAGGTCTTCGCTGATGCGCACGAGCACCTTCTCGCGGAGCAGGATCTGCAGGAGGGAGCGGGCGCGGGCGGGCTCCACACCGGACTTCGCGAGCACCTCGGGCAGCGCGGGGACGGCGAGTCCGGATTCCTGGAAGGCAAGGACGATTTTGGCGCGGGCCTGCTCTTCGTCTTCTTTCAGAACCAACTTGTGGCTGCGGGAGCGCACGAGTTCGGCATCGGCGACGACCTCTTTGGAATCGGCCAGAATTGCGTCGAGCACGAAGGCCGGCGCGGTGCCGCGCAATTCCTCGCGGGCGATGCCGGGCAGCAAGGGATTCTTCTGATGAAACTCGCGGACGGTACGAACGACGCGCTCACGTTCGGATTGCATCCAGGCGCGGTCGATGTACCAGGGGCGCGCGAGGGGGAGAGCGATTACGGGAGCTTTGACGGCGGCGGCGGTGATCGCGGGCTCGCTCATTCCGGTACGGGCCACGAGTTCGCCGATCTGCATTCCGAATTCAGACTCGCGCACGAGAAGCGCGATGCGCGCGGCCGTGTCGTCGCCCGAGAGAGTGTCGAGGCGGGCCTTCACATTGTCGGACTTTCGGTAGCGGCGTCCGGCGGTATCGACGATCACGCCGCCGCCGATGGTGACCACCGGAGAGAACATGCGAATGATGAAGCGGTCGCCGGGGAGTAGGAGGGCGGCTTCACGGAGGATGAGACGCGCGTAGGCGAAGGCGCCGGGGCGCAAGGCGGCGGTGCCTTCCAGGAAACGGACCTCGGCCTCGATTTCGGCGGTGCCGGAGTGGAAGTGGACCGGGGCGCGGTGCTTGAGGGGCTTGGCGGAGGGGAGCAGATTCAGGCGGCAATCGATGTGATTGACGGCGCGGAAGCGGGCCGGCTCACTGAGGACGTCGCCGCGCCGGAGCTCCGCGGGCTCGATGTCGGCGAGGTTGAGGGCGGTGCGCTGTCCGGCGACGGCGCGCTCGGCCTTGCTGCCGTGCACCTGCACGCCGCGGACGCGGAGCCGGCGGCCGGCGGGGTAGAGCTCGACCTCGGTTTCCTTCGCGATGGCGCCGGAGATGAGCGTGCCGGTGACGACGGTGCCGAAGCCCTTGATGGTGAAGACGCGGTCGATGGGGAGGCGGAAGTGCCCGGCGGAGTTCTTTTCGGGGATGGCAGCGGCGACGCGGGCGAGCTCGCGGCGAAGATCGTCGAGGCCGGCGCCGGTGGTGGAGCTGACGGGAACGATGGGAGCGGATTCGAGGAAGGAGCCGGCGACCAACTCTTCGACCTCCATGCGGACGAGGCCGAGGATTTCGGGATCGACGAGGTCGCTCTTGGTGAGGGCAATGATGCCGCGCGGGATGCCGAGCAGGCGGCAGATATCGAAATGCTCGCGGGTCTGGGGTTTGATCGATTCGTCGGCGGCGATGACGAAGAGGACGAGATCGATGCCGCCGACGCCGGCGAGCATGTTCTTGACGAAGCGCTCATGGCCGGGGACATCGACGAAGCCGAGGCGGAGGGCGGGCGTGAGATCGAGGTGGGCGAAGCCGAGATCGATGGTGATGCCGCGGCGCTTCTCTTCCTCGAGGCGGTCGGCGTCGATGCCGGTGAGGGCTTTGACGAGCGCGGTTTTGCCGTGGTCGATGTGGCCGGCGGTGCCGACGATGATGTGCTTCACAGATTCATTGTAGGGTGCGTGGGTTAGATTAGGAGTGTGCTTGCCTGGCTGCTGCTGGCCCTGGTCACGGGCTCGCTGGTCTATTGCGTCCTCACGATAATCGCTGCGATTCGGTATCGCGCGGTGCGGCCGCCCGAGGTGCGCGTGCCGATGCCAATCAGTGTGTTGAAGCCGCTGGCGGGCGTGGATGACGGGCTGGAAGAGAACCTGCGGAGCTTTTTCGAACAGGATTACGGCGAGTTCGAGATACTGTTCGCGGTGCGCAGGCCGGACGACGCGGCGGTCGCGGTGGCGGAGCGGCTGCGCGCGCAGTATCCTGCCGTTCCCTCGCGGTTGATCGTCACGGGCGAGCCGCCATACGCCAATGCGAAGGTCTACAGCCTGGATTTGATGCTGCAGGCGGCGCGGCACGATCTGCTGGTGATGGCGGACAGCGACATCCGGGTGACACGGGACATGCTGAAGACGATCGCGGCGGAGTTTCAGGATCCTGGGCTTGGGCTGGCGACGTGTCCGTATCGCGCGGTGCCGGGTCGGAGTTTCTGGAACACGCTGGAGGCGATCGGGCTAAACACGGAATTCATCGGCGGCGTGCTGGTGGCGCGGATGCTGGACGGGATGAAGTTCGCGCTGGGGCCCACGATCGCGGCGCGGCGCGCGACGCTGGCGGGGATCGGCGGGTTCGACGCGGTGAAGGATTTCCTGGCCGAGGATTTCGTGATGGGAAAGCTGGCCGCGGAGCGCGGGGACGGCGTGATTCTCTCGTCGTACGTGATTGAGCACCGGATTGGGGCGCAGGGGCTGGCGGCGAACTTGAAGCACCGGCTGCGGTGGAATCGCAGCACGCGACGGTCGCGTCCGGCGGGGTATGTGGGACAGCTGTTCACCAATCCACTACCACTGGCGCTGATGTTGTATGCGGCGCGGCCGGAGTGGTGGCCGGTGGTTGCGGCGACGGTGGCGATGCGGGCGGCAGCGGGATGGGCGACGGCGGGACACGTGCTGAGGGACGGGCTGACGGCACGGTTGTTTTTTCTGGTGCCGGTGCAGGATGTCTTGAGCTTCGCGATGTGGCTGGGCGGATTTTTCGGGAATACGATTTTGTGGCGGGGGCGGAAGTACTATCTGCAAGCGGATGGGCGGTTTGAGCTGGTCAGGTAGGAAGATCTTTAGATCGCTCCCTGACGGTCGCGGTTCGCGGTGGTGACCGAACGGCGGCAAGTGACAGGCCGGGAGGCCTGTCCTACAATGGGTCCACGATGAATCGCCTCGAGGAATTACGGCGCCGGCATGCCGCTGCGGAGCAGGGCGGAGGGCCGGAGCGCAAGGCCCGGCAGCATAAGGAAGGCAAGCTCAGCGCGCGCGAGCGGATTGAGTTGCTGTTGGACGAGGGCTCCTTCGAAGAGCTCGATAAGCTGGTGACGCATCGCTGCCTGGATTTCGGCATGGAGAAAGAGATCGTGCCGGGCGATGGTTTTGTCACGGGATACGGGCGCATCGAGGGGCGGCTGGTCTACGTGTTCGCGCAGGATTTCACGGTCTTCGGCGGCTCGCTTTCGGAGACCAACGCGCTCAAGATCTGCAAGGTCATGGACCTGGCGTTGAAGACGGGCGCGCCGGTGATTGGGCTCAACGATTCCGGCGGCGCGCGGATTCAGGAAGGCGTGGTTTCGCTGGCGGGGTACGCGGATATTTTTCTGCGCAACACTCTTGCAAGCGGAGTGGTGCCGCAGATCTCAGCGATCATGGGACCGTGCGCGGGCGGAGCGGTATACTCGCCGGCGATCACGGATTTCGTATTCATGGTGGACCACACCAGCTACATGTTCGTCACGGGGCCGGATGTGATCAAGACGGTGACGCACGAGGACGTTACCAAGGAGACGTTGGGCGGCTCGATGACCCACAACTCGGTCAGCGGCGTGGGGCACTTCATCGCGGCGGACGATGCCGAGTGCTGCCGGATGATTCGCGAGTTGATGACGTACCTGCCGCAGAACAATCGCGAGGATCCGCCGCGGCGGGCGACCAACGACTCCGTCGACCGCATGGACGCGGCGCTGGACACGATTGTGCCGGCGGAATCGAACCTGCCGTACGACATCAAGGACGTGATTCACCGGGTGGTGGACGATGGGGAATTCTTCGAGGTGCACGAGCATTTCGCTAAGAACCTGGTGGTGGGATTCGCGCGAATGGACGGGCGGTCGATTGGGATCGTGGGCAATCAGCCGGCGTTTCTGGCGGGATGCCTGGATATCAATTCCTCGGTGAAGGGCGCGCGGTTCGTTCGGTTTTGCGATGCCTTCAATATCCCGATTCTGACGTTCGAGGATGTGCCGGGATTTCTTCCGGGGACGGCGCAGGAGTTCGGTGGGATCATCCGGCACGGCGCGAAGCTGCTGTACGCGTACGCGGAGGCGACGGTCCCGAAGATCACGGTGATCACGCGTAAGGCGTACGGAGGCGCGTATTGCGTGATGGGGTCGAAGCATATTCGCACGGATATCAACCTGGCGTGGCCGACGGCGGAGATCGCGGTGATGGGGCCGGAGGGCGCGGTCAACATCGTGTACCGGCGCGAGCTGGCGGCGGCGAAGGACCAGGCGGCGGTGCGGCGGGAGAAGACGGAGGAGTTCCGCGAGCGGTTCGCGAACCCCTTCATCGCCGCCGAGCGCGGGTACGTGGACGATGTGATCGAACCGCGGGAGACGCGGCCGCGAGTGATTCGGGCGCTGCGCATGCTGGAGAACAAAGTGGACACGATGCCGCGCAAAAAGCACGGCAACATACCCCTATGAAGTTGATTGCGTGTTTCGCCATGCTGGCCGCCGCGGGGGCCGCGCAAGAACGTTATCCGGTGGACTGGCACAAGCTGGAGCCGGAGATTCTGGCTAACTTCACGGCGCTGCTGAAGATCGATACGAGCAATCCGCCGGGCAACGAGACGGCGGCGGCCAAAGCGATCCAGGCGGTGCTGGAGCGCGAAGGCATTCCGTGCAAACTCTACGCGCTGGATCCGGCGCGCGCGAACCTGGTGGCGCGGATCAAGGGGACGGGTGCGAAGAAACCGCTGCTGATCATGGGGCACACGGACGTGGTGGGAGTGCAGCGCGAGAAGTGGAGCTTCGACCCGTTCGCGGCGATCAACCGGAACGGCGTGATCTATGCGCGGGGCTCGCGCGACGATAAGCCGCACGTGGTGGCGGGCATGATGACTCTGCTGCTGTTGAAGCGCATGAACGTGAAGCTGGATCGCGACGTGATTTTTCTGGCGGAGGCGGGGGAAGAGGGGACCAGCACTTTCGGGATCGACTACATGGTGAAGGAACACTGGCCGGAGATCGAGGCGGAGTTCGCGATGGCGGAAGGCGGATCGATTGTGGAGCAGGGCGGCAAACCGCACCACGTGTTGATCAGCACCACGGAGAAATCGCCGCAGCGGATCCGGCTGGTGGCGCATGGTCCGGCGGGGCACGCGTCGCGGCCTGAGATGACGAACGCGGTGGTGCACCTGGCGGAGGCGGTGGCGAAGGCGGGGAACTGGCAGACGCCGATGCGGCTGAACGAGACGACGCGCGTGTATTTCCAGCGGCTGGCGGAGATTTCGGCGCCGGAGGCGGCGGCGCGGTATCGCGACATTCTGAATCCGGCGAAGGCGGCGGCGGTAGACCGGTATTTTCGCAAGGAGGAGTCGGGACATTACTCGATTTTGCGGACGTCGGTGGTGCCGACGATCGTGAATATCGGATTCCGGGCGAACGTGATTCCGTCCGAGGGCGAGGCGATGTTGGATGTGCGCGCGCTGCCGGACGAAGACATGCCGAAATTCGTGGCGGAGTTGCGGCGGGTGATCAACGATCCGGCGATCGAGGTGATTCCGCCCAAGGTGAATGCGCGGCCGGTGTCGCCGCCTTCGAGAATCGACACGGAGATGTTCAAAGTCTTTGAGGCGGTGGCGCGGCGCATGTTCAACGTGCCGACGCTGCCGAATATGATGACGGGCGCGACGGATAACGCGCAGTTGCGCGCGAAGGGCGTGCAGGCCTACGGGACGGGGCCGCTGGTGTCGTCGGAGGAAGGGCCGCTCGGCGGAGCGCATACGGACGATGAACATATTCCGGTGCGGTCGCTGATGGCGATGATGGAATTCACCTGGAACGCCGTGGTCGGCGTGGCGGCGGCGAAGTAGGGCTATCGATTCTGACATTTCCCGGTCAGCAGCTAGATTGTGCCGAAAAAAATCGCCCCTTGACGGGCTTCAGAAAGATTCAGGGCGGGCAAGCTGAAGCATGCCCCACCAACAGGTCAGCCTTCGACTTCCCAGCGGAAGCGCCAGATAGCGATGGCGCCGAAGAGGGCGGCGAAGGCGAGCAGCGCGCCGATGGGGGCGAGGGCGTCGTGGAAACTCCAACCGCGCCAGATGAGGCCATCGAGTCCGTCCACTGCCCAGCGGGTGGGGACGGCGAAGCTGACGTTCTGCAGCCACTGCGGGAAGATGAAGGCCGGCACCCAACTGCCGCCGAGCATGACGAGCAGCAGGGTCACGAGGATGGCAATGCCGCGCGAGGCTTCGGGCGTCTTGCCGAGGACCGCGACCAGCAGGCCGAACGACGCGGTCATGATCGCGAAGGCTACGCAGACACCCAGGAATCCCGGGAAACTGCCATCGATGCGGACGCCGAAGGCGACTCGGGCGAAGCCGAAGACCGCGAGCATGATGATCATCGCGACAATCGCGGCGCTGGCGGCGCGACTGCCGATGATGGTCCAGCGCGAGAGGGGCGCGGCTTGCAGGCGCTTCCAGAGCCCGCTGCGGCGCTGCATGAGTACCGTCATGCCGGCGTCGATGCCCATAAAGAGGATGAACTGCACGCACATGCCGGCGAAGGAGTGGGCCATGCTGTTGTACGGAACTCCGGCGCGCGCAGTGACGGCCTCTTCGCGGACGGTATAGGGCATGCTGAAGACGGACTGTCCGGCGGCGGCGGGGTTGGCCTGGCGGCGCTGATTCCAGGCGCTGACGCTGGCTAGCATGTTGCGCAAGGATTGGCGATCGGCGGGATTCATGCCGGACGCGCCATCGAGTTCGCGATTGGCTTCGGCGAGATAATTCTGCGAACCGGTGCCGCTGATGGCTTCACTGCTTACGATTTCCATGACGTGCTGGGTGAGCATACCGCGTACCATCTGCAATTCGGCAGCGTGGGAGGGATCGTAGAGCAACTGGACTTCGGGCTTGTTTTGGCTGCGAAAGAAGGAGCGCGCCGCGTTCTCGCCGAAGCCTTTGGGGATGGCTGCGGCGACGCTCAGTTTTCCGCTTTTGATGGCGGCACGCGCTCCATCGAGCTCCCGGGGGCTGACATCGAGCGCAGGGTCGGCGGCGAGGGCGGCGACGATGCGCTTGGAGATCGCGCTGCCATCCTGGTCGATGGCGGCGACGGAGATTTTCGATGGCTGGCTATTGCTGTTGACGCCGCCGAAGATGTAGCCGAAGAAACTGCCGATGACGATGGGGGCGACGAAACTCATCGTGACCGCGCGTCGATCCATGAAGAACAGGCGGAGGTCGCGCCGCACCAGGGCCTGGAATGCGAGGTAGCTCATGCGTTGCGGACACTCCTTCCGGTGAGGGTGAGGAAGACGGTCTCGAGATCGGCGCGCTGGCTGGCGATGTGGGAGCAGCGATAGCCGTTGTTGCGCAGCCACAGAAGGACGCCGGGCGAATCGTCGAGCAGGTGATTCACGGTAACGCGAAGGCCGTCGGTGTTCCATTCCACGGCGGTTACGCCGGCGAGCGCGCGGAGGCCGGCCATCCAGCCATCGACGCCCGGATTTTCAACGCCGATCTCGAGGATGTTGACGCCGGGGACGAGGCGGCGTACAGCATCGAGCGTGTCGTTGGCGATGACTTTGCCGTGATCGATGATGATGATGCGGTCGCAGAGGCGCTCCGCCTCTTCCATGTAGTGGGTGGTGTAGACGAGCGTCTTGCCTTGCCGCTTCAGCTCCTCGAGGTTGGCGAAGATGGCGTTGCGGCTCTGCGGGTCGACGCCGACGGTGGGTTCGTCGAGCAGGAGGATGGCGGGGGCGTGGAGCAGCGCGGCGGCGAGATTGAGGCGGCGCTTCATGCCGCCGCTGAAGGTAGAGACGCGATCTTTGGCGCGGTCGGCAAGACCGGCGATATCGAGCGCGGCATCGATGGCGATAGCGAGGGGCTTGCCATGCAGGCTATAGAGGGCGCCGAAGAGGGCGAGGTTTTCGTGGGCGGAGAGTTCGTCGTGAAGGGCGACATCCTGAGGCACCAGGCCGAGGCGGCGCTTCACGGGATCGGTCTCGGTGCGGACGACGCCACCTCCGATGCGCACTTCACCACGGTCGGGGCGGAGCAGGCCGGCAATCATGGAGACGGTGGTGGTCTTGCCGGCGCCGTTGGGGCCAAGGAGTCCGACCATTTCGCCGGGATGCGCGGTGAAGGAGACTTCGTCGACAGCGACGAGATCGCCATAGCGTTTGTGGAGCCCACTGACCTCGAGCATGGTGTTGGCTGATTATACGAGATTGGGCTGGGTTTAGTTCAGCGCGTTGATTTCGCTTGATTTTCACTTTTTGTTCGCCCACAATGGATCGCAGGAGTTTCGCATGGCACTGACGAAGCGGCAAAAGCAGGTGCTGGATTTCATCGCCAATTTCGTGGACGAGAATGGCTACTGCCCGAGCTTTGAGGAAATCGCCCGCGGGCTCGAACTGGCATCGCTGGCCACGGTGCACAAGCATATCTCGGTGCTCGAGGCGAAGAACTATCTGAAGCGCGGATTCAATCAGAGCCGGTCGCTGGAACTGACGCCGAAATACGTGCAGGAGCAGCGGCGTCCCAAGGCCGCCGTGACGGAGATCCCGCTGCTCGGGCGGATCGCGGCCGGCGCGCCGCTGGAAGCGGTGGAGCAGCGCGAAGTGCTGCACTTCGCCGATTTCGCGGGCGACGGAGACACGTACGCCCTCGAAGTGCGCGGCAACTCGATGATCGACGACCACATCTGCGACGGCGACATGATTCTGCTCGAGCGCGTCACGCAGGCGCGCGACGGCGATATCGTGGTGGCATTGGTGGCGGGCAGCGAAGCAACCCTGAAGCGCTTCTATCGCGAAGCGGGAGACATGGTGCGACTGCAGCCGGCCAATGCCGCGCATCAAACCGATATTAGTTCCTGCAAGGGATGTGCAGATTCAGGGACGGCTGCTGGCCGTCCTGAGAAAGTACAAATAAGCGGAGAACTACTTGAGGTAACGCGCGGAGTTCCTGCTCGGCGCGGAGCCAGTCTGCTTCGGGGGAGCCGCCCTGACATCCGCGTGCTTCCCAATACGAGTACGCCAAGCTCGGCTACGGCTTCGACTGGTAAGATTCGGCGTTGACAGACTGGCGCACACGTAACTGCTTCGGACTCAGGTGCGTTGGAAACTTCTACAGCGGGACGTGTGACACGCTTCGGGGCTGGCGGACTTGCGGCGAGCCGGTGCGGGTGCGGCTGCGCCTGAGATCACGACTTTGTTCTCGGAATTACGCTTTCTTGCCATAGTATTATTTGCTTTCTGATAACGGGATCTGTCCTCATCCATTTTAAACGATCCGACCGATTACAATCGCATCAAAAGTTTCTATCGTTTGAATTACCAAGGGAGTTTTCGCCGTGCAAACGGCATAAGTCAGATCGGCATATCGACGTGCGCGAGGTTTCAGACCGCCTGTGTCCGATGGGTGTATATTTGAGGTAGATTGTGCAACTACGCGCGGTTTGACATTGGCGCTGGCGCTGGCGGCACAGGCCGTCGGCGCGTCACCGAAAGTCGTCGCGGTGGACGTGGACGGGATGGTCCATCCCATCACCGCCGAAATTGTGGACGGCGCACTCGCGCAAGCCAAGAGCGAAAATGCATCGCTGGTCCTGGTCCGTCTCAACACACCCGGCGGATTGATGGATGCGATGCGCGCCACCATCGAAAAAATCGTCGCGTCGCCGATTCCGGTGGTCACCTATGTGGCGCCGAGCGGCGGGCGCGCGGCATCGGCGGGATTCTTTCATCCTGGAGGCGGGCGATGTGGCGGCGATGGCGCCGGGCACCGCCACCGGCGCGGCGCACCCCGTCCTGCTGGGCAGCGAGATGGATCCCGTGATGAAGCAGAAGGTGGAGAACGACGCCGCCGCCTACCTGCGCAGCATCTGCGAGAAGCGCGGGCGCAACAGCGCCCTGGCGGAAACCGCCGTGCGCGAAAGCAAATCGCTTCACGGACCGCGAGGCGCTGGACCAGAAACTGGTGGATCTGATCGCGCCGGGCGACCGCCAACTGCTGGCCGCGCTCGACGGGCGCACCGTCACGCGTTTCGACGGCACCGTCACCACGCTGCACACCGCGGGCGCGGAGATCGTGGAGTACCAGCGCACCCGGCGGCAGCAGATCATCTCGGCCGATCGCGGATCCCGAACATCGCGCTCATCCTGCTGGTGATCGGCGCGCTGGGCATCTACGTCGAGTTCTCCTCGCCCGGGGCTGATCGCTCCGGGAGTGTTCGGCGGAATTCTGGTGCTGCTCGGGCCTATCGGCGATTTCGGTGCTGCCGATCAACTGGCTGGGCGCGGCGCTGCTGCTGCTGGCCTTCACGCTGTTCGTGCTGGAGGTGAAATTCACCTCGCACGGCGTTCTGGGAGCGGGCGGCGCCGTGGCGATGGTGTTGGGCGCGGTGATGCTGGTGGATAGCCCGGTGCCGGAATTGCGCATTCACTGGAGCACGGCGCTGGCGGTTGACGCTGCCGTTTTCGGCGATCACGGTGTTCCTGCTGACCATCGCGGTGCGCGCGCGGCGCAACAAAGTGGAGACCGGGCAGCGAAGGCATGATCGGGCAGATCGGCCAGGCGTTGACCGACCTGGCGCCCGAAGGCAAGGTGTTCGTCCACGGCGAGTATTGGGACGCGGTCGCGGTGCAGCCGGTGAGCCGCGGGCGCGCGCGTCAAGGTGACGGCCATCGACCGGCTGAAACTGACGGTGGAACCCGTTGCGGATTGAGGAGACGACCATGAACGACCTGAGTCCGGTGTTGTTGATCTTCGTGATCATCGTTGGAATCTGGCTGCTGAACTCGATCAAGATTCTGCGCGAGTACGAACGCGGCGTGATCTTCCGGCTGGGGCGGATTGCTGCAGCGAGCCCAAGGGTCCCGGGCTTGATCTTTGTCTTCGCGCCGGTGGACCGCATGGTGCGCGTCTCGCTGCGCATCGACACGCTCGAGGTGCCGGCGCAGGACGTGGTGACGCGCGACAACGTCACGGTGAAGGTGAACGCGGTGATCTATTTCCGCGTGATCGATCCGCGGCTGGCGGTGATCGAGGTGACGAACTTCCAGTACGCAACGTCGCAACTGGCGCAGACCACGCTGCGCTCCGTGCTGGGCGAAGTGGACCTGGACGGGCTCTTGGGCCAGCGCGAGAAGCTCAACGTGCGGCTGCAATCCATTCTCGACCAGCACACCTCGCACATGGGGAGTGAAGGTGACCATGGTGGAGGTCAAGCAGGTGGACCTCTCGGAGCAGATGATCCGCGTGCTGGCGCAGGCAGGCGGAGGCGGAACGCGAGCGGCGCGCCAAGATCATCCACGCCGAAGGCGAGTACACGGCGGCGGAGAAGCTGGCCATGGCGGCGGAAGTGATCCAGAAGCAGCCGGCCGCGATTCAATTGCGATACCTGCAGACGCTGGTGGAGATCGGCGCGGAGAAGAATACCACCATCGTTTTCCCGCTTGCCACTCGATATACTAACTTCTTTGGGGCGGGCGCTGGAGCGAGCTGGCGAAGCGGCGGGACGCCCGGCACGGGAAATCCTAAAACATGAGAAACAACGAGACCGGCGAGTTCGAACTGGTAGTAGGCAACAAACAGCTGCTGAGCGGCTTCTTTATTGTGGTACTGCTGTTCGCGGTAGCGTTCGCCATGGGGTACGTAGTGGGACAGAACACGCAGCGGCCTGCGAAGACTGGCGTCGGAAGGCGCGAGCCGCGAGCGCGCCGGCAACGACCGCGGCGGATTCGCGGCCGCAGCCTGCATCGCCGGTCGCCGGCGCCGGTATCGCCCGCGCCCGCGCCGGCAGCGGCGCGACACAAGCCGCCGCCGCGGACTCAACACCCGCAGCCCACCACGCAGCCCGCCCAGGCGTCGCAACCGGCGGCGCGGCCCCGCCGGCGACAAGCCCGCGGCGCCGCCGCCCGACCACGGGCATCGTTGCCGTCGTCGGAATTGCCGCCGGGATCGTACTGGCAGGTGCTCGCGGTCAAGCCGGAAGTGGCCGAGGCCATGCGGCAGACCCTCAAAGACAAGGGCTTTCAAGTGTCCCTGACGCCGGGCACCAACAACCTCACGCGCGTGCTGGTGGGGCCGTACGCCGACACGCCCTCGTTGGGCCGCGCCAAGACGGAGCTGGAAACTGCCGGATTCCAGCCCGGTGCGGTACAAGCGTGATTGATTCGCTGGTACAGATTGGCGGCGCCGCACCGCGCGCCGCCAACGTCCCCGCCTGCCCGAATGGGCGCGCGGAGCAAGACGCATTTCGAATCGCTGAATCACCTGAAGCGCGGCCTGCGCGAACTGAAACTGCACACCGTGTGCGAAGAGGCGCGCTGCCCGAACATCCACGAGTGCTTCCACCGCGGCGCGGCCACCTTCATGATTCTGGGCGAGCGCTGCACCCGCGGCTGCGGATTTTGCAGCGTCCAAAAGCTGAACCCCCGGAAGCACGACGTGCGGCTGGACGCCGAACGAGCCGGCCAACGTGGCGCGCATGGCGCGCGAGATGAAACTGCGCTACGTGGTGATCACCAGCGTGAATCGCGACGACCTGCGCGGACGGCGGCTCGCACCATTTCGCGGAGACGGTGCGCGAAGTGCGGCGCGCGCTGCCCGAGGCGCGCGTGGAAGTGCTGACGCCCGATTTCTGCGGCGACCTCGACGCCGTGGCGCGCGTGCTGGACGCCGGCCCGCACGTCTTCAATCACAACATGGAAACGGCGCCGCGCCTGTACTCGCGCGTGCGTCCGCAGGCGGACTACCGGCAGTCGCTCGACGTGCTGGCGTTCGCGCGCCGCACGCGGCCGGCGTGCTGACGAAATCGGGATTCATGGTGGGGCTGGGCGAGACGCCCGGACGAAGTGCGCACGCTGCTGCGCGACCTGCGCGCGGCGGGCACGCGACGTCGCGACCATCGGACAGTATCTGCAGCCCACGCGGCGCAACCTGCCGGTCGCGGAATTCGTGGAGCCGCGGCAGTTCGAAGAGTATCGCGACTACGGTTTGGCCCTCGGTTTCAAGGCAGTGTTCAGCGGACCGCTGGTGCGCAGTTCCTACATGGCCGACCTGGTCAGCGAGGAGGCGCACAGCGGGAGTCGTGCTGAACTGGCTGCTGGCGCTGGCTTCGGCGGCGCTGCTGATTCTCACCTTTCCGCAATTCTCCATCGTCTGGTTTGCGCCGGTGGCGCTGACCCCGCTGCTGGTGGCGATGGCGCGCGAGCCGCGCTGGCCGCGCCGGTTCCTGCT
Organism: uncultured Solibacteraceae bacterium; assembly: GCA_963791985.1. GTDB lineage: Bacteria > Acidobacteriota > Terriglobia > Bryobacterales > Bryobacteraceae > Solibacter. The sequence continues at coordinate 195,490 of CAWBUN010000009.1, read as the reverse complement.
GGGCTGGGCGGCGGGCGTGGTCTACTGGTTCGGCGTCTGCTACTGGATTCAGTTCGTGCTCTCCTTTCACGGCGGGCTCGGGCGACGCGGCGGGCTGGGCGGTGTTCCTGCTGTTCTGCGTGGCCAAGGCGATCCACCTGGGCGTGTTCGGCGCGCTCGCCGGCATGCTGATGCGGCGCTGGTGGGCCGCTCCGACGGTGGCGGCGCTTTGGGTGGCGGTCGAAGTGACGCACGGGTCGCTGGGCTTCGCGTGGCTGGCGCTGGGCAACGCCGGGATCGATATGGGCGATCCCGATGCGCCTCGCGCCGTATCACCGGCGTGTACGGACATCTCGTTCGTGTTCGCCCTGATGGCGGCGGCGCTGGCGCTGGCGGTGCATGCGCCGGCCGCGCGTGGAACTGCTCTGGCTCGCGCCCATCCTGCTTCTGCCGCTGCTGCCGCAGATGCCTGCCGCGCGGAGCGCGGCCGCGAGACGGCGCTGCTGCTGCAGCCCAATATCTCGGAGACCGAGCAGTGGACCGCGGAGAGCGTCGACGCAATGAAGCGCCGCCAGGTCATGCTCTCGCTGCGCGGGGCGCTCGCCGAGCCCGGCAGCCGCCCTCGATCATCGTGTGGCCGGAGGTTCCGGCGCCGCTCTATTACTTCGAGGATCCCGTCCTTCGCGGCTACGTGGACAACCTGGCGCGGACCGCGAACGCGTATGTGCTGGCTGGGCATCGTGGCGCACACGCCGGGCGGCGCGCCGCTGAATTCGGCGGCGCTGGTCTCGCCCGAGGGCACGCCGGTCAGCCGCTACGACAAAGTGAACCTGGTGCCGTTCGGCGAGTTCGTGCCGTGGCCGTTCGGCTTGGCCGCCAACAAGATTTCGACCGAGGTGGGCGACTTCGCGGCGGGCAACGCGTGGTGGTCTCGCGTGTCGCCCGTGGGCAGCTCACAAGATCGGCACGTTCATCTGCTACGAGAGCGTGTTCCCCGGCTTCGTCCGCAAATTCGCGGCGGGGGGCGCGGAAGTGCTGTTCAACATCTCGAACGACGGATGGTTCGGCAAGAGCGCCGCGCGCGTGCAGCATCTGAACATGGTCCGCATGCGCGCGGCGGAGAACCGGCGATGGATCCTGCGGTCCACCAATGACGGCATCACGGCCACCATCGATTCGGCCGGGCGACTGCGCGGCACGCTCCCGCCGTTCCAGGAGGCGACGTCGTACACCGGGTTTAGCTACGAGAGTTCGCAGACGATCTATACGCGCTTTGGCGATTGGTTCGCGCTATTGTGCACCGCGATCGCGATTTTCGGGCTGGTGGCGGAGAGGGTGACGTAGAGAGCGATAGAGGTCAAGCGTCTCCCGGCCTTCTTAATCGGCGCACAACATCGTGGCCGCATTGGCCGTAGTGGCGAATATTCCACGTGTACAGGAGATCGGCGTTAGCCTTTATCGCGCATCCGGCGAGCAGCGCATCGTAGATCGTGCCACCTACCACGCCGAGAGCCGCGAAGGAACGCAGCACGTCCGCATATTCATTCGAAGTGAGCGCCACCACCGTGAGCCGCTCCAGAATGTCTTCCATGAACAGTATGGCCTGATCGCCGGTCACCCGATGCCTTCCGGGCATTCGGGTCAGCGTCGAATATACTTCAGCCAAGCTGTGTGCGCCGCAACAGGCATCCTCTTTGCTGAATTGGGTAAATAACTCGAAGCTGGGATTATGGTGTTCATGGTCGCCGTAGAACACGGACACCAGGATCGAGGTATCCAGAAATACCTTCATTCATCCATACCGAGATGGTGTCGGTCTCGTTCCTCGCGAATCTCTTGCAGCGTTTCTTCGGTGAAGGAGGCGCGTAGCGGTTCGCCGGTTCGGAAGACCCAGACGCCGTGCTCTCTGCCAAGGCTGGGAACGCTTCGCGAGGGTCGCAGAGTGATCTGCTCGCCGGCACTCTCCAGTTCCAGCGTGTCGCCAGGCCCGAGATGTAACTCATCGCGCAGCCCTTTTGGAAGCTGGATTCGTCCGTCGTCATCGACTGTGAGCCTGGAATTCATAATGCCCCGTCAGAGCTGGATTCACTCTGTCACCTCATCTTATCAAGTCGGTGACTGGGGCCGTGAGCAAGCGCTCGGTACCTACGAGTGCCGGATGACGAGGACGTCGCCGTCTTTGACGATGTATTCCTTGCCTTCGAGGCGCAGCTGGCCCTTGTCGCGCGCGCCGGGATAGCCGCCCAGATCGATCAGCGTCTTGCCAGTTGACCACTTCGGCGCGGATGAATTTCTTTTCGAAATCGGAGTGAATCGCGCCCGCGGCCTTCACGGCGGTGCTGTGCATGGGGATGGTCCAGGCGCGGCACTCGTCTTCGCCGGCAGTCAGGAAGCTCATCAGTCCGAGGAGTGCGTAAGTCGCGGAGATCAGGCGCTCCAGGCCGGATTCGCTGAGGCCGTAGCTGGCCAGGTACTCGCGCTGCTCCTCGCGCGGCAGTTCGGCGAGTTCCGCTTCGATCTTCCCGCAGACGGCGGTGACGGCGGTGCGCGCACGGCCGGCGAGCGGGCCGTTCCGATATTCCTCTTCGCGCTCGTGCAGGCGGCTTGCGTCTTCCTCGCCGAGGTTCAGCACGTAGAGCATCGGCTTCTGCGAAAGAAACTGGAAGCCGCGGATGCGTTTCTCGTCCTCGGCATCGAGTTCGAGCTGGCGCAGAGGCTGATTGTCTTCGATCAACGTTTTGCACTTCACCAGCAGCTCGTATTCGCGATCGAGCTCCGGATTCTTGATCTTCTTGCGGTCCTTCTCCAGCCGTTCCAGGCGCTTTTCCACGCACCGCGAAATCGCTGAGGATGAGTTCCGTCTCCAGGTCTTCCATATCGCGGACCGGGTCGACCGAGCCCTTCTCGTGCGGGATCGTGTCGGAGGCGAACAGGCGCAGCACGTGGGCGAAGGCGTCCACGTTGCGCAGGCTGGCCATGACTGCCGGCGTCGCGCAGCGTCTCTTTGGAGATGGAAGGCATGTCCACGTATTCCACCGTGGCGTGGGTGACCTTGGGCGGCTCGAACAGCTTGCCGAGCGCCTCCAGGCGGGCGTCGGGAACTTGCGCGACGCCCGTGCGCGCCGCGGTGGAGCCGATGCGCGTCTCCTGTGCACGCCGGTCAGAATGGTGAAGAGGGAGGTCTTGCCCGTCATGGGCAGGCCGATGATTGCTGTTTTCATAATAGGGAGCGATTTCTACAGGGGGACTTCCACCTGGCTGAGAATTTCTTCGATGATGCGCTCGCCGGTCTCGCCGCGGCGCTGCGCGAGCGTGGTGCGCGTGTTGACCACCACGCGATGCGCGAACAGCGGCGCCGCCAGGCGCTTGACGTCGTCCGGGATGGCATAATCGCGGCCTTCGATGAGCGCCAGCGCCTGCACGGCGCGGAAGAGCGCCTGGCTGCCGCGCGGGCTCACGCCGAGAGCCAGCGATTCGTGGGTGCGCGTACGCTCCACGATGGCGAGCATGTAATCGACCAGCGTTTCGTCGACCGTGACGCGGTGGACGGTGTCCTGCAATTGCAGAACGTCGTCGGCGCACCAGGCCGGATTGCGCCGGCGGGGTCATTCTCGCGTTCGCGATTGCGCAGAATCTGGCGCTCGCTGGCGGCGTCCGGATAGCCGATGCGCAGGCGCATCAGGAAGCGGTCGAGCTGCGATTCCGGCAAGCGGATAGGTGCCGTGGTGCTCCACCGGATTCTGCGTGGCGATCACCATGAAGGGACGCGGCAGGGAATGCGAGTGCCCGTCGATGGTGACCTGGCTTTCGTTCATGGCTTCGAGCAGTGCCGATTGCGTCTTGGGCGTCGTGCGATTGATTTCGTCGGCCAGCAGGAAGTTGCTGAAGATGGGGCCGGGTTTGAATTCGAAGGCTTCGGCGTGCGCGTTATAGATGGTGACGCCGAGGACGTCGCTGGGCAGCATGTCGCTGGTAAACTGCAGGCGGTGAAAGCGGCAGGAGACCGAGCGCGCCAGCGCCTGAGCGAGAGTGGTCTTGCCGACGCCGGGAACGTCCTCGATCAGCAGGTGACCGCGCGCGAGCAGGCAGACGAGTGAGAGTCGTACGACTTCGGGCTTGCCGCGAATCGCCGCGCCGACGGCCGTCTCCAGTTCTGAGAGCTTGCGGAGGATATCGGGCGAAAACCCAACCGGCGGGGCCACCATTGTTTCCCGCTGGGACATTACAACTTAATGATACTAAACGTTGCCTATGTACTGCGCTACTTCATTTCGAACGCCTTCTTCAGCCAGGCGATCATCTCCCCTTTCCAGTGCTGCATCTCTGGCGCCTTCCAGCCGCTCATGCCGTGGCCGCCGTCTTCGATGGGGATGAGTTCACAGACCGCGCCGACTTTGTGCATCGCATCACACATTGCGACCGATTGGCCGAACGTGACCTGGTCGTCCTTTGTGCCGTGGATGGCGAGGAACGGCGGCATGCCCTTGTGCACCGCGAAGATCGGCGAGATTCCATGGAGCTTCGTGAGACCCGCGGAATCGAGTTGCTCCGCGCCAAAGAAGTGGATGCCCCCGCCATTGGCAGCGTGGCGGTTGATGCTGGTCATGTTGAAGCGTTCGGGATGGTCGCGGCGCTCTTCGGCGAGCTTACCGTAGTCGACGGGGCCATACAGATCAACGACCGCCTTGACGCGCGTTTCCGCAGTTTCATGAGTACCGGCGTAGTTGACCAGAAAACCACCCGCGGATTCGCCGATCAGCGCGATCCTCGAGGTATCCACGTGGTAGGTAGAGGCATTGGCCTTGAGCCACCTGATTGCGCTGACCACATCTTCATTGGCCTGCGTGAACCGGAACTCGGGCGCCATCCGGTAATCGATGCTGAACCACGCGATGCCGGCGTTGGTTAGAGGTTCGAACAGCGGGCGCGGGTTCGTGCTCTTGCTGCCTTCATCGAAACCGCCGCCGTGAATGAGAATCGCCCCGGGGAAAGGTCCGGTCCCGTCGGGCACATGAAGGTCGAGCTTCACCGGCCGCCCATCAGGATGGGCGTAGACGACGTCTTTCTGATCGAGCGCCGCGCCGAACAAGGTGGCTGCGCCAAACAACGCGATGGACAACAACGGGTGCCGCATGGACACCGATTGTATCCCACGTCAACGCCGCGATTATCGACCCATGGCCTGCGCGAACACCATGTGGAGTCTACCCTCTCCGGACTCCTCTTCGTGCAGCATGGCGATTCCGCCGAGAGGCTGCGCGCCGTCGCGGATCATCTCGCGAACTTTATCCTGCAAGTCGGCGATCCGGGTCGCCGTCACCACCTCATAGTCCGTGATCACACCTGCGGCTGTGACTGGCAATACGCTGCTTTTCACGATTCACCTCCTACCGACCTGATGAGCAGTCGACGTGCCAAGATTCGTCATGTCACACTGAAAGGGTGGCTGAACCGGGTCTGATCCGTTGTCCCGCATGCGGTGCGACGAACCGCGTACCGCGCGAGAAAATCGCGCAGGGGTTACAGCCGGTCTGCGGACAATGCAAGGCGGCGCTGCCGCTCGATAATAGCCCGACGGTGGTCACGGACGCGACCTTCTCGGCGGTGGTGGAGCAGTCCACGCTGCCCGTGCTGGTGGATTTATGGGCGCCTTGGTGCGGCCCCTGCCGCATGGTGGCTCCCGCGGTGGAAGCGCTTGCGGCGGAGATGGCCGGGCGGCTGCGAGTGGCCAAAATCAATGTCGATGACAACCCCGGTGTGTCGGCGCGCTTTAACGTGCAAAGCATTCCGACGCTGCTGCTGATAAAGGGCGGCCGTGAAGTGGACCGCCTGGTTGGCGCGCAGCCGAAGCAGGATATCGCACGCTGGCTGGCGCGTTCTCTCGGCTAGTTCCACCACCGTTGCTTCCTTACGCGCGCAGCTCGGCGAACCGCGACCGTAAAGTAAGGGAGCGATCTAATATCTTCGCCCTCCATCAGTTCGCGCGATAGGAAATCCGCCACACCTTCTTGCCGCCGTCGTCGGAAAGTAGCAGGCTGCCATCGGGCATCTCGAGCAATCCGACCGGTCGTCCCCAGACCTCGGCCTTATCGGGCGCCAGCATCCAGCCGGTTGCGAAGTCGCGCGCCGGGCCTGCGGGCTTGCCGTTCTTGAAGGGAACGAACGTGATGGAGTAGCCCAGCCGCTGTGCGCTGCCGGAGGATCCATGGTTGGCCAGGAAAGCGCCGTTGCGGTACTCAGCGGGAAACTGCTTTCCCGCATAGAAAACGAAGTCCAGCACGGCGGTGTGGGGCTGAAGAATCACGTCGGGCACGATGGCGCGCGCGACCAGTTCCTTGTGATCGTCAGTGATGCGAGGGTCGAGATTGGAGCCGAGATAGGAATACGGCCAGCCGTAAAAGCCACCCTCGCGGATGTGGGTGAAGTAGTCGGCAACCAGTCCGTCGCCAAGACCGTCGCGCTCTTCCACGGAAGCCCAGATCTCATCGGTGCCCGGATAGGTGCGGAGGCCGACGGGATTACGCAATCCGCTGGCGACGATTTCGTGGCCCGTGCCATCGGGGTTGTAGCGGTTGATGGCGGCGCGCATTTCGGGGTCGCCCGTGACTACGTTGGCGGAGGATCCCACCGCGAGAGACAACTTATCGCCCTTGCGGTTGAAGAGTACGGTGCGCGTGACGTGCCCCGTCCCCATGTCCTTCATGGAAACGATTTCCTGTCCGGCGCCCACGGTCATGGTCTTTGCGTTGTACGGGTAACGTTTGAGCGAGGTGGTCTCGGCCACGTAGAGGAAGCCCTTGGAGAACGCGATGCCGTAGGGCCGGTCAAGGTTCTCGATCAATTTCTTCTGTTGCTTACCGGCCAGCACCCAGACGCTGCCGTTAGGGGTGAAATCGCTGAGCAGCACTTCGCCGCCCGGTCCCAGCGCCATGAAGCGCGGGCGGGTGAAACCCGCGGCGAATTCCTCGATCGCGAAGCCCTTGGGCATGTGAATTTCCGCGCCTTCGGGGCGCGCAATGATCTTTGGCGGGTTGGGCGGTGCGGTGGAGACGACGGGCGGCGGAAGCTTGGGCGCGGATTGCGGCCAGGCGACTGCCGTCGCAAGCACGCAAACGGGGAGCAATTGCAGAAGATTGGTGCGGGTCATGGGAATTGCCGATCTTACCATGCCGGGTCGGCATCTCCGGCGGCCGGTTGTATCATTGACCTTACCTATGCTGATCGACGCCCATCACCATTTGTGGAAGTACAGCACCGCGGATTACGGCTGGATCACTCCGGAGATGCGCGTGATCCGGCGCGATTTCCTGCCGCAGAATCTGGAAGAGCTGATGCACCATTTCGGCATCGAGGGTACGGTGGCGGTGCAGGCGCGGCAGACGTTGGAGGAGACCGACTGGCTGCTCGGGCTGGCCGCGGAGCATCCGCTGATTCGCGGCGTAGTGGGCTGGGTGCCGCTGACCGAAGGCGCGGAAGTAAAGAAGCATCTGGACAGGTTCGCGGGCAACAAGAGGTTGCGCGGAGTGCGCCACGTGATTCAGGATGAGGCCGACCCGCGATATATCCTGCGCAAGGATTTCAACGAAGGTGTGCGCGAACTGCGCGCGTACGGACTGCGCTTCGACATCCTGATCTTCGAGCGTCATCTGCCGGCGGCGATCGAGTTCGTGGACCGTCACCCGAATCAGACCTTCATTCTGGATCATGTGGCGAAACCGCGGATCAAGGACAAGATCCTGGCGCCGTGGGATCGCAATATGCGGGAACTGGCGAAGCGGCAGAACGTGTACTGCAAGCTTTCGGGTATGGTGACGGAGGCCGACCCGAGGCACTGGACGCCGGAGGGTCTGCAGCCGTACATCGATGTGGTGCTGGCGGCATTCGGTCCGCGGCGCGTAATGTACGGGTCGGACTGGCCCGTGATGCTGCTGGCCGGTGACTACGCGCGCTGGTTCGGCACCGTGCAGAACGCAATCGGCCGGCTGTCGAAGTCGGAGCAGGAGCGCATCATGGGCGGGACCGCAGCCGAAGCCTACGGGCTCTGAACACTATCAGTTTTGTGGGGCAGCCAATCCTGGTTGCAGCCCCGCCTTTCAGGTGGCTTCTCCGCGCGCGCCGCATCCACGCCGCTTCAGTTATTGCGCACTTTCCCACTTTGCGTGTAAACCCAAGCCCCGCGAAATCGGTCTATACCTTCGAATGGAACGAGCGCGTTCGTCGAGGCTGGCGAGGGTGGGCAGTGATTCAGGCGCCAATGAGCCCGAGGATTTCGATTCCCTGGTGCGGCTCCACCGGCCGCGAGTCTTCCGCTTCATCCTGGCGTCATTGCGCGACCGGGAAACCGCGGAGAACCTGACGCAGGACTGTTTTATACGTGCGTACCAGGCGCGCGACCAGTTTCGGGGAGCGTCCAGCATCGCAACCTGGTTCATGCAAATCGCGGCGAACCTGGTGCGCAATCACGAGTCCAGCAGCCGCCTGAAGTTCTGGAGGCGGTCGCTGCACTCCGACACGGATGTTGCCGATCTCGGGAACTCCCTCGCGGACCGGCAGCAGTCTCCGGAAGCCGGAGTATTGATCCGGGAGCAGGTACAGGCAATCTGGACCGCCGCGGCGCATCTGCCCGCGCGGCAGCGGACGGTCTTTCTGCTCCGGTTTGTGGAAGACATGGACCTTCTGGAGATCGCCGAAGTCACGGGGATGAAGGAAGGCACCGTAAAGGCACACCTCTTTCGGGCGCTGCATTCGGTACGCGCCAGGCTGGAGGCAACGAAATGAGCAAACATTTCTCTGAACATTTTTCTGAACATTTTTCTGAACATTTTTCTGAACAAGGAGTTCTTATGTACCTCATCGGCGACAGCACTGTGGAAGAACGCAAACACGCGGAAGAATGCGCGGCATGCCAGGCCAAAATCGCGAGCCTCGCGCTGCCCCTCTCAGGTTTTCGCGGGGCCGTACGCACCTGGAGCGATCAGGTGAGCGCCAAGGATCGCGCCGCGGAACTGCGCTGGACGGTGATCCCGGCCTCCGGCCATCTGGAGCGGTTGTTACTGCCGGCCGCCATCGATGTGCCGTGGTACCGCTCTCTGTGGAGCGGACTCCGCGACCTGTTTCAACCCGAGCCGCCGCCGCTGGACATCACCTCCAAGCCGGTGCTGGTGAGCAATATTTGGGGACAGTACGGGCGGCAGAAGAAGTCGTGGGTCATGTCGGTGGCGATGCAATCGGCATTCGCGGCGTTGGTGTTTACCGTGGCGCTCACGCCGACCGTGAGACGCAAGATCAATCCGGTGTCGCTGGTGGCGCCTGACCTGTCGGCTTATCAGCCGCAGGCCGCCGTCAAGAGGGATCGGACCGCGGGCGGCGGTGGAGGCGGCGACCGGTCGCCGCTGCCGGCCTCGAAGGGCCGGGCTCCCCAGTTCGCGCTCAAGCAGTTCACGCCTCCCTCGGCGGTAGTCGCCAATCTCGACCCGAAGCTCACGATGGATCCGACCTTGATCGGGCCGCCCGATCTCCAGCCGCCGAACGTGAACATGGCTCAGTTCGGCGACCCGTTGGGAAGGATCGGGCCCGCTTCAAACGGACCGGGATCCGGCGGAGGCATCGGCTCTGGCAAGGGCGGCGGCGTCGGAACGGGGACAGGTCCGGGGTTCGGACCGGGTGAAGGCGGCGGCATTGGCGGCGGAGTCTTTCGAATGGGAGGCGGAGTATCGGCCCCTTCCCTACTCTCCAAGGTCGAACCCGAGTATTCCGAGGAGGCGCGCAAGGCGAAATACCAGGGCACGGTGTTGCTCTATGTCGAGGTGGATGCCACCGGCCGGGCGCAAAACATGCGCGTCCTTCACAGCCTGGGACTGGGCCTCGACGAGAAGGCCATGGAGGCCGTGAAGAAGTGGCGATTCCGCCCCGGCATGAAAGATGGCAAACCGGTAAGGGTAGTCGCCACCATCGAAGTCAACTTCCGCCTGCTGTAACGGCCTGTCGACGAGCCGCGACCGTCAGGGAGCGATCTCTTATTACGCCTCATTCGTATCGCAGGGCCTCGATGGGGTCGACCTTGGTCGCGCGCCGGGTCGGCTCCCAGCAGGCCAGTAGCGCGACGCTGGTGAACAAGAGTCCCACTCCAATCAGCGTAACCGGGTCGGTGGGCTCCACTTCATAGAGAAACGACTTCAGCACCCGCGAGAGCACCAGGGCGGCGAGCATCCCAGCGAGCACGCCGCCCGCAATCAACCGGAATCCTTCGGCGAAGACCAGATTCCGGATGTCGCGCTTCTCGGCCCCGACCGCCGCCCGAATCGCGATCTCACGCCGCCGCGCCGCCACCGAGAGCGAGAGCACTCCGTAAATGCCCACCAGCGTCAACACACTTCCCACCAGCGCAAATCCCACCAGTAACTGCATGGCGAAGGTCCGCGACGCCAGCGAATCGCTACGAATCTCTTCGAGCGTCTTCATGTTTTCCACCGCGGCGGTCGGGTTTACCGCGTGCAACTCGCGGGCGATCGCCGCAATCACGGAGCGCGGATCTCCCGCCGTACGCACCACCAGGTGTTTGGAAAACGCCGTTGCCTGCCAAAAGGAAAGGTAAATCTCGGGCTCGGGTGCCTGGGTGAGGTCGCCGGTGCGGCCATTGCTGACCACGCCGACGATCTCCGTTGGCGCCTGGTCCCGCCCGCGTCCCCAGACCTTCTTCCCGATCGCGGTGCCGTGCGGAAAGTAGCGGTCCGCCAGCGCCTGGTTCACGATTCCGACACCGGGCGCATTGCGCCCGTCGGTGGCGCGGAAATCGCGCCCTTCAGCAATTTTCAGACCGAGAAGATCGAAGTATCCCGGCGTGACGGAGCGCAGCGGTATCGAGAGGCGCTCGCTCGGTTTGCTGGCCGGCGGCTGCCCTTCGATTTCGACCATGCCCTGCCAGTTGTTACCGGTCAAGGGCACTCCCCACGCGAATGCCGCGTTACGCACGCCAGGAATCGCCGACACCTTTTCCAGGGCGCGGCGGTGAAAATCCTGCGCGTCGCCCTCCACGGTAGTCACCGTCACCGTCAGAATGTGCCCCATGTTGTAGCCGGACCGGACATTGGACACGTTGACCATGGTGCGAATCAGCAGGCTCGCGCCCATCAGCAGCGCCAGGGTCAACGCGGTCTGTACGATGGTGACGGCGCGCAGCAGCCGGCGTTCGCCCTTCCCGGCGCTGCTCTTCGGCCCGGCGCTCTTGAGCACCGACATGGGATCCATCCGCGAGGCTCGCAAAGCGGGAACGATTCCCGCCAGGCCGGCCGCCAGGATCGCCGCGCCGAATCCGCAGGCCAGCACCGGCCAACCCGTGGTCACCGCATCCAGCCGCGGGATCGCATGCCCGCCAATCACCTTGAAGACCTTGACGATGCCGAAGCCCAGGCCTACGCCAAATACTCCGCCCACCACGGCCAGCAACAGGCTCTCCGTGGAGACCTGGCGGAAGAGCACCGAACGTTCTACGCCGAGCGCACTACGGATCGCGTATTCCTGCTGCCGCTGCAGCCCGCGCACCAACAGCAGGGCGGCGACGTTTCCGCAGGCGATCAGCAGCACCAGTCCGGCCGCTCCCAACAGCGGCAGCAGGATGCGCCGGCCATCGCGATTCATTTCCTCGGTCAGCGGTTGGGCTACCGGCGTGAAGCCTTCGAAATCGTGCTCCACCTGCGCTTGCCGGGCCGTGATCAACTTGAGATCGGCCTGCGCCTGCTGCGGTGTGACGCCGGGTCGTAAACGGCCCACCACATCCCACTGTGCCGATTTGAGCCGCTCCGGAGAAGGCGCGGCAGGCAGCCAGAAGTCCACGCTCGCGTTCACGTTGTAGTTCGGCTCTTGCGCCGCTCCGGGCGATGGCAGGAAGCGCACGCCGGGCGGCATCACGCCGATCACCGTAGGCGGAACCTCGCGGCGGCTCATCCGGACCGTCTTGCCGACGATCTGCGGATCGCCGTTGAACTTGCGCTGCCAAAGGTCGTACCCGAGAATGATCACCGGCGCCGGCGGAACTTCGGGTCTCCGAATCGGCGAAGGTGCGGCCGAGCAATGGCTTGAGGCCGACCACGCGGAAGTAGTCCCGCGTGACAAACATTCCCTCCATCGATTCGCTGCCATCAGACCGGATCAGGAAGTTGAACGTCCACCCGTACGCCGCGAATGAGGTGAATGACTTGGATTGTTTCTGCCATTCCTGCCACTGCGCCGCGGCCCACAACTGCGGGTTCGCCATGGGCAGGCCGTCGGTGCGGGCAGATTGGATCAGCATCAGCCGATCCGGCTGGTCATACGGCGGCGGCGCCAGCAGGACACCCTGAATCAGGCTGAACACGGCGGACGTTGCGCCAATGCCGAGCGCGAGCGTGAGCACCGCAATCGTGGTGAAGCCGGGCTGCTTCCAGAGCATCCGCGCGGCAAATCGCAGGTTTTGGGGCATGCTTCTCCTCTGTGTGCTGAGTCGTTTGACGAGTCGAATCCCCGGGAGATAGTAAACTCGATCTTGTGCATAAGATCGCCATTGCGCTGCTCATCACGGTTACCATCGGGCTTGCAGCCGATGAGGCCGGATTTATTCCCCTGTTCGACGGGAAGACCCTGAGTGGATGGAAACTCGTCGGCGGCCACGGCCCCGGCTATGTCGTGCAGGAGGGCAGAATCGTGTGCCCCGCGGATGGCGGAGGCAATCTGTTCACCGAAAAGGAATTCGCCAATTTTGCGCTGCGGTTCGAATTTAAGCTTACCCCCGGCGCCAACAACGGCATCGGCATTCGCGCGCCCTACGAAGGGGACGCCGCCTATCAGGGCATGGAGATCCAGATTCTCGACGATGGCGACCCGATGTACCAGGGCAAGATCCGGCCCGAACAATATCACGGCTCCATCTACGACGTGATTCCCGCCCGCACCGGATATCGCATGCCGGTCGGCGAGTGGAATGAAGAGGAGATTGTCGCCGACGGCCGGCGGATTAAGATAACTCTCAACGGCGTCGTCATTCTCAACGCCGACCTCAGCATGGTGCAAGAGCCCAAAGTCCTGGCGCGCCACCCTGGCCTGGCTCGCACGGCAGGCCATATCGGATTCCTCGGCCACGGAAGCCTGGTCGAGTTCCGCAATATTCGCATCAAGGCGCTGCCTTGAGAGGCACGGAAAGCCGGCCCGTCCTGCCGCTTTCGGTATCGCGCAGCAGAATCACCAATTGCGTGGCCCCCTCCATCACCTTAAGTTCGTGCGCCAGCGGAATGCCTTCGCGCTCGAACCGTTCGCGCTGGCTTTGACTCATCTTGATTACCTTCCCACCGGTTACCCTGGCGACGACATTTCCGGCGGCGTTCGTCTCCAGGAACATCACCTCCACGGTCGTGGACCATTCGTCCGTTGCCCCGTGTAGAGAGAGTTGCGGCAACCCGACCCGAAGCGAAATGCGCAGCATTGCATTTGGCACGCTGTGGAGTTCGGCCGTGATCGGGATCTCGTCCGAATCCCGCGGATCGAGCAGCGCGTTCTCCAGTGGCTCTCGCTTCTTGGGCGCAGTGTAGCCCGCGTAGTATCCCTTCCGGTAGCGAAGATTCAGTTTCGGCTGGTTGATGCGGACCGCCAGCCGATGGAACTTGTCGTCAAGTTCTTCGTCCGGCAGGTAGAAGCCCAGCGTGTAGGTGATCCGCGGCTCCTCGATGGCTTCCGTCAGCATATTCTCCAGGTCGTTCCGCCCCGTCCAGGTCTTGCCGCCGGTGCGGTCCGCGAGTTGCCGGAGCGTCCAGAAGGATTCGCGGCCCCAGCGGCGGTGAATATCGCCGACCCCGTCGTCATCCATCACGTTCACCGCGATGTCGGCATCATTCAATGCGGCGGCGGCCTTCTCGTATGGCTCCGGCATTTCACGGATTTGTTTGGGAGGCAGGCCGGAGGTCACCCAGAGCAGGCTCTTGCGGCCGGGAAGCTTTCCCAAGTGCTCCGAAATGAGGCGAAAGGCTGACATGGTGTCCAGCACCGCGTTGCGCCGTCGGGCGTCCTCTTCGGCCGGCGGTGTCGGCGGCGCGCGCGTTGGTCCCGGCACAGGCTTGATCGGCGGCGGCCGAAACTTTTGGAGGCTTCCCGTCAGGACGTCGCGATCGGTGGTGAAGTCCTGGATCACGGTGATGCCGGCGGGCTGAGTAGTCGCCATGTAGACCGCAATATGTTCGCTCTTGGTGAGCTTGCTTAATGTCGCGAGCAGCCGTACGCGGGCGGACGCGAAATCGTCCCAGTAATTGTTGATGGCGTCCAGCAGGATCACGGTGGAGTGAGGGGGACGCTGGCTAATAGCCGAATGGTTGGAGAAGACATTCGGCGGAAGCGCAATCGCAGTCGAAGCGGCGCCCGGCTCTCCGGCCGCCCCTTCCACGCTGAAGATCTGAATCGCCCGCGGCTTGCCCGAATCGGCTACGGTGAAATCGTCCTTCGAGAGGCCGGCGACCGGCTTCCCTTGTCCATCTCGCACTTCGACATCGATCTGCACCATGCGCGTTTCGGTGCGGATAGTCGGTGAAGCCTGAGGGAACAGCAGTCGGGGTGTCAGGGCGAAGATCGCCCACCAGCGCGCCACTTCAGACTTTCTCCGGCACCACGAACGGCTTCCGATACTCTCGCGTAAACATGTGGTTGGCCTCCGCGTCGCCGGGACAGGAATAGCTGGCCGCATCGAAATGCAGCGTGCGTCCCAGGCGATAGGAGATGTTGGCCAGGTGCACCAGCGTTGTGGAGATGGCCCCTTCCTCGATGGGCGCGTTCAGGTCAGACGCCTTACGGCTGCGCACAGCGTCGATGAAGTTGGCCCAGTGATTCCCCATGAGCTCGGGCGCCGCAGAGCCCGGTCCCGGCGTCTGCTCGCGGCCCAGCCAGGAAGCGTACTTGTGGTTATCCTCGTCCCACATCGAGAGGTAGCCTTTGGAGCCGTAGAAGGTGGTCCCGACCGTGTTGCCAGGTTTGGGTTCGCCGATGCCGGCCTCGTGGTTCGACATCCAGTGGCGGACTTCAAAGACGATGATCTTCTTCGCGGAGCCCTGGTTGAATTCGAATGTAGCGGTCAGGGTGTTGGGCGTCTCCTGATCGTCGTCGAACAGGAAATGGCCGCCGATCGCGCTGATCTTAGTCGGATATTTTACGCCGAGGCCCCAGCGCGCCATATCGAGCTGATGAATTCCCTGGTTGCCCAGGTCGCCGTTGCCGTAAGCCCAAAACCAGTGCCAGTTGTAGTGCAGCCGGTTCGCGGTATATTCGTGCTGCGGCGCCGGCCCCAGCCAGAGATCATAGTGCACGCCTGGCGGCACCGGCTCCACGGGTTTGCGTCCAATCGTGTCGCGCCATTTGAAGCACAGGCCGCGAGCCATGTAGACATCGCCGAGCAGGCCCTCCTTGATGTGTTGGACCACCATGCGGCCGGCGCCGGAGCGTTGCTGGCTGCCCTGCTGCACCATGCGCCCGTACTTCTGCGCCGCGGCGACGATCTGGCGAGCCTCGAACATATTGTGCGAGCAGGGCTTCTCTACGTACACGTCCTTGCCGGCCTGGCAGGCCCAGATCGTCTGCAGCGTGTGGCTGTGGTTTGGAGTGGCGATGGAGACGGCGTCGATCGACTTATCTTCCAGGAGCTTGCGCACGTCTGTGAAAGCCGCGGGGCGTTTGCCTTTCGCCTTCTCGATCGCGGCCACCTGTGCGTTGAGCACAGCTTCATCGATGTCGCAGAGCGCCGCGATTTCCACGTTCGGCATCTGGCTGTAGGCGCGGAGATGGTCCTTGCCGCGTCCGCGAAAGCCCACACAGGCGACCCGAACGGTGTCGTTGGCACTGGCCAGCGCGCGGGAACGCAGAGCCGCGCCGGCGGCGGCCGCGGAGCTCAGGAAGTATCGTCGGTCCATGCCAAATAGTGTAAGTCTCCTCAATGGCCGACGGTAAGATGATTGGTGACCGCAACCACTCCCGGCACTCTCGCCAGGCTCAATGCCCTTCGCGAGTCCACATTCGACCCGACTTCACCCTCCAGCCATACCTTGCCGCCATCCACCACGATGTGGATCGCCCCGCCGCTGCCCACGGTGGAATAAATGCTCATGCGGGGATGCGAGTAAATGGCGCTGAACACCGCGATGCGGATGCTGTTGTCCGCGGGAGAATTGGGCAGGTAAGTAATCAGGTCTACCACCTGGCCAACTCCGGGAAGGGTCGCGACCAGCTCGGCCGCATCCTCTCTCAGGTAGGGGTGAAACGCCTGGCCGAACAGCGCCACCGTAGCGCCGTTCACGCTGAATGCCAGGTGATCGAAGACGCCGAAGGAGGAGAGATTGAGCAGCGCGCGATGGACTCTTTCTTCGAGGGGACTTTCCCCGAAAGTCGACACGCGCGACGCAGCCAGGGGTGCGTACTGGCTGAGGTTCTTGGGATACGAGCGATCCGTTGCCGTGCAGGATAAAACGAGAATTGCCGCGATCGGAAAAATAAGTCCGCGTCTCATATCGATGCGGATTCTCCGGAAAACCAGCCCGGCGCATTTCTTGGGGCGTCAGAACCGGCCGAAGCCGCGGATTGTGGTGGAATCGCTCTGCGCGGCCCGTTCGCGGAGCGGTTCGAACCGGGCGCGAAGGAAGCCGATGAACGCGTTGGTGGTAGTTGCGCCGGCAGGGGGCTTGCCCTGCATCCCGGATTGAAGCCAAAGCATGGCGCTCTGCTCGACGCCGGCATCCTCCGGCGGCGGATTCCAGAGGGACCCGAACCATCCGAACATTCTGCACAAACGCGGACGCATGGTGGGTCCGCCGTGGTCGGCGCCGCGGACCAGATGATATTCGTGCGAGAGGTCGAGATCCCAGAGCACGCGGTGGAGGAATTCGGCGCCATCGTGGGCGTTGAGGAAATCCCGGTCGCCGGCCTCCAGGTAAATCGCGAGACCGGAATCGCGAAGCTGCTGCGCATTGTCGCGAGCCCGGTTCGCGGGGTTGTTCGACTCCCAAAGCGCGGAGTCGCGCCCGGGGCCGATCAACTGCGGCGGACCGCCGGCGGAGTGATGCAGGCGGTTGCGGGCTCCGACATCCGATTCGCGGAGGCCCGGCTCAAGCATGGGCTGCATGGCGGCCACGGCCGCGAAGAGATCGGGCCGTGCGAAGGCCAGCTTGAGCGCACCATAGCCGCCGCCTGAGATGCCCGCGATCACGGCGCAGCCGTTGGTGTGGAATTCAGAGTGGAGGTAGGGAATGAAATCGCCGGCCAGGAAGGAGTCCCAGCGGACCGGCCCGGCGGGATCCTCCATGTAGTAGTCCAGGCCGGCTGTGGGAGTGGCAACCACCATCGGAGGAACCCTGCCCTCGGCCCACCATCCGTCGAAGAAGGGCTGAAGATCCGCCAGGGAATCACGCGTGCCGCCCGCGCCCATCAGGAGCAGACAGAGCGGCAGCGGCTCCTCCCGGCTGGGAGCGAGGACGGCGTAGGCAACAGACGTAGGGATCTGTGGTGAGGAGATGTCGCGAAGCGTGACAGTGGAAGGCATCGGCTGGCTCTCATTGGAATGATAGCGCGGCCGTTTTGACTCATTGGGGCAACAACGCCGACCGGAAGATCACCAGAAACAGCGAGAATTCCAGCGCCAGCATCAATGCGACCACGAGTTGTCCGGTAATGTGCTTCTGGGAGACGTGCATGTGAGTGATTACCTCCCTGACTCTATTTTAGGTCACGAGGAACGGGAAGCTCTATGAACCGGATCGCATCCGCCAGTTAAACCCGGGCCGGACACCACGCTGGTAAGTGAACCGTAGGATGGCCGGAGAGTCGGACGCGCGAACCTCCCGGAGCAGCACCGGACAGGTGAGGCCGGAATCACCCGGGCCGAGCTTGTGGGGGCCGAAAACCGTGATGTGAGTCAGCAGCGCCAATGTGTAATCGCCGGTCGGGAGTTTGGGGAGTGTAACCTCGACCGCCGCTAGGTTGTCGGCGGTTCTCGCGCTCAGTTCGAAAATTTGACCAAGGTGGATGCAGTCCTTCGCAGGCTCATTGGCCTGGTTGAGCAGGCAGGCTTCAATGGAGATTCGTTGGGGCAGGAAAAATCCGCCCGCGTGCACCTGGGGCGCCAGGTTGGCCGTTATGGCTACCTGTCCTTCCCCGCGCAAAGCGGCTTGCAGGGTCTCGGTCAGGATGATGTGGCAGGCAGTCCCCGGGTCGTGCTGATACGAGGCTGCATCGCAGCGAATATAGTCACGGATTCGCTGCTGCACACCAAGCGTTTCGGCGAGTCGTCGGGCTGCGTCGAGAGAGCTTTGGTGAATATCGAGCAGCGTGAACTGAACGTCGATCGCGGGAACTTGTAGTAATGCCAGGAGGCAGAAAGGAGCAAACGGACCACAACCCGCATAGAGAACGTGGATGGTTTCTCCGGGGAATCGAACGGACGCTTCACCGATCGCGCTCAGCAGCCCTTTGAGGAACACATTCGTCCGCTGGAAGTCGAGAACGCATCCGGCAGCATCCTTCGGAGAGAGTGCATGACCTTCCGGCAGTACCGTGCCCGGACTTGACCCCGTGGGGTCCGGCTCCAGTGCCAGTTGCGTGATCCCGGCAAACAGCTCGTAAATGCTGCCCACTGCCGATTGCAACTCGTCGGGCGTGGCATGAGAAGAGAGTAGCGTGCCAGTTGCCCGCCTGAGGCATTGCAGGCTGGCTTCCGGTAGTGGACTGGCTCGCACGGGTTCTTGGTAGAATACACGAACTGCTACGCCGCTCTGCGTCTATTCTTGTACCGTGCCGCGTCTGGCCCACAAGAACCATCGTTCATTTACTTGCTTGAGTACGACGAAATCCGGTCGTTCCGAAGTTGCGGCGGGCTCTGGAATCAGTATGGGATGAGGCAGCCACGGAAAACAGAGATTCCACTGGACGAATTGGGGGAATTCTCCCGCTTGGGCGGCCTTCTCGGAATTCTCGTTGTCGGGCACCGGGGTCGAATTGTCTCTGGGACCGAACGGCTGGATCAGATAACGGCAACTTTCGTAGTCGGTACGCATGCGCCGCCTCTGCTCGTCCGAAAAAACGTTCAAAGAATCAAAGAAATATTGAGGCTTGAGGTTGTTATGGCGCGCAAGCACGGTAAAAGCGGCCCGATCACCAGGGTTCGCGCAGATAGGGCCGATGCCGGCCAGTGCTGAGTAGTTGGTTTCCAGGCTGAGTTCCCGGACATGCCGCGCCCGGTCTAAGGATGCGCTCCACCGTTTGTCCCCTGTAATCGACTCAGCGTAACCCAACAGGGGCGATCTTGGGTGCGCCTCAACCCAGCGCAGCGTCTTCTGTCCCGCCGCGGATAAATATTGTGGAAACTGGAAATGGAATAACAGGGCGAAACCAAAAATCTGAAATGCGATGACGAGTGCGATGCTGTATCCCAATAACCATTTGGAGGAAGGCCGGCATCCGAGGATCCCGAGCAAAAATACGCCGATTCCATAGAAGTAAACATGACCCACGTCCGCCCTACCCAGGGCACCAGGGATCATGCACACGGAGGTGACGCCTAACGCGATCGTCGCCGGCTCGCCAAAAGGCCCGCAGGACAGTGGTCTCCCGCCGCGTCTCCTCAAGATTGAGAATGCGCGGGACAACAATGGCGGTACAACTACAAAAAGCGTCGCCAGGTAAAGCAGCATGTAGGGAGACGGCAGGATCGGGAACGCATTCCCTCCCACGGCAAAACCGCGCAGCGACAGAAACATCTCGCCAGGGATGATGCTCGCAGCCAGGATCGTCAGCAATACGTAAACGCCCGCGACCCGTATGAACCTCTGACCGAAATCGAACTCCAGTATCAGATACGCCAAAATGCCCGGGATAAATGCGCATCCAATTTCCGGAGAGATTGCGAATGCACCCAGCGTGAGGCCAAGATAAATCAGGGATAAGACAGCCCAGTGAACTCGCAGGTTTTCGGTAACAACTTCAACGAGCACCAAGGCGCCAAGGCCGCTTAGAAAACGCAGTAGAGTGTACTGTGGCGCGATTCCGATATGGAACCACGCGACGAGACAAACAAAAGCGGCAAGTTTCGTAAAACGTCCGGCCCTCGCCCGTCGAAGGATGCCCCATAAAATGCCATACCCTGCCACCCCGAACAACCAAACGCTCCAGGTGTAGGCGCCCTGCGGGGAAAATCCCAGGAAGTGTTGCGCCACGAAGGGCACATAAGCCAAGGCCGGACCATACGCAAATTCGAAACCGCGATAGAGCGGAAGCCCTTGGTTCATGTAATAGAGTCTCGGCAGGAAGTACGCTGCTTCGCCTATCGGGGGATTGCCATCCGCGAGCCAATGGAGAGGCACGAAAAAAAGGGTCTGGATGCCGCAGAAAACCAGCAGCCAGGTTATTCCGATTTGTCCGGTACTCGTTGAGCTTGAGCCGGTCGGAGACCTCAGCGGCGAGAACATCGACAGGACTGTGGCGCCGGTGAGTCCAAGAAACACGGAAGCCATTGCGACATGGTTATTGAATCCGAATCGCAAAGCGTCTGAGACGACCCTGGCCGAAACCGGAATGTAATAGGGCAGCAAGAACACACCGATTGCCACGAACGTGAAAAGCAGTACCCACAACGGGCCAATCAGTCGACGGACCGAAATAGACCGAGCTTGCATGAGACCGATCATAACCGCGACCCCAAGCGGCAGTGCGGCCCCATTCACACAAACATCAGATTTATTTTCGATACCCTAACCCGTTTCCCGCCATCGACTTCCAAAATTCGCGCCCTCCCGCGACCCCGGTTTCCGCTTGTACGAGCGGTACCATCTATTCAGGGAGAGTTCACCGGAAGCCGGGGAAAACCCAAAAGCGGGCTACGTTTAGCCCGCTTTTTTCTTGTAAGTGCCGTATTATCAACAAACATATCCCCGAAAGTGGGC
Source organism: uncultured Solibacteraceae bacterium (assembly GCA_963791985.1). Taxonomy (GTDB): domain Bacteria; phylum Acidobacteriota; class Terriglobia; order Bryobacterales; family Bryobacteraceae; genus Solibacter. Next base: position 174,578 of record CAWBUN010000009.1, on the reverse strand, counting down.
TACGCGTCGCCCACTTTTAGCCGCTTACTTGCAGCCGGGGACTGCGAAGGAGCCAATCCGAGTAGTGGAAGACGCGGCGCCGGCCTTCAGGTAATTGCCGGCGAACCAGAAGGTGCAATCGTCCGACGGGTCGACGGCGATGTTCGTGTAGTCTTCCCAGCGGAGGCTGTTCGTCTGCGACGCCTGCCCCTCGGCCAGCACCGATTCGTGGAAGGTGAGTTGGCCCTTGAGGTCGCCGGCCGTTCGTGCCGCGAATCGCTGGCCCGCATAATTCGGATCGCCGCCGAAGGAATAGCCGATCCCGATGTTGCCCTTGCGGTCCATCCCCATACTGGCTAGCCAGCGATAGAAGCCGTCGGGAGCGTAGGTAGACTGCTGGTAGAGCACGGGGTCGCGCTGCCCGTTCATGCGGAACTCGTACCAGCGGACGCCGCCGCTGTGGCGCGAGGTCGCGACCGAGTGCTCGGCCAGCAGTGATTCGTGATCGCCGAAGTTGCGGTACACGAGCCCCTGCATCAGCTTGTCGCCTTGCGAATCCAGGCGGCGATCGGTATTCGGCTGTGAGACGCAGTTGCTCAACTGGCCGTCGCAAAGGTAATGGTAAGGCGCCACCGCGATCTTCTGCGGCGGGGACACCGTTGTCTTGCCGGGGTCCTTCCAATCCACGTGGACCTTGTAAAAGTAGATGCCGTCGTCTTCGAAGATCTTGAGAAGCTGCGCGCCGCCGGTCGACATGAGGATATTGGGCGCGCCGGGCGGCGGAAGACGTTTGCCGAAAAGGTCCGCATTGAGGAAGAAGACGCCGCCGTCGATGATCACGCATTGTTCCGTGGCGGGCAGGCCTTTCAACATGTTTTGGCGATCGGCAATGCAGTCATGCTTCTGCGTGACCACTTCCGGGAGCATGTTGTCGCTGGTGCTGGTCGGGTTGTAATAGCCGTCCGGCCAAACCGCGGGACGCGGGTAATCGGGGAAAAGCGGCCGCTGAAACTCGTAGCGATAGTAAGGGCCCAAGGGATCGGGCGTCGCGCTCACGGCGTAGCACATGGCGTACGGACCCTGCGGGTTATCCGGCGGGCGGGTGAAGACGGGGACTACGATGAGCCAGCGGTTGGCAAGTTGATCGTAGCGCACCACCGAATCGGCATTGTTGGTCACGCCGCAGCGGACTCCGAAGCCGGTGAAGACCGTGTTATTCGGGACCGCTCCGTAGAGCAGCTTTCCCGTGGTGGGGTAGCGCTTGCCCTTCTTCGTGTAGACGGCCATGTTGCCGTTGAGGATCTCGATGATGTGATCGGGGCCGACCGCCAGGCTGATGTCGATGCCGCCACGTCCCGCGCCGGCGATTGCGGTGGTTCCCGTGAAGCCTTCGCCGAGTCCGTCGAAGGTAGCAAGCGGCGCGATCGCCGGACGAGTTCCCTGCGCGGACTGTTCGATAGCGCCGCCCGCGGCGCTGATTTCGGGCGCGCTCGGTGGGACGATGGGCGGTGCCGGCGCGTTCGAGGCCGATCGTCCGCCGCGTCCTCCTCGCCCCGCGCGTTCCGGAGGAAGGTTGGGCGGAGTGCTGCCCAAACCTGCGCCCGGGCCCTGGATGGAACCCTGGTGCTCCGCCTTGCTCAACACGGCGGGATGGATCGTAACGGGCTTGTCGGGGATGAATTGCGCCATCGCGAACAGCGGGACGAAAGCAAGCAGGATCACAGAGAAGCGCATCATGATGGCATTGCCGAACGGATCCCAGAGTTGCAGATGACGCCGAAGCTGTCAAGCGACGTTACCCGACCGCGGAATCGCCGCGATCGGCGCCGATCGCCCCTGGGAGAAAGCGCTACAAGCCAATGGGGGAAGAGAATTAGGCGGAAATGAATTGGCTCCTACAACGGACTTGCACGCTTGGCGGTTTAGCCAAATGGCGCTATCATTATCGGTGATGGATGCAAAGACGTTCGCCCTGTATGAAGCGCGCGCAAAGGTTTTCAAGGCGCTAGCCCACCCTTCCCGTTTGCTCATCGTGGATGAACTCATGCAGTCGGAACGGTGCGTCTGCGACTTAACCGCACTCGTCGGATCTGATATGTCCACGGTCTCCAAACACCTGTCCGTGCTGAAGGCGGCCGGGGTCGTGCAGGACGAACGGCGTGGCTCCCAGATCTGGTATCGCCTTCGCATGAAGTGCGTCACCAAGTTCTTCGGCTGCGTCGAGTCCGAGTTGCAGAAGCAAGCTCGTGAACAGTGGGACGTGGTCCACGCTGGGACCACACCGTAAACCGCTCCAGGAAGAAAGGAAACGACAATGAACATACGACCGAAGTGCTCATGTTTCGGAAATACAGATCTGATGTTCTCATGCTCGGGCGCCGCTGACATTGCCGAGATAGGTGACCGTGCGGTTCGCTCACTGCACAAAGCGGGAGACGCAAAGATGTTCTGCTTGGCCGGAATCGCCGGCAAAGTCGAGTTGATCGAGGTCAATACGCGCGGAGCCGACCGCATCCTGGTGGTCGATGGCTGCGATAGTGACTGCGCCAAGAAGACGATGGAATTCGGCGGTTTCACCGGGTTCATCCATCTCCGCGTCAGCGATTTGGGACTGGAGAAAGGTAAGACGCCGGTCACCGATGAACGGATCGCCATGGTTGAGGCGAAATTGCGCGAACTGCTCGGGCGGCAATTGGAAGTCGCGGAGGCATAAGTGACTCGAAAGCTCATTCCCATCGCCCTCTTCTTCCTCACGGTTGCGGCTCTCGGCGCGATCTATGTCCACTCCGAAAAAGCTCGGGTCGATCCCCGGGCGGCCTCGCAGCCGGAGACAACGGATACCAAAGTCATCGCCTATTATTTCCATGTAACCGTCCGCTGTACTACATGCCGCATGATCGAGAGCTACTCTCGCGAAGTGGTCGAGCAGAAGTTCGGCGCGGACCTCGCCAAGGGCCGCCTGCAGTACAAGTTGGTGAACCTTCAACTGCCGGAGAACCGACACTTCGTCAAGGATTACCAGCTTTTCACGAAGTCGCTGGTCCTGGTGCGCTTCGATAAGGGCGGGCAGGCGGAGTACAAGGTGCTGAACGATACCTGGGAACTGGTCGGGGACAAATCGGCTATGCAAGCGTACGTGGAGCGGGAGGTTCGCGACTACCTCAAGAGGCTCTCATGATCTTGTCCGCCACAGCGGTGCTGACTGCGATCTGGCTCGGAATCCTGACTTCGATCAGTCCGTGTCCGCTCGCCACCAACGTGGCTGCGATGTCGTTTATTGGTAAGGACCTCTCTTCTCCCCGGCGGGTTCTCTTGACGGGTGTTTTGTACACCCTGGGCCGGAGTCTGGCCTACGCGGCGCTGGCCGCCCTTTTAATCGCCAGCGTCTTCGCCATCCCGGACTTGTCCTTCTGGCTCTCGACGTATATGAACCAGTTCCTCGGGCCAGTTCTGATTGCGACCGGGATTGTCCTCCTGGGAGTGGTGCGCTTCAATTTCGCCACATCTTGTATCAGTGACAAGGCAGGGGAGCGTTTTGGGCGATCCGGATCCTGGGGCGCCGGACTGCTCGGGATCCTCTTTGCTCTATCTTTTTGCCCGGTGTCTGCGGCACTCTTCTTCGGCAGCCTGCTGCCGCTCGCCGTCAAGAACGGCTCCAGCGTGTTGTTACCGTCGGCATACGGTGCGGGAACCGGTGTGCCCGTGTTCGTCTTTGCGGTGCTAATCGCCCTGGGCAGCCAGTGGGTAAGCAAGGCATTCAAAAAGCTTGTCCAGTTCGAAAAGTGGGCCCGGCGCGTCACGGGAGCGATTTTCGTCATCGTCGGAGGTCGCTACTGCCTTATCTACATTTTCGAGGTGCAGCTATGAAGATTCAGATCGCGGGTCCAGGCTGCCCCAATTGCCAGAATACGGAACGGAATGTCGTCAACGCCTGCGCTGAACTCGATTTCGCCACCGACATCTCGCACGTGACGAACATCGCAGACATTCTGGATCTCGGTGTCATGCGAACGCCGGCCGTGGTGATCGACGGCGAGGTCGTGCTCTCCGGGCGGGTGCCCACCGTCTCGGAACTCAAGAGCATCCTCGAAACAAGGAGGCTTTAACATGATCTGCTACGAGTGCCAATCGCGAGGTGAGACGCGCGATGCGGTTGCCCTCTGCCACCACTGCTCCGCGGCCTTGTGTGCGAAGCACGCGCTGGTTCTCAGCGATCCTGTAACCGCTCAATACCCGGTCTGCAAGACGGTGACTCTTCCTCTCCGAGCGCGCCTGTTCCTCTGCAGCACTTGCCGCGAAGCGATGCGGCAAACAATTGATGATTACCGTGCGGATTCGGACGTGATCGCAACCTCGCCCCTGGGGCTTGACGTGAAGCGGGAGCCGTGATATCGTTAATCGTCGAATGGCTATGACAAATAACACAAAGCCCGACCCCTTCTGCTGCCCACCGGTCGAACCGCAGCAGCATACAAACCTTCAGGGTCTTGAGGGCCCGGAAGCCGATGATGAACTGGCAAAGCTGGCGAAGGCGATCGGGCATCCAGCTCGTGTTCGCATCCTTCGCATGCTGTCGCTGAAAGAGGCTCGAGTGTGCAGTCAGATTGTCGATGAGCTGCCCCTCGCGCAGTCGACGGTTTCCGAGCACCTCAGAATTCTGAAGGACGCCGGGTTGATTCGCAGTAGTCAAGATGGACCTCGGATTGGATATTGCATCAACTTCGAAATGCTTCGAAAGCTGAAAGCTCTCGTGGCGATCATCTGAGTGTTCTTGTATTTAGGTTATCGCCTATCGTCGAAAGGCGGAAAGAACGGATATGAATAAATTGGAAGTCTTCGATCCCCCGATGTGCTGCTCAACAGGCGTGTGCGGTCCGAGTGTCGACCCGGCACTGGCGCGCTTCGCGGCTGATCTCCATTGGCTGGCGAACCAGAGAATCGCAGTCGAGCGCCATAACCTGGCCCAGCAGCCGCAGGCTTTCGCCGCCAGCGAAGTCGTCAAGACGGCCCTCAAGCAGTACGGGAACGAGTGTCTGCCTCTGATCTTGCTGAATGGTGCGGTCGTCAGCAAGGGCTGCTACCCGACCCGGGACGAATTGGCGCGACTGACTGGCGTCGAGCCGGACCAGTCGGTTCAGGCGCAGCCCGGGGCGCAACTGCCTGTGATCCAGACCAAGTGCTGTTAGGGAGGGGCGCCATGACCACAGAAAACATGAACAGCCTCCTGGAGGATGCCACCCGCATTCTCTTCTTCACAGGTAAAGGCGGCGTCGGCAAGACATCGCTCGCGTGTGCGGCGTCAGTGTCAATGGCCCAGCGGGGACAGAAAGTGCTGTTGGTCAGCACGGACCCGGCATCGAACCTTGACGAGGTTCTGGGTGTCCCGTTGACCAGTTCGCCGACCGCAGTCCCCGGCGCCGACGGCCTGTTCGCGCTGAACATCGATCCGGAAGCGGCCGCGAAGGCCTACCGGGATCGGGTGATCGGGCCGTACCGCGGAGTGCTCCCCGAAGCATCCCTCAACAGCATGGAAGAGCAGCTATCCGGCGCATGCACGGTCGAGATCGCTGCTTTCGACGAATTCACCAAACTGCTTGGCGATGCCCAGGCGACGGCCGGATTCGATCACATCATCTTCGACACAGCTCCGACGGGACATACGCTTCGCCTGTTGCAGCTTCCGGCCGCATGGACGGGATTCATCGCCGAGAACACGACCGGCACCTCGTGCCTTGGGCCGCTGGCCGGCCTCGAAACTCAGAAATCCCTATACGACTCCAGCCTGCAAGCTCTCACCGACGCATCCGCGACAACGCTGGTCTTGGTGAGCCGTCCTGAGCGCTCCTCACTCGCCGAAGCGAATCGAACACGGGCGGAACTGGCGGAAATGGGTATCGCCAATCAGGTATTGGTTCTCAACGGCCTCTTTGTTGCACAGGATCGCAGCGATGCCGCCGCGTGCGCACTCGAAGTCCGCGGTCAGGAAGCGCTCGCCGGGATGCCGGCCGAGCTACTGAAACTTCCGCGAATCGAGGTCCCGCTGCTCCCATACGCTCCGATGGGCGTGGAGAACCTCCGGAGTGTGTTCGGCGGCAATTCGCCGATTCGCAAGGCGGTGCAAAAAGACCTGTCAGACGGGATCCATTCCGGACTTCCCCTCTCGGCCATGATCGACCAACTCGAAATGATGGGTCACGGTGTCGTAATGACGATGGGGAAGGGCGGCGTCGGTAAAACGACGGTCGCGTCTGCCATCGCCATCGAACTGGCCCACCGAGGGCATCCGGTACATCTCAGCACGACCGACCCGGCGGCTCACCTCGCGGCTACGGTCGGCGGATCTGTTCCGAATCTGTCTGTGAGCCGGATCGATCCCGCCACCGAGACTCGCCAGTACACGGAAGCCGTTCTGGCGAAAGCGGCGCCCCAACTGGACGAGCAGGGAATGGCCTTGCTTGCGGAGGACTTGCGATCACCTTGTACCGAGGAAATCGCTGTGTTCAGTGCGTTCGCGCGAACCGTGGCCGAAGGAGAGCACGCCTTCGTTGTGCTCGACACAGCTCCCACCGGACACACCATTCTGTTGTTGGATGCGGCCGAAGCCTACCACCGCGACGTGACGCGCACCATGAGCGATGTGCCGGATGCCGTGCGGCAACTCCTTCCGCGGCTCCGAGACGCCGAGTTCACTCGGGTTCTGCTGGTGACGTTGCCGGAGGCGACTCCCGTTCACGAAGCGGCGCGGTTGCAGGACGACCTCCAGCGGGCCGGCATCAAGCCTTACGCCTGGATCATCAACCAGAGCTTCGCGGGCGATGGATTCCGCGATCCGGTCCTGGTGGAGCGCGGCACGCGAGAGGCTCCGTACATCGCAGAAGTGCGTGATCGCCTGGCGACCAGATTTGTGGTGATCCCTTGGAAGCCGGAGGCTCCCGTGGGCTCCGAGTTGCTGCGGGAACTGGCGGCCGATTCACTGGCCCTCACAGGAGCTTCGAAAGGTTGAAAACGGATATGGACACGCCAACAAGTCCCCGGCTATCGTTTCTCGATCGGTTTCTCACACTCTGGATTTTTGCCGCCATGGCCGCCGGCGTTGGACTCGGCTACCTTGTTCCTGGCGTCGTGCCCTTTCTCGACCGTTTCAGCGTCGGCACGACATCCATCCCAATCGCCATCGGGCTGATCCTGATGATGTATCCGCCGCTGGCGAAGGTGAAGTACGAGGAGATGGGACGGGTGTTCCAGCACCGCCGCATCCTGGTGCTCTCGCTCGTCCAGAACTGGGTGGTCGGGCCGATCCTGATGTTCGCGCTCGCCGTGCTGTTCCTGCGCGACAAACCCGAGTACATGACGGGCCTCATTCTGATCGGTCTGGCCCGCTGCATCGCCATGGTCATCGTCTGGAACGACCTGGCGCACGGCGACCGTGAGTACGCCGCGGGCCTGGTCGCGTTGAACTCGATCTTCCAGGTGCTGTTCTTCTCCGTCTACTCGTACTTCTTCCTGGCCACCGTTCCACGCTGGTTGGGCCTCCGGGCGGTCGAGGTGGACATTTCCATGGCCGCGATTGCGAAGAGCGTCTTCATCTATCTCGGCATCCCATTCCTGGCCGGCATGCTCACGCGTTTCGCGCTGCAGAAAGCCAGGGGCCGCGAGTGGTACGAGAAGAAATTCATCCCGAAGATCAGCCCGATGACCTTGATCGCTTTGTTGTTCACCATCGTGGTGATGTTCTCCCTGAAGGGCGAGATGATCGTGCAACTGCCATTCGACGTGGTTCGAGTTGCCATCCCGCTGACCATCTACTTCGTGGTGATGTTCTTCGCTGTCGTTCTGGATGAGCAAGAAGGTGGGCGCCAACTATGCGGAAGCAACCACGCTCTCCTTCACGGCATCGTCCAACAATTTCGAACTCGCCATCGCCGTGGCAATCGCCACGTTCGGCATCCACCATGGTGCCGCTTTCGCCGCCGTAATCGGACCGCTGGTCGAAGTCCCCGTACTCATTTCCTTGGTCAATGTCGCACTTTGGATCAATCGGAAATGGTACGGCGGCGTGTTTGCCAGCGTCGATACCTGTCGCATGCAGAAGGCCTAACGGAAGTTTTTGTGGAGGACTTGAGTATGAGCGTGGAGAACAAGAACCTGACCGATCTCACACCAGCTCCTCGCATCTTGCCTGTGACGCGAAGCACTCCGTTGCCGGAGAAGGTGCAAGCAGAGCACCGTGAGTTAGAGGTGGTCGATTTCTACGCAATGGCAATCGAGTCGTTTCAAGCGCGCCTGGACTGGATAGAGAATCAGGGGCAGAAAGATTCGCCGGATTGGCATCTGACCAACGGTCTTCTCCGGCTGGCACAAGGGCTACAGCAGGACCATGAAGCCCAAGAGGAGCGTCTGAAGTCATTTGCGAGGTCCTGGTCACCCCCGCATCGGAATTAGCGGGAGTTTCATTGGCAACCGAAATGATTATCAAAGGACCTGACGTAGCCCGGTACGCGGACATGTTCACCGCGTTGGGCACGGAACCACGGCTCCGCATCATGCGGTTGCTGCTCTCTGCGCATCCGGAAGGCATGGTGGTGGGTGACATCCAGAGGGAACTGGCTATCACAGCATCCAATCTGTCACACCACCTCGAAAAATTGAAGAATGAGGAATTGGTCACGGTCCGCCGCGACGGCACCTTCCTCTGGTATTCAGCGAACGCGGTGGCGCTGAAAGAGCTGCTCGCGTTCCTCTATTCCGAGTGCTGCACCAGGAACCGGGTCTTCAGTCCGGATGCGGTCGTTCAGATCAAGGGCTAAGGAATAAATATGTCGATCAAGGAAGTCGTCAAAGAGAAATACGGTCAGCAAGCTCTTCGCGTCGTTTCTGGCAGCGGTGCCGCCTGCTGCGGTCCTGCCTCGTCGTGCTGTTCCACGGACCCGATCACCTCGAATCTGTATGATATCGGCGAGAGGAGCCAGTTGCCTGAGGCTGCGGTCCTCGCCTCGCTGGGGTGCGGCAATCCTACAGCGCTGGCGGAGCTGAAACCTGGGGAAACCGTCCTTGACCTGGGCAGCGGTGGTGGCATCGACGTGCTTCTTTCCGCGAAGCGCGTGGGGCCCACTGGCAAAGCCTACGGCCTGGACATGACGGATGAGATGCTTGGCCTTGCCCGTGAGAACCAGAGGAAAGCTGCAGTCGAGAACGTCGAATTCCTCAAGGGTGAGATCGAGAGCATCCCGCTGCCGGATCAGTCGGTGGACGTCATCATCTCCAATTGCGTGATCAATCTGTCGGCGGACAAAGATCGCGTGATTCATGAGGCGTATCGCGTGTTGAAGCCGGGCGGCCGGTTCGCGGTCTCCGACATCGTGGTCCGCGGTGAAGTCCCGGCTGAGGTCCAGCACAACGTCGAACTTTGGGTGGGCTGCATTGCCGGCGCCATGCAGGAAACCGAATATGTCCAGAAGCTCGCACGAGCCGGGTTCGTAGACATCAATGTTGAGCCGACTCGGATCTACAACATCGAAGATGCGCGCGAGTTCTTAACCACCGAGGGGATTGACGTCGACGCGATTGCACCACAAGTCGACGGCAAGTTCATGAGCGCGTTTGTCAGAGCCAGAAGGCCTTGAGTTTGAGTTCAGCTTGGATGCCTGGCCAGCGCAGCAGGAAGCATGACGGGATAGAAGGAGGGGAGCGTATCAGATGAAGAGGATTCTAGTTCTATGCACCGGCAATTCCGCCCGGAGCCAGATGGGGGAGGGGCTGTTTCGAACTGAAGGCGGCGGAAGTTTCGAGGTCTTCAGCGCCGGTACCAAACCAAGTTCTGTACGGCCGGAAGCGATTGCCGTTATGGAAGAGATCGGCATCGACATTTCGGGTCACCGCTCGAAGTCCGTGGACGAGTTTTCGGGCCAGTCGATGGATTACGTGGTGACCGTTTGCGATAACGCGCGCGACAACTGCCCGGTGTTTCCGGCCGGCTCCGAGCGGATTCACTGGAGCTTCGAGGACCCCGCCGCTGTCCAAGGCAGCGAGCCGGAGCGCCTGGCCGCATTCCGCCGCATTCGCGATCAGATCCATGAACGTGTGAAGGCGTTTTTTCGGGATCGAGTGGCCGCGGCCAGGTAGACGCTGTGGCGCAAGGGCCGGTTGTGGAGAAGAGGCGGGTGCTCGTAGGATGTTCGGGAAACTCTGCCCGGAGCCAGATGGCTGAAGCGCTGATTAGGCACGAGGCGGGTGGCGTGCCGCGCGCACGACCTGTTCGAAAGGCAGGAACCGGCGCAAAAACGGCGCCTCCTGAATTTTCTACTCTCGAACTGCGTTTGGAAGGCCGGCGTTCTCACCGCGGAATATCGCCAACCATTTGACATGTTGGCGCTTGCGCGTGAGGCTGGCGGAGGAGATGAAGCGATGAGCGGCGAGAAAAACGGACAATTTAAGAATTGGCTCCTCAGGTAGGATTCGAACCTACAACCCTTCGGTTAACAGCCGAATGCTCTACCGTTGAGCTACTGAGGAGCAAGGTGTGTCATTTCATTTAAACAGACGCACGCTTGCGCTGTCAATCTCAGATCATTTCATTGAGCAGCTCGGGCCGCGGGTGGGGGATCACCACCTTGTTCACCAACATGCCCTTCTGGCCAACAACCTGCGCGGCGGCGTCTACCGCACTCTGCACGGCCGCCACGTCACCGGTCATCGTCACGAAAGCCTTGCCGCCGAGCGCCATCGCCAGGCGGATCTCGATCAATTGCACGTTGGCCGTTTTCACCGCGGCGTCCGCGCCCTCGATCAAACTCGCCACAGAGAACGATTCGACGATTCCCAGCGCCTCCAGCGTCTCCACCTTCGTGGAGCCGGCGATCGCCGGGAAAACCGCCTCGTGCAAATTCGGGATCACGAAGGAATCGATCACACTGAAGCGCGCTCCCGAAATTCCTGCCGACACGGCGGCTTGCACGGCCGCCACATCGCCGCGCACCATCACCATATATTTCCCGGAGCAGATCGAACGCGAAAGCACCACGTCCACGTCCGCCGCCTTCAACATCGCGTCGCAGGAGAGAAATCCCGAAGCGATGCTGGTCAGTTCGATCAAGCCGATTGAGTTCTTTGCCATCTGTTAAGCCACAATCTCGATGAAATCCGCGGTCACTGCGCGCACCTTGCCGTCAATGCTCGCGTGGATGTTGGCGCCCAACTTGCCCTCTTCCACCCGTCCCACGAGCTGTCCCTTCTTTACCTTCTTGCCCTCTGCCACGATCGCGTTCGCTGCCTGGCCGGCGTGTTGCTTCAACTTGATCCGCACGGATGCGGGCTGCGAAACGCCATCTTCGAAGGGCGTCTCGCGCTCGTAATCTTCCACCTGCAGGCGCCGCCGCAACTGCGACAGCGGAACCCGGCGATATTCCTTCATCGGGTGGACTTCCACCGGCGCCTGCTGGATGAATTTCAGCCCGGCCGCCTTGCGATCGTGCTTGCCGGTGTCGCAGGCCTCTTTGGGATAAAGGTCCTCGGGGCACGCGTACAAGGTGCACAGGCCGCAGGCGCAGCAGAGTTCCGACCACTGATTCCAGATGTCGCCGCCGGTCAATGTGAAGCCCAGGCTGCGCATCACTTTGTGCGGCATCACTTCGTAACCCAGCAGGTAGCGCGGGCAGAACTCGGTGCAGTAGCTGCATTGGTCGCAGGCCGATTTCCCGATGTGCGCCATCTCCGTGGTCGACCGTGTCTTGCGCGTGATCAGGTAATGATCGCGCGGCAGCAGGATCAGGCCGCCGGTCGTCTTCGTCACCACATCGTCCAGGTCGAACGTCAGCGTGCCCATCATCAGGCCGCTGACGAAAATGCCGTAGTCTTCCACCGTGGCGCCGCCGGCGCGCGCAATCAAGTCACGGAACGAAGTGCCCACCGGAACCCAGAAGGATTTCGCATCCTTGACCGCGCCCGTTACCGAAAGAAATTTTTCGGTGACCGGAACGTCGCGTTCCGCCAGGTTGACGTTGTACAGCGTCTCCACGTTGTTGACCACGCAGCCCACCTGCAGCGGGATTCCCGCGGCCGGAATCAGCCTGCCCGTAGCGGTGTACACCAGTTCGTATTCATCGCCCGACGGGTAAAAGTCGCCCAGCATGACGAATTCGATGCGGTCGTTTTTCAGGCTGTGCTTCAGCGCCTCGATCGATTCGGCGTTCTTCGTCTTGACACCGAACTTTCCTTTTTGCGCGCCCGTCGCCGCCATCATCGACGTCATGCCGTCCAGAATCCCGGGCGCGAAGTGTTTCATCAACTCGGCGTCTTTGTGGATCAACGGCTCGCACTCGGCGCCATTGGCGATCATGAACTCCACTTGAGACTGCGCCTTGACGTAGGTAGGGAATCCGGCGCCCCCGGCGCCAACTACGCCGAACTCGCGCAACTTCTCACTGAGCATAAAAACCAGGATAGCAAGACCGTTATCGCAGCCACCGATCCAGGTTGGCCCGCACAAACTCATCGTCGGCCAAATGCGGGTACGCCGAGCACACGCGGTCGATCTCTGCGAGTTGGCCGGGCGAGAGATCCTCCTTTGGATCCAGGCACCAGCGGCCCGCCAGCAAGCCCTGTCGCCGCAGGATTTCATGCAAGCCGGCGATGCAGCCGGCGAAGCCGTTGCGCACGTCGAACAGCGCGCTGTTCGCGTCGGTGAGCGCGGCCGACCCGGCCAGGATCTGTCTCGTCTGTGATGCGTCCGCAGAATGGATCGCCGCCAGCAGTTCGACCGCGCGCCGCGTCCACACCGCCCACTGTCCAAGTAGTCCGCCGCGAAACCCCGTCAACAGATCGGGAATGATGTTGTCGTCGTTGCCCGTGTAAAGCGCGATCTCGCCCGCACGGCCGCTGTCGGCCACGGCCCGCACTACGTCCAGCGTCTGATAGCGATTGAACGGCGCCACCTTGATCGCGGTCACCTTGGGGATCTCGCAGAAGCGCCGCCAGAACTCGTAGGAGAGTAATCGCCCGCCCACCGAAGGCTGTAGATAGAAACCGCAAAGCGGAATTTCGTTCGCCACGATGCGGCAATGCTCCAACAGTTCGTCGTCGGATTCGGTCGGCAGCGCGGCGAGACTGAGCAGCCCGATGTCGTATCCCGTCTCGCGCGCCAGCTTCGCTTCCTTCACCGCCTGTGCCGTCCGCCCGCAAACGCCGGCGATCCGGACCACGCGCCGCCCCGAGCCACGCTCAAACTCCGCGACCACATCGGCCGTCAGGCGCAGCACGGGTGCGAGCAACCCGACCCCGGGATCGCGGATCGCGAATTGCGTGGTGTGCACTGCTACCGCGACCCCGCCCGCGCCGGCCTCGCAGTAGTATCGCGTCAGCGCCGCCTGCCGCCGCTCGTCGAGCTTTCGCTCCGCGGTCAGGGCTAGCGGATGGGCCGGAATCACGACTCCGCGCCGCAGTATCTCCATCGGGTCAGAATTTTCCATCGGACACTTCGAAGTGCGTGGGCTTGTTCAAACTCGTGCCGCCCGCGCTCACCCAATCGGCCACCATTTCCATCAGACGCTCGCTGCTCACCGACGGAGGCCCCATCAAACTCCGCGCGGCAGTCGCGTCGCTCAATAAGGCCACGGTTCCCTGTGCGCCGCGAAATGTGCACGGCCGCGCAAACCGCGCCGCGAAATACTCGGCCGTCGCCCGTACCGATAGCGTCTCGGCGCCGGTCACGTTCAACACGTGCGCCGGCGACGCGCAGTGCTCCAGCGACCGCAGCGCATACGAGTTGGCGTCGCGCTGCCAGATCACGTTGAACGCGGGAACCTCCAGGTCTACCGGTTCGCCGTCCAAGACCTTGCGCGCGATATCCACCAGCACTCCGTATCGCAGATCGACCGCGTAATTCAGCCGGAACAGCAGGCAGCGCAAGCCGTGCTGGTTTGCGAAATACTCGAAAATCCGCTCCCTCCCCAGGCAGGATTGCGCGTACTCGCCCACCGGTGCCGGCGCGTCGCTCTCCCGCGAACCGCCATGAGCGGTCTCCCGCAGCGCGTAGACGTTGCCGGTGGAGAACGCGACTATCCGGCTGTTGCGAAACCGTTCCGCGGCGATCGCGGGCGCGACCGCGTTCATCGCCCACGTCAATTCCGGGCTTCCCGTGGAGCCGAACTTCCGGCCCGCGAGGTAGAGAACATTCGGGCATTCCGGCAGGCTCGCTACCTGGGCGCGATCCAGCAGATCGCAGGCGATGGCCTCTACGCCGGGCACGTCCACCAGCCGACGCGATACCGCGATGACTCGCCGCGACGTACCCGCGGCATCCGCGGCCCGGCGGCACAGGCGCGCCAGCGACGGCCCCATCTTTCCCGCAGCGCCCAGAATGAGGATGTCTCCGGGCAGCCGCTTGAGGCACTCCACATCCGCCTCGCCCGGCCGCGAGAGTTCGTCCTCTAACTGCGCGATCGAAGCCATGCTGCTAGTGTATCCTCGCCCCCCTGGCCGAATGCTACCCTGAGGTCGTTTATGAATCGCCGTCAGTTCACGCTTTCCGCCCTGGCCCTGCAGGCTGCGCGCTCACTTCGCGCGCAGGCCCTGCCGATGGTCAAGTCGCGCCGCAAGCCCACCGACGAGTGGAAGGAATATCCCACCCGCACGCTGGATCGCGTCGCCGGATTTCAGCCGGGAGCGCACACCGTTCCGCTCGACCAATACGGCGGCCGCGCCGACCGCAAGGACAAAGCCACTGGTTTCTTCTACGCGAAAAAGCCGGGAACGCGCTGGTTCCTGATCGATCCCGAAGGCCACCCGTACGTGCAGGCCGGCATCTGCTCGCTCTCCCGCGGCAACTCCGCCGTCAACCAGGCCGCACTCAAGGAGCGCTTCGGCACGCCCGAGCGCTGGGCCGCCGAAACCAGCGACCTGCTGCGCGAAAACTCCTTCACCGCGTCCGGCGGCTGGAGCGATGTCGACCTGTTGCGCGGCGCTCCGCACCGCATCGCTTACTGCGTGATGAGTAACTTCATGGGCGATTTCGGGCGCGCCAAGTCGATGGTCCATCAACAACCCGGCCACCTCGGCTATTCGCAGGATTGTATTCCCGTTTTTCATCCCGAGTTTGCCGCGGCCTGCGATCGCACCGCGCGCCCCCTGGCCGCGCACAAGGACGATCCCTGGCTCTTCGGCCATTTCTCCGACAACGAGCTCCCCGCGCCCGCGGACCTGCTGGACCGTCACCTCAAACTGGATGCCGCCGATCCCAACCTCGTGCACGGTCTCGAGGCCGCGCGCCAGTGGCTGCGCGCCCGCAAGGGCGAGAGCGCCGAGATTAACGACGCCGACCGCGCCGCTTTCCGCGGCTACGTCTTCGATCGCTACTTCTCGGTCACTACCGCCGCCATTCGCAAATACGATCCGAACCATCTCTGCATCGGCTCGCGCATGCACGGGCCTTTCCAGAAGAGTCCTGAGATCATGGCCGCGGCCGGCCGCCATCTCGACGTGCTCTCGGTCAACGTCTATAACTACTGGACGCCGCCGGAGGAGCTGATGGCCATGTGGGAGCGCGAATCGGGCAAACCCTTCATCGTGACCGAATGGTATGTGAAGGCCGACGATGCCGGCTATAAGAACACGACCGGCGCCGGTTGGATCGTGCCCACACAGAAGGATCGCGCCGCCTTCTATCAGAACTTCGTGCTGGCCCTGCTCGAATCGCGGACCTGCGTCGGCTGGCACTGGTTCAAGTACATGGATAACGATCCCGACGATCCGCGCACCGACCCTTCCAATCGCGACTCCAACAAAGGCATGGTGACGATTCGCTACGAGCCTTATCGCGACCTGGTTGCCGGCATGAAAGCCGTCAATCGCGAAATCTATCCGCTCGCCGACCACTTCGACGCGAAGCAGTAGCGCCTACTGGCCGGCTTCGAGCGCGCGGATCGCCTCCAGGTTCAGATACTCCACCATGCCCGCGGGGCCTGCCTCGGCGCCCGCGCGGAAACTGGACATGGCCTCGCCCTGCTTGCCGGTCAGCGCCTGCAGCAGTCCCTGGCTATATTGGAGCGCGCCCAGATGCGTCGGTGCGGCGGAGCCCAATTGCCGCGCCAGAAAGCCCAGGGCCGTCCGCGATCGCGCCGTAGCCACAGCCGGTTCCAGTTTCGCCAGTGCCAGGATGGGGTAGGCGTAGTCCGTGGAAGCGATGCCGGCATCGGCCTTGGAGACCTTTTCCCAACGGCTGCGAGCCTGCTGCGGGTCCACGCAGGCGAACTCCACCACGCCCAAGAGATATTGGAAACGCGCCCCGCTGGTAATGGCGTCAAGACCACCGGCCGTGAAGGGAAGCTGTTTGTCGGGCGCTCCGAGGTTGGCGATTGCCTGCGCGGCGCCGGCACATTGCTTCGCCGCCGCGCTCGCCATCAGGCGTCGCAGCCGTAGTTCGACATAGGCCTCGCGTACCGCATCATCCTGCTTCTCGCCGGGGAAGTTACTCGGCATGAAGTAACTCATGGCGCCATCGATATCGGCCGACGCTGCGATTCGCAATGCCATGGCTGCAACCGCAACCGGCGATCGGGCCTCCGACGAAAGCGTCGCTGGAGCCGCCTGCCGCAGCTTGCGCTTGGACTCAGGCGCCGGCGGCAACTTGGCCAGCAGTGCTTCGGCGTGGGGGAAGCCTGGCCGTACCATCAGCGCGCTTTCCAGCGCATCGCGCGCTGCCGCCGGACGTCCTGCGTTGCTATGCAGCACGCCCGTCAGATAGTGGGCATAGGCGTCCACGGGGTTCCGCTGGCTCGCCGATTGCAGCACCGTCAGCGCCGCCTTGAGCTTGGGAGATACGTCCTTCAGCGGCTGCGTTGCCGCCATGCGAAGATCTTCCGCCGCGTAATATTGGTAGTCCAGTTCTTCGCGGCAATAACTGCGGTAGTAGACGAAGAGGGCATCGCCGGCCGGCGGTCCCTTCGGTCCGTCGTGCCCGAGCAACTCCAGCGCGTCGCGCGTCAAACCCCATTGCAGGTAGAGATCGGCCATTTCGAGGGTGCGTTCCGGCGCCGCGGCCAGCGCCTCCCAGAGGGCGGGGTCGGCATGCCCCTGGCGCGCGCGTTCGAACCTCGCCATCAGGTCGTCCGGCGCGGATGAGACCATGCGAGCCAGGGCAGCGGCGGCGCCGGCGTCGTCATCCGACGCGCGCAGCAGCGCGGCTTCCAGTGCCGCGTTCGGCGGCTTCGCGATCTTCAGGGCCGCTTCGTAATCGCCCGCGCGAGCTCGCTCCATGGCGGCGCCGGCGGGCAAGTCGGAGGCTGCCGTCACGTTGAGTCCGAACGCTCCCAGGTCCACCGCGCCGGCCGAAGAGCCCCAAAGCAGATTCGCCATCGGCAGCCCGGCCGCCGCCAGCGGACTTCCCGCGGTCAGATGAAAATCGAGATTGGCCTCGTCTACGAACTGCGGCAACACGGACAGGCTCCGATTCCTCGAGAAGGGCGGATCGTAGGTCCGGTCCGCCGCACCGATGGATCTGGTTGTCTCGAATGTGCCGGCCCCGAGTTGATTCCAGATCACCAGCGGACGCTCCGGCTGCGCCTTGCCGGTGGCATCGACGAAAAGAAAATCGTTGGACACGATCCGGTTGGTCGTATTGCCCACGTAGATCTGCGTTGCCAGGTTCTGGATCTTATAGCAGATGTTATTCGCGTAGACATCGTTGTAATAAGCGCGCACGCCCCGGCTGGACGATTGGAAATAACATCCGCCGGACCGATAGAACACGTTGTTGTAAACCAGGTTGTTGGACGCGGTCTGGTCGAACGAACTGATCTCGAGCGCCCAGGTCCGGCTCTGGATCACCACGTTTCTTCGCACCGTATTCTGCGCGCTCGAAATCTGGATCGCCGGTTTGAAGTACGGCACCAGTTGCCCCACGCTCTTGATTACGTTGCCTTCCACCAGGTTGTGGACCGTGCCGAAGGCGCCGATCCAGCCCTGGCCCCAGCCTCCATCCATCACATTGTTCAGCCAGCGATTGCTCCGGCAGCCCCCCTTGCACATGCTTTCATCGTGGCCGCCGCGCGTCAGATGGTTGCTCCAGATGACGTTCTCCGTCGCCCCGCCGCCCAGCAGCGTGATCAGGAAACCGCCGCCGCCATTGGGATTCTGCGTGGGGTCGGGGCTGCCGTAATCATGCAGGTAGCAGCGATAGAACAAATTGTGGCTGCCGCCGACGGTCACGCCAAATTTAAACGACGGGATCACCGGCGGATGAGCTTCCACATTGAAGAGCGCGTTGTAATGGCCCTGGATCTCGATATCGTACTCGCCCTCGGCGACACCCGACGATGCCACGTGCAGCCCGTCGATCACGATGTGCTGCCCGCCCAGCGACATTGCGTGCGGCGAGCCGGCGGGCTGGGAAATCAGCGTGGCCGTGTCCCCGGGATTTACCAGTACCACGGCCTTTGCGTCTGCCGAACAGCCCTGACCCATCCGGATCTCGTCGCTGGTGTAAGTCCCGCCCATCACGATCAGCACCTGACCGCACGCGATGCTCCGCGATCCGTGCGCCAGGGAGTGCCAGGCGTGGGCGGCGTCCGCGCCCTTGCCGTCGTTGGAGTCCTTGCCTGCCGGCGAAATGTATCGCGCCGCGTAATCGGCAGTCTTCACGGTCACGCTGTTGGAGTAAGTCCCGTAGGCCGGCGAGCTCTGTCCGGAGTAACTGCGCACTCGGAAGTTATAAGCGGTATTCGGCTTCAGCCCCCACGCGATAAACTGCGCGGGCGAGTTATCCTGCGGATCGATGTAATTCGGATCGGTCACCCAGTATGCGATTCCGCGGGTCGGCGGATTGTACACGTGAACGCCCGTCGGGTCGCTCACCTCGCAGCGCGCGCCGCGGACGAAGATGGTGCTATCGCAGGTATACCCGCCCGCCTGCGGAATCGGCTGGAGTTCGGTCCACGACGCGTAACGGTTGTCCGCCGCCGATTGGATCTCGACGAGATATCCGTAGCCCGGCTCCGACACCGCCGCCCACGTCAGGTTGATCTGGTTGGGTCCTTTTGCCTGCGCCGCAAGCGACGGCACTCCGAGCGGCGCCGGTTGTGCACCAGCCTGGCACCATCCGCAGCCAATCAGGAAGGGAAGCGCTCCGAGCACCCTGAGCACTCCGTTTGGTGGTTTCTTCACAAGCGTCTGCCTCGTCCCAAAACTCCGTGTCCACGCGTTTGCCGGCGACGATAAAAGTATACAGGAAGCACCCGCACTGCTCTCGCAGGCGCGCTCCGCCTGGCTGGTAAGATGGCAGGTATCATGCGAGTTTGCTCTATCCGGAAGACCGCTGTGATCGCCGCCGTTCTCGCCCTGCCCGGAGCAGTCCACTCGCAGACCCTGGCCGTCGCGCCCAAGTCTGTCAAGTTATTGCAGGTGGAGCGCGGACCCTTGGCCAACGTGTCGATTTCCATTCGCTCGGCCGGCTCCCCCCAGGCGTGGACTGCCGCCGCCTCTACGGGCGACCCCAACGACCCTTGGGTCTGGCTGAGCGCCGCGAGCGGTCAAACCCCGGCCACGCTTACGGTCGGCCCGGTCGATTGGCGCGGCGAGCAGCGCAAGCCCGGCAAATACCAGGCCAGCATCGCCATCAAATCCGGCGGCGAGTCCGTGACCGTTCCCGTGGAGTGGGAAGTCCGTCCCGGAATCGCGCCCGCCTCCTTCAGCTATCTCTCCGGCCCGGTCGGCTGCGAAAAGGCAGACGGCTATCCCGATCAGCCGCTGTGCCGGCCGTTGCCGCTCACGGACCTGTTGAGCGGCTTCTCGCCGGGGACATCCTATGTGGACCCTAACTTCGGCGCCACCGTCCGCATCATGACCGGACATCCCGTCTATCACACTTACTCCACTCCCTCGCCGCTCAGCGCCCACAACAAATACCTGATGACTTATCCGGAGAACGGAACCTGGGACATCCTCGATGTCGCCACCGCCAGGTTCGTGCTCCGCCGCGCGCCGTGCAATCAAAGCTTCATCTGGGACGCCGCCAATGACGAAGTCTATTACTACATGGCGGGCGCCGCGATCATAAAGCACGATATCCGGGCCAATACGAACACGGTACTGGTGGACTATTCCAAGCAGCCCCAGTTTCACTTTCACGAAATCGTCCGTGGCGGCACGGGGGATGGTTCGAAGGACAACTGGATCAGCTTCTGGGCTCCCGACGAAAAGCAGGTCTGCGCCGTGGACCTGACCAACGTCAAGACTTACTGCGCGGATTACTCCGCCTCGCAGCGCAAACTGCCTTACGGAGATATCGATTTCACGCTGATCTCCAAAGGTGTCGATCGCCAGACCGGCAAACGCTACATCATGCTGGTGGCGCCGCCCGCGATGGGCGTCTTCTCGGTCGATATGGCTAACGGTACTCTCAAACCCGAATTCCGCGGCCCGGAAGAAGTCGAGCGCAGCAACGGCAATCACAACGGTACTTGCGAACCCGGCGAGCGCTGCATGGTCGGTTCGCACGTGGACACCATGGAAGATACGGCCGGCGTGCAATACCTGGTGATGGATGCCGAGACTTCGTCCCCGTGCGAAGTCTCGCTCTCCACCTACCAGTTGAACCGCGGCATCGAAATGGGCAAGCAGATCGAGTTGGGCGGCGGACGCAAACGCGTCATGACCATGTGGCGCTGCGGCCCCGGCTGGGTCGATGAACATGTGGGTTGTGCCCGCTCCGCGCCCTATTGCGTCATCTCCACGCAGAACGTGCCGCGCGCGGCCAATGATCTCTCCCCGTTTTCCCCCACTCCCCACGCCGGCGAAATCATTATCATGCGCGAGAATGGGATGGAACTGCGCCCCATCGCACTCAGCCGCAGCGCTCTGTTCCCCGGCGCCGGCCCCGCCAATTATTGGTCGACGCCGCGCGCCGCGATTTCCGCCGATGGTTCGCTGGTGGTCTCCGATTCCAATTTCGGCGCCCAGCCCAACGGCCAGCGCGTCACCCTCATTCAGACCGGCTACCCGAAGTAACGTTTGAAAAACAACGTAAGATAGACCAAGGCTCACGCTAAAAATGCCACTCACCGCGGGCACCCGCCTTGGCCCCTACGAGATCACCGCACCCCTCGGCGCCGGCGGCATGGGCGAAGTTTATCGCGCGCGCGACTCGCGCCTGAATCGCGATGTGGCCATTAAGACGCTGCCCGCCGGCTTCGCCAACAACGCGGATCGGCTGGCGCGCTTCGAGCGCGAAGCGCAAGTGCTGGCGGCGTTGAACCATCCCAATATCGCCATGATCTTCGGCATCGAGGAAGGCGCTCTGGTGATGGAACTGGTAGAGGGCCCCACCCTCGCCGAACGTCTTGCGGAATCAGGTCCGATGCCGGTCGATGATGCGCTGGCAATCGCACGCCAGATCGTCGATGCGGTCGAAGCGGCGCACGAAAAAGGCATTGTCCACCGCGACCTGAAGCCCGCCAACATCAAGATCACGCCCGAAGGCAAAGTGAAGGTTCTGGACTTCGGCTTGGGCAAGATCTTCGACACCGAACCCACCTCCGTTTTAAGCGGCTCGCCTACCCTTGCCATGGACCACACCCGCGTCGGGGCCGTCCTCGGCACCGCCGGCTACATGGCCCCCGAACAGACGCGAGGACAGGCGGTGGATCGCCGGGCCGACGTCTGGGCGTTTGGCGTGGTCCTGTACGAAATGCTGACGGGCCAACGCCCGTTCCAGGGAGAGTCGAATCCCGATCTACTTGTGGCGGTCCTGGCGAAGGAGCCGGATTGGAGCCTGCTTCCGCCGATGACGCCGGCCCGGCTTCGGGAATTGCTGCGTCTGTGCCTCGTCAAAGACAAACGGACCAGGCTGCAGGCCATCGGCGATGCGCGCATCTTCTTAGACGCGCCCGCGGAAGAGATCCTTCTCGAGAAGGCGCCTCCCAGGCGGCAAGTTCTTCCCTGGGCGATCGCGGGCGCGCTTGCACTCTTCGGCGTCATCAGTTTGTGGGCTCCGTGGCGGGCGCCTCCAGCCGCGCCGGAGCGGCCGTACTTCCACTTGGATCTGAATACCGCTTCCGACCAGGTCTCGGAGCCCGCCATTTCGCGGGACGGCATGCGCGTTGTGTTTGTCTCAAAAGGTGCCTTGGCCCTTCGCCGCCTCGACGAGCCAAAGAACACTCCGCTCGCTGGTACGGACGGCGCGTTCAGTCCCTTCTTCTCGCCTGACGGACGCTGGGTCGCCTTCTTTGCCCATCGTAAGCTGCTGAAGATCGCTGTGGATGGTGGCTCTCCGGTTACTCTATGCGACGCCCTGGGCGAAGGAGGCGGGACTTGGAATGACGACGATAACATCGTTGCGGCACTTGCCACAGGCGGAGGATTCTCCCAAATTCCGGCCGCCGGCGGGACTCCACAACCGCTCACGGATCCAACCACAGACCCGGGGGCGCCCTCGCACCTCTGGCCGCAGGTGCTTCCGGATGGGAAGGGCCTCTTATATGGCGCCAGTAACGGAAGCTGGCAAGGCTCGATTCGCGTTCAGACCCCTCATAACGGCGAGAAAGTATTGGTTCAGAATTCTACCCACGGTCGGTACCTGGCCGGCGGCTACCTTGTCTTCCACAGGCGAGGAACCCTGTTTGCCGCCCCCATGGATCTCGACAGGCTACAACTCACGGGCCCGGCTGTGCCTCTGGTGGACGAGGTGGCTTACAACAATACCCGAGCGGACTTTGATTTGTCTGCTTCGGGCATGCTGATTTACTACCGGAGTACGCTTGCGGCCAACCTCGTCCCTTCGTGGCTCTACCCTTCGGGCAAGAGCGAGCCGCTCATGAAGCCCGGCAACTACGTGACCCCCCGTCTCTCGCCGGACGGGAAACGGCTCGCCCTATCCGTAATCGCAGAGGGAAATCAGAATATCTGGGTCTATGAGTTGGGCCGTGAGATACTTACCCGCCTGACCTTCACCGCCGAGCCCGACTTATTCCCTACCTGGACTCCCGACGGTGACTATCTGGCATTCCGGTCCGGGAACATGCTTGCCTGGACGCCGTCGAGCGGCGGCGGTAAGTCGGAACGGCTATCCATCGTCAACGACACCGTGGCTCCCTGGTCGTTCTCAGCCGATGGGAAATGGCTGACGTTCTGGCCCGTCGGTGCTCGCTCGGACCTCTGGGTGGCACCCGTCGAGCGGACGCCAGGCGAACTGCGATTGAGTAATCCGGCGCGACTCTGGCAAAGGGCGGGAACCGAGGGTGCGCCGGCTGTATCGCCAGACGGCAAGTGGGTGGCTTACACCTCGGACGAGTCCGGCGCTTTCCAGATCTACGTGAAGCCTTTCGAGCCGCACGGCGCCACCCGGAACGCGAAATGGCAGGCGTCGAACGACGGAGGCACCGCTCCCAGATGGTCGCACGACGGTCGCAATCTCTTCTATCAAAATGGCCACCGTGTGATGGTGACGGCCTACAAGGCTCAAGGTGGGTCGTTCGTTGTCGAGAAGCCCCGCCTATGGTCCGAAAGGCGGCTGGGCGACGTCGGCTTTTTCCCTGGCTACGATGTGGCGCCAGAAAGCACGCGAATACTGGCGCTGCTTGCGTCCGAGGACGCCAAACCTGACACGTTCCTGCACGTGCTGCTCAACGTAGGCAGCGAGCTGCGACGCCGCACCGCGGCGCGGGTCAAGTAGCACTGAAACCCGCCGGCGACAGGTGATAGACTTTCCGCTCGGGGGACATTTTGGCATCCGAAAAACAGACCAGAAGACAATGGTTGAGCGCATCCGCCGCCGCCGCGGTGGCTTCCTCGGCTGCCGCGCAAACCACCGCCCGCGGTGCCCGGCCTAACGTTCTGCTCATCATCTCAGACCAGTTCCGCTGGGATTGCATCGGCGCCATGGGACTCAACCCCATGAACCTCACGCCCAACCTGGACCGCATGGCCTCGCGCGGCGTGCTCTTCCGTTCCGCCATTTCCAATCAGCCGGTCTGCGCTCCCGCGCGCGCCAGCATCTTCACCGGCCAGTACCCCAGCCGCCACGGCGTCTGGCGCAACGGGCTCGGGCTCGCCGAGAACGCCGTCACCTTGGGCAGCGTGATGAAGCAGGCGGGCTACTCCACCAACTACATCGGTAAGTGGCATCTTTCCCCCGGCGCGGCCGACACACCTGAAAGCCGCGGACCCGTCAAGCCCCAAAATCGCGGCGGATTTAACGATCTCTGGGAAGCCGCCAACGTCCTCGAGCTCACCTCCCACGCCTACGAAGGCGATCTTTTCGACGGCGATGGCAAGCCCCTCCACTTCTCCAACCGCTACCGCGCCGATTTCATGACTGACCGCGCACAGCTCTTCCTCCGCTCGCGCGCCGCCCAATCACCTTTCCTGCTGACCCTCTCCTATCTCGAAGTCCATCATCAGAACGACAAAGACACCTTCGACCCGCCCAAGGAGTTCGCGGGCCGCTATCCCAACCCCTTCGTCCCGCAGGATCTGCGCCCGCTGCCCGGCAGTTGGCCGAGCCAACTCGCCGATTACTTCGCCTGTGTCGCCAAGATGGATGAAATCGTCGGCACGCTGCGCCAGACGCTGGTGGAAACCGGCCTGGACAAGAACACCATCGTGCTGTTCACCAGCGATCACGGCAACCACTTCCGCACCCGCAACGCAGAGTACAAACGCAGCCCGCACGAGAGCTCCATCCACATCCCGCTCGTAATGGAAGGTCCCGGCTTCAACCGCGAAATGGAAGTGAACCAGCTCGTCAGCCACGTGGATATGGCGCCCACCCTGCTTGCCGCCGCCGGGCTTGACGTCCCCGCCTCCATGCAGGGGCATAACTTCCTTCCCCTGCTGGATCGGCGCACCGAAGGCTGGCGCGACGAGGTCTACTTCGAAATGTCGGAGTTCGTCACCGGCCGCGGCCTGCGCACTCCGAAATATACCTACGCCGCCGCCGCGCCCAAAGTCCCCGGCTGGAAAGCCACACCCACCGTTGATAAGTTCGTCGAGTACATGCTCTACGACCTGTATTCCGACCCTTACCAGCAGGTGAACCTGGCCGGCCGCGCGCCCTATCAGAAGATCGCCACGGAACTGCGGCAGCGTCTCCGCGCCCGCATGCGCGAAGCCGGCGGCGAGCAATCCGCAATCGACCCTGCCTGGTTCCCCTACTCGTAGCGCCGGCAGGCCTATGGGGAACGCGATCCGAGTTCTGCTGATGGCGCTGCACGTGACGGCGATGGTTTCCGTGTGGACACTCTTCCATTCAAGTGGAACAGGCTTGCGCTGGCTGGCCCTCGCCTATGTGCTCGCCATCTGGACGCTGGCCGGTTGGATCACGTTCGGCTCGTACCTGGTATCGTCGTGGGCGCACTTCCCGGACGTAGTGGCCGCCGCATTTGTTGCTTCCTCGCATGCCATGTGGTTCGTGCCCGGAGCCCTGGCACTCAGCGCCCGCTCGCCGTTCGTAATTGCCGTTGGTGTCGCGGTCATCGTCAACGCGACCCGCCTGATGGCCGTGAGCCGGCCTCCACAAGGGAGAAAGCCTCCGGTCCGCCGGCGCCGCGAGCATCTCGAAGAGAGCGAGCCGGTACCCTCGCTTTTCGCCTACCAGCCGGCACAGGTTGTCTATCTCTCCGCGGACACGGTGCCCGGCATGGCAGGCGCCCTGGCACTTCAAGCCGGTGTCTATGCGCTCTACGGAAGTTATCCGCTGCTGGCCGTCTTTTCCTTCGCCGCAGCTACCGCCCTTTGGGTGTCCGCCTCGGTTGCGCGAGGCGCAGTAAAGGCCCGGCGAACGCTGGCGCCTTACTCCGCAATCTTCGTGATACTCACCCTGATGCTGACCGTCATGCTCACGGCGGTTCTGCTGAACAAGACTGTCGTGCGGGAAATCCCCGCCACCGATCTCGCGGACAAGCCTGGCATCACCCCGCGTGTGCTGCGCCGCCTTGCGCATATCCCCCCGGAACCCGGGCCTCCACCTTCGGTCGCGATTTCCGCTGGTCCCAAAACGCTGCTCACGACCGTGGTCGACCCCGCGATGGGGAATTCCACCGTGGCCGACGCCAAAACCCCAGACGCCGGGAAGGATCTCAAAGGCATCCCCGGCGTAATCCTGCGGCCGCCGCCTCCCGCGACGCCCAAGATCCCGCCGGTAGTCCCGCCGGTTCTGTCCGGGGCGCGCTTCCGCTTTTCCACCGCGCAGCCGCTGGCCATCCCGTTTACCGGAGAGTATCAGTTGTATCGAACCAGTTCGGGCAGCCTGCCCAAGGGAGCCGCGGTCGAGTCCGGGACGCCGCTGGACGCCATTTACGGCACCACCAATGGCGGCCCCATGGATACGGTTGCGGTGCAAACCTTCGACCCGCCAATCGATCTCACCAACTGCGTCAAGGTTCTGGTCGCTGTCACCAGCGGGGAAAAGTTCCCGGCGCTGGTCATGTTGCAACTCGTGACCCAAGGAAGCGTCGAAGATGGCGGCAGCGATCTGCTGGGCATGAAGCCTGTCCGCGACCAGGTTTTGGAGTTCCTGGTACCGGTCACGGCCCGTCCGCTGCTGGTTCACTCGCTCCGGATCGCCTTTCAGCGGCCGCTTGCGGACGCCAGCAAGAACGTGCGCATCGAGGTGAAGGGCTTCACCTTCCTCTCACGCTAGTACGATTTTTCGTACTTGTTCCGGCTGTTGTACAGCTTGAAGGTGCCGTCCTTCTGCGCGTCCACGCGAATCCACTTGCCTTCGCAGATCTCGTCGACATTGGCGATGAAGGGGTCGGCTGAATTGTGCTCCTTGCCGCCCGCCACCGCGAAGTGAAGCTGCCAGATGTCCGGCGTGCCCGGCGTATCGTGAATCGTCTGCCATGCAACGGCCGAGCCGCCTTTCTTCGCGCCATTGTTCATCAATGCCGCCTTGGGACTGAGCGCATGCAGCAACTGCGGGGATCCGCTGATCTCCATCCCGTGATGCGACACCAGGTAGAGATCCACCTTTCCGATCTTATTCGCGGGACATACCAGGTCCTTCTCCTTGTTCCACGTCAGGTCGCCGAGATCGACCATGCGAAAATTCCCGTACGTAATCAGAATTCCCAACGATTGGGCGTTCTCCGTCTTATCCTCCCCCTGCATCGTGAAACTCGCGCAGTCCGCATTCGGCTGGCCCGCGCCGGGCAGCGGTCCGTCGATCACTTTGCCGGCTGCCGAGAGCACCTTCACGTCGAGCCCCTTAATCGGGATCGTGTCCCCCGGCTTGGCCTCGATGTGCGTGCCCTTGGCGCGAAACGCCGCGTACTCATTGAACAGCACCTGTGCGGCCTTGTCGTTCTCCACGCTGGGGCCGTGATCCACAAAATTGCGGATCGGGAGTTTCTCGGCCAGTTGTCCGATCCCGCCCACGTGGTCGGCATGATAGTGCGTGATCACCAGGTAGTCGATTTTCTTGACGCCCGCCGATTTCGCCGCCGCCGCGATCCGCTCCGCGTCGCGCTTGTTGTGGCCTCCCCAGCCGGTATCCACCAGCAGCGATTCGCCGGAGGGCGAGACCACCAGCGTCGCCTGTCCACCTTCGACGTCGATCGAATAGACCTCGAGGTTTTTCGCCGCGGACAACAGGGCCGCGGAACTAGCCAGCAGAATACCCGCAAGCAACATTCGCATACGTAGATTGTTGCGCGGTCGGCGCGCTGCGGCAACTGGACGGGCGCCCCTTTTCTTTTTAGCCAAAAATTCAACGGCCGTAATATTCGCGATGGTTCGACATCTCCGTACTAGTGGACTGCCCTCGAAGACCATCCGAGAGGTTTGTGATTATGTACAGGACATGCGCGAGATTAAGTGCGCATTACCAACCGCTCCCTGCCGGTGGCGGCTCGGAACGGAGCTGCGCGCGTCAGCACGCGGTTGGTAATTTGACAAAGATTGCATCGGGCGACGTCACAATCGCCGCCGGCCGCCCACGTAAATAGAGTCGGGTGAAACTGCCCCAGGTTCCCAAAAAACTCATGCTCAAAACGTTCTTTGCTGTAGTTTCGCTCCTCAGCCTCGTCGGCGGTGTGGAAGCCCAGACAGTCACCTTTACTCAAGCCGCGAGCAGTCCCTACGCCACGAATGGCGCCGCGCCCAAGTCTCTGGCAGTCGCCGACCTCAATCTCGATGGCGCGCTCGATGTGATCGTCGCCAACAGCGGAACGGCTGGTAACGGCGCCAATGCGAATTACACGGCCTGGCTCGGCCTAAAGACCGCGGGCGCGCCGAACGGCACGCTCGGCAACGCGGCCAACGCCCTCGGAACCGGCACCACCATCTCCTTCTTTAGCGGAAGTGCAGCCGATCGCGCCATAGGCGTGGCCGTCCGCCGCGCCAGCGCGGGTTACGTGTTCGGCTGTTGCGGCACCACGTATTACCCAGCCATCGTGGGCGGCGCCCTCAACACGGGCTACCGCCAGGGCGCCCCCTGGAATACTTCGAGTCTCACCAATTTCGTCACCAGCATCGGTAGCGGCTCCAACACCGGCGCTCCGTTCAATCCGAGCAACGGCTTCACGTACTGGACCGCGGCGGGAGATTTCAACGGCGAAGGGTTGGATGGCGCCGCCATTTCTTACGTCAGTGCCGCCGATTCCGTGACCCCGCTGAACTACATCACCGTCCTGTTCGGCAGCGGCGAGTTCCTCGAGTACGCCTCCGCTTCCGGCATCAATGTAACCATGCCCGGCGTCCTGCTTGCCAAGCGCGTGTTCGTGGCCGACGTCAATCACGATGGCAAAGCCGACCTCATCGTCACCACCGGCACAAACAAGGTTGTGGTCTTCATTTCTCAATCCACCCTGGGAACCGGCAGCGCGGTCCACGGCATCGCGTTCGCTGCCCCCATCATCATCAACACGTCCGGTCCGTCCGAATTCGTCACCATCGGCGACGTCAACGGCGATGGCAAGAAAGATCTCGTCGTTTCCACCGGCACCTCCACGCTCACGATCATCCCAGGCAACGGCGACGGCAGCTTCGGCAGCCCGCTTGATCTCACGCTTCCCGCCGGCACGAGCCTCTACTCGGCGGTCGGCGATTTCACTCATGATGGCAAGCCCGATCTCGCCGTGGCCAACGGCAGCAATATCCTGGTCTACCCGGGCGCCGGCAGCTACACGTTCGCGGCTGCTCCCACGACCATCGCCACCGGCGGCAGTCCGGTCTTCGTGGTCGGCGCCGATATGAACAACGATGGGAAACTCGACCTGGTCGCCGCCAACAGCGCGGAGAACACGGTGGCCGTCCTGTTGAACACCACCCCTGTGGTCCGCGCCGGCCCGAGTTCCCTCACGTTCAACGCGGCGGTGGGCGGCGCCAATCCGCCGGCACAAAGCTTTTCGGTAGCCTTCGATACCGGCGGCACTCCGGCCTACACGCTCACCTCGTCCGCGGCCTGGCTCTCCACGAATCCGTCCTCTTCCGGTTCCACCAGCCCCATCACCGTTTCCACCGACATCACCGGACTCGCCGCCGGCACTTATCGCGGCACCGTCACGGTAGCCACGTCCTCTTCCACCAACAACTCCCTCATCAACGTGACCCTGATTGTCGCCGGCCCGGCGGGTACCCTCAAGAAACAGGCGGGCACACTTCTAAAGAATGGCGACAGCCTCGTTGTGACCGGCGATTTCACAGGTCATGGCCGGCTCGATCTGGTAGGCGCCGTCTCCGGCTGCGGTCCGTCGTTCACCCAGGTTTGTCTCTACACCTATCCTTCCAACGGCGACGGCACTTTCGGGACCGCGGTATTGAGCCAGCTTGGCGCCACTAATTTCCAGCCGGGCTTCGGTGCCGCGGGTGACTTCAACGGCGATGGAAAGCTCGATTTCGTGGTCTACAACCAAGCCAGCGCCGGCGGCGTCAAGTTCTTCTACGGAAACGGCGACGGCACCTTTACGGTGGATGGCGGCTTCTACTTTTCTGGAGGCGGAGTCTCGCAAGTCCAGGTTGCGGATCTCAACAACGATGGCAAGCCCGATGTGGTAGTCGCTGCCTACGGCGGCAACGATTTCAGCCAGGGCCAGATCAACATCCTGCTCAACAACGGCGACGGCACCTTCGCCAACACCCAGATTTCCGCTCCCAGGGCCTACGGGATCGTGCTCGGCGATTTCAACCGTGATGGCTTCGTGGATATGGTCGTCGCCAACATCTTTGCCGACGTATCGTATTTCCAGGGCAATGGCAACGGCACCTTCGCCGCCGCCGTGAGCATCGCTTCCACCGCCTCAGTGAATGGCGCGTACACCATCATCGGCGGCGATTTCAACAACGATGGCAAGATGGACGTTGCCGTGGGTGGCGCCGTCACTTCCGGCAAGCTCTCCATCCTCCTCGGCAATGGCGACGGCACCTTCACCTCGGGCGCCGGCAGCCCGTACGCCCTCGTCGGGCTGGTGGTCGATACCCAGGTCGGCGATTTCAATGGCGATGGCAACCTCGATGTTGTCGTACGCCGCGGCAGTCAGGGAGCCTTCACCATCATGCTCGGCGACGGCACCGGAGCGTTCGGCTCGGGCATCGATTTCACCCTGAACAACAACGGCAGCATCCGGAGCGCGTTTTTCCCCGGCGATTTCAGCGGAGACGGCAAGACCGATATCATCGTCCCCGACAGTCCCTGGACACTCTGGCTCGGTGATCTCGCCGCGACCACCACGGTCATGTCCTCCGTGCCGTCCACTTCCGCGCCCCAGGGCCAGACGGTCGCCTTTACCGAGACCGTCACCTCGGTTGCCCCCGCGTTTGCCGTTCCCGGCGGACAGGGCACCATTACCGATTCTCCCGACGGTCAGCTTGCCCAGGCCAACCTCACGGTGCACTCAAGCAACGGAACCCTGACGACGAACAACGCGCTCACCTTCGGCGCCCACAGTCTCACCGCCTCCTACGCCGGCGATAGCCGCACCAAGCCTTCCAGCACCAGCGCCGGCTACAGCTTCAACGTCTTCCCGGCGCACCTCAGCTTCACCACCGCGCCGGTCAACACCAATGCCGGCGTGGCCATGGCGAACATCGTGGTCAAAGTGCTGGATCCTTCGAACGCCGTGGTCACGGGCTCTACCGCGTCCATCACGATCGCGCCCGATCACAATTCCATCAACTCCGGCACCACCACCGTCGCTGCCGTCGCCGGTGTTGCGACGTTCACCAACATCAAGATCAACCTCACGGGCGCCTACACGATGACCGCCAGTGCCACCGGCCTCACCAGCGCCAACGCCAACTTCAGCATCACTCCCGGTCCGATCGCGCAGTTGACCGTCGCCGGCTTCCCGAATCCGGCGACCGTCAACCTCGCCGGAAGCTTCACCGTCACCGCCCAGGACGCCGGCAATAACGTGATCACCGGCTACACCGGCACCGTGCACTTCACTTCGTCCGATGGCGCGGCCGTGCTGCCCGCGGACTATACCTTTGTCGCCGGCGAGAACGGAGTCCACGCGTTCAACGCCACGCTGAAGACTGTGGGCACACGCTCCATCACCGCCACCGATACCGTCACTTCGTCGGTCACCGGCAGCCAGACCGGGATCGTGGTGCAGGTCGGCGCCCCCGCTTCGCTCACGCCCACCGGCACTCCGCAGAGCGCCACCGTACACAACGCTTACGCCGCCATGAGCGTCACGCTGACCGATGCCGGCGGCAACCCCGCCGGTTCGCAGACCATTACGTTCACGGCGCCCGGCAGCGGCGCGAGCGGCCTCTTCGGTGCCAGCCTGACCGCCACCGCGGCCACCAACGCGAGCGGCGTGGCCACCCTGCCGGCATTCATTGCCAACGGAATCGCCGGGACGTTTAACCTGCATGCCAACATCGGCGCGATCGCTACCGATTTCGTTCTCACCAACACGGCAGGCGCCGTCAATAGCATCGCGATCCAGATGGGCGACAACCAGTCCACCGCGATCAACACTCTTTATCCAACCGCCCTCTCGGTGCTGGCGAAGGACGCGGATAACAATCCGGTCCCCGGCGTCTCCATAACCTTCAGCATGCCCGGCTCCGGCGCCACCGCTACGTTCACCGGCGGCCAACCATCGGCGCTTGCAGTCACCAACGCATCCGGCATCGCGACCGCGCCGCCGCTGACTGCTAACGGCACCGCCGGGGCCATCTCCAATCCCACCGCTACTACCGGTGAACTATCCCAGACCTTCAAGCTCACCAACCTCACCGGCGCTCCCGCCCACCTCAACATCGCCGCCGGCAGCGGCCAAAGCACCCTCGTGGGCACCGCCTTCGCCACTCAATTCGTCGCCAACGTGACCGATGCAGGCAACAACCCCATTCAGAATGTCGTCGTCTCTTTCACCGCGCCGGCCAGCGGCAAGAGCGGCACCTTCCCCGGTTCGCTGCTTACCGTCACCGCCACTACCGACGTCTCCGGTAAAGCCACCGCGCCTGTCTTCACCGCCAACACCATCGCCGGAACTTACAATGTTGTGGCCGCGGCCAATGGCCTCTCCGCCAATGTCGGCCTCACCAATACGCCCGGTCCGGCCTTGATGACCATCGTGCAGGGCGATCTGCAAAGCACCGTCATCGGCGCCGCCTTCGGGACCGCCCTCACGGTGAAGGTCGCCGATAGTTTCGGCAACCCGTATTCCGGTGTTTCGGTCCAATTCGTCCCCAGTGGAGCCAGCGCGACGGCCACCTTCAGCGTGAGCGCCACCGTCTCCACCACCGCCGCCGGCCTTGCGGTCGCGCCCACTCTCACAGCGAACAATCAGGTCGGCGCGTATACGGTCGCCGCTTCCTCGACTTCGCCGGCCCTGAGCAAGACGTTCAACCTGAATAACACCTTCGGGCCGCCCGCGATTCTCACCGCCACCGCCGGCACTCCGCAAAGCACCCTGGTGAACACCGCGTTCGCCACCTCGCTCTCGGTCAAAGTGACCGACTCGGGACTCAATGCGCTCAGCGGTGTCACCGTGACTTTTACCGCGCCCGCGTCCGGCGCCAGCGGCAAGTTCTCCAATAACACCGCCGCCATCACGGCCGTCACCGATGGCACCGGCGTCGCCGGCGTCCCGATCACGGCCAACACCGTCGCCGGCCTGTTCGCGGCCGCCGCGACCGTAAACGCCCTCACGGCCAACTACGCACTCACCAATACGCCGGGCCCCGCGATCCTGACCGTGAACGGCGGCAACAATCAGAACGCCGTCACCACCACGGCGTTCACCACGCCGCTCTCGGCCAAGGTCGCCGATTCGTTCGGCAATCCCTATAGCGGCACCTCCGTCGCCTTCACCGCGCCCGCTTCCGGCGCCAGCGGAACCTTCGCCAATTCCACCATCACCACCACGGTTGCCACCAACTCCAGTGGAGTGGCGACCGCCACCGCGTTCACCGCCAACAACCAGCTCGGTGCCTACACGGTGTCCGCGGCCTCCGCCGGCCTGGCCACGCTGAACTACAGCCTCAGCAACATCACCGGACCTCCGGCCACGGTGCTGGCCCTTACCGGCACACCGCAGAGCGCGGTCATCGCCACTGCGTTCTCCACCGCGTTCTCCGCCAAGGTCACCGATATCGCCGGCAATCCGCTGGGCGGCATCTTCGTCACCTTCGCCGCCGTCCCGGCCGACAATGGAGCCACAGGCGCTTTCACCGGCTCGGCCACCGTGGCAACTAATGGCTCCGGCGTCGCCACCGCTCCGACCTTCACCGCCAATACCGTCACCGGCGTCTACTCGGTCAAAGCGACCGTCGTTGGCGGCCTGAGCGGCACCTTCAATCTCACCAACCTGCCCGGACCGCCGGCCCTCATGACGGGCACCGGCACCCCGCAGAGCGCCATTCTCAATACCGCGTACACCACGCTTTCCGTCAAAATCACCGACGCTTCGAATAATCCCATCAGCGGACTCAGCGTCCTGTTCACCGCTAACGCCGTCGCCGGCGCCACCGGCACCTTCCCCGGGAGCAGCGCCACCGCCACAGTCGCCACCGACGCCAACGGGAATGCCGCGGCCCCCACCTTCACGGCCAACGGAGTCCTGGGCGCCTTCACCGTCCGCGCCACCAGCGGATCGCTGAACTCCACATTCAATCTCACCAACATCGTCAATCCGCCGGTCGCGATCCTGGTGGTTTCCGGCTCCCCCCAATTCACGCAGGCCTCTACCGGCTTCACCCTGCCGCTGACCGCCAAGGTCGTCGATGTCAACGGCGCCGGGTTGAACAATATTTCCGTGACCTTCACTTTGCCGTCATCCGGCGCTTCCGCCACCTTCGGCGGTGGCGGGACTTCGTTCACCGCAGTCACCAATGCCCAGGGCCTGGTCGTCACACCCTCGCTCACCGCGGGCCCGATCTCCGGCGTCTTCAATGCCGTCGCCAGTGCGGGAGCCCTGTCGGCGAATTTCGCGTTGACCATCGGCAACCCGCCCGTAATGAGCATCGATCCCAGCGGCTTCTTCTTTCACTACGATTCCGGCCTCACGATTCCGCCGGCCCAGACCGCCAGCGTCGAGAACGCCTTCGGTAACATCATCGTCAGCGCCGATGCTTCGTGGGTGAAGCCCCGCGCCCTTTCGAGCGGCGGCAACGCCTACGGCATCTCCGTCTCCGTGGATCCCGCCGGTCTTGCGCCGGGAACCTACTACGCCAATGTCGTCGTGTCCCAGGCTGGCGGCCGCCAAAGCATCACGGTCCGGGTCACGTTCGTGATCGTGCCCACTCCCCAATTCGGCAGCGGACCCACTAACCTGACCTTTCGCTACCTCCAGGGGGGCCCGGTCCCGCCCGAGCAGACCGATACCATCATCGGGCTTTCGCGCAATGTGCCCTTCACGCTGGCGACCGAACAGATCACCGCCGCCAAGGGCAAATGGCTGAACGTGGCCGCGGGCAATAACGTGACCTCCACTCCGGTGATCCTGCACGTCAGCGTGACGCCCGCCGGACTCGACGCCGGCACTTACCAGGGCGTCATCCACGTCATCTCTTCGGAAGTCACCAATTCGCCTTACGACATCGGCGTGACGCTGATCGTCACCGCCCCGGTGATTCCGCCCGCGATTACGTCCATCGTCAATGCCGCCAGCTTCGACAACAATTCGGCCTCCGGCAATGAGATCCTCTCGGTGTTCGGCACCAACCTGGCCTGCGCAGCCGGACCGCAGGTGACGGTCGATGGCGTCGCCGCCGTGGTCCTTGGCGGCACCGCCACTCAGGTTAACTGGATCGCTCCCGACCTCACCGGGCGCACCAGCGTGCAGGTGCAGTTCGCCTGCGGCACGCTGCTCTCGAACCTGTACAGCATGCCCGTGACCACGGTCGCGCCGGGAATCTTTACCGCCGATGGCAAGCAGGTCGCGGCTTACAACGTAGGCTTCACCTTGAACGGCCCGGCGATCCCGATTGCGCGCGGTCAGATCGTGATGCTCTTCGGCACCGGCTTCGGAGCCTTCGGCGGCGCCGACGCCAACGGCCTCCAGTGGCAGACCCTTCCGGTCACGGTCACCATCGGCGGCGTCCCTGCCACGCTGACCTACACCGGCCTCGCCCCCGGGCTCCCCGGCGTGAACCAGATCAACGTCCTGATTCCCGCGGGCGCACCCACCGGCCCGGCCATTCCCCTGGTAGTCACGGCGGGCGGCACAACTGTGACCACCGCGCTGACGATCGCAGTCCAGTAGGACAGGCCTCCGGGCCTGTCCCACTTGCTAAAAACAAACCCCTTGCCGGAACACACCCGCATCGAATAGCGTATGTAAGAACAGATGCCTTTTTGCAGCCAGTGCGGAAATCAGGTGGTCGCGGCCGATCTCTTCTGCGGCCGCTGCGGCGCCAAGCAGCCGGTCGCCGGCAGCCCGCCGCCTCCGCCCGGTAACATGAACGACCCATTCGCAGCGCTAAACCCCCGCACCGCCTCTATCCTTTGCTATGTGCCCGGAATCGGCTGGATCGCGTCTATCATCGTGCTGGCCAGCAATCGCTTCCGCTTCGATCGCACGGTCCGCTTTCACGGCTTCCAGGGCCTCTACCTGTTCGTCGCGTGGTTGCTCGACGACCTGGTCTTCCGGCCGCTCTTCCTGCGCATTCCCAACCTGCACCTCTATTCCGTGATCCAGGCGTTACTCCTGGGAATGTCGATATTTATGATGGTGAAAGCTTCCCACGACGAGGCCTACCCACTGCCTCTTTTCGGAGAACTCGCGCAAAAGTCGGTCGCCGAGGACTAACCCGGCGGCGGATACGCGGGCTTATCTGCTCCGCGTCGTCCAGCCCTTCGGTCCCGGAGTGCCGCTCGTCCCAGAGATGTTTCACGGCTACGATGAGTGCGATCAGCCCCGTCAGTGCCGATAAAAAAACCACAGCAATCAGAATGTAATCATTACGCTCAAGTGGCCGAATTCCCATCCCCGAAAATACCAGCCTCCGCCGAACCGCGCGGTCCTATTGATGACACACGGTTTGCCCATGACAGCCTCCTTGGAGTCTTTTAGTCCCTAATCAACATCCAAAGTGTGGTATTATTCATTCAAGCGAATATTTATACAATGCAGCGAGTCGGAATCGTTGGACATACCGGGTATAGCGGCGCGGAACTGCTCCGCATCCTGAATCGGCACGCACACGTGGAACCGGTCCTGCTGGACCACCGCGAAAACGCCGCGGCCCCCGCCCTGCGCCGTCCCGCCGGGCCTGCCCGCATCCCGTGCACCGGAGACGCCGTAAGTGCCGAAAGCCTGGCCGTGGTCTTCCTCGCCACCCCTGCCGAAGTCTCCATGGAGTTGACCCCCACCCTGCTCGCCGCCGGGGCTCGCGTGGTCGATCTCAGCGGCGCCTTCCGCCTCCGCACACCGGAAAACTACCAGGCCTGGTACAAGGAGCCCCACACCCAGCCCGAACTGCTCGCCGAGGCCGTCTACGGACTTCCCGAGTATTGCCGCGAGCGCATTCCCTCGGCCCGCCTGCTCTCCAACCCCGGCTGCTATCCCACCGCGGCCAACCTCGCCATTCGGCCGCTGATCGAGGCCGGCGTGGTGGATCGCTCCACCGGAATTGTCTGCGACGCCAAGTCCGGCGTCAGCGGCGCCGGGCGCAAGCCCAGTCTCAAAACCAGCTTCTGCGAAGTCACCGAGAACTTCTCGGCCTACTCCATCCTCAACCACCGCCACGTCCCCGAAGTGCTGCTCACCTCCGGCCTCGAAGAGAGCGAATTCAGCTTCACCGCGCAGCTGATTCCCATCGATCGCGGCATCCTCGAGACCATCTACTTCCGCGCCGTGGGCGTCTCCAGCGTCGACGACCTGCTGGCGATCTATGAACGCCGCTACGCCACCGAGCCTTTCGTCCGCCTTTACAACTGCGGGCACGTGCCGGACCTGCACGCCGTGGCGCACACCAACTTCTGCGACATCGGCGTCGCCTTCGATCCCAAGACCGGCCGCACCGTCGTGGTCGCCGCCATCGATAACCTGGTGAAAGGCGCGGCCGGGCAGGCCGTCCAGAACATGAACCTGATGCTCGGGTATGCCGAGACCGAGGCGCTGCTGTGAAGCTCCTGGTGAAGCTCGGCGGCACCCTGCTCGATTCCGCCGAGTCCCGCGACAGCCTTTCGCGCCAGATCGCTGCCGCCCGCGCCGCCGGCCACGAGGTCGCGGTGGTCCACGGCGGCGGCAAGCAGATGACCCGTTACCTTACCGATCGCGGCATTGAGAGCCGTTTCGTCGGCGGTCTGCGCGTCACTTCGCCCGACACCATCGACGCCGTGCTCAAAGTCTTCGCCGGCAGTGTCAATCACGAACTGGTCGCCAGCCTGAACCGGGCTGGAGCGCTGGCGGTCGGTCTCTCCGGCATCGATAGCTTCCTGGTTGAGGCCGAGCAGATGGATCCCGCGCTCGGAGCCGTCGGCCGCGTCACTGGCTCCAACCCCGCGCTGCTCCATCTTCTGACGGCGAACGGCTATGTCCCCGTTGTCGCCTGTGTGGCCGGCGACCGGCAGGGCCAGATCTACAATGTCAATGCCGACCAGATGGCGGTTGCCTGCGCCGCGGCGTTCGGCGCCTGCCAGCTCATCTTCCTGACCGACGTGGATGGCGTTATGGACAGCTCGAAGAGCGTCCGTCCCGTCCTGACCGCCGCCGAAAGCCGCCAATTGATCGACGATGGCGTCGCTACCGGCGGTATGCAGGCCAAACTCAACGCCGCCCTCAGCGCTCTCGCCGGCGGCGTTCAGCAGGTGCGGATCGCCCCTGGCGCCGCCCAGTCCTCGCTCGAAAGAATTCTCGCCGGTGAAGAAATCGGCACGAAAATGGTGACAACATGATCAGTAGCGTGCGTGCGGATGCGTTTGTTCCTTCCGGCGGAAAGTCCGCCCGGGTCGTGGTGCGCAAAGCGACCATGCGCGACATCGCGCCCATCTTGAACCTCATCAACGGCTATGCCGCCCGCGGCATCATGCTGGCGCGCACCGAATTTGAAATGTCCGAGGCCATCCGCGATTTCTCCGTCGCCACCCTCGATGGCGACCTGCTCGGCTGCGGCGCACTCCACTTCTACAGTCCCACCATCGCCGAGATCCGCTCCCTGGCAGTCCACGAGCACGCCAAGACGCTCGGCGTGGGACGCAAGCTGGTCGAAGCCCTGGTCGCCGAAGCAGCGCAATATGAGTTGCACGCGGTCTTCGCCTTCACCTATGTTGTTGAATTTTTCAACAAAGTTGGCTTCGAAGTCGTCGAACGGGGCGCCCTGCCGCTCAAAGCCTGGAAGGACTGTGTCCGCTGCCCGAAATTCCAGCAGTGCGATGAAATTGCCGTTTTGCGCATTCTCCGGCCCGATCATTGGGCCGACGCCCAGCCTCAACCATGGGGAGCCGCTATGATTACCCCCCCGGAGGAGCTGATTCAGATTCCCACTCCCCGCAAATAGTCTTCTATCCCCCCCTATGTAGGGACTTCCGCCACACCCTCAAAAGACCGCGGAAATAATAATCACCTCGAGCTCTCTTTCGGTCTAAACTTCAATTTAGGATATTGAGCACCTAAATCGAACGAGGGACTTATGAGAGCACAGACCGTCGACGTCAAGGCTTCCACCGGCAGGATTCTCTGCTGCACCGTTTTTCGCCCAGGCGGAAAGAAACTGTTGGCCAAAGGCCATGTCATCAGCGATGAAGACATCCGCGTACTGGAATCCGAGGGCATGGAAACCATCTGGGTAACGGAACTGGAAGAAGGCGAAGTCGGCGAGGATGACGCGGTCTGTGCGGTCGCCAGCGAAATGGGTTGCGGCAGCTTTGAAATCCGTCTCGCCGCCGGCGGCAGGGCCAATCTTCTGGCCACTGAAAACTGCTGCGTGCTGGTGGATGATGAGCTCCTGAAACAGATCAATTGCCCGGCCAGCGTGGTCATCGCGACTTCCCTCAACTTCAGCTATGCCGTCGCCGGCCAGCGCATCGCCACCGTCAAGAGTGCCCCCTTCGCAGTCGCCAAGGACCAGTTGGAAGCCGTCATCGGCATCCTCAAGGATCGCGGTCCCATCCTGCAGGCGCGCCCCGTTCGCACCCCGACCGTTGGAGTTCTTTACACCGACCCCGTCAGCGGCGAACGCGCCCGTCAATTGTTCGAGAACATCATGCGCCAGCGCCTGGAGCGCTTCGGCGTCAACGCGAATTTCGTCCTGGCCTGCACGGAAGACGAAAACTCCGTCGCCCGCTGCATGCAGCACCTTCTCCGCTCCAAGCCTTGCGCCATCCTGGTGGCTTCCACCACCGCTCCGGCCGGCCCGGAAGACGTCATCGGCCAGGCCATGGTAAAGGTCGGTGGGCAGGTCGAGCGCTTCCTCGCACCCGTCGAGCCCGGCAACCTCCTTCTGCTTTCCTATAAGGACGAGGTGCCGATCGTCTCCGCTCCGGGCTGCTTCCGTTCCGCGAAACCGAATGTCGTGGATTTGGTTCTGCCACCGCTGTTGGCACGCTATCACGTTACCGGTTGGGAAATCGCCAGCCTCGGCCACGGCGGTCTCTTGGCCTGACGAGTTTGCTTCACCCCACAGCCCTTCTCCTCCGGTTGGGCTGTGGGTTTTACCTGGACCGGGCGTCTCTCCTCCGTGACGCCTGGTCCTTTTTTTATTCCCAGCGGATCTTTTTATTCCCAGCGGATCCCGCGCGCCCGCATCTCACCTTCGATCTGTTCCCGCGATTCGAACTGCACCGCATCGATCCCCAGCTTCCGCGCACCTTCTACGTACGCCGCAATGTCGTCGGTGTAGAAGCATTCCTCCGCCTGGCACCGCGCGCTGGCCACTGCCGCCCGGAAAATCTCCGGACGCGGCTTCATCGCCTTCACCTCGTAGGAAAGCACCAGTTCGTCGAAGTGCCGGAGCAGATGCCCGTACGCGCCGCGCAGCATCTCAAAGTGCAGCGCATTGGTGTTAGAGAGCAACACCAGCCGGTAGCGCCGCGCCAGGCCTTCCAGCATCGCCTCCGGCAATAGTTCGTGGGTGAAGATGCAGCTCCAGATCTCGCTGAACTGCTCGTAGTCCGCTCGCAGCTCCAGCGTCCGCGACATCTCCTCCACGAAATCCCGTGGCTCCATCAACCCGGTTTCGAAACGCTCCACCAGCCCCGATCCCGCCAGCTTCTTGGGAATTTCCGCCGCCGTGTACGGGCACAAACCCTCCAGCGCCCGATATCCCCGCTGAAAATCAAATTGAATCAACACCCTGCCGAGATCAAACAAGATCGCCTTATGCATCCTCCACTACTATCGCAAACCCAAGTGGGACAGGCCTCCAGGCCTGTGCATCTAATTTGTTTTCTTGGTCCGTTCACCGGTAGTTCGCCGCCTGCATTTCGAACAACCGAGCATAGGTTCCCGCCGTCGCCACGAGTTCGTCGTGCGTCCCCTCCTCCGCAATCCGCCCGCTGGTGAGCACCACGATGCGATCCGCTGTCCGCACAGTCGAGAAGCGATGCGAGATCAGCAGCGCGATCCGCCCGCGCGACAACTCCGCGAAATCCTTGAAGACCTCCGCTTCCGCGGCCGCGTCCAGCGACGCCGTCGGTTCGTCCAAAATCAGAATCTGCGCGTCCCGCAAATACGCCCGCGCCAGCGCCACGCGCTGCCACTGCCCGCCCGAGAGATCGATGCCGCCTTCGAACCGCCGTCCCAGCATCTGATCCAGGCCGCCGGGCAACTCCGCGATCGTCTCCTCCACCTTGCTTCGCTTGGCCGCATCCCACAGCGCCGAATCGTCCTCCACCAACTCCACCTTCCCCACGCCGATGTTCTCGCGCATCGCCATGTCGTAGCGGAAGAAATCCTGAAAGATGACGCCGATCTCGTGCCGGAGCTCGTCCACGCGGTACTCCCTCAAATCCACTCCGTCCAGAAAAATCGCGCCCGCCGATGGGTCGTAAAGCCGCGTCATCAGCTTGACCAGCGTCGTCTTCCCCTGCCCGTTCTCCCCCACCAGCGCCACCCGCTCGCCCACGCCGATGCGGAACGTCAGGTCCTTCAGCACCAGACGGTCAGACCCAGGATAGTGGAAGGAGACGCTGCGAAACTCCATGCCGTCGCGAATCGGACGGGGCGCAGGCAGCGACTGCAGTCCGGAGTTCATCCGAGTCGGCTGCTCCAGGAACACCAGCAGGTCCGTCAGGAACAGCGATTGCTCCGAGACATTCGAAAACAGCGAGAACACCGTCTGCAGCTCCGTATTCGCCCCCGCGATCGCGCCGGCCAGCAAGGTCAACGTGCCGATCGTCAGCCGCCCCTGCAGCGTCTCAAAAACCAGGTACGCGTAGCCTCCGTAGTAGCCGCACACGCTCAGCGTGGCGAGCGCCGCTCCCCATCGAAACCGCCGCCGCATCAGCACGCGGTTGCTATCGATGACCTTCTGCGAGAGCACGCGATAGCGCGACACCAGGTGCTCCGCCAAAGAGAACATCTTGATCTCTTTGGCGCTTTCCCGGCTACTGCCCAGGACCCGCAGGTAGTCGAGCTCCCGCCGCACCGGCGTCAGTGTGTGCGCCAGTGAGTAGCCCAGGAAGACGAAATGGCTCTCGCCCGCGAATACCGGCAGCACGCAGACAAACAGCAGGCCGAAGAGCCACGGCGAGTACCAGACCACCGCCGACGCCAGCGCGAACAGCGATATGCTGCGCTGGAACATGGAGCCGAGCACGGTAAGAATTGCCACCCGGTCCGTGGCCTGCACTCGCGCGCGCTCCAGCTTGTCGTAGAACTTCGCGTCCTCAAAATACGCCAGGTCGAGCCTGGCCGCCTGCTGCATCACCTGCAGGCTGATGTGATGGGTGAACTGGTCGGCCAGGCGCGTGTCGAAATAATCGATCGCGCGCGTCAGAATCAAGCTCCCAGCGGCCAGCCCGAACTCCATCCAGAGCAGCGGCCATATGTGGGAAGCCGGATGCGGCTGGCTCGAGCCCCTGAAATTGACGGCGTCGATGATGCGCCGGGAAATCGTGAGCATTCCCAGCGGGATCAACGCGGCTATGAAGCGGAACGCAAGCCCGCCGGTGACCAGCAAAGGTGCGGCGTGCCACACCAACTTCATCACACCTGGCAAATTTTTCAGTGCTGTAATTCGCTCTTGCCAGGCAGAAGGCTCAATACTGTCGTCCCACGAGGGGTTCATGCCCCGTCGCGATGCAAGTCAACGTCCATTGCGGTTGCTACTTTTTCCCGGCCAAGACGTCCGGTGCCCGGCTCTCGCGATTCACCTTACCCATCAGCCCCTCTTCCAGCGAAACCCCGTTGCGCTCCAGCGTCTCGCCCAGCGTCTGGTCCAGTGAAACCCGAGCGTGTGCGTAGGCCGTCAAAGTGTTGACCTCGGAAATCTGCGCCGTCACCAGCGCGCGCTGGTCGTTGATGATGTCGTTGAAGGTCGCGATGCCCGATGCGAACTTCGTGCGGTCCGCCGCCAGCAACTGCTCCTGCAGCCTCCGCGTGTCCACCGCCGCCGAGTAGCGCGCACGCGCCTGCCGCAGCGCGCTCATGCGCGCCGAAATGTCCACCACGATGTTATTGATATCGCGCTGCGAACTGACCTGCGATTGCCGGAACTGCAACTGATCGATCCCGTAATCGCCCTGTGCCTGCCGGTTCCCGATCGGCATCGAAAACGATACACCCCCCGAGTAGTTGGGGAAGTTGCGGCGGAAGATCTGTCCCAGCGCCGTGCCGTACCCGCCCGACAAAATAAGGATTCGGAGCCCCCCCGCTGCTCGCCTGCGGCGTCCCCGCCACTCCGCGATTGTAGGTTTGCGCCGTCACCTGCAAACTCGGCAGCAGCGGATTCTCCGTTCCCAGCAGCCCCATCTCCGAAGTCTGGTCGCGGAAGTTCGAGACCAATACGTCGGGCCGCTTCGTCATCGCCGTCGATACCAGTTGCCGCAGCGGCAGCAGGTCGTCCGTGGCGGGAATTTCGATCCGGTCCAGCGGGACGATCTCGGCGGCGTCGATCGCCGGATCCTGCGTGCGCACCAGCGCGTCCTTCAGCGTGTTCTCGCGTTGCCGCAGGGTGGCCAGCGCGATGATCAGATCCTGCCTCCGCGTCGCCATCTCTGCCTCCGCGCGCGGCAATTCCACCCGCGGTAGCGAGCCCGCCGCGATTTCCTTCTTCGTGTCCTCGTAAAACTTCAGCGCGTTCTGCTCCGATTGCTGCCGTGCCTTCATCTCGTCGTTCGCCGATACCACGTCCCAGTACAGATTCACCACGCCCGCCA
Organism: uncultured Solibacteraceae bacterium; assembly: GCA_963791985.1. Lineage (GTDB taxonomy): Bacteria > Acidobacteriota > Terriglobia > Bryobacterales > Bryobacteraceae > Solibacter. The sequence goes on along the minus strand of CAWBUN010000009.1, from coordinate 130,900 downwards.
CCATGTCCAGCAACTGCGAGCGGAAGGCTTCACGCGACGCCGTCACGTTGATCATGCTGATGCGGATGGTGCGGTCATTGAGCCGCACGCCGAAGCCCTGCAGCAGATTTTGCCGCACGGCCAGATCCATGTGCGGGCCCACCGCCGGATTCAAGCTGTCGCTCGGCGAATTCTCACGCAGCGATTGCTCGTAGTTCCGGAACTGCACTACGCCGCCGGTGAGCATTCCCATCTGTACCACCGAATTGTTGGTGCGGACTGTCTGCACCAGCGCGTTGGTCTGGCTCAACACCGTGTTCGCCTGCGGTTGCGTCAGGTGCGCCTGCGTGATCGTGCTCTGCAAATTCGGATCCAGGTTCGGTGTGATCGCGCCCACCTGTTGAATGGCTGCGTTGCCGCTGCTGCCGCCATTGCCGCCGCCGCCTCCGCCGCCCAGGCCCGCGCTCTGCGCGCTGCCGTTCACGCCCACGCCCGAATTCACGCTCGAAACCTGCGCGCTCGCGCTCGGCACGCCGCGCAGCGGTCCGCCGGCCTGCGCCCGTTCCAGTGCCGATTGCGCCAGCAGCGGGCCGTACCGGTTGATCTCGAGGCCCAGATTATTCTCCACCGCCAGCGCGATCGCATCCTGCACCGTCAGGTACAGCTTGCCCGCGCGCAGCAAGCGTACTCAGCCGGCTCGAATTGTAGAGCCGCACCGGGGGAACGGTTTGCGGCAGGTACGGACGTAGAATCGCCGGAGCGTTCGGCTGCTGCACCGTGAACGGCAGGTTCTGCCCGCTCAACAGCGACGCCAGGCAAAGGATCGCCAACAGACTTCGCACCGAACTCATTTGCCCACCCCCTGGGGACGCGGTGCCGGCAGCGAATCGGGAATTACCGATTGCCGCTGCACCTGTCCCGCCATGGCTTCTTCCATCGAGATGTGATTGACGTCGAGCGTTCGCCCCATGGCCAGGTCGAACGCGATCTTGGCGTGCGTATAGTTGGCCATGGATTGCACCTCGGAATCCTGCGCTCCCGCCAAATCCTTCTGCGCCTGAATCACCTGCGCCACCGTCGCACACGCCATATTGGAAGCGGCTCTGCTCGGCCTTCAGGCTCTGTTCCGCCAGCGCCCGCGTGTCCACCGCAGTCTGGTATCGCGCCCGCGCCTGCTGCAGGCCGATCAGTGCTGTCTTCACGTCCACCCGGACCTGGTTCAGTGTGCGCTGCATCTGCAGTTCGTTCTGCCGCAGTTGCAGTTGGTCGGTCACGTAGTCCGCCTGCGCCGCGCGGTTGCGGAAAGGAATGTTAAGCGAGATGCCCGCCGAGTAATCCGGAAAATTGCGCCGGAAGAGCTGCGAGAGCACGTTCCCGTTGCCGCCGATGAAGAAATCGTTCGGTGCGCCGCAGCAGTTGTTGTACAGCGGATTCGCCGGACCCGCCAGGCCATGGTTGGTCAACTCCGCGAAAGCCTGCAGGTTCGGGTATCAGTCCGTTCCGATCGCCTTTTAACAGGATCTTCGAACTGTCCAGGTTGACCTTGGTGCGCTCGATCTCGACGCGGTTCGCGGTGGCCTCCTCGATCAAATCGATGATCGGACGGATCTCCTCCGTCTTCGGCACCTCGATGTGATCCAGCGGGATGATGTGAACATCGTCCAGCCAGGTGTTCTGCATGCTGTTCCGGTTCAGCGCGTTCTTGAGCACGATCTCCTGCTGCGACAGGTTGGTCTGCGCGATCAGCAGGTCTTCCTTGCTGGCCGAAACTTCGGCGGCAGCGCGCGTCACTTCAATCGCCGGCAGCGCGCCGATCTTTACCTGCTTCTCATTTCCTTCGAACAGGTTCTGCGCGGTGCCCAGCGCCTGCTCCTTAATGCGCACCGCGTCGTTGAAGCTGACCAGGTCCCAGTAGAGATTGAGCACCGCGCTTACCGTGGTGATCACCTGCAGTTTGACCTGCAGATTGCTCACCTTCAGGTTGTTCCTGGCCACGCGGATGTTGCGGTTGTTCACCGACGGGCTAAAGCCCTGCAGCAGGTTCTGGTTGACCTGCAGGTCGAGATAGCCGCTGATCGAAGGGTTGAACAGCGGCGTCGAGCTGTTCAGCAGGCTGCGCGAGTTGACGAACGTGACGGTCCCGCTGGTACCTGTGTCGAATTGCTGCGAGTATTGAAACACAAACTGCTGGTAGCTCTGCGTCAACGCCGTAGTCTGGTTCAAGAGCGTGTTGGTCAGTGGCGTGGTGTTGTGCCCGATCGAGGTGCTCAGGTAAAGATTGGGATCGAGATTCGGCGGGACCGGCCCGATCTGGCTGACGATTCCGCCGCCGCCCCCGAGTCCCGCGCCGCCTCCCAATCCATTGCCGTTGATGCTGACGCCCGCCGTGCTTACGCTCGAGTGGGCCCGCTGCCACCGGGGTATCCACCTGCCGCAGAAAGCCGCCGCCCTCGGCGCGCCGCAGCACCTCCCGCGCCAGGAACGGACTGTATCGTTGCACCGCGATATCCAGGTTGTTCTCCAGCGCCAGAGCGATCACATCCTGGACCGAAAGGTAGAGGTTCCCGCCGCGTACCAGCGTTTCCAGCCGCGGCGAGTTGGACAGCCTCGCCGGCGCAACCAGTCGCCTTTCCAGGTGAAAGGGCTTGAGGAACCGTCCCACATACTTGGGCGGCGCCGGCGCCTGGATCGAGACCTCAGAGTTCGGCTGGACCGAGACCTCGAATTTCTGCGCGAAAATGGTCGGGCCCGAGGCAAGCAGGACCACCGCGAAGGATTTCCTAAAGCAATTCATGGTGTTCAGTGAGACTATCCGTGGCAATTGCCGTTCCACCATGGACCGTTGGCAAAACCGCCGTTATTTCAATGTTTTGGAAACAAAATAGGGTTTTTGCCGGATGGCTCGCTGTTGTTCGCCCCGCACGGTGTCCGTTTTTGAAACCGCGCTGTCCGTTTTCATCAACGAGCCGCGACCGTCAGGGAGCGATCTACTACCGCCGCTTGGAGAGATCCGCCGTCATCCGGAACCAGGAGCCGATCACCGCGATCAACGATCCGCCAATCAGGTACAGCGCCGTATTGACTCCATCCGGAGCGAAGTGATAACCGCTGAGGAAATAGCCCTTAACCAGAAAGATCATGACGAGCAGGCTCCACAGAAAGAACAACGGACGCATCATCCCCTTGATCGCCAGGATGACCGTGATCAACCCGAACAGCGCGCAGCCAAAGAGCACCAGTGTGGACCCGGACGCCCAGGCCGGCAGCATCGGCAGATTCAACGAATGGCTTCCCGCGACCATCGCCAGGCCCGACATGGCAAGTAGAATCAGGCACAACAGCCCGTGGTACACGTAACTGAGAAAGCGCATGAGTGCCTTAACAACCTCCAACGGAACCACCTCCCGGTGAAATTGAAGACGTATTTTAGCATCGCGCCCAGTCTTTTTTTGGAGCGGACGACGAGGGATAGCATCCTGGCCAATTTGACCCTTACCCGTATCCGCATCTAAAATAGTGTATAGAGTAGTGTGGGTACTCAAGGGTCTATGAGAACGGACGCGCCGCTCAACTTTAGATACCAGGAGATCCTGACTTCGATTGTCCGGGCGTATATCGACACCGGGGAACCGGTGGGATCTCGCACGATTTCGAAGCGGCGCCAGAATACCCTCAGTCCGGCCTCCATCCGAAACGTCATGGCGGACCTGGCCGACGAGGGTTATCTTTCGCAGCCGCATACCTCCGCCGGGCGCATCCCCACTGAAAAAGCCTTTCGATTCTATGTCAGTTCGTTGACAGCCGGCCGTTTCGGCCGCCGGTGAATCGGAGCGTATCACTAACGAATTCCGCGGGTTGGATACCGTTGGACGAGCGCGTCGAGCGCTCCAGCTACATGCTGGTGGAACTCACCAAGCAATGTCGGCATTGCCGCCGCCATTCCGGAACTGGCGCAGGAACTGGATCAGATTCAGCTGGTTCCGCTCTCCGACCGGCGCGTGCTGATGGTCCTGGTGACGCGCGACCACATGGTGCGCAATCGCGTCGTCATGCTTGATGAGCCCACCTCGCCCGAAGAGCTGACCTCGATCTGTAATTTCGTGAACCGCAATTTCAGCGGCTGGCAGCTGGGCAAGGCCCGCCGCGAGCTTCTGAACCGCATCGCGCAGGAGCGCGAGATGTACCACGCGGTGCTTCACAAGCTGCAGATTCTGTATCAGAAGGGCTTGCTCGAAATCGATACTTCGCCCGAAGTGCACATGGAAGGCGCCAGCAACCTGCTCGGCCTGGACCTGCACCTCACCCGCGAACGCATGCGCGAACTGTTCCATGCGCTGGAAGAAAAGCAGCGCGTCATCGAACTGCTGGATCGCTTCCTGGAGCAGCCTCCAGGGGAACTTGCCGTGCATGTAGGTTTGGAGAAGGCGCACCCGGCCATGAAGGACCTTGCCCTGATCGGCATCACCATTCGCATGGCCAGCGGGTTGCCTGCGAAGGTGGCCGTGCTGGGCCCCATGCGCATGAATTACGAGCGCGTGATGGCGGCCGTGCTGCAGACCAGCCGGGCGCTCGGGAGCGCACAGTTTTAGCGCCGCCGCGCCGCGGTGCAAGAAAGCCAGTTAAGGAAGTGAATACCCTGAATCCTCAAGAAAATACCCCGGAAATGGCGGAAGCCGAGAGCGGCCTGGATTCCCAGGCCGCCGGACTCTCCGCCCAATGCGATCAACTTGCCGCCGAAAAGGCAGAGCTTCAGGACCGCGTGCTGCGCGCGCGCGCCGAGTTCGATAATTTCCGCCGCCGCGCCGAACGCGAACGCTCGGAATACCTGCAGTTTGCAGGCATGGAAACGGTCCGCGAGATCCTGCCCATCGTCGACGATTTCGAACGCGCCCTGAAGGTGGAAACCGCCGACCGCGATTACGCCAAGGGCGTCGAGTTGATTTATCAGCGCATGTTGGACTCCCTGAAGAAGATGGGGTTGGAGCCCATCGAAACCGCGGGGACAGAAGTTCGACCCCAACCTGCACCAGGCCGTGGAACGCGTGCAGACCGAGGACGCCGAAGATCAGGCCATCCTCAGCGAGTTTCAACGTGGATATAATTTCAAAGGAAAGCTCCTCAGGCCCGCGATGGTAAGAGTCGCGGTCCAGCCCGTAAAACGTCGTGAATCCTGTGTCAAAGAGAGATTATTACGAAATACTCGGTGTCGGAAAACAGGCAGCCGATTCAGGAACTGAAAGCCGCCTACCGCGAGCTCGCCAAGCGCTTTCACCCCGACCGGAATCCCGAAGATCCGCACGCCGAAGAGAAGTTCAAGGAATGCAGCGAGGCGTACAGCGTCCTCAGCGATGCGCAGAAGCGCGCCGCCTATGACCGCTTCGGACATGCCGGAGTGCAGGGAGCGGGCGGTGGCCCGGCCGGGTTCAACCCCGAGCAGTTCGCCGATTTCGGCGACATCCTCGGCGATTTCTTTGGCTTTGGCGACCTGTTCGGCCAGGGCGGCGGCGCCGGCGGTGGCCGGCGGCGGACCCGGGCGCAGCGCGGCGAAGATGTCCGCTACGATCTCGAAATTTCCTTCGAGGACGCCATGTTCGGCATGGGCGCCGATATCCAGGTGCCGCGCATGGAACGCTGCGAACGCTGCAAGGGCGGCGGCAGCGAACCCGGCAGCGGACCCACCACCTGCCCCACCTGTCACGGACGCGGCGAAATTCTCTACCAGCAGAGCTTCCTCTCCATCCGCCGCACCTGCAGCACCTGCAACGGCTCGGGACAGATCATCCGCAATCCCTGCGCCGAATGCCAGGGCCACGGCTACAAGCAGGTGCAGCGCAAGCTCAAGGTCAACATCCCGGCCGGCGTGGACGATGGCAACCGCCTGCGGCTAGCCGGCGAAGGCCAGCCAGGCGTCAACGGCGGTCCCCCCGGCGATCTCTACGTCTTCCTCAAGGTCAAGGAACACGCCTTCTTCGAACGCCACGAAGCCGACCTGCATTGCACGATTCCGATCAACATGGCGCAGGCGGCGCTCGGCTGCGAAATCGAAATCCCCACGCTGGAGCAGCCCTCCAAGCTGAAGATTCCCGAGGGCACCCAGAATGGCGCGCAATTCAAACTGCGTCACAAGGGTGTGGCCGTGCTCAACAGCAGCAGCCGCGGCGATCTCTACGTCCACATTGCCGTCAAGACACCGACGCGTCTTTCCCGCGAGCAGCGCAAGATGCTCGAGCAACTCCGCGACACGCTGCCGGTGGACAATCGCCCGGCGGAAAAAGGCCTGTTCGAAAAAGTCAAAGATTACTTCATGTAAAACGATTGGTGACCACAGTGTGGTCACCTAACTTTCAAACGGATTCTATTTTCAACGGATTGCAGGTTTGAGGTGACCGAACTTCGGTCACCTAGGGCAAATTCCGCTCCATCCAGTTCAGCATCTCGGCTTGCCGTTCCGTCTCTCCCAAGTGGACCTCGAGATTGACGTATCGGATTCCGCGCGCCGCCGCCAGGCGCGAGAAGGATCCATCGTCCTGCTTCGGCCCGTGCTGCTGTAGTACCACGTTGTACGGCGACGTCTTCAAGATCTCGAAATCCTTCGGGTCCGTGCACAGGAAGAAGGCGTGGGGCTCCGATGGTTGGCGCAATGAGGTCTGATCGCTGATCGGCACTTCCTCCGTCACCGAATAGCCGCCGCTGTTGTTGTGCAACGCCACCAGCAGGCCGCCCTTCGGCGGAGTCAGCGCGCGCACCAGTTTTTCGCGGCCCTCATCCAGTTCGTGAAGCGCCCGGTCCACCTGCTGTGCAGCCGCGCCACGATTCAGATTCCTCAGGCTGGCCTCCGCCCCCACCCGCGAGAACATCCGGTTCGGGTCGAGCTTCAGCCCCTCCACTTGCACGTTGCGCACCGGGTTCTCGATGATGTACGCGATGCCCTCGTGCGTCTGCATGTGCTGCTCCAGCACCAGGCGGGCGGTCTCCTCGTTGCCGTGGATCCGCAGGTAGCGGCGTTTGGAACGGCCCTTGCGCCGGATCCGGAAGCGCGCTCCCGCCATGCTGATGTGGCGCCGCCGAAGGAATGCAGGCCAACCGAGAATGATGAACTGCCGGCGCGAAAGCTCCGTCCGCCGGCTCACTGGCCCTCGTCCCCGGGGGGCTTCTTGTGCTTCGGTTTCCTGCGCGAGGATTTGGGCAGGATCGGTTTCGCCGGCGGTATGGTCCCCACGCGCTCGCGCGCGATCGCCTTCACTTCCTTGCCGACGTCAAACGGCTTCTTCTTGCGTGGCAAGCATCCTCCGCACCGCGCCGGCCAGCATCTCCGGGGTAAATGGCTTGTGCAGAAAGATCACCCGCCCCGGAGCCTCGGCCTGCAGCATGGTCATGTCCAGAGGATAGCCGCTGGCCACAATCACACACAGTCTGTGGTTGGCGGCCATCATCCGCGACGCCAGATCTTCCACGCCGATGCCGGTCATGGTGGCGTCGAGCACCGCCATCGCAAACCGTTCGGGCGCGGCGGAGATCTCCGCCCAGGCTTTGTCCGTACTCCCTGCCGGGGTTACCTTGTATCCCAACCGCCCCAGATACGTGCTCAGCATCTTCAGCAGGGGTGGCTCATCGTCTACAACGAGAATCTGTCCGCCGGTGTTGGTCATTGTGCCCCGGATATATCATCGCGATATGAAGTTCTACACGGAATATCTGACGTTCGAAACATCCAAACCTAGAGAGTATCTTAATATCACACTCCAGGTCCGGCGTGTACTGGAAAAGAGCGGCATTCAGGAGGGCATGATCCTGGTCTCCGCCATGCACATCACCGCCGGCATCTGGGTCAACGACGCCGAAGACGGATTGATCGCCGATATCGACGAGTGGCTTGAGAAGCTCGCGCCCTTCCGCCGCGATTATCGCCACCACCGCACCGGCGAGACCAATGGCGACGCGCACTTGAAAAGCCTGCTGGTGCACCACGAAGTGATTGTGCCGGTGACCGCCGGCAAGCTCGATTTCGGCCCGTGGCAGGAAGTCTACTACGCCGAGTTCGACGGCAGGCGTCCCAAACGCGTCATTATTAAAGCGATGGGGGAGTGAAAGGACAACCCGCCCGGCGGCATTTCCCCATCGGAGACAATATGAAACTTCGCATTCCGGTCACCCTGTTGCTGAGTGCTACCCTGGCCCTGCCGGCCGACCTTCCGGTCACGCAGGTCGTGCTCTATAAGCACGGTGTCGGCTTCTTTGAGCGCTCCGGGAAACTGGGGCCCGGCGAATCGGCGCGCCTGGATTTCAACGCGTCGGAGATGAACGACGTGCTCAAGTCGCTCACCATCACCGAGCGCGGCGGCGGCAAGATCACCGGCCTGCGCTACGACTCCATGGATCCGCTCGAGCCACAAACTTGCGGAGTTCCCCTTCCAGATCGGCGACGGCGGCATGCCCGGCATGTTCGATCAACTCAAGGGAGCGCGCCTCGAGTTGAAGCTTGGCAACGAAGACCGTAGCCGGCGTGATCGTCAGCGCCCGCGCGATCCCGCGGCACCGACAAGCAGCCGGAGCGCGACCAGCTCAACCTGATGCTGGATAGCGGCGAATTCCGCACGGTGGACCTGGGCGCGGCGACGGGCATTCGCTTCCCCGACGCGAAACTGCAGCAGCAGTTCAAGGACTATCTGGCACGGTGCTCGCCGCCGCGCGCTCCAAAGACAAGCGCAGCGTGTATATCGATTCCACCGATTCCAAAGAGCGCGAAGTTACCGCCAGTTACATGATTCCCTCGCCGGTCTGGAAATCGAGTTACCGCCTGATTTTCGCCGATAAAGCGCCGACGCTCGAAGGCTGGGCGATCGTGGACAACACGACCGGCGAGGATTGGACCAAGGTGCATCTCTCGCTTGGTCTCCGGCCGGCCGATCTCGTTCGTGAGCCAGCTCTACGCGCCCAAGTACATGGATCGTCCGACCGCCGAACTGGCCGACGACTCACGCGGCGCAGGCGGTGGTGCACTCGGGCGCCTTCGAGGCGGAGCCTCAGAAGACCGCCCCGTCAACGGCCGCCTCGCGCATGCAGCCGGCCGCGCCCGCCGCCTATGCCTAAAGTCGATGGCGGGCGTCCGCCGGGCTCCAGATGAACGACGCGATGTCCGAAGTCGCGCAGAGTTCCATCGCGGAGCGCCGCGATCGGGCGCGAACTCGGCGACCTGTTCGAGTACCGCATCGCGCAGCCGGTCACCATCCGCAAGAACGAATCCGCCATGCTGCCGTTCCTGCAACAGCCGCATCGACGGGCGCAAACTGCTGATCTACTCCGACCATGCTCGCAGCATCCCACCAACGCGGCCGAACTGACCAACACCAGCGGCAAGACGCTGGACGGCGGCCCGATCACGGTCTACGACGCCGGCGCCTACGCCGGCGAGGCCCTGATGGAAACGCTCAAGGCCGGCGACAAGCGCCTCATCAGCTACGCCGTCGACCTGGGCACGCGCATCACCGAGGCCTTCGGCAGCAAGGCAGGCATTCGTCCGCGAGATCCACGCCAGCCGCGGCATCCTGACCATGAAATTCGCCGCCGAAGAGACACGCACTTACACCATCCGCAATGTGGATCAGAAGGCGAAGACGCTGATCATCGAGCACCCGCTGCGCCCGGGCTATACGCTGCTGAACCAGAAGCCCACGGAAAAGACCGCCACCAACTACCGCTTCGAAGTGCCGCTCGCCGCCGGCGCCTCGCAGGAGTTCGTGGTCAACGAAGAGCGCGTCTACGATCAATCCATCGCAGTCACCAACCTGACTCCCGATATCCTGGTCAGCTACATCGCAGAATCGCTCGCTGAGCGATGCCGGCCGCCGCCAGTTGCAGCGCATCGCCGACCAGAAGCGCCTGATCGCGGAGAACGACCGCGCCCTGCAGGATGCCGATAAGCAGACTCGCCAGCTCACCGGCGACGAAGACCGCGTCCGCCGCAATATTCAGAGTCTGAACAATGTGAGCGGCCAGCAACAGCAGGTGCAGACCTACGCCCGCCAACTCGACACCATCGAGCAGCAGCTCGCCACGCTGCGCGATAAGCAGGCGAGCCTTGCAGACGAAGAAGACGGCGCTGCAATCCGACCTGGACAAGCTCGTCGAGGCGCTCACGTTCTAGTGGGACAGGCCTCCTGGCCTGTCCGCTTGCTGCCGTAGCCCTGGCGCGTACGAAGAGCTCACGGTTGCGACTCCGTCTCCAGAAGTTCCAGCCCGCGCCCTTCCCAGGTGCGCAGGTTTGAGACCTCGGGGAAGAGGCGGGCCACCTCCGGGTGCATCTCATAGATCTCCAGGTTGGAGATCTGGCCCTCGCGGCCCCACAGGATCACGCCGGCCTGATAACCGTCGGGATAGACAGCCAGCGCATCCGCAATCATATGGGCTGGAGCGCCCAACGGCTGGAAATACAGGCTGCGACAGCCACACGTGCATCCGCCCACGACGCGCAGGTCTTCCAGCCGCAGTGATTGGTAGGCGGTCACGTCTTTCACGGCCGCGTGTTCGATCAGCCACCGGATCACGGCTGCTTCATCGGGGGTGACTGCTCGCTCCTGGCTCAGGGATGTCACTTAACCGGTATCTTTGCGGTATTGCTGGTGACACCATTGGACAGCACGGTGAGGTCGACGGTCCCCGTGGCCACCGCGGCCGGCACCGTCACGTTGATCTGGTAGAGCCCGATGAATCCCGGCGCGAGGCCGGAGAAGATCACCGTGGAGTCGAAACCTCCGATGGTCACGGTCGGCTTGATCACGGTCGGCGATAGCGTGGTCGAGGATGCCGGGTCGCCGCTCGCCGGTGTGTTCTGCACCGGTCCGAGCCCGGTCAGGTAGAGCACCAGCGTTTCGCCGCGCGCGGCCGGGTTCAACGCTCCCGCGATGCTGCCATCGCTGTGAGTCGCACCGCTGGACGCTGCATCGAGGATGAAGATTCCGGGCTGCGCGCCCAGCACCGGGACCGTGACCTGCGCGTTGCCGGCACCCGTAGTCACGCTCACCACCACGGAATTCTTGCCCGAGATTGACCAGGGCGCCTGGACGCTGAGTTGTTCCTGCCCGTTCAAATTCAGCACGCGGTAGACCGGCGCGGTGACGCCGTCCATGGTCACGCTCACGCCGCCGACTTGAGGGGGCCACGGTGCGCCGGGAGCGGTAACGATTTGTCCCGCACCGGCGCCGAGGTTGGAACCGAAGATAGTGATGATTCCGCCGGGCGCGATTCCGGTCTGGAAGCTGGCGGCGTTCGTGACGCCCGCGCTCGTGATGGTCGGCCCGGGCTTCGTCGACGCGCCCGCGATTTTCCGGATGCGATTGTTGCTGGTGTCGCCGACATACAAGTTGCCCGAGCTATCCGCCGTGATCGCAAACGGGCTGTTCAATTGTGCCTGTAAAGCCGCTCCGCCATCGCCGCTGAAGCCCGCCGTTCCGGTGCCGGCGATGGTCGAAATGGTTGTGCCGCTCACTTTGCGCACCCTCTGATTGACGCTGTCGACGATGTACAGCGTGCCGGACGAATCCAGCACAATCCCGCCGGGATAGTTCAGGGCGGCGCTGGCTGCCGGGCCGCCGTCGCCCGAGAATGCGATGCTGCCGTTGCCGGCCACGGTGGTGATGATCCCGCCGGTATCGATGCGGCGGATCCGCTGATTGGATTGATCGGTCACATAGAGGTTGCCCGCGGCATCCACGGCGGCGGCCGTCGGATTGTTGAACGACGCCTGCGCGGCCTGGCCGCCATCGCCCGAAAATCCCTGCGAGCCAGTGCCCGCGAACGTGCTGATGGTGTTGGTGGTCGAATCTACTCTTCGGATTTTATGCGCGCCCTGGTCCACAATCAGCAGGCTGCCGCTCTTATCCACGGCGCAACGGATGGGAATCACGAAACCGGCGGCGGTGGCCGGGCCGCCATCGCCGCCGCTGATCGCGGATCCGCTGCCGGCGACCGTGGTAATGATTCCCTGGGGCGAAATTTTGCGCACGCGCTTGTTGCCCTGATCGTTCACGTAGATGTTGCCGGACGGGTCAATGCAGAGCCCGAGCGGGCCGCTCAACTGCGCCTGCGCCGCCGGGCCGCTGTCGCCGCTGAAGCCGGCCGTGCCGGTTCCCGCGAAGGTGGTGATCACGCCGCTGGTGTCCACCTTTCGCACCCGGTTATTGAGTTCCTCGGCGAGGTAGAGATTGCCGTTGGCGTCGGTTACCAGGCCCACGGCGCGATTGATTTGCGCTTGAGTGGCCTGCCCGGTGTCTCCTGCAAATCCGGCGGTACCGTTGCCGGCGATGGTGGTAATGGTCTGTCCCGACGCGATGACCGCTGCCAGGAGTGGCAATACGAATCTGATGTGCATCCAGTCTTCCTCCGATGACTGCGCTTCCAGGTATGGTAGCGCACCCGGGGAGACGGGCAGCCTTAGACGACCTTCAAGACCAGCACGGCATTCAGTCCGCCGAAGGCGAAGGAGTTCGACATGGCGTATTCCACCTGCTGTTTGCGGGCGACATTGGGGATCACGTCCAGATCGCACTCCGGGTCGGGCTCGCTGTAGTTGGCGGTCGGCGGGAGCACGCCGCTGCCGAGCGCGATGGCCGTCGCCAGGCATTCGAGGGCCGCGGCGGCGCCGAGCGCGTGGCCGTGCATGGACTTTGTGGAACTGATCGGGAGCCGTTGGGCATGCGCGCCGAAAACGTCGTGGATAGCGGCGGTTTCGGTGGGGTCGTTGGCCGGGGTCGCGGTACCGTGGGCGTTGATGTAGCCGATTTGTTCGGGGGCGAGATGGGCCGAGCGCAGGGCCGCCCGCATGGCGCGCGCCGCGCCTTCCTTCGAAGGCTGGGTAATGTGGCAGGCGTCGGAGGACATGCCGAAGCCCACCAGCTCGGCGTAGATGTGCGCGCCTCGCGCCTTCGCCGCCTCCAGCGGCTCGAGGACGAACATGGCGGCGCCCTCACCCAGAATCATGCCGCGACGGTCCTTGGAAAACGGCCGGCAGGTTTCCGGAGACACCACGCGCATCGCTTCCCATGCTTTCAGGATGCCGACGCTGAAAGGCGCTTCGCTGCCGCCCGTAAGCGCGAGATCGGTATCGCCGTTGCGCACCATCTGAAAGGCCTGCCCGATGGCATGTCCCGCCGAGGAACAGGCCGTCGAAATCGTAAACGCGGGTCCCTTGATGCCGAACTCGATGGAGATGTGGCTGGCGCCCGCGTTGGCCATGGTCTTGGGAATGGTCAACGGATGCACGCGATTGTGCGCGAGCTTGTAGATTTCGACAAAGCCGAGATCTTCGGTGGCCTGACCGCCGACGCAGGAGCCGGTGATGATGGCGGCGGTTTCCCGCAGTTCGGGGGTCCACTCGACGTGCGCGCTTTCGACAGCTTCGCGCGCTGCGATCACGGCGAACTGCGCGAAGCGATCCATGAAGTCCGCGCGCCGGTCGTCGAAGTAGGGAGTGTGGCTGTACTGTTTGACCTCCGCTCCATTCTGGAAGCGGACCTGGGACATGTCGGCGGACTCGATCGGCGCGATGCCGCAGCGGCCGGCCAACAACGCTTCGGAGAATTCGCGGGAGGTAGGCCCCAGAGCGCTGATCGCGCCCATCCCGGTGATCGCGACTCGTCGCATCGCTACTGGCCGGCCTGCCCGCCGGTTGCCTTGGCGGCAACCAGCTTGTCCACGCCGGCGCACATATCGCGGACGCTGCGGACGGAGCGAACCTCGTCGTCGGGAATGCTGATATCGAATTCGTTCTCGAGCGCAAACAGGATCTCGACGGCATCCATCGAGTCGATTCCCAATTGCTGGAAATCGCTATCGATCGTCACGGTTTCGAGGGGTATGCGTTTGGAAGTGGCGATGACCTTCAAAACGCGCTGGATCAATTCTTCGGACATATGAGTCGGCTAACCGTTTCAAACTTAAAACCCCGTTCCAGCAACATCGGAACCAGGCGCTGGACGGTCTCCACGGTGGTGCGGACATCCGGCTTCTCGCGAAGCTCGCGACCATCGTGAAGGCAGAGGATGGCGCCGTTAGACGCAGATGCCGCCATGCGCGCGACCACCTCTTCCACCCTTAGACTCCAATCATAGCCGATTGCAGTCCACATCACTCCGGCCAATTGGAGGCGGCGCTGCGCGGCACCCACTCCGAACCAGCGGGCGCCGTACGGCGCGCGGAACCAGACCGGGTGCTGACCGGTGTGTTCGGCGATAGTTTCCTGGGCGCGGCGCAGTTCATTTTCGATGCCGCCGGGCGTGCGCAGGAACAGATAGGGATGGCTGTAGCTGTGATTGCCGATTTCGTGGCCGGCCGCGGCGGCGCGCGCGATTTCCGGCAGGCGCGCCACATTGGCGCCGCACTGAAAGAAGGTTGCCGCCACGCCATATTGCGCCAAGGCATCCAGAATCCGCGGGGTGCTTTCGCTGGGCCCATCGTCGAACGTGAGCGCGAGCGCCGGCCGATCGCGCGGGCCGCGCCAGTGGGAGCGCCCGAAGATACTAGCCGACCTGCCGCGCACGGCCCACGCCATAAAGGCGGCGCCGGCACCGGCAGCGGCCACCGGAGGCAGAGGGTTCATGAAGTTCCCAGTATAAGGCGAGGCTCCGCAATGTACTACTGTGAATCTGTTTCCAGGTCGCGATGCGGGTGATGTCATCTTTGATCCCGGCTACGCTGATCCCACGAAGTTCTAAAGTCAAAGGCATCTCTCGCAAAGGCGCAAAGGACGCAAAGAAAACCAAAACAGAACTGCTTTCTTGAGGTTCTTTTTCTTTGCGTACTTTGCGCCTTTGCGAGAGATGCCTTTGACTTTAAAGTGTCACCGCGCGTTATTTGAAACGCACCTTGTAAAAGAAGTCGAGGCCGAGCAGGCCGTTTTCTTCGCGCAGGGCGACGACGGAGAACTGCCGGGACATGGCCCACTCCACGCGGATAATTTGGGGATTGCTGTTGGTGACGTTCGTAATGTAAGTGAAGGTGATGCTGGGTGTGACCTGCTGCTCCAGCGTCAGGCGGGCCGCCGGGCTATTTTCCACACCCGAAATGGTCGGGTCAATCCGCAGCTTGCTGACGCCGAAGAAGCGCTGCAGGCGGCCCGCGACCGGGCTCGCGATCGCGGAACCGAGCAGGGCCGAAGCACCCATCTGCTGCCAGGACTGCGGGTCCGAGCTCTGCTGCCGCAGCAGGGTCGGGTCGGAGGTGGGCGCGCGGCCGGTGGCCAGCAGGGCCACGATTTCGCTGAACTGCAGCGGCGGATCGGAGCGCGGGGTGAGCGTCAGCTTGTTGATCGGGCCGGAAATGGTCAGCGTGATATCGATGCCGCGCGCCTTGGTTTCCAGATCGATATTCAGAATCGGTTCGATTTTGACCGGGTTGAAGAAGGAAATGCTCCCCTGGTTGAGCGTGTACTGCGTACCGAAAAACGTGAGCTTGCCCTGCGTGAGGTTGATGCGGCCGAGCACGGCCGGATTGCTGGCGGTCCCGCGCAAGCGAAGATTCGCCTCGGCCTGCAGATTCTCCGTCAAGGTGCTTTCCAGTTGGAGGTCGGGTGCGGTCTGGATCTGCACGTCGAAGGCGAGGCCGCCGAGCAGGCCTGGGCGCGCCGAGGGGGTCCGCACGGGCTCCGCGGACCTGGCCAGGATGGAGCTGAAGTCCGATTGAAGATTGATGCCCGTCCGCAGAATGGTCACGGTGCCGGAAAGCATGCTGCTGCTCGAGGTGCCGGTGAAATTCAGCGAGGCATTGGCCACCGTGCTGACGCCCTCCGGATAGCGCACACGGACTTCGGTGGCGCGCGCGTGGACGCGAAATATGGTCCCGCCGCTGCCATAGCTGACGAATCCCGAGAGATCGATCTTGCCGCCGCCGGTCTCGCCCGTCAGGGTCTGAATGGTGGCCCGGTCCTTATTGAACAGCACGACGCCGGTCGCATTGGAAATTCCGTTGGGCACGTCGACGATATTGAAGGCCGCGTTCTTGAATTCCAGCCGGCCCACCACCTGCGGATCTGCGAACGTCCCTTTGATGCTGGCGTTGGTCACCACCGTGCCGGAAGAAACGAAGTCGCGGCTGAAATCCTCCAGCAGGCCGAGATCGACGTTGCCATCGACCCGCAGGTCCAGGGGGCTCCTCGTGCCGACCAGCACGCGGCCCGTGACGCTGAGGTCGGTGCCGCGGCCCACGAAGTGCGCGCTATCCACGGTCACGATCGAGTTGGCAAAGCGGACCACCACGGGCGCGGCGTTCTTCACCGTGAGCGCTCCGGCCGCGACGTCGATCTCCGGGGCCGGCGCGAGTTGGAGTTGCGGGATGCGGAGTTCGGCCTTGAGCGAGCGCCAGTCTAGCGCCGGTCCATCGATGTGCAGGCTGCCTTCGGTGAAGCCTACTACTCGCGGCGGTTCGGTGCCGGCCGAACTCAGCCAGGGCGCGAGCTGCTCGAAGTCCACCCTGGCGAAGGTGACGGTGGCGGTGCCGGGAAGGTCCCCTTCGAGGCGCCACTCGCCATCGCCCCTCACGGGAGTGCCGGCGAGCGTGGAATCCAGGTGCGCGCGCAGCGTCTGCCCCTGCGACGTGGCAGTCAGGCGCGCGTCGCCCAGGGACCGCCCATTCAGCCGCACGCCCTGTGCGGAGACATCGGCGTGCAATTCGTGGACCTGATACTTGACCCTGGCGCGCGGCTGCAGGTCTACGTCGCCTCCGGCGGAGAGCCGCAGCGTGCCCTGCACTCCGGGATGCGCCTGCTCGATGGCGTGAATGCCGTCCATCGCCATGACGTTGGTGCTGGCTTCGAAATGCAGGCGTCCGGTATCGAACTGGCCCGGCGCGTGATCCAGGGTGCCGGCGAGCCGGACTTGGCGGGGTCCGGCGCTGATCTCTCCGTTGGCGATCTCCAGCCTGTTGGCGCTGTAGTTGGCGTGCGCGGTGAAGCGGTCGAAGGGCTCGTCGTACAACTGGCCTTTGAGCACTTCGAGGTCGGCCTGGGCGTGCGGACCGGCAAGGGTGCCGTTGACCTGCACGGAGGTATTCAGCGTCCCGCCGGCGGGCAGTCTTCCCGCCTTGAGCGCCGTCGCGATTTCGGAGATGGGTGTGTTGCGTAACGATCCCGTGGCCGAGATCGGGCTGGCATCGGTGGGTTTCCAGTCGCTCAGGCCGAGCGAGCCCTGGAACTGCGCGCGGAGCGCGCCTTGCGCGGCAGTCGCATTCTGCACGCGCAGATAGTCGGAGGCCAGCACCACGTCGGCCTCCAGCGAATCGACGTTCTCCGCCTGGTATACCACGTTGGCGGCGCGGAGATGGCCGGCGATGCGCGGGTTTTCCAGGTTGCCCGCCACGCTGCCATCGAAGACCGCCGAACCGTTGCGCAAGGTCACCGGCAGGCTGGTGGTGTTCTTGCCGAGCACGGGAACGATGTCGTTGAGGTCGCTGGTCTCGGCGTGGACTTTCAACTCGCTGCCGATGGCGCCGGAAACACTCAGGCGCGAATGGGGCAGCGAAACCGTGGAATGGCCGAGATCGAGCGTGCCGGTTTCGGCCACGTAAGTGGCGTTGACCTCGCCCGTGACCGGGTCGCCCGTAGCCGCGGGCGCGAGCCGCAGGTGGGCAGTGGCGTGCAGTTTCGAGGCCCGTCTCAAGCTGCCCTCGAGCCGCACCGCTCCGAATACCAGGGCGTCCCACGGCAGCTCCTGCGGGCTATAAAGCGCGATCGTACGGCGGCTATCGATACCGCTCAATTCGCCGGTGACCATGTAAGTATCCAGGTTGCGCAGCCGGGCATCGCCGCGGAAGGATCCGGTCAGCAGGGTCAGCGCGACGCCGTCGAGATCGATGTCCTTCTTGCGCAGGGAGAACTTGGCGATCTTGCCCTCCACCGGTTCGCGGTGCTTGTCGCGGGCGTAAAATCCGGCGATGCGCAGGCCGGAGGCGTCCACGCCCGGGGGCCCGAAGGTGGCCGCTCCATCGGCGCGGAAATCCACCAGCCGCACATTGCGATCGCGATACTCCACGCCGGTGGCGTGCACGTTGCCGTTGATCGTGAAGGCGGCGGCCGGAGTCCACTGAGCCGTGCCTCCCGCCAGCGCGCGGCCCGCGCGGAGCTCGGGAACGCGGAAGATGCGCGCGATATCGGTCAGGGCGGCGCGTGCCTCATAGCGGAAGCTGCCGCGCGGCCCGCCGACCAGATCTTCCACCGCGCCGGAGAACGTGACCTGCGTGGCGCTGGTGGCCAGCCTTCCGGAATCGACTCGCGATCCGGTTCTTCTCCATTGTCAGGCCGAGGCGGACATCGAACGGAACCGGTCCGTAATCGTCGTAACTGAGGTGGAGCGGCTGGACGGAAAGGGTGCCGCGATAGCGCGGGACGCCGCGGTCATAGGCGAGGTTGAGGTTCAGGTTCTCACCGCGCGCAGCGAACGGCGTACGGCTGCGCGCCTCTACCTCGAACATGCCGCGCTCCAGCGCGAAGCTGCCGATGGCGAGCTTCAGAATATCCTCCATGGTGGAACTCTTGCCGGTGGATTTCACCTTGGGCGAGGGAATGTTGGTGCCGCCATCGGGGGCGATGATCAGATAGACGTGAGGATCGGCGACGGTGAGGTACTTAATGTCGACACTGGGTTTGAGAATGGAGAGCAGTTTGATTCCCACCGCGACCGAACTGGCGTGAAGCAGCGGCGGTTTGCCGGCGGGCTCGGAGCCATGGATGACGAAATCGCGCACCTCGGCGCGCATTTGTCGCCAATCCATCCGGAAGCTGCGGATTTCCACGCGGCCTCCGGTGGCGGTTTCCACGGTGCTGACGATCTTGGCGCGCACCTTATCGAAGAACCACGAACTTTGCAGAATGAAGACCACGCTGAGCGCGGCCACAATCAGGAGCGCGGCGAGGCCGGCCGCGATGCGCAGCAGGGTGCGGGTGCGGCGGCTCATCGCAGCACCTCTTCATGCACCACGATGTGGGTGCGCCGCCGCACCTCCTTGAGCCACGTGTCCACCTGTTGATCGGTGCGCTGGCCGGTGATGGCCTGCTCGATCTGTCCGCGGAAATCTTCCAGCAACACAGGCTGCCCGGGATGCGCGGCCTCCGCTTTGGGCTTCACGTTCTTCTCGAAATACTCCTGGACCTCCGCCTCCGTGACCGGTGCGCCGGTCTCGAAACGCACCTGCACGAAGAGCAGCAGGGTGCGCTGCCAGAGCAGCATATCGCGGAAGTCCTGTTCGGTGATGCCGTATTCGGCGAGGGCGGCGCGGTAGGCGGCATCGTCCTTGAAATGCTCCTTCTTGAACTGCTCGATGGCCGGCGTGATTTCGGCGGGATCGGGCAGGGGATAACGGCTGCTCTCCAACTCGATCTGGATCAGCTTCTGCTCGGTCAACGCCTGCAGCGACCGCTTTCTTGCGCGCGGGGCTGAAATCCACCTTGACCCCATCCTGAAACGCGGCCACCCGGATGGCGCGATCCAGATCGCTTTGCGTGACGACGCGGGTTCCCACGGAGACCGCGATGCGGTCGATGATCTCGCCGTGCGCGGCCAGCGCCAGGAGCGCCGCGCCGATCACCACCGGGATTTGCATCATCCGAATTGGCATCGCGCTTTTCAAAATGTCTGTCCGATCGAAAAGAAGTATTGGAAGTGGCTGATGTTCTGGACCACGCACAGCGGAGAGTTCAGGCACGGATTGACGCCGGCGTTGAGCAGGTCCTGCTGTGTGCCCTTGAAACCGAAGAAATTCGGCGGATTGATGCTGTAGCCCAGATCCACGCGCAGCGGGCCCACCGGGGTCCGGTAGCGTACGCCGATGCCGACTGCGTGCACCATGTAATTGAAGTCCTGTATATTGCGCTGCGTCTGGCGCAGCGAGAAACTGCCCGCGGTGGAATAGATGTTGCCGACATCGTGAAAGAGTACGCCGCCGATGTTGTCTCCGACCAGCGGAAAGCGCATTTCGGTCTGGTTGAAGAGGAGCGCGGTGCCGCCCACGGGAAAACCCGTGTTGAAATCGCGCGGACCGGCCTGGTTTTCCGGGAAGCCGCGATTGGAGGTGCCGCCGCCGCCGAAAAAGCGCTCCGGCAGCGGGATGGCATTGAGCGCATCCCCATTGGGATGGAAGGCGTAGATATCGCCGATCTGGGTGCTGCGCGCCAGCACCAGTCGTTTGCCAATGGGGTGATAGGTGGCGTTGCGCAGCAGGAAGCGCGCGAAGTTCACATCCGAACCGATCATGTGCTCGGCGACTCCGATGTCGATGGTGTTGTAGACGCCCTTATGCGGGTCCACCGGATCGTCGCGGCGGTCGAGCACCCAGCCGACGGACAGGATTCCCACGCGCACGGGCTGTGACAGCAGGTTGATCAGCAAGGGTGAGATCTTGAGCGTGGCCTCGTCCACGCTGACCCGGCGGTAGCTGTAGCGATAGAAGAGGGTGCTGGCCTTGGTGAGCCGCTGGAAGAGCTGCACGGCGACTTCCTCGCGCTTGGAAGTGAATGTGCGGACGTCGCGCGAATCCAGATAGAGGGCGGAGAACGTGAGAGTGAGGCGATCGTTTCCCTGGAACCGGGGCCAGTTGTACGCCAGAAGCGCGCGTTTCTCCAGCGTGGACACGCGGGTACTGAGGGTGAGGCTGTGGCCCAGACCCCAGATGTTATTGCGTGTGACATCCCACGAGACGCGGGGAGAAAAGCCGGTGGTGCCGGCGGGGGCGTCCAGACAGGTCTGGCAACCGCCGATGCGGCCGACTTCCGCGCCCACGCCAAACGCCATGGAATAGCGCGCCGCTTCCTCCATATTGAAGAGAACAAATTTGCGCGTGGTTTCGCCGTCGGGATTTTCGATCGCGGCATCGACTTTGGCGAAGACTCCCAGCTCATAAAGCCGGCGCTGAGTGTTGGTCATGGCCGTGGGTGAGAGCGGGTCGCCGGGATTGAGCAGGAGATTGCGCGAGACCAGGCTGGGGTTGGTTATCTTTAGCCCGGTAACGACTACCGCGCGCACGAACTCCTGTTGATTTTCGTGGATGGTAAACACCAGATCGATGCGATGCGGTTGGGCGGCAGGCTTGGAGTTCCATTCGAAGGTGGCGCGCGGAAAACCATTGTCGAAATATTGCGCCAGGATGGTATCGCGGTCCACGGCCACGTTGAATTCGCTGAACGGCTGACCTTCCACGGAACTGAGTTTGTTCGCAATGCGCGATTTATCGAGCTTCTCCATGCCAGTGATCTCGACGTGATTCACCAGGTACTGCGGGCCCTCGTCGATGGTGATGGTGACGTTGAGGTCATTGATTTTGCCGCGATCGTTATCCACCGTATGAGAGGTGACTTTGACATCGCGAAAGCCGTTGGACTCGTAAAGGTTGATGATGGTGTCGCGATCGCGGCGCAGCAAATTTTCGCTGAAGCGGCCGTGCGGAAACTGAAGCCGCCTCGCGGTTTGCAGAAACATGCGCTCGCGAATCACGTCGGTGGTGAAGTATTCATTGCCCTTGATCGCGATTGACACCAGCCTGTGCCGCTTCCCGGTATTGACCAGGTAGGTCTACGTCGGATTTATCGTTGACCACCTTTTGCGGCACGACTTCGACCTGCGCCTCGAAATAGCCCTGCGACTGGTAGTAATCGCGCAGGTTGCGCGCGCCTTCCAACAGCAGGTCCTGGTCCACGGCATGTTCCTCGAAGATGGGGACATAGCGGCGCAGCTTGCTCTGCGAGAGCTTGGCGCCGACCGTGCTCACCTCGATCCGCGGTCCGGCATCGATGTTCAGCGTGGGAACCAGTCTCATCGTCGCGGGATCGAATTTTACGGATTCCAGCTGCACTTTGGCTTCCAGGCGGTTCTCTTTCTGGTAGAGGGAGCGCACGCCGTCCAGCCCCTGGCGCATGCGCGTCTGCGTCACCGGCTTCCAGGTGTGGATGAGCCATCGGCGGAACCTGGTGGCGGTGAGAATGCGGGCAGGGTCCAGTTTGTAGTTGCCGAGCAACACGGGCCGGTAGAAGCGCGCGCGCGGGCCGCTGTCAATCCGGAAGCGAATGTTGATCAGCTGGTGCTCCGTGTCGTAGTCGAAAGTGGGGCTGACGCTGCTCAGATAGAGCCCGTTGCCTTCGAGCAGCCGCTTCTGTGCGGCAATCGCAACATCGAGAGCATTTCCCGTATAGGGCTCT
Organism: uncultured Solibacteraceae bacterium; assembly: GCA_963791985.1. Classification (GTDB taxonomy): domain Bacteria; phylum Acidobacteriota; class Terriglobia; order Bryobacterales; family Bryobacteraceae; genus Solibacter. Next base: position 108,750 of record CAWBUN010000009.1, on the reverse strand, counting down.
CCCAGATCGAGCCGGGTGGCGTTAACCAGCTGTCCGCGGTTCGGCGGATCCGAAACCCTTCCGGAGACCGAAACGTCGCCGATGAACCAGCTGTTGGTTGTGATGAATGTGACGATGACGCCGCCGCCATTGTAGGGCTCGGCGGCGACCTTAATATCGGCGTAGCGACCTGTGGCGAAGAGCCGCTCGATGCTGGCGCGCACTACCGAGGAGCGCAGCGGCTCGCCTCGCCGGAGCGGCAAAATCTCGAATAGCTCCGAACCCTCCAGAGGCTGCTGTTGCGGTTCGAACCGGATGTTCACCACTGTCATGCCTTCATACTTCTGGGCTTGGGCGGACAAGCGCCAGGGAAAAGCCGCCAGAAGCACAATCATGTAGAAGGAATAGGCGAGCAGCGATCGCACCAAGTTCATGATAGCGTACGGTTTTAGTGGCAATTGAGTGGCCAGACACACATTGACGCGATGAGTGAGTGACGGCGCGACGAGCTTTGTTACCATCGCAGTTCATGGACCGGCGCGATCGCGACCGCTATTCGCGGCAAATTCTATTCCCCGGAATCGGTGAGCGCGGACAGGAAGCACTGCTGGCCGCGCACGTGGTGATTGCCGGCTGCGGCGCGCTGGGCAGCTTTCACGCGGCGGCGCTGGCGCGTGCCGGCGTGGGACGGCTCACCCTGATCGATCGCGATTACATCGAGCCCAGCAACCTGCATCGCCAGTGGCTTTTCGAGGAGGAGGACGCCGCCGAGGGTCTGCCAAAGGCGGCGGCCGCGGCGCGCCGGCTGGCGCGGATCAACTCGTCGGTCCAGGTAAATCCCGCGATCGCCGACCTCACCGCGGGCAATGCAGACGAGCTGTTGGGGGACGCCGACGTCATCCTGGACGGCACCGACAATTTCGAGACGCGCTACCTGATCAACGATTTCTCCGTAAGCCGGGGAATTCCATGGGTCTATGGCGCAGCGGTCGGCAGCTATGGATTGACCATGCCCGTGATTCCGGGTCACAGTGCGTGCCTGCGCTGCGTCTATCCGGAGCCGCCGGGCGGAGCCCAGCCCACGTGCGAGACAGCCGGAGTGCTGAACGTGATCGTGTCCGCCGTGGCCTCGATTCAGGTGGCGGACACACTCCGCCTGTTGACCGGCGCACCCTTGCGCGCCCGGATTACGACCTTCGACGTGTGGCAGGGCGGGATCCGCCAGATCGACGCGCCGGATCGCGATCCGGATTGTCCCACATGTGCGCGGCGTGAATTTTCTTACCTTGTGGAGGCTCGGCGGCCACCGGCAACCTTGTGCGGGCGCAATGCCGTGCAGATATCCGGTGTGGAGCGGCCGCTCGACCTGGCGGAGTTGAAGGCGCGCCTGGAGCCGTTGGGAACGGTCCGCGCCAACGAGTACGCACTGCGCTTCCAGACGGAAAGCTACGAGCTGACGGTGTTCGCCGATGGGCGTGCCATCGTTAAGGGGACCGACGATACAGGGATCGCGCGCAGCCTCTACGCGCGTTATGTTGGATAGATTATGGCGATTGCATTAGTGACCGGGACCAGCACAGGAATTGGACAGGCGACGGCGGTGACGCTGGCACGCGGCGGGCACACGGTATATGCCGCCATGCGCAATCCAGAGCGTGGAGCGGGCGAGATCCAGGAGATCGCCGGAAAGGAAAATCTGCCGCTGACGGTGCTGCCGCTGGATGTGGATGACGATGCTTCCGTGAAGTCCGGCGTGGCGCGGGTGCTGGCGCAAAGCGGGCGTGTGGATGTCCTGGTGAATAACGCCGGCATCGGCATGCACGGCTCGGTGGAAGAACTGCCGGTGGCGGATTTCAAGCGCGTGATGGAGACGAATTTCTTCGGCGCGCTGCGCTGCATTCAGGCGGTGGTGCCGGGCATGCGCGAGCGGCGCCATGGCGTGATCGTGAATGTGAGCAGCGTGGCGGGCCGCTTCTCAAGCGCTCCGCAGGCGCCGTATGCGGCGTCGAAGTGGGCGCTGGAGGCGGCGAGCGAGTCGCTGGCCCAAGAGGTGAAGCCATTCGGCATACGGGTGGCGATCGTAGAGCCCGGCGTGATCGCGACGCCGATTTTCGACAAGATGCAGCCGGACGGCGAGACTGATCAATCGCTCTATCCTCACACGCGCCGGCTCACGGCGCTGTTCGCGGCGGCGGTCAAGAATGCCGCGTCGCCCTACGTGGTGGGCGAGGCGATCCGCGGCATCGTGGAGAGCAATAGCTGGCAACTGCGCTATCCGGTGGGCCCGGACGCCGCCCCGCTGCTGGCATGGCGCGCGTCGATGACCGATGAGCAGTGGGTGGACTATGCGGCCGTGACGGACGAGGAATGGGTGGCGCGCGTGAAGCGCGATTTCGGCATGGACGTGGAGTTGTAGAACATTTTTCGCCAAGCAAGGACCTTAAGGTCGGATCTTCTCTGCTATCTGTGCGAGGAGCAGTTCTCGGGCTGAGTGGGAGAAGCATTTTATCTCGCAAAGAACGCAGAGGACGCAAAGAAAACCAAGACCGGCTGTATTGCTTTCCTCGGGTTTCTCTGCGATCTTGGCGCTCTCTGCGAGAAATATGCTTTGGTTAGTAGCCCTGGTTCTTCTTGACGACGTTTTCCAGCGGCTTGCCCTGCTGGTAGCGGTCGAACTGGGCCAGGAAGAAGCGCATGGCCTGTTCCGTCCAATCGTGGGTGTGGTCGGCGCAGTGCGGCGAGAGCAGCACGTTATCCAGGTGGTAGAAGGCGTGGCCGGCGGGCAGCGGTTCGGTATCGAAGACGTCGAGGGCGGCGCCCTTGATGCGCTTCTCCGTGAGCGCGCGGACCATGGCTGCTTCATCGATGACGGGCCCGCGGCCGATGTTGACGACGACGGCGTTGGGTTTCATGGCGGCGAATTCGGCCTCGCCGATCATGCCACGCGTCTCCGGAGTGAGGGGCGCGGCGCACACGATGTAATCGCACTGAGAGATCATTTCCGTACGTTCGGCGGGCGGGTAGATCTGGTTGATGAGCGGGTCCACGTTGTACAATGGCGGCCCGTGACGTTTCACCGCCAAGATGCGCATCCCCATGGCACGGACGCGAGTCGCGACCGCGCGGCCGATATCGCCATAGCCCACAATGCCCACGGTCTGGCCGGAGATCTCTACGATATCGAACGGTTCCCAGCGCCCGGCCTGTTGATTGGCGATCATGCGCCGGAAGTCCTTGGCAAAATAGAGTATGGCGGCGAGTGCAAATTCGCCGAGCGACTGGCTGAAGACGCCGCGCCCGTTGGTCAGCGGCACGGGGCTTTCGACCAGCTCGGGAAAGAGTACGGTATCGAGGCCCGCGGAGCGCGAATGCACCCAACGCACTTTGGGGCACATGCGGAAGACATCGCGCAGCAGTTTTCCGGAGGCCGACCAGCTGAGAATGACGTCGGCATCGGCTGCCAACCGTTCAAAGGCTTCCACCGAATTGCCCACCGCGAGGTTGGTGTCGGGGGGCAAGTTTTTCCAGGAACTTCAAATCCGGATCGGCCAGGTTCGCCGACAATACCAAGACCGTGTGAATGTCCATCAGGAGAAAGCTACCACATGTTTGACCTCTCGCTCGAATTACTCCGAGTAGTGGAAGACGCCGCGATCGCGTCGGCCCGCACGATGGGAATGGGCGACGCCAACGCCGGCCGACCAGGCCGCCGTGGAATCGATGCGCCGCTGCCTGGACACGCTGGCGATCGAAGGCACCATCGTCATCGGCGAGGGCGAGCGCGACGAAGCGCCCATGCTGTTCATCGGCGAGCAGGTGGGTGCCGGGACTTCGAACGGCATGACGGTGGATATCGCGGTGGACCCGCTGGAGGGCACCAATCTCTGCGCCACGGGCGGGGCGGGGGCGATCACGGTGCTGGCGGCGAGCGAACAGGGCGGCCTGCTGCACGCGCCGGATTGCTACATGGAGAAAATCATCGTGGGCCCGGCGGCCAAGGGCGCCGTGGAACTGGACGCGCCGGTCAAGCAGAATCTCAAAGCCATCGCGCGCCGACTGCAGCGCGGTGTCGACGATCTGGTGGTGGTGGTGCTCGACCGGCCGCGGCATCAGAAGCTGATCGCGGACATTCGCGAGGCGGGGGCGCGCATCCGGCTGATCTCCGACGGCGATCTCTCGGCGGGGATCGCGGCCTGCGTGGCGGGGACTGGGCGTGCATGCGGTGATGGGTTCGGGCGGCGCGCCGGAGGGTGTGCTGACGGCGGCGGCGCTGCGCTGCCTCAACGGCGAGATTCTGGGCCGCCTGGTGGTGAAGGACGATGCCCAGAAGGAACGCATGCAGGCGATGGGCATCACAGGACGTCGATCGGGTCTACAATACGCCGGAGCTGGCGCCGGGGAAGAACATCGTGTTCGCGGCCAGCGGCGTGACGGACGGCGATCTGCTGCAGGGCGTGCGCTTCACGGGCGACGGGGTGCACACGCAGTCGGTGGTCATGAACTGCAGTCCGGCGCGGGTGCGGTTTGTGGACACAACGCACCTGGAGAATAAGCCGGATGTGAAGGTCCGGTTCCGCTAAGCTGGAATCGATGACCGGGAATCTGTTGACCCGCCGCGCATTCGCAGGAAGTGAAGAAGAATGTCGTGTGGCGGGACAGTTTCTGGATGCCCGACGAAGCGGCCTCGGTGTACGCCCGGGCGCAGGCGGTGGTCAGCGTGGAGTGCCACTCGCCCTTGATCGCGCTGCACAACGGGACGCCGGCCTTCTATCTGCGGCAGCCGACCGATACGTGCAAGGGTCAGATGTGTCGCGACATCGGCGCCGGCGAATGGTTCTTCGAAATCGAGGAGACCAGCGGAGGGGAGCTGTGGAGGCGATTGGAGGCGATCGTACGCGATCCGGCGAGGGCGAAGGCTAAGGTGAGGGGAGTTATGGCTACGGTCGAGGAGCGGCAGAAGAGGGCGGGGTTAGAAAAAGCTTAGATTAGTGGACAGGCCGGGAGGCCTGTCCTACGGTTAGCGCTTGTGGGCGGTGAAAGATTTTGTGGACGCGTCGTAGGTGAAGGTGTAGAGGACGCGGGTTGCGTTCAATATCATGACGCGCTTGGAGGCTGCCTCAATTTCATGGGCAGTATCGGGATCCAGGTCGGTGAAATGACCGGTGACGTCGTCGGGCATTTCGCGGATGACATCCGGAAGCGCGGTCTCACAATCGAGTTCCGCGGCCTGACTGATCGGCTTCAGTGCATTGTTCAAATAAACGGAGATGGTCTGAGGCGCCAGCATAGAGCCTCCTTCGGGTTGTACTGTAGCACCTATTCCTCCCGAAGTGCGATCAGCGGGTCTACGCGGGTGGCTCGCCATGCGGGCACGTAGCTGGCGAGCAGGGCGATGGCGGCCAGGAAGGCGGCGACGCCGCAGAAGGTCAGCGCATCGGTGGTGCTGACTCCGAAGAGCAGGCTGGACATAACGCGGGTCAGCACGAGCGCGCCGGCGAGGCCTGCGATAATTCCGGCGCCGGCCATCGCCATTCCCTGGCGGACCACCATTTTCAAGATGCTGCCGCGCGGCGCGCCGAGCGCGATGCGCACGCCGATATCGTGCGTGCCCTGCGTCACCAGGTACGACATGACGCCATAGATGCCGACGCCGCCGAGCAGCATGGCGAAAGCCGGCAAAGGCGGCGAGCATGGTCATGGCGAAGCGCTGGCGTGCCAGCGAGCGGTAGATGCGGTCGGGCATGGTGCCGAGGTCGAAGACCGGCACGTCGGGGTCGATGGCGTGAGCTTCGCGGACCAGCGCACCGGAAAGCGTGGCGGGGTCGACAGCAGCGCGGATCACCAGGTACATGCCGCTGTACTGCATCTGTGCGTGGGGGTTATAGACCACCATGCGCAGGTCCTGGTCGAGGCCATATTGCTTCACCGTGCCGACCACGCCGACGATGTTGATCCAGGGTGAGCGGGAACCATTGCGGATGCGTTTGCCGATGGGGCTCTCGTGCGGCCAGAATCGCTGCGCCATTTTGTCATCGATGATGGCCGCGGGCGGGGCGTCGGGGTTGTCCTGGTCGGTAAAGAAGCGGCCCTTGAGCAGGGGAATCTCCATGGTGCGGAAGTAGTCTGTGGTGGCGGCGCGGCGGTCCACCTGCAGTTCGGGCTCGTTGGGCGGCGGCACATGGCCTTCGACGTCCAGACCACCCCAGCCAACCGACGACGTAAAAGGCAGCGAGGAGACCGCGCCGGCGGACTTGACTCCGGGGATGCCGGCCAGCCGAGTCGTCAAATCCTTGAAGATTCGCCCGACGAGTTTGTCGTCGCGGTACTTTGGCCCGGTAAAAGAGACGCGGGCGGAGAGAACGTGATCGGGATTGAAGCCCGGAGGCACGTTCTGCAGGCGCAGGAAGCTGCGCACCAGCAGTCCGGCGCCGATCAGGAGCACGAGCGAGAGGGCGAGTTCGCAGGTGACGAGCAGGCCGCGGAGCCGGTGGCGGGAGAGAGCGAAGCCTCCGGCTCCCTGCGAGGCGCGGCCGCCGGCTTTGAGCGCGCTATTGAGATCGACGTTCACGGCGCGGAGCGCGGGGGCGAGGCCGAAGATGAGGCCGGTGAGAATCGAAATCGCGAAGGTGAAGGCGAGCACGCCGCCATCGAGCGTGATGGCTTCGAGGCGCGGGATGTTGCCTGGCTTGATAGTGCGCACGACGTACAGTCCGGCGACTGCGATCGCGATGCCGGCGATACCACCGGCCATGCCCAGCACGACGCTCTCGGTGAGCAACTGGCGCACCAGGCGCGAGCCGCCGGCGCCGAGTGCGGTGCGGATGGCGATCTCTTTCTGACGTCCGGTCGCACGCGAGAGCAGGAGGTTGGCGACGTTCGCGCAAGCGATCAGCAGCACAAGCGCGACCGAGCCGAGCAGCACCAGGACCGCGCGCTTCACGTTGCCGACGACCTGTTCCTGTAATGGAACGACGCTGATCGTGAAGGTCTGGTCGCGCTTGTCGGCCTGCCGGATGCGGGCGGCGATGAGATCGATATCGGCCTGCGCCTGCCGCGGGGTGACGCCGGGCTTGAGGCGCGCCATGATGTTGAAGTTCTCGCTGCCGCGATCCTGTTGCCCGTTGGTAGGGAGCGCGAGGGAGATCAGGAGTTCGGCCTTCTCGATGCCTGCGACTGTGGGCATGACTTCGTGATTGAGCAGGAATTCGGGCCGGAGGACTCCGACCACGGTGAACTGGTTGCCGTTAAGATTGATGGCGCGGCCCACGATCAGCGGATCGGCACTGAACAGTCGCCGCCAAAGTTCGTGGGTGAGCAGGGCGACGGGTTGGCGGCCGGGCTGATCGTCCTCGGGCACGAGCAGGCGGCCGAAGAGGGGACGGGCGCCGAGCATCTGCATGAGGCTGGAGGATGTCCGAATGATCTCGATGCGCTGCGGCTGGGCAATTCCGATCAGGTTCATGCCCTGTCCGATGGAGAGCGAGATTTCATCGAAGGAGTGGTTCTGCTGGCGGATGTCGAAGAACTGGCCGGGAGAAGGCCAATCCTCGGGGATGCCGATGCCCGGGGAGCGCAGCCAGAGCAGGGCCAGGCGGTCAGGCTGGGGATAGGGCAGGGGCTTGAGCAGGAGGGCGTCGGCGACGCTGAAGACGGCGGTGTTGGCGCCGATACCGATTGCGAGCGAGAGCACGATGACGAGCGTCAGGTAGGGGTTCTTGCCGAGCATGCGCAAGGCATAACGCAAATCCTGAACGAGTAGACGCACTGGTCCTCCGGTAAGAAATCCATTCTATTGGACTCCCGGCAGGTCCGGCCGGTAGGAGAATATTTACACCGTCAAAGGGTCAGCCTTGCTTCAACCAGCGCTGCCGGCTGGTATGCGCCACCAGGAAGAGCACGAGGAAGCCGCACATCAAGCCGACGCTGGCGCCGAGCCCGAGATATTCCGGGTGGTAGGGGCCGAGCCGCAAGGTGATGGCTACATTGATCATTACCGGGACCAGGGCGGCGATCACCGGCGGCCACGGGCGGTCGAGCGCGAACAGCGAGCGCGCCAGAATTTCGATGAGGCTCCAGCCGATGAGGCTGGGTCCCAGGGCCACGAAGGCGGAGGCCACGAGGCGGGTGGAATCGGCCGTGAAACTACCGTGCTGGAAGAGCAGGGCAATCGCCTGTTCGCGGAAGATCAGGGCGAAACCGCAGCCGGCCACGGCCACCAGCGCGGTGAGAGCGATGGTCTTATCGATCAGTCGCAGGGCTTCGCGCAGGCGGAAGAGGCTGCGCAGGCGCGCGATTTCGGGCAGCAGCGAATTGGAAATGGGGTTGACCAGCAGGGCCAGCGGCACGCCGACGCCGCGCATACAGTAATCCAAAGCCGCGGCCATGCCGGGTCCGGCGTGGGTGGCATAGGCGCGGGTGAAGGTGATGTTCAGGCCCAGTCCGGCAGCGTAGACCACGAAGAAGGCTGGCTTCATCAGGATCTCCCGCCAGGGCGTGGTGCATTCCGGCACGCCGGTGGTCTTCAGGCCGGAGCGTGCGGCGAAATACACGATGGCGAGCTGCGCGGTGGCTCCCGCGGTATAGCCGATGGCGAAGGCGTAGACTCCGAAAAACTTCCAGAGGCACAGGGCGCTCGCAATGGTGAAGACGTTGAGGGCCGCCTGGTAAAAGGCGGCGGGGCCGAAGCGCCGGTCGGTGTAGAGCATGGCGCAGTGGACCGCTGCCAGGCCGGCGGAGACGGTGGAGAGCGCCAGAATCCGCAGGATGTTCACCGAGGTTCCGAAGTAGCGCGGATCGAGGCCCGGCGCCAGCGCGCGCATCAGCCAGGGCGCGGAGAGAATCACGGCCGCCGAAATCAGCGAAAGCGCCCAGACGAAACAGCGGGTGAGTTTGAGGAAAAGGGCCGTTCGCTGTTCCCCCTGCGCGGCGGTCAGCATGGGAACGAAGGCGAAGACGATGCTGTTGATCAATACCGAGTTGAAGGTATCGAGCGGACCGAGCGCTACTGCGAGGGAATCGGCGTAGCTGTGCGTGCCCAGAAGGTACGCGATCAACGCCACGCGTCCCACACCGAGCACGTTGCCGGTGAGTACGCCCACGATGATCGTTAAGCCGCCGCGGATAAGCGGACTATCCACTGCGCGCGTAATCGCGCTTTCGGGTTTCGGCGGCGCAGATGATTCGGTGGTGTTCAGTCTGACCTCAAGGCGGTGTGCCGCGTGTGCGGCACACCGTAAATCACTCCCTCTACGACGTGGCAGCGCCGTCGCCGCGTGCGGCGGAAAGCGCTGCTTCGTAGTTCGGAAAATCGGCTACTTCCTTCACGTACTCGGCATGACGAATCTTGTTTTCGGAGTCGATGACGAAAATCGCCCTGCTTTCTATTCGCAGATCTTTGATCAAAGTTCCGTAATTGGAACCGAAAGAGGCTTCCTTGTGATCGGAGAGCATCTTTACTTTGTCGACGCCGAAGGCTCCGCACCAGCGCTTTTGGGCGAAGGGCAGGTCCATGCTGACCGTGATGATATCCACGCCCTGGAGCTTGGCGGCTTCTTCGTTGAAACGCTTGGTCTGCGCGTCACAAACCGGGGTATCGAGCGAAGGAATCACGCTGATGATGCGCACGTGGTTCCCGGTATCTTTCAGGGTAACGGGCTTTAGGCTGCCATCCACCAGATTGAAATCCGGAGCTGCATCGCCGGGCTTCAATTCGGGTCCCACCAGCGTCAGCGGGTTACCCCTCATGGTTGTTGCTCCTGGTCTTTCCATAATTCCTCCTGTATGTTTGGTGAATTTCCTATTGTATCAACTCGGCAAACTTAGCCGGGTCGGAAACCGGTAACTGACAGGTGTAATCGCGGCAGACGTACGCAGTGGCACGGCCGTCCACGGGCTGCATGGATTCGATGGAGGGAATGCCGGAGGCGAGGGCCCGCCGCGCCCCCGCGGAATCCACCAGCAGCACCACCCGGTTGGGGAGGAAGCGGCGGTGCAACTCGCGAAGCATTGCCCGCAGTTCCGCGCTATCGCGCGTGCCGGCGAAGATGATTTCGCGCGGTTGTCCGGTCACAAACTCACAGGCGGCGAGCAACTGCGGGACCGCCATGGGCGCCACCGAGAGGCGGCTGGCGAAGGCCGATAGCGCCCGGCCGGCGGACTGGCGGAACTGGTCGCGATTGGTGATCTGCGCGAGGCGCACCAGGTTCATTACCGAGATGGAATTGCCCGAGGGCTCGGCGCCGTCGTAATCCTCCTTAACGCGGAGCACGAGCTCGGGGTCGCCATCGATCGTACTGAAAAATGCGCCCGCATCGCGATCTTCGAAGAGCTCCAATTGCTTTTCGGTGAGCCGGATGGCGAGTTGCAGATGGCTGAGATCGAACTGCGCCTCGTAGAGATCGAGGAGGCCCTGCACGAAGAAGGCATAGTCGTCCAGGAAACCTGGAATGGCGGCATCGGCTTCGCGGTAGCGACGCAGCAGCGTGCCCGACGCGCTCTCGTAGAGTCGGGCGATCACGAAGTCGGCGGCGCGGCGCGCGGCCTCGGCGTAGCGGGGTTCCTCGAGGATGGCGCCGCCTTTGGCAAAGGCGGAGATCATGAGCCCGTTCCAGGAAGTGAGGATCTTGTCGTCGAGGTGCGGCCGCACACGTTTGGCGCGTGCCTGCAGCAGGATCCGGGCGGCGTTATCCAGCGTGGCGTCCACTTCGCCGACGGGTTGGCCGAAGTGCTCCGCGGTCTCTTCCAGGGTATGGGCCTGATACAGGATGTTCTTGCCGGTGAATTCGCCGTGCGGGTCGTTTTCCACGTTGCCGCCCTCGCGCACGCCGTAGCGATAGCAGAACCAATCCGAAGCGGGCGCGCCCACGAGCGCGTGGATCTCTTCGATGCTCCAGATGTAGAAGGCGCCCTCGCCCTTGAGGGTGGGCTGCTCGGGAGTGATCACGCTATCGGCGTCCTCGGCGGAATAGAAGCCGCCTTCGGCATCGGTCATGTCGCGCAGGACGTAGTCGAAGATGGCGCGGGCGGTGTCCGCATACCGGGCGTCGCCCGTGGCCTGAAAGGCCTCGAGATAGGAGATCGCGATCTGCGCCTGATCGTACAGCATTTTCTCGAAGTGCGGAACGAACCAGCGATCGTCGACGGAGTAGCGGTGGAAGCCGCCGCCCAACTGGTCGTTCATGCCGCCGCGCGCCATTTCGCGCAGCGTGAGCAGCACCATGTCGAGGGCCTCTTTGTTGCCGGTGCGCGCGTAGTAGCGGAGGAGGAAGTGGTGGATGGAGACGCGCGGGAACTTGGGAGCGGCGCCGAAGCCGCCGGTGCGCGTGTCGAAGGTGCGGCGGAATACGGAGAAGCCGCTATCCAGCGTGGCATGGTCGAAGGCAACGCCGCCGTGCGAGGGCGCTACTTCCACCTGCTTCTTGAGCTGCTCGATCACCTCGCGCGCGGATTCCACGACTTGGGTGCGATTGTCGCGCCAGACGCCGGCGATCTGGGTGAGGATAGACCCGAAGCCCGGATGTCCCCAGCGATTCTCGGGCGGAAAGTAGGTGCCGCCGAAGAAGGGCTCGCGGTCTGGCGTGAGCCAGACGGACATGGGCCAGCCGCCGCTGCCGGTGGTGGCCTGGACGAAGGTCATGTAGATGCGGTCGACATCGGGGCGCTCTTCGCGGTCGACTTTGATGGCGATGTAATCGCGATTGAGGAGGGCGGCGATCTCGTCGTTCTCGAAGCTTTCGCGCTCCATCACGTGGCACCAATGGCACGTGGAGTAGCCGATAGAGAGGAAGATCGGCTTGTTTTCCTGCCTCGCCTTTTCGAAGGCCTCCGGGCCCCAGGGCTGCCAATCCACGGGATTGTGCGCGTGCTGCAATAGATAGGGACTCTTCTCTTGTGCCAGGCGATTTGTGTGCATGAATACCTCGGATGAGTGCGGATTACGACGCGGAGGCGCGGCCGGCGATTGCGGGGAGCACGCCTTCGTTTCTCAAGTGATCCATCATCGCGGCAAGCTTGCGGCGGGCCTCATCCGGCAACTTTCCCACCGGTTTGCGGCACGGACCCATGGGGAAGCCAGCCATGGCGAGGGCCTCTTTGACCACCGCGGGAAACGTATGCAAGCCGAGAGCCGCGCCCATTTCGGTGGCCAGCCCCTGCAGGCGCAGGGCTTCGGGACGGGAGCACTCGCGGTGCTTGCGATACAGATCGACAAAGACCTTGGGCGCGAAGTTGGCGGCGGCGGTGATGGTGCCGACGCAGCCGGCTTCGAGCGCCGCCAGCATGATGTGGTCGCCGCCGGTGAACACGGCGAAATCGCGATCGGTGACCGCGTTGCGATAGGCAATAGCGAGCTCGATGTGTCCGCTGGAATCCTTGACGCCGGCCAGGTTGGGCGCCTTGGCGGCGACCGCGGCCAGGGTTTCAGGGGCGAGTTCCACGCCGCCGTGGAACGGAAAATTATAGGCCAGCACCGGCATGCGAACGGCGCGGCAGACCTCCACCAGGTGCTCGGTGAGCTCCTGCTGGGTGGGCCGGATGTAGTAGGGCGTGATAACGGCGACGGCGTCGACGCCGATGGATTCGGCCTGCCGGGCGAGGGCGATGGTATCGCGGGTGGTGATGCAGCCCACGTTGGCGATCAGAGATACGCGGCCGGCGATGGCCTGTTTGCAGAAGCGCAGGGCGACGATCCGTTCCTCCATGTCCATGGAGCAGAACTCGCCGGAGGATCCGCTGACGAAGAGACCGTCCACGCCGGCGGCGACGAGCATGTCGATGAGCACCTGCCAGGCGGAACAATCGATGCGCTCATCCTCGCGGAACGGTGTCACCAGTGCGGGGACCACCCCGAGAAGAGAACGGTTAGCCACGATTTCATCGTACCAGGAGCGGTCAGAATGGAGGTAGGGGGAGTGGCCGCCGGCAATCACGCGACAGCTTGCAGTCCGTTCTTGGCGATGAGTGTCAGGAGTTTCAAGGAGGGTCCTTGCGGGTGTTTTTCACCGCGTTCCCACTGGCTCACCAGCCCGGTTGTTACGTTGAGATAGCGCGCGAATACTGCCTGACTCGCGCCTTCCCGCAGGCGAATGTCGCGAATCTCTTTGGGTTTCAGCGGCTGCACCGGCGTCAGGCACAACTCGTCGAATTCGCGCATCGTGCGTTTGTTCATGACGCCCGCCGAATGGAGTCCCTCGGCCGTCTCGTGGATCGATGCCATCAAGGCACTACGATATTGTTTCTTCATCGCACTTCATCTCCAACAGGACTCCAGACGCGATCACTCGCGTCAAGGTGTCGTCGTCATAACCGAGCAATTCGGCCGCGAGCTTCTTGAGTGCCGCAAGTTCTTCCCTGGTAATGTTGTCCTTTTCGTTCTTGGCGAAGCCGTGAACAAAGAATGCCCGATCGCCCTTGCGGAACACGATCAGCGTGCGAAGGCCGCCTGACTTTCCACGTCCGGGGCGCGCAACGCGCTGCTTGACCACGCCACCGCCCAAGTTGGCCGCAATCAGGCCACGTTCGGCATCGCGGATCGCATCGCAGAGCACCGTATCGCTGATGCCGCATTTTTCGGCAAAGCGCACGAATGGCTTGTTCTTGAGTATTCGCAACTGATTCCCGCCCAAATCGTGGCACCAAAGGTAGTATAGCACTGAGTGCTATAGAGGCTCCAGCGCTCTGAGTCCTTAGAAATCGAAGCGGAGGCCGCCTTGGATGTTGCGGGCGGGACCGGCGCCGGTCAGGGTGCCGAAATTGGTGCTGCTGGTGGTGACCTGCAGGCTGCGGAAGTTGACGTGGTTCATGATGTTGAAGGAATCGGCGCGGAATTGCAGGCGGCCGCGTTCGCGGACCTTGAATTCCTTGCGCACCGAGACGTCCCACAGGTACAACCCTGGGGCGACGATGGTGCCGGCGCCGGCATTGCCGAGCACGGCGGATCCGGGGGTCTTGAAGGCGGCCGTGTTAAACCAGTGGTTGGGGCCGCGCTCGTCGGTCGAAAGTGCGACCACGCCGCCGACGTAATCGGCGCGGCGGGTGACGCCGGTGGAGCTGCCGACCGGAGTCATATGCTGTCCGGATTGCGCGCGCGTGATGCCGCTGACTTCCCAGCCGCCGAGCGTATAGCGCAGGGGCGCGATGCTGTGGCGGAAGAGCGGGATGCGATAGGTGTAAGTCTGGACGAAGATGTGACGGCGGTCGTAGGAGGTCGGACCATAGTAGAAATGGCGATTGCCGTAACCGAGCCCGCTATCCTGGTTGTCGCCATCGCCGCTGGTATCGGCGAGGGCGTGCGACCAGGTGTAAGCCGTGGTCATGTTCAGGTTGCCCTTGCGCTTGGAGAAGAAGACCTGTAGCGAATTGTAATTCCCCGTCGAATCGCTCATGTACATGCGGATCGTGGAGTAGCCTTTGTACGGACGGATGGCGTTGGTGGTTGGGCGGGTGGCGCTGGGGATGTTGTTATTCGCCACCAGGATGTCGAACGAGGGGAAGTTGATGTCGGGCTGGCGCAGCAGGTGGCGCATGAGTTTGCCGGCGTAGGCCACGCGGAGGAAGTTGCCCTTCGGCAACTCGCGTTCCACGGTCAGGCTGAAATCGTAAACGGCCGGAGGCTGGAGGTTGGTCGCGATGGCGTTGATGCCGCCCAGGACGCCTTGCGCGGAGGTAGTGCCGCCGGCTGGATTGCCGAGGTTGCCGCTCTCATAGGAGACCGAATTGGAGAACGGCGGGATGGCGGTTTGCGAGAATACCAGGTTGCCCTGGACGCGGTCGTAGAGGGTCGCGAAACCCCCGCGTACGGAGGTTTTCCCGTTGCCGAAGGGGCTCCACGCAAAACCAAAGCGCGGCATGAAGAGGTTGTAGGTGGGATAGAAACCGCGCGGACCGGCGGGTGGGATCGTCTTCAGCAGCGCGGGGTTGGCGATGGAGACGCGGCCGACCTGGTCCGAGGGGATATCGCCGGCGCGAATGATCCCGTTGTATGGGTTCCCGGAATTGGGAACGATCAGGCCGGCCGAAGTCACCGTGACCGCCTGCGACGGATCGTAGCGCGAGGGATCGAAGTTGGAGATGTTATTGGCGGAGGTGTATGTCGGCAGGAAGTGGCTGAAGCGCACGCCGATAGTGAGACTCAGGCTGCGATTGACGCGCCAGGCATCTTCCACGAAAGCTTCATACTGCGTGAACCGGTAAAATCCGACAGGATCGCTTTGCGCTTCGGAATAAGTGGAGAAGTTACCAATGGCGGCGTCGGAGAGGGCATAGTTCGTCGTGTTGGTGTTCGGGCTGGTGTTGAAAGCGACAGTGCCATCGTACAGGGTGCGGCCATTCTGATCCTTACGATTGCGAATGATCATCACACCGGTTGTGATGGTATGGGTCTGCTTGATCCAGGTCAGGTTGTCCGATACTGCGATATCGGTGGTCGGCGACATCAGGTAGATGTTTGCCGGTCCCTTGTAGCCCGTAAAGCTGTTGATGCTGACGTCGGGGATGCCGTTTGAATAGAGACCGTTGCCGCCGAAGACGCGCGGGAACTGGAAACCGAAACTGGCGCGCTGCCAGTCCGTACCCATCATGGGGGTTCGCTGGCCGTTCCAGGATGCGTTGATCTTGGCTTCATTGATCAGGGTAGGCCCGAAGGTATGGTTGTAGGCGAACTGCGGGCCGTAGCCGGGGCGGTTGCGCGCAGTCGGTGTGTTGGGCAGTGACGACGCATTGAAAGTGCCGTAGGGGTCGACCAGGTCGTAGTTGTCGTGGATCCAGCGGCCATAGAAATAGTCTTTGTCGTTGGGCCGCCAATCGATCTTGGCGATGTCCTGGCGCCAGGTGAACGGGTTCAGAACCTGGAAGGTGGCGTTGTTCGTGGTCGGGGTATCGGTATAGACGGCGGCCTTGGCGATCATGGCTGTGTACACGGCCATCACGGCTTTGCCGTCCGGCGTCATGAGGCTGCTGAGGTCCTTATTCGGAACAGGCGTCGTGGTGCCGGGGTAGCGGATGGTGGTGGTGGTGCGATCCGCGAAGTTGCCGGCGATCTCGGCTCGCGTCGGCAGGGTCACGCGGGTGGGGCTGGTGAACTTGTTGATCTTCTTATATTCCTCGCCCCAGAAGAAGAACAGCTTGTTTTTCTTGATCGGGCCGCCGAGGTTGACGGTGAAATCGTCGTAGCGGAGCACGGGTTTGGAGGGGGCGAAGTAGTCCTTCGCGTCCAGCGCGTCGTTGCGGATGGTGAAATTGACGCCGCCGGTGAAGCGGTTGCTGCCACTCTTGGTAACCGCATTGACGGCGGCGCCGGAGTTGCGGCCGTACTTGGCGGAGACGCCGGATGTTTGAGCGCTGACCTGCTGGACGAAATCGACGCCCACGTTGTTCACCTGGCTGCCGTTACTGCCGGAATCCAGGTTCATGCCGCCATCGATCATCAGGTGCGCGGTGCCGGGACGGGCGCCGTTGGCGGTCCAGGTGGTTACGCTGAGGCTGGTGGTGGTGGCCATCTGGTCTTCGTCGAGCAGGGCCACACCGGGCATGAGCGAGACCAACTGCAGGTAGTTGCGGCCGTTGAGAGCGAGGTCCTGCACCTGCTGTGAATCGATGGTGTGGGCGAGTTCGCCCGATACCGTGTTCACGCTTTCTCCGAGAATCTCCGTGACCGTGATGCTGTCGGTGACGGTACCGATCTCCATTTTGAAATCGGCCGTAATGCGTCCGCCATCCACGAGGTCGTAGCCGGTTTTCTCGGCCTTGCGGAAGCCGGTGGCTTCCACAGTGACGTCATAAGTGCCGACCTGGAGGTCAGGAACCACGAAGTAACCACTGGTTTCTGTTGCCACCCTCTCGGTGACTTTGGTGTCCCGGTTGGCGACGGTGACGGTGGCCCCGGCGATCACCGATCCGGAGTGATCGGTGATGGTGCCCGAGATGCGGCCAGTATTGTTCTGGGCAAACAACGTGCCGGAGGCAAGCAGGCAGAGAACTGCCAATCCCGAAAATTGCAGGTCACGAAGCAAAGTAACTCTCCCGTACGACGGATTCGACCCCGAATTTAAGACCTGGGTAACTGTATAGCGCGTGGCACAGACAGGCGCAAGGGATTTCAGCGCCCTGTCGCTTCTATCTTTTGGTCCGTCCCGGTGGGTGAAATATCCGCGCCGGGACGAGGATGCGAGCATCACAACCGATGCGGAGTGCCGAAAGCCGCATAGTAGAATGAAAGCAACTGGAGTTTCTCACCCCATGAACAAGCGAATTGCGGTCGTCCTGCTGGGAATGGCGGCTGCTGCATGGCCGGTTTGGGCGGCGGATCCGTCTCCGTCCCGTCCCAAAGCCGGCAAAGTAGAGATCATGCCGTTGAGCGAGGTCAAGGCAGGCATGAAAGCTACGGCCTGGACGGTTTTCCAGGGTACCGAGCCGGAGGCCGTCCCGGTGGAGATCATTGGACTCGCCAAGAATATGTGGGGTCCGAAGCAGGACATCATTCTCGGCAAGATGGGCGGCAAGGCGGCCCGTACCAACGTAGCCAAAGGCATGAGCGGCAGCCCGGTTTACATCAACGGCAAGCTGATCGGCGCAGTTTCCCTGGGGCTGAGCCAGTTTTCTCCCGATGCGATTTGCGGAATCACTCCTATCGAGCTGATGCTCGAGATCAACGGCAGCGACAAATCGCGGCCTATCGACGTACGCGCGCCCGGAAAGGCGGTGGCGCAGAATTCGCCAGGGGACGGTGCGCTGGAATCGCTGATCCCGATCGAATCGCCGCTGGTGTTTTCCGGTTTGAACGGCGACACACTGCACGAGTTCAGCTCGATCTTCCAGCAGATGGGCGTACGCACGGTGCAAGGCGCCGGCGGCACGTCGACTCACGGCAGCAAGCCGGTGGCGGGCTGGGAACACGCGCTGAATCCGGGCGACAGCGTGGCCACCATCCTGGTGGATGGCGACATGGGAATCAGCGCATTCGGCACGGTCACCTATAACGATGGCAAACGCGTCCTGGCATTCGGCCACCCGCTGTTCAACCTCGGTCCCGTGGATATGCCGCTGGCCAAGAGCGAAGTGGTACTCACGCTGGCCAGCCAGTTTCAGCCCAGCAAGATGGCGAACGCGACCGGCGTGGTGGGGGCGCTGCGGCAGGACCGGCACAGCGGCATCATGGGCGAACTCGGCGAGACTTCGCCGATGATTCCGGTGACGCTGAAGATCCGCTCGCTGGACGAGAAGGAAGCGGTGCGCAGCGAGAAGGAGTTCCACTTCAACGTCTTCGTCCATCAGAAGTGGACGCCCACCCTGATGATGCTGACGCTGTACAACTCCATTCAGAACCTGAACGAGTTTGTGGACGAGGCAACGTACCGGTTGAAGGGCAAGGTGGAAATGAACGGTCCGAGCAACATCGCGCTCGCCACAATGCAGGCCACCGGCGATCTGCCAATGCCCGCGCCGATGGCATTGGCGCTGTGGCTGGGCGACAAATTCAATCGCCTGTACGGAAACAATGTCAATCCGCCGGATGTGAAGGGTGTGACGATGAGCCTCGATCTGCTGCCGGAACGCCGCGTCGCCACCATCGAAAGCGCCTGGGTCGCGACCCAGGATGTGCGGGCGGGCGACGAAGTGCCGGTGAAGATTTCGCTGCGGCCGTACCGCGGCGAAGCGATCCAGCGCGAGGTGAAGGTTAGGATTCCCGCGGGTCTCGGCAAGGGCGATCATCGCATTCTGTTGAGCGATGCCGATACGCTGAATCGCATGCAGAGCGCGGCCGGCTTCATGAATCGCTTCATCGACCAGCCGCAGACGGTTTCGCTGCTGAATCAGGAACGCAGCAACAACCGGCTGTACGTGTCGCTGGTGCAAAGCAGTCCCACGGCCTACTATGACGACAAGACTCTTCCGAGCCTCCCTTCCAGCGTGCTCAACGTGATGCAGGCGGGGCGTGCTTCGAACCGCTCCATGGTGACCACGCCGGAGACTGCGTCAGAGCAGATGTCCATCCCGTTCGACTATATGGTGACCGGCAGTTATTCCCTGCGAATTCACGTCAAATGAAAATACTCTCTTTGCTGCTGGCGGCAACCAGTCTGTTCGCCGGCCAGACTCGCACCTGGACACAGGGCGAATCGGTCGATTTCGAAAAGGGCATTTTGAAGAACCTCTCGCTGCGCAGCGATGGGCGCCTATCGCTGGCGCCGGTCTCGCGCGAGTTGTTCGACACGGCGTCGTCTTATCTGTGGGCGCTCGCCCAGGATTCCAAGGGCATTCTCTACGCGGGCGGCGGCACAAGCGCGAAGCTGTACCGCATCACGCCCGACGGAAAAGGCAAGGTGGTGGCAGACCTGGATGCGCTCGAGATCCACGCCATCGCGATCGATTCGAAGGATCGCGTCTACGCCGCCACTTCGCCCGACGGCAAGATCTACCGCATCACGGGCAACGCCAAGCCGGAGGTCTTCTACGATCCCAAGGCGAAGTATATCTGGGCGCTGGCCTTCGACGCCGCGGGCAATCTCTTCGTGGCCACTGGCGATCAGGGCGAGATCCATCGTGTGACCCCCGACGGCAAGGGGAAGGTTTTCTTTAAGACCGAGGAGACGCACGTTCGCTCGATGACGATTGACAGCAAGGGCAACCTGATCGCAGGTACGGAACCGGGCGGCCTGGTGCTGCGCGTCTCGCCCGCGGGCGACGGCTTCGTGCTTTACCAGATGGCGAAGAAGGAAGTGACGGCGGTGGCGGTGGCTCCCGATGGGGCGGTCTATGCCGCGGCGGTCGGCAACCGGCAGAGCAGTCCTCCGACGACTCCCGCTCCGCCGCCCGCGCCGGCGCAGGTGCAGGTGACAAGCGGTCCCGGCGCCGCGCAGGCGCCGCGGCAGCCCTCGCCGCCGGTGGCGTCGCTCACGCCGGCGGGTGTTGCGGGCGGCAGCGAACTTTATCGCATCGATCCGGACGGAGTGCCGCGCCGCGTCTGGAGTCACGCGACGGACGTGGTCTACGCGATCGCGTTCGATGCGGCCGGACGGGCGCTGCTGGGCGCCGGTAACAAGGGAAATCTGTTATCGCGTGGAATCGCCCACGCTATACACCGGGCTGCTGGTGATGCCGGCGACCCAGGTGACCGCGCTGCAAATGGGGCGCGATGGACGACTCTACGCGGCCACCGGCAATGCGGGCAGGGTTTACGAGATCGGACCAGCGCTCGAGAGCATGGGCAGCGTGGAAAGCGACGTCTTCGATTCGGGCAGCTACTCGCTGTGGGGCCGGGTCACTCCGGAGGCCATTCTGAATGGCGGGCAGATCGCCCTCTCCACGCGCAGCGGCAACCTGGATCAGCCGCAGAAGAACTGGAGCGCGTGGACGCCGGTTGCGGCCGGGCCGAAGGGCGGACGCTCGGCTTCGCCGGCGGCCCGTTTCGTGCAGTGGAAGGCGACGTTCACGGGCGCCGGCGGACGTTCGCCCGATCTGGACTCCGTGGACCTGGCCTACCTGCCCAAGAATCTCGAGCCGCGCATCGACGAGATTGAACCTACGCCGCCGAACTATCGCTTCCCGGCGTCTTCGGTCTCGACGTTTTCAGTGATCCAGTCCACGCTATCGTTGCCGCCGCTCGGCAAGCACTCGACCACCAGCGGCGGTCCCCAACTGTCGCTCGATACCACGCCGTCGATGCAGTCCGCCAAAGGCTTCGTGGGCGCACGCTGGTTGGCGCAGGACCCCAATGGCGATCCGCTGGTGTTCACGGTGGAGATCCGCGGCGTCAATGAGACCGAGTGGAAACTGCTCAAGGACAAGGTCACCGACAAATATCTCTCGTGGGATTCCACGGCCTTCCCGGATGGCGAGTATCGGATTCGCGTCACGGCATCCGACGCTCCAGGCAATCCGCCCGCGGAGGCGCTGACCGCGCGCATGGAGAGCAGCCCGTTCTGGATCGACAACACGCCGCCGCGAATTACGGGACTCGAGGGCGTGCGCATCGGGGCCAAGCTGCATGTGAAGTGGCACGCCGCCGATGCGTTGAACAATATCGCCAAGGCCGAGTATTCCGTGGATGGCGGCGAGTGGAAGATCGCTCCGCCGGTCACGCGGCTGTCGGATAGCCAGGAGCTCGACTATGAGTTGAGCCTGGACGCCGGGCCCGGCGAACACACCATCGCGGTCCGCGTGGAGGATGACTACGCGAACCAGTCCGTGGAGAAGGTAGTGGCGCGGTAGGGAAGGGAGTAAACTTGCCTTTGCTCTCGGTCGAAGAATACCTGGACACCGCCTACGATCCCGACGTGGAATTCGTGGACGGCGTCCTTGTCGAGCGCAACGCCGGTGAGTGGTTGCATTCACTGGTACAGAGCAATGTCCTTTTCGCTCTGCGACGGAAGTATCCGCACCTGAAGGTGGTGGCTGAATTACGTTCCAGCGTTACCGGCACGCGCTTTCGATTGCCCGATGTCTGTGTTCTCCTGGCGGCGCCGAAAACCAGGTACTTGCTGGACGCCGCGTTTCTGGTGGTGGAAGTACTGTCTGAGGGCGACGTGATGAGCGTCGTAATCGAAAAGCTCAAAGAGTATGCCAACAAGGGCGTACAGAATATCTGGCTGATCGACCCACGACTCCAGTTACTCTGGACGTATCACCCTCCCACGCTGGTTGAGATCGAAGGCGACGCCATCTCTACCGCCGATGCCACGGTTGAACTGACTCGCGCCGAAATTTTCGCGGAGTAGCTGCTTCCCTGCGGTTAAGAAGCCGCTAGAATGAGAAGCCGTGGCCAAGAAACACCTGCCGCAAAAACGGACGAGCGCCTCGCCTGTAGCAGTCGCTTCCGAAGCGCTCTTTCTGCGCCAGGCGGAAAAGTTCGTTCCCGCGGTGATCGTTGCCCTCGGGGTGCTTTCTTATCTCAATAGCCTTCATACTCCGTTTATCTTTGACGATCGGTATCACATCGTCGAGAACCTGCGAATCCGTCAGCTTTGGCCGCCCTGGGAGATCCTCACCCACAGTTCCCGGCCGGTGATTCACTTATCGCTGGCGTTGAACTATGCGCTCGGCGGACTGGATCCCTGGGGCTATCACGCGTTCAATATCTGCATTCACGTTCTTGCCGCCCTCGTGCTCTATGGAATCGTGCGCGCCACGTTTCTCTCCGACTCCTTGCGGCAGCGCTGGGGACACGCGGCGACGCCTCTCGCCGGCTTGATCGCCGCGATCTGGCTGGTGCACCCGATCCAGACCGAAAGCGTGACGTACACCATCCAGCGAGGCGAATCGCTGATGGGGCTGTTCTACCTGCTGACGCTTTATTGCGTGATTCGCTTGAACAGGTCTCCGCACGGCACGGCCTGGGGTGCAGCTGCGATCGCATGCTGTCTGCTCGGAATGAGCTGCAAGGGTGTCATGGCGACCGCCCCGATTCTGGTGCTGCTGTACGATCGCACGTTTCTATCGGCATCCTGGGCGGAACTGGCGCGCCGGCGGAAGGGCCTGTATCTCGGCCTGGCTGCGACGTGGCTGGTATATCCCTTGCTGCTGTCTCAAGCGCCAGAGGAATGGAAGGATAGCGCGGGGTTCAACTACGCCGGCCTGTCGCCTTTCCAGTACGCAATCACACAGCCCTCCGTGATTCTCCACTACCTTCGCCTCGCCTTTTGGCCAAGCGAGCTTTGCCTCGATTACGGCTGGCCTCCGGTGAGGGGAATCGGCGAGGCCCTCGCGCCGGGGATCGTCATCTGCGCAT
Source organism: uncultured Solibacteraceae bacterium (assembly GCA_963791985.1). Classification (GTDB taxonomy): domain Bacteria; phylum Acidobacteriota; class Terriglobia; order Bryobacterales; family Bryobacteraceae; genus Solibacter. The sequence continues at coordinate 86,051 of CAWBUN010000009.1, read as the reverse complement.
TAATTCTTGCATGCGTGTGGGCGTGGCGCCGGAACGCGCCGCTGGGATTTTTCGGAGCATGGTTCTTTCTCATCCTGATCCCGACTTCGAGTTTCATTCCGATCGCCGATCTAGCGGTGGAACACCGGATGTATCTCTCGTTGGCCGCGGTAATTGCTCTTGCGGTGACCGGCGTGGCGGCTCTCGCTCAGCGCCGGCACGCCAAGGAGCCAATCCGAATTCCTGCGGCCGTGTGGGCGGCGTGCGTCCTCGTCATCGTAGTGTTCGCTGCCCTGACCGTCCGCCGCAACTCCGATTATTCGACGATGCTCACCATGTGGGAGTCCACGGTCCGCACCAGTCCCGGCAATCCGCGCGCCCAGTACGATTTCGCGGTCAGCCTGGAAGGCGCGGGCCAGATTCAGCCGGCCGTAGCGCATTATCAAACCGCGATTCAGCTGAATCCGACTTACGCCGAAGCGCTCAACAATCTCGGTCATGCACTCTTGAAATCCGGAAGGGCATCGGATAGCGTCGCGTATCTCCAGCGGGCGATTGCGATCACGCCGACACTGGCCGAGGCGCATTCCAGTCTGGCAACGGCGTTGGCGCAGCTTGGAAAACACCAGGAAGCCGAGCGGGAATTCGCGCAGGCGCTTCGCCTCAAGCCGGATTACGAGGAGGCCCACAACAATCTGGGAATCCTGCTGGCCATGGAGCGCAGGCCCGTGGAGGCAATCGACCACTGGACACAAGCGCTGCGGTTGAACCCGGAAATGCCCGATACGCATACCAATATCGCGAGTGCGCTATCGGAGACGGGTAGCATCCGGGAGGCGCTGGCGCATTACGATCAAGCCCTCCGCATTCAGCCCGATTATCTTCGGGCGGAAATCGGCCTGGCGAAATTACTGGCCACCGCCCAAGTCTCACAGGGCGGCGATCCCGTCCGCGCCGTTGCACTGGCGGAGCGGGCTTGCCAACTGGGCGGCAACCGCGATCCGGGTTGCCTGGATACCCTCGCAATCTCGTATGCCGCGGCGAATCGATTCGACGATGCGCTCAAAACCGGCCAGGCCGCCCTTCAACTTGCCGGCTCCCAAGGCCTTGCGGACCTGAGCCGCGAGATCGAAGCTCGCCTGCAGTTGTATCGCGGGCACCGCCGTTAGCGACGGCCGAGAAATCTTCGCGGGCTGTAAACGGGTGGCTGCAAAGTGGGGCAGCGTTTCCGCAGAAGGGCGGCCGCGTCGGAGCGGGGCTGCCCCACTCGGGCGAGAGTTACGGCAGCAAGTGGACAGGCCAGGAGGCCTATCCTACTAAGGCATGGCGCAAGGCTTCGCCCATCGCTTCCTGCTTCGACGCGGTCAGCTTGGCGCCGTCGGCGGTGACGTAGAAGACGTCGATGGCCTTGTGGGCCTGCGTGTCGATCAGCACAACTTCAATGTTGCCGCCGTTGGCCGTGATCGCGGTGGCGACGTCGTAGAGCAGGCCGGGGCGGTCTTCGGCGACGATCTCGATCAAGGTCGCGGTGGCACTGGCCTCGGAGTCGAAATTCACGCGCGCGGGAATTCGGGCTTTGCGGCTGGGCAACACGGGCTTAGGCCGGTTGCGCAGCAGTTCGCGTACGTCGGCTTTTCCGGAGAGCACCTTTTCCACGGTGGCGCGCAGGCGATCCACCTCGGTCGGGTTCAGGTCGAGCGTGCGGCTTGCGTCGGCGAAGGCGAATGTGTCGAGCGCCAGACTCCGACGATTCGAAAACGCCTCGGCCTTGAGGATATTCATGCCGAAGCAGGAAAGCGTGCCCGCAACCGACGCGAACAGTCCGGGCCGGTCCTGCGCGATGAGGGTGAGCTGCCACGCCGAATCCAGGCGCCGGATGTCCACCGCCATGCCGCGCGCGCGGCTCTTGGCTTCCAGCGCAACGTGCTCCGCGATCTCGGAATCGCTATGCGTGCGCAGGTACCGCATCGGGAAGCCCTGCAGGAAGGCGGCGAGCTCGGGCGAGCCGGCGGGGACGCTCTCGTCGATCCGTTCGGTCTGCAACTCGCGCGTCAGTTCGTTGTACACCTTCAGGTACAGCTGCCAAAGTTGTTCGGCGCGCCACGGCGTCATGCAGCCGGGGAAGACCGCGCTGATATCGGCATAGGTCAGCAGGGTCAGCGCCTTGAGGCGTTCGACGGTGGCCACCTGGTGGGCGACGTCGCGGATGGTCTGCGGGTCGGCCACATCGCGCGAGTGCATGGCGGCGGAAAGTTCCAGGTGCTTGTTGATCAGGAAGAGCACGATCTCGCGATCCGACGCGGGCATGTGAATGCGGGACATCGCGCCCAATGCCAGGCGCGCCGAAGCGGTCACGTGACCCTCGCCCGGAGTGCCCTTGCCGGAATCGTGGAAGAGCAGCGCGAAGGCGAGCAGGCCCGGTTCCTTGATCTCGGCCAGCAAGTCGCGAAAGCTGCGCAGCGGCGAATCTTCGGCGGAGCGAAGTTCCCAGAGTTCCTGCAGCGTCACCAGGGTATGTTCGTCGACCGTGTAGCGGTGGTAGAAATCGCGGACCACCAGGCATTCCACCTGTTCGAACTCGGGGAAGATGGCGGTGAGCACGCCGGTTTCGTGCATGGAGCGCACGGCCAGCGGCGCGCGCGGCGAAGAGAAGATCTGCTGGATCGCCGGCCAGAGATCCTGTGGCGCGGCGAAGTGGTCGCGCAGGCGCGGCAGGCGCGCGTCGATGCGCTGCTCGGCTTCGCTGGAGAGCCGCACGCCGTGCCGTCCCACGAATTCGAAGAGGCGCAGGACGAGCTCGGGGTCGACCTCGAGCCGCTGCGGCGTTTTGAAGAGGACGCGGTCGCGATGGACGCTGAACTCGGCCGTGGATGCGCGCGACCGAAAATCGCGGAGTTGCGTGAACAAAGAGCTGGAGTCGGCTTCGCCGGCCTCGAGCGCGCGGATGGCGGCGCGGTAAATCGTGCGCGCGTGGCGATAGTATTCGCGCATCCACTGCGCAGTGTCCTCCAGATGCCAGTGCTCGGCCAGGGAATCCTGCGCGTCGAAGGAGAGCTGGTTGTTATCGCGATTGCTGATGCAGTGAAGGTAGCAGCGCAGGCGCGCCAGAAAGCGGAAGGCGTCGCGCAGCTCCGGCGGAGGATCGGACGCGCCCTCGCGAATCTGATCGAGCCAGCAGACCAACTGGTAGTCGCGCAGGCCGCCGGGCGTGTCCTTCACGTTCGGTTCCAAGTGATAGAACGTGTCTCCGTACTTGGCGTGCCGGTCGCGGGTCAGGCGCGCCAGGTTGCGAACCAGGGCGTCGCGATTGGCATGCACGAAGCGCGGCAAGCGGTCGGCCAGCCCGGCGTAGAGCACCCGGTCTCCGGTGAGGTAGCGCTGATCCAACAGGCTGACGTTCAGCTCCGTGTTGCCGTCGTGAACCTCGCAGCATTCGGCCGGTGTGCGCACCGAATGGCTCATGCGCAATCCGACGTCCCAAAGATGTTGCAGGAAGGCCGAAATCGGCGCCTTGTTTTCCATCGCCAGTTTTTCGGAGGGGAAGAGCAGGAGCACGTCGATATCGGAGTACGGAAACAACTGCCGCCTCCCGTAGCCGCCTACCGCCAGGACCGCAATTTCACAGCGTACCGCGGGCAAGAGCAGAAGCGACGCCGCCTCGAGCACGAGGCGATCCACCTGTGCGGTGCGTTCGGCGAGCGCCGCCATCGCGTCGCCGGTGGCGACGAATTCCTCGCGAATTCGAGACGGATTCCCGTCAGAGGGCCGATTCGCCGTGATCATCGTTTCGAATCCGGATCGCTTCGGCAATGTCGAAGACGAAAATCTTCCCATCGCCAATCTTTCCCGTGCGCGCCGATTCGACGAGCGTTTTGATGACCTCATCCGCGCGGTTCGAAGGCACCACGAGCTCCAGCTTCACTTTGGGCAGCAGATCCACGTTGTATTCCTGCCCGCGGTACACCTCCTTGTGGCCTTTCTGCCGGCCGTGGCCCCTGACGTCGGTGATGGTCATGCCGTCGATGCCGATGCTTTTGAGGGCTTCCTTCACTTCGTCGAGCTTGAACGGTTGGATGATCGCCTCGATTTTCTTCATATGCTCACCCTATCAGGTCTGTTCACCCTATCAGATCGGCCCTAATTTTCGAAAACGTAGCCTTCTTCGTTGTGCATGCTGAGATCGAGTCCGTCGCTCTCCTGCTCCTTTGTGACGCGCACCCCGATGACGGCGTCCACGAACTTCAGAATCACGAGCGTGCCCACGATCGCGAGGCCCCATGAAATTGCGACGCCGAGAAGTTGGTTCAGTACCTGGCCACCGTTGCCATCCACCAGCCCCAGCGCCTGTGGTTGGCCCGCGGCATTCTTGAGGCCGTCGTTGATGAAACTGGTGGCGAAGACACCGGTCAGGATCGCGCCCAGCGTGCCGCCCGCGCCGTGAACGCCGAAGGCATCCAGGGCATCGTCGTAGCCGAACTTGCGCTTCACGCGTGTGACCATGAAATAGCAGAGCACGCCCGCGCAGGCGCCGATGAGCATGGCCGGGAAGGGCTTCACGAAACCGGAGGCCGGTGTGATGGCGACCAGGCCCGCGACGCAGCCCGAGATCGCGCCCAGCATGCTCGGCTTGCCGGCGTCCATCCACTCCACCGCCAGCCAGGCCAAAGTTGCCGCCGCCGCACCGAAGTGCGTGGCCACGAAGGCGCTGGTGGCGAGACCCGACGCCGCGAGCGCGCTGCCCGCGTTAAACCCGAACCAGCCTACCCACAGCATGCCGGCGCCAATGGTGCTGATCACCAGGTTGTGGGGCTTCATCGCGACCGAGGGATAACCAACCCGCTTGCCCAGATACAGCGCGCACACCAGGGCGGAAACTCCGCTGGTGATGTGTACCACCGTGCCTCCGGCGAAATCGAAGCACGGGATTTTGCCGCCCGAGAACGCGTTGAGCAGGCCGCCCTTTCCCCATACCATGTGTGCCATGGGGAAGTAGACTACCAGCGTCCATAGCACCGTGAAGAGCAGCATCGCGCTGAACTTCATGCGCTCCGCGAAGGCTCCCGAAATCAGCGCGGGAGTGATGATGGCGAACATCAACTGATACACCATGAAGGTGGCCTGCGGAATGGTTCCCGCGTAGTCCGCGTTGGGTGCGGTGCCTACGCCATCGAGAAACGCGAACTGAAAATTCCCCAGGTAGGGCGAGGATCCGCCGAAGGCCAGGCTGTAGCCTGCAACCGCCCAGATCACCGTGACCACCGCCATCAGGATAAAACTGTGCATCATCGTGCCCAGTACGTTTTTGCGGCGTACCAGACCACCGTAAAAAAGTGCCAGCCCAGGGGCGGTCATCATCAGGACCAGAGCCGAACTGACCAGCATCCAGGCGTTGTCGCCGGCGCTTTGCGCGCTCTTTGTCGCGGCCTCCATAGCCGCAAGTCTCGCGGTCAGATCAGGAGCGGTCTGTGCCCACCCCGTCGTAGCTGCAAGTGCCGAAAACACAGCAAGTTTAGAATAATAGTTCATCGTGGGACCAATCTTGAGGATTGCCAATATTGTCCCTCCCTGGCCGGAGCGACCGCAGACAGAACTTTCTATCGACAGGATTGGATTTTTTTATACCGAGGTAACTCTCAGGCCGGATTAAAAAGGCTGCAAAAATAGATTGGCGCAGTATGCTTGAGTTGTCACAAGAAGACAAGAAAGTGACCGGCAGCGTGAGCTGCCGAGGGCCGGGCCGGGAGCGTTCGAGAGCGTACTCCGGCCCGGCTTGTTTGGCTGCTTAGTTCCTACCTCCTCCTATTGCCAGGAGTTTCTATTTGTTCGGTATTGTGCCGGTCCACACTGGGAGTTTGTAGATTCCCCTGCGATTGGGCTCGCAACTGATTGTGCACTTCGCGCACGCCCTGCACCCTTTCGACGGCGTCCTCGGCCATGCGCTTTTCGTCGCGGCGATCCACCGTGCCGGCCAAAGTAACTTCGCCATCCTTGACCCGCACCTCGATTTCGGACGCGTCGATGTGGGCGTGCTGCGTAAGGGCGTCGCAGACCTCTTCCCGGATGCGATCGTCGGACCGCCGGTAGCCCTTTGGTCCCTTGCCGGCGTGCTGCCCCTGCGGCATGTAGCGCTGCTCTCCCTGGTAGAGGTTGCGTCCTTCGGTGTAAATACCGCTTCCGCCCCAGGTAGTGCCGTATCCGCGATTGCCGGTGCCGAAGAGTTCCTGATCCCGTCCTCCTCCCCGATTGAACGCGTTGGGGCCATAGTCGCCGCGGGGCAGACTTTGCCCCTGGCGTCCGTAGTCTGGACGATCGAACTCATGCTCCCGGTACCGTTCTCCGGATCCGCCTGACTCGCTTTCGCGCCGCCATGCCTCCTCACGCCGCCAGTCGTCGCGTTCGTTATTCCGTTCACGATCCCACGTTGTATTACGGTCTGCCATGATGACTTTCCTTTCCCCGGAGCTTTCCGGCGCCGGGTAAAAAATGTAATTCCGCCTTCCACCCGCAAACCCCGAACCAGAGTACTTACTGGCACGGCCGGCTTACCTCGGCTACAATCTGAGAACGTTCCCATGGGCACCGTCCTTATCAAGAAACCTGTAATCGACCCCCGATACGCATTCTTCCAACTCGCGATCCGCGAATCGAAGATCCACCGCCGCGGCGTCTACGCACTGGAGCGCATTCCGGCCCGTCGCAAAGTGATGGAGTACACCGGCGAGAAGATCAGCCGCCGCGAAACCAAGCGCCGCGGCGACGGCGATATCACTTACCTCTTCACGCTCGACGATTACTGGACTCTCGACGGCGCCTTCGGCGGCAGCGGCGCCGAAATCATCAACCATAGCTGTGAGCCCAATCTTTACGCCTGGAATTTCAAGAAGCACATTCTGTACATGAGCAAGCGCGTGATCCGGCGCGGCGAGGAACTGACGGTGGATTACCGCTTCTCCAGGGACGTGGAGCGCGTTCCCTGCCTGTGCGGCGCCAAGACGTGCCGCGGCACCATCAATCTCTTGAAATAGCTCACGAAAGCTATCATAGAGATAGTGCTCCCCGCAAAGACTCTCTTTACCACCCTTGCCGCCGCCGGTATGCTGGCCGCGCAAGGTACGCCATCGCTGGCCCAACGGATTGCCGCCCGCTTGCGGCCGAACGACCTGAAGGCCGACGTCTCATTCCTCGCCTCCGACGCTCTTCAGGGCCGGGCCACTCCTTCACCAGGCCTCGACATGGCGGCCGAGTATATTGCCGCGCAGTTCCGCCGCGCCGGCCTGGAACCTGTCGGCGACGATGGCTACTTTCAGACCGCCAGTTACCAGTCGGTCAAACCCGACCTGCAGGGATTGCAGTTCACGCTCGGCGCCGCCAAAGCCGCGGAGGGCGCGGTGATTATCAATGAGGCCGTCGCCACCGATCTTCAAAACGCCCCGGCCTTCAAGGTGTCGCTGAGCGACGCCGCGGCGCTTGACGCGCTCACGGCCGATCAGGTCCGCGGCAAGGTTCTGCTGGTCGAGATGGCGCCTACGCCGGGCGCCGCCGGTTTCCAGGCGCAGCGCCGGCTGATGACGATTGCCGCCAAGCTCGAACCCGCGATGATCGTGCTGGTCCGGGCCGCCGCCCTGCCCGGGAATCCGAATGTCCGTCCCCAACTTCGCGACGCCGGCCTGCCTGCGCCCAAGGTGCCGATCCTCATCGTCGGCGACAAGGCAATCTTCGACGCCGTGGCGGCCGCCAAACCGGGGCCGATGGAAGCCGCCGTCTCCGCGCACATCGCCGCGCCGCTTCTGCAGTCTGTCAAGATCCGCAATGTGGTCGGCCTGCTGCGCGGTTCGGACGCGCAGTTAAAGGACAGCTACCTGGTAGTCACCGGGCACTACGATCATCTCGGCGTGCGTCCCAACCCGTCGGGCGACAGCATCTACAACGGCGCCAACGATGACGCCAGCGGCACCTCGAGCGTGATCGAGATCGCCAACGCGATTACCGCGATCGGCGAGAAGCCCAGGCGCAGCATCATTTTCATGACTGTTTTCGGCGAAGAGATCGGCGGGCTCGGAGCGCGCTGGTATACCGGCCACCCGATCTTTCCCATCGCCAAGACCATCGCTGATGTTAATCTCGAACACCTGGGCCGCACCGATGACAACGAAGGCCCGAAGGTCGGCCAGTTCAACCTGACAGGCTTCGATTACACCGATATCGCGGCAACGTTTTCCAAGGTCGGCGCCGAGACCGGCGTCAAGGTGGTCAAACATCCGACTAAGAGCGACAGCTTCTTCGGCCGCAGCGATAACGCTACGTTCGCCGATGCGGGCATTCCTTCCACCACGCTGTCGGTGAGCTACGAGTTTCCGGACTATCACCAGCCCGGCGACGAATGGCCGAAGCTCGATTACGACAATCTGGCCAAGGTCGATACGACTATCGCGCTCGGAATCCTGTCGATGGCGAACAGCGATCAGCCGCCGCACTGGAACAAGGAGAATCCCAAGGCCGCGCGGTATATCAAGTAGGAATAGATCGCTCCCTGACGGTCGCGGTTCGCGGTGGGGCACAACATGAAGATGAAGTGCGTGGCCCTAATTTCTATGCCGCCGTCAGCAGAAGCGGCGCGCCTTTGGTGATGACGATGGTGTGCTCATAGTGCGCGGAGAGGCTGCCGTCGGCGGTGCGGACAGTCCAGCCATCGTCTTGTAATTCGCCGACGCGGGTGCTCTCCGCGAGGATCGGCTCGATCGTAATCACCAGACCTTCGGTCAGCCGCGTCTTGTAACGCGGATCGTGATAATTCGGTACCGAGGGCGCCTCGTGGATGGTTCGGCCCACGCCGTGGCCGCACAGATCGCGCAGCACGCGAAAGCCGCAGCGATGCGTCTCGCTCTCCACCTCTCGTCCGATGTCGTACACGCGATTGCCGGCCCGCGCCACCCGCGCCGCACGGTGGAAGGCGCTCTCCGCGCAGCGCATCAAAGCGGTGGCCTCCGCGCTGACGCTGCCGACCGCTACGGTCACGGCCGCGTCCGCGAAGAAGCCGTCCTTCTCCGCCACCAGGTCCAGCTTCACCAGGTCGCCCTCGACCAAAGCGCGGTCGCCCGGAATACCGTGGATGGCCTCATCGTTCACGCTGATGCAGAGCGCACCGGGGAATCCGTAGACCTTCGGCGGCGCCGATTCGGCGCCGTGCTCGGCCAGCACCCGCGCGCCGATTTCGTCCAGTTCTCGAGTCGTGACAGCCGGGCGCACTCCGGCGGCGCAGCGGTCCAGCGCCAGCCGCACAATGCGGCCAATGGCGCGCAGCTTTTCGAGTTCAGCCTGAGTGCGGATTGACATATTCGTAATTTTGACACGTCCAGGCGCGTTCTATAATTGAACCAAGGGGTTCAACTGGGTCTTGGCGACAATCACTCCTGCTCCCGCTTCCTCTTCAAACGCAACGTCGGTGCCTTGGTATGTCTGGTGCTCCGTAGCCGCGGTCACTTGCGCCATGACCGGAATCCACTGGGATATCTCGTGGCACCGCTCGATCGGGCGCGACACTTTCTGGACGCCCGCCCACATCGATATCTATTTTTGCGGCGTTCTCGCCGGTATTTCCTGCGCCTATCTGATCCTTTCCACCACCCTGCACGGCGAGTCGCCTTTGCGCAAATCGTCGGTTGCGCTGTGGGGCTTTCGCGGACCCCTGGGCGCGTTCATCGCCGCCTGGGGCGGCGTCGCCATGCTCACCTCCGCGCCGTTCGACGATTGGTGGCACAGCGCCTACGGGCTCGACGTCAAGATCATCAGCCCGCCCCACATGGTGCTCGCCGCCGGGATCATCGCCGTCCACCTGGGCGCGCTGATTCTGATCCTGGGCCAAATGAACCGCGCCGCGGGGGCGGAGCGAGCGCGGCTGCGCAATCTGTACCTCTACGTGGGCGGCATGATCCTCGTCTGCCTGACCGTGCTCCTGATGGAGATGACCTTTCGCAGCACCATGCACACCGTTCACTTCTACCATCTGCTGGCGATGGTGACCCCGATCGTGCTGGCCGCTATCGCGCGCGGTAGTGCCTGGCGATGGGCCGCCACCGCGGTCACCGGTGTCTATAGCGTTTTCGTGCTGCTGATGAGTTGGACGCTGCCGCTGTTTCCGGCCCAGCCGAAACTCGGCCCGGTCTATCACCAGCTCACCCAATTCACGCCGCCGGAATTTCCCCTGCTGCTCATCCTGCCGGCGCTGGCGCTCGATCTGCTCTGGCAGCGCACCGAACGCTGGGGAAACTGGAAGCAAGCATTGGTCTCAGGCAGCGTCTTCGTCGCGGTTTTCGCGGCCGTGCAATGGCCACTCGCCGATTTTCTGATGTCGCCCGCCGCGCGCAACTGGTTCTTCGGCGCCAAATACTTCGGCTACTATGCGTCGCCCACGTCCCTGTACTCTCGCTATATGTTCGTTCCCATCGAAGCCGGCGCGGAGTTCTGGCAGGAACTCGCCCTGACCTTTGCCACCGCCATCCTGACCACACGCGTCGGTCTGGCTGCCGGAGATTGGATGCGCCGCATCCAAAGATGAGAATCGCGCTCGCCCTTCTCCTACTCGCCGCAGCGCCGCTCGCAGCCCACATCGGTAGCCCCGACATATTTTTCGAAGGCGACGCCGGGCCCTACAAATTGCTGGTCACCATCCGGCCGCCGCAAGTCATCCCGGGCGTCGCCGAGATCGAAATCCGCAGCCTCGCCGCGGACGTCAGCCAGATTCACATCGTGCCCCTGCGGCTCGCCGCCGCCCAGCAGTTCGCGCCGGTGCCGGATCTCGCCCGTCCCTCGAAGGAAGATCCGCAATACTACACCGGCAGCCTCTGGCTGATGGCGACGGGATCGTGGAAGGTGCGTGTGGACGTGGACGGCGCGCGCGGCAAGGCCTCACTCGCCGTTCCGGTGCCCGCGCTTTCCACCCGCATGCTGGGCATGCAGACCGCGATCGGTGCGACGCTGATTGCGTTCGGTCTGCTCCTGGTATGCGGCCTGGTGGCTGTGGTTGGCGCCGCCGTCCGCGAAGGCGCAACTCGAGGCCGGGGTGACTCCCAGCCCCGCGCGTGTCCGTTACTCGCGAGTCGCGATGGCCGCGACGGCCGTGGTTCTCTGCGTCATCCTGTGGGCCGGCAATGCGTGGTGGAGCGCCGAAGCCGCGGGATATTCGCGCATCGTTTACAAGCCGATCGGGCTCGACGCCGCCGTACAGAACGGCAACCAGCTCGTGCTTCACTTGCGCGAGCCCGGCTGGCTCAATCGCCGCACCGACGATCTGCTGCCCGATCACGACCACCTGATGCACCTCTACGTGATTCACGTGCCGGAGATGGATCGCGTCTGGCACCTCCACCCCGAGCTTAGCGGCGATGGCGTGTTCCGCCAGTCCCTGCCCGCAATGCCCGCCGGCCGGTACGCCCTCTACGGCGACATCGTGCATGCCAGTGGCCTGGGAGAAACCGTCACCGCCCAACTCGACCTTCCCGCGATCCAGGGCGCCGCACTGACGGGCGACGACGCGGCCTCCGGCCCACTGACCGTGAAAGCGAATTACAATCCGGTTGTGTCGGAATTACCCGGAGGGTACCGGATGATCTGGGAACGCGGCGGAGGGGGCTATTCATGCCCGCCGTCCCTACCAGTTTCGCTTTCGAATTGAGGATGCAGGCGGGGGCGCCCCCGCGGATGTGGAATTGTATATGGGAATGCTCGGGCACGCCGCCTTCGTCGCTACCGATGGCAGTGTCTTCGCGCATGTGCACCCGTCGGGCTCCGTCCCGATGGCGGCGCTCGGGCTGGCCCAGTCCGCCAACCCCAATCCCCATGCCGGGCACATGAAAATGGCCGGCGGACTTCCAGCCGAAGTCTCGTTCCCTTATGGCTTTCCCAAAGCCGGCGCCTACCGCGTTTTCGTGCAGATGAAACGCGGCGGCCAAATCCTGACCGGGGCCTTCACCACGACCGTGGAGAATTGATCATTGACCACTATTAAAGGCAAGAGCGTATTAATCACCGGGGCGGGCCGCGGCATCGGCAAACGCCTCGCGATGGGATTTGCCGCCGAGGGCGCCCGAGTGGGCCTGCTGGCGCGCAGCCAGGCGGAAATCGAACTGGCGAAATTGGAAATCGAACAGGCCGGCGGCACTGCCATGTGTCTCCGCGCCGATGTTCGCAATCCCGAGGATCTCGCGCACGCCGTGGAGCGTTTGCGCGCCAAGTTCGGAGGATTGGACGTGCTCATCGCCGCCGCCGCGGTACAAGGCCCCATCGGGCCGTTCCTCGCCAGCAAACCCAAAGCCTGGAACGAAGCCATCGAAACCAATCTGATCGGCGTGGCCAATTCCTGCCGTGTGGCGTTGCCGCCCATGATTGAAAAGCGCTCCGGCAAGATCATCCTGATCGCCGGCGGCGGGTCCGCGTATTCCCGCCCCAACTTCACAGCCTATGCGGCCTCGAAATCCGCCGTGGTTCGCTTCGGCGAGACGCTTGCCGATGAAGTCCGCGATCACAACGTGCAGGTCAATACGATCGCCCCCGGCGCGGCTTATTCCACCATGACGGATGAAATCATCAATGCCGGTGAAGAGCGCGCCGGACGCAAGGAGATCGAGGACGCCGAAAAGGTCCGCGTCACCGGCGGCATTCCGGCGGAGAAACAGATCGCCCTGGCGCTCTTTCTCGCCAGCGAGAAAAGCAACCACATCAGCGGCAAGCTCATCCACGTCAACGACGATTGGAAGCGCTTCGAGCAGGACAACATGAAGGCCGAACTCTACACCCTGCGCAGGGTTCAGAAGGTGTAACTCCGTGTAGAACTTTCATCGCGAAGATATGGTCGCTTATACAGCTTCCCACGGATTTAGAATTGTGATGCCCATGTCCTCGTAGTCCTTTACATTGCGCGTCACCAGAACCAGATCGTGCTTGAATGCGGTGGCGGCAAGAACGGCACGGCGGTTGCTTACGGGTAATGTCGCGATGCCCTTGCGGATTTCCCCAATCACAAGGCAATTTCTCTGCCAGTGTCCTGGTCGCGCTCAAAATCAAAATCAAGATCAAGGCCATGGAACGGCGATTTCTATTCGACATTACCGGAGACAGAGCCCCGCTGTCACGGGAGCGCACGTCAAAGCACGGTGATATCCTGTGGCTTCCCACCTGGACCACACCGTGAGTGCGAGTGACGAGATGTATCGCCGGGTTATCATGGCCGTGCCTGAAGGCATATGGGTCGTCGATCCGGAAGGTCGCACAATATTCAGCAATCAGCGGATGGCGGAGATCCTGGGTGTCGCCTTCGAAGCGATGCACGAGCAGTCCTGCTTTTCGTGCGTTCATCCGGAAGATGCCGACGCGGCGCGGAGTAATTTTGCCCGCGCTCTCTCTGGCGACCGCCGGCCTTTCGATTTTCGCCTCCGGCGCGCGGATGGCTCGCCGATCTGGGTCAGCATCACGTGTATGCCGATGTGCGACGACGCCGGCGCTCCCTTCGGACTTCTCGGCATGTTTTCCGAGGTCACGGAGCGCAAACAGGCCGAAGCCGCCCTGCGGGCCAGCGAGGAACGCCTCCGGGAGATCATCAACGTCGCCGCGGTAGGAGTGGCGCAAGTCAGCCTTACCGGCCAGCTGGAAATGGTGAACGATCGGTTTTGCGCGATCTTCGGATATTCGCGCGAGGAACTGATCGGGAAAAGCATTCGCGACCTTTCGCATCCGGACGACCTGCCTCACATCATCGAGAACACGCGCCGCCTGCTTTCCGGTGAAATCGCGTACTGCTGCGTGGAGAAACGACATATTCGCAAAGACGGAGCGATCATCTGGTCCAGAGTGCACAAGTCCTGCCTGCGAGACCTGGCGGGAAACCCCAAACACACCATCATTGTGTTGGAAGAGATTACCGAGGCCGTGCACGCCCAAGCCGCGCTGAAGGAGAGCGAGGCACGGTTTCGCGCCATGGCGGACAGCGCTCCCGTGCTGATTTCTCTGTGCGATACCGGCTTGAACGCCACCTTCTGTAACAGCCACGTCCTGACTTTCACCGGACGCACCGAAGGACAGCTCAGGACCAGCGGTTTCGAGGATCTGGTCTATCCGGACGATCTCGAGCGCGTCGCCTCCACCGTGCGCGCTGCGGCCCAGGACCAACGCGCTTTCGAAATTGAGATGCGGATGCGCAGGGCTGATGGTGAATATCGTTTTATGCTCACCAGCGGAACCCCGCGGTTCGCCGCCGGGACGTATATCGGGTACGTCATGATCACGGTCGACATCACGGAGGTCAAGCGAAAGCAGGACTACGTGATGGCGATGCAGAAGCTGGAGAGCCTGGGCGTGCTCGCGGGCGGCATCGCCCACGATTTCAATAATCTGCTGGGCGGCATTCTTGCCTCCGCCGAGCTTATTTCCGCGGGTTACGCGCGCGGCGCGCCGCCCGACGAGGAATCCCTTCTCAGGATCCGGACCGCGGCCATTCGGGGCGGCGAGATCGTGCGTCAGTTGATGGCCTATGGCGGCGAAGAGAACCAGGTCTTCTCGTCCGTCGACGTCCCGCAACTGGTCGCCGAGATGCTTGAGCTCCTGAAGATTTCCATTTCGAAGCGCGCTGCGCTCAAGGTTAATCTTCCCGTGGGACTTCCCGCCGTCCGGGCCAACGCCGCCCAGTTAAGGCAGGTGGTCCTCAACCTCATCATCAACGCTTCGGAGGCCCTCGAGGACAATGAGGGAGTCATTTCCATCACCGCGGCCCGGGTGTCCGGGGAGGGTTACCCGTCGCCGATCCTCGCCTCCCGCGAGTATGTGAGGCTGACGGTGAGCGATTCGGGTTGCGGCATGACGGACGAGGTCCAGGCCAGGATTTTCGATCCGTTCTTCACCAGCAAGTTCGCCGGCCGCGGTCTGGGGCTCGCTTCCGTGCAGGGAATTATTCGCAGCCACGGCGGCACCATCCAGGTCACAAGCGCCCCCGGCTTGGGGGCCCGGTTTGACGTCCTGTTGCCCGGGAACAGCGAGCCGGCGACTGAAAATCCGCCGGCCGCGGCCGCCGCCTGCGTGGAAGGAGACCCCATGACCGCCACCGTTCTCCTGGTGGAAGATGAAGAGCCGCTCCGAATTGCAGTCTCGAAAATGCTCCGGCTCAGGGGCTTCAAAGTAATCGAAAGCGGTGATGGCGCGGCCGCGCTGGACCTGTTTCGCCAGAGCCTGCCGGCCGTCGATGTGGTCGTGCTGGATCTGAACTTACCTGGGATGTCCGGCCGTGAAGTGCTGGCCGAATTGCAGCGGATCCGCCCCGGCGTAAAGATCATTCTAACCTCTGCATACGGCCGTGATTGGGTGCAGGCAAGTGTCGGCGGCCAACTTGCCCGGCCTTACATTCGTAAGCCGTATCAGCTCACCGAACTCACCGCCTTGCTGCGCAGCGTCTATTTGGGCGGGTTAGAGTAGCTTTCGCAGCCTCAGTTCGACCCCAAAGACCTCGTAGCCCCGCTGAATCAGCAGGCGGCATTCGCGGCCCTCGTGCGCCAGCGCCTCCTGCACCATGCCGGGGGACATGCGCTGCACCGGCGTATCGTCCACGGCCACGATCAAGTCCGTCTCCTGCAATCCGGCCTCGGCCGCCGGCGTCTCCGGCAGCACCTGGTAGATCCGCACCGCGTCCGGCAGGGCGGCCACCCGGTGCACCCGCAATCCGCTGGCGTCGAAGCGCGAGGGTTCGGCATAGCGGCTGTTCGGCTCCAGGATCATGCGGCTGCGTGCGTAATCGAAAAACACGCGGAAGCGCCGCAGAAACTCGACTCCGATCATGCCGTCTGGCTCCGTCTTGCCGCCGAATCCGGGCTCCAGGAACTGGTGGACCACCGGACGCGTCACACCCAGCGGACCCAGCGCAAAGCGCTCCAGCCGGCATGCCTTCCGCCCCAGGCTGTCGGAGGCGGACCCCACGGCGCGCTCGGCCAGATTGTGCTCGGCTGCGAAGCTGCGGCTCAAGTACGCGATGCTTCCCGCCGCGCCGGTATCGATCACCATGCGCGCCGTTACCTGCTTTGCCCTCGCGCAGCGTCAGCGTCGCCGTGGTGTACGGATTATTCTCCTCGAGCGTGAACGGAAAAGCGCGCCCGGGTCCGGAGTAGCGGAAGGTCTCCGGCTCGTGCAGCCTCACCGCGGGCGAATCGTGGTCCAGTTCCACCACGAAGCGGCTCAGCACCAGCATGCCGACGGAAGCGTCCTTGTCCCCGAGCAGGGGCGTCGCCTTGATCACCAGTTCCTGGTCGGGGAGTGTCAGGCCGGGAAAGGCCAGCGTCGACCCGGGTGCGCCCGTCCAGTGCCGGTGCGCTTTCCAGTGGACCGGCGCTGCGGCCGAAGCTGGTCGGCGTGATCCCGATGGCCGCCGCCTTCGCCGCCTCGATGAAGACCAAGGCGCCGCCCCCGCCCGAATCGAGTTCGCACCACAAGGGCGGGGAGCCATCGATTCGCGCCGGCACCAGCAGTTGCTGAAAGTCGTTGCGCCGCGCCGGCAGTCTGATCGGGGCAGCCGGTGTCGCCAGCAGGCGCGGCGCGGCGCAAAGTGAAGCGAGCAGGGTTCGGCGCGAAACCTTCATCACGTTACGTTGCGCTTGAGTTGCCCGCAGGCGGCGTAGATATCCAGGCCTCGCGGTTTGCGGACGAAGCAGGGCAGGGCGCGGCGCACAATATTCTGGAAACTCGCCACGCGTTCCGGATCCGGCGTTGCATATGGAATTCCGGGCCCGGGGTTGAGAGCGATCAAATTGACCTTGGCGTTCAGGTTGGCGAGCAGTTTGACCACGCGCCGCGCATCGGCGTCGGTATCGTTGACGCCGCGCAGCAGCACGTATTCGAAGGTCAGCTTCTCCCAGGGACGCAGCGGATAGGCCTTGCACGCCTCCAGCAGGTCCTTCAGGTGATACTTGCGCGTGATCGGCATCAATTCCTGCCGCGCTCTTCCGTGGAGGCGTTAAGGGAAATCGCCAGCTTGGGCCGAACCGGTTCGCGTCCCAGTTCGGCGATCTTGGGGATGATGCCGGCCGTGGACACCGTGACGCGGCGCGGAGACAGACCGAAGCCCGCCGGGTCCAGCAGAATCCGCGTCGCTTTGATTACGTTCTCCAGGTTCAACAGCGGCTCGCCCTGTCCCATCATCACGATATTGAGACGTCCGCCATCCTGCCGGAGCTGATTCTCGCGTGCCACCAAAAGTACCTGGCCGACGATTTCACCGGCCGTGAGGCTGCGTTCCAGGCCCATCAGGGCGGTCATACAGAACTTGCAATCCACCGGACAGCCCACCTGGCTCGAAATGCAGATGGTGTCGCGCTCGCCTTCCGGCATCAGCACCGTCTCCACCGTCCGCCCGTCGTCGAGCTGCAGCAGGTAGCGGCGCGTGCCGTCGGTGGATTCGTAAAGGCGAGTCCACCGTCGGGCAGTCCGACGTCATGCCGTGCGGCGAGATCCTGGCGCAATTGCGGCGGGCAGGGTAGAGATCTGCACCAGGTCCGCGGCCTGCCCGCGATAAAGGGCTTCGTAGATTTGTTTGGCACGGTATCCCGGCTGATCGGAGCCCAGGGCCTCACGAAGATCAGTCAGGTCCATGCCCACGAGCGGTTGGGACATCCTACTTTCAGTGTACCCGACGCGATCGAGGCTCTGTTCGGTTGACCTCGCCCAACCCGCCAGGGCCCGAAGGTGCTACAAAGGGATTAGGGCTTTTCTCTTCCTCTTCGCAATGACATCACCTAATCAATCCTTTACGCGATATCGAAATGACCACGCTCGCCAACGGCGTGCGCGTGATTACCGAGGCCATGCCGCACGTGCGCTCCGTCTCCGTGGGCATCTGGATCGGTTCGGGTTCGCGCCGGGAAACGCCGGAGCAGAACGGCATCTCCCACTTCATCGAGCACATGCTGTTCAAGGGCACCACCAGCCGTTCGGCCGAAGACATCGCGCGCGCGTGGACGCTCTCGGCGGCAATCTCGACGCCTTCACCGCCAAGGAGCTGGTCTGCTTCAACACCAAGGTTCTCGATCAGCACCTCTCCCAGGCCTTCGACGTTCTGGCCGACCTGGTGCTCCATCCCATGTTCCGCGAAGAGGATATCGAGAAGGAAAAGGGCGTCATCCTCGAAGAAATCAAGATGGAGGAGGACAGCGCCGGACTACCTGGTCCACGAGATCTTCTCCTCCAACTTCTGGAAAGACCACCCGCTGGGTAAGCCGATCCTGGGGACCCCGCAGAGCGTCCGCCGCTTCGACAGCACCATGATCCGGGATTTCTACCGGTCCGTGTACGCGCCCGCGAACATGGTGGTGACGGCCGCCGGACACCTGACCCACGAGGGATTGACCGCACTCGTCCAGCAGCACTTCGATTCGCTGCCTCCGGGACCCGCGGCGCCCGCCGACCATGCGCCCAGCACTCACGCGCGAATCGCCCTGCGCAACAAGAAATCCCTGGAGCAGGTACATCTCTGCCTGGGTGTCCCGTCGTATCCGCTGCCGCACGAGGAGCGCTTCGCCTGCTATGTGCTCAACACGCTGCTGGGCGGCGGGATGAGTTCGCGGCTATTCCAGAATATCCGCGAGCGGCAAGGGCTTGGCCTACGCCGTCTTCAGCGAGCTAAACCCGTATCGCGATACAGGTTGCCTCTCGATTTACGCGGGCACCAGCGTGGAATCGGCGCGCCAGGTGGTGGAATCGATCACGCAGGAGTTCCGCCAGCTCAAGGAGCGACCGGGTCGGCGACGAGGAACTCCGCCGCGCCAAGGATCATCTCAAGGGATCGCTGATGCTGGGCCTGGAATCCACCGCCAGCCGCATGTCCAATCTCGCCCGCCAGGAGATGTACTTCGGCCGCTTCTTCACGCTGGACGAACTGGTGGAGAGCATCGAGGCAGTTACGGCTGAAGACGTCCGGCGCATCGCGCAGACCTTCTTCGACCCCCGCCAGATTGCGCTCACAATCCTCGGGAATCTGGAAAATTTCCGAATTACCCGCGAAGAACTCGGTTGTTAGGGCCATAACTTTAGACATACTAGTACTGAACTTATGCCGGCCGCCTAGGCACGAGCCCCGCCCACTCTCCGCAGACCCCATTCAAATTATTGATAAATAGTAAGTTTCGATTGCGCTCCGAGCTTGGCGGAAGCGCGTATTGCGATGGGACTAGCAGTACTGTAAGCCTAAAATCAGTGGTGACAGAGCTTGCAAAACGATACCCATTAACGTAGTATTAGCTACTATGAATCACACTAAACTGTGATGATTCAGTCCAAACACGCTCGGGGAAGCAGAGAAGCGTGGTGTGAGGCCTCGGAGGAAAAATGAACACATTACAGACAGTCAGCGGGGATTCAATATGAAGCGTTTTTGTATATTAGTGGGTCTGCTCGGTGCCCTCGGCACCGCTGCAATGGCAAGCACCCTCTGCGTCAACAACAACTCGCTGCAGAGCTACATCACCAGCTACAACACCTTCGGAAATGCCTGCCAAATCAACGACAAGGTCTTTTGGGGATTCTCACTCACTCCTGGGCCGAGCGCGTCGGGGAACGAACCGACCGCCAGTCAAATCCAGGTGCAGCCGAATCTTTTCGATGGGTTCTCCAATGTCGGAATTGTGTTTAACAGCGGCGGGTGGATTACGTCCTTTGGAACCGTTTCGGATAGCATAATCAGTTACAATGTCGCCACTATTTCGGGTTACGCAGCGATCAAAGACGCGACGCTGACGATTACAGGGACCCTTACCGGCACCGGCGGAAGTGGTACCGTCACGGAGACTTTGGCGCCCGCACAGCTGGGAAGCCCGATCACCACAACGGTCCCGGATCCGGTTTCCGTCAAAATACTCTTTGGTGCTCCGGTGAATACTCTAGCCGTGTCCACGGAGGTAAAGGTCGTTGGCGGGGTAGGGTTTACGGATTTTTCGCACATTTCCATTGTTGAAAATGATTTTTCGGAAATCGTCCCCGAGCCGTTCGGATTTCTGCTGACCGGTTCGGGATTGGTGCTTTTGGGGCTGGTAAGCCGCCGACGCCTCGGCAAATCTTCGGTCGTAGTAGTCGGAGGAAAACAATGAAGCGGATCGTATTGATCGTAGCCGTCTTGGCTGCGTTGGTGAATGTTGCTTCGGCAGCACCGCTGTTGTGCGCGAGTGCAACAGCGGCGTATTACATGACCACATACAATAGCCTTGCTAACGCATGCCAGGTTGGCGACAAGCTGTTCTACAATTTCAGCTACTCGGGCACTTCGATTGGTGGCTTAACGCCAGTAGACGGCTCCCAAGTCAACGTCGTCGGGGACTCGAGCAATCCCAACGAGCCCGGGCTAATCTTCTCGAGCAACGCTTGGACAGTCAGCAGTCCAGGTGGTACCCACGGGACCCTCGATCTGGATTCCAGTATTTCGTTCACGGTGCAGACAGTCGACAATTCAGCACACATTACGGGTGCGAGTCTGGACTTTACCGGCGCTTTCACAGTAACGGGTATTGCTGGAGCTGACATTACCGAAACGGTAAGCCCTAATGGCGTTCCCCCTGCCTCGAGTTTCCACGTCGACTCGAGCGGCCCTATATCGACATCGGTTGTCTTCGCGAATCCGGTTTCGTTGGTAACTGTCAGCAAGGATCTTGTCGTGATCATCCCTCCTAATCAGGCGGGAACGGCGACAATCACTTCGTTCCGGGAGGGCTTCTCGGAGAATGCTCCTGAGCCGGTCGGCACCGTCCTGATCGGGTCCGGTCTCTTGGCGCTCGGCCTCTTTCGCCGGCGCCTCTGCAACTAATCACGGAAACTCGTTCGTAGCAAGAAAAGGCCAGGGCTTTGCCCTGGCTTTTTTGTTGTCTGCGGAGCGTGTTCGACAGCTATGGCTGGTCTACTGCATTAAAGAAAAAGGGCCGGAGCTTGCGCTCCGGCCCTTTGCCATTGGTGCTTGGATTACGCGGTCCGGGACATTTCGTTCTTGTCGCCGCTTATGGCAGCCTGCGCGGCCGCCAGGCGGGCGATCGGAACGCGGAACGGAGAGCACGATACGTAGTCCATGCCCACCCGGTAGCAGAACTGCACCGAGCTCGGCTCGCCGCCGTGCTCGCCGCAGATGCCGACTTCCAGGTCCGGACGAGTCTTGCGTCCGCTGGCCACCGCCATCTTCACCAGCTGGCCGACGCCTTCCTGGTCGAGGACGGCGAACGGGTCATTGGCGAAGATCTTGCGATCCTGGTAGTCCTGCTGGAACTTCGTATAATCGTCGCGGGACAGGCCCATCGTGGTCTGGGTCAGGTCGTTGGTGCCGAAGCTGAAGAACTCGGCTTCTTTGGCGACCTCAGCGGCGGTGAGTGCCGCGCGCGGGATTTCGATCATGGTGCCGACCATGTACTTCAACTTCTTCATGCCGGCCTTGGCCAGTACTTCCTCGGCCACTTCCACCACGATCTTCTTCTGGTTCTCCAGTTCCTTGACGCCGCCGATCAGCGGGATCATGACTTCCGGAATCACCTTGATGCCCTTCTTGGCCACCTGGACGGCAGCTTCGAAGATGGCGCGCGCCTGCATTTCCGTGATCTCGGGGTACGTGACGCCGAGACGGCAGCCGCGGTGGCCGAGCATGGGGTTGAACTCATGCAGCTCTTCCACGCGCTTCAGAAGGTCGGGGATCACGGTCTTGAGATTCTTGACCTCGGCGCCGAACTTCACGTACTTGGCGGCGAGTTCCTTCTTCATCTTGATGTCGGCGTAAGGCAGTATGGCGACATCCACCATCAGATCCTCGCGCTTGGGCAGGAACTCGTGCAGCGGCGGATCCAGCGTGCGGATGACCACCGGGAAGCCGTCCATCGCAGTGAACAGTCCGGCGAAATCCTTGCGCTGCATCGGCAACAACTTGAGCAGGGCCTTGCGCCGCGATTTTTCATCGCGTGCCAGAATCATCGCCTGCATGTGCTCGATGCGGTCTTCGGCGAAGAACATGTGCTCGGTGCGGCACAGGCCGATGCCTTCCGCTCCGAACTTGCGGGCTACCTTCGCGTCGCGCGGGATATCCGCGTTGGCGCGCACGCCGAACTTGCCGCGGAACTCGTCCGCCCAGCCCATGAACTTGGCCAGGACGCCCGACTTCGGATCGGCTTCCAGCGTGTTGGCCTTGCCGGCGTACACGATGCCGGTAGAGCCATCGAGCGAAAGCCAGTCGCCTTCCTTCAAGGTCATGACCTTGCCGTTGACGGTGACGCTGACTTCCTTCTTGTGCTCGTTGACCGTGACGGTCTCGGCGCCGGCGACGCAGGGGGTGCCCATGCCGCGGCAGACCACGGCCGCGTGGCTGGTCATTCCGCCGCGCGCGGTCAGGATGCCCTTGGCGACTTCCATGCCGTGAATATCGTCGGGCACGGTTTCCTTGCGGACCAGGATGACAGGAGCCTTGGTCGACATCTCCACGGCGTCTTCGGCCGAGAACACGATGGTTCCGACGGCGGCGCCCGGCGATGCCGGCAGGCCCTTGGCCAACTGCGTCAGGGTCTTGATCTGCTTGGGATCGAGCACCGGGTGCAGAAGCTGGTCAAGCTGCTGCGGATCCACGCGCAGGATCGCTTCCTTCTTATCGATCAGGCCCTGTTCCACCATTTCGACGGCGATGCGAACCGCGGCCGGACCCGTGCGCTTGCCGTTGCGGGTCTGCAGCATGTACAGCTTGCCGTCCTGGATGGTGTACTCGAAATCCTGAATGTCGCGGTAGTGGTTCTCGAGCATCGTGGTGATCTCGCGAAGCTGATCGTAGACCGCCTTGTTCCACTTCTCGAGTTCGCTGATGGGGTGCGGCGTGCGGATGCCGGCCACCACGTCTTCGCCCTGCGCATTCTCCAGGAATTCGCCGTAGAAGACATTCTCGCCGGTCGCCGGATTGCGGGTGAAGCCCACGCCGGTGGCCGAAGTTTCGCCGAGGTTGCCGAACACCATGCCCTGCACGTTGACCGCGGTGCCCAGATCGTCGGGGATCTGGTTCATCTTGCGGTAGTACTTGGCGCGGTCGTTGAACCAGCTCCGGAACACCGCATCGCGGGCGCCGGCCAGTTGCTCCAGGGCGTCCTGCGGGAAGGGCTTGCCGGTCTTCTTCTGCACCAGCTTCTTGTAGCCTTCGATCACTTCCTGCAGATCTTTGGCGGTCAGTTCGGTATCGAGCTTGGCCTTGGCCTTCTTCTTCTGGCCTTCGAAAACTTCGTCGAAATCGTGCTTGGGGACTTCGAGCACCACGGCGCCGTACATCTGGATGAAGCGGCGGTAGCAATCGTAGGCGAAGCGCGCGTTGTTGGACTTGGCTTCCAGCGCCTTGACCGTCTTATCGTTCAAGCCCAGGTTGAGGATCGTGTCCATCATGCCGGGCATGGAGAACTTGGCGCCGGAACGCACGCTGACCAGCAGCGGGTTGTCGGTGTCGCCGAGCTTCTGGCCCATGCGCTCTTCCAGCGTGGCGAGCGAACCCAGCATCTCCTGGTGGATCTCCTTCGGCACGGAGAATTTGTTGTCGAAGTAGATGTTGCACACCTGCGTCGAAATCGTGAAGCCGGGAGGTACCGGCAGCTTGGCCCGGCACATCTCAGCCAGCCCGGCGCCTTTGCCACCGAGCGTGTCCTTCATCTTTCCATCGCCGTCGGCGGTTCCGTTGCCGAACGAGTAGACGTACTTCGTCATTCTTAGTTTGCTCCTATGAATTAGTTACGATTTCAGAAAAGTCCGCCATGGTGGAGAATTCCGCCAACAGCGTGCTCAACAACGTCAAACGGTTTTGCCGGACAACCGGGTCCGGCGCATTTACCAGCACTTTGTCAAAGAAAAGGTCCACCCTGGGACGCAGGCGCGAAATTACGCTTTCGATGGGCTGCGCCTGGATGCCGCGGAATTCGGTGTACAACTCGCGTTCCGGTCCGTCTTCCAGCAGGGCTTCATCGATCGCCCCGCCGCCGGAAAACTTCGCCTGCTCCAGAATGTTGCGGATGCGTTTAAAGCTGGCCGCAAGCGGTTCGAAATCGGGCGACGCGCGTAGTGCCCGGACCCGTTCCAGCCGCGATTCCAGATCCACCAGGTTGCTCCAGCCGGCGCTCGCCGCCATACAGGCGTTGACTTCGTCGTAAGCGAACCCGCGGATGTCTTTGAAGTAGTAGCGCACGCGCTCTTCGAAGAAGGCGCGCAGGGCTTGATCGCCGCCGATCAAATCGAGCAGCGGCAAGGGCAGCTTGCCTTCCACCAGAATGCGCACCACGCCCTGCGCCGCGCGGCGCAAAGCGAACGGGTCCTTCGACCCGGTCGGCACCATGCCCACGCCGAAACAGCCGCGCAGCGTATCCAATTTATCGGCCAGCGAAACGATCAGCGCGGTGGCATTGCGCGGCAACGCGTCTTCCATGCTCTCCGGCTTGTAATGATCGTAGATAGCCTGCCAGACGGGCTCGGGCTCGCCCTGCACGCGCGCGTAGAGACCGCCCACCACGCCCTGCAGTTCAGTGAATTCCTTGACCAGTTCGGTGGTGAGATCGCACTTGCAGAGTTCGGCCGCGCGGACCGCATGAGCATCGCCGCCGAGTTCCGCCGCCAGCGCCATCATGCGCTCCGTCTTCACTAAGTAGCTGCCTAGCTTAGCCTGGAAGGTGACGTTGGCCAGATCCTGCTTACGCGCGGCGAGCGGTTTCTTCTGGTCTGCGTCCCAGAAGAAGCGCGCGTCGTTGAAACGCGCGCGCAGCACGCGCTCATTGCCGTGGCGCACGAAGCCTTCCGGGTCGCTATCGATATTCATCACCGCGACGAATTCGGGCGCCAGTTTCCCGGCCGCGTCTTCCACCGAAAAGTACTTCTGGTGGTGGCGCATCACGGTGACCAGCACTTCCTCGGGCAGTTCCAGGAATTGCGGATCGAAGCTGCCGCGGATCGGACGGGGGCACTCGGTCAGGTAGACCAGCGTCTCCAGCAGCGCATCGTCGGACTTGATGCGCACGTCCGCCATCCCAGCGCGGATCTGGTTGCGCCGCTCTTCGGCCGAGAGAATCACGCCGTGATCGCGCAGGCGCTGTTCGTAATCCGCCGTGGTGATGGCAATCTCGCGAGCGCCCAGCCGGCGATGCCCGCTGGTCAACGCGCCCGACCGCACACCGGCCAGTTCGAAGGGGATGATCTCCTCGCCAAGCAGCGCCACGATCCAGCGGATGGGCCGGATGAAGCGCGGACCGCCCTTGCCGGTCCAGTACATCGTCTTCGGGAAATACAGCCCGAGGATGATGCCCGGCAGGGCTTCGGCCAGAATGTCCTTAATGAATCGGCCCGGTACCTTCTTCAGGTACACGTAATACTCGCCCTTGCCGGTGGATTCCACCGTCAGGTCTTCGGGCTTAATGCCGTGCTTGCGCGCGAAGCCTTCGACGGCCTTGGGCGGTGCCGACTTGGCCGGTCCCAACACGCGCTCCTCGCTATCCTGCTGCTTCGCAGGCACACCCTCGACGCGCAGCACCAGGCGGCGCGGTGTGGCATCCAGGCGGACCGACTCGTGCGTGATTTCCAGCTTCTCGAACGAGAGGCGCAAGTTCTCGAGCGCCGTCGGAATCATCCAATCGGGGATTTCCTCGGTGCCGATTTCGAGCAGTAGAGGAAGGCTCACTGGGCCACCTCCGCCACCAGGTCCGCGCTTTGGTCTACCCAGGCATGCGCGACCGCTACCGCCATCTTCCGCACTCGCTGGATCACCCCGACCCGCTCCGTGACGCTGATGGCACCCCGCGCATCGAGGGTATTAAACAGGTTGGAGCATTTGAGCACCTGGTCGTAGGCCGGAAGCAGCGGAAAGCGCTTCTTTTCCGGCGACTTAGGGTCGTAGAGCCCAAGCAGCCGGATGGCCTCGCCTTCGTACAGGTCGAAGAGCTTCCACAAGGTCGGGATGTCGGCCATCTCGAAGTTGTAGACCGAGTACTGCAGCTCGTCCTTATAACGCACGTCGCCGTAGGTGAACCCCGGAGCCCAGTC
Source organism: uncultured Solibacteraceae bacterium (assembly GCA_963791985.1). Lineage (GTDB taxonomy): Bacteria > Acidobacteriota > Terriglobia > Bryobacterales > Bryobacteraceae > Solibacter. Next base: position 60,041 of record CAWBUN010000009.1, on the reverse strand, counting down.
GATATCGTAAACGCTGTCCTTCACCTGCAGGAAGGCGGTCAGGCGCTCCAGGCCGTAGGTCAGTTCGGCCGGAACCAGGTCCAGATCAATACCGCCACATTGTTGAAAATAAGTGAATTGCGAGATTTCCAGGCCGTCCAGCATGACCTGCCAGCCGATCCCCCAGGCGCCCAGAGTCGGTGCCTCCCAGTTGTCTTCCTCGAGCTTGAGATCGTGCTTGCGGAGGTCGATTCCGATGGCCTCCAGGCTGCCGAGATAGAGCTCGATGACATCTTCGGGAGCCGGTTTGAGGATCACCTGAAGCTGCGAATGCTTGTAGAGCCGGTTGGGGTTATCCCCGTAGCGTCCATCCGCCGGACGGCGGCTGGGTTGCACGTACGCGGTGCGGTAGGGTTTGGGTCCGAGCACGCGCAGGAAGGTCTCCGGGCACATCGTGCCGGCGCCGACCTCGGTATCGTACGGTTCCTGGATGATGCAGCCGCGGTCTGCCCAGTAGCGCTTCAGTGTGAGGATAATCTCTTGAAACGATTGCATTTAGCTACTCGAACCTTCCAACACCGGCACCGTAATCAGGCGCCGTTCCGCATGCGACTCCATCTGTTGCACCAGGAAGCGCCTCAGATCGGAGGCGGTGGCTTGCGTCCAGCTTTGCTCGCCCAACTGCGCCACCGGTTGGCGCAGAATCTGCCCGACGATCTCCCTTGACTCCCGGCTCAGTTCCCAAGTATTGCTCGCGCCCAGCAGGCGCCGGCAGTGGCTGCAAATCAGGCCAGACCGCCCGCGGCCGAAGAACGCCCGCTCGGGTGATTCGGGATCGTCCAACAAGCTGCCGCAACTCAGACAGACATGCAACTCCGGCAACCAACCCGACAGCCGCACCGCCCACAGTGAAAAATACGTGACGGCGCGCCAAACCCTATCCTCCGCCGGCGGCCGCAGCGAATCTAAAACAGCCACCAGCAGACGAAAAAACCTCTCGCTGGCCTCCCCGGAGGGCAACAGAAGATCTGTCGCTTCCGCGAAGAAATCCAGCGCAATACTCGCCTGATAATCGGAGGCCAGGTCGAACTGGGAGCGAATCAGCTCGCAGGAATCCAGGTTGACCAGTTCGTGGCTCTCCCGCTGGTAATACGCCATGCGCACGTGCGATAACCGCTCCAGCCCGCTTCCGAAACTACTCTTCGGACGACGCGCCCGCTTGGCCACGCCACGCAACTTTCCTTGATCCCGAGTCAGAAAGCTGACGACGAGGTCCGCTTCTTTCAACGGGTAAGTTCGCAGAACGAGAGCTTCGCTGACACGCGCTGGCACACGTGGAAATTTCAGAGTATCACAGATGAAAAGGTGAGGCCCGTCTACTCATGCCGGATCGCGGTTAGAAGGTCGATTTGAGACGCCTTCAGGGCAGGGACCAGCCCCGCAAAAGTCGCCACAGCTAAAAGACTTATGACGGACACAGCCAGCGAGAGAGGGTCGTTGTGCCTGATTCCGTACAGCAGCGATTCGACGTACTTGGATGCGGACATGGCGACGACCATGCCGAGGGTGAGGCCCGCCAGCGCCAGCAGCAGGACTTCACGCAGGATCATCTGCACTACCGCGCCGCGTTGCGCGCCCAAAGCCATGCGGATGCCGATCTCGCCAGTGCGCCGCGCCACGTTATAGGATACGGTGCCGTACAGGCCGACGCCGGCGATAATGAGCGCCAGCATCGCGAATCCGCTGCACAGCCTCGCGAACGTAATCTCCTGGTTGATCGTCTGGTCTATGTCGGCATTCTGGGTCCTGACGTCGGAGATCGGTACGTGCGAATCGGCCTGGCGGACTATTTCGCGTGCGGCGTTGACATATAGGAGGGGGTCGCCTGAGGTGCGCAGCGCGTAGACCATCTGGCCCGGCTCGGGGTATCCCTGGTCGTAAGGGATGTAGGCTACCGGCGGGATGTCCTGGGTCACGCCGCCATAACGGGCATTCCGCGATACCCCGACGATCTCCATCTCGCGCGCGATGGTGTCTCCCTGCCTTGACGGTTTGCGCAGAATCAGGTGCTGTCCGAGCGGATTCCTGCCGGGGAAGCTGCCTTTGGCAAAGACTTCGTTGATGACTACAACGGCCGGCGAGCCTGGCCGGTCGCGTTCCTCAAAGTCGCGCCCTGCCAGAATCGGGATCTGCATAGTTCGGAAGAACGACGGCCCGACACTCAAAATGCGGTTGGCCCCGTTGGGCGGCTCGCCCGGTAGACCGAGCGGCAATCCGGTCCCGGCGTCGATGAGGGAATCCTCCGAGAGGCTCGCCTCGCGCACGCCAGGGATCGCCTGGAAGCGCTGGCGCAGGCCGGCGTAGAACGCGGCAATTTCCGGATCCTTGTGTCCGGCCTTGCGGGCGTCGACCTGAAACAACAACACATTTTCCCGGTTGAAGCCGAGTTCGATCGATTGCAGACTCGAAAGCGTGCGCACGAAGAGTCCGGCCGCAAACAGCATCACCAGCGAGATGGCGATCTGCGCCACGACCAGCCCGTGGTTCGGGCTTATACGCCAGAAGGAACGCGGCCCGCGCGACGAGCCGGCTCGAACTTCTTTCAACACAGGCATAACGTCCACCCGGGTTGCCTGCAGCGCAGGAGCGAGGCCGAACAGCACGCCCGTGACCAGGGAGAGTGCGGCCGCCGCCGCGAGTACGTGCCAGTTCAAGTCCGCGTGCAGGCTGAAGTTGGTCCGGCCGTTGGCCAGCAGGAGCGTCAGGAAGCGAATCCCCCAAATCGCGAACAGGATTCCCAATGCGCCGCCCATGAAGGCGAGGAGAACACTCTCGGTCAACAGTTGGCGTACGATGCGAAAGCGGCCGGCGCCCACACTCATGCGCAGCGCGATCTCCCGGCTTCGCGCGGCGGAACGCGCCAGCAGCAGGTTGGCAACATTGGCGCACGCCAGGGCCAGGATCAACGCCACCAGCGTCAACAGGACGAAGAGCGGCTTCGAATACTGGCGGCGTAATGTCTCAAGCCCACCCGCGCCCTCTTTCACCACCAACTCGGGAAGCTGCTCCCGCTGGCGAGCGTCGGTAGCGGTGCCCGCTACCCATTGCCGGAAGACCGGCGCCAGCTTGGCCTGGGCTTGCGCCAGGCTCACTCCCGGCCGCAGCCGGCCCATCACCTGAACCCAGTAATAATTCGGATCGAGATAGGCTTCGCGCCGAAATCCAAACTGGCTGGAAGCGCCCAGCACTTCCGTGGTGTGCATCGGAAGGTATACGTCCGGCGCCGCCGCGGGGTCCACGCCGAAGAAGTCAGGCGGCGCCACACCCACTACCGTGAAGGGAACGTTGTTGATCAGAATCGGCTGTCCGGCAGCATTGCCGGCACCTCCGAAACGCCGCTGACTGAACCCGTAGCTCGCAACCGCTACCGCCGGCGCCCCCGGCCGGTCATCGTCCGGAATGATCAGGCGCCCGGCCGCGGCAGAGAGTTCGAGCCCCCGAAAATAGTCGCCCGAAACAGCCCAGCCGGCGGCAATCTCCGCCTGTCCCCGGACTGCCAGGTTCAGACTCCGCGCCTGCCAGTACTGGTAATGGGCGAACACGACGGAAAACACCGAGTTGTCCTTGCGGAACAACTCGAATGCCGGAAAGGGAAAAATGCCGGAGTTCATTCCCGACTTCGGATCGTCGAACGTAGAGCCGCTCATCCGCTGCATCACCGAGTTACGCCACTTGGTGGTATTGACGTGCCAGTTGAGCACGACCAGCGACTGAGGCTCGGCCACCGGCAGCGCGCGCAGCAGGATCGCATCCATGAAACTGTAGATCGCTGCGTTGGCGCCGATGCCGAGCGCGAGCGATGCCACCGCCAGTACGGTAAACATCCGGTTCGCAGCCATCGTCCGGAAGGCGTAGCGCAGGTCCTGGCCGAGTTGTTCCAGGAAGCTCCAGCCCCACGCCGCGCGAGTGTTCTCCGCCGCCAGGGTGAGGTTGCCCAATTCGCGCCGAGCCGCCCACCGCGCCTCATTCGTTGCCAGGCCATCTGCCTGACGCTGTTCGGCTTCTTCGTCCAGGTGGAACTGAAGCTCTTCGCGCAGTTCGGCTTCTTTGTCTGGCCGTTGTGTCAACCAACGCAATTTGCGAAAGAACGAATTCATGGCGACTCTCCTATTCCGCTGGATCCAGTACCAATCCCATGGCGCGCGAGAATGCTTCCCATTTCGAACGTTCGGCCACCAGATGTTTGCGTCCCAGCGGTGTCAGCCGGTAAAATCTGGCCCGCTTGCCTTTTTCGGACAGCTCCCAGGAGGCGCCGATCCAACCCTTCGCCTCCAGCCGGTGGAGCGCCGGGTATAGCGACCCGGTCTCGACCTGGAGCAGTTCTTCGGAGGTTCGCTGAATGTGCTTCGCGATAGCGTGGCCATGCGAAGGACCGGTCAGCAGCGTGCGGAGAATCAGCAGGTCGAGTGTGCCTTGCAAAAGTTCCAGGCGGGACGGAGTGTCGGGACGCATTGTGTAGGCATTCTACTAGTTTTTGTGTAGCGTGTCTACTAATGCCCGAGTGCCTGGCCGCGCTATACTCAATCCCACGCGAGGGGAAGAGTACATGAGCGAGCATCCGACGCCGGAATCCATTTTGCAGGTGGGCCTGGGATTTTGGCCATCGAAGGTTTTATTAAGTGCGGTGGAGATGGAGTTGTTCACCGATTTGGCCAGGGGGCCGCAATCGCTCGAAAGCATCCAGGGTCGAATGGGATTGCATGAGCGCGCGGCGCGGGATTTCCTGGACACGCTGGTCGCCCTGGGTTTCTTGCAGCGCACGGACGGCCAGTACTCCAACACCGCCGCCACGGACCTGTTCCTCGATAAGCACAAGCCCTCGTATATCGGCGGCATTCTTGAGATGGCCAACCAGCGCTTGTACGGCCATTGGAATCACCTCACGGAAGCACTGCGGACCGGCTTGCCGCAGAACGAGGTCCGAAATGGAGGTACGTCTCCCTTCGAGGCGTTGTACGCCGACCCGGCCCGCCTGAAGTCTTTCCTGGCGGCGATGAGCGGCATCAGCCATGGCGCCAACATGAAGATTGCCTCTCAATTCCCGTGGAGCAGCTATACCTCTTTTGTTGACGCGGGCACTGCGCAGGGCGACCTGGCGGTGCAAATCGCGCTCGCCAATCCCCACTTGTCGGGAATCGGCTTTGACCTCGCGGAAGTCGGCCCGATTTTCGAAGAGTACGCCGAACGAAATGGCGTCTCCGGCCGCCTGCGCTTTATGGGCGGAAGTTTTCTCGAGCAGCCGATCCCCCATGCCGATGTCGTCCTGATGGGGCACATCCTGCACGACTGGGGTTTAGCCGAGAAGCGCATGCTGATACGCAAAGCCTACGATGCCGTGCCCGATGGCGGCGCCCTGGTGGTCTACGAAAGCATCATCGACGACGATCGCTCCAAGAACGCCTTCGGCTTGATGATGAGCCTCAATATGCTGATCGAAACCCCCGCCGGCTTCGACTACACCGGCGCGGACTGCCAGGGTTGGATGAAAGAAGCCGGCTTCCGCGAAACGCGCGTCGAGCACCTCCTCGGCCCCGACTCAATGGTGATCGGCATCCGCTAGCCCAGTGGGACAGGCCTCCTGGCCTGTTGTTGATGGGCGTTCCGCCCGCGAAACTTTGATGAAAGACCACCGCCGATTCCGGGGATTCCCCGAGTTTGAGGGGTGGTCTTTCGACCCTGTCCACTTGCTGCCGTAACTCCCGCGTGCACGAGTCCAGTTTGCGGCTTGCCGCATTGTGGGGCAGGCAATCCTGCCTGAAGCTACCTACCTGCCCGCCTTCGGCCTGACCGCATTCGCCAGCGCCAGCCGCGTATCGTGGGTCAGATAGCTGATCTGCAGGTCGTACCCATTAGGCGTGGTGGTGTGATAGCTCTTGAAGGCCGCGACATGAATATCATCGTGGGTGGAAGTATCGACCCGCGCCCGCAGCCCGCGCTTCTCCAGCGCCGCCTTCACGCCATCCGTGTCCCAGGGCGAAATTCCATACGAAATATGATCGATCCGCGCCGCGCGCTGCGGAGCCTTGCCGAACTCAGGACTATTCGGATTGCCGCCGCGGACGATCATATCCCCCACGTCGCCAATCAGCAACTCGTGCTGGCTGCCTTCGTCATACGTCTCCTTCCATCCCAGAAGATTGGTGTAGAAGGAAGCAGTCCGCTTGTAATTGGGGACGCCGTACGAGATGTGGTCGAGCCACACGGATTGCCATCCCGGAGACTCAAAGGGTAGTTGCACCTTCGCGGCGGCCGGCGTCTTACGAGCCTTTGCGAGCCCGCTGCCGTTCGCGATCTGCAGATCCAGGCCATCCGGATCCTTCACGTGGAAGCTCTCGAAGCCCTTGCCATCGTGGTCGGCAATCGGCGTCAGGCCGCGCTTGCGGAGTTCCGCCTCTACCTTCGCGGCATTCCACGGTTCGATGACGAAGCAGAGACCGTGCACCGCGGCGGTCCGCTGCTGAGGCGCCTGTTTGAAAATGGCCGAGCCCCAGTTACCGATGTCGAGGACGGCCTGCTTGCCGTCATCGCCGCGCAGCGTCCAGCCCATCAGCGCGACGTAAAACGCAGCCTCCTTCTGGTACTCGGGCATCTGGAATGCGATGTGATCCAGCGCCACGGTCTTCCACCCGGTCGGGTCGAATACCGGCTTGATGGGCGCGGTCGCCTGTTCGGCGGTCAGCGGACAGCCCGCAGTCCCGTAGCCGTCGCGGCAGCGGCCCTGTCCGAACGCGGAGGCGGCCAAGGGAGCTACTCCGAAGGCCCGCAGCAGTTGGCGGCGAGAGGTGATGTGATCCATACCGGCGCATCCAAAGATATCACGCCGGTCTCATTCGTGACGCAGGACGCGGCTGGGTTCCACGGTGGCGGCGCGGCTCGCCGGGAGTGCTGCGGCGGCCGCCCCAACCGCGGCCAGAATGGCGGCCGTAGCAGCGAACGTGAAGGGGTCGGCCGGCTCGATACCGAAGAGGATGGAGGCGACGGTTCGCGCGGCGGCGAGCGCGGCCGGCAGACCAAGCGCGAGGCCCACCGCGACCAGCAGCAGCGCATCGCGAAGAATCATCCAGACCACCTGGGTACGCGCGGCCCCGAGTGCGATGCGGATGCCGATTTCCGCAGTGCGGCGCGCCGCACTATAGGAGACTACGCCGTAGAGTCCGACCGCCGCCAGCACCAAAGCGAGCGTGCCGAAGAAGCCGCCGATCGCAGCAAGCATGCGTTGCTCGAAAATCGAATCGTCCACGAACTGCCGCAACGTCCCGAAGGATTGGAAATTGATCGAAGGCCCCAGCCGTGCGAACTCACGGTAGAGCCGCGGCATCAGCACCGAGGGTGGCACTTCGGTGCGCATCACGATGGTCGGCCCGCCCCGGGCCACGCCCCGATCGATCGGCAAATAGACCGCCGGTTTGGCCGGCTTCTGAATGCCCGCGTGATGAATATCCCGCACCACACCCACGATGAACGTGGGCTCGCCGCCCTCCGCCTTCGAATCGTCGAAGCTCAGCCGCCGCGCATCCGGATGCCGCTCTCCCGGCAGGAACGCGCGCACAAACGCCTCGTTTACCACCGCGACCCGTCGCGGGCTGTTCTGGTCATTGGCGTCGAACTCGCGCCCCACCACCACCGGCGTGCCGATCGTTTCAAAATAGCGCGCCGCAATGGACGCCGTGTCCACGTCCTTCGGCTCGCGCGCGGTGGCATCGGAGCCGGGGACGCGAATGCTTGCGCTGGACGTGCCCATCAGGAACGGTCCCGGAAATCCGTAGCTCACCGAATGCACGCCCGGCATCGTCTCCAGTTGCTCCGTCAACTGACGCACCTGCGTGCGAATCTCCGCCCGTAGATGGGGCGGCAGGTCCAGCGTGAACGCGATCACTCCCTGATTCCGAAACCCCAGGTCCACATCGCGCAACGCCCATAAGTTGTGGCCGAACAATCCCGCCAGCGCCACCAGCACCACGCTGAACGCCACCTGCGCCACCACAAGAGTACGCCGCAAAAGCGGAAGCCCCGCCGGACCGCCTTGCCCCGGACGCAGCCCCGCCGCCGGGTCCACCGCCGTCGACCGCATCGCCGGAGCCACGCCGAATAGAAGCACCGAAAGCGCCGCGATGCCGAGCGTGAACCACAGCACCGGCTGCGCCTGTACGCCGCCGAACGGATCGCCCGCACTCGCCGGCAGAAAACGCACCACCACCTGCCGCCCCCACACCGCAAGTCCGATTCCCAACGCGCCTCCGCCCACCATCAAGAGCGTGCTCTCCGTCAGCGCCTGGCGCGCCAGCCGCCCCCGCGTCGCGCCCAGCGCAAGCCGCAGCGCGATTTCCTTCCGCCGCGCGGCGCCGCGAGCCAGCAAAAGATTTGCCACATTCGCACACGCCGCCAGCATCACCAGCACCACGCCCGCCATCAGCACCGTCAGCGGACGCCCGAACTCCTCGCGCAATTGCGAAAGCCCGATGCCGCCATCGCGCACCTCGAGCCGCTGCCCCAGCGCGCGCTTGCGGAATGCCGCATTGTACGAGGTTGGGTAGGCGGCGTTGAGATGCTGCTGCACCAGCACGTCGAGCGCCGCCTGCACCTGCTGCGCCGTCGCCTCCGGCCGCTTCCGCGCCACCAGCCATAGCCACCAGGTGGTCGGACTCTTGACGTTCATGCCGCTCATCATCGTGGGCGCCCAGATGTCGGCGCGCCGCTCCACTTCGACGCCATGGAAGCCGGCCGACGCCACCCCGATCACCGTGAACGGCTGCTCATCCACCAGAATCTTCGTCCCCAGCACCGCCGGGTCCCCGCCATATTGCGTACGCCACAAGTCGTAGCTGAGCACCGCCACCGCGTGAGCGCCCGGCGTGACATCGTCCTCATCCGTGAACACGCGCCCAATTGCGGGCCGCACCCCCAGCACCCGGAAATAATTCCCCGAGACGAATTCGCGCTGTGCGAATTGCTCGCGCGCGCCGGAGCGCGGCGTGAAGCGCGCTTTCATCACGCCCGTTCGCGCCACTACCCCGGTGAACAAATCCGTGCGCTTCGCCACCTCCTGAAACAGCGGGTACGATACATATCCGCGGTTCCAGCCACCGGTGCGGTACAGGCTGACCAGTTCCTGGGGATTTTCAACCGGCAGCAGGCGCAGCATGAGGGTATGGAAAAGCGAAAAGATCGCCGTGTTGGCGCCGATGCCGAGCGCCAGCGAAATTACGGCGGCCGCGGTGAAGCCGGGCGCCCGCCGGAGGCCGCGCAACGCATAGCGAACGTCCTGACCGATGCTCGCGAGCAGGGCGCCGCCGCGGCGGTCGCGGTAGTCTTCCTTGGCCTGGGCAACGCCTCCAAAGGCACGGCGCGCGGCGGCACGGGCGGAGACCGCGTCCATGCCCTGCAGACGGAACTCCTCCTCCTGCATGGCGAGGTGAGCGGCGATCTCGTCATCCAATTCGCGATCCAGGTTACGGCGGCGAAATAGGGAGAAGATGTGCCGCATTGTGTTTACTCCGCGGGCCTGAGAAAGCGTTCCATCAGGGCCACGGTGCGTTCCCAGTCCTCGGATTCCTGCGCGATCTGCTTGCGGCCGGCGCGCGTCAATTCGTAGAACTTGGCCTTGCGATTGGAATCGCTGGTGCCCCACTTCGATTGGATCCACCCGCGCTGCTCCAGGCGAAGCAGGGCCGGGTAGAGCGTTCCCTGGTTGAGATCGAGCGCCCCGGCGGAGATCTGCTGGATGCGTTTGGCGAGGCCGAAGCCATGCTGGGGTCCCATGGTTTCCAGGGTGCGCAAAACCATTAGGTCCAGCGTGCCTTGCAGAATCGGAAGATCTCTTGTAGACATTCAAGAGGAGTATGCGCTCACTCCTTTAGAATGTCAAGAGGACGCTGCGCCGCGGAGCTTCGTGCTACTAATACGGAAAGCCGCCATGAACTACTACGAGCAGCACCAAGCCGATTTCCTGGAAGGGCTCAAGACCTTCCTCCGCATTCCGAGCATCAGCACGCTTTCGGAGAACAAACCCGACATCCGCCGCGCGGCGGAATTCGCGGTTAACGAGCTGCGTGCGGCGGGGATGACCGTCGCCGAGTTGATCGAAGGCGAAGGCGAGAGCAATCCCCTGGTTTACGCGGAATGGCTCGGTGCGCCGGGCAAGCCCACCATCCTCTTTTACGGGCACTACGACGTGCAGCCGCCGGATCCGCTGGACGAGTGGAAATCGCCGCCCTTCGAACCCGAGGTCCGCGGCGACAATATCTATGCGCGCGGAGCCTGCGACGACAAAGGCCAGGTCTACATTCAGATCAAGGCGGTCGAAGGGCTGTTGAAGACCACCGGCAAGTTGCCGGTCAACGTCAAGTTCCTGCTGGAAGGCGAGGAAGAAACCGGCGGCGAACACATCGAGGCGTACGTGAAGACCAAGCCGCCAAGGCTGAAGGCCGATGCCGCGGTGGTGTGCGATACCGAGATGTTCGCGCCCGAGCTGCCGACCATCTGCGTGGGCTTGCGCGGGATGGTGTACTACGAACTCTTCGTGCAGGGCGCGGATCACGATCTGCATTCCGGTGTCTACGGCGGTGCGGCGCCCAACCCGATTCTCGCGATCGCGGAGATTCTCTGTGCGTTGAAAGATCGCGAAGGCCGCATCCAGGTGCCCGGATTCTACGATGCCGTGGTACCGCCGAGCGCTAAGGAGCGCGCGGCTTGGGCGAGTCTGCCGTTCGACGAGAAAGAATATACCGAGAAGGAAATGGGCGCGAAGGAGCTTGTCGGCGAGCCTGGCGTGCCGCTCTTTGAGCGCGTGTGGGCGCGTCCCACGGTGGAGATCCACGGGATTCGCGGCGGGTTCACGGGCGAGGGCGCAAAGACGGTCATTCCAGCGCGCGCCGTGGCCAAGATCAGCACGCGCCTGGTGGCCAACCAAACCGTGGACGCGTCGGTGAAGTTGATGCAAGCGGCGGTGAAGGCGGCCTGCCCGCGCGGCGTGACCGCCGAACTCAAGGTCCTGCACGCCGGCGAGCCTTCGTTGACGAATCCCGATAACCCGTTCATCCATGCCGCGGCCGAGGCGCTCAAGGAGACCTTCGGCAAAGAGACGGTGTACATCCGGTCGGGCGGATCGATCCCGATCGTCGGCGTCTTCGACCGCTATCTCGGAATCCCCAGTGTGATGATGGGCTTCGGACTGCCGGACGACAACCTGCATGCGCCCAACGAGAAGTTCCACCTGCCGAACTTCTACCGCGGCATCCAGGCCGTCGCCCGCTACCTGGAGATCCTGGGACGCTAAGTAGGACAGGCCTCCTGGCCTGTCCCTCTAATCAAAAGACGCCGTTTCGCCCTATTGCAATCTGCCATTAACACACGAACTTGAAAAATATCTTCGCCTTATTATCAGTAACTTATAAGTTATACCCACCCTATACTCCGAAACCTCCATGCTAGAGTCCAATCAGGTAGAGAGTTGCGCAAACCACAGCGCGACACCAACAGTTTTTATGCCGGCCAGCATACGTTGACCTAAGGTGGTGCTGACTTTCCGTAAGCCCGTTAACGGCTGCACGATGGTTCCCCTACGTGGAGGAGACCGGCGGAAAGATCTTCGGTTTGAACCGATAATACCCGGGGGACCGTCGCGGATAGCGTTTGATTGCCGCACCCCTGGATTCGAGCTGGATACAGAGACTGATTACGCGAAACGAGGGGACGATCGAGAGGCCATCCAGCCGAGTTCTTACGTCTTCGTAGCCTGCAGTCAAATCACTGGCGGCCGAATGTCCTCGGCCGCCCCAACGAACATGTACAACCCCAACTAACGGCACAACTGCGCCTGCTCACTTACCAACCGCAGGCCACGAAGATTCGAGTGGCGCTTTTTTGTGGGGCAGGCAATCTTGCCTGCAGCCGGCTTTCAGCCGGCTTCGCCCCTCAAGTGCGACTCCTCGACCAAGCACATCGGACGCCTTATCGCCAGTAGCCGCGGCGGAAGCGCCAGCGATGGTGATCCTCCACCCACGCGCCCGGCACCCAGACGGCGCTGCGGTGCGGCGGGCGCAGCCAGCGGCCGTTGACCCAGACCCAGTTGCTGCCGCGCGAATCCCAGAAGCCGTCGGTCCACACATATCCGGGACCGGGAGCGAAGCCCATCACTCCGTAGCGCGGCGGCGGAGGCGGACCGAATCGCACCGACGCATAAGCTCCGTTAGCGGCGCACATCCCGAGAGCAGTGTGCCGAATAGCAAAGTTCCTACAAGAAGCAGTTTCTTCATTTCGCAACCTTCCTGCTTCCTGAAACGCGCAGAGGCGGCGCGTGGTTGCCGACTCTAAAGAATTGTTAACGTTATGCCCGATTAATGCGCTCGCGCGTGAGGCGTGGGACACTGCGTGGGAAGGAGTCCTGACGATGAAGTGGTTATTGGTATTGATGGCGGTTTTCGCAATGACGGCTGCGGCGGCCGATGTCTCCGGCACCTGGAAGGCGTCCGTGGAAACGCCTAACGGCACGATGGAGAACTACGTTCGTGTTCAAGGTGGACGCGGGAAAGTCACCGGAACGGCGACCATGGGACAGATGGGCGAATCCGCCATCTCCGAAGGCAAAGTGGACGGCGATACGGTCACGTTTGCGGTGGTGCGGCAAGGTCAACGGCAAGTTCCGCATCAACTACTCCGGCAAGGCGACCGGCGACGAGATGAAAATCACCGCCTCCATTCCGGCCATGGATCGCACTTTCGAAATGACGGCCAAGCGCGCAGAAATACGCCCTCACAATGGGGGCATGGCCAGAGTCACCGAACTCCTTGTCAACGGCTCGCGGCGGCGGATCGATGTAGATCCGGACCGCACACTGCTCAGCGTTCTGCGCGACGATCTCGATCTTACCGGCGCGAAATTCGGCTGCGGCGAAGGCCAGTGCGCCGCGTGCACCGTGCTGATCGATGGCGTGGCGACGAAATCCTGCCTCACCAAAATCGGCGCGGTGGCGGGCAAGCGCATCGTCACCATCGAAGGCCTGGCGCCGGAGGGCAAACTGCATCCGGTGCAGCAGGCCTTCCTGGATGCCGACGCGCTGCAGTGCGGCTACTGCACGCCGGGGATGATCCTGGGCGCGGTGGCGCTGCTTGAGGCGCACTCCGAACCCCAGCGAGGCTGAGATCGCGAGCGGCATGAACGGGCACATCTGCCGGTGCGGAACGTATCCGCGCGTGGTCCGCGCGATCCGCTCGGCGGCGGAGAAAGGAGGCCGGGCATGAAGCGACGCGATTTCTTCGCGGTGATGGGCGGCGGCATTGTGGTGCTGCTGGAAGACGACATGTTGCGCGCAGGAGACCGGCGGTCCGCGGCGCGGCGGCGGCGGAAGCGGCGCCGGTGGAGATCGGCGCGTGGCTGCACATCGGCGAGAGCGGCGACGTCACGGTGTACACGGGCAAGGTGGAAGTGGGCCAGAACGCGCGCACCTCGCTGACGCAGGCCGTGGTGGAGGAACTGCACGCGCCGGTCGCGTCGGTACACATGGTGATGGCGCGACACCGACCTCACGCCGTTCGACATGGGCACGGTGGGCAGCATGACCACGCCGCGCATGTGGCCGCAGATCCGCAAGCGGCGGCCGCGGCGCGCGAAATGCTGCTCGACCTGGCGGCGCAGAAGTGGAGCGTCGATCGGGCCACGTTGAAGGTGGCGGACGGCAAGGTGTCGGCAGGCGCGCGATCGGCGGGCTTCGGCGAACTGACGCGCGGCGAGAAGCTGGACCCGCACGATTCCGGCGAGCGTGGCGCTGGCGCCGGCGAGCGGAATGGAAGACCGCCGGGAACATCGCTGCCCAAGGTCAACGGCCACGCCATCGTCACCGGCGCGCACAAGTACACGTACGACCTGAAGCGGCCGGGCATGCTGTACGCAAGGTGCTCTATCCGCCGCAATTCGGCGCCACGCTGATCTCGCTGGATGCTTCGGCGGCGGAGGCGATGCCGGGAGTGAAAGTGGTGCACGAGGGCAACTTCGTGGCGGTGGCGGCGCCGGAGCCGGATACGCGCGGCCAAGGCGGTGGCCGCGCTGAAGGCCGCAATGGAAGCCGGTGACGGCGGAGGCCGACAGCCGCACCGTCTTCCAGTATTTCAAGCAGACGGCGCAGGGCGGCGCGGCGACGACGGCGAACCTGACGCCCTACACGATCGCCTACATCGCGCACGTGCCGCTGGAGCCGCGCGCCGCGGTGGCGGAATGGGATGGCGACAAACTCACGGTGTGGACCGGATCGCAACGGCCTTTCGGAGTGCGCAGCGAACTGGCGCAGGCCTTCGGCATGGCGGAAGAGAAGGTGCGCGTGATCGTGCCCGACACCGGTTCGGGCTACGGCGGCAAGCACAATGGCGACGCGGCGGTGGAAGCGGCGCGGATCGCGAAGGCGCTCGGCAAGCCGGTGAAGCGCAACTGGACGCGCGAGGAAGAGATGACGTGGGCGTACTTCCGGCCGGGCGGCGCTGATCGAGGTCGCGGGCAAGGCGGCGCCCGATGGCACGATCACCGAGTGGGAGTTCCACAACTACAACTCGGGCCGTCGGGGCTGCAATCGCCGTACGAGATTGCGGGCAAGAAGGAGCAATATCATCAGTCGAAATCGCCGCTGCGGCAGGGGTCGTACCGGGGCCTCGCGGCGACGGCGAACCACTTCGTGCGCGAGATCCTACATGGACGAACTGGCGCAGTCGGTGAAGATGGATCCGCTCGAATTCCGCCTGAAGAACGCGAAGGACGAGCGGCTGCGCAACGTGATTGTGGCGGCGGCCGACAAGTTCGGCTGGAAGGCGCGCAAGAAGACGGCGGGCCGCGGCTTCGGCATTGCGGCGGGATTCGAGAAGGGCGGCTACGTGGCGACCTGCGCCGAAGTCAGCGTCGATGCGAAAGACCGGCGCGGTCAAGGTGCTGCGCGCGGTGGTGGCGTTCGAATGCGGCGCGGTGGTGAATCCCGAGCACCTGCGAAATCAGGTGGAAGGCGCGATCGTGATGGGACTGGGCGGCGCGTTGTTCGAGGAGATTCAATTCGCCGACGGCAAGATCCTCAACAACCGGCTGGCCAGCTACCGCGTGCCGCGATTTGCCGACATGCCGGTGATCGAAAGCGTGCTGCTGGATCGCAAGGACCTGGTCTCGGCGGGCGCGGGCGAGACGCCGATCGTCGGGATCGCGCCGGCGATCGGCAACGCGATCTTCGATGCCAACGGGAAGCGCATCCGACGCTTGCCGCTGATGGCATAGGTGAATCGTTGAAGAACACTCTGCTGTGGCTGTGTTCGGCGATCTGCGCGTTTGGGCAGACCAGTGGCTCGTACGCCGGGTCGGCCGCCTGCAAGACCTGTCATCCAGGCATTTACGAGCGCTGGAGCAAGACGCGCATGGCGAACGTGGTGCTCGATCCCAAGGTTCATCCGGAGGCCATCCTTCCGGACCTCTCCAAGCCCGACCCGCTGGTGAAGTTCACCAAGGACGACATCGCTTTCGTCTACGGCAGCAAATGGAAGCAGCGCTACTTCACGAAGAAGGGCGACGATTACTATCCGCTCGGCGCGCAGTGGGACGTCACGCATCAAATCTGGCGCCCGTACATGGTTGCGGCGAACACCGACTGGTGGGTTCCGTTCTATCCCGCGGACAACATGCAGCGGCCCACCGGACCGCTCTGCGACGGCTGCCACTCGGTCAACTACAACATTCAGACCAAGACCGTGACCGAATGGAACGTCGGCTGCGAAAAGTGCCACGGACCGGGCGCGGCTCATGCGCGGCAACCCTCGCAGACGAATATCGTGAACCCGGCGCGGCTCGATGCAATCCAGGCGACCAACGTCTGCCTGCAGTGCCATTCGCAGGGGCAGCCGCTGAACAACCCGATCAACGGAAAGTATTACGATTGGCCGGTAGGTTTCGAAGTCGGCAAGGACTTGAAGAATTACTGGAAACTGGAAGAGCACAAACTCGGCGAACAGACGTTTCACCCATTTCGCCGACGGGACGGCGCACAAGAACCGGATGCAGGGCAACGATTTCGTGCAGAGCGTGATGTACACGCACGGCATCAGCTGCCAAAGCTGCCACGACGTCCACGGAACCGCGAACAATGCGGACCTGCTGAAGCCGGCGAACGTGATGTGCCTGGAGTGCCACGGGCCCACCTCGCCGAACGGTCCGCGCGCGACGACCATCGAGGCGCACACGCATCATAAAGCGGGCAGCGCCGGGCAACGAGTGCATCAACTGCCACATGCCGAAGATCGAACAGACGATTGCCGACGTCAACGTCCGCAGCCACACGTTCCGCTTCATTACGCCGCGCGAGACGGCCGCGCTTAAAGTGCCGAACGCCTGCAACGCCTGTCACACCGACAAATCAACGCAGTGGTCGACGGATGCGTTGAAGACGTGGTCCAACGTCTCGCCGTGGCGGAACTGAACCGCTAAGCCACGCGCTTGATTTGGCCGCCGAGTCCGAAGAGAACCGCGGTCCCCACCAGCGGGAGAAGGCCGGCGAGAATCAACATGGGCGTGTAGGAGAAGTGATCGACCACAAATCCCGTGGCCTGGGTGAACAGAATGGCGCCGACGCCGGCTCCCATCCCGCCCAGCCCGGCGACGGCTCCGACCGCGCTTTCCGGGAAGTAATCGCTGGGCATGGTTTGCACGTTATTGATCCAGGTCTGAAAGCCGAAGAGGACCACGGCGATGCAGGCCAGCGCGACTGTCGCGGTGTGCGCTACCGCGGCCCCGAGGCCGGCGCACATGCAGAGCATGCCGAGGAAAATTACGCTCTTGCGGGCGCGATTGGCGCTCCAGCCGAGCGACATAAGGTGGCTGCTCATCCAGCCGCCGAAGAGGCTGCCGGCGTCGGCGGCCACGAAGGGCACCCACGCGAAATAGCCGATTTCCTTGAGGCTGAAGCCGTGCACCTTATACAGATAGAGTGGCAGCCAGGTGATATAGAGCCACCAGACCGGGTCGCAGAAGAAGCGCGAGAGCAGGATCGCCCAGGTCTGGCGATAGCGCAGCAGCACCATCCAGGGAAGGCGCGCGACGGCGGGCGGGCGCCCTTCGGAGATGAGCGCGAGTTCCTCCGGCGTGATGCGGGGATGTTCGTGCGGCGGATGGTAGAAGCGCAGCCAGAGCGCGAGCCAGACGAAGCCGAGTCCGCCGACGGCGAGGAAGGTGGCCTGCCAGCCGAAGTGGATCTGTAGCGCGATGATGAGCGGAGTGGCGACTACCGAGCCGATCGACGTGCCGCTGTTGAAAATGGCCATGCCGAGCGCGCGCTGCCGCGGCGGGAACCATTCGGCGATGACTTTGGCCGCGCCCGGCCAGTTGCCCGCTTCGCCGAGGCCGAGCAGAAAACGGAAGCAATTGAGGCTGAACAATCCGGCGGCGGTGGCGTGGAGCATGCTGGCGATGGACCAGACGACGATCGAGAGACTGAAGCCGCGACGATTGCCGATACGGTCGTAGAGCTTGCCGGAGAAGGCCTGGCTGAAGGTGTACGCAATCAGGAAGGCGTTGGTAATGCCGGCGAACTGCTGATTGCTCAGATGGAGGTCCTGCGTGATGACCGGCGCGAGCACGGAGATGGTGAGGCGGTTGACGAAGTTGATCAGGGTCGCCAGGAAGATGAGGCCCGCGATCCACCATCGCAGACCTGCAACGCCGCCCCGTACCGATTTAGCAGGCGCCATAAAGAATGGTAATAGTACCAGGAGTCGCTCGCGAGGAGTCTACGGCTCATTGATGGGGAAGACATCGCCGGCGTGCGGCAGCCATGCCTTCCAATCCTGGGCGACGCCGAGCAGCGCACGCACCGCGGTGGGCAAATAGGCGGATTTGCGGTAGAGGACGCCGGTCACGCTGAACAACTGCCGGTTGGCGAGGCGCAGGATGCACAGCGATCCGCGCCGGGCATCTTCGGAGACGCTCCACAGAGGCAGCAGGGAAATGCCAAGCCCGAGTTTGACGAGTTCCTTGATGGAATCGGCCTGGTCATTCTGCATGACCACGTTCGGTTCGAAGCCGACCGCCACGCAGAATTCGCGAATGGCGGTTTCGATCACCACCGTCCGCTGGTAAAGGATGAAGCGCCGGCTGGCAAGTTCCGCGGCAGAGATCACTTTAAGGTCGGCCGCCGGATCGTTTGGCGGTACCACGAAGACGAGTTCGTAGCGCCAAAGGGGATCCTGCGCCAGATTGTTATCCTCCACCGGAAGGTTCATCAGAATCAGATCGACCTTGCCGCCATGCAAGGCCTCGAACAGGCTGGCATCGTTGCCGGTAATCAGGCGTACTTCCACGTTCGGGTGAAGGGAAAGAAACTTGCGCAGAAGGTGGGGAACAATCGAAACGCTGATATGCGGTCCGCAGCCCAGATGCAGGGACCCGCGTTGGATTCCGCTGAGTTCGCGGATGGCGCCTACGGCTTCGTCGTGGAGTACCAACAGGCGGCGGCAATACTCAATCAGCAGGCGGCCGGCGGGCGTGAGCGTCAGCTTGCGGCCGGTCCGCTCGTACAGCTTCTCTCCCAATTCCCCTTCGAGCTGGTGAATCTGGGCGAAGACCGCCGGCGGTGAGAGGTGGAGTCGCTCGCCGGCCCGGTTGAAGCTGCCCAACTCGCCGACGGCGACCAGGGCCCGCGTATGCGAAAGTTCCACGGAGATCTCCCGGGGGCAGAATTCCCCGCCTCCGGAAGGATTATACAGCTATCTTCAGTTATTTCGAACAAGATCTACGAACCGCCGATTAGAATGCCGGTAATAAACACCAACACTCCCCCGATGCCGACCTGCAGGGCGGCCGACCAGGCCGGCGTATCCATGTAGTGATTGCGAATCCAGGAGATCACGGCGAGTTCGACGATCACCACCGCGATGGCCGCCGTCATTGCGGCCCGAAAGTCCGGCAGCAGGAAGGGCAGCGTATGGCCGATTCCGCCGACGGTGGTCATGGCGCCGCAGATCAGGCCGCGGGCCCACGGGTGGCCGCGGCCCGTAAGGCTGCCATCGTCTGATAGCGCTTCGGCGAAGCCCATGCTAATTCCGGCGCCCAGGGAAGCGGCCAGGCCAACCCGGAAAGCGTCCCAGGAATTGTGGGTGGCCACGGCAGCGGCGAAGACCGGCGCCAGGGTGGAGACGGAACCGTCCATCAGGCCGGCCAGTCCCGGCTGGACCACCTGAAGCAGGAAGAGCCTACGGCTATTCTCCTCTTCGTTCTTGCGCGTTCGGGTATCCAGCTTGTCATTGGTGAGTTCCACGGCGCGGTCGCGGTGGGCGCGTTCCTCCTGCGCGAGATCGTCGAGCAGCTGGCGCACGTCGGCGTCCTTGGCCCGGGCCGCGGCCTTTTCGTAGAAGCGGCGCGTCTCCATCTCCATGGAAGCGGCCATGGATCTCACCTTTTCGAGCGGTAGGGGGCGCAGCAGCCAGACCGGCCGGCGGTCCACGAAACCCCGGACATCCTGCCGGCGAATGTGGGGGATGTGGTTCCCAAAACGTTTCTGGAAGAGCTCGATGAGACGGCGCCGATGGCCGGATTCCTCCAGCCGCATGCCTTCAAAGACTTCGGCGGAGGCGGGGAAATCTTCACGAAGGCCGTCGGTTACATCGCTATAAATACGTTCGTCCTCTTCTTCGAGAGAGATTGCAAGGGCCAGAATCTCACGTTCGGTAAGGCTTTGGAAGCTACGCATCTTTGCAATAGGATGCCTGATCCGCCGCCTGGATGCGAAAAGCTGGCCGGTTATCCGTGCTAGCATCACACCAAATGGCGCTAGTCGATCTCACCAAGCAACTTGCCAAAGAGGCGCTTCTCTCGGCGACTCAGGACCCCAAACCCGCGGTGCCCGCGGCACCGGCCGCGGAGAACGTGGGAGCCATTGTCATGGGCCAGGTCAACTCCATGCAGAAGGCCCTGAAAGAGGATGAAGAACTGGTAGTCTGGTTCTCCAACGTCAGCGAAACCCTGCGCGTGATGGAGATCTTTTTGCCCTCTCCCAAACTGGCGGTGCTGAGCGGGCATGATGTGGATCACAACCTGACGCGCGTGATTGCTCCGGTGGATACGCTGCAACTGGTGGCCAAGGTGAAGAAGGTGGCCGCCGGTTCCAAGCCCGTACGGGTGGGCCTGGTTATGCCGAAGGCGAAAGATTCCAACGGGTAATCACACGGGTTTCGCGCTCGAACCCCAGGGTGCTGAGGCAGCCCGTGCCGAAGGCGAAGAGGCGGCCGGCGGCGGGCGGCAGCCCCAGCCAGCGAGCGGCCAGAACGCGCAGGATGTGGCCGTGCGCAAAGAGCGCCACATCCCCATCGGCGGCGAGTGCCCGGGCGATCACGGCGTCGGCGCGGGCGGCCACTTGCTCGGGCGATTCGCCATGGGGAGCGCCATCGGTCCACAACGACCATCCGGGATTTTGGGCCAGGATTTGGGGAGTGGTCAGACCCTCGTAATCGCCATAGTCCCATTCGCGGAGATTGGGGTCAATGACCGCGTCGCGCTCGTAGCCGGCGAGCCGGCAGGTATCGAGGGCGCGCTGCAGGGGGGAGACCAGCACAAGGGCGAACCGGCGGCCGCCCAGGTATCGGCCAATGGCGGCGGCGTTGTCGCGGCCGGCGGCGGTAAGCGGGATATCGGTGCGGCCGGTGTGAGCGCCGGACAGGCTCCATTCGGTCTCGCCGTGGCGGATCAGCCAGAGTTCGCGCATGAAAGAGATAGTAGCGAAACGGGCGGGAGGTTGTCCCGGACCACAATCCCCATTATGCTGGTGACACTACCATGACGTATCGTCGAGCCTCTTATCTGGTATGCGCCATTGCACTGTGCCTGGCCGTTGGATTGGTCGCACAGCAAAAGAAAACCCCGGGGTACACGGATACGGCAATCCTTCCCGGGCAGAACTGGCATGTCCACGATTCCAACCGGCCGCACCCGAACATGGTGACGCCCGGAAAGGTGTTGGGCGCGCCGCCCTCGGACGCGACCGTGTTGTTCGATGGTACAGACCTCTCGCGCTGGATGCAGCGCGGCCGCGGGGCGGACCGGGGCAAAGAGGTGGATGCCAAATGGAAGGTGGCGGATGGCTACTTCGAAGTAGCGCCGGGGACCGGCTCGCTGATCACGCGCGAGAAGTTCGGCGACGTGCAATTGCACATCGAATGGTCGGAACCCACGGATGTAAAAGGGCAGGATCAGGATCGGGGCAATAGCGGTGTGCTGCTGATGGACCGCTACGAGATCCAGGTGTTGGACTCCTGGGGCAATGTCACCTATGCGGACGGACAGGCCGGATCGCTCTACGGGCAGTGGCCGCCGTTGGTGAACCCCATCCGGCCTCCCGGGGAATGGCAGTCATACGACATCGTCTTCGAAGGTCCGCGATTCGAAGGCGAAAAGCTGGTGCGTCCGGCGTACGCCACGCTCTTCTTCAATGGGGTGCTGGTGCATCATCGCAAAGAGATTCTGGGGACTATGGTGCATCGCGCAGTCGCCAAGTACAGCCCGCACGGCAATGAAGAGCCGCTTTCCTTGCAGGATCACGGTCATAAAGTGCGCTATCGGAATGTGTGGATCCGCCGGCTACAGGGGTACGATCAGCCGGAGCGGTAATGCGCCCATGCATATATTCGAGAATTCGAATATAATGAATTCATGCCCGATGCTCTGCGCCGTTTCAAAGCCGAAATCTTTCAGGCTCTCGCCCACCCGACCCGAATCGCCATCGTGGAAGCGCTCCGCGACGGCGAACTGCCCGCCGGGAAACTGATCGAGCGCCTCGGCCTGGAACAGGCCAACGCCTCCCAACATTTGTCGGTGCTGCGTTCCAAGCAGATCGTGGTCAACCGGAAGGACGGCAACCAGGTCTTCTATTCGCTGCGCAGCCCGCTGTTGATCGACGTGCTGGACATCATGCGCCGCTACTTTCAGGCGCAACTATCGGAAACCATGGCTGCGCTCGGGGAGATGGAACGAGAGCAGGAGGTAACCCGGTGACCGCCCTTCCCGAAACTCCCCTCGATAACTGGATGCCCAAACTGGTGCTCTGCCTGCGCCAGTACACCTGGCAGATTTTTATCAAAGACCTGATCGCCGGACTGACGGTGGGATTGGTGGCGCTGCCGCTTGCGATGGCATTCGGTATTGCCAGCGGAGTCACTCCCCAGGCCGGGATCTATACCGCCGTGGTCGCCGGATTCATCATCTCGGCGCTGGGCGGGTCGCGCGTGCAGATTGGCGGGCCTACCGGCGCATTCGTCGTCATCGTTTCCGGAATCGTCCTCAAATTCGGATTGTCCGGCCTGCTGATGGTGACCGCGATGGCCGGCGTCCTCCTTATCGTGATGGGCGCCACTGGATTGGGCACCGCGGTGCGCTTCATCCCGCGGCCGGTCACGATCGGGTTCACCAACGGCATCGCAGTGCTGATCGCCTCCACGCAAATTCGCGACTTCCTGGGGTTGAAGATCACCGCCGTTCCGAGCGAATTTCTGCCGCGGATGGAAAAATTGGCGGCGCACTTGAATACCATCGACCCCGTGACGGCAGTGGTGGGCGGCGTTTCGCTGGGCCTGATTCTTCTCTGGCCGCTGGTCACCAAGCGGGTGCCGGGCTCGATCATTGCGCTGCTGGCGGGAACGGCCCTGGCGATCCTGTTCAAACTTCCCGTGGAGACCATCGGCAGCAAATTCGGAGGAATTCCCACCGGGCTGCCCGCTTTCCACATTCCGCAATTCCGCGCCGACCTGATTCTGCCGCTTCTGCCTTCGGCCATGACCGTGGCGCTCCTGGCCGCGGTAGAGAGCCTGCTATCGGCGGTGGTGGCCGACAGCATGAGCGGCGACAAGCACAATTCCAACGTGGAACTGATCGCGCAGGGAATCGCCAACGTGATCTGTCCGATGGTTGGCGGACTGCCTGCCACCGGTGCGATCGCGCGCACCGCCACCAATATCCGCAGCGGCGCCAAGACGCCGGTTTCGGGCATGATCCATGCGCTGACTTTGCTGATGATCCTGCTGGTAGCGGCACCGCTGGCCAAGTTCATCCCGCTGGCGACGCTGGCCGCGGTGCTGTTCGTGGTGGCCTACAACATGGGCGAGTGGCGCGAGATCGGCGGGATCCTGAGACTCGGCCGCGCCGAGCGGGTGGTCTGGGTGGCGACGTTCGGCCTGACCGTAGTTGCCGACCTGACGGTCGCGGTGGAAGTGGGCATGACGCTGGCCGCGCTGCTCTACATTTACCGCGTATCGCAGACCACGACGATCGCGCCGGTGACGGACGCTTATATTGAGAATGGGTTGCCTCACGTGCTGCAGGGCAAGGACATTCCTCAATTTGTGACCATTCTGAGGATCCACGGCCCGTTTCTCTTCGGCACGACCGAAAAACTGGCGGACGCGACCGAGGATCTCAGTCATTACGGCCACGTGGTGATCCTGCGTGTGCGCAATATGACCGCGATCGACGCCACCGGGTTGTACGCCCTCGAGAAACTGGCAGAGCGGCTCCACAAAACGGACCGCCATGTCCTGGTCTGCGGCGCGCGCCGCCAGCCGCGCACAATGCTGGAGCGCGCCGACTTTGTCAGCGTTATCGGTCAGGAAAACATCCTGCCGCATATTGATGCCGCGCTGGCTCGCGCGCGCATCCTGCACCATTTCCCGGAAAAGCGGTTGTCGGCGTAAATCGCTAATCGGGATCGGTTTCGCGCGTCAACTTACTGATGAAAGATCGATACGAATTGGCGCGTTGGATCATGACGTTTGTGCTGGTGGTGCAGGCGATTCTGGGCTTCGTCCTCGATTGGAGCCGGAACCATCTGTTGAATCCGGAATGGCATGGCCACGCCCGATTTCACGGCGCACTGCTGCTGTTTCTGCTGACAGGTGTTTCCGGCACGGGACTCTGGTTGCTATGGCGGAAATCGAAGGAGCCGGAGGTCGCCATCAAAGTAGCGGGGTTGATTTCTTTTTCGATGTGGACGCCGTTCTTCTACGTCACCTTCCTGCTGCCGGGTTCCACGTTGTGGGCCGGGCCTCCGGCCAACATACCGCACATCGCCGGCCTGGTGTTCTATCCGAACGTCGCAGTGGCTGCACTCTTTGTGGTGATCACTGTTGTAGCGTGGCGACTTTCCTCCCAGTTGCCGGAGCGCCATTCCTGAGAGAGAATGAAAGCGCTCTCAATTGGAGGTGTTGCTGTGAACCAGAAGCTTAGCCGCCGGGAAATGCTCGGCGCTGTGGGGCTTGCCCCGCTGCTGCATAGTTCGATCGCGATCGCGAGTGAGGGCACACCGCTCAATGGAATCGCCGGCATCGACCGTGTGACCGTGCTGCCGGGCAAGACCTATCTGCGCGGATGGGCGGGTTATGGCGATCCGCCGCGACCGGCAAGAGGCCGTCCCGTTCAGCCGGCGCCCCCCGTGGAAACGGGGCCACCGCCGGTGGCTACATGGAGCAAGGAATCGGGGCCGGGAGCCGTGACGTTTGCCGAACCCAAGGCGCTCATCACCACCGCGACCTTCACCGCACCTGGCGCCTACGTGATTAAGCTGACCGTGGATAACGGCCAGACCACGGCGGCTTCCACGCTCAACGTCAAGGTGGAAACACCGCCGCCGACGAGGCAGCTCGATGCGGTGTACACGAAGAACTTCCAGATCCACAGCACGCTCTGGAATGCACGCGCAAAGTCGCTGATGGTGAGTTGGATTCCGCATTGCATCGACCAGATCAATCGCAATGACCTCACGCAGGGGCCCGGCGGAATCGACAACTTCATCGAAGCCGGCAAGGCGCTGCGCGGGGAGCCGCACGGCCGTCACAAAGGCTACGTGTTCTCCAATGCCTGGGTGCACCAGACCGTGGAAGCGATGAGTATCGCGCTCATGATCGATCCGCACGGCGATGCCGAGATTGTTCGCGCGCACGAGAAAATGCGAGCCACGCTGGACGATTGGATTCCGAAAATCCTGGCGGCACAGGAGCCGGATGGCTACCTGCAGACCGCGTTCACACTACCGCGCGAGGGCGGCCGCGGCAACGTGATCGACACCAGCAATTTCAAGCATTGGGATCCGGCGCACCGCGGCGATCACGAAGGCTACACCGCCGGCTACTTCATCGAATCGGCCATCAATCATTACCTGATGACCGGCAAGAAAGACGCACGCCTGTACAACGCCGCGAAGAAGCTGGCCGATTGCTGGTACAACAACCTGGGCCCCGCTCCCAAGAAGCCCTGGTACGACGGACACCAGCAGATGGAACAGGCGCTGGTGCGCTTCGGACGCTTCGTCAACGATATGGAGGGCGGCGGCAAGGGTCAGAAGTATATCGACCTGGCCAAGTTCCTGCTGGATTCCCGCTACACCGCCGCGACCTCCGACCGCGACCGGCAGGAGTACGACCAGAGCCACCTGCCTGTCACGCAGCAGTACGAAGCCGTGGGGCATGCGGTGCGCGCGGTCTACACTTACTCCGGCATGGCCGATGTCGCGGTGGAGACGCACGACCCGGATTACCAGAGCGCCGTAAAATCGCTGTGGGACAACATCGTCAACAAGAAGTATTACGTTACCGGCGGCGTGGGCAGCGGCGAAACGTCGGAGGGCTTCGGGCCCAACTACTCGCTGCGCAATAACGCGTATTGCGAATCCTGCTCGAGCTGCGGCGAGATTTTCTTCCAGTGGAAGCTGAACCTGGCGTATCACGATGCGAAGTATGTGGACCTGTACGAGGAGACCATGTACAACGCGCTGTTGGGCGGCACGGATCTCGAGGGCAAGGTTTTCTACTACACCAATCCGCTGGATGCGAACGCGCCGCGAACCTCGTGGCATGTGTGCCCGTGCTGCGTCGGCAATATTCCGCGCACCCTGCTGATGATGCCCACCTGGGTGTACGCCAAGAGCCCGGACGGCGTGTACGTCAACCTGTTCGTGGGCAGCACGATCACGGTCGAGAACGTGGGCGGCACCGACGTGGAGATGGTGCAGACGACCGACTATCCGTGGAGCGGCCAGGTGGCGATCACGGTCAATCCGAAGGCGCCGAAGACTTTCAGCGTACGCGTGCGGGTGCCCGACCGCGGTGTCAGCAGCCTTTACCGGGCGACGCCGGATGCGAACGGGATTACGTCGCTCGCGGTCAACGGCAAACCGGTGAAGATCGCGATCGATAAGGGCTACGCGGTGGTCACGCGGGACTGGAAGGCCGGCGACAAGATCGACCTCGTGCTGCCAATGAAGGCGCAGCGTGTCCACGGCAGCGAAAAGCTGGCCGCCACGCGCGGCAAGGTAGCACTGCGCTACGGCCCGCTGATGTACAACATCGAAAAGGTGGATCAGGACATCACCAAGGCGCTGGCTCCCGATTCTGAACTAACTACCGAGTGGCGGGCCGATCTACTGGGGGGTGTGATGGTGATCAAAGGCAAATTCGCCGATGGCAGCCCGATGCTGGCGATCCCCAATTTCGCGCGCACGAACCGCGACCCCGCGCCGCCTCCACCAGCGCCGGTCGCTGCCCCCATCGGGGCTCCGGCGCCGGGTGAGGAGCCTGGTGTGCGCCGTGGTCCGCGGCCGCCGACTTCGATCGTGTGGATCGCCGAGGCCTGATGCCGGAGCCGCGCGAGCTAATCGGGATGCGGAGAAGGCCCGTATAGCAAGGCGGCGCCATTGCGGCAAGCCGCAAACAATAATCAAGAGATCGCTCCCTCACGGTCCCCTCACGGTCCCGGCTCGTCGACTCTGAGCAGCGGAAGGAATCTCTTTGCGGCGGGAGAAGCTCTGCCGCCGCGGGTTATAGTGGGATTTCCTTCCCATGGGCCGCATCCGAATTCTTCCCGACCAGGTCGCCAACAAAATCGCCGCCGGCGAAGTGGTGGAGCGCCCCGCTTCGGTGGTCAAGGAGTTACTGGAGAATTCGCTCGACGCCGGCGCCACGGAAGTACGTGTGGAAGTGGAAGCCGGAGGGCGGCGGCTGATTCGCATCGTGGACGATGGCTGCGGCATGCTGCGCGACGATGCGCTGCTCGCCTTCGAGCGCCACGCCACCAGTAAACTGCGCGACGTCAAGGATCTGCTCTCCATCGCCACGCTCGGTTTCCGCGGGGAGGCGCTGCCCTCCATCGCGTCGGTCTCGCGCCTGCTGCTGGAGACGCGCTCGATGGAAGAGCCCACGGGCACGCGCATCGAAATCGCCGGGGGGAAAATGCTGCGTTGCGAGGAAGCGGCGCTCGGCGGCGGCACTGTGATCACGGTCCGCGACCTGTTCTACAACGTCCCCGCGCGCCGCAAATTCCTGCGCACGGAACCGACCGAACTGGCGCACATCGCATCGCTGGTGACGCACTACAGCCTGGCGCATCCCGATAAGAGTTTCCGCCTCAGCACCGGGCCCACGGAGTTGCTGGGGGTGACGCCGGTGGCGTCTATGAAAGAGCGGGTTTACCAGGTTTTCGGCAGCCAGATATTGGACGAGCTGGTAGAGATCGGCGTGCGGGAGCGCGATCTGTTTCTGCCGCCGCCCAGTGTGCCGCCATCGCAAGCGATCGCCGAATACCGCAGCACGGAGCCCGAAGATCCGCCGTTCCGCCGCTTCCGGCTCACGGGCTTTTTCTCGCGGCCGCAGATTCAGAAATCGAACCGCAATTCGATTTACATTTTCGTGAACGGCCGCCTGATCCGCGATCGCCTGGTGCTGCACGCGCTCTCCTCGGCGTATCACAACCTGATGCCGCCCTCGGCGTATCCGTTCGCGCTGCTGTTCCTGGAGTGCGACGCCGAAGAGGTGGACGTGAACGTGCATCCCTCGAAGACCGAGGTGCGTTTCCGGCACGGGTCGTTCCTGCACGATTTTATTCGCGACAGCATCCGCGAGCGCCTGATGGAGAGTCGTCCGGCGCCCACGTTTTCGCCGGTTCCCCTGGCTGCACCGCCAGCCCAGCCGGGCGCGCAGTTGCCATACTCGGAATTCAGCCAGATGCTGGAGAACGAGCAGCCGGCGGCGTCGGAGATGGTGGAGCCTGCGATGGCCGGTGAGCCTGCCATGCCGGAATTCAATCTGCGCGCATCGGCCGCGCCCACGCCGCGGCTGGATTTCAGCGCGCCGCCCATTGAAGTGGCGCCCGGCCCGCCGCCCTCGGGGAAGCTTTCACGCCGCCTCGATATGCACGGCGAGTTCCCGCCGGAGGCGATCCCCGCGCCCGAGATGTCGCTTTCCGCGCTGAGCGACCTGCGGCCGCTGGGACAGATCCACGAGAGCTTCATCATCGCGGCAGGACGCGATGGCTTGTGGATCATCGACCAGCACGTGGCCCACGAGCGCATTCTTTTCGAGCAGGTGCTCAAGCAGCGCGCCGCCGGCCGGGTGGAGACGCAGCGCCTGTTGATGCCGATGATCCTGCAACTGAGCGCGGAGCAGCAGATCGATTACGCGCGCATCGCCGACGAGCTGCACGCCTCGGGCTTCGAGACCGAGCCCTTCGGCAATCGTACGATCGCGGTGAAGGCCGCGCCCGCGGCCGTTGGCCCGCAGGATCTGGAGCGCATTCTCTTCGAGATCCTGGAGATCGCCGAGAACGAGATGCGGACGAATTCACTCGACGACCTGCGGCGCAATATCTGCGCGTCGATCGCCTGCCGCGCGGCGATCAAGATCAACATGCGCCTGGATCTCGCCAAAATGGAATGGCTGCTGCGCGCGCTCGCCGCCACCGATTGCCCGATGAGCTGCCCGCACGGCCGCCCCATCGCGATGCACTATTCCACGCGCGAAATACTGAAGGCGTTCCACCGGATTTGAGCGTTATGCCAAGCACGAAGAAGAAACCGTTGCCCGAATTTCGATCCGAAGACAGCGAGCGCAAGTTCTGGACCGAACACGATTCGACAGAGTTCGTCGATTGGAAGTCTGCTCAGCGTCGCAAGTTTCCGAATCTGAAGCGCTCAGATAATTAGCGGCGAGTTCCCCTGGGAAGCGCAGAACTCCAGGTAGTCGTCCACGGAATCCTCGAAAGCCTGTTGCAACTCCTCTGCGGAGGAGCCTTGAAAAGTGATCACATCTCGTATGTTGATCACCTCGCCATGGAACACACCGGCCTCTTCATCCAACGCTACTCTTGCCTGATATCCCTTATAGGTCATGACTCCTTCACCCCCACATATTCGAAGACCTGCTCCACTCCCACCCCGAACGCGCGCGCGATGCGGAAGGCAAGCAGCAGGGAAGGGAAATACTTCCCGGCCTCCAGCGCCATGATGGTGTGGCGTGTGACGCCTGCCATTTGCGCCAGTTGATCCTGCGTCCACTCGCCGCGCTCGAAGCGGAGACGCCGGATGTGATTGCGGATCTCCGGCTGTTTGTCAGGCATGCGCTCCCCTGCGATAGAGCAGCAGGGTGGTCGCGGCTTCCACGGCCAGAACCAGGGCCATCGACCAGAAGAGGAACTGATTCAGCATCCAAAGCGGCAGGGTGACCGAACCTTCCCATCCCTTGGCGATGCCGACCACGAGCACAACCCCAACGAATACCACCCAGAGCGAACGCAATCCGGCGAGCAATGCCTTGTCGGAGATTTCGCGCTCGCGCTCGTCGTGACGACGTCCTTTGAAATACCTCCGGCTCGATGCCGGTACCGCGGTCAACGCCAATAGCGCGAAGACCGCAGTCGCTGCCTTTTGCGATCCGAAGCCTGTGACAAAGGCGAAATAGGCGGCGGTCGTCAGCGCGACCACGCCCAAGGTCCACCAAGCCCACTTTTCCGAATCAGTCATGTATGGATACCAATTTGTATATCACAGACTACCTCTATGTAATGTATACATCACATAAAATCGCCCGTCAAGCCTTTCCTTGACTTAAGGTCTTTCATCCGGTAAAAGTAGAGTACGGGCGAATAAAAGGCGAATATTGATGGGTGCCGCGGTACTGAAAAAACAGTTCGAATCGGTGCTGGGCGGCGCTCAGGACTGGCAATCCCGCCCCGAGCCGGAACTCGTCCCGACCGGCGTTGCCGAGGTCGATGCGGCCACCGGCGGCCTGCCTCGCGGATGCCTCACCGAGATCGTCGGGCCGGCATCTTCCGGCCGCACCAGCCTGCTGCTTTCCATCCTCGCCGCCGCCACCGCGCGCCAGGAGATTTGCGCGCTGGTGGATGCCGAGGACGCCTTCGCCCCGCACTCCGCCGCCGACGCCGGGGTGCAGCTCTCGCGGCTGCTCTGGGTCCGCTGCGGGCATAGCGCCGAGCACGCGCTCAAAGCGGCCGACCTGCTGATTCAGGGCGGCGGCTTCGGTCTCGTTGTGATGGACCTGGGCGATACCGCGCCCGCCACCGCGCGCCGCATCTCGCTGACTTCGTGGTTCCGCCTGCGCCGCGCCGTGGAACATACGCCGACCGTTCTGCTTTCGATCGCGCGCCAGGCCAACGCCAAGACCTGCGCGTCGCTGGTCATCGAGTGCGGCCGCCGGCAGGAGCGCTGGAGCGGCGCGCGCCACGTCTCCCGGCTGCTGCGCGGTTTCGACGTGCGCGCCCAATCCATGAAAAGGAGGACGCTGTGTTCGCCTGTCTTCACGGCCCGGGCAATCTGACATCGCTGGCCTTCGAATTTTCGCCGACCGTGGAAGCCACGTCGGCCGACACGGTGACCTTCGACGTCGGCGGACTCGACCGGCTTTTCGGCCTGCCGCAGGATGTCGCCGCGGCGATCGCGCGCCGCGCCCGCGAATGCGGCATCAAGGCCAATCTCGCGATTGCCGCCAACGCCGACGCCGCCATCTGCGCCGCGCGCGGATTTTCCGGGGTGAGCTTGATTCCGTACGGCGACGAAGGCAAATTCCTGGGCACGCTTTCACTCGCCGTGCTTGCGCCATCGCCCGACCTGGTGGAGACCCTGGAGCGCTGGGGCATCCGCAGCTTTCACCAGATGGGCGCGCTGCCGCCGCTCGGCATCGCCGAACGGCTCGGGAACGAGGGAATGCGGCTGCGCGAACTGGCGCGCGGCGAGGCGGAACGCAAGCTGCTCCCCATCCCGGAGCCGCTCACCTTCGAGGACGAACTCGAGCTCGAATACCCGGTCGAACTGCTCGAGCCGCTGGCCTTTCTGCTTGCGCGCCTGATCAACGGTCTGGCGACGCGCCTGGCTACGCGTGCGCTCGCCACCGACGAACTCAGGCTTCGTCTGAAACTGGAAAATCGCGGGCTGCATGAGCGAACGCTGCGCCTGCCCGTGCCCTCGCTCGATACCAAGGCATTCCTCAAGCTGCTGCAACTCGATCTGGAAGCACATCCGCCGGCCGCGCCCATCGTGCACTTGTGGATGAGCGTGAATCCGGTGAAGCCGCAGGCCGCGCAGACCGGACTCTTCATCCCCGTCGCGCCGGAACCGGTGAAGCTGGAACTCACGCTGGCGCGCATTCAGGCATTCGTCGGCGAGGGGCGCGTCGGCACGCCCGAGTTGCTCGACACGCACCGGCCGGACGCTTTCCGCGTGAACTCGTTCGGACGTGCGTCCGCCTGCCGTGGTGCGCGCCGCGCAGACCGTGGAAGTGCCGCGCCTTGCGCTGCGCATCTTCCGGCCGGCGCGTGCGGCGCGTGTGGCGCTGGCATCCGGGCCAGCCGAGCTTCGTGATGGCCGATGGCGTCCGCGGGAAAGTCCTCGATCTCGCCGGTCCGTGGCGTACTTCCGGAGATTGGTGGACCATCGATCCCTGGCACCGCGACGAGTGGGACATCTCCCTCTCCGATGGTGCGCTCTATCGGATCTACTGCGAGCCGCGAGGGTGGTTTGTGGAGGGGAGTTATGACTGAGAGAAGCATCCAACGAGCCGCGACCGTCAGGGAGCGGTGCGACACGATCTGGTGCAGGATAGCGCTCCCTGACGGTCGCGGCTGCGTATTATGCCTCCGCCTTACGTTGAACTTCACGCGCGCTCGGCTTTCAGCTTTCTCGAAGGCTCCTGCCTGCCCGAGGAACTTGCCGGGGCGTGCGCGAATTTCGGCATGCCGGCGATGGCGTTGCTCGATCGCAACGGCGTCTACGGCTCGCCGCGCTTCCACCTGGCCGCCAAAAAGGCCGGGGTCCGCGCCCACATCGGCAGCGAGATCACCTGCACCAATGGACTCACCTATCCGCTGCTGGCGACATCGCGCGAAGGCTATCAGAATCTCTGCCGCCTGGTGACGCGCATGAAACTGCGCGCGCCCAAAGGGGAAGGCGCCGCTACCCTCGAAGAGCTCGCCGAGTTCTCCCGCGGGCTGCTCTGCATCACTCCGCATCCCGACCAGCGACTGCTTGAGATCTTCGGCCGCCGGAATCTCTACGCCGAACTTCAGCGCCACTGCAATCGCGAAGAAGAGGCCGGCAATCAGCGGACCGTCGAGCTGCGCGCGCCGCCTTGGCATCCCGATCGTCGCCACCAACCAGCCCGCGTACGCCATTCCCGCGCAGCGCGAACTGCTCGACGTCTTCACCTGCATTCGCAATAAGGTCACGCTCGCCACCGCCGGGACGCCTGCTGGAGCGCAACAACGAGCGGCACGTGAAAACTCCCGACGAAATGGCGCGCCTCTTCGCCGATCTGCCGGAGGCCATCGCCAACACCATCGAGATCTCTTCGCGCCTCGATTTCACGCTCGCCGATCTCGGCTACGAGTTCCCGCGCTACCCGGTCCCCGATGGCGAAACCCAGATCAGCTTCCTGCGCAAGCTGGCCGACGAAGGCGCGCGCCGCCGCTATCGCCCGTATTACGAGCGCGCCCGCCTCCAGGTGGAGCGCGAACTCGCGATGATCGAAAAGCTCCGCCTGGCCGGCTATTTCCTGATCGTGTGGGACATCGTGCGCTTCTGCAAGGAGCACGATATTCTCGCCCAGGGACGCGGCAGCGCGGCCAACAGCGCCGTTTGCTACGCGCTCGAAATCACCGCGGTGGACCCCGTCGGGATGGACCTGCTCTTCGAGCGCTTCCTCAGCGAAGAGCGCGGCGAGTGGCCCGATATCGATATCGATCTGCCCAGCGGCGATAAGCGCGAGCAGGCCATCCAGTACGTCTATCAGCGCTTCGGCCAACTCGGCGCGGCCATGACCGCCAACGTGATCACGTATCGCGGACGCTCGGCCGCGCGCGAAGTCGGCAAGGCGCTGGGCTTTGAAATCTCGACGCTTGAGAATCTCACCAAACTGGTCCGCGCCTGGGAATGGAAGGACCCCAAGGACACCACCGATCGCCAGTTCCGCGAGGCCGGTTTCGATATCGACAACCCGCGCGTGCGCAAATTTTTCGAGCTCTACCAGATGGCGCAGGACCTGCCGCGCCACCTCGGCCAGCACTCGGGCGGCATGGTCGTCTGCCAGGGCGCGCTCGATTCCGTGGTCCCGCTGGAACCGGCCACGATGCCCGGCCGCGTCGTCGTGCAGTGGGATAAAGAAGACTGCGCCGATCTCGGCATCGTCAAGGTCGATCTGCTCGGACTCGGCATGATGGCGGTGATCGAGGACTGCCTCAAGATGTGCCCCGACGTGGACATCGCGCACCTTCCGCAGGACGACCGGAAAGTGTACGGCGCGCTGCAACGGGCCGATACCATCGGCATGTTCCAGGTGGAAAGCCGCGCGCAGATGTCCTGCCTGCCGCGCATGAAGCCAGTGCGCTTTTACGACGTGGTGGTGCAGGTGGCGATTATTCGCCCCGGCCCCATCGTCGGCAAAATGGTGCACCCGTACCTGAACCGCCGGCAGGGCAGGGAAGCGGTCGATTGCCTGCATCCTTCGCTCGAGCCCGTGCTGCGCCGCACGCTCGGCGTCCCGCTGTTTCAGGAGCAGTTGCTGCGCATGGCGATGATCGCGGCAGGATTCTCGGGCGGCGAGGCGGAGGAATTGCGCCGCGCCATGGGCTTCAAGCGTTCCGAAAAGCGCATGCAGGAGATCGAGGTCAAGCTGCGCGCAGGCATGACGCGCAACGGCATCACCGGGCAATCGCAGGAGGCCATCGTCCGCTCCATCACGTCGTTCGCGCTCTATGGATTTCCCGAATCGCACGCCGCGAGCTTCGCGCTGCTCGCCTATGCCAGCGCGTGGCTGAAGTGCCACCGTCTCGCCGAATTTACCTGCGCGATGCTCAATAACCAGCCGATGGGATTTTATTCGCCCGCCATCCTGATTAAAGATGCGCAGCGCCACGGCCTGCGCGTGCTGCCCGTGGACGTGACGCAATCGGAGTGGCCGTGCATGGTGGTGTCCGACCGCTGCATTCGCCTGGGACTGCGATATGCGCGCGGACTCCGCGAGCAGACCGGCCAGGCCATCCTGCGCGCGCGTGCTGAGCGGCAGTTCACCAGCGTTGACGATCTCGCCGTCCGCGTCCGCGGGTTGCGCAAGGACGAGTTGAATCGCCTGGCCGAAATCGGCGCCTTGAATCCGCTCGAAAAGCAGCACCGCCGTGACGCGCTCTGGCAATCGCAGCGCGCTATCTTGCCGGTCGGTCCGCTGCTTGCGCATTTGGAAGAGACGGGCGAGCCCTCGCCGCTCGTCCCCATGGATCACGAAGAGCGCCTGTGGGCCGATTACCGCGGCACCGGCCTGACCGTGGGCAAGCACCCGATGGCGTGGCGCCGCATCGAGATGAACGCGCTCGGCGTGGTGCCCGCGATGCACCTGGCGCGCAGTTCGCGATGGCAGTGTGGTGCGCATCGCCGGCAGCGTGATCGTGCGCCAGCGTCCGGGCACCGCCAAGGGCTTCGTCTTCCTCAGCATGGAGGATGAGACGGGCATCATGAACGCGATCGTGGCTCCGCCGGTCTTCGATCGCTATAAGTTTGAAGTGCTCGGCGAGCGCTTCCTCATGATCGATGGCATCCTGCAAAATCAGGACGGCGTGGTTTCGGTGAAGGCCGGCCGCATCGCAGGCCTGCCCAACGGCGCGACGGCGGACTCACATGATTTTCATTGAGGGTTGGAATGTCAGCTCGCCTTTGGATTCAATGTCCGGTTCACATGGTCGGGATCGCGGGCGATGAGTGTTAAATACGCACGAGTCGGCTGGTCCGGTTCTGCGCGGCCCTGCTCCCAATCTCGCAGGGTGCCAAGGGGAATGTGGTAGCGGGCTGCGAATTCCTCTTGCGTCAGATCCAAAGCGCGGCGAATAATCTTCGCTTGCGGAGTCCGCCGCATTCTCTTCAGGTCGGTATCGCTCAGCGGTTGTGCGTCGCGATCCGCACGAGCGGCTCGCTCAATTGCCTCGGTGGTCATTGGACGGAGTGGATTAACTGTTTTGGACGTAGTCGGCTTCCTCATTTTGTGTTGCCCTCCGCGCTGAAATAATGCGAATGCGGTCCTCGCGTTCCGTGAAGGCTACAAACAGCACTGCGTTACCCTCCGCCATGCCGATGACGACAAAACGAGCTTCGCCATAGTCTTCGCGATCTCCAGGCGCTCGATAGCAAAAGGGTCCTTGAATACCGTCTTCGCCACATCGAAGCTCACGCCATGAGCTTGCAGGTTGGCCTCAGCTTTGGCGTCGTGCCACTCAAATTCCAACTTTCATAATACTACGGGATATCAGTACCGCTGGGCGGCTTCGTTTTGATCATCTCCCCTTCATCCGCTCCGCCCGCTGGATCCGGCAGGCCAGGCACGAGATCGATCGTCACCGTGCCGTCGGCATTCTGTTCCGCCTGAGAGCCATACTCCCGCGCTTCCTCCTTCGACATCGTCTGCTGCCCGAGCTTTGCCATTGGGGGCAGCTTCTGGCCGCAGCCATCGCAGTATCGTCCGTCCTCACGCAGCACGCGTCACACCCTTTCGCATCCACCGGGCC
Source organism: uncultured Solibacteraceae bacterium (assembly GCA_963791985.1). Taxonomy (GTDB): domain Bacteria; phylum Acidobacteriota; class Terriglobia; order Bryobacterales; family Bryobacteraceae; genus Solibacter. Next base: position 24,184 of record CAWBUN010000009.1, on the reverse strand, counting down.
GATCCCAGCACCAGCAGCGAACCCGCCAGCGCGTAGACCGCCGACGTCGCACTCAGGCACACGCCCATTCCCCAAACGCCCGACGCCGACGCGATCGCCACGGGCGCCACGCCGCCGCCCAGCCAGCCGATCGAGTTCATCAGGCCGACCGCCGTCGCGCGCCTTCCCGGAGGCACCACGTCATGCAGCGACGCCCAGATGTTGGCGTCGTACATTCCCTTGAAAAATCCGAAACCGATGGCGGCGAACACGAAAACCGTCACCTGGAACGCCCAGCCCGTCAGCAGCAGGAACGGAACCCCGGCGAACAATCCGACGGCTTGCGTGAACATGCGCCCGCGGCGGTCCTTGCGCACCCACGCGTCGGCCACCATGCCGCCGGTCAGGACTCCGAGCACGCTCGCCACCTGCAGGTACGCGGTCGCGCTGAAACCGGCCATGGTCAGGCTCATGTGAAAGTTGCGATTCAAATAAGAGGGCAGCCAGGTGAGGAAGACCACCGCGACGAAATTGGCGCAGATGAAGACCGCCATCAGCGCGCCCGCCATCGGGTTGCGCAGCACGTCGCGCCAGGCGCTGCCGAACTGGAACTTCTCTTCTTCGCGCGGCGTTTCCTCTGGCGGTTCCTTGAGCAGCACCAGCAGCACCAGCCCGAGAATCACCCCCAGCGAGCCGAACAGGTAGAACCCGCTGCGCCATCCGAAACGCTCCGCGAGAAAGCCCGCCGCGGTTCCGCCCGCGATGGTGCCGGCGTACACGCTCGATTGATGCCAGCTCATGGCGCGCGAGCGCGTCTCCTTGCCGTGCCAGGAGCTGATCAGCGACATCGACGCCGGAAAGTAGAATGCCTCGCCCAACCCTTCCAGCGCGCGGAAAAGCACCAGGTGCCAGTAACGCGTGGCCAGCGCCGTCGCCAGTGTGATCAGCGACCAGAAGATCAGTCCGCCCAGGATCACCGATTTCCGCCGGAACCGGTCGCCCGCCAGGCCCGCGAACGGCGCCGCCGCGGCGTAGACCCACATGAACGACGAGGCCACGTAGCCCAGTTGCACGTCGCTCAGGTGCATCTCCGCCTTCAACAGCGGGAACACCGAAAAGATGGCCTGCCGGTCCGCGTAGTTGAACAGGCACACGAACCACAGCAGCCCGACCACCGTCCACTTGTATCGCGTCTTCAAATCAAGTCCCGAGGACTACAATACCGCGACCTTAACGACGCTCCATCAAATTGATATCATTCTGGACAACTGGCATCCATGAGCAGCAACCAGAATTGGTCACCGCCCGATCGCCTCGGAAAATCTTCGATCCGCCCCGTGCGTCTCTCCAACCGGGGCCTCGTGGTCGCCTGCCTTGCCGGTGTGCTTTTTGCAGGAGCCCTGGCTGCCGGCATCTTTTTCGCGCGCACCGTCCGCCGCGAGCAGCAGGAGCAGCGGTTGCTCGACCAGCAGGGCATCACGGCGGATGCGGTGATCACTCGCGTCTGGCGCAACAACGATAAATCGCGCGAACCCCGCGTGACTTACCGGTTCAACTACCGCAGCGCCATACTGAGTCACTCCGTCGGTGTTCCGCTCAGTCAGTGGCGCGGACTGAAGGAGGGTGCCCCGCTGTCGGTCCGGTTCGTGCCGTCCCGGCCGGAGATCAGCCATCCGGTGGACTGGCCCTGGAGTGGTTTGCCCGCCTGGTTTCCCTATTTGTTCAGCGCCTTGTTGGCCGGCGGCGGCGCGCTTATTGCGGTGCAGGTCGCGCGCCAGATGCGGCTGCTTGCGGAGGGCCGTCCCACGGCCGGCCGTATGACCGGATTCCGCAAGTCCAAACAATACGCGGTTCGATATGAATTTGAACTGCCCGACGGCACCACCCTGAAGGGCCGCGCGGATATGTGCAAAATGCCGGAAGCAGGAAAACTGTTGTGCGTCCTGTACGATCCTGAAAACCCGCGCCGCAACGCGCTCTACCCGCTGCCTTTTGTCCGGCTCGATCCAACCCGCTCTTAATTCCAGTCAAGAGATCGCTCACTGACGGTCGCGGGTCGTTATCACCAGGTCGCTGAAGACTCCGTAGGCCGTCTGCTCCACGCCCGGCTCAATCGATACCGTGCCGAAGGTACCCATCAAATCGGTGTGGAACAAAATCAGGTTGCTGGTGCCCGGTGTCGACGCCAGCAGATCGCCGCGATCCAGAACTTCGGCGCGCACCCGCAGGGAAACTGCGCCCGCTGTACGCCGTCCGCGGCTCACCAGGCGCACGGTCTTGCCCTCGCGCGCCATCTGCGCCATCCGTTCCGGAGTCAACCGCGTGATGCCCTTCGTCGATACCAGTTGCGGCGTGGTACGGGCGTCCATCAGCACGTTGGCCAGCGCGGCCGTCTTCGCCGCCGAATCCCAGCCTTCCACGTCATACGCGCCATCCGCTTCGGTGATCCCCATGCGCCGCGCCTCCGCCAGTCCATCCTCAAAGCTCCCGCCGCGCTCCATGGTCTCGATCACCACCTTCGACGTCGAATTCAGCACACCGGTGAACCCGAGGACCTTGACCCCCGGCATGGTGTGCCTCCAAAGGTTGAACACCGGCGCACCATCCATCACGCTCGATTCGAAACGGAAGCCGACTCCAGCCCGCGCCGCCTCATCGCGCAGTGCCGCATAGGCGTGCGCGATCGGCCCCTTGTTGGCGGTCACGACGTGCATCCGCCGCCGGAGCGCCGCGCGAATGTGGCCGATCGCGGGTTCGCCTGTGGAGGGGTTGAGGGTGGTCAGTTCCACCATCGCGTCCGCGTCCGCGGCATCCAGGAAATCCTCCACCGATGCCGCGCGCGGCCCGAACTCCGCGGCTTCCGTTACTTTCGCCGGCAATCCGGCCGGGTCGGCCGCTGTTCCATGCCGCAGGGTATGAATCCCCGTGACCGTGAATGGAAACTCCTTGTGTTTGTCGCGCAGCATGCGCGTCAGCGCGCGCCCCACGTTGCCGTAGCCGATTATCGCCAGTTTCAAGGTTCGATTGTATCCCGTAGTCACGCTACTCTAGGATTTGTCCCTGCTGAACCCCGAACACCGCGAACGCCTGGAGATGATCCGCCCGACCGCGCGTTATGTCATGGCGACCGAGGCGCACGTCTATGCGCTCGCGATTTCCGCCAGCGTGTTGCTCTCGTTCTTTCCCTTCCTCAACGTGATGCTGTCCCTTTGCCGCAACGTGCTCCACTGGCCGGCGGCGGAAGATGCGATTTACCTCGCACTCAACGATTACTTTCCCGGCGAGCTCGCCGGCTTTCTGAAACGCAACCTGGCACTGCAGGGCCGCTTACAGCTCACCAGCATGGTGCTGCTTCTGTTCACGGCGAACGGCATTTTCGAGCCACTCGAGGTCGCGCTCAACCGCGCCTGGGGTGTCACCAAGAACCGTTCGTACATCATGAACCAAATGATCGCCCTCGGCATGATCTTCCTCTGCGGCGCTCTCGCCCTGCTCTCGCTGATGTTTACAGCGTTCAACAAGCAGTGGGTGGCCGCCTGGAGTGTCCTGGGCCCGGCGCAATCCTTCCTCAACCTGCTGATCTTTAAAATCGCCGCGGTGCCGATCTCCATCCTGGCCTTGTTTCTGATCTACTGGCTGCTTCCCAATCGCAAGATTTCTCCCGCCCGCGTTGCCCCGGCCGCCATCTACGTCGGACTGGTGCTGGAGGCGTTGAAGTACGTGAACCTGGCGGTCGCACCCTACCTCCAGGCCAAGCTCGAGCGCGAGTATTCCATCTTCCGCCATTCCGTCGCGATTCTGCTGTGGAGCTTTATCGCCGCCATGGTCGTGCTGGCCGGCGCCGAGTGGACCGCGCGCCACGGCGATCGGGATTCGCTATCGTAGTTCTGATGAAAGATTGGAAGCGCATCGCCGAAGCTCACGAGCTTCCCCTTACCGCGCGTGAGCTGGATCGCATCACGCCTGCGCTCTCAGCGCTTGAGGAGACCTTCCGCCCGCTGATCCAGGACCTCACGCCCGATCTCGAGCCGGACCTGGAACTGCATCTCAACGGGGACGCCGAGTGACCATTCTCAACGCCGCCGAAGCCCTGCGAGCGCGCCGCGTCTCCAGCGTGGAACTCACCACCGCCGCCATCTCCCGCATGGATCGTCACAATGATCTGCGCGCGTTCATCACCGCGACTACCGAGCAGGCCATGCATCAGGCGCGCACCGCCGACGCCGAACTGGCAACCGGAACCGATCGCGGGCCGCTCCACGGCATCCCGATCGCGGTGAAAGATCTCTTCGCCACCAAAGGCGTTCGCACCACCGCCGGCTCCAAAGTTTACGAGAGACTTATCCCTTCGACCGATGCCACCGTGGTCACCCGGCTGCACGCTGCGGGCGCTGTTATGCTCGGCAAGCTCAATATGCACGAACTTGCCTACGGCATCACCTCCGCCAATCCGCACTTCGGTGCGGTTCGCAATCCCTGGAATCTGCAACACAGCCCAGGCGGCTCCAGCGGCGGATCCGGCGCGGCCGTGGCCTCCGGAATCGTCTACATGGCCCTCGGCAGCGATACCGGCGGCTCCATTCGAATTCCCGCGTCATTTTGCGGAACGGTCGGCCTGAAACCGACCTATGGCCGGGTGAGCCGCTATGGCGTCCTGCCCCTCGGCTTCAGCCTCGATCACGTCGGACCGCTCACGCGCTCCGTTCGCGACGCCGCCATCGCATTGAACGCGATCGCGGGCCGCGATCCCCACGACCCAACCTCTTCCCGCCATCCCGTGGTGGACTATGTTCCCGACGAGCCGTGCTCCGTCCGCGGCCTGCGCATCGGCTTTCCCGAGAACTTCTACTTCGAGCGCCTCGACCCCGACGTCGAATCCTCCGTGCGCGGCGCCATCGCTCGCGCCGAATCGCTCGGCGCGCACATCATCCCCGTGCAACTGCCCGACGTTGCCGCATTGAATGCCGTGGCGCGCATCATCCTGCTGGCCGAGGCCGCCGCCGTCGTGGCCCCTCACCTCGCCGACCGGTCGCTTTTCGGTCCCGACGTCCTGGCGCTGCTCGACCAGGGAGGCCTCGTCGCGGCCGCCGATTACGTCAACGCGCAACGCCTTCGCCGCAAAATGCGCCGCGAATTCGACCAGCTCTGGAATCAGGTCGAGTGCATCATCGCGCCCGCCACTCCCAACACCGCTCCGCGCATCGGTGACACCACTGTGAGGCTCGGCGGAATCGAGGAAGACGTGCGTCTGGCAACCACTCGCCTCGTGCGCGGCATCAATGCGTTGGGTTATCCGGCACTTTCCATCCCCTGCGGCCTCAGTAATGCGGGACTTCCCCTCGGGCTGCAGATCATCGGCCCGGCCTTCGAAGAGGCGCTCCTGCTCCGCGTGGGAGCCGCGCTGGAAGACGCCGGTGTCGGGATTCCACCCTGCCCGATGGAGTGAAATCTCACTTCACTCGTACAAAGGTACTGGCCACTTTGAGTTCCTGGTTTGGCCAGCTTCCTACCTGTAACAGTATTATCGAGTTTTAAATGTCATAGGACTCTTAACTCCTAAATCCTTCAACGATTTACCGGGTGATATGACCCATGCCTGGGCTGTAATACCCCCAAAGCAAGTGGTGCTCAGGATTGTGTGCTGTCTGTAACCAGACAGAGCTAATAAGGTAAACCTTTACAAATCAGCAACTATTAACTCAGAATTAACGTGGTAAACGACTTGCTATGGTAAGGCCCATACCGCAGCTAACACATTTGTAGCAGAGCACGTGTGAACTGCTGGAATTTTTAACGGAGGTAGTTGAACTATGAATAACAACAAACTGCGGCTCCTCGGCCTGATACTGTTCGCCTTGGCCGCCTGCCTCGTCAGCTTCGCCCAGACCGTAAGCGGCGATCTCGCGGGCACGGTGTTTGATGCCAGTGGCGCGACCATCCCGAATGCGACCATCGTCGCTAAGAACGATGCCACCGGCGTCGAAACCAACACGAAATCCAGTGGCACCGGCGAGTACCGGATTGCGAACCTGCCAATCGGGACTTACACGATTACCGTGACGTCCCCCGGCTTTACCAAGGCGCAAATCCGGTCCGTCAATGTGGAGTTGAACAAGATCGCCACCAACAACGTTAAGCTCGATGTCGGAGCCAATGTGGAGACGGTCGAGGTTTCCGCTTCTGGAGCCACAATCGACACCACCACCGCGGCGGTGCAGAACTCTTTCACCGCAACGTCCATCGGGGATCTTCCGATCGCTTCCGGCGGAAGCGGCGTGATCAACCTTTCGCTGCTCAACGCCGGCGTCGGCACCAGTGGCGCCATCGGCCTGGGCTCCGGTCCCTCGGTCGGCGGACAGCGTCCGCGTAACAACAACTTCACCATCGAAGGTGTCGATAACAATAGCGGCAGCGTCACCGGACCGCTGGTAACTATCCCCAACGATGCTGTGTCCGAATTCAGCGTGCAGCAGAATCAGATTTCTCCGGAGTTTGGTCACTCTTCCGGCGGCCAGTTCAACCAGGTCGTAAAGAGCGGCACCAACTCCATCCATGGCACGGCCTACGAATATCTGCAAAACCGCAACTTCAACGCCGCTGACAATCTCTCGATGGTCAATGGCGACCCCCTGCACCCGCGCTATGACAACAACCGTTTCGGCGGCTCTGTCGGCGGCCCCATTAAGAAGAACAAGCTCTTCTTCTACGGCCTGTACGAATACAACCCCATCGGCAACAGTTCTTCGGCCGGCCAACTGTATGCGCCCACCGCCGCCGGTTGGAACACGATCGCTTCGTACTCTTCCACCCCCGGCTTCAACCAGACCAATATGAACCAGTTGAAGCAGTATCTGGGCACGGCCGGCTCGGCGGCTTCCGCGGCCAGCGTCGGCGGCTATCCGCTGGTTGGACCGGGTAACGCCAGCCTCGGAAATCAGGTTGCGTCTGCCAAGCCCGTCGAAATCGGCCTGCTCGGCATCAGCTCCCCCGCCTTCACCAATAATGAGGCAGGCGTCGGCGCAATCGATTTCAACATCTCCGACAAGGACAGCCTGCGCGGCCGCTTCATCCTTAATCGCCAGGGTTCCATCGATACCGCGGCCAGCTTACCGGTCTTCTATCAAACCGTGCCGGTCAACAACTACCTGGTCGCGATCTCCGAGTTCCATACCTTCACACCCACCGTCACCAATGAATTCCGCCTCGGATTCAACCGCTACTACAACGTCTATTCCGCCGGCGATTACAAGTGGCCGGGCCTCGATCAGTTCCCCAACGTCAACATCTTCGAACTGAACGCTCAGCTTGGTCCTGATGGCAACGCGCCGCAGGGCGGAATCCAGAACCAGTATCAGCTCACCGACAACGTGAGCTGGGTCAAAGGCAAGCACACCCTGAAATTCGGCTTCGACGGTTGGAAGCAGATCTCCCCGCAGTTCTTCACGCAGCGCTCGCGCGGCGACTACGAATGGAGCTACCTCTCCGACTACCTGTTCGATTACAATCCGGATTACATCGCGCAGCGCTCGCTGGGCAACTCCGAATACTACGGCGACCGCATCTTCACCGGCCTCTATGTGAACGATACGTGGAAGGCCACCCAACACCTCACGGTCAACCTCGGTCTGCGTTACGAATATCAGACCGTGCCGTATAGCGAGACCCTCCAGACCCGCAACGCGATTTCCAATGTTCCGGGCCTCCTCGTGTTCCAGAAACCGAGTGCCATGAAGAACGCCTGGATGCCGCGCGTCGGCCTGGCCTACTCGCCGGGTACCAGCGGCAAGACCTCGATCCGCGCCGGCTTCGGCCGCAGCTTTGACGTCCTGGTGGACAACTTCGGCTTGCTCACCCTGCCTCCGCAGGCCACCACCACGGTGGATGTGACCGGCCTCGATCAGTCCGGCTTCCTTGCCCACGGCGGTATCGCGCCCAACGCCAGCTCCGCAGCCTTGACTCAGGCTGAGGCTCGTGCGGGGACAGGCGGCTACGTTCCCAACCAGGTGCGTCCCGAATCCCTGCAATGGAACATCGGCATCCAGCACGTCTTCCACGAAAACTATACCGTGGAGAGCCGCTACCTGGGCACCCGCGGTATCCACCTGCCCGTGCAGGCGCAGTTGAACCGCGTCCCTGTGGTCAATGGAGCCAACGCTCTGCCGTTCTATACCTCGGCTCCGAGCCAGGCCACCCTTAACGGCCTGACGACTTCGCTCTCCAAGCTGACCGCGGCATTCAACGCTTCCGGAAATGTCGATCCCGCCTACCTCGCGGCCGGCTTTACGGGCATCATCACCTCTTATCAGCCCTGGGGCAATTCCACCTATCACGGTTGGGCCAACCAGGTCACGCGCCGCTTCTCCAACGGTCTCCAGTTCGTAGGCGCTTATACCTTCAGCCACAACATCGACGATTCCACCGCGGAAGTCTTCAGCACGTACACCACTCCGCGGCGGCCGCAGAACATCCGCAATCTGAGCGCAGATCGCGCCAACTCCGCGCTCGATCATCGCAATCGCGTCACTTTCGCCATGCTGTACGACACGCCCTGGTATAAGGGCTCCAAGAACTGGATGCTCAAGAACGTCGTCGGCAACTGGGAAATCGCTCCCATTTACACCTACCAGACGGGCAATTGGTTCACCGTGCAGAGCGGCGCCGATTCCAACCTGAACGGAGATTCCGGCGGCGACCGCGCTTACGTTAACGCGGGCGGCAACCCGCTCATCGGTTCCGGTACCACGCCTCTCAAGAACAGCGCCGGCGACACCGTCGCGTTCCTGATCAACAATCCCAACGCCGGCTACGTGACGACCCCCAAGGGTGGTCTCGGCACCGCCGGCCGCAATACCGAACGCCTCAACGCGACCAACAACTTCGACGTCACCCTTGCCAAGTCATTCAACTTCAAGGAAAACTACAAGTTCCAGTTCGCGGGGCGCTTCTACAACGTCATCAACCATCCGCAATATGTCGGTGGCTACCTCAGTGACGTCGCTCCCATCGGGTTCACCAGCACGGCGGTTCACAACTTCACGATTCCCTCCACCTCCGTGTTCCACAATCCGTCAGAGGTCTTCTCCAGCAATCCGCGTAGCATCACGATCTCGGCCAAGCTCATCTTCTAAGCTCTGACCGCGACTACCTCCAAAAATGGGGAGCCTTCGGGCTCCCCATTTTTTTTGGTTAGCTGCCTCCACCCTATCTAACGATGGGGTCCCAGGACACCCACTCAAATGGTAACCGCGCATGGGTGAGGTGTATCCTGTACAAGGAGGTTTGTCCCTGTCTGCGGCATCCATCGCGCGACTCCTTGCCGGATTTCTGTTCTCGTACGCCGCATTGCACGCCGAGGTGTCCATCACTGGGCCGTGTGGTCGATGAGAACGGCGCCGGAATCGCCGGAGCTCGCGTGGAGTTGCGTTCCCCCGCCGGGCTCGCCGTAAACGCCTTCTCCGACCCCGCGGGCAACTTCCGCGCCACTCTGCCCGGCGACGGAGAGTATTCCGTCCGCGTCGAACGCCTCGGCTTCTTCCTCTACACAAACCCCGTGCAGCAGTTCGAACCCGGCGCCAGCCAACTCACCATCCGCCTCAATCACCAGCAGGAATTCGCCGACAAGGTGGACGTCACCTACTCACCACCGGCCATCGATCCGCAAGAAACCTCCGAGCGCAAGGAACTATCCGCGGCCGAAATCCAGGGCGTCCCGTATCCCGCGCCGCAGGATTACCGCAATGCGCTCCCCCTGTTCAACGGGGTCGTGCAGGATGCCGCCGGCCGCCTCCACTTCAACGGCGGCGATAGCAACCAGGCCAACTACACGCTCGATGGTTTCAACATGTCCGACCCCGTCACGGGCCGCCTCGAGACCCGCCTCAACCTCGAGAGCATTCAGTCCATGGACCTCGAAAACAGCCGTTATTCCGCCGACAACGGACGCGGCTCCTCCGGTGTTCTCGACTTGAAGACCCGCATGGGCGACGATCGCTTTCGCTTCGGCGGAACCAACTTTATCCCCGGCGTCACCAGCGACAACGGAATCTACATCAACAAATGGACGCCCCGAGTGGAGTTCTCCGGCCCCATCGTCAAAGGGCGCGCCTGGTTCCACAACGGTCTCGACGCCTTCTACAACGTGGATAGCGTGCACGGCCTGCCCAACGGCCAGAACCGCACCAGCGGCCTTACCGTCAGCGATCTCTCGCGCTTCCAGTTCAACATCACTCCCGCCAATATCCTTACCGCCAGCTTCCTCTACAACCTCGCCGACACCAACCGGTTTGGCCTCAGCATCCTCACTCCCGCCGAGGCCACCACCAACATCCGGCAGACGCTCTATATGAGCACCATCCGCGATCAGCATTATTTCGGCGGAGCTCTGCTCGATATCGGCTACGCGGACACCCGCGGTCTGCTCCACAATCCGTCGCAGGGTCCCGACATCTACCAGATCACCCCGTTCGGCAATCGCGGCAACTATTTCAGCGCCGTCAATCGCCACTGGTATCGCCAGCAGCTCGCTGCCAACCTCTTCCTGCCCACCGTCCACCTTTACGGTACCCATCACCTCAAGTTCGGGGTGGATCTGGAACACGAGAGCTTCCACCAGCAGGTGGCGCGACACGATTACGAAGTGCTGCGCGCCGATGACTCCATCGCCCGCACAGTCGCTTTCGCCGGCATGCCCTTCCAGGCGCGCAAGAATCTGGAAGCCGCCCAGTACATTCAGGATCATTGGTCGCCCACCGACGGCGTCACCCTGGAGGCCGGCATCCGCGCCGAGTGGAACGAAATCGTCCGCGATCTCGAAGTCGCTCCGCGCGCCGCTGTCGCCTGGGCGCCCCGTAAATTGCACGACACCAAGTTCTCCGCCGGCTGGGGCATCTATTACGACGCCATCAGTCTCGGCCTGATCGCGCGCCAGCAGGACCAGATCAGCCTCTCGACGTTCTACCTGCCGGGCGGCGTGGTTCACGGCCCGGTCGCCACGTCCTTCCAGGTAAACGACCACGCGCTTTCCACGCCACGGTACCAGACCGCCAATGTCACCGTGGAGCGCAAACTGCCCTTCGAGTTCTATGGCAAGGCAGGCTACACCTGGCGCCAGGGAGGCGACGGATTTGTCTTCGCCACCACCGCTCCGCAGATTGGCCCTATGTTCTACGATGGCGCGGTGTTCGTCCTCAAGAATGCCCGGCACGACCGCTACGACGCCGCCGATTTCGCGATCCGCCGCACCTTTGCCGGCCAGTTCGAATGGTTTCTCGGCTATACGCGCTCCAGCACGCGCACGAACGCCGCCGTCGATTACAGCCTGGAGAATCCCATCTTCGCTCCGCAAATGCCCGGTCCATTTGCCTGGGATACGCCCAACCGCGTTCACATGTGGGGCTGGGCGCCGCTTCCCAAGCATATGTTGCCGCACCCCCTCGAATTCCTGGTCCGCAATACCACCGCCGCGTATCTTGCGGAATACCGCACCGGCTTCCCGTTCAATGTAGTGGATGAAGAAGGTTTTCTGGTGGGCCGCCCGAACTCCCGCCGCTATCCCGACTATTTCAACGTCAACCTGCACTTCGAGCGACGCTTCCGCGCGCTGCACTACCTCTGGGCCTGGCGCTTCGGCTACAACAACATCACCGGCAACCTCAATCCCAACGTTGTGGAGAATGTTCAGGGCACTCCGAAATTTCTGACGTATGGCCGCGGCCAGGCCCGCGCCTTCAGCGTCCGACTGCGCCTTTTGGGCCGTAAGTAGCCGGGTTCGGCGGTAAACTGGTTTAGGATATTACCATCGCATGGCCTCTCCCCCCATCCCGCCGCAGTTGGATCACCTGGTCACGCGTCCCTTCTCGTTCTATCCAGCGATCATCGGCATCGAGCACAACGAGTGGCTCTTCCGTAAGGCGAGTTGGAGCGAGATCCTGGTGCTCAATTGCAAGAGCGGCGCTGAAATCTGGATTTCGCGGCGCTACATTGGCGAGGTCTCGCGCGTCGACGATCCTGTCCTGATCGTCGGCCTCAATCGCGAACTGGAATACAAGGGGGGCATGATCGTGCCCTTCCAGCGACGCGTCATCGAAATGCCTGTGGCCGTCGGTGCGACGCCGATTTCCGGCGGCGAACGCGGCGAGCCGGCCCCCATCGTCGGTATCCGCGTCGCGTCGGCCACCGACAGGAAGGCCATCAAATTGATTTGCGGAGCGGTGATCGCATTCATCGTGATGGCCGTCTTCGTGATCTACGTCTCGCGCCCCCGCGTCGTCTTCACCACCCGCGACCAGACCTATCTCGGCTTGACCGGCCGCGACGATCGCACCGCGGTGGTCCTCAAACTCGGCGAACCCGCCACCGACCACTGGCAGAGCGATACCGGCGAATTGCAGTATGAGGCCCTTGCCTACCCGGACAAGCACCTCACCGTGATCCTCATGGGCAGCGATCGCAAGAGCGTCCACTACATCGGCGCCATGGACCAATCCTGGACCCCGGTCCACGCCGTCCCCCTCCGCTCCGGCGGCAGCACCGACAGCCTCCTCCGCGGCCTCCACCGCTTCTGAGGGCTGCCCGTATCACGTCCACACCGAACCGCGACCGTGAGGGAGCGATCTACAAAAGTCCCCTCGCCTTTTAGTAGACTCATTGCGTGAAGCTCTTGGGGTATCTCTTCTGGGCAGTCATCGCCTCCGTGGCGGCATTCTGCCTCGGCACCATCGCGCTCGGCCGCGGCGAACACATCAATAGCCTGTGGCTGGTCCTCGCGGCCGCCTGCAGCTACGCTACGGCTTACCGCTTCTACGCGAAATTCATTTCCGCCCGCGTCATGATGTTGAACGACAAACGCGCCACTCCCGCGGAGCGGCTCGCAGAACGGCCACGATTTCGAGCCCACCAACAAGTGGATCGTCTTCGGCCATCACTTCGCCGCCATCGCCGGACCCGGTCCGCTCGTCGGCCCGGTGCTCGCCGCGCAATTCGGCTACCTGCCCGGGACGCTCTGGATCATCATCGGCGCCTGCCTCGGCGGCGCCGTGCAGGATTTCGTCATCCTCTTCGCTTCCATGCGCCGCGACGGCAAATCGCTCGGCCAGATGGCGCGCGAAGAGATCGGCAAGGTCGGCGGCTTCATCGCGCTGGTCACCGTCCTGCTCATCATGGTCATCCTGCTCGCGGTGGTGGCGCTGGTCGTCGTCAACGCGCTCAAAGGCAGCCCCTGGGGAGCCTTCACCATCGCCGCCACCATGCCGATCGCCATCTTCATGGGACTCTACCTGCGCTACTGGCGCCCCGGAAAAGTTCTGGAATGCTCCGCCATCGGTTTCGTGCTCGTGATGGGCAGCATCTTCGCCGGCCAGGCGGTCGGCGAATCGGCCAGCCTCGCCCCAGTCTTCACGCTGAGCGCGATGACCATCGCCTTCGCCATCATTCTCTATGGCTTCCTCGCCAGCGCGCTCCCGGTCTGGCTGCTGCTTGCACCCCGCGATTACCTCAGTACCTTCGTTAAACTCGGCGTCGTCCTCATGCTCGCCATCGGCATTCTCTTCGTGCGCCCCGAACTTCAACTCCCCGCCTTCACGCGCTTCACCGATGGCACTGGGCCGATCTTCGCCGGCAAGATCTTTCCCTTCTGCTTCATCACCATCGCCTGCGGCGCCATCTCCGGATTCCATTCGCTGATCTCTTCCGGCACCACGCCGAAGATGATTGCCAAGGAATCCCACGCCTGGCCCGTGGGCTACGGCTCCATGCTGCTCGAAAGCTTTGTCGCCATCATGGCGATCATCGCCGCTTGCGTGTTGCAGCCCGGCATTTACTTCGCGGTCAACTCCCCCGCCGGCATCGTCGGCGCCACTCCGGCGGCCGCCGCGGCGACCATCACCGCCTGGGGCTTTCCCGTCACGCCCGCCGACATGGCGCTTCTCGCGCACAACGTCGGCGAACAGTCGCTCTTCTCGCGCACCGGCGGCGCTCCCTCGCTGGCCCTCGGAATGGCCCATATTTTCGCCAGTTCCGGCGGCGGCCAGGCCGTGATCGGCTTCTGGTACCACTTCGCCATCATGTTCGAGGCGCTCTTCATCCTGACCATCATCGACGCCGGCACCCGCGTCGGCCGCTTCATGCTCCAGGATCTGCTTGGCCACATCGCCCCGCCCCTCGGACGCACCAGTTGGATGCCCGGCGTCGTCGGCACTTCCGCCGTGGTGGTCGGCGCCTGGGGCTATTTCCTGATCCAGGGCGTGCGCGATCCGCTCGGCGGCATCAATTCGCTCTGGCCGCTGTTCGGCATCTCCAACCAGTTGCTGGCCGCGATCGCGCTCTGTGTCGCCACCACCATCCTGCTAAAAATGCACGGCGCGAAATTCATGTGGATCACCTGCGTCCCGCTGGTCTGGCTGGTCAGCGCAACTTTCACCGCCGCCTGGCAGAAGATTTTCTCCCCGATTCCCGCCATCGGCTTCCTGTCGCAGGCCGATCGCCTGGAGGCAGCCCTGCGCGCCGGCAAGGCGGCCAGTCCGGCGGCGACCCAGACCTTGATCTTCAACGCCCGCCTGGATGCCGCCATCTGCGGCGTCTTCATGGTCCTGGTAGCCGTCATCCTGGTGGATTCCCTGCGCGTCTGGGCGGGCATCCTGTGGGGCGCCGGCGAGCGCCGTGTCCACGAAGCCCCCTTCGTGGTATCCCAACTGCGCGCGGAGGAGTTATGAAGCGTCTCGGACGCCTGCTCCTGGCCATCCTCCGCGAATTGGCCGATGAAAATGCCTACCAGCGCCATCTCGCGGCCCATGGCGTCACCCATTCCGGCCCCGAGTGGCGCCGCTTCAGCGAAGAGCGCCTCCGCGCCAAATACGCCCGCGCCAAGTGCTGCTAGTCCGCCCCTTGCATCGCCCTCCGCGAACCGCGGCCGTAAGGGAGCGATCTCATATCTTTTCTGCAAATATTAAGTGAGATTTTCCGATCTGTCACCCTACTATTACCGTGACTGGCAATGGTAGCGAGATCCATAGTCGCGATCGGGTGCCTGGCACTGGCGCTGTCCCTGACGGCGACCGAGCCCGGCGTCAAAGTGCAGGTCGCCGGCGGAACTGTTTCCTCCATCACGTCGAAGACCTTCCTTCGCCTGGACCTCACCCGGGCCGATTCTCTCTTCTTTCACTTCGGAAAGAACGGCTTGGGCATTGCCTACAACAAAATCAATACCGTCGAGTACGGGCAGAACGTGAGCCGCAGGTACGCGGCAGCGGTCTTGATTTCCCCCGTTCTGCTGCTCAGCAAGACACGCAAGCACTTCGTCACCATCGGCTACCTGGATGAGGAAGGCAAGCAGCAGGCATTGGTAATTCGCGTGGAAAAGGGTGATATTCGTTCCGTCCTGGCGAGTCTGGAAGCGCGCACCGGCCGCAGGATTGAATATCAGGATGGCGAGGCGCGGAAAGCAGGAAAAGGATGAGTTGGGCTTTAGTGCTTTTGGCCGCGGGGATGTCCGCTGTGGCTGCGGATAAGCCCCCTTCGTCGCTCGCGATCGAAGAGAATTCCTTGAAGCAGTTGTTGGAAATTCACCGCGTCTACGTAGACCGCCTCACTGGCGGCGAAACCGCGGCGCAAATGCGGGATATCCTGCTCAGCAGCCTGGAATCCAGCAAGCTGTTCATCCTCACCGAGAACCAGGAGCGCGCCGATGCCATCTTGAAGGGCGCGGCCGAAGACATGGTCTTCACCGAGGTGCACAGCTCCTCCGATAGCGTGAATGCCCGCGCCAACGTGGGCAATGGTCGCAGCACCAAAACGGGCGGCGGCTACAACGCCGGCGTCGGTTTCGGCGAAAGCGAAAGCGATCACTCGGCCGAACGCCGCCACGAAGCCATCGCCGCCGTCCGCCTGGTCAATAAGGATGGCGACGTCATCTGGGCCACCACCCAGGAAAGCCTGGGCGCCAAGTTCCGCGGCGCCAGCACCGACGTGGCCGACAAGATCACCGCCAAACTCAAAGAGGATTTCGAGCGCGCCCGCCGCCTGATCACTTCATCGATGCAGGTAGTCCCATTCAGCGGCGCCACGACGGAGCAGTTGGGGCAGGTCGCCCTCAAGCAGGAACCCCGCCGCGACTAGCGATTTGGCGGCCGCCGCGAACTTCTCCAGGTAGTCCTCGCGGCTCTGGTAGCGCTCCTCGACCGAGAGTCGCGGATCCCCGGACCCCTCGCGATCTTTGCGCGTCAGCGCAAACGGGATCCACGATCCCTGCATGCTGTACATCTCTTCCGGCGCCCCGATTGCGGGCGCGCGCAGGTTCCAGCCCGTATAGGTGCCGAGCGGCGCCTGGATCTCCGGCATCCGAACGCCGCCCATCTCGTTGCCGTCGCGATCCACTTGCGGCACCAGCGTGGGGAATGGCGCGCCCAGCTTCGGCGGCTCCACCGTCACGATTCCCGCCGCGAACTGCGGACCATAGTCGGCCCGCCACGCGCGCTGCGTACGCGTCGGGAAAGTCACGCCCGGAATCTTCGGAAACTGCACCGCCCCCGGCGCCACCGCCTGGTCGGCCGCCACCTTCGGATAGACCGAGGCCGGTGGCGCCGTCCCGTCCGTGATCCAGGCATTCATCTCCGCCAGCATGGCGCGCAGGCTCCACGTGTACGGATTCGGGTTGGAGCTGTTCTGCGTGCCGTTGTGCGGCGGCGGGAATGCCGCCGGCCCATGTTGCCCGCCGTTGAAGAAATAGACGCGGGTGTTGGCGGCCAGGGGCGCATCCTTCTTTCCATCCGGCGAACTGTGGATCAGTGCCGCATCGCGTCCGTAATATTCGTAGGAGGAGTTGGTGTAGAAGATCTTCGGCCAATTATCGGCCTTGCCCGCGTGGATGAGCAGGCCGCCTTTCGCCCCAGTCGCCGGGTCGGTCTCCTCCAGGTCCGTAAACGGAAACATGTCGGTCGGATACAGCGTGTTCAGGAACGGATGCCCGTCGCGCGAAGGCTGCGCGAATCGGACGTTGAAACTGCCGCGCCCCGCGCCCGCCACGTGCGCCATCACGCCGTCGAAGACCTTTCGATCCTTCTCGTCCTGGTTGAAGCCGTCGTACAAATACGCGCGCAGAAAGCGGCCGCTCTGCGAAACGCCATAGCCGATCGCGCGCTTCACCGGCACTCCTTCCGCTCCGCCGTATTTCAGATAGGAAATGAAGTCCCGGATCGCCGCCATTCCAAGCCCAGCCACAGGCGGATCCTGCGCCGTATATACCAGCTCGTATAGGCGCCCCGGCTCAAATCCATCCTTCAGCGCGACCGTGGTCCCGTTCTCTATATGCCAGTCGCCCCGCGGCACCGTCTTACGCGGACCCTCCACGCGATCGCGAACCGTGAGCGCGAGCGCCGGATCGTCGGGCCGCAGGACGGCGTACGGGCGGTGATTGCGGTCCGCCACCGAATGGGTCAGTTCGCGCCGGTCCACCACGATCTCCGCGCGCACGATCCCTGTCACGCCTTTCGCAACCGGCGCATACAGGCGCAGTAGCTCCGGCCGCTCCGGCACATCGAACTGCCAGCCGATCCACGCCACCGTAAAGCCGCGATCGAACAGAAACTGGTCGCCGCGGTTAAACATGCCGAGCGCGCCCTTCCCGCCGCGATTCGACACCTCGAACAGCACGGTTCCATTGCCCGCTGCCGGGGCTTTCGGCCGCAGCAGGTAAAGATCGCTCGAGAATTCGACCTGCCCGGCGGCATTGCGCGCCGCCTTGTCCAAATCGACAATGCCCGCATTGGCGCGCAGTCCCGGGTCGACCGAGAAGTAGGCGCGCCCGACGATTTGCTCGTACGCCGAGTTGGGAACGTCGCTGCGCTCCTTAATTTCAATGCGCAGCAGCGCCGCGTGCGAGAGCACCGTGCAGATCAGACTTCCGGCAAGCGTGCGGAACAACATGGGATTATCCTACCGCCTTGAGCCTTCGCCGCGCTAGAATGCGCGTTAGTCGATGATGAGATATTTCCCCATAGTCGCGCTGCTATTCTCTCTTACCCTCCACGCGCAAGATGCACAGTGGACCAATCTTAAATCGCTACGCAAGGGCGACCGGATCGGCGTCATCCAGTCCAATCAAAAGCGCGTGGAAGGCCTCTTCGAAAGCGTCACCGATTCAAGAATTACGCTGCAAGCCGATCGCGAGATCTCGATCGAGAAATCAGACGTTGTCCGCGTCTACCAGCCCGCCCGCCGCGGCCGCCTATTTGGCACCGTAGTGGGCGCCGCGATCGGCGTAGCCGCCGGCGGCGTATTGGACGGAACCCTCGGTCAGCGCTTCCGCAATGAAGGTGACAGCCCCGCGAAGGGCCTCTTGACCGCCGGCGGCGCCGGAGTGGGAGCCGGCATCGGCGCCGCCGTCACCGGCCACTACCGCACCCTCTATCGCCAGTAACGCTCGCATGCACGGTTAGAGAAGCTTCCAGTCATAAAGTCAAAAGCATGTCTCGCAAAGGCGCAAAGGACGCAAAGAAAACCAACAAAGAATCGGTAATTCCGTCTCGTGCCGCAGTGTGGGGCAGTCAATCCTGACTGCAGCCGGCTTTCAGCCGGCTTGCCCCGCTGCAACGCGGCCACCCACTACATCACCGTCAGGGAGCGATCTCCGGAGTCTCTTACGCCACCACTTCGCGGATCGTCTCCAACAGCGTCAGCGTCATCACCGGCTTCATCAAAATCCGCGAGACCATGCTCTCTTCGGGTTTGCCGTACAACTCCTCCGGCCATCCCGAGAGTACGATCACCGGAGTGGCGCAGCCCAGTTCGCGAATTCGCCGGATCAACGCCATGCCCTCGCCCGCATCCGGCTGGCCGATCGCGTTCGGGAAGCGCAGGTCCATGATCACGAGGTCCGACTGCTCGCTTTCGATATGACGGATCACCCCGATCGCCGACACTGCGACATCCACCTGGTGCCCGGCAAATTCGAGCACCATCTTCCGAAGGTCGAGTTGAATGACGTCGTCGTCTGCGATGAGGATTCGGGACAAAGCAGACTCTATCTTAGTAGATCCTCGAGTTGAATCCTTGTATCCGTCTTCGCATCCCGGTATTTCACGATCACCGGTGTGTAGACGGAAATACCCCAGTCCCTACCCGGTCCGTTCGTGATTGCCCGCGAGCCCGCGATTACCACCGCGCCTTCCGGCACCACCAGCGGATCTTCCTCCGTCGCGCGATGGATCGTGTTGTGAACCAGATCGTACACGGGCGTCGATCGATTGAGAATCGTCCCCGTTCCCAGCACCGCCCGCCGCTTCACCACAGTACCTTCGTACACGCCGCAGTTCCCGCCAATCAGTACTTCATCTTCAATTACCACCGGCAGTGCACCCACTGGTTCCAGTACGCCGCCGATCTGGCTGGCCGCCGAAATGTGGCATTGTTTGCCGACCTGAGCGCAACTACCCACCAGCGCATGCGAATCCACCATCGTGCCGTCGTCCACATACGCGCCCACGTTGATGTACATCGGCGGCATGCACGTGACATTCCTGCCCAGGTACGCGCCTTCCCTCACGCTCGAACCGCCGGGCACGATGCGGATATTCTTCTCCGCGCCGAATTGCTGCATCGGGTACGTATTCTTGTCGCGAAAACTGAGCGCGCCCACCGACATATCGCTATTCACGCCCATCCGGAAGCCCAGCAGGATTCCCTGCTTGACCCAGGCATTCACCCGCCACCCCGTGATGGTGGATGTATCCGGTTCGGCGGCGCGCACCCGGCCCTCCGTCAGCGCGGCCAGAAAGGCGCCAAAAAGATTCCTGTGCTCCGCCGTGTACTCCGACGGAGGATTCTCGAAAAGCTGCTCGATCTCAGCTTGCATGATGTACCAGGAGTCCGACGCTTTCGAGCACCTTCTCAATCTTCGCCAGGCTCGCCGGGCCCGGCGGCACCATCGGCAGCCGCCACACCGGCTCCACGAGGCCCATCAATGCCATCGCGGCCTTCACCGGAATCGGGTTGCTCTCCACAAAATTGACATTCATCAGCGGCAGGAACTTCGCCTGAATCGCGCGCGCCGCCGCGAAATCACCGCGCAAACATGCCTGCGCGATCTGCGTCATCTCCGCCGGAATCTCGTTGGACGCCACCGAAATGATGCCGCGTCCGCCCAGCGCCGCCAGCGGAATCGTGATCGCGTCGTCGCCGGAGAGCACGATGAAATCGCTCGGAACTTCGTTGAGGATCGTGGCCATCTGCCCGATGTTGCCGCTCGCCTCTTTCAACGCTACGATGTTGCCGATCTTCGCCAACCGCGCCAGCGTTCCCGGCTCCACGTTGACTCCCGTGCGCCCCTGCACGCTGTAAACAACGATCGGCAGCCGCGTCCCGTCGGCGATCGCGCAGTAATGCTGGTACAGCCCTTCCTGCGTCGGCTTGTTGTAGTAAGGCGTGACCGAGAGAATTCCGTCCGCCCCCATGCTTTCCAGCTCGCGCGCCAGCTCGATCACTTCGTGCGTGTTGTACCCGCCCGCGCCCGCCAGCACCGGGACCTTCCCCTTGGCCTCTTCGAGCGTGATCTCCACCACCCGCAAATGCTCGGCCCGGCTCAGCGTCGGGCTCTCCCCGGTAGTGCCGCACGGCACCAGAAAATTGATCCCCGCCTCGATCTGCCTGCGCACCAACCCGCGCAGCGTCGTTTCATCTAAAGAAAGATCTCTACGAAATGGTGTGACTAGCGCTGTTCCGCATCCGGTAAACATGTTCCACCTCCCGCCCCTGTTTCTAATCCGTGCCTAAAACGTAATTTCACTGAACTCGTAAAATCCCTTTTTCCCGACGATCCACTGCGCCGCCTTGAGCGCTCCCCGCGCGAAGCCTTCGCGGCTGCGCGCGGTGTGCCGCAGCGTGATCGTATCGGCAGCGCTGTCGAAGCCGATTTCGTGCGTGCCCGGAATGGCGCCCGCCCGGTTGGAGCCCACATCGATCGGCCACGCTTTGCCGCGGCGCGCCACGTCGTGGAGCCAGTAGGCCAGGTATTCCGCGACGGTCCAGCTCGCCGAGGCCACGGGGATCCCGTGATCGGACTGTTCGATGAACTTGGTCAGCTTCTTGCGCGCATCCCAAACCCGCGCCAGCGGGCTGACCGGGTGCAGAAGCGACTCAGCTGCGTTCCGACACGTTCAGAATCTCCTGGCGTTGCGGGGCTGCTTGGGCATTCCGCCGCGGGCCTGGTTGGCGTCAATGACACATTTGCCGATCGTCAGCTGGGGGTTCGCCGTCGAGGTGCCACCAATGGTCACCGTCGTCTGGTCGCCACTTGTCACCGTCGGGTCGGAGATCGAGCACGCCCAGGTGCTCGACGAATCGATGCTCAGCTTCACCGGGCTACCCTACCCGCCGCCCGTCACCTTCACCTGATAGGTGCCCTTAGGGGAATAGAGCTTGGCCGGACCCGGCGTGAGAGTGATCGTCTGCGGGAGCGGGTTGACCACGGTCACCGTCTGCCGGGCCTGGGGGGCGGGCTGGTATTTGTCGTTGCCGGCCTGGTCGGCGTCGATGACGCAGCGGCCGGGGTGGCCGAAGGTCACGGCGGAACCGGAGATGGAGCACGCCGAGCTGGTCGAGGACGGGTCGATGGTGAAGGTCACCGGGGTTTCCCGAGCCGCCCCCCGTAGCCGCCACTAGACATAGGCGCCGCCGGCGAGCTGGACTAGCTGGCGGCACCGACGTGAAGGAAATCGAGCTGGGCTATGGGCGCCGCCCTGCGCCGTGATGGTCTGCTCGGCCTGGGGGGCGGGCTGGTATTTGTCGTTGCCGGCGGTTGGCGTCGATGACGCAGCGGCCGGGGTGGCCGAAGGTCACCGCCGAGTCGGCGGCCGAGCACACCGAGGTGCTCGCCGGGTCGATGCTGAACTTCACCTGGTTGCCCGACCCGCCGCCGGTCGCCGCCACCTGATAGGTGTCCCCAGGAAAGTACGGCCCGTGCGGCGCGGAAGTGAACGTGATCGTCTGCCCCTAGGCTGCCGCCAGATGAATTACCGGTGGACGAACCGCCAGTGGAGCTGGTGCCGCCGGACGAGTTGCCGCCGTGCGTGCTGTCGCCGTTCACGGTCACCATCTGCTGGGCCTCTGGGGCCGCCTGGTACTCTCGTCGTTACCGTCGGCGTCGATGACACACGAGCCCGCCTGGGTGAAGGTCACTGTCGAGCCGGAGATCGAGCACACCGGAGCGCTCGGCGGGTCGATGCCGAACGTCACCTGGTTGCCGGATCCGCCGCCCGACGCCGTCACCGTATAGGTGCCGCCGGGCACCGGGACTGCCGACAGCGCTGACGTGAAAGTGATCTTCTGCGGCTGCGGGCCCGCCACCGAGCCGAGGAGGGCGAACGTGGTCGCGGCCCGCGATCCCGGCCAGGGCCACTGCTGCTGTCGTGATGTGCTTACGCGTGATAAGGAAGTGCCTGGGCCGCACCTTCATGGAAACGAGCGGGATTCCCTCCGCGCTGATGCCGAGGTCGAACTCGCCCTTCCTCGCCTGCGTCGGCAGCTCAAAATGCTCCGAGAACTCGAACGGCCCGTCCTCTGCGCTTCGAGCCGAACATCCCAGCCCTTCGACCAGTTCGTGCCGTGGTGAGTGAGCGTGACCGAGACATTGATGTCCATGCTCCCGCAGTTCTCGAGTGACAGCGAGAGTTTCCCGGTGGGCCGGACCGCTATAACCGGCTGTGCGGTGAGGCGCACGCACGGCTTGATAACCAGAACGCACTGGGTGTCTGCGCACCGTCGCGTGCCCGGTGTCCCCCAGGTTATGAGGAGTGGGTATTCGCCGTACTGGCGGCGGTGGATATCGGCCTGCACCTCGAGAACATAATGCTTGAGAACCGCGGGGCCCTCGGCGGACCCGACGATGTGCGCCCACGACCGGTTGAAGTTCGGGTTGGCCGAGACGACGTCGAGGTCATCAATCGCCTGGGCGTCGTGTGCAGTTCGCACGGTGAACGGGAAGCGGGCCGTCTCGCCGGGAACCACCCGGCACACTGCCTTCTCCAGATAGATATCTGCCGCAGTCTCGTAAGGCGGTACCTCGCCCGACAGCGGCTGTCCCAGCGTCATTGGGACCACGCTCCTTACCCCCGACAGGAATGTCTGGCGGAGGGTGCATCGTCATGAAATCGGAGTGCCGGACTCGGCGGGAGATACTAACCACATGGTGAGGGAGCGCTGACTCAGGGTTATGCTAGCCGCACCTGCTACGGCAGCCGTCCGAACCCGGGTATCGACGTGTGTTTCACGTGCGCACGCGGATCCGGACGAATTCGCACGGTTCCGTCAAGCTGCCTGGGCTGCTCGTGGGGGTGCGGTGGTGCGGGTCGCAGTCGTGTTCATACGGGCATGGATGAGGGAGGGCTCAAGGCTCGATCTCGGGGCCCCGGGCCCGGTTCGTTCGGAACTCGCACAGCCGCCCGGGCGTCGGTCCTTCGTTTTCCTAGGTGAACCGTGGAATCCGGTAGCGGCCTACCCTGGTGTGCGTGGCTGGCCTTGAGATACGGGTGGCCGGGCGTGGAGATGCGGCGGAGACCGCTCAGATGCTCGCCCGCGCCTTCTATGACGATCCGGTGTTCGGTTGGTTCTTTCCAGTTGAGGGCTCGCGGCATCGGCGACTGCGACGTTTTTTCGTGACCGAGCTGCGCCATGAGTCGCTTCGCCACCTGCACGGTGGAAGTGGCCTGTGTCGATGGGCGCGTGGCCGGAGCCGCCGTGTGGTTCCCGCCCGGCACCCCACTCGGGACCGAAGTGGCGCTTGCCCTGCCCGGCTATCTGCGGGCCTTCGGCCGCTGGTTTCGGCATCGTCGCGCAGTTTCAGTCCGTGGCGGTCTCCGCCCATCCGCGCGAAGAGCCGCATTGGTATCTGGCAATCATCGGGGTCGATCCGGCCCGGCAAGGATACGGGGTCGGCGCGGCCCTGCTGCGCTCGCGGCTCCGGCGATGCGGCGAGGAGGGGCTGCCCGCCTACCTCGAATCCTCGAATCTGGATAACGTGCCGCTCTACCAGCACTTCGGCTTCCACGTCACCGGCACCCTGGGCCTGCCGGAGGGTGCACCCGTTGTCAACACCGTGTGGCGGCCGGGCGACTCGAGAGATGATGCCGGTTGAGAGCGTGCCTGATCGCCGTCTGATATGCGTGTCAGACGGTTGCGGCCGTGGGCTCCAGCCTGCGTCGTTCCACCTGACCCCTGCTCA
>CAWBUN010000008.1:0-683962 GCA_963791985.1 uncultured Solibacteraceae bacterium | reverse complement strand
TCCCGCCCGGCTCACCATTCTAACTTATTGGGCTCCTGAAGAAC
Organism: uncultured Solibacteraceae bacterium; assembly: GCA_963791985.1. GTDB lineage: Bacteria > Acidobacteriota > Terriglobia > Bryobacterales > Bryobacteraceae > Solibacter. Next base: position 683,918 of record CAWBUN010000008.1, on the reverse strand, counting down.
GCCCTGTGGGTTGAAGAACGTCAGGCATCGAAGCAGCCGGATGATCGTCTTCTCCCACCGGCACAAGACCTCTCCGTTTCTGTGCTTCCCAGCATCGCGCGACTCACTGCGGACGGGCCACGCGCTCCAGAGTGCCGGACGTTGACGGCAAGATATAGCGCAAACCTGCGAAAACCATGCTCAAATGCGCGTTCTTGGGTTCGCCCGGAGCCACATACCACGGTGCGCGGGTAAGGTACGAATACTGCGCGTAGAACTGCACCGCTCCGAATGTGGGATCTCTCCAGAAGGTCTGTATCCAATCGACCGACGCCTGCTGAATTGTCCGGTTGTTTGTGTTGGGAGAGCCAGGCCCGCCGTATCCGATGATCATCCCTGGATGCACAGTATTCGTCGTGTCCGGGAAGAAGTTCCGGCCGAAGTAGTTCCCTCCGTAGTAAGCGGCGAGCGCAGTCTTTGCGGACGCGTGCCATTCAACGCCGGCGGAGCCTGCCCCGGCGTGCACAAACGAGGGAGTGACATCATTGCCCATAGCATTCGGACGAATGACAACCTGCGGGCCCGTACCAACCAGATAGTGGGCGCCGCCGTCGCTCCAAAACGCATTGGCCAAGATGCGGAAATTTGGGGAGAATTCGTAATTCGCCGCGATCGAACCACCGCCTCCCACGGCTCTGTGCTTTGTAAAAGAAGTTCCTTCGAGGGACTTGGCCGTCAAATGCACGCCGGTGATCAAACCAACTGCCTCTGCATGGAAATGTCTCCCTCTACTGAGTTTCTTGTCATAGGCGAGCTTAGAAAGAATGTCCGGGAAAGCGTTGGGCGCGCCGATTTGGTTTCCGTTATCGAACTGTGAGCCGACCGACGCAAAGGCCGCCGGAAGCGCGACGTAAGTGCCGATGAACTGATTGGGGTTCTCGATCCCAACGCCAAAGGCCCAACGATCGTTGAAGTGGTAGGCCGCGCGGAGCTCCGCCGCGCGCGTGTACGATATCCCGACGCCGAGGTTCTGATCCTCGTTGTACGTGAGGGCCAAGTCTACGGGCATCGGCCCCAGCCCATTGCGGTTGGGAGTGATCCAACTCCAGGTCTGGCCTCCAAGAATCTCCCATTTGCCGCGTCTCGCGTTCGCAAAGAAAAGACGCAGGCGGTTGGTGTGTCCGTTCACGCTTTGGTAAACATTGGGAGCGTTATTGCCGCTAAAATCCGTTTCGATGTAACTGGTTACATCGTGCCTGCCGAATTTGCTCGAAATCAACAGGCTGAGCCGGGAAAACTGAGCGGTGGTGCGAAATTCGGAGATGTTTCCTTGATCGATGTTGTTGAAGGGGATCGCCGCGAAATTCGTGGCGATGTTGTTCTGCGTGTTCGTTGTGCGGTATACATTTTCAATATCTACGAACCCGCCGGGTGTAAAGAAGAGACTCCCGATTTTGAAGGATGTTTCGCTGGCTGTAGTCGAGGGAGCGGGACTGGTCTGACGCTCCGGACTCACTGGCGGTCCGGATACGTGCCCGTTCTGCGTCGGCGCGACAACTTTCGATACATTCTTCAAGGCTTCGATTTCCCGCTGTTGTGCCGCCACCTGCGTCCGCGTTTCGTCGAGAGCCTTCCGAAGGAACTCGACTTCACCGGCGAGTTCCTTGAGCGCGGTTGCCGACGAAGATTGTTCGGTAGGTGAGGATTGCGCTCCCATCAGGCTGACCGAAAGCAGTACGGTGAAAACGGCGCGAACGGTCGTCATTGCCCCTCTCGGAATCGATGCGTCTAAATCTGCCGAAGGTTGGCTTCTACAGTCTCCAGAACCTCATCGATGTGCCCGGAAAGTACCAGCTTCATCGTCGAGACACCAAAACCTTCCACCTGTTCGGCTGTGATGTGGGGCGGCAGCGAAAGCGCGTTCGGGTCGGTGACGGCATCGATCAGCGCCGGACCGGGATGCGCCAAAGCCTTCTGAATTCCTGATCGCACATCAGCAGGATCTTCGATTCTGACGCTCATCAGTCCGATTGCTTCCGCGACTTTCGCGAAATTCGGGTTCTTCAAATCGGTCCCCCAGTCAGGTAGGCCCGCGACTTCCATCTCCAACTTCACCATATCAAGCGCACTATTATTGAAAACAAGAATCTTGATGGGCAGATCGTATTGTGTGAGGGTCAACAGGTCGCCCATCAGCATGGCCAGGCCGCCGTCGCCCGACATGGAGATCACCTGGCGGCCAGGAAATGCCAGTTGAGCGCCGATGGCCTGCGGCAAGGCGTTGGCCATCGAACCATGCATGAAAGATCCAATCAGCCGCCGCCCTTTCGTCGGCTGGATGTAGCGCGACGACCAGACGTTACACATTCCCGTATCGGCAGTGAAGATCGCGTCATCGTCTGCGATCTCGTTCAATGCTGCCGCGACTGGCTCCGGATGCATCGGGCGGTGCTTACTAACGTGGTTCACGTAGACGTTCAGTTTATCTACCGCATCTCGATGTTTCCTCAACATCGAATCCAGAAACGATCGGTTCGTCTTAGTTTCGACTTCCGGTAAGAGCTCTCGGATCGTCTCCCGCGCATCTCCGCAAAGCGCCATGTCAACCTTGCTGCGCCTGCCAAGTTGTTCGACCCTCAGGTCTACCTGAACGATCGTCGGCTTCGTCGGTAAGAAATTGTCGTATGGGAAGCTTGTTCCTAGAAGTACGAGAACATCGCACTCATGCATGGCCTGGTACGCCGAGCCAAAGCCCAGCAGCCCGCTCATTCCGACTTCGAAGGGATTGTCGTAGCCCAGAAACGGCTTGCCTCGGTAGGCGTAGCCCACCGGCGCTTTCAGCTTCTCGGCGAGCGCAACTACTTCATCATGCGCATCGGCACAGCCGAATCCGCAGAAAAGAACTACGCGCTCCGCCGAGTTCAACACATCCGCGAGTCGCGCGATGTCGTGCTCGGCCGGCCGCACAGCCGGCCGATGCGTGATCATCGACCGGGAAACGCCGTCCTCGGGCATATCCATGCCGGCAACATCTCCCGGCAGCACAATAACACCCACGCCGCCCTTCCCTGCCGCGCTCTGCATCGCGATGTGGAGCACGCGCGGCAACTGCTTGGGATTGGAGATCAGTTCACAGTAGTGGCTGCATTCCTTGAAGAGAATCTCCGGGTGAGTTTCCTGAAAGAACCCGGTGCCGATCTGGCGGGTCGGGATATGGGAAGCGATTGCCAGGACCGGCGCCATGCTGCGGTGGCAATCGAAGAGGCCATTGATCAGGTGCAGGTTTCCCGGTCCGCAACTGCCTGCGCACGCAGTCAGCTTCCCGGTTAACTGCGCTTCCGCGCCGGCGGCAAACGCGCCGGTTTCTTCATTGCGTACATGAATCCATCGCAGCTTCCCGTTACGGCGAATTGCGTCGATCACCGGGTTCAAGCTATCGCCGACAACACCATAAACCCGTTCCACGCCCGCTTCTACCATTCTCTTTACGAGCTCGTCAGCAACTCGGTGCGCCATGTCTGTGTTCTCCTTTACTTCTCAGGTTCGAATTGTTTCTCTCCGTGGGCAGGCGCCTCAAGCCGCGGGATTCGCCCCGGAATCATTCGCTAACTGCCGGACGCACCACTGCGTGACCCGTTTCCCGCAGCAGAAAGCTCACCATTCCGGCTGCGAGACAGCAGATCATCCAAAAGAATCCGCTCGCCTGGAAATGAGAAACGGGGTTCGTCAACCCGAGCCTCTTTCCGACCATTTGGGCAAAAATCGGTCCAATCGCCGCCGTAATTCCAAATACCAGAAAGTTCATTGCGCCCGTAGCGCTGCCTTTTACATTGTCGGGATTGACCTCTTTGATCACGCTATATGGAATCATCGCGGCGCCGGAAGCAATGCCGAAGAGGAACATGGAGATGGTCAACGGAATCGCCTGTCCATACTTGATTTGAGCGGCGAGAACGGCCATGATCGCGGAGCCTCCGATAATGACGGGTTTGCGCCGGCCGATGCGATCGGACAGCCAGCCGAGCAGTGGACACCCGATCACCCAGCCCAGCGGAACCAGTGATGCCGTGAACACAGAGCTATGAAACGAGAGCTGCACATCTTTTTGGAAGATGGGAACGGCCCAGATCATCGCTCCAATTGTGGTGGGGACGAACAGCAGCCCGGCGACGATTCCACACAGGTAGGACTGCGGATTCGAAAACACGATCCTGTAAGGCCTCAGCAATCCGGCCACCCCGGTTCCCGCAGCCGCGCTCGGCCGCTCCCGTGGCGTTGCGGCATATAGAAGTACGGCATTGATCAGGCACAGCACCGCCATGCCGATCCAGAACTCTTTCACGCCTAACCCACGCTCTACCATTCGACCAACCGCAAACTGTCCGGCCGAGCCGCCGAGCATGCCAAGACATTGCGTGGCGCCAATCGCGGTTGCCAGATAACGCGGTGGAAAACCGCGTGCCGCGAGATAGACCGCGCCGGTAAATGCAAACGCCGAGCCGGCGCCCTGCAGCAGCCGGCCGGCATCACCGGCGACCACTGCCGGAAGACCGAACAAAACACATCCCGCGGCCAGGATTGCAACCCCTATTGACACTGGCCACTTCGCACCCAGGTGGTCGAGAGCCGCCCCGGCGACCAGGCTGATAATCGAATAGGTGTAGTAATAAAACACGAGGATCGCACTGACGCCCAGTGCTGTAGTGCCGAACGACGTGGCGAGTTGCGGCATCATCACCGAAGGTGACGAGCGCACCACATACTCGAGGAAGTAAAAGATCAACGCGAATACCCATGCAATTACAAATCCTCGGGAGTGAGTGCGAATAAGCTCCGGTTGGGGAGGAAGATTGCTCACGGGTCGCAATTGCGACGCCATCGCATCCGGTAACTTTCGACTACTGGAACCCATTGTTAGCCTCGCAGTCCCACAAAGGTGGACTAACAGAGACGGCCCCGGCGAGAGTGTCGTGCCCCGCGAGGCGTCGATCCCCTGTCTCCGCGCTGATTGCCCTCCGTCCAGGACGCAAGATACATTGCGGCTGCTGAGAGTTCTATTTTCTTTGGTGGGTTATATCGGTATGCGTCTCGCTTGAGACAATTCTCCACGTACCGCGTTTTCGATTGTGCGGACCCTCACCCGGCTCCAGGAATCGATTAATTAAAACTTCAAACGCGCGATGGAATCCTATGCTTGTCGAGTGACGTGGGAGATCCCTGTGCGGACACTTTTGCTTCTGACAGCCTTTCTTCCCGTATGCGCCCAAAGGCCCCCATCGACGTCCGATCGCCCGTGGCACTGTCTTGACCCTGACGCTTCTCCGTCCCACCCAAATATTTGTTATCGATTCCCACGCGAAGCCCGCGTTTACACACAAATGTTGGAGTCGTGCGCGGGATCCTTCGTACGGGGTCGAGAGAAGACGAGCTGAGCGGAGAAGGGGCAATGCTCTCTGCGGAGTGATAGTATCAGCGTGAATGTACGTGCCCGCAAACCGGCAGCCGGAACGAAGGCGGTACACTGGACCAGACCGCTGGAGCCAAAGTATGGACTTGGAAAAGGCCATTGCAGACCTGAAGGCGAGCCGCGAAGAGATAGACAAGATCCTGAGCCTTGAACGAGCTCTGGTGCCGATGTCGGAACGGCGCGTGGCAGAACTGAAGGCAGAACTTGAGCAAATTGTACAGGCCATCGTGAGCCTGGAACAACTTGCTCAAGGTCGTGGCAGGAAGCGTGGAAGACCACCGGCTTGGATGGCAGAAGTGGCCGTACCAAAACGCCGTGGAAGGCCACCGTCTCGGCCGACCGACCCACGTCCGCCGCTCCCACCCGGCGCAGCTATGCCTGTTCCACGGCCTCTTAACGATTTAGTTTGGGCTGTTTCTGGAAGGAAACGGCCAGCCTGTTGAGCGAGGGGAACCTCGGAAGACCGGATCGATTGAACGCGGAACTTGCGCGCCGAAACTGCCAAGCGTTTCCCGCCGTATGTTAGACCTCGCTTCGTGGATCGCGAGCTTGGCGAGGAACAAACCGGCCTGATGCCGAATTGGCCGCGCGCCTCGCTCACGCGACCGCTTCAGCCGACCGAGTCCTTATGCGCCGTGACCTTCAGTCCCGCACTCCGAGTTCGGAACTCGTGACGCTCAAAACGAAGGGCCGTTACGGCTCCGGTGGTTCGGACGACCACACCTGACAAGACCAGTTGAAGCTGGACGCCCCCGTCAAGTTGGATGGGCCAGTCGATGAACAGGTCGAGACTGCTGTCCAATCGACAGCGGGTTGTCGGAGGTGAAGCTCAAACCGGAACTGCTTATGTCGATGGTGCGACCGGACCCGCCTTCAACTGCCCCATACGCGCCCGCAACGCGGAACCGAAGCTCCAGGTTGAGTGGAAATCGGAGCTTGGCGCGGCTCTCTGAACTGGGCGACCGTACCCGACGTTCGATTCGACCGGGCATGACGGCAAGTGTGGGACAAGATCAGCTTTCGAGATAGTACCGTTAGTATTGGTTAGCGTACTATGGCGTAGGGAAACGACACTAGTGCCACTATTGCCATGCGGAGGCCCGAAGGGGTGATCCAGCGGAGGGCGTTGTAGCCCTACTCCGTCTGCGTCCCCGTCAATGCCACCACCGCCGCGCCAAGTACAAACTCGAGAGCGAGCGCAACCCGGATCTTGGTGTGGTCGTCGAACGCGATGAAGCGCGTGCCCTCGGCCGTGACTTCTCTAGTGAGCAACACCTGTGAATTCCTTGAACCCGGAGCCCGCGAAAGTTAAGTATTTGCCGTTGACCCAGGCCACTCCCGTATACTTCGCTGTTTGTTCGTAGATCACTGCTTTTGGCGGAAAGACCGGCGCACTTAGCGGATCGGTCTTCTGAACGTCCATCACAACGTATATCTGCGCGGAGCCATCTGAACCCAGGAATATTGATTGTGTCGGATAATACACTTTGTTAAGCAAATCATAGGCCCATTTTGTGTGCACAAGCGCGTATTGGCCCGTATTGAAGACGAACCGCTGCCCGTCGACTCCGAGGCTGGCGACTCCGCCCGGTTTGCCCGGAAAATCTCCCAAGTCGAAAGTCAATTCCGGTTGTGAATATTGGGCCCAGTTCCAGGTGACGTTGTTTAGATCCCATTCCCCCCAATTGTGATCGTGGTATCCTGGCGCGGCGATTTGATACGTCTTGCCGTCCACGCGCAACGTCCCCGAGACCGAAGCGCGCGGCATATACAGCAACCAACTCATCTGTTGCCATGGCTCAGCAGAAACTTGGAAGGAGTTGGCAGCGTACCACGGAGGCGCGGCACGCTCGTAGCGAAGGTTCCAGGCAAGTCGGCCATCCCGTGTGGCACCGAAAATCCGATATGTATCTGGATCGATCACCGTGATCCCATTCGAGTCGCCGATCTTCACATTGGCACTGTCGTAGCCAGCCGAAAGAGATGAAGCGAAAAAGAAATCCGACTCAGTGACCACACCGCCTGGAGAGTACACTACCGCCGCCATATCCGCAATCCCGAACCAGAACAGTCCGCCCGGCTGATTCAGGGGATTGTTAACCAAGTAGCTGAAGATCGCCTGAACATCGTTCGAGGAATCGTAGACGTTGAAATACCACCACTCGGTGTAGTTGGGTAGGTGCGCCGAGTCCTTCCAGTACTGGAGATGGTAGGCATCGTCGCGCTCCGTAACAACCGCCCATTGCCCAAGAGCGGTTCGCCCGAATAGAAGCACGGCAACCGAAACAGCCACCGCCGGATGAATTCGCATGGCAGTTATTGTCGCGCTCTTTCATTCGGATCGAATACAAATAGCGCCCTTTCACGAGATCGTCCGTACGGGAACGTCCGCTTTGAACCGCGACTCGGTGCCGTTTGTGCGCACGATCATCTCGCTCCGTTTGGCGAGCGTGACGAAGGTCGGGCCGTGACCGTACTCCTGGCCGACCACGACGATGCGCAGCGGCTTGTCGTCGCGCACCAGATCGTAGTGGCGGCCGACGTGGTGTTGTTGGGCGGGGTAGAAGATGCCGGGGTGCGACGCTTGGCACTGCGCGCCTGTGGCGCACGTTAGCGCACCGGATGCCGCGACGTTGGCGGCGTAGTACCGATCTAGCGCGGCGCGGGCGGCGGTTTGAGCGGGGTTGGATTGGAGGTTGGTCATGACGTGAGCGTACCTACGGTAGCATCGAATTATGGACCGCGAACTCAGTGACGAACTCACCGGCCGGATGCTGATCGCGCCCAAGTGCCGGTGGCGGTCAGCTCGAGTCGTCGATCTCGGATAGGCTGCTCGACGCCATCATTTTGCCTGACAGTGGTTTGACAGTAGCTTTGACAGTAACGCCGATCGAAACGGCGAGAACTACCGTGAGGGAGCGATCTGTTGACCTTGGTTGTGGCTCCGTTGTTCTGCCGCGCGGGACGCCCTCGTGCACCGGATAACGGCCGGCGAGGCTGCCGGCCGCAGGCGCTGTAGCAAACCACGGCGTCTGCCACGCCCGAGCCCTCCACATTCGGCAGGCTGCCGATTGGACTATTGCTCGGCACGATTTCCCTTCGCAAGCGAAAAAGCACTTCGCGTTAAGTAGATACCAGCGTTGTCGGTAACCGAAAAGCCTGTCTCGATACTCCGGGACCCAACATGATGGCCAAACGGCCGTAGTTGATGCGAAGAACTCGGCGATGATCTACATTCGGGAGTCAAACCAAGGGATAAGTTTATCCTATCTTCCACGAACCGTGATAGAGCACACCACCGCCCGAGCGAATATCAAAAGCAATTCGTCCGTCATCCCAGGTAGTAGGTTAATAGCCGTGCCACTTGCCCTAGAGACGTATTACATCAGCGTATGATAGCTATAGGCGACCATATAGGTCGATGAATCGGGAGGGGTAATACTTATGCACATCCGAATCGTCGTAGCCGTAGCCACGGTCCTGACAACTTCGTCGGCGTACTCTCAAACAGGAGCTTCAAGTGCCGCAAAAGCCTCGGCATCTCCGGCACGCACGTACACAAAAGCTCCCACGTCGAAAGTGCGTGTCAAGACTTCGGTTGATAAGTTCACCCTCTGGGTGGATGAAACGAAATGGAAACAAGAGGAATCGGACACTCCGGGAATGCTGACTTTCGTCCACGTGAATTCTGACGTGGGGACTGCGGTGTTGACCGATCGTCTTGGATCCCGCCCGGAATTAATGCGCGACCTTGCACTGGAAGCGTTTAAGCGTGGCGATCCCAATGCCAGGGTTATCTCAGAGGAAAAGCGTATTGTGAACGGGCGACAGGTGCTCGCATTTGAGATTTCGGCCAAGGTCGAAGGTGTGCCGACCAAAATTTTTGGGTACAGCCACGGCGGCTCGTCAGGCAATGTAGAGGTACTTGGGATGATACCCGAGGCTCTGTTAACCAAGAACAACATAGAAGACGTCACTGAGTTCCTGAACGGCCTTGAGATGTCGGATCAGGAGTTCCCGTCATCTGCCAGCAGAGAGATCGTGCCTCAGCAGGGGAATCTATTCGTCAATTCAAAGGTAAGTATCAAGTACGACCCGGCAAAGTGGACGCAAACGAACACAGATGACATCGCTTCGTCTACCCTCACGCATACGTCCGGCGATGCCTTCGTCAAAGTCGCGTCTGGCCGCTTAGCCCCTCAGTTTGATGCCATTCCTGACATTGTCCTGTCGAATCTCAGGGACGAGGACCCCAACGCGCGAATGATATTCAAGGAAAAGCGTAGGGTCAATGGAGTGGATGTCTGGTTTGTAAAATTGGATGGCGAGGTAAACAAAATACCGATGGTTACGTGTGGCTACTACTATGCCGGCAAGAGCGGGTTAGTCCAGGTGGTCGCAGTTACTGGAAGGGCTCTCTTTAGTGAGTTTGAGAAGGACTTCATGGAGGTTCTCAACGGCCTTTGGATATCCGAATAAGGCGCTTGTCAAAACGCCGACCTATCCGTGATACGCGCGATCATTCCCTCTGCGCCTGAGCGCCCGCCCTCATGGCGCGCTCCACCGTGATCTGCTGGAACTGTTCGCGTCCTGGCCGCGTGATGAACAGCGTGTCGCCACACAGCGCTGCCTCATCTTCCTTGCGCTCCCGCAGCACAGGGGCCATCCATGCCAGCCTGCGGTGCGGCGATAAGAAATGCGAGTGGTATTTCGACGCGGTGGATGGGTACGCCGGCGCGTAGCGGCGGCTGGCCGCGCGCTGTCGCGCACCGCGGTGCAGCTGATCACCGTGACCAGCATTACGCGCTGCGCGGCGTTGCACGGAAGCACGTTGGCCTCGACCTCCAATCACAAGTACCCCGCGGACTGCCTGGTGCACGCGAAGATGTGGCAGGAACTGAACTGGCAGAAGTTGGCGGACTATTGGTCAGGTAGCCCATCTCGCTAATATAGAGAGCATATCCTCGCCCAACGCGAGGATCCGAAAAGCAGGAATGCGCAAATGAGAACTGTACTCACCTTACTCCTCGTCGTAGTCTCCACCTGGGCGCAGCCCACTGCCAAGCACTGGGTCGCAACCTGGACCACCGCCCAGCCCCTGATCCGCAACCCGCCGCCCGCCCCGCGCCCCGCGGCGCAGCCCGCAACGCCTCCAGCCGCCCCCCGCCCGGCCAACCCCGCGCAAGCTCTCGCCCGCGGCTTCCACGACCAGACCGTTCGCATGATCGTGCGCACCAGTATCGGCGGCTCCGCCCTGCGCATCAAGCTCTCCAGCCCCTTCGGCGGAACTCCCGTCGCCATCGGAGCCGCCCACGTCGCCCTTCGCGCGAAGGATTCCGACATTGTCCCCACGTCCGATCGCGCCCTTTCCTTCAACGGCAAGCCTTCCTGCACCCTCGGCCCTGGCATGGTGATCTTCAGCGACGCGCTCGACATGACCGTGCCCGGTCAGGCCGAGCTCGCGGTCAGCCTCTACCTGCCCGGCGAAACCGGACCTCCCTCGGCTCACAATGGACTCCACACCAGCTACGTCAAGGAAGGCGACCTGACCTCCGCGCCCGCCATCCCCGAAGCCATCGCCGCGCCCAACTACTACTGGCTCGCCGGTATCGACGTCCTCGCCCCCGCCGACGCGTCGCTCCTGGTCACCTATGGCGATTCCATCACCGAAGGCGCCCGCTCCACGCCCGATACCGACCGCATGTGGCCCGCCGTGCTGAGTGCCCGCCTCGCCGCCAACAAGACCACCGCCCACATCGCGGTCGCCAACATGGGCATCGGCGGCAATCGCGTTTTACGCGACGGCTCCGGCGCCAGCGCCCTCGCCCGCTTCGATCGCGACGTGCTCAGTCAGTCCGGCGTGAAATGGGTCATGATGCTCGAAGGCATCAACGATATCGGCCACGGCGATACCGACCCGGTCTCCGCCGACGACCTGATCGGCGCCTATAAGCAGATCATCGAGCGCGCCCACACTCACGGCATCCGCGTCATCGGCTGCACGCTGCCGCCTTACGAAGGCGCCGGCTATTCGCGCGAGCAAGGCGAAGCCATCCGGCAGGCGTTGAATACCTGGATTCGCACCGACAAATCCTTCGATGCCGTCGTCGATTTCGAGGCCGCCACGCGCGACCCCGACAATCCACGGAAACTCCGCGCGGACTTCGACCCCGGCGATCACCTGCACCCCAACGACGCCGGTTACAAGGCCATGGCGGACGCCATTGATCTCTCCATCTTCACGCGCAAATAGTCATTTCCGCTTTCGGGCATCGGCCAGCGACGCGAGGAACGCACGCACCTCGGGCGTGTCGCGTTGCGCCCGCGCAAACCGCTCCACATCGTCGAGTTCGGTATCACAGTCGCAGTGCTGCGAGATCCAGCCGAGACTCGCGACCGACTCTTCCAGTTGCGCCCCCACAAACCCCGAGGGCTCGCGCCGGTTCGCCCGCTCCTGCCGGAGATAGCGCTGCAGATAGCCGCGTGTGGCGCCGCATAATTCCGGTGTGGGTTGCAGGTCGATATCTGGCAGCAGGCGCAGGATAAAAGTGAAGTCGCCCCGGAAGCGCAGTACGGCCTCGGCCTGACGGTGGGGAAGCCGCCGCATCGCAGCCAGCGTTTCCTGCAGCACGGGGCTATCCTGCCGCACCAGGTGCTCCAATTCGCTGAGCGTAGTCTCATCGTCGATCTTGCTCAGCTCTGCCAGCCCGTCGGCACGTCGTTTCGCGCGCTGTTCGGCCATCCACTTGTCGAGCTTGGGACCGGGCGTGGCGTCGATCGCGTCGCTTTCCAGGTGCTCGCTCTTGAATTGCCAGGCCGGCGGAAGAATGGAGAGCGACATCGCGAGCACCGCTGCCCACATGGCCAGGCCGAATTTCGCCGGCGCCGGCCGCACGAACGTCCACGCCACGTAGCCGCCGATCAAAATGGGAGCCGCCAACGGCAGCGCCACGCACCACCGCCACCGCGCATCGTACACGATGCCGATCGCGATCAGTGCCGCCGCCGCGGAGAGCGGATGAACCAGCCACGCCGCCAGCCCCACGCCCGATGGCAGTACACCTTTGGCATTGGCCACCAGAAGCAGTCCGCCGAGCAGAATCCACACCAGCAGTGTCCAGCCGCCCGACCACGCCTGTAGCATCATCTTGTCGCTCTCACGGCCGGGCGTTGGATGCATCCCGATCCAATGCCAGATGCCGCGCAGCGCCAGTGCCCAGCTAGCGAACATCAGTACGAACAATACGGGTGCGGCCGTGCCCGCGGACCGGAGTGAATTCGGCATGGAGTTACTAATGTTGGCGCAGCGCCGCCAGATCGGCAAGCAGCCGCTGGCGTTCGGGCGAATCCAGGTAAGTTCTCGCCGATTCATCCAGCGCCGCAATTCCCGCGTCGCAATTGCAGCCGTGGGCGGTCAGCCAGCGAATTCCCGGCAGGAACTCGTGGAAGGAAACCTGGGCGCTGTAAGGTACGGGGTCGTCGCGCTTTGGCAGATGAGAACTCGTTGCGGTCTTGAGAAAGAACTTTCCTGCGGCCTGGCACAATGACGGCGTGGGCTGCAGGTCGAGGTGGGGCAAAAGCGTCATCGCCCGGTGAACGCCATAGCCGAGCATGTCCTCGATCTGCGCCTGGCGCGCGGGATCATGCCGCAAGGCCTCCAGCGCTTCGGCTTGTACGCCGCTCTCGGCGTCGAGCAGCGGGTACCAGTCCATGATCGAAGCTCCGGCCGGCATCGCCCGCAGTTTTTCCAGGTTCTGCGTCCGGTTGCGCTCCCGCTCCTGAATCTGCCACTCGGCGAGTTCCTTGGTGTTCTCCGCGCGCCGCAGCGCCTTGCCGCGGAGTTGCGCAACCACCGCCGGCCAGGGCGCCAATGCGAGTACTAGCGCCAGCATCCAGACTGTCAGCCCTGCGCGTGGCTTGGAGAAGATCGGCCGCAGCGATGGCTGCATGAGGCCGCAGGCGTAACCGGCGAGCAGCACCGGAGCCGCAACGGGAATCACCACGGGCCAGCGTACATGCGGGTCCGAGAGCAGGTAGAGCGCCGCCGCGGCCGCCGCCGCGCAACCGGGGCCGAGCACCAGTGCCGGCAGGTTCCCCCAGCCCGGCAGCAAATCGCGCGTGCCCGCAATCAGCAGCAGCCCGCCGATCCATAACCAGGTGAAGCCGGCGAGCACACACGCGGCCAGGAAGCCAATCGCGACCCCGACCGATGCGTCGCCATGGGCATCCACGCCGAGGAACGCGGGCAACATGATCAGCATGCCCAACCAGCACCCCGTGGTCAGCAGGAAAAGTATGAGGCCGCTGGCGCCCATGCTATTCCTTTTTCAAAACGTAGACGTAGTTATTGAGCCCGAATTCAGCCGTCCCCGCATCCACGAAATGCAGCTCCAGCTCATTGCCGCAGCCCGTTTCGAGAGTCTTCCAGGACTTGCCCTTGAAGCCCAGCGTTGCGGCCAGCTTGGCGGGATCCTTCGCCGGATCGCGCCGCCGCACCTCATCCAGCATGCCCTGAAAGATCATATCGGCGCCATAGTCGCGAAGGTGATACTTGGGGCCTTTGCATGCGACCGCTCGCGGCCCGCTGATCTCCGCCGGCTTGATCGCGACCAGTTTGCCGACCAGCGTATTCCTCTCGGACTCGTCGGGCTTACGTTCGGAATCCGCCCACGGCGCCACCAGCGCCGATGTAATCTTCCAGTTGCCGAGATAAAACGAATCCGCGGCCGAAGCCATGTTGGCGAGTGCCGCCGCCGCGAGGATGGTCACCAGGCGCATCGATCTCCGATCTCTGCGAGCGTACCACAGGACCAGTGGGACCGGCCGTTACTTCCGCGTTTACGCGAAGAACCAATAGTAGATCAGAACGCTCACAACCATGGATGCCATCGCCCCCGGCGCCCACAATCCCGCCATCCCTGCGGTGATTGAGGACGTCGTATTGATCTGCGTGCCCGATCCCACGCCACGTGGCTGCACCGAAAAGGTGCAGGAGTCTCCGGCGGCCAGCGTTGTAAGTAAAAGTTAGACCGCCAATGGTGGCAGAGGTTGATGAATCCTGCGAGCAGCCGGCCAGCCCCTTACAGCTGAGCGTCGAGCCGGTAGTGTTGTAGCTTACCGTGCCAGCCATGGCGGTAGCCGCCACTTAGAACGCCGGATAAGATTACAGAGATAGTTTTCACAGGGACTTTAATGCCTCAAGGTTGACTCGAGCCAATGAAAGATATCGCGGGGCATGGCGTTGGAGATAGTAGCTATACGGGTTAGTCTACGGCCGGTCGATGCGCCACCGGTATTTGATCTCGGCGCCCCAATCCGATAGAGTTGCCCTGTGGAAGTTCACCTCGTCGACGGCACCTATGAGTTATTCCGGCACTACTATGCCCTCCCGTCCGCGCGCGACGGCGCGGGCCTCGAAGTGGCTGCCGCGCGCGGAGTCCTACGCTCTGTACTCGGCATGATCCAGTCCGGTGCCACCCACGTTGCGGTCGCCACCGACCAGGTCATCGAGTCCTTTCGCAATAATCTCTGGCCCGGCTACAAAACCGGCGACGGCATCGAGCCCGACCTCCTCGCCCAGTTCCCCCTGCTCGAAGAGGTGCTCGCCGCCGCCGGAGTCGTCGTCTGGCCGATGGTCGAGTTCGAGGCCGACGACGCGCTCGCTGCCGCCGCCACCGTCGCGGCCCGCGATCCCCGCGTCGAACGCGTCATCATCTGCACACCCGATAAGGACCTCGGCCAGTGCGTGCGCGGCACTCGCGTCGTGCAGTTGAATCGCCGCACCCGCGTGACGTTCGATGAAGCCGCCATCGTCAAGAAGTTCGGCGTCTCGCCGGCGTCCATCCCCGACTACCTGGCGCTGGTGGGCGACGCCGCCGATGGCTACCCGGGCCTCCCTGGTTGGGGCCCAAAGTCCTCCGCCGCCGTCCTCGCGAAGTTTCACCATCTGGAGCGCATCCCCGCCGATTGGGGCGAGTGGCGAGTCGATGTCTCTAACGCGGGCGCCCTTGCGCACACACTGGCCGAGCAGCACGATCAGGCGATCTTATTCCGAACCCTTGCCACTCTTCGCACCGATATTCCCCTGTTCCAGAACGTCGATAAACTTCAATGGCGCGGTCCCAACCCGAGCTTCACTGCCCTAGGTGCGCGGCTCGACGCCGCCGTCACCAGCACCGGCAAGCGATAGGATGAAGCTGCCGGTGGGACAGGCCTCCCGGCTGCCTCGTGGCCTGTCCGGGGTTTCACCGTGGCGATCGCCGTAAGCCTCGACGACTTTGGCGAGCATGGCTTCGAGGCGCGGAACCTGGGCCTTCATAGAGACATGATGGGTCTCGAGAGTGTGGTCCAGGAACGCCGGAAGTGAGGCGGTCAACCAGTCGGTGGCGTGCGGAGCAGGAGCGCCTGGTCGAGGCCGAGGCGGCGGCAGGCGTCAGTGTGCGGAAGGGCACCGCCGCGGCAGAAATCGATGCCGTGCTTTTCGAAGACGCGGACGGATGCGGGAATAGCGGCGGCGATCTGTCCGACGGTGCGTTCCAGAGGGAGTGTTGCGATGACTCGATTGTGGCGGGCGGGGGGCTGGAAGCCGGTGGCTGGAGTCACCCGGGAGTGAAGCAGGGGCGGCGTTTTTGCACTGCAACTTCGTTGCCGCCGGTGGGTTATAGTAGGTTAACCCATGTCAGTAATTCGGCCCCTGCTGCTATTTTTGAGCGCCCTGCCATGCCTCGCAGCCACGTATGGAACCGTGGTCTCCCACCCCAGTT
This sequence comes from uncultured Solibacteraceae bacterium, assembly GCA_963791985.1. Taxonomy (GTDB): domain Bacteria; phylum Acidobacteriota; class Terriglobia; order Bryobacterales; family Bryobacteraceae; genus Solibacter. Next base: position 667,709 of record CAWBUN010000008.1, on the reverse strand, counting down.
CGCTGGCGGACCTGGTGATCGACGAGCCTCGGAAGCGGCTCTACGTGGTGAACTCGGCGTCCAACCTGGTTGAGGTCTACGCCACCAACGTGAGCCCGCCACGGCTGACGAATACGATCCAGACGGACGCGACGCCGCTTTCGATCGCGATCTCGCGGGAAACGCCGAATCCGCGCTATCTCTACGTCACCTGCTACGACGGCTCGACGCTGGTGATCGTCGACTTGAATTCCGCGAACTTCACGACGGTTTCCAAGCAGCTGGACGCCAAGCCGCAGGGTGTGGCGGTGGGAGTAGGCGGCAAGGTTCTGATCTCGACGATCGGCACGGGGACGGGCGCGGAAGTGCTGATCACGTATGACCCGGCCACGGGGAATACGCAACCGGTAGTGGTCGCGCCGCCGGCGCCGATTGCGCCGACCGTGCCGCCTCCCAACAGCAGTTGGTTTCAGGCGGGGAAGAGCCGGCTACAGGCCTCGGCGGACGGAAAACTGATCATCGGCGTAAACCTGCAGGCGGCGACACGCACTGTCTTTGTGTTCGACGTGGCGTCTTCCACGGTGCTGGGAAGCCGGGTGGTGCCGACGGTGTCGGAGACGCTGGCGGTGGCGCCGGACGGCAGCCGGTTCCTGAGCGGCCCCATGCTGTTCGATACGCAGACGCTGGCGGTACTGGCGCAGCAGAATGCGACCAACTCGCCCTACGCATTCCCGGCGACGGCGAACTTCAACACGCAGACGACGCAGGGCGGGGCGGTGTTCACGCCGGATGGAAGCAGCCTGCTGGCGGCGTACAACATCGTGCCGACGGCGGTGCCGGCGCTGCCCACGAATTCCAGCCAGCTGACCGTGAATTCACCGGACACGATGCTGATCCAATTGGGCATCAAGCTGCCGCAGAGCCTGCGCGGGAAGATGGTGATCACGAGCGACGGGGCCACGGCATACGCGATTTCGGAATCGGGCTTCATCGTGCTGCCGGTGGGCACGGTGCGCAACCAGCCGCTGGCGCTTCCCGACTCGAATATCGCACTCCTGGCGAGCGACCAGTGCGGCGTGACGGCGGCGCAGAATTCGGCGGTGGTTCCGGTGCGCGATGTGGGCGGGGCGAAGATTACCGTGACCGCGCAGGTGCTGACCACGTCCACGACATCGACCACCGTGCGGGCCACGTCGCGGCCCTACGGCGGCGACGTGACGGTGCAGTTCAGCGCGGTGGCGGCGCGGACGCTGGGCACGGCGACGCCGGATCAGCTGCTGGTGCAGGCGACGGAAGCGGTCAATATTATTCCCACGATCCGCGTGTTCCAGAACAGCCGAAATACGGAAGCGCGCGGATCGATTCTGCCGATCGACTGGGGCGCGAGCACGGCGGGGCTGGCGGATATGCTGGCCGACAACACACGCCAGCGCCTGTACATCGCCAACCCCGGGTTGAACCGCCTGGAAGTCCTGGACATGCAGAAGCGGGTATTCCTGGCTCCGATCGCGGTGAATCAACTGCCGCGCTCGATGGCCTTCGGCAATGATGGCAATACGCTGTATGTAGCCAGCGGCGGAGGCGAGCAGATTGGCGTGGTGGACCTGACGCAGGGCAAGATGACGGGGCGGATTTTGTTTCCGCCGCTGCCGTTCAACGCCAACTTCGCGCTGATCACGCCGTCGGTGATCGCCAGCAGCCAGCGCGGTCCGCAGGTGATCATGAGCGATGGCACGCTGTGGAAGATCGTCGGCAACCAGGTGCTGCCGCGGCCGCTGAATACGAACATCTTCGGAACGGCGCGCAGCATTCCGGCGCCGCAGAGCATGGTCGCGACCCCGGAAGGCAGCTACGTGCTGATTCTTGGAGGCAACGGGACCGCGTTCCTATACAGCTCGTCGGACGATGATTTTATTGCGGGCCGAAGCGTGATTCCGACGCCGATCTCGGGCTACTACGGTCCGATCGCGGCAGGTCCGAACGGCCAGTATTACCTGGTGAACGATCAGCTTCTGGATTCGGCGTTGACGCCGATCGGGCAGACCGCGACGGGTCCGGTGGGCGGTGGCGGATTGCCCACGCCGGGCGGTCCGGTGTCAACCGGCAGACCGGTGGCGGCGGTGGCGGCGGTGGGCGGCCAGAGCTATGCGCGCTATAGCATCCCGGTCACGGCCGCGAATGCCACGCCGTCCGATACCGGGCTGGTGGAGATCGTGGACGTGAATACGCTGCGCACGTCGGCGTCGGCGGGAACGCTGGAAGGGCCCGGAACGCTGGTGCGCGCGGGAGCGAGGGCCAACATTCTGGGGCGCTCGATGGCGGTGGATTCGAGCGGGACGACGGCCTTCGTGTTGACCACCTCGGGTTTGAGCATTGTTCCCTTGGGCGCGTCGGGGACACAGGCCCCGCAGTTGCCCGGGACTGCGGTGGTAAATACGGCGAACTTCCAGCCGGCGGTGGCTCCGGGCGGGTTGATCTCGATATTCGGGAGCAACCTGGCATCGGCCGCCACATCGGCGAGTTCGCCGCTGCCGACGGTGCTCGGCGGGACCTGCGTCACGGTGAACAACACGCCGATTCCGCTGCTGGCGACAGCCAGCGGACAGATCAACGCGCAATTGCCGCCGACGCTGGCGGCGGGGCGTTATCCGCTGGTGGTGCGCAACATCACCGGGTTGGCGGCGTCGAACACGTTCACCGTCACGGTGGCGAAATATGCCCCCGCGGTGTTCGTGGATGCGCAGGGTCCGGCGCTGTTCCATGCCGACGGCAAGCGGGTGAACAAGGACAACCCGGGGCAGCGCGACGAGAAGTTGACGCTGTACGCGACCGGGATGGGGGCCACCACGGGCGGCAAAGTGACGGCGGGATCGCCGGCTCCGGCGAGTCCGCTGGCGGTGACGAGCCCGGTGAACCTCTACTTCGGTAATCCGCTGATTAAAGAGGCGGGGATTATCGTGGATTGGAGCGGGTTACAGCCCGGTGCGATCGGCGTATATCAAATTAATTGCCGGATTCCCGGCGCCCATATCAAAGGGGACGGACTTCCCATCACGCTGAAAATAGGGGGAGTCAGCAGCCCGACCTCGGGTAGTAATGTACCTTTGGTTTGGGTTGAATAATACACTCCGACAACGGCTAGTGCTTGGTCTAGTACTGGTATAATACTGAAGTTTCTCGATTTGCCACCGCCGGGTATGGCATCCGCTAGTGGTCTGGCTTAGAGTAGAAAAGACGTTTGTCAGAGGATTTCATGCGTTCCATTCGATTCGTTGCGTTGATTTTGGCCGTGTTGGTGGGCCTGGTGTCGTGCAGCCGCGACCCGGCCGTAGTCAAGAAACGCTATTTCGAAAGCGGCAATAAGTATTTCGACCGGGGGCGCTACAAGGAAGCCTCGATCCAATACCGCAATGCCTTGAAGCGGGACGCGAAATACGGTCCGGCGCATTATAAACTGGCACTCGTCAGCCTGAAGGTTGGCGACGTGGGCGGCGCTGTGTCGTCGCTACGGCGCGCGATCGAACTATTGCCGCCGGACCAGCCCGACCATTGGGACGCGGTGGTCCGGTTGACCGAAATATACCTCGCCGTGGCCAAGGGCGAGAAGCAGTACATGGATGAGGTCGATAAGTTCACGAAGGACTTGCTCAAGCGCGACCCGAACTCGTACGATGCGCACCGGCTGATCGGCGATTTAAACTACAGCCGCGCCACCGATGCCTACAAGAACAAGCGCCCCGAAGAGGGGCAGGAATTCCTGAAAACCGCGACCGAAGAATACCGCAGGGCCGACAGCATCAAGCCGGGACAGCAGGGCGTTGTGATGCAGCTGGCGCGATCGCTGGCGGCAAAAGGCGATTTCACTACCTCCGAGCAGCTTTACCGGAGCGTGATCGATAAGGACAAGAGCTACCAATACGCTTATACCGAGCTGTACCGCATGTTCCTGTTTCAGAGCAAACCGGATCAGGCGGAAGCGATTTTGAAGCAGGCGTACGCGAACAATCCCAAGCAGTACGGCTTCCTCACGCTGCTGGCGATGCACTATTACGGGCAGCGGCGTCGCGACGACATGGTGAGCGTCCTCAACCAGATCAAGAGCCATTCGCAGGATTTCGACCAGGCCTATCTGACGGTGGGTGATTTCTATCTGCGCATGGGAGATGGCGATTCGGCGATCCGCGAATATAAGGAAGGCATCGTCAAGGATCCGAAGAAGAAGACGACGTACCAGAAGCGGGTGATCGAAGTCTTGATGCGCCAGGGCAAGCGTCCCGAGGCTGCCGAAGTGAATGCGCAGATCCTGAAGGAAATTCCGGACGATAACGATGCGCGCGGGCTCTCGGCGAGCTTCCTGCTGGATAAGGGCGACGTAGCCAAGGCGCTGCAGGAATTGCAGGCGGTAGTTACCCGGGCTCCGGAAAACCCGGTGGCACGCTACAACCTGGGCAGGGCGCATGCGGCGCGCGGCGAGTGGGAACAGGCTCGCCAGCAGTTCTCCAAGGCGATCGAGTTGCGGCCGGATTACGTGCTGGCGCAGCTTGCACTGGCGCAATTGCAGGTTACGCGCGGCGAGTATGACGCGGCGCTCAAGACGGCGGCAGAGGTTTTGAAGGCGGATAAGGGCAACGTCAACGCGCGGCTGATCGAATCGGCGGCGCTGATGGGGCAGAAGAAATTCGGCGACTCCAGGGTGATGCTGGACGCTATGTTGAAGGCCAACCCGGGCTCTCCGGACGTGCTGTTCCAATTGGGTGTGGTCAACCTGGCGGAGAACAAGTTCAAGGATGCCGAAGACGCTTTCCGGCGCGCCTACCAGCTAAACCCTGCTAATTCGCGCGGCTTGATGGGCATTGTCGAAACCAACATGGCGCAGAACAAGACCGACGAAGCGGTCAAGCTCTTGCAGGCGGAGAGCGAGAAGGCGCCGAACCGGACGGACCTGCTGATAGCCTTGGGCAATACGGCAGTGCGCGCCGGGAAGTACGATTTCGCCGTCCAGACCTTCAATCGCGTGCTGGCGCAGACGGACAAGGGGAAGGCCCAGGGCGATATTTACCTCCGCCTGGGAGAAACCTACCGCCGCAAGGGGGACTTGAATGGCTCGATTCAGGCCCTTCAGAAGGCGCGCGAAACGCTGCCGGATAACGTCATAGTGCTGAGCACCCTGGCGCTGGTGCTGGATGCCGCGGGGCGCAGACCGGAGGCACAGCAGGTATACGAAGCCACGATCAGAATCAATCCGAACGATGGTGTGGCGTTGAACAACGTGGCGTTCCTCATGGCCGAGACCGGCGGCAACCTGGACGAAGCGTTGACCAGGGCGCAGCGGGCCAAGCAACTGCTGCCGAACCTCTTTGAGATTTCCGATACGCTGGGTTGGATTTATCTGAGGAAGAACCTGGCGGCTAACGCGATCGACATCTTCAAAGATCTGGTGAACAAGCAGCCGAACCACTCGACCTATCGCTACCATCTGGGGATGGCGTATATGCAGCAGGGCGACAAGTCCCGAGCCCTCGAACAACTGAAAGAGGCGCTGAAATACAATCCGCAGAAGGAAGAGAAGGAAAAGATCCAGCAGTTGATTACAAGGCTGGGGTAAAAATCAATAACCTGTGTGCTGGGCCCGATCTTGCGCGCACACGCCCGGAAGGTGGACTATTTCGGAGCAGTCGAAGACCTGTGTGCTATGCATGTCGGCGAGGCAGGTAAGTTGCGTAGCCCCTCCGGCCGACTAAGAAATCCTCGAACTGCGTGGAAGCCATGCCGCAACTTCTGCTGATCACTGCCTCTTCGGCGGGGATTCGGAGCGCGCGAAGAGCGCGGTTCCTCAACTTTCAGCAGATTACGATGCCGTATCTGGCCGCCCTGGTTCCTCCCGGTTGGGATGTATTGCACGTTGATGAAGAGGCTGAAGAGATCGACTGGGCTGTACGTCCCGATATCGTGGGCATTACGTTTCACACACCCAGTGCTTATCATGCTTATGATCTGGCGGCGCGGTTCAGATCGCGCGGAGCCTGCGTCGTGATGGGCGGCCCGCACGTGACCTTGCTGCCTGAAGAGGCTGGCCGACATGCGGACGTGATATTTGTCGGGGAAGCCGAGGGTCTGTGGGAAGAATTCCTGAATGGTTTCACCGCGGGGACCTATCGTCGCGTATACCGGCAGACCGGCGCACCGACTTTGCAGGACCTTCCCATGGCGCGCAAAGCGTTGTATCACCGGAACGACTACACCAGCGGAGTTCTATTTGCCACCAGGGGATGCCCGCACCGCTGCGATTTCTGCGCCATTACCCTGATGTACCCGCACGGACTGCGCAAGCGACCGATTCCTGAGGTTGCGGCGGAATATGCGTCCTTCAAGGGGAAGAGGATCATCTTCTGGGACGACAACATCGGTGGCGACAAGGAATATGCGAAAAGACTGTTCCGTGCGATCGCCCCTTATCGCAAGTGGTGGAGCAGCCAGACCAGTATTCAGGCCTGTAGGGATGATGAGTTTCTGGAAGCCGCGGCCCGAAGCGGATGCAAGCAACTTTTCCTGGGTCTGGAGTCTATCTCGCAGTCGAGCATGGAAGAAGTTCGAAAGGGGTTCAACCGGGTAGAAGATTATGCCCGAATTGTCGAGCGTATCCATGCGCATGGGATCGCCGTTCAGGCGGGGATCGTTTTCGGTTTTGACCACGACACTCCGGAGATCTTCAAAAACACTCTTGATTTCCTGGAAAGCACTGGCTTTCAAAATGCGACCTTCAACATCCTGACGCCATATCCAGGCACGCCGCTCTTTCAAAGGCTGGAAACCCAAGGACGCATATTGACCCGCGACTGGCGAAAGTACAACGGCCGCACGGGCGTGGTTTTTCAGCCGAAGCAAATGAGCGCAGACGACCTGCTGGCGGGATTTCAATACGCTAACGCACGTTTCTACTCTCTCTCAAGTGTGGCCAAACGAGTGTGGCAATCGCCGGTCCAGATGTGGTGGGTGCTGCCGTTGAACCTGGCGTATGTGGCGTCTTGGGCCAACCGGCAATGGGCGCGTGTCGATCGTGGGCCGGCGTTGAGTGATGATCAAAGACAGTCTGCTGCTCTTGGGCTAGCGCAGTTCCCCTTCGGTGAAGTGCAGGTCGCGGTCGAGGATCATTTCCAGGGTGGTGCCGGCGCGGAGGGTGGCGTCGGGGCCCTTTTTCATCATGACGCCGGCGAGACCGGCGGCGGCGCCCGCGGCGCCACCGATGCCGATACCTTTTAGCGTGCTGCCACCGGCTCTGCCGATCAGACCGCCTAAAGTGGCGCCCATGCCGGTGGTGGTTGCCACGGTGCGGGCGTCGTGGCCCTTGTCGCGCTCGCCGGTGACTTTGCCTTCCTTGGGGTCCACGGTTTTACCCTCGGCGGAGCCCAGGCGCGAACGGAAATCGCGGGTCACGCCGTTGGGCAAGGTCAAGGAGTCGAAGCGGACGTAGAGTTCGGCCTTTCCCTTGGCGCGGCCGGCGGGCTTGCTGATGGTCACGGTGCCGTTCACGAAACTGCCGGGTGGGATCACGATGCGGCCATCGCGCGCCACGGGGTAGACGGTTTCGAGATACACGCGGTCGCCTTCACGGGAGTGCTTGGTGTCGATGGAATTGCGCAGGGCGAGCGCGACGCGGGTTCCCTCGGGGACCACGAATTCGCCGGGCACTGGGACAGACGCGGGGCGTGATTCGGGGCGCACCGGCAGAGGGCGAGCGTGCTCCGGCACGTCCGCGCGATCGACCTCCGCGCGATCGACTTCCGCGCGATCGACCTCCACGCGATAAATCAGCGTGCCTTCCACTTCCTCGGTGCCGCGAATCACGTGGCGGCTTATGGTGAGGGTGGTGTGGTCGGCCGAAAGTTTCCAGCGGTCCATGATGGTGTAGTCCCGCGAACCGGAAACCAGGGTGTTGATGAGCAGCGCGGAGCCTTCCCATTTGACAGCGGTGCTGCGGGTTTCCTCGCCGGCGTGGTAGCGCGTCTCGCTGCCATCGAGCGCGAAGCTGGCGTTGTTGGAGCAGCGGATGGCGTCCTCCTGCTGAACGACGATGAGCACGGGCTCGATCTCCATGGCGAGGGACTGAAGGCGGCTGGCGGCGGAATCGAGCGTCCATTTGCCCGAGAAATCGCGATCGGAGCCGGCGGCGGAAGCGCGCACAGTGAAACCGAAAGCAACTGCCAGTAGGGTTACGACTACGCTACTGCGCAACATACGCCAATTTTAGCAAAGCCCTTGGCAGGGGCATTGCGCCCCTGGCGCAGCAGCTTGCCCGAATCAACCGGAAATCCCGGTCAACGACTTCCCGGAGATCGCCCAAAACCGTTTCACCGCCTGTTATTCTATTCGCCGGGGACGACCGGGAATGTCAACTTCATCGCGCAGAACTTTTCTCGCGGCCAGCACCGCGTTTTCGTTGGGGAGAGTGCTCGGCGCCAACGACAAAGTGAACGTCGGCATCGTCGGCATCGGCGGACGCGGGAATGATCATATCAAGAGCTATGCCACGCTGCCCGATGCGCGCATCGTGGCACTTTGCGATGTCAACCAGGCGGCGCTCGAAGTGGGCCAGGCGAGCGTGAAGCGGCTCACCGGGGAACAGCCCGCGGGCTACGACGACATGCGCAAGCTGTTCGCGGACAAGAATGTGGACGCGGTCTCCATCACCACGCCCAATCACTGGCACGCGCTCTCTACCATCTGGGCCTGCCAGGCGGGCAAGGATGTCTACTGCGAGAAGCCGGCCTGCTACAACGTGCACGAAGGCGAGCGCATGATCGAAGTGGCGCGCAAGACCGGGCGGATGGTGCAGATCGGGTCGCAGAGCCGCAGCCAGGAATACAAAATGAAGGCGATCCAACTGCTGCACGAGGGAGTGATCGGCAAGGTCTACATGGCGAAGGGGCTGTGCTTCAAGCGTCGTCCTTCTATCGGGCATGCCGAGAACGAACCGGTGCCGGCGGGCGTGAACTGGGACATGTTCCTGGGTCCGGCGCCGATGCGGCCGTTCAACCGGCTACGCTTCAAATACAACTGGCACTGGTTCTGGGACACGGGCAATGGCGATATCGGCAACCAGGGCGTGCATGAAATGGACATCGCGCGCTGGGGGCTGGGGCGAAGTTATGTTCCCGAAGAGTGCAGTCTCCACGGGCGGCAAGTACGTGTACACGGACGATCAGGAGACGCCGAACACGCAGCTCGCCACGTTCGATTACGGCGACAAGGAACTGGTCTTTGAGGTGCGCGGCCTCAATACCGGCGGCGAGGGCGGCATCGTCAAGGGCGGCGGCAACTACGTGGGTAATCTCTTCTACGGCGCCGATGGGTGGATGTCAATCGACGGCACCGGGTTCAAGGTGTACAAGGGCGATAAAGAGGAACTCGTGAGGGACGAGAAAAAGACGGCCGGGGCCGACACGCCTCCGCACATGGCGAACTTCCTGGCCGCCTGCCGCTCGCGCAATTACAAGGACCTGCACGCCGATGTCGCGATCGGCGTGATGAGCGCCGATCTATGCCACCTGGCCAACGCCAGCTACCGCGTCGGACGCAAGCTTTCCGTGGACACCGCCAGGGGACGGTTCACAGGTGACGGCGCGGCGGAGGCCAACCTGCTGTTGACGCGCAAATACAGGGCGCCTTATGTCGTCTGAGCCCAGGATTCTCACGACCACGGTGGGCAGCTATCCGGTGCCGGACTGGCTGCCGGCGCTGCCCAGCGAACAAGCGCGCCTGGATGCGACGCGCGTGGTCTTCGACACGCAGCGGCAGGCGCGCATCGATCTGCCGACGGATGGCGAACTCTACCGGTTCGACACCAATCATCCCGACACCAACGGGATGATCGAGTATTTCATTCGCCCGATGGCCGGCATACGGTCGCAGGTGGGGCGCAGCGATCACGAGTGTTTTGCGCGCAAGGGCACGATGAAGTTCCGGCGCAAGGCGGCGGGCGTGATCGAGGACGCGTTGGGTGAAGGTTCTCTGAACCTGCTGGCCGATTGCGAACTGGCGGCGTCGGTGGCGGGCGGCCCGTTCAAGTTCACGGTCACGAGTCCGTACATGCTGGCGCGCACGCTGCTGGATAATTACTACGGCCACTTCGAGCCCATGCTCATGGGGATCGCGGGCGTGCTGGGGCAGCAGGTGGCCGGCTTGCCGTGCGATTGCCTGCAGATCGACGAAGCGAATATTCCGGGCAATCCGGCGGATGCGCCGATGGCGGCGGCCGCGATCAACTGCGTGCTGGATGGTTTTCACGGGAAGCGCGCGGTGCACCTGTGCTTCGGCAACTATGGCGGGCAGACCATTCAGAAGGGTGAATGGCGGGCGCTCACGGGCTTCCTCAATCATCTACATGTGGACCACCTGGTGCTGGAGATGGCGCACCGTCCTCCCGAAGACCTGGAGCCGCTGAAGGACGTGGATGCGAAGATCAAGATCGGGCTGGGCGTGATCGACGTGAAGGTGAATCACGTGGAGACCGCGGAGGAAGTGGCGCGCGCGATCGAGCGGGCCGAAGCCGTGCTCGGCACCGGTCGCGTGGGATGGGTCCATCCGGACTGCGGTTTCTGGATGTTGAAGCGCTCGGTGGCCGACCGGAAGATCGCCGCTCTGGCTCCGGGGCGCGACCTGTATTTGGGGATCCATTGATCCGGCAAGTCACCGACGGCGAGGTTATCAATCACCCGACGTATTTCCTGCAGAGCTCGTTTTTTCCGGGCGATCGGGAGATGTTCTTCACGTCGTACCGGACCGGCGACGCGCAGCTTTTCGAGGCGTCGCTGGTCACCGGCGAACAGCGGCGGTTGACGCGCGGGAACCCGATCCACCCGTATTCGGCGGCGCTTCACCCTGATCGGCACACGCTGGTGGTGACGCGGGGCGGGGAACTGTGGGCGGTGGATCGGCTCGTCGAAAACGAGCGGATGATCTTCCAATGCCCGGGCGCGCAACTGGGAGAGTGTTCGATCAGCGCCGATGGCGAGTGGCTGACGGCGGCCTTCGCCGGGCTCGCGGCGCGCGGGTTAATTGTGAGCCGCTTCGACGGGAAGGAGTCGCGAATCATTCCGTTTCCGCGGACCGTGATCCATCCGCAATTTCATCCGCTGGAGCCGGAGTGGATCGAGTTTTCGGGCGACCCGGCGCCGCGCATGCACCGCGTGCGGCGCGACGGCACGGGCATGGAGTGCCTGCACGAGCACGGCAATGACGAGTTCATCGTGCACGAAACGTTCCTGGGGCGGACCGGGGAACTGGTGTTCACGATCTGGCCGCGGGCATTGTGCCGCATGGATTGGTCGACGCGCGAGATTCGAACAATTGCGGAATACAACGCGTGGCACATCGCTCCGGACCGCGCGGGCAACCGCATTCTCTGCGACACGAACCATCCCGACGAAGGGCTGCAGATCATCGACGTCGCGACCGGTGCGCGGCGCGCGGTGTGTCACTCGGAGTCCAGCAATCAGGGAACGCAGTGGCGGAAATCGCGCTATGCGCTGGCGGAGGACTTCGCTCACGCGCGAAATACGCTGAGCTGGATGGAGAATGCCGTGGATACGGTGTACGGACCGCAGCACACGCACCCGCACCCGAGCTGGAGCAACGACGAACGAATGGTTACGTTCGCGAGCGATCGGACCGGAGTGACGCAGGTGTACGTGGCGAAGGTGTAAAGGAAGCACTTGATCCGCGATTGGGTCCAGGTTCGCCGCCCGCGGCGAAGAAGGCCGCAAATACAGACCAAGAGAGATGTTTCAAAGGCTGCATGATCGAGGCTTGCCGGTTTACTTTTCCCGCGTTTTCGTTTTCCGGGGTTCCGAAGCCTGCGCCACCACGTAGTCCGTCTTCAAAGCGAGATCCGGCATGGCCAGCTTAGTCCGAAGACTCTGCAGCACCATGTTGATCGGTATATCTCCGAGCTCCTTCGCAGACTTGTAATGCACTTCGACCATAACCCCCGAAGTACCCAAGACCACTTCAAATTGCTGAATTGGGGCGTCCGCTGATGGCCAGATATCCTCAAGTGCGGGCTTCACTTTGTCCAACAACTCCTTCCGCATTTCGCCGATAGTCGTCTCGATCGTGACCACGCGAGGTGGGCGCGTGAGACGCTCCATCAGTGCCGCGATTGCGCCCTGGCTGGCAACAGTTTCAACGGAGATTTGAACGTCGTCACCCGTACGCCGCATGAGATTCTGTCGTGCCTGCATGACCTTCGTATTGGGGATGGGTTTAGTGGACAACAACCTTACCGTGACTACGCCCTTATCGACAGTCACCTGCTGGGAGACCATCCCATCTGAGGGAACAAGTTCCTTCAATTCCTTCTGAACGGCCGTTCTGGTCAAGGTTTCGTTTGCGACCTGGATTAGCGCTCGCCGTAGAGGGATGGCGATGGACCCAAGCAGTGCGAGGACCATCAAAATGCGCCATCGCAACCGTCCGCCTGTCTCGAAGAGGCCTGCTGCTGGAGAGTTTAAGAAGACATGCGCAAGCCGCTCTTCCATACGTAATGCGCGTGAGACGCTCTCGACCTCCGGCGTTCGCATTCCGACCAGCACGAAGACCACGAACGCGCTCGCGACAATTGCCACGAGGTTTGTAACGAACAGTAGACCGGCGCCGCCCATAATGTCCAGGTTTACGCCACTGCCGAGCCCGAAACCCATCGTGCAAAGCGGTGGCATCAGCGCAACCGCGATAGCAACACCGGGAAGGGCCGTCGCACCATCTCCGCTGTCACGGCAAACAACTACGGAGCCGGCCAACCCGGATAACAATGCTATACCAAGGTCCAGCAAATTCGGATTCGTCCGAGCAAGGATCTCGGCAGTCGCCGAATGAAACGGGAGTAGCCAGACGACAAACGCGGAGAACGCAATGGAGACCGTGATGCTGATGAGAAGATTGAGTAGGGACCTAATACCGAGATACAGATCGCCGATCGCGAGCGATAGCCCCGTTGCCATGATCGGACCCATCAGCGGTGAGATGAGCATGGCGCCTATGATTACGGCCGGGCTGCTTTGAACGAGGCCAAACGTCGCGATTCCGGCTGCAAAGAAGATCTCAAGCCAATAGCGCAAAGACTTCATCTCCGAGGCAGCGAATATCTGCTCGTAAACCCTGGGCTTTGCGTTTCCTTGAATTCGTAGCCAGGTCTCAACGCGAGACCTGGTGATCTTTTCCGGTTGCACCGCGTTAGACATCACGCTGCTCCCGGATCGTATGGAGGCATCCAGCTACAACACGCCACCCATCCGAATGTGACGGAACGTTCCCCACCAGCACCACGATTCCAATTCTAGCTGAACAGTGCTTGAAACCGGTTAGCCACTCGTAATCCGCCTTCGAAATGCCGCGACGCGTGGCTGCCGCGGAACCCCCGTCTGAGCAGAATAATTACTCAGGCAGACTGTGATCACCCAGTGCCTTCAATGGCCACGTTTGGACCTGTTTTGGCGGGATTTTACCCTTGGACTCTGGTAAGGTCCTGGTTTTAGGTGGTAGTGTCTATAAGTCTTTGAGGAAGTTGGTCTGCCCCACTAGTCCGCGGTGATGATGCGTTTGGGGACCTTGCCGACCGGGATCTTGACCAGCTCTTTGAAATTCACGGCGTCGATTGACGACACCGTGTTGCCTCCGGCGTTGGATACGTAGCATCGCGTTCCGTCGGGTGTGAACGTCATCCAGTCCGGACCGCGGCCCACTGGGATTGTCGCGAGGCGCTTCAACTGGGGCAGGGAAAATACGGAGACCGAGTTGTCGAGCAGGCTCGTGACCCAGAGCGTCTTGTGGTCCGGCGAGATCGCGATGCCGTGCGAGAATGTCTCCGGAATCAGCGGGCGCGCTCCCGCCGCGGCTTCGGGCAGCATGACGCGTTCGACCACTTTGCGGGATGCCCAGTCGATCACCGCAAAGCCGTGCAGGTTGGAGAGCTGCACGAACAGGCGGTTGATCGAACGATCGGCGTTGGCGTCTATGACGAGCGGCCGCGGCACCCCGCCGGCCGGAATCTCGAACTCCACTTCCTGGCTCTTGATGTTGATCACGGTGAGCTTGTTTTCATCCATCGAGGTGGCGATCATATGCAGGCCGTCGGGCGTGCGGTACACGTTGTGCGGCCCTTTCCCCACGGGCACACGCTTGATGCGCGCGAGCGCCGCGGTATCGACGATGTCTACCCAGGATTCCGCGCGAATGCAGATGTAGACCTGCTTGCCGTCGGGTGTGATGGCGACGTTGTTGGGGCGCTGGCCGAGAGGGACGCGGCCGATGATCGCGCCCGTCTTGCGGTCCACCACATCGAGCACGTCCTTGCTCTCGCTAGATATGTAAAAGCGCTTCCCATCCGGCGAGGGGACGATGCCGTGGGGGTTGGGCGAGACCGGAATCTCGCCCGAAACGCGGTCGGTGGCGGGATCGATCACGCTGATTTTGTTGTCATCGCTATTGGCGACATAGATGTGGACTGAAGCGGCGTGCAAGGACAGCGCGGCCAGAATGAGGAGCGGTATTGTAGCGTTCATCGGCCCTCCCTGGTGGACAGTTTATACCCGCGCCGCGGAGTTGGGAATTCCCTTACTCATATTGGACACAACGATATTACAGCGGACTTTCCATCACCTGAACTCCAGGCGCAGCGGAGCTAAACTTGACGAGTAATCCAAACCTGGAGGTTTCCAAAGTGCCAAGTCAAGCAAAGCCGATTCCCCAAGGATTCCATACCGTAACCCCTTATCTGACCCTCAACGACGCATCCCGCGCGATCGATTTTTACAAACGCGCGTTCGGTGCGCAGGAAGTTTCGCGTATGGATGGACCGGGTGGCAAGGTCGCCCACGCGGAAATAAAAATCGGCGATTCCATCATCATGCTCGGCGATGAGATGCCGGGCATGGGCAACCCGTCTCCACAAACACTCGGCAACACGACAGGCGGAATCCTGCTCTACGTCACTGATGTGGACGCCGTCTTTCATCAGGCGGTCGCGGCGGGCGCGAAGTCCGAAGCCCCGGTGACCGATATGTTCTGGGGAGACCGTTACGGCAGGCTCAAAGATCCGTTCGGGCATTCCTGGTCGGTGGCAACTCACAAGGAGGATGTCAGTCCGGCGGAGATGCAGAAGCGGATGAAAGAAGCCATGGCCAAAATGCCACAACAGCAGAGCAAATCTGCGCACTGAGGAGGCGGCGGGGGCAGGCCCCGTGTTGAGCCCCGTGTTGAGCCTTGCCCAGCGCGCCCGCTTGGCGTAGATTAGTAGCGCGTGGAAAAACCACTGACGAGCCGCCGCCAGTTCCTGGCCGCTGTTTCCATTGGGGGTCTGGCGGCGGCCCTACGCGCGGCGCCGGCACGAAAACCGAATTTCGTGGTGGTGCTTGCCGACGACATGGGCTTTTCCGACGCGCGCTGCTATGGCGGCGATATCGATACGCCCAACATCGATCGCCTGGCGGCCGGGGGCATTCGGTTCACGCAAGGCTACTCCACGGCGCGCTGCGGACCTTCGCGCAGCTGTCTGTTGACCGGCTATTACGCGCAGCAGACGGCGAGCGATATTATGACGCGCGGCAACATTCCCGCGTACACGAAATTCCTTCCCGAATATCTCAAGCCGCTGGGCTATCGCAGCTACCATTCGGGCAAGTGGCATATGCGCTTCGCCACGGGTGCGGGTGGCGTGGGCTTCGACCACTCTTACACGATGCTGGACGAAGACCGCTACTTCACGCAGAACCGTCACGAACTGGATGGCGAGCCGCTGCCCAAGCCGGGAGAGGGCTACTACAGCACCACGGCGATCGCCGATTACGCGGTCGGTTTTCTCAAGCAGCACGCGCGCGAACACGCCAGCGATCCGTTCTTCCTCTACATGGCGCCGCACTCTCCGCATTTTCCGCTGCACGCTCCGGCGGAGGACATCGAACGCTATCGCGACCGTTTCGCCGAAGGCTGGGACACGGCACGCGAAAAGAAGCACGCGCGCATGCGCCGTATGGGCCTGGTGAACTGCGCACTGGCGCCGCGCGAACCCGGGATGTGGACCCAATGGAATACGCCGGATGCGGAACTGTTCGCCAAAATCGGTCCCGGCGAGGTGGCGCGCGCGGTGCCGTGGTCCACACTCACCGCGGAGCAGAAGGCCTTCCAACGAACCAAGATGGCGATCCACGCGGCCATGATCACGCGCATGGATCTGGAGATCGGCAAGGTGGTGCGGCAACTCCAGGAGATGGGGGCGGAGCGCGATACCGTGATTGTGTTCCTCTCGGATAACGGCGCTAGCTCCGAGCAGTTGATCCGCGGCGATGGGCACGACGCGGCGGCCCCGGCCGGCTCGGCGCGTTCGTTTCTCGGGCTGGGTCCCGGATGGGCGACCTGCTCCAATGCGCCCTTCCGCTTGCATAAGTCGTGGGTCAACGAAGGCGGCATCGCATCGCCCATGATCGTGCACTGGCCGAACGGGGTGAAGGACGCGAATCAACTGCGTCACGATCCCTGCCATTTCGTCGACGTGCTGCCGACGTTCGTGGACCTCGCCGGCGGGAGCACGGCGGCGAAGGATGGTCCTGCGCTGGCCGGACGGAGCTTCGCACCCGCCCTCCAAAAGGATGGCGCGGCGGCGCGCGAGTTTTTGTATTTCAACCACAACGATAACCGCGCCCTCCGGGTTGGCGATTGGAAGCTGATCGCAACAGGGCAAAAGGGCCCTTGGGAACTGTACGACCTCGGCAAGGACCGCTGCGAGCAGCACGACCTGGCCGCCAGGCAACCCGACCGCGTGCAGAAACTGGCGGCATTGTGGACCGCGCAGGACAACGAGTACGCCCGCGCCCGGGAATCCGCGCCGCCGAGCACGAAGGCTCGGCTCCGGTAAGTGCGCCAGCGCACTCTGGGTGCCCGACTGCAAACAGACCCCGTGGAGGTGTTTGATGATCAACAGAATGTGGATTGGAGCACTAGGCGCGGTGTTGCTCCTGTCACCGCTTACGCAGGCTCAGGATCAAAAACCGTCGCCCACCGCCCGTTCCGCCAAGAGCTCTGGAATGAGTGAAGATATGCGTCAGGCGATCGAATTCGAGCGGGCCAAGGATCGGGCGGCAGCCCGGCAGGCACGGATCGAAGCGCGGCATCCGAGTAATTTTCGCGACGCCGACCGCACGATGGATGACCGGGATACGGGGCGCAAGGTAAAAGATACCAAGGCGCCGGGTGCAAAACGCGACCAATAGATTCAGGGACAGACCGGAGGGGTCTGTCCCGCCCGCCCTTTTCAATCCGCCCAATCAAGATTTTCTTCTCGACAGAGTCGTAAGAAACTGTTAAACTCCCCGGAATAGCGCACTTAAGGGGGCCTATGACGATTCTGAACGAAGAATTGAAACGCGACCTGATTAACCGCGGTTTTTCGCGCCGGAATTTCGGCCGCATCGCCGCCATGGTAACCGCCGGAGCTACGCTGCCTTTCTACAATGAGCCGGCGCTGGCCCAACTTTCAAAAGTCAATGCACCCCCGGACGCCGTTCTCATCAACGCCAACGAGAATCCGCTGGGACCGTGTCCGGAAGCGCGCGAAGCCGCCGCGAAAATGATCGAGTTCGGCGGACGCTATCGGTATAGCGAAGCCGATAAGGTCAAACAGCTTCTCGCCGAGCAGGAGGGCGTGAAGGAAAGCCACGTCACGATTCATCCGGGCTCGAGCGGTCCGCTGCATCAAGCCGTGCTGGCGTTCTGTTCGCCAACGAAACCGTTCGTGATGGCCGATCCCGGTTACGAAGCCGGCGGGCGCGCCGCGGATTTCATCGGCGCGAAGACCTACCGCGTTCCGTTGATGGCCGGCAAGGGCTACTGCCACGACGTGAAGGCGATGGTCGCCGCCAGTCCCGATGCGGGCCTGATCTACATTTGCAATCCGAATAACCCGACGGGCACGCTGACGCCGCAGGCCGATATCGAATGGCTGGTCGCCAACAAGCCCAAAGATTCCGTGGTGATGATTGACGAGGCGTACACGCACATTGCGGGCGCGCCGTTCCAATCGCCGATGGTGGCCGCCGGGAAGGACGTCGTCTTACTGCGCACGTTCTCCAAGATTTACGGGATGGCCGGACTTCGCGCCGGCGCCGCGATCGCGCGTCCCGACCTGCTGCAGAAGATTTCGAGTTTTAGCTCGACCATGATGCCGATCACCGGCATGGCGGCGGCCAGCGCCAGCTTGCAGGTGAAGGACCTGGTTCCGAAGCGCCGCAAGATGATGGCGGAAGTTCGCGAAGAGACCTTCGGCTTCCTCGAGAAGCACAAGTTCACCTTCGTGCCGTCGGTCTCCAACTGCTTCATGATCGACGTGAAGCGTCCGGGCGGTCAGATCGTTCAGGCGATGGCGGCCGAGAAGGTCTACATCGGCCGCGTGTGGAAGGCTTGGCCTAATCACGTTCGCGTCACTGTGGGCAGCGCCGAAGAAATGAAGAAGTTCCAGACGGCCTTCCTTAAGGTGATGGCTTGAACCTTCGCGCCAGGTTGGGACTTGGGTCCCCCGGCGCGGAACGGTACGGTTGGACGCAGCTCCTTGGCGATTGTTCGGGCGGGGTCATCGCGGCGCTCATAGCGCTGCCGTATGGCCTCGCGATGGCCTCCCTGATGGGGCTACCGCCTGTTCTGGGCGTGTTCACTTCGATATTGACCGCTCCGGTGATTGCGCTGTTCGGCCGCAATCCGGTTCTGATCGGTGGGACCGCGAGCGCGACCGTGCCATTTCTGGCGCTGGCAGCGCGCCAGCACGGCGTCGCCGGGGCAGCGCAACTTTCCATCCTGGCTTCCCTTTTCATGCTGCTGTTCGCGGTCACCGGACTGGGGCGTCATATGGCGAAGGTGCCGCACGCGGTGGTCACCGGCTTCTCCTGCGGAATCGGCGGCATGATGCTGATTTCGCAACTCGATATCATGTTCGGCCTGGCGACTCCAATGGGGCGGTCGGCGGGAACGGCGGTGGCGCAACTGGCCTCGGTGGTGGGGCAGCTGGGCGAGGCCCGCATGGTCCCGCTGGTGCTCGGGCTAGCCGTGATTCTGGTGGCGACGGTCGCAGCGCGGATATCGCCGCACGCACCGGCGCCGTTAATCGGCGTGGTGCTCGCGTTTGCGATCGCACGATTTTTCGGTTTTCGCGAAAAGGAAGTCGGCGTACTTCCCGCCATGCTGCCGCCGGTGGTCGCGTTCGCGTGGAAGTGGAAGGACGTGCTGGCGATGCTGCCCTCCGCGGCCGCGCTCGCCTTCGTTTCCAGTGTGAACATCCTGATCACGTCGCGCGTGGTGGAGCATTTCCGGGGAAAGCACAAGCGCCCGAAGGCATCGGACGCGGATGCGGAATTGAGAGCCTATGGGCTGGCCAATTGCGTGGCTGGCGCGTTCGGCGCTCCCATGAGCGTTGGAATTCCGGCGCGCAGCCTGGCGGTAGTTCGCTGCGGCGGCACCACGGCGCTAGCGAATCTTCTGCACGCGGCCGTATTGCTGGTGATCCTCTGGCTGGGCTCCGGCATCGTCTCGCACATTCCGATTCCCGCGCTGGCGGGCGTCACGGCATGGATGGGACTCTGCCTGCTGGATTGGAGCGCGTGGCACCGCTTGCCGAGGATGGCGCGCGTGGATGCGGCGGCTTTCCTGTTGACCGCGGCCAGCGTGCTGGCTGTGAACGCCGTGCTGGCGGTTGCGCTCGGCTGCTCTCTCTATGGCGTGCACGCACTATGGGTGCGCAGGGTCCGTCCGGCGAACGTTCCTGAAGCCGTATAGTTATCAGATTGTTCCCGGTTCGTCATCTGACTGTCGTTGAACAGGTCTTAAAATCTTATTTCCAAGACCTTGATGAGACGACTATGCCTTCTCGTCGCCGGATTTGTGTTGGCCTTATCCGGCGCGGTTTCACAGACGCCTTCGCGCATCATCCTTACCTGGTCGGGCGATCCGGCCACCACGCAATCCGTGACGTGGCGTACCGATCTGGAAGTTCCCGCTCCGCAGGCACAGCTGGCGAAGTTTAGCGCTGACCCGGGCTTCGAAGCCGCCGCTCTCGCAGTCAAAGCGACTTCGGTCACGGACGATCTGGGCAGTGGAAAGAGCGCCGCCCACTATCGCGCCGATTTCAAGGACCTTGAGCCTTCCATGAAATACTGCTATCGCGTCGGCGACGGCCAGACGTGGAGCGAATGGAATTTCTTCCGCACGGCTTCCGCCAAACCTGAGGCTTTCCGCTTTCTCTACTTCGGCGACGCTCAGAACAGCATCAAATCGCTTTGGTCGCGAACCGTGCGAAGCGCGATCGAAACCGCGCCCGACGCGCGCTTTCTGGTGCATGCCGGCGATCTGCTGGCCGAGGGCTACGACGACCGCCTCTGGGGAGAGTGGACGGATTCGCTGAGTTTCATCAGCGCGACCATTCCGAGCATCCCGGTGCCCGGCAATCACGACCTGCACCGTCCGCCGGGGAAGCCGGATTCGAAGACCGTGTTCAGCGTCTCGAAGCTCTGGCGCAGCCATTTCGCGGCGCCCGCCAACGGGCCGGATATCGAGGAGATGCGCGGCCAATCCTACTTCGTGGACTACCAGGGAGTCCGCATGGTGGCGCTCGACGTCAACGTCTGGGCCAATGAGGATTTCGAAGCCACGGCTAAGAAGCGCGTGCAGGAGAAGCAACTGGCATGGCTTGGCAACGTGCTGGCCAACAATCCCAATCACTGGACCATTGTGGTGCAGCATCAGACAATGTACGCGATGGCCAAAGGCCGCGAATATGCCGAGATGCGCGAAGCCCTCGCGCCGCTCTACGAGAAATATCACGTCGACCTGGTGCTGCAAGGTCACGATCACCTGTATGCGCGCAGCCACAAACTGGCGGGCGGCAAGGTGGTGGCGCCCGAAGCCCCGGGCGTGGTCTACGCGATCTCGGTGAGCGGTCCGAAGATGTACGAAATGGACGAACGGTACCTGCCGCTGATGGCGAAGACCTACGTGAAGAAGCAACTCTTCCAGGTCATCGAGGTGGCGCCGGATCATCTGACTTACACGTCGTACTCGATCGATGGAGCGGTGGCCGACGCATTTGAACTGAGCAAGCCGGACGCGGTCTCGACCTACGTGAATCGAGCCCCCGGGCAGGCACGCGCAACCAGCGCGAACGGAGTGGCGCAGTGATCAAACGGACCTTCTGTCTTCTGGCGATCGTGTGCGTCGCGATGGCTGCCGGCGGTTACCGGCTCGTGAAGAAATACCCGCTGCCCGGAGAGGGTAGCTGGGACTATCTGACCGTGGACGCGACCGCGCGGCGCCTCTATGTCTCGCACGCCTCGCAGGTCCACGTCGTCGACCTCAACACGGGTGACGCGCTGGCGTCGATTCCGGCCAAGGGAGCGCACGGTATCGCGCTGGCGCCGGGCGCCGGCCGCGGGTTCATTACCAATGGCACGGGAGACAACGTGACCGTCTTCGATTTAAAGACGCTGGAGGCCACGAGCACGGTGCCGACCGGGAAAAAGCCGGATGCCATCGCTTATGACGATGCCACCACGCGCGTCTTCGCCAACAACGGCGACAGCGCCAGTTCGACCGTGATTGATTCCGCCACCGCGCAGGTATTGGGCACGGTGGAACTCGGGGGCGGTCCGGAATCTTCGGTTGCCGATGGCAAGGGCTTCGTCTACACCAATCTCGAAGACAAGAGCGAAATGGTGAAGATCGACGCCAAGTCGATGAAAGTGGTGGCGCGCTGGAAGCTGGCGCCGTGTGAAGCGCCCTCCTCGCTCGGCATCGATCGGGCATCGCGGCGCCTCTTCGCGGGCTGCCGGAATCACTTGATGGCGATGGTGGATGCCGATAGCGGGGCCGTCATCCAGACCGAGACGATTGGCGACCACGTGGACGCCACCGCATTCGACGCCGAGACGAAGCTGGTCTACTTCTCGAATGGCGACGGTACGGTTAACATCTTTCACGAAGATTCCGCCAAGCATGTGAGCGCGGTGGAAACGGTGCAAACCCAGGCCGGCGCCAAGACGATGGCGCTCGATCCGAAGACGCACCAGTTCTTTGTTTCAGCGGCGGAATATGCCCCCAGTGAAGGCAAGAAGGGCAAAGCCATGAAGCCCGGCAGCTTTGCCGCGCTTGTATTCGGCAAGTAAGTCGGTGTAACCCATCTGTGCCCCGATGTTCATCATGGATTCACCATGGGGCGAGTAACCTTGGGGCAAAGTTTAGCGCGGTCGAGGAGTGTCTCTACATATGAAACGTCTCATACTCTATCTATTCCTGGCGCTGCCGCTGGCAGCGCAGGACGGCACGGCGTCTTTGAGCGGCACTGTCATGGACCCATCCCGGTCAGTGATACAGGGAGCGCGCGTAATCGCAGTATCATCCTCCACGGGCTTCCGCCGGGAGACCGCGACTAACGCCGCTGGCGTTTATCAGCTGCCGGGACTGGCGGTCGGCACTTATAGCGTGACTATCTCGCGCGAGGGTTTCAAGGCTTCCCAGTTCAAGGACGTCGAATTGGCGGTCGGACAGCCGCGGACTATCGACGCCCGGCTCGAAATCGGCTCCGTGACCGATTCCGTGGAAGTGAGCGCGACACTCGAAACGCTGAACCGGACGTCCGCCGAAGTTGGCGGCCTGATTGAGGCTGAACAGATCAAGGAGATTCCGGTAAGCGGCCGTAACTGGGCCAGCCTCATGATGCTCGCGCCGGGCGCGGTGAACTACAGCGACGGCTCGCAGCGTAACATCCGTTTCAACGGCCACTCCATCGACGACGCGAACTATACCTTCGACGGCATCGACAACAACGGCGTGCAGGAGCAGACGCAGAAGGCCGAAACGCGGCTCAATATCGCGCTCGATTCGATCGCCGAATTTCGCGTGAGCACGGCCGTTTACACCGCCGAAAGCGGTTCCGCCGGCGGAGTGCAGGTTCAGGTGGTCTCCAAAACCGGCACCAATCAGTTTCACGGCAGCACTTTCTATTCGCTGCGCAATGACGCGCTGGACGCGCGGTCGCCCGTTTGACGGCGCGACCATTCCGCCCTTCACGCTCCACCAGTTCGGCGCCAACTTCGGCGGCCCCATCAAGAAGGACAAGGCATTCTTCTTCATGAATTATGAGGGGCTGCGGCAAGACCTGGGAATCACCCAGATCAGCTATGTGCCCAATGCGGCATATCGCGCGAAAGTGATTGCGGCGTCGCCCATTTTGAAGCCCCTGATGGACGCTTATCCAGTCGGACAGACGCACCTGGATGCCACCACCGACCAGATCAACCTGGTGGCGAGTAACACGGTTCGCGAAGACTCCGGGATGATCCGCTTCGATTACCGGTTCAACGACACGAACACGATGTACGCGCGCTATAACATCGACGACGTGTACATCGATAACCCCACCGACGCCCTGGGCTCGCACAACGTTGTGCCGCACGTTCCCGCCAACGCCGTCGTGGCCTTCCAGCACATCTTCTCGCCGGTGACCATCAACGAAGTCAAGTTTGGTGTAAATCGCGCGAACTATCATAACTGGAGTTACGGAATCGCGCCCGTCTCGGTCAGCGTGTCGTCGGCGTCGTTCAGCGGTCTGACCAGTAACTCGCTGGATACCGAGGTGGGTACCACGTTCTCCTACATCGACAATCTGACGATGGTGCGCGGTAAACATACCTTCAAGTTCGGCGGCAACATCATGCGGGTGCGCCTGAACAACTCGGGCAACACGCTGACCACGCAATCCCTCAGCTACGCCAGCGCGGACGATTTTGTGGCCAATAAGGCGTCTTCCGCCACGTATCTGCAGGGCGAGGGAGTGGTCGGTAACCGCCGCACGTTCTTCCAGGGCTACGCGCAGGATGAGTTCAAAGTAACTCCGAATCTCACGCTCAACCTGGGACTTCGGTATGAGTTCTACACCGTGGCTCACGAGATTCTGAACCGTTCCGCGGTGGTCGATATCCTCGGCTGCGGCGGCTTCTGCCCGAAGGGTACGCCATACTACGATCCGAACACGAAGGACTTCGGTCCGCGCATCGGCCTGGCTTGGGCGCCGGCCTTCCTGCACGGCAAGACTACGATCCGCACCGGCTTCGGCATCTATTACGGCGGCAACCAGAACGACGATTTCAGCGATCCGGCCGAGAGCTATGTTCCCCGCTATTCGCTCTCGTCCAGTGATTTTCCCGCGCTGGCCTATCCGCTGACCGCGTTCCTGGATCCGAAGAATCAGCTCTACAGTCCGAAGGCCATCGACCGCCACCGCAAGGATCTGTCGTATAACAACTGGGACTTCGTGATTCAGCAGCAGCTTGGCCACGATTTCGTCGGTCAGGTTTCTTACATCGGCGGCGAAGGCCATCACCTGTTCAGCAAGTACACCGTCAACCTGATCAACCCGGCAACCGGCACGCGGCCGCTGGCCAACTTCGGTTCTTTCGGCCTTAAGACGAACGACGGCAACAACAACTTCAATACGCTGCAGGCTTCCCTGCAAAGGCGGTTTACGCACGGCCTGCTGTTCCAGATGAACTACATGTGGTCGCACGGCATCGCCGACGCTTCCATCGGCTCGGGCGAATCGGTAGCTTTCCAAAACATGAGCTGCCGCGCCTGCGACCGCAGCAGCAGCAACATCGACGTCCGCCACGTAATGACGATGAACGCCGTCTATCAACTCCCCTTCGGAAAAGGCAAGCAGTTTCTGAGCGGCAGCGGCGCGCTCTCGCACTTCGTGAGCGGTTGGGAACTGGCGGGAATCGCGAGTGCACGCACGGGCCTGCCGGTGAACATCACGGTGTCGCGAACCGCCGCTGCGCTGCTGGATGGCAACACCTCGGGACAGCGTCCCAATCTCGTCCCCGGCGTGCCGATCTATGCCGACAACCAGTCCATCAACAACTGGTTCAACCTTGCGGCATTCTCGGCTCCGGCCAACCTCGCGTGGGGAAATCTGGGCCGATACATCGCGAACGGGCCGGGCGCGTTTGAGATCGATTCGTCGCTACAGAAGCGCTTCCACGTAACCGAGAGGGTCGCGCTTCACTTCCGCGCCTCCGCCTTCAACGTATTGAATCACCCGGAATTCAAGACGCCCGGCGCCAGCGTGGGTTCGGTCAGCGGCAGCGGGAGTAATCTCACGATCAAGCCCTCGGCTAGCTTCGGCAGAATCACCGGCATCCTGAATACCGGCGCGACCGGCACCGGCGCCCCTCGCCGCATCGAGTTCCAATTCCGCGCCGAGTTTTAAGCAGTGCTAGACTCGTGCGGATGACCCTCCGCACTGCGATTATCGCCGCCTTCCTCAGTGGGACGCTTATCGCCCAGGTGGCGCCGATCCCGATCAAGGTCGTCGTGGTCACGATGTTCGAGCGCGGCGACGACACGGGCGATGCGCCGGGCGAGTACCAACTCTGGGTGGAGCGAGAGCATCTCGACCGGGTGATACCGCTCGCGGCCGGCTATCGCCATGTGCGCCTCAACAAGGATGGCGTGCTCGGCATGGTCACCGGGATCGGCACAGCCAAAGCTGCGGCCTCCGTGATGGCGCTCGGGATGGACCCGCGCTTCGATCTCTCCAAGGCCTACTGGGTGGTGGCGGGGATTGGCGGAGGCGATCCGGCGGACGTTTCGCTGGGCTCCGCCGTGTGGGCCGACCACGTGATCGATGGCGATATCGCGTACGAGATCGACGCGCGCGAGATCCCCGCCGACTGGCCGACGGGCATGGTGCCGCTGCGGAAATTGCGGCCTTACGAGGCGCCGGTTCGCACCGATCTTGAAGGCGAACTGTACACGCTTAATCCGGCGCTGGTCGGGTGGGCCTTCCGGCTCACTAAGGAGGTCGCGCTCGCCGATACGCCTGCCATCCGCACAGCGCGGGCGCGGTTCGCCGGATTTCCGAATGCGTTGAAGCCACCGTTCGTGACGCATGGCGACACCATCTCCGGAAGCACGTTCTGGCACGGCACGCGCATGGATGCCTGGGCCAACGAATGGGCGCGCTATTTTAGCGGCGGCAATTACATGATCGCCGCGATGGAAGATTCGGGCACGATGCAGGCGCTCACATTCCTGGCCAATGCCGGCCGCGCGGATCTGGGGCGCGTCCTGGTGCTGCGCACGGTGAGCAACTACGATCGCGAGGCGCCCGGTTCCACGCCCGCGGAGAGCCTGAAGGGGCTGGTGTTCGGCAGCTACTCGGCCTACCTGCCCGCGCTCGAAGCCGCGCAAATCGTCGGCGATAAGGTAGTTCGATACCTGGTGGAACACTGGGCCGCCTGCGAATCGGCCATCCCCCGATAATCCGGCGCGGGTTGTATTGCAACCCAAAATAGAATACGATCTGGTTGTCGCTGAGAGGATGTTTTACCGAAAGGGGATCACTCAATGCCACTGGATCGCAACACGCCTGCCCGCCGGTCTTTTCTAAAAGGTACTGCCGCCGCCCTTGGTCTGGGCTTCGGGGCGGACCACGTTCTGGAAGCTCTTCCACAAAACGTCAATACCAATTCGAAGCCTTCCGAGTTGAAAATCACGGACCTGCGCGTCGCCGTGGTGAGCCGGGCTCCGATGACCTGCCCGATTATACGGATTGATACCAATCAGGGGATCTACGGCCTGGGCGAGGTCCGCGACGGCGCCAGCAAGAACTATGCGCTCATGCTGAAAAGCCGCCTGCTCAATGAGAACCCCTGCAACGTGGATAAGCTCTTCCGCAAGATCAAACAATTCGGCGGCCACGCCCGGCAGGGCGGTGGTGTGTGCGGAGTGGAGATGGCGCTTTGGGACCTGGCCGGCAAGGCGTACAACGTGCCGGTCCATCAGATGCTGGGCGGCAAGTTCCGCGACCGCATTCGCTGCTACGCGGACACTACCGAATCGCACGATCCGAAGGTGTACGGACAGCGCCTGAAAGCGCGGCGCGACGAGGGCTTTACGTGGCTGAAAATGGACCTCGGTGTCGATCTGGTGGCGGATGTTCCGGGCGCGCTCACCATGCCGGTGGGCGAGAAGATCAACGGCAACCCGATGGTCGCGCACATGTTCACGGGCAACGAGATCACCGAGAAGGGGATTCAGCTGATGTGTGATTACGTGGCACAGATCCGCGAGATCGTGGGTATGGACATCCCGCTTTCCGCCGACCATTTCGGCCACATCGGCGTCAACAGTTGCATCCGCCTGGGCAAAGCGCTCACGAAGTACAATATGGCCTGGCTCGAGGATATGATTCCCTGGCAGCAGACCGCGCTGCTCAAGCAGATCGCGGACGCGGTGGATATCCCGATTCTCACCGGCGAGGACATCTACCTTAAAGAGCCGTTCATCGAGCTGTGCAAAGCCCACGCAGTGGATATCATCCATCCCGACCTGGCCACGTCGGGCGGCATTCTGGAAACCAAGAAAATCGGAGACGCGGCGCAGGAACTGGGCGTCGCGATGGCGATGCACTTTGCCGGCTCACCCGTCTCCTGCATGGCCAACGTCCATTGCGCCGCCGCCACGGAGAACTTCCTGGTATTGGAAAATCACTCGGTAGATGTCCCGTGGTGGGGCGACCTGGTGGAAGGTGTGTCGAAGCCGATCGTCAGCAAAGGCTTCATCACGGTGCCGAGCGGTCCGGGGCTCGGAGTCACACTGAATGAAGAAGTGGTCAAGCAGCACTTGGGGGAACCCGGCTATTTTGAAGCCACACCGTACTGGAATGTAGACCGGTCGAACGACCGGCAGTGGAGCTAACTTATGAATCGCCAAACCGTTTTGTCCCTTACCGCGGGCGCCTGCCTCATGGCCGCGCTCGCCCCGCAACCCGCGCGCGCGCAGTTGTTCACCATGACCAAAGAACAACTGATCGAGTACACCGCGCAGAACCCTTTCGAGCGCTTCCCTGACGGCCGCCCCAAGGTGCCGGACGCGCTCATCGAGCGGGCCCGCGGCATCTCCGCCGAGGAAGTCTGGAGTGTGCTTCCGGGCAAGGGTTTCCGCAATCAGTACGAGGACGGCTTTCAGGTGTTGCATCCGGGAAAGAAACTGGTAGGCCGCGCGTTCACGGTACAGTTCATGCCGGTCCGCCCCGACGTGGACACAGTCTCCACCGCCAAATCGGGCAAGGCCCGCCTCAACAATCAGGTTGCGCTCGACATGCTTCAGCCCGGAGATGTGCTGGTCGTCGATCTCTTCGGAAAGAAAGACGGCGGAACCATCGTCGGCGACAATCTTTTCTACTACGTCATGAAGGCGACTAAGAATGGCGGGATGGTGGTGGATGGCGCCATCCGCGATCTGGAAGGCATCTCCGAAATGCCCATGCCCGCGTACTTCCGCTCGGCGCATCCGAGCGCGATCGCCAACGTGATGCTGACCGGCATCAACATCCCGGTGCGCATCGGCAACGTGACCGTGATGCCCGGCGACCTGGTAGTGGGCGATCAGGAGGGCGTCTATTTCATCCCGCCGCAGTTCGCTCAGGAAGTGATGGACAAGGCCGACGACGTTCACATCCATGACGAGTGGACGCGCAAGAAGTTCGACGAAGGCAAGTACAAATCCAGCGAAATCTACAGCACGCCGCGCGATCCGGAACTCAAGAAGGAATATCAGGAGTATCACGATAAGCGGCTGGCGGAGATCCGGAAAGGCGGGAAATAAATGAAGCGTACGCTACTTCTGGCCGCGCTTCCGGTGCTGGCGGTGGGCGGATGGCTGCTGGCGCAGCCATCCGGCGATGACAACATGATCGAGGGTTTTCGAAACGTGGAGGTCGCCTCGGTCTCCGACGCCATCGAACAACTCTACGGGCAGAAGACCTACATGTCGCACGACATGCGCCCGCTCTTCAAGACCAAGTTCGCGGGCCCCGCGGTCACTGTCCTCCTCAAAAAGGAAGAGCATAAGGAAGGCGCGGCGGCGTCGCAGGGAATGCTGGATGCGATCGATAACGCTGCCCCCGGCTCCGTCTACGTCATGGTGTTGGAACAGGGCGTGGACTACGCAGGCATGGGTGCCTTGATGGCCACCGCGATGAAGGTTCGCGGCTTCACGGGAGCCGTGATCGATGGCTCTGTCCGCGACCTTCCGCAGATCGGCAGAATCCAGTTCCCTGTGTACAGCCGCGGCGTCGCTCCTTCCACCACGATCAATCACTTCCGTTTTGCCGGCGTCAATGTGCCGGTGACGTGCGCGGGCGCGAAGGTGACGGGCGGCGACCTCATCGTCGCCGATGAAGATGGCGTCGCGGTGGTGCCGCGGGCGCACGCCGCCGAAGTCTTGAAGAAGGCGCAGGAATTGGACCAGACCGAACATCAGATGCTGCCGTTTATCGAAAAGTTCAAGTCCATCAAGGAAGCGGTCGCGAAGTTTGGGCGTATCTGAAATACAGAGGTGCTCGCATGGTTTCCCGAAGGCAGATGATTCAGGGCGTGGGCGCGGCGGCGCTCGCGCAAAATATCGAGATCGCTCACGCACAGCCGTCGCGCAAATGGCCGATTGAGGAAGGCGCGGACACGCCCAAACTCTGTCTCGCGATGGGCGATGCCGGCGCGCAACTGCCTGCCGCGCCGCCCCAACCGCCCGCTCCCGCCGCCGCCGGTCGTGGCGGCGGCTACGGAGGCACGCTGGCGCCGCGGCCGGAAGCCGCGACCAATGCGTACCAGCGCCTGCGCCAGATCGGCGTAACGCACCTGCTGGGCGTTAATGTCGGCGCCTTCCCGTGGCGGGAGGAGAACGTCCGGCGCACCGTCCAGACCGCGCGCGATAGCGGGATGGTGGCCTACAACGCGATGCTCAATATCCCGAGTTCCATCCTCTATGGCCGCGATGGGCGGGATAAGGATCTGGAACTCGTGATCGCGTCGATCCAGGCGGCGGGCAAGGGCGGACTTACGGTGGTGGAGTACAACTTCTACGCGCACCGCGCGATCGAGGGGTACTTCGAGCAGGTCGGGCGCGCCAACGCTGGCTACACCGGTTTCGATCACGATCTGGAGTTGCTGGTCAACGAAAATGGCGCGGTGCTCCCGGGTCTGCTGCGCGACGCGAAGGGCGTCCTCACGCCGGAGACGCTCGCGGCGAATCCCAGCGCCAAGCGCGTGAAGTTCCGCGACCTGCCGCCGCTGGCCAACGAGGGTGCCCACAATCTCGATGAGATGTGGAAGAACATCACGTACCTCCTGAAGGCCGCGGTGCCGGCCGCCGAGAAGGCCGGCGTGCGCCTGGCGCTGCATCCGAACGATCCGCCCGCGCCCGTCAGCCGCGGCTCGCAGCAGATCATGGGCACCGTGGCCGGCTGGAAGCACCTGATCGAAATCGTCGATAGCCCGGCAAACGGGATCACGTTCGATTGCGGCGTGACGCGCGAGATGGGCGAAGACCCGGTGGCGGTGGCTAATTACTTCGCGAGCCGCAAACGCATCAACCACATCCACTACCGCAACGTGATGGTGGAGCGGCCCTACGAGAAATACGCAGAGCTGTTCATCGATGCGGGCATGGTGGATATGTTCGGCGTGATGAAGGCCATCGTGAAGAACAAGTACACCGGGACGATTTACCCCGAGCACCCGCGAGCGCTGGACTACGATCGCGAACGCGGCCGCATCGGCGGCTACCCCGGCGGCGGCGGTTACGCAGGCATCACGTATAGCGTGGCCTACGCGCGCGCCATGATGCAGGCGGCGTTGGAGAGCGTCTAGCGATACTTCTCCGGTTCGCGCGTCACGGTGACGTTGCCGCGCGCGTCGATCTGGCCGGTCTCCTCGTTCAAGTCTGCTTCGTCGGCGCGCAGCACGACTGCGCCTTCGCAATGCATCGCGTTATTTGGTTCGGCCCTGGTGCAGACCGGTGTGCGGATCTCGACCGCGCCCTTCAGGTGAATGATGGCGTCGTGCGGGAGGTTGCGCACCACCTCGCGCGCGGTCACTCCGACGGGCCGTAGGCTGGTGTTGGTGGGAACGGTAAGGTGCTTCAGTTCCTGCGCGGCGAGAGTGCCGATCGCAAGCGCGGCGAGAGCGAGTTTCATCGCGGGACCTCCACTTACGGTCTTGTGACGCGCGGCGCCGCGGCGCGGTTTCGAATCGTCCGAATCAGTGTGTGGTCAACGCTACTGCCAGCGCGAGCAGCGATTTGATTCCGGGCACGATGCTGCTCGCGTCGGCATTCTCTTCCAGGCGGTGCGGCATCCGCTCCACCGTCGCGCCCACCGCCACCGCGGGGATTCCCATGCTCACCGCGATGTTCGAATCGTTCGAGCCTACATCGGTCGCGCGAATCTCGGGCGTTCCCGGTTTGCGGAAGTAGTTGCTGGTGGCCAGGGCCGTCTGCACCACCGGCTGATGGAGCCGCTCCTCCTGCGGCCGGGACTTGGAATAATCGATGCCCATATTGCGCTCCATTCGGAAGCCCACGCCTTCCTGATCGGCGGCGCGTTTCGCGGTTGCGACCACGGCGCTCTCCAGGCGGTCCTGCGTCGCGCTGTCCACCGAGCGCAGGTCCACCGTGAACCAGGCTTCGCGCGGGATCGCGTTCATCACCGTGCCGCCGCCGAGCATGCCGACGTTGATCACGGGCAGCTTGAACGAGTCGAGCCCCTCGACGATCGGCGGCAGCGGAATTTCGTACAGCGCCGTGATCGCCTTCGCCACCGCCTTCGCGGGACTCGCCGCGCCGCGGCTCTCCAGCGTGTGCGCTCCGGGCGACGTGTAGAAGAACTTGAACTGGTCGATGCGCAGCGCGCCGTACCAGACCTGCGTGGAAGAGACGTCGATCGCCACGAACATGTCGGGCTTGTACCCGCTGGCCTCCAGCCAGTGCTTGGCGCCCAGCAGTCCCAGTTCCTCCTGAACCGAGGCCAGGAAGATCAGGTCGCCCTTAGTCTTCACGCCGCCGCGATCAAGCGCGCGGAACATCTCCAGCGTAGCCATCAGGTTCGAAGTGTCGTCGCCGATTCCGGGCGCGCGCAGAATGTCGCCCTCGCGCTTCACCTTCAGGTCCGTGCCCTCTGGGAAGACCGTGTCCATGTGGGCGCAGAATACCACCGTGGGGCCGCCGCCCGTGCCCTTGCGCACGCCGCTCACGTTGGACATATCGTCGGTGCGAATCTCTTTCAGCCCGAGCTTCTCCATCTCCGCGCGAATGTAGTGGGCGCGCGCCTGCTCCTTGCGTGAAGGCGCGGGCATCTCCACCAGCCGGATCCACTCGTCCACTATCGCGGTCGACCGCTCGTCCACGGATTGCAGCGCCTTGCGCATCTCGGGCTTTTCGAGCAGCAACGGTTGAAACCAGCTGGTCTGCGCCGATAG
The DNA here is from genome assembly GCA_963791985.1 of uncultured Solibacteraceae bacterium. GTDB lineage: Bacteria > Acidobacteriota > Terriglobia > Bryobacterales > Bryobacteraceae > Solibacter. Next base: position 635,388 of record CAWBUN010000008.1, on the reverse strand, counting down.
CGATGTAGCGGCAAACAATAGTATGGCGGCGCGCGAATTCCTCGTAAGCATTATTGAATTCTACCGTGTGATAGACTCTGGCGCGTGAGCAACATCAGCCGAAGAACCTTGATCCAATTGGCGGGCGTGGCGGCGGCAGGCCGCGCTGCGCGTGCCGCGAGCACGCCGCTGTTCGACGGCAAGACGCTGGACGGCTGGAGTCAGATTGAGAACAGCGCAACAGCTCTTTCGACCGGCGTCATTACCGACCCGGCGGCCTTCGCCGCCAAACTCGCGAGCGGATCGGACCCGGTCTCCGGGTTTCTGCGCACCCAGTTACAGGACGCGGCGAAGGGGCCTCTGCCGGCCGTCATGAAGGGTCTGAATCAGATCCTCGCCGGCCCATCGATCTACGACAAGGCGCGCTTCGGCGCCATTATGCTGCGCCCCGAGACGGAGCAGTTGCTGCGCCGGAATCCGCGTGGCCAGCAACTCGCGCGCTTAAACAAGCTATTGCTCGAAGACGCCTATCCTTCGGAACTCGCGAAGAGCGCCGACACCGGCTGGATCGTGAGGGAGGGCGCGATGGCCAGCACCGGCAGCGGCCGCGGTGTCATCTACACGGCGCAGGACTTCAACCGCTACCGCCTCATGTTCACCATGCGCCACGTCTCCGGCAATCCCGACCATCAGGCCTGCGTGCTGATCTTCTGCACCCGACCGCAAGGTGACGAGAAGCCGCTCGACGCGCTCGCCGGAATTCAGTTCCAGGTCCCCAACGGCGGCCATTGGGATTACCGCCCTGGCATGAACAACAGCGGCGGCACGGAGTTCACATCGGTCAATAAGCCCCGCTTCGATATCCACGCATGGAGCCGCGTCGAGATCCTCGCCGACGCTGCCCTTGGGGTCGCTCGAATGGCGGTCGCGCAACCGCCCGGTGCTCAGGCCGTCGAGGTCCTCGATTTCAAAGACCCCGCCGCCGGCAAGGTCGGCCCCATAGCGTGGCAGATGCACAACGCGGGCCTGTTCGATGAGTACAAGGACGTCACCCTCGAGCCCGATCCGAAGGACGACGGATTGATTTCGACGAGGTAAGGTTACAGGCGATGGCAAGTCAGGTCGGTTGCGAGGAAATCCTTGCCAGTCGCGAGTACCGGCTCGCCGCGAGACGCCGCCAGGGCGTAGACGGCACAATCTCCAAAATTTAGCTGTGCCCGGTGGCCCATCCCTTTACCGAAGCGGCAAAAGGCGGATATCGCGAGATTCGCTTGGCGCTCATCAAAAGGAACTACCTCAATGACGAGGTGTTCGACTAGTTGGTGAAGCAAGGTGACGGCGTCTTCTCCGAGGCGGGCCCGAAGCACCATGCCGGCCTCCAGCAGCGACACTGACGATAGAATCCGCTGTCGTGGTGTGTCCAGCGCATCCAGCAGGCGCTTTTGTGAAGGTTCCCTGAGAATAATCGCGACCAACGCTGACGTGTCGATTACCATCAGCGCGGAATACCGAAAGCATCATAGCCGAGAATCTCATCCGGCGTACGCGAGTCCAGGACTGGAAGTGCGGCGATCTTGTCACAGATAGCGTTCACCTTGGCTCGATCCAGAGGCCGGCTGGTCTGTTGGAGTTTCTCTTCCAAAGCAGTAATTACCGCATCGCTGAGGGTCACGCCGAGTCGTTTACTGACTTGCTGCGCCAAACGGTGAGCGCGGGGGTTCTTGATGTATAGCGTGGGACGCTTCTTCCCGGACGCTTTTGTGGTCCCCATAGTCCCCATTGTAAGGCAATACCGCGGTATATACCACCGCTTAGTGATCGCGCTCGGTCACCAGATCCGTCACCGCCAGCAGCGCCCGCTGGTACGGCGATTCCGGGAACTCCGAGATCGTCTGCCGCGCCTTATCGGTGAACGCCTGCGCGCGCTCCTTCACCCGCTCGATGCCCTGGTACTTTTCGAGCAGCGCCAGAATCCGCTGGAACGGCACACGATCGTAGCTGCGATCGTCGCAGGATCGTCTCCACCAGCTTGCGCTCCTCGGGCGTGGCCCGCTCCAGCGCGTAAACCAGCGGGAGCGTCACCTTGCCTTCGCGCAGATCGCCGCCCACCGGCTTGCCGAGCATCTTCTCGCGCGACGTGAAATCCAGAACATCGTCCACCAGTTGGAAGGCCATGCCCAGGTTCCAGGCGTACTCGCCGAGCTTCTCCTGCGTCTGCGGCGTCGGTGTGCCCGCACAGGCCGCCCAGCCGCGCGCAGACGCTGAACAGGCAGGCCGTCTTGCGGTCCACCAGTTCCATGCAATCGGCTTCGGTGACGTTGATGCGGCCGATCCGCTCCAATTGCAGCAGCTCGCCCTCCACCATCATCTGCGTCAGCCCGATCAGCAGGTCCAGCATCTGGAAATTGCGTTCGCGCAGCGCGATCTGGAAGGCCTGCATGTACAGCCAGTCGCCGGCCAGCACGCAGGTGTGGTTGCCCCACTTCACGTTGGTCGATGGCCGTCCGCGGCGCGTCTCCGCCGTATCGATGACGTCGTCATGCACCAGCGTCGCCGCGTGGATCAGCTCCACCACGGCGCCCAGCTGGATCGCTGACGGTCCGCCGTTTCCCACCAGCTTCGCCGAAAGCAGCAGCAGGGCGGGACGCAGGCGTTTGCCGCCCGCCGATTGCAGGTATTGGCCGATTGCGGTCACGGCGTCCACCGACGCCACGGATTCCGCCGTGATCTTCTTTTCGACCTGCTCCAAATCGTCCTGGATCAGGTCGAAAATCTCCCGAGCTGTCAGAGCCTGTCCCAGCTTGCCTAAATTCATGTAAGTTAACCAGTTTAACTGTTCGCCAGTCGGCACGCGCAAACACAGGCTTCGAAAATTGCGGCTGGTGACTTCGGCAATTGCGTCGATTGTCGCGCCCCGTACCGCCGCTAGCCGCCGTCGCGGTCTCCACCACGAAGGCCGGTTCATTGCGTTTTCCCCGGTGCGGCACCGGCGCCAGATACGGGCAATCCGTCTCCACCAGCAGCCGGTCGTCCGGTGTGATCCGCGCCGCTTCCCGCACGGATTCGGCCTTGGGAAACGTCAGCACGCCGCCGAAACTCAGGTGAAAGCCCAGCGTCCAGCGCCTGCCGCGCCTGCGCCTCATCGCCCGTGAAGCAGTGCATGATGCCGCCATGGGGCAGGGAAGTGCCCGGGATCACCTGCGCCATCGTGTCCTCCCACGCCTCGCGCGTGTGAATCACGATCGGCTTGCCGGCCAGCGCCGCGATCTCCAATTGCCGCTCGAATACCGCGCGCTGCACGTCGCGCGGCGAGAAATCGTAATGATAATCGAGCCCGATCTCGCCGATCGCCAGCACCTTCGGATGCTGCGCAAGATCGCGCAGCCGCGCGAACGTCTCTTCGCGTGGCCTTCGACGCGTCGTGCGGATGCACCCCGATGGTGGCGTAGATAAACGGATAGCGCTCGGCCTGTTGAATGGCGACATCCAGTTCGCCGCCGGTCCCGATGGCCATCATCGTCTCCACGCCCGCGGCCAGCGCGCGCTCGATCACCTGCTCGCGGTCCGCATCGAACTTCTCGTCATCCAGATGACAATGCGAATCGACCAGCGCTCACTTCAGGCGCGCTCCCACCGGGATATCCTCATGGAATCCGGTCAGCACGGGTTTGCCGCCCTCCACCGACGCCGCCACGATCATTCCGTTGGACTCGATGCCCTTCAGTTTGCGCGGCTGCAAATTCGCGACGATTACGACCTTTCGGTGGAGAAGCTGCTCCGGCGAGTAGGCCTCCGCAATTCCGGCCACGATCGTGCGCGGCTCCGGCTCGCCGATATCCACTTTCATGTGCATCAGCTTGTCCGAGCCCTTCACGCGCTCGGCCGAGACTTCACCTGGCCCACGCGCAGGTCGACCTTCACGAAATCGTCGATCGCGATCTTCGGCGTCGCCGGGGCCTCCGGTTCCGCGGGCGCTGCCGTCTTGCCGAGCAGCTTATTCTGTTCGGCCGTGACCTGTCTCTTCCAACTCGCGCATCTTTGCTACCGCTTCCTTCAATTCGATGCGCGGGAAGACGGCGGCGATTTCACCGATTTTCTGCCCAGGCTGCAGCCCGCCCCATTCCAGGGTGTCGAACCGCACCGCTTCGATCGATTCCGGCATGCCGAGCTGCGCCCAGATCTTCGGCGCCGATTGCGGCAGCACCGGCGAAAGCAGGGCCGTCGCCATGCGCAGCGCTTCGGCCGCGGTATATAGCGTCGTGCTCAAGCGCAGTCTGCGATTCCTGGTCGTTCTGCCGCGCCAGTTTCCAGGGCGCATTCTGCACGATGAACTTGTCCACCGCGGAAATCAGCGCCCACACCGCTTCCAGCCCTTTCGAAAACTCGAACGCGCTCGAAAGTCTCCTGCACCGTGTCGATGGTCTGCTTCCCGATCTCGGCGATCTCCGCGTCGCTGCCCTTCCGGCATCTCGCCGCCGCGATACTGGTTGATCATGGTCAGCGTGCGGCTCGCCAGGTTGCCGAGCCCGTTGGCGAGATCGGAATTGTAGCGGCCGATCAACGCGTCGTAGCTGAAGCTGCCGTCCTGCCCGAAGACGATTTCGCGCAGCAGGAAGTAGCGCAGCGCGTCGGCGCCCATCACCTGCCGGATCGGCTCGGAGCGCACGATGTTGCCGCGCGACTTGCTCATCTTATCGTTCTCGAAGAGCAGCCAGCCGTGGGCGCACGATGCGCTTCGGGAGCGGCACACCGCCTGCCATCAGGAACGCCGGCCAGAACACGGCGTGGAAGCGCGTGATCTCCTTGCCGATCAGGTGCAGGTCGGCGGGCCACAGACTTCACCTCCGATCTCCTCGCCATCCACCGCGCTCATGTAGCCGATCAGCGCGTCGAACCACACATAGAAAACGTGGTTGCCTTCCACCGGCAGCGGGATGCCCCACTTGATCGTCGTGCGGCTGATCGAAAGATCGTTGAGCCCCTGTTTCACGAATGAGATGACTTCATTGCGCCGCGTCTCCGGCTGAATGAAGTCGGGCTGCGATTCGTACAGTTCGAGCAGCTTTTCGGTGAACGCCGAGAGTTTGAAGAAGTAATTCTCTTCGGTGACCGTCTCGGTGATGCGTCCGCAGATCGGGCAAGGGTCGCCGGGCTTCGCGTCGTTGGCGTAGAGTTCATCATAGACGCAATACTGCCCGCTGTAGCTGCCCTTATAGATGTAGCCGTTGTCCATGCACAGCTGGAACAGGCGCTGAACCACCTTGTGATGCCGCGGGTCCGTGGTGCGGATGGTGCGGTCCACGCGGATGTTGAGCTTTTCCCACTGCTGCTTGGAACTCGCGCGGCGATCGTGTCCGTGAACTCCTGCGGCGATTTTCCCGGCCGCCTCCGCGGAGCGCTCCACCTTTTGGCCATGCTCATCCGTGCCGGTGAACATCACCGCGTCGTAGCCCTGCATGCGTTTGAAACGCGCGATGGTCTCGGCAGCCATCGTGGTGTACGTGTGCCCGATGTGCGGTGCCGCATTTACGTAATACAGAGGAGTCGTCAGGTAGTATTTCATCTGGATAATTTGAGATATGCGAAATTGGCTTCGGCGATGATGTGCTTGAGCGCTACGCCGGTCTGCGCGGCCAAACGGCGGCAATCCTCGTATTCGGGAGCATAGCTGCCCTCGCTGGAAACTTTGATCCGCACCTTGCCGTGCGGCGTATCGACTTCCGTGAACGTCCGCGCCTGCACCCGCCGCTCCGCGGGATATACACGCACGCCCAGCGTGGAGGTCTCCGAAAAAATCAGCTGCACGATTGCCTCGCGATGTTCCGGCTTGGCGACCGCTCGCAACAGCGTGCCCGGCCGTCCCTTCTTCATCACGATCGGCTGCAGCGAAACATCGAGTGCGCCGAACTCCAGCAGCCGCTCGGTCGCATAGGCCAGCACCTGCGGATTCAAATCGTCGACGTTGGCTTCGATCACGCAGACCGTCAGCGCTTCGTCGGCCCCGGTTGGCTCGCCAAGGATCACGCGAAAGACGTTGGCATGATCGGGAAAATCGTGATCGCCCGCGCCGTAGCCGATCGCCCCCACCTTCATCGGCGGCAGCACGCCGAAGCGTGTCGCCAGCGTCGCCGCCACCGCCGCGCCGGTTGGCGTCACCAATTCGATCGCCGGACCGCGCGAATAAATCGGCGCGCCCGCCAGCAGCAGGGCGGTCGCCGGCGCCGGCACCGGCAGAATGCCGTGCTCGGTCTTGACCGTGCCGCTACCCACATTCAGCGGCGAGCAGACCACCGTTTCCACCTCGAGCAGGTCCAGCGCCACCGCCGCGCCCACGATATCCGCGATCGAATCGGCCGCACCGACTTCGTGAAAGTGGACTTTCTCGATCGGCACCTGGTGTACCTGCGCCTCGGCTTCGCCCAGTTTGCGGAAAATCGCGATCGCGTTCCGCCGCGCCGGCTCGGCTAGCTTCGCCTTTTCGATCATCTTGACGATGTGCGAGAGGTGGCGGTGAGTCTTGGTTTCCTCCACCGCCACGCGGTATTTGGTGGCGCCGATGCCGCAGCGCTTGACCTTTTCGAAGGAGACCGAGGCCCCGGCGTCGAGCGAAGCGACGGCGTCGGCAATGGCGGCCTGGTCGGCGCCGGCGTCGGCCAGCGCGCCAACCAGCATATCTCCGCTAACACCGGAGAATGCATCGAGATAGCAGGTGATGGACACGAACTTTTATTGTAGCGGGTCGAACGCGCAATCTCGCGAAGGTGGTCTACGTTACATTCGCCTGCCAGGCCCGGCGCGTCGCGGTCCTACTCCCCATTAAGATTAGAATTGGCATCCCAACCCGCCAGATGAACCAAGCTCCTCCAGATAGCGCCGATCTCTACCGCATGCAAGTGCGCGAAATGCGCAGGTACGCGATGTTCACGATCGACGCGGAGGGCATTCTCACGTCGTGGAATGCCGGCGTGCAGGACCTCATGGGCTACGCCGAGTCCGAATGGCTCGGTCGCCACGCCTGCCTCATCTTTACCCCCGCCGAAAAGGCGCAGGAGATCTGCGACGCCGAGATGCGCAAAGCCCGCGAGGATGGAGACGTCACCGACATCCGCTGGCATCGCCACAAGGATGGCAGCGAATTCTTTGCCAACGGCTTTCTCAGCGCACTCCGCGATTCCAACGGTCAGCTCATCGGTTACTCCAAGATCATGAGCGACGAAACCGCGCGTAAGACCCTGCAGGATTCGTTGACCGAATCCAATACCGCCCTCGAACAGTTTGCCTACGCCGCCAGTCACGATCTGCAGGAACCCCTGCGCACCATGAGCGCCTATGCCCAACTGCTGAGCCGTCAATATGGCGGCAAGCTGGACGGCGAAGCGGACCGCATGCTCCAGTTCATCGTAGGTGCGTCCTCGCGCATGACCAGCCTGGTTCGCGACCTTCTCGAATACGCGCGTTTCACCACCGAGGAAGGCCGCCCCACCTCCGTCGCCCTCGATGAGGATCTCGAGGCCGCCATTTCCCACCTCGATGAAGCCATCCAGGAGAGCGGCGCCACCGTGACTCACGATCCCATGCCGGTCCTCCAGGTGGATCGTGGGCAGCTTGTCCGCCTCTTCCAGAACCTGATCGGCAATGCCATCAAGTATCGCAAGCCCGATCAACATCCCGAAGTGCACGTCACAGCCGAGCAAAAAGGTGCGGAGTGGATCATCTCCGTGCGCGACAACGGCATCGGTTTCGAGCCTTCGGAAGCATCCAAAATCTTCGAGCCCTTCAAGCGCCTGCACTCCGCCGCCGATATTCCGGGGACCGGCGTGGGCCTGGCGATTTGCCGGCGCATCGTCCACGCGCAAGGTGGCCGTATCTGGGCCGAGTCGCAACCCGGCCAAGGTGCGGCCTTTCATTTCACGCTCCCGGTAAGCGGCAGTTAGGGCTCTGAATTTCCCGCCCTTGACTAACATCTCCTAAAGTGGTTTTTATGAATAATAAACTGCTTTAGGAGGGAGTAACAAATGATACAAGTACGTTTGATTGTGCCGGGCGTGCTATGTCTGCTCGGTCTCGCCGTGCCGCTCGCGGCACAAAACGCATCGCTCGTAGGAACCGTGAGGGATCCGCAACAATCGGTCATACCGAATGTCGTGGTTACCTTAACCAACAACCAAACCGGCGTCGCTCAAAACACCAAAACCGATTCGGAGGGGAATTATGAGTTCCCCGTTGTCCGGCCCGGCAACTATTCGCTGAAGGCTCAGCAACCCGGTTTTCAGACCTTTGTGCAAAACGCATTCCCGGTGAATGTGGATGAACGCGCTCGCGTCGATGTCGCCATGAAGGTGGGTGAGACGAGCACCGCCGTCACCGTGGAAGCCACGCCCCCGGGTGTGCAAACCGAGTCCTCCAGTCTGGGCGACGTCGTCGAGAATAAGAAGATCGTCGAGATCCCGCTCAACGGCCGCTTCTTCCTCGATCTCGCGCTCCTGACCGCCGGCACCACCGTGCCCAGCACCAACAACCGCACCTTCCTCGCGGTCCCGAGCGGCATCGGCATGTCCGGCATCAACGCCTCCGGCACTCGCGAGGATTCCACCAACTACATGGTGGATGGCATCAACCTGAGCGACATGGTGCAAAACCAGATCACCTTCCAGCCCAACATCGACATGATCCAGGAATTCAAGGTGCAGACTAACTCGTTCAACGCCGAGTATGGGCGCAACGCCGGCATAGTGATCAACGCCGTTTCCAAAGCCGGCACCAACGGACTGCACGGCACCGGCTACGAATTTCTCCGTAACCAGCGCTTCGACGCCAAGAACTTCTTCGACCCGCCGGGCCCCATCATCCCCTTCAACCGCGATATCTACGGCTACAGCGTGGGTGCGCCCATCATCAAGAACAAGACGTTCTTCTTCACCAGCTATGAAGGCCGCGAAGGGCATGAAGTGGCATCGCTCAAAACCCTTGTCCCGACCGACGCGCAGCGTGCCGGCGTCACCAACCCGACCATCCTCAAACTGCTCACGCTGGTGCCTGTCGCCAACGACCCCACCGGCGGTTTCTTCGTCGGCTCCGCCGCGCGCAACCGCCGCCTCAATCAATACACCGGCCGCATCGATCACAACCTCTCGTCGCGCGATTTCATCTTCGGCAGCTTCATCATCAATCGCGATAGCCGCACCGAGCCGACCTTGCAGGGCAACAACCTGCCCGGCTTCGGCGATTATCGGCCCGCCAAGCGCTACCTGCTTTCGCTTGGCTACACGCGCGCCTTCACACCCTCGCTCACCAACGAATTGCGCGCCGGCGTCAATCGCGTGCGCATCGATTTCATTTCTTCCGATACGGCGAATCCCGCCGATTTCGGCATCGCCTCGCCGTCATCCGTGTTCCCCAACATCAACGTGGCTTCGTCGTTGATCTTCGGCGGTCTCAACGGCTTCCCGCAGGGCCGCGGCGATACCACCTATCAGTACAACGACACCATCAGTTGGGTTCACGGCCGGCAATCCATCCGCGCCGGTGTGGAGGTTCGCCGCTTCGACAACAACAACTTCAACGGCGGCACCGGGGGGACGATCAACTTCGGTACCATGGCAGGCTTCCTGGCCGGCACGCCGACCTCGGCCACAGAGACCGCGCTGCCCGCCACTCCCGCATTGCGCGTCAGCGCCTTCAACGCCTTCGCCCAGGACGATATCAAACTCAGCCAGCGGCTGACCCTCAATCTCGGCCTGCGCTGGGAGTACAACGGCGTCCCCAGCGAAATCCACAATCGTCTGGGCATCTACAACTTCAGCCTCAACCAGGTGCTCAGCGCCGGCACGCCCAACGCCGGCCAGCCCTATCCCGACCGCTACACCAACTTCGGCCCGCGCGTCGGCTTCGCCTATGATCCCTTCGGCAAGGGCAAGACCGTGATCCGCGCCGGCGCCGGTATCTACTACGACCAGCCCGTCACCAACATCGTCACCCCACTGGGCTCCAATCCGCCATTCGCGACGTCGGTCAACAACACCAGCAACATCAGCCTCGCTAATCCCTTCGCCGCGCCTCCCGGCACCGGCAGCGCGATCCAGGCCATCGACCCGAACTTCCGCGATGCCATGGTGCTTTCGTACAACTTCAACATTCAGCACGAAGCCTTCGGCACCGTCTTCCAGGTGAGCTACGTTGGCAGCGAAGGCCACCACCTGCGCATCAACGGCGATTGGAACCAGGGCATCAACGGCATCCGCCCGATTCTCGGATTCAGCAGCATCAACATCCAGCAGTCCGTCTCCAACTCCAATTACAACGGCCTGTGGATCAGCGCCAACAAACGCCTCGCCAAGGGACTGACCTTCAATACCTCGTACACCTTCTCCAAGTCCATCGACAACAATTCCGTCGGCAGTTCCAACCCGCAGGCGCAGGATTATCGCAATCTCACTGCGGAGCGCGCGCTCTCCGATTTCGACGCCCGACACCGCTTCGTCCTCAGCGGAATCTACCTGCTGCCGTTCAAAGCCGATGGCGCTCTCCTGCGCCGCGTGGTCGAAGGCTGGAGCATGTCGCCGATCGTGAACTTGCAATCGGGCAGTCCCTTCAGCCCTATCATCGCCGTCACCGATGCCAAGGGCAGCCTCGAGGCCTTCGACCGCCCGTCCCTGGTGCCCGGCGTCCCGCTGTACCTGCCCAATCCATCGCCCAACGGCTTCGTGAATCCGGCCGCCTTCACGCGGCAGGCCACCGGCTTCGGCAATGCCGGCCGCAACATCCTGACCTCGCCGGGATTCGAGGATATCGACTTTTCGATTTCCAAGATGACAGCGATTAAGGAGCGGGTCTCACTGCAGTTCCGCGCCGAGGCCTTCAACCTGTTCAACCATCCGAATTTCGGCCAGCCCGTGAACAACCTGGCGGCGTCCACCTTCGGCCAGATCCTCGCTACTCGCACCACTCGCGGCGATCTCGGCAGTTCCCGCCAGTTGCAACTCGGATTGAAGCTGATTTTCTAATCAACCAATGGGGCAGGCGCCTGCCTACCGCCTGCCTCACCCCTGCGAACATCCGCGTGAAGTGGTGGCGCATGCTTTAGCTTGCGCGTCGCGATCGCCAGAAGTCCCGGCCTCCTTAGCGTTTTCTTCTTGGCGTTACTCTGCGGCTCTGCGGCTCTCCGGGAAGTCGATTGACCGGACTTCGCGGTTGATTCGGGCAGGCCGCTGCGCCAGCGGCGCAATGCCGCCCTGCCAAGGGCTCTCCGGGAACAGATTTGCCCTTCCGTGAGCGCCGCCCTCGTAAAGCCCGTAGAGTCTTCGGCAACATCCAGAAGCGCGTCGGGTCTTCATCCGGCAGTCCCCGCGCCCACGTAGATCTTGTGCGAACTGCCCGGCACCTCCGGTAGAATCCTGCAAAGTAGGATAAAATCGCAGGAACTATATGCCAGTTCCGGCGGGAACACGCCTGGGACCGTATGAGATCCTCGCGCAGGTCGGCGCGGGTGGCATGGGAGAAGTGTACCGCGCAACCGACACCCGCCTTCACCGCACCGTGGCGGTGAAGATTTCCTCCGACCAGTTCGGTGAGCGCTTCGAACGCGAAGCCCGCGCCGTCGCCGCCCTGAACCATCCCAACATTTGCCAGATCTACGATGTCGGGCCGAACTACCTGGTGATGGAATATATCGACGGCCCGGCGCTCAAAGGTCCGTTGCCGCTCGATCAAGCGCTGAAGTACGCCGCCCAGATCTGCGATGCGTTGGAGGCCGCGCACACGAAGAGCATCGTTCACCGCGATCTGAAACCGGCCAACATCCTCGTGACCAGGAGCGGCGTAAAGCTGTTGGATTTCGGATTGGCGAAGGTCGAACAGGCGGTCGCCGCCGGGGCGGACACGATGACTCTGGCGCTGACCGGTAAGGGGCAGATCCTCGGCACGCTGCACTACATGTCACCAGAACAGTTGCAGGGCAAGGACGCCGGTGCGCGGTCTGACATCTTCGCCGTGGGTCTGGTGCTCTATGAAATGCTCACGGGTAGGCGCGCGTTTGATGGAGATTCTCCCGCGAGCGTGATCGGCGCCATCCTGGAGCGGCCCGCGCCTTCGATCGCCGACGTGGCTCCCGCCGCGCTCGATCGCGTGCTACGGCGCTGCCTGGCGAAGGACCCCGTCGACCGCTGGCATTCCGCGGCCGATCTGAAGGCGGCCCTGGAGTTGTTTGCGGAGTCCGAGACCGTGGCCGAGCCTGCCGGTGACAACAGGCGTAGGCAATGGCTGTTGCGCGCGGGCTGGCTCGCGGCGGCGGCTCTCCTGCTCGCTTTGTTTGTGGTTTTCTTTTTTCGTGGACCTCTGCCCTCATCCGGTGAACTGGTCCGCTTCGCCGTGTATCCTCCTGCAAACGGCTCCTTTTCCCCAAGCTTGAACACTACCGTGTCGATACCGGAGTTCGCGGTTTCTCCGGACGGGCGTAGCCTCGTCTTCGCGGCCGCTGTCGCGGGCGGTGCGCGGATGCTCTGGCTCCGGCCGCTCGACGACATCGTCGCCCAGCCGCTCTCCGGCACGAGTGGAGCCGCCCTTCCATTCTGGTCTCCCGATGGACGATGGATCGCGTTCTTTGCGGAGGGACAAATCAAGAAGGTTCCCCCTCATGGGGGACCTGTCCAAGCAGTAGCGAGCGGAGTGGAGGATCCGCGCGGAGGCACATGGGACGGCGAAACGATCCTGTTCGGTCGTGGAAACGATGCGATGCGGCGCGTTCCCGCGACCGGTGGCCCGGTCAGCCAAGTCACAACCTTGGATGTTGTTCGCGGCGAAGCTGCGCACCGATGGCCCCAAATCCTGCCCGACGGAGTCCACTTCCTCTATATGCTCCGCGCCCGCGCACCGGACCGAGGCATCTATGCCGGCTCGGCCGGTGGAAAATCCAAGAAACTCGTGACCGTCGATTCCAGCGGCGTCTATGCGCCTCCCGGTTACTTGCTCTGGGTTGACGGAAATATGCTGCTGGCGCAAGCGTTTGACGCAAACCGATTGGAGCTTTCGGGCGAATCTTTCGCCCTGTCGGAAAGAACAGGTCACTCCTCTACTGGCGAATCGGCCGTTTCCGTCTCGTCTTCCGGAAGGACCGTGGCTTACGCCGGCCCGCTTCTGAATCGCGGACGTCTCACCTGGTATGACCGTTCGGGCAAGGCGTTGGGTTCCCTTGCGCCGGATGGCGACTACACGGATTTCCGGCTATCTCCCGACAATACGCGGCTGGCCGCCGCAATGGTGGACCCGAAGTCTTCGAATACGGCAATCTGGCTGACGGATCTCTCACGTGGCGGCACCTCCCGCTTTACCTTGGGCCCCGAGTTCAACGCGGCGCCGGTGTGGTCGCCCGATGGCTCGCAGTTGATTTTTCGCACGATTCGGAGCGGAGCCATCGAGTTCTATCAGAAGAGCGCGTCTCTTGGCGGTAACGAGGAACCGGTGCTGACGGCAGACGCAGTGCGATCGGTTATCGGTTCAAGCGTTAGCGCGATGCTGACGGACTGGTCGTCTGATGGCCGGTTTCTGCTCTACAACACGCCAATCTCGTCAGGATCGCAACTTTGGGTCGTCGAGAACCCCGTCTTGTCGCCAGCCAACGCCAAACCGGCGAAGTTCATGAGTTCAGCCAACGCCCTCATGCACGCCAACTTTTCGCCTGATGGTCGATTGGTGGCTTACACCTCGAATGAGACCGGCACGTATCAGGTGTATTGTCAGACGTTCCCCCTTTCCAACCGAAAATGGCTCGTCTCCACCCACGGTGGATACGAACCGCGCTGGAGGGGCGATTCGCGTGAAATCTACTACCTCTCCGAGGGCCGGGAACTGATGGCGGTGACGGTGGGCCCGGACCCGTCCTTCGGTGTGCCAAAAGCTCTCTTTCCTACCGAAGTGCCCCGCGACGTCATGGACGTTCGCACCCACTATGTCCCGGCGCGCGACGGCCAGCGTTTCCTGGTCAATACGCAAATAGACGACCGCGCTCCGGATCCCATCACGGTCGTGCTGAATTGGACTGCGGGGTTGAAGCGATAAAAAAAGGGGCGGACCGTTGCCGGCCCGCCCCCCTTTCTACAGCTCCAGACTGCCTAGAAGTGAATCTTCGCGCCCAACTGAATCTTGCGCGAACTGCTCGACACCGAATTGCGAATGCGTCCGAAGATCGAACTCGTTATGTCCGTTGTCGGCCCGGCGAAGGCCACTGAGTTGGTCAGGTTGGTGGCATCCGCGCGGAATTCCAGATTCACCCGCTCCGTCACCGCGACCCGCTTCAACAGCGAGGCGTCCATCTCGAAGTAGTGCGGCCCCACGAAGTAATTGCGCCCCGTGTTGCCGAACTGCCCCGCGCCCGGAGCCGAGAACTTCGCGCGCTCCGCCGGGTCAAAGAACCAGATCAGGCCCGACGACGAATCCAGGAACGGAGAACCGTCCCCACGTCCGCAGCCGCTGCAATTGGCCGTCGACTGGTTGACGTTGCTCACCGTGTTCGTCCCCGCAAACGCCGTGAACGGACGTCCGCTGCTCACACGGCCGTAGCCGGTGACTTCCCAGCCGCCCACCACGCGATTGAGCATCGTGGGAGCGTTGCCCAGGAAGTGCTTGCCCTTGCCGAACGGCAGCTGCGCCACGAAGTTCCACTGGAAAACGTGACGACGATCGAAATCCGCCGGAGCGTAATTGAGCCGCCGGTTGTTGATGTCGAACGGTGTGTCCGCCGCTGTCGATGCGTTGCCCGTGCCGACCACCGTCAGCGTCGGGTCGAAGCTTCGCGTGTCCAGCGCCTTGGACCAGGTGTAGGCCAGGTTGAACGATATACCGTTGGAATAGCGCCGCGTCAGCTGTGCCTCCAACGCGTTGTATGTGGAGAAATCGTTCGAGTCCAAGACGTTCAGCGTCTGGAATTGCGGGAACGGAATGAAGAAGAACGGCTGTCCAGCCGCCGCCGTCACGGACTGTCCGTTCTGCAACCGCGTCGCCAGCGAGGAAGCCAGCGCGCCCACCGAGTTCAACGTCAGGTTGGAGGCGAACAGCCGGCGGATCATCGCCGACGCCGTCTCGCCCGCGTTGATACGAGTATCGGCCTTCAAGATGTTATTCAACAGCGCGGATTCGCCGCCCGCTTTCACGGTGTTGAAGGCGTCCAGGAAGCCGTTGGTGAAAATCTGATCCTGGTTGACGTTGTACGCGCCCAGCAGGTGATACGCGCGCCGCCCCACATAGGCAATATCGAGAATCGTGTTGCGCGCAACTTCGCGCTGGATGTTGAACGCCCACTGGTGCGTGCGCGGCGTCTTGATGTTCGGATCCACCACGGTGTTGGAACCCGAGGAGAACGGCGCCGGCTGCAGCAGCGTGCTCGGCGCGGCCGTCGGCGGATTGAGCGCCGGCAGATTCGCCAGCCGTCCGCCGCCTTGCCCGAAATCCGTATTGATCGCGGCAAACGCCGCGCCCGGCAGGTTATTCAGAATCGTCGAAGCAATCACGAAGGTGTTGATGCGATCGTACGCGATGCGATAGTTGGCGCGGATCGAAGTCTTGCCGGTCTTGAACGGATCCCATGCAAACCCGAGCGACGGCCCGATGTTGCCCAGCTGGTTCTTGAAAAGCTGGCCGGGCACCCACTTCACCGTGTTGCTGGGCGCGGCGCCCGCAACCAGCGGCTGGTTCGGCACCAGGATGTTGGTGTTGGGAGAGTTCGGCGCCAGCCGGACCTCGTAACGCAGGCCGATATCCACCGTCAGGTTCGGCTTCACCTTCCAGGTATCCTGCGCGTAAAACTCATATTCGGGATACCGCGTGTCGAACAGGAACGTGCTCTTGGTCCACTGATCGTTGTTGTTGACGAAGCCGCGATCGATCTGTCCGACGCGCCCCAGCATGAAGTTGATGTTGCTCTGGAAAATGCCGCGGTCGAACGCGGTGTTGAGGTCGCTCGGAAGCCCGAACGTGGTCGGGTCCACCGTGTTGATGCTGGTGGAGAAGTTGACTTCTTCGTTGGCATTCAGCCCCGCCACCGATCCGCGAATGTCCTCCTCGCGCACCCGACGCAGGTTGGTGCCGAACTTGAACGCGTGCGAACCGCGCATGTAGGCGAAGTTATCCGCCACCTGCCACGTGCTGACCACGCGTGAATTACCGAAATAATACTGCGCGGTGGTGTCCACCGGAGTCCCGGTGAAGGAAATCTTATCGATCGATTGCGGCTGCCCGAAAATAGGATCGTAGCGATTTTGTCCCACCACCAGTTCGTTGGTCATTCTGGCCGTTGGAGTGAACCGCCAGTTGAGCGCGAAATTGCGCGGATTGCGCAGCGTGTTCACCTGGCAAACCCCGCCCGGGAAGATCGGCTGGCCGCCGTTGACCACGTCGCACAGACTGTTGTCCGTGCCCCACGCCAGGCGCCCGTACACCGTATTCCGGTTGCCGATCACCTGGTCGATTTTGATGGTCTCGTCATGCTGCCGCTCTGACGCCTGCGCGCTGAACGTGTATCCCGCCGTGTTCAATCCATCGCCTACCGCGAAGTTGTTGGGCAGCGGCTCGTTCTTCATCTCCGCCAATACCGTCGGGTCCAGTCCCAAATGCTGCGGATCGTTGGCCGCCACGTTGTACGTGCCGATGCTGAGCCCGGGCAGCGGATTCCCAGCCGCATCCACCGAGGCGCCCGGCGCTCCCGCTGGCAGGTTACGGCCGCCCTTCACGTAACGCAGCACGCCCGTGCGCGCCGTCTCCGTGTATACCGTGCGCGAGGTTCCCGCGCTCGAGCGCGCGTGCAGCCCCTGGTGTTCATAGAAGAAAAACGTCTTGTTCTTGCCGTTATAAATCTTCGGGATCAACACCGGGCCGCCGATGCCGCCGCCGAAAATATTCTGCTGCAGCTGCGATTTTCCGATGCCGTCGATGTTATTCTGCCACTCGTTGGCATTGAGCCGCGGCGTGCGGTAGAACCAGAACCCGTCGCCATGGAAATTGTTGGTGCCGCTCTTGGTGATCATCGCCACCTGGCCGCCGCTGTTACGCCCCGTCTCGGCCGTGTTGTTGCCGGTCAGAATGCGCATCTCGTCCATCATGTCCGGGTTCACGCGGAAAGACGTGGTGTTCGAACCGCCCTGGCTCGAATCGTTTACGTCGATTCCGTCCAGCGTGTAATTCCACGCACGATCGCGTGCGCCGTGCACCATGATGCCGCCGCCCGTCGGCGAGCCCGACACCACGCCAGGCTGGGTCACCACCAGGTCGAGGGGGTTGCGTCCGCGCGAGCCCACGATCGGCAAATCATTTACCTGCGCACCGGCGATCAGGTTGCCGTAATTCCCCGACGTGCTGGTCTGCACCGCTTCGGCTTGCGACTGCACTTCCACCGTATCGATCAGTGTGCCCACTTCCAACTTCACGTTGATCGTGGTGGGCTGTCCGATGCTGACCACGTTGCCCGTGGAGCTGTACTTGCGAAATCCGGTGGCCTCTACCTCCAGCCGGTAAGACCCTGTTTGCACCGCTTCAAACGCATATGCGCCGGTAGCCGACGTCTTGGTTTCGAAGGTCACTCGCGTGCCTTCGTTAATTAGTTTTACAGACGCGTTGGGCATAACAGCCCCGGTCGCATCCTGCACGCTGCCCAGCACACGCGAAGTTGTGCCCTGCCCGAAAACACTGACGCACGCACACACCGCTAGCGCCAGAGAAAGAACACCTCGTTGACCCATATGGGGTGAAGGATACCAAAAGGGCTATCCCCCCGTAAAGCCTTGCCCCGCTTCGTGCTGCGCCGGCAGCGCGCCTCCCGCCATCTCTCTCCCGCTGCCAGCGATCTTTACGTTGAACGGCCAGGGGGCCATTACGGATTCTTCCTACCGAGTCGTCGATTCGTCGAATCCTGCTGCGCAAGGAGACAT
Source organism: uncultured Solibacteraceae bacterium (assembly GCA_963791985.1). Taxonomy (GTDB): domain Bacteria; phylum Acidobacteriota; class Terriglobia; order Bryobacterales; family Bryobacteraceae; genus Solibacter. The sequence continues at coordinate 617,497 of CAWBUN010000008.1, read as the reverse complement.
GATCCAGATCTATTGCACGGGATTGGGCGCCGTGAACAGCCCTCCCGCAAGCGGCAGTCCAGCTTCGAGTACTGCACTCTCCCGAACGACCACGAATCTCGTGGTCAAGATCGGCGGCATCGAAGAGGCTGTGCTGTTCTCCGGGCTGGTTCCGGGAACCATTGGCGAGTACCAGGTCAATGTGCGGGGGGCGCCACCGGACCTGCGATACCGGCAGTGATTTCGCTTGAAGGGTCCGCGTCGAATAGCGGTTGGTAATTCGCATTCCATCTCGCTCACCACTCCGCACAACGATGCGTTCTTCGATTCCCTCCGTTCTGAGGAAAGAGCTGAGATGAGGGAAAGGGGGCCATCGGCAAGGCGAGAGAGTATGATGACGGATCGGGCAGCGGGGAACTGCGCGCTACGCGCGCACGAGGCGTTGCCTCATACTCCATCAGGGGGCAAGCCCCCTGAAACCCCCTCCACCCGCGTAATTATTTTCTTGACAGAGGGGGGCCTTCTCATGGAAGCCGCGACCGTTAGGAAGCGATCTCAACTCTTACGAGGCCACCGTGAACTTAGTGCTCGCCCGCGCGTCGCCGCAAGATCTGCGCCACCGCGAGCGCAGCCGTCAGAACCCAACAGACCACGATCAGTCCGCGCACATGCGATGCCGCCGCCACCGGGACACCGACGCCGGTGACCAGCGTGAGCCAGGCCGCGACGCACAGCGGGCACTTCGGCAGCATCAACAACGCGGCCCCCGGCAGTATGGACGCTGCGGCCGCCGCGCCCCGGCGGGCGAGGCGGCGCCTTCGCCCCTCGCCCGTGCAGCACTGCCCGGTCATCACGCACACTCCTCGTGTTGGCAGCACGCCTCAACTTCGCGCGGCTTCTGATAGCTGGCCGTCGCGTCGAGTGCGTAATCGTCGCCGTACTTGTCGTGGTGCCGCACCCACGACATCGGGAATACCAGCCCATCCTCGTCGCGGCCCTTGGGAACCATTTCGAGGAAGGAGTACGTTCCCATCAATCCCTCCAGCCCGCGCTGGTACGTCGAGTAGGTATGGAAGATTTCGTCCCCCTCCTTGTAGAACACGCTCACGCCGGGAGCCTCCTCGAGGCCGAAACGCATCTTGCGGTAGTTGTAATTCACCTCGCCCGCGAGTTCCTCCTTGGTGAAGTGCACACCGAAGTCGCGGTTGAAATCGCTGTCGAATGCCGAAACCCAGTGGAAGCGCCATCCCATGCGCTTTTGAAAGGCCTGGATGCGCGGCATCGGCGCGCGCGAGATCGCCGCGAAGGCCGTGTCGCGATGCGCCAGGTGAATCTGCGGGGCATCGAAGTGATCCCCCAGAAAGGAGCAGCTCTTGCAGCCTTCTTCCCAGTTGGGGCCGAACATGAAATGGTAAATGATCAGTTGGCTGCGTCCACCGAACAGGTCGGCCAGCGTCTCCCTACCGTTGGGACCTTCGAAAACATAGTTCTTCTCGACCCTTTCCCACGGCAACTCGCGGCGTTGCCGCGCCAGTTCGTCGCGGCGGCGGGTCAGGTCTTTCTCAGCCTCCAGGTGCGCCATTCGCGCCTTCAGCCATTCGTCCCTCGATACTACGTTGTTGCGGAGCTGCGTTGCAGTCATCGGATTTTCCTTTCTCGTCGATAGTGGTTATGCGCGGACACACCAATCCTGTCGGCGTGCGCGCGGGTTGCTGATTTGCCCTCCAGTTAACGCTGGTTCGGGCGCTTCTTGGCTTCGGCGTCTTCCTTGATCCGCAGCAGGTGGCTCGACCAGAGCTCCTCGAAGCGGCCCACCCAGCGTTCGTAAATTTGCCGGATCGGCACTACGTTCAAAGAGTTGATTCGCTGCCGGCCTTCCTCACGCGTCTGAATCAGGCCGGCCTCGCGGAGCACGTCGATGTGCTTCATGACGCCGAAGCGGGTCAGGTGCGGAAAGGCCTCCACAATTTCCGTAGTGGTGCGGGGGCCCTCACGCAATAAGTCGAGAATCGAGCGGCGGGTGTTGTCGGACAACGCCTTCCACACGCCGTCCAGATCGTCTTCGGGCATTTACGTTCGCTGCGCGTCGGCGTGCGGCTCGCAGTCCTTGGCAATCCCCTCCAGGATGTTCTGCCACCCGGTGGTTACGCCCTGCCGGTGGGCTGGGTCGATGAAGCCGATCGCGCGATGCCGCAGGTCCAGATGCGTTCCGCCGGGCCTCTGTTCCAACTTCAGTTCCAGGTGATTCAGCGCCGGGTACGACATGAACATCGGCCCGCTCAACTCCAGCAGCACCGGCGGTTTGATCACCTGCACGTGCCCCCACAAGTGGCCGATCCCATTGCCCCGGTCGCGGAACCAGCGGCCGCCCGGCCACTCTTCCAGAATCATCTGCATCGATTCGCCTTGCGCGTTGGTGATGCCTTGGCCCAACCGGTGCAGCGCGCTGCGGAACACGTCCCCAATATCGGCTTTCACGTCGATACTCTGAGTGATGTCCAGCGTCAGATCGTCTAGTGTCGTCATTTTCGGATTTCCCTCCACGTGATTAAATAGTAACGTGACTTATTGGTCACGTCAATAGTTTTTTAGGCTGAGCCGTGGACAACGCTAACCTTTGTGGACTTGCCACATGTGCCCTGACCGCGTAGTTTGAGGCATGCGACGGGTTGGTGCTCTCCTTCTTGCCCTTTACGCCTCGTCTGCGCACGATCGGCGCCCACCCGCGGCAACCGAGTCGCTCCGCTTCTCGATCGTGTCCCACGTCGCGACTACCTGTGGAAGTGTGTTTTCCCCGTCGGTCATCCGGGGCTATGTGGATGCTCGCCTTCGCAAAGCAGGTATCACGGTCTCTAATGTGCACACCTCCCAACTTGCGGCGGAACTGGATTGCGTAGCGCGCGGCCCTCGCGCCGGCGATAGTGGGATCGCCGTGCAACAGTGCCTTGGATATTCCGAGCTGGTTGCGGCGCCCGCTCGCAAGGCCGGCGTGAGTCTCGCCGGCACGTGGCGAAAATGCCAGTCATTCGTCTGCGTCAGCGGCAGATGTGAATCATCCGTGCGCGCCGGGATGAACACACTGATGAACAGCTTTTTCGCCGATCTCGAGAAGATCCGCGGAGCCTCTGATCTGACTCTTCGGCCAGCCGAGGTCCACGCGCAAGAGCCCGCGATACCCCCGGCGATCAGCCGCGGCTCCGCTCAAAACACTGCGGTCTCCCTCCGCGCGACCGCGGCTTATTACTCCCTCTACATCCTGGCCTGCATCATTCTTCTGCTGTACTGGCAGTTCCGCTCGAGCCTGACCTTTCTGCGCCACCCTTAGCCGGTTGTACCCCAACCGAGGACACGCAGCGCGCGCAGTGTGTTCCAGCGGCTTGCACTGGCGACACCGGTCTCCATCTCCAGCGGAATATATTCGGGATGGAGGAGATTAAGCGGCCAGCGACCGTTCTGGTGGCGGCGCTGGATTACGATTTCGATTGCGTCGTTGACCCGGTTGTCCGGCTTGACCCCGGCATTCCGCAGATAATCCAGTCCGCGCAAAACATCGTAATGCCAAAACGTCGGGAACGAAAAACGGAGCCAGCGTTTGTCAATGACCTCGCCCGTTCGGAGCGAACGGAACATGCTGCGCTCGAGCAGATAGTTTTCGCCCCTCTTGCGGGCCTTTGTGACGGCCGCCGATTTACCCCCTGCCAGTTCGTAATCAAGCAGTCCTTCGAGTACGCAGATGGTGGTATGAAACGAAGAGCGCCGGCTTTGGGGCGCCTCGCAATTCCAGCCGCCATCTTCAAGCTGTTCTCCCAGCAGTTGCTTCGCCAGTACATCGTTCGGTTCTTTGAAATACGAGCCGAGGCCAAGAATTCTGCCGTTGATGCAGGGCTCCGTTTCGCCCTCAAAGAAAGGCCGGTTGTTGAGCCGCCTGAACACGAGCCGCTTGTCGACCCGGTCGATCATTTTGCGAGCCTGCTTGCTGGCGGGGTCGAGACCGAGTTCCCTCAACACCGTGAGAGCGTAGAGGGTAATCAGCAACCCTCGGTCCTCTTTCGGCAAATCGTCTCTCCACCCGCTGGGGCTCCCGCCCCACTTGCCGCCGGAAGATTGAAGGGCGAGAAGCTGGGCTCCCCAACCTTCGGTTGCCACGCGGGACCGTTCGGCCGCAATGGCGTCCCGGCCTTCACCGGTCAAGTCCCTCATCACCTGCCAGCGGACTGCCGGGTCGGAATCGAGGAGCCACTTGAGGTGGGCGGGCCGAGGCGCATAATCGCTTAGGCGCATCCTCTTAGTATCCCGAGTGCTTAGTGGCTCGCGCCGTAATGCGCCTTGAGCATGTCAAAACCGAAATCGTTCTGGTAATCACGCCACACCGAGTGGATATGATTTCCCTGATCCTGCGTGCAATCCATCTCGATCAGGTAGCCGGGCGTCTGGATGCGGTAATAATGCAGGCCGCCGCGTTCCACCGCGCCGGTCCAGGCGAAGTAGGTGGCGTCCTTCGACTGCTTCCGCGCCAATTCCAGGCGTTTTTCCGCCATCGCCTGTGGCACGTTCGCAGCGTATAGCTCGACGATCGTCATCAGCTTGTCGTACTGTCCGGTGGTCATCTTGGCAGCCGAGAGGCCGTTCGGGGCGCCATTGAGGGCAGCCTTGCGAGCGGCGCCGCTGATGATGTCCTTCAGCGCCGTCTTGTCTACTACGGCCACCTCTTGCTGCGCCTTGTCGAGCGATTCAATCATGTCGTAGCCGTAGTCGTCTTCCAGGGCCAGGACGCGCAGTCCCTTACGGGGTCCGATGCGGACCTCGGCCGGGTTGGTACCGAAGAACGAGGGCGAGTCGGAAACCTTTCCATCGACGATCGTGTAGTTCTGCGCCAGGTGATGGCCCTCGATGCGGTAGCCCCACGTGCCTTTGGCCGAAGGGGTGCCGAAGATGGTGATGAAGTAATTATCCGGGTCGCGGCGATTGACCGGCTTCTCGCCTTCGAGCAGCAGCAAAACCTGCTCCAGGCTCATAATCGATTGAGCTTTGATCACGCCCTGCTGGCTCAGGCCGGCGGCAAGCAGAGCCGTCGCCAGTTCGCGCTGGAAGGGCTGCATCGCGCCCAGGGGCATGCCCTTGCGCAGTTCGCGATCGCCCGGCTTGTAGTTCGCTCCGGTCGGCACGAAGTGCCAGCTAAGCCGTTCATCGTCGTCGAAGGCGTAGGACACCTTTGCCTTCTGGTCGGGCCAAAGTGACTTCAAAAACGCATTGGCGGCGTCGGCCATAACGGAAGAGGGCTCGGCCCGCTTATATGCGGCGATCAAAAGGAAGGCGGAGACGCCAACGGCGGCCGCGCGGAACCAGACAGACTTCATGGATGAATTCTACACCAGACGCCGGTACGATGCTTCCCAGTGGAATCGCGAAATCCTCCCGCCGCCCCAAACGCTCGAAACGACGCTCGAAACGCCGGTCATTGTGGTTGGCCGCTGGTTGTCTTATCATTAACGAAACAATGTGCGGATATGAATAACTCCCGGCGCCTGCGCTCGCTTGTCTGGATGCTCGCCGCCAGTGCGTTGTCCGCCCAAACCACACCCCCGGCCGCTCCGCCCGCCGCGCCCCCAGTTCAGCAGCCGCCCAAGACTTCCGCCGAGATGACCACGCACGACGAACCCGCTGTCTTCAAAGCCCGCGTCAACCTCGTGCAGGTCCCCGTCGTGGTCCGCGATCGCCAGGGCAAGGCCGTCGGCAACCTTAAGCAGGAAGACTTCCAGCTCTTCGATAAAGGCAAGCCCCAGTACATCGCGCGCTTCACCATGGAAACCGCGGCCGGACGCCTCAGCAAAGCGGCCGCCGCCGCTAACGCCGCCCCCAAATCCGGCGACCCCGCGCGCGCCAGTGACCTGCCCGACGCCTTCACCGCCTACGTCTTCGACGATGTCCACATCGTGTTCGGCGATCTCGCTCGCGCCCGCGACGCCGCCCGCCGCCAGATCGATAAGATGCGCCCCACCGACCGTGCCGCCATCTTCACCACTTCCGGCCAAAACGTCCAGGATTTCACCGACGATCGCGACCTCCTCCACGAATCGCTCGCCAAGCTCCGTCCCACGCCCATCTCGGGGCAGGGAACCAATCGCTGTCCGAACATGAACTACTACATGGCGGACATGATCGTGAACAAGAGCGATCCCCAGGTCCTGCTCGCCGCCACGCTCGACGTCCGCAACTGCGCCATGATCGACGACACGGCTACCGCCCAGCGCATGGCGCAAGCCGCCGCCAGCCAGGAGTTGAACCTCGGCGATCACGAAACCCGCCTCACCCTGGGTGTGCTCAAGGATGTCGTCCGCCGCATGGCCGCCATGCCTGGCCAGCGCAGTATCATCGTCGTCTCCCCGGGCTTCATCACCCTCTCCGAACACGCCACCGACAAGACCGAGCTCATGGACCGCGCCATTCGCGCCAACGTCCTCATCAACGCGCTCGACGCCCGCGGCCTCTACACCGACATGCCCGATATCACGCGCTCCGGCACCAACCCCACCACCTCGCTTGTCTTGAACCAGATGGATCGCGAGTCGGCGCGCGCGCAGGCCGACGTGCTCGCCGAAATGTCTTCCGGCACCGGCGGCACCTTCTATCAAAACAGCAACGATCTGGATGAAGGCTTCACCCGCCTCTCCGCCGCGCCGGAATATTATTACGTGCTCGCCTTCTCGCCCCAAAACCTGAAGCTGGATGGCAGCTTTCATCAGCTCAAAGTCACCCTCAAGGCCATCAAAGACACCACCACCACCGCGCGCCGCGGCTACTACGCGCCCAAACACCTGGAAGACCCCACCGAAACCGCCAAGCGCGAAGTCGAAGAGGCCCTCTTCTCGCGCGAAGAAATGGGCGATATCCCGCTGGAGCTGCACACCCAGTTCTTCAAGGTCGGCGACGATAAAGCACGCGTCTCTGTGCTCATCAAAGTCGAGCTCAAGCGTCTCAAGTTTCGCAAGGAAGAAGATCGCAACCGCAACGACCTGACCGTTGTCGCCGCGCTCTTCGATCGCAACGGTGTTTACGTCACCGGCAGCCAGAAGAAAATCGAAATGCGGCTCAAAGACGAGACCGTGGAAAAGAAACTGGACGGTGGCTTGACCATTCGCTCCAGCTTCGATGTCAAGCCGGGCAACTACGCGGTGCGGCTCGTGGTCAGGGATACCGAAGGGCAATTGATGTCGGCGCAGAACGGCGTCGTCGAAATTCCGTATTGAGAGGTATAGCATGCAACTTCATCGACTGATCCTGGTGAGCGGTCTTCTCATCCTGGCGGGCCTGGCCCCACAGACGCGCGCCCAGGCTCCCGCGCCGCCGCCCACCACCATCAAGACCGAAACCCGCCTCGTCCTCGTCGACATCGTTGTCACCAAGAAGGGCCAATACGTCGACGACCTGGAGCTGAAGAATTTCAAGGTCTGGGAAGACAACAAAGAGCAGCAGCTCAAGACCTTCTCCTTCGGCGCCGATCCCAATAGCCCCGCCGGCCAGAAGCGCTACATCGTTCTCTTCTTCGATAACTCCACCATGTCCATGGGCGAGCAGGCGCAGGCGCGCCAGGCCGCCGCCCACTTCATCGAATCCAACGCCGGGCCCGATCGTCTCATCGCTGTCGTCAATTTCACCGGCGCTCTCCAGGTCGCGCAGAACTTCACCGACGATATCGACCGCCTCAAGCAGGTGGTCAGCGGCATCAAGGTCTCCGCCGTCGCCCCCGGCGCTGAGCGCGCCTCGCTCGGCCGCGGCGGTCCTCGCCTCGGCGGCGGCATCGCCGATTTCGGCGCCCGCAGCATGCTGCTCGCCCTCCGCGGCATGGCCAAGAACCTCGCCGACGTTCCCGGCCGCAAGAGCCTCATCCTCCTCACCTCCGGCTTCCCGCTCACCAACGAGGGCCGCTCCGAAGCCAACGCAGCCATTGATGCCTGCAACAAATCCAACGTCGCCATCTACCCCATCGACGCCCGTGGACTCAGCGGTCAGGGCGGCCTCGATGCCGACCCGCTCGGCGTCCGTCGCGGCGGACGCGCGGCACTCGATCTTCCGGCGCCCTTCCGCCCGGCAGGCCTCGCCCTGGCCGCTTCTCCCGTGCTCCAGATCGCCAACCTATTGCTCGCCATGGAACCCGAGCAGGTCGGCGGCGCCCGCACCGGCGTCGGCAGCACCGGCGGCAGCACTGGCGGCGCCACGGGTGGCAGCACCGGCGGCACACGCGGAACTCCGGGCGGCAGCCCTGTGGGCAATCCCGGCGGCGGGAACACAGGCCGTCCCACCGGAGGTGTTCCCACCAACTCGGGCGGAACCACGCGCGGTACCAACACCAACAACAGCACCGGCACGAACAATAACAACAACAACAACGGCCGCGGCGGCGGCAATCCTAACGACCCCAACAATCCTTACAATCGCAACAACCCGTACAACAATCCCGCGCGCCTCAACATCCCCGAGTTCCCTGGCGCCACCAACAATCAAAACGTCATGTACCTGTTGGCCGAAGGCACCGGCGGCTTCGTCATCACCAATACGAATGACCTGATCGGCGGCATGAAGAAAATCGGCCAGGAGCAGAATCAGTACTATATCGTCGGCTACACTCCTCCCGAATCCGTGGAAGGCAGCTGCCATACTTTGCGTGTCAAAGTAGATCGCGGCGGCACCAGCGTCCGCTCCCGCGCCGGCTATTGCAACGTGAAAGGGAACGACGTGCTCGCCGGCAGCCCCATCGAAAAAACGCTCGAGAGCCGCGCCACCAGCACCACCGCCGGCACCATCGCGGCCGCCATGCGCGCTCCCTTCTTCTACACCGGGGAGAACACCGCCCGCGTCGCTGTGGCCATCGAGATTCCCTCGGAGACCATCAAGTTCGAAAAGGTGAAGGGCAAGATGCACTCCTCTGTCAACGTGCTTGGCATCGCCTACAAGCAGGATGGCACGGTCGCCGCCCGCTTCAGCGACGCCGTCAAGCTGGAGTTCGAAAGCCAGAAAGAGGTCCAGGCCTTCAAGGCGGCTCCGATGCACTACGAAAACCAATTCGACATCGCGTCCGGAAGCTACAACCTCAAAGTGGTCTTCGATTCCGGCGGCGAGAGCTTCGGCAAACTCGATTCGCCGCTTCTGATCAATGCCTACGATGGCGCCGCCTTCGCCATCAGCGGCGTCGCCTTCAGCCAGAAATTCGGCAAGGTCACGGAGTCCGACGCCAAGCTGGATTCCGTCCTGCTCGAAGGCCGCTCGCCGCTGGTCGCCGGCCCCAATCAGTTCACGCCCACCGGTGTCTCCCGCTTCAAGGCGTCGGAAACCGTCGGCTTGTACTTCGAAGTCTATGACAATGCCGTGACCGCGGAGACCAAGCCGACCGTCGCCGCGCAATTACGCATCCTCGATGCCAAAACGCTCGCGGTCTTGAATGACTCCGGGAATGTCCTAATCGATAACTATGTGCGCGCCGGCAATCCCGTGGTCGCCGCGGCACTTCGCCTGCCCCTCGCCGAACTTAAGCCCGGTAATTACCGGCTGGAACTCAAGGCGCTCGATTCCACCGGTAACTTCGCCACACGCACGGCCGATTTCGAGATCCAGCCGTAAGTCGGCGCACCGTCCGTTGCCGGCCTGGGCATGACTAATGACAGTGGCGCTCCGCGCTGAGCAAGGATTCCTTTGAATCAGGATTCACGTAATGTACAATTTTGCGTGTTCCGCTTCAAATCTCAGTCCGGAGGATCTCTCATGCTCCTGCGATTCGTGACGGTCGTACTCGCCATAGTGTCTCTTTCCGGTTTTGCGTTCGCCCAGGATCCGGCCGCGCCACCCGCTCTCGGCTATTCTGACTCGTATCAGGTCGGGTTCTTCACAAATGGCGGTATTGGCGGCGGTAACGGCAGCGTGTTCTTCCCATTCACCAATGCCGGCTTTCATGCCGGTCCGGACTCTCGAATCACCAGCAGCGACATTTGCGTAAACGCCTACGTAGTCACCACCACTGGAACCATGGCCAGTTGCTGTAGTTGCCAGGTTCCCGCGAATTCATTCGCCTACGTGTTAGACGGCGCCTTCAACTATCCGACTTCGGACGCGATAGTCAAACTCATCGCCACCCTGCCCCCTACAACCATTCGGGGTCAACCCCCCAGCGTGTGTGACGCTCGAGTCACTCCGCTCGTGTCGTTAGGAGTACCGTCGGGTTACGCCTCCGGTATGCGCGCATGGACGACGGTCCAGTCTGATTTAAACTTCCAGTTCTGGGAAAAAGGGCACTTTTCGTCGTCGCCTCTTACCGCCGGCGAACAGACCAGGCTCACCCAACAATGTTCCGTGGCAACCCAGTGTACTTGCCTGCCGGCCGTTCTTACAGCCACACCTTCTCTAGTCACATCCCGTCAGGGTTCGCGAAACCCGTTCGGTATCAAATAAGAATGGAAGTAAGTCGGAGGTATCTAATGATTTCACGATTGATCGTGGCTGTGGGCTTCGTGGCATTCAGCGGTATGCTGTTTGGCCAGACGGCGGCAACGCCTCCTGCTCTTGGCTATAAAGATTCGTACCAACTCGATTACCTGGACATCGTGGGTACTATTCATATCACGAATGCCGGATTACATCCCAATCCGCAGTCTCCGCCTAACAACAGCGACATCTGCGTGAACGCGTACGTCTACCAGCCGGTGACGGACGGTCCGGATGGCCCTCTCGGTGCCTCGCTGGCATCCTGTTGTTCGTGCCGCGTCCCCGCGAGCACGGTGCGGACGATCACGCCGGTGATCGCGGGTCCGGTAGTCGTCAAGCTGGTCGCTACGCTACCCTCACGCGTCGGCCTCCCCTGTGATGCCACCGTGCTTCCCAACCTGGCTTTGGGTCTGGCAGGCGGATACGCCGCCGGAATGCAGGCGTGGTCCGTAAGCCAACCGACTGTCTTGTCTGAGCAGGTGTCCACGTCGAAATTCGATAAGGCTCCACTCGGCAGCAACGAGCAGACTAAGCTCGCGCAGTTTTGTGCCGCCGCTCCCAAATGCACCTGCCAGTAAAGTAGGATAGGCCTCCCGGCCTGTCCACTTGCTGCCGTAACTCTCGCGCCAGTCTGTAGCGTGTGCTGGCAGGCCGAGAAGTTCTTGACGCAGAGAATTGGCGCCCATCAGAGCCGCGACCGTAAAGTAAGGAGCGGTCGGCAATCCGGCCTTCAGCGCCGCTCGCTGGCCTGAGCGCGGCGCCGCGGCAGCGAGTTCCTCCTCGATGATTCTGACAAACGCGTCGAGCGGCTGTGCGCCCACCATCATCCGGCCGTTGACGAAAAATGTCGGCGTCCCTGTGATGCCGAGTCTTACGCCTTCCTGGGTGCTGGCCTGAACCGAGGTCTTGTACTTGCCGGAGCTGCTGCAGGCTTCGAACGCGGCAACGTCCATGCCGATCTCCTTCGCGATGCGGTTCAACGTGGCTGGCGAGGAATCGGTGTCGCTCTGGAATAGCCGGTCATGCAACTCCCAGAACTTGCCCTGCTCATTCGCACAACGCGACGCCTCGGCGGCGGCCCGCGCCTGCGGGTGCAGATTGTCGAGCGGGAAATCGCGAAAAACGAATTTGACCTTTGCACCGTACTTCGCGCGCAGCTCTTCGAGCACAGGCTGAGCCTTGCGGCAGAACGGGCAGTGGAAATCGGAAAATTCCACGATCGTGACCGGCGCGCTCGCGCTGCCGCGTACCGGCGCGCCTTCCACGCCTACCTCCGAGCGGAAGACCGGAGGCGGCGTCAGGAAGACTTCGACCTTTGCCGCCGCCCGGAGTGATTTCAGGAATTCCTGCTGCCGGGCCTGCAGTCGCTGTGCCGTCAAGAAAGTCTTGATCTGTTCTTCGAGGCTCTTGTAATCACCTTTGAGCTTGGTGCTGTTCTCTTTGAAGAACTTCTCGGCGTCCTCGGGCGTTGCGGCCTTCACGTGCGACGTGACCTCGGATTGCACCAGGGCGGCGATCAAGACGCCGCGCTTCGCCGATTCCTCTTCGAGCAGTTTCTGATCGATCATCGTGTTGAGTTGCTTCTGCCGAAGGTTGAAAATCTGCTGCTGAAGCTGTGCGAGGTCGTTCCCCAGCTTGGCGTCGAGTTCGGCGGCCATGATCGGTGAGCCGTTCACTTCCGCCGCCTTGTCAACCTCCTGGGCGCTAACGGCGGTCGCCGCGAATGCGGCGGCGACACCCAATACGCTGAGTAGTACACGGCTCCATGACATCGGACTCCTCCAGGCCGGATCCAGGAATGCCGGGGGTTACAGCCGGCGTTCTCGATCGCTTGAAATGTCTTTGGCATAGTCTCTCAAGCTTTTGCCGGAAATGCGTGCTCAAGGGCTAAGATCCTCGCGACGTTGGTGTATTTCATTACATCACACGGAACTCGCGCACGCTGACAAAGCGAAGCTCCTCACAATGAAAAATGAAAATGTAAGTAGAAACGCAGGTAAGAAGAAGGGGGGCAAAATGCCTTGACAAGCGTGCTGACCTACACTAAACTTCTACTCCAAATGCCAAAGAAAACGCGGAGTCCCCGTGTGACTGTGGATCAAAACAATTCCGGGGATGTTACTCGACTTGCCGTCCGGTAGTGTGAAGTAACTTAGGTCCGGCGGGGAATGGACCTCGTAGGTCGGCATCACGGGATCATTGGTTCCACGGCGGCAACGTTTCGATGACAGGTCTGATGTATCAGAGAGAGATTCCATGAAAAGCATGAATCCGCAAGCACAGTACATTCGGTTCCGGCAGTACGCGGTGAGGTCGATCGTTTTGATGGCTACGGCGTTAGCGATTGCGATGACGCCGGGCGTTTGTTCCGCCGCCGATTCGATCGGCGTCGCCTGCGCGTTGCCCTACACCCAGCACCACCCCGACCCGTTTTTCCCTTGCGTCGGACAGCACACCGTCCAGTTCAGCACGACGAACACCGACACCAACGCCAAAGTGACCGCCGAGATTCTGGCGCTTGACGTGAACGGCAACTTGATTAATTCACTCAAAGTCACGAACGGGGAGAACGTGTCGTTGGCAAGCCGGGTGTCGTCGTCGGCCTGGAGATTTACTCCAACCGGTAGTTTGCCTGAGATCTACGCGCCCGTTCCGCTGCTCCACGTCACGGTGGAGGACCGTGGCCTGAAGGCCGAGGCATTTTGCTCGGATATTCCTTACGTGCAGGTCATACAGCCGACGGGCGGCGTGGTGAGTGAATCGGCCGGGAACAACACGAATGTCGTGGTGGCCGCTCCGCTCACCAATCCCTCCTCGCTCCACCTGTTCGTTGACGGAGTTGATATTTTGGGCCAGATTCCCAATTCCTTCGCGTGTGTGCCGAGCGCACCCTGCAACGGCACCGTGACTATCAGCGGACAGATCGTCCAATATTCGAACCTGATTATTGATATCGCAACCGGCATCGACAAGTTGGCGTCGAATACCGTGCGCGCGACGCTGACCAATCTCGCCTGCGGCGGACATGTCTTCCAGGTGTCGTCGGTCAAACTGCCGGGCTTGCCGCAACTCGTCACCGGTGTGTGTAATGCCGACTCGCTCTCCAAGACAGGGACTTCGTCCGTCTTCGCCATCTCGATTACAGATCCAACCCCGCTGAAAATCACGCCGATTATCCCGACGCCGGTGGCAGGTCAAGCATGCGCCGGCACCCAGATCACCAACGTGAGCATCAACGGGAAAGTCCTGTCCGTGGCTGGCGAGACATTCACGCCCGGCAACGGAACCAGTACGGGCGATACGTACAAGGTCACGATTAACACGACGCTCGATAAGACGGACCTGGTGCGCGACGCCTTCGGCACACACGACGCGCCGCTCGGCACTTTCGACGCGGGTTCGAATCGTCTCGCCGCATCGGCGAGCGATGTCAAGGGCAATCGGACGTACAAGAACGTCATATTCGCGACCGGCTCCGTTGCGCCGGTGGCCATCGACCCGAACGCTAAGGTTTTCCAGACGGCGGCGATGGAGACTGCAGTGAACTCCAATCTGGAGAAAATGATCAAATCACAAATCGATAGTACCTTCGCCACGAATGCGCCGGCGAACACCGACTTGCAGAACGCTTTCGTGGTTGGGCTGTCGGCGTCCGGCGCGCAAACGCTCTTCAACAGCCTCTGTACTTCGCCAATCAAAGATAGCACCGACCCGACTATCAACGGCCTGACGCCCGGTCAAGCCTTCAGCAAGAAAGTGACCCAGGCGATTCAGGCAATTCCGACTACGCAGGTAACTATCCCCTCGCCTTGCTCTTGCAATCCGCCCGTCAACATGACGATTAAGAGTGTGAACATCGGCACGAATGTGGCCTGCAATCTGACTTTCACCGACGGGTCCTTCCACGTGAGGATGAGCCTGCCTGATGTCCATGTGGTCGCAGACGCGCTGGGCTTCTGCAAAGAGACCGTAGCCGGTCTATGCGTAGACGGCGCCGCCGTCGGGATAGAAGGGACAGCCGATGTGACGGGCATAAGGCTCGACTGGGACGTGAGCGCCACGGACATCACAGGCGCCACCACTCCGAGCCCGGTCCTTTTTCAAGGAACCACTGCAACCGGCGCCCACGATATCACGAACCCATTCGGCGACTCGGGAATCAGCACTTGCGGTCTCAGCGACGTATGCGTGTTTCTCGTCCAGGTCTTTACTTTCGGCGCAGTCGATCTGACCCCGACCATCAATATTTCGCAGGTCCAGGATTTCTCGACACAGATCGGCACCACCAGCAAGGACCCGGTCAAGATGAACCAGATCAAAGTTGACCCAACTGTCGTCAATAACTTCAATCAGAAGGCAAGCGGTGACATTTCGGAGGTGCACATTACTCCGAGCGGGATTACCGCCGGGCTGGTCGGACATTTTGCATCCTTAGCGGTGGATCCGAGCGTGCCGTCGACACCCGGTATCACTCTGACTCCGGCGCCTGTTCCCGCACTACCTGTCCCCAATGCGAAGGATATCTTCATCGGCATCTCCGACGACGCGATCAATATGATGTTCGCGAGCCTCACCGCCGCAGGCAAATTTCAAACTGGTGCTCCCGGAGGCAATGGCTGCATCGATACGGGGGTCACCATTGGATCGATTCTACCGCCCGCCGGCTGCGACAGTTTGACGTTTGACAATGATATCGAGAACGTCGCGGCGCGGGGTTACTGCCACGCGATCAAGGGTGATGCGTGCGGTAGTCTGGTCTACAACAACCCCGCTTTATCGGCTAGTGACAACGCCATCCTGACGCAGACGGAACAGGGCGAATGCTACGGAGCACAGGGGCTGCCCGCGGGGCAAACATGCAGTAGCCTCGCCAATTTCAGTATCCCTTTCTTTCTGGCGTGCAGCGTCACCCCGAACTTTAACCTGCATGCAACTCAGCCGCTGCTATTCTGCGCGAAAGGCGACGTGCCCCCCCGAATGCTCTTCCCGGACAACCCCGGGACCGGGAGTGCTGTGCCCGCGGTGCTTCGTGTACCGAGCCTGAGCGTGTCGCTGGTCATCGATCGTGACCAAAACCATCAGACCGCCGGCGCGTTCGCGGATATCCCCGGTTGCTTTGCGCAGGGCACCTCAACGGCCGTCGACTGCAATATCTTCTCGGCATGCCTGGCCCTCAACCTCAATTTCTCGATGGCCTTCCAGACTTGTTCGGATGGGAAGCCCGGATTTGTCCCTACCTTCCAGGATCCGCAGGTTGTGTTCCGGCAGGTTGGCACGGTCTGCGGCGGGGGTACCTCGCCGACCATGGATACGAACATCCTCACATCATCGAGCAACAACCAGATCACGATCCCGCTCGGCAATAACGGCGCGGGCTTTGCGCCGCCGATATGCGGCGCCGGTTTGGATCTCGGCGGCTTCGTAAGTTGCACACAACCGGGAGTACTCTCGATTCGATCGGAGACTACATTCCTCGACTCGAGGGACTATCTCGCAATTACGTGCAAGATCCAGTGACCCCCATGAGCGCAAAATCAGGTTCCCTTCAGCTGCGCCCCGTCGCACTCGGCCAGCGATTAATCGGGCTCGCCTCCGGTCTCGCGCCGGGCCTCAAGCCACGGTTGGAGACTGCGTTGGTTCGGACGTTGTATTCCACCATTGGCCTCGTGCTCAAGAATGAAGATTCGTCATTTCTGAACTACGGGTACGCGCCGCTCGATGCCAATACGATTGGATTAAAGCTCGTCCCCGAGGATGAAACGGATCGCTATTCCATTCAGCTCTACTCCCGCATAGCCGGTGCGCGGGACCTTCGCGGTAAGGACGTCCTCGAGATCGGTTGCGGTCGCGGCGGCGGGGCGTCTTTCATCGCGAGATATCTCCGGCCGGCTTCCATGACCGGCGTCGATCTATCGGCGAGGGCGGTCCGGCACTGCCGACGGAGTCATCGCGTGCAAGGTCTGACATTCATGCGCGGAGAGGCCGGACATCTGCCGTTTCCGCCCAACTCGTTTGACGCCGTCGTAAACGTCGAATCGTCGCATTGCTATCCATCGTTCGATCGCTTCCTGGGCGAGGTGGGACGTGTGCTGCGTCCCAACGGATATTTTCTATTCGCGGACTTCCGGAATCGCGATGAGGTCGTACGGCTACGCGAGCAGCTCAAAGAGCAGTTCACCATCGTCGAGGAAGAGTTCATAACCCCGAACGTGGTTCGTGCGCTCGAACTCGACAGCGATCGTCGGAATCTGCTCATTCAGAAACGGGCGCCTCGATTCCTCCACAAGGGGCTGCGAGATTTCGCCAGCGTGAACGGCAGTCCGATCTTCGACGCGTTCTCGTCCGATGCCCTGCAGTATTTCCGTTTCGTGTGCTCAGTAGGACAGGCCTCCGGGCCTGTCCACTAATCGAATCTTAAAAAAAGGCGCCGCGTCTCCCCGCTCGATCGCTTCCAGCGCGCGCGACGCATCGCCATGCAGCCGCGCCGTATCGATCCCTTCGCACTCCGGCAGATACTCGCCGAGCTTGCGCAGACCCTTCCGCAATTGCCGTACCGCGCCCTCCGGATTGCCGCGCTCCCGGTGATACAACCCCACGGCCATGTGGATCAGCGATTGCAAAAATCGGCGCCGCGGATCGCGCTCCGGAGTCCACACCTCTTCGAGCACTTCGTGGCAGACGAAAAACTGGCGCGTGTTGAACAGCTCGATGCCCTGCGCAACCCGTTCGTCCATTACGCCCCGACGCGCGCCGGCAGTTCCTTCACGATCTCTGCGACGAACGCTTTGGCGTCGCCGAACAGCATCAGCGTCTTGTCCATGTAATAGAGGTCGTTGTCGATCCCCGCGAAGCCCGGGCTCATCGAGCGCTTGATCACCATCACCGTGCGCGCCCGGTCCACGTCCAGAATCGGCATCCCGTAAATTGGGCTGGTCTTGTCACTCCGTGCCGCCGGGTTGGTCACATCATTGGCGCCGATCACCAGCGCCACGTCGCACTGCGGGAACTCGCCGTTGATGTCGTCCATTTCCACCAGGCGGTCGTACGGAATATCCGCCTCCGCCAGCAGCACGTTCATGTGTCCCGGCATGCGCCCCGCCACCGGATGGATCGCGAACTTCACGTCGATGCCGCGCTTCATCAGCGAATCGAACAGCTCGCGGATCTTGTGCTGCGCCTGCGCCACCGCCAGGCCGTAGCCGGGTACGATGATCACGCTCGACGCCGCTTCCAGCACCGCCGCCGCCTCTTCCGCGCTCGCGCTCCGGTAGGCGCGCTGCTCCGTCTTTACCACGCTCGCCTGAATCTGTCCGAAGGCTCCGAACAGCACGTTGGTGAAGCTGCGGTTCATCGCCTTGCACATGATGATCGAAAGAATCAGGCCGCTCGATCCATCCAGCGCGCCCGCGATCACCAGCAGGTGATTGTTCAACACGAACCCCATCGCGCATGCCGAAAGGCCCGCGTACGAATTCAACAGCGCAATCACGGTCGGCATATCCGCCCCGCCGATCGGCAGAATCAACAGCACCCCGAAGACCAGCGAAAGCCCCGCGAAGATCGGAAACAGCACCGTATCGGTAGGCACCATGATCAGGCGCACGCCCAGCAGGATAGCGATCGTGAAGAGCACCCCGTTGAACAGGTTCTGGTTCTTAAACGTCATCGGCCGCGAAGGCAGAATCTCCTGCAGCTTGCCCATCGCCATCAAGCTCCCGGTGAACGTGAGGAAGCCGAGCAGCGTTTCGATGATCAGCGCCACCATCACGAACCCGCGCAGTTCGCTGTCGGCTTGCGGCTGCCGCTGATAGAACTCCGCCGTGCCCACCAGTGCCGCCGCCAGCGCGCCGCAGGCATGTGACATCGCCGTTCGCTGCGGCACCGCCGTCATCGGCATGATGTACGCAATCGGCACCCCGACCGCCGTGCCGATGAAGAAGGCCGCAAGTATCCATTCCCAGTGGTGGTGATGCCCGATCAGCGTGCCGCCGATCGCCATCAGCATACCCGCTTCGCCTGCGAACACCCCGCGCCGCGCGCTCACCGGCGAGTTCATCCACTTCAGCGAGAGAATGAACAGCGCGCCCGAAATGATGTAGATGTAGCTGACGAGCGAGTCCATTACCGCTTCTCCTCGCGCTTCTTGAACATCTTCAGCATCCGGTCCGTGATCAGGAAGCCGCTCACGATGTTGGTCACCGCCGCGGTGATCGCGATGAAGCCCAGCACCTTGCTGAACGTGGTCGCGTCTTCGTTGCTGATGACCAGGATCGCGCCCACCACCGAGATCGCCGAGATCGCGTTCGTCAGCGACATCAACGGTGTGTGCAATAGCGGCGAGACCTTGCGGATCACCTCCAGCCCGACGAAGGTCGCCAGCATGAAGACGTACAACCCGATTTCCAGATTCGAAGGCATCAGCCCCCTCCTTCTTACCCCGCTACCGGCAGCCCCATCGCCTCGCGCACCCGCGCATGCACCACTTCTCCGCCATGCGTCACCAGCGTCTCGCGCACAATTTCGTCCTCGCGGTTGAGCGCCAGCTTGCCATCCTTCATCAGGTACTTCAAAAAGGTCGCGATGTTTTTCGCGTACATCTGGCTCGCGTGATAGGGAATCGTGGAGGCCAGGTTGAGCGGTCCCAGGATGCGGACACCGCCGGCTTTCCACCGTCGCGCCGGGACTGGTCAATTCGCAGTTGCCGCCGCGCTCCGCCGCGATGTCGACGATCATCGAGCCCGGCGCCATCCGCGCCACCATCTCGCGCGTGATCAGAATCGGCGCCTTGCGTCCAGGCACCGCGGCCGTGGTGATGACCACGTTCTGCTCGGCCAGCACGTTGCCCAGCAGTTCGCGCTGGCGCCGGTAGAACTCCTCGCCCATCGCCTTGGCGTAGCCGCCCTTGTCCTCGGCGCCGGCGCCTTCCAGATCCAGCACCACGAAGCGCGCGCCCAGGCTCTCGATCTGTTCCTTTACGGCTGCGCGGATGTCGTAGCCCGAGACTACCGCGCCCAATCTCCGCGCGGTCGCGATCGCCTGCAGCCCCGCGACTCCCGCGCCGATTACCAGCACGCGCGCCGGCGCCACAGTCCCCGCCGCCGTCATCAGCATCGGGAACATACGCGGCAGGCCGTCGGCCGCCATCAGCGCAGCCTTGTAGCCCGCGATCGTGGCCATCGAAGAGAGCGCGTCCATGCTCTGCGCGCGCGTGATGCGCGGCATCAATTCCATCGCCAGGAAGGTGACGCCGCGTTCGGCTAACTTCCGCGCCGCATCGATTGCCGTCAGCGGTTCGCCGAACCCGATCGCGGTCTGCCCCTGCCGCATCATCGCGAGGTCGCGGGCTCCCGTCTCCGGATTGGCCCCCAGTCCCCGCACCTGCAGAATCACTTCCGCGTTCTGAAAGACTTCCTCGCGGCCGCCGGCCACGCGGACACCCTTCTCTACATACTCGGAATCCGGAAACCCGGCCTGCACACCGGCCCCCGGCTCCATCAGCAGTTCCACCCCGGTCTTGTTCAGCACGGAGATCGCGCTCGGCGCCATCGCCACCCGCCGCTCGCCCGGTGATCCTTCGCCAACGAATCCGACTGTGATAGGCACGTCGATTCCTTAAGAGATCGCTCCCTGACGGTCGCGGTTCGCGCCACGTCTCCGTCTCAGCGCGAACCGCGACCGTAAGGGAGCGATCTACACTTCCTTACAACAACTCTGCACTATTAAAGAAGAACGCCAACTCCACCGCCGCCGTCTCCGGCGCGTCCGACCCGTGAATGCAGTTGCGCTCGATGTTTTCCGCGAACCGTTTCCGGATGGTCCCTTCCGCCGCATTCGCCGGATTGGTCGCGCCCATCACTTCGCGTAGGCCCTTCACCGCGTCCTCGCGCTCCAGCGCCATGACGATGATCGGCCCCTCCGTCATGAACTTCACCAGCCCCTGATAGAAGGGCCGCTCCTTATGCACGGCGTAGAATCCGCCCGCTTGCAAATCGGTGAGCCGCGTCATGCGCAGCCCGATGATCTTGAACCCGGCCTTCTGAATCATGGCCAGAATCTCGCCTGCCTGCCCGGCTGCAACGGCATCGGGCTTAATAATGGAAAATGTACGTTCAACACTCATAAACGGCTTTTTACTTTCTCACCCAGTTCGGCCGGCGTGGAGCAGATCGTGATGCCTGCATCCGCCATAGCCGCAATCTTGTCTTCGGCTTTACCCGACCCGCCGGCGATGATCGCACCCGCGTGTCCCATACGGCGTCCCGGCGGCGCCGTCTGCCCCGCCACGAAACCAACCACCGGCTTCTTCACGTGAGCCTTCACATACGCAGCGGCGGTTTCTTCGGCGTTGCCGCCGATCTCGCCGATCATGATGATCGCGTGCGTGTCCGGGTCTTCATTGAACAATCGCAGCGCATCCAGGAACGTGGTCCCGATGATCGGGTCGCCGCCGATCCCGATGCAGGTCGATTGTCCGATTCCGAGCTTGGTCAGCTGCCCCACCGCTTCGTACGTCAAGGTGCCGGAGCGCGAAACCACGCCCACGTGGCCTTCGCGGTGAATCGATGCCGGCATGATGCCGATCTTGCACTTGCCCGGCGAGATGATGCCGGGGCAGTTCGGTCCGATCAGGCGCGTCTTCTTGCCTTGCAGGAATTCCCACGCCTTCACCATGTCCAGCGCCGGAATACCTTCCGTGATGCAGACCACCAGTTCCACGCCCGCGTCCGCCGCTTCCATAATCGCGTCGGCGGCGAAGGGCGGCGGCACAAAGATCACGCTGGCATTCGCGCCCGTGGCCTTCACCGCCTGCTCCACCGTGTCGAAGACCGGCCGCTCCAGGTGCTGCGAGCCGCCCTTGCCGGGCACTACGCCGCCCACCACGTTGGTGCCGTACGCAATTGATTGCTGCGCGTGAAAGGTGCCTTCCTTGCCCGTGAAGCCTTGAACAATCAGTTTTGTATTCTTGTCTACCAGTACGCTCATTAGTTCCTCTCCGGGAAGTCGCTGACCGGACTTCGCGGTTGATTCGGGTGGCCACTGCGCCTGAGGCGCAATGCCCCCTGCCAAGGGCTCACGCAGCCAGCTTCACTACTTTTTGAGCCGCGTCCCACATGTCCGCGCCCACTGTAAAGTTGAATCCCGATTCCAGCAGAATCTGCCGGCCTGCTTCCACATTGGTGCCTTCCATGCGCACCACGATCGGCACCTGGATATTCAGGTCGCGCGCCGCCGCCACCACGCCGGTCGCCAGCGTGTCACAGCGCAGAATGCCGCCGAAGATGTTGATCAGCACTGCCTTCACGCTGTGATCGGAAAGCAGAATGCGGAACGCGTTCTTCACCTGCTCCGCGCTGGCCCCGCCGCCGACGTCCAGAAAGTTCGCCGGACTGCCGCCCGCGAATTTGATGATGTCCATGGTCGCCATCGCCAGTCCGGCGCCGTTCACCATGCAGCCCACCGTGCCATCGAGCTTGATGTAGTTCAAGCCGTGCTTGGAGGCTTCCACTTCCAGCGGATCTTCTTCGTTCAGGTCGCGCAACTCCACGAGTTCCTTGTGGCGATACAGCGCGTTGTCGTCGAAGGTGATCTTGGCGTCGAGCGCGTAGACCTTGCCGTCGGTCGTCAGGATGAAGGGGTTGATCTCGGCCAGCGACGCGTCCATCGCCCAGTAGGCCTTGGAGAGCGCCGTCATCGCCGCCGCCGCCGCATTCACGCTCGCCGCCGGGATCCCGATGCCGAACGCGAGTTTGCGAGCCTGGTAGGGTGAGAGGCCGGGATACTCCACCGTCTCCTTGAGGATCAGCTCCGGCGTTTTCGCCGCGACTTCTTCAATGTCCATGCCGCCGGCCGAGGAGGCCATGAAAACCGGCTTGCCCTGCACCCGGTCCAGCACGATTCCGAGGTACAGCTCGCGCTCGATCGGCAGCGTCTCTTCGATCAGCAGGCGCTGCACCAGCCGGCCTTCCGGTCCGGTCTGGTGTGTGACCAGGGTCATGCCCAGAATCTTCTTCGCCAGTTCGAGCGCTTCGGCGGCATTCTTGGCGACTTTCACGCCGCCGCCCTTGCCGCGCCCGCCGGCGTGAATCTGCGCCTTCACCACCACTGAGCCGCCCAGCGATTTGGCCGCCGCTTCCGCGTCCGCTTCGGTGTATGCGACATGCCCTCGTGGCACAGGGACTTTGTATTGGGCCAAGATGGCCTTCGCTTGATACTCGTGAATTTTCATGGAGTTGCTGTGTTAGCCTACAGAAAACCCAATATAACATGTCGCTTCTTCCACACTTGACGCGCCTGGTCGAGGAGCAGCATCTTTCCGCTGCCGACGCCGAAGCCGCCATGCAGATCGTCCTGCGCGGCGAGGCCAGCCAGGCGCAAATCGCCGCCTTCCTGATCGCCCTCAAAATGAAGGGTGAAACCGTGGACGAACTGGTTGGTTTCGCGCGCGCGATGCGCGCCATGGCCGTGCCGGTGAGTCCGAATCTCGAAGGCGCCACGCTGCTCGATACCTGCGGCACCGGCGGCGATGGCGCCTGCACATTTAACATCTCCACGATCGCGGCCTTCGTGGTCGCCGCCGCCGGAGTCCACGTCGCCAAGCACGGCAATCGCTCCATCACCGGCAAGTGCGGCAGCGCAGACCTGCTGGAAGCCTGGGGCATTCCAGTCGCCATTCCGCCGGAAGCCACGGCGCGCGCCATCCGCGAAGTCGGCATCGGTTTCCTCTTTGCCCCCGCGGTCCACACCGCGATGAAGCATGCCCAGCCGGTGCGTGTCGATCTCAAATTGCGGACGGTTTTTAATCTCCTCGGACCGCTCACCAATCCCGCCGGCGCCACCGCGCAGCTGATCGGCGCCCCTTCGGCGCACGCCGCCGAATTGATGGCCGGAGCCATCGCGGCTCTCGGCCTGGAGCGCGGCTTCGTGGTCCACGGTTCCGACGGCCTGGACGAGATCACCACCACCGGCTCCACGCTCGCCTTTGAAGTCCGAGAGGGGAAGGTGGAGCGCCGCACGCTCGAACCCGCCGATTTCGCCGTCGCGATCGCCGCACCCGAAGATCTCAAAGGCGGCGACCTGGCACGCAATCGCGAAATCGCCGACGCCGTCCTTGCGGGCGCCGCCGGCCCTCAGCGCGACATCGTGCTGGTTAACACATCCGCCGCCCTGGTCGCCGCCGGGAAGGCCGCTACTTTTCTGGAAGGTATGGCCCTCGCGGTAGTCTCGATCGATTCCGGAGCGGCCCGCGCGAAAGTAAGGGCCCTCGCCGATTTCGCCAAGGCTCTGTAACCCACTCCCGGGAATTTGACCTGTTGTCCAGTTATTTTTCGGCGTACCATACAGTTAGGGAGGTGTGCCATGATCTCCTCGAAGCTCGTTCACCTGATCGAGTCCAACAGCGATCTCATCATCGATCGCGTGATCGCCAGGATCCACGATGACCCCAGCACTACCGGTCCGCGCACGCTGATGGATTTTGAAATCCGCGAGTTGGCCCAGGATCTTCTGCTCCGCCTGGGACACTGGCTGACCGTCGGTGACGAAGAAGAGCTCAAGCAACGTGCCGAGCGCCTCGGCGTTTCCTGTTTCACTCGCGACACCCCCCTGCACCGGGCGGTGCGCGCACTCTGCCTGCTGCGCGAGAAGATGCTCGATTTCGCGGAGGAGCACATGCTCTCCTTCAGCAGCGTCGAACTCTACTCGGAGGAGCAATTGAATCGCAGGATGGGTCACTTCTTCGACCTCCTGACGATTCACCTCGTTCTCGGTTACGAGCGAGCAATGCGCAGCGCGATGTCCGAATATCCAGTGGTTCGGTGAAGAGAACCGGCGGACATTTGGAGGCGAGGACGGTCTTCGCAGAGCGCCGGCGGTAGCCAGAGTCGGCTGCCCCACAAAAGCGGCGGGCGTTCACTACGCAATCCGCTCCATCTGCTTGGGTGCGGCCGGCTCGGGTTGTTGGCGCTGCGAAAGCGCCAGCAATACGGTGGTCAGGTCGTTGTTGAACAAGGTGCGTTCCCGCGGGTTGGCATCGTGCGGCGCCAGGATATCGGTGAGCTCGCGGCGGTCGAAGCTGAGGAAGGCCGCGCGGCCTTCGGGCGTCGAGAGATAGCGCGCCAGGTCGCGGCTTTGCTGATCCAGGTTCAAGCTCAGCCACTCGACGAAGATCTTGTTGTGCAAGGTCGCGAGCGTGCTGGAAATCTCGGCCGCATCGAATTCGCGCAGCGCTTCTTTGTCACGGTATTGGTCCGCCGAGCGGTCGCGGCAGGACGCAAAAAACGCCAGCCGTCCGAACATCGTGTATCCCTGTGTGCGCTCCGCCCAGTAGTCGATACAGGGCTTCGACGACGTGCGCAGTAGCTTCGATTCGGCCGGTGCGGAGTCTTCCGCGTCCTGCAGGAAGCAGCTTTCGAAGGCGTGGTCCAGTACCGCCGCGGTCAATTCGTAAGGCAGCTTTTCAAAATGAATCAGGTTGAGCGCGTGCGTCAACACGTCGCGCGGATGACAGCGGCGGAAGGACTTGCCCGACTGCCCGTAGTGTTTTTCAAGAAACGCGTCGAGCAGTTCCGGCGGGCAAGGCAACTTCCGTTCGCGGCAGACGTTCTCGAAGATGCGCACAAACTCGTTGCGCGCCGGACCGCGCAATAGGATCTTGTATTGCAGGCGGCGCAGGAAGGCTTCGTCGCCCAGGTCCGCCGGATTGAGGTTGGTGGAGAAGACCAGAAATGTTTCGAACGGCGTAGTCATCTTGCCGCCGCTGAGAAAGCTCAGATAGTCCACGCGCCGCTCCATCGGCACGATCCAGCGATTCAGTAACTCCGCCGGAGTGGCGCGCTGGCGGCCGAAATCATCCACCAGGTAGATTCCGTTGTTGGCCTTCAGTTGAAACGGCGCCTCGTAGACCTTGGAGGTGAGGTTGTAGCGCAGGTCGAGCATGTCGAGCGCGAGTTCGCCTCCGCTCGTCAGGAAGGGCCGCTTGCATTTCACCCAGCGCCGGTCGCAAGCCGCCTCGCGGGCGATCGCCATCACCGCATTCTCTTCTTCCTCCTCCACGCGCTGATGGTAGATGGGGTCGAAGATCAGCACGATATTGCCCTGGCACTCGATCGCGTACGGCACGAAGACCGGCGCCGAATCTACATTGCTCAGCGCCTCGATCAGGTAGGTCTTGCCATCGCCCGGCTTGCCGTAGACCAGCAGGGAATTCGCCGCGCTCACCGCGGGCCCCATCTGCGCCAGCACGCGTTCGGTCAGCACCATTCCGCGGAACGCCCGGGCCAGAGATGTCTTGGTGAGCCAGCCATCCGGCTGCCGCTGCGCCCGCACCACCTCGATATACTGGCCGAGCGGCACCGGCGCCGGCCCCGCGTACTGGTTGGATTCCAGCGCTTCCCGGGCGCGCGTGCGGCCGGTTTCGGTGAGTGCCAGAGTGGAACCGATGGTACCCATGCCCAGCGATTTCTTAATTTGAATGTGATGCGCCTGTTTGAGCGCTTCCACGATGTTTTCGATTACGCTGAAGCGCAGGCCGATCGCGGCGGATAGTTCCTGTCCGTAGAGGTCTCCGCGAAAATATAGGATTTTCAGGATTAACGATTCAAGCGTTGACTCCGCCAGTCCAGTCGCTTGCAGGCAATCCGGTTCACTCGGTACGTACTGCGGGGCGATCATCGGGACTTCACCTAAGTAAGAACCTAAATAGAATTCCAACAGGTAGCGTCCTGGACGTATAGTTCACTTTCGATAAGTGAGTACTGGAGGTTATTACGCGAGTTTCTTGCGCGTGAACGGCTTGGCGAAGGCGGCCGGAGGATTGTGCCCCATTGTGGCCGATGCCTTGCGGTAGCATTCCATCGCCTTCTCCTTTTCGCCGAGTTTCTCGTAATGTCATGCCGAGCAGGCACTGATAGAACGGGTCGGCCGAATTTCCGGGCAGCGAGATCGCCTTCTCGAAATCGTCGCGCGCCTGCTTGTAGTCGCCCGTGTAGAGCGCCACGTAGCCGGTCAGGTAGGGGAAGAAGCGCGACTGCTGTTCGGCCATCTTGGGGTCGCCATCCAACTGCGCCTTAGCCGCCGCCACGTGCTTCTGCGCTTCGGACTTATTGCCCTTGCGCGCCGCGATCCGCGCCAGCGCATGCTCCAGGCGGAAATTCCACAGGCTCGCCGGATGCGTCTGGTTGCCCGGTTCTTTGAGGCCGAGTTCCGTGCCCTTGCGATACCAGGTTTCGGCGGTCTCCAGGTCGCCCGCGTCGATGCAGACCCGCGCCGCCTCGTTGGCCATCTCGCCCTCCTGGTAGAAGGCGTTCTGCGGATCGGCCTGTTCGCGGGTGACCCAGTAGGCGATCACCATCTGTTCGTACTTCACGGTGTTGCGGCAATCGCCTTCGAACGCGTACGACATCGCCATGGCGCGCTGCGCGTTGGCCTTGGCGGCGCCGTCGGGTGCGGCATCGATCGCGCGTTGAAAATGTCTGCGCGCCTCGGCGCCCTTGCCCATCAGGTCGAGCACGGTGCCGGCCTGATTGCTGGCGTTCTCTTTCTCATAAATCGCTAGCGCGTCCGCGAGCTTGCCCTCGCGCATCAGCTGCTGCGCCTGGCGCATCGCGTCGGACATCGGCGGCCCGCCGCGCCCGCCCATCGGAGGCTGCGCGGAAAGGGTCGCAGCGAAGAGCAGCGCGGCGGCTGACTTACAAAAAATGGAGTTTGCTGACATGGCGTGAGTCATTATCTCATGGTCTCAATCGTGCCAGTACATCTGCGGACTGCTCGCCGTTGCGGCGCGGCAATGTGTACTGTACCTCAAAATGCGTGACTCGTCTGTGTAGAAGAATCGAAAGCGGGGCAGCCCCACGAGGCAGCAATAGGTGCACGATCGAATCAGTGGCGTGGCGGTCAGTTGATAGTGATTCCCGTGGGCGATGAGCAAAAAGCTGTAGGGCGACGCGATGGTGGCGTTGGGCTCGATTTCCTTGAGATCGCCATAGCGCCGGTTGCGGCCATAGTAGCGGGTCTCCGCATCCCCAATTCGCTCCATCACACCTTGAGCGGACAGTTCCGCCGAACGGTCGCCTCCGTCCGGGGAAGGCATCAGGTCGAGACAAGGAGCGACCGCGTTGCAGCCCCCAAATAACAGAAGGAGTAGCACCGTAGCCGACATGCAGCCCCGGTTCCAGCGGCGTTTCGGAGGCGGGCTTACGCAGTCGCATGCGTCCTGACTGTCGGGCCGTACCATTTCGCAATTCGCGCAGGTTCGCATCGGCAATCCATTAGTAGCACGTGGGCTTGCGTCCGCCTCCTGTCTGTTAGAAGCTATCTTTATGAAGTTCAAGAAACGCTCCGACTCCCCATTACACAGGATGAAGCGTCACGGCTTTCGCGGATATCCGGTCGGGACCATTGTCTACTATGGTCCCGACAATACGCGTGCCAGCAAGGTAGCAGTGGGGTTTGCGGCGACCGAGGATGGCGAGTCGGTCATCCTGGACCGCCTCTACTCGGATACCGGCGATGTACGGACCGACCCCGCGATTCAGGCGGCCATCCTTCGCCTCCTCAAGGAGCACGGCGTCAAATCCGTATCGATGCTGGAGAACGATCACATCCTGGGTTGTCCACACGAGGAAGGGAAGGACTATCCGGATGGCGAGGTCTGCCCGCAGTGCCCGTACTGGGCGAATCGCGATCGCTACTCCGGAGTCGAACGGGCTGAGAGGGCGAGGGCGCTCGCCGATTTTGCACGACGGCTGGATCAGTAGCGGAACTGGGCGCGCATCTTGTGCAGGACAGTGTAGAGATTCAGTAGCGAGATGCGATAGGTCTGGAAGGCCTCGGCGGAAATGTCGGGGATCGCGGTGAACTCCTGGATCAGCTCCTGGCACAACCGGTCCAGCCGCGCGACGCGTTCGGGGAAGGGAAGTTCGGCGACGGGTTTCGCGGGCAGCGTGCGGCGGACCTCGGCGACGGCGGCGGCCACCTTGCGCGAGTTCTCGAGCGTGAGTTCGATCTGCTCGCCGTTCAGATTCAGGACGCCGTTTTCCACGGAGGGCTCGATCGCGCGGTAGGTCTCCGGCGATACACGTGTAAGTTGCGCGACCTCGAAATAGCCCGCGCCGAATTCCTCCCAGAGACGGATGATGTTGTCCGCCTGAGTGCCGCTCATCTTGAGATATTGAGGGCAGAACTCTTTCCAGTGCTCGCTGACACGCTTGTATAACTTCTCGGTACGAATCCGTCGCAGGCTCTCCGCCTGGGCCGCGGAACAGCGGCCCGCGATCAGGCCGAACGCCTGGTTCTGTCCCAGAACTACTCCCAGATCGAGGACTTCGTTGATCTCATTCTCCATGCCAAACTCCAGTTCCGTGACAAGACTCTTGTCACGGAAAAAATGTAAGTGATTGAAAATAGGGGAGGACGAAAAAATCCGTGACAAGAGTCTTGTCACGGATGGTGGGAATCTCACTCTCTCCCTGTTCCTACACTTGCACACCGCCCTCGAAAGGCGGGCTCCGCAGCAAGGCAAAATCCGGCGGATCTATTAGAAAAGGCGAGCTTTAGAAATATTTTAAGTTGACGTGAACGGCTAAGATACAACACGCAAGACCACCAAAATTGCAGTTTCTTATCTGCGTTCATCTGCGTTTATCTGCGGCCCATCCTGTGTTTGAAAAGCAATCGGCCGCAGATAAACGCAGATAAACGCAGATAACAAGACCCACAACGGCTAATTCTCAATCGGCGTTTCGTTGGCCTTATCCACCACCAGCGTATCCACGGGGCCCTTCCGCGCCTCGAGTTTCAAGCCAAGCTGCTTCTGGATTGCATTCTGAATCGAGAGCCCCTCGACGTCGGCCGGTGCGTCGTCCGGCGCCCAGCTCAGGTCCACCACGTAGTAGCCTTTGAGCCCGGTCATATCGAGCACGCGGCTTCGGGTGAAGCGCGAGATCAGATACGCCAGCAGTGGCATATCGATGTGGTTGTGCTGAATGTGATTGCCGCGCAGGCTGACGATGCCCTCGGGCGGTTCCTTGGCGTGCTCCAGCTTCGACCCGGTCCTGGCCGCCGTCATCGCCAGGTACGACATCTCCCGGTCCTCGTGATGGTAGGTCATCTGAAAGCGCTGCTCGAGCAGCGGCTGCAGCATGCGGAAGGCGGCGTCGCGCGTGGTGTCGGGCGCGGCCTTCGCGGTGATGTCGAAGCGCACGCTCTTGCTCTTGATCCATGCCGGTCCCGCGATCTGGTCTTCGGTCGGAATGCCGTACGCCACGCGCAGGCAGTCGGCCAGCGTCACGTTGGTCATGGTGAGGACGCCGTGTTGCACGCTGCCGAGGTTCGCCGAATAGGAATCCTTGCCGTCGAGGATCACCGGCTTGAGCGAAGCGACGTCGAATTCGGGCCGCGGCTGGCCCCACGCAACACAGGCGACAAGCGCGAGCAGCAGGCGATGCATGGAGTTCATTTTACTTTGATCAGGCGCTCGAGTTCGCGCCGCGCTTCGGGAAATTGCGGCTTGAGCCGCAGCGCCTCCTGGAACTGTGCGATGGCCTCATCGGTCCGCCCCAGGCTCGCCGCGGCGATCCCCAGGTTATAGCGCGCTTCCACGTCGGCGGGTTTGAGTTGCACCGTGGCGCGGAATTCACGCGCGGCATCCTGCAACCTGCCTTGCAGGGCCAGCGATATCCCGTAGTTGTAGTGCGCATCGCCATTCGCCGGTTGCAGCCGGACGGCCTCGGCGAACGCGGCGGCGGCCTGATCGGCGCGTCCCAGTGTGCCGAGCACGGCGCCCAGCCGGAGATCGATATCGGTAAGGTCCGGCTGCAGGTGCTTCGCCTGCTGCAATTCCGCCAGCGCCTGGTCAGGCTGGCCCAATTTGGCAAGCACCTGGCCCAGCTCGGAATAGGCCGGCGCAAAACGTGGGCGGATGCGGACGGTTTCGCGCAACTGCGCGGCGGCATCGGCGAGATCGCCGCGGGTCTCCAGCACGCCCGCGAGGTTGTAGAGGGCTACGTAATTCTCGTCGGTCGCCGCGATCGCATGCCGGTAGAGCGAGACGCTGTCGCGCCAGTATTGCACCTGCTGCCAGGTGAGCGCGAGGCAGGCCAGGCAAACCGCGGCGGCCAGCGCAGCCTGAACGCGCGGCCGGCGCTCCAACGCTTCCGCTGCACCCCAGACCAGCGCGATTGCGAGACCGATCATTGGGATGTAGGTGTACCGGTCGGCGCGCGCCTGCGCGCCCACCTGCACCAGGCCGATCACGGGCAGCAGCGTGATCCCGTACCAGAGCCACCCGATGGTCAGGTAGGGACGCCGCGGAAATGCGCGGATCGCGAGCACCGTGATCGCCGCCAGCACAATGCCGGCGAGCGCTCCGGGGATCGCGAGCGAGCCCTGTGGGTAGGGATAGAAGACCGCGAGGTCCGCGGGCCAAAGCATCTGCAGCACGTACGCGCAGTAGGAGATCAACGAATTCTCCAGGCGCGTCGCGAGCGGAATTAGAGTGAGCGTCGCCGCCGCGCCCACATCGCGGTGTACCAGGAAAGTCACCATCGATACCGCGGCCGCGGCGGCGAAGAACGGTAGCTTTTCGAGCAGCTTCGTGCCCCGCTGCAAAGGCCAGCGATCCAGCAGCAGGAGCACCAGCGGCAGGGTCACGAGCATCGGCTTGGCCATCAGGCCGAGGCAGAAGAGAGCCAGCGTCGCCGCGTAGCGCCACACGCCCGGGCGCGCCGTGTAGGCGGCGTAGGCCCACAGCGTCAGCGGCCAGAACAGGCCGCTCAATACGTCCTTGCGCTCGGCGATCCAGGCCACGCTTTCCACGTGCAGCGGGTGGAGCCCGAATAAGAAGGCGACTATAGCGCTACGCCAGCGCGCCCCGGTGAGCCGCTGCAGAACGGCGAACCACAGCAGGGTGCTGAGCGCGTGCAGCCAGAGGTTCGTGAAGTGATGCCAGCCGGCGTCGAGGCCAAACAGGCTGACGTCCAGCATGTGCGAGAGCCAGGTCAGCGGAAACCAGTTGCCGGCGAACCCGGACCGGAGGGCCCAGGCGATGCCCGCCCAGGTCAATCCCGCCTGCACCTGCGCGTTGGCGGTCACGTAATCCGGATCGTCGTAAGTGACGAAGTCGAAGTGCAGCACCTGCGCGTAAGCCGCGAAGACGGCGGCGGCCAGCAGCAGGTAGATCCAAAGCTCGCCGGCTTGCCGGGGAGAAATCGGTTTGGGCCGTGGCTTTGGCATAAATAAAAAAAGGGACCGGTTGCCCGGTCCCCTTTTGGTGACTGCGTTACAGGGTGCTAGAAGTGGAGCCGGAGGCCGAACTCCATGTTGCGCGGAGTGTTGCCGGTGCCGGTGATGCGGCCGAAAGTGGAGGGCGTGGTGACCGTCATCGTCGGATTGCCCATCACTACGTGGTTCATCACGTTGGTGAACTGGAAGCTGAAATCGGCGCCCATACCTTCGCGGAACAACGCGACGGTCTTGTGGACAGCGAGATCGAGGTTCCAGCGCGGGAGGCCGCGCATGGCGAGGCCTCCGCAGTTGCCGTCGAAGCCGAGCACGCACTTGCGGAATTCGGCGAGCACTGCGGCCGGATCGGCGAACATGTTGACGCCGGCCGGGTTGCTGGTGCCAACGGCCGTGGTGACGCCGTTGATCACGCCGGTGGAGCCGGGGTTGTTGTAAGTCGCCGAGTTTCCGCCGGTGTACGGGGCGGCCGCCTGAGCGTTGGTGCTGAAGGAGGTAGTGGCCGAAGAGGTGGTGCTGACTTCGCCCAACGCCTGGCAGCCGGTGCAGCCGCCTTCGCTATAGCCTGGGACGAAGGGGTTGCCGCTCTGCGCCGTAAACAGCGGCGAGAGGGTCCATCCACCCAGCAGCTTGCCGACTACGCCCTTCTGGCTCTGGTAGAACTTGGGCGAGTAGTAAATCGCGGCGTTGTAGACGAACTTGATGTCGAAGCTTTGCAGCCCGTAGTTGTTCTGGAGATTGTAGTTGTCAATCGCCGTGTTGGAGCTGGTGGCCTGCGACGTGGTGCCGGTACCGAGAGCGCGGCCCCAGGTGAAGTTGCTGGTGGCGCTGATTCCGTGGAAGTCGCGGATGTGATGGGTGATGAACAACGCGTTGTAGTTGCCGAAACCGAGGGAGGTCGATTCCAGGTAGGTGTATCCCTGGCTGGCGGTCTGACCGGGCAGCGGCTGGGCAACCAGGCTGCGGCCGAGAGTCCAACCCGGAGCCTTATACAGCGCGGTCCACAGATCGGACACGGCCGTGTTCTTGATGGCGGTGGCGTTCTTGGAAGCGACCGCAGCAGTGCAGCTTGCAAAGCCGGCGCAGTACGCCGAGTTGGCTCCGCCGAGAGCGGCTTCAAAGAAGGGCTGCGCGGTAGGTACGCCGCCCGCATTGACCGGGAAGTAGATCTTCGAGAAGGCATCGGCGAAGCTCTGTCCACCGAGCGTGGTCATGTACGGTACGGAATCCAGGTTGATCGAGAGCAGTTCGTTGCGGATGATGCGGCCGATGTAGCCGACTTCCATGCTCACGGTCCTGTTGATCTGGCGCTGCAGGCTGACCGTCAGGTTGTCGGTGCGTTCGGGCCGGTACTTCGGATCGAGGACCGTCACGTCGGCGGCGGGAGCATTGCCGTTCACGCCGGGGAGATACGGCTGGCTCAGAGTCTGGCTGACAGCCGGCAGCGGTGCGGACAGACCGTCGGGTCCGATGCGGAAGGCCGTGGTCGGGTCGACGCCGTTGTTGCCGAGGCACTGTCCGGTGCGGCTGACGCCGGTACAGGAAACGGCCTGAAGCAGTCCGGGCGCCAACAGCGGCGTGAGGACCTGAATGACGCCGTTCTGGCGGCCGTAAAGGCGGCCATAGCCGGCGCGCAATACGGTAGAGCCGTTGCCGAGCAGCTTGCCGAGGATGCCGTCGTTATACTTGGGGCTCCAGGCGATCGAGAAGCGCGGCGCGATTCCGCCGTAGAAGGGATCGTATGGGTACTGGCGGCCGGCGCCGACGTTGTTCGCGGTCGAGAAGCCCAGGATCGGCTGGTAGGCCTGACCGGCGAGCGCCGCTTTTTCGCGCTGCGCCATGTAGTCCGCGGTGACCACGGGAGATCCGTCCTGGTTGGTCAACAGGACCTGGTGGCCGTTCTGTTCGTGCGGCGGCATTTCCAACTGGTAGCTGATGCCGTAGGAGATGGTGACGCTCGGTTTGACGTGCCAGGTATCGGCGAAGTAGGCGTTGTAAGCGGGAACGAAACTCGATGCCACCGTGCTGGCGCCGATCGGTCCGAGTTGCAGGTTGGAGCCCGAGCGGGTGTAGACCAACTGCGACTGGGCGACCAGGCCAGTCACGTAGGAGAAGTAGGTGTTGAAGTTGCTTTGCTGGTTGCTGGGCACGGTCGAGGGATAGGCGAAGCTGCCGAAGTTGGTGTTGGAAGACGTGATCTGGTAGGTCAGCGTGTTGTTGATGCCCTGACCGTTGTCCGTGCGGGAGTGCTCGTACACGTTGTGCTGATAGGAGCCGCCGACCTGCATCAGGTGGTTGCCCTTGATGATGGTCAGATCGTCTTTCAACAGGTTGTCCTGGCTGTCCCAATACCGGGTGCGGGTGCTCTGCGTATTCACGTTGTACGGGATCAGCGCGTTGGTGCTTTCGCCGGCGATTTCGACGGCGCCGCCGAGACCCGGCAACTGAGGACCATCGCCACCGGTGATGAACCACTGCCAGTAGTTGCGCGAGTAGTTCCAGCGGAAGTCGTTGGTGATCGTGGGGGTGACGGCACTGGTGAGGCCGAGAACCCAGAAGGAGGGTTTTTGCACGCGCGGCGCGGTGGCCAGCGGCTGTCCGAGAGTGCCGCCGGCAAGGCCGCCGATGTCCACCTGGTTGGTGGTCAGGCTGGTCAGCGTGGTGTAGCGGTAGGTGGCGAAGAAGCGGTTCTTCTCGTTGAGATCGTGATCGATGCGGGCCACGTAGGAGTTGGTGGTGAGCGGGGCGCGGATCGGGGCAATGAAGCCGCCCACGTTGACGCCGTCACCGGCCGCGCCCGTGAAATCCGTGGGCATCGGCATGTAGCTCCAGATCTTCGAGATGGTCGGGCTGAGGCCAGGCCGCGCGGATCGCAGCCGCAGGAGGGATACGTGACGCCGTTGTAGGTCACGGCAGTCGGGTTGAGGTTATATGCCTGGAATTTGCCGCTGGAGTCGGCCACCTGGATGACGCCGAGCGCGCAGCAGTGCGGAGGGCGAGTTCTTTTCGATGGTGCCCACGTTCGGGAACCGGCTGCCTTCATAATTCACGAAGAAGTAGGTCTTGCCGCCGAGGAGCTTCGGGAGCAGTACGCCGCCCAGCGAACCGCCGAAGCGGCTGCGGTGATTGGAAACCAGCGGGGTGTAAGCCAAGCCGCCGGAGGGAGTGTGGTTGTTGGACCAGCTGTTGGCGGCGCCGACGTTGGTGGCGAAGTAGAAGCCGTAAGCCGAGCCGTGATAAGCATTCGTGCCGCGCTTGGTCGCCATCTGAACCTGGGAGCCGATGGAACCGGAGAAGTCGGCGGACTGATTGAAGCTGCCTACCTTGAACTCTTCGATACTCTCGACGGGCGTCGGAATGATGCCGGAGGGGCTGCCGTTGGTCTGCGTGCCGCCGGTGCCGGTGAAGTTCGTGACGTAACTGGTATTGTTGCCGGCCATGTCGTCGGAGTTGTTACCGCCATCGAGCATGAACACGTTCTGATCGGAGAAGGCGCCCGCGGTCATGCCGCTCGGCGTGGTGCCGGGTTGCAGCACGGCGAGTGTCGCCACGTCGCGGCCCATGTTGGGCAACACCATCAATGCCGCGTTGTTCAGCGTGTTGCCGACGGTGGCATTGGTGGTCTGCAGATCGGCGGCAGCCGAGGCGGTCACTTCCACGGTGGTGGTGGTCGAGCCGACCTTCAAGGTCGCGTCGATGATCAGGGAAGCGCCCAGTTCAACTGTCTGCGCGGCGATCTTGTGAACCGTGAAGCCTTGCTTGCTGATGGTGACGGCGTACTTTCCCGGCTGAACGTTGACGATTACATAACGTCCCGTTTCGTTGGTCAGAGTGGTCTGCGAACTGCCGGTAGCGTTGTCGAGGAGGTGAACCTCGGCGCCCGCGACGGCGGCATGTTGTTCGTCCGTGACCAGGCCGGTGACGGTAGCGGTGGAAGTGGCTTGCGACCAGACAGGAACTGCGCTGGACGCGAGGAGAATTCCCAAGAGTAACGCGGTAAACCCGAGGGAAGATCGGCTGCGGAAACTTGTCATGGTGCCCCCTTGAAGCTGTTTTGAGAGTGAAGGAGAAACGGCTGACGTTAAAGTGCCGGTAAAACCGGCGAAGAACTGGCTGAGTTGCTTCGAAATGCCCAAGTACAACTTCATATCCCCTTCTAGTCTCCTTGTGCGAATGCGGGAACAGACTCCCGTTTCCCCCTGCGAACAGAGGAATATTGGAGTGAGTTTATGGGTTAGGTAAAGAAGTGTCAAGAAAATAGTTTCGATGGGGCCGACAAGTTAATTAGTTGAGTTAAAATCCATCGCATCGTACACGGATATATGGATTTACGTAGATTGTTGGGTGTGAAAACTAGATACTGTGCTGGTGGTCCTGGTACGAGAGTTGGGGCTTCACTTAACGGCGAGCCAGGCGACGAAGAGTCCGTCGGGTTCGACGTCTTCCCAGTAGGAAATCAAGCGGCTGGAGACGTGCGCGCAGTGCTGCCCAAGCATGCGTTCGAGCTGCTTGCGCGTGAACCATTTTTCCCATTCGGGAGTGTCCAGGCGTCCCCACTGCTCGGCGTTTTTATCGATGACCACGATACGGCCGCCAGGTTTTACAACCCGGCAAATCTCACTTACGGCTTTTTCGATCTCGACGGCATGCTCCAGGCTCTCCGTGGCGTAGGCGCCATCGAAGTAGCCGTCCTCGAAGGGGAGTTCGGTCATGCTGCCGGCGCGGGTGTGGATGCCGTCGGGGACATAGCGCAGCATCTCTTCGGAGATGTCGAGGCCCCAGAGTTCGGCCTCGGGCTCCTGGGCCTGGAAGACGCGGGCGAAGCGTCCTTTGCCGCAGCCGACGTCGAGCACGCGGCGTCCGCGGAGTTCGCCAAGGTGCTGGCGGATCACTTTGACATGGTAGATGCGGGGATCGATGGTGGAGGGAAAATGCTCTTCGTCACTGGCGGCCTGGTCGAAGGAGGATTGAATGCGGGCGCGCAACTCGGGGGTGAGGTGGAGCGTTTTCGGGTTTGGAGAAGAAGCGCTTCCAGTTCAATGGGAGGGCTCGCTAAAAGGTACTGAAAGCGGTTTTTCTCGCAAAGACGCAAAGCCGCAAAGTAACGCCAAGAAGAATTTGCCCTGGTTTTCTTTGCGTTACGTTGCGGCTTTGCGGCTTTGCGAGAGACATGGAATTACGCGCGCGTCAGGAAGATGGGCAGCCCGAGTTTGTGATCGTAGACGGGGCGGTAGCGCTCGGTGTTGTACATGGAGGCGACATCCACGCGGCGCGGTCCCAGTTTGGGATCGGGGATACCGACCATGGCGTAGCTGCCGTTGGCGATCGCGGTCATGAGGCCGTGCTTGCCTTCCTGGATGGCGTCCATCGCCATGCCGGCGAAGGTGGAGGCGACCATGCGGTCCACGAAATCGGCGCTGCCGGAGCGGAGATCGTAGGTCAGGTCGCTGACGATGGTTTCTTCGCCGGTAGCGGCCTTGATCTCATTGCTCAGGTCTTCGGCCACGCTCATCTTCTTGCGGTGGCCGAAGGCGTCGGCTTCGCCGTATTCCTTTACGGTGTAACCAACCCATTCGGCGCCTTCGCTGAGGATGGCGAGGGAGTAGTTGCTGGGATTGTTCTTCTTATCGGTGACCAGCAGGTCGATCATTTTGTGGAGGTCGATCTTGTGCTCGGGAATACAGCAACGCACGGAAGTCACATAGGCGGTGTAGAGCGCGGTGTAGCCGGCGTCGCGGCCGAAGACGCGGAAGAGGCCGATGCGCTCGTGCGAACCCACGGTGGTGCGCTGGCGCTCGATGGCATCCATGGCGCGCGTGATGGCGGTGGAGAAGCCGATGCAGTATTCGGTATTCTGCACATCGTTATCCATCGTTTTGGGCACGGCGATCACGCGGAAGCCCTGGCGGTCCAGTTCGGCGGCATAGCTCAGCGTGTCGTCGCCGCCGATCGCGATCAGGTAATCCAGATTGAGGGTTTCGATGTTCTTGAGGACGGCTTTGGAGACATCGTAGACTTCGGAGGTGACGCCCTTCTTGGTGGACATGACCTTGGGGAAGTCCTGCCCTTCGAGCACGGGGGGCAGCTTCTTCATCTTGGAGGGGTTGGTGCGCGAGCTGTGGAGGTAGGTACCGCCGGTGCGATCGATGGTGCGCGTGTTCTCGCGATTCAACGGCAGCACGTAGCGGGTGCGGCTCGCCGGATCTTGCAGGTTGACGTGGGTCAGCCCTTCCCAGCCGCGGCGAATTCCGATCACCTCGCAGCCGATTTCGCTTCCACGGTATACCACCGTTTTGATCACGGAATTCAGTCCCGGAACATCGCCGCCGCCCGTGAGTATGCCGATACGCTTGCCTGCCATTAATGACTCCTCTGGTTAAGTAAGGGTGCTTTCAGATTGGAAAATCTCATTATAAAGGATGGCGTGCGATTTCGCCGGGGGAAGGAAAAACCGAGTAGTGGACAGGCCGGGAGGCCTGTCCCACAAATTAAGCGGCTGTGGACAAGGCGGGCAGAGAAGAATTGAGG
The DNA here is from genome assembly GCA_963791985.1 of uncultured Solibacteraceae bacterium. Lineage (GTDB taxonomy): Bacteria > Acidobacteriota > Terriglobia > Bryobacterales > Bryobacteraceae > Solibacter. The sequence goes on along the minus strand of CAWBUN010000008.1, from coordinate 579,283 downwards.
ACCCAGCTGACTTGCTTGCGTTCGAAGGGTGCGCCGCAGTAATCGGCTGCTCCCTGTTCCAAGGCATCGAGCCACGCACTGACTTCAGGAAGACGGCTGACCACCACGACGGGCAGGTCCGGACGACGGAGGCGGATGGCACCGAGGTGGTCCAAGGCGGCAAATATGAGGTTGATATCGCCGCTTTCGAGTGCGCCGCTGCCAAGGGCCGCGGACTGCACGCTCTGTCCCAATTGTTGAAGAACCGCGATCAGGTCATCGGCCATGGGACGATCCAAGCCGAGCAGAAGAATCTTCGCCATTATGCACCTCTTGGGGGAGTTAGAAGGGCAACACGGGCCTGTCTAGATTTGAGATTACGCTAGATTGCCTAGTACGTCCAATCGGAATTTCTTATGCATCGTATCGCGCGCTACTGTCCGGGTGAATGTACCGGTACATATTTTCCGGCAGTTATAAGGTACGGGAGATCAGGGGCTTAGCGGTGTGGTGCTGGTTCATACCTTGAGGAAGATTTTGCGGCGGTATATCCAGTAAAGGATCGTCCAATAGACCAAAAGTACCATCGTGCCGCGGAGCACTGGTTCGTACGGAGCGCCCAAAAAGAGGAAGGCGCCGGGGCCCAGGTGAATGCGGAACGAATCGAGGATAAAGCGTTCCCAGAGGTGGGCCATCAGGTAGGCGGCGATGGAGTTGGCGCCGATCACTACCAGCGGGAAGGCCCATTTGCGATAACCCTTGATTTCGGTGAGCCAGCAGAATCCGGCGAGGAAGAAGAAGCAGAGGCCGCCGCTGAAGAGGGTCCACGCGGGGGTCCAGATGCGCTTGACGATGGGGCAGATGCCGGCGAAGTGGAGCAGCAAGCCGGCGGCGATGCCGATGGCTCCGGCGGCGAGCAGGCGGCGCAGCGGGATGGCGGGAGCCGAAGCGCGCAGCCAGCGTCCGGCGGCGAGGCCGAGCAGCATGGTGCCGAGCGTGGGAATGAAGCTCAGCGTGAGATAGCCGCCGCCGTTCTCGAGGAACGGCCTGGTGCGCGGAAAGAGGTTGAGGAACCATACGTCGAATGCGTTGCCGAAGTTGTCGCCCTTGTTCCAGTGGGCGAGGAAGCCCGAGTAGAAGCCCGGTTCGTGCGCGGGGTAGAGCGCCCAGGCCAGCCAGTAGGCGAAGAGGAGAAGTGCGAACGCGATCCACTGCCAGCGCGGCGGGCGCCAGGCCAGCAGGAATAGTAAAGGATAGCCGAGGCCGATCTGGGTGAGGGTATCTTCGAAGGTGAAGTAAGTTTGGGGCGCGTGGGTGGAGCGCAGGAAGATGCCGAGCGCGATCAGCAGGAAGGATCGCCACAGGGCGTGTAGGAACATGGGGCGGAAGGCGCCGCCTTTGGCGAGGCGGGCGGCGATGGAATAGGGCAGGGCGACGCCCACCAGGAAGGAGAAGCCGGGTTGAATGGTATCGTGCAGCGAGCAGCCCGCCCATTCGACGTGAGTCTGGTGATACGCGAGAAAGCTCCAGAAGGCGTTGCCCGGAAGAGCTTTGGCGACGCGCGAGAGTTGGAGGACTTCGGCCATCATGAGGAGCATGACGAGGCCGCGATAGGTATCGATGGCGAGATTGCGCGCCGGCTTTTCCAAGACTATATAGGACTACGGGGAAGGGTGCGATGTAAAGCGGGCGGATTGTAGATCGCTCCCTTACGGTCGCGGCTCGGTGTGAGGGTGCGATGTAAAGCGGGCGGATTGGGTGCCTTCAACGAGCCGCGATCGTAAGGGAGCGTTACGGCAGGTCGTGCGCTGGTAGCGCTCCCTCACGGTCGCGGCTCGTTATCGTGTAAGAAACGTGTGGGGTGAGTGACTACCTTGAATGTGGACAGGGAGCAGGACGAACGATACCGCGCGGCGGCGACGGAATACGGGGGCGCGCTTGAAAGGCTGGCGCGCGCGTATGAAGCCGACCCGGATTGGCGGCGCGACCTGCTGCAGGAGATCCACCTGGCGTTGTGGCGCAGCTTTGCGGGATGGGAGGGGCGCTGCTCCGTGCGTACATGGGTTTACCGGGTGGCCCACAATACCGCGATCTCGCATGCGATCCGGCAGCGGAAGAGGAATGCGCACGTGCTGGTGAGCCTGGAGGAACTGGAAGCGGCGCCGGACGGCGTTAGCGCGGAGGCGGCGGCGGGGCAGCGTGCGGCGCTCGACCGGCTGCTTGGGCTGGTGCAGCAGTTGAAGCCGCTCGACCGGCAGGTGATTCTGGGGTATCTCGAAGGGTTGGACGCGGCGTCGATCGGCGAGATCACGGGACTCGCGCCGGGCAACGTCGCGACCAAGATCCACCGGATCAAGAATCTGTTGAGCCGTCAATTTCATCAGGGGGTGCGCCATGGCGAATGACGATCCGATGGGCTTGTGGCAGCAGCAGCCGCTGGAGAATGCCGGCGTGCCGTTGGAGGAGCTGCGCCGCCGGGCCGGGAAATTCGAGAAACGGATTCGCCATCGCAACCTGCGTGAGTACGCGGGGGCCGCAGTGGTGATAATCGCGTTCACCAGTTACATTTTTATATTCCGCGACTTGCTGGTACGGGCGGGTTCCGTGATGATCCTGGCGGGGACGATCTACGTGGTAGTGCAACTGTACCGGCGGTCGACCCCTGTGAGCCTGCCCGCGGATTTCGGACTGGTGGCGTCGGTGGAGTTTTATCGCAGGGAATTGGTGCGGCAGCGCGATCTGCTGCGGTCGGTGTTCAGCTGGTATCTCGGCCCGCTGGTGCCCGGGCTCCTGGTGTTTACGAAGGGCAAGCCGGTGATGATCGCGATCAATGCGATCGTCTTCGGCCTGGTCTGGTGGGTGAACCAGAAGGCGGCAGATCGGCTCACCCGGCAGATCGAAGAGCTGGATCGCTCACTTACTTCTTGACGGCGGCGGCGACAGGGTGCTTCTGGTCGTAGAGTTTGACGATGTCGGGCGTGACGTTTGCCGTTTCGGCGGCCCAGAGGACGGGCTGGGCGGCGTCCATCACGACGGTGTAGCCGTTCTGCTTGGCGTACTCATCGACGACGGCGGCCATTTTACCGCTGATCTCCTGCATGAGACCGTTGTCGGCGGCCTCGGCGTCGTCAGAGAGGTCCTGCGCGTCGCGGTCGAAGACCTTTTTCTTGGCGGCCATTTCTTCGGACAGCTTCTGGCGGGCTTCGGCGGAGAGTGTGGCGCCGCCTTTGCGGAGACGCTCGTCGAGCGCGACCAGGTCGGCTTGCTGTTTTTCGACGGCGGCCTTTCGGGTGGCGAACGTGGCCTGCATCGCGGCGGCGGCCTTACGGCCGTCCTGGGTGCTCAGCATGGCGTCGCGCATGGCGACGATGGCAACCTTGGCGGCCAACGCGGGTTTCGGGGCGGCGGTCTGCGAGTGGATGGAAATCGCCACCGCGGATAAAATCACCGCACCAGTCAGAATCGAATTTACTTGCATGCAAAGCTCCTCGTTTCGGATACTAGCATTCGTGCAAGAGTTTGTAATCTGTATTTGTTCGGCACAACTGTGAAGACTGGCATACTGTTAACTTGCGGCGACTCCCTTTCTATCTGACCTTCACCTCGGTGGCGATAGTGCTCTGCTCTAATTCGGCATCGAACTGCCTGATCGCGGCCGCTGTGATCGCGCTCCTGTGGAATCACTTTCGCCATGGGGATAAGTTGTGTTTTCCGCCGGTGAAATTGCCGCTGGGATTATTCTTCGCGGCCACGGTAGCGGCGGTCGCGCTCTCCGGCCACGCGATGCACGGCTGGCCGGGGATCCGCAAGTTTTACCTGTGCCTGGTGCTGCTGCTGGTGGCCAGCACATTCCGCAAGGTGAGCGAAGTGCGGGCGCTGGTGGCCGTGATGGCGGGTGTGACGACGCTCTCCGCGCTGTGGAGCTTCTGGCAGTTCTGGCGCAAGATGCAGGAAGCGGCGGCGGCGCACCAGGACTTTCGCACTTACTATACGGTCAAGCGCATCACCGGATTCACCAGCCACTGGATGACGCTTTCCGGCGAAGAGATGATGGTGCTGCTGCTGGTGGGGGCGATGCTGCTGTTCGCGGCGCGCGACCGGTGGACGCCGTGGCTCGCGGCAGCGGGCGTCGCGATCGCGGCGTCGCTGGTGGCGGGGTATACGCGCTCGATGTGGATGGGGGCGGCGCTGGGCGGCGGCTACCTGGTGTGGATGCGGCAGAAGCGCTGGCTGCTGCTGGCGCCGGTGCCGGTGGTGATGCTGCTGTGGGCGAATCCTTTCGGGGTGGGAGAGCGGATGCGGTCGGCGTACAAGCCGGCGGGCGATCTGGATTCCAACCAGTTCCGCGTGGTCTGCCGGCACGCGGGGTGGGAGATCGTGAAGCAGCATCCGTGGTTCGGGATCGGGCCGGAGCAGGTGAATCAGAATGCGCAATTGCTGAATTTCATTCCGGCGGACGAACCGCGGCCTCTGCCGACGGGGGCGTACGTCCATCTGCACAATCTGTATCTGCAATACGCGGCGGAGCGCGGGGTGCCGGCGCTGATCTTCTTCCTCTGGTTCGCGGGCAAGATGCTGTGGGATTTTATGCGGGCGCTCGGGAGGAAGGGTGATCGCTTCGTGCTGAACGGGGCGATGGCGGTGATGATCGCAGTGTTGAGCGCGGGGTGGTACGAGTTCAATCTGGGGGACGGCGAGATACTTACGCTGTTTCTGGCGGCGATGGCGTGCGGGTATGTGGGGGTGGGAGAAAAGGCAAGTTAGTGGACAGGCCGGGAGGGCTGTCCTACCGGGCGAAGTGGAGGTAGGCCCAATAGGTGGGGACGTGCATGTCGATGAGGCCCTGGGGGGACCAGACCCAGTTGGCCTCTTTTTCGCCGGGGATGTGGCGCCACTCGACGCGGGAGAAGTTGGCGCGCCAGGTGTCGCCGGGCGCGGGGCGGGCGACGGGGGCGCGCGACGCGAAGGCAGTCCACGGGAAGGCCATCTCGACGGTCCAGCCGCGGTCTCGGTCTGTCGGTTGGTTGAGGGTGCCATGAATCGAGATGGCGGTGAGGAGGCCGGGAATCTCCCAACTGTTATCGGCCTTGCCGCCTTCGCGGTAGGGCTTGGGGAGGAAGAGGTCCCAGCCGGTGTTGAGGGCGTTGATTTCGAATTCGAAGTAGTTGCGGCCGTCGCCGCTGGGGTTGAGGAAGACTTCGAAATCGTTGTCGTGGAAGATGACGGAATCGTGCTCGGTGAGGGTGGCGCGGATGTCGGGCTCTTCGAGCTCGGCGGCGATGTACAGATACCTGTCGTCCCAGAGCATTTTGGCGCGCGTGCGGAAGCGGGGCTTGGGGCGCTTCGCGCCCTCGATATCGACGAAGTAGGCGGTCCACGGGGCTTTGGCCCACGCAGCTGTCGTCGAGGCGGCCATCGATGCGGATGGGCGATGCGGCGCGGCGGCAGGTGTAGTGCGCGGGTTTGGGCTGGGCCTGGATTATGGGTACGAGGACAAGAAGACCGGCCAGGAGGCCGGTCTTACCGGGCAAAGCGGGTCACCTGTTTTTGGCGATGGCGGTCCAGCGCGAACTCGATGAGTTGATCGAGCAGGGTGGCGAAGGGGATGCCGCTGTGCTCCCACATTTTGGGGTACATGCTGATGGAGGTGAAGCCGGGGATGGTATTGATCTCGTTGATGTAGAGGAGATTGGTATCGCGCTCGAGGAAGAAATCGACGCGTGCCATGCCTTCGCACTCCACGGCGCGGTAGCATTCGACGGCGAGGCGGCGGATTTCGTCGGTGCGATCCGCAGGCAGGTCGGCGGGAACCTGAGTGCGGGCCATATCGAGCAGGTACTTGTCCTCGTAGTCGTAGAACTCGCGGGAGGGGAGGATTTCGCAGGGCAGGGAAGCCATGGGGGCTTCGTTGCCGAGGACGGAGCATTCGAGCTCGCGGCCCTCGATACCGCGCTCCACGATGATCTTGCGGTCGTACTGTTTGGCGAGGGTGAAGGCGGCCTCGAGCTCCTGCTCATCGTGAGCTTTGGAGATGCCGACGGAGGAGCCGAGGTTGGCGGGTTTGACGAACATGGGGAAGGGAAGGCGGCGGCAGGCCTCGACGATGCTGGGCGTCTGGCGGGTGACCGTCACATAATCGACGATTGGCAACATGCGTTCCTTACAGACACGCTTCATCATCTCCTTATCCATGGAGACGGCGGAGCCGAGGACGCCGGCGCCGACGTAGGGCAGGTCGGCGAGCTCGAGCAGTCCCTGCATGGTGCCGTCCTCGCCGAAGGTGCCGTGGAGGACGGGGAAGACAACGTCGATGTTGGCGTGAGCGCCGGGCTCGGGCAGGATGGGGCCGGGGCTCCACTTGCCGTTCTGATCGATAAAGTATTCGACGGTCTCGTACTTCTCGCGGTCGAGTCCGGCGAGGATCGACTTGGCGGAGCGCACGGAGACTTCATGTTCGCCGGTGCGGCCGCCGTATATCACGGCTACTCGTAATCTCATAAGATGCGTTTTCCTAGTCCGGACATGATGAGCTCGACGGCGAAATCGGCGGTACGGTTCTTCTCGTCGATTACGGGATTCACCTCGACCACCTCCATCGAAATCACGCGCCGCGAATCACAGATCATTTCCATTGCCAAATGGGCTTCGCGGTAAGTGGCGCCCCCGCGAACCGGGGTGCCGACGCCGGGAGCGTCGGCGGGATCGCAGAAATCCATGTCGAGCGAGAGGTGGATTCCGGCGGTGCCATCGGAGGCGGCGTGGATGGCTTCGTCCATCACGGCGCGGAGTCCGCGCTCATCGATATCGCGCATGGTGAAGGCGCGGACGCCGGAGTCGCGGACCTGGGGCTTCTCGGCGGCGTCGACATCGCGGAGGCCGACGATGACGGTGTTGCGGGGCGCGACCTTAGGGCGGAAGCCGCCGAGGTCGGCGAGCTCCGGCGGGCCGTTGCCGAGGATGCAGGCAAGCGGCATGCCGTGGATGTTACCGCTGGGACTGCTGGCCGGCGTGTTCATATCGGCATGGGCGTCGAGCCAGATGAGGCCGATGGATTGGCCGAGAGCGCGGTAGTGGCGGGCGACGCCGGTGACGGTGCCGATGGCGACGGAGTGATCGCCGCCGAGGACGAGGGGCATGCGGGATTGAGTGAGAGCCTGGTCTACGCGGTCGGCGAGAAGGTTGCTGGCAGCGGCGATTTGGGCGAGATACTTGGCGTGGGGGTGGCCTTCGGGGAGGGCTTCTTTTTGCTCGACGGGGATGTTGCCCCAGTCCTCGACTTCATAGCCGAGGGAGGCGATGCGCGCGTTGAGGGAGGCGACGCGGAGAGCGGAAGGACCCATATCGACGCCGCGGCGGTCCTGGCCGAGGTCGAGCGGCGCGCCAATAATGGCGATGTGCGAGCGGGGCATCTAATTCCATCATACAGAGAGCGCGGAGAAGATCTTTGAGTTGTTCTTGGCGTCACTCTGCGGCTTTGCGGCTTTGCGAGAGAAGGAGAATTTCTCGCAAAGACGCAAAGCCGCAAAGTAACGCAAAGAACAACAAGAACGAACGCCTTGTCCGCATCGCAACAGCGGCGTCCCGCAATGATATACAATTTTCGGCGATGCCTTCACGCCGATCTTTCCTTGCCTTAGCCGCCGCGGTTCCGGCCGCGGCCCAGACGCAGCGCGACTGGAGCAACCAGCAGCCGGTGCGTTATCCCGACCCGGACATCATCTCGCTGGACGCGAGCTTTGGGAAATACGCGATGTTCAATGCGGTGATATACCGGCACTACGTGGGGATGAAATGGGCGGAGGGTCCGGCGTGGTGCGCGCAGGGACAGTACCTGCTTTGGAGCGACATCCCGAACAACCGGCAACTGCGGATGCTGGAAGAGGACGGGCACGTGAGCACCTTCCGGAGTCCCTCGGGCTACAGCAACGGGAACACGTTCGATTTCGAGGGGCGGCAACTGGCGTGCGAACATGCCGGGCGGCGGGTGGTGCGGTACGAGCACGATGGCAGCGTGACCGTGATCGCGGACAAGTATAACGGCAAGCCGCTGAATTCGCCGAACGACATCGTGGTGCATCCCGATGGCGGGATCTGGTTCACCGATCCTCCGTACGGGATCATGGGGAATTACGAGGGGTTTCAGGCGAAGCAGGAGAACAAGGAGGCGGTGTACCGGGTGGATCCGCAGACCAAGAGGGTGGAGGTGGTGACGGACGCCTTGGACAAGCCCAACGGGATCTGCTTTTCACCGGACTACAAGAAACTGTACGTGGTGGACACGGGCGCGCCGCGAAATATTCAGGTGTTCGCCATCAGCGGGAATAAACTCAACGGCGGGCGTGTGTTCACGGACATGAAGTACAAGGGAATCTCGGGCGGGTCGGACGGGATTCGAGCGGACGTGGACGGAAATATCTGGGCCGGGGCGAGCGGCGGGCCGGGCTTCGACGGGGTGCATGTGTTCTCGGTGGAGGGGAAGCGGATCGGGATGATCCTGCTGCCGGAGATTTGCGCGAACCTTTGTTTCGGCGGGGCGAAGCGGAACCGGTTGTTTATGCTGGCGAGCCAGAGTTTGTACTCAGTATATGTGGGGACGCGCGGGGCGCACGTCACGTAAGCGCGGGGAACTTCGCGTATCGGGACGCCGGCTGAAAGCCGGCGGCAGCCAGGATTGGCTGCCCCACGGTGCGGCGAGCCGCAAACTGGATCAGGTGAACAGGCCAGCAGGCGGTCAGGACGCGAGGTCTTGCGGCGGGGCGGAGCATGCGTCTTCGAGGCCGCGGACCAGGTCGGCGACACCGTAGGGTTTGCGAAGGAAGGCGGATGGGCGTTCGCCAGGAGGGCCGCTGAACGGTAGATTTTGATCGTAGGCGCTGGTCAGCACGACCCTGACGTCGTGCTTGATGCCGCGAATCTGGCGGAGCACTTCACGGCCGGGGATGCCGGGCAGCGTGAGGTCCAGAATCACGACTCCGATTTGATCGGCGTGAGAACGGAAGAGCTCGACGGCCGCCCATCCATCGCGGGCGACAAGGACGGAGAAGCCGCGTTTGCGAAGGGCCTTCGAAGTGGCGAGCTGGAGGGTGTCCTCGTCTTCCACCAGCAGCACGGCGCCGCGGAGGGCGCGCGGCGATTCGGCCGGAGCAGCGGCGGGGGCAGGGGCGAGCGATTCGGCGAGGGTCTCGGCGAGGGGCAAGAGGACTTCGAAGGTGGCTCCCTTGCCGGGCGTGCTCGCCACGTTGATGACGCCTTTGTGGGAGGCCACGATGCCCTGCACCACGGCAAGGCCGAGACCGTGACCGCCGGGCTTGCGCGTGAAGAAGGGGTCGAAGATCTTGACGCGCTCCTCGTCCGTCATGCCGCAGCCTGAATCGCAGATTTCCAGGCGAACGTAATCGTGGGGAGGACCAGGTGCGAAGGAGGTCCTTACATGAATCTCTCCGTGGGATTCGCCGATCGCCTGGGAGGCATTAATCATCAGGTTCATCACGATCTGGCGGAGCTGGGTTGGATTGCCGCGCACGGCGGGCAGATCCGGGCGTAGATCGACGTGAAGGGTAGCGTGTTTAGAGATGGAGACGCGGAGCAGCTCCAGCATTTCCTCGACTAGCGCGGAGAGCTTCACGGTTTCGAAGCTGGCGTGTTCCTGGCCGGAATAAATCATCAATTCGCGAACTACTTCGGAAGCGCGGACGGCGACCCGTTTGATCTGGCGGATTTCCTCGCGCGGGGAGAGTCCCTGGTCGAGCTCGGCGTCGGCTACTTCGGCTTCGGCGAGGACACTGCCCATAAGGTTGTTGAAGTCGTGGGCGATGCCGCGGGTGAGGACGGCGAGGCTATCGAGCTTCTCGCGGGAGAGGGCTTCTTCCTGGGCGCGCCGGAGATCGGTGATATCGATGGCGGTGCCGATGTAGCCGGCGAACTCGCCGGCGGCGGCGAAGCGGGGCGCGCCGCGGTCGAGGATCCACCGGTACTCGCCATCGGCACGGCGCAAGCGATACTCCATTTCGAAGCTGCGGCGCGCGTCGAATGAAGAGGAATAGACTTTCATGCAGCGGTCGAGGTCATCGGGATGCACACCGGCGGCCCAGCCATCGCCGAGCTCCTGCTGCATGCCGCGGCCGGTGAAGTTGAGCCAGCCACTGTTGAAAAACGTGCAGAGCTTATCGGGCGCGGAGATCCAGATCATGACCGGAGCGGTGTCGGCCATATTACGAAAGCGCTCTTCGCTCTCGCGGAGGCGTTGGATGGTGTCGTGCAGTTCGCGCGTGCGTTCGGCCACCTGAAGTTCGAGGTCGGAGCGGAGGCGGGCGAGTTCGAGGTGGGTGCGGACACGGGCGAGGAGCTCTTCGCGGAGGAAGGGTTTGCTGATGTAATCGACGGCGCCCAAGGCGAGCCCGGCGACGCGCTCTTCGACTTCCCCGGAGGCGCTGATGAAGATGAGGGGGACGTGGCGGGTGGAGTCTTCCGACTTGAAGCGGCGGCAGAGTTCGAAGCCATCGATATCGGGCATGCGGATGTCGAGCAGGATGAGTTGCGGCCGCGAGGCTCTGGCGGAGGCGAGGGCAAGGCGTCCGCCGTTGGCCGAGCGTACGCGATAACCCGCGGTGGACAGGATATCTGTGAGAAGCAACAGCGATTCCGACTCATCGTCCACTACGAGGATGCTGTAGTTTCCCGTCACGAGGCACCGCCTGCAATGCCGTATTCCAATTCAAGAGCGTCCAGGATTTGAGCATACGCCAAACGCTTGGAATAGACCGTAAGGATTCGGCCCAACTGAGAATTGTGTTCGGCCACGCGGTGGATGGCTTCGGCGATGGGGTCGGGCTCGAGGCGGACGAGCGCGTCGGAGAGGAGGGTGCGGAGGTCGGAGGGAAGCTCTTTCAGCGCTTCGGGGCGGAGCCCGGCGCCGGGATCGTCCGGAGGCGGGAAAGGAACCTCGCGGTAGCGATAGCGGAGGACGAGGTGGCGGGAGAGGCAATCGAAGATCTCGCAGCGCCGGTAGGGTTTGCGTAGAAAATCATCGAAGCCGGAGGAGAGGAGTTCGGCACGCTGGTGAGAGGATGCGGAAGCGGTGAGAGCGACGATCCGGACCTCAGTGCCGCCTTCCAGGGTACGGATCTTACGGGCGGCCTCCGCGCCTCCGATCACAGGAAGGAGCAGGTCCATCCAGATGAAATGGGGGCGCCAAGCGCAGAATTCGTCGACTGCCTGGAGGCCGTCTCCCGCGATCCGGACGTGGAAGCCAGCGTCCAATAGAAGGCGCTGGAGGAGCATGCCGTTCTCTCTTGTGTCCTCGACAACAAGGACGCGGAATGCGGGCTGGTTCGGGGCCAGGGCGAGCACCTGCCGTTGCCGGCTGCTGGACTCGCCGGCGGGCTCGATGCGGGATGCAGGGTCCCCGGGGAGCCTGGCGACATCGAGGACTTCATCGAGGAGCGTGAGCAGATATTCGCCGCTGCGGCGAACGATGTCGAGGTCCTGGCGGTGTTCCGCGGAGATGCCGGTATCGTCACGCACCAAGGTGGAGAAGCCGAGGATGGCATTGAGGGGGGTGCGGAGCTTGTGGTTCATGCCGGCCAGCGTGACACTCCTCGCCTGGGCGGCGGCGCGGAGTTCGGCCTGGGCGGATTCGGAGCGCGCGAGCGCCTGTTTGAGCCGCAGGATGGACGCGACGGGGGCCGCCGAAATCAGGCTGGCGAGGAAGAGGCCGGCCCAGACGTGGAGTGGAGTCTGGGGAAAATATCCCGGCAGCCGGAGGCCGGAGGTTTCCAGCAAGGCGAGGCTGAGGACCGCGCCAAGGCAGGCGGCAGCGGTCCACAGCGAGGTGGCGAGGCCCAGCAACCATGCGGCAGATATGGGCAGGGCGAGGTAGAGGGCGATGGCTGGACTCCGGATGCCGCCGCTGAGAACGATGGCGACGGTATTGACCATCCAGATTCCGGAGAGAAAGATCCAGGCGGAGGCGCGGAGTGATCCGCGATGCAGGAAGACGAGCGCGACGATGGAAGTGGAGGCGAGCGAGGCAACGGCGAGGACGTCCGGGAGGAACAAGGACCAACACAAAAGGGCGACCAGCAAGGCGTGCAGGATTTCCCCGGTGGGATCGTTCGCGAGCGGACCGTGCAGGCGCACGGCCCGCCGCAATTGAAGAAGCATTTTCCCAGTTTTTCGGTTTGAAAGGTTCACACCTGTTTCCACCGGCATTGCTGGAAAGGACACTGGCGAGGCTGATGCGAATCGCAGCGGCGCGACGCAAAAAAAAATTACATCACACGCGGAGGAACCAATGGCGGCGGTGGAGGAACCAGGCGACCAGGTACATGGCGGCCACGAAGGCCAGGGAATATAGGAGGGAGGCGTTGGGAGGCGAGGCGAGGGGAACGAAGACTGTCTGGTAGATCGGCTTCTGGAGTCCGGCCGCATCCAGGAATTCGGCGACGCCTTCGGACACCATGTAGACGGCGATCGAGTTCATACCGAAGGTCACCAGCGGCTTCACGGGCCGGCGCCAGCCCTGGCCATCGATAAACCAGGCGAACAGGGCGAAGACGGTGAAGTCCAGGCCGGCCATGAAGAGGCAGAATGAATCGGTCCAGAGCTTCTTGTTGATGGGCAGCCAGGCGGTGCAGATGAGGCCGGCGGCGAGCAGGAGACTGCCGGCGGAGAACATCCAGGTGGTGCGTTCGGCGAGGGTGCGCCTGAGGCGCAGGATGTGGCCGGCGAGTACGCCGAACAGGGCGGTGGCGATGGCGGGCAGGGTGCTGACCAGGCCTTCGGGATCCCAGGTCTTCGTGGAGTGATAGTTGTGGCGGCCGAGCACGAACTGGTCGATGTAGTGGGCGAAGTTGCCTTCCACGTCCAGGCGGCCCGGGCCGTAACCGGGAACGGGGATCAGGGTCATCATCATCCAATACGCGGCGAGAAGGCCAAGGATCCAGAGGATCTGTCCGCGTACGCCGGTGTACAGAAAGATGACGGAAGCGGCGAGATAGCAGACGGCGATGCGCTGCAGCACGCCCAGGATCCGCTGTGTGCCGAGGTCGAAGTGGGGGAAGGCGTACACGAAGAGTCCGAAGGCGAAGAGGATGGCGGCGCGGCGAAAGATCTGCGGGAGCAGGTGCGATTTCGGAATGCCTTCGGCAAGGCGCTTCCCGAGGGAGAGTGTGATGGCAACGCCGACGATCCAGAGAAACGAGGGAAAGACGGTGTCGGTGATGGTCCAGCCGTGCCAGGGGGCATGCTCCAGTTGACGGTAGGAGTCATGCCCGCTGCCGGCGTTGTTGACGAGCACCATGAGGGCGATGGTCGCGCCGCGGAAGGCATCTAGTCCGAAGTTCCCGCTCTTGATGAACAGGAAGTGATTGATTGTTTGAGAGATAGGCCAGACGGCGAGGGTTGCCTACTGGGTACACTCAGGCTCGACAAGAGACTTTCAACAGGTCGAATGCACGCTGCTGTACTGGGGTGGGGGCAGTGACCATCTGGCAGGTTTCCTCGCCCATCTGAACCGTATTGAGGGCTACGGTGCGGAGATCTTGTAGGAGGGTCTGAAAGCTGTGCACCGGCATCCCGTCGTGGGAGGTTTTACTCTGTGCTTTCTCTTTCGCCGATGGGGAGCGTTGCGCGGGCGCCACAATGGAGGTGCGCAGCGCCTCACCGGCGGCCGGCTCGTCGTCGTCAAACAACATCGGGGCCAGCGCTTGGCGCATGTGCCACTCCACGTAATATGCCAGCATGCAGAGGAACACGTGTGCGCAGACACGTTCCTCCAGGTGATGGTGGATGGGCCGGATCTTTAGGTCCACACTCTTCAGGCTGCGAAACGCCCGCTCGACATTGGCGAGCTCTTTATAGTGGCGGACCGCTTGTTCGCTAGATGCCGATGCCGTTGGCACCGTGGTACGGATGACATAGATCCCGTCCAGCGCAGCCTCCCGGTCGATGCTCGCCTGGTTGCGTTCATAGGTGAATCCGTTGCTGCGGATGCGATAGTGAAAATGTTTGGCCATCTTGTAATGTCCCAGCGCCTTACCGACGGCGACGGCGATTCGCTCTTTGCCTCGCAGTCGTCGAGTCTTCCGCTGCGTGGCGGCCTTGGCCTTCTCCAGTTCTTTTTCGGTTGCGGCCAGTAACTCTCCCCGCTTGCGCGAACGCTCGGCAGCTAACAGAGGATTGCGACAGGCGATCAAACGCTCGCCAGGAAACGCCTGGTGAGCGATCTCAGCCAAGTCCGTCTGGTCGAACAGGGACAGTTGCAGCACGCCATCGGACGCCAGTTTCTTGATGGCCGGCGCGCGCAATGCCGTAATCCACTCCAGACCGGGCACCGGCTGGAGGTCCTCGCGAATGCGGGCGGTGGTAAGCATGCCGCGATCACCCACCAGCACTAATCGCTGCAGGCCGAAACGCTCCCGCAGCTTGCGTACTTGCGCGGCGACCGTCTTAGGGTCGGCGGTATTGCCGGGGAACACCTCCATGGCTACGGGACAACCTTCGGCATTGGTGAGCAAGCCACAGACAATTTGCGGATTGCCGCTACGCTCGTCGCGCGAGTGGCCGAAGCGCGCCAGTGGACAGTGATGGCCCTCAAAGTAAGTGGAAGTCACATCGTAGAGCACCAGACAACCATCAGAGAGGTGACGCTTGGCGAGAGCCTGCTCGATGCGCTCCTGCCGTGGCAGCAACCAATCCATAGCCTCGTATAAATCATCGGCCGTGGCCGAAGCCAGATGAAGCGACTCGGCCAGGGAACTGGAAGCGGTCTCCTCATCCAAGCCGCGGGCCGTGGCGAGTTTGGAGCGAGGATCGAGGATGCGGGCGGTAATGAGGGCGCAGATGAGATCGCGCTCGGGGCAACGAGTGCGGGAGAGCAGATCGTGAAGGCCGAGATGGCGAAGAGTGCCGAGGACGGCGGCGACATGGCCATGCGGAAGCGAGCGGAGGATCTGAAAGGCTTGCTGGCGGGCGATCAGATCCTCCCCCTTCAAGACGCGGCGCAAGAGATCGACTTGAGAGGCGGGCCAGGAGGAGAGATTGGCGAGGGTACGCTTGTGAACCTTGGAGCCGATGCGGACCGATTCACGGAGGAGGATGGCGGGAGGAGAGTTGCGGTTGGGGACAGATTCGACGTACATGGGTCTACTATACAACTATGTTAGCCTTTAAACAAGACATATATGTCTAATTACATGGGTACACTGCGCACCCCGCTAAAACCCGAATGTTCAAATTCTTCAAGATCTTACGGGGAAAATGGCGTCAAAAAGAGCGGGAACTTCGGTCTAGGGATACCAGCCGCAACGGTAATTTTTCGACCGATGGCGCCGCCATGGTTAGAACTCGGCGTTCCCGGGAGTGCGAGGGAAGGGAATGACGTCGCGGATGTTCTTCATACCGGTAAGGTACATCAGCATGCGCTCAAAGCCCATGCCGAAGCCGGCGTGTTCCACGCCGCCGAAGCGGCGCAGGTCGAGATACCACCAGTAGGCCTCTTCCTTGAGACCGTGGGCGGCCATTTCGCGGATGCGCTGAAGCAGAACGTCGTGACGCTCTTCGCGCTGGCTGCCGCCGATGATCTCGCCGATGCGGGGCGCGAGCACGTCCATGGCGGCGACGGTTTTGCCATCGTCATTGCCGCGCATGTAGAAGGCCTTGATGTCCTTGGGGTAGTCCGTGACGATCACGGGTTTGTTGAAAACCTCTTCGGTGAGATAGCGCTCATGTTCGCTCTGCATGTCGGAACCCCAATGGGTGGGGAACTCGAAGGTGCGGCCGGATTTCTGGAGCAGGTCGATGGCTTCGGTGTAGGTGATGCGTTCGAAGCTGGCGTTCATGAGACCGTCGAGGGTTTTGCGCAGCTCAGGGTCGTACCACTTGGCGAGGAAGTCGAGGTCGGGGCCGCAGGCGTTGACTACGTACTCCACCTGGCTCTTGAGGAAGGCTTCGGCGAGATCCTGATTGTCCTTGAGATCGCAGAAGGCCATCTCGGGCTCGATCATGTAGAACTCGGCGAGGTGGCGCGGCGTGTTCGAGTTTTCGGCGCGGAAGGTGGGGCCGAAGGTGTAGACGTTGGCGAAAGCGTGAGCGAAGATCTCGGCCTCGAGCTGACCGCTAACCGTGAGGTAGGTGTGCTTGCCGAAGAAATCCTGCGTGAAATCGGCGGGCTTGGGCGATTGCAGGTCGAGCGTGGTGACCTGGAACATGCTGCCCGCGCCTTCGGCGTCCGAGGCCGAAATCACGGGAGTGTGCACGTACATGAAGCCGCGATCCTGGAAGAATTTGTGGATGGCGCAGGCGAGGGCGTTACGCACGCGGAAGACGGCGCCGAAGGTGTTGGAGCGGGTGCGCAAGTGGCCGAGCTCGCGCAGGGTCTCGAGCGTGTGCTTCTTCTTCTGCAGCGGGTAGTGCTCGGGGTCGGCGGTACCGTGGATGGTGAGGGTGCGGGCCTTGATCTCGACGGCCTGGCCCTTGCCCATGGAAGCGACGAGCTCGCCTTCCACACTGATGCAGGCGCCGGTGGTGATTTTGGCGACGACGTCTTCGCCGACCACGCCGGCATCGAGGACGACTTGCAGGTCAACGGGCGACGACCCGTCGTTGAGCTGAATGAAGTGGACGTTCTTGCTGTCGCGGCGGGTCTTGACCCAGCCCCGGGCGGTGACGTTCTCCCCGGGGGAGCGTTTCAGCAGGCTCCGTACGTAACTATCTGGTTGAATCATCGAGATGGTGGCTTTCGTTTACTGAGCTTCCAGGCGCTCGAATATGAGCCGGGCGCTTTCGAGCGCGTTGGGGAACTCGGGCTTCTCCTTGAGTTCCAGAACCAGCGGGAAGTGCGAAGCGCGGCTGCGCAAGAGCGCCATGGTTTTCTTCCAATCGATACTGCCGCCCTCGGAAAGGAGCGGGAAGAGATGGACATCGTCCTTACCGTTGTTATCGTGGACGTGAGTGGAGCGGATGCGCTCCTTCATCATGTCGAAGGCAGCCTCCACGCCCTCGGCCATGTTGGCGTGGCCGGTATCGAAGGCGTAGTTGAGGCCGACGTGCGTGAGTTCCTCGAACTGCAGAAGGCGGGTGGCGGTGGCGAGATCGTTGGGAATATTTTCCAGCAGAATTTCCACTCCGCGCGACCGGGCGAAGAGGTTGAGCTCTTCGAGCGCGGTGAAGGCGGCGTCGAACTTGCGCATGTCGAACTCTTCGTTGGCGACGCCGACGTGCTGGATCAGGTATTTGAACGGGATGAATTCGGCGGTCTCGATGGCGCGCTTGATTTCATCGACGCTCTGCATGCGCTGGCCCTTAACGGTTTCGGTGAGGGTGACCACGGCATGGGGGCCGGAGCGGCCCCACATTTCATCGTTGTACATGGGCGAGTGCAACGAGTGCAGCTTGAGTTCGGAATCGCGGAACCAGTGGCCGAGTTCGCCGACCTGTGCCTTGTCGCGATAATCCAGGTGCTGACGCGCGCAAAAGATTTCCACTGCGTGGATTCCGGCCTGCTGGATTCTGCCGAGCAGGGCCGACGTCAGACGGTGATTCACGAACAAGTGGGTAGAAAGTACGTGATCCATTGAGGCCTTTTAGTGTCCTTCCGCGGTGCCTTCGGTGCGGGGGTCAGGCGCGCCTTCCAGCCATCCGTTATTCCAATGGATCGCGGCGGCTTCGCCCTGCGCGTTCGAACGCTTTATGGTGTACCCGCGTTTTTCGAGAAGCGCGACCGTGTCGGGCGAGTAGCCCGGTTCCATGCGTAATTCGTCAGGCAGCCACTGGTGATGGAAGCGCGGCCAGTTGACGGCATCCTGCACGCCCATTCCGAAATCGAGCACGTTGACGATCACTTCAAGCACGGTGTTGATGATGGTGGGGCCGCCGGGCGATCCGACGGCAAGGACGGGCTTGCCGTCCTTGAGGATGATGGTGGGCGTCATGGAGGAGAGCGGCGTCTTGCCGGCGGCGATGGCGTTGGCCTCGCCCTGAATCAGGCCGTACATGTTGGCTTCGCCGGGCTTGGGCGCGAAATCGTCCATCTCATTATTGAGCAGGAAGCCGAGGCCGGTGGCGGTGACTTTGCTGCCGAAACCGCCGTTCAAGGTGTAGGTGACGGCGACCACGTTGCCTGCCTCGTCGGCGACGGTGAAGTGAGTGGTCTCCATGGATTCGCGGCCCGTGAAAGCGGCGGCCTTGATCTGCGCGCTCGGAGTGGCGCGTTCGGGATCGATGGAGGCGCGCTGGCGGGCGAGGTACTTGGGGTCGAGCAGGGAGGTCATCGGAACTTTGAAGAAGTCGGGGTCGCCGAGGTTCTCCGAACGATCGGCGAAGTAGCGGCGCATGGCCTCGGTCATGTAGTGGACCACGGAGGCGGAGCCGGCGCCGCCTTTTTCGTAGCCGGTGCCATCCAGCATGCCGAGCATCTGCAGAATGCCCACGCCGCCGGAGCTCGGCGGAGGGGCGGTGACCACGGTGTAACCGTGATACATGCCGGTGAGCGGCGCGCGCTCGTGGACGGTGTACATTTTCATGTCGGCTTCGGTGACGAGTCCGCCATGCGCCGCCATGTCCTTGGCGAGCAGGCGGGCGGTTTCGCCCTCATAGAAATCCTTGGAGCCGAGCTTTTCGACGCGCTCGAGGGTTCGGGCCAGGTCGGGCTGCGTGAGCAATTCGCCGGCTTCGTAGAACTTGCCGCCCTTGAGAAAAATGCGACTCGATTCGGGGAATGCGGCGAGGCCGCGCGATCCGCGCAGGGATTGCGCGAGCGCGTAGGAGACGGGGAAGCCCTTCGACGCGAGGTCCACCGCGGGATGCACCAGGTCCGCCCAGGGTCGCGTGCCGTACTTATGATTGGCGTACTCGAGGCCGCGAACGGTGCCGGGAACGCCGACGGCGCGGTAGCCGGTGACGGAATCCTGCGTGGCTTTGCCGGTGGCGTCGAGGTACATGTTGCGCGAGGCGGCCTGCGGAGCATGTTCGCGGAAATCGATGAACGTGGTGCGCCCATCGGCGAGGCGAATCAGCATGAAGCCGCCGCCGCCGATGTTGCCGGCGTAGGGATGAGTGACGGCGAGCGCGAGTCCGACCGCGACTGCCGCGTCAATGGCGTTGCCGCCATTCTTGAGAACCTGGAGGCCGGCCTGAGTGGCGTGGCGTTCGTGGGTGACCACCATTCCGTGCCTCGCGCGCACCGGCTGCGCGGCCCACACGGGTATGGCGGCCACCATCAGGAGTAGAGCTACGATGCGGCGCATCACTCGATTCTACTATGAGGTGCGGTGCTGGACGTTGTTCGGCTTCGACCGAAGCGCGGGACCGAGGGCGTCCCGCGCAGACCATCCCTTGGTCGCCCATCCGGACCTTGACCACACGTATTCACAGCTCCGGTTTGGCGGACCAGCCCGTAGGCCGCGGAATTGATGGTGAGGAACCGGCTCGAAAAGAAGAATGCTGATGATACGTTTTTTTTCTGCTTTGCGCACTTAGAGACAGAACGCTATATCGGCGCTTCAGGTCTGTGGCCAAACCCGACGAAAAGGAACGGCCGCATGACCCGGCAAAACTGAATCGTAGCATGGAGGTTAACTGGCTATGACGAGGCTATCGACGATGAGAGAACTCGGAGTTCTCATGATGCTTGCAGGTGCGATTGTTGCCCCGGCTCAAACGCATGCCCCACTTCAGTACCACGGCGGTCCGGTCCTCGGAACATTTACGATATATCCCCTGTACTACGGCAATTGGAGCAATGCCGATATTGTGGCCCAACAGAACTACCTGAACGGCCTGGCCGACTACATCTCCGGCAAGAATTCGCCCAAGAACCAACAGCCGATGATGAGGCAATACGGTGTGAACACTGCGAGCGTCGCTCCGGCAAGCGCGGCGAGCCCGAATGCTTCGCCGGCAAAACTGAGTCGCGATCAGGTTCTCGACATCATTCACACGAATCAAGCGAACGGAAACCTTCCGCCTTACGGCGGCGGTTCCCTTCTCATGGTCTTCCTCGCGAAGAACTTCAGCGTGGACGTCACTGGAGGATGTGCGTATCACGGCAGCGTTTCGCCGTCATTCTCCTATTTTGCCGCGGTGCCGCTGGATTGTGGACCTCTCTTCCTGGTGACGGCCCATGAGGTATTCGAGGCATCAGCAGATCCGGACGTCGGTTATGCCCCGGGCTGGGACGAGGCGGTGGACGACTGCACTACGACCGTGTTGCTGCCGGTAACGGGCCTGTCCTTGCCCGGGTACGCAGCGAATACGCTCCCCATCCCTGGTGCCGCGGATAATACACAAAGCGGAACCTGCTCGACAACCGGTTATACCCACATCGTGTCGTGGGAGCCTTGCGGAAAGGATGACTGCGGTATCACCACTACGCCAATCGATTCCAATACGACCCGGATCGACCTCGCCAAGCCAGTCGTCACGCAAGCATCTTTCCCGTACAATTCAATCGTATTCATGTCCGGCGACCAGATTGCAATCGGCGCCAAGGGCTGCGTTCAGACAGGCGGTTCAGGCCTGACCTGGAAGCGATACGTGGACCCGAGCGGGCCCAACAGCGATCGGCTGTACTTCGGCAGCATGGAGGTTCCCGGTGTTCTCATGCCGATGCGCTTCTCCAACATCAATGGGCTGACGATAAAGGTACCCAGCGCGGAACCGCCGGCTAAACTAGTCCTATACTATTCGGACGACGGGTATGGCGACAATGGATACTACGCCCACGATAATGGAACCGAAAGCCAGTGCTTCTGTCCTTCCCTGGACGCCACTAACTGTGGAGTCGGAACTCCTGGTGGACCCGCCCTTGTCACGCTGACGATTACACGTAACGTATCGTCGCCCGTGACGATTGGAACGGTTTCCCTTTCCGATGGAAAAGTCGGCACCGCGTATTCCCAGTCGCTCACAGTGAACGGCGGGACGGCACCCTTCACATGGCAGCTAATCCTGGGTAGACTGCCGTTTGGTCTACTGCTGAACACTGCTACGGGACAGATCAGCGGGACGCCGATCAATGCCGTCGCCGGCAGTTTCCTAACTTTCAAAGTGACCGACTCCAGTTCGCCAATGCAGACTGCTACCGTCAGCTTTCCAATAACGATTGCACCGGCCAACTAGACACCGGGCGTGGCAGCCGCGGTCGAATACGGGGGCTAGCTAGCTCTCCGCTCGGACTCGGCTGCCTGGGAATGAGTCAATACTACGGCGTGAGAAAGGCGACCCACTCTCAAAACAATTCAATCAACGGCCTGCCCGCCGTCGGCGCCATTCGAAGAGGACTACGCCGGCGGCGACGGAGACGTTGAGCGAAGAGATCTGGCCGGCCATGGGGATGCGGACCAGGACGTCGCAGTGTTTGCGGACCTGCTCGTGGAGGCCTTTGCCTTCGCCGCCGAGCACGAGGACGCTCTTCTTCGCGTAATCGATCTGGTCGTAGGACTCGGTGCCGCGTTCGTCGAGGCCGTAGATCCACATGCCGCGCTCCTTCAAGTCTTCGAGGGCGCGATTGATGTTGGTGACGCGGACCACCGGGAGATGTTCCAGCGCGCCGGCGGCGGCCTTGGCGACCACGTCCGTGACACCGGCCGCGCGGCGCTCGGGCACGATCACGGCACCGGCGCCCGCGGCATGCGCGGTGCGCACGATCGCGCCGAGATTGTGCGGATCTTCAACGCCATCGAGGACGACGAGCATTTCGCTTTCGGCGACGGATTCGAGGTCGGCGTACTTTCGGGCGGCGCCGAGGCCGACTACGCCCTGGTGGGCGGAGGAGCCGGCGAGCCGGTCGAGGGCCGAGCGCGGTTCGAAGCGCACGGGGATCTTGGCCTGGCGCGCGAGGTCGATGATCTCCTGCAGGCGCGGGCCGCCGGCGCCTTGCGCGATCACGATGCGCTCCAGCGGATTGCCCGCGCGCAGCGCTTCGACAACCGGATGAATACCGCTCAACAGGGCCATCGGCGTCAGGCCTCGGGCAGAATCGCGAGGCCGTTGTTGAAGCGATTGGTGAAGTTGGCCATGGCGATCACAAGCGTGATTTCGACAATCTGTTCGTGGGTGAAATGGAGGAACATCTGGTCGCGCGCGTCGCCGGGCTGGGCGGTGCGGGTGAGCTCGCGGGCATAGCGGATGGCAGCGCGCTCGGCTTCGCTGAAGCCTTCGTCCTGGCCGTTCTGGAGGGCCTGGATCTCGGCTTCGGTCAATCCCCCTTTGCGCGCGCCGGGAAGATTCGACGCGATGCAGAAGGCGCAATCATTGGCGAAGGAGGCAGCCAGGTACATCATCGATTTGATGCGGCGGTCGACGGAGCCGGGACCCACGATCGCGCCATAGAACGGGACAAAGCTCTTGAGCACTTCGGGGCGGTTCGCCATCGCGCGCAAGAACGGGTTTGCCTGTTTCGATTTGGCCTCCAGGCTGGCCAGGAATTCGTTCTCGGCGGGATCGACTCTCTTAATCGCTGTTGCCATAGGCACTAGTATAGATGCCGTCGAGAAAGGGACGGTCGCCTTCCACGAAATCCAGGCCGCGCAACTCGCGTTTGGGATGCCAGCGGAGATCGTGGAAGATCAGGTTCGCCGGTTCACCTTCGAAGCTGAGCACACGCACGAAGATGAGTTCGATAGGACTCTTGCCGGGGTAGCGATATTGGTAGCGGGTCAACTCGTCGCCCGCGGCGGCGCGGATTCCGAGTTCCTCTTCGAGCTCGCGCGAGAGGGCTTGTTCGGGGCTTTCGCCGGGCTCGACTTTGCCCCCGGGAAACTCCCATTTCAAAGGATGCGATTGCTGCGCCGTCCGCTGCCCCACCAGAATCGCACCCGCCCGCTCAATGATCGCCGCTACCACCTGAACCATGTCAACATTGGAGCATAGAATGTACCCCGAACGGCTTCTCGATCATTTTCAGAATCCACGCAACGTCGGCGAACTGCCGGCGCCGGCGGTCACGGTGCAGGTGTCCAACCCGGCGTGCGGGGATATTCTGCGGCTCTCGGCGCGATTCGTGGACGGGCGAATTGAGGAGGCGACATATAAGGTGCGCGGCTGCACCGCGTCGATCGCAGCCGGGTCGGCGTTGACGGAATGGCTGGCCGGGAAGACGCGCGAGGAGTTGACGCGATTTACCGCGGCACTCATCGACGAGGCGGTCGGCGGGCTGCCGGCGGCGTCGAAGCACGCGGCCGTGTTGTGCGCCGATGGCGTGAAGGCGCTGCGGCGGGCGATGGGTTGACGTTACTCTTCGCGCAGCACCGTGATCGGGTCGATCCTTACCGCGCGGCGGGCGGGGATCCAGCAGGCCGCGGCGGCGATCACGGAGAGCAGGGCGGCGACGGCGGCGTACGTACCGGGGTCGGTGGCCGCGACGCCGAAGAGTAATCGGCTCATGATGCGGGCGAGGGCCCAGGCGGAGGCGATGCCGAGCAGGAGGCCTGCGGCCGACAGCATCACGCCGCGCAGTACGACCATGCTCACCACGCGCGAGGCACTGGCACCGAGCGCCATGCGCAGTCCGATCTCGCGGCTGCGCTGGGTCACCGTGTAGGCCAGCAGGCCATAGAGTCCGAGCGATGCCAGCAGGAGCGCGAGCGCGGCGAAGGCGGTGAGCAGCGTCATCTGCTGTTGCCGGTCGGCGACATCCTTGTCGAGGAAATCGTCCATGGTACGCACGGCGGCAATGGGTTGTTCGGGATCCACGGAGGCGATCACTTTGCGGACTGCGGAGGCCAGGGCCTCCGGGTCGCTGGTAGTCCTGACGATCAGGGTTTCGGGCGTCGCCCAGGTGTCGGTCATCTGTTCGAAGGGATAATACGTGGCCGGCTTCATGGCAAGTTCATAACCGCGCTCGTGAACATCTTTCACCACGCCGACGATGGTCCGCCACGTCACCACGCGGGCGCTGAGGCGAATGCGATGGCCGAGAGCGCCGCCCTTCGGGAAATAGAGCTTGGCGAGCGTGTCGTTGATCACCGCTACCGGGGCCGACTGTTCCATATCGCGCTGGTCGAGCAGGCGGCCTTCGATCGGGCGGACGCCGAGCGTCTGCAGATAGTCGCCGCTGGAGACACGCAGCAAGGCGTCGCCGGGATCGCTTGGCACGCGCGGCAGACCTTCGAACTCGTAGGCCTGGCTGTTGCCCGGGCTGGCGAACGGGACGTTCGAGGTGTACGCCGCGCTCTGTACGCCGGGCAGCGCACGGACGCCCTCGAGTACGCGATGGTAGAAGGCGATGCGCCGCTCGGGTTCGCGATATTTGCCATTCGGCAGGGTGGTGCGCAAAGTCAACAGGTGGTCGGGGCGAAAGCCGATGTCGACGGAGCGCAATTGCGCCACGGTGCGCAGCATGAGTCCGGCGCCCACCATCAGCACCAGCGCGGCGGCCACTTCGAGCACCACCAGCGCGTCGCGGGTGCCGGCTCCGGCGCCGCCGATTCCGCCGCGGCCGCCCTGCTTGAGCGCGTCATTCAAAGACACGCGGGAAGCCTGCCAGGCGGGTACGATGCTGAAGCCCACGCCGGTGAGAATGGAGAGCAGAAACGCGAAGGCGAGCACCGGAAAATCGATGGCCGGCGCGGCGCTCGCGGGAAGCGCAGTGGGGACAAGTGTGGCGAGGACTTTCATGCCGATCGGCGCCATCGCGACCCCGAGGATTCCGCCGCCGAGCGCGATCAGTGTACCTTCGGCCATCATCTGCGCCACCAGGCGGGCGCGGCTGGCGCCGAGTGCGGAGCGTACCGCCATCTCGCGCCGGCGGCGGACTCCGCGCGCGAGAAGGAGCCCGGCGAGGTTGGCGCAGGCGATGAGCAGGACGCAGCCCGCGGCACCCATTAACACCAGCAATTCCAAACGCGTGTTCCCCACCATTTCTTCGCGGGCCGGAACTACCGCGGCGCCGATCTTGATGGCGTCGGCGTGAAATTCCTGGTTAAGCTGGCGCTGGATAGAACTCATCTCCTCCTGCGCGCGGGCCAGGGTCACGCCGGGCTTGAGCCGCGCGGCCACGTTCAGATTATGCGAATTGTGAGTGACCAGGTCGTTCGGCGAAAAGTGAATGGGCACCCAGATATCCATGCCGTGGTCGCGAAACGAAAAGTCGCGCGGCATGATACCGATGATGGAGTATTTGAGGCCGTTGATCAGGATGTCGCGATTGATGGCGTCGGGCGACCCGGCGTAGCGCCGCTGCCACAGGGCGTAGCTGATCACCACCACGGGCGCGCCGACCCGGTCTTCCTCCTCGGTGAAGATGCGCCCGGCGAGCGGGTTGACGCCCAGCACGGGAAAGAAGTTGGCTGTAGCGCGGCGGCCGATCACCTGCTCCGGAGGGCCGTCGGCGGTGAGGTTCGCGGAGAACCCGCGGGTCGCGGCCATGTCGGTGAAGACGTGGTTGCGCTTCTTCCATTCGATGTAGTTGCCGGAGGCCGGGGTATTGTGCGGGAAGCCGGCGGCGGTGGCGTCTTCCCAGACCACCACGACGCGGTCGGGATCGGCATACGGCAGCGGGCGCAGCAGCACGGCGTCCACGGTGGAAAAAATTGCGGTATTGGCGCCGATTCCCAAGGCTAGCGCGCCGATGGCGACGGCGGTAAACCCCGGGGCATGGCGCAGCAGTCGCAGGCCGTAGCGGAGATCCGAAATCAGGGTGCTCATCGGTAGGAGATACTGGCGGCGGAGCAAAAGGTTACGTAACCTTTTTCGTCTCGGCGAGTAAGGTACCACATGATGGATACAACCTTGCAGGATCTGCGCTTCACGCTTCGCCAACTGGCGAAAAGCAAGGGCTTCACGGTGACCGCGGTAATGACGGTGGCGCTGGCCATCGGGGCCAACACCGCGATTTTCACACTGGTCAACGCGGTGATGCTGAAATCGCTGCCGGTGGCCGACCCGGCGCGCCTCTACCGGCTCGGCGACGGCGACAACTGCTGCGTGATCGGCGGGCTGCAGGGACGCTTCTCCATCTACTCCTATCCGCTGTACGAATACCTGCGCGATCACACGCCGGAATTCGAGCAGATGGCGGCCTTCCAGGGCGGGCCGGCGCAGGTGGGCGTCCATCGCGCCGGGCCGGGGCAGATCAACGAGCCGCTGGTGGATCAGTTTGTCTCAGGCAGTTACTTTTCGCTGTTCGGACTGCGGCCATACGCCGGGCGGCTGCTGACCCCAGCCGACGATACGCGCGGTGCGCCGCCGGTCGCGGTGATGAGCTACCGCGTCTGGCGGCAGCAGTACGGAGCGGACCCGGGTGTGGTGGGGTCGACATTCGTGATCGATGGCTACCCGTTCACGATCGCGGGGATCGCGCCGCCGGGCTTCTTCGGCGACACCATGCGGCCCGATCCGCCGGATTTCTGGCTGCCGCTGGCGATAGAGCCGGCCGTTCACCAGAAGAACGCGCTGCTGGATCGCAAGCAGGATTACTGGCTCTACAGCTTCGGCCGGGTGCGGCCCGGCACCGCGATGGGGGCGCTGGAAGCCAAGGTTAACGCCCAGATGAAACAGTGGATGCTGGAGAACGATCCGCCCCTGACGGCGCAGCAGAAACAGGCCTTCGAGCGGCAGCACATTACGCTGGCGCCGGGCGGCGGCGGGATCCAACTCATGCAGCAAGGGTACGGATCGGACCTCAAGCTGCTGATGGCGGTTACGGGATTGGTGCTGCTGATCGCGTGCGCGAATCTTGCGAACCTGCTGCTGGCGCGCGGTGCGGCGACGCGGGCGCAGGCCTCGATCCGCATGGCGCTGGGCGCTCCTCGCGCGCGCCTGATCCGGCAGACGTTGACCGAGGCGCTCACGATCGCGGTACTGGGCGGTGTGCTCGGAGTCTTCTTCGCCGTGGTGGGGACGGACGCGCTCCTGCAAGCTGACCTTCGGCGCGTCGCGCTTCGTGCCGATCGATAGCGCCCCCTCCCTCTCGGTGCTGCTCTTTTCGTTGCTGCTCTCGGTGGCGACCGGAGTGGTGTTTGGGATCGCGCCGGCGTGGTCCGCGTCGCGCGCGGATCCGGCGGCGGCGCTGCGCGGCGCGGGGCGATCGGCGGCCAACCCTTCAACGCTGGCGCAGCGGTTGCTCGTGAGCGCGCAGGTAGCGCTCTCGCTGGTGCTGCTGGCGGGCGCGGGGCTGATGCTGCGGACGCTGGGCAACCTGGAGAATCAGAATTTCGGATTTCGGCCGGAAGGCCGCGTGATCGTCAATGTCCATGCGGCGTTCAGCGGATATGCGCCGGAGAAACTGGCGGCGATTTACCGCGAGATCGAGCGGCGCATGGGTGGCGTGCCGGGAGTGCGCAGCGCGGCGATGTCTTTGTACAGTCCGATGGAGGGTAGCAACTGGTCGCGCGGCATTACGCTGGAAGACCGGCCCGACGACCCCGCGCATCCGCTGAACCCTTCCTGGGACCGTGTGAGCCCGCGCTTCTTCGAAACGATCGGCGCGCGAATTCTCCGCGGGCGCATGTTCGACGAACGCGATACACCGGATGCCACGCACGTCGCGGTGGTCAATCAGGAGTTCGCGGCGAAGATGTTTCCCAACCAGGACCCGATCGGCAAGCGCTTCGGTTTTGGCGGCCGCGAGCACCGCGCCGATTACGCGATCGTCGGAGTGGTGGAGAACGTGACCTTCCGCAATCCGCGCAAGTCCACGCCGCCGCCGATGTTCTTCCTGCCGCTGCTGCAGATGTGGAAGAGCGAGTGGAACAACAACTCGATGGCGCGCTCCAACCTGATCGGCAATATCGAACTGCGGGTGGCGGGCGGAGATAGCGGGCTGGCCGGCGAGACGCGCGCGGCGCTGGCCGGGGTCGACCCGAACCTGACCGTGGTCAACGTGACCACGATCCAGGATCAGCTGGCGAACCTGTTGGGGCACGAGCGGCTGATCGCGCAGTTGACAGCGCTGTTCGGCGTGCTCGCGCTCCTGCTTGCGGCGATCGGGTTGTACGGCGTGACGGCGCACACGGTGGCCGGGCGCACGGGCGAGATCGGCGTGCGGATGGCGCTGGGCGCGACGCGTCCGGCGGTGATCGGGATGATACTGCGGGGCGTGTTCACGCAGGTGGCATGGGGTGTCGCGATCGGCGTGCCGGCGGCGCTCGCGGGCGGGCGGATTCTCGCCGACCAGCTGTTCGGCGTGCGCAGTTCCGATCCGGCGACGATGGCGGCGGTGACGCTCGCGCTCGCGGCCGCTGCGCTCCTTGCGGGCTTCCTGCCGGCGCTGCGGGCAAGCAGCATCGATCCCGTGCGTGCGCTGCGCTCGGAGTGAGCCGCGCCGCGTCACGTCAGAGGCGTGCCCGCACAGCGAACCGCGACCGTCAGGGAGCGATCTCTTGTGTGTGACACTTGATCGATGCATGAGCCTGACTTCCTGAAGCTGTGGGCCGGGCAGACGATTTCGCAGATCGGCTCGACCATCACGAGCATCGGCTTACCGCTACTGGCGGTGCTGGTGTTGCATGCATCGCCGATCCAGATGGGGATGCTGGGCGGGGCCAGCGCGGCCAGCGTGCTGCTCTTCGGGTTGTTCGCAGGTGCGTGGGCAGACCGGTTGCGGCGGCGGCCGATTATGATCGCTGCCGATTTGGGGCGGGCGCTGGTGGTGGGGTCGGTGCCGCTGGCCGCCGCGCTGCACCGGTTGACCATGGGGCATCTCTACGCGGTCGCGGCGGCGGGCGCGGTGCTCACAGTGTTGTTCGACGTGAGCTACCAGGCATACCTGCCATCGCTGGTGGATCGCGAGAGTCTGCTGGCGGGCAATAGCAGGCTGGCGATGACCGAGTCGTTCGCCGAGGTGGCGGGCCCGGGCTTCACCGGCGTCCTGGTGCAGTGGATTACCGCGCCGATGGCGATTCTCTTCGACGCCGTCTCCTTTCTGTGCTCGGCGATTTCGGTGTGGATGATTCGCAAGCCGGAGCCTCCCCCCAAGCCAGTGGCGGAACCGGATATGTCCCGCGAAATCCGCGAAGGGCTGAGCGCATCGTGGCGCGACCCGGTGCTGCGCGCACTGGCCGGACGGGCGGGCTCAGGTGCGTTCTTCCTCGGCTTCGGTGGCAGCCTGTACTTTCTGTTCACCATACGGGAACTGGGGTTGAGCGCCGCGACGGTGGGCATCATCATTTCGCTCGGCGGGGCCGCCAGCTTCGGGGGTGCCTGGATGGCGGAGCGGCTGGCCGCGCGCTTCGGCACGGCGCGCTGCCTGATCGGTTCGACCCTCTTGATCGGTTTCGCGATGCTGCTGGTGCCGCTGGCGCATGGACCGGGCCTGCTGCTGGCCGCGCAATTGGGCGACCTGGGATGGCCGCTCTACAACATCAATGAACGGACGCTGCGCCAGAAGATCACTCCAGACGACCTGCTGGGTCGCGTCAATTCGGCGAGGCATCTGGTCTTCCAGGGCGTGCTGCCGCTTGGCGCACTGGCGGGCGGTGCCCTCGCGCAGCTGATTGGCGTGCGCACCGCAATGTTCGCCGGGGCACTGGGGTTCCTGGCGTCGACGGTCTGGCTGATTGGCCTAAGAACGGGAGGCGAGCGGAATTTACCGCTGTGAAACGTGGATCCAATCGACCAGCATTTGCTGGGGGAAAGCAGTGGTGGCGTCGGGATTGCCGGGCCAGGTGCCACCGACGGCGACGTTCAGAATGAGGAAGAAGGGATGCTGGTAGACCCAACTCTTTCCGGCCGGGAGTTTGGCGGGAGTCACTTCGAAGTACTGTGTGCCATCCACGAAGAAAGCAACCGATTGCGGGGACCATTCGATGGCGTAAACGTGGAAATCGTCGGCGAAGCGGCTGCCGGCGGGAAGAGTAAAGGGCGCGCCAATGCCGCTGTTGCCGGAGTACCCGGGCCCGTGCACGGTGCCGTGGATGGTGGCCGGCTCCTTGCCGATGTTCTCCATGATGTCGATCTCGCCGCATGCAGGCCAGCCAACCTGATCGATATCGGCGCCAAGCATCCAGAAGGCCGGCCAGATTCCCTGGCCGTAGGGAATCCTGATGCGCGCTTCGACTTTGCCATAGGTGACGGAGAACTTGCCCTGCGTCTTGATGCGTGCGGAGGTGTAGCCCGAAGCGGTCTTGGCGGCGCGGATCACGAGGTTCCCGGCACCATCCTGAAAGACGTTGTCGGTGCTGTTGGTGTAAGTCTCCAACTCGCTGTTGCCCCATCCGCCGGCGCCTAAATCGTAAGTCCAGCGCGTTGGGTCCGGACTCGTCCCGGCGGCGCCGTTGAACTCGTCGCTCCACAGCAGCGTCCAGGCGGGCTGAAGGTTGATGGAGGCGGCTGGGCTCGCCACGCCGCCGGCGATGAAGATCATCTCCACGGCGCCGTCGCGCGGCACGGAGCCGGGGACGCAGGTGTTGATTTGTGTGACGCCGGGATAGATCACGCCGGCGAAATCGGCGGCGCAGCGGCTGGCCGAGGCAATGCCGCCGAAGGACGTGCCCCCAGGCAGTCCTCCATCGCCGGTCACAAAGAAGGTGATGACGGAACCGGGACCGGGCGGCACGAAATCGGGATTGCAGGAGATCACGTTGCCGGCGCTGGCGTTGATCACGAGCGCGACGCCGGGTTTATTGGGGCACAGGAAAATTCCCGGCGCCGCGGCCGCGACCGTTATCGGCACCGGCGCGGTCGCGACGCCCTGATATTCCACCTGCACCTGCGTGGTGCCGGCGACGCCGTTGGGCACGATGGCGCTCGCCTGGCCGGCCAGGGCGTAAATCAAGGGCGCGGCCATGCCATCGAACAGCACGCGCGTGTCGCCAGGACCGAACCCGGTGCCGAAGATGGTGACGATTTCGCCGGGCGCGACGGAGCCGCCATGAAAGCTGGCGCCGTTCACGATTCCGTTGGCTGCGATCGCGCCGGCCGCTGATTTCCCGATGTTGAGATAGACCGCCTCCGTATTCGAAACGGCGCGGAGCGGATAGGTGCTGGTCTGGCCATTGAGGGTGACTTCGATATCGTAATCGCCGAGGAAGCCGCGCGTGCGCCACGTGCCATCGGCGGCGGTAACGCCGCGCACGTCGCTCCACCACTGCGTGTAGAGCAGGTCGTTCCAGACCGTGTAGTTCGGCTTGGTGGACCAATCTCGCCGGATCATCGCGGCCTGCGGCTCCCAATGGGAGCCTTCCCAGAAGCCCCACATCACGAAGCCCTTGATGGCTGGATGGCTGAAGCAGGCGGTAAGAAAATCGCGTGTGTAATCGGCCTGTACCTGTTCATCCGCGATGGAAACATCGAATTCGGTGACCTGGAGGTCGCGGCCGAATGTGGCGAACTGATCGAGCAGCTCCAGCACGCGCGAAGGTGCTGTCAGGTTGGAATCGAAGTGCGATTGCAGGCCGATGCCATCCACCGGCGCTCCCGCTGCGAGCAGGTCGCGGATGATCTGCTGGTAGCCGTTGATGTGTTGGATATCGTAACCGCCGGCTTCGAGGATGTTGTAGTCGTTGATGTAGAGCTTGATGCCAGGGTCGGCGGCCCGCGCCTGCACGAACCACGACGCCATCTCGGGATCGCCGAGCACGGCCTGCAGGTCTTTGTTGGTGTAGGCCTCGTTGAGCACGTCCCACTCGGTGACCTTGCCCTTGGTGTAGCCCATCACGTCGGCGATGTGTTTGTTGATCCTCGTGCGCAGCGCGGCGGCATTCACCGGGCTGGCCTTCAGCATGGCTTGCACGTCGGCGGGAAGGTAGGTGGCGGCGGGCCAGATCACGTTGTGGCCGCGCACCATATCGATTCCATTGGCGGCGAACCAGGGCAGCATGTAGTCGGCCTGCTGGCGCCCGTTGCTTTCGAAGGTCGGCCACTTCAAAGCGTTCTCGGTGACCACCTTGTTAAAGAGCTTCTTGATGGCATCGCGATAGTTCTGGCCTGTGGTGTCGGTGCGCTGGATGACATCGCCGGCCACGGCGGTGCCGAAGCCGAAGGCGTGGCGCTTCATGCGGGCGTGCACTTGCGCGCCTGGAATCGGGCGGCCCGAATCGTCGCGCGCGACCACTACGATATCGCCCTTCCGGTAGCGCTCGATGCGCTGCGCGGCGGCGGCGCGCCACGGTGCGTCGGGAGCGCGCTCGTCATAGGGCCAGGTGGTGAGGCCGAGGGAAGAGAACGCGACGCCCGGTCCATAATCCAGGATGGCGAGGCCGCCGATCTCGATTTCCTGGTTGGGGAAGGTTACCCAAAAGCTGAAGTTGTAGGCGTTGGCGGCATACGTCTCCACCATCGTGAACGGGACTTCGAACTTCTTCCAGTCGCTGCCCGCGGCGGCGGTGTAGGTGACGGATTTCGTGTACGGCGAATCATTGCGCTCGAGCACGAAGCTGGTCAACCCGAGATTGGCCGGCGCCTCGATGGTGCGCATCCAGAAGGTGACGGCCACCACGTCGTTGAGCTTTGCGGGCTGGGTGGAGAAGCATCGCGGGCGTATGTCCCACGGGTTGGCGGTGGAGGCCACCGCCCCGGTTTTCACATGCAGGGCGTGGGTAAACGGCATGCCCGCGACGGCGACACTGGTGACGGTGGCGGCTCCATCAACGCGTGTGAAGCAGGCCAAGGGATCGCCGGATACCAGCGGCGAGGGGTCGGCGAACGCGGCGGACGCACTAAGCAGGACGGCGAATGCTGCGAGTGACTGCAAAGCGCATTTTAACCTGGGGCAGGTGTCTATGCGGCGAGAGGAGAAGCGTTGGGGACCAAGCTCTTGAGCTCCAGGCGCATACCATCGAACATCCGAATCAGCTCCGAAGCATCGACTCCGGCGATTCCCCAGCGGAAAAGAACCAGGCGGAATTGCACGTGCAACAGGATACAGGCAAACGTGAGTTGTCGGTGAACCAACGCGGAGGCCAGGTCGGGACGGTCGCAGTCGGACTGCACCATCATCACCTTTAATGCCAGGCAAACCCGTTTGAAGTCGGATTCCAGCATGTGCAGGTAAGCACGAAAGGCTTCCACCCGTTGCGTGCGCAGCTTCTTTTCCATGGCAGGTGTGAAGCTTTTCTGCGCGCGAAGGAACCGAATATCGGTCTCATCCAACAGGCGGAGCATCGGACGGTAACGATCGTCCGAGAGATCGCCGAGCCATTCCGTGGTCACCGGAAGGCTTTCGGAACCTGACCCGATGCGGCGGGCCAGTAGGCCTACCAAGCCCAGGACCAGGATCAATAGTACTGCTACACCGATCAACATCATCAAGGCTAGTTTGCACCATAACTCTGTGGAGAAAAAGGCGACATAGTACCGGGCAGGTACTAGATAAGTACGAAAGTTAATAGTACCGAAATTACTTCTTTCGGCGCGCCGACCATTCCATATAACGGCTAAATGCCTCTGGCTTTCCGGGGGGCGCGATTTCGAACTGGCCGTCCACCACACCCTTGCCGGTATCGCGGTAGGTCAGGCGGTAGCGCGGTTGGCCCGGCTGGGCGGGGCTGACGAAGCGGACCGACTTGCCCGCGGGGTCGATTTCTACCGCGTAGTGGATGACATGGCCTTCGCTATCGAAATAGATCGCCTCGGGAGCTTTGCCCTCAGCCTCGAGGTAGACCGTCATGACATCTTCGTGATGGGTGGCGGGATTGCCGTTGGCAGCGGGATAGTCGGCAGTATTGCGGCGGACCAGAATCTTACCGCCGAGTTCGGGCAGGAACGAGTATGCTCCCATGCCTTGGCCCACACTACCGCCGCCGCCTTCGCCGGTCCACTCTCCGACCAGAAAGCGCAGGTCCTTCCAGCGGTCGGCCGGCTGGCTCCATAAGCAGGCAGACAGCAGGAGAAGAAGCGCTAGTCTCGGCATGCACCGATTATAGGGTGCCGCAACGGAAGACGTCGATCAGGCGCACGGCCGCCGGGCAATGGCGGTGGGCCTCCCAACCGAGGACGGAAGCCAGGATCAGGACCACGGCGAAGGGAATGCACGTGGAGCGGATCACCCCGGTCATCCAGCTATCTTCCGGTTGTTTGGAGATGCGGGTCAGGGCACTGGCCAGCAGGACTTGCGCCGCGGCATCCGGGAGAATGTGCGGGGCCGCGTAGATCAGATAACCTCCCGCGCCGAGGATTGCGAAGACCAGGGCCGCCAGCAGAAGAAGAATCCACCAGCCGTCGTCCAGGTCGCAATCGAAATCCAGTTTTGGCAGCCATCCCGAGGAACTCGAAGGAGCCGTTGGGACCTCGGCGTCCCACGAACTGCTGGCGCCCGCGCCGCCCGAATCGCCCCCTCCGAAGCCGCTAAAGCCGCCACCGTCGCCAGTTGAACTGCCGCCGCAATCCAAGTCTATATTGCCGCTCAGGTCGAAGCCGCCCAGGGCGGTCTTCGCCGCCGCAATCGAAACATACCAGATCCAGATCCGCACCAGCAGCAAAAAGGCCAGGTACGATGCCAGCACTCCAAGCGGGTAGCGCAGCCGAAGGGAGTGCATTCCCAAAGTGAGCAGCCCTTTGCTGGTGAGGACGCCCGAGCCAATCACGGCAGTCAGGATCAGGCTCATGTGGAAGCGAATGAAAAACGTGTGCGCCAGACGCCGCGCGTAACGGTGACGCACATCCGGTGCGACCGATCTGTCGACCGCTTTCATGTAGGCCCATTGTAATGCAGCCCACACATTTTCTTAGTGCACGCGCAGCAGCACCACCCCGTGCGACGCGACTGATGTCGTAAGCTCGCTCCCCTGAAGCTTCTCCTCCTGATGCGACCAGAGATTCGTCGCCTTGGCCGGAGCTTTCATCTCCAGTTCGCCCCACTTCACCTTCACGTCGGAGTTCCCGGCGCCGCGATTGAAGACGGCTACCGCCCGGTCGCCGCCCCGAGAGCTCGCGGACCCAGATTTCCTGATCGCCGGATTTCCAGGCTCGATGGCCCTGCTTGCCAGCCTTGTCCTGGTCGATCGCGATCACGTCGCGGTTGGTGAGGATGGCCAGGATCCCGGGGGAAGCCGTGCGCAGATCGTTGCCGGCCAGCAGCGGCGCGGCGAGCATCGACCAGAGGCTCATGTGCGTGCGGTATTCGTCGTCATTCATGCCGCCGTTGCCGATCTCGAGCATGTCGGGATCGTTCCAGTGGCCGGGCGCGGCCCACTGGGCGAGTTCGTTCTGCTTGAACCCGATGTTCGTCATGGAATCCCAGGTGTCGCGGATGTCGCCGGTGGTGCGCCAGGCGTTGCCGCCCACCTCGGGTCCCCACTTCCACACGTCGGCGCGGCCGTACTGGCAGAGGCTGTAGACGATCGGGCGGCCGGCGGCGCGCAGCGCATCGCCCATCTTCTGGTAAACGGCCTGCATTTCGTCGTCGGTATAAAGGTTGCGCGCGCCGCACCAGTCGTACTTCAGATAATCGATGCCCCAGGCCGCCCAGGTCTTGGCGTCCTGCTCTTCGTGCCCGTAGCTGCCCTCGTAGCCGGCGCAGGTGTTGGGGCCGGGTGAGGAGTAAATTCCGAGCTTGAGGCCCTTGCCGTGGACATAATCGGCCAGCGCCTTCATGTCGGGGAACTTCTTGTTGGAGGTGATATTGCCCTTGGCGTCGCGTTCGCCCTCCCAGGTATCGTCGATGTTGACGTAGACGTAGCCGGCGTCGCGCATGCCGCTGGTGACGATGGCGTCGGCCATGTCGCGGACGCTCTTATCGTCCACGCGGCCGGCGAATTTGTTCCAGCTGTTCCAACCCATCGGCGGCGTCTTGGCCAGGCCGTTGGCGGGCACCTTGTGCAGGGCGGGTGGAGGTATCCGCGCAGGATACGCGCCTTCGCCATCGGGCACGCGGCGCGCCACCAGTTGGCTGAGCGGCGCGGTGGCGTTGCGGCGCGTGCCCAGGTGGAGCTCCTCGCCCTCGAGCTTGCCCTCATAGCGGACGGTGCGTTCGCTCTTGCCATCCATCATGCCGCCGGTCAGCGTGAAGCCCGATGCGTCGCCGGTGCTTTCCTTGATCGTGTAGTAGAACTGCGTGGAGCGGATATGGCCGGTTATGCGCGCGCCATCCTGCTTCAGGTCGAAGTAGACCTTGCGGGCGACGCCATCGGCGCCGGTATTGCCGGAGGCCCAATTGCCAGTGAGATCGGCCGCGGAACAGGCGGCGACGCAAAAAAAGACGAGGGATAATTTCATCGGATTCCTCTCCACTATAGTCTATATAGCGCTAAAGTGCGCTGCGTTCCACGCTTGGCTTCGGGCGCGCGTCATTCGGGCATGAGACCCGCATTTTGGACGCTCTGCGCCTTGGCGCTTGCCCCGGCACGATTTGAAGTCGCGTCCGTGCGCCTGTCCCCCTGGTATGACGGCGTTTGCCCTCAGTCCATCAAGCTGGATCCCGCGCGCGTCACCATCGAGTGCGCGACTCTCCGCACTCTGATCGGATACGCCTTTGGTTTCTCTCCGGAGCGGATCCAGGGACCGCCGTGGCTCCTGGACGCGAGCGCCACGCGATTCGACATCGCCGCGAAGATTCCATCCGGAGAACCGCTAGATCGAAGTTCCCGCTCTTGATGAACAGGAAGTGATTGATTGTTTGAGAGATAGGCCAGACGGCGAGGGTTGCCTACTGGGTACACTCAGGCTCGACAAGAGACTTTCAACAGGTCGAATGCACGCTGCTGTACTGGGGTGGGGGCAGTGACCATCTGGCAGGTTTCCTCGCCCATCTGAACCGTATTGAGGGCTACGGTGCGGAGATCTTGTAGGAGGGTCTGAAAGCTGTGCACCGGCATCCCGTCGTGGGAGGTTTTACTCTGTGCTTTCTCTTTCGCCGATGGGGAGCGTTGCGCGGGCGCCACAATGGAGGTGCGCAGCGCCTCACCGGCGGCCGGCTCGTCGTCGTCAAACAACATCGGGGCCAGCGCTTGGCGCATGTGCCACTCCACGTAATATGCCAGCATGCAGAGGAACACGTGTGCGCAGACACGTTCCTCCAGGTGATGGTGGATGGGCCGGATCTTTAGGTCCACACTCTTCAGGCTGCGAAACGCCCGCTCGACATTGGCGAGCTCTTTATAGTGGCGGACCGCTTGTTCGCTAGATGCCGATGCCGTTGGCACCGTGGTACGGATGACATAGATCCCGTCCAGCGCAGCCTCCCGGTCGATGCTCGCCTGGTTGCGTTCATAGGTGAATCCGTTGCTGCGGATGCGATAGTGAAAATGTTTGGCCATCTTGTAATGTCCCAGCGCCTTACCGACGGCGACGGCGATTCGCTCTTTGCCTCGCAGTCGTCGAGTCTTCCGCTGCGTGGCGGCCTTGGCCTTCTCCAGTTCTTTTTCGGTTGCGGCCAGTAACTCTCCCCGCTTGCGCGAACGCTCGGCAGCTAACAGAGGATTGCGACAGGCGATCAAACGCTCGCCAGGAAACGCCTGGTGAGCGATCTCAGCCAAGTCCGTCTGGTCGAACAGGGACAGTTGCAGCACGCCATCGGACGCCAGTTTCTTGATGGCCGGCGCGCGCAATGCCGTAATCCACTCCAGACCGGGCACCGGCTGGAGGTCCTCGCGAATGCGGGCGGTGGTAAGCATGCCGCGATCACCCACCAGCACTAATCGCTGCAGGCCGAAACGCTCCCGCAGCTTGCGTACTTGCGCGGCGACCGTCTTAGGGTCGGCGGTATTGCCGGGGAACACCTCCATGGCTACGGGACAACCTTCGGCATTGGTGAGCAAGCCACAGACAATTTGCGGATTGCCGCTACGCTCGTCGCGCGAGTGGCCGAAGCGCGCCAGTGGACAGTGATGGCCCTCAAAGTAAGTGGAAGTCACATCGTAGAGCACCAGACAACCATCAGAGAGGTGACGCTTGGCGAGAGCCTGCTCGATGCGCTCCTGCCGTGGCAGCAACCAATCCATAGCCTCGTATAAATCATCGGCCGTGGCCGAAGCCAGATGAAGCGACTCGGCCAGGGAACTGGAAGCGGTCTCCTCATCCAAGCCGCGGGCCGTGGCGAGTTTGGAGCGAGGATCGAGGATGCGGGCGGTAATGAGGGCGCAGATGAGATCGCGCTCGGGGCAACGAGTGCGGGAGAGCAGATCGTGAAGGCCGAGATGGCGAAGAGTGCCGAGGACGGCGGCGACATGGCCATGCGGAAGCGAGCGGAGGATCTGAAAGGCTTGCTGGCGGGCGATCAGATCCTCCCCCTTCAAGACGCGGCGCAAGAGATCGACTTGAGAGGCGGGCCAGGAGGAGAGATTGGCGAGGGTACGCTTGTGAACCTTGGAGCCGATGCGGACCGATTCACGGAGGAGGATGGCGGGAGGAGAGTTGCGGTTGGGGACAGATTCGACGTACATGGGTCTACTATACAACTATGTTAGCCTTTAAACAAGACATATATGTCTAATTACATGGGTACACTGCGCACCCCGCTAAAACCCGAATGTTCAAATTCTTCAAGATCTTACGGGGAAAATGGCGTCAAAAAGAGCGGGAACTTCGGGCTAGATCGGGTTCCGGACATGCTCCAGACCCTGCTGGCCGAACGTTTCCAGGTCGCGCTCCATCGCGCCACCAGCCGGCAGGAGATCTATGCCCTTGTGATGGCGAAGGGCGGGATCACCCTCAAGCCCGCCGGACCGGCGATAGCGGACCGTGATGCTCCGTCCGCCCTCGACTTCTTCGGCGACGTTCAGACCCGCACGACGCCGAACCCGGATGGTGTTGGTTCCACCACTCGAATCGCCAACCCTCGCATGGGTACGGTTCTGGAAACCGAGGGCCGTAACCGGTCGCAACAGTGGCACGCTCCCAGCATCAGCCTCGCGGGACTTGCCGATCTGTTGGACAAGGTGGCCCCGTTGTCCCTGCCGGTCATCGACATGACGGCGTTGAAGGGCCGCTATGAATTGATCCTCGAAGTATCCCTCAAGCCGGTGAACCCGGCAGGCGATATGGAGGCGGGAATCCTCGACGCATTCAACGAAGGGCTGGGCAGGTTGGGGCTGCGCCTGGAACGCGGTACGGCCCCGATCGAGACGCTCGTGGTGGATCGCGCCGAAAAGGCTCCCACCGGGAATTAGACACGCGGCCGCCGCGCGCACTCTGTTACGATGCATTTGCTATGACCAGACGGGCATTTCTTCCGGCGGCAGCGGCCAGTGTCGCGGCCGGGAACGCAGCGGCGGCCGACGCGCCGAAGCCTGCGATCCTCGAATTCCGCCGCTACCAGCTACGCAACAGCGCCGAAAACCAACGCCAACGTAGCGTCGATTTTCTGAAACAGCAGGCGGCGGCTTTTCAGCGCGCGGGAATGGGGCCGGTCGGCGCATTCCTCAGCACGATCGCGTCGGACGGACCGTTTCTACTGGTGCTCGTGAGTTATCCGAACCTGGCCGGGATCGAACAGGCGCAGGCCAAACTGGCCGCCGACGCCGAATACCAGAAGGCGCTCGACGCCTACAACGCGCAGCCCGGATTGAATTACGAACGCATGGAGAGCAGCCTGTTGCGCGCCTTCGATGGCTATCCGGCGATCGTGCCGCCGCCCTCCGACGGCAAGCGTGCCGCGCGGCTCTTCGAACTGCGCATGTACGAATCGAACAACACCGGCACCCTGCGCAAGAAAGTCAAAATGTTCAACGATGGCGAGATCGGCGCCTTCCAGCGCTCGGGCGGACAGCCGGTGTTCTTCGGCGAGACCATCGTGGGTGCGCGGCAGCCCAACCTGATGTACATGCTGTCTTACGAAGATCTGGCCGGGCGCGACAAAGTCTGGAAGGCGTTTGGCGCCGATCCGGAATGGCAGCGTCTGCGCACCACACCGGGACTCTCCGATGCGGAGATTGTCTCCAACATCAGCAATTATCTGGTCAGCCCGCTGCCGTTTTCGCAGATCCGCTAGAGGCTACGCTACCGCGCTATTGTAGAATACAGGCTGTCTGTAATACGTGACTGGGAACCGTATGCCCTCTGAGACGGAGCGATCTTCCACTGCGAAAGTGGTGGTCGCCACCACCGTAGCACTTTCCTTCATCTCGTTCTGGCGCGCCGCCGCCATCGTACTGAGCGACCTGGCATCGTCCGCCTTTTACGCCGGCGGCATCGCCGAGCACGCCATCGGCAAGAGCGCCGCCGTGGTTCATCCTCGGCGTCATGCTGTTCAGCTTCGCGGTCCGCTCGGTCTACATGGAATCGAGCAGCATGTTCGTGCGCGGCGGCGTCTACGTCGTGGTGCGCGACGCCATGGGACCATTTCATGGCGCGGCTCTCGGTCTCGTCGCTGATCTTCGACTACATCCTCACCGGACCCATCAGCGTGGTCAGCGCGGGCCAGTACCTCGGCCGCCTGCTCAACGAACTCGCGGAGTTGAGCCACATCTCGGCACACGTGTCGCCCAACATCGTTCGCCGCCGGTTTCGGCGTGCTGGTCACCGTCTACTTCTGGTGGAGCAACATCAAGGGCATCCACGAATCCAGCGGCAAGGCGCTGCGCATCATGCAGATCACCACCGTGATGGTGGTCGCCTTCCTGATCTGGTGCCCGCATTACGCTGCTGCTGGCGCCGCAAGGTCAGCTTGCCGCCCGCGCCGGTGCCCGCAAATCTGCACTTCAGCGCCCGACGCCCTCGGCTGGTTCCAGGGCACCATCTGGCCGCAGATCGGCGTCATCGCGATCATCATCGCTTTCGGCCACTCGCTGCTGTCGATGAGCGGCTTCGAAACCCTGGCGCAGGTCTATCGCGAAATCGCCTATCCCAAGCTGAAGAACCTGCGCTACACCGGCAACCTCGTGTGCATCTACGCCGTGGTCTGCACCGGCGTCATCACGCTGTTCGCGGGCATGATCATTCCGGACGACAAGCGCGGCGCAGTATGTCGACAACCTGCTGGGCGGCCTCGCCATGCACCTGGCGGGCCCGCACGATGCTGCGCCTGCTGTTTCCACATCTTCGTGGTGATCGTGGGCGTGCTGATTCTCTCCGGCGCGGTCAATACCTCGATCATCGGCGCCAACGGCGTCATGAACCGCGTGGCCGAGGATGGCGTCCTGCTCGACTGGTTCCGCAAACCGCAGCAGCGCTTCGGCACCACGTACCGCATCATCAACCTGATCGCGCTGCTGCAGATCGCTCACCATCTTCCTGAGCCGCGGCGACGTCTACCTGCTCGGCGAAGCCTACGCCTTCGGCGTGGTCTGGAGCTTCTTCCTGAAATCGCTGGGCGTGCTGGTGCTGCGCTACCACCGGCACGATCAGGAATACAAGGTGCCCGGTCAATTTCGCGCATCGGCGGCCGCGAAATCCCGGTCGGCCTGGCGCTCACCACGCTGATGCTCTTCCTGGTGGCCATCGCGAACCTGTTCTCCAAGCAGATCGCCACCATTTACGGCGTCGGCTTCACCATCGTCCTTGTTCATCATCTTCACCATCTCCGAGCGCATCAACGCGCCGCAAGCGCGCCGGACAAGAAGCACGGCCTCGAAGAGTTCAACCTCGACATGCAGCCCGAGATCACCGCCGAAACCGTGCACGCGCGTCCCGGCTGCGTGCTGGTGGCGGTGCGCGATTACCACCGCATGGCGCACC
The DNA here is from genome assembly GCA_963791985.1 of uncultured Solibacteraceae bacterium. GTDB lineage: Bacteria > Acidobacteriota > Terriglobia > Bryobacterales > Bryobacteraceae > Solibacter. Next base: position 537,817 of record CAWBUN010000008.1, on the reverse strand, counting down.
TGCAGACCGTGCTGGAGAAGACCAACCTGCGCCGCCACGACATCGTGGTGATGACCGTGCGTCCGGTCTCGACCGGCGCCGGCGAATACGAACTCTCCGACCAGCAGCTCTTTTCCGACTACGAAAAGGAACTGCTTTCGAGCCGTGGTCACGATGGCGGAGAAGGACGGCAAGACCGTCGACCTGCTGGTGGTGCCGGGCGTCGATCCGTTCGACGCCATGGTGCAGACCGCCGCCAAGCTGAAGGCCTCGCGCCTGGTGACGGGCGTTTCCGCCGAAGATGGATTCCGAAGAACTGGCGCGCCGCATCGGCCTGGCCTGGGAAAAGCTGCCCGAGCCGCGCCATCCCTTCTCGCTCGAAATCATCACGCCCGGACCGGCCGTCGGTCTACGTCAACCTGGGACCGCATCCGCCGCGCCTGTGGCCGGAGGACCTGGACCGCGCCCACGACCTCTGGCTGCAGCTTGCAGGAGAACTTCGGCTCCACGCCTGCATCACCGCGACGTGGTCGGCGTGGCCCTGCGCCGCTTGCAGAAGGACCTGGAAGGCGAGCGCCGCGACCAGGCGCTGGAAGACCTCAACAACGAACTGCGCAAACCCTAAAACGCGTCCCTCCTGCAGGGACTTTCGGTAAGAATACACTTGGCTGACAGGGCTGCTAGCGCCTGAAGCGCCTGAAGCGGCGTGACAGGCCTGATTCCAAAGGGTATACTAAAACACGAACGCCGCTCGGTTTTGGCCGGGCGGCTCGTCTGCTGCAGCCCGTGTTGCGATCACGGATTGGTGGGCTTTGTTGGCAGCCCCATCTTATCCAATTTCGACACGCAATCCGCAAAGCACGGGAAACACTGGAGGTGTGCGCATGCCGGACCCAACTTCCACTAGCTTATTGATCTGCGAAGCGGTCTTGCAGGAGGCTGACGGAGGAACCACTGCTGTTCGCATTCTGGACATTATCCGATGTGGGCGGCTTTCCCAAGCTGTTAGGTTCTTCGCACTTACCTACCTGCACTCTGAACCGTCGGACTTGCAGGATCATGCGCTGAAAGTGCAGATGATTGAGTATAAGGCGAACGGTGAATCGATCATCGTAGCGGACGCACCCGAAGCCCCCTTTAGATATGGCAGAAACATTCTAAAAACTGGCCCTGGTGCCTTCATGATGACTACCACTTTCAATCTGGAGCTAACGCCGTTGGGGTCTTTGGGAACCTATTTCATCCAAGCATTGGTGGACGGAAAAAGGGTAGCGGAGGTTCCGCTTACGCTTCTACGCGTGTGAACTCGCAAGAGGCATTATTTCCAGAGGTGCAAAAAAAACTTGATTCGCCGGAGCTATTTGCGTAGACAGGAGGAAAAGGGCGCACAGCGTTCGCCAACTCCACTTTCAGGCCATAGGCATCGAGATCGGCAAATTGATATTCCGATAGGATCGATTCCACGTCCCAAATTGCGGTGCGTAAATCGTTGTCGGCCCAGAGGTGGAAGTCTCGCGATGCCTCACGAAACCAATTCAGAAAATCGCCGACGGCAACGCGATCCGCTGCGAGTTCCGAGATCCGCTGCGAGAGTTGGTCTAGGCTAAGCATGGCATCCCTCAATTCCAATGGTACACCGGAAGAGTCCGTGGAAGTGAGGCTGGCTGTGCGAATGGCATCTTCGGCGCGTGTTTTGGGATGAGCGACTGCTGGAAAAATACCACTCGGGCAGCCTCGACATCGTCTGGGGGCCACTTCGCGAGCGAAGAAACCGCACAGTGAAGAATCCCTGCCCGTACAACCAGGAAATTATTTTTACCGATCCGGCGAATGGGGATACCGAAGTTGCCCGATGCCATTGGTTTATCGATGCGGACCGAGAGACGCCTTGCGCGAGCGAGTTCCCAGATCCAAAGGAGATTAACTGGCGCGGGTTTAGCTATCACGGCATCGAGAAGCACGGAATCGGTTGCGAGCATTGCGCGAGTGGGCTCGACACTTGGCCGACGGGTAACCCGCATCTGTAGTCTCGTGTGCCCTGATGAACCTGCAGCACGAGACCGGGCTGAACAAAGGCACGCTTTCCAGCCATCTGGCACGACTGGACGAGGCCGGGTACGTGACCGTCGAGAAGAAATTTCGCGGCAAGGTGCCGCAGACGCTGCTCCAACTGACGGCATCAGGGCGGTCCGCCTTTGAGGGCTACCGCAAAGCGCTGAAACGCGCTCTTTGAGGTGGGATGTAAGGGGCATTTAGCGCGCTCGCTCAATGCTGAGACAAGATTTTGTAGAAAAAGACTACTGCATCCTGTTGCGTGATGTGGTGCATTCCAATATCCTTAGTATTCCGCTTATGGCCAAGAAGACTCCTATCACGGTCGCCCACGGCGACGGCATCGGTCCTGAAATCATGAACGCCACCCTCCAGATCCTGGAAGCGACGGGCGCGGCTCTCGAGATTGAGACCATTGAAATCGGCGAAAAGGTCTATTTGCGCGGCAACTCGGCCGGCATTGAACCCAGCGCTTGGGATTCGCTCCTGCGCACCCAGGTCTTCCTCAAAGCTCCCATCACCACCCCTCAGGGCGGCGGTTTCAAAAGCCTGAACGTGACCACGCGTAAGACGCTGGGGCAGTATGCCAATGTGCGCCCGTGCGTTTCCTACCACCCGTTCATCGACACCAAGCATCCCAACATGGATGTGGTGATCGTGCGCGAGAACGAGGAAGATCTGTACGCCGGCATCGAGTATCAGAACACGCCGGAAGTGATGTCCTGCATCAAGCTGATTTCGCGTCCCGGCAGCGAGAAGATCGTGCGCTACGCGTTCGAATATGCGCGCCTGCACAATCGCAAGAAGGTCACCTGCTTCATGAAGGACAACATCATGAAGATGACCGACGGGCTGTTCCACAAGGTCTTCGACGAAATCGGCGCCGCAGTATCCCGATATCGAAAAGGAAGTCTGGATCGTGGACATCGGCGCGGCCAAGATGGCCGACACGCCCGAGGCCTTCGACGTGATCGTGATGCCCAACCTCTACGGCGACATTCTGAGCGACGTGGCGGCGCAGATCGCGGGCTCGGTGGGCCTCGCGGGCTCGGCCAATATCGGTGAGAAGTGCGCGATGTTCGAGGCCATTCACGGCTCGGCCCCGCGCCGCGCCGGGCAGAACCTGGCCAATCCCTCGGGCCTGTTGTTGGGTGCCGTGCTCATGCTGGTGCACATCAATCAGCCCGAAGCCGCGGCCAAGGTGCACAACGCCTGGCTGCGCACTATCGAAGACGGCGTGCACACGTACGACGTCTTCACCGAAGGCGTGAGTTCGAAGAAGGTGGGGACCAAGGAGTTCGCGGCGGCCGTGATCGAGCGCATCGGCCAGAAGCCGAACATCCTGAAGCCGGTGACCTACGCACACCGTCCCGAAAAGGCGGCGGCGGTGGCGCAGGCGGAGCGTCCCGCGGTCGCGACGGAGTTGAAAGGCATCGACGTGTTCGTCTACTGGCCCTCGCGCAATGCCAACACGCTCGCCGACGCTGTCGGCAAACTGGCGGGCGATGGCGTGAAACTGCAGATGATCGACAATCGCGGCGTGAAGGTGTGGCCCGCGGGCAGGGCGGAGACCTTCTGCACCGATAGCTTCCGCTGCCGCTTCATGGCCGATGGCGCCACCGATATGGGCAAACTGCTCGATGTGGCGCGCCGCATTTCCGACGCCGGCATCGATATCGCGGTCACCGAAACGCTTCGCAATTTCGATGGCGTCGCCGGTTACACGCTGGCCCAGGGACAGTAAAAGTACCTGCACAACAAACCGCGGCCGCAAGGAAAGCCCTTGCGGCCGCGGTTCTGCGTTTGCGGTCTGCGTTACTGTCCCGTCAGCGTGCCCGTCAGAGTGTCGGTAGTGGTCGGTTGGAGCGCGATCATTCCCGTGGTGCTATCCACCATCAGGATGCGGAACGAAGTCGGCGTTGCAAAGTTCGAGGAGTTCCCCGTAGTGTTAAATTTCAACGTTACGCTGCAATCGCCGCCAACGGTGTAAGTGCCGCTCGCCGTGGATTTCTGCGGGCCGGCGGAGGTGACCAGGCTTTCCGCCAGGTTAAAGTTGCCGATACCATCGAGGGCCAGGGTGCCGGCGGCGGAATAGGCATATGCCCCGGTTGGACCCGACGTCGGACTTTGCGTGCTGACGCCGCCCACTTGGAATGTATAACTGCCGCTCAAGGATACACAGGCCCCGGCGCGGCGCAGGATGCCAAACTCGCTGCCGCCCGATGCATCGGTCCGCACGTACACGGCTTCCTGTCCATTGTTGGCGAGGAAGAGGTCATAGGCTGCGGCGGAGGTGAACTTGACCGACGCGGAGCAATCCGTGTTCACCGAGTAGGTGCCGACATTGAGGGTAACAGCCGGGGAGGTGGAACTCGCCGCCGTCACGCCAATTATGTTGCCGGTACCGTCGAAGTAATAGCGGCCCAAGCCTGCGATCTTTCCAGAAAGGCTGTTGGGGTTGTTGGCAAAACCGATGACCGGTGCCGTGGTGGTGGTGGGTGGAAGTGTGATGGCGCCTTGAAATCCTATGCTGCCGACCTCGACGTTATAGGTGCCGAAGAGTTGGCCCGTGTTACAGCCGGAGGCCGCCTGGAGCATTCCCTGGAACATGAATAAGCAGCCAAAAAGGCCTCCAAATAAGAACTTTCCGTAAGATCTGGACATTTCCCGTGTTTCTCCTGTCTGTAATCCGTCTGACTACGCGGAACTGCGCTGTCAGCAACGCATGACTGGAGTATACGGAGAACACCGCAAAATCAACTGGACTGCAACAAACGTTCTACCGTCTGTCGCAATACGAGATGGGTTTTTTCGAAGTCGTCTTTATCACCATACGTTCGCCTGGGCCAAAAAAAGCCTTTTAACCCATCCTTTCGCCGGCGCGGGACGATGTGGACATGAAGATGCGGCACGCTCTGGCTGACACGATTGTTAATCGCGACAAAACTACCCTCGGCGCCGAGCGCGCTCTCCACCGCCGTGCTCAACAGGCGCGCCGCCGCGAAGAGCGGAGCTACGCGATCTTCAGGCAACTCCGTCAGGGTCTCAAAGTGCGGGCGGGGAATCAGCAGGCAGTGGCCCGGGAAGAGCGGCCGTGTATCCAGGAACGCGACCACGTCTTCGGTCTCGTAAACAATTGCGGCGGGCAGTATTCCAGCGGCAATCCGGCAAAAAACGCAAGTGGCGTCAAACGTGACCGGCATCGCTTCCCATCATGCACCCTGGCGGGCGCACCCCGCAGGCGGCGTTTATTTCTCCGCGTGTTATGATGGGCCTGAGAAGCCTTAAATCTGGGAGGAACTAAACGATGGGTCCGCTGGGTTGGCCGGAGACGGTCTTCATCTTTTTCCTGGCCCTGATCCTCTTCGGCCCGAAGAAACTGCCGGAGCTGGGTCGGACTGTGGGAAAAGCGCTGACTGAATTCCGCCGTGCGTCGAACGAACTCAAGTCTACGTTCGATCGTGAAATGAAAAGCCTGGAGCAGGAGACGGAATCGTTCCGCGAAGTCACCAATCAGTATCAAGCCGATACGTACAACTACGATTACTCGTCGTATGAATCCACGTATGAGGGTTCTTACGGTAACGAAACCTACGATTCCACTGCCACCACCCCATCCACCATAAGCGCATCCGCAACTCAGGACGCTGAATCACCAGCCGGTTTGCCGGAAGGCACGGTTGCTCACGGCACGGAAGCCGTCGCGGTAAAAGAAGAAAGCGGGCATGTCCCCGAAACTTCGGGTCACGATCCCCACGCGAAGGTCACTCCGTCCGAACATAACGCATAACTGATGAATCCATCTGAAGAGCAAAAGGGGACCGCTGTTCCCCCGGAGGGCCGTACGCCTACCCCTGGGCACAGCGGTTCCAGTGCGCCGACCGACCCGGTAACGGCCAAGAATACGGTTGAGCCGGCCGAGTCCCTGGACACCTACGAGGATGGATATCCGCATGAGCCGGAGCCTTCCGCTCCGGCCGCATCGGCTGCACACCCTCCTTCCACGACCGCTGTTGCGACCGTCTCCCGCCGGCCCGGCGGGGGAGGGAAGACTCCGCCACCGCCTTCCGGCGGCAGCGGCGGCGGCGGCGACGACGAGGATGACGACGGCATGCTGCGCATGTCGTTCCTCGGACACCTGGAAGAACTGCGCTCGCGGATCATCCGCTCCCTGATGGGTGTGGCTGTCGCGTTCATGGTCAGCCTCATTTACACCAACGCGCTGTGGGATTTCGTCTGTCAGCCCGCCGTCGCGGCGCTGAAGACGCTCGGTTACAAAGAGCAGAACCTCGTCCAGATCGAACCGATGGAGGCGTTCAACGTCATCTGGTTCAAGCTGCCGGTCCTCTGTGCGATTTTCCTCGCTTCGCCCTGGGTGCTCTACCAGGTCTGGGCCTTCATTTCACCCGGTCTTTACCGCCATGAGCGGAAGTGGGCTGCACCGTTCGTACTCGGTACGGCCGGCCTATTTATCACCGGCGGAATCTTCGCCTATTTCGTGGTTTTTCGCTATGGCCTCACGTTTCTCTTGAGTATCGGTCAGGGAAATCATGTGGTCGCGATGGTTTCTATTACCGAGTATTTCAACTTATTCGTCAATGTAACTCTCGGCGTAGGATTAGTCTTTGAGTTACCGGTAATTATATTTCTTCTGGTTTTATTGAGGATCACGACGCCGTCCTTCCTCATTAATCATAGCCGCTACGCGATTCTAGCCATCTTCATCATCGCTGCGATCGTCACCCCCACGCCGGACGTCTTCAATCTGATGCTCTTCGCGACACCGATGTGCCTCTTGTTTTACGTCGGCATTTTTGCAGGATACCTACTGGTACTGCATCGCGAGAACCGGAGATTCCCCTGGAGGAAGACCATGACCATCGTCATCCCCGTACTCCTCCTACTAGCTTTAGTGCTATACCTGTCCATTACCAAATATGGTATGAAATTGGTACCACACTGGCCATTTTTAACCCGGTAGTGGGAGTATTTTTGTAGAATTGCATCGCCCATCCGATGTAACATTCAGTTGACTATCTTGGCCCCTCGAACGAGGGGCCGATGAGACGCGATGGATTTATACAAAGCAATTCAGGATTTATACGCTGAGAAGGAAAAGCTCGAGCGAGTGATCGCTTCGCTGGAAGAGTTGCAGCGGACCGCCGGGTCCGTTCCGGTTCTGCCTAAGCCTGTTAAGCGCCGCGGGCGAAAATCGATGAACTCCTCAGAGCGACAAGAAGTCTCGGAGCGAATGCGCAAATACTGGGCTTCGCGCCGTGAACAGAAATTGCCCGACGAAGCTGTACCGGAAAAATCCGACCGCTAAATCATCCCGGGATCTAAGGAATTCAGGCTAAGGAATTCACCGCTTAAAGAACCAAAGCCAATAGTATTGGTCGCCTGCCCCATACTGGTGGCGCATTTCGAAGCCGCAGCGTTCGGCCATCTCCCGGGCCTGCGCTTCGGTGAAAGAGGACCCGATCCAACTGTGGTCCGGTTCGGCCTCATCCACCGCGCACCCCTGCACCTGGAACTTGAACAGTCCTCCAGGCCGCAGCATGCGGTGCACTTCGCGAACGTAGTTCTCGATGATCTTCCGGCTCGGAATATGCTGGAAAACGATAATCGAAAACGCGAAGTCCACCGCGAGCCGCGGGCCGATTCCCAGGCGGCTGCGCCAGCCGCGATTGACTACCGATAGATCTTTCCCATTGTTTTGGAATACGTGGGTGTTGGGAAATCCGGCGACCGCCTCGCGCGCCTGGCGCACCATCTCCCGGCTGATATCGACCGCGTAGACTTCGCCGAAAAATCCCGCAAAGGCCCGTGTCACCCGGCCGGCCCCGCAGCCGATTTCCAACACCTTCATCTCCCTGGGGTTCTTACCCTGACAGATGTTCGGCAGGTCATTGAGAATCTCTTCTTCGAGCGTGATCTGGCCGGATTGGAAGAACTCCTCGTCCGACCACTGGTGCTGGCCGGTCACCACGTAGTGGCGGGCATTCTCTCTCGCGCGCCGGTCCCAATCGCGGCGCATTCGGAGAAGTTGTCTAGTGATTTGGAGGCCTGCCATCTGCTATATTGTAATTGATCTACAGAAGTGGGCGACTAGCTCAGCTGGGAGAGCGCTGCGTTCGCAATGCAGAGGTCGGGGGTTCGATCCCCCCGTCGTCCACCAACTTCTACCGTAGAGATTTCCCCACCGCACCGCCCGCAATCCGAGCCGCGACCGTTAAGAAGCGGATGGTAATTTGCCCCTTCACACTGTCGCAGCCGTCGGCCGCCGGAAGCGCGATGCCGCCATGCCGAGCAGTACGCCCGCGACAATGCCGAATAGTGCGATCTGCAGTCGATTGGGAGAAGTCGGCGCCTGTGGCATGCTCGGAGGATCCAGCACCTCTGCCGGCATCCCTCCCACGATCCGTGCCACCAGATCGCGCGTCGCGGCTTGAGCCTTGTAGCGGTCTGTGTACTGGAAGGACAGTGTGAACGCGCGCGTGTGCGCATCCGGCAGCGTCACCATCTGAACGCGGATCGCGGTGTTGCGCATTTTCCCGATCGCCTGCCCCATCGCGCCCGACCGCCGGTCCGATCGGTACAGTTGATTTCTCTCAATCACGTCGCTGAGCGACGCATCCGAAAACGCCGCCTGCAGCGCCGCCTCCATTTTTTCGCCGTCCGACGCGCGCAGCACTGCCGTGGAAACGTACTCGTCGGGCAGCAGCACCGCGATCGTAATGCCGAGCACCATCCCCGCCGTCGCGAATCCGCCAATGCGATTCCAGCTCCATTGCCTTCGTCCGCGCACCAGCGACCACAACACGCCGCACAGGATGCCAAGTGCCAGCCCCGCCGCCACACCGTTGCGGATCATCCGGCCCCGGTCCGGTCCGTCGGGAGCAGCCGGCAAACTGGCCGGATCGAGTACTTCCAGAGTCAACGCGCGTCGCGGTTCCGCCTTCACGTTGGCCTCGGCGAGGGCCGCGACCACGGCGCGTACCGTCGCCTGCGCCGCCGCCGGATTGTCACTCGCGAAACTCACGGCGAAATGCGTATTGTTCAGCAACTGCACGCGCAAGTCGCGATTCCGCATCTTCTGCACGATCTCTTCCAGCGGATCCCTCGCGCGTTCGCGCTCGTAGAGCCCCTGCCGCACGATGATGTTCGACAACGACTGGCGCGCGAATACGGTGCGCTGCAATGCTTGTAGCCGGTCCAGCATTCGCGGTCGCGCTTCCAGCGTTGCGCCCGCATCGGGCTCCCCAATCCTCAGCACCGCGCTCGAAACATACCGATCCGGCACCGTCAGCGACCACACTCCCGAAATCAGCGCGCCCGCCAGCGTGAAGCCCGCCGCGATCTTCCAGAAACCGATCCCGCTCAGCTGCATGAGTAACGCTCCCCGCAAGATGTCCAAAAGGTCTGTCCAGCGCGCCCCGGTATCCTCCAGCAGAACTTCCAACTCGTCGCCATAGCGCGCCCGCCATGCCGCCGGATACAGCCGCGCGGCCCATCGCATCAGCCGCCTCATGCGTGCTTCAACCTCCGCATTGCGGTGCGCACCACCTGGTCGAGCGAGGCAAGCTGCTCTTCCAGGTAATGCCGGCCGGCGGCGGTCAGCGTGTAGGGCTGGCGCCGGTCCTCGGTCTCCACGGGCCGAATCCAGCCGCGCTCCTCGAGGCGCGTGATCGCGCCGTAAAGCGTTCCGGGTCCAAGACGGACACCCGCGAACTGGCGGATGTCCTCCATCATCGCGTAGCCGTGTTTTTCTCCATCGGCCAGGCTGGCAAGTACAAGCAAAGTTGGGTCTGACACAGTTAGTACGTCTCGCGTAATATCGTATGACGTAAGAGCTCCCGTGTCAATCACCAGAATTTGGTACCAACTCTCACTTGTGCGCCGCTCGACTGGCGCACCACTGCACCCTTTGGTACTTTTTGTACCTGCAACATGCGCAACTTTAATGCGATAGTGCATGAATGCAAGCCGGATTCACCTCGGCCCGGCCCTTCCTGCGTAAGCTGGCGGCCGCTCTGCCTGCGAATTTCGTAGTCTTCTGGCTGGTGCTCGGCGGCAACCTCCCGGCCGTACTTCTTCTGACCGCGATTGGCTCGACGCTCGGTGCCGTGCTGCTCGGCGCGGTCGACAGACCCCTCGTCGCCGGCCCACCGCGAGCCTCCCTCGGGAACTCGCCCGGACGCCGCGCCACCGTCCACGAATTCCCCAGCTATACCCGCCCCGCGTAACCCCCGCCTGACGGGCAGGACGATGCGCTACCATGAGCGCTGATGAAGCTCACGTTCTGGGGTGCGGCCGGCACCGTCACCGGTTCCATGCACCTGGTTGAGACCGGCGGTAAGCGGTATCTGTTGGATTGTGGACTGGCGCAGGGGCGGCGTAAGGAAGCCGACGCGAAAAATCGCAACCTGCCCTTTTCCGGCTCGTCGATCGACGCGGTCGTGCTCTCCCACGCCCACATCGATCACAGCGGCAATTTACCTTCGCTCGTGAAGCACGGCTTTTCCGGGCCGATTTATTCCACCCCGGCATCCAACGACCTGTGCGGCTGGATGTTGCGCGATACCGCCCACATTCAGGAGAAGGACGCCGAGTTCCTGAACAAGCGCCTCGAAAAGCGCAAGGCAGCCGGGCTCGGAAACGGCGTGGTGGAACCCCTCTATACCACCGCGGACGTGGAGCGTACGCTGCCGCTTTTCGCGCCCGTACCGTATCACACGCCGCACGCCATCGCGGACCACCTGAGCTACGAGTCCTACGACGCCGGCCACATCCTGGGATCGTCGTGCGTGATTCTGCACGATACCGCGGGCAGCGTGCCGGTGCGCCTGGCCTTCTCGGGCGATGTAGGCCGCCCCAACCTGCCCATCATCCGCGACCCCGAAGTCATGCCCCCGGCCGATTACCTGATCATGGAGAGCACCTACGGCGGCCGCCTCCACAAGCAGACCGGGCACGTCATCAACAAACTCGCCGATGTGGTAAACCGGACCGCGAAGCGCGGCGGCCGCATCATCGTGCCGGCCTTCGCCGTGGGCCGCACCCAGCAACTGGTGCTGCTGCTGCACCAGTTGTTCAACGAGAAGCGGATTCCCAACATCCCGATTTTCGTGGATAGCCCGCTGGCGTTGAACGTAACCGCCGTCCACCGCGATCATCCCGAGTGCTTTGATGAGGAGACGCGCCGTTACCTCACCGACGGTGAAGATCCCTTCGGCTTCCGCCGCCTGCAATATATCCGCGAGGCCGCCGAGTCGAAGAAACTCAACGACCTGCACGGCCCCTTCGTGGTGGTCTCATCCTCGGGAATGTGTGAAGCCGGTCGCATTCTGCACCACTTGCGCAACAATATTGAGGATCCGCGCAATACCATCCTCATCACAGGCTTCCAGGCGCAGGACACCCTGGGCCGGAAACTGGTGGAGAAATGGCCGGAGGTGAAAATCTTTGGGGAGCCCATGCGGGTCCGTGCCGAGATCTCGAGCCTCGACGAACTGAGCGGCCACGCCGACCAAAACGAGCTGTTAGAGTGGATTAAGCCAATGGTTGCTACGCTGCGCAAAGTCTTCCTGGTGCACGGAGAAGCGCAACAATCGGCCACCCTGGCCAAACTTTTGCACGATCGTTACGGCCTGGAAGCGGTCTGTCCAACCCCCGGCCAGAGCTTTGAGGTGAGTTAAGTGAAACCGAAAACACCCGAATCTCCATCTATACTGTAAGGAAACCAAAGGAGTACCGTTACGTGAGTCCTCAACCGATCTATCAGCAGCCGTCCCCGCAGCGCTCGGGCCTGCTCGCAGCACTCGTTGCCGGGTCCATCATCGCGCTGGTAGCCACTAACATTTATCTGTACGTGCAGTTGGATCACGTGCGCACCGACGTCGCCAAGGTCCGCGAGTCCCTGTCCACCGAGTTAAGCAATCTGAAGGATGCTTCTTCGGTTACCACCGCGTCGCAAACGCGCCACCTGGAAACCTTGAAACAGGAGTTGGACGCCGCCCGCGTCAGGAACCGCGACGAAGCGCGCACCATGTCCAGCCAGGCCAAGGCTGAAGCCCAGGCGCACGCCGATCAACTGGCCCGCCAGATCCAGGCCGAAGAGGCCAAGGTCCAGCAGCAGGTTTCGAGCGAGATCAGTGAAGTCAAGACCGCGGCCAACACCGCCAACGCCAAGATTGCCGATGTCTCTACCGATGTCGGCGGCGTGAAGACCCAGGTTTCGGCGACCCAGGCCGAGTTGCAGAAGACCATTTCCATGCTCAAGAGCACCCAGGGCGACCTCGGCGTGCAGTCTGGCTTGATCGCCACCAACGCCCAGGAACTCCAGGCCTTGAAGCGCCTCGGCGAGCGCAACTACTTCGAATTCAAAATCGGCAAGAGCAAGGAACGCCAGCGCGTCGGCGATATCACCGTCATGCTCAAGAAGACCGACCCCAAAAAGAACAAGTACACCATCGAAGTGATGGCGGACGACAAGCTGACGGAAAAGAAAGACAAGAACGTCAACGAGCCGGTCCAGTTCTACACCAGCAAAGCGCGCCAGCCCTACGAAATGGTCGTCAACCAGGTGCAAAAAGACCTGATCGTCGGCTACCTGGCCACCCCGAAAGAACAGTCGGGCCGCTAAATAACGATCGCGGAAGAATTGTAGATCGCTCCCTTACGGTCGCGGTTCGCGGTGGGGCCGGCGCTGTCCAGGATAGCCGCCGCCCGTCGCCCGCGGTTCTGCCCGTTAGCTGTCGTCGCGAACCGCGACCGTTAGGGAGCGATCTAATCTTCCGAATAATGCCTTGACCTACCTCATAACCTTCGCCTGTTATGGACAGCATCTTCACGGCGAATCGGGAGCGATTGATCCCGAGCACAACAAACCGGGAACTCCCACCCTGGACTTGAGCCCCTCGCGCCTGCGTTGGGAAAAAGGGCAATTGAACCAACCCCCGTATAACCTGGACCACCCCCGCCGGGATATCGTGTTATCCGCTCTCCGCGAGGTGTGCGAGTATCGCGGCTGGCGTCTCCTGGCGGCACATGTCCGCAGCACTCACGTGCACGTCGTCGTCTACGCGGACACAAATCCCGAGCGTGTCATGGGCGATTTCAAGGCGTACGCAAGCCGTCGCCTGAACCAAACAAATGTGGATGCCGCGAACCGGAAGCGATGGGCACGTCATGGCAGCACACGGTGGCTGAAATATCCAAAGACCGTCTCGGCGGCGATTGAATATGTAGTGAGAGAGCAGGGAGAGGCGATGTCCCTGTTCGAGAGTGACGTACTTTAGATCGCTCCCTGACGGTCGCGGCTCGTTAGTTCGCGTCTGTCTTTTCTACCAGCTTTTCCACGTGCATGCTATAAATCGCCGGCTTTCCATGCCGGTCACTCTGGAAATAAATCCGCTGGCTGTCCGGTGAAAACACCGGCGACACCCACTCCGCCTTACTCTTGTGCTCGCATAGCGCGCGCTCACTGTGCGCCGCGCGCAGCAGCAATAACACCGCCGGCGAAGCATTGCGGCTCGCCCCCACGAACACCGACGCATCCCGGTTCGCGCCGAACGACGCGAACTGGCTCGTCTTCCCGATCATCTTATCCACTCCCGCATCCGGCGTGAATTCGCGCAGATTATTCACCTGCGTATGATCGTCGGGAAAATTCAGATACAGCACCGTGCGCCCGTCGGTCGACCAGTTCGGCGTCCCGACTCCCCCGGCAGCGAGTTTCAGTTTCCGATTCTGCGTCCCGTCCGCGTTCACCATCCATACCGCTTCGCCGCCCTGCCGGTACAAAAGCTGCGCGCGCATCGGCCGCGAAATCGGTGCGCTCATCACGAACGGCGCCTCGACCACCGTTCGCGCCGCGGCGCCCTGCACCAGCGTCACCATGCGCAGCCGTGACGCGTCGCCGCGCTTCTCGATCAAGCTCGCATGAGTCCCGTCCGGGCCCACGCTCAGCCCCCCCGCGTCCCACCCCTCGGGAATCTTGTACAACTCGCGCTCCTTCAGATTCGAAACCATCGCGACATATAACGACCGGCCTGCGACATAGCAGAACTGACGATTGTCCGGTGTCAGCGTCAACGACGTGCCGTCCAGATCCGCCGCGTCCGTCATCTGTTTCATATCGCCGTTCTTCAGGTCCAGATGAAACGCCTGCGGAGCACCCGCGCGATCGCAACAGCACAGCATCCAACTGCTGTTGCGCGCAATCCCGCGATTGAAGTACGCCGTCATCGTCGTGGAATAAGAGGGCTTGGTCAGACGATAAACATCGAGTTCGGTGAGCGGATCCGCATAGCGCGCCGCGTCGGAGGGAAAAGCCTCGCCTGTTTTCCCTTCGGCGAAAATTCGCGCCGCGGCGAATCCGGAGAGAAGCAAAGCTCTGCGCGTCGGGCCGGCCATGATCATGATAGTACCAGTCCCGGTTACCCCGATCACAATGGCGATCGTTGTGCTTTACACAAGTTGCCGGAGCGGGATGTTTCACCGGTTGATCCCGCCAATCGATGGGCCGAAGAAGAACGGCGGCAGGCCCGCGACCGGCAGCAGCCATGGATGCGGGTAGGTGCGCGGTTGATGTGTAACGAGGTTTTTGCCGTTTCCCTCGCGATGCGGCGCCTGCAGGAGCGCGAAATCGCTCTCCAGATCGGTCTGTAGGTCCGGCACAAAGTAACCTCGACCTCGCACCTGCCCGCCGCCCTCTTCCCGCCTGACCGTGGCGATTCGCACCCTCTTCCGCCTCCCGACGAAAGATACTGTGTCACGCTTTGGGAGATTGCCGCACAATACAACCGTGCTGCGTGGGGGGTGAAATACGCAGCGATCCCCACAGGGTGAATTCCACAACCAAGGACAACCATGCCTTTCGACCTCTCGTCGGTTCTCTCCAGCGTTACCTCGGATGCTCTCCTGACCGTGTTTCATTCGCCGCTCGAAGCGGCCACTCACTACATCACCGATAAATACAACGCGCTCGGCGGAGCCTCCGGAATCCTCGGCATCACCGATGGCGACATCAGTCCGTGCCCAGACGGCCGCGGCTTCTTCCGCCATTTCTGGAACAACGGCTCTATCTATTGGTCGCCGGACACGGGAGTGCACGCCGTCAATGGGTCGATCCGCGAAAAATGGGCATCGCTCGGCTGGGAGCGCAGCTTCCTGGGCTACCCCGTGACCGATCAGATCGAGGGCGAAAATCCGCAGACCGTCGGCGCCTTCCAGATCTTCCAGGGCGGCGCGATCTATACCTTTTCGCAACCGCGCATCGCGGTGCGGCCGGAACTCACGGCTACCTTGATTTCTGCGACGATGATGTCAACGGCCGCCACCCTCCGCACCAGCGCCACGCTCTCGGCATCCGAACTCACCGCTGCCTCCGCGGCGACGCTCCGCACTCCGGTGCGCCCTCCCAAGCCGGCCATCGACACCACCCACGAAGTCCACGGCGCCATCCTCGCCAAGTATCAGGAACTCGGCGCCGAGTCCAGCTTCCTCGGCTATCCCGTCACCGACGAAAGCGGCACGCCCGATGGCATCGGACGCTTCAACCACTTCCAGGCCGGCTCCGTCTATTGGACGCCCGCCACCGGCGCCCACGAAGTCCACGGCCTTATCCGCGATTATTGGTCGGCGCACGGCTGGGAGCGCAATGCCGCGCTCGGCTATCCCATCTCCGATGAACTCATCCCCGACCGCCGCATCGGCCACGTGCGCCCCGAGACTATCCGCAAGCCCGTGCTCAACCTGCCCGCCGACGTCCTCAAACTGCCGGTGGAAGCCGTCAATGCCGGCGTTCCGCGCGGCGCGGTCAACGTCATGACTACCGCCAAGACGCTCGCCTCCACCCAGACCGTGAACGCGAATCTCGGGGTGCTGGCCGGGTTGCTCACCCCTCAGCCGGCCTCCACTCCCGCACCCGACCGCAGTGTCAATCGCTTTTCCGATTTCGAGAGCGGAGTCGTTTTCTGGGCCCGCGGCGCCGCCGCCGCCGCCGTTCTGGCTCCGTGGACCAAAGCCGCCGACGGCACCGTGATTCAAAAAACCGCCGCCGACGTGATGGCCGCGACCCTCGCCCACATCGGCAGCGCGCTCCAACTCCCGGGCGGCACCCAGATTCCGGCCGCCGCCGGAACCACGTCCTATTCCTGGGACGGAGCCGGCGTCGAGAACCGCCGTCACCAGATTCAGGTCAACGTCATGGTGCTCGAAGGCGCCCCAATCCCTACACCGCACATGCACTCCGTGATGTTGTACGTGCTCGTCATGCTGGAGCCCGAACGCCGCAAGATCACCGCCTTCCTGGCCGACTACGCCACCGGCGAAGCCGCCTTCGCCGCCAGGCTGGACCCGCTCCTCTGGTCCCCCTTCGACATCCTGACGTTCCCGGATACCAATGATGGAGAACCGTACAGCATCCTCTCCGTCAAGACCATGCCGAATGGCGACGTGAATACGTACATCGAGCCCAAGTCGCTCGCCATTTCCGCCATCGACGTCGCGCACCTGAGTACCACTGTTGTCGGGAGGATAGGTTAATGCCTGGACCAGCTACCAAACTCACCGCCGTTTCCTTGCAGAATATGGAGACGGCCTCCGCCCAGATCCGCGCGTTGCAGCCGGCGCCCGCCGATTTTGCGCCGGCCTTCACGCAACTGGCGGCCACCGATCGCACCAAAGCCAATGCCTTCGCGGTGGCCTACGTGCGTTCCCTGCAATCGCACGATCAGCTTGCCCTGCACTTCGATCAGGTGGCGCGGCTCGGCGATGCCGATCGCCTCGCCGTGCTCGCCGCCAATCGCGATGGCGGCAATGGCGTGGCCGTGATTCACGCCGCGGCCCTGCTGCCCGCCGCGCAAGGCCAAGTTCTCATGAAGGGTTTCATGAACCCCCAGGGTGTGGTCATCGGTCGCGCCGCGCGCGATTTCGCCGATTGGCTCGCCGCCGCCGGCACCATCCTCCGCCAGAAGAACTTCCCGATCCCCGCGGAGAACATTCCGCACGATGGGTTCTTTGACGACGTCTGGGACGACATCAAGGGCGCCGTCAACACCGTCGTGGACGCCGTGAAGAGCGGCATCGACGCCGTGGTGCACGCCGTCGGCGATATCGCGGGCGCCATCGCCGCCGCCGTGAAAGACATCGTCAGCTGGACCGTCGATCAGGTCCGCGATTTTGTGCGCGCCGTGCTCAGTGCCGGCAAGGCCCTCGCCGACCTCGTCGCCGGCGCCTTGAAGGCCAGCTACGACGCGTTGAAGAAGATCGTGCAGGCCGCGCTCGATATCGGCAAGGCCATCGGCGACGTGCTCTGGTCGGCGATCAATCTCGCCGCCAACGTGCTGCAAAGCGTCGCGCGCGCCCTGCTCGAAATCGGGAAATCCGTTGCAGACGTGCTCGGCTGGCTCGTCGGCAAGGCTGCCGACATGGTCACCAAACTGGTGCAGGCGCTGGTCCAGATCGGCCGCGCCGTGGCTGAAGTCCTGACCCAGGCCATCCGCTTCGGCGCCGCACTCGCCGGAGCCGTGGTGCGTGGCCTGATCGCCATCGGCCGCGCCGCCGGGGAGATCATCGTCGCTGCGATTACCAATCCCAGCAACCTGCTGAACACCGTGTTGACCACGCTCAACTCCCTGGGCCACACCTTCAAGTCGCTGATCCAGGAGGTCGCGGCCCGCGGCGCCAACTTCATCCGCGGCGTCGCTTCCGCCATGACCGGAATCGCCGGCGCGCTCAAGGACCTCGCCGCGTACGTCGCCGAATCCGCCATCGACGCTGTTCGCGAAGTCGTGCGCGGAGTCCTCGACGCCGGCCGCACCCTCGCCGACCTGATCGTGCAGCTCGCGCAATCGGCCGTGGACGCGGTCCGCAAAATCATCGACGCCGCCATCCAGATCGGCATGACCGCCGTGAAGCTGCTCAAAGGCCTCGCCGGCGTGGTCGGCGATCTCTTGACCGCCGCCGTCAAAGCCTTCTTCGATCTCGGCAAGACGCTCGTCGATTTCGTGCGCGCCACCATGGCCTCGTCCTTCGACCTGGCGCGGGGTCTCATCAACGCCGCCATCGCCGCCGGCAAGGCCGCCGCCCAGTTGCTCAGCTCCGCGCTCGAACAGGGCTTCCTGGTGCTGCGCCGCGTACTTCGCACCCTCGGCCCAGTCGGCGCCGTAATGGACTGGCTGGTCAAGCAGGCCGAGGATGTCTCGCTGCTCGCCATGCGCGAACTGGTCACCGGGCTCGCCGCCGCCGGCCAGGCCGTGAATCAAATCCTCAACTGGGCTAAGGCCGCCGGCGATGCCGTGATGCGTCAGGTGATCGGCCTGCTCGACGCCGCCGGTTCCGCCGTCTCCACCATGCTCGCCTGGGCCAAAGCGGCCGGTGCCGCCGCGCTCGCCCTGGTCGGCGAAGTCCTCATCCGCGCGCGCCACACCGTGGACGACGTCCTGCTCTGGGTGGAGAAAGATGCCATCCCGATCATCGCCGGTGTGGTCAAAGGCATGATCGCCGCCGGAGCTACCCTCGCCGATCTGGTGGCCTGGGCTGCCACCCGCACCGTCGAAGCCATGCAGGCCGTCGCGGGCGAACTCCTCGCCGCCGGCACCACCATGGCCGCGCTGGTCACCGACACCATCGCCCATCCCGGCGACGCGCTCACCAATCTCGTAAAAGCCTTCGATGCGCTCGGCAAGGCCTTGAAGGACATCGTCAACTCCGCGATCGTGCAACCCTCCCAGGATGCCGCGCGCCAGGTTTTCGACGTCCTCAAATCCCTCGGCAAGACCGCGCTCGACGTGCTCAA
Source organism: uncultured Solibacteraceae bacterium (assembly GCA_963791985.1). Taxonomy (GTDB): domain Bacteria; phylum Acidobacteriota; class Terriglobia; order Bryobacterales; family Bryobacteraceae; genus Solibacter. Next base: position 518,982 of record CAWBUN010000008.1, on the reverse strand, counting down.
GGCCGCCGCGGAGTTGGGCGGCTCCGCTCTGGCGCTTGCGCTCACCATGGTGCTCGAGTGGTTCCCCGGAAGCTATCGCGCGCTCACCGCCGGCGAACATGGCGAGGCGCAGAAGGTCTTCGGCTCCGCCATCCCGCTCGATGAAGTGCGCGTCGCCGCCATGTCGCCGCCTGTCGATCTGATCGAATGGATCAATGGCCAACGTCCCTTCACCACCATGTTCCTGATTAATTTCGCCTCGTGGGCCGATGTCAAAATCGAAACCCTCATGCACGAGATGACGCACGTCTGGCAGGGAATCCAAACCGGCCCTATGTACATGGTGCAGGCCATCGAAGCCCAAATGAGCAGCCAGGGCTACAACTACGGCTATACCGACGACGCTACCGGCGAAGGCGCTCAAGCCGCGCTCGACGCGGCCGCCGGCGATTTCAGCAAGTTCAACCGCGAGCAGCAGGCGCAAATCATCATGCACTACTACGTGCGCAAATTTGAAAAGAGCCTGGACTTCACCTCCTGGCAGCCCTACGCCAATCTGGTCCATGCCTGACACTCATGCTTGAAAACGCGTGGACGGCGAGCGGGGGCAGGGAAGCCCTGCGCGCCGTCCGTCCCCTGATCGACGCCCGCGCGCGCTCCCGCCCTGTCGAAGTCGAGGAGATCGCGGGCAGACCTTTCGTCGAATTCCGCGCCGACGGCGTGACCGGCCGCGTCCCCGCCGTTCCCGGCCTGGAGCGCTTCGCGGAATCCGCCGCCGCCGTCTGTCTTCGCGAGGGCGAACCCGGCCCGGTCGCGCTGCTCGCGCAATGGGACGAGCGCGCGCACCAGGGCGCCGAAGATGCCGCCCAACTCGCCCCTGCCCCGCTCTTCTGGCCGGCGCGCATCATCACCGGCCGCGACCTTCCCCGGGCGTTGGGCATTGGCCTCGGCGCCTGCGTCTATTTCGGGCACGGCCATCAGGGCGGCTGGGATGGCTACTGGGGAATCGATGCTCCGACCCTGATCGCGTCGATGGTGGAACCGGCCGGCGTCGTGTTCTCCCTGACCTGCCGGGGATTCAGCTTCAGCGAAGAGCTGGTGCTCGGCGGCTATTGCGCCGCCGCCTTCGGGAGCCTCGGCCGCACCAGTCACCGCCGTAATCGCCACCTGGGCCTGAACCTCTGCCGCGCCATGCAGCAGCACCGCACCCTCGCCGCCGTATTGCGCAACTCCCACGCCACCTGGCTCTCCATGCTCGCCTACCAGATCGTCGGCGACCCGCTGGCCTGCCTTACCGGTTCCCCCTCCGCCCCCGCCCGCGCCGCCGCCATCGAAGAATCGTTCTGGCGCCCCGCCTGACCCTTCGCCGCGACAACGAGCCGCGACCGTCAGGGAGCGCAACGAACTCCCGCCCCTCCCATCGCTCCCCCAATCACAACTGCGGCTGCGGCGTTTAATGGAGCGCGGCAGCACCGCGCCGCCTCACAGATCTCCGATAGACCTTCTCTCCGTCCATTACATACAGCCACTGAAGGCCGGGACCGGCGAACAACACATTGGAGAGGCCCTCGCTGCCGGGTCCGTCGATGATCGCCGTCACTCGCCCCTCCGGGTCGAATACCTGAACGCCGAACTTCGTCGCCACGTAGAGAAAGCCTTCCGAATCCAACGCCATCCCCCCGGAATCCGTCTCCGATGTCTGGAACTGATAGGCCGGCCTGCCGTTGATCAGCGACCCATCTTTCTGAATCTCGAACGACCAGATCCGGTTCGCTGGCGGGTCGCCGACCAGTAACCGCGCCTCGTCGTTGGAAGCGCGCACGCCCCGTGGCCAGTTGAGGCCCTCATGCACCACGCGTTTGCGGCCCGCCGCATCCACCAGCCACACCTTGTGTGTCGGCGCCTCGGTGAAGTAGATGTCATTACGGGAAGTCACCGTCAGGTGATGCGATTGAATCCCCTCCGCGATCACCGACTCCGTGCCGTCGCTTGAGAAGGCCACGATCCTCTTCCGTTCATGCTGGCCCGCGTACAAACGGCCATCGGGCCCGAACGCGACACCGTGCGCCCCGTTGCTGCCTTCCTTCCAGGTGCTGATCTTGCCCTCAAGATCGATCTTGAGTATCCGGTTCCTTTGCGAATCCGTGAAGTAGACGTTCCCTTCGCGGTCCACTGCGGAATCGGCCGTGAGTTGGTACCCCTGCCCCAGCAGGTTCCAACCCTTTCCGGGTGCCAGAATCTCAGCCGCGCCGCGAACCTCCTGTGCGTGCATCGGCCAGCCTGCCAGAGTCGCCATGCATGCCAGTGAAAAAGCGCGATGCATGCACGTATTCTACGTGATGTTTTGCCTTCTGCGCGCCTGGAATGGCTTCAGCCGTCGCTCGCGCGCCGCTTGCCCATGTCGTCGTCGGCCGAGCAGGTCTCACCGGAGGTGCTCCGCGAAGTGTCGCCGGCCCCACCGCGCCGGCCGCTGGCGAATGCCCTCGCATTTCGTGAAAAAAGATACTGTGTTTTGTTATGAAGCTGAAACACAACTGAACTTGTAGCGTCATCTCGGATTGGTATTAGTGTTAGAACTAACGTGCTCAGATTTCACTAACACCATGCTATTCAACAGAACCTATCCAATCACCCGCGCCTTGCTTATTACGGCATGCGCGACGCTGGCGGCTGCCACGAGTCAGGCCGCGATTCTTTCCTTCCACGTCGATGTGAACACATCCTCGCTGGTGGCCAATCCCAACGGACCGTTTTCGCTGGATTTTCAGCTGAATGATGGAGGTGGAACCGTGACCAACGTCGTGTCGCTGACCAATTTCGTCTTCACCAATGGTGCTCCCTTGGGCGCCGCGAATTTGATTGGCGGGGCAACCGGCAGTCTGGGTTCGAGCGTGACGCTCACCGATGCGCTGTTTTTTTCGAACGAGTTCTTTCAGGGATTCTCGGCCGCCACGACGCACATTGGTTTCAACGTGTCGATTACGGAGAACGTGGAGCCGGGCATCCCGGATGCCTTCTCGATGGCGATCCTCGATTCCGGCCTCTCCAACATTCCGACGACCGGCCTGGGCGACAGCCTGTTGGTGGTGAATATCGGCTCGACGCCGCTGCATTTTTCGGATATTCAGCTTTTCAGCAGCACAGCGCCTGATTCCGGTGTGACCGTCTCGGCGACGCCGGAACCGGGCTCTCTGGGGTTGGTGCTGGGGTCTGGCCTGATCGCGATTGGATGGAGTGTACGCCGCAAGAACGCGGTCAACGGATAAGTAGTCGGCTGATCTGCTTCCGCTTTTGGCCCACTAACAACCTGGAAGGAAACCACTATGTACTTTCGCTTTATCGCCAAATCGTTCCGACGCGGCCTTGTCGCTGCAGTCGCGCTGACATCGGTCGCCGCCGGCCTCTTCGCTCAGACTCCGATCTTCACTCCGGGCAATATCGTAGTAAGCCGAACCACTTACACCGGGAGTACGGCTACCGTGCCGTTCCCCGGCTCCTTGCCGAATAACGCGGCTTCGGTGGCGGACGGCAATTTTCCCGGCGTCTTCAACAACGAGACCCCCGATGGGGCTTTCGGTGTGACGTCGCCGATCTACATTGACCGGATGACGAAAACGGGCGGCCTGATCGGCACCATTCCGGTGACGAACCTGGTGAACATCCAACTGGGCGCGAACGTGGTAACGAGTTTCCCGTCGAAGTCGGAGCTCGGCCTCAACGTGACGCCGGCCGGGACTGCCGTCACCTTTATGGGATATGGGGCGCCGGCCAATGCGCTCGACGTTTCGAACTCCAATACGCCGGCCCACGTGGACATTACGAACGGCGTGAACGGACAGAGTGTGCTGATTTTCCAACGCGACATTGTGGAACTGAACGCGAACGGCAGCGTGCAGGTCACGAAAACGAATGCTTACTCGGGCAATAATGGCCGCAACGCGGCGCTGGGAAGCAACGGCAATTACTTCATGGTGGGCAATGCCGGCAACAACGGCAAGAGCGTGACCTTTGCCGCGGGAACGGTGGCGCTGACGAATGGCAGCACCTCTGTGACGCTTTCGGGCGCTTCGACCACGGCGAACATGTATGTGGGTACGCCCTTCAGCGGCACGAACGTTCCCACGGGCGCCTATGTCACCGCGATCACGGACTCCACGCACTTCATCATCAGCGCGGCGGCGACCGGCTCCGCCACCGGGAGCTACATCGCGAATGAAGGCGCGATTCAGTTGACGGGCGTCGTCTTCTCCATCGCCAGTACCAACATCACGGTCGCCGACACGTCGAAGCTGGTTCCCGGCATGCCGCTCTCCGGCAGCGGGTTCGCCGCCAATTCCTATATTGCGTCGATCACCGATGCGAACCACTTTGTGGCCAGCGCCCCCACCACGGCCAACTCGGGCACGGGCAGCTACACGGCGGCAGTTTCGAACTCGATGCTGAGCGACGACACGGGCGTGCAAATGATTCTGAAGGGCCTGAACGACACCACCGGCACCGGTACCGGCATTCTGGACGCGATCACGAACTCGACCGTGGTCGGCAAGGTGAACGGCACGTTCGGCACCGCGACCGGCTACCAGCGGGGATTCGCTCTCACGCCGCCGGACAAGACGGGCAAGGATGACAACTTCCGCGGCCTGACGAACTACAACAACACCCTGTACGTTTCCAAGGGCAGCGGCGGCAATGGCCTCGATGCGGTCTACCAGGTCGACCCGTCCGGCGGCGGATACGTTGCGCCCGGCGCCAGCGCGGGCCTCCCGACCAGCGCGAATGCGGCGATGGCCGGCATCAATCCCCTCCCCGGCTGGCCGTTGACGAGCACAGGCGCAAATGAGTCGAAGACGGCAACCACCCCCATCGTCTATCACCCGTTCGGCATGTGGTTTGCGAACGACACGACACTTTACGTGGCCGACGAAGGCGCGGACGGCGTGGCCAACGCGGCGCCGGGCGGACTGCAGAAGTGGATGTACAACGCCGGCACCAGCCAGTGGGAACTGAAATACACTCTTCTCGCCGCCACCATTCCGAGCTACATGGTGGGGACGATCGGCCCGCTTCAGGCCGGCGGACTACGCAACATCGCGGGCGTGAACAACGGCGATGGCACCGTCACGATCTTCGGCATCACGTCGACGATCGCCGGTCCCCTCGGCGCGACGCTCAACGACGAAGGCGCGGATCCCAACCAGCTGGTTTCGATCACCGATAACCTCTCCGCGACCTCGCTGCCGGCGGAGTCCTTTGCCGTACTGAAAACGGCCGTTTCGGGCGATGCCCTGCGCGGCGTTGCCTACATGCCGGGGATTGCCATCACCAGCAGCGGTTATGTCCGGGACCGGCGCACCGGTTTATATTCCCAACAGGTGACGGTTCAGAATGCGACCAACGCTCCCATTCCGGGACCGGTGAATCTGGTGCTGGACAATCTGAGCGCGGTCGCAACGCTGGCGAACTCCACCGGCCTGACCGTCAACAATCCGCCGCTCAACAGCCCGTACATCGTGGTTCCCGGGACCGCCTCCGGGCTGGCCGTCGGTGCTTCGGCTACCGTGACGCTGCAGTTCAGCGATCCGTCGAACCAGGCGATCACTTACGCGTCGCGGGTCGTGCTCGGACCTGCGGCTCCCTAGGCATCCGTCGGTCAGCCTCAGCCGCTCAAGAAACCGTCGCCGGAATCTCCTGAGGGAGTTCCGGCGATGCGCTCTTGGCGGCCCCCTTCTTCGCCACGAAGGTTGCGCCGGGCGGTATCCTTACTTTAATCCGCTGAGTGAGAAGAAGGGAGGGCTCGTATGGCCTGGCACAGATCAATCACCGGAATGACGCCGTTCGCGATTGCCTTATGCGCTGCGATTGCCTGGGGCGTTCATGCTCAATCGCAGGCCGGGGAGAAGGACCCGCTTACTTTCGACGTCGCGTCCGTCAAGCCGAGCGGAGGCTGCCCGCCCGCGTGCGGCCTCCTGCGCCAAATGCCCGGAGGCATGAGATATCACGGCGAAGGCGTGCCCTTGCGCGTGGCCATGACCGTGGCCTACAGCGTCACCGACCGGCAGATTTCCGGCGGCCCCTCGTGGATGACCACGGACCGGTTCGATATCGAGGCGAAAGCCGCGCGTCCTCGCACTAGCGATGAACTCCATGTGATGCTCCAACATCTTCTGGAAGAACGTTTTCACCTGGCGCTGCGGCGCGAGGAGCGCAACGAACCGGTGTGGGCCTTGGTCCTGGATAAGAGCGGTTCCAGGATGCCGGTGCACGACCCCGCGGATTTGGATCATCCGCCGATGGGCCTACAGGCCGTCAGGGGCACCGACGGCAGCGTCTGCGGAAGCCTCGCCGGCCGCAACGTGACCACGGAGTATCTGGCCTTCACGTTATCGCGCTGGACGGACCGCGCCGTGATCGACCGCACCGGCCTGCCCGCCCGATACGACGTGAAACTGCAATTCCTGCCGGACGCCGCCAAATCGGCAGCGCCGGAAGGCGCCGGCGCCCCGGCGATCAGTCCTGATTGCGCCGATCTCCCCGCCGCGCTACCCAAACAACTCGGCCTGCGACTGGAAGCGGCAAAAGGCCCGGTGCAGTTCCTGGTAGTGCAGCACGCCGAAAAACCCACCGAAAATTGATCGATCTGGAAGGAGATCGCCGGTCAGAAGCCCAGAAAGAGAACCACGCCTACATGCAGGGTCGCCGCCAACAGGAGGGCGTAGCTGAACGGGCGATGCACGATGTGCCACAGGTGGAAGACGCGGCGCATATGATCGAGGAAGAGTGCATCCTTGGAGAGCGCGGCGTGGCGGCGCACCAGGGAGAGCACTGCGAGCAGATCGTCGTGCTCGCGGACGCTGGCCGTGGCGTGGTGTCTGAGCTTCCACAGGAAGCGCATGCGGCGTAGGTCGAGGCGGACGATCGCCAGGATCGCGCCCGAGAGCGGCATGCGCTGCACGTCTTCACGCGACGGCAAATCGAGCAGGGGGCGGAGTTCCTCTTCCGGAATCAGTTGCTGCCGGTGGATCTGCTCGGCCAGGCTGGCGCAGCTCTGCTCGGCCTCCTCGAGAGACATTTCGATTGAACCCAGCTTGCGCGGGATGCGGTTGTATAAATAGCGCCCGACGATCCCGCTGGCCACGACGCCGATCATGCTCCACCACGCCAGCCCGGCAACGCCCTTCAGCTTGAAGGACGAATGAAAGGTGATGAGGACCGGGCCGAACAGGCCCATGAGGATGTGGTAATCCAGCCAGTTCTTCGTCTTGCCCTTCTTTGCCAGCCACTTCCACCGTTTGCGTAGCGGATAGAGATACACCAGGGCGAGGATCATGGTGCCGGTGATGCCGAGCGCGTCGCCGATGGCGCCGGAGGGGCGTAACTGTTCGTGCAGCGGTGAAGAGGCCCGTTCGGCGGAGCTGAGCACGTAGTAGCGAAGGCCGTAGGCGGCAAGAGCGATTGTAACGGCAATGCCGGCGGCGGCGCCGAGCCGCATCCACAGCCGGTGGCGGCGCCCGCGTCCGTTGCCGTTGGCCGCGACCGGCGCCCTGAGAATCGAGGTGCTCATTTCGCAGCTCCCACGGCGTTCTTCACGCCGACGCTGAAGAGTTTGTAGTTGGTGAAGGTGTGTAGATTGCGCCAGCGCTGGCGCGGCGTCTCGACTTCGATGGTCGCGCTGGTGGGCAGCCAGTGCGCGCCGGCCTCCTCCTTAAACTCGACGGGGGCGTAGCGCACGTCGGCGCGCAGCGTCTTGAGCCCGATGTCTTCCATGTTCTTGCCCAGTTCGGCGGAGACGCGCACCACGGCGCCCGATAAGGGATCGAGCCACGCCGTGCCCTGCCAATCGACCGGGTACTCGCGATTTCGCAACTTCAAAACGGAGGGCGAGCGCGCGCCTTCGATGTGCCGGAACTTCAGCGCGAGCAACTCGCGGCCGTCCTCCGTGACGCGCTCGGCCAGGCCGTATTCGAAGGCGCCCTGGTAGAAGGGGTGGAAGATCAGTGCAAAAGTCGAAAAGCCGTTGGTGATGAGCAGCGGCAGCTTGGAATCCTTGCCGGGCTCGTGCAGCGTGGAGCGCGATTCGTCCACCAGGATGTCGCTGCCGGTGAGTTGCAGGATGGCGATGTAGTCGAAGTCCGACTGCTGGCGGAAGACGCTCTTGCCGGCGGGGCTGAGCTTTTCCTGCTGCACGGATTCAATGCAGTTGACGGCGGAGAGCTGCTCCCAGAGGCGCTCCACCGCCTGGCCGGATTTGCGGAGAAGGTCCGTCTGCGCGGGAATATTCGCCGCGGCGGCCGTGTGGCATATGAGGAAGAGTAAGGTTCGTTTCATCAAAATCGGTACCCCAGGCTGAGAAAGATCTGGTTGTAACTTTGCGTTTGGCTGCGGTAGAAGGTCGTGCCGATGCCCGCGAAGTAATGGCGGGCGAAGACCCAATCGAGGTTGCCGTTGACGAAGCGCGCGCGGGTGGAGGCGGTCACGGCGGAGGTAAAGTCCTGCTGGCCCGCCTGCACCTGCAGCCGCACGCCCTCCCACATGTCGCGGGTCGCGGTCAGCGCGGTGTAGTGGCCCTGTCCGAAAGAACTGTTGAAGCGCGCGTAGTGGCCGTCGGCGCGCACTCCGGTACCCAGGACATCGGAGAGCGCCGCGCCGAACATCTGGTTCCACGACGCCTTGGGATCGTTGTTGCCGTTGCTGCGGCCGATATTGAAATAGACGCTCGCACGGCGCCACGGCAGGTTGGCCCGTGCACCGCCGCTCACGCCCTGAAACAGCAGCTTATCGAGCAGTCCGGTGCCGGCAAGCCGCGGATCGAAGGTGGGAAAATCGCGAAAGTAGTTGTGATTGACATCCAGCGACAGCCACTTCGAGGCTTCGTAGCGGACCGTAAGGAAGCTGCGCGCGATGCCGGTGCCGGTGGCCTGCGGCTTCTCGGTGGTCGGATGCGAGGCGTCGATCTCCATACTGTGGTAGACCGAGAAACGGCGCTGCCAGGAGAAGTCGTTTTCGAGGAAGGCGAATTCGCGCTCGGGGCGCCAGTTCAGTCGCGAGAGGCCGAGGCCCTCGGTGCTGGAGTAATGTAAGCCATCGTAACTGCCGCCCTGAAGATTGACGAACGCACCCGCCATCTCGCGATTGGGGCTGTAGTTCCACGAGGTGGGGTCGGGCGTGGTGCCGGCGAAGACGCCCGCGGTGACGGTCCGCGAGATGCGGCGCGCAACGTAGCCACCATCGATCGTACTCAGGCTCGGCGCCCAAGGCAGGTAGAAGCGGCCGAAGCCCATCACCCATTTCGACTGCGGATTGTTGTAAGTCAGCACTAAGTGGTACGTGCGATTCATCAGGTCGTTCAGGGTCTGCTGCTGGCCGGTGCCCACGGCGGTAAAGCGCAGGCGGGTGTAGCCGCTGAGATTCCAGTAGGAGCCGTTGATGCGCGTCATGTCGGCGCGCAGCACGAGGCTGGCCTGGTTGGAGCCGAGCCCGGCGCCCTGTCCGAAGATGCTGCCGTACTCCACGCCGATGCGTCCGCGCACGCGATTCACCTCCGGCAGTTTGGGGCGCGGCGTATAATCGCGAACCTCTTCGTCCACCGGGTCGCCTTCGGTGAAGGTGATGGTCTGCGCGTAGTGGCTGCCGCTGCCCGCGGCGCGCACCAACTGGCTGGCCTGCGCATCCTCGGCGGAAAGCTGTGCGGTGTCGCCGGGATGCAGTTCCGCGCCGGGAGTCCGAATCTCGCAGACCGCGGAAGATGCCGCCACCGAGACCACTTCGAGCTCGACGTTGCCCGAGGTGAGTTTCATCTTCTCGGCAAGCCCGGCGAGTTTCCCGCCATCCAGATAAACGGCGCCATCCGCCACATACTTGATGCGGAATACGGTGCGTGCGTCCTGCGGCCGCAGGACCGGTGCGAACAGAAACAGAAACGCTGCGAATTTGATCATCGGCCGCCTCCGGTGGGATGGCAGGAGTAACACGTCGTGGGTGCGTAGACGTAGTTGCGTACGCCGCGATGGTGCGGGTCGGTGGACGCCTGGTCGTGTGTGTGGCACCCGATGCAGGAGAATACCTGGTAGTTCGACGGGTTGGCGTGGCAATCGCCGCACGTGGTCCACGCGCGGCCCTGGCTGTGCGTGCCGCTGTAGATCGGGAACTTGCTGTGAGTGAAGGTCGCGCCGCTCCATGTGGTGGTGCTGTGGCAGCTCGCGCACGCGGTCGGGAAGCCGCTCGCGATGTGGTTGGGATTGTTGGTGATCTGGTACTCGGGCTTGTGGCACGCGTAGCAGTCCGTCGGCGTGCCGGCAAAGACGTTGCCGACGTGGCAGGTGGCGCAGGCCACGGTCACGTGCGCTCCGGTGAGCGGGAACTTCGTGGTGTTGTGATTGAAGCTGGCCGGCGTCCACGCGGTGGTCGAGTGGCAGGTCTCGCAGGTGGTCGGGAAGGCCGACGTTACGTGATTCGGATTCGCCGCCGCATTGAACTGCGCCATGTGGCAGGAAGAGCAGGCGGTGGAGATGCTCGCAAACTGGCCATTGGCGTGGCACACCGAGCAATCCAGTGCCGTGTGGGCTCCGGTGAGCGGGAACTTGGTCTTCGCGTGGTCGAACACCGCGCCCAGCCAGTTGACGGTGGAGTGGCAGACCGAGCAATCGGTGGGGAACCCGGCGGTCGCATGGTTGGGATTGGTGGTCTGGTTGAATGCCGTCAGGTGGCAGGCGGCGCAGAGCGTCGGCGTGTTGGCGAACTGATTGTTGGCGTGGCACTGCGCGCATGCTGTGGTGGCGTGCGCGCCGGTGAGCGGAAAGACCGTCAGGGCGTGATTGAAGCTCGCCGGGCTCCACGTCGCCGAACTGTGGCAGACCGAGCAATCCGTGGGAAAGCCGGCGGCAACGTGATTCGGGTTGGTGGCTCCCGCGAAATCCTTGGTGTGGCATGCGTAGCAGGTGGCCGGCGTGCCCTTGAACTGGTTGCCGGCGTGGCAGGCCGCGCAATCGAGCGAGATGTGCGCGCCCACCAGCGCGAAGCCGGTAAAGCGCGCGTGATCGAAGCGCACGTTGAACCACGTGTCGGCATTGTGGCACTGCTCGCACTGTACGGAGAATCCGGCCACGGCATGATTGATCGTCTTGGTGTTGGAGTACTGGTTGATGTGGCAGCTCGCGCAGGCGGTGCTCGCGCCCACGAACTGCGCGGCGGCGGCGCCGCGGTGGCATTGTTCGCAATCGGCGGCCGCGTGCCCGCCGATCAGCGGGAAGCGCGTGGAATGCTCGCGGACGGATTGGCGGCCCGTCTGCCAGCCGCGCACGGTGTGGCAGTCTTCGCAGCGCGCACCCATCTGGCGGCGATGAATGTCGGCGTGGCAATCGGCACAGACGCGCGATGCCTCTTTGAAGACCATGCTGGTATGGCAGAGCTTGCATTCGACCTGCGCGTGCATGCCGCGCAGCGGGTACTTGGTTTCACGATTGTGATCGAACTCCGGCACCGCGCGCAGCGGCTGCCAACTTAGCGAGGTGTGACAGCTCGCGCACGGCAGGCGCAGGGCTCCGTGCGGGCTGCGGGTCTGGCCGCGCTGCATATTCTGCGCCAGGCCGCAGACCACCATCGCCGCCGCGCCCAGAGCAATGCCCGTCAACAATCGCCGTTTACTGGTTCGATTTGGGTCCATGGCAACTCGCGCATTCCTTGGGCGCCGGTTTGTAAAAGAGCACCGAACGCCCGTTGATTTCTTTCCGGGTCTGGTGACAATCCCGGCACGGCACCTCGCGATGAGAGCCGGTCAGGGGGAACGAGGTCTTCTGGTGATCGAACTTCGCGGCCTTCCACTTCAGCGTGTCGTGGCAGCTATCGCAACTGCCCGTGCCGAACTGGCCGATGTGCACGTCTTCGTGGCAGCCCGCGCAGCCCAGCGGAGCGCCCGTAAAGACCACCTTGTGAGTTCCGGTGGCGAGCGCCGTCGCGCGGTGGCACGGCTCGCAGGCCGTGCCGCGATGCGCCCCGGTGAGCGGGAATTTCGTCGACGAGTGATTGAAGGAACTCGTCTCGCGCCACCCGAAGTCGTTGTGGCAGGTCTCGCAGCGCCCTGTCTCCTTCGCGGCGGCGATGGTTGTGACAGAGCCAAGGTGCGGATTCTGATGGCAGCCCGCACAGGAGAGGTCGTTGAATCGGTACTGGATAGCGGCGTCCTTCTTCTGGTGGCAATCGAAGCAGGCCACGGCGGCGTGCGCGCCTTTCAGCGGGAAGCGCGACTGCTGGTGGCGGGCCAGCGAGTAGCGCGCGGGCGTGAAGCGGCTCTCATCGTGGCACCTTTCGCAGGGCGCGAGCTTTCCCGCTTCGGTGAACTGGCCGGCGTGCACGTCGCGGTGGCAGTCCACGCAGGCTTCGTGGCGGACCTTCCAACGCGTCGCCGCGCCCGCTGGGATATGGCACTTCGCGCACTCCACTGCGGCGTGTTTGGCGACCAGTGGATAAGTGCTCTTCGCGTGGGAAGCCACGGTGTAGGTCGAGGTCTTCCATGCGTCCGCGGTATGGCAGCGCGCGCAATCGGCGCCGGCCAGATCGGCGGCGAACTGTCCCTGGTGCGTGTCTTTATGACAGTCGAGGCAGCGATCATGTGCCACGGGAGCTTTGTAATCGATCGTCTTGTGACACTTCTCGCAAGCCAGCGGTCCGTGCTTGCCGAGCAGCGGGAATTTCGTTTTGGAATGGTCGAAGCTGGACACCGTGCCGCGCACGGACTTCCACGAGACGTCGTTGTGGCAGGTGTTGCAACCCGCGGCGAACGATCCGCGATGCACATCCCGGTGGCAATCCACGCATTGGGCGAACGGCATGCCGGTGTAGCGCACCATCGGCCTGCCGCTGGGCGCCGGTGTGGGCAATGTCGCGTGGCACTTGACGCAGTCGGTCTTCACATGCGCGCCGGCGAGCCGGTACTTCGCCGTGGAGTGATCGAAGCGCGTCACATCCTTCCACTTCGCGGTGACGTGGCAGCGCTCGCATTTGTCGCCGACCTGTCCCTTATGTTCGTCCTGGTGGCAACTCACGCACGCGGTGCTCAGGCCGAGATACGTGCGCTTGAGGTCCTTCATGAGGATGGTCTTGCGCGCGTCCGCCGGAATCCGCGCGGGGGTATGGCAGCGGTCGCATTTGAGCTTGACGTGGCCGCCATCGAGCGCGTATCCCGTCTTGCGGTGATCGAATTCGTCGAGGCTCACGTCCCAGCGGATGGGCACGAAGTTCTCGCCGTTGTGGTCGGAATGGCACTTGACGCACTGTTCTTCCTTCCGGCCCTGCCCCATCAGGTTGGGATGGAGTCCGCGGTTGGCCGCCAGGCTCTGACGGATTTCGGCGTGGCATGCGGTGCAGCGGAACTTGCGATCCCCGCCTCCCGCAGCATGGCAGGCAGTGCAGTGCGTTGGCCCGTCGAGCTTCGCGTGAGCCTTGGAGAGCGCGCCCGGCGAGAACTGCGCGTGCGCCGCGACGGCCAGGAGTGCGGTAATCGCCAGCATTCTTGCCACACGCGCCACGCGGTGCAAGCGGCGTTTTGTCCCACCACAACCGGCCCTCTGAACGTTTCCGTTGCTCGAAGTCCCCGCCATTGTTGGCTATCCCTCTGAATTTCGGGGACGGGAGTGCAACTGGCGTGCCGAATCGCAACTGCACAGAAAGTCTACACTTCTGCATGTTGGTCGGCGCTTTCTTCCGCTGCGATCAGTGCAGCCGAGTGCCGGCGGCCCCTCGTGGATAACCACGGGCTGGTTCGATATCGAAGCGAAAAGCCGCGTGATGCTCCAACATCTTCTGGAAGTATGTTTTCATCTGACGCTGCGGCGCGAGCAGCGCGATGAGCCGGTTTCTCAGCGTGGTCGATCCGAAGGAATTGGACCGGGGATCGCGAAGAGGGTCGGGGCAACTCACTCTGCGCTTCCCGACGATCCTGCGACGCCTCCCTTGAACTGAATGTGATCGGGCCACTCCGGACGGACCGCTTTGCCGTTGTCAGCGAGGGTGAACTCGCTTCCAGATATGGACGCCGAACCGGCGGAGGTCGGGGCTGAATTCATCCAGGATGTTTGTCTGTGCCTGGTCGAGCGTGGAGCGCGTGAGAGACTTCATCAACCACTCTGGCCGAATCGGCTGCCTGCCCCAGGGAACTGTAGACACGTTTGCCAGTTCGATGGCGAAAAAGCGGGTATAGGATGGCCGTCTGGTTCCATCGGGCATCTGCGCCGTCACCGAGGATCGCAAAGCGTTCCACAATCTGCCATGAAACGAGTGCGATCGCGACGCATGATATCGCAAGTCCTCGCCAGTCAGAATGCCCGTGCCCAGTTCGACGCTGTTTCTGACTACGCGGCTTTCGAACGCTCGCGCGTACCGGCGTCCGTACGCCGGGCCCCCGGAGTGCCAACAGCCGGAACTATTCAACGCCTGGTCGATGGCCGTGTCCACTGCCAGAAATCCCATACGCGCAGGTCCGTATGTTCGATGAAGATAATGCGACCACCGGTCTGCAGGGGTGAATGGTTCCGGCAACTGCTGTGCAGAGCTTAAGGAAGCTCCGGCTAACAGGATCAGTGCCAACCCCATGGGCGCACGGGGCGAGCGCCGCCCCATGCGGATGCTCAGGCGCTTGGTTTGGATGGCGCCCTCCAGCCGGTGGTGGAGGCCGCCGGGGACGACTCAACGATTTCCTCCGATTGAGCGTCCCAGTATAGTTTTTTCCCTTCCCGTTGGGCTCGTGCCGCCATCATCGCCGCCACGGATTGAGCCATGCCCTGCTCCACGGAAGCGTTCGGCTGCTTGCGCGTGCGCAAACACTCCAGCCAATTTCGCATGTGGCAGGGGTTCGAATCGGAGGTGAAGGGGAGCGCTCCGTAAGTCTTCTCCACGGCGCCGGTCAGCAGCTTCTGTGACCATGACAGATCGTGCCGTTCATTTGCCCCTAGCTTGACCAGCCGCTCCGGGCGGCGGAGGAAGGGGTTGCTTTCGTGCGTGCCCCGCTCCTCGACGAGCTTCCAGCGTTGGCTGCCTTCGCCCCCGATATTCACCAGAGTCGCCTTGGATCCCATGATGCGCGTGAAGCTATCCGAATCATTGCCGAAGCTGGTTGAATAGCTGACCAGAAATCCCTTCGGGTACTCCAGAAGCGCCTGAAAGGTGTCCGGATTTTCGCGGCCATCCGGCCAGGCGAAGACTCCCCCGTGAGCCACCGCCGATAGCGGAAACGGATCGCCCGTGATGTGGTGAACCATGTCGATCGCATGGCTCATCCATTGATCGGGAATTCCGCTCGAGAACTCACGATAAAGCCGGAATTCAAAGTAGGCGCGCGGATCGAACGGCCGGTAGGGCTTGCCAAGCAGCCATTTGCGCCAGTCTGTATCTTCTTCGCGGATCTGCCGCACTTCGGGCCTGCCCCGCCATCGCGGACCATGGAAATTCCAGACGATTTCGATCTTACTGATACGCCCCGCCGCATCCTTTTCCACCAGGTCGCGGACAGCCCCCTGGTAGGGTTCGCTCCGATGCTGGGTCCCGATCTGCACGATCAGTTTGCGTGACAGAACCGCGTTGCGCGCTGCCTTGGCCTCGTTTAGATCGTTGGCCATCGGCTTCTCGCAATAGGCGTCCTTGCCGGCTTCGGCGGCCAACCGGAGATGGGGTGCGTGCTGAAAATCCGCGGTGGAGATGAGGACCGCATCCACGTCCTTGGCTGCCAGCAGCTCGTCCAGGTGCTGAAAGCATAGGGGACGCCTGCCGTATTCATCTGCCGCGGCCTTGGCGGCCCGCTCGCGATTGACACTCCACAAATCGCAGACGGCCATCATTTCGACGTTGTGGCTCGACTTGAGCCCGGCGACGACCGCCGCAAGTTCGCGGCCGCGATTGCCAGGCCCTACATGACCGAGGTGAATACGCTCGTTCGCTCCAGCGATTCGCGCGTAGGATATCGCCGTTGCCCCCACCAACGCAGGCCCGGCCATGAGCAATGACCTCCGGCTCAGATTCTCGCTGGGACTGGAGGGAGTAGGCGATTTCTGGGCGTCTGAAAGTGACGCAGGGGTTGTGGAAATGGGTTGCTGACTGGACACCGTGCCCTTCCTGCTGCGGGGAAAATTCCACACCGCACGGTGTGGGGCTACACATTGCGCACCGGCAATTTCCAAAGGCACTCCCCAGTGTGCCTCAATAGGTGAATATTACTACAAATGGCTCGAAAGGGCTATCAAAAAGGCGTGCAGGTAACCCCTATTCCATTTGGGTGCGATCTTGGAACGCGGATGTCGCGTCATCGCCCATGATCGGCGCGGCCACGGACGCTCGACGCAGACCTTTCTCGGTCCTGGTGATGCACGGTGGGGACGATCAGATCTGCCCCTTCCCGACCACCGGAGCGAGGTCGGTCAAGCTCCTCAAGCACGGTACGCTGAAATCCTACCCCGGATTCCCACACGGCATGCCGACCACGCACGCCGACCAGATCAATGCCGACCTGCTGTCCTTCATACGCGGGTGAAGGCCAATAATGCGAAATGTCATTCGTCCAGCACTTCGCGGACCTTCGCCGCGAGTTCCTTCGGCGAGTACGGCTTGGGAATGTAGGCGACTTCGCGATCCAGCACTCCGCGGTGCGCAATCACGTCTTCCGAATAACCGGATGTGAACAAAACGGCCATTTCGGGGCGCAGGCGTTTCAATCGCTCTGCCAGTTGCTTGCCATTCATGCCAGGGAGAACCACATCGGTCAACACCAGGTCGATAGGTCCCTCATGCGCCGCCTCCAGCGCCAGCGCCGCCGGTCCCTCGGCCGCGCTCAAAACGCGGTACCCCAGCGATTCCAGGATCGCCGTCGCCAGACCGCGCACATCGTCTTGGTCTTCCACCACCAACACAGTCTCATGGTTGCTGCGCGCCGTTACCGCCTGGGGCTCCTCTTCGGAGGCGGCGTGCCCCATGTCAATGCGCGGCAGATCGATCTCGAATGTCGCTCCCTTACCGGTTTCGCTACGCACGCAGATCGACCCGCGATTCTGCTTCACGATGCCGTAAACCGTGGAAAGACCCAAGCCGGTTCCTTTCCCCAGTCCCTTAGTAGTGAAAAATGGTTCGAACAGGTGAAGCCGTACCTCCTCGTCGATACCCACGCCGGTGTCGCTCACCAGCAGCCGTACGCATGCACCCGGCGTCGCGTCGGAGTGTTCCGCCGGATTTCCACTCGCGACGGCGACGTTCATCGTTTCGATAGTCACTCTGCCGCCGTCCGGCATCGCATCGCGCGCATTCGCCAGCAGGTTCATCAGCACCTGGTGCATCTGTCCCGGGTCTGCCATCACCTTTCCCAGCGGCCGCGTCAGGTGGGTCGCCAGTTCGATGTCTTCACCCAGCAGGCTCCGGAACATGCCGCCGCATTCCTCCACCATCGCATTCAGGTCCACCGGCCGCGGTTGCGTAATCTGCCTCCGGCTGAACGCCAGCAACTGTTGCGTCAGTTCCGCGGCACGCGCTCCCGCCTTGCAAATCTGGTCGATCTTCGGCCGCACCGCGTCGCCCTCGTCCAAGCTCCGAAACACCAAATCGCTGTATCCGTTGATTACGGTGAGCAGGTTATTGAAATCGTGCGCCACTCCACCGGCCAGCGTGCCCAGGCTTTCCAGCTTCTGCGACTGAAGGTACCGTTCCTGTAGCGCGCGGTGATCCGTAACATCCGCCCCCAGTGACGCAATCGCCACCACTTCGCCGTGCGAATTATGCAGCGCCACGCTGTTCACCTGTAGCCACCGCCGCTTCCCGTCCTTGGAAAGCAGCGGTATTTCGGAAAACCAGTGCTCGGGCTGCCCGGTCCGCGCCAGCCCATCGAGCAATATGCCCAGGCGCTGGTGGTGATCCGGCGGCACGAACTCGTTGATGTGATGTCCCATTAACTCCTCGCGCGTCCAACCCGTGACGGCCAGTGCGTAGTCGTTCACAAAAACGTATTTCCCATTGATGTCGAATAGCGCAGCCGCCAGTTGAACGTGCTCCAGAAGTCCGCGGAAGCGCCGCTCGGACTCGCGCAGCGCCTCATCGGCCAGCTTTCGTTCCGTTATGTCGCGTTCGCTGCCCTGCACGCCAATTTGCCTGCCGGCCTCATCCCGAATCGCGCCCCAGGTCGCCGAGGCCCACCGGGTGCGGCCGCCCTTGGTGATGAGGCGGTACTCTTCATCCTCAATCGCGTTCCCTTGAAACAACCTGCCCCAGTGCGCCAGCATGCGCTCATGGTCGTCCGGATGAATCCATTTGACGAAGCCGCCCTGCTCCAGGTCCGCGATCCGGTAGCCGGTCAGGGTCTCCACAGCCGGGTTTGCAAAAATAAGACGCTGGTCCATGTCGTAGGCCAGCACCATCTCTTTCATGTTATTGGCCATCAGCCGGAGCTTCTGCTCCATTTGCCGCAGCGTCCGTTCGGCGCGCCCGGCCCTTTTCGCCTCGCGTCCGCGGCGAATCGTCTGCCACAACGCCAAAAGGAATAGACACGCGAAAACGATCATGGCCACTACCAGGGTGCCTTCGCGCTGCCGCGCTTCTTGCAGCGAGTGGATCGTCTCCGTGTCGCGCACCGAGAAATCGCCCCAGCGCGACGCCATCGAGGAGAGCCGGCCTTCTTTCGCTATCTTGCCGATCTCCTCGCGGATTTCATCGGCCACGCCGGCCGCTTCGAACCTCGCAGCCACGCCCAGCTTGGTACGCATCGATGGTATCCAGATCAGGCGCACCGGGACTCCCGCGCACGGGATGCCGTCGAGCAGCGCGCTCAGTGCGCTGTTTTCTTCGAGAAGCGCCCCATCCGCGCGCCCCTCGCAGACTTCCGAGATCGCGTCCCTCACGCTTGGCCTGGCGATCCGCCGCGTCTGCGGAAAGTGCTTGTTCGCGAGATAGGTAACGATCGCCTGGTTGATATGGCTGAGCGTGCGCTGCTCGAGATCCTCCACGCGGTGATAGGGAGCACCCTGGAGCACCAGAAAAAAGAACCCGTGCTCGAGATATGCCTCACTGATGTACAGGCGCTTCTTTCGGTCCTGGGTAATCGTCATCAGCGGCCAAAGATCGACCTGCCCGCCGACCAGGGATGCCTCGCCGGACCTCTGCCGCTGGATCCACTCCAGACGGATGTTGCGCCGCCGCGCCGCTTCCCGCACCAGTTCGATGGCAAGTCCACTGGGCTCACCCCCGGCGAGCGCCACCTGGAATGGAGGGTCGTGCTCCCATCCGATCCGGTAAACACCGGCTTCCTGCGTTCTGCTTCTGGCCGACAACCAGTACAGACCGATGGCAGTGAGCATGATGCCGCAGGTGCCTGCCAGCACCCATCTCTTGGCGCGCAGAAACTTCATCCCCGTTATTCGCTTCTTTCAAATCCTCTGGCTATGGATTCTTATGATGTCACAACGCTCCCCTGAATCTGGCGGGGCCCGCTGAAGAAAAAAGGGCAATTTCACGGGCTGCCGATTTTCGGCCTCCTGGTTATACAGCAGATCAAATCAACGCCCTGACGACAACTGGACTACGATGCTGACGAGCACGGTCTTGTTTCGGGACGCACATCGGCAGACGATGCGGTCCTGGCAGGTTCGAGTGGCCGTCGATTGTTGCCTGGTCAGAGTTGCACAGCCGGCTTCCCATTCCTAATCAGGCACGCTTCCCCGAACACCGTATCGGGCCAATGTACGAGTCGGACCATCCATTCCCAGACCAGACGGGCGTGGCAAGCGAGCAGAGATCCACCCTTTCCTTTCGCTCAGTGGCTCGCGCTTCACTTCAGATCTTTAATCAGCACCACATCGCTGCTGAGTGGTACCGCGCCAGCGCGAAGTGCTTGCCGTCGCGGGATTCCGTGAAGGTGGTGTTCGACCCGGGAGGCTTGAGACGGCTTGCATGCCTGCGCCGACCGGTCCGCTCTCCCGCCGACTACATTCGGGATCGCAGATGATTGACGAGCGCTAAGCCGGCCAGCGCCGCGCCAATAAGCGGCGCGCTCGCCGGCTCAGGCGTCTGAGTTACGGCTGGAAAGAGATCGATGATGAGGCTGCTATTTTGTGCCGGTGCGTCGCCTGTGACCTGGACCCTGACCTCGGTCGGCGACAGCAACTGGAGGCCTAGACCGGTCGGCTGGAAGTCGCTGGAAGTGCCCGCATTCAAGGTCGCGCCGGGGAGATTGATCGCTGATGAAAATTTGAAATCGAACGCCCAAAATTCGGAAGGGCAGGGGGCCGTATTGGAACAGAAGGGAACATTACCGAGATCGTTTGTGATGACAATTTGGGAATCGAGAATCTGGATGGTGACGCCGTCCGTCGGCTGCTGGGCGATCGTCAGCAGATTTCCGGGGCCGTAGGTCACGCAGTGGGGCGTGCTCGTGTTACAGATGGGACTGCTTGGGTTGGCGGTGTCGAGCGATAGCGCCTGAGGGCCGTTTTCGGGTTCGACAGAGGTGGTCGGAGAGCCGTTCAGAACCCAGTCCAAAGATACAGTGACGGAATTTCCCGTCCCAAACACCGTAGAAGCGAATGCCGTACTGGAAGTTAACAGGGCCGCGGAGAAGATCGCAATCAACGAGGAACGCATAGGTATACAAAATAACACTTCCCGCGGCTTGGCCGCTAGAGCTTGGAAGCTCGCAGTCCGTGGTCGGGACCGAGCGAGGCGGTCGGGGGCGGCGGCAAAGGGAGCCGGGAGAAGTTTCGTGGTTGCGTTCGAGCTCTGGCTTCGACCGCGCCGATCAGGTGCGTCGATTTCGTAAGGCTCGATTTCGTCACCGGGAGAGAGCGCCGTCGTGATTGACTAAGGTCAGTTTAGCCAGTCAGGAAGGAGTCACGCGCCACTCGGAAGCCGAGCACCCTGGAGGCCTGGACCGCCGGAAGATCGTCGCTGATACCAGTACCGTTGTCAGGCTTTCGGGGCACCAGCAGCCAGGAGCCGTTAGAGGTTGGCGCAGAGTTTGGGCGCGCAGCACCAGGCCACGTGCAGATGGGACCCACTGAAAAGACCGACGGCGTATATGCGAGCCGAGGGCGAAACAAGAAACGACCCGTAGCCGCTCGCCGGTCGAATCGCGAGGCGAGGGGGGGTACCTCACCTTTTCCTTGCGCAGTTCCACTTTTGCATAGCGACTCTGAACCTTCACCGTCCACACAGCCTCATCCACAATCCGAAAAGATCTTGTCTCCCGGTTCTTCGAGAGTGTAGCAGGGGATAGGAACGCAGGTAACGCGCTACCATGAGATTAGGGTGTTGAGTGCCCTTCTCGTTCCATGTCGATGAGAGCATGAAGGTAGTTCACGTCGAGGCAATCGGCGAGGTCACTGACGCGGAATTGATGGAGCTGAGTGCCCGCCTTCGGCAAGAGGCTGCTTTCGTCTCGGGATATCCAGTCCTCTGCGACTGCTCGGCATTGACGACGGTGTCGATATCGGCGAGCCTTATTGAATTACTGGCGAAGGCTGCAAGGGCGCGCACCAACCTCGTGGCGGTCATTGCTCCCCTACCAGTCGCGTTTGGCTTGGCACGTATGTTCCAAATATTCAACGATCCAGAGTATGAGCGCATTCACGTGTTTGCTGGGCCGGAGGAGGCGATGGCCTGGTTGGACACTAACGTCAGAGAACTGACACTACACGCATGAGGGGTGGACCAACGGCGTTGGAGCACCGGCCCTTGACGTGTACGGCCTCCCGCTGATGACGACATGCAAGAAACCGTCGGCGCATCCCCGTCAACGCGGATCACTTCGGTAGGCGACAATCCGCTAGGAAGTGACACATTCCGG
Source organism: uncultured Solibacteraceae bacterium (assembly GCA_963791985.1). Taxonomy (GTDB): domain Bacteria; phylum Acidobacteriota; class Terriglobia; order Bryobacterales; family Bryobacteraceae; genus Solibacter. The sequence continues at coordinate 497,204 of CAWBUN010000008.1, read as the reverse complement.
TAACCGGACCCTCGTCCACTGCAAGCACCCGCAGGCTGCGCCCTTGCCATCCCATCATGAACGGTCAACACCAGAGGAAAGTTGGTGCCGACGCGGAACTTCCCATATTCGGCTGTTGTCAATTATTCAAGAGGAGCGGATCCATTGAGTCCGGGACTGAGGCGCGCCTGGCGGGATTGCAAAGCATTGAGGGAGATTGGCAGGGAACGGTCGGTGAAATGAAGCGTCGTTTGGTAGTGCGCATCGCTGTTAGGCGACGGTGGATGGAAAGCTACGTTCCACCCTATCGATCAGTCCATGCAGCCGTTCCCAATCGACTCAGTGGTCCTCGAAGGTCAATCCCTCAAGTTGGCGATCAATGCAATTAACGGCGCTTACGAGGGGACAATCAGTGCCGACGCGAACTCCATCGCCGGAATCTGGCAGGCATTCGCGAGGGGCGCTACACGTTCCTATTCGGAGGCGATGGCAAGTTTCTAGCGCACTGAACAACGAGATCGGGGGCTCGACGATGTCCACTATTGTCGAAGCCATACTATCCCGTCTTCTGGCCGCCCGTCGACCAGAACGCCATCCACATCTACCATCAGCGCGCAAGAGGCCGCTATGCTTCCACGCGCGCGTCCGCGCGCACCAGGTGTAGCAGGCGCGGGGGCAGTTTGATGGGAGACGGAGCGCGACGCTGGACGCTGGTTCATTTGAGGCCTCGCCTCCGGACTTCTAACGCCGCGGGTTGTGGGGCCGATGATCCGCCCGGGATTTCACGGACCTGCGTCAAGGGGATTTGCGGTATGCGCCAACCTGACGACCGCAGAGTTCGGGCTGACGCAAGCCGACTTCTGGCGACCTATCTGGCGAACTCGCTGATCCCTTTGTACGAGTCGCCGAGGCATTAAGACTCACCGCTTCAACCCCACATCCCAGTTCACCACCACGTTGATGCCCGGCGCGTCCGAGTTGGAGGGGGCCAGGATAAGGAAGCGCCGGCCGTCGGCACTGACCTCGAACACGCTGGCGAAAATCGCCGGCAGCGGCGCCTTGGGCGGCGTGCAGAGCGTTACGGGCGCTTCGGCCTGGAAGGCGGGGGCCGTGATATTGACAGCGGTGGTCATGATGGCGCCATCGGGCGCCAGGTAGAACAGTTCCTTGCCGTCGCGCCGCCAGCGGGGCTGGACGCCACCGTTCGTGGAGATGCGCACTTTCGTGCCGGGTGCGGGGAAGGATTGAACGTAGACTTCATCCTTGCCTGTCTCGTCCGAAGTGTACGCCATCCAGCGAGGCGCTGCTCCGCCCGGGGCGGGAGCGAACTTGCCGTGCCTCTCGTTGAACGGCGTTGCGAGATAGGGGAACGGTTTGCGCTCGCCAGACAACGGCAGCACCCAGAGATCGCTGCGCGTGGTAGGGTCCTGTTCCGAATACACGAGAAATCGGCCGTCGCCTGACCAGTCATCGAGAATCTGCACATTCTCGGACCTGGTGAGACGTTCCGCCGTCTTCGCGCCGCTCACCGCCTGATGAAAGATGTTCCATTTTTCGGTCGTCTCTTGAAAATGAGAGAATGCGATCTCCTTGCTGTCGGGGGACCAGCGCGGCGCCAGGGCACGGCTTATGTCCACGCTCAAACGCGAGCTCGTACCGCGCGACGCATCCATCATCCACAAGGCTACGTGCCCCGCGGCATCCACGGCAACCACGGCTACTTTTGTCTGGTCGGGAGAGAGGCTGAGGAAGTGGAAGTCGCCGGGCGCGCCCAAGCCGCCGATCGGCTTGCCATCCCGGCCGATCCAGGTCACTTGCGGCAGGCTCCGTTTAGGGCCGTAAACAAGCAGCCCGGTTTGGGAGAGAGAGAAGTTTTCCAGTTGAATGTTGGGCAGGTAGCCCGCCTCCTCATCCAGTGAAATGGGTTCGCCTTCGACCTGGAGCCGTCTCGCGTCAAACGGCTGCGCGGTTAGCGTCCGGTCCACGGCATAGAGGAGGTAGCCGGAGCGCCCATTTTGCGGCGGGGCGTAGAGAGCGTTGGAGTTGGCTGCCACCAGGCGGACCGGCCTTTGGATGCCGGCGCCGGCATCCAACGAACCCACAAATATGGCGTCGTTTTCGCGGTGTGGGCTGTCGGCAAGATAGAGAAAATGGCGGCCGTCGGGCAGAAAGGATGGCCAGACATGCCGGGCGTCCTGGCGTGCGGCATCCAGACTGGTGACCGGGACGAGCGCTCCACCGGCGGCGGAGATGCTGCAGACCGGTCCGAAGCCCGGAGAGAACACGATCACGCCATCACGATTCCACGTGCCGCCGCGTCCTTCCGGGGCGTCGGAGAGGGTCTGCGGAAGGCCGCCTCTGATCTCGATCTTTTTGAGCTTGCCGCCGGCGAAGAAGGCGAGGAAGCGGCTGTCGGGAGACCAGAATGGATAATAACCGCCTTCGGTCCCGGCCAGTGGTTTGGCGGCCAGAGAATCAAGCCTGCGAAGCCAAACCATGGGCGTACCCTGGCTGGTGGCTACAAAGGCGAGAGTCCGTCCATCGGGCGAGATCGCGACGCCACCCTGATTGGTAGAGAAGACGAGGGACTCGCCCTGGGGCGGCGTGACGGTAAGCCTCAGCGGCTCCTCGATCGCGGACCGGCGCAAAATGATCCCTGCCGCCAGCGCCAGAAGCAGCACAGTTGTCACCGCCCATAGCGCCCGCTCGCGCTTGTTCGGGCCGGTTGCACTGGTGCGCTCGGCGGGCTGGCCGAGCTCGATCCACTGCAACTGGAGTTTCAGGTCGTGGGCCGTCTGCCAGCGCTCGTCGGGATCCTTGGCGAGACAGGCGTTGACCACGCGATTGAGCGCAGGCGGCGTCAGAGGTTGAAGGTCTGACAAAGCGGCCGGGGTGCCGTGGAGAATGGCGCCAATGACAGTGGCCTGAGTTTGACCTTCAAACGCCTTGCGGCCGGTCAGCATTTCATAGAGCACCGCGCCGAAGGCGAAAATGTCTGCGCGCGCGTCGGACTCTTTGCCTTCCAACTGCTCCGGGGCCATGTATTGGAAGGTGCCGACGATGGTTCCCTTCTGGGTGAGGGGCTGCGCCACGGTCGACAAGAGGGAATCGGGGCCGAAGGGCCGCTCGGCATCAGAGATTCGCGATTTCGCGAGTCCGAAGTCCATGAGCTTGGCGCCGGACTTTGTCAGCATCACGTTGCCGGGCTTGAGGTCGCGATGGAGGATGCCCCCGCGGTGGGCCGCGGCCAGGGCGTCGGCGATCCAGATGGCGTATTGCAGCGCTTGCTGGATGGGCAGCGGGCCTCTGGAGAGCCGGGCAGCCAGGGTCTCGCCCTCCAGGTACTCCATGATGAGAAAGTCGATGCCTTCCTGGCGGCCCACGTCGTGGAGCACGCAGATGTAAGGATGATTGAGGCTGGAAATGGCGCGCGCTTCCCGCTCGAAGCGCTGCCTTGCGTCGGGATTGTCCGCCAGGTCGGCGGGCAGGACCTTGATGGCCACTGTGCGGTCGAGCCGGGTGTCCTTCGCGCGGTATACCTCTCCCATTCCGCCAGCGCCGATGGGCGAGAGGATCTCGTAAGGTCCCAAGCGAGTGCCAGCTGGAAGCGTCATAGGTTGACTGATTCTACCCTGGAATACTGCACCGCGGATTCGACCCGAAAGGGGATACCTTGGTTGATGCCTTCGCGGCGCCGAGCGACGTCACAGTCCGAGCCGTGTGCCACTTGCAGCGCAACGGTCATCCTACCTTCGTGCGGCCGTAACCCGGAGTCGGTCTCATCGAGGACGGTCACAAAGCGGTCGCCGGCAACGAAAAAGCCCGGCCCCGCCAACCTGTGTGCAACGCGGGCCTTCCTGTGCAGCAGCTAGAATGTTAGGACTGGCCCAGGCCCGGAGGAGCACCGCGATGACTAGACTACACGCATTGGTCGGGGGCACTGCGATGCTGCTCGCCGCGGCTTCGGCCCCGGCTGAGACGCATGAGCTAAAACTTGTTCCAGCCAATATCCACTGGGGCTACTATGATTCGCGCATCCAGCCGGTGCTGAAGATTGCCTCCGGAGATACGGTGCGCGTGGAAACCATGCTCGCCGGCGGACTTGACCGGCTCAAACTCGCCGGTGTGCCCGACGCGGAGATCCCGCAGTCCTTGAAGGACGTGGACAAGGCCGTCACCGATCGCGGTCCAGGCGTGCATCCGCTCACCGGTCCCATCTATGTGAACGGAGCCCTCCCAGGGGACACTCTGGAAGTGCACATCCTGGCATTGGAATTCCTTCACCCTTACGGTGTGACCGGATTCAGGCCCGGTGGTGGAACGCTTCCCGAGGAGTTTCCATACGCTCGATTCAAGCAGATTCGCGTGGATTCCAAGGCTGGGACGGCGGAATTCGCGCCCGGAATCCGCCTGAAGCTCGCTCCCTTTTGGGGCACCATTGGAGTCGCGCCGGCCCAAGGAATCTATCGCCAGTCCAGCACCGCTCCGGACTCGAACGGCGGGAATCTCGATAACAAAGAACTCGTCGCGGGGTCCATTCTGTATTTGCCTGTGCAGGTAGCGGGTGGGCTGATTTCTATCGGAGACGGCCACGGGCTGCAAGGCGATGGCGAGGTATCGCTGACTGCGCTGGAGACTTCCCTGCGCGGTTCCGTTCAGATCTTTGTGCGCAAGGGCAAACCGATCCGCTGGCCGCGCGCCGAGACGCCGACGCACTTCATCACCATGGGACTGAACACCGACCTGGATGAGGCGGCTCGCATGGCGACGCGCGAGATGATCGAGTTTTTGGTCTCCGAGAAGCACTTGTCGCGCGACGATGCCTATATGTTGTGCTCCTTGGGTGTGGACCTTCGAGTGACGCAACTCGTCGACCAGACCAAGGGAGTGCACGCGATGCTTCCAAAGTCGATTTTCATGGACCGGTAAAGTCCGTTCACACCAACATCAGATTTATATTTCCCTCCTACTGCGAGTGGATGCTTCGCCGTCTCCGCCGCACCGAGGTCGAGCTCAACACATACGTCTACAGCCCGCCGCCGCGCCAACCCCATCCCCGACGCCCCAACCGACACAGAGGAAACGCCCTTACCCGAAATTGGCTTCGTTCCCGAATCCACTCCGCCAACGAACCCCCGCCCTCACCGCGAACCGCGACCGTCAGGGAGCGACCTACACCCGGTACTCCCGCTAACGCGCCTCTTCACCGCCCGTCTCCTATTACAGAGTAAAATGGTATTTGCGGAAGTTTAGCCGTATCGAGACCTATTCATGATTGATGCCGTTCTGGCCAAAGTCTTCGGAACTAAAAACGAGCGCGAAGTCAAAGCGATGCTGCCCACCGTGGCCGCGATCACCGCCCTGGAGCCCCAGCTTCGCGAGCTCTCCGACATCGACTTGGCCGCTAAAACCATTGAATTTAAAGAGCGAATCGCTCAGGGCGCCACGCTCGACGACCTCCTCATAGAAGCCTTCGCCGTGGTCCGCGAGGCCGGACGCCGCGTCCTCAACATGCGCCATTTCGACGTCCAGTTGATCGGCGGCATGGTCCTTCACAAAGGCAAGATCGCCGAAATGAAGACCGGTGAAGGTAAGACGCTCGTCGCCACCCTGCCCTGCTACCTCAACGCCCTCGGCGGCAAGGGCGTCCACGTCGTCACCGTCAACGACTACCTCGCCCGCCGCGACTCCGAATGGATGGGCCGCCTCTACAAATTCCTCGGCCTTCGCGTCGGCGTCATCGTCCACGATCTGGACGACCAGGAACGCAAGGACGCCTACAACGCCGACATCACCTACGGCACCAACAACGAATTCGGCTTCGATTACCTGCGCGACAACATGAAGTTCCGCATCGACGATTGCGTCCAGCGCGTGCACAACTTTGCCATCGTCGACGAAGTCGATTCCATCCTCATCGACGAAGCCCGCACCCCGCTGATCATCTCCGGACCCAGCGAGGAATCCACCGACAAGTACTACAAGATCAACCGCATCATCCCCAAACTCGTCCGCGGCGAAGTCATCGATGGCAAGGAGCCCGGCGAAAAGTACACCACCGGCGACTACACCATCGACGAAAAGCACAAGAGCTCCGCGCTCACCGAAGAGGGTGTGCTCAAGCTCGAAAAACTGCTCAACATCGGCAACCTCTACGACCCGCAGAACATCGAGTGGAACCATCACGTGCAGCAGGCCCTGCGCGCCCACGTGCTCTACCAGCGCGATCGTGAATACGTGATCCGCGATGGCGACGAAGGCCCCGAAGTCGTCATCGTCGACGAGTTCACCGGCCGCCTCATGCCCGGCCGCCGCTGGAGCGATGGCTTGCACCAGGCCGTCGAAGCCAAGGAAGGCGTCAAAATCCAGCGCGAGAACCAGACCCTCGCCACCATCACCTTCCAGAACTATTTCCGCATGTACAAGAAGCTCGCCGGCATGACCGGTACCGCGGAAACCGAAGCGGCCGAGTTCTACAAGATCTACAAGCTCGAAGTGGTCGTGATCCCCACCAACCGCTCCATGATCCGCAAGGAAAACACGGACATGGTCTATCGCACGGAAGATCGAAAAGTTCCGCAACGCGGCCAAGGAGATCAAGGAGTACAACGCCAAGGGCCAGCCGGTCCTGGTCGGCACCATCTCGGTCGAAAAGAGCGAACACCTCTCCGGCATCCTGAAGAAGATGGGCGTCAAGCACGAGGTTCTGAACGCCAAGAATCACGAGCGCGAAGCCGGCATCGTCTCCCAGGCCGGCCGCAAAAACGCCGTCACCGTATCCACCAACATGGCCGGCCGCGGTACCGACATTCTGCTCGGCGGCAACGCCGAGTTCATGACCAAGGACGAGTGCCTCAAGCGCAAGGTCGCCGAAAAGCTCACCGAAGACCAGGTGCAGTACATCGCCGACGAGCACTTCTACTACTTCACCCACAACGAGCAGTTCTATCGCGTGCGCCGCGATCTCTGGGACGAGATCTTCAAAGAGAACAAGGACTATACCGATAAGGAGCACGACGAAGTCGTCGCGCTTGGCGGCCTCCACATCGTCGCCACCGAACGCCACGAATCCCGCCGCATCGATAACCAGCTCCGCGGACGCGCCGGCCGTCAGGGCGACCCCGGCAGCTCGCGGTTCTACCTCTCCCTGCAGGACGACCTGCTGCGCATTTTCGGCGGCGAGCGCATGCAGAACCTCATGCTCCGCCTCGGCATGGAAGAGGATGTGCCGATCGAATCCAAGCTCATCACCAAGCGCATTCAAAGGGCGCAGGAGGCCGTCGAAGCCCAGAACTTCGAAGCCCGCAAACACCTCCTCGAATACGACGACGTCAACAACAAGCAGCGCCAGACCGTCTACGGCCTGCGCCGCCAGCTGCTCGAAGGCGCCGACCAGAAGCAGCGCGTCATGGAAATGGTGCAGGGCATCATCGAGCAGTACATCGATATGCGCTGCCCCGATGCCAAGCATCCCGACAACTGGGAAATGGGCGACCTGCGCAACGACATCCTCACCCAGTTCGGCTACAAGATCGATCTCAATGAGCTGGCCAGCCTGAATCGCGAAGAGATGACCAATGCCATCTTCGACCACCTCCAGGCCAAGTATCAGGAGAAGGAAGACCTGGTCGGCGCCGACGTCATCCGCCAGACCGAGCGCATCGTCATGCTCCAGGTCATCGACAACCAGTGGAAAGACCACCTGCTGTCGATGGACGAACTGAAGCAGGGCATCGGCAATCGTGCGTACGGCCAGAAGGATCCGCTCGTCGAGTATAAGAAGGAATCGTACGAGCTCTTCACCGCGATGATGGATCGCATCGAGGACGAAACCGTCCGCTACCTCTTCTTCCTCCAGGTGAATACCGGCTCCGGCCCGGTGCTCCCGTACCCCGATGAAGAAGACGGCGAGGAGGAATCCGCCGAGGAAGAGATGCGTCCCGACCCGACCGAACAGCAGCGCCTCGCGGCCAAATCCACCATGGAGGATTTCACCCGCAACGTCCAGCGCAAGAAAGAGCGCGAGATGGAACAGCTGCAGTTCGTCGGCGGCGACGGGTCATCCACCGCTCAGCAGGCAGTCGCCGGCCAAAAAGTCGGCCGCAACGACCCCTGCCCCTGCGGCAGCGGCAAGAAATACAAAAAGTGCCACGGCTCCTAAGCCTACGAGCCGCCACGAACCGCGACCGTAAAGTAAGGGAGTCGATCTCTTGGTTGTTTCTAGCTTGAGATCCCGAACATCATTGTGCGGGCCCCCCGAATGAACCGGGAAAACACGCCGGTCTGCTGAATATCCGGATCGTCAGGAAAACCCGGCAGATATTGCCGCCTCATACTGCTCTTGCAGTGAATGCAATACGACGGAAGGTCCGTCCCGGAAGTGAACGCTCTGCGGATCCGCCGAAACTCTTCACCGTTCCATACCTCCTGAAGGGACGCGCCCTTCATGGAGCAAACGGGCTTGTGATAGTAAGGACATATCTTGATGTCCCCGTTAGCCTTCAGCTCAAACCGTTGCCAGGGAACCGTACAGAATACAGGGGACTCTGCTTCCAGCCAGGCTTCACTCGTGTCAGGACGCAATCCGATGGAAGGGTCAACAAAGATTGAATAATAGGCGCTATAGTCCCGTCTCATCTCAACCTTGATACGCTCCAACTCGGCAAGATCTTCTGCTGTTAAACCGAGCAGATCGCGACCGGGGTTATGGGGGTACTCCGCATTGATGTACCAGTGGTTGAACTCATATCTTCTTGCAAATTCAGCAAGCATCGGAAGTTGCCGGTAATTCTGCCTTGAGATCACAGTGGCAAGATGCAACTGCGGTTGCGTTGCGTTCGATCGGCGACGTAAAGCAGCGATCCCTTCCAGGTTGACAAGGAGTGCGTCGTAACTGCCGCCACGGCGCATTTGTTCGTACAATTCTTTGGTGGCCGCATCGATAGAGAGTTGAATGTACTGGATCCCTGCAGTTGAATAGAGTTCGAAGACCTCGGGTGTCAATAGCTTTCCGTTAGTTGAAAAGCCGAGTGCGCAGGCGGGGTCTTGCTGATACGCACAGGCAATCATGGCAAGATGCATTGGAATGTCCAGCAGAACTTCGCCATCACCAAACAGGTAGAGTTCGAGTGCCGCTTGCAACGCGGGAACAACACTGCGAAACAGCTCCAAACTCAAGTTGGTCGGCAGTTGACTGGTGAAGGTCTGGGAGCAGTGAATACACCTCAAATTGCATCTCGTCGTTGGCTCAATTACTAAAAGCAGAGGAGTATTCGAGGTAGATCCGTCGCTGTGCGGTGACTTAATCTCGCGGTGAAATGACCTGACATTAGCGAGTTTTTCTGGAGAGAGCATCGCCTGGATAGACGAGCCTAACACCATTGAGCGTCCCCACTACCGCCTCTTGTCCACCACCACGTGCGTCTCATACTGATAACTCATCAGCCGCACGCCCGATGCCGTGCATCGCACCACCACCTGGTAATTCGCCGGAAACCCGCCCATCCGCCGCTTCAATTCCCGCATGCTCGCCGCCGAGCAGAAATACTCCACCGCCCCCTGCAGCGCCGCCGACGACCCCGTCCCCGTCAGTTGCAGCGTCCTCCGCGGCTTGCCGCTATGGTCCGTCCCCGTTAGCACCGTCAAGAGGCCGTACTGAATCTCCGGACCGGGGTCCCCGCCCGACGGCTTGTACATCACGCCCCCGCCGCCCGGCTTGCGCTGGTCGATCACCGCGAATTCGTCGTTCCCCGTGAATCCAATTGTCAGCGGCACCGTCTTCAGCAGCACCGTCGTCGCCTTGCTGTTCACCGGCGTCCCGAACAGCGCGCCGTTCCTCCCCAGCACCGCCGTCAACGGAGCCTCCGCTTCCGGCAGGATCTGGTACCCGCCCCCGAAAGCCGCGCGCGTCGTCGCCAACGTCGCCGCCGCCGACACCTCTCCCATCGGCACCGAAATCTGCGCCGGCTCCATATATAAAGGTTCGGACTCCGCCAGCGGCCGCGTCGTCCGGAACAGCGGATAAAGCTCCTCGGGAACCGCCATCCGGCCTGGCCGCGCCGGCACGCGCGGACGGATCAGCAAATGCAGGTTGGTCCCGATCGAAATCAGCATGTCGCTCGCCGGGTCCGCCAGCGGTCCCCACGCCTCTTCCAGAATCGCCGGCGGACGCTGCCTCTGCCCCGCCGATCCCGCGATCCATCCCGCCCCCGCGCACAGCACTCCCACCGCCGCCACCAGCGCCGCCGGACGCCACTGCGATCGTCGGGCCTGCTCCACCACAAACTCCGGCGTGACCACCGCCGGTACTGCGGTCGCCTGCCGCACGAACGCCGGCACATACCCGCCGCGCGGAATCTCGATCCTCACCGCCGCCCGCGGCTGTTCCGCCGAATAAAACTTCTCCAGCCGCTGCCGCAATTCGTACGCCCGGTTGCGCACCGCGGAATCGTCGCCCAAATCGACGTCCTTCCGCCGCCCCAGCACTTCCACCGCAATCTCGTACTCGTTCAACTGCGCTGTCCGACCGGATAATTCCATTTCGCAGATGTGCCGCAAAAACGCACGCAGCTGCGCCGAGCGCGCGAACGTCGTGCTTTGCAGCACCGATTCCAGCGCTTCACGCTTTTCGTTTTCAGAAACCGGAGGCTCGGAACTAACCATTTCCCAATAACCGGATTATAGCGCCCAGCGGCCCGGTTCCAAACCGTTTGGAAACGTCAGGAGACATCGGAACACCTTGATAACTCTAGGAATATGGAGCTACCTGGAAGTATCTCGCTAAGGAAGTCGAAAACCACTATGTCTACGTCGACGTTCTCGAAACTCGCCCTGGCCCTCCTGCTCGCGGCCTCGGCTCTGCTCGGACAGGATTTCCGCGCCACCATCACCGGCACCGTCACCGACGCCACTGGCGCCGCCGTGCCGAAAGCCCAGATCGAGGCGCGCAACGTCGCCACCTCCGCCATCGCTACTGCCCAGTCGAACGATACCGGGGCTTACACCATCCCCTTCCTCCTCCCCGGCACCTACACCGTCAAGGCGACCCTCAGCGGTTTCAAGCAGGCGGTACACAACGATCTCGAACTCCACGCCGGCGACAAAGTCCAGGCGGACCTCAAGCTGGAACTCGGCGCCCTGACCGAGAGCGTGACCATCACCTCGGAGGCCGAACAGCTCCGCACCGGCACCGCCTCCATGGGCCAGACCATCAACACCACCGAAGCCCGGGACCTGCCCATCATGGGCCGCAACACCTATATGCTCGCGGATCTCGCCACCGGCATGTACACCGCGCTCAACACCACCTCCCAGGCCAGCGGCTTCGGTCGCCCTTTTGACGGAGCTTCCGCCCAGATGTCGTCGGAAGGCATCGGGAGCCAGTATCAAATCATGTTGAACGGCATCCCCAATGCACCCGAAGAGCGCGCCTCGGCCGCCATTTACGTTGGCTTTGTCCCATCGCCTGATTCCGTCGAAGAGGTCACCGTCCAGACCCACACCTACGACGCCCAATACGGCCACAGCGCCGGCACCGTGGTCAATGCGGTTCTCAAGGGCGGTACCAACGTGGTGCACGGCGCCTTATATGAATTCTTCCGCAACGATAAGTTGAATGCCAACAGCTTCGCCGGCAATGCCGCCCGCAGCCCTCGCGGAGTCATGCGTTGGAATCAGCCCGGCTTCGTAATCGATGGGCCGGTCCGCATCCCCCATGTCTATAACGGTAAGGACAAAACATTCTTCATGTTCAATATGGAGTGGGTCCGCAACGCCAGCCCGCTGCCCTACACCGCCTCCTACCCCACCGCCGCGCAGCGCACCGGCGATTTCTCCAGCCTGGTCAACTCCAACGGCGCCCCCGTCGTCATCTACGATCCCCTCACCACCACCCTCACCAACGGCCAGTACCTCCGCCAGCCCTTCGCCGGCAATGTGATTCCCGGTAACCGCATCAGTCCCATCGGCAAGAACCTGATCAACGATTATCCGCTGCCCAATCTCCCCGGCACCCTGGGAGGTTTCAACAATTACGTCATCAGTCCCAACTCGCAGCAGGATCAATATCACTCCATCGCCTCCCGCGTGGACCATCAAATCAACCCCAACAATCGCATCAGCGCGACCGGTTTCTCCAACGTGCGCCATCAGCTCTTTCCCGATTATGGCTGGGCCAACCCCGCCGCCAGCCCCGGCTACCTGCACTTCCGCAACAACCACGGAGGCAGCGTCAGCTGGACCGATACTCTCTCGGCCACCACCGTGCTCGATGTCAAATACGGCTTCATCTTCCACCCCTTCCAGGTCGGCCTCTATGGCGATAACTACGATATCTCCAAGCTCGGCTTCTCCCAGCAGTTCATCGCGCAGGCGCCGCACCTGAACTACCCCGGCCTCAACATCGGCAACGGTTACAGCGGCTCTATCGGTAACGCCGGCACCGGCACCCCCACCACCAGCCAGTACACCACCACCTTCGACCATTCCCTCTCCGGCACCGTCAATCGCACCATCGGCAAGCACAGTCTGAAAATCGGCGGAGAGCTGTTTGTCATGAAGGCCAACAACAACACTCCCGCATCCAGCATCAATCCCTTCCAGTTCAACGCCGGATTCACGCAGCAGAATGCACAGACCGCCAGCGCCACCGCCGGCAACCCCTTCGCGTCCTTGCTGCTCGGCTGGCCCTCCGGCGGCGGCGTCAGCTACACCATCGCCTCCGCCTTCCAGCAGATCTACGAAGGTCTCTTCATCCAGGACGATTGGCGCGTGACTCCAAAGCTCACCATCAACCTGGGATTGCGCTGGGAATACGAAGCGCCAATGAGCGAGCGCTACGACCGCCAGAACGCCGGCTTCGATCTCAACGCCACCAATCCCCTGCAGTCCCAGGTCACCGGCCTCACCTTGAAGGGCGGTTTGCTCTTCACCAGCAGCAGCAACCGTCTGCCCTTCAAGAAAGACCTGAACAACTGGGGACCTCGTCTCGGCGCGTCCTACCGGCTTTTCAATAACACCGTCATTCGCGGCGGCTTCGGCACCAACTATTCCGTCACCTTCCAGACCGGCGGCAACACCGGCTACAGCGCCAACACCAGCTATGTCAGCTCCAATGATTCCAGCCTGACTCCGGCCAACGGCCTGGCCAGTCCCTTCCCGGGCGGCGTCCTCGTCCCCACCGGTAGCAGCCTCGGCCTGTCCACCCAGCTCGGCCAGGGCTTCACCTTCGCCGATCCCAACCGCACCATCCCCAAGGTCTACAACTACTCGCTCGCCATCCAGCAGCAGCTTCCCGGACAGACTCTGCTTGAAGTCGCCTTCGCCGGAAACTACGCCTCGCAGTTGTCCGTTTCCAAGGCGATCAATGCCATTCCGCGGTCGTTCTACGCCCTTCCCGGCTTCGCCATCCCGACCCCCAGCACCACGTTGATCGCGCAAGTGCCCAATCCCATGGCCGGCAAACTCCCCGGATCCAGTCTCAACAACCCCACTATCGCCTACCAGAGCCTGCAGGTGCCGTATCCCGAATTCGGCGGCATTACCGAATCCACACACGCCATCGGCAAGAGCCTCTACAACTCCCTTCAGGTCTCCGTGGAGAAGCGCCTCAAGGGCGGACTACAGGGACGCTTCAGCTTCACCTGGAACAAAATCATGCAGGAAACCGGCTACCTCAATGACCAGGACGATTGGTCCCAACTTGCTCGCGTCCAGGCCGGCGAGCCCAGCAAGGTCGCCACCCTCAGCCTCTCGTATTCCTTGCCCTTCCTGGCCGACCGCAAGGGCATCATCCACAACCTGTTCGGCGGGTGGGAAGCCAACAGCATCCTGCGCTACCTGAATGGTTCGTTGATCAGCGCGCCCGGAGGAGTCTTTTCCACCGGCGTCAACCCCAAGCTCAACAACCCGACCTATCAGCAGTGGTTCAACACCTGTACCCTGAACACCTCGGGAGTCCGCCAGAACTGCGCCGATGCCAACCAGGCGGTCGCCTTCATCCAGACTCCGCTCTATACGCTGCGCACCCTCAGTGGCGTGCTCCCCGGCGTCCGCACTGAAGTACCGACCACCGTGGACCTTTCTATATTTAAGAACTTCACGATCCACGAACGCGCCAAAATGCAGTTCCGCGCCAACGCCTATAACCTGGCCAACACCCCGGTCTTCGGCGGCCCCAACACCACTTCCGGCGTCATCGGCATCGGCCAGGTCAACGATCCCCGCATCGTCGAACTAGCCCTAAAGCTGAACTTCTAAGGTCTTATAACCGACCGCTCCCTCACGGTCGCGGCTCCGTTCCGAGCCGCGCGCGTAAGCAAGCGGTCGGTAATTCGCATTGAGGCCCTCATCCATGCTCCGCCGCCTAGCCTTCCTTCTCGCGGTCGCCGTACCGCTGCTCATCCAGTCTCAATCGCCCGATCCTTTGGCCGCGGGCTTTAGAAACCCTCCGCAGGAAGCCCGACTCCGCTGCTACTGGTGGTGGCTCAACGGCAACACCAACGAGGCTGCCATCACGCGCGACCTCGAGCAGATGGCCGCCAAAGGCTACGGCGGAGCCCTCCTCGTGGACGCCAACGGCAGCGAGCAGCAGCGCAACCGCATGGTCCCCGCCGGCCCCATGTTCGGCACCCCGCGCTGGCGCGAGCTCTATCGCCACGCCCTCAAGGAAGCCGCGCGCCTTAACCTCGAAATCAGTCTCAACATCGAGAGCGGCTGGAACCTCGGCGGCCCCGGTGTCCAGCCCGAGCACGCCGCCAAACTCCTCACTTTCTCCCGCGTCACCGTCCACGGCCCCGCCGCGGTCGCCCGCGCCCTCCCGCGCCCTCCCGCCAAGATCGATTATCTACCGCGACATCGCCGTCCTCGCCTATCCCCTCCGCCACGGCGAGTCACTCCCCGTCCGCCCCATCCGCCAACTCACGCTCAAAACCGCATCCCAGGAACTCGGCATGTCCGCCCCCGACACTCGCCCCCTCCTCACCGATCTCCCTCCCGAACCCGGCGAGCAGGACGCCCAAATCGCCGACGTCGTCGATCTCTCCGCCCACATGACTCCCACCGGCGACTTCACCTGGCAGGCACCCGCCGGCGATTGGGAGATTCTCCGCGTCGGCTACATGGCCTCCGGCGCCAAAGTCTCCACCTCCAGCGGCGATTGGCAAGGTCTCGCCATCGACTACCTCGATCCAGCCGAATTCCAGCGCTTCTGGTCCGCCAACGTCGAGCCCCTGATGGCCGATGCCAAACCCTACCTCGGCAAGACCCTCCGCTACCTCGTCACCGACAGTTGGGAACTCGGCGGCGTCAACTGGACTCCCCGGTTCCGCGAGGAATTCCGCGCCCGCCGCGGCTACGATCCGCTCCCCTATCTCCCCATCGCCGCCGGCCGCATCCTCGATAGCCGCGACACCTCCAACCGCTTCCTCAACGACCTCCGCCGCACCGTAGCCGATCTCGTCATCGACGGCCATTACCGCCCCTTCGCGGATGCCGCCGCCCGCTATGGTCTCGGCATCCACCCCGAATCCGGCGGACCTCACGGCGCGCCTCTCGACGCCCTCGAAACCCTCGGCGTCAGCACTTTCCCGCAGATGGAATTCTGGGCCCGTTCCGCCACCCACCGCGTCCGCGACGAAGAGCGCTTCTTCGTCAAACAGGGCTCCAGCGCCGCCCACACCTACGGCAAGACGCTGGTGGCCGCCGAAGGCATGACCTCCATCGGCCCCCAGTGGGAAGAATCCATCTGGCGCAATCTCAAGCCCACCTTCGACCAGGCCGTCTGCGAAGGTCTCAATCGCCTCGTCTGGCACACCTTCACGTCCTCCCCGAAGGAGGCCGGCCTCCCCGGCCAGGAATACTTCGCCGGCACCCACCTCAATCCCAACGTCACCTGGTGGAACAAGGCCACGCCCTTTCTCGCTTACATCAACCGCACCCAGTTCCTCCTCCAGCAGGGCATCCCGGTCAGCGACGTACTCATCTATTACGGCGACAACATCCCCAACTTCGTGCAGTACAAAGGCGCCGACCCAGCCCACGTCCTCCCCGGCTACGATTACGACGTCATCGATGAGTACGCCCTCACCCATCGCACCACCGCTGCCGGCGGCCGGATCGTCCTCCCCGAAGGCACTGCGTACCAGCTACTCGTACTTCCCGACCGCACCGCCATGTCGCTCGCCGCCCTGCGCGCCGTGCAGAAGCTCGCCGCTGGCGGCGCTCAGGTCATCGGCACCAAGCCCGATCACACCACCGGACTCGGTGACGATAACGCCCTCCGCGCGATCGCCGCCGCCACCTGGCCCAAGGTCCACACCGGCCAGACCGCCCGCGCCCTCCTCGCCGCTCGCGGCATCCTGCCCGATTTCGAAGGCCCCGCATCCACCGACTACGTCCACCGCCGCGCGGGCGACACCGAGATTTACTTCATCCGTAACGCCAACCCCGAGTTCCTCACCGCCGAGTTCACCCTGCGCGCGAAGGGCAAGGCGCCCGAGTTGTGGCATCCCGATACCGGCGTCATCGAAGACGCGCCGGCCTACCAGTTCACCCCCGACGGACGTACCCGCCTCCCCCTTACGCTCGAACCAAATGGCAGCGTCTTCGTCCTCTTCCGCCGTCCCGGGGAAGGGAAGTCCGCTGTTCCCCCGAACCTCGGGATGATATCCGTCCTGCCCGTCACCAGCCCTTGGACCGTCAGTTTTACGCCCGGCTGGGGCGCCCCGGCGCAAGTCACCTTCGACAAACTCCTGTCCTGGAGCCAGCACCCCGAGCCCGGCATTCGCTACTATTCGGGCACCGCGCGCTACTCCACCACCATCGAACTCCCCGACCTCCGCGAGTGGACACTCGACCTCGGAGAAGTGCGCGAAATCGCCGAAGTCTGGCTCAACGGACGCCCCCTCGGCATCCTCTGGAAACAGCCGTTCACCGTGAAGCTCGGCTCCGCCGCCCGCCAGGGCGCCAACCACCTCGAAATCGAAGTCGTCAATCTCTGGCCCAACCGCCTGATCGGCGACCAGAATTTGCCTCCCGAGAAGCGTTTTACGAGCACCAATATCACCAAATTCACCGCGACCTCCCCTTTGATGCCGTCTGGCCTCCTCGGGCCGGTGGTTCTGCGGTAAATCTCCACAAGGTTTGTGTAGGATTCCAGGAACGATGTAGGAATCTTCCAAATTGTCAGATTACAGGTATTAAGATACCGTGGTCTTTAATGATATTCTGTCGCGAATCTCCTCCGAGTTTTACGACAGAAAACCTTGTCAGGGGATAATGCCGCGCTTGCGGCTGGTCAGGTTTCGCTCGATTCCTGAAGTAATGCAGAAGAGTCATTCAGAAGGAGTAAGTCATGTCGTCACGGAGATTACCTTTCGTCGCGCTGATTGCGCTGCTTGCGGTGCTGCTCATGCCGCTCGCCGCGCAAAAGTCGCAGAATCCCGGATACACCAGGCACGAAAAGATGGCGTATGTGGATCAAGCCACCGCTAACTATGTTCGTCCCGGCGTCGTAGTCAAGATCCAGTCCGCCGCCATCGCCAAAGATGGCACCATTACGGCCCGCTACACCATCACCGATCCCAAAGGCGTACCGCTTGATAAAGACGGCATCGTCACTCCGGGCACGGCTCCCGCGAGTCTCATCTGCGCTTATATTCCCAAGGGCCAGACTCAGTTCGTCTCTTACACCACCACGGTTCTCAAACCCAGCATCCCTGGGAACACCAATCCGGCGCAGACCCAGGCGGCTAATGATTCCGGCGGCGTCGTCACCACCAACGCGCTCGGCGATTATACTTACACCTTCAAAACCAATGCGCCCGCGAACTTCGATGCCACTGTTACTCACGCCATCGGTATCTCCGTCCGGCGCGACCTCAGCGAGTTCATCACTCAGGATGAATGGGCGCAGGTCGGCAACGACGTTTTCAACTTCGTGCCCGATGGCTCCGCGGTGAAAGTCACCCGCAACGTGGTTCCGACCGCGGTGTGCAACGGCTGCCACGATCCTCTGATCGGCCACGGTGGTTCGCGCATCGCCGTGGAACTTTGCGTCCTCTGCCACACTCCGCAGACCATCAACCCGGACACCCTGGAGAGCCAGGATATGCCGGTGTTGATCCACAAGATCCACATGGGCAAGAACCTCCCCAGCGTCGTCGCCGGCGGCAAGTACCGCATCTGGCACCGCGGCGCATGGTCGGACTTCTCCGACGTCGGCTTCCCTTCGGGCGTTGACGAACTCCAGACCTGCACCGTTTGCCATCAGAAGGCCCCCCAGGCCGGCCAGTTTGCCACCGTGCCCACCCGCGCCGCCTGCGGCTCCTGCCATGACAACGTGAACTTCGCCACCGGCGCCAATCACGTGAATCTGCCCCAGGTTAACGACAGCCAGTGCACCCAGTGCCACCAGCCCAAGGGCGCCGAATTCGACGCCTCCGTCACCGGCGCACACACCGTGGCCACGCGTTCCACCCAGCTCGGCGGCCTCAACTTCGCCATCACCAAGGTCGATGCCAAAGCCGGTCAGAAGCCCGCGGTCAGCTTCAGCGTAACCGACAATGCCGGTAACCCCCTCGACATCACCAAGCTGGATTTCCTGAACCTCGTCATTGCCGGTCCCACCACGGACTACAACGGCTACGTTTCCGAAGACGTCCGCAAGGCCACCATCGTCGGCGGCAGTTTCGTTTACACCTTCACCGCCGCCCTGCCGGCCGCCGCCAAAGGCAGCTACGCAGTCGGCATCGAAGGCTACCGGAACACCACCGTCAATCCGAATACCGTGAATTCCGCCGTCGTCCGCGACGTCGGCTTCAACAAGGTCTTCTACTTCTCCGTCGATGGCTCCAAAGTCGCTGCCCGCCGCCAGGTCGTCAGCCAGGCTCTCTGCAACGGCTGCCACGAGAGGCTCATGCTCCACGGCGGCATTCGCCAGAACGTCGAGTATTGCATTGTCTGCCACAACCCGACCGTCGATGATTCCGGAATGCGCAAAACCGGCGACATTCCCGAATCCATCAACTTCAAGACCCTGATCCACAAGATCCACACCGGCTCCAACCTGACCACCGACTTCACCGTCATGGGTCATGGCAACAGCGTCAACAATTACAACGACGTCGGCTATGTCGGCGATCGCCGCGATTGCACAAAATGCCACCTCGCCGGCACCTATGATCTCCCGCTCGCCGATGGCCTGATCAATCAGCCCACCCCGCGCGACTGGCTCAAAGTCCAGGGCCCCGCGACCGCCGCCTGCCTTTCGTGCCACACCACCAAGGCCGCCGCTTCGCATGCCCAGACCATGACTTCGTCCACTCTCGGCGAAGCCTGCGACGCCTGCCACGGCCCCAACGCCGATGCCTCCGTCGACAAGGTCCACGCCCGCTAAGCCAGTAAACAATCGCTCCCTGACGGCACGCCGTCAGGGAGCGATCTCACGTTAAACTAGAGGGATCACCGTAGCAACTCAACTAGCGCCACTTCCCGTCAGGAAAGCCCTGCGCCGGGACTTTCCCGCCCTCACCGGACTCCGCTTTTTCCTCGCCCTCTCGGTCATCCTCCACCACCTCACCGGACCCGGCCAGAAACTCGAAGCCGCCGCCCTCCTTCTCCCTCACGGCATCTTCACCTTGATCCGCGGCGGCTATCAGGCCGTCACCACCTTCTTCGTGCTCAGCGGATTCGTCCTCACCCGCAGTTACGCCGCAACCCGCTGGACGCGCTCCGCCACCGAACGCTACGCGCTCGGCCGCATCGCTCGCGTCTATCCCGTCTACCTGCTCAGCCTGATCGTGGTCGCGCCCTTCATCCTCGCCGACCAGACTCCCGGCAAAGCCGGCTATCTTGGCGCCCATCTCCTGCTCGTGCAAGCCTGGCTTGGCGCTATCCCGATCAACTGGAATACCCCCGCCTGGTCGCTTTCCTGCGAGATGTTCTTCTACGCGATCTTCCCTTGCGCCGCGCTCTTCATCCGCCGCGCCAACTGGCGCAATATCGCGGTCGCCGCCGCGCTCGCCTGCTGGCTCACGCGCATGATGTGGGCCGCCGGCATCTCCGACAACATCAAGCCCCTGGTTCACCTCGCCGATTTTCTGATGGGGATCATCGCTGCCTGCGCCTACGATTTGCTCGACCGCCGCGACCGCCCGCCGCGCGGCTGGTGGCTCTACCTTCCGGGCTTCGCCGGCGCCGCGCTCGCGATCGCCTATGCCGATGCACTGCCCGGTTGGATCGACCTCAACACCGTCCTGCGCCCGTTCAACGCGATCCTGCTGATCGGTCTCGCCTTCGGCGGCGGCGCCCTCGCGCGTTTCCTCTCCGCCCGCCCCATCGTGTACCTGGGAAAATCCAGCTACGCGATGTACATCCTCCACGTACCGATTCTCTGGTGGTGCCTGCGCCGCTCCCTGGAATTCCCGCCGCTCGCCTACATCGCGATCGTGATCGCCGTCTCCGCCGCCGTCTACGGCCTCTTCGAAGAGCCCGCTAACCGGCGCTTACGGCGTTCCCTGCCAGACCCAGTTCGGCTGCTCGCTCCTGCATCGCTTTAATACAGAATTCCACGTGCTCTTCCAGCGGCACGCCCAATTCCTGCGCCCCTTCCACGATGTCCTGCCGGTTGACCGAGCGCGCGAAGGCCTTGTCCTTCATCTTCTTTTTCACCGACGCCGCGTCCACCTCGAACACGCTGCGGTTGGGCTTCACGTAGGAAATCGCGGTGATGAATCCCGCCAGCTCGTCGCAGGCGTACAGCACTTTCTCCAGCGGGGAGACCCGCGGCACCCCGCTGTAATTGGCATGTGAAAGAATCGCCCGCCGGATCTCCTCGTCCACGCCGCGCTCGGCCAGCATCGGCTCGCCCTTCATGGGATGGTCGGGCGCCTGCGGGTGAATCTCCCAGTCGAAATCGTGCAGCAGTGCGGTGAGACTCCACTTCTGCTCGTCTTCGCCCAGCTTTCTGGCGTACGCCGCGACGCATGTCTCCACCGCCAGCGCATGCTTGCGCAATCCTTCCGACTTGGTAAATTCGCAAACGATTTCCCACGCCTGTTCACGAGTCAGCATGAGAACCATGTTACCTAAGGCAGCGCCTCGGCAATGCGGATCCCGAGTTCCCTGTTCCTCGTGCTGACCGTGTAAATCCGTTCGCTGGTGCTGCGGATCACCGTCACCCGTTCCAACTTGCCGTGGTCGTCGAAGTCCTCAATCACCAGCGCAGTGCCCGAGCGCAGCGGCACCTCCTGAATATTCACCACCTCATCGGGCGGAACATCGAGCAGCCACGCCGGATTCCGCACGAACCTTTGCGCCAGTGCTTTCGACTCCCACACCGAGACTCCCAGGCTCCGGAACACGACCTCGGCGAACCGCTCTAGCGCGAAGCCCGGCGGAATCGAGAGCTCGATCGGCCGCGCCTGAAGAACCTGGACATCATCCGGATAATCCGCCGCCACCATTGGCCCGATCGCCGTGCGCAGTTGCACGCCTTCCCATTCGGCGGGGACTTGCACGTCGCCCGATCCCACCTTGCGGAGTGCCGCTTCCACCTGCCGGACGTGAATCGTCTGCGCCACATCGAACCGCGGGACAATCGTGAGTGCCGCAGCCGCCGTGAGCACTCCAGGCGCCGGCAGGTAGGGCCGGAAACCGGCCTTGCGTTCGGCGTCATCCAGATCTCGCGCCGTCTCGCTCGGACCCTTCATGCTCACTTCGGCGCGCACGGGCGAATCCGACAGATCCAGCCTGACGACATCGACGCGATGCAGCACAACGCGGTACCAAAGCTGTTGTGCAAATGCCCTGGTCTGCGGCAGGGCCACCGCCGCGATGCAGACAGCCGCGGCAGTGGCGGCCACCATCCAGCGCCGCGACCCTGTCCGTTTCGCCAACCCTTCGTCGAGCAACTTGCGCCCATGCGCGAAATCGGGCTGCCACCCGGGATCGAGCATGGCGAGCCGCTCCGCAACCCAGCGGTCTTCATGATTCGGTTCCATATCGTCTTAAATATTCCCTTCGGAACGCTTCCTGAGCACGGCTGACCAGGCTTCCCACGGAATTCGGATTCAATGCGAAGGCGGCGGCAATTTCCTGATAGCTGAGATCCTGACCGCGCAGCAGCAGGATCTCCGCATCGCGGCGCTTCAACGCGCCGAGCACGGTTTGCACTCGCCGCCGGCCGGCGTTGAGGGCGTACAACTGCTCCGGTGTGGGCGGCGACTCGCGCCCCATACCGAGCAGCCGCTCGAACCGGCTGCGCCGAGTCTGGCTGCGCAATTCGTCCAGGGCTTTCCGGACCGAAGTCCGGTACAGCCAGCCTTCCGCCTGCTCGCTATGCGCCGCGGGATTCCGCCACCACTTCAGGAAGACTTCGACCGCCAGTTCCTCCGCGCGGGCCTGATCGTGGATGACCCTGCCAATGACGCGGGTAATGCGCTCGTAATGTGTGCGAAAGATTGCGTCCAGTGCCGCGCTGTTTCCGGCTCGCAACTGGGTTGGTGCTGCCATGCTCCTTGCGTCCACAAACCAAGAACGCCCGGGAAGCGGGTTTTGTGGCAGTTCGCGCTACGCCCCGCCGGCCGCTGCCTTGGCCCGGTGCAGCGCCTTCAACACCGCCGCCGTGGAGCGCTCGAAAGGCTCTTCGCCGCTCACCCGCAAATCGGCGAACTTCTCGGTCGGATACACGAACCACTCGGCGCTCGGCCGCACGGTGCGCTCGTACTGCTCGTGCACGCTCTCCGGCGTGCGGCCGCGCTCCGCCACATCGCGCGTCAGCCGCCGCTGAAAGCAGACCGCCGGAGCGGTCTGCACATAGACCTTCGTGTCCAGCATCTTGCGGAGTTCCGGCCAGTAAAGCACGAACAGGCCTTCGACGATCAGGAACTCGGTGGGCTCGATGCGCCGCGTCTCCGCGGTCCGCGCATAGTCCGCGAAGCTGTAAACAGGTTCGTCGAATGCGCGCCCGGCGGCAATCGCCACCAGGTGCTCGTGCAGCAATTCCCAGTCCAGGGAGTCGGGATGATCGAAGTTGACCTTCTTCCGCTCCTCGAGAGGAATCTCTTCCATGCCGCGATAGTAGGAATCCAGCGAAACAATGGAGGTTCCGGGCAATCTCTCGGCCAGTTGCCGCGCCAGCTCGGACTTCCCGGAGCTGGAAGGACCTGCTACACCAATTATGTGTGCGCTCATTCTGTCGACGGGGGAGTCATTTCAGTGTACAACCCGAGTACTGCTTCGACAAGCCCTTCGACGGTGAACGGCCGCGCTTCCACCGCTACCGCCACCCCGAGTTCGCGCGCCGTGGCCGAGGTAATCGGCCCGATCGAGGCCACCCGCACACCTTCGCAGCGTGGCTGCGCCCGCGGACTCCACGAAATTCCGCACGGTGGACGAGCTGGTGAACGTGACGCAATCCGGCCGCCGCGCGAAGACTTCGCGCACCCGCCCGGCGAGGCCAGCCGGCGCCACTGTGCGGTAGGCCTCCACCACGTCCACGCGCGCGCCGCGCTTCGCCAAGTTCCACCGGCACCAGGTCGCGCGCCACCGCCGCCCGCGGCAAGCAGGACTCGCTTGCCCTCCAGGTCGTGTGCCGCGAAGGCTTCCAGCAACCCCTCCGCGACATACTCCTTGCCCATCAGGTCCACCTTGAGGTGGAGCGCCTCCACCGCCGCCCGCGTCGCCGGACCGATGGCGCAGATCTTGGCGCGTAGCTTGCGCAGGTCGTCGAGCCGGTCCACGAAGAAGCGCACGCCGTTGGCGCTGGTGAAGATCAGCCAGTCGTAGGCGTCGAGTTCGGCGATGGCGCGATCGAGCGGCGCGGAATCTGGCGGCGGGTGGATCTCGATCGTGGGCAGCTCGATCACGGCCGCGCCCAGCGCGCTGAGCGCCGCGCCCAGCGCGTCGGCCTGCTCGCGCGCGCGCGTCACCACGATGCGTTTGCCGAAGCAGCGGCAGCCGTCCGAACCAATCCAGCTTCTCGCGCAGCCGCACCACCTCGCCGACCACGATGGTGGCCGGCGGCTTCATGCCCGCCGAGCATTCCGGCCAGCGTTCCCAGCGTGCCGACCACGGTCTCCTGATCGGGCCGCGTGGCCCAGCGTACCGCCATCGCCGGGGTCTCCGCCGAACGGCCGCGCGCGATCAATTCGCAGGCGATCTCCGGGAAGGTGGTCAGGCCCATGAAGATGACGAGCGTCTCGGCGTGGCCGACCTTGTCCCAATCGATGGCCTGCACCGCGTGCCCGGTCACGAACGTGACTGCCGAGGTGTGTTCGCGATGCGTCAGCGGCACGCCTGTGTAGGCAGCGATACCCAGCGGCGTGGTCACCCCCGGCACGACTTCGAATGCGATTCCCGCATCGGCCAGTGCCTCGGCCTCTTCGCCGCCGCGGCCGAAGATGAACGGGTCGCCGCCTTTCAGCCGCACCACCGTGAGCCCGCGGCGCGCGCGATCGATCAGCATGCCGCAGATCTCTTCTTGTGTGAACTCGTGCGCCGATTTTTTCTTGCCGACGTAGATACGCTCGGCGTGCAGGAGGCGCGAGATCGAGGAGGGCCGCGGCGGCCAGGTGATCGTAGAGCACCGCGTCGGCGCGCTGAAGGATGCGGCGGCCTTTGACGGTGATGAGGTCGGGATCGCCGGGGCCGGCGCCGACGAGGTAGACCTTGCCCGGATTCACGGGTTCACCCCCATCAACGAGCCGCGACCGTAAGGGAGCGCTACCCGAGTCGCAACGGCCAAATTAGCAACCGCTCCCTTACGGTCGCGGCTCGGATGGGGGGCGATGGGTATGGGCGGGAGTTCGTGGCGCTCCCTTACGGTCGCGGCTCGTTGGGGTTTAGGCCACTCCATAGACGCCGTCCAGGATTTTGCGGGCGCCGAGGGCGAGCAGGTCGGCGCCGAGGCGGCTGCCGATCGCGGCGGCTTCGGTTGACGGGCCTTCGGACTCGGCGCGGACTACTTCGGAGCCATCGGGCGCGGCAACCAGGCCGAGCAGGCGGACGCGGCCGGCGGTGACGGTGGCGTGGGCGCCGATGGGGACCTGGCAGCCGCCGCCCAGTGCGCCCAGACACGGCCGCGCTCGGCCAGCACCGCGGTGTGCGTGTCGGCATGATCCAACACTGCGGGCAGCATCGAAGCCGGCGCGGGTCTCGATCGCCAGGGCGCCCTGTCCTACCGCGGGGCACATCAGTTCCGGGGACAGAATTTCCGCGATGCGCGTCGCCCCATCCGAGCCGCTTCATGCCGGCCGCCGCCAGCAGAATGGCGTCGTACTGGCCTTCGTCGAGCTTGCGCAGGCGCGTGTCCAGATTGCCGCGAATCGATTCGACCTGACGAGATCCGGCCGCAGCTTGCGCAACTGCGCCGCCCGCCGCAGCGAACTGGTGCCCACCTTCGCGCCCAGCGGCAGATCGGCCAGCGTCTTGCCGACCACGGCGTCGCGCGGATCTTCGCGCTCGGGCACTGCGCGCCAGCACCAGGCCCTCGGGCAATTCCGTGGGCAGGTCCTTCAGGCTGTGCACGGCGAGGTGGGCGCGCCCGTCGAGCAGCGCCTCCTCGATTTCCTTGGTGAAGAGTCCCTTGGTGCCGACCTTGGCCAGCGGCACGTCGGTGATTTTATCGCCGGTGGTCTTGATGATCTCGATGCGGCACTCGTGGCCGGCGGCCGTGCAGCTGCGCGGCCACCCAGTGGGCCTGCCACAATGCGAGCTGCGAACCGCGTGATGCGATGACGAGCATGAATCAATCCTGTAAGTGGAACGCCTTTCGAATGGCCGCGATGCACGTGCGCTCCATCCGGCTTGCCGGCCTGCGAGCGCAATTCGGAGATGGGACCGTGCGCGATCTTGTTGATGATGCCGCGGGTCAACGCCTCCAGCGCCTCTTCCTGCTGCGCCGTGAGCGGGCCGAAGCGCCGCCGCACTTTTTCGATCTCGCCGGCGCGAATCTGTTCCAGCTGCTCCTGCAGGCTGACGATGGTGGGCGTGACCTCGGCCACCTTCAGCCGCGCCATCATGCGCTCCACTTCTTCGACGACCAGCGTCTCGGCGTGGTCGGCCTCCTTCATGCGCTCGCGCAGGTTGGAGTTGACCACTTCCTGCAGATCGTCGATATCGTAGAGGAAGACGTTGTCCAGGTCGTTGATCGCGGGCTCGATATTGCGCGGCACGGCGATATCGATCAGGAACATCGGCTTGTTGCGGCGGGCCGAAATCACGCGCTGCATCTCGTCCTTGTGCAGGATGTAGTGCGGCGCGCCGGAGCTGGCGATCAGGATATCCACCTCGGGCAGCATGGCGGTGAAGCGCGCGTATTCCACCGGCGTGCCCTGGAAGAGCTTGGCCATCTCCACCGCGCGCTCGTGGGTCCGGTTGGTGACGAAGACGTGCGATCGCGCCGGAGCGCCGCAGGTGCCGCGCCGCCAGTTCGCTCATCTTGCCCGCGCCGACGATCATCACGGTGCGGTTGGTGAGCGAGCCGAAAATCTTGCGCGCCAGTTCCACCGCGGCGTAGCTCACCGAGACCGCCATCTGCCCGATGCCGGTCTCGGAGCGCACCCGCTTGGCCACGCTGAAGGAGCGGCTCATCAGGCCGTCCAGCCAGCCGCAGAGCGCTCCGCAATCCTTGGCCGCGGCGTAGGCGGCCTTGAGCTGTCCCAGAATCTGCGGCTCGCCCACCACCATGGAATCCAGGCTGGCCGCCACGCGGAAGAGGTGATGGATCGCGTCGCGGCCTTCGTGGCGATAGAGGTGCGGCCCGATGCTGGCCGAGCTGACCGCTTTGTGATCGCGCCAGGAAGCTGTCGACGATGGCTCGCGCGGATCCACCGTGTCCTCGGTGGTCAGGGTGATTTCCACGCGATTGCAGGTGGAGAGAATCACGGCTTCGGTGACGCCCTCGCGCGACTTCAGATCGGCCAGCGCCGCGGGCAGCGTTTCCTCGCGGAAGGCCAGGCATTCGCGCACCTCGACCGGCGCCGTCTTGTGGCTCACGCCTGTGATCAGCAGCTTCATGGCTTCAGCAACAGGCTGCCGAGCCGCGCATGCGCCGCCCAGGTCAGCGCCGAAAACCCGACCACCGTGATGGTCATGATGGCGGCCTTGCGCCCGCGCCAGCCTGCGGTAACGCGCAGACACACCAGCGCGAGGTAAACTCCCCAGGTGAAGAACGAAATCGCAATTTTCGGCTGGCGGATCCAATCGGCCTTCAATTCGATGAAGGCCCAGGTGCTGCCGGCGATCACCGCCAGGGTAATCAGCACGAATCCGAGCGCCATGAACTTGGACATCAGTTCGTCCAGCGTCCCCAGCGGGGGCAGCCGGTAATAGAATTTGCTCGGTCTTCTTGCTCTTGAGCTCGCGCTCCTGGAACAGGTACAGCACGGATGGCCACCGCCGTGAACAGCAAGCGCCGCGTACCCGAGCAGCACCAGCACGATATGCACCGTGAGCCAGGTGTTGCGCACGATCGGGCTGCTCCACGCGCTCACCGGATTCCCCATGGTGGCCACCAGCGCCATCACGAAGACCAGCGGGAAGATGAAGACGCTCAGGCTCTCCACGCGGTAGCGCAGCTGGACGCGCGATAAATACGACCGCCGACCAGGAAGGCGCACATCGAAAGCGTCTCGTAGAAATTCGTGATGGGGCAGCGATTGTTGACGATGCCTTCCTCCACGATGGAGACGAAATGGAAGACCGCGCCGATGGTAAATGCCGTCAGCGCCACGCGGAACAGATGTTCGCGGCGGCGAACCAGGGTGAGAATGGCATGCAGCAGACCGAGCGAATAAAACGCGGCGGCCACGCGCAGCCAGATGACGCTCATTTCAGCCATGGGCGTAATATTGGAACGTTAGACTCTTAAATCACAGTATATCGTGCCCCTCTCTCTCCGAAGGCCTCCCCGAATGGGGGTAGGGGGCTGCGATTGTGCGTGGTTCAGCGGGTCAAAGGGGGCGGTAAGGGGTTCCGGCTGGTCTTGGGTGGCGTCTCCGGGCGCGATTTCCGGTTCGATTTCGGGCTCCGGCGAAACGGACCCAATTTCGGGGTTTTCCGTTTGGGGTGAAGGGATTACGGAGACATCCACCTCGCCTTCGTGGCGGCGGCGGTCGGCCTGGCGGTGCTCGAGTTCCTCGAGGTAGCGGAAGTAGGCCCGCTCGGTATCCACCATGTGGCGGCGAAGGCGGTTATTGGCCTCAATGTTCTGGGTGAAGCCGGCGCCGTACTCGTTGCCGTCCTTGGTTTTGGAGGCGATGAGGACGCCGACGGGCTGGAATTTGTGATCGTACTCGGAGGCGAGTTCGTGGAGTTCGAGGGGGCTTTCGCCGCAGGAGATCTCTTCGCGGGCGTCGATGCCGTGTTTAAGGGCGTTAATGCGGGAGACGCGCTTGCCTTGCTCGGTGCGAGGGCCGGTGGACCGCCTGGCGTTTTCGCGATTGGCGGTGATTTGTTTTTGCGTTGCCATACGCACAAGATGTAACAGGCGCGGAGTGGGGTTTCGGGGGTGAAAATCCGTAAATGATTGAGGAGGCAGGGAAAAGAAAATTCAAGTTGGTGTGAACGGGTTTGGAGGAAGAAGGCTCTCTGCGCTATACATTAGATGCCAACGGTGCTCATTTAGGGCTCAGCATGCTGACACCCCTAAAGATGGTTGCGTGACGATCTACTCGGGACGACATCGACGGTTTGGGCGAAGTGCCGGGCGCGAAATCGTGGGCGCAAGGCCAGGTATCGTGGACAACACTGGCACCGCGTCAACCCTTATTTTGGACACTATCCGCTATTGCCGTTTAACTGCCCTATGTGGCGGAATGGCTAAGTAGGCTACGATATGCGTGCATGCTGACGCGGACACCTCAAGACCCCGAAGGGATCGAACATTTCAGGGATTTGATGCTGCGGTTCGTCCCGTGCGCTCTAGTTCTCGGCTTAGTTGCATTCGTTCTCTCCTTGCCTACGCCCGGGCCGACCATGGTCTTGAACTTGAGAGAAATGTCGTCCAAGGAGATGCTGGCATGTGCGAGTCACGTATTCATCGGCATCATTCAGAAACACCAATTTGAGATAGCGTTTCAGGTCATCGCTCCAGCGGAACGCGATGCAAGCAAATGGAAGGTGCTGCGGAGGGAAGTTCTCGTAGAAACC
The DNA here is from genome assembly GCA_963791985.1 of uncultured Solibacteraceae bacterium. GTDB lineage: Bacteria > Acidobacteriota > Terriglobia > Bryobacterales > Bryobacteraceae > Solibacter. The sequence goes on along the minus strand of CAWBUN010000008.1, from coordinate 468,077 downwards.
GTTCTTCTTGGCTCGGAGTCACGTAAAGTTGTGGATGTCTACGAGGTTTTCTGGACAGGCGGAACGTCAGGAGACTGGAACTCAACGCAAGACGGCGAACGCGTACTACTGCCCCTCCGAATGGATCGAGGTCGTTATAGGGTAGTCCGCGATTGGTGGCGTAGTATCTACCCAGTGACAACTGGCCCTCACACCCGTTTACCCGGCCCCGAGTCTCTGCCACTCTGGGAGCGAATTGCGCTGATGAACTGGTGGGTAGAACGGAGTGACGACCGTGCCCGGATTGTCTACCCGTATTTTCACTACAGCGATCCGGCGGGTGCCCTCGACTTCTGGCGGGTTGTCAAACTCCAACGAGGACTTGCGAGGCACCCCGGCGCGGCGATTCGCGTGGCTGCGTGTCGGTATCTGCTTGACCTTCGTGATTGGGGACAAGATGAGTGCTGGGACACACTCTCCGAGGCAGACAAGGTACACCTGCATGATAGCGGTCACGTCTGCTGTTCGGATGACGAGATCGCCGCAATCCGCCGAAGGAGAGAAGCGAGCGACGCCTTATTGTGGTGGTCTCGTTATCGACTCCGCGACGAGCGACGCCTTCTTACCACAATCAATAACGTTCGCTTGCGCACCGAGTATTGTCGCCTTTACAAGGCCGAATATCCGGGGGACCTCGATAGCGGATGCCCCGCGAACAAACCCCCGCCAGCCACAATCGTGACGGCAAGGGGCGATATACCGTTGCTAGGTCTTTGGCCCCGCTGAAGTCGTCAACCGACTGCGGAAAGATATTGCCAGTGGACAAAAAGTCCTAGGGCTGTATCGGAAACGCTCCGGCGAAATCAGCGTCGGGCAAGGGAACGAATCTTGACTGCCGGAGCGTTTTCGATAGAGCGACTTGAAGTGAGCCGGTTTGGCACTGCGGCGCTATGCGTTTTGAATTGTGTTGCTAGTGGCGGGAGACGACGAAGTAGGCGATGGAGGACGCGTCCGGGGGGCGGAGAGGCGCTGTGGGAGAATTCCGCGACGGGTGGCGATGGGACGGCACAGGATGCGAGCAGTCCTCACGGGCTGGCGTCGCAGCGCGGGATAGATTCGAGATGACAAAGAGCAGGTCATGGTCGTTCGCTTTTCGCTGGAGGAGCGCGGAGTCGCGCCTCGGAGGCCGTGAATCGCTCCACGATGGCCATGGCACCGCCGCACTGTGGGCAAAGCCATAGCGGCCGTGGCGCGTCTTTCGGCGTCGATTCGGTGACGGTCTGCGGGTCGCCCGCCTGCCCCAGGAGAGTGAAGCACAGCGGCAACAACGCCGCCCGGCGCCGGTGGGCGAAGAACCCGAAGTGACGAATGCGGACGAAGCCCGTCGGCAGTACGTGCAGAAAGAACCGCCGCAAGAACTCATTGAGATCCAGTCGCATCATCCGCTTCTTGTTCTTATGCACCGAGTCGCGCCAGCGGAACACCACCTCCCCATGCTCCAGCGCCACCAGGCGGTGGTTGGAGATCGCGACCCGGTGCGTGTAACAGCCAAGATAACGGAGCGCGTGCTCGGCCCCGCCGAACGGGCGTTTGGCATAGACCACCCAATCGGAACGGAACAGTCCGCGCAGCATGGCTGCGAATGCGACCGGTGCAGCCAAACCCGCCAGGCCGCCGTGAAAGCCGAGCTTGCCGGCGGCGTGGAGTTCTCGCAAACCGGCCACGAACTTGCCTCGAAACACCCGGCTGAGGACGCGCACCGGCAGGAAGAACCCGGTCCGCGCCGCAATCCACCGGGTGTGGTCGGGCGACAATCCGCCGGCTGGCACCACGCAATGGACATGCGGGTGGTGCAGCAGTTTCTGGTTCCAGGTATGCAGCACGCTGAAGAAGCCGATCTCCGCCCCGAGGTGTCTCTCGTCACGAGCCACCGTCAGCAGCGTCTCGGCGCTGGCCCGAAACAACAATCCGTAGATCTCACTCTTGTTCTGCAAAGCCAGCGGCCCCAACTGGCCGGGGAGCGTGAACACCACATGAGCATAGGGGACCGGCAGAAGTTCCCGGCGGCGCGCGTCCAGCCACCGGTCCCGCGCATTGGACTGGCACTTAGGACAGTGTCGGTTGCGACACGAGTTGAAGGAGATGGCGCGATGCCCGCAGCCGGAGCACTCGTCGATGTGACCGCCGAGCATGGAGGTGCGGCAGGAGACGATGGCGGTAAGAATCTTCAGGTGCAGCCAGGTGAACCATTTCCGGCTGCCCTCGAAAAACGTAGTACCGGCTGCGCGGATCAGGTCGGCCACCTCCAGCGGTGGCCGTGCCATCTATTTCGCGGCGAGCGAGAGCGCGTCCAGAGGGCTGGCCGTAGCCCCCATATGTCGCTTCGACAGGTGGATATAAATCATGGTTTCGCGCAGGTCCGAGTGGCCGAGCAGCAGTTGGATGGTGCGCAGGTCGGCGCCGGCTTCAAGCAGATGGGTGGCGAAGCAATGTCGAAGAGTGTGGGGATGCAGCGGTTTGTTGACGCCGGCGCGTTTGGCGGATTCCCGGCAGGCGTGCCAGACGACCTTGTCGCTGATCGGAGTGTCGGCGGTGTGATGCGTGCCGCCAGGGAACAGCCAAACGGCAGGTTTGCGGGTGAGCCGGCGATAATGGGCGCGCAGTTCTTGGTACAGATTGGGGCTGAGCACAATGTCGCGGTCCTTGCCGCCTTTGCCCTCCTGGACATGCACCACCATGCGCGCAGAATCGATATCGGTGAGTTTGAGGGCGGCACACTCGGCGCGACGCACTCCAGTTCCATAGAGGGTCATGAGAATGGTGCGATAAAAGGGGATCGGCGCGGCGTCTATGAGGCAGGCGACCTCTTCCGGACTCCAGATGACCGGGAGATGAATCTTTTTCTTTGGGTAAGGGATTTCGTCACTGGCCCAGGGCCGCTTCAGAACCTTGCGAAAGAAAAAACGCAGGGCACCGACGATCTGATTGACCGAGTTGTCGGAGAGTTCCCGGTCCCGGAAAAGATGGGCCGTGTATTCACGGAGTTGCTCCGGGCCGAGTTGGTCTGGGGAACGGTGGAAATAGCGCGCTAAATCCTCGATGATGCGCAGGTAGGCGCGCGTGGTACCTTCAGTGTAATTGCGACGCGCGATTTCATCGAGCGTCAATTTTCGTAGATGGGTCACAGGGACCTCCTTGTGACCCAAATTTACCGCCGTCAAACGCCAAATGCCCGGGTCTGCCCACGCGAAGCGTCTGCCGCAAGGCTTAGTTCAAGTGGGGTTAGCGGAAAAGTACCGTGCCTAACCGGACCGCTCCGGTCCAGTCTCCGAAATTGCCGTATATCAATTTCGATTGGACAGGAACAATCCGAAATACACTGGCGTCAGAAACTTGGAAGAGCAGTGCGCTAGCATAACACCACAAGCGGTTCTTGCGGAAAGAGAGAGAATGCCGAATGAGTTGCGGGGCACTTTGGGTCCGCGTATTGCTCGGAACAGTTTTCGTGATTCCAGCGAAATCCGCTCAGCTGTATGTGGAACAGAAGTCCGAGTCGATTTACGCCAGGAGCACAATCGTCGCCGCTTCGGAGTTGTCCATGTCCGGGGCTGAGCAGGAGAGTCGCAGGTTCATGGCCACAACCGATGGTGCAGGGTTCAAGCTGCGGCTTTTGCGAATTACGACGAGGCCGGAAGATGCCAGCATGATGTGCGGCGGGATCGGTGTGACCGATGCGAGTTATGAGAGATACCAAGAGGAATATCGCAGAATACGCCAGTCCGTTGGGCGGATCGCTGAGTTGACTATCACACAAAAAGGCGTGGTCTTGCGATATCGCGATCCGGGAGCGTTGCCCCAGCGCATCGTTCTGCGCGGCAAGGATCCGCTCTTGGGTTCCTTGAACGGCGCGGATTACGAGATTTTGTACGTCGCAGTGCGCCCAGAGCCTAGGCTCCGCATATTTGGTAGTCGGGGTTCATTGCGCGCCGACACGTACATCCGAGTCCAGCAGCCGCTGACCGAAGCGTTAGGCGGGCTGCTTCACGGGCGGATGACTGCCGATTTCGGTGCACCGCTGTCCTTCACGCACCTCCGTAACGACGTGTACTTTGCGGACGAGTTTCCCATTCTTTTCCCGTTCAGCATTTTTGAGAATCCACCAAGCAAAGCCAGATCACCAACGCTGATGTGCAATTCATGGAACGATTCGCGAGTTCCAAACTGTGGACTCGTTCCGTAGGCTGGCGATGGCCGAGATGGGGGCACCATCCCGGTAAGTGGGGTTCTCGTACACTGGCCCTCTTCGGGGGTTCATTTTACAGCAAGAACGCGGGCCGTCCAGGCCTCATCGCAGCGGCCAGGTTCAATCCTGTTAGCTCTTGCGGCCGCCGTCAGCAGCGAGTCAACGTACGCGCAACAGGACCACGCCATGGCCAGGAACTTCGGCTGAATACTCCGGGCCGGTCTCCTTCTGGTCGGTGTGCCGCCACAAATCGCGAATGCAGGAGGGAGTCTTGTGGATCCCCGCATCCGCCCATCGGAACGTGACCTTGCCAGCCCCCGGCGCACGGTTGAACACCGCCACTGCGGTCTCTCCGCCTGCGAGCTCTCTGGACCAGACCTCTTGCTGGCCGGACTGCCAGACGCGCTTTGCCTGATGTCCGGCTCTATCCTGATCGATCGCGATGACCTCGCGATTCGTCAGAATCTCGTGGATGGATGGCGACATGTTGCGCACGTCGTTGCCGGCAATCAACGGCGCCGCGAGCATTGACCACAGGCTCATGTGAGTCCGGTATTCCGTGTCCGTCATGTGGCCGTTGCCGATCTCCAGCATGTCGGGATCGTTCCAGTGTCCCGGCGAGGCATACGGGAACAACCGTTCCTGACTGAAGCCGATGCGGCTCACCGAGTCCCACGAATTGCTGATATCGCCACCCGTGCGCCACAGATTGCCGCCCACCGCAGGCCCCCATTTCCAAACGTCGACGAGGCCATACTGGCACAGGCTGAAGACAATGTCGCGGCCGGAAGCCAGCAAGGCATCTCCCATTTTCTGATACACGGCCTGCATTTCGGAGTCCTTGTACCGTGTGAACGCGCCGCACCAGTCGTACTTCAGATAATCGATTCCCCAGGCCGCGTAGGTCCGTGCATCCTGCGCCTCGTGGCCGTAGCTGCCTTCATAACCCTCGCAGGTATCGGGCCCGGGCGACGAGTAGATGCCAAGCTTCATGCCCTTGGAGTGGACGTAATCGGCCAGCGCCTTCATGTCCGGGAATTTCTGATTGGGCTGGATGTTGCCGTGCGCGTCGCGCCCGCCCTGCCAGGTGTCGTCGATGTTGACGTAGACATAGCCCGCGTCCCGCATGCCGTTACTCGCCATGGCGTCGGCGATTCCGCGAACTGTCGCGTCGTCGATGTGGTTGGCGAACTTGTTCCAGCTGTTCCATCCCATCGGGGGCGTTCGCGCGAGACCGTTGTCGCGAACCGGATGCAAAGGCGGAGGCTCGATACGCGCGGGAAGATCGCCCTCGCCCTCCGGCACGCGGTGCGCGATCATCGCCGTGTCGGGGCCGGTGGAGCTCACCTTCACGAGTTGCAGTTCGTCTCCCGCCAGCTTGCCCCGAAACGTAACGCGCCGCTCGCTGCCTAAGATCGGCATCGCCGCGGTGATGCTGAAGTTCGACGGCCCGCCTGTACTCTTGTCAATCGAATAGAAGTGCAGCGTCGCTCGAATCGTGCCGGTGATGCGGTCACCCTGCTGCTTGAGATGGAGATAGGTCCGCCGCATAGTGCCGTCGCCGTTGGGCGTGGCAACCAGCCAGTTGCCGGTAAGGTCGGCGGCAGAGCACACTGCAGCCATTAGAAGATACAAGGAAATGAATGATTTTTTGGATACCACGTGATACTTCCCGCGCGCACAGCACGCTGTTAAACGCTCAGCATACCTATATCTAATGCTAACCCGTTACCACGCTTGGTCGGATGAGTAGCCCGTGAAATGAGACCAAACCTGACGCGTCACGACGACTGTCGCTGCGTGTTTGGCCTTGCTCTTGCACCATTACCAGTACGAGAGGCAAATTATGAATTTCACCCCAAAAGTCAACGTCAAAACTATAGCCGGCGGGATTTTGACAATCGCGGTCGTGATGTTGATCGCGTGGGTCAGTCACGTGGTTCCCGCGCCAGTCGTTGCCGGACATGACGCCTTTCAATCACTTCAGACGAGCATCCCCGCACCGGTCGTCCCCGCAGTGGAGCTGGGACAAACGTCCGGCTATCAAACAATAGCCTGGTACAAGAATAAGAGTTGGTGGAAGCGCAATGCCCCCATCATCGGCGGGGCTGGGGGCGGTGCCCTTCTTGGAGGTTTGGTGGGCGGTGGTAAAGGGGCCTTAATCGGTGGCGCCGCGGGCGGTGGCGGCGGATATTTGTATAAACGCTATAGACATCACCACCCCCACCCCCACCCCCACCATCACTAGGCACTGGGCTTGATCCGATAGCTGAATTGCGGTACGAATAAGCGTCGAATGAGTTTAAAGTCCGGGCTAGCCCTCCGCGTGGTGCTCGTGTTGCCGCTGATGGCGGGGCTGAATTTCGGCCCCGCCGGTTCCTTCAGGTTTTGGCAAGGCTGGATATTTGTCGGCATTTTCGCCGTGTTCACCGCGATATTTGCGGCCTATTTCTACCGGCACGATCCCGGCCTGCTGGAACGGCGCATGCAAAGCAAGGAGCCGAGGCGCGAACAAAGACAATTCAAAATGCTTTGGGTACCGCTCTGGATTTGCACTCTCGCGCTGCCCGGGCTGGATTACCGCTTTGGCTGGTCGCAGGCACTTGGCGGAGTGCCGGAGTGGCTGACGGGCGTTTCCTTTGTCGTCATCCTTTGCGGCTGGCTCCTGGTCTTTCACGTCCTTCGCTTCAACACCTTCGCATCCGCGATCGTTCAGGTTGAAGCCGGCCAGAGGGTGATCACGAACGGTCCTTACCGCTTGGTGCGACACCCTATGTACACAGGTTTCATCCTGTTAATTCTCGCGACGCCTTTTGCGCTGGGCTCGTTGTTTGCTTTCGTCCCCGCACTTCTCCTCATCCCTTTGCTAATCTTCCGCCTCCTTGACGAGGAACGCGTTCTGCGGCGGCAATTGCCGGGTTATACGGAGTACAGCGAACACACGCGCTTCCGGTTGATACCTTCGGTGTTCTAATGCGGCGGATCACCTTCCTTCTCGTGTACTCTCTGGCTGCCTGCTGGAGCCAGGCCTATCATGAGCCATACCGCCCACAGTTCCATTTTTCGCCGCGTCAGAACTGGACGAATGATCCTAATGGCCTGGTCTGGTTTGACGGCGAATATCACCTCTTCTATCAGTACAACCCGTTCGGCGATACCTGGGGCCACATGAGTTGGGGCCATGCCGTCAGCCGCGATCTGGTCCACTGGGAGGAACTGCCCGTGGCGCTCGCGGAAGAAAACGGCATCATGATCTTCACCGGCAGCACCGTGGTGGACGAGCACAACACCAGCGGATTCTGCGCCGCGGGCAAGTCTTGCATGGTCGCGGTCTACACCGGCCACACACCACGCGCCGCCAACCGCAAGCCGCTCCAAACCCAGAACCTGGCGTACAGTAATGATCGCGGCCGCACCTGGACCAAATACCCGGCGAACCCAGTCCTGAACCTCAATTTACCGGACTTCCGCGACCCCCACGTCTTCTGGTCCACATCCGCGCGCCGGTGGGTTATGGCTGTCGCGCTGCCCAACGAACACAAGGTTCTGTTCTATGGATCCGCTGACCTGAAGCGATGGGAACGTCTCAGCGAGTTTGGCCCCGAGGGCGCCGCCGGCGGACAGTGGGAATGCCCCACCTTGACCGAAGTGCCGGTAGAGGGTAGCCGTCCGCGCCTCACCCGTTGGGTGCTCAAGGTCGGACTAAACCCCGGCGGACTGCAGGGAGGTTCCGGCGAACAGTACTTCGTGGGCAGCTTCGACGGCACCCGTTTCGTCAACGAGAACCCCGCGTCTACCGTCCTCTGGACCGATTACGGCAAGGACTGTTATTGCGCGCTCACCTTCAACCATCTGCCGCACGACGAATTGCCCGTCATGCTCGGCTGGATGAACAACTGGCAATACGCCAACAAGCTGCCCACTGCGCCGTGGCGCGGCCAGATGACTGTTCCGCGGCGCTTGCAGCTGCGTAAGGGGCCGGAAGGTCTTCGCCTCGTACAGCAGCCAGTCGAAAGCATCCGCAGTTTGCGACAGAACCGCTTCTCGTGGAGCGGCACGAGCATGGCCGGCTTGAACGCCGCTTTACGTGCTCGTCCCGCCGGCGCAAGCAGCTTCGAACTGCACGCCACGTTTCCGCCGGGCGCGGAAGGCGAGACCGGCTGGAAACTCCTGGGCGCCGATGGGACCTACACCATCGTGGGCTACAATCCAGGCAAACACGAGCTCTTCGTAGACCGCACCCACTCCGGCAATACCGGCTTCAGTCCCCAATTTCCTGCACGGACGGCTGCCACGCTGCTGGCCACAAAGGGACCGCTGGAACTAAACATCCTGGTGGATCGCTCCACCCTGGAAGTCTTCGCCCAGCGCGGTGAGCTGGCCATCACTACCCTGTTCTATCCGCCCAAAGGAAGCCTCACGCCGGAGTTCTTCGTACCCGCCGACCGGCCAGGCCGCGTCACGGTCGAACTCTGGGACATCGCCTCCACCTGGAGTCCGCGGCAAGAGTGAGTTTCGAAATCTTCGCGGGAGCCACGCGAAGGAAGTCGTCTGCCGGATCCTCGCGTTCGGTCTCTCGTATTTGGGACTTCTGATCAGGCGAGCCTGGACCCTGAAGTGGTAATTTTCTTGTGTGGACGAAACGCAGCGCCTATCCGGAGTGGTCTTGGGATCGCTCGATCAGGAGCAGGATGCCAAGGATCTTGCCCGCCACGCGTATCGAAGCCGGACGCAGTTCTACCGGGTTTTCCGCGCCATGATCGAGGAGACTCCGGTGGCGATGCGCCGGAGGCTGCTGTTGGAACGAGCCGCATGGCAGTTGTCTCGTACCCAACTCTCGGTGACGGAGATCGGTTTTCACGCGAATTATGGCTCGCTCGAAGCGTTCACCAGGGCGTTCCGAAAGGCCTTCCGCGTTTCACCGAGCCTGTATCGCCGCATGGGGGCGACGCACACTCACCTGCATGCGGCCAACGGAATCCATCACCACTCCGGTAACCCACACACGAAAGGAACGGATCAATCCATGGACCTCTTCGATATTTTCTCCGGCCAGGAGTCCTGGCACACCCAGCGTCTTCTCGATCTCGCGAAGACGCTTACCGATGAACAGCTTGACCGGCCGCTGGAAAACCAGGTGAGGGTCTTCCCGTGGGATGGTCCGGATCAGAATTTGCGCCAGATTCTGGAGCGGATGGTGCAGACCAAGGAGGTCTGGGCTGCGGCCCTCACCGGCGGCAGTATGCCTCCGATGGACAATGCCCCGGCGACGGATCGCACGCCATCCGCCATGCTCACGCGTCTCGATAAAGCCGACGCTGATTTCAATGGCGTACTCAAAGACGTGCGCAATCGCAGTGCCTGGGAAGACACGTTTGTGGACGCCCTGTGCGAGCCGCCCGAGACTTTTACCTTCGGCGGCATGTTCGCTCACGTGATTGCGTTCAACGCCCACCGGCGGATGCTCGCCATAGACGTGCTGCGGCGTCTGGGGGCAAAGGTGGAAGGCTTTGGCTGTCCCAGTGAGTACCTGGCGAGTCTGGCGACCGCGCGCGAGCACTGAGCAGGTAAGACTCAGGGCAGGTCGCTGAAATCGTGGTACTTGTGCGTGACGCCCGCCGGGGTTACATTGACGATGCGAATGCCGGATTTTCCGCCTTCCAGCGGCATGCCGACGGGGCCTGTCGTGACCATTTCCAGATCGCCGTCGCGGCCATCCTGATTGCGGTGGTAGTGCCCGGCGAAGACGAAATGCACGCCGTACTCGTGCATCAACTTTAAGTATTTCGTGCGTACCGGCAGGGGCACATTGGAGTATTCGTCCGCCTCTTTGGGATCTTTGAGGAAGAGCGAAATGTGCTGGAAGACGATGATGTGCTTCGCGCCGGAGCCCTTCGCCTTTACCAGTTCGGCTCGGAACCAGGCCTCCATTTTGGCGGCCTCCTCCGGCACGTTATCCGTACCTTTTTCCAAATTGGAATTGAGCACGATGCCGTAGATATCGCCGGAGCGGAAACCATAATAGTCCAGGCCGTAGCGTTCGCGATACACGGCCAGCGATTGCCTGGTGGGCTCGTTGCCGACGTCGTGGTTGCCGGGAACGCTGTAGAGCTTGATCGCCGGATCGAGCTTCGCGCTGATGCGTTTGTATTCGGCGGTCTGCGCGGCGTCGGTGGACTTGTTGGTGAGGTCGCCGGTGACCACCACGAAGGCCGGCTTGAGGCGATTGGCTGTGGCAATGGCGAACTCGAAGTTCGCGGTCTCATGCGCGAAATCCGCGTCCTTGGTGTACATCCCGAATTGCGGATCGGACATCTGGATGAAGGTCTGCGCGCACAAAACACCCGCGCCGAAGAAAGCCAGGAGAAATTTTCGAAGCGTCATGGTTTGAGGTGATAGAAGCTGGCCAGGGGTCCGGCCCCTGCAAGGTACTTGCGCGCGCGGATCAGTTCCGCGATCTGGCGCACGTGGCCGAGATCGTGCAGCGCCCACTCGTGCAGCATCTGTTCCAGCGTGATAGGGCCAACCTTCTGGTGAACGGCCTTGCGCGCGCCCGCGCCCTTGGGCAGGTCGCGCAGAAATTCCACGTTGGTCTCGCGCTGCTCCTCGAAGTGATCGAAGGAATCCTCGGGATCGGCCTGGCTGTAGAGCTCGAGGTGGAACTGCGCGTCGTCGCTTTCGAACTCGGGGTTCTCCTCCTTCATGAAGCGGTCGAGGCGCGCGCGGTAGCAATAGCCTTCGGCGTGGCTCAGGTGCGCGAGCACTTCACCGACCGAGAAACGGTCAGGAGCCGGTTTCCAGCGGACATCCTCTTCGGTAAGCTCGGCCATCAATCCGCGGAGGATGGTGGGGGTAGCCTCGAGCAGGTCGAGGCAGGGAAGACCGTTATCATCCATTTGCTTCATCCTACAATGTTCTCGCCGCCGTCAACGTGGATGGTGTTGCCGGTCATCCAATAGGTGGCGGGATGGCAGAGAACGGCGATCGAGCGCGCCACGTCTTCGGGCGTGGTCAGGCGCCGGTTGGGATTGCGCATGCGCGCGATTTCCATGAGCTTCTCGTGGCCCGGAATCAGGCGCAGCGCCGGGGTATCGGTGACGCCGGCGAGAATCGCATTGGCGGTGATTCCGGCAGGCGCGAGCTCGAGCGCGAGCTGCCGGATGTGGGCTTCGAGGATTGCCTTGGCGGCACTCACCGGCCCGTACTCCGGAATCGCCCGTGTGCCGCCCGAACTCGTCATCGCGAAGATGCGCGCCCCTTTATCGAACAGTCCGGCCAGCAGGCATTCCTGCACCCAGTAGACCAGCGAGTGGCCCATGATATCGGCGGTGGATTCGATCTGCTTTTTGTTTGCGACAATCTCGGCGCCGGCCAGGGGCTTGAGCGAGCCCCAGGCGAGCGAGTGCAGCAGCACGCGCAGAGTGCCCGACGAATCGGCGACGCGCTGGCGGATCTGTTCGACGCACTCCTTGCGCTTTTCTTCGTCGGCGGCGTTTATGTTGAAGAACTCGCATTCACGTCCGGCGGCGCGGATGCGATCCTGTACATCGGCCACGTGCGGCAGCTTGTCGCGGCGGTCCATGTGGACGCCGAAGATATTCATTCCGGCGCGCGCGAGCTCGATCGCGGTGGCTTCGCCGAACCCGCTGCTCGCGCCCAGAATCAGGGCCCAGGGTTGTTTGCTCATGTGCCTTCCTTATCCAGCTCCTTTCGTTCCACACCAAGCGAAGAAGCTGCCCCATCCGAGCCGCGACCGTCAGGGAGCGGTCGCTAATTTGCGGTTTGGACGGACCGATCTCCACAGAATACCGACCGCTCCCTGACGGTCGCGGCTCCGATCGGGGTGTATCGACAATCCCGGCCGTCATATCTCCTTCACCTCAATCTCCCGCCCTTCGTCGCCGACGGCGCGGAGATAAATTTCGGTGCGCTGCGCGGGCATCAGGGCAGGGAAGCGCTCGCCCCATTCGATCAGCACCAGCGCGTCGCGGTCGAAGAGTTCGTCGAGGCCGAGCGTGGCCACCTGGCGCGGTTCGTCGAGGCGGTAGAGATCAATATGATAGACGCCAGCGCCGTATTCGTGGATGAGCGTGAACGTCGGGCTCGAGACTTCGTCGTGCTCGGCGGCGCCGCGGCCGTGCGCGATTCCCTTGGCGAGCGTGGTCTTGCCCGCGCCCAGGTTGCCGATCAGCAGGACCACGCCTTTGCGCGGCAGAGTGCTCGCGAGCCGTTCGCCGAGGGCGATGGTCTCTTCCTCAGAGGCAGTCCGGTACGTGGGCACTTTCCTCCATGGCGTCGGGCAGGTATTGCAGGATGTCGGTGGCGATGAGGCACTTCTCGCCGAGCGCTTCGGCGCCGAGTTCGCCGGCGCGTCCATGCAGGTAGACGGCGGCGCCGACGGCCTGGTCGGGACGCTCGGGGAATTGCGCGAGCAGGCCGGAGATCAGCCCGGTGAGGATGTCGCCGGTGCCGCCCGTGCCCATCGCGGGAGTGCCGGTGGGGTTGATCCACACGCGGCCATCGGGGAAGGCGATCACGGTGCGCTGGCCCTTGAGCACGAGCGTGCAGGAGTGCTCCGTGGCATACCCGCGCGCGATGCCGATGCGGTCCGCCTGTACCTCCGCGGTGGTCTTGCCGGTGAGCCGCGACATCTCGCCGGGATGCGGGGTGAGCACGCGCGTGTGCGTTCGGACCGCCAGCGGGCGCGGCGAGCAAGGCGTCGGCATCGAGCACCATGGGCTGCGCGAAGCTCTCCGTCATGGATTGCACCAGTGCGGCGATGTGCGGCGCCCGTCCCAGGCCGGGGCCGACCGCGATCACGGTCTTGCCTTCGGCGGCGGCTTTGAGATCCGCATTCAGCGCGATGACGCCGCTTTCGGTTTCGCGCAGCGGTTCGGTCATCAACTCCGGCGCGTGCATGGCGATCTCGGCGATCGCGCTAGAGGCCGACGCGACCGTGACCAGCCCGGCGCCGGCGCGCAGCGCGGCCATGCCGGACATGGCGGCGGCGCCCGATTTGCCGCGCGAGCCGGCGACCACGAGCGCGTGGCCGTACGTGCCTTTGTGCCCGGCGGGCGCGCGCGGCGCCAGCAGGTCGCGGAACATCGCGGGTTCCAGCAGCGAAAGCCACACGTGCTCATACAGGCTGGCCGGGCTGCCGATGGCGCGAACCAGAAGTTCGCCGGTTTGATCGCAGTAGGGCGGTATCACCTGCGCGACTTTGGGCGCGGTGAAGGTCACGGTGGTATCGGCGCGCGCGATTTCGCCGGCGGTCGCGCCCGGGTCGCTCGGCATGCCGGACGGAATATCGACCGCGACCACCTGCGCCAGGGGAAACTCGTGGTTGATGGCGCGGATGCCTTCGAGCATCAGTCCCGTGGCGGGGCCGGTGACGCCGGTGCCGAGCAGGGCATCGATCACCACCGAGGCGCAGCGCGCTTCCACCGGGATCTCGCGATGCACCGGGCAGCCGCAGGCGGTGAGCATGCGATAGTTGGCGGCGGCATCGCCCTTCAGCTCTTCGGGCGCCGCCAGCAGCACGACGTACATTTCGCGCGGGCACACGGCGGTGCGAAGCTGGCGCGCGATTACCATGCCATCGCCGCCATTGTTGCCCTTGCCGCAGAGCACCACGATGCGCTGCTCCGCGAGCGGAGCGAAGCGCTCCATCAGGAATTCGAGCACGCGGTGTCCGGCATTCTCCATCAGAACGATGCCCGGGATTCCGGCTTCGATTGTGAGCCGGTCGACTTCGCGCATTTCGGCCGCGGTCAGAACTTTCATATGCGGCGCACCACCACCATGGTCATATCGTCCTGCAATTCGCCGGCGCCGGTCCACTGCACCACGGCCTCCATGGTGCGCGCAATCAACTCGGCGGAATCGGCCTTGGAATATTTGACGAGCAGGTCTTTGAGGCGATCCTCGCCGAACATTTCGCCATAGACGTTTTCGGGTTCCACGATGCCATCGGTGTAGGCCAGCAGCACGTCGCCGCGCTCCAGCGTGACGGTCTCCTCTTTATAGACCGCGATCGGGAAGGCGCCGACCACGGTGCCGGTGGAATCCAGCATGTGAATATCGCCGCCGCTCAGCAGCATGGGGGCGAGGTGGCCGGCGTTGGTATAGGTGAGCGCGTGCTTCTTCTCGTCGTAGAGCGCGAAGTAGAAGGTGGCGTATTTTTCGGGCGAGGTGGTGGCGTAGAGCTGGCGATTGAGTGTGGAGACCATGTTGGCGGCGGAGAGCGGATGCGCGCCGCCGTTGCTGCAGTTGAGCGAGCTCAACTGCGTGCGCATGGTGGATTGGATGGTGGCCATGAGCAGCGCGGCCGAGATCCCTTTGCCTGCGACGTCGCCGATGGCGAAGGCGAGATCGCCGCCGGGCAACGACATGAAGTCGTAGTAATCGCCCGAAACCATGCGTGCGGGGTTGCAGACGCCCTTGAGCTCCAGCGATTTGGTGAACGGAACATCCTTGGGGAAGAGCTGGTTCTGCACTTCGCGCGCGATGGCGAGCTCGGATTCCAGGCGCTCCTTTTCCTTGGCGACCACGATCAGCCGGCCCAGGTTTTCGGTCATGGTGTTGAAGGAGCTGCTCAGCTCGCCGAGCTGGTCGGCGCCCTTCACCGGAATGCGGTAGTTGAAATCGCCCTCGCGGACGTGGCGGGTACCTTCGTAGAGTTCGTGCACCGCGCCGGTGATGGTGCGGGTGAGCGTGACGCCGGCCCAGAGCGAGACGATCTCGACCAGAAAGAAGATGACCAGCAGCGTGATCAGGGCGCTGATCGCCAGATCGCTCCAATCGGCCTTTTGCCCGAAGACAATGCCGAGCACGGCGGAGTAGCGCGTATCCACCACGAAGAAGATTCGCTTGGGCGCCGCCTCCGGATTCTCCCAGGAGGGTACGAACATCGGATACGGAAAGCTGACCGCGTAATCCAGCGCGTTTACCGGCGGCGGCACGAGCGAGCGCGAAGAGCGGGTGGTGTAGTTGATAAAGTTCACGTCGCCGATGCCGGGGACGAGGTTGACCAGCAGATCGTGCGTGATGGGGGCGAGGATGGTGACCTCGTTACCCTTGTTCTCGGAATGCGCCCACGCGTAGAGGTGCTCGCCCTTGGCGTCGCGTTTGGTGATGAGGCCGGTGGCGTTCTTCCACGGCTCCGGCGGCGGCGTAAGCGTGGAACTCTCCGGATAGCGGAACTGCTGCTCGCCGGTGACCAGCATCTCGAATTCCGGGAAACTGCGGCGCAGCGCGGGCAGAGAACGGGTGAGGGCTGTCTGCGGATCGCGGGCCGGCGCGCGCGTGAGCGCCTCGGCGGGGAAGCTGAGCGTGCGCATGCGGTTATCGAGCTGCCGCTCGACGAGGTAGACGGCCACCTGGCCGACGATGGCATACGAGGTGCCGAGCATGAGCGCGAGGATGAGAACGATAGGTACGACCGCTATAAAGAGGTAGGCGACGATCAGGCGGTTGCGCAGGCGCCAGATGGCATTGCGCAGCGCCATGCGGCCGAGCTTCACCAAGGTGACCACGCCCATAAAGAGCGCGGCGATCGCGATCATGGTCTGATAGGCGGACGCCAGGCCCGTGAGGTAAAGCAAGGCCCATAGCGCCACGAGACCGAAAAATACCTTCTCAATTCGGCCAAGCTTCGCCCAAACTACTCCGTCGTCCTGCTTCATGCCCGTTACTCCAGACTAGCTTACCGTGCGGGCACACGTCTGCCATTAGTTCGGGTGAGACTTGTTCGCTGCGGCGACCGCCAGTGATTTGACTGCAGGCTACGAAAACGTAAGAACTCGGCTGGATGGCCTCTCGATCGTCCCCTCGTTTCGCTCGCAAGTCTCTGAATCCAGGGGTGCGGCAATCAAACGCTATCCGCGACGGTCCCCCGGGTATTATCGGTTCGAACCGAAAGTCTCTTCGCCGGTCTCCTCCACGTAGGGGAACCACCGTGCAGCCGTTAACGGGTTTACGAAAAGCCAGCACCACCTCAGGTCAGCGTATCCTGCGCAGGATGAAAACTGTTGGTGTCGCGCCGTGGTTTGCGCAACTCTCTACCTGATTGGAATTTAGCATGGGCGGGTAGAGGGTGAGGCGGGTGCGTAAGTAATTGATAACGTGCGTGAAATAAACTCCAAGTTGGCGTGAACGGGTTGCAAAACTCGGCGCAAAAACGCAGTGGACCTTTCCTGGCTGGTTTTGTCACCAGTTTTTTTGGAAAGCGAATTGCTTTTGACCCGTCTTGGGGTCTTTTGTTTCGGCACCCCTACCTATTGGGGTGCGTTTCTGGCACTTTTCCCTCCTTCACTCCTTTTTACAAAGTTCTTTGCGATGCTAGTGAACCAGCCGCAGGAGCTGGTCCGCTGTCAACGCCAGTATTCCAAACATGAGGTGCGCCATCACTTTCCCCGCCCCACGCACTCGGATTTCACGTCCTCCGAACTCATCCTTCAATCGTCCATTCACCCGCTCAATCATCGTCCGTTCCCGGTATCGCTGCTTTTCCGCCGCGTCTAGTTCATTCGACGCGCACGCTTGAAACGGTGTCTCCTTATGTCTCACTTGCTTGGGGTCGGTGATCGGTACGTGCCCCAACTCCCGGCTGTACTCTGCGATGTGTCTGGCCCAGTAGGCGGAATCCGACAGTTCATATAAGTACGTCACTCGCTGGGTGCTCATCGTCGCCAGCGGAATCGCCACCTGCGAATCATGCACCGATGCCGACGTCAACACCGCGCAGATGGGGATTTGACCATCGGCGACATCGAGGTGCAGTTTGTATCCCCGCCAGTGTTGTGTGTGGCCCTTGGCGCTCGTCTTCACGCCGATGTCACATCCCCGCGGCAGTTCCGCCAACATCTCCGGCAGCTTCATATTCCGCTGCCGCGCCAGCCGCGTATCATCGGGCAGGGCCGCTTTCGGCTTGCCCCCTCTGTGCCGTTTATGGGGACCACGCTTTCCCTTCTTGCCGGTTCGTTTGCGTTTCGCCTTTGGCGAATCTGGCTTTTGGGCAGGCGCTGGGGAGGAAGACTCTGGAAAGCGTTCGCGCGCTTCGATGGCCGTGGAATCGCGGGCGATATGGCCGATCAGACGATCTTTCTGGGTTTCCCGAATTAAGGCCTCATGCACGAACTGCGGCAACTCCATCTGGGCAAACTCGTCGAAAGCACGCGAAAAGCAAGATTCGTGCGGCACTTGCCAGGGGTGTTCCCACCCACAGATGCGGCGCAATTGCGCATCCCGGGCCAGAGCCTCCAGCAACTGAGTGGTCAGAGAGAATCCATATATCGCCTTTGCCACAAACGCATTGGCGATGGCCAACCGGTCCTTCGGCGGCCGGCCGACCTTTCCCCGGCCCGACGGCACGAATCGCGCCAGCGGAATCATTTCCAAAGCTGCCACTAAGCGCCTGGCAGAGGGGGTTAAGTCTCCCAGTTCTTCCTCTAGCCGCGGGAAGAGTTCGCTCTGTAACACGTGAGCAAATTGCGTGATTTGCTGCCGAAGGTTAAGCTTCATAAGGGCCTCTTGGGTTTGCTGCTTTGTCGACAGCAACAGCTTAACTCTGGTGAGGCCCCTCTCCAAACACTTTCAGACCGTTTTGTTTTCTTTCAACGACTTCACCTAATTTTGCAAGTGGCTCGCGTGAATTGCAGATTGCAATGGGGTGAAAAGGGCAGATAGAACAGCGGTGCGTGGCATCGCCCTGGTGATCCCGGCCGCCATGTTGTTACGGCCAGGCTGGTGACCACGGAATTCGGATGGGAGAAAGCATGGTAGTTCTGGTTGGTGGTGTTGTAGAGGCCGACCAGTTTCCCAGGGGCGTGAATCACGTGCGGTTTGAGGAGGAACGGTGAAAATCGCGGCGTTGCCCGCCCGCTTCACGACGGGTGGTCGTGGTGCTAGTGTTGACTTGCGGGTTTGAGCCCGCGCCCAGAGCGGGTTTTGTTGCCGGGGTCGTGCATGCCAAACATCAAGTGGATAATCGGTAACCGCGCATGGTGCGCGATGATTTTCGCATTTGGCGGCTGCCAGATGCTGAGCGGTCAGCCCCAGAACGGGAAGATTTGCGTTGCTCCGATCTCGTCGGAGCCGCCCATGTGGGCGTCGTCGCCAGATGCGATCTACAATCCAACTACGCTCTCTGTGAAAATCGATAGTGGCAAGCTCATGCTCTGGCCTCACAAGGAGAGCATACCCGTAAACGATTTGAAGCTTGATCAGCGTCATCTCATTTCTGTTTGGTCTGACGGCAAGCGCATCCAGTCACTGTGGTTTCGTTTTTCAGAGTACGGAAATGACCTGTGCCTCACATACGATGCCTACGACCTCATACAGCTGCGCGACCGCAAGTCTTCACGCACATGCAAGTGCAAATGAACGTCATCGTTGCGGTTCCGGTTGATATACGGCACTAGCGGACTTCATCACGCAAAGCGGCCATCCGGTGGGTCATTTTCTCCTAACCCCACTTCGCAGGACTTATCGGAAACTGGCTAAATCCGCGTGTTGACGGTGATTCGCGTTACGATGTCATCGTCATATGCGACGCCCACACCTAGGCTGGATTTTGGCTTGTCTGGTTCTCGCAGCTTGGCCTGCGATTCACTACGCCACTCGAATTCCAGACCTCCCCCGTTCCGAGGCGGCGAAGATCATTTCACGCACGCCGGAATTCAAGCGGTACGCTCGATTGTTGAACGTCGAACCTGTACTCCACTTGAAGGACGAGATGGACTCAGTTTCCTACGGACTCTTCACATTCGTTCCCCTGAATTCCGCGCCAGACGCGCCGCCGATCAAGGGGTGGGCTGATTTCCGCTATTGGGATGGAGAGTGGCACCTAAACCAGTTCGACTACGGGTGCGACCATGCCGGTCTTGATAGCACCATGCGGGCCACCGACTGCCACAACGTGGGCGTCTACAACCCTCCTCCACAATGAAGCAGTGGAGACGGCATTGTCGTCCATTAATGGCGTTCGATACTACTATAAATTTCAGTTATGGAAGGTAACGCCACTCGGGAGTTAGGGCATCGCTCCGGTCTCGACGCACTTCTGTTGGAAATACGATAGCTGTTTGCACGCGGCGACGCGCACGATTGGAACCTCCGTCTCAGCCAGTCGCTGGAGTTTCTCAAACAGGTACGCTCTCGGCACGGTGCTGGGCGCACCCCAATCGACTCCCCTCGCAAACTCAGCGTCATTTGTACCTTCACCCCTGGTGAACCAAATATCTGCCAGTGCATAACCGAGCGTTTTCTTTGGATCGGAGTTGTAGTGCGGATGGGCACCGCTCCTGACTGGCATCTTACAGGAGTCCGGTCCATCGCAGGCCGTTCGAAGTACAGCAGAGTCTCGGCGCAGCCATACGATTCGACGATCCCCTGATCGCCAACTTCCGAGGGGGATGGGGCCGTCGTAGGCCCCAGCACAAGCGAAATAGTAAACTGCCACAGTGCCGTGTTCCAAATTGCCACGCAACACATTCTCCAACCGCACGGTGATCTTGCGTAGTTGCATAGGGTAGCCGTCGTTCCGCTGAGAGCGGACAGGCTGGCGCACCGGCGTATCGGAGAGAAAGACACCGACCACGACGATAGGCGCGTCGAAGATCCTCTCGTAGGGCTCCTGCATGGAGTAAGGCGTCAGTCTAGGAACGCCTGAACACCCGCCAACAAGCAGGCACAAGGTCGCGATCGTTGCGGCAACTGATCGTTCTCGCTTCACTGTCATAGTAGACACCACAAAGGTATCTCACGACCCAGCATTGAACCAGAAAGCGTGGCGCGTGATAAGCGGGAGTTAAACGGCGATAGCGTACAATAGCCTCGGTCGAAGCAGCGAGGATCAGTCTTTTGGAGGAACGCAGACTAAGCGGCAGTCAACCTCGTCACGTGCAGCCGTTTTCGGCTCCGTTCTGCTTGCCACAGGTCATACTGAAGCTGCTGATTGAGCCAGCTCTCCGCACTGGTATTGAACGCAATGGAGAGACGCACGGCCATTTCCGGGCTGATGCCCGCACGGCCGTTAAGTATACTGGATAGCGTTTTGCGGCTTATTCCCAGGGATCGCGCGGCTTCGGTGATGGTCAGATTCAGGGGTTCCAGGCACAGCGCCTTGAGAACCTCACCCGGGTGCGGCGGATTATGCATTTTCATATTGACCTCAGTGGTAGTCCTCGTAATCGACGCGCTCCACATCTCTTCCGGCATATGCGAATGTGAGGCGCCAGTTGCCGCTCACCTTAACGGCCCATGTACCCTTTCTCGGACCGCGGAGTTCGTTGAGATCCAAACCAGGCAGATTCATGTCCTGGGCGCTCGTCGCCACGTTCAAACGGCCTAGGATCAGTCGGAGCCGGTCAGCGTGTTTCGCTTGGATTCCTGACTTGGCGCCGGTGGTGAAGAAGCGTTCAAGTCCTTTGTGCCGGAAGCCGATGATCGCCACAGCACCAGTGTAACCCATACGGTTACAGTCTGCACGCCGCCTTTTCTTCCGGTGGTTGTGGACGTTAGACGGCGTTAGCGGACTTTGACCTGGTTTGCCGATCCCGGAGGGCAGAGCCAGGCGCCCACTTGCTGATCGGTGCCGGCATCGAGGCGGTCTTGAAGATTTGGAAAGCCTGCGCAGTGGAGCAGCCCAGCCGGACGGCGTGCATTCACACAGGCTTCATCCATGGTTTCTCGAAATTCAAGGAGAATTGTGAGATCGATCGGACGTGTTTGAAAGGGAACTATGATCGACGGAAAGCACAAAGCAGCAACTATTACGGGCGGTAGCCGTTGCATCGGCCGGAACACTGCCCTCATCCGCGAAATCGAAGCATGGGACAAAAGGCGTCGGCATTTCGACTCGACACCGGAGACGTTCGTTCCTTCGACGGATTCGTCGCCGACGTCGGCGAGGCGTTGCATAGCTGGGGGCGGGAGCGCTTTGATTCCCTGGTGAACAACGCGGGCAATTCTCTGCACGCCGGCTTGAGGAAACCACGGAAGCCGAGCTCGATGAAATCGTCAATGTTCACTTCAAAGGCGTTTACTTCCTGCCGCAGAAGCTCCTCCCCTTGATGAATGACGGCGGCCGGATCGTGAACATCTCATCATGACTCTGCGTATGCAGCGGCGAAGGGAGCGGTCGACGTGGTGACCGGCTATCTGGCAAAGGAGCTCGGCCCGCGCCGGGGGAGATCTAAACAGACTTAAGCGGCGGCATGGTGCGGGGCAATCCCGAAGTCAACAAGCGTGTGTCGGAAATGACCGCTCTTGGGCGTGCGGGCCTGCCCGATGATATAGGACCGATGATCGCCGCCTTTCTCTCCGACGAGAACCGCTGGGTCAATGGTCAGAGAATTGAAGTGTCGGGCGGCATGGCGCTTTAAGAGCTCAGGATTTCGACGCTCAGGTCTACCGGCCCGGGAGCAGCTTCTTCCCCGTGGCGACGATCCCAGCCGCGCGCAGCTTTGCAATCCGGCTGATGAGCTTCACCGGAACCGCTTTGGTGAGTGGGAA
This sequence comes from uncultured Solibacteraceae bacterium, assembly GCA_963791985.1. Taxonomy (GTDB): domain Bacteria; phylum Acidobacteriota; class Terriglobia; order Bryobacterales; family Bryobacteraceae; genus Solibacter. The sequence goes on along the minus strand of CAWBUN010000008.1, from coordinate 446,341 downwards.
GTGGACCGTTCCCTTTCGCAGCTCATAGCCCCTGAGCTCATCTTCGAGCGCCGCGAAGAACGAACCCGACGCGGCAAACAACGAATAATGTTCCTTGAAGCCGGCGAAATACAGCATCGGCTTTCCGTGCAGCTTGTATCCGGGCATGCGATACCCGATGCCCTCCACCGCCTCCGGAACGGCCCTCCTGATCGCGGCGCGCACCTGTTCGAGTTTCGGCCGCACCGTCTCGGGTTGCGCGGCAATGTACTCGTCAACCGACTTGGGAACGCCTGGTTTCATACCCGTCATTCTACGCTTCGGCGCTCATGAGAATTAGCAACCGCTTGCTAACGCGGCTCGGAACTGCAGCCGGCAACACGGGAATAGGGCTATTGACTCTATACTGAGGTGGACCGCGACGGATCCTGCGGGCAAATGAGAACGATCGCTGTCGGTTGGATATTCCTGGGAATGGGTTGGCAGGCAGACCGTCCGCGGTGACCTCCATGATGTCCACGGCGCCGGTCGGGTTGATCTTCACCGTGGTCCGGCCGATACGACCATGCTGAAAGTATTATTCGTGTAATTTGATCTGAAATAGTGCCAGTGGTTAACGTGCGGAATTATTCTTCACTATGAAGATATCGTGACGGGCAAGCTAAAGCATGCCCTACCACAGCTCGTATGGTGACCGCGAGATTACCAACCGCTTACTAACGCGCGCGGCTCGGAAGTGAGCGGTCGGTAATGAAAAGCAGTTACTCGACGACCAGCGCATCCAGGTCGACATAGCTATCGCAGGCGCGCGAATTGTGTTCGCCCGTGACGCGGATCTGGATCACGTGAGCGCCGGGTCCCAGGCCCTCGTACCTGGTTCGGCTCCGCCATAGGGTATTCGCGGAATAGAAGTCTGCGCGGTCCTTCAGTTGGCCGTCTACAAACACTTCTGCGACCCCGCGATTTGCAGCGCGCGTATAAACGTACGTGATTGCGTCCCCGCGGAAAGCGAACGAAGCGGAGGCCCCAGGAATGTTCGAGTAGGTCAGCGTATGCCTGTCGGCATCCACGAACTGTGTGTCGCGAGTCCAGGCGGCGTGCAAGCAGATCCGCGAATCGGAATCATCATACGTGCCAGCGGGAGCCACGGGCCGCCGGCCGGCGACCGGGTCGGAAGGCGGATCGCCAGCTTCGCCTGGCTTCAAGGCGTAGAGACGCCCGCCTTCCGATTCTCCCAGCAAGGCAAGTCCCCAAGCGTCGGAATTGTCGTTGAAATCGTTGGCTCCGAATGCGCCCGGTGTGATCAGTAAATAGCGGATGCCGCGCGCCGCCAAGGCCCGCATGGACGCTTGCCTGAGATTGTCTCGAATCCGAAGCGAGGACATGGACCTTCGAACCGGCAATGTGTTCCACTCGCCGCTTGCCTCCATAACGCGAAGCTCTACCTGGGTGGGGACCGCGTCCGGCGCGGTCACCAGGCGCACCTCATCGATCAACACCGGCCTTCCAAAATCGACTTCGAGGAACATCCCCGGCCGTGCGCGGTCCCAGGATTGCCAGCGCGTGACCGCGCTGTTATCGAAGGCAAGTGCAGCATCCCATGGATTGGGATTGGCATTGAGGCGCCAATTGCGGCCAGGCAGCAACGGCGCGCCCCGTGCGAACATCTGAAGCTCGTTGACACTCCACATCTCCCGGCTTGCCGGCGCGGTCCGGATGACCCGCAGCCGCCGCAATTGCCGTGGTTCGAACCGGAGAACCTGTGCCGCGAGCGGAGCTGATTCGAGGCTGAGAGGCGCGGAAAGGGTGTCCGAGAGTACTTCGTTCTGGGCGCCGGTGTACGCAGTGAGAATCTCTCGTGTGGTCCAGGCTTCGGGAATCTGCTCGAAGGAAAATACTTTCTCTCCGGGCGGAACCTCCCGCTCGATCATGCGGTCGATCCGGTAGCCTGGGCTATTGCGCTCCAGGTATTCCTCCTCCGGTTCGATGCGGAATGCTGCGCGGAGCGGAAATGTAGTGAGGCGCGGCGCGCAGGCATCGAAATAGTGAAGGGGTGTCGCGTACCAGGACAGAATCGCGTGCAGAAACGCAATCGCCGGCAGTAGTCCGGTTGGATGGCGGAGCGCGAGGGCGAGGGCCAGGGTGAGGGGCGGCAGCGCCGGAATCAGGAAGCGCGTTCCAATGTTCAGAAACCAGGGGAGAGCGAAAATCGCTCCTGCCAGAGTAAGCCGCCGGCCTTCCCGCCAGCGCAGGGACAGGAGTCCCAGGGGCATTAACAGGAACAGCGGGCCGAAAAAACCCTGTAGCCTCTCGCCTTTCACGGTCAGTTCCCACGGAGCATGAGCCCAGCCCGCCAGAAGGTAGTGTCTTAGATTGAAGCGATACTGCTCTTCGAAGGAGACGTGCACGTAGGGATTCGGGAAGAACCGGTTCGCGAAGGGTGCGAAGGGATTCCCGCCGAACACTTGATTCTTGATCATCCAGGGCAGGATGAAGAGGGCAGCAACTCCGCAAACGGTGAGCACGGGGCGAAGCCAGGCCTTACCGGCACGCCGGTGAGTCCAGATCACCATGGCGATCGCATAGGGAATCGCAATGGCGGCAGTGTACTTCGCGGCGAAAGAGAATCCTGCCAGGATGCCGATCGGGACCAGTAGACTGGAGCTTCTGCCGGTTTCCGAGATGCTCAGCAGGTAGAACAGCGCGAACAGGATCGCTGCAGCGGCCACATCGACATAGGCCGAGGTGCCATCCCATCCAAATACCGGCGACGCGAAAACCAGGAATGCGGCGGCCATCGCGGGGAGGGGGAATCCAAAACGGCGGCCATAGCTGATCATCATCAGGGGCAGGGCGCACAGGAAGAGAAAATGCACGATCGCCGCGGCGGAGCGGCCACCCAATGAGACTGCCGGCAGGAACAGGAGTTCGACGCCCTGAGAGAGGTTCCCGTAGAGATTCTGGCTGATTCGTTCGAATCCGTGCGCGCGAAGGTAGCGCGCTACGAACGGCAGGTGATAGGCCGAGCCGTCCGGGCTCATCTCGGGCGCGAGGGCGTTCACCAGATAGACAATGCCGAACGCAGCGAACAGCACCGCGAACAGCCATATCCAGCGGGAGGGAAGCCGGTCGAATGGGATGTGCACTGCGTTTCCGCGGGTGGAAATGACGGCGACTACAGCCAGCAGCGCGAGGGCGACGAACACTTCCTTCCTGGCGAGGCGAAGAGAGCAGAGAACGAAGATGATTTCGCTGAAACAGGCCGCGCCCGTCACAAACGCCAGTGCAATGGACTCCGTCCGTTCCAGCTTCAAGTTGAGGCTTCGAAACAGGCACGTGCCGAAACCATAAGAAGCAACACCCGAACAGATGGCGCCAAGGAAGATGCCCAACACCTGCTGCATCACTTTCGTACCGCTGCTTCGGAGACGCTCACAGACCTCGGGTTGCTGGCAACGCCGTTCACCGTGACGGTCAGCGGATGCGAGCCCGTGCCGACCTTCGGCACCACGAAGTTGACCTGAAACAGGCCTGCCGAATCCGGGCTGGGACCGGCAAAAGTAACGGCTGCCTTGCGATTTCCCACTGTCGCGGTGATCGGAAGCACCGTGCGCGCCGCTCCCTGTCCCGTGAGTAACACGGTGATCACCGAACCTACATTCGCGGGATTTTCAGGCGTATTGTCGTTCCCGTCCGCATTCCGGATGGTCGGAAACAGGCCCGGCGCCGCCGCCGCGATCCTCAATGCGATGGGAACCGGTGGCCTGTCCGCCAAGCGAAGAGTTGCCGTCGCCCAGCCTTCCGTCACTTCAAAGGGAACTTGTGCGTTGATCTGCCCCGCGCTGACAAATTGGATCGGGGCGGCGATCCCGTTGATGGAAAGTGCCGTGGCGGCGGCGAGGTTGGAGCCAAAGATGGCGATGAGCGAACCGGGGGCCACAGGGCCGGGTTGAAGCGATGCGGCGTTGAGGACCGCGTCCACCGAGGGTTGGTTGAACAGGCCGAAGGCGGCCAGCGCATTTCCCGTGCAGACGTAGACTCTTCCGTTGGCAATGGTAGGGACGGAAAACTTCACGAACGAACCCAGCGCATCCCGGGAACTGTTCATCTGGCTGTTGTAAAGTTCATTCGCCAGATTAGCTGCATCGAAGGCATGCAGTGTCCCGCTAAATCCGCCTTCGACGAGCCAAACGATTCCATTCGAGGACCCGTTCGCCGAGACCGTAGGGACGGCGCCCGGGTAATAGAAGGCCTGCGAGGATTGGGAAAGAGGAAGGGGCTCAATATGCGCCCCGGAGACGGAAAACGCCTTGAGTTTGTCCTGCGACGGCGAGAAATACAGGGTGCCATTGAAGTAAGCCGGACCTCCGAATAGCGGACCGATGGCACCCGCGATCGATTGAACGATCTGGCTGTCACCTTCCGGATTGAAGCGTCCCATGCGATCGCGATCCAGAAGGTAGATGCGGCCTTCCTTGCCCGCGGTGACCAGCAGACGCTGGTGAGCCAGGCTGCCGGCGAGGTCCGGAAGGAGCACGGCGCCACTCGAACCGAGGTCGATATCCTGCTGGTCCAGATCAAGCTGGTTGAACGGCGTGAAGTAGTCGAGGACCGTGAGCCCCGGAGAGGAGAGCTTGATGACGCTGTCTCCAAAATCCACTCCGTTGGCATCGGCGTCGAATCTCCCGTTGCCCGAGACCGCGTAGATGTTCCCCTCGGCATCGGCGGCGGGCGCGGCGCCGCCCATCCAGATGGAGCCTTGGTAGGCGTTCGGCGTGGTATTGAAGACCGCCACCTGGTGCAGGCTCCTGGCATCGTAACCGATGATCCACCCGTGATAGGTTCTGGAGTCGCAGTGCGAAGTCCAGCCGGTGTACACGACGCCGTTCAGCAAGAGAAGGCCCGCACGATTCTTGTAGAAGTACGCGTCGAAGTTCACCGTGGTGGAGGTGGAGGAGAGCGCGCGGTCGCCGGTGCCCGGGACGGACGCCGCGATCAACACGGGGCTGCCGGACCTTTCGGCGCCTGAGGTGACATCGAGCGCGTGCAGGCGGTGGAAGAGCTGGCCATCTTTCGCGGTCATGGCGACCACATAAAGAGTGTTGGTGGATACATCGATCACCGGCGTACCGGTTATTCCGAGTTCGGGCGCGATGGTAGGGCAATTCAAAACGTCGGCGACGGCGGCCGTTGTCTCCCCCGCCATGGTATCGACGAGGTTGACCTGCCAGAGCGGTGGCCCGTTTGGGCCGGTGGAGGAATCCGCGTCGAAGGCGTAGACGCTATCGTGCTCCGTGGCGACGAACACAACGTTGTGTACGCCCTTGCCCGCGATGGCAACCGAAGGCAGGTAGAGCGGCTGGGCGTAGAGCTGTCCATCCACGGGCCGGGAGTAGATCTTGCCGAACTGCGCCTGGTTTACATTCGCGGGCGTCAGGACGCTTTCCGTGAGATTCTCTCCGGACCGGGCCAGATTGTTACGATAGGTAGTAACACCAGTCTGGGCGCTGACGCCCAGGCACAGCGAGAGGACAAAAACGGAAACTGGCAACATCGGATAGAGCCGCACCTGGCTCTCTCTCCCGAACATGAGACACCCTGGCACGATGGGATGTAGTTGGGGCCGCTCCGGATCTTTTTAATCTTTCGACTACGCTAAGGAAACATGACCACAGGACGACAACATCCTCTTCAGAAAATCATGGAGAGCCGGATCGCGATCATCGATGGAGCGATGGGCACCACCATCCGCACCTATGGGATGACCGAAGCCGACATCCGCGGGGACCGCTTCAAGAACTCGACGAAGGACCTGCTGAACAACGGCGACCTCTTCTCCCTGACCCAGCCCGCGATGATCTGCGACATTCACCGGCGCTTTCTGGAGGCCGGGGCCGACATCATCGAGACCAACACCTTTGGCGCGACCAGCATCACGCAGAGCGAATTCTTCGTGGACGATCCGCGCGAGCACGGCGGCCGGAAAGATCCCGCGTTCTACCAGAAGATCATCGAAGATCCGTTCCTGAACGACCTGGCCTGGGAGATCAACGAGCAATCGGCACGGCAGTGCCGGGAATGGGCCGACCGGGTCGGCGAACGCAACGTCGCGTCAGCGCTTCGTGGCGGGAGCCATCGGGCCGCTGACCGTCTCCCTTTCGAACTCGCCCGATGCCGACGATTCGGGCTTCCGGGTGGTCACCTTCGACCAGGTGAAGACCGCCTACATGCAGCAGGTGCGCGCGCTGATCGCGGGCGGTTCCGATCTGCTTCTGGTGGAGACCATCTTCGATTCGCTGAACGCCAAGGCGGCGCTGCGTCGCGATCCGCGAAGTCTTCGACCAGGACGGCAGGGAACTGCCGGTGATGATCTCGGCGGCGGTGGGCCGCGGCGGCGAGACCATGATCTCCGCGCAAACCATCGAGGCCTTCTGGAACGCGGTGGAACATGTGAAGCCGCTCTCGGTGGGGCTCAACTGCTCGCTGGGTCCGGATCTGATGTATCCGTTCCTGGCAGAGCTCTCGGAGAAATCGAGCGCCGCGATCTCGTGCTATCCCGAATGCCGGGTTGCCCAATCCGCTCTCGGCGACCGGGTTCGATCTGGGGCCGCCGGACATGGCGCGCTACCTGGGCGAGTTCGCGACCGGAGGGCTGATCAACATCGCCGGCGGCTGCTGCGGCAACACGCCCGAGCACATCGCGGCCATCGCCAAGGCGCTTGGAGGGCCGTCACCCGCGGGAGTTTGGGACGAAGTCGGCCACGAGTGTCGTTGTCGGCGAACCCACGGAGGCGAGACCGCTGCGTCTTTCGGGATCGCAGCCCTTCACCCAGCAGGCCGGCGTCTACATCATGATCGGCGAGCGGACCAATGTGGCCGGTTCGCCGAAGTTCGCCAAGCTGATCAAGCAGGGCCAGTACGAGGAAGCGGTCAGCATCGCGCGGCAGCAGGTGGAGAACGGCGCCAACGTCATCGACATCTGCATGGACGAAGGCATGATCGACGGCGTCGCCGCGATGACGCGCTTCCTGCATCTGCTGGCCAGCGAGCCCGAGGTGGCCAAGGTTCCCTTCATGGTGGACTCCTCGAAATGGGAGGTCATCGAGGCCGGGCTGAAGTGCCTGCAGGGCAAGGGCATTGTGAACTCGATCTCGCTCAAGGAAGGCGAAGAGAAGTTTCGCCAGAACGCCGCCACCGTGCTGAAGTATGGCGCGGCGGTGGTGGTGATGGCCTTCGACGAGACAGGGCCAGGCCGCGACCTACGAGGACAAGATCCGCATCTGCGAACGCGCGTACCGGATCCTGGTGGACGAGGTTGGGTTCGCGCCCGAAGACATCATCTTCGATCCGAACATCCTCACCGTCGCCACCGGCATGGAGGAGCACAACAACTACGCGGTGGACTTCATCAATGCCACGCGCTGGATCAAGGCCAACCTGCCGCACGCGAAGGTGAGCGGCGGCGTTTCCAACATCTCGTTCAGCTTTCGCGGCAACAACAAAGTTCGCGAGGCCATGCACTCCGCATTTCTCTATCACGCCATTGCGGCGGGCATGGACATGGGCATCGTGAATGCCGGGATGCTCGAGGTGTACGAGGAGATCGAGCCGGAGCTGAAGGTGCTGGTGGAGGACGTGCTGCTCAACCGCCGTCCGGACGCCACCGAGCGCCTGGTGGAGCACGGCGAAGCGCTGAAGGCCGCGAGCACGGGCGCGGTGGTGAATGAAAAGAAGGCCGAAGAATGGCGCAACGGCACGGTGGAGGAGCGCCTTTCTCACGCGCTGGTGAAGGGCATCGACGCCTACATCGAAATCGACACCGAGGAAGCGCGCGTCAAGCTGGGCCGTCCGCTGCTGGTGATCGAAGGGCCGCTGATGGACGGCATGAGCGTGGTGGGCGATCTGTTCGGCGCCGGCAAGATGTTCCTGCCGCAGGTGGTGAAGTCCGCGCGCGTGATGAAGAAGGCGGTGGCGCACCTGACGCCGTTCATGGAGGCCGAAAAGGCGGCGATGGTGGCGGCCGGCCAGGAGGTCAAGACGCAGGGAAAGATCGTGCTGGCCACGGTCAAGGGCGACGTTCACGACATCGGCAAGAACATTGTCGGCGTGGTGCTGGCCTGCAACAACTATGAAGTGATCGACATGGGCGTGATGGTCCCGTGCGAGAAGATCCTCGAACGGGCCAAGGCGGAGAAGGCGGACCTGATCGGCCTCAGCGGCCTGATCACGCCGTCGCTCGACGAGATGGTGCATGTGGCGCGCGAGATGGAGCGCCAGGGCTTCAAACTGCCGCTGCTGATCGGCGGAGCCACCACCAGCCGCGCGCACACGGCGATCAAGATTGCGCCGCACTACAGCGAGCCGGTGGTCCACGTGCTGGATGCCAGCCGCGCGGTGCCGGTGACCACCAGCCTGCTGAGCGACGACGGCAAGCCGGCCTTCGTGGCGCAGCACCGCGCCGACTACGAGGCCCTCCGCAAGGCTCACGCATCGCCGCGCCAGAAGGCCGTTCCGCTCGAGACTGCGCGTGCCCGGCGAACTGCCATTGAGTGGCGTGCCGAAGATTTGCCGGTGCCCTCCTTTACCGGAGTGCGCGTGCTGGAGAATTTTCCCCTGGCGACGCTGCGCGAGTTCATCGACTGGACGCCGTTCTTCCACACGTGGGGGCTGAAGGGCGTTTATCCGCGCATTCTCGAGGACGAGGGACAAGGGGCGCAGGCGACGCAGATCTTCACCGAAGCCAATGCACTGCTGGATACGCATCATCGAGCAGAAGCTGATCACGGCGCGCGGCGTTTACGGACTCTTTCCGGCCAACGCCGTGGGCGACGATATCGAGCTTTATACCGACTCGACCCGCGCCGAGGTGCTCGAGCGATTCCACTTCCTCCGCCAGCAGGTTCACAAGGAAGGCAGCGAGCCGTGCCGGTCGCTGGCCGACTTCGTCGCGCCCAAGGAAACCGGGCTGCCCGATCACGTCGGTGCGTTTCGCGGTGACCAGCGGAATCGGCCTGAAGGAGCTGTGCGACCGCTTCCGGGCGGAGAACGACGACTACAACGCGATCATGGCGGAGGCGATCGCCGATCGCCTGGCGGAAGCCTTCGCCGAATGCCTGCACAAGCGGGTGCGCGACGAATGGGGCTACGGTTGTAGCGAAGTCCTGAGCAAGGAAGATCTGATCCACGAGAAGTATCGCGGCATCCGGCCGGCGGCGGGTTACCCTGCGTGCCCGGATCACACCGAGAAGGGTCCGCTCTGGCGTCTGCTGGATGTGGAGGCGAACACCGGCATGTTGATCACCGAATCCTTTGCGATGTGGCCCGGATCGAGCGTCAGCGGGCTCTACTTTGCCCATCCGGAATCGCGCTATTTCGCCCTCGGCAAGATCGAGCGCGATCAGGTGGCCGACTATCACGTGCGCAAGGGGATGAGCATGGCCGAGGTGGAGCGCTGGCTCGGGCCGAACCTGAACTACGATCCCTCGGCACCCTCGGCGTAGGGCTCGCCAGCCAGGGCACGAATGAGTTTGCCCACGCCGCGCGCGAGCGCGAACGATCCGGCGATGGACGCGGGGTCGAGCAGTCCCAAGCCGCAGGTGGCAGTGACCATGGCCCCCTGCGCGAGTTTCTGCGGATTGCCTGCCAGGGAGGCCGCCCTCAGCCAGCGGACGAAAATGCCGGCCGGATCGAGCGTGTTTACGGCCGGCGATGTGGGAATCATTCCATAGGCGACGACACCACCGTGATCAACGAAGCGGCGCGCGTCGGAATCGGCGAAGAATAGCTCGAGCCCCTCGTGGGCATCGAAGGAGAGGATATCGGGCTTGACGCGGCACATCCGCGCGAAAGGCCGCGCCGCGCAGCAGTGGAGCCCGGCGAAGGCTCCGCGAACGCGAGCGTCATTTAGTGCGGCTGCGAGCGCGCTCAGGCGCCGCTCCTCCGTGACGGCGTTCGCGCGCGCTTCCAGGCACAGGGCCGGCTCATCGACAAACAACAGCACCGGCAGTCCGGCGGATTTCAGGCGATCGATCTGCCAGCAGATGGTCTGCGAAACATGAAATGCAATGGCCGCGAACAGTGCCGGATCGGACAGGAACGGCTTGCCCCGATGGAACAGATACGCCGACAGCGTGATGGGACCTTCGATCTGCCCCTTCACCGCCAAGGCAGATTTGAAGCGGCCGGCGGACAGCGCTTCCAGGAAAGGACCGAAGCCCGCGGCGTGGCCGGGCTGCAGCTCCCCGGTGCTGCGATGAAGAATTTCGAGCACGGAATCCAGACGGCCGTCCTTTACCTGATGTCCGTACCCTTCCTGGCGTGGCTCGATCCGATCGCCAAGAATGCCCAAGCCCTGCCCGATGACGCCCTCGCGCTCCGAGAGCCGTGGAAGCTGCGGCCAGAAGGGGATCTCCGGCGAATATTCGGCAATCGACTGGACCGCCTCGTGCGATGAGGTAAGCGGCAAGCTGCCGATACCTGTGACCGCGCCGGCCGGAACGAAAGTAACTTTGGATCTCACGCTTTCCGTCTCGCCAGAATTTCGTAAACGGGCTTGTTGTCCGCGAACACTCGCCATTCCGCTACCTTGCCGTCGCGGATCACCGCCTTCCAGGCCGCCGGTGTTCGCCACGCAACGCCGTCTATCGTGCCGCCTGCCTCTCCCACCGCCAACACCGCGCCGCCTTCCGCCAAGACCTCTTCCGCCTGAATCCGGTAGTCCGGGCACATCGCAAAATAGCCTCGCCAACCGGCTTCCATGGGTATCGCGCCTTGCACCCGATTTCCCACTGAATCCACGAAGACATGGTCAGGTGTCATCAGTGACGTGATGACCTTTACGTCGTGACTGTTGATCGCAGTTACGAATCGATTGAAGATCTCAGACATGGGTTCATTGTCTCGCAAACTCGCTCGAACCCTGATTTCAGCTACACTGTTGCCGTCATGAACCACCGGCGTGCCTTCCTTCAAACCGTCGCGGGACTCGGAGTTGCCGCGCAAGCCGCTCCCCAGGCCAGTGAAACCGATCGCCAGTATTGGGTCCGCACGCTCGCGCGCGTCGCCGAGCCCGTCCTCACGAATCTCGCCGCCGGCACGCTCAAACGCAACATGCCCGTGGAATCCACCGCGACCGATCTCGAGGGCCGCCGCAAAGTCACCCACCTCGAGGCCCTCGGCCGCCTGCTGGCGGGGATTGCTCCGTGGCTCGAAGCGCCGCTCGACCCCGGTCCCGAGCACGACCTGCAGCAGCGCTACGCCGAACTCGCCCGCCGCGCCATCGCCAACGGCACCGACCCGCAATCGCCCGACTTCCTCAACTTCCACGAAGGCCAGCAGCCGCTGGTCGATTGCGGCTTCCTGGCGCAGGCCCTGCTCCGCGCTCCCAATCAACTCTGGAAGAAGCTCGACGCCGCCGCGCAGAAGAACCTTGCCGCCGGACTCGCGGCTTCGAACGCTATCCTCCCCGGACAGAACAACTGGCTGCTCTTCGCCGCCACCGTCCAGACCGCGCTGGCCATGATGGGCCAGCCCTGGGATGTCATGCGGATCGATTACGCTGTCCGCGCGCACCAGCAGTGGTACGTCGGCGACGGACTCTATGGCGATGGTCCGCACTTCCACTGGGATTACTACAACAGCTTCGTGATCCAGCCCATGCTGCTCGACGTGCTGCGCAACATCGCGCCGCACGCCAAGACCTGGCAGCCGCTGCTCCCCGATATCCTGGCGCGCGCCAAACGCTACGCCGCGATCCAGGAGCGCCTGATTTCGCCCGAAGGGACCTTCCCCGTGATCGGCCGCTCCATCTGCTATCGCACCGGCGCCTTCCAGTTGCTCGCGCAGATCGCGCTGATAGGCGAACTGCCCGCTCCGCTCACCGGCGCTCGTGTGCGCTCTGCCCTCACGGCGGTCATGAAGCGGCTACTCGAAGCTCCCGGCACCTTCGACGAAAAGGGCTGGCTCACCGTGGGCTTCTGCGGCCACCAGCCGCACCTCGGCGAGACCTACATTTCCACCGGCAGCCTCTACCTCTGCGCCGCTGTCTTCCTGCCGCTCGGCCTGCCGCCCGCCAACGCCTTCTGGAGCGCTCCGGCGGAAGACTGGACTTCGCGGCGCCTCTTCCGCGGCGAGGACGCCCCGGCCGACCACGCGATCACGGTCTGAAGGAGGGATCTCTTATACTGAATAGAGGTGGGGAAATTCTTCGTTCAAAATTTCGGCTGCCGGGCTACTCAGGCCGATGGCGCCGCCCTGGAATCGCTGCTCGCCGCCAAAGGACTTACGGCCACGGGCGAGCGTGCGGGCGCCGACCTGGTGGTGCTGAACACCTGCACCGTGACCTCCTCCGCCGATGACGACGTGCGCCAGACCATCCGGCGCGTCCATCGCGAGAACCCCGAGTGCGCGCATCCTGGTCACCGGCTGCTACGCGCAGCGCGCTCCCGAGGAACTCGCCGCGCTCCCCGGCGTGGAATGGGTGGTCGGCAATTCGCACAAGACGCAGATTGCGGAACATCGCTGACGTCCGACGCCTACTATCACGGCAACATCCACATCGGCGACATCTTCGCGCAGCACGACTTTCTCTCGGCCCCGGTCGAAGACGCAGCCGGAGATCGCACCCGCCCGAATCTGAAAATTCAGGATGGCTGCAACAATCGCTGCTCCTTCTGCATCATCCCGTTCGTCCGCGGACGCAGCCGCAGCGCTCCCGCCGAGCAGGTGGTGGAGCAGGTGCGCGGACTCGCCGCCCGGTATCGCGAGATCGTTCTCAGCGGCATCAATCTCGGACGCTGGGGCAGGGAACCCGGCAGCACGCATGCGGCTCGCCGGGCTGCTTCGGCTCCTGCTCGCCGAAACCGATGTGGCGCGCCTTCGCCTCAGCTCCGTCGAACCGATGGATTTCTCCGACGATCTGCTGCACCTGATGGCCGATTCTCCGCGCATTGCGAAGCACGTCCACGCGCCGCTTGCAAAGCGGCTGCGACCGTGTCCTCCGCCGCATGCACCGCAAGTACCGCCCGCGCCACTATGCGGACCGCGTGCTGAAGGCGCGCGCGCTCATGCCGGAGGCCGCCATCGGCGCCGACGTGATGGTCGGCTTCCCCGGCGAGACGGACGCCGAGTTCGAAGAGAACCGCAGCTTCATCGAGGGGCTTCCGTTCACGTACCTGCACGTCTTCACGTACTCGGAACGCCCGGGCACGCCGGCGGCGGAGAGCGAACACCCAGGTGCCCATGCCGGTTCGCAAAGAGCGCAATCGAGGTGCTGCGGGAACTCGCGGCCGCGAAAAACCTGGCCTTCCGGGAGAGCATGGTCGGGCGCACCTTGTCGGCGGTCACGCTCGCGGAGACCGGGATTGCGCTGACGGAGAACTATCTGAAAGTAGAACTGGCGTCAGCCCGAGAGGCTGGGGCGATGGTGGACCTGCGCATTGGCGGGATGACTTCCGCGGGGCTACGAGAGCTTTAATTTCTCGCAAAGACGCAAAGCCGCAAAGTAACGCCAAGAAGAAAGACTTTGAAGAGGTTGGTTTTCTTTGCGTTCTTTGCGCCTTTGCGAGAGACGCCTTTGACTTTACTGCACCACGTAAGGCATTGACGTCTCCATATCCGGAAACATCCGCCCATTACCCTTCTGATCTACGACTTCCACGAAATACATGAGGGTCCACTTCTTGTCCACGAAGCTCGCGGGGATCGCGGCCGTGTATAAGCCGGTCTTCGCATCGAGCGACATCTCCGCGGTCTGGTAATCCTCGTACTGCGTCGCGTGGCGGTAGCGCAGGCGCACCCACTTCACGGGCGCGGCAACACGCACCGATACCTGCAGGCCCTTCGCGGGCAGCAGCGTTGCGCTCGGCGGCTCTCCTACTGTGTGCAGCGCGTAGTGCTTCGCGCCCTCCTTCGCAGGCGCCTTCGCGCGCTCCGCCACGCAGTGCTTCGAAGTTGCGCGCTAGCAACTGCTGCTCTTCCTTCCAGTGCCGGCTGAAGCCGACTGCATGCGCGCCGAAGGCCAGGTTCTCGCTGTACACATCGCCGGCCGCCGCCACGATCTGTCCCCACGCATCGAGGGCGCTCTTCTCGTACGCGATAGCCTCGTCGAACGAAGCGAGATCGCCCGTCTCCTTGTAAAGGTTGTAGCAGACCCCGGCGAGCAGGCGCCGCGAATGATAGCGCGCAAGGCCCGAGAGAATCTTCAGGTCGGTGACGGTGGATTGGAACTCCTTGCCATTCGCGTTCCCGGCAGCCGCGACCTGCGCCAGAATATCGTCCGCGGTTTTTGCGAACCAGCGGCTGGTCTCCTCGGGACGACGCATCGCCGTGTCGGTGCCTGCGACGATGCTCTTGGCTTCGTCGCGGACGTTCAGGAATTGCTGGATGTCGCTGCCCTGCTCGCCGGCGTATTCCGGCAGGCTGCCCTGGCGATTCATCTCCGCCCAGCCGCGCGTCGTCGGGAAATTTGAGTAGCGATAGCTCGCCGCCACGATCCGCGGCAGCACCTGGCTCGCCCGCTGCATCGCGCTCGCGAGCGGGCCCGCCGCCTTCGCGCCGAAGCGCACGGTGAACTCGTGCTCCCAGACTTCGGGCGCGGCCTTGGGATCGTACGTCAACCTGCCGAAGAGACGATAGAAATTCCAATAGCGCTCGAATTCGTAATCGTAATAGCGATATGCAGGATTGATCACGTCGAGGACTTTGGCGTCGTGCTGCTCGCCGAGCATTTTCGTGGCGAGCATCTCGTTGACCTCGAAGCTGTCGCCATCGTAGAGCTTCGCCGACTCCGCGAAGCGGCGCACGTAATCCGGATCGCCCCACAGCAACAGGCGCGTGGTGCCGCCGCTCCACAGTTGCCAGTGAACCCGGTAGCGCTGCGGAAAGCGTGAGCAGGTCGGCATAACTGTGGCGGCGGTTGCGCTGGTCCTCGGTATTGATGTGCGTCGGATGGAACGGCAGGCCCATCTGCTCCATCCAGAATTTGGTGCTGATCTTCGACTTGAGGCCCATGCCCACGGCGTCGTCGATCACGGCGTCGGGCAGTCCCTTGGCGCGCAGGTCGAGGCGCAGTTTGGGATGGTTCTCCTTGATCGACGGCGAAGACGTCGTGCCAGAACGGCTGGATCTCGTCTTTCTTCAAGCCCGATTCGTCGTGCATGCGAAACTGAATCGCGTCGATCTCCGGGAAGACTTCGAGGAATCGCTTCAGGGCCGCCTTCGTGTACGGCGCGAGGTTCTCCGTCGTCACTCCGAAGACCAGTCCGTCCACGCGCTTGCCGGCATTTTGCGATGCTCCCGGAATTCCGCCGCCCTGCACTCCGCCGCGATAGATGTGGTCCCAGATGCCCGCCGTGACTTCGATACCGCGCTCGTGCGCGATGCGGATCATCGCCTGGAAGGCCGCGGTATTGCGGGCCTGCTGCGCCGCCGTGATCCCCACCAGTTCGACGCCGGGGAATTCCTTCATGTTGAAAAAGTACGGATACAGGGGCGCCATGAAGCCGCCGTTTTCGTAGCCGAAGATCACGACGAAATTGTTGATCCGGTCGGCCGCCAGCATGTCGAAGTAGCGCTTCCACTGCTGTTCGTCGTAGAGCCGGCTCTCGAAGTACGCGCGCTGCATGGTGTACATGGAGACGCCGCGCTCGGCGAGATAGGGCTTCTCGGTGGTGTCGCGCACGAATTGGAAGGGCTCGCCCGAACTCCACGCGATGCGCTCCGCGACGTCGAGCGCCGCGTACATCAGGCCGCGCGCGTCGCCGCCGGACAGCGTGAGCGCGGGCTTGCCGCCATACTGCGAATGGCGGATCGCGAGCGCTTCGCGCCCACCCGGCGCACCCAGGTTCGCGACGATCACGTAGTCCGCGCCTGCGGCCGTTCCGCTGACGTCGAAGCCCTTCGCCCGCAAGCTATCCTGCAGCTTACTCAGTCCGTAGCGCGCCGGCGCCGCGAGTTGTCCGTCGGCCACGATCGCGACGCGCTGCGCCCCCATGGCGGCGGCCGCGAGAATCCACAAAGCTGCAATTGTGCGCATGCCCCACAGTGTAATCCGATTAGCGGTGCTGGTATATGCGGGCCACGCCGCCGTCGGGCAAGGGCTTTGCGTAAGGGATTTCGCGGAAGCGGGTGTCGGCGGCCACCATCCGCGCGAGGTCGCCCGCGTAGGGGTTGAATGCCGGCGACTCCGGCTCGCCGCCCTCCTTGAAGAGGATGAACGATGCCTGCGCAACGCGTTGCCGGAGGATGTTGAGAGCCGTTTCGTGAGCGGTAGTCTCGATGGTGAAGGGCAACTGCAAGGCCACGGCCGTCAACTCGATATTGTCCGCGTTGAACCCGGCCCGATCCACTCCGACCAGAAGCCGCGCTTTCTCTCCGTATCGAAGGTTGGCGTTAGCTGCGATGAGTTTCAATATTTCGTCGTGCGGCCACGAAGTCTTGTTGAACGTGCGAGTATATCCTGCGCCTGCGACGCGATAGGGAATGCCGAACGATACCGCGAACATCTGGAGCATCGGGAAGGCGAGGAGCAGGGCGGCAAGAGCAGTGCCCATGCGGCTGCGCGGCAATGCGAAATCCATCAGGAATCCGATCGCCAGAGCGACGGCGGGCAAAATGGGCGCGATATAGCGGACATCTTTGTTTCCGCCGAAGAGGAAGAATGCGAAGGGGAGCAGCCAGGCCACCAACAGGGCCATGCCTTTCATCGCTCGAAACGTCCACGGAGTCAGCACCAACGCGAGAAACAGGAAATAGTAAGAGATGCCATTCGCCGCCACGTGGGACAGGTACACGGCGATGGTGCGGATCGCGAAAATCGGGCCGGTCCCTTGGATCGCGGCCGACGCTCCAAAACCCGCATCGAGCGCGTTGGCAAGGGTGGGGCGGAGGTGTCCGATGTACCAGGGAAGCGCGATCGCGAGGCAAGGAATGGCCGCAAGGAGCAATGTTCGCGTGGGTTGGGCCGACTTACTCCAGGCGTAAAGAAAGACCGGCAACACAAAGAGCGGATAACTGACCTTGAGCAGTAAGCCGAGCCCGGAGATCACTCCGAACAACAGAAATTCGGATTCGACCAGTGCGCAGACCGCGACCGCAACCAGCGCCGTGAGTACGTACTCGACCATGTACCATCGCGACAAGCCGTACAGCAGCGGCATCGTTCCGGCGATGGCAATCGCGAAGACCGCGGCCCGCGCGTTCCACCAGCGGCTCGCGAGCCGGTAGATGGCCGCGAACAGCAGGAGCATCGACGCGATGTTGACCAGGTAGGCGGCGTGCCAGCGGCGGCCGAACACAAGGTAAAACGGTGCGGGCAGCGCGGCGATCAGCGGAGCCTTGAAGCCGAACACGGAATTGAGTTTGGTCAGATAGCCGGCGATGCCGCCGTGAGCCAGTGCATCGTACACGGTCAGGCTGTTGGTCAGATACCAGGCGTCGTCCCAGTTGGGCGGTGATCGGTCCAGCATCACCCAGGCCAGCGTGGAGGCGGCAAAGCAGACGGCGAGGACGATGCAGGCAACTCGGGGCATGGGCCCTACATTTCGCGGCGGCCTTCCATGGCCTTGGAGATGGTGACCTCGTCGGCGAACTCCAGGTCGCTGCCCACCGGGATCCCCATGCCGATGCGCGTGACCTTTACTCCGAGCGGCTTGAGCAGGCGCGCCAGGTAGACCGCGGTGGCCTCGCCTTCCACATTCGGATTGGTGGCCACGATCACCTCGCGGACCTCGCCTTGAGCGATGCGTTCTACCAGGCCCTTAATCTTGAGGCTGTCGGGGCCGATGCCGCGCAGGGGAGAGAGCGCGCCGTGAAGCACGTGGTAGCGGCCTTCGAACTGGCGCGTGGTTTCGATGCCGACGATGTTGTGCGGCTCTTCCACCACGCACACGATGCTGGGGTCGCGATTGGTGTCGCTGCAATACTGGCAGATCTCACCGACGGCGATATTGTTGCAGACGCGGCAGAGGCCCAGCTTATCCTTGACGTCCAGAATCGCCTGCGAGAGATGCTCGGCGTCCTCGCGCTTGGCGCGCAGGACGTGGAAGGCGAGGCGCTGCGCCGATTTCTGGCCGATGCCGGGGAGGCGCTTGAACTCGGTGATCAGCCGCGCGAGCGGTTCGGCGAAATCCGGCATTGTTTAGAACAGGCCGGGGGGTAGTCCCATGCCGCCCAGCATTCCGCCCATCTTCTGCTGGATTTGCGCTTCCACCTGCTTCACCGCTTCGCCGCACGCCGCCACCATCATGTCCTGCAGCATTTCGACATCGCCCGCCACTTCGGGATCGATCTTCACGCTCAACAGGTTCTTCTGGCCGTCCATCTTGACGGTGATCATGCCGCCGCCGGCCGTTGCCTCGACGCGGATGAGCGCGATCTCCTGCTGCATCTTCTCCTGCATCTGCTGCGCCTGGCGCATCATGTTCTGCATGTTGCCGGGTAGTTTCATGATCTACTCCTGATCTAGTCCTTGAGGTTGCGAACTTTGCGTACTTCGCCGCCGAAGATTTCGCGGAAACGCTGGACTTCCGGGTTGGCCAGCGCGCGGCCCGTGACTTCATCCTCGGCGTCGGATTTCGGCGCCGCCAGGCTCGGCGGCGGTGGTCCCGCGGCCGACGCGTCGCCGGTAGTCAGTTTCATGCGCAGCGGCCGCCCGAAGACTTCGCGGATGGCCTCTTCGAAGGCCTTGTCACGGAAGTAGAGGCCGTAGGATTTCGGCGCCACGATGTTGAGATCGCCGCCGGTGACGGTGAACGCGGCATTCTCCACGGCGTCGGCGAGGTGGGCGTTGCCCTTTTCATGGAACCAGGCATGCAGCTTCTGACGCGGATCGCCCGCCGTCATCGAGGGTACTTCGCGCTGTGGAGCCAGCGCGTTGGCGCCGGATGACTGCGGTTCCGAGGGGCCTAGTCCCTTTTTGATGCGATCGAGTTCGAAGGGCGACGGACCGACACGCGGCAGGGGAGCCGGCGGCGGCGGTGCGGCGGCGCGCGGCGGGGCAGCCTGCGAAATTTGTGCGGCGCGCGGGGCAGCAGGCGCAGCGCTTAGCCCGGCCAACGCCTGTTCGATGGGCAGCAGACGGCCGGCCTGGACCAGCCGCACCAGGCCGATTTCCAGGTGGAAGCGGGGCTGTAGCGAGAATTGCAGGTCGCGGAAGATATCGAGCGAGAGCTGAAGGTACCGCGAGAGGTCTTCCTCGGAGAATTGTCCGGCGATGTTACCCAATTTTTCGCGCTGCGCCGCGCTCGCCGCCACCAGCCGCGTATCGGCGCCGGCGATCCGCGTGACCAGCAAGTTGCGGAAGTAGCGCGAAAGTTCGCGGCTGAAATGCTGCAGGTTGTGGCCGTTGCGCTCCAACTCGTCCACCACTTCGAGCATCATGCGCGATTCGCCGGCGGCCAGCGCCTCGGTGACTTTTTCAAGCGATTCGAGCGAGAAGGCGCCGAGCAGCGCGCGGACTTCGGCGGCATTGATTTTGGCGCCGCAGCAGGCGATGGCCTGGTCGAGAGCCGAGAGCGAATCGCGGACCGAGCCTTCGCCGGCGGCGGCAAGCACTGCGAGGGCTTCGGCATCCGCCTCGATGCCCTCCTGCCCGCAGATCCACGCCATGCGGTCCACCAGTTCCTGGAAATCCACGCTGCGGAAACTGAAGTGCTGACAGCGCGACGCGATTGTAGCCGGGATCTTATGCGATTCGGTGGTGCAAAGCACGAAGACCGCCCACTCGGGCGGCTCCTCGATGGTCTTGAGGAGCGCGTTGAAGGCTTCGTTGGTGATCTGGTGGGCTTCGTCGATGATGAAGATCTTGTAGCGATCGCGCGCCGGCTGGTAACGGACGTTTTCGCGCAATTCGCGCATCTCATTGATGCCGCGATTGCTGGCCGCGTCGATTTCGATGACGTCGACGGTCCCGCCCTCGGAGATTTCCTTACAGCTGGCGCAGACGCCGCAGGGTGTCGCGGTCGGCCCCTGCACGCAATTTAAGCAGCGTGCCAGAATGCGGGCGATGGTGGTTTTTCCGGTGCCGCGCTGGCCCGAGAATATGTAGCCGTGCGCGATGCGATGCTGCGCGATCGCGTTCTCGAGCGTGGTCTTAACGTGTTCCTGACAAATAACGTCGGCAAAGGATTGCGGCCGGTATTTACGCGCGATTACCTGATACATGGGGTGGGCTTATGCCAGGCCCCGGGTAATCCGCGGCACACGTCCAAACCACTACCGTTGCTTCCTTCCGGACCTGGCGGGGTTTGCAGCCGGAGCGTTGCACGGAGCCCGAGACCTGACAAGTACCCATCGTAGCATGGCAGGCGAATCGTCCGGACTTTTGACACAATGGAAGCGCTCATCATGCCACTTGATCGCCGAACTTTCTGCCGGACGCTCGCCTTGGGCGCAGCCGGTCTGAGCGTCGCGCGGCCTGCATCCGCGATGCCGAATATCGTCTACATCCTGGCCGACGACCTGGGGTGGGGCGACCTGCGCTGCTACAACCCGAAGTCGGCGGTGCCGACGCCCAGCGCCGACCGCTTCGCGTCGCAGGGGATCCGGTTCACCGATATGCACTCTCCGTCCGCGGTGTGCACGCCGAGCCGGTACGGGATCATGACGGGCCGCTACTGCTGGCGGTCGCGGCTCAAGCAGGGAGTGCTTAACGGGTATGACCCGAACCTGATCGAACTCGGACGGCTGACGGTGCCGGCGATGCTGAAATCGCGCGGCTATTACACGGCCGGTATCGGCAAGTGGCACTTGGGGCTCGGCGACCGTCCGCATACCGACTACGATCAGCCCTTGCGGCCCGGTCCGCTGGACCACGGCTTCGACGATTATTTCGGGATCCCGGCGTCGCTGGACATGGATCCCTATTTGTACTTTCACAACGACCGGCCGTTGGAGAAGCCGACGGCGCAGATTGCCGCATCGAGCTCGCCGCGGGGTGTTTTCTGGAGGGCTGGGGCGCGCGCGCCGGGCTTCGCACTCGAGCAGGTGCTGCCGACGCTGACGTCGCGTGCGGTGGATACCATCCGCGAGCGTGCGCGGACGCCTGACCAGCCGTTCCTGCTTTACCTGGCGCTGACCGCGCCCCACACACCGTGGCTGCCGCGTCCGGAGTTTCGCGGCAAGTCGAAGGCCGGCGATTATGGCGACTTCGTCGCCCAGGTGGACGACACGTTCGGCCGTGTCGTGAAGGCGCTCGACGAGAACGGTTTCGCGGAAAACACGCTGGTGATCGTTACGAGCGACAATGGCGCCGATTGGAAGGTCGCGGATAAGGCCGCGTTCGCTCACCGGGCAAATGCCGACTGGCGTGGCGAGAAGGCCGACATTTGGGATGGCGGACACCGGATTCCTTTTATGGCGCGATGGCCAGGCCACATCGCGCCGAACACTACCACGGACGAGCTCGGGTGCCTGATCGACCTGATGGGGACGGTGGCCGAGGTGGTGAATTACAAGCTGCCCGACAACGCCGGAGAAGACACTTTCAGCATGCTTCCCGCGATGCTGGGGAAGCAGGGGAAGCCGATTCGGGAGGCCGTGGTGCATCATTCGAACCAGGGAATGTTCGGCATCCGGCAGGGAGATTGGAAGTTGGAGTTCGGGCTCGGGTCGGGCGGCTTCAGCGATCCGCGGACCGAGGAGCCGAAGCCCGGAGGACCTAAAGGACAACTTTATAACTTGGCGTCGGATCCAGCGGAACAGAACAACTTATGGCTCGATAAGCCGGCCGAGGTCGCGCGCCTCACGGCGCTGCTGGAGAAGTACAAGTCGCAAGGGTACAGCCGGAAGATGTAAGGTTCGGCAGGCTGTAGGGCAGACCCCCTGGTCTGCGCGGGACGCCCTATCCCGCTCTTCGCGCATAGAATTGAGCTGCGACCTCGATCGGAAGGCCGACGAAGGCGTCGGCCGCGGACGAGGGCGTCCGCCCTACAATTTACGCAGATATTCGGCGATGGGAAAACGACGTTGCAGGGGCGCCTACTATTCCGGTACTGGGACCGGGACGGGGGCGAGTACGCGGTCGGCCATGGCGTGTTTCAGGGCGTCGATGCCCTGGCCGGTGGCGCTGGAGATTTCGAAGAAGGGGAGGTCGCGGGATTTCGCCAGTTCGCGAAGTGCTTCGACCCGTTCGGGATCCTGGGCGACGTCCATTTTGGTGGCGACCACGATCATGGGCTTGGCGACCAGCTGGTCGCTGAAGCTGGCGAGTTCCTGCATGATGATCTCGAAATCCTGCACGGGGTCGCGGCCGCTCTCTTCGGAGACGTCGACCAGGTGCGCGAGCAGTCGGGTGCGCTCGATGTGGCGCAGGAACTGGATGCCGAGGCCGTGGCCTTCGTGCGCGCCTTCAATGATACCGGGTATATCGGCGACCACGAAGCTGCGGAAGCCGCGGCATCTGGACCACGCCGAGATTCGGTTCGAGGGTGGTGAACGGGTAGTCGGCGATCTTGGGCTTGGCGGCCGAGATGCGCGAGATCAGCGTGCTCTTGCCGGCGTTGGGGAAGCCGACCAGGCCGACATCAGCGAGCAGCTTCAATTCGAGGCGGAGGCGCTTCTCTTCGCCGGGGCGGCCGGGTTCGTGCTCGGTGGGAGCCTGGTGGGTGGGCGTGGCGAAATGCTGGTTGCCGCGGCCGCCCTTGCCGCCGCGGGCGACAACGAAGCGCTCGCCGGGGACGGTGAAGTCGTAAAGGCGCTCGCCGGTGGCTTCGTCGTAGACGACGGTGCCGACGGGGACGGCGACGTCGATGGAGTGCGCCCTCAGCGCCGGTGCGCTGGCTGCCTTCGCCGTGGCGGCCGCGTTCGGCCTTGTGTTCGGGATTGAAGCGGAACTGCAGCAGGGTATTGGCGTGCTCGCTGCACACCAGCGATGACGTCGCCGCCGCGGCCGCCATCGCCGCCGCTGGGACCGCCGCGCGGGACGTACTTCTCCCGCCGGAAGGCCAGACAGCCGTTGCCGCCGTCGCCGGCTTTTACGAGGATTCTTACTTCATCGATAAACATAGGAAAGCCGCCGGAATGCCTGCAAACCGGCGGCCGTTTAGGAAAAACGAACGACTAGACGGAGGCGTTGATGTTGACGAACTTGCCCATCCGTCCGCGATCTCTGAATTCGACGACGCCCGTCACTTTAGCGAACAGGGTGTCGTCCTTGCCCCAGCCGACATTCATGCCCGGCTTGATCTTGGTGCCGCGCTGGCGCACGATGATGCTGCCGCCGGGAACCAGCTGTCCGCCGAAGACCTTGACGCCGAGCCGCTGCGCGTTGGAATCGCGCCCGTTTTTAGAACTGCCTAAACCTTTTTTATGTGCCATTCGTCACCTACACCAGCACGTCGCCGATCTTCACGTCGGTGAAAGACTGGCGGTGCCCAATGGTTTTCTTGTACTGCTTCTTGCGCTTGAACTTGAAGACGATGATTTTGGCTGCGCGGTCGGCGCCGACGATCGTGCCCGTGACTTTCCCCGGACACCAGCTCGCCGCCTTCTTTGAACGCCGCCTTAACGGGAGCTCAACTTCCGACCCGATATCGCCGGCCAACTTTTCGACGCGGATCACATCACCGGGAGCAACCCGGTACTGCTTTCCGCCTGTTTCGATGATCGCGTGCATGCAAACCTCAGAATTGGGAGCCGGACACACGAACCGTGTCCGAACCACAGGAGTAAAGAATCAGTGTACTACATCGGTGGTGTATGGGGCAATTCGGGCGTGGGGCATTCGGGCGTGGGGCAATTCGGGCGTCGGTCATTTCAAACAAATGCCTATCTCCGTATTAGCCTCGCCGGTTCGCAAGGCGCCACCGGCTAGAGGCGGGACATCGCGAAAGAATAACGTCACGACCTGGCCCGGAGCTACGGCGATGGGCGCGGCGGGTGCGGAATAGCCCGCGGACGCCAGCGTTGCGGCGGTCTGGGCGGAGATCGAATAGATGGATGATAAGGAAGAAGAAACAGAACGGCGATAGTTTCACTTAGTTCTCCAAACGGGAATGTCTTATATCTCGATGAAGCAGAGAAGCGAATTGTTGAAATGCAGAGTGTAAAAAGTCTGGCCGAGCAAGCTCGGCTGGACAGGCCTGGAGGCCTATCCCACAGAATCTTTACACGCTGTTCACAGGGGCGTAATGGGTGGCGGCGCAATCTTGCCGTATGCAGCCTGCCTACGAGCCGGTTCCGATTCCCTTAGATCCCAGAGTGCCTCCGGCGATTCGCCACGCGCTTTGGCGGATGCTGGTGCCGGGGCAGGTGATGGACGGGTTCGACATCGCGCGGCGGAGCGGAACCAAAGCGGGATTTGCGCAGCGTCTTCTCGAAGCCTTGAATATCCGGTTTCAATTGGATGAAAGTGATCGGAAGCGCATTCCGGCGGCGGGCGCGGTCGTGATCGCGGCGAACCATCCCTATGGGATTGTCGAAGGGCTGATCCTGGCGGCGATTTTGGAGAATGTTCGGGCCGACTGGAAGATCATGGTCAATTCCATGGTCGCGGGCGTCGCGGAACTTCGCGGGCACGTGATCCCGGTGAACCCTTTCGAGGTTCGTGAGGCCAACGCACACAATCGGGCTCCGTTGCGTGAGTCGGTGCGCCTGCTCGCCTCGGGCGGGGCGCTGGTAATTTTTCCGGCGGGCGAAGTCGCCCATCTCAATTTGGTTGAGCGATCGATCACGGATTCGCCGTGGAAGACCACCGCCGCGCGCTTGGCGCTGCGCGCACGCTGCCCGGTCGCGCCGGTGTTTTTTGCGGGCGCCAACAGCGTGCCGTTTCACGTGGCCGGCGTTTTTCATCCGGGCTTGCGGACGATCGGCCTGGCGCACGAACTGCGCAAGCTGTCCGGCAAAACCGTGCACGTGCACATCGGCAAGATGATCCCGCACGAGGTGCTCAACGGCTACCGTGACTCCGCGCATGCGACAGCGTATCTGAGGTCACGCACATTGTTTCTGGCAAATCGCTCCGCGGCCGCTCCGTCCCAATCGACAAATCATTTGGCGGGGAAGCGAGCCCGGGTGATCGAGCCGCCGGGCGCCGAGCGGTTGCTATCGGAGGAGGTAACCGCTCTCCCGGCGGAATGCGAACTGGCGGAGAGCCAGGAGTTCGCAGTCTACTTGACGACCGCGGATGCGATCCCGCGGATGCTCGCGGAAATCGGGCGCTGCCGCGAACTGGCCTTCCGGGCGGCCGGCGAGGGCACGGGCAACGAGACCGACCTCGACCGCTTCGACCGGCACTACCGGCATCTGTTCCTTTGGAGCAAGAGCGACCGGCGCCTGGCGGGAGCCTATCGTCTGGCGGTCACGACGGACGTGCTGCCGCGGCTGGGACCGAACGGACTTTACACGAACACGCTGTTCCGGTTCAAGCGCCGGTTCTTCGAGCGGCTGGGACCCGCGATCGAACTGGGCCGCTCCTTCGTGCTTCCCGAATACCAGAAGAATTATGCGTCGCTGTTCCTGCTCTGGAAAGGGATCCTGCGGTTCGTGCAGCGCAGGCGGGAAGCGCCGGTACTCTTCGGCGCCGTGAGCATCAGCCAGGATTACCGGGATGCGTCGCGCGGACTGATTGCGACCTATCTTTCCGACCGTGCGTCGCATGAACTGGCGCGCATGGTAGCGCCGCGCCGGATGTTTCGCGACCCGTCGCGCTGGGATCCTCAGATCAAGCAGTTCGCTTCGCTGGCGGCCGACATCGAAGATTTGTCGCTTTCGATCTCCGATATTGAAGACGATGGCAAGGGAGTCCCGGTGCTGATCCGGCAATACCTGAAGATGGGCGGGCGGCTGCTGGGATTCAATGTCGACCCTTCCTTCTCGCACTCGCTGGATGCACTGATCCTGGCCGACCTGCGAAAGGCTCCGCAGGCACTGCTGGAGCGGTGCATGGGGCGCTCCGAGGCCAAGGCATTCCTGGCTAATTCCGTAAAAGGCCTGTAGATCGTTCCTGGTCCCCGCCATCTCCGCGTCCGTGTACGCCCCTGGAATTGTAAGCGCCAACCTGGAAGCCATTCAGCGAGCCCGAAATGGACAACGGTAAGCTGCCCGTGGATGCCGCGCGTCTGGCAAGCGGTCAAGGACCGAGACTCCGCCCTGCGTCGTGCGACTATCCAATTGAAACTTAAAAACCGTCCCCTGCGGAGATTGGGTAGTCTATTCTCCGCATTGATCGCGGAGAAAATCTGGAGAGATGCGGAGAATACGGGCTACAATATCCGCATGAGGTGCGGAGAATGTATATCCACGAGCGCAAGGACTGGCCGGACTTTCATTGGGACATACGGACGCTCGCCGAGCCACTGGCCGCAGTCCGTTTCCGGCAGGGCGGCCTCATCGGACAGATGAAGGGCCTCGGCTTTCGCCTTCAACAGGAAGCCGTGCTCGAAACCCTGACGAAAGACGTTTTAAAGACCAGCGAAATCGAAGGCGAAAAGCTTGATGCTGAACAAGTCCGCTCCTCGGTGGCCCGGCGTCTGGGCCTCGACATTGGCGGTCTCAAGCCTGCGGATCGCAACGTCGAAGGGGTTGTCGAAATGATGCTCGACGCCACGGGACATTATGATCGGCCTTTGACCGATGAACGGCTGTTCGGCTGGCATGCCGCGTTATTCCCGACGGGTCGCAGCGGAATGTCGAAGATCAGAACCGGCGCCTGGCGCAATGAAAGCGCCGGGCCGATGCAGGTTATCTCCGGCCCCGTCGGAAAAGAGAAAGTGCATTTTGAAGCGCCAAAATCGAAGCGTCTCAACAGGGAAATGACCGCCTTCCTCAAGTGGTTCGAGGGTAAAGACGCAACCGATCTCGTTTTGAAAGCCGGCCTCGCGCATCTGTGGTTCGTCACCATCCACCCGTTTGAAGATGGCAACGGCCGCATTGCGCGGGCTATCGCCGACATGGCGCTGGCCCGTTCCGAGCACAGCGCGCAGCGCTTCTACAGCATGTCGGCGCAGATCAAGCAGAAGCACAAGGAGTATTACGACATCCTCGAACGCACGCAGAAAGACAGCATGGATGTGACGCCGTGGATGCTCTGGTTCCTCGATTGCCTCGGGCGCGCCATTGACGGCGCTCACGACACTTTAAAAGGCGTGCTGGACAAGGCGCGTTTCTGGGATCGCATCAAGGACGCGCCGCTCAACGACCGCCAGCGTTCCGTGATCAACCTCCTGCTGGACGGGTTCGAAGGCAAGCTCACCAGCTCAAAATACGCGAAGCTGACGAAGTGCTCGCAGGACACGGCCCATCGCGATATTCAGGCACTGGTCGAGCGTGGCGTTCTCGCGCGGAATCCCGAAGGCGGGCGCAGCACGAGCTATTCACTGGCGCCGGTGAAATAGCGCGACGGAAAAAATCAAAACAATGCTATGCCCAGAGATTGGAATTGAAGTTCCCGAAAGTCTAATCGTCGATTTCGCCAGCGACCCCGAAAGCCCGTACGAAAAGGCGCTGAAGAAGCTCAACGATCCCGGTTGGCCTCTTTACGGGGCGCTTTGTGAATTCGTGGGCCAGCTTCCTACGGAAGGGTCAAGGCGGCTCGCGATACAAGATTTTTAGGTCCATTTACGGAACTGACGAGCGTCTTGCGCGTGCATGGTTTGCGCAATGGTTCCTGATGCAGAAGGCGTCGGAGCGCGACTGAGAAGTATTAGCAGCGACGGCGCAAACGGTCCTGCGATGCGCTACGCAGGGCCTGCGAGGTGCTGGTGTCGATAGTGAAGGCATGGTGAAGCTGGCGAACTTCGAGGCCTTAGGCGGCGCGCTTGCCAGAAACGGCTTCAACTTTACGATCTGCCCCACAACGATGGCTCCGAACTCAACGTTCTAGCTGCTCCGTTCTTTCTATGACCAGGGCATCGCCGATCATGTCAGCGTGAGGCTCGACACTTTCCTTTGGGGCGCTTCGGAAACGTTTGCGGGTTCGGCGATGGGAAAATGTTGCGGCATTACCCTCACGGTCGCGGTTCGCGGGGGCGCAGGGCCTGGAGGCTCTGGCGGAGGGACTGGGCGGTGGCGGGGTCGACGGCGGCGAGCGCGTCGAGTTCCTGCACCGCCTCGTCGAGGGCGCCGGCCTTGGCGAGCAGGACGGCGAGCAGCAGGTGGTTGCCGGGGTGGTCGCGGCGCGCGCTTTCGATCTGCGCCACGGTTTCGACGGCGGCTATTTGAAAGCGGGCTTCGGGTGCGGGCGGCACGGGAGAGCGGAGGGTGCGGGCACCGATATGCGCGGTGACCTGCCAGTTATAGATGCGTCCGCGGACGAGGGGCTGTTCCGGAGTCCATTCGACGGCGATGAGGGCGGGGCTTTCGGCGACCTTCTGGAAGCGATCGTCGAAGACGGCGACGACGTACTTTCCGGCGCCGGGGACCGGCTCCCAACGGAATACCGGGCGATCGTTCAGCACGGTGGTGCCGGCTGGGCCCTGGACGGCGAACTTCCTGGTTTCGCCGGGAGCGCCGAGGAGGACGCCACGCTTGGTGATCAGGCCATCGAGCACGGGGGCGCGCTCCAGACGGTGGGTGGAGAGTGCGAGTTGGACGGCCGCCTCCTGATCGGGCGGGATGGCGGGTTCGGCGGGTTGGGCAGTGACCGGTGGAACTTGCGCGACCGGCGTTTTAGGCTGGCGGAAAAAGGTGAGGCCGACGGCGAGCAGAAGACCCGCGGCGATCGCGGCATAGGCCGGGATTCGCCACCTGGGTTTCGGGGGAGGCATGGCGATGACGTTGCGCGGCCTGCCGGATAGCTCGGGGGATAACTCGGAGCGAAATTGTCGAAGATCCTCGACCTCGGCGCGGCACATGGCGCATTCGGCGAGGTGCTGTTGGATGGCGGTGCCGGCGGCGCCGTGCGAGGCGGCTACCGTCTGGTCGTAATCCAGGTGGTCGGAAAGCTGGGTGCGCAGAGCGGAGACCTCCGGGAGGGCGCTGGTTTGGCGAGCGAGCCGGTCGCGGCATTCGGCGCAGACGGAAAGATGACGATCGGCGGCGAGCAGATCCGCCGGTTCCAGGGTCCGATGCTGGAAGCCGGAGAATTGCTGCTCCGTGAGATGTGCCGCCTCGATCATATGGCTCACTTAACTTTGAAGTCGATTGTGACCGAATATTACTAACTTACGATAAACGATATTTGCCACCTATTCTACGGGTTAACCGTTCGCGTGCCGATTTGCGCAAATTGATGACTTGTTGGCGTGTGACGCCCAGCAGTTCCGCGATGGCTAAATCCTCCAGGGGCAAGGACTTCCATAGGGCGGCGAAAGCCTCCGCACTGAATTCCAGGGTCTCGGCGATATTTCTTACGCTGGCCACTCCGATGATGGGGAGCAGGGTGACGGCGGGGGCGGAATCGGCGGCGCGGAGATTTAACAACAGGGCTACGCGCTGGGCGCGCGGCAGTTCGCGGATCTGGGTCCACAATTCGCTCAACCATTGACGCAGTTCCATGCGCATGCCAGGATCGAAATCGTTCGACTCGACCTCGCGAGCGCTTTTTTCGGGAGCGGGCGCCGGGTCGTCAATGCCCCAAAAATAGCCTACGATCCCGACCAGCTCATCGAACTCGAGGGGGCCCTGGAAGCGGCCGAAGATGGCAGCCAGCAGATCCGCTGGGTGCATCGCGATCTGGCCGCGGGGCAGGTCGGACAGGGCTTCGCGCCACTGACTGACCAGGTCCGAGGTAGCCGGCGCGATGCCATCTGCTTGCCATTTACGGAAGCCGCAGACCCAATCCGAGGAGGCGTTTTCCCAGATGGCGAACCTGGATTCGTTATTCATCAGGTAGCGCAGGCGGGTCTTGAGGCGATGGCGATTGGGATATTTGCGGCGGAGATACTCGTTGCAGGCGTGATAGGCGGCCACGGCGGCATAGCCGGCGAAACTTCCGATGGCCTCCGCGGTTCCGCCGGCGCGCATGGCGCGGAGGCGGCCGATAAGTTCGAGGACTACGTCGCCCGCGACGTCGTCGATGTCCTGGGCTTCGCGCTGGCCTTGGAAGGCGAGCTTATAGCGGACGACTTTGCGGATGCCGGGCTGCGCGTGCTCGACTACGAGTTCGCCGAGCAGAGCCTCCGCGCGATCGGGGTGGCCGCACTCCATGTACTGCTTCAAAAGATCGTCTACCGGGGTCGTTCCCATCGCTTCGGACTAGTGACGGATGCAGACCATAGCGTATCATCAACGGGCGGATGGAGACTGCTGCCTCACATTGCGGCGGAAGCCGCAAACGTGGAAGCGATCGTCGAGGCGCGAGAGTTACGGCAGTCGAAGTGGACAGGCCGGAGGCCTATCCCACTGATGTACGCTGGTAATAGATCTATTTATGCCAGGAATAGCCGCACTTGCCCTGTTTGCCGCTGCGCTGCCAAACGCCGTGGTGCTGCAACCGGTGGCCAATATGTACTCGCACCCGAGCGCCGATGCCGACGTGGTCAGCCAGGCGATCTACGGGGCGAATGTCAACCTGATCGAGCAGAAGGACGGGTGGGCGCACATCCGCACGGCCGACGATTACACCGGCTGGACGCCGATGTCTGCCCTGCTGCCGGGCAAAGCGTACGCTACCAGCGGACGCGTGGGCGAGGTGCAGAGCCTGTTCGCCCACATCTATCGCGAGGCCAGCGTGACGCGGCATGCTCCGCTGGTGACGGTGCCGTTCGAGGTGAAACTCGAGGTGCTGACCGAGCCTAAGGAAGATACGCGGTGGTTCCAGGTACGGCTGCCCGACGACCGCGCGGGGTGGATTCAGGCGGGCGATGTTTCACTGGCGCCGAAGACCTTGTCGATCGCCGAGACGCTGGAGTTTTCCAAGCGTTTCCTGGGGCTGCCCTATACGTGGGGCGGCACTTCGAGTTACGGATACGATTGCTCGGGCTTCTCGCAAATGCTGGGACGGCGGCGCGGCGTCAATATGCCGCGCGATGCGCAGCCGCAGGCGGAATGGAGCGGCGTAGTGGCGGTGGAGCGCAAGGATCTGCAGCCCGGCGACCTACTCTATTTCGGCAGTTCCGAGAAGAAGATTACGCACACCGGCATCTATATGGGCAACGGAAAGTTCATCAACGCAACCACTCACCTGACTCCGATGGTTCGCATCGACGACCTCAACGAGGCGCATTGGACGCAAGCTGCTGGTGGCTGCCAGGAGAGTGAAATGAATCGCCGCAATTTTATCAAAACCGCCGCCGTAGCGCCCGCCGCCGGCGCCTTTGCCGCGCCCGCTTCGGGCAACCCGGCTTTCACCAGCAAGATCGCGCGGCTGAATCTGCAGCATACGTGGACGACCACGATGTCGTCCAGCCAGTATCGCGACACGCTGCACACCACGTACACGCGCGGCGGCATCACGGGCCACGGCGAAGGCGCGCCGATCGTGCGCTATCACGAAGACGCGGTGGGCGCGCAGAAGGCGGTGGAGAGCGTGCGCGACCTGCTGCTCTCGGCGGACCCGATGCAGTTTTCCAAGCTGATGGCCGAGGTCTTCAAGCGTATTCCGGGCGAGTGGGCGGGCAAGGCGGCGATCGATATCGCGCTCATGGACTGGGTGGGCCAGAAGCTGGGGATTCCGCTCTACACCTATTTCGGACTCGACCCGAAGGATACGCCGCTGACCACATTTTCGATCGGCATCGACACACCGGAGATCACCAAACAGAAGACGCTGGAGGCCGCCGATTACCCGGTGCTGAAAGTGAAGGTGGGGCTGGCCACCGACGAGCCGACCATCGAGGCGGTGCGGAGCGTGACCAAGAAGCCGCTTCGCGTGGATGCCAACGAAGGCTGGAAGGACAAAGAAGAAGCGGTTCGCAAGATCAACTGGCTGGAGAAGATGGGCGTGGAGTTTATCGAGCAGCCCATGCCGGCCGAGATGTTCGAAGAGAACAAGTAGGTGCGCAGCAAGGTCCACATCCCGGTGATCGCCGACGAGGCCTGCCAGCGGGCGAGCGACATTCCGAAGCTGAAGGAAGCTTACGACGGCGTGAACGTGAAGCTGGATAAGAGCGGCGGCATGCTGGAAGCCTACCGGATGCTCAGATCGCAAAGGCACTCGGCATGAAGACCATGCTGGGCTGCATGATCTCGAGTTCGGTGAGGTGACGGCGGCGGCGCATTTTCGCCGTTAGTCGATTATTCCGACCTAGACGGCAACTTACTCATCTCCAACGACCCCTTCCACGGTGTCCGGGTGGAGAAGGGTAAGTTGATTCTGCCGAAGGGTCCCGGGCTCGGGTTGACGCCGGCGTAACGCTGGGGCCGCAGCGATGAAGCCCTGGATTCTGCTCGATCACACGGTCACGCCCGACGGCAAGAACATCACGTTGCACGAGCACGACGGAGCGTATGCCATCCGGGTGGACGGCAGTCCGCTGATGACCACGCGGCAGCACAACTCCGAGGAGCGGCTGGCGGAACTGGCGTGCGCGCACGTGCAGGCCGCGGCGGCGCCCAAGGTGCTGATCGGCGGACTGGGCTTCGGCTTCACGCTACGCGCGGCGCTGGCGGTGTTGCCGAACGGTGCCGCGGTCGTAGTCGCGGAGATCCTGGCGGCGGTGATCGAATGGAATCGCAATCCCGCATTTCCGCTGGCGGCGGACGCGATCGCGGACGGGCGGGTCACGATTGTGGAGCGCGACGTCGGGGAAGTGATTCGCGAGTCGCGCGGCGCGTTCGATGCGATCCTGCTGGATGTGGACAATGGTCCCGCGGCGATGAGCACGGCGATGAATGAGCGGCTGTACGATTTCGCAGGACTGGAAAGGACGCGAAGGGCGCTGCGTCCGTCGGGGTGCGCGGCATTCTGGTCGGCGGCGCCGGCCCCGGACTTTGCGAAATTGATGGCGCGGGCTGGGTTCCGCGTGGAGATTCAGCGGTCGCGCGCGCGGGGGAATGCGGGGGCGCGGCACACTATTTTTCTGGGTCGGGCCCCGAACGGAGGCTAAGATTCCTTATCGGGCGGCTTCGATCCAGGCCAACAGGGATCGAGTCACGGAGGAGCCCATCGCGGCGCGCACACTCAGTGGTGGAACGTGTCCGAGGCCCGTCAGAATCCGCCTCAAGCTGAAAGGGAACGCGTCCGCGACCACCGTCCCATTGAATGTGAATACATAGAGAAGCGGATCCAGCTTGCCTCCCCAGTCGATTGGGGACTTTATGGGTATCCCCTCAGGAGGCGAGGTCGAAAGCTGGCTGTCGGTGAAATACTGGAGCGCTGTCCCGGCAAACGTATCCTGGAATTCGGTGTTCAGGTACTTCGTACGTAGCTTGTCTCCCAAGCTCAACGCGTCCGTTATCGCGGCAATGACCTGTGATTTGATCAGGCTCTCGGCGTTCGAGACATCGGCCTGAGTTATGGTCTGGTTCTTGTTCGTGATCGTTGAGATCACCTTGTTTAGCTCCTGCTGAAGGCCGCCGTTCAGCGCCTGGTGGCCCGCGGCGACGGCGTCCGCGGGTGTGTTCTGCTGATAGACGAGGATTCCCAACCAGCCCACGATCATCCCTCCGACTGTGAAGCCGCTAATGGCGGGAACCGGAAAGGGGGCCAAGGTGGTTACATAGTTGCCCATCGATGATGGAATCACCGTCTCCTCGTCCAGGTAGAAGGAAGCGCGAACACCTCCAGGAAGGTCCCCTTGGTTGCCTGGAGTGGGGACCACAGTGGCGGTTCCCTGGAGGTTCCAGCTGGTTGCACTGATTACATTAACGTGTGCCGCAGTACCGTCGATCTTGAAGAATACCGACCAGAGATAGATCGGAGGATTGATGAAAGCGGTCCCCGTTGAGGATAGATGGGTCGAGATATTTTCGACCCGCACATGAGTTCTGATACGTGCGGCACCCATTGTCTCGAATTCCTCTTTTGCGATTCTAAACCCTTCCGTGGTTTTCGGAGCAAGGGGAAATAGTCCGACATGAGAAAAAAGCTCCATTGGAGGCGCTCAGGTGTAGAATTGCTGCAACTGGGCTCCAAAATGGAAGTCCCAAATGAAGATTTCTGCTGATACGCTCAACAACCGGGCGGGGATCATAAGCGGCGCTGAAGCGGAACGCATTTTGTTCTTTAGGCCAGGAGCCCCAATTATTGTTGTGCTAAGAAAAGGAGTTTTCAGATGGCAGACCCAGTTGGGATTACCGTTCCCCCCGCCCTTACGCAGACAGTTACGAGCGCCCTTCTGAATGTCGGGCCAGGGTCAAACCCCTCGGCCTACGCGCCGAATCCGAACCTTCCGATTGGATATCCGGATCCAACCAAAGGCAATGTAGCCGCTGTTTGGGGCTACATCGGGCCGTTGCTCGGATCTCCCCTTTACACCAGCTCACCGCCGATCACGTGCGCCGTTTACGGCGACGGCGGAGTCATCGGTGTAAATGGATACGCTGGCACAATCAAAGACCCGGACGCGGCCGGTGACGGCGTGGTGGGATTCGGCAAAGTAAATGGCGTCCATGGAATCGCCAACACCGGGACGGGTGTGGCGGGAGTCAGTACGAGCGGTAAAGGCGTCTACGGTGAGTCAAACACCGGTGTCGCCGTCCACGCTCACTCCCTCGGTTCAGGTTTGGCAGGCCAATTCGATGGAGACGTGAAGATTACCGGCACGACAACCATCAAAGGTCCTCTGGCGATAGATGGCACCGCAACCTTTACCGGCGATCTCAAAATCACCGGCGATATCACGGACGTCAACACCATAACCGTCCACAAAGACGTAGTCTTGACCGGCGCCGATTGTGCCGAGCAGTTCGACATGCACGATGCGGCAGCGCCGGAGCCGGGGACCATCGTGGTGATTGATGACGATGGGACGCTACGGGAGTGCCAAAGCCCCTATGACAAGCGGGTGGCCGGAGTCGTTTCCGGCGCAGGCGAATACAGGCCGGCCATCGTGCTCGATCGGCGGGCATCGTCGGAAGGCCGCGCATCTGTCGCCCTGGTGGGCAAGGTGTACTGCAAAGTGGATGCGGATCCCGCGCCTATAGCGGTCGGCGATCTGCTGACCACTTCGGCGCGTCCTGGATTCGGCATGAAGGCTACCAACTCCGCGCTAGCTTTCGGCGCTGTGATCGGCAAGGCGCTCAAGCCGCTGCGGGAGGGTCAAGGCCTAATCCCCATCCTGGTTGCGCTGCAATAGGGACCGGCGATTTGCACGAGGCGGCTTCTTACGATCGTGCGCACGATTGTCTCAGGGTAACCGCGTCACCCGGAGCCCGGCGCCGGAGAATTCGCCCGAGCGCACCGTGACGCGCACGGCGTGATTGACCAGCAGTTCGGCCAAGTCCTTGATTGGCGGCTGCTGGTCGAATGCGTATGCATAGTATTCGCCGGGCCGCATATTGGAGATCTCGAAGTGGCCGCTGGCATCGCAGGCCGCGTGGCGAATGAAATCACCGACACCCTGGAGAGCGCGCTCTTGCGGCACCAGAACCACGCGCGCGGAACCGCAGTCTTCCACCGTGCCGCGGACGCCGCCGCCATCGGCTTTGTAGAGGATCGTGATGGGCGGCAAGGCTGCGGTCAGTTCCACGGTTTCGCCGAGCACTTCGCGCTCCGCGATACGGATGGAAGCGAGGTAGTAGGGGTACATCGAAGCCACATCACCCAGTAGGGGCACGATGCGGTACTGACCCTCCATGACACGAGTCACGGGGAATTCGCCCTTGGCGTCGATGCTACCTTCCCTCACATCCCTGTTGCCCTGGCCTATCAGAAAAACCCGCATTTCGGTCTTTGACTGCGGATTAGCCGGCGGCGGATCGCGCACGATTTTCACGTTCAGGGTAAAGGGCTCGGCGAGACGGATTTCCAACTCGTCGATGTCCTTGTCCACGATCTCGACTTCGCGAAAGGCTGCGCCGGCGGGCGGTGCCACAGCGGTCACAGACCATCGGCCACGGTGGAGGCGCGGGAATTCGAAGCTGCCGTCGGCGAGGGTGCGCGCTCCCACGGTCTCGGATTCGGACGAGCTTTCGGCGTCCGAGGTGGCATTCACCGTGGACGCTCCGGATGCTGGATCGCTGGAGGGTGCGACCAGGCGGCCACGCAGGCGCCATGCAGGCACTGTGCGTAGGCGGATGTCCTCGCCGAACAGCTCCGCTCCAGGGCCGACGACGATCTTCGCGCCGCCTTCCCGAAAATCAGCCGATGGATAGTAGGTGGTCGCGTAGGTCAAGTGTTCGTCGGGCGGTTCTTTCGAGCACTGAGCGATGAGAACGTACGCTCCCGGCTCCACGTCCTTCAACGTGAAAGCGCCGCTCCGGTCGGTGGTTGCGGAGGAAGAGCCCAAGGCGTCGACTCCCCTCAACTGCACGCGGGCGCCCGAAATGCGGCGGTCGTCCGCGCCCAGCACTCGACCGGAGACCGTGCCGAGGGGAGCCATACGCGCGTCAAGACGAACCGTCTCGTCCTTCGACAAATGGAAATGCTGTCCCGCCGTCTTGTTGGCGTCCCCGTCGCTGTATCCCTCTTTACGGATCAGCGCGTAGTAGCCGCCTTCCGGGAGACCCTCGATGCGGAAACGTCCCAGGCTATCGGTGACAGCCTCGCGAGCAGGCTCCCCGCCGGTCTTATAGAGATGGATCGCGACACCCGGCAGTGGCAAGCCGGTAAGCGCGTCCGTGGCCGTGCCCTCGATCGTCTGCGCGCGCAGCACCGCGGAGATGAAGGCCAAGGCGCACAGCAGCCTCATCGACGTCAATTATAGCTCTCAGCCGAAGAACTCCCGAACCCAGGCTGCCGGAGACCTACCGCAGGCAGGCGGCGAACGCTACAGGGTAGCAACCGTGATGGCAACGTACCGCCCGCAGTCCGCAGCCTCGACGCTGCCGATCCTGAGGCCCGGGCAGAAATTAGCCCGTTAAGTCGGCAGAGTGGGAGCTATGCGGATTCTGCTCGCCGTCAGCGCCGCTTGGAAGCGTTTTTTTAGGCAGCGTATCCGGAGTGTGGTGAAGCACGCGTCTTGCTTAGTGCCGGTCGTCAAGGCCGGCGCAGCGTCTATTTCAATTTGAGGATCTCTTCCGCCCGGAACCAGTCTTCCTGATCTGATCCGGCGGGACAGCCTCTATCCATCCAGAGTTGATAGGCGACTCTTGCGATTTCAACTTCACTCGGGTCAACGGGGACAGCGTCGCTTATGGATTCACCGGTGGCGCCCGTTGCAATCGTTACTTTGGTTCGAGTGTTTGCCATGGTTCGTTTCCTCCTTCGCGGGATCTCAGTCACACACTTGTGCAATGTGATGTGCGTTGAACGGGTGAGAGGGCTAGGTTGAACGGGGGTGAACGCAGCACTCGGCACGTCACATCCGCACGTAGGCAATCGGATCTCGTTATCCGTGATCAGTCTCGGACGAATCCCACAGCATGTCAATGCGAGAAAGCGTCACGGCACCGGCATTGCGGAGCTGAGTGTCGCCGGCGTTACAATCGGGCTTCCGGGAAAGCAGGTGCGTTTGGTGGCTGGTGCACCAAAACCGGGCGCATGGCTCTTGAGGCCGGGTCGAAGAAACGAGTGCGATGCTGAAAAGGTTGATCGCAGCGGCGAACCAGCTTCAGATAGGCCTCGTGGATGGCAAGAAGGCGGCCTACGTCCCAAATTGCGCGGAGCGCCGGAATGAGGCCGCCGCGAATTCGGGTAAAGCAATCGGGCGGGTTCGCACACTTCCAGATTGCGTCATTTTAATTCGGTATCAACGCCTGTTGCTGAAACTGAAAATCGGGTTTATCGTCTAAATTTACGTTCCGCGTTCCACGCGGTATTACGCCAGGCAAGGGTGGATACCGCATCGGGATAGCCGTGTCTTGCCGGATAGAGGACGTCAATGGCGCAAAGCGGAACCGTGCAACAGCAGCCGCGCATCAGCGGGCAGATCATCATCAACGAGCTCATCAGGAACATGGAATTGGGACGGCTGGAGCTTGGCTACAGCATCCTGGTGCCGTGTATCTTCAGCGTTTACCTGCATCCCGATGATTATGCGCGCGTGACCAGCGTGCAGGACATCATTAAGGAAGACGCCAAGCGCGCGCTGACGGCGCGGATGGCGGAATGGAATGCCAAGGGCGGACGGCTGCGGCGCAGCGCGGAGCGCAAGACGTACCGTATCGCAAGCAACACATTCTGGATCGGACTGTTCGAAGACGGCGAAGCGGCGGTGCCGCCGGGCGACGTGGAAATTCACTCGGAACTGAACGAAATCGCACAGCCCGGCTTCCGCGGGACCAAGACCACGCTGATAGAACGCGCACCCTCGGTGACTTCGGCGCGGGTGGTGCGCGACCGGGAGAATACGCGGCTTCGGCAGGCCGTGGTGTTCGCCGAGATCCGCTACCAGGACGATTCGGGCCCGCAGACATTTCTGGTGACGCAGGACGAACTCTCGATCGGGCGCGGCGGCGACGATCTGTGGGTGGATCTTGCAATCTACACGACCGATGAGATTTCGCGCGAACACGTGCGGCTGCGGCGCGATCCATCGAGCGGGAAGTTCAAGATGACCGACCTGAGCCGGAACGGGACGTGGCTCAACGGGCGCAGGGTCGCGGGCAATACCGAAATCGCGCTGCCGGATCGCGCGGAAATTTCGCTGGCGGAGGTGGTGACGCTCTCGTTCGAGGCGCGCCATGACTGAAGTGGCTCTGGGGTGCGGAGCGGCCAGCGATTGCGGGTTGGTGCGCGAACAGAACGAGGATCGCTACTGGGTGGATGCGGAACGGGGAGCATTCCTGGTAGTGGATGGGATCGGCGGGCAGGCCGGCGGAGAGCGGGCGGCGGAGACCGCGGTGACGGCGATCCGCGCGACGGTGCGGGAAGCCGGTGAGGGCACGGCGCCCGCGGAACTGGTGAGCGCGGCGATCGCGGCCGCAAATAATTGCATCTACACCCAGGCTCGGGAGCATCCGGAACTCGCGGGCATGGCGTGCGTCCTGACACTGGCGCTGGTGGAGGGCGGGCAGGTGACCATCGGGCACGTGGGCGATTCGCGATTGTACGTGATCGCCGACGGCGCCATCCGCAAGGTGACCAGCGATCATTCCCCGGTAGGGCAGGTGGAGGACGCGGGGGAGTTAACGGAGGCGGAGGCGATGGCGCATCCGCGTCGCAATGAAGTCTTTCGCGATGTGGGCAGCCGGCCGCGCGCGGCGGACGAGGGCGAGTTCGTGGAGGTTTGCCGGTGCGAACTGCCGGGAGATGGGGCGATGTTGTTGTGCAGCGACGGACTCAGCGATCACCTGACTTCGCGGCGGATCCAGGAGATCGCGGAGCGGTATGACGGCGATGCAACCGAGACGGCGCGCCTGCTGGTGGAGGCCGCCAACGAGGCCGGCGGCCGGGACAACATCACGGTGGTCTTCGTCGCGGGTCCGGCGTACCGCGGAAGAACCGGCGTGACGCGGCCGCGCCTGGGCGTGACTCGCATCCTGACCCGGCGGGCGCGCTGGGGCGGGCGGATCGCGTTCCTGGTCTACGGAATCTTGCTCGGGATGTTGCTGTGGGTGGTGCAGCGGATTCGAGGATGAAGCGATGAACCTGGCCGCGCGGATTGGACGCTACGAGATCATTCGGCGCCTCGGCAAAAGCATGACCGAGGTCTACCTGGCGAGGGACACGGTGGAAGAGCGCAAGGTGGCGCTCAAGCTGATTCCGAACGGCGAGGACCGGGCCACGCGCCTGACCATCGAGGCGGAGCGTCGCGGCGCGGCGATTCAGCAGGAGTTGCACGACCTGGATCCGCGCATGGTGGAGATCTACGAGTACGGCGACGCGGACGGCTATTTCTTCGTCGCGATGCAGTACGTAGAGGGGCGCACGGTGGCGGACGTGCTGGCGTTGGACCGGGTGATCGATCCGTGCCGCGCTGCGGTAATCGCGCTCGAGATCTGCGAGCAGCTGATGAAATTTCACAGCTGGGAATCGGGCGTGGTGCACGGCGATATCAAGCCCTCCAACATTCACCTGGGATGCAGCGAGACGGTGCGGCTGCTGGATTTCGGCATCGCCAAGACGCTGCGCGCGAATTGCAACGCCACCGATCACGAGTTCGGCAGCCCGAGTTACTGCTCGCCGGAGCGGTTGACGCGGTCGGAGGTGAATCCGCAATCGGACCTGTGGGCGTTGGGGGCGACGCTCTACGAGATGCTGGCGGGGGTGCCGCCGTACCAGGCGGAAGATACGCGCAAGCTGGAGGGGCTGATCCGGTCGAAGCGTCCGCCGCGCGCGCTGGGGCCCGGGTGTCCGCCGGGGCTGCGCGCGGTGGTGATGAAGGCGCTGGCGCCGGATTCGCGGCAACGCTACCGGAGCGCGGTGGAGTTCCGCGCGGACCTGCAACTGTTCCTGGAGCGGAAGGCTACGCGGGCGGAGAGCGAACGGCGCTCGAAGTGGAATCCGGCGGCCACGCTGGAGGCGGCGCGGCATGCTCTCTTGCGCGTGACGCGGACGGCGCGGCGCAAGCCGCCGCGGAGTTTGCGGGTGCTGGGCGCGGCGGGATACTTCGCCACCGGAATGCTGTTGTGGATCGGGGGCAGCATCGGGTGGCAGGCTTGGCAGGCGCGGGCGAGCGCGGCGGTGGCGCCGGTGATCCCGGTAGTCAAGGCGCCGGTGCAGGAAGATCTGGCGCAGTGGTACATCGGGTCGGCCGACAAGATTCTGGAGCAGTACCGGACGAACCCGCACGCGTGGCTTTATCAATTCGACTGGCATAAGGCGGAGATCTGCCTGGAGCGCGCGGTGCAGTTGGGCGCGCACGACGATCGTACGGCGGCGAAGCTGGCGCTGGCGCGCGGGTACGCGACGCTGGAGCGTTTGAGCGGGGCGCAGTATTCCGAGCGTGGCGCGGCGGCGCTGCGCGTGAAGGCACGCGACGAGTTTCTGCTGGCGGCGGCGCGGACTCCGGCGGACGCGGCGCCGTACCTTGCGCTGGCGCGCATTTACGTCTACTCGCTGCCGGATCCGGATCACGCGATGGCGGAGTTTGCGGCGGCTCAGGAACACGGGGCGGTGTTGGGAAACCGCGAGGTGGAACAGCAGGGCGACGTCTACCGTATCCGCGCGCAGCGTGAGTTGGCAAGAGATTGGCGGCAGGCGAAACGCGATGCCGACACGGCGCGCGGATATTACCGGCGGATACCGGGATTCGATGAGGTGGACGCGCACTTGAAGGAGTTGGAGCGAATTCATGCCCCAGTGGTGCACAGGCCGAGGTATTACCGATGGTAGGCCTCAACGAGCCGCGACCGTTAGGGAGCGTTGCGGCCGGTGGTGTGTGGGCAATGAGGTGCTTTAAATGGCGGTGACGCGGAGTTGGACCGGGGCGGGGACGGCGCCGGTGATGGTGCGGGCTTCGCGGAGCGGGGCGACGGTGCGGTTCGCGTGGCTCGTGGCGTCCTCGCTGGTGGTGGCGGCGGGGCTGGGGTTTGTGTACCAGGCCAAGGTACAGCGGATGTCCGGGGCGGCGGTGGTGAATGTGAATGCGGTGCGGTCGGCGGAGGAATTGCTGCCGGTGTTGGAAGGCTTCACCAATCGCACGGAGCTGGCGGAGCGCGTCTTCGGGTACCTGGAGCGGGTGCGGCCGGTGGGGCATGCGGGAGCGTTGACGGCGGTGATTCCGCGGCGGCAGTTGGCGCGCATCAAGCCGCTGATTGCGGTGCGCAGTGCGGAGCAATTTCGCATGGAGCTGTTGCGGTCTGCGCTCTTCTATTTCGGCGGATTTTATCTGGCGGCGCTCTTGTGGCGGATCACGAAGTTTCGGGGCGATGCGCTGTTTCTGCCGGCGCTGCAACTTCTCTCGGGCTTTGGATTCCTGCTGATGGTGAGCATGCGCGATCCGCTGCGCGACACGCTGGAGTTCCACAAATTCGCGATCGGTGTCTTCATCGGGTCGCTGCTGCTGGCGCTGCCGGCGCTGCGGTTGTTCGACTACCGGCGGCTCTCGGGGTGGTGTTACACGCCGCTGTTCGGCGCGCTCGGGTTGTTCGGCGCGCTGATGGCGTTCGGGCGTGGACCGGCGGGCAACGACGCCAAAGTGAATCTCGGCATCTTCCAGCCGGTCGAGGTGATCAAGATTCTGCTGACGATGTTCCTGGCGGGCTACTTCACCCGCAATTGGGAGCGGCTGCGCGACCTGCGCGAAAAGCGCGTGCCTGGGGAGCGGGTGGCGCGCGCGGAGCACGTATTCCCCGTTATGGCGGCGACGGGAATTTCGATCGCGCTGTTTTTCGTACTGAAAGATTTGGGGCCGGCGCTGGTCACGCTCTTCGTATTTCTGGCGATGTTCACGGTGGCGCGCGGCAAGCCGGGCCTGGCGATTGCGGCAGTGGTGCTGATGGTGGCGGCGGTCGCGATCGGGTACCGCGCGGGCACGCCGCACACAGTGGTGCAGCGCATCGACATGTGGCTATCGCCGTGGGACAACGATGTTCACGGCGGCGACCAACTGGCGCACGGGCTGTGGGCCTTCGCCACCGGCGGTCCCACGGGCAGCGGTCCGGGCTGGGGCGATCCGGGAGTGATTCCAGCAGGCAACACGGACCTGGTGCTGCCGGCGCTGGGCGAGGAGTGGGGCTTCGCCGGAGTGGCCGCGATCTTCGCTCTGTTCGGAGTGTTGATGTGGCGCGGATTGCGCGCCGCGCAGCGCGCCGATAACACGTACGGACTGTTCCTCGGCACCGGGCTATGCGCTCTGATTGCCTGCGAGATGCTGCTGATCAGTGCGGGGGTGCTGGGCGCGCTGCCGCTTTCGGGCGTAGTGTCGCCGTTCCTCAGTTCGGGGAATACCGCGATGGTGGCGAACTTCCTGGTGTTCGCGCTGCTGGCGGCGATCAGCGCCACGGAGCAGGCGACTCAGCCGGCGGCGCTGCGCAAGCCGGTCGGCAGGCTGAAACTGGTGCTGGCCGGGGCAGGCGCGATCCTCCTCGGGTTCGCGGCGCGCTACCAGGTGCTGCACGATACCGACTACCTGGCGCGAGATGCGCACGCATTCGAAGAAGATAACGTGAAGCGGCCGCAGCACAATCCGCGGATCAATTCGCTGGCGCACGAGATTCCGCGCGGCACCATCTTCGACCGCAACGGCGTGCCGCTCGGGACCAGCAACTGGCAGGAGTTGGAGCGGCATCGCGAGCAATACAGCGCGCTCGGAGTCGCGATCGAGCAGCGCGGATAGCAAGTTCGACAGCCGGCACTATCCGTTCGGCGCGGCCACCGTGCACCTGACGGGCGACTTGCGGACCGGCGAGAATTTTCACGCGAGCAACGCATCGCTGGTGGAGCACGACGCCAACCGGCGGCTGCAGGGCTACGAGTATGCCGAGCTCGCGCCGTTGATCCGCTACCGGCATCATCCGGGCAATGCCGGCGTGGCGCAACTTCTGGCGCGCGATCGCGACGTGAAGCTGACCGTCGACATCCGGCTGCAACTGCGCGCGAAGGAAATTCTGGAGCGGCACCTGCGGCAGGCGGGCGCGAGCAACGGCGCCCTGGTGGTGATGGAAGCGGGGACGGGCGATGTGCTGGCGATGGTGAGCACGCCTTCGGCGAATCCGCCGGCGGGGCGCGCCGCGGCGGCGACGCCGGACGAACTGCTCGATCGCGCGCGCTACGGGCAGTATCCGCCGGGCTCCACGTTCAAGCTGGTGACCGCGATGGCGGCGTTGGATAGCGATGCCGCGCTCGCGCATCGCACGTACCAATGCCGGCCCCTGGGAGATGGGCGCTGCGGCAATACGATCGCGGGATGGAATCGCGCGATCAAGGACGATATTGGCGACCACGCGCACGGCACGCTGGATATGGAGCGCGCCATCGCGGTTTCCTGCAATGCGTACTTCGCGCAGCTCGGCGTGCACGACGTGGGCTCGAAGGCGCTGGCGGCGATGGCGGAGCGGCTCGGACTTTCGACGGGCGACCCGAAGGAATTGCGGCAGGCGCTGCCGTTCGCGGCGTACGGACAAGGTCCGGTGCTGGTGACGCCGTTCAAGATGGCGCGCGTGGCGGCGGCGATCGCGGCGGGCGGGCGGATGCCGCAAGGGCGCTGGATCGCGGGCGACGGGAATGCGCGGCAGGAGGCGCCGCTGGCGGTGCTGGCGGAGCCGCAGGCGGTCTTCCTGGCAGGCGCGATGCGGCGCGTGGTGACCGAGGGGACGGCGCGTCGGGTGATGAGCGGCGCGGCGGTGGAGATCGCGGGGAAGACCGGCACCGCGCAGTTGGATCGCGGAGAACCGCATGCGTGGTTCACGGGATTTGCGCCGTTCGATGGAGTGCCGGGGCGGCGGCTGGCCTTCGCGGTGATCGTGGAAAACGGCGGCTACGGAGGAAGGACCGCGGCGCCGATCGCGCGCGAA
The DNA here is from genome assembly GCA_963791985.1 of uncultured Solibacteraceae bacterium. Taxonomy (GTDB): domain Bacteria; phylum Acidobacteriota; class Terriglobia; order Bryobacterales; family Bryobacteraceae; genus Solibacter. Next base: position 402,049 of record CAWBUN010000008.1, on the reverse strand, counting down.
ATTGTGGAGGCGGCGAAGGAGTTGGGGATTATATGACGGTCACGGATTTTCTGGAGAAGTGGGGGCGGACCCTGTTCGAGGGTCCGCTGGCGCGGACGGGGCCGCTGGAGAGTCCGCGCGAACTGGCGGAGATTCGCTTCGCGGTGTTGGAGGAGGTGCGGCGCCATTCGTACCGGGCGGGTGCGCGGATGGTGTTTCCGTTCGACCTGGTGCGGGTGACGATGCGCGGCGTGGAGGAGAGCCGCGCCACGGTGTTTCGCAGCGCATTCTTCCGGCAATATCTGGAGCACGAAATTCAGGGGAAGCTGCGTGCCGAAGGAGTGCGGTTTCCGGAGCGGCTGAGGGCGCAGGTGGAGGTGGACGTCGGTCTGCCGCTGCCCAATGAGCCGTGGCTGACGGTGACGGCGGGGTCGCAGGAGGAAGCGGCGGCGATCAAGAGTCCGGCGCGCCTGGTGGTGCGGACGGGGAGCGCGAATGCGGCCGAATTGACGCTCGGAAAAACGCGCGTGCACATCGGGCGCGAGGTGGACGTGTACCGGCAGGGAGGCATTCACCGGCGCAATGACCTGGCGTTCGCGGAGGACAGCGAGGCCAACCGCTCGGTGTCGCGCGAGCATGCGCATATCGACCACGATCGCAAGACCGGCGAATATCGTTTGTTCAATGACCGCTGGTACGCGCCGGGCACGGATTGCGGAACACGCATCGTGCGCGACGGGGTGAGCCGCGAGGTGCCGCGAGACACGCGGGGCACGCGGCTGGAGAGCGGCGACGAGATTCACCTGGGACGCGCGGTGGTGATTTTCGAAGCGTAGGGGGACGGTCGCCCACCGCCCCCACCCGCCGGAGAACCTCCTGCGGAAAATCAATACCCGCGAAAATCAATACCCGCGAAAATCAGTAAATGACCAGCGGATACCGGCTATCGTAGCGGGCCGGCGTGAAGGCGGCGCGGCCATGGTCGAGCAACTCGTAGCCTCCGGCGACCTCGACCCGATGATCGCCGATTTGCTGGTACACCTTCGGGCAGGCATGCCGCAGTTCGGAGCCGCCCCGGGTGGTCAGGATCAATTCGCCTGATTGATTGTCGATACGCATCCGTTGGATCCCTTCGAATGCCAGCAGGATCTCGCTCGGGTCGGCGCCCGACGCGACCACAAAGTCGTACTCCAGATTGCCGTCGTGATCGTAGAAGACCAGGTCGATGCCCTGGTATACGCCGGCGGCACGGACTTTGGCGTAGTGTGGGGTATTGGCCTGGCCGCCGGTGGGTTCGAGACCGGTCAAAGTTCTCCAGGGCCGGCTACCCTCGAGCTTCATGCGCACGGCGCTGTACCCTGTTCTCGACTTCCTATCGCGGATGCTCATTGTGAGCCCCTCGTCAGTCAGGAGGAGGTTATAGGAAGGACCACGAGCGGTCCACCCCGTGGATTGGCCGCGATTGGGTTCAAATACCAAAGGGGCCGCTGCCAGAAAGCTCGCACTCGAAATCAGTGCGAGCGTGAATAAACGATGCAATGGGCCGTCATCCTCCGACTGGATTGGGTCTGGGTAGCCGTTTCATCGAGGCCTTACCAGCTCCTCACTTAGCACGTATCGCGAGATCGCTTGCTTACCCGCGCGTCTCGGTCTACATAGTGTGAATGCGCGAATCGACTCGAAAGGTGAATGGAGCAGGAGCGATAATCGTGAGAAACTGCACCATTTTCCGATCGCACTGGTGGAACATCTGGCGTTCGGCTGTATGCGATCCCGGTCGTAAGAGAAATAACGAGGCCTTCATCTTCCGTATTGGTGAGGCATGGTACTCTTGCCATTCCGGGATCGTATGGGCCGCCTATTCTCCGTACTTGTAATCAGTTGTTCGCTGGGCTGCGCGGGTTTCGCGCTCGAGGATCCGGTAAGCGGAGATTGGAAGCTGGTTCCATCGAAAGCAAAGCCCGTCGTCAAGAGACCAGTCACCCAGTTCCTGCATATCGAGAGCGACGAGGCGAAGTTGGTGATTGTGCATAAAGGAGTCAACCCGGCTGGGGAGTCCCAGCAATGGGAGATCAAGGGCGATTTCGGCGGCAATCTGATCGGCGTTTTGGCCGCCCCGGAAATCGACTCGGTTCGGTGCTGGCGCTCCGATGCGCGCACGATTCTGCTGAAGCTCTTCCGCGATGCCGTGGCCGTCGGTTACTGGACGGCCGAGGTTTCGAAGAACGGGAAAAACCTCAAGGTCACCTCCATCGCGCTGGATAGCGCAGGCAAAGAAGACAAAACGATCGACCAGTTCGATCGCCAGTAACCTGCTACCGGCGGACTTTGCTGTCTGCACGGTGGCGTACTTTCTAAGGCGATATCCCTTCCTTTGCGCGGACAAGCGTTGCACCGCCTAATGACCCCTGAGGTACTCGATTTCGAAGGCAAGCTGTAAATTTCTTTTGAAAACGTTTACATGCGAGGCGAGGTTTTGTGTATAATCTACCAACCGAAGTTTCGCCAGCCTAGTCAACGGAGAGGGGATACTATGCGCTTTTTGAAATGCCTTATCGGAGCGCTCGCGCTCGCGAGTTGCCTGTCTGCCCAAGTCACGTCGCGGTTAACCGGGTCGATTGTCGATCCCTCGGGATCGGCGGTGCCGGCGGCCGCGGTGGATATTTTCCTTCCCGGCGGAGCCAAACCGCTGCTGTCGTCGGTGACCACCGGGGATGGATTGTTTGCGTTTACCGGGGTGAGCGCCGGCATTTATGACCTGGTGGTGAGCGCGTCCGGATTCCGCAAATCCACGAACCGTGGCGTCGTGCTGACGGCGGGCGTGGAAACGTCGCTGCCCGTGATCAAACTGGAAGTCGGCAGCCTGACGGACACGGTGGAAGTCACGGAATCGGCGACGATCGTGCAGACCACGAACGCCGAAGTGGCGCAGAACATGAGCCGCTCGCAGATCAAGGATCTGCCGATGCTGAACCGCAGTCCGCTCTCTCTGGTGACGGCGATGGCCGGAGTCTCGAACGGGCGCGCGGGCGACAGCGTGATCAACGGCCAGCGCACATCATTCACGAACATGACGCTGGACGGGATCAACATTCAGGACAACTTCATCCGCACGAACGCGGTGGATTTTTCGCCCAACCTGCTGCTGCTGGATCAGGTCTCGGAGATGACGATCTCGACCTCGAACAGCAATCCGGCCTTCGGCAACGGAGCGTCGCAGGTGACGTTCATTACTCCTTCGGGGACGAACCGGCTGCACGGCGGGCTCTTCGAACAGAATCGCAACAGCGACTTCGCCGCGAACACGTGGTTCAACGACCAGAGCGGCGTGAAAAAGCCGTTTCTGAATCTGAACCAGTTCGGCGGCAAACTGGGCGGACCGATCAAGAAAGACAAACTGTTCTTCTATGCGAATTTCGAAGCGTTTCGTCAGCACCAACAGAGCGCTGCAACGCGTACGCTTCTGACGGCGGATGCGGCCAACGGAATCTTCACCTATCCGAACGCGGCGGGCGTGCTGCAGAAGGTGAACCTCTACACGCTTACGGGCCTGACGCCGGACCCGACGATCGCGGCGCTGATCAAGCAGATTCCGCCGCCCAGCGCCATCAACACGACGAGCGCGGGCGACAGCACGTCCCTGACGGCGCTGCGCAACACCGGCGGCTACGCGTTCAACATCCGCAACAACCGCATCCGCAACAACGTGACCGGCAAGGGCGACTACGTGATGTCGCCGAAGAACACGTTTTCAGTGACCTTCGCGTACAACACCGACCTGCTGGACCGGCCGGACGTGGCCACGAACTTCGCGACCGCAGCCGAACGTGACCAACGACGACAAGGTGAAGTTGTTCTCGGGCGTGTGGCGGTCCGTGCCCAAGGCGAACCTGACCAACGAAGTGCGCTATGGGTTCAACCTGGCGCCGGCCCTGTTCCTGACCAACGAGAACTTCGGCAGCGCGCTTGTACGGCGGCCTGCTCTTCTCCAACCCGGTGAACACCTTCCGCGCGCAGGGCCGGTTCACGAACACCTACAACCTGGCCGACAACGGCGAGCTATACGCGCGGCAAGCACAACATCCAGTTCGGATATCAGTTGCAGCGGAATTACACCGAGCCGTACAACGACGCGGGCATCACGCCGACCTACACCCTGGGCATCAGCTCCGGCAACGCCAACGGCATTCAGATTGGCGCAGCTTCCGGGCGCGAGTTCGAGCGACATTACGGCGGCCAACAACCTGCTGGCCAACCTGGTGGGGTATGTGTCGTCGTACACGCAGACCTTCAACGTGAACAGCCGCACGAGCGGCTTCGTCAACGGCGCCACGAGCGACCGCCACTGGATGGTGGACGACCACGCGGGCTATATCCAGGACAACTGGAGGGCGATGCGCGCGGCTGACGCTGAACCTGGGCGTGCGCTACGAATACTACACGCCGGTGAAGGAACAGAACGGGCTGGCGCTGATGCCGCAACTGCGTGAACAACAACCCGGTGGCCACGCTGCGCTGCAACGCGACGCTGGACTTCGCATCGGGTTCGGGCCAATCGCTGTACAAGCCGGACCGGAACAACTTCGCGCCCAACGTCGGCGTGGCGTGGGACGTGTTCGGCGACGGCAAGACCGCGGTGCGCGGCGGCTACAGCATGAACTACGTCAACGACGAGTACCTGGTGGCGATCACGGGCAACGTCAACACGAACGCGGGCCTTTCGCAGAGCGTGACCAATCCGACAGCCTTGAGTAACCTGGTGCGCAATGGTTTGAACGCGATCACGACGCCGACGTTCAAGGTGCCGCGCACTTTCCTGGATAACTACAACCTGAGCACGACGAGCAATTTCGCGCATGCCCGATCCGAACCTGCGCTCGCCCTACGTGCAGCAGTGGAATATCTCGATCGAGCACGATTTCAAGGGCTTCCTGGTCGATGTTCGGTACGTGGGCAATCACGGGAGCAAACTGCTGCGCGCGCTGGATTTCAACCAGATCGATATCAACGCGGGCGGCTTCCTGGCGGACTTCCGGCGCGCGCAGAGCAACGGTTTCATCGCGCAGGCGGCGACCGGAGTCTTCGACCCGGCGTACAATGCCAACCTGCCCGGCAGCCAGGTGCTGACGGTGTTTCCCACGTTGCCCAGCGGCGGCAGCCTGACCAACTCGACGAACCGCACCACGATCCAGCAGGGCGCCGTGGCCGACCTGGCGTACACCTATCAATCAACCAAGGCGAACGGACCGATCAACTTCTTCCCGAACCCGTACGCAGCCAGCCTGCGCATGATGACCAACTATTCCAACTCCACTTACAACGGGTTGCAGCTCGACGTGCGCACCCGCGAGCGGCGCGGGCTGACGCTGGCCGGTAACTACACTTACTCGAAGGTACTGAGCGACGCGGTGAGCGGCGTGGACAACAACAACCAGGGCCGGTACGAGCCGATGATCGACAACAACAACCCGGGTCTGGAACGCGCCCGCGCGCCGTTCGATTTGACGCACGTGATGAAGTTCAACTTCGTGTACGCGCTGCCGATGGGAGAAGGACATATGGTGAGCTGGAGGCCGCTGAACCGGTGCGTGCTCTCCGGATGGCAGCTCTCCGGAATCTTCAACCGCCAAAGTCGGTGAGAACTTCAGCGTGTACTCGGGCCGCGGCACGTTCAACCGGCAGACCAACGTGCAATCGAACCAGGGGAACACCATGAACTCGTCGCTCACGATGGATCAACTGCGCCAGGTCTTCCAGTTCCGCATGTCGGGGAACGGGCCGTACTTCGTGGCGGCCTCGGCGATCGGCACGGACGGGCGCGCAGTGGCGCCGGACGGGTCGGCGGCCTTCGCGGGGCAGGCATTCACCATGCCGGCGGCGGGGACGATCGGCACGCTGGGGCGCCGCATCTTCGATGGACCGTGGGACACCACGTTCAACTTCGCGCTCAATAAGAACTTCAAGTTGACGGAGCGCAATGTGACTCCAGTTCCGCATGATCGCGCAGAACATCCTGAATCATCCGACGTTCGCGATCGGCGATCAGACGGCGACCTCGACCACCTTCGGCAAAATCACCAGCACCTTCGCGGGAGCGCGCGTATTCCAGTTCGGTTTGTACTGGGATTTCTAGGTACATCTCAGCGCTGAGGTTTTCTTCGCGTTACTCTGCGGCTCTGCGTCTCTGCGAGAAATTCTCCTTCTCTCGCAAAGCCGCTAAGCCGCAAAGTAACGCCAAGAAGAAAACCAAGCCCTAACTCACTGCCGGTGTTTCCGCGATTTGTAGATCTCCTTGATCGACTGGTGCATGTTGCGGAGCTTGCGCTTTTGCTGCGCCGCAAGCAACGGGTCCGCCATCGATTCGTGGCGGCGGACTTCGGAGCGGAGCTTGAGGTAGCTCTGCCATCGCTCGGTGGCGAGCGTCCCGTCGGCGAGCGCCTGCTGCACGGCGCAGCCTAGCTCGGCAACGTGGCTGCAATCGCCGAACCGGCAATCGCCGGCCAGCGCGGCGATTTCGTCGAAGACCTGTTCGAGCGCGTCTTCCCCGGCCCAGAGCTGGAGCTCGCGCATCCCGGGAGTGTCGATGAGCAGCCCGCCCTCGGGGAGCACGATGAGCTCGCGGTGCGTGGTGGTGTGGCGCCCGCGGCTATCGGACTCGCGGACCTCGGCGGTGCGCAGGCGATCGTCACCCGCGAGGCAATTCACAATGGACGATTTTCCGACGCCGGAGGAGCCGAGCAGGGCGACCGTGCGTCCCGGAGAGAGATGCGCGCGGAGCGGCGCGATTCCCTCGTCGCCGCGGGTGTGGATGGTGACGATGGGCGCACCGCCTGTGACCTGCGCCGTCTCCGCGAGGCGCGCGGGCAGATCCTCGCAGAGATCGCTCTTATTGAGCACAACCACCGGCGATGCGCCGCTTTCGGCGGCGAGCGTCAGGTAGCGTTCCAGGCGGCGCAGGTTGAAATCGCCGTCCAGCCCGCAGACCAGAAAGACGAGGTCGATGTTGGCCGCGATCGGCTGCCGGTCTTCTCGCCGTCCGGGAGCGCGCCGGGCGAAGAGGGTGCGCCGCGGCAGCACGGCTTCCACGATGGCCTGCCCGGGCGCGACCACGCGCGCGGCGACCCAATCGCCGACCACCGGCATATCGGCGCGCGAAGGCGCGGTATGCCAGAGCACTCCGGCGGGTTCGGCATCGAGCTCGCCGAGCTCGCAAAGCAGTTTATATTGATCGCGCTGCGCAAGAAATACGCGCGCGAGGAGACGGGGGGAAGAAACGGCGGCACGCAGTTCAGACGTTGCGCCGAGGAAATCGAGACACATGGACTGTTCGCTCCAAAGGTTGCAGTGGACGGGTTGTAGGCCGCGGCAAAACTAGCGGACAGTCATAGGCAGTCGAAATCAAGATAGCATAGCTTCATGCGCATTAATACGACCAGGGAACGCCTTGCCAAGGGCGAGGTGGTATACGGCTGCGGGCTCCAGGTGTATCGCTCGCCGGAGATTCCGCGGCTCTTCGCGGCCACGGGTTTCGATTACGTGTTCATCGATATGGAACACGGCTCCTTCAACCTGGAGACCGCACACGATGTGATCATCTCGTGCCGGCTGGCCGGCATCACGCCGATCGTGCGCGTGGGCGAGCTGCAATACACGCTGTGCGCGCGCCTCCTCGACCAGGGCGCGCAGGGTATCATCCTGCCGCGCGTGGAAGACCCCAAGGTATTGGAAGAGGCCTTGAGCTGGATGCGCTTTCCGCCCGTGGGCAAGCGCGGGTACGGAATCAATCCGACCATGCTGGATTACGAAGCGCGCGGCATCGCGGAGGTCATGGAACATCAGAATCGCGAGACCCTGACGGTGGTGCAGTTCGAGACCGTGGCCGCAGTCGAGCGCGCCGACGAATTGCTCTCGCTGAAGGGCCTGGACGTGATGATGATCGGCCCGGCCGACCTTTCGATCGCGCTCGGAGTTCCCGGGCAGTTCGAGCACCCGCTGCTGGTGGAGACCATCGACAAGGTGATCGCCAAGTGCAACGACCACGGCGTGGTGCCCGGGATTCAGACGCGCGGCGTCGCCATGGCGAAATTCTGGGCCGACCGCGGCATGCGCTTCGTGGGCGTGGCGGCGGAACACGTCTTCCTCATGGAGAAGTGCAAGGAAGCGATGGCTGCGCTGCGCCCGGCAAAGGCGGCAAAACAATGATCGACCGCTTTCCGCTGGGGTTGAACACCTACTCGATTCGCGCGCTGAAGTGGCACGACCTGCCGCTGATCGAGTACGCGGCGTCCTTGAAACTCGACGCGATCTTCCTCCAGGATTCCATCGACCCGGGCATCAACGATCCGACGCACTGGAAGGAAGTGAAGGACACCGCCAAGCGGCACGGCCTGTGGCTCGGGACCGGAGGCAGCGCGGTGCTGCCGCGCTCGGACGACGCCGCCGAATTCGATCGCTCGGTCAAGCTGCTGCGCGATGGCGTGAAGCGCGCGGTCGGAATGGGATCGCCGCTGGTCCGCATGCTGCTGGCCGGCGATCGCGATCACCTGCCGCCGGGCCCGGTGGAGAAGCACATTGCCACCATGATCAAGGTGCTGAAAGTGGTGCGCACCGAAGCCATGGACGCGGGCGTGAAATTCGCGGTGGAGAATCACAAAGAGCTGCTCTGCTGGCAGACGCGCCAGGTGATCGATGGGGCCGGTAAAGAATTCGTCGGCTCGTACCTCGACACGGGCAATCCCGTCTTCGTGCTCGAAGACCCGATGCAAACCGTGGAGACGCTGGGCCCGGTGGCGGTGATGCTGCACCTGCGCGATTCGGTGGTCTATGAGACGCGCGGCGGAATCGCCGTGCAGTGGGTGCCGCTCGGCGAAGGCGTGGTCGATTTCAAAGCCATCATCGCCAAAGCCAAGGAGATCTGTCCGCCGATCGCCGTCTTCATCAAACCGATCACGGGGCGCCCCCCGGCGATTCAGCCGGTGTGGGACAAGGCCTTCATGCAAAAGTTCGCCGATGTGCGGGCCTCGGATTTCGCGCGCTTCCTGGCGCTGGCCAAAAAGGGCGGACCCTACGAGCGCCACATGGTGATCGAAGATGTCCCTGGCAAGACGCCCGAAGCGCTGTCCGCGGCGCTCACCTATCAGCAGAAGGAGCACATGGAGCGCGGCGTGGAGTACGGCAAAAAGGTGCTGGATCTCGGCCTCCGCTGGCGCTGACGCCGCAAAGATTTCCAGTGGGACAGGCCTCCTGGCCTGTCCACTTGCTGCCGTAACTCTCGCGCGCGAAGACCAGTTTGCGGCTGGTCGCGTTTTCGATCGTCGCTTTGCCGGCCAGCGTCGTGTGCGGGACCTTGATTCTGCGGGCGGAGAGCGGGACGTGGGCGTCCCGCGCAGACCAGAGGGGCTGCCCCACGCAGCACCACATGTTGGCTGCGCCAACCTGCTAAGCCCCGGGGTTTTCGACCGTGCAGCCGGCTCGCACCGCTCCAATGCGGCTCGCTCACTACAGAGGCATACCGCGAATTCCAGTTTGCGGCGCGAAAGGGCTCACGCCCGCAGCGCATCCATCGGATCTATCCTCGTAGCCCGTCGCGCCGGAACGTAACACGCCGCGGCCGTTACCACCAGGAACAGCCCGCCAATCCCCGCGAAAATCCCCGGATCCGTCGCGCTCACGTGGAATAGCAGGCTTCCCATCACGCGCGTCAGCGCGAACGCGCCGCCGATCCCGATCGCGACTCCCGCCAGCGCCAGCGCCAGGCCCTGCCCCACCACCAGCCGCAAAATGTCCTGGTGCTGCGCGCCCAGCGCCCGCCGGATCCCCATCTCGCGCGTGCGCTGCGCCACCGAGTACGAGATCACGCCGTAAATCCCGATCAACGCCAGTAGCAGCGCCACCCCCGCAAACACTCCCAGCAGCGGCGCCAGCAGACGCCGCCGGCCCACCGCCGCCTCCACCAGGTCTTCCATCGTCTGCACGCCCGCGATCGGTTGATCGCGGTCCAGCGCCCGCACCTGCTCGCGAACCGCTCCCGTGAACCGCAGCGGATCGCCCGCCGTCCGCACCGCCAGCACCGCCGACCCCTGCGTGTTCTGCGCGAAGGCCAGGTACACCGTCTCCGCCCACGGACTCGCTTCCAGCCCCTGGTGCACGTCGGCGACGATGCCCACGATCTCCGCCGGCTTCGGGTTGACCCCTCCCACCAGCATGCGCCGGCCAATCGGGTCCGGACCCGCCGGATACGCCGGCCAGAAGCGCCGCGCCAGGCTCTCATTGATAATCGCGACCCGCTGCGCCTCCGCCGTGTCGCTTTCCGCAAAATCCCGGCCGCGCCGGAAAGCGATCTCGAGCGTGGCAAAGTAGGCCGGCGTCACCGGGACGATGGTCGCGATCGGCCGTTGATTCAGCCGCAGCGGCGGTTGGTTCGCGTCCTGCACCGGAGTCCCGGCCGAACCCATCATCGGCAGATACCAGGCCGCCGCCGCCCCGCGAACGCCCGGCGTCGCGCCCACCTGCCGCACCAGGTCTCGGAAGAACACCGTCTTCTTCAGGTCCGTGTCGTATCGCAGCGCGGGCAGAGCCACGCGCGCCGTCAGCAGGTTCGCCGGGTTGAAGCCCAGGTCCACGCGGTGCAGTTGCACCACACTCTCCATCAGCAGCGCGGCGCCGATCAGCAGCACCACCGAAAGCGCGATCTGTCCCACCAGCAGCAGGCCGCGCAGCGTCAACCGGCCCGGCCCGCCTCGCGACCCGGCCCGGTTCGCGGCCTCCCCGCTGGTCCGTAAAACGCCCATCAGGTCCGGCGGTTTGCCCGCCAGCGACGCCCGCAGCGCCGGCGCCAGGCCGAACAGCGTCCCGGTCACCAGTGAGAGCGCGGCCGCGAATCCGAGCACCGTCCCATCCAGGCGGATCTCCCCGGCGCGCGGCAGGTTGAAGCTCGGAAGCTCGGGAATCGCGCGCAGGCTCCACGCGGCCAGCAGCACGCCGAGCGCTCCGCCGGCCGCGGAGAGCAGCACGCTCTCCGCCAGCATTTGGCCGATCAGGCGCGTCCGCGCGGCGCCGATCGCGGAGCGCACCGCCATCTCCCGCACCCGCGAGGCGGCGCGCGCCAGCAGCAGACCCGCGATGTTCGCGCACGCGATCAGCAGCACAAACCCGACCGCGCCGAACAGCAGCCACAGCGTGGAGCGCACCCCGGCGACCAGCTCTTCCTTCATCGGCGTCGCCTCCACCGGCGTCTTCGCCTTCGCATCCAGCATCGCCGGGTGCGCCATCGCATACTGCTGCCGAATCACCCGCAGCTCCGCACTCGCCTGCGCCAGGCTCACCGTGGGTCGCAGGCGGCCGAAGAGAGACAGGTAGGGGCTCAGCGCCCGGACCTTGGCGGGAATGCTCGGCGATTCCGAAGGCGCGGTCAGCCAGACGTCCACGTCGGGGGCAGGGAACTGGAAGCGGGCCGGCAGCACGCCCACGATGGTGTAAGGCGTCGCCGAGAGCGTCGCCGTCTTTCCCACGATCTGCGGATCTCCCCCGTACCGCCGCTGCCACAGTTCGTGGCTGATCATCGCCACCGGCGCTCCGCCCGCGGCATCCTCTTCCGGACGAAACCCGCGGCCGCGCACCGGGTCGACCGCCAGAATCCGCAGGAACCCGGCCGACACGTGGACGCCTTTCAGAATCTCCGGCTCGGCCCCGCCCGAGAGCGCGAGGTCTTCCACGCCCGTGAATGCGCCCATCTCGGTGAACGAGTGCGCGCCGGCTTTCATCTCCGCAAATCGCTCCGGAGTCGCGCCGCCCGCCATACTCACCAGCTGGTCGGGCTCGCGATACTGCAGCGGCTGCAGCAGCACCGCGCGGACCACGGTGAACATCGCGGTATTGCCGCCGATGGCAAGCGCCAGGGTGACAATCGCAGTCGCCGCGAAGGCCGGGCGGCTGCGAAGCGTCCGGAATCCGTAACGGATGTCCTGGCTGAATGTCTCCACGATGTGCATCGGACCGGCTCCCTCCACGGTGAACCAATTTTACCCCGGCGTTGTTACGCGGGGTTTCGCGATGCTGTGACTGGTATGCGCGGCAACCACCGCTACGTTATAGTTGGGAGAATTCGTCCGGTTGGCTTCATGAATCAGGATCACTGGCACAGAATCGAGCAGGTATTTCGTGCCGCCCTGGAACACGAGGCCCATCGGCGCAACGAGTACGTCGCCGACGCTTGCGGCTCCGACGAGGAGTTGGGAAAGGCCGTGGAATCCCTGGCGCAAGCTGACTTCTCGTTCCTAATGTCGTTCGCGCTTCCCAGAAGGCCGTTTCGGGCCAATGTCCGACATAGCGACTTCTCGCTCATGTGGATTACTTCCGGTTTGCCGACCATTCGGACGGAGTGCGATCGCCGCGTCAGGGTCGGTTGCGGCCGTCTTTAAAGAGGCGAGCAAGCGTTCCCCTCAGGTGCCCGGGAATCCGAACATCAACCACGACTGATTCGCTACCCAATGAGGGTAAAAGCTCCGTCATTTTGTCGAACAGCTGCTCTCGCCGTACTTTCCTTCGGCTCTGTGATGAACTCGGCTCCCCAACTTTTCCATAGCTCCTAACATGCCTGAATATCTGCAACGCGGATATTCAAGAAGCTGCTGGCCTTATCCGGATCGGTGGGGACGCTGAGCGTTACCGACGGCTTGTCCAGGGTGGGGGCCGCCCCGACGTTTGACAATCAGCCAGGTATTCGCGATCTGAATGTGCCCGGACGCGCCCTTGCTGTCGCCTCTGCTCATAACACGGCCGCCGAACACCTTTTCATAAAAATCAGTCGATCGGTCCATGTCGGCGACGGTTATGAAATGTGTAACGGTGAACCCTTTGCGCAGGGGGCATTTCATAACTCTTCCGGATTTGTTCGCTACAAAGCCCATCCGTTCTGGCCCTTTCGCGTCGATATCCGCTGCCGATTAAGCCTGGCTGGAAACGGCAAAACATTGGACGAAGGTATCGCGCGATACTTTCGTGTCGTTCGCAACCAGCACGCAGAGCCCTCACCTCAGCGGAGACCCCATAAAACCCTTCGCTAAGGCAGCAATTTCATCGGCGGCCGTGTCGAGCGCGAAGTGCCCACCGTCGACGATGTGGACTTCGGCATCCGGAACATCCTTGCGATAGCTTTCAGGCTCGCTCGGGTCAAACGATGATTCGTACTTGCCCCAGATCACGAGCAGCCTCGGTTGTCTTTCGCGCATCCAGGCCTGCCACTTCGGATACGACTCCACATTGGTTCGGTAGTCGTAGAACAGATCGCTCTGGATCTCGGCTTGGCCGGGCCGATTCAGAAAACAGAACTCATCGGTCCAGAGGTCGGGATTGTGGCGCTCGACGTCGGGATCGTCTCCGACATGTCGCGCGCGCGTGGTCTCGAGCGACAAGAGATTGGTGCGCAATGCGCTCTCATTGGCAGCGCGATCAGCCCAGAATGCCCGACGTGTTTTCCAGTTCTCTCCAAGGCCTTCGTTGTGAGCGACGGCGTCCTGCACGATCAGCGCCTCAACTCGCTCCGGATGAGCCAGAGCCATGCGAAAGCCGACTGGGCCTCCGTAGTCCTGCATATATAACGTGTAACGCGAGATTCTCAGTGCCTCAGTAAAATGATCCATGATCTCGGCAAAGTGATCGAACGTATATGCGAACTTCTTCGGGTCCGGCCAGTCACTATGTCCGAATCCGGGATAATCCGGCGCAATCAGATGGCAGCGGTCCGATAGCCGCGCGAAAAGCGTTTCGAACATACGTGACGACGACGGAAGTCCGTGCAGCAGTAGAAGCGTCTGGGCATTCTTCGCACCAGCTTCCCGGTAGAAAATTGACAGGCCATCGATCTGAATGGAGCGAAATGCCACGGGATTCATCGGCAATTCCTTCTCTTGGACTTCGACTGGCGAAGGCACGGCAACATCGTCGTGTAAACGATGGGCGTCCCCGATTCTTACGTCGCCGAAACCGACTTCTTCTTCCTATCGAGTGCCGGCAGAAGAAGCTTCAGAAGCGCTTCGTCCGAGAACGGGTTCTGACCTGAGATCAACTCGCGATCCTGAAGGGCGTAGCTCTTCCATGGGGCGAGCACACTTACGTCACCGCCCGCAGTACGCAAGGCGAAGTCCGGGTAGAAGAGAACTTTACCACCAATCTCAAGCGGCTCCCGCTGCTGCTCTTCCGCTGTCGAAAAGATAGTCATCTTATATCCAGAGTAGACCCAGCCTTGAGCCTTTGCGTGTGCTCCAGCGGCATCGCCCGCCGACAGCGCGGCGACCACCTCCGTCGAATTCGGAAGCGCCGCGAGAAGTGAAATCGGGCCATGGCAGAGCACTGCCGTGGGCTTGGATGTCTGATGAAAGTGTCTCAGTACGGTGCCCGCGTCGGGGTCATCAAGCAGGTCCATCATCGGGCCATGGCCGCCAGGGACGAAAACAGCGTCATACTGATCCAGACCTGATGCGATGATATCCGCGATACGAGTTGGATTTTTGAGCCCAGTCAGGGTATCGCGGAATTTTAGATAGTCCTGAAGTTTAGCCTCGTCTCCACCGAAGAAGTCGGCTACAGCTGAATGGACATCCATTTGCGGCGTGTTGCCCTTGGGGTTGGCGAAAGTGATTTCGTAGCCCTCCTTCATCAGGGCGCGAACCGGAACCGTCAGCTCGTTGAGATAGTAGCCAGCGCCGGTATATACCTTGCCATCTTTCAAGGGCAAACCATGACCGCTCGAGACCAGCACTAAGACTTTTCCTTCTGTTGTCATTGTGTCCTCCTCTTTGAAATCGAATTCTGTCCTCCTGAACATGAGCCAGCCCTTCCCCCAAAGTACGCAGGACTGCCAGCGCGGGGTTGATGCGAGTCATGCCCCGGGAATTCAAAGCCTTGTACGCGGCCGAGCGTTAACCGTATTTCAGGTCGGTGCTTTGTCCCACCTCGATAATGTAACCGTCGGGATCGCGGATGTAGCAGCGAATCTCGCCGTACTTGGGTATCGGCTCTGTGATGAACTCGGCTCCTCGACTTTTCCATAATTTATAGCACGCTTGAATATCCGCAACGCGGAAATTCATAAAGCTGTTGATGTGATTCGGGTCGGGGACGCTCAGCGTTACGGTCGGCTTATCCGCGGTCGGGCCGCCTCCAACGTTCAGAATCATCCAGATATTCGCAAGCTGAAGGTACCCAGGCGCGTTGCCATCCCCCAGGCTCAGGATGCGAGCACCGAAGACCTTTTCGTAGTAGCGAGCCGATCGCTCGATGTCGGAGACGGTGAGAAACTGCGCGATGCTCATCCCCTCTCGCGGGGGCATCTCGTAGCTCTTCTGTTCGATTTGTACGCTGCCCGTTGATAATTGCGATTCTTTGCTCATTTCCGATTTTCCTTTCGTGTCCTCTGTTCGTAAAGTAATGTCAAGCGACTAGCAGGATCTTCCCGGCGACACCTTTTTCTGCCGTTGCTTGAGCCTCGGCCGCTTGCCTGAGTGGCAGGGTCTCGCTTATCGGGATGACCAGCTTGCCATCTCGCACGGCTTCGGCCATGAACTCGAGCGTTTTCCTGTCGAATTTCGAGAATACCGGCGCCACCTTCACAGCTGGGTACTTCGCCGCGTTCTGCGGCGCCCTGAGAACCGTGGCAAACACTCCTCCGGGCCTGACCTTGGCGATCAGCTTCTCGGCGGTTCTTCCGTCGACCGTATCCGCCACCGCGTCGAGCGGCGGAAGATTCACAATCGCTGTGTCGTCGTCGGTTGCGACCGCCTGGTCCGCGCCGGCAGTCCTCGCCTCATCGAGCTGCCTCTTCAAGACCCCCGCGATCACAGTCGCCCCGCGTTCCTTGGCGGTGAATACCGCCGAACGCCCGACATTTCCCACAGCGCCTGCGACCAAAACCGTCTGGCCCGCCTTGATTCCCGTAGCCGAAAGGAGCTGGTTGCCCGTTATCGTCACCAGCGGCAGCGCCGCCGCTTGGATCAAATCGAGCCCCTCGGGGACCTTCGCCAGGATCGCCGCACTGACGACACAAAGTTCAGCGTAAGTATTGTCCGCCATAGAGAAGACCTGATCGCCGACGGAAAACCCTTCCACCTCCGGCCCGATCTTCACGACGGTTCCCGCCATATCGACCCCTATGAGGCCCGGGAAATGGATCGGATAATAATCGTCCGTCAACCCGGCACGCCGCTTGTAGTCGAGCGGGTTCACGCTCGCGGCGGCGACTCGCACGAGCACCTCGCCAGCACCTGGCACCGGATCCGGATAGTCCTCGAACTTCAGAACCTCCGGACCGCCATACTTGTGGACAACGACTGCCTTCATTTCATGCCTCCGCGGTTCACGTCATAACGCGTCTGGTGGCGCTTTTCTTCTCTTCCGCCGGTGGATACCCAGATCGTGCCACGACCCTTCCGAGAGGTTGACACCATAGTGCCGCGCAGCTTTCTGGATGTTCACGAACGCCAAATCACGATCTTCATCGGAGACGTCGATGACTTGATCGAACCGGGCGACGGCGTTACGCACGTGCTGTGCGTCGGTCAGCGGTTCCTTGCGCTGTTTGGGAAATGCATAAACGCTAGCTGGCAGGTCACTCTCCGTCGTGAGCCGTCCGTGTTTTTCGTGAGGTTCCCAAGTCGCTTCAGGCATGTCCTAACCGTTCTTCCTGTGACGTTCCACGGATCTGTGACGTTCCACGGATGCAATTGAATAGCCCTTTTTCTAAATCGCTCAAATTCCAGTCTCAGAAAGGCCGGTCGATGCTCGTGTGTCTGCAGTTTGAGTCGATCGGCCGACACAAACGCCAAGATGGAGGCCTGGGACTCGACAGGTGCAGTGTATTCCGGATCTTATAGTCTCCCGGACGATGTCGCCGCTGCACAATCGGATTACGAAACGCGTCACGGCGCGCACAGTCGCCGAGCCGGAAGTCGGCGTGCGCCCATGGTTCCAGCTTTGGAAGTCTTCGACAGGAGCGCCGTCTGCCCGCTGCGTCACAAGGGTCCTCTTTGCTGGGGAGCGTACGGATCTTCGGTCGGATTACGCACCAACCGGAAGTTGGGCCGAGCGGTCAGTTGACGGGAAACGCGCAAACCGCGGATTTGAACCGCCAGGCGGGCCAGAAGTCCGGTTCTGGGAAGGTTGGGGCCACCGCCTCCTGCGCGATCAATCCCGTGAAACGCCGTTCCATCGAAGAGCCAGTGCGTGCTACCAGCCGGATTGGGGCCGGAATGGATCGGGACTTCACGGGAGTGATCTCCCCGAAGGCCGTTTCGGGCAAGTGTACGAGTCATTGGTGGGAAGGGCCGCTATCGCCAGGAACCCGCAGGGGGCCGACTCGGCGTCACGGAGCAGGAATCCGCCTCAACCTCCCATATCGGGACTGCTAGAGAGCGCGCCCGAATCGAAGCACTCTCCGAGTGCATCGTGCACCTTCCGCAGCGGGATCGATAAACGCTGCGACACCTGTTACGGAAATCACTGCTAGGGTTGTCCAATACGAATGAGACGCAGGGGTGTGCCAAGCTGGTGGGATTATGATGAAAGTGCTGGAGCAGGCATGCCGGCCGCCGAAAACGCACGCACTGTCGTGGACCTCGAGGCGCTCAATCAACTGATCCCTGCGCTTACTCGCCGCGGCTACCAGGTGATCGGTCCAACGATCCGCGACGGGGCCATCGTATACGACATCCTGAGGACGCTGGAAGACCTCCCGGTTGGCTGGACCGATGAACAGGAAGCGGGACGTTACCGCCTCAAAAAACGCGATGACCGGGCGCTGTTTGGCTATGTCGTCGGGCCGCAGAGTTGGAAGAAGTTCCTTCACCCGCCCGAGACACGGCTGTTCGAAGCGCAACGCGACGGAGGGGCATTCCGGATCCTTAACGACGCCGGCCCCGCCTCCGCGCTATGCCTTCCTCGGAGTGCGCGCCTGTGAACTGGCCGCCATCCAGGTGCAAGACCGGGTGTTGATCGAAGACCGGTTTACGGATCCGATCTACCAAGGCCGGCGCCGGCAAATATTTGTGGTCGCGGTGAATTGCACGCAATCCGCTCCAACCTGCTTTTGCACTTCGATGAAGACCGGACCGCGGGTGAGCCACAGCTTCGATCTGGCGCTAACGGAAATCATAGAGAAGGACCACCACCAGTTTGTCGTTGAGGTGGGTAGCGAGGCGGGAGCGGAGGTTCTGCGGCGAGATGGATCACCGCGAAGCACCCGAGGATCTGTGCCGGCAGGCGGACGAAGCCGTAGACTCGCGCGGCAGTGCAGGTCCGCAACATGGACACCACCGGGATTCGCGAGCTTCTCTACGAGAACTTCGACCATCCCCGATGGGACAACGTAGCGAACCGCTGCCTGACCTGTGCGAACTGCACGATGGTCTGTCCGACCTGCTTTTGCACGACCGTGGAGGATGTCAGCGACGTGACCGGCGATCACGCCGAGCGGTGGCGCCGGTGGGACTCCTGTTTCACGCAGGAGTTTTCTTACATTCATGGCGGCAGCGTCAGAACTTCGACAAAGGCCCGCTATCGCCAGTGGATGACCCATAAACTCGCTTCCTGGATCGATCAGTTCGGTAGTTCGGGTTGTGTCGGCTGCGGGCGGTGCATTACCTGGTGTCCCGTAGGAATCGACATCACCGAGGAAGTGCGCGCCATTCGCGAGGCCCCTGCCGCACGGATGAAGACCATGGAGAACCTTGAGCGGATCCTCGGCGCTGCATCCGTTTTTTGAAGATCTCGAGCCGGAGTATCTGAAGCTGCTGGTGGGATGTGCGTCCAATGTGCGCTTCGACGCGAGGACATACATTTTCCGGCGCGGCGAAGCGGCCAACCAGTTTTATCTGCTTCGCCAGGGAAGAGTCGCGCTCGAAGTCTTCGCACCGCAGTCGCCCGCCGATCACCATCGCGACGCTGGAGAAAGACGACGTTCTGGGCTGGTCCTGGGTGGTGGAACCTTATTACTGGCATTTGGACGCGCGGGCAGTGGAGCCCACGCGGGCTATCGCGCTCGATGGCAAATGCCTTCGCACCAAGTGCGAAGAGAACCATGATCTCGGCTACGAGTTGCTGAAGCGATTTGTACACCTGGTAGAAAAGCGCCTCGAGGCAACCCGGCTGCAGCTATTGGATGTCTATGCGCCCCACCGCTGAAAGTTCGCCGCGCAGTTTTCCCGACCCGATGCTTCCGCGTCCGTGCCAGGTGGAAAGCGTGCTGCGGGAAACGCCGGACACGTTCACGTTCGCGCTTGGAAGCAGGCGACCTCTCCGGACAGCCGCGATTTACGCCAGGCCAGTTCAGCATGCTCTACGTGTTCGGTGTCGGCGAGCTTCCCATCTCCATCAGCGGCGACCCGGAGCAGCCGCATCGCCTGGTGTACACCGTGCGGTCGGTGGGGCTCGCGACGCAGGCTCTGGTCAGCCGCCGACCCGGCGACTCGCTGGGGGTGAGGGGCCCTTTCGGCACAGCCTGGCCGCTGGAGGAGGCGCGTGGGAAGGACGTGCTGATGATCGCCGGCGGCATCGGACTGGCCCCGCTGCGACCCGCCATCTACCAGATTCTTCGACACCGGGATCAATATGCGCGCCTGATTCTGCTCTACGGCGCGCGCAGTCCCCGCGACCTCCTCTACCGCAAGGAATTGAGCTCCTGGTCGCGCGCACCCGACAGCCAGGTGCTGACCACCGTGGATTACGGAGGCGTGAGCTGGCGCGGTCGTGTAGGCGTGGTCACGACGCTTTTCCGCTACCTGCGCCTGCAGCCCGACCGGACTGTGGTGCTGATCTGCGGACCCGAGATCATGATGCGGTACGTGATTGCCGAGCTCACGGAAAACCGCGGCGTGGCGGCCAGCAACATTTACCTCTCGATGGAACGCAACATGAAATGCGCCGTGGGATTTTGCGGCCACTGCCAGTATGGCCCTCACTTCATCTGCAAGGACGGGCCTATCTTCGCCTACGACCGCTTACGGAGCCTGCTCGAAAAACATGAACTCTAAAGTTCGGGCAAAACCGAGGATCGCCGTCTTCAAGTTCGCCTCGTGCGACGGCTGCCAGTTGAGCCTGCTGGATGCGGAAGACGACCTGCTGGGAGTTGCGCACGCGGTGGATATCGTCTACTTTCCGGAGGCCAGCCGGAGCATGTTGAAGGGGCCCTACGACATCGGCCTGGTGGAAGGATCGATCACTACCCATCACGACGCCGAGCGCATTCAGCAGGTGCGCCGGCAGTGCCACAAGTTGATCACGATTGGAGCGTGCGCTACCGCCGGGGGGATCCAGGCGCTGCGCAACTGGCAGGACGTCGACGAGTTCGTCCGTGTGGTCTACGCAACACCCCAGTACATCAGCACCTTGAAATCGTCGACGCCGATTGCCGAGCACGTGCCCGTGGATTTCGAACTGCGGGGATGTCCCATCAACAAGCACCAATTGATCGAACTGATCAGCGCCACCCTCGCCGGCAGGAAACCGAACGTTCCCACCTACAGCGTCTGCATGGAATGTAAACGGCGCGGCAACGTGTGCATCGCCGTGGCGCAGGGGGTCCCGTGCCTGGGACCGGTGACGCACGCCGGATGCGGCGCCATCTGTCCGGCCTTCAACCGCGGATGTTACGGCTGCTATGGACCCATGGAGAGCCCGAACACGGAATCGCTGAGCAGCCAGTTTCGAATTCTGGGACAAGACGACCAGCAGATCGGGCGAGCGTTTCGCGGATTCAATGCCTGGGCCTGGCAGTTTCGCAAGGCGAGCGAGGAATGCGAACGATCATGAGCAAGGCCACTCACAAGAGCCGCACCATCAAGGTCGACTATCTTGCGCGGGTCGAAGGCGAAGGGGCGCTGCTCATCAAGCTCAAGGGCGATCGGGTGACGGATGTCCAGCTTCGAATCTTCGAGCCGCCGCGCTTGTTCGAGGCGTTTCTGCGTGGCCGTCACTTCTCCGAAGTCCCGGATCTCGTCGCGCGTATTTGCGGCATTTGCCCGATCGCGTACCAGATGAGCGCCGTGCACGCCATCGAGCGCGCGTTGGATGTGACCATCGATCCGGCAATACGGCTCCTGCGGAGACTCTTCTACTGCGGCGAGTGGATCGAAAGCCACGCCTTGCACGTTTTCCTGCTCCATGCGCCGGATTTTCTCGGCTATCCGGATGCGATCCAGATGGCTCGCGACCATCGCGGCCTGGTAGAGCAGGGCCTGCGCTTGAAAAAGACCGGCAACCGCATCGTCACGCTTGCTGGGAGGACGCGAAATTCACCCGGTTTCGGTTGCGGTCGGGGGATTTTACAGGGTTCCCACGGAAAGTGAGCTTCAACTGCTGGGTGACGATCTAAAGCGGGCGCTGGATGAATCGCTGGCAGCCGCTAAATTGGTGGCGGGATTCGAGTTCCCCGATTTCGAGGAGGATTATGAGTTTGTGGCGCTTTCCCACCCGCGGGAATACCCGTTCAATGAAGGCCGGCTGATATCGAACAAGGGCCTGGACATCGACGTGGCCGAGTATGACGAGCATTTTGTGGAGCAGCAGGTAAAGCACTCGAATGCACTGCATTCCCTGCTGCGCGAGACCGGCAACTCCTACCTGGTGGGACCCCTGGCACGATTCAATTTGAATTTCCCGCAGTTACCGGATGTGGCACAGCAAGTGGCGGTGGAGTGCGGGTTGACGGTGCCTTGCCGGAATCCATTTCGCAGCATCGTGGTGCGCGCGATTGAGATGGTCTATGCCTGTTGGGAAGCGCTGCGGATACTGCGGGAGTACCGTCAACCCGCCTCGCCACGGGCCGACGTTCGGGGCCGGGCGGGTGCCGGCTGGGCAGCTACCGAAGCGCCTCGCGGCACTCTTTATCACCGGTATGTGATAGACGATCGAGGTCTGATTCGCCTCGCCAAGATCGTGCCGCCGACTTCCCAGAACCAGAAGCGCATCGAAGACGATCTCTGGCACTTCGTTTCCCAGGTAGCCGGCCGCCCGAACGAGGAAGTCACCTGGAAGTGTGAGCAAGCGATACGTAATTACGATCCATGCATCTCTTGCGCCACTCACTTTTTGCGGCTTCAGGTAGAGCGGGAGTGACGAGTGCTGATACTCGGCTTTGGAAATCCCGACCGGGCAGACGACGCCGCCGGCTTGCTGGTCGCCCGAAAGCTCACCGAACTAGGGATAGAGGCACACGAGCTTGGCGGTGAGGGGCTGGCGCTGATCGACGCCTGGAGCGGGTGGGCGGACGTCATCGTGGTTGACGCTGTGATGAGTGGCGCTCCGCCGGGAACGATCACGATCTGGGATGCCCGGAAAGCTCCTTTGCCGGTGGGCCGGTTTCGTTGTTCCACTCACGCTCTCGGGGTGGCGGAGGCGATCGAACTGGCTCGTGCCCTCGGCCAGCTTCCCTGCAAGCTGAGGGTCATCGGAATTGAAGGGATCAAATTCGACCATCGCGAATCACCCTCCGCGGAAGTTGCAGAAGCGGTAGAGCGACTAGCCCAGCACATCGCCAAGGAAGTCAAAGGCTGACGGAACCTCCAATCATCGCTTCTGGGGCTTTGGTACACAGGAGAATCGAGTTTGCGGATCTGCTCGTGTAACGCCCAAACGCTGAGAGGCGATGGCGGAAGCGGGGGTGATCTCCCCGAAGGCCGTTTCTGGGGAATTCCGAGGTCACCGGGGCGGCGGGATCGATCTAAGCTCTGTACGAGTGGGACAATCCGGCCAGAGCCGCGTTTGCCGGATCAATTCGCCCCGTTCTTTTTCACGAGCAGAAGTTGGTCGATGTAGGCATCGTCCCAGCGGTTCTTCCGCAATCTGCTACGTTCCAGAACTGCTGTATCTGGAATCTCTCATTTCCCGAACGGCGCGCGACATCAGCAACTTCTCGCGCAGATTCCCATCGCCCACCGAATCGGCCAAACCCTGTACAATCGCGACCGCATGGGAGGTTTGTTCGCCGGCCACGACGCTGTCTCCGATCATTCGCGCCAAACTGGCACAAGACTTGCGCACCACCCACTCGACTCCCGGGCATGGAAACTGCCCAAGAATTCCCAGCGCTGCCTCGTATTCGCGAGCCGCATCCTCAACACGGTCTTCCTGCGCGGCGATAACGCCTAGAAGCCGGTGCGACCACGCCATATATTTGCGCACCAGCGACCGCCGGGTGATAGCCAACGCCGCCTGTGCATGGATGCCGGCCTGCCTGGTGTCGCCCCGGGCTATCCAGTACGAGGCCCATTCCGCTTCCAGGCGGGTCTGGAAAACCCATTTGAACCACTGGAACGGCCCCAGCAAAACACCGGCTTGCTGCAGATGCTCGAACGCGCGTTGCGGTTCGCCGAGCAAAAGATAAGCCTGGCCGGCATTAATTTGCGAGTTGATTTCCGCCTCCTTCTCACCGATCTCCTGGGTGAGCCGGATGCCTTCCAAATCCAGTTTCAGCGCTCCTTCCAGATCCTGCAATTCGCGATGGAGCCATCCCAGGGTGTTCGGAAAGCGTGCTACCTGCACGCGTTCGCCGGTCAGTTCGCCCAGCCGCTGCGCCTCCCTCGTCACCTCCAGCGCCTCTCCCAGGCGTCCCCGGCGGCCGAGCGACACGGCGCGCCAAAAATGGTTTTGCACGATGCGCGGCAGATCGCCGACCGCGCGCGCCTTTTCCAGAGACCAATCCAGCACCTCGATCGCTTGCCCGGTCTCGCCGCGCCAGATATGGAATGCGCCGCGCATGTTCAATCCCAGCAGATTTGCCGGCGACAATCCCTTCTCCCGCAGGACAGGAAGGGCGCGTTCATAGCATTCCAGCGCGACGTTAAAATCGCCGGCGCAAATCCGCTCCAGATATCGGACCATGTCCACGGCGGCGAGCGACTCACTCGACCCCTGTCCTTGCGCCAGCTCGAATGCCCGGCGACATTGCTCCTGGCATCCGGCTGCATCCTTTGCCATGAAGATCAGTGTGTTGCCCTTGGCGCAAATCGCCTGGATCTGCCCGTCGATATCGTGCGCGGCAGCCGCCGATCGATCCGCGAGGTCGTAGGCATCGAGCGCGTCCTGGATACGCCGCACAGTCTCATAAATCCGCGCCAATTGCAGCGCCGACCTGTGCACGCGAGTGTAGCGAGCCTCCTCGCGCAGTTTTTCGGCGTTCCCGATCGCCCGCTGCAGCAGCCCGATCGCCTGCTGGCTGGCGTAGACCGCCATTGCATTCTTTGCCGCCACCATGAAGTAGTCGGACGCTCGCGCGAAGTCCCGGCCCGCCTCAAACAGCAGTGCCAGCTCCGCGGCGATCTCCGTGCTTCGCTCGCCGTGGAACTCGAGCAGAGCCTGGGCCACTCCCAGGCTCAACGACGCCTTGCGGGTCGCGGCAAGAGCGCCGTACAGCGCATCCTGATAGAGGCTGTGCACGAACCGGTAACGCAGGGTCAGGGTGGCATCGGGAAATTCGCGCTCACTCAAAAGCTTCACAAAACTGTGAACCTTGTCCAGCGAGTCGAGATGCTCTTCCACCTCGGCCGGATCGAGGTGCAATGCCGTGGCCACGACTGCCGCGTCGAACTCGTCCCCCTGCACGCTCGCTGCGGACAGAAGCCGCCGGTCGGCATCGCTGAGCCGATCGATCTTCCTCTGGATCATGCTGCGCACCGATTCCGGCAGGCCGCGTTCGACATCCGGGACAGCTTGAGCCAGCTTCCAGCGCCCCTGGTCCGTGGCGATGACGCCGCGGTCGCGCAGATATCGGACCAGGTCTGTCATGAACAGGGGGTTACCTTCCGTTTTGGCGTGGATCAGCGCGGCCAGGGCGGGCGAGAAGCGGTTCTCTGGAAATTCGAGCGCCAGGTAAAGTTCGATATCGTCGCGGGTCAGAAATTCCAGCGAGATCTCGCGGCACACGCCGTGAGACTGCATCTCCAGCTTCAGGGGCAACAAAGGATGTTTCGCCGCCAGCAGCTCCGAGGGCCGGTAAGTGCCGACCAGCAGCAGGCGCGTGGAGGCACACTGGCTTCCCAGATAGGAGAGCAGGTCCACCGTGGAGACATCAGCCCAGTGCAGGTCGTCAAAGAAGATCACCAGCGGGATGTGCGCGGAGATCTCCTGCAGGAACGCCATCAACTCGCGCTTCATGCGCTCCTGCGAAGCGGCTTTGGCCTCGGCCAGAACGCGGGTGAACGAAGAATCCTCGGCAGCCAGTGGCGCGATCTGCACGTACCAGGTAGGGGCGACCAGCTTCATGCTGCGCGTGATCGAGTCGCCGGCCGGACCATGTTGAAGGCTTTCCAGCGCTTCCAGCAGCGGCAGGTAGGCTTCACTGCCGGCGAGCCGTTCCGAGCACCGGCCGCGCGCAACGTGGCAGCCGCCCGGGTGTACGGCCAGCCCGGCAAGGAACTCCTCCACCAGCGTCGTTTTGCCGATGCCTGGCTCGCCGGCGACGCACACTATGAGCCCGCGGCCGGCGGCGGCGGTTTCGAACGCGCTGCGCAGCTCGGCCAGCGGCTTCGTGCGGCCTACAATACGTTGTGGCGCGGGCACTACGGCCGCGGCAGGGTTCGCCTCCGCCGGAGTCTTGGATACCGCCAGCGCCCGCTCCACTTCGGGGGCGGCAGGCCGCAGGCGAGGATCTTTCTGCAGCATACGCGCAATCAGGGCCTCCAGAGCGATGGGAATGCCCGGCCTGAGCCGCGACGCCGGAACTTGCGATTCGGACAAAATGGCGTGCAGGACGCCGATCTGCGATTTGGCGTCGAACGGATGCCGGCCGGTCGCCAGTTCGTAAAGAACGATGCCGAGGGCGAAGATATCGGCGGCGGTGGTTGCGGCTTCTCCTCTTCCCTGCTCGGGAGACATATAGCGGACGGTGCCCAACACCGCGCCTGGATTGGTCACCACGCCGGTCTCGGTTTCATCGTCGGCGCCGGTTGCAGCGGGTACGCGCGCCAAGCCGAAATCCAGCACCTTGACGTATCCGTCGGCGCGGATCATGATGTTTTCCGGTTTGATATCGCGGTGCACGATACCGGCGGCGTGAGCGACGGTCAGGGCCTTCGCGACCTGGCCACCGACGTCAAGCAATTTCTCGATAGGGACACCGGCAGCGGCGAGGGAACGGAGGGGTTGGCCTTCGATAAACTCCATGGCGATGTAACGGCCGTTGGCGGTATCGCCTACATCGTAAATAGTTACGATGTTCGGATGGTTGAGCGCGGAAGCCGCACGAGCCTCCCGCAGGAATCGCTCGACCGAGCCGCGATCGGTGAGGTTACGTTCGCGAAGGAACTTGAGCGCCACCGTTCGTCCAAGCCGGAGATCCCGCGCGTGATAGACCTCACCCATGCCGCCGGCTCCCAGTAAGGAGAGGACTTCATATTGCCCGAGCCTTGTTCCGGATGCGAGGGGCATGGCGTCCACGATTGTACCTTGTGAAAACGGTGGACTTGAAACAGGCCTGCATACGCAGGTGAGGATTGAACCGCTGGCGGCTTACCGGCAGAAGGATATTTCCCTGGAGCCGATAAGCACGCAACCACGTGGCGCGGTGTCTTCATTCCTTCCGAGTGGGCGAACGACTCGGGGCCATCCGGGAAGTTAGTGCACCGGCACGCGCCGCCGCAACTCGTCGAAGAAGTTCAGCAGGACGAATACATGGACGCGCCTTGCGGCCTCGCGATCCTTCTCCGGCATGGGAAACACCAGAAACCGCTTCGCGTCTGGCGCCATGTCGCTTTTCCAGGCATCACTGCCCAGATTCATAGTCATGGGGAGTGGCTCAGTCGACCACGCGCGCTCCTTGTCCACGGAAAACGAATCCTGTGACGCGTCATAATTCACCACCATGAAACGGCCGTCCTTTTCAAAGAACAATTCCCGGCTGGTCCGTGACCAGGCGGGAGTGTCGCCGCCAATCGAAACCTGCCACTTGGCCGAATCGTCCCCCGCACCCGGTGGAAACCGCCGTACATAAATTCCGGGCGGCGCTTCGCCGCTGTGATACGCAATCCATCGTCCGTCCGGAGAAAAAGCCGGATTCGCCACGGTAAACCGCGTGTGCACCAGAGTTGCGGGCGGCCCGGCCTTGGGACTGTCGGGGTCGTGCAGATCCAACGGCAGAGTCCAGAGATGATACGTGGCGTCCGTCGCCAGCCACGTAAAGGCAAGATGGCCGTCCGGCGAGAATGACCATGGAATCAATTCGTTCTTATCCTCGAACAGCGTTCGTGTTTCACCCGCCCCGTCCGCACGCATCCACCGCATGGACAGCAGATGCGACGATTCCTTCAGGAAAACAAGGTGTTTCCCATCCGGCGCCCAAACAGGATGGCTGTTGTTCTGCGTGAAAGTCATGCGTGTCATGGTCTGTCGCTGGAAATCGAAAACCTCGATGTCGCTGCCGGATTCCTGCGTCACCGTCATCGCCAGCCGCGCCCCATCGGGCGAGATGCGCGGCTGCGAATACCGGCCTGGCTCAAGGGGGATCGCCTGCTGCCGGCCCTCGCGGTCGATCCAGACTACCGGCCACTTCTTCGGTGCGTACCGATTGCTGGAGTAAACCAGCATGCCGCTACGGGCATCGAATTGTCCCGTCCCATTGCTGCGATTGCCTGCCACATCCCCCAGCAATGGCACGGAAGCCCCCTGTTCCTCCAAGCGATTCAGGTTGAAGGGCACGGCATACAAGGTCGATCGGTTGACATATAACAGGTGGCCGGTGGGCACGTACCGTCCGTGGTAGCCGCCCCGGTGAACCACCTTCAACTTACCGGTCTCGAGCGACAGGACCTCGATGTTCGCTTCGTCGTAATTGGCGGTAGTTGCGTGACCGGTAAAGAGCACCGTGCGGCCGCCGGGCAGCACCTGCGGCCAGCGATGGGTAGCCTCCTTGGTGGCGGCAGGGTCGGTGAGCGCCTGCGGACTGCCGCCGCCATCGGGCACGCGGAACAGCCCGCCACCCAAGGTGAGGCTCGCGACGATATAGCCGTCAGGTCCCCACGATGCGCCGCGAGAACCCGGGGCGTCACAGAGCGTCGCCACCGGCCCGCCATGAACCGAAATCTTCTTCAATTTGCTCGCGGCGAAGAATCCGAGCCACTGCCCGTCGGGCGAGAAGAATGGTCGGTTGCCGCCCTCGGTGCCCTGCACCACGACGGCGTCGGCCTGATCCAGCTGCCGGGTGGCGATTGCGAACCCACCACCTTCCAGACGCACCGTGTATGCAAACAGCGAGCCGTCGGGAGAAACAGCGATCTCCGAGCCGGAGGGCGACATGTCTATGGCCGCGGAACCCAGATCTGCATCGAAACGAATCAGCGGACGAGCTTCGGTTCGGTTCGCGCGCCAGAGCATGCCTGCCAGTGAGATCGATACCAGCGCCAAAGCTCCTATCGCGGCGCGGCCGGCCCAGTGCCTTGATTTCGGAATAATCGCCGGCCCTTCCTCCAGCAGTAACCTGAGATCCCCGATGTCGCGCAGCCGCTTCCTCGGATCTCGCTCCAGACACGGCCGCAGCACCCGTTGTACCCTTGACGGTACTGCGTCCCAGTCCGGCTCCAGCGTAAGAACCGCGGCGATGGTGTCGGACGCGGTTTCGCCCTGGAACAGATACTTGCCAGTCAGGATCTCGTAGAGCACCACTCCGAACGCCCAAATGTCCGCCCGCTGATCCACCGGCTTCCCTCGGGCTTGCTCCGGTGCCATGTACCGGGCCGTCCCCATCACCACGCCGGCCTCGGTCTCATCCAGCGTGAGCGTAGGTGAACTCTCCGAAGCCGTTCCCCCGCGGTCCGCAACCGCTTTGGCAAGCCCAAAATCCAGCACCTTGACCACGCCCTCGGGCGTGACCATGATGTTGGCCGGCTTCAGATCCCGATGGATAATCCCCTTCTCGTGGGCATAGTCCAGGGCATCGGCGATCTGCCGCGCATAGTCCAGGACAGTATCCAGCGGCAGTGGTCCGGCCAGGGTTTTTCCCTCTACCAGTTCCATCACCAATGCGCACCCTTCCACGCCGTAGATGGCTGCGATGTTGGGGTGATTGAGCGCGGCCAGCACCTTGGCTTCCCGCGAGAAGCGCGCCACGCGGCCGCTATCCTCGGCGAACTGCTCGGGCAGCAATTTGATCGCAACTTCGCGTTCCAGCTTCGTGTCCGTGGCGCGGTATACCGTCCCCATGCCCCCCTGGCCGATCTTGGAGGTGATTCGGTAGTGGGCGATCGTGGTCGGCGGAGTCATCGCGCGGAGTACGGCAATCGTACCACCTTCGTCCTGCTACCGGCACTCGACTGGCATATGCAATGGACTACGCGCTATCCGGACAATGGGCACGACTTCCTCCTTTGACCGGGTTGTTTGCCCGAAGTCCGGATCTGGGAAACTCGGAGTGATCTCCCGGAAGGCCGTTTCGGATCAGTATACGAGAAGCTCACGACTGGAATCGCCGGCCTCGCAGAACCCCTCGATGGTTGGGACGTTTACACGGCTTCGTGGATTTATTTCCGGATAGCGCGGGATCCGATTCGAAATCGCCTTCCTGGCCTAATTCGGCACCGAAGTCGACCCAATGTTCGCGGCGTGCTCTTCACAACGCTGTGCCCGGAACCGGCTTGCCCCATCGTCGTGGCTGAAGTATGTCTACCCGGCGGAGGACATGCAAAACGTACTGACGAACATTCCATTTGCCAATGGGACACCTTACGATGTTTTTGCCGCGCGAAAGCACTCCGAGTAAGGCGGCCGCGCGGCGTCAACAGCCGATCAACGTCACCTTCTGTTGAGGCTGGCACGCCAATTCAACACGATGCGAGCCTGTCGGTCGAGACGCTCCCCTTGAGTGTTAATCAAAAACCGGTTGCCGTCTGCGGCCGGCGCGTAGCGGTTCCGCCGAATTTCGGCTGCAAATGGGGCAGTGAAGAGGAGCCGGGGTGGACCGTGTTCGATGCCGGATGGCGTGGCCTTGATGTCCACGGCATAGAGTTGACGATCGCGCGTGAAATATAACTCCTTGCCGTCGTGACGCCAGGAGGGCTCCCCTCCCCCGTCCGTCGATATCTGCCACCGCGCTCCGCCGGAAGAAAAGGTCTGCACGTATACTTCGATCCGGCCGGCAGCGTGGGTTCGGTACGCGATCCATTTGCCGTCGGGCGAGATTGCGCCCTGATCTGCCAGTGTCGAGGCGGGGACCACCACGAATGGATTTCTCTCGCCTTCAACTGGCACCGCCATGATGCCGCCACCGTTGTTATAGATCACCAATTTTCCGTCTGGCGACCACCCTTCGACGCTTTTGGCAACCGCGTCAGACAACAACAACTCTGCGGGTCCCGCTCCCGACGCGCTCTGGACGTAGACGTCGCGAACTCCTTTGCGGTCGGAACTGAAGGCGATTCTCGCGCCGTCGGGCGACCATGCCGCGTTAAAGTCGTCCTTGGGATCATCGGTCAGTTGCAGCATGCCGCCGCGCGAATCGATCAGCCAGAGATCTCGAAAATTTGTTTTTGGATCGGCGATCGCGACGGCCACACGGCTCTGGTCGGGCGAGAGCGCGGGATTCGTGTACCCGGCTACCTTCCCAATGGCAGATAGCCGGTTTCCCTGGCGATCGAACCAGACCATCTCAGTTTGCGGCGGACCTTCCGGCTGGTAAACGAGGGTGTCGGCAGTCGCGGAGAAGTCCGCCAGGGGACTGTAGGAGCCGGCAAACGCGTATACGCGCTCGTCAAGCGCTGTTTCAGCGCCACGTAACCGCCCTGTCTTCCAGTCGAAGGGCTGAAGTATCAGGGCCGATTCTCTCACGAACAGTAGATCGCCGCCGATGAGATAAACTGGGCCGACCCGATTCGCCAGAATCCGCTGTAACTGCGGGGAATCGAGGCTCGTTTCATAGACCATGCTGTCCTGCTCTCGTTGGTTTACAGCCAGGAACAGGAATCGGCGGCCATCGGGAAGGAAGCGCGGCGTCAGGTGTTTCAGTTCGCCGAGGGATCGATTCACGTGAGTCACCGCTACAGGCTCTCCGCCACTCGCGGGGACCCGGTAGATTGCTTCTTCTGTTGAGACTAGGATGACGCCCGACGAGCCCCACGAACCGGCGCCGACCGATGCGGACTGCGGTAGGCGGCAGACCACGCGTCGCTCGTCGCTGGCCACGTCGACCCGCCGCAGTTCCGTCCCGGCAACGAACGCAATTTCCTTACCTTCGGGAGACCAGAAAACCTCCGTTACATTCTCTCCTCCCTGGATCCGTTTTGTCTGGTACGAAGAAAGGCGCCGAACCCAGAGCTGGGTTCCGTTGGTGTCCCCCGTGACAAACGCGATCTGGGAGGCATCGGGAGAGAGAGCGGGGCGAGACGCCACCGAGAACTCGATTGGGATAGTCAGTCGGGTGGTGGCTGGTTGGCCGCGGCCCTCGTGCAGAAGATAACCTCCAAGCCCGGCCGCAGTAACCGCGAGCAGCGCGCCCGCGATCCAGAACGGCAGCGCGCCGCGACGATTTGTCGCCACGGCCTCCCGTGGCGCAAGGCGGGAAGACCTGCCGGGAGGGTCTTCCGCAATCCAGTTCAGCGCCTCACGCAGGTCGCGCGCGGATTGCCATCGGTCCTCCGGATCCTTGGCCAGGCATTTTCGGAGCAGGCGGTCGAGCGCCGGCGACGCGAGCGGCACAAGATCTGACACCAGCCCGGGTTGCGACGTGAGAATCGCCGCAACCATGCTCGCAGGGTTCGGGGCGTGAAAGGCCGCTCGATTGGTCAGGAGTTCGTACAGCACGGCGCCGAACGAGAAAATATCGCTTCGGGAATCGATGTTCTTGCCTTGCAGTTGCTCGGGCGACATGTACTGGAGTGTGCCGACGATGACGCCCTCTTGTGTCAGCGATTTGGTCAATCCTCCTTCTGACGTCGCCGCGACGGCGCTCCCGATCATTTTGGCGAGGCCGAAGTCGAGGAGTTTGACATCCCCCGATCGGGTGACCAATATGTTGCCCGGCTTGAGGTCGCGGTGTACGATGCCGCGCGTGTGCGCCGCGTCGAGGGCGTCGGCAATCTGGCTGGCAAGACGCAGCGCTTCCGGAATGTCCAACGGCCCGGCGACGCGTTTACCTTCTATGTACTCCATGACGAGGTAGTCAGGCCCTACGTCGAACAGGATGCAGATGTGCCGATGGTTCAGCGCGGCGATGGCGCGCGCTTCGCGCTCGAATCGTTCGCTGAAACGCTCTTGGGAGACTTTGATGGCTACGATGCGATCGAGGCGCGTATCGCGAGCCTTCCACACTTCGCCCATCCCGCCTGCGCCGAGCGGTGACAGAAGTTCATACGGTCCGAGTTTTTCGCCGGCCGAAAGCGGATTCACGGTGGACTCAGTGTAGCCTACTACGGAAGCATCCGGGATCGCACTGCAACACCGGTAATCCGAAGGAATCCACATGGATGGTAGTCGCCGTAGGAATGCTCCGATTGCGCACTGGGCGTAGCGGTTCCGGCAGACAAACCGGCTATCGTAGACTGGCTTCCGACATCTCGGAGAAGGGATCCAATCCGTCCGATGATGGCTGTCGCGAAACCCCTTCCCACCAGCAAAGCCCGTGAAGTCCGGTTCTGGCAGACGTACCGACACTGGATGCTCATTTCCTCGAAGGCCGTTTGGGGCCCTTCTACGAAAAGCCCACTTTCCTCACACGATCCCCTCGCTCCGAGCAATCCGGCCACACGTCGCAGGCAGCACGCTGATCGCGACGTTGCGATTCAACTTGCGATCGCGGACCCGGTATTTCGCCCATACCGCCGGCACCGAAGGGCGCGACAATCTTCGTAGAGGCCGAGGCGGTCGCCGGAGGAGGGATGCAATAGTTACTTTTTCATCCCCGCGTGCCAGTTGATGACCACGGTCAACTCCGGATTCGCCTCCTGTTCCAGAGAACTGGCCAGCAGGAAACGCTTCCCATCGCGCGTGACGTCGAACGAGTTCGACCCCCGAAACTCAAACAGTGCGTGTGCCGCACCGTGTTCGAACCTGGCGCCGCTCTTTACATCCACCGCCATCAGTTTGTTCTCCGGCGCGTTATAGAAAAGCTCCTTGCCGTCGCGGCTCCACACCGGACGTGTTCCGCCCTTGGCCGAAATCTGCCACTTGCCTTCTTTGCCCGGAAAACTCTGCACATACACCTCTAATCCACCGGTTTCGTCGGACACGTAGGCCAGCCAGCGTCCGTCCGGCGAAAGCTTCCCGGAACTTTCGGAGAACTCGGTTTGCAGAAAGGGAAACGCCTTCCGGTCTCCCGTAAGCGGTAAGACCCAGAGATCGTATTTGGTCTTTGAGCTCCGGGTGTCGAAGATGGCGAAACGTCCATCGCGGGACCAGTCGGTGGGAGTCGCTTCGTCTGCTGCCTCGTAGAGGAGTTCTTCCCTGCCGGCGCCAGCCACGGCTTTCTGGTAGAGACCAGACTTCCCGGAACGGTTGGAGGAGAAGAGAATGAGGGTGCCATCCGGAGACCAGACTGGGTTCGTGTTCATGCTGTGATCGAAGGTGAAGCGGGAGTCCGTGCCATGAGCCAGATCGTCAAGCCAGAGGTCGATGGAGCCCGTCAGCGCATTCGCGCGTTCGGTTACCACCGTTCCACCGTCCGCGGAAATGGCCGGCCGCATGAATCCAGGCAGGCCTACGGTTCCAAGCGGCTTTCCAGCGCGGTCGAACCAAGTAAGTTGCAAGTCGTCGGACGCGCCGCCTGAGTAGTAAGCCAACACTCCGTTTTGCGACGCCGCAAACTGGCCCTGAACATACGCCTCCACGTAATCCACCTGCTCGGCGACGGGGAAGGGCTCGCCCGTTACCCGCAGCCCTGACGCATCGAAGCCCTGCGCCATCAGACTTTTCGCCCGCATGAAGAGCAGAAAACCGGGCGCTGTGTAGACCGGGTTGGAAGCGGCAGCGAACAAGCGGCGCCGCTCCTTGGATTCCAAATCGCCTACGTAGATCGCGGTCATATCCGGATTTCCGTTGCGGGCAGTAAACAGGAAGTGCCGACCATCGGGAAGGAACCAGGGAGAGCGGTGGCCGATCTCGCCGGCAGCCTCGTCCAGCGTGGTGAGGGGAGTGGCTGTCCCCCCGGCGGCCGGAACGCGGAAAAGCGGGGTGTTCAGGCCGGGGTTAAAGACGATCACATCGTTCGGGCTCCAGCTTCCGCCGCGGCTGTTGACGGCGTCGCAAACCGTAACGGCCGGCCCCCCGCCGAGATCGACCTTCTTGAGCTTGTGATCAGCAAAGAACGCGACCGACCGGTTGTCCGGGGACCAGAACGGCTCGAATGCGCGGTCGGTGCCGGGAAGAGGCCGGGCCACGGACGTATGGAGATCGCGGATCCAGAGCTGTGTCTTGCCTTCGCTCGACGCGGCGAACGCCAGGTGACGGCCGTCGGGCGAAACCGCGGGATAGCTGTTGGCCACGAAGTGGCCCTTCTCCGGAGGCAGCACGGCGAACTTGAGCATCCGTACGTCGTCGGTCGGACGGCGCAGCCACAAGACCGCCAACGCGAGTGTGCTGATGGCGAAAACCGCCGCGGCGATCCACGGCAGGATATCCCGCCGCTGAAGTGCATCTACCGGCGGCTCAGGTGGAAGAGGGCTTTCCAGCGCAATGCGCGCTTCGCCGATGTCGCGGAGGCGGGTGTTGGCGTCTTTAGACAGGCAGCGGTCGAGAAGGCGGCGAATGTGCGGGGGCGTCTCCGCGGGGACTCTGGTGAGGTCGGGCACGTCTTTGACGACGGAGGCGAGGGTATCGGTGACGGTCTCGCCGCCGCCGAACAACTGGCGACCGGTGAGCATTTCGTATAGCACGACGCCGAAGGCCCAGATGTCCGTGCGCTTATCGACGGGCTTGCCGCGCGCCTGCTCGGGGCTCATGTAGGCGGCGGTGCCGATAATCATGCTGTCCTGCGTTAGGGCGAGCGATATCGTCGGCAACATCGTGGGGCTGGAGCCGGTGGCGCCCGGCTCGGTGGCCTTGGCCAGGCCGAAGTCCAGGAGCTTAACCGTGCCGCCGGCTGTGACCTTGATGTTGGCCGGTTTGAGGTCGCGGTGGATGATGCCCTTCTCGTGCGCGGCTTCGAGACCGGCGGCGATCTGACGCGCGTAGGCGATCGCGGTATCGACCGGAACGGGGCCTTTGAGATCGGTACCGTCTACCAGTTCCATGACGATCGCGCCGGCTTCAATCCCGTAAATGGCGGCGATGTTGGGATGATTGAGGCTGGCCAGCACCTGCGCTTCCCGCTCGAAGCGGGCCATGCGAGCGGTGTTCTCCGCAAAGGCGGGCGGCAGCACTTTGATCGCGACGTCGCGATTGAGCTTGGTGTCAGTCGCGCGGTACACGGCGCCCATTCCGCCCTCACCGAGTTTGGACGTGATGCGGTAGTGCGCGATGGTAGATGGCGGAGTCATCTAGTGCCGGGCGGGCTTGCCCAACTTGTCGTCCAGCCACGACAGAACCTCGCGGATAGTCTCATTGCGTACCTCGGGGGCGGTCACCCAATGCCCGGATGCAACTTGGGCGTACCGCTTGTTGGCACGCGCGGTTCCCCATCGCTCGAACATCGGCTGTTGAGACGTCTCTGGCGGCAGAACCACGTCATATATGCCGTTCACCATCAGAATGGGAATCCTGACGCGACCCAGGAAGTTGGCCGCATTGATCTCCGGCAGGGCCCCGAACATCGACGCCATTCCTCCCGAGAGCAGCACGGCCGTGCGTATCCGGCTCTCCGAGGCGAGCAGCATCGGCGCCACCTCGCTGCCCCAACTCTGGCCCAGGTACGCCAACTTCTGCATGTCGATGTCGTTGCGTGTTTCCAGGTAGTCCAGCGACCTGCCGAGGTCCTTGCTCTCGTCAATCGTCCCGTCTCTCATCCAAATGGGATCGTCTATCGAACCCGGCACGAATCGTTCCAACGTACCTTTGTAAACGGGATACAGCATCGCTCTTCCACTGCGCAGGATGTAAGTCTCCGGCTGAATATCGTCCGACCGGCCGCGCCGGTTTGCGGACGAGCTGGGAAAGAACACAACGCATTGATAAGGAGCTCTCGCCTGTTTGGGCAGGAAGAGCTGGGCGACCACCTTTTCCGAACCGTAAGCCGCGCGGAACTCGATCTTCTCGCCGCGCCAGGAGTCGGAGCTGTCGTCGCGCGCCTTTGTCTCCGCGGCGAGCGGGGTCTTCTCATATTGGTAAAGTCTGCGGTATAGCTGAAACTCCTCGTCGCCGGCGGGAGGGGCAGTGAGGTATTTGGGAGGAGCATATGGGGCCAGGGGCGCCGTCAGTTTGCCCGCGGCGCCATCATTGGCCTTGTACTTCATGCAGCGAAAACCATTCGTACGGGACCGGTCCAGCGGCGGGGCCGTCTCGCCCCGCGTCAGCATATAATTCGGATCGGCATAGGACCCGCCAAGAATGAACCGCCTGCCGTCGCTTTCGTTCCAGCACCACTCCCTTGCGTTGCCGCCCATGTCGAAAGTCCCAAATGGCCCAACCGCACCCGAGCGCCCCACCGGCCACAAGCCGGCGCTGGCAAAGTTACTGAGCGGCACCTGATACGCAATCTCATTCGGATTTGCTCCCGCCTGCACCCAGTGGTAAACCGTCGGCAGGCTCTTGCCTGCAAACTCGGCGTATGGCGCGGCTTCATACCAACTGACTCCGGTGACGGGTTCGTCGGCCGTACCATCGGCATAGGAACCCGCCTCCCACGCGGCTGGTCCCGGCTGCCCCGTGGCGTCGACCAACATCTTCATGGCCTCCTCCCACCGAACCGTGCGCCCGTCTTTAACGATGGGGACCTTCCAGTATCCCTGCCTGCCGTACCCCCCGTTCGCAACGAATTCGCGAAACTGGCGGTTGCTGACCTCGTAACGATCCAGGTAGAACTCCGGCAACTGGGATACCCTTAGGCTGCCGATCCCGCGGAGGTCCGCACGCAAGGGAAGCGTACGCACGAGCGCCATCCCCGGCGGCGCCGAGCGTGCGGCCTCCAGCTTATACCGGTATGCGTCGCTCGACGCGCCGATCTCGAGAGGCTCGTATCCTTGTTTACTCAACCGCAGCCGCAGCGCGCCCAGGGGCAGCCTGCGGTCCTTAATGGGCGTGGCGCCGAGCGCTGTCCAACTCGCGGCACGGTCGAGGTAGGGCTTCCATTCGACCAGCGCTGCCGCCGGTTCGGAATCCACCGAGAGGTTGCGGGCGACCTCCGGCCAGAGAGCGGCGACCACAGAATCCTGCGGTAAAATGCGAGCCGCCTCTTCCGCCACACGAAACGCGGCGGTATATCGGCCCTCCCCGGCCAGGGAGCGCGCCTGAGCGACCGCCTCAAACCGCGCCCACTGACGCTTGTAGGAACGGTAGGTCATCGTGCCCAGGATGACGCCCGCCACACACACCGCTGCCGCGGATATGGCGATGCGTTTCGCCCGCTGGCCGGCCATGCGCTCTCTGCCCTGAAACCGCTCCAGGTCACGGAGCAATTCCTCCGCCGAGGAGTACCGGGCCTCACGATTCTTTTCAAGGCACCGGTTCACGATGCGCTCGAGTTCCCGCGGGATGCCGTCCAGGCCTGGCGCCTGACTATGCCGGATTGCGTCGAGAATCGCGGACGCGCTGCCGCCGCGAAACGGCCGCTCCCCGGCCAGCATTTCATAGAGCGTCACGCCCAACGACCACAAATCCGTGCGGGTGTCCACTTGCCGTCCATCCGCCTGTTCGGGCGACATGTAAGCTACCGTGCCTGGAGTCCCGCTTCCCATCGTTTGCGTAATCTCCGGATCGGGCGCGAGCTTCGCCAGGCCGAAGTCCAGAATTTTCACGGTCCCCTCGGTGGTGACCATGATGTTCGCGGGCTTGATGTCGCGGTGGATGATTCCCCGTTTGTGCGCACTCAGCAGACCCCGCGCTGCCTGGTCCGCCATGGCTGCCGCTTCAGCCGGCGACAGTTTACCTTTGGCGATCCTCTCCTTCAACGTCTGCCCCTCATAAAGGCTCATGACGATGAACAGCTCACCGCTTTCCGTTTCACTGATCTCGTGAATGGTGCAAATATGAGGGCTATCCAGAGCCGAAGCCGCTTTGGCCTCCACCAGGAAGCGGGCCTTTGCCTGCGGGCTTGCCGCGACGTCCGGGCCGAGAAACTTCAAGGCGACCAGGCGGTCCAGGATTTCGTCGTGGGCCCGATAAACGACGCCCATCCCCCCGGCACCCAGTTTCCCCAGCAGCATGTACTGACGAATCTTCTTCCCCGTCATGTGCCACCTGTCCAGAGGGAGTTTATCAGAGCTGATGCAAGTCTGAGAATGCCGTCGCGCAATCGACGTGAACAGTCATGCCCGGCTACGAGGCCTGTGTGGGACCCGATCGCCAGGCTCCAAGCGGTTTACGCGCGCCACTCGGAAACTGATCGGATATGCGTTGCGGGCCTGAAGTCCGGTTCTGGTCCATGACGTGCCAACAGGCTGTCCTTCAGATCTCCCCGAAGGCCGTTTCGGACCAGTGACGACCGCGTTCCTAAACCCTACGCGACCAGGCAGGACGAATCCGCCGGGATGGCATTGTTCGACTGTCGGGTTGGTATCTTAGGGACATAGGAAGACCCTGGATGCTCGATACTGTCTGGCAAGACTCTCGTCATGCGATTCGCGCGTTGCGGAATGATCCCGGATTCGCGGCGGTTACGGCCTTGTCGCTCGCTCTGGGGATCGGCGCCAACACGGCGATTTTCAGCCTGATTGACGCCGTAATGCTCAAGGCGCTTCCGGTGAGCCATCCCGAGGAAATGCTCCAGGTGACCGCGGGAGGAGGGGGCGGCGGATACTTCAGCAATCCCGTGTGGGAAAGCATCCGGGACCGGCAGGATACGTTTTCCGGGATCTTCGCTTACAGTCGCTGGGCGTTCAATCTCGCCACGGGAGGCGAAGCACGCAACGTGAATGGCGAGTACGTGTCAGGACAGTTCTTCGACACGCTGGGCGTACCCGCGGCGCTGGGCCGGACCTTCACGCCCAAGGACGACCACAGAGGCTGCGCTGGAGGCGCAGTTCTCACCTACGGCTTCTGGCAGCGGCAGTACGGTGGCCGGCTTGACGTTCTCGGCAAAACGATCTCACTGGATCATCATCCTTTCGAGATCGTGGGGGTCGCTGGATATGGATTCACCGGCACGGAGGTGGGCGCTTCCCTGGATGTGATGGTGCCGCTCTGCGCGGAGAAAATCCTTCACGGCGATACCAGCTTGCTCGACGCAGATCCGTCGGGCCGGTGGCTGCGCATCCTGGGCCGGCCCAAGCCGCGCACGTCGGCGAACACGACCTCAGCGCGGCTGCACGCTATTGCACCGGAGGTGTTTCGCGCCACTGTTGTATCGAAGTGGCCGGCTCAGCAGCGGGAGAAATGGCTGCAGCTCCCGTTAACCGCCCAGACCGCTGCAAACGGGTTGTCCACTCTCCGGGAGGACTATCGCCAGGCGCTGTTCGTCCTGATGGCGATCGCCGGAATGGTTTTGCTGATTGGCTGCGCGAATATGTCCAACCTCCTGCTGGCGCGGGGAGCAGCGCGACATCGTGAAATAGCGATTCGCATGGCGCTCGGTTCGGGGCGTGGCAGGCTGGTTCGCCAAATGCTTACGGAGAGCATCCTGCTCTCGTTCCTCGGTGCTGCGCTGGGCGTGCTGGTGGCGGTGTGGGGCACCAGCCTGCTCGTCAAATTCCTCGACGTTTCGCTCGACCTGGCGCCGGACCCGCGCGTACTCGGCTTCACCGCCGGTGTCGCGATTCTCACCGGCCTGCTTGTCGGCGTGGCACCGGCGTGGGGGGGAGCACGTGCCGATCCGATGGCGGCCATGAAGTCGGGCCACGCATTGGGCCGGCGCTCTGGGTTCGGCACCGCCAAACTGCTTGTTATCGGACAGGTGGTTCTCTCGACGGTGCTGGTAGCGGGCGCCGGTCTGCTGCTATCGACGTTCTGGCGGCTGGCTGGACTGGATCCTGGGTTTGAAACCGACCGTGTGCTCCTTACAGCCATCGATCTTCGCGGCAGCGGGTACACG
Source organism: uncultured Solibacteraceae bacterium (assembly GCA_963791985.1). Classification (GTDB taxonomy): domain Bacteria; phylum Acidobacteriota; class Terriglobia; order Bryobacterales; family Bryobacteraceae; genus Solibacter. The sequence continues at coordinate 361,989 of CAWBUN010000008.1, read as the reverse complement.
CAGGAACGTCGTAACGCGGTGTTCCGCCAGGTTCTGGATCGCGTGCGTACCTTACCCGGTGTGCGGTCCGCCAGTCTCTCCCACTTTACGCCGATGCTGCACGCCGTGCGAATTCACGAATTAGCGATCGAAGGCTCCGCCACTGGTTCGCGCGCGGATTCGCAGGTGTATTTCAACGCGGTCAGCGACGGGTATTTCGCGACGATTGGCACCCCACTCCTGACGGGCCGTGACTTCAACGGGCACGACACCCGGTCGTCACCCGCGGTCGCGATCGTCAACCAGACGATGGTGAAGAAATACTTCCGCGGCGCCAATCCAGTGGGCGGTCGGTTCCGCATCCGGACGGGCGACACGCTGGGCGACGCTATTGAGATCGTAGGGGTTGTGAAAGACGCGAAATACAACGACTTGCGGAAGGCGATCCCGCCGACGGCCTACACCGCGTGGAGTCAGACCGATCTCCCATTCACGAGTCTGGAAGTGCGTCCGGCCGGCGGCGCGCCCAGCGCGTTAGTTGGCGGAGTGAGAAGCGCGATTGCATCCGTAGACGCCAGTGCGTCGATTGAGTTCACCACACTCGCGGATCAGGTAGGCAACTCGCTTCGGCGCGAACGATTGCTGGCCACGCTGGCTGGCTTTTTCGGCGGGCTGGCGTTACTGCTGGCCGTCATCGGACTGTACGGCACGACATCCTACACCGTTGCGCGCCGGCGGAGCGAAATCGGAATCCGCGTGGCGCTTGGCGCGGAGCAATGGCAGGTACTGCGGATGGTGATGGGGGAAGTGGCCGTCTTGATTGGATCAGGGATCGCGGTGGGTCTGGGTGTCACTCTGGCGGCGACACCCTTGGTTGCGAGTTTCCTGTACGGAGTACGGTCGAGCGATCCCCAGACTCTGTCTTTGGCGGCGGGGGTGCTGGCCGCAACGGCAGGAGCGGCCGGCTACTGGCCGGCGCGACGGGCGTCACGGCTGGATCCAATGAGGTCCCTGCGCGAAGAATGAGCACCGTGCCAGTTCGCGGACGCATTTCGCTCCAAGCCATGAAAAACAGGCGGCGGCGCGGTGATGCAGACTCCCAACGCCATCACTCCTGCCTTACGCTATGACTCAATCGGAAGTGCCCCGGCGGACGGACTGCGGTATGGCTGAGAAAATCGGGTCGGGGCACTTTCGATTGAGGCGTTTGGAGGAAGCCGCCCGCGTTTAGGGCAGACGCAGCCCATTATTGGAATTTGAATCGATATTCCACTGGAAGTAGACTACAAGGCTCCATTGGGAGATTTCCAAATATGGAGTATCGCCCAAAAGCGTACTCCTCCTTGATCGTGAACGCAACCGGGCCGAAGCCCGAACTCTACCCAGACCACCACGCGTAGCGTCCGCCGCGCCAGCGGCTATGTTCAAACGGCGTAGCGTTTAGGAATCGACCGCCAGGATCAGGTGCTCGCTTCCCCGATGGTTGTCCCGTTCTGGGAAGTCTGGGATTACTCCCCATAACGCCCTAGCCTTCGGCCATCCCGCGCAGGTTCCTTCGCCGAAAAATGTCTTGCCCTCCCGCGCTATCCGACCTCTCCTCGAATCACCGCTCACACCAGTCGTCTCGCGGGGCGCTGCGGAGTGGGTAGAGCCAGTCCCCTCCAACCCGCCACGACCCTCTATCCGGACGCAACCACACAAATCCAAAATTATCCCCAACTATTAGCACCACACCCGTCCCGAGGCAATCGGACTCAAACGTAAAGGGTCACAGACTTTTCGCGGTCTATGCCAATATCTGGGGGCAACCCCCAAATCTTAGGAGATAAGTACCAGAATGAAGAACATTGTCAGAGTCATTACCGCAGTGCTGCTGTTCGCCATGGCAGCGTCTGCGACGGACTGGCCCAAGTACGAAACCTTCCTGGGCTACAGCTTTGTCCGGTTCAACCCGAATTCGGGCTATATCCCGTCCTTCAATGCGAATGGCGGGTATGGCCAGTTTCAGTACAACTTTAGCAGGTGGTTCAGCGGCGTACTCGACGCCGGCGCCGTGGCCAAGGGAGAACTCAATGGACTTAACATCAATTCGACAGTCGCGAGTGTGACGGCCGGGCCGCGCTTCACCTACCGCAATCACTCGCGGTTTACGCCATTCGCCCACGTGCTCTTCGGTGGCGCCTTCGCCAGTGCCAGTGTGCCTGTGGTTGGGGCCATCCTGCCGCCGAATGTCATTCTTCCTCCGTGCAACCATCGATCGTTGCCCGGTGGACCGCCTCCGAAAACGGGTTCGCCATGTTCGCGGGCGGCGGCCTCGATATCAAAATGAGCAAGCACATCGCGTTCCGCCCGCTCGGCGCCGATTACTATTTGGCTCGGCCCAACAGCCTGCTCACCGGAAACGCCTCCAACCGGAATAACTTCCGATACACGGCCGGCATCAATTTCCTGTTCGGCGCGCAGTAGAAGCTGCGAACGCAAGTGTGCGGTTCTTACCGCTAATCAGCTGAATACTCTCCTGTAACCGACCGGTGGCCCGGAAAACCCGGGCCGCCGGTATTTTCTTTCAGTCGCCTTGCCACCCGCTCCACATGCCGCAACCACACGGAAGGTCACCCGAATCCCAACTCTCATAACTCCAGCGGCCCGAAGTCACTCGAAAACGCCGCCTCGATCAAGTCCCGGCTGAACACCGCGCTTGTCGTATCCTGAAACTCGCAGCAATACTCCTGGCCGTAGCTCCGCTCCCCCGCTCACCGCCAGCATCGGTCGGATCGCCATGTATAAGTCGTCGGTCACCGGCGACGCCTCGTCCACTAACAACAGCGCCACCGCCGAGAAACCGCGCACCGTCGCCTCCGTCCCCGGCAAGCCCACGATCCGCGATCCGTTCGGAAAGGCCAGCGAGATCTCGTTGTCCCCCCTCGCCCTTCATCCGCATCTTGAGCCTGCGCGCGAATTCCTTCGCCTTGCGCACTAACTCTCCCGTCTGCCGCCCCGTCGGACTTACCGCGAGCATCAGGCTGCCGGCGTCCCGCTCAAGTAATAAAGTCTGACACTCAGATACAAAATGGCTGAAGAGATACCTTGTCAAGGAAGTCTCTGAGTAAGATCAAGCAGTTACAAGAAATCTTACGAATCGGGCAATGTTCGTGTCACCGCTCCTGACCCGCTCTTGCGCGCCAAGCCAGTCACACCAACTTCAGATTGAGTTTCCGAATGTTATCAATCGCTTGACCCGTCGCATGCCTTGCAGCCTCGGGTCCACGAGTTAGTCTCGGCGGCAGGTAGGAAGTTATCTCAGCTCCTAACATCGCTAGGATCTCCGAAAAACACAGTCAGTCCGCTCGTGCCAATGGCGCCCGCTCCCGCGGACCCGTCCCCCTCGAAGGCAAAGCCATCTCTTCTCGCAACGCCATGCGCCATGGCACGCTCTCCAAAACCCTCGTCCTCCGCAACGAAAGCGCCAAAACTTTCAAAGCACTCTTCTATCTCCTGATCGAGCGCTTCAGTGGAGTTCGTCCCCGTCAATCCCGCTATTTTTCGCTGAAATCGCCCCAAATTGTGCGATGTTAGCCTCGATCCGCACCGTCTCAAGCCACTGGTCGCGATCAGTCTGCCGCCTCGGTCGGGAGTTCGGCGCGGAAGATCGTCCCGGCGTGGACTGTCGGGTCGGGCATGCCTTCCACGGCCGTGGTGAAGTAGACGAAATCGCCCGCGACTTCCGGGCATGTGACGCGCGGCGAACCGGGGAAGATCCACTCCGTGAGCACGGCGCCGTCGGAGAGCCGGATCTCCTGGGCGAGGCCGTCGGCGACGGGCTCGGGATTGTAGTACGCGACGATGATGCTCGTGCCTCCGCGCGCGGGCCGCAGGCCATCCGGGAGCGCTGGCAGGCTCGCCGGATCCGCGATCAGCCGCACCCGGTGAAGGCCTCCATCGTAGCGGTATTCGGTGATGGTCTTGGGCTGGGTGTCGATATCGATCAGCCTGTCGCGATGGAAGAATTTTCCGTTGGAGCAGATCTGGCCGCCGCGCAGTTCGCGAAGCTTGCGAGTGGCGTCGTCGTAGTGGTAGAGCGCGGCAATGGGCAGCGCGAACTGCAGGTGCTTGGTGCCGAAGATCAGGCCGCCGGGAACTGCGATGCCGTCATTGATGATCACGCGCTCGTCGTCCGGGAGCGTGGCCAGGGTCGCGGTGATCTCGGCGCGGCCCAAATCGTAGCGGACCAGGCGGCGCTCCAACCCGATCACGAGGACCCCCGGATCAGCGGTCGCGGCGAAGAATCCGGGACGGCCGGGCAGGGGATGATGCCGGTTCTCTCCCGTGGCAAGGTCGAGCACGTTGAGGCCGCCGCGCGGCTGGTCGGCGCCGTACTGTATGGAGACCCAGAGCAGGGAATTGCCGATCGCGCGGGGGCACTCCGGCAGGTAGCGGAGTTCCGGAGTGGCGGGGTGAAAGAAGGGGTAGGCTTGGATGCGGCGGGGCACCTTTTTACTGTAGCCTTTTAAGGATATGAATCCGTTTTCGATTGCGAAGAACTCGTGGGAGCCGGGGGACACTCGCGAGGTGGAGCAGAGCCGGCTGAACAAGGAAATCGGCGTCGAGTACGATTCCTATCGCCGGATCTACATCGCGGACGGGCACGAGTGGTCGATCGTGGGCCAGATCGCGCGCGAAGACGGGAAAAAATATTACATTCTCGAATGCGTCGGATAGAATTTGCAAACTTTTCGGTCTGCGCATCGTACTTAAGTATTAAGCCATGGCTAGAATACTGTTCGATCTCCGATTTGCACTGCGCAATTTACGCCGAAGTCCTCTCTTTACGCTGGTAGCGATCGCTTCGCTGGCGCTGGGGATCGGCGCCAATACGGCGATCTTCACGCTGATCGATCAGTTGATGCTGCGGCTGCTTGCCGGTCGCGCAGCCGGAGCAGCTGGTGATGATCTGGTCCACCGGGCCGCACATGGGCAGCAATCGCGGGCCGCGCATGGCATCGTACCCGATGTACCAGGATTTCCAGAAGCAGGCGCAGGCCTTCTCGAGCGTGTTCTGCCGCTTTGGAACGGCGGTCTCGGTGAGCTTCAGCGGACAGACGGAGCGCGTCGATGCCGAACTGGTCTCGGGCAACTATTTCCAGGCGCTCGGCGTGCGCCCGGCCATCGGGCGCGTGTTTTCCCCGGAAGAGGACGATCGGATCTACAAGGGCCATCCGGTCGGTGGTGCTGAGCTACGAGTATTGGGTCACGCGGTTCGCCGCTGATCCCAAGGTGATCGGGCAGAAGATGCTGGTGGACAACTACCCGATGACGATCGTGGGCGTGTCGGCGGCCGGCTTCATCGGGCTGGATCCGGCGCGCTCGCCGCAGATCCGCGTGCCGATACAGATGAAGCCGCTGATGACGCCGGGATGGGACGATATCGGCGACCGGCGCAGCCAGTGGATCCAGGTCTTCGCGCGCATGAAGCCGGGCTACACGGTGGCATCGGCCACAGGCGTCGCTGCAGCCGCTGTTCACGCAGATTCTGCGCGAGGAAGCTGACGCAGCCCGAGTTGAAAGACGCGTCGAAATATTACCGGGACCGTTTTCTGGCGCGCAAGATTCAGATGGAGCCGGCGGCCAACGGGTATTCGCAGATGCGGCGCAGCTATTCCACCGCGCTGATCGTGCTGATGTGCATGGTGGGGCTGGTGCTGCTGATCGCCTGCTTCAACGTGGCCAACCTGCTGATTGCGCGCGCCGTATCGCGGCAGAAGGAAGTCGCCGTGCGGCTGGCGGTGGGCGCTTCGCGCTGGCAGCTGGTGCGGCAGCTGCTGATCGAAAGCCTGGTGCTGTCGCTGGCGGGCGGCGCGGCGGGGTTGTTCCTGGCGGTGGCCATGATTCGCGGGCTGCTGCATTTCCTGCCGGGCGATGACGCCACGCTGATGCTGCGCGCGGAGCCCGACATGCGCATCCTGGCCTTCAACGGCGCCCTCGCGCTGCTGCACCGGCGATTCTCTTCGGGCTGGTGCCGGCGCTGCAATCGCATCAAGGTGGATTTGTGGAACACGCTGAAGGACGTTGTGGGCGCGGTGTCGGGGCGCGGCGGCGCGAGTCACGCTGCGCAAGGCGCTGGTGATGGCGCAGGTGGCCTTTTCCTTCCTGCTGCTGGCGGGGTCGGGACTGTTCGTGCGCACGCTGGCGAATCTGAAGCAGACCAACGCCGGCTTTCAGGACCTCGACAACCTGGTGACCTTCCAGATCGATCCGGCGCTGAGCGGTTACTCGGTGCCGCGGCTGCAGATCTTCTACCAGCAGCTGCTGGAAGGCGTGCGCGCCACCCCGGGCGTGAAGTCGGCGGGCTTTGCGATGGTGCCGGTGCTGAGCGGCGACGAGTGGGATTCCACGATGTCCGTGGAGGGCCACACGGCGAAGGACGGCGAAGACAACGCAGGCCTTCATGAACGGCGTGTCGAACGACTACTGGAAGACGATGGGCGTGCCGCTGGTGGAGGGCCGCGATTTCAACGATCACGATTCCGGCAAGAAGCTCACCGTGGCGATTGTGAATCGCAAGTTCGCCACGCACTTCTTCGGCGATAAGAGTCCGATCGGCCGGCACATCGGGTTCGGCGACGGGCCCGAAATCGAAGCTGGATATGGAGATCGTCGGCGTGACGGAGGACTCGCTGTACGAAGGTCCGCGCGAAGGCGTGCACCGCCAGGTGTTCGTGCCGTTCTCGCAATCGGACTATCCGGCGGGCGTCGCGCTTCTATGTGCGGACGTCGATGGATTCGCGCAGCATGTTCTCCGCGCTGCGGCGCAAGGTGCGGGAACTGGATGCGGCGATGCCGGTCTACCAGATGAAGACGCTGGAGCGCCAACTGGATGAGACCTTGAGCACGGAGCGCTGATCGCGGTGCTTTCGGCCGTCTTCGGAATTCTGGCGACCCTGCTGGCGGCGATCGGGCTGTACGGCGTGATGGCCTTCGTGGTGGCGCGGCGGACTCGCGAGATCGGGCTGCGCATGGCGCTGGGCGCGCGGCGGGCGCTGGTGGTGTGGATGGTGATGCGCGAGACCATCGTGCTGGTGGGCGGCGGGTCTGGCGCTGGGGATCCCGGCCAGCCTGCTGGTCAGCCGGTACGTGTCAACGCAGTTGTTCGGTGTCAAGCCGACGGATCTTGGCGCGGCCGCGGCGGCGCTGTTGATTCTGGCGGTGGTGGCGGCGGGCGCGGGTTTCCTGCCGGCGCGGCGCGCGAGTACGATCGACCCGATTCAGGCATTGCGATACGAATAAAAGGAGAGGCTTCGATGAAGTACATTCTGGTTGGATTGCTGTTGGCGATTCCGGCGCTGGCGGAGTGGCAGTGGGAAGGCCGGGAAGAGGCTCGCCGCGCCATGGCGGAAGCGCGGCGATCGCGGATGGAAGCCATGCGCGAGGTCTCGCGCGCCCGCAGCGACGCGCGCCGGGAGCTTTACCAGGCGCAGCGCGACGTCCGGCGGTCGATGTACGAAGCCCGCCGCGAGGCGGAGCGGGAAACCCGCCAGGCCCGCGAGGAAATGCGCCGCGCCGCCCGCGAGTGGCGCGCCACCTGGCGGTAGCCCCCGCGAACCGCGACCGTAAGGGAGCGATCTCTTCGCCCGGCCGCCGTCGTTCGACGAGCCGCGACCGTAAGGGAGCGCAACGAACCCCCGATTCTCGCCATCGCCCTCGCACCGAGCCGCAACCGTTAGCGGGCGATCTCTTCGCCCGGCCGCCCCCGCGAACCGCGACCGTAAGGGAGCGATCTCTTAATCACCGGTCCCCGCGGGACAGTATCATGGTTCAGTAGCACCGCGCTATGGCCGAGCCACGTCAGGAACCAGATTTGCAACGCGTCCGGGAACTCGAGGAGCTACTGACCCGGGAGGTCGCCGCCCGCAAACGCGCGGAGGATGCGCTGCTCCAGAGCGAGGCGCGCTTCCGGTTCATCGTCAAGGGCTTCAGCGAAATGGTGCTGGCCTACGACATGGACCGGCGCCTCACGTTCGTCAACGCAGCCGCACAATCCCTGACCGGTTATTCGGCCGCGGATCTACAAAAGGAAGGTTTCATCTGCTGGGTGCATCCCGATGACCGCGGGCGGATGCTCGGTTACTGGGACCGGTTGTTCGCCGGGCTGAGTTTCCATGAGGAAGAATACCGGCTGGTCACGCGCGATGGGCGCGTGAAATGGATGTCGGCGTCGTGGGGACCGCTCCTCGATGACAGTGGACGGCAGGTGGGCGTGCAGGGGCGGGAGCGCGAAGTGACCGAGCGGCGGATGGCCGAAGAGACCCTGCGGATTCGCGAAGAACGCTATCGCACCCTGTTCGAGGAATCACCCTTCCCGATGTGGGAGGAGGACTTCTCGGCGGTCCGGGAGTTCCTGGAGGAATTGAGGTCGCAGGGCGTCCGGGAACTCGGACCGCACCTGCTGCAGAATCGCGCGGCGGTGGCCGAGTGCGTGCGGCGCATCCGGATCCTGGACGTGAATCATGCGGCGCGGCAGTTCTACGGAGCCTCGACAAAAGAGGAACTCACGGCCGATCTGAGCCAGATCATCGACGATCCGGGTTGGGATGTGATCTGCGCGGAGATGGCCAGCCTGGCGGCCGGCGACTCGATGTTCAGGGCCGAATTCGAGACGCGCACAATGCAGGGGGAACAGCGCACCGTGAGCATGATCGTGTCGGTGGAGCCTTCGCCCGGCGATTGGTCCAGGGTGATCGTCTCCTTCTTCGACGTTACGGACCGCAAACGCCTGGAGGAACAGTTCCTGCAATCGCAGAAGTTGGAGAGCCTGGGGCGCCTGGCGGGCGGCATCGCCCACGATTTCAACAACCTCCTGATGGTGATCACGGGCTACAGCGAACTGCTGCTCTCCGATGAGAGCCTGAACCCGAGGACCGTAACGGGGCTGCGCGAAATCCGCTGCGCCGGCGACCGCGGGGCCGAGTTGACCGGCCAGTTGCTGGCCTTCAGCCGCAAGCAGATCGGACAGCCTCGGGCGTTGGACCTGAACGCGCTCGTGCGCGAATCGCAGGGCATGCTGGAGCGGGTGTTGGGGGAGGATGTGCGGCTGGCAGTGGAGTTGGATCCGGCGGCGGCGGCCATCCGCGCCGATCGCGGCCAGATGCACCAGGTGCTGATGAACCTGGTGGTCAATGGCCGCGAGGCTATGCCGGCCGGCGGAACTCTGCGGATTGAGACCGCCAATGTGACCGAGAGTGGACTGGCCTACGTGCGCCTCCGGGTGGCCGATACCGGGGTGGGAATGGACGAGCGCACGCGGCAGCTTGTGTTCGAACCGTTCTTCACCACGAAGGGTGCTTCCAAAGGTACGGGCCTCGGCCTGGCGACGGTTTTTGGCGTGGTGACCCAGGCGGGCGGGCACATTTCCGTGACGAGCGAACCGGGGCATGGCGCGGTGTTCAACCTCTATTTGCCGGGAATCGCCTTGCCGGCGAATGAAGACACTGCACGGGAGGCGAAAGTGAAGACCTCCGCTGGATGGGGTACGCTGCTGGTGGTGGAGGACCAGGAGGACGTGCGCCGTCTCGCCGTCCTGATCCTGACAGACATGGGCTATGACGTTCTGGAGGCCGCCAACGGCAGTGAGGCACTGGCCGCGGCGCGGGAACACCAGGGCTGCATTCGGCTGATGCTCACCGACGTGATCATGCCGGGAATGAATGGACGGGAACTGGCCGGGCAAATGGCGGAGATCCGCCCCGAGATGAAGGTCGTCTTCATGTCGGGATATACGGACCGCATCATGAGCCCGGACGGGGTGTTGGACAGCTCGGTGAACTACCTCCAGAAGCCGTTCTCCGCCGAGCAGCTGAATGCCAAGATCCGTGAGGTCCTGGACTGCGACCAAAGCGTGTCCTAAGACCCAAACGGACCCCGATGTGGCGAAATAAGACACCAGGCTCTGAAAGATTCCTGGAAAATCGCGTAGTTTAGGTCTACAATCTAGCCAAGACGGAACCCCTGCCGTCTCTAATATCGGCCTTTTAGGAGGTTTCCATGTTTGATAGCCTCGCAGATCGAATCAGGGAAGATGATCATCAGCAGGTGACCAACACCGAGCGATACATTCGCTGGGCGGCGGTCATCGTAATTTCCATCGTCTTGTTCGGCGGCCTGTATATGGGCGTCCGGCTGTTGGAATAAACGTCCGAATCACTCAGAGGGTGAAATTCGCCGCATGACGGATTTCACCTTTTGCGCATACTCGAGGTTGGGGTTGTAGGTCGCCAGAAGTCTGTCCAGCGATTTGTCCTTATAAAGGATGGAGTTGGCCAGCTTGTACCCGACGGCATGAATGCCGGCGATGGGGTTGGGAAAGTGTGCGCGGCCGGAATCCCAGCCGAAAAGGTTGTTGTTGCGGGCGGACTTCCCGCCGGTGGACTCGACGAAGGAGAGGCTGGGGAGAAGGCGCCAATCAAGCTCGTAGGCGTCGGCGGCTTCCAGGAAGGCTTCGGAATACTTGGCGGCGGGGCATTCGGCTTTACTAAAGAAGTTGCGCAGGGTTTCGAGTCTGGGGTCGTGGCGATAGTCGGAAGGCTGGGTAGAACGGGCCTGACTCAAAGACAAACTGACCGGCAAAGACACGATTCCCATCACGAACATACCACTGGTAATTAATTTTCTCATCCAAGAAACTCCTTTATTTTTAAAGCTTTGAGAGAGATCTCTTGCGGTCTGCCGTGCCGGCTGCCGCGGAGGTATTACCGGGTGGGAACGGGGTTCCCGTGGAGCGGGCAGCTAGGGGATGTTCATAAGCTGAAATTATACCACTATGAGGGAAGGGGGATTGGTGTGATTGCGAACGGGTGGAACCCTGATTAGGGGTACAGGCCCACAGACCTGGACGTGCCTCGTAGCAAAGGGCTCGGCTTTCAGCCTGGGTCCCGATGCTAGGCTGGAAAATTGGCACGCATTCTCTTCACCACCTTCGGATCCTACGGCGATGTTCACCCTTACATGGCGGTCGGTATCGAACTGCGGGAGCGCGGCCATGCCGTCACCATCGCCACCAGCGCCAGCTATGCCGCCAAGATCGCTTCCGAAGGGCTCGCCTTCCATCCGGTGCGGCCTGATCTCTCCCTGGACAACAGCGCAATGCTGGCCTACGTGATGGATACGCGCCGTGGCTCCGAACGCGTGGTTCGGCACATCGGCGCCGTGGTCCGCGAAAGCTACGACGACACCCTTCCCGCCGCGCGGCAGGCCGATCTGATCGTCACGCATCCCATTACCTTCGGCAGCGTGCTGGTCGCCGGGAAGCTCGGAATGCCATGGGTTTCCTCGGTGCTGGCGCCCATCTCCTTCTTGTCGGCCTGGGATCCGCCCGTGCCCGCGCCCTTCCCCGGAATCATCAAAGCTCGCGCGCTCGGCTCCGGCTTCATGCGCTTCCTCTGGCAACTCGCCAAGTTCGATACACGCCGCTGGATCAAACCCGTTCTGGCGCTGCGCCGCGAACTCGGATTGCCCGATCGAGGCCACCCCCTCTTCGAAGGCTCGCATTCGCCCGCCGCGGTGCTGGCCCTATTCTCGCGTTACCTCGCGGCGCCGCAGCCCGACTGGCCGCCGCACACCGTCGTCACCGGCTTTCCCTTCTTCGATCGCCACCACGAACAGCAGGCGCTCGCGCCCGAGCTCGACCGCTTCTTATCGGCGGGGCCGCCGCCCGTCGTCTTCACGCTCGGATCCTCCGCCGTGGCAGCGGCCGGCGGTTTCTACCGCGATAGTCTGCAGGCCGTGGAAAAGCTCGGCGTGCGCGCCGTGTTCCTGACCGGCCCGCATCCTCAGGGCCTCCCCGCGACCCTCCCGGCTGGCGTGATCGCCATCCCGTATGCGCCGCATTCCGAAATCTTCCCGCGGGCGTCGGCCACGGTCCATCAGGGAGGTGTCGGCACTACCGCGCAGGCCATGCGCTCCGGGCGTCCCATGCTGGTCGTGCCTTTCGCGCACGATCAGTTCGATAACGGCGAACGGGTACGCAGGCTCGGCGCCGCCGACATGGTCTACCGATCGCGGTATAACGCTACCACCGCCGAAGCCGCGCTGCGCCGCTTGCTCCACCGTGATGCCGCCGCCGCCAAACTCGGAGACTTGGTGCGCGCGGAAGACGGCACCGCCACTGCCGCCGATGCCATCGAGCGGGCGCTACAATAGCGTTGACTTGGAGGGCACGATGCGCAATTCCGTTCTTCTGGCATTCGTCGCGGTCCGTATGTTATCCGCCCAGTCGGCGCTGCCGACGGAGTGGGTCGATCCCGCGACCGGCCACCGCGTAATCCGTCTTTCGCGCGAAGACGGCACTCAGAGCCTCTACTTCAATCAGAACGCCTACACGGCCGACGGCAGGAAGTTGATCGTCACCACCGCCGGCGGTGGCATCGCGACCATCATCCTCGCCACTCGCGAAGTCAAACCGCTGGTCGCCGGCCCTGTGTCGGTGCTGGTTGCCGGCCACCAGACCGGCGACGTGTATTACACCAAACGCAGCACCGCCGGAGCCATCATCTACGCCACGAATGTGGACACCGGCGCTACGCGCGAGGTGGTGAAGTTACCGCCGGGCCGCAACGTCGCGTCACTGAACGCAGATGAAACGCTGCTGCTCGGCACTTATGTGGAAGCCGCCGGCGCGCCCGCCTCCGCGCCGCCCGCCAGGAACCCCGCCGACGCCGCGCAGATGACCTTTGCCGACGCCAAGGATCTCCGCCTCCACAACCAGTTGATGGCCACCCGCGCCGGCGCCCCGCGCGTCCTCTTCACCGTCAATGCCAAAACCGGTGAATTGAAGGATATCTTCCGCGAGCACGAGTGGCTCGGCCACTTGCAATTCTCGCCCACCGACCCCAACCTCATCATGTTCTGCCACGAAGGCACGTGGCATGAGGTGGACCGCATCTGGACCATTCACGCCGATGGCACCGGCCTCAAGAAGATCCACACCCGCACCATGAACATGGAAATCGCCGGCCACGAATTCTTCTCCTCCGATGGCGCCACCATCTGGTATGACCTGCAAACTCCGCGCGGCCTGGACTTCTGGCTGGCCGGCTATCAGGTCGCCTCCGGCAAGCGCACCTGGTATCACCTGGACCGCAACGAGTGGTCCGTCCACTTCAACGTCTCGCCCGATGGCACCCTGTTCGCCGGCGACGGCGGCGATAGCGAAATGGTGGCCCGCGCCCCCGATGGCAAATGGATCTACCTCTTCCGTCCCCAGCGCGTCCCCGATGTCGCCGGCGTCAAGGCGGCCAATTCCGACGCCCTGATCGATACCGGCTTCTTCCAGTCGGAGCGCCTGGTCAACATGAGCAAACACGATTACCGTCTCGAGCCCAACGTGACCTTCTCCCCCGACATGAAGTGGGTGGTCTTCCGCTCCAACATGCTGGGCCCCGTCCACGTCTACGCCGTCGAGATCGCCCCGGTGGGATAGGCCTCCCGGCCTGTCCACTTGCTGCCGTAACCCTCCATGCACGAACAGCCCTGCAGTTTGTGGCTACGCCACACTGCGGGGCAGGCAATCCTGGCTGCCGCGATGGCGCTGCGCGCCATTTAAGGGGATGAAAACCGACGACGCTAACGAAGGCACTGATATACTTGGCACACCCACGCCGTCATCCGTCCCGAAGGATGCCGTCTAAGATCTTGAGCCGAAATGAACGTCTTGAACAGATACATCAACTTGAGATGGCAACCGGAGTGGCAGCTATCGGAGATCGTGATTTCTCCGCTCTGGAACTGCCGCTTATCATCCAGGAGATCGTTGACGATCTACAGCCCCTTCTGACACCTTACGAAGTGGCGTTCTATTGGTAGCTCTTCCGGCACTCCATCGGGCAGACAGGCAATCAGTATGTTCGAGTGAGCGTAAGGGAACTTCAAAGACGGACTGCCAAATCGTTCCGTACAAACAGCGGTGCTGGTGCAGTGGCTTTTTCGACTGTGTCCAGCACAATGACCGCCCTCGAGAAGATTGGCGCAATTCGCAAGGAAGGCGAACCAAACCGGGACGGCACACTGTACCGAGTCATGATCCCCGATGAGATTGAATCGTGCCGGAAATTCCGGGCGGAACGGATGGACGCCGGCTATCAGCCGTCGTCCCTCCCGCCCCTCACTGTATCTGCAGCGTGAATGACGCCGACACCGTGGTCTGCGATCCGCCCAATACCACGGGCGGCGGCGCCGGGTCCGTGACGCTGATGATCACTCGCCGCACCATCGTCGCCGCCGGAGTCCCGCTGATCACGCCTGTCGCCGGATCCAGCGATAGCCCCACCGGCAGCGCTCCCGATGCCAGCGCCCACGTGTACACGCCGCTCCCGCCGCCCGACGCCTGCATCGTGAACGAGTACGGCACTCCCACCGCTCCGCCCGGCAGGCTCGTCGTCGTGATCTGCAGCGCCGGCTTCGTGATGTCGAAGACCAGCTGCGCCGTCACTGCCTGTGCCGGAGAGCTCGAATCCGTCACGCGGAAGCCCAGGAGCAGCGGATCCAGGAAGCCGTCCGGCTGATTCGCCGGATTCGCCGTGCCGCTGATCACACCGTCCGGGCTCAACACAAATCCTCCGGGCAGCCGGCCCGAGGGCAGGCTCCATGTGTACGGCGGTGTGCCTCCCGTCGCCACCAGCGTCTGCGAATACGGAACCCCGATCAGCGCCGGCGGCAGCGACGTCGTGAGCACCGTGAGCGTCCCGCCGCCACCCGTGCCTGCCGCGATCGTCAACGTCAGCGTGGCCGACGCGCTCTGCGAATTGCCGTCCGTGACCTTGAACGTCAGCTGCGTCGCTGTCACCGCCGCGGTGGGAGTGCCCGCGAGCACCCCCGTCCCGCCAAAGGTCAACCCCGCGGGCAGCGTTCCCGCGGTGAGCTGCCACGTGTAGGGCAGACTTCCGCCCGCTGCCCCCAGCGGCTGTTGATACGGTGTGCCTACCGTCCCCGCCGGCAAGCTGACCGTCGTGATCGACGGCCCAACGCCGGCAATCGTCATCGTGAAATTCGCCGTCGCCGTGAGCGCGGGCGAACTCGAATCGGTCACCTTGAAGCTCAACGGTACGCCCGCGGCGGCCGCCGTCGGAGTGCCGCTGATCAGTCCCGTCGACGCGTTCAACGTGAGCCCCGCCGGCAGCGCGCCCGAGATCAGCTGCCAAGTTAGTCCCCCAGTCCCGCCCGCCGCTGTCAGCGGCTGCGAATACGCCACGCCAATCGTGCCGTTGACCAGCGCTGCCGTGGTGATCACGATCGCCTTGCCCGCGATCGTCAGCGTGAGCCCGCGGGTCGCCACTTGCCTCGGAGAGCTCGAGTCGGTCGCCCGGATTGTCACCGTCGAACTCACCGTCGCCGTAGGCGTTCCACTAACCAGCCCCGTCAATGGGTCGAGCGAGATACCGGCCGGTAGCTGCCCCGCGGTCACCGTCCACGAATACGGCGCCACTCCGCCGGCGTACTGGATTTGTACCGAGTAGGGCACGCCTGCCTGTCCGTCCGGCAGGGTCGTCGTGAGAATCGCGAAGCCAGGCGGCAGGATGTCGAGGTTAAACGACGCCGTCACACTCTTCGCCGGTGAACTCGAATCCGTAACCCGGAACATCACGTTCGCCGGGTCGGTGAACTGTGCCGCGCCTCCGATGACACCCGTCGAGTCGAACGTGAATCCTCCCGGCAGCCTGCCTGAGACGATGGACCACGAGTACGGCGGTGTCCCGCCGGTCGCCGTCAGGGCAGTGGAATAGGCCACTCCCACCATGGCCGTCGGCAGCGACGTTGTCGTGATCGTCAGCGCCCCCGCGAGTACCGTGACCGAGAGCGAGGCCTGCGCCGTCAGCGCGGGCGAACTGGAATCCGTCACCTGGACCGTAAACGAAGTGGGGCCGCCCGCCACCGACGGCACGCCCGAAATCGTGCCGTCGCTTCCCAACGTCAACCCCGCCGGCAGCGCGCCTCCTGTGATCTTCCAGCTCAGCGCGCCCGTTCCCCCGGTCGCCTGCAATGCCTGCGAATAAAAACTTCCGGAGGTTGCCGCGGGCAGCGTCGTAGTAGTTACGGCCAGCGAACCGCCGATGATGGTCAAGGTCAGATTCGCGGTCGCCGTTTGCAAGGTGGCCGCATCGCTCACCTGAATCGTCAGCGGCGTAGCATTCACCGCGCCTTGCGGAGTGCCGCTGATCAGTCCCGTCGACGCGTTCAGTGTCAACCCGCTGGGCAGCGCTCCGCTCGTGACCTGCCACGTCAGCGTGCCTACCGCGCCGCTTGCCGCAAGCGGCGCCGAATAAGGCACCAACGCCTGGCCATTCGGCAGTGAGACGGTAGTGATCGCGAGCGGGTTAGCCGACACGTTGACGAGGAAGCTCTGCGTCACGGAGCCCTGCACCACGGCGGAATCCATAACCCGTATCGTCAACGGCGCATTCGTCACCGAGCCGGTTGCGATCCCGCTGATCACGCCCGAAGACGGGAACAACATCCATCCCGCCGGCAACGTTCCGGCTGCAATCGACCACGTGTAAGGCGGTACGCCGCCTATCGCCGTCAGGGTCTGCATGTACTGCACGCCCTTCTGGCCCACCGGCAGCGACGTCGTCGTAATCTGCAGCCCCCAGAAACTCACGTTGAGACTCAGCCCTTCTGTCGCCGATTGCGGCGGCGTGCCCGAGTCCGTCACCATGAAGGTGAGGTACGCGGCGTTCGTAGTCTGCGCCGTGCCGCTCAGCGTACCCGTCGCCGCATCCAGGCTGAAGCCAGCTGGAAGCCGGCCGCCCGCCATTTTCCATGTGTAGGGCGGCGTGCCTCCGGTGGCCGTCACCACCTGCGAGTATGGAATCCCCAACTGCGCATCCGGCAGCGACATCGTGGTGATGCTCAGCGCCGAGGCCATGAGCAGCGTGGTCACCGGCGCGCTCTTCATGCCGCCATCGCTGACCATCAGCTGCACCACGTATGCTCCCGGCACGTCCGGCACAAAACTCGGCGCCGCGCCCGTCGAACTCGAGAGCGCTGCTTTGCTATTCAAAGGACGGCTCAACATCGCCCACGAATACTGCAGCGTGCGCCCGCCCGCGCTCCAGGAACCGCTGCCATCCAGCATCACGCTATCGCCCGCCGCGACTTCGCGTCCCGGTCCCGCGTCCGCCACCGGCGCCAGGTCCCTCGTAGCGATCATCACCGTGGATGGCGTGCTGTGCACCGCTCCGTTGTGCGCCACCAGCTGTGCGATGTAAGTGCCCGCCACATCGGCCACGAAGAACGGGCTCGCCGCGCGAGCGTCGTCCAGCACCGCGCTGCTGCCTGCCGGCCTATGAGTGAGCGCCCACTGCAACTTCACCGGCAATCCCTGCGGATCCGTCGAAGCCCCGTCCAGGCGCACCATCGTGCCCGGCGCCACGGTCCGGTTCCGTCCCGCCCGCGCCACCGGGCGCAGCGTCTCGCCGCTCGTAATCGTCACCGTCACCGGCTCGCTATCGGCGCGGCCATCGTTCACCTTAAGCTGCGCTACGTAAGTCCCCGGCAGATCCATCACGAGCTTCGGATTCACCTGCGACCGGTCGCTCAGCACCGCGGCGCTTCCCTCCGGCGCCGAGACGATGCTCCAGTCGTACGTCAACATGTCGCCATCCACATCCGTCGATGCCGCGCCGTTGAGCTCGACCATCGATCCCGCCGTCACCACTCGATCGCTTCCGGCATCCGCCACCGGAGCCGTGTTGTCTGTCGAGATCGTGACCAGCGACTCGGCGCTATCCGCCTTCCCGTCATTCACGACCAGCCGCGCCACGTAAGTGCCCGGCAGATCCACTACCAGTCGCGGCGATACCGTGTCCGCGTCCTGCAGCACGGCCCTGCTTCCGCTCGGCGTCGCCGCCAGGTTCCAGTGAAACGTCAGCGGTTCGCCGTTCGCATCCCACGATTTCCCGCCGTTCAAGACAGCCACCGACCCCGGCGCGACCGTCTGTCCCCGCCCTGCATGCGCCACCGGCGCCATATTCCTGGCAGGAATCTGCCCCATCATCACGCAAGGCGCCAGAATTGAGAGGCTGAGCAGAATAGTGATGCCGATGTGTCGCATGGTGGCTCCGGAAGTCGAGTTATAGATGGAGTTGTTTTGCCCAAACGACCATAGCTACCGCCCGGATAGCATGTCGCCGAACACCCCCGTCCTACAGAAGGTACCAGCCCTGACATTGCGGTTCAATTCTCTCTATGGCATAGTCCCGTGGACTACGTGCCTCTGCCGAAGCAGCTTCCATCCCCTTGACCTCCTGTGCCTTCCGGCGTCAAATGGAATCGGAGAAAGATCCGCCAAGGAGGTTGCCATGAACCCCGCGATGCAGCAATCTCTCAACCTGACCAGTGAGGAGTTTGCCATCCTGTCCGAACTGCTGGAGTCGGCCAGGATCAAACTACTGGTTGAGATCCGCCATACCCACCACCGGGCTTATCGCGACGAACTGCGCCATCGTTTGGATCTGGTCGAGGGTCTAGGCACGCGCCTCGGGCTGCCGGAAGACGCGGCCTGAACTAACTAAGGTGCGATATGGATAGAGCGCGCAACCCGAAAGTCGTACGGACTTGGCTGGCCGGCAAGTACCGCCGGCCGGCCGTCAGCCCTACTGGTAGGATCCGTACTCCGGCATCGAGGGGCGTACCGTATACTGCGCTTGCAGAAAGGCGACCAGGTCCACCATCTGGCGCACCGTCATCCGGTCCTCGTAATTCGGCATCCGTGAAACGCCGCCGCGCGTGATCTTCGGGTGAATGATCGTCGTCACCAGATACGCATCGCTCAGTCTCTTGTTCACCGCCCCGCCCAGCGTCACCGGCACCGGAGGCTGCACCGTCGGCGGCGGTAGCTTCAGATCATAGACTCCATGACAGGAGTTACATCCCAGATCCAGGAATGCCTGCTTGCCGCGTTCCACATTCCCGTCGTCGGGCAACCGGAATCCGGCGTTGGTGTAGCGCGCCGATCTACATGCCGTCCCGGCGCTGAGCAGCGCCGCAATCAGCAACACTCTCGCACGATAGGACATAGGCATATCCAGCCTTTCCTGTCTCTATCTTAGTCCCGAAGCCGATACACCCCCAAACCCTTGACCCCCTACCCAATCCGGCCTCAAATGGAATTGGAGGGTGTGTGAGGTCCAACTAAGTTCTCAGGAGGGCTCTAGCCATGTTTGAAAGTCTCGACGAGAGAATCAGGCACGATGCACACATCGAAAAATCGCCCAGGGAAAGGCTTTTCGAGGGCATCCTCATCGCAACACTTTCCGTACTCCTCTTCGGCGGCCTCTATTACGCCGTTCGAATGCTGCAAGGATAATGTGGGACAGGCCTCCTGGCCTGTCCATCTTGCTGCCGTAACTCTCGCGGGGTGGCCGCTTACTTCGGATACCCCGCCGTCGCCTTCACTTCCGCGATCTGCTTATCGTGGCGCATCGTGTGCAGCGGCGCGTAAATCAGCCACTGATAGGCATTCAGCGGATTGAACATCGCGAAGGGATGCTCCGCCGTGTGCTCCTTGAGCGCAACGTCCGTATCGCGCGCGAATTTCACCAACACCGCACGCTGCTCCAGAAAGCGCGCTTTCACCTGCGCTTTCGTCATGTCGCCCTTCGGCACCAGCGGCTCCGGTGCTGTCGCCTTCCCAAGTCGCGGCGCCATCACCTGCTCGATGATTTCGGTCTTCCCCTTTGTCTGCGTCTCCCACTGCGCGTTCGGCGGAGCCGCCAGCGCGCTCTGAATCTTCTGCCACATCGAGCCTTCCGCCGTCACGATGTGTTCCGCCACTTCGCCCACGCTCCACCTCTCCGGCGCCGGCTTCCACCGCCACTGCGCGTCCGTCACCCCATCGATCGCAGCTAGAAACTCCGTCTGCGATTCTTCCAGGTACTTCAACGCCTTCGCCCGCTCACCCGCCGTCATGTGCGGGTCCGCGGCCAATAGCGGCAGACCGATCAGCAGTACCCATGCGCGAAGTTTCAAACGCCCCCCTCAACGCGCGCCCGCAACTGCTCCAGGTCTCCCAGCATCTTTTTCTTCGCCTGCCAGATGATCAATGGAGTCATGAAGCGCGCAAACTTATTATCGAACGTGTAGCGGCCATCCGATTCCAGCCGGGTGCTGCCGTCGGGCAGTGGTACCAGAGTGTACACGTCGCTGCCCGTGAACCCTTCCGGCGCACTCAGCGTTAATGCGATCCTCCGGTTTGGCTCTACAGCCTCCATCCTGGCCGTGATCTCCATGCGTGCGTTACCGTTGTTGCGATCTTCCATCACCCATACGACGCTCCGCCCCACCACCGGTTCCCCCGCGCTCTCGTCGCGGACTTCCGCCAGCCAGCTCACCCACGCCTTTAGCTTCTCCGGCTTGCAGAGCCACGGCCAGATCGCTTCCGGCTTCTGATGAATCACGATCGATACCGCCAGCCGGTTCGAATCCGCCCCCGCGCCGGCGATGGCCACCGCCGCCACCGGCACCACAATCAACACGGCAAGCACTAATCCCGCGATTTTGACCCACTTCATGCGAACCTCCCTCCCGATGGCTTATCGAAACTGTGACGCACCCAGGCGCCGGCCGCGATTGCGAGCGCCACCGTCGCCAGGCTCGCACCGCAAAACCACGCGGGCACGATATTGTGCACCGCCGCCTGCCCCAACAACACGAACACCCACGACGCCGGCACCGCCAGCCGCAGCCCCCGTCGCGTGCACAGCGTGCCCGCGCACAGCGCCAGCACCGCTGTCAGCGCCAGGCTCAACACCGCGAAATCGGAATGGCGCGCCGCATCCGCCTTCAACGGCACCTGGCTGAGCACGAAGCTCCACCAGCTTTCCATCAACACTGCCGGCGCAGCCGACGCCAGAAAAATCGCCAGCAGAGAATACTCCCAATCCGAGCGCCGCACGCCCATCATTGCCAGCTCTCCCGCCGACCGCAGCGCCTGGCGCCAGTACCACCGCACCGGCCCGCCGCGCAGTGCAAACTCCGCGTCCAGGTCGCCGAGCACATAGGGCAGATCGCGCGCCGGGCAGGCCATCCGCACCAGCCAGGCCGCAACCGCCGGCGGTCGTCTCATATCCCGCGAACCCTCACGCCTTCCCACATGCTCGCGATCGCTTGCTGCGTGCGCTCCAGCGATCGCGCCCCCGAGGACGTCACGCGATACAACCGCCGCGGCCGCCCCTTCTCGCCTTCCGGCGCCAGTTCCTGCGAGCGCACCAGCCCCTTCGTCTCGAGGCGATCCAACGTCGCATACACCGCGCCGATCGATGCGTCGCGCCCCGTGCGCGCCTCGATCTCGCGCCGCACCTCCATCCCGTAGGCGTCCTTTTCCAGCCTCAGCACCGCCAGCAGGATGATCTGTTCGAACTCTCCGAGATAGTCCCCCTTAGCCACTTCTACAAAATAGAGTCAGAAGATTTTCAAGTCAAGTAAAATTACTACCCATGAAGAAGTTTTGGATGCTATTCGTACTGACCGGCTCCGCGCTCGCGCAACCGCCCCTGTTCACCGACTCCCTCCCCAAGGAGGAGTTCGCCCAGCGCCGCGCCCGCCTCATGGAACAAATCGGCGGCGGCATCGTGGTGGTGCAGGGCGCCACCGAAGATGCCGCCTACGTGAAGTTCCGCCAGAACAATCACTTCTTCTACCTCACCGGCGTCGAATCCCCGCGCGCCATTCTCTTACTCGACGCCCGCACTAAGTCCGCGACTCTCTACCTCACTCCGCGCAACGAACGCGCCGAGCGCTCCGAAGGTCCCTTGCTCGCTCCCGGCGAGGAAGCCGTCGCGCTCACCGGCATCCCGGTAGTCGCGGACCGCGCGCGCTTCGCTGACGACCTCAAGAAACTCGGCGCCGAACGCCGCGTGCTCTACACGCCCTACCGGCCCGAATCACAGGCCGCCGTCACCCCCGACCGCTCCGCCGTCCATCTTGCCGCCACCGCTGCCGACCCCTGGGACGGACGTCCCTCGCGCGAGACCGTCTTCCGCGAGAAGCTGCACGCGCAGGCTCCGCTGCTCGAAATCAAAGACATCGACCCGATCCTCGACGCCATGCGCAGCATCAAGAGCCCGCGCGAACTCGCCCTCATCCGCGAAGCCACACGCATCGCCGGCATCGCCATGATCGAAGCCATGCGCGCCGCCAAGCCCGGCATGTACGAGTACGAAATCGAGGCGATCGGCGATTACGTCTTCAAGAAAAACAACGCGCAAAACCCCGCCTACTTCGGCCTCGTCGCCGCCGGCACCAACTCCTTCTGGCCCCACTATCACGCTGCCCAGGCGCAGCTGAAGGCCGGCGACCTGGTCCTCTTCGATTACGCGCCGGACTACAAATATTACGCCTCAGACGTCACCCGCGAGTTCCCCGCCAGCGGCAAATTCACCCCCGCCCAGCGCGATCTCTACGGTGTCTACGTCGAGCTCTACCGCGCCCTGATGACGTCCATCCGCCCCAACGTCACCGCCCGCGCCGTCATGCAGGATGCCGTGAAGAAGATGGATGCCATCATGGCGTCGCACCAGTTCACGAAGGAGAGTTACCGCCAGGCCGCGCAGCGCTTCGTCGAGAGTTATCGCAACAACGTCGGCCGCAGTCTCGGCCACCCGGTCGGCATGGAGGTGCACGACGTGCAGTCCCCGCAGGAGTTGCTCAAGCCCGGCTATGTCTTCACCATCGAGCCCGCCCTGACGGTGCCCGAGGAGCGCATCTACATCCGCCTCGAAGACGTCCTCGTCATCACCGCGACCGGCTACGAAAACCTCTCCGCCTTCGTCCCCGAAACCATCGACGAAATCGAGGCAGCGATGTCAGTGGGACAGGCCTCCCGGCCTGTCCACTAATCAGTTGTTTTCCGCTACCACAACGAACACAACTTCTCGTCCGCCCGCACCATCTTGTCCGTCGCCTGGCATTCGAATGCCTTGCGGAACTCCGGCATATTCTGCAGCGTGCCGATCGCCCGGTACTTCGAGATCGGATGCGGATCCGTATTCGTCTGCAACTGCACCGCCTCCGGCCGCTGTTGCGATCCCCAAACCCGCGCGAATGCCAGGAAGAATCGCTGATCGCCCGTGAACCCGTCGATCACCGGCGCTTCCTTCCCCTTCAGCGCCTTGTGATACGCCCGGTATGCCAGCTTCAACCCGTTCAGATCTCCCATCGCTTCGCCCACCACCAGCTTGCCTTTGTGATGCGCTCCGTCGCCCAGGTCGAGCGCGTCGTACTGCTCCACCACGCACCCTGCACGGGTTGTGAAGCTCTTTAAATCGGCCGGTGTCCACCAGTTCTTCATGTTGCCTTCGGCGTCGAACTGCGAACCCTGATCGTCGAAGCCGTGCCCCATCTCGTGTCCGATCACCGCGCCGATCGCGCCGTAGTTGGTCGCATCGTCGCCCTGTCCGTCGAAAAACGGCGGCTGTAAAATCCCCGCCGGAAACACGATCTCGTTCATCAGCGGATTGTAATAAGCATTCAGCGTCGGCGGCGTCATTCCCCACTCGGTCCGGTCGATCGGTTTGCCGATCTTCGCCAGCTGGTAGGCGACCTCGAAGCGGTAGCTCGCCACCGCGTTCGCGAAATACGATTTCGCGTCCACCTTCAGTCCCGAATAATCGCGCCACTTATCCGGATAGCCCACCTTGGCGGTGAAGGCATTCAGCTTCAGCATCGCGTTGCGCTTGGTATCGGCCGCGAGCCATTCCGAGGCCTGAATCTGTTCGCCCAGCGTCACCCGCAAGTTCTCCACCAAATCCCGCGCCCGCTGCTTGGACTGCGGCGGAAAGTACTTATCGACGTAGAGCTTTCCCAGCTCCTCGCCCATCGATCCGTCGGCCACCACTACGCAAGTCCGCCATCGCGGCTGCTGCTCCGTCACGCCCGTCAGCACCGTGCTGCGGAAGTGGAAGTTCTCGTCGAAGATCGGCTTGGCCAGCCGTCCCGCGCTGCCGGTCAACAGCCGCCAGCGCAGCCACGTCTTCCAATCGGCCAGCGATTCCGATGTCAGCTGCTGGTTGAACCGCTTCAGAAAATCCGGCTCCGTCACGTTGATCGGCGCCGACATCGAAAGATGCAGTTCGGTGAACAATAGCTTCCAGTCGAAGTCCGGCGCCATCGCGGTCAGTCCGGCGAAATCCACCTTGTGGTACATCGCGGCAATATCCCGCCGCTGCACCGCCGTCTTGGTGGCTTCCGCCAGCTTGGTCTCGAACGCCAGAATCGTCTTCGCCTGCGCTGCCGCGGTCTCCGGCGTCTCGCCCGCCAGTTCCTGCATGCGCGCTACGTGCTTCACGAACTCTTCGCGGATCTGCTTGCTGCGCGCGTCGTCCTTGAAGTAGTAATCGCGCTCCGGCAGCGAGAGCCCGCCGCTATCCACGTACAGGATGATGTCCTTGGAATTCTTCAGGTCGCCCAGCTGCTGTAGGGTGAACGGCCCGATCCCGGTCACGCTCTGCGCCGCCACCAGCCCCGCGCTCAATTCCTTCGCCGACCCGATCGCCGCCACCCGGTCAAAGTACGGCTGCAGCGGTTTCACGCCGGCCGCGTCGATCGCCGCCGTGTCCATGCACGCCGCGTACACATCGCCGACCTTCGTCCCTTTGGCCGATTCCAGAATGCCGCGCAGATTGGCGCGCGTGTTTTCCGACAGCACCGACGCCGGACCCCACGAAGGGAACCGCGCCGGAATCGGGTTCTTATCCAGCCATCCGCCATTGGCGTACCGCCAGAAATCCTGGCATGGTTTGCACGTCGGGTCCAACGACGTCCGGTCGATTCCGCTATGCTGCGCAAAGCAGACTGCTCGCCAGCAAAGAAATCGAAAAACAACGCGCTTCAACATACTTTGCAAACTCCCTTTACTCCAGAAACCTTACACCAGTGCCGTGGCGATCTCCATCAGCACCTGGTCTACCGCCCGCGCCGGATCGTCCGCGCGCGTGATCTGGCGGCCGATCACCAGGTAATCCGCGCCATCGAGCATCGCCTGCGCCGGGGTCGCCACGCGCTTCTGATCGCCCGCATCCACACCCGCCGACCGCACACCCGGCGTCACGATCGCGATCCGCGGCCCCACAATCCGCCGCACCGCCGCGGCCTCCAGCGGCGACGCCACCACTCCATCCACGCCCAGCTTCGCGGCCTTGTTCGCGCGACGCTCCACCAGTTCTCCGATGGTTCCCTCGTATCCCAAATCGTCCATGTCTTCCGGCCCGAAACTAGTCAGCACCGTGACCCCGAGAATTCGCAGTTTGCTGCCCTCGCGCGCCGCCACCGCCGCTCGCATCACGCTACCCACCGCATGCACCGTGAGAAAAGTAACTCCCGTCTTGGCCACCTGCGTCACTGCCCGAGATACCGTTTCGGGGATGTCGTACATCTTCAGGTCCAGGAAGACCTGTTTGCCCTGGCCGAGCAGTTCCTTCACCACCTCCATGCCCGATGCGGCATACAGTTCCAGCCCGACCTTGTAGAAGTTCACGCGCGGTCCGATGCGCGCGATCATCTCGCGAGCCTCCGCCGCCGATTCCACGTCCAACGCGACAATGATTGGGTTATGCATAGCTTTCGTCGTCATATGATTCGGATCGCCTTTCCCGCGCGCGGCAGCACCCGTCCCACGCGCCACGCGCCCTTCAATTTGGCTGCCTCGCTTTCGGGTAGCGTGTACAGCAGCCCTCCGGAGGTCTGCGGATCGTACAGCAAGTCCTCGATTTCGCGCGGCAGCCCGCGCGCCATCTCCACCGCGCACTCCGCGAACTCGCGATTGTTCTTCAGCCCCGCCGGTACCGCACCGGCGCGCGCATAGTCCACCGCGCCCGGCAGGAACCGCAGGGCGTCCACTTCGATCTCCAGCGTGACACCGCTCGCGATCGCCATCTCGCGGGCGTGCCCGACCAGCCCGAAGCCGGTCACATCCGTGCACCCGCCCACGTCGAAGCGCAGCATCTCTTCACAGGCTGCGCGATTCAGCGTCAGCATCGAGGCCGTCGCCTCCGCCACATCGTCCTCGCGCGCGATCCCGCGCTTCAGCGCCGTCCCGATCACGCCCGTCCCCAGCCGCTTGGTGAACACCAGCGCCTCGCCCGCGCGCGCCCCGGCATTGGCTTTCACCCTCGCCGGATGCACCGTGCCGGTCACCGCGTACCCGAATTTCACCTCTTCATCGTTGACGCTGTGGCCGCCCAGAATCGAGCACGACGCCTCGTGCATTTTCTCCGCGCCGCCCTTCAGAATCGCCGCCAGGTCGTCCATATCGCCCTTCGCCGGATAGGCCACAATCGAGAGCGCTGAGATCGGCCGGCCTCCCATCGCATAGACATCGCTCAGCGAATTCGCCGCCGCGATGGCGCCGAAGGTATACGGGTCGTCGACAATCGGCGTGAAGAAATCCACCGTCTGCACCAGGGCGAGCTCCGCCGATAGCTTGTACACGCCGGCATCGTCGGCAGTGTCAAACCCCACCAGCACATTTGCGTCCGGCCAGCGCGGCACCGTGGCTAAGACCTTGTCCAACAACTTTGGACTCAGCTTGCTCGCTCAACCGGCGGCTTTGACGTGGGCAGTTAATTTTCTGGCTTGTGTGGTTTCGTCCATGCGCCTCTCACTTATAATAGCGGGATGCGACGTACAGCCGTTCTTTCCGCTGTCCTCCTCCTGGTGCTGGGGTTTACGCTGGTTTCCCGCGAGCCGCAGACCGACCCGCGCCTCAAGAAAGCCCTTCGCTCCGCCGAGCGCAATGGCTGGATCCAGGTGCACCTCGAAGGCAATCCCTCCGAGATCGGATTTCAACACGGCTACCTGCTGTCCGCCGAAATCAAGGACACCTTCCACGCCGTCTCCGCGGAAATGGTGCACGAAGAGAAGAAGGACTGGGCCTTCTTCCGCAAGGCCGCCGAACAGGTCTTCTGGCCGCACGTGGAGCAGGAATATCGCGATGAGTTGAACGGCATCGTCGAAGGACTCAAGGCCAAGAACGTGAAGCTCGATCTCTGGGACATCGTCGCGCTCAACGCCTGGCTCGAGCTGCCCTACTACGATAAGTGGTACGACAAATCCACCGGCACGCCCAGCAATGGCGCCGGTCCCGGCGATCACTGCAGCGCCTTCGTCGCCACCGGCAGCTACACCAAGGACCACCGCATCATCATCGCCCACAACAACTGGACCAGCTACTCCTCCGGCGAACGCTGGAACATCATCTTCGACGTGACCCCCGCCAAAGGCAGCCGCTTCGTGATGGACGGCATGCCCGGCCTGATTCACTCCGGCGACGATTTCGGACTCAACTCCGCCGGCATCCTGATCACCGAAACCACCATCTCCAGCTTCACCGGCTTCGACCCCAACGGCATCCCCGAGTTCGTCCGCGCCCGCAAGGCGATGCAGTACTCCGAGTCCATCGACGATTTCGCGCGCATCATGAAGGAGGGCAACAACGGCGGCTACGCCAACAACTGGCTGATCGCCGATCGCCGCACCAACGAGGTCGCCAGCCTCGAACTCGGTCTCAAGAACGTCGTCCTGCAGCGCACTAAGGACGGCTTTTTCGTCGGCTCCAATTTCCCCGACGACCCCAAGCTGATCAAGGAAGAGACCGATTTCGACCCGAAGGATCGCAGCAAGAGCGAGAACGCGCGCCACGAGCGCTGGCTCACCCTGATGGACCAGAACAAGGGCAAGATCGATACCGCCGCCGCCCAGAAATTCCTCGGCGATCACTTCGACGTCTTCGAAGGCAAGCAGGATTACGACGAGCGCACTCTCTGCGGCCACGTCGATAGCTCACCGCGCGGCATGGGCACCTGGCAGCCTCCCTACGCCCCCGCCGGCGCCGTGCAGAACAAGGTCGCCGACGCCGCCGGTGCCGAGAAGATGACCATGAGCGCCGCCCTCGGCCACGCTTGCGGCCGCAGCTTCAAATCGTCCGAGCACCTCGCCAAACACGCCGAGTTCGCCTGGCAGAAAGACATGCTCCACGACATGCCGGCGCGCCCGTGGACGAAGTTCGTGGCCAAGTAGGATTTTGTGGGGCAGCCAATTCTGGCTGCCCGAATCACTCTCGGTTCGCCAGCTTCCACTCCTGGATGCCGATCGAGACGTTGGGCTGTGCCTGCAATTCCAGCCGCAGCGCCGTGGTGGTTACCGGCCGGAATGTAAGGATGTTGTACTGATTCCGCGCGACGCCGTAAGGGCTGGTGGCTTCGACCGGCTTCCACTGTTCGCCATCCTTATAGAACAGCTTCCATGACGCGGGTACGCGCACGCCGCCATGGCCGGTATCGTCGAACCAGTAGATTTGCGTGTCGGCGACGGCAGCGGGCTTTTCGAAAGTCATCTCCACCCACTCCGCGCTGCCGTTCTTCGGCCACCAATCGTAGTATGCGCTCGGGTCGTCGCTGGCCGAGGGATCCTCGCCGTCGTTAATGTTCTTCGGATTCTTACGGCTGTTGCCGGACACCGTGATCCTGGCCGTGGTCGCCGGTGTGGGCCAGGCCGCCGGACGCGCGCTCGCCTCGCTGTTCGGAATCCAGACCATCATCTGGCCGCGTCCGCGATTGGCCCACGCGTAATACGGGATCGCCGTGAACTCCTGCTCGCTGCGCCGCAGCTTGCCATCGGCGCCGGTCTGCAGGCTGACGGCGCGTCCCTTGATGACGGTCACGCCCTTCAGCAGCTTCGCATCGAATTCCGCTGAGAGCTTCGCGCTATCCGGCAGCATGAGATTGCGCACCTTGCCGTTCGGGCTGTCCACCCACTCGGCGGTATAGACCAGCGGGCCGCGCTGCAGGGCGACGCGTCCCTGGTCGGCGGCCACTTCGCTGTTGGCCACGACGCGGCGCACCGGCATGGGGAGGTTGATGTCCACGCGGTCGCCCGCGTTCCACGCGCGGTCGATGGTCACGTAGCCCTTGTTTAGCTGCATAGCGACCGCCTTCCCGTTGACCTTCACGGTGGGTGCGTCGACAACGCGGTCGGCGAAGCGGTAGAGATCGCTCGGCACCGGTTCATTGCGCGCCCAGCCCGGAATGCGGATGTTCAACGCCAGTTTCGCCGGCTGGTCGGGGGTCACGGTGATCGCGACGGAGCCCTCCCACGGATAGCGCGTGGACTGCGTCACTTTGACGGTGCGGCCGTTATCCATCTTGATCCCGGCGCTGCTCGCGACGTAGAGATTCACGTACAACTGATCGTCGCGCTGCGCGTAGACGTAGCCGGGCACGGAGGCCAGAAAGCGCGTAATGTTGCCGGGACAGCAGGCGACACCGAACCACGGACTGCGTTCGTGCTGGCCGTTCGATTCCAACGGGTTCGGATAGAAGAAACTCTTGCCATCGAGGGAGACGCCCGAGATCAGTCCGTTATAGAGGGTCCGCTCCATCACGTCGATATAGCGTGCGTCGGCGTGGAGGAGGAAGAGGCGCTGGTTCCAATAGTCGTTGCCCACCGCGGCGCAGGTCTCGTTGTACGCCGACATATTGGGCAGCTCGTAATTCTTCCCGAAGGCCTCGCCGGCGCCGGTAGCCCCGATGCCGCCGGTGATGTAGAGCTTCTTCCCGGCGACATTCTCCCAGATTTTATCGATCGCGTTCACGTAAGCCTGATCGCCGGTGAGCGCGGCGACGTCGGCCATCCCGGAGTACATATAGGTCGCGCGCACCGCGTGTCCGACGGCTTCGGTCTGGTCGACCACCCTCATGTGCGACTGATTGTAGGTGCGGCCCGCGCCGCGCGATCCATCGGGGCCGCGCACGTCGAGGAGGAACTTCGCCAGGTTGACGTAGGCCGCGTCTCCGGTGACGCGGTAGAGCTTCGCCAGGCCCATCTCGGTGATCTGATGTCCGGGCCAGATGGATTCCTTTCCCGGTCCGAAGGTGTTCTGCAGCAGGGTGGCGCTCTTCAGCGCGATATCGAGCAGGTTGCGTTTGCCGGTGGCCTGATAGTGTGCCGCGGCGGCCTCGTAGAGGTGGCCCAGATCGTAAAGCTCGTGGCTATCGACCTTCTCGAGTTCCCAGCGCTTGGTCCCAGCCCACGGATGCGGATGCGCGGGGTCGATGGCACGCGTGGTGTAGAGGTAGCCATCCTTCTCCTGCGCGGCCGCGATCTTCGCGATCAAGGTATCGACGTAGGCATCGAGTTTCGGATCGGGCTGCACGCTGAGCGCGTAGCTGGCGCCTTCGATCACCTTGTAGACATCGGAATCGTCGAAGGGATAGCCAGGCGCTTTGCGGTCGGCCAGCGGTTCGCCGCGCAGGGCGGTGGCGGCCCGGTCGAAATTGCCGACGCGGCCGGTCTCTTCGTTCTTGCCGAAGGCGAACGGAATGGTCACCGCGCGGTTGATCTCGATGCGGGGCGCCCAGAAGACGTCGTTGAAGTGGACTCTCGTGAAAGGCACCGGCTTCACGGGATAATCGCGCTGCGCCATGGCCGCGGAACTAAGCGCGAGAAAGACCAGAAGTCGCATAGAGTCAAGATATCGCTTTTCGAAGGCGGGACAAACTTGTCCCGCTTTTTGGATACGTTTGTTGAAACTGAATGAGTTGTTTGGAAAGAAGCGGGCCAAATGTCCCGCCTCACGGGCCGGGGTGTTGCGAGATGTCCCGACTGGCTTCATGATAAGGCCGGGGTGTGCGGATGCAAGGGCTTAAGCGCGGGCGAAAATGCCG
Source organism: uncultured Solibacteraceae bacterium (assembly GCA_963791985.1). GTDB lineage: Bacteria > Acidobacteriota > Terriglobia > Bryobacterales > Bryobacteraceae > Solibacter. The sequence goes on along the minus strand of CAWBUN010000008.1, from coordinate 331,306 downwards.
AAGTGATTGAGGCGGAGCGGGTTGCGTTTCAGAAATATATTTCAAGTTGACGTGAACGGGTTGCAAAACTCGGAGCAAAAACGCAGTGGACCTTTCCTGGCTGGTTTTGTCACCAGTTTTTTTGGAAAGCGAATTGCTTTTGACCCGTCTTGGGGTCTTTTGTTTCGGCACCCCTACCTATTGGGGTGCGTTTCTGACACTTTTCCCTCCTTCACTCCTTTTTACAAAGTTCTTTGCGATGCTAGTGAACCAGCCGCAGGAGCTGGTCCGCTGTCAACGCCAGTATTCCAAACATGAGGTGCGCCATCACTTTCGCCGCCCCACGCACTCGGATTTCACGTCCTCCGAACTCATCCTTCAATCGTCCATTCACCCGCTCAATCATCGTCCGTTCCCGGTATCGCTGCTTTTCCGCCGCGTCTAGTTCATTCGACGCGCACGTTTGAAACGGTGTCCCCTTATGTCTCACTTGCTTGGGGTCGGTGATCGGTACGTGCCCCAACTCCCGGCTGTACTCTGCGATGTGTCTGGCCCAGTAGGCGGAATCCGACAGTTCATATAAGTACGTCACTCGCTGGGTGCTCATCGTCGCCAGCGGAATCGCCACCTGCGAATCATGCACCGATGCCGACGTCAACACCGCGCAGATGGGGATTTGACCATCGGCGACATCGAGGTGCAGTTTGTATCCCCGCCAGTGGTGTGTGTGGCCCTTGGCGCTCGTCTTCACGCCGATGTCACATCCCCGCGGCAGTTCCGCCAACATCTCCGGCAGCTTCATATTCCGCTGCCGCGCCAGCCGCGTATCATCGGGCAGGGCCGCTTTCGGCTTACCCCCTCTGTGCCGTTTATGGGGACCACGCTTTCCCTTCTTGCCGGTTCGTTTGCGTTTCGCCTTTGGCGAATCTGGCTTTTGGGCAGGCGCTGGGGAGGAAGATTCTGGAAAGCGTTCGCGCGCTTCGATGGCCGTGGAATCGCGGGCGATATGGCCGATCAGACGATCTTTCTGGGTTTCCCGAATTAAGGCCTCATGCACGAACTGCGGCAACTCCATCTGGGCAAACTCGTCGAAAGCACGCGAAAAGCAAGATTCGTGCGGCACTTGCCAGGGGTGTTCCCACCCACAGATGCGGCGCAATTGCGCATCCCGGGCCAGAGCCTCCAGCAACTGAGTGGTCAGAGAGAATCCATATATCGCCTTTGCCACAAACGCATTGGCGATGGCCAACCGGTCCTTCGGCGGCCGGCCGACCTTTCCCCGGCCCGACGGCACGAATCGCGCCAGCGGAATCATTTCCAAAGCTGCCACTAAGCGCCTGGCAGAGGGGGTTAAGTCTCCCAGTTCTTCCTCTAGCCGCGGGAAGAGTTCGCTCTGTAACACGTGAGCAAATTGCGTGATTTGCTGCCGAAGGTTAAGCTTCATAAGGGCCTCTTGGGTTTGCTGCTTTGTCGACAGCAACAGCTTAACTCTGGTGAGGCCCCTCTCCAAACACTTTCAGACCGTTTTGTTTTCTTTCAACGACTTCACCTAATTTTGCAAGTGGCTCACGTGACTGGGTTTGGACTAAGCTAACATCCATGGGATTTTCGCGCCGCAAGTTCTTTGCCCTCACCGTGCCGGCGTTGGACTGCGCGCAGAATCCGGGATTGAAGATAGTCTGCGTGGGCGGTCATCCGGACGACCCTGAATCCGGCTGCGGCGGGACGCTGGCGCGGTATGCCGCACTGGGGCACGCCGTGACGATCGTCTATTTGACGCGCGGGGAAGCCGGGATTCGCGGGAAGTCGCACGAGGAGGCCGCGGCGATTCGCACAGCCGAGTGCGTCGCGGCCTGTAAGATTCTGGGAGCCAAACCGGTGTTCGCGGGGCAGATTGATGGCGCCACGGTGGTGGATGCGAAATCCGCGGAGGCGTTAGAGCGCATCCTCGCCGCCAAGCGTCCGAATGTAGTCTTCACGCAATGGCCGATCGATAGTCACCTGGATCACCAGGCTGCGAGCACCTTGACGTTTCGCGCATGGGTCGCAGGCGGTCGCAGCTTCGGGCTCTATTACTATGAGGTCAATCTCGGGGCGCAGACGATGGGCTTTCATCCCACGGATTATGTGGACATCACCGCGGTGCGGGAGAAGAAGAAGGCGGCGCTGTTTGCGCACAGGAGCCAGAATGGCGAGGAGATTTACCGGCGTCATCACGAAGTGATGGAGACTTTTCGGGGGCGCGAGGTTGGTACGACGGCGGCCGAGGCGTTTGTGCATTTGGCGGGCGGCGCGGGGTTGCCGGGGCTTGGCGGCTGAGAGCGGGGTGAGGTTGGCAGGCGGAAGCGCCTGCCCCACAACGGCAAAAACTGATTAGTGGACAGGCCGGGAGGCCTATCCTACTGGTCAGCGCAGGAGATTCAAGCCGTGGATGGCGGGGTCGGGGGACTCTTCGTACTTCAGGCGGATCTCGCCCCAATCGTCGCGGCGGGTGGCGTGGATGTGGGCCCAGATGGCGACGACGATGGCCATCACGATCACGTAGAGAATCGGGCGGTAGAGACTCTCCAAGAGAATTCCGTTGACCATGGGGAGGAGGCCCAGCAAGCCCATGAATTGGAGGGTGAGGATCCAGGCAGGTGTTTTTCCGGGGAGGTGGGAGCAGGTGAAGGGGAGCTTCTCCCAGTTCGCGAAGATCACCTCGTAGGAGAGCAGCGCGACCAGCGTGAACATCAGCATTTCGGCGGCGGCGCGCCAACCGAGCAGGTATATTTCGAGGGGCAAGGGCAGCACGAGCATCACGGCGGCGCCGGTGACGAGGACGAAGCGATCGACGGCATACAGCCAGCGGCGGCGGCCTTCGCGCTCGGTGATCTGGAAGGCCCAGTTCGCCTTCAATTCGACCGGGATCGAAAACAGGTGGCGTACGCCGATCAACAGGAAGACGAGAAGGATGACGTGGGCGTAGACGAAGCGCGCGGCGATGACGTGGTCCGGCTTGACGAGGTCGCGCATGCCGATCATGCCGCTCAACAGGATCGCGATGCCGAAGCCGCCGTAGCCCATGAGGATCATGCGATGCTGGCTGCTGCCGGCCAGCGTCTTGGCCAGGAAGAAGGTGATGGCCTGCTGGCGGGCGTCCGGCATCACCCAATCGAAGATCATGCCCGTCCAGCGCCGTTGTCGGCGGGGCGGGGCACTGCCTTCCACGAGTAGTGCGCGATGCCGCCGGTAACTTGCCATGTAGCTTGCGAGCACGAGCGCCACGGCGATGGCCAGACCGGCGAGTGCGCGATCGGCAAGCGCCGCCATCGCGGGATCGGGATCGCCCGAGAGTCGCTGGCAGAGTCCGAGGAACCAGACCGGCGGAAGCCAGCGCGCGAATTCCGGCTGCACGAGTAGTTTCGTGACTTCGGGTTGAATGGAGAAACTCAGCACCACCAGAATCAGCATCAGGCTGACCAGCAAGCCCTGGAGCGATCCGGTCACGCGGCCGAATGTCCGCGGAGGCAGCAGGTTAAGCAGCACGCCCTGCAGCGCCGTGAGCGCGAAGAAGAAGAAATAGCAGCCCGCCGTGGACGCGATGGAGTAAGCCGCGACCCGCGCGCCCACCGAGGGAAGGATCGCCCAGCGGCCGGTGGATACCGCCGGGAACATCGTCGCGGGAAAGAGGTTCAGCGTCAATACGGTTGCGGTCGCCACAATGACCAACGCGAGCAGCTTCGCGGCGAAGATCTGGCGCGTTTTGAGCGGGAGGGGGCCCAGCACGCGGTAATCGCGCAGGCCGGGGAAGAGCGACTGCCATTTGATCGCGGTGAGCAGGCCCATCGCCGACATCATGAGCGTGATCAGCCAGAGTTCGTCGGCGCGCACTGCCATGCGGTAGGGACCGGCGGACGGCAGTCCCGAAAAGTATGCGTACTTGTGGCGCAGCGGCCCGATGATCATCGGATACCAGGGCAGCAGAATGGAGAAGGCGCCGATCAGCGCGGTCGAGGTCTGGCCCGATGCGGTGACGAGGTCGCTATCGAAGAAGCGCAGCAGGAAATGGCGCAGCAGTTCGAAGCCGGGACCGTGGGTTTCCTCCAGCCATTTCCGCATCGCTTACTCCTGGCGCAGCGCGACCACCGGGTCTACGCGCATCGATTTGCGCGCCGGGACGTAACAGGCAACGAGCGCGAGCGCCGCCAACAGGAGCGGAGCGCCGTAGAGCACGACGGGGTCGGTCGCGCTGGTGGAAGTCACGTGGCCCACGCTGGAATTCATCGCCGAGAGCAGGCGCGCGCCGGTCCAGGCGCCGGCCATCCCGATGGCGGTGCCGACCACAACCAGCCGCATGCCTTCCCGCATGACCAGGCCGAGGACGTTGCCGCGCTGCGCGCCGAGCGCGATGCGGATGCCGATTTCGCGGCGCGCGCTGCGCGACGGAGTAGGCCGTCATGCCGGCGAGTCCGACGGCGGAGAGCACGAGGCCGAAGATGCCGACCACGGCATAGGTCCAGGAGCTCATGCGCAGCGGCGCCATGAACTGCTCGATTTGTTCCGGCATGCTGCGCATGTGGAAAGGGCGTGATGTTGGGGTCGATGGCGGAGATCTCGCGGCGCACGGCGGCGATCGCGTCGACGCCGGGGATGGCGCGCACCATCAGGGTTACGCCCTCGACGGAGGGCTGTGCGTAATCGGCGGGGTGCAGCGGGAAATAGAGTGCGGGCGATGGCTTCTGCACCACCAGGCCTTCGGAGACGTCGCCCGCCACGCCGACGACCTCGAAGTTCTTGCGATGGGCGGCGGACGCGCCGACGCGGTAATCGAAGGAGCCGGGGAGTATTTTGGCGGCGGAAATCTCGTCTTTGCCGAGTTCGATCTGGCGGCCGAGCGGATCCGCGTCTTTCCAGAACTGGCGCGCGAATTCCTGGCTGACGATCACGGATGCGGTTTGGCCGGACTCGTCCTCCTGGCGGAAGGCGCGGCCCGCGGTGAGCGCGATCCCGGTGGTCGTCGAAGTAGTCTTTACCCACCACGTGGCGGATCACGGTGCGCGCCTCGCGGTCGGTGGGCGTGGAGACGCGGAGGCGGGTGCCGCCGATGGAGACGGGCACGGATTCGGTGAGGTCGGCCGAGATCACCGAGGGATTGCAGCTTGACGCGATCGAGCAGCTTTTGCAGGAAGGCGGTGGCCTGCGCGGGGCTGTAGCCGTCGCGGATGGGGTCGAGCGAGACCAGGTAGAGGTGTGCCGGGTTGAAGCCGGCTTGAATGCCGAGCGTGGTCTGGATACCCCAGGAGAGCAGGCCGAGAATCACCAGCAGCGTGAGCGACCCGGCGAACTGGCCGACCATGAGGACATTGCGCAGGTTCCAGCGGCGCCGGCCGGGGACGCGTACGTTGCCGCCTTCCTTGAGCGCGGGAGCGAGGTCGGTGCGCGTGGCTTGCAGTGCGGGCACCAGGCCGAAGAGCAGCCCCGTGACAGCGGTGAGCGCGATGGTGAGGAGCAGCACGTGCGCGTCGGGATGCAGATCGTACGTGACCGGGATCAGGTACGGCATGCGCACGCCGCCGAGGAGGCGCATCAAGACCACCGACGCCAGGAATCCGGGCACCGCGGCGCCGGCGACGATGAGCATGCTCTCGGTGAGCAACTGGCGGACGATGCGGGCGCGGCTGGCGCCTAGTGCCAGGCGCACGGCGATCTCTTTGCGGCGGCCGGCGGCGCGCGCCAGCATCATATTGCCGACGTTGGCGCAGGCGATCAGCATGATGAGGCCGGACATGATGGTGAAGAAGGAAGTGAAGAAGGGGAGCTCCTGTTTGCGTAAGCGGCAGGAGTTTGCCGCCTTGCACGAGGAGCACGCGACGGCCTTTTTGGGTGCGCGCCGGGTCGCCGTTCTCCTGCTCCATCTGTTGCGCGGCGGCATCGAGTTCGGCTTCGACGCGCTCCATTGCGATGCCCGGCCGCATGCGCCCGACGAAGCGGAAGATGGTGCGGTCGCGACGCTCCAGCACGTTGCCGGAGAGTTCGGGCGCGACGCGGTCGCCGACCGAGAGCGGCATCCAGAGATCGGCGGCGAAGAGCATCGGCGAGGCGCCGAGGAATTCTTTGGGGCCGACGCCGATCACGGTGGCCGGCTGCGAATTGATGCGCAGGGTCTTGCCGATCACGTGGGGGTCGGACGCGAGCTGCTCTCGCCAGAAGCGGTGGCTGACCACCACCGGGGTCAACGCGGCGGTTTGTCCGGTTTCGTCGAAGAATCGTCCGAGAGCGGGGCGAACACCGAGCGTGGAGAAGTAAGAGGGCGTCACCAGCTGTCCCCACTGGCGCTGCGTCAGGCCGTTTAATTGGACGCCGAACGGTACCGCCGCGAGGTAGGCTGTGGTCGAGGAGAAGATGTCGCGATGGGCGGCGTACCGCTGGTAGTTGGGATACGAGGACGGGAAGTTGCAGCGCCACCAGCTCTTCGGGATTTTGCACGGCCGGGATGTTGCGCAGGGCCATCCCGTTCATCTCGCTGAAGGCGCAAGTCACGATGCAGATCGCCATGGCGAGAGAGAGCAGCGCGACCGTGGTGAAGCCCGGCGAACCTCTGAGCGAGCGCGCGGCGTAGCGAATATCCTTGCCCACTCCGCTGAGAGGCGGGCCTGCGGAGGGTGGTACGGGCGGTGTGGTGGGCGCCGGGTCCGGCGGCCGGCTCATGGCGGCGAAGATGCGTTTGGCGATATCCTCGCCATCATCCACCTGGGTCAACTGCGCGAAGACGCCTTCGAGCGAGGGCTGGCTCATCAGGTCGCGCAGGTGCTCGATGGAATCGTAGGCCACCACCTCGCCCTTGCGGAGGATCAGGACGGTGGAGCAGATCTTCTCCACGACCTCGAGGACGTGCGAGCTGTAGAGGATGATCTTGCCGCGGTCGGCGAGTGTGCGCAGCAGGCTGCGGAGCATGAGCGCGGAGGTGACGTCGAGACCGGAGAAGGGCTCGTCGAGGATGAGGATTTCGGGATCGTGGAGCAGGGCGGCGGAGAGCAGAATTTTCTGACGCATGCCCTTGGAGTAGGCGGAGAGCGGCTCGTGGCGATCGTCCCAGAGCCCGAAGGAGCGGAGGAACTCGTCCATCTTGGGCTCGAGCACGGGGCGCGGAATTCCGCGGAGGCGGCCCATCAACTGCAGGTATTCGCGGCCCGAGAGATGGGGGTAGAGGTGCGCCTCTTCGGGCACGTAGCCGATGCGCTGCTGGAAGGCGGTGAAATCGTCATAGACGCTGCTTGCCGTTGTAGAAGATCTGGCCTTCGGAAGGCTCGATCAGGCCGGTGAGCATTTTGACCGTGGTGCTCTTGCCGGCGCCGTTGGGGCCGAGGTAGCCGAGGATTTCGCCCGGCTTCACGATAAAGCTCACCTGCCGTACGGCGGCGGTGTGGTTGTAGTATTTCGTTAACGCGCGCGCTTCGAGCATGGAGGCTCCACCCATCATAGACACCGGGAGCCTTCGATTTGTTGCGGGAGTCAGGGGGGGCACGGGCGGACGCCTGGTCGACCATCGTCATATGCAGGGGCTTGATTCCGCGGGCGGAGAGCGGGACGAGGGTGTCCCGCGCAGACCAGGGGGTCTGCCCCATAGAGGCGTTAACTTAAGAGTTCGTCAACCGATTCCAGGCGCGTGGGGCTCAGCGGCGATTGCGGAAGTAGCGGGATGGCCGGGGCCACCTTCTTACAGTCTGCCCGCCCGAGCGTAGCGCAGAAACGTTGACGCCTTCTCCCATAGCCCGGGGGAGCGATTGCACAGCGAGGAGCAAGGCCGCCCGCACTCCCTGATAGCACGACGTACAGCGCGAGCGCGTTCGCTTCTCCAGGCTTGCGGGACGGGGCCTTCGTCTACATGCCCGAACGCGGTGTGCTTGACATCGCACATATAGAGGATGCCCGAGGGATCGATCTGCAGGTCCGTCTGCCCTAGCATGCAGCGGCCCCGCGTGATTTGAAACGATTCCGGACGAACGAAGTACTCCCGCATCTCCCGCAGCGGGCGCAACGGCAACTCCATGTGCGCCGAGAGCCCGCGGCGTCGATTCAACGCATCGATGGAGTGTTCGAGCGGTTCGAGGTCGCGGACGAACAGGTCGCTTTCGCGATGCCAGTCTACCTGTTTTTCCGGCCGGCCCGGGGGCTCAACCAATGGCTGAAACAGAATGCGGTTTACGCCGAGTTCTTCGGCCCACTGCGCATATTCGGCCAACTGCGGCGCGGTTTCACGCATGATAATACAGATCAGCGAGACGGACATTGCGGGCCGCTCACGTTTAATGCGGCGAATTACTTCGGCGACGATATTGTGAAGTCCCGGAATTCCGCGATGACGGTCGTGAATGGCCGGATCCTTGCCGTCGAGCGAGAAGGTGATGGACCTCAGGCCGGTATTCATCAGGTTGCGATAGTTTCGTTCGGACTGAAGGGCCAGACCATTCGAGACGAGGTTGACGGTGAACCCGAGATGAACGGCCCTGCGGATGATGTCGTAGACTCCCGGCTTCAACAGGACCTCTCCGCCGATCAAACGTAGGCGGAGCGTGCGGGTCCAGGAGTGCAATTCATCGAGCAGTGCGATCCAGCGTTCGGCAGGGAGTTCATTGCTAACGTCTCCTATCCGCCAGAGGTCGCACATATCGCAACGGCAGTTACAGCGATTCGTCAGGACCAGGGCGACCTTCTCCGGAGCAACCAGTCCACGCAGGAGGTGGTAATCGAAGCTCTGCAGCAAGTGGCGAAAGCCATAGACGGCAGCCTTCCTGCCTACGTCGATCAGAGTCATTCCGGCGCTGCTTCCGCGCGGGCCGTCGCCCACACGATTGCCGTCACCCGATTCGAAGCCGCGTGCGACTCTCATGAAGCCTCCTATGGAACCGACCATAACACGGCGCGTTTCGGATCACGTACGCGCTTGAAAAGCGTCGGCAGCGGCCGTTAGACCTTCTGGGAGGTCAGTACCGATAAGTCGGCTTGGGGAACAGATTCGGGGGCTCGCATAAGCCCGTTGTGTGTATGGGTGGCTCGCACCTCCGTACAGGAATGCTGTACAATACCATCAGGTGCTTCATGCCGAGTGAAACAACGTACACCAGCCTCCGTGAAAATCTGGCCAGCGTGCTCGATCAGGTAGTGGACCAGCAGGAGACCGTTATTGTTCGACGGCGGGGAGCGCGCGACGTCGCGCTGATTCCCGCCACCGAACTCTCCGCTCTCATGGAAACGGCACACCTGTTACGGTCGCCGCGCAACGCACGGCGTCTTCAAGCGGCAATACGACGAGCGGAGCAAGGGCGAACCAAGCCTGGAACGGCAGCGGAACTGCGTCGAGAGATCTTGGGTGAAGCGAGATCCTAAGCGGTTTGCGGTCTTTCAACCTGAGTTCCGGGAGGACCTCCGCTTTTGGGTCAAGACTGAACGGAGCACTGCAATCAGAGTGCTGGACCTGGTCGAGGCAGTGATGCGAGATCCATTCCAAGGATTGGGAAAGCCTGAACCTCTCCGATATGTGCTGGCCGGCTGCTGGTCGCGTCGTGTCAGCCAGGAACACCGTTTGGTGTACCGTGTCACGGATGAATCCATTGATTTCCTCCAGGCTCGATACCATTACTGAAACAGGATTATCCTGCTGGCCCCAAGTCGTCGGGAGGGGACGCTTGGCAGGCATCCGCCGACTAGCCCCATCAATTTGGATAGGGTCGATGCCTTGCACCAGACGCTCTTGGAATCGGTCTACGAACTTAAGTTAACGCCTATTGGGGGCTGCCAGGGCTGCCCCACAGTGACATTGAATGCCCCGCCGACAAAAAAAGGGCCGCTCCTTTCGGGACGGCCCCACTCTGCCAAGGGTCAGGTTAGAAGAAGAAGCGAAGGCCGAGCTGCATCATTCGCGAGAAGTTGACCTGCGAGGTGATGCGTCCGAAGGAGCTGCTGCCGAAGCTGGTGTTCGGCGCCGCGAACATCGGCGTGTTCATCGCATTCAGGGCCTCCGCGCGGAACTGACCTTTGAATTTTTCGGTAAGCGAGAAGCTCTTGAAGATAGACGCGTCCCAGTTGGCCTGGCCCGGACCGCGCATATCGAGCGTCCGTGCAACATTGCCAAATGCGCCGCGCGCCGAGGTGGTGAATGCCGCCGCATTGATGTAGTTACCGAGCCGGCTTTCGAGGCTTCCGCTGGTCACCGGCGAAGTGCCGGAGGCGCTCGGACGCTGGCTGGCGTAACCGAAGACCGAGTTGTTGTTCGTGCTCTGCGTGATCTGAATCGGGAAGCCGGATTGATAGACGCTGATGGCATTCATCGACCATCCGCCCACTGCATAATCCAGCGCCTTGCTGCTGCTCAGGAATTTCTTGCCTTTGCCGAACGGCAGGTCATACGTGAAGCCGGTGGACCAGCGGAGCGGCGTGTCCACATTCGCCAACGAATATTCGGACCGCAGGTCGTAAGGATTCTGCGGACCCGCGTTGCCGGCGTTCAGGAAGTTGCCTGCGCCGCCCGAGCTCGCATCGTGATTGCGCGACCAGGTCAGGGTCGAAAGGAATGTCATCCCCATGCTCATGCGCTTCTGGGCCTTGGCCACCAGCGAATCGTAGCGCGCGTAGCTGCCGTCGTTGTACTGGTAGTTGATGGTGCTGAAGGTGGGGTAGGGCAGCAGGAGTTGTACCTGGCTGACCGTCGCGCTGCCGATTACGCCCGCGCCGCCTTTGTTGAAGAAGGGGTTGGCGACCGTCTGCGTCAGGGCAGCGCCCTGCGAGAGCAGCGCCGGATTCAACGCGTTGATGTTGATGTTCGCGGTGGCCTGCGTCAGGTGCGTGGAATGCGACCCCACGTAACCGAGCTCGACGGCGACACCGAAGGGCAGTTCTCGCTGAATGTCGATCGAGTACTGCTGCACGCGCGGCGAACGCGCATTGGGATCGATGATGGAGAGGCTCTGTCCGATGCCGGTCAGGTCGCCGAGTGTGGCGCCGGTCGGCTTGGCCAAGCCTGCGGGGAAGGGATTATTGACGTACGTCGCCGGCGTAGCATTGCCATCGTTGGAAGCGATGTAGCTGGTGGTCGCGGTGAAGCCCGGAGGATTGTACGGCGTGCCGATCGCGAACTGCGGCGCCCAATAGAGGCCATAGCCGCCGCGAACGGTGGTCTTCGAATCGAGTTGCCACGCGAGGCCGATGCGCGGCGCCATCTTGTTCATATTCGGATTGCTGACGTGGATGCTATTGCCGTTGATGCCGGCGAACTGAATCACGCCCTTGGGCAGGATGCCGGTCACGTTGGCGGCCAGCGGATTGACGCTCTTCGTATCGAACCCGACCACCATCGAGTTGTTCTTCTCCTGCAAACCGTACTCCCGTTCCCAGCGCACGCCCACGTTCACCGTCAGCGTTTTGGTCAACCGGATGTCGTCCTGGAAATACGCGCCGTAATAATCGGCGTACTCGTAGAGCTTGGTCGGAATGTAGCCGGTGCCCGCGGACGCCGTGCCGAGCAGCATGTCCGCCATATCCGCGCCCGTGCCCGCAACCGCGGTGAGCGGCGTGGAGCGCGAGAACACACCGTTGAACGTGAAGGCTCCGGCGCTGTTCGCGAAATCGTTGCCATCGTCGTGAATGCGGCGATAGTCGAAGCCGCCCTTCAGATTGTGACGGCCCTGATACTTCGCCAGGCCGGCGGAGAAGTTCTTGGAATGGTGCACGTAGTAGAAGTTATTGTTCGTGCCCAGGCTGTATTGCGAGGTCATCGTCACATTGGGGAAGGTTGGCGAGGGCACCTGCGCGACGTATCCCGGATTGAAGCCGAGGCTCGCCAGGTTGAAGCCCTGGCTCTGCTGGTAACCGTAATTCGGGAAGCGATTGAAACCGTACCGGACGGTCAGCACGGTGGTCGGCGAGATCGTCAGAATGTTGTTGAACTGCGTGGTGTCCACGCGGCGCAGCAGCAGCCACTGGTCGGGCGACGAAACCGTGGGGAACCAGTTGTTGCCCGGCTCGAGCGAGTAGTAGCGCAGATAGCTCAGGCTGCTGCGCCACCAGTTAGTGAACTGATGGTCCAGCTTCGCGGTCTTCTGCGAGGCCTTCGCGGCCAGCGTCGCCGCCTGGGTCAGGTTGGGCGCGCCATAATATGCGGAGGCCGTCTGCGGCTTCACGTAGGTCGCCGCGATCGCGAGGCCCACCGGGTTCAATTGGGGCGTCGGGATCACGTTGCCGGCGAAGGGCTGGCGGGTGCAGGTGCTGCCCGCGCACACCGTGCTCAGCGGATCGTAGATCACGTTGAGCGCGCCGCTCGGCGTCTTGCTCTGCGAGAAGTCGCCGATGCGTTCCAGCGCGGTCGGCGTGCTGAACTGCGAAGTATTCGATTGGGTGTCCTGGTAGCCTTCCCACGCCAGCCAGAAGAACGTGCGGTTCTTGCCGTTGTAGACTTTGGGAATCCGGATGGGCCCGCCGAAGCTCGCGCCAAACGTCTTGTTCGGCTGGTCGGGCAGGGCAATTCCCGCCGCGTTGTTGAAGAAGTTGTTGGCCGCCCAGCTGGTCTGCCGGAGGCTGCCGAAGAGGCTGCCGTGCCAATCGTTCGTACCCGACTTCAAATACGTATTGAACATACCGCCGCCGGTGCGTGCCATCTCGGCATCGTAGGTGTTGGATTGCACCTTGACCTGCTCCACGGCTTCCAGCGTGGGAATGATGATCGCGCGATTGGCCGCGTCGGTGATTGGAATTCCATCCAGCAGATAGTTGTTGCCGCGCACCGGGCCGCCGGCGATCGAGATCTGCGAGGAACCGCTCTGGTCTTCCATGCGGTTGTAGTGCGGGTCGCCCACCGGCGTCACGTTCTGCGCCAGCTTCGACATCATGAAGGGATTGCGTCCCAGGTTCGGAAGGTCGATGAGCTGCTGCCGGTCCAGCACCTGCCCTTGTGAGGCAGTGGTGGATTCGATCAACGGAACTTCTTCGGTGACCTGCACACTCTCATTCACCGATCCGATTTCCATCTTCAAATCCAGCGAGACGAATTCCTGTGTGGCCACCATCACGTGCTTGCGCTCGAATTTCTTGAAGCCGGGCGCCTCCGCGACCACTGTGTACGTGGCCGGCACCACCTGGCTGAAGTTGAAGCCGCCTTCCCCCGCGGAGATGGTGCCGCGCTGCGTCCCAGCGGCCTCATCGATCAGAGTCACCTTGGCATCGCCAATCGACTTTCCGGAAGCGTCGAACACGTTGCCGCGCACGCCGCCCAGATAGGACTGGCACCACGCGGCCGCCACAAATACGACGCCGCATAACATGGTCTTCGTCTTCATATACACTTCTCCCCTGTAGTGAATTTGACTAACCCCGTTTGTCCCCTAGTTCTTTGACCGCGCTTCTAATTAGCAACCGCTCCCTAACGGTCGCGGCTCTGATCCGAGGCCTCGCGCGTTAGCAAGCGGTTGCTAATCGAACTAGTTATCCCCTTGTTGTCCCCTAATCCACTTGCAAGTCCGGCACCTGGGCGGCCGGACGTACCCAACGCGCATACGCTGCGCGCACCCCGTAGATCGAATAGCCGAGCGCCACCGCGAGCACCGCGTTGACAGCCACCACCGAAAGCGCCGTCACCAGAAATGCGGCGGCGTCCGTGCGGCTCATCTTCGGCAGGCGCCGCCAAGTGCTCCAATCGAGCAGGCACAGCCCCATCCATGCCGTGACGCCGGCGAGCGCGGGCAGTGGGACGTGCGCCAACAGGCCCGAGCCTACCCACAAAATCGCTCCCAGAAATATCGCGTGCAGCAGGTTGGCGACTCGCGTGGTGCCGCCGCACCGCACTACGGCCAGGCTGCGTGCCGGGATTCCCACGCTCAACGGAGCGCCGAACATTCCCGCGCAGAGATTCGCGATTCCGTATGCGCCCAACTCCGCATCCGCGTCCGAGGTCTTCATGCGTTTGTGGCGGCCGCGAAAATGCTCCACCACCCGCGACGTGATCAGAATGTTCACGCTCGATACGAATGCTAGCGCAAAGGCCGAGGGCAGCACCGTCAACACGTCCTGCGGACTCCAGGAGAACCCCACGAACGGCGGCAGCCCTGCGTGGAGCGCGCCGATCTCCCGTTCGTGAAAGCCCATGAACTTGGCCAGCACAATCGCCAGCGCGACACCGATCAAAGGCGCCGGCGCGCGCGCACTCCAGCGTGCCGAGAGTGTCGCGGCCAGCATCACCACCAGGCCGAGAGCCAGCGGCGCCAGCCTGATGCTGCCCAGCCGCTCGAGGACGGCCCCGAGTTGCAGGATCGTGGAACCGGCCTGACGCGTGGCCGCCGAGTCCACACCCAGAATCATGTCCAACTGCGAGATCAGCATCATCGCGCCGATCCCGCACGAAAACCCCGTGACAACAGCGTGCGGCACGCGCGTGATATGCCGCCCGAGGCGGATCACGCAAAACCCCATCATGATCACCGACGCGACGATGGAAACTTTGGCCGCGCCGCCTAATCCCTGGCCCCTTACCGCCAGCGCAATGAACGGCACTGTCGCGCTGGCGGTGCCCCCAATCAGAACCGGATTCCGACCCAACGCGGCGATCACCGGCGCCGTCAGAATCGACGTGAACACACCCAGCACCGGCGGCAAGCCCATCAACGAGGCCATCGCCAGACCGTAGGGGAGCGCGATCAATGCCGCGATCGCGCCGCCCGAACAATCCCCCAGAAACGACTCCCAGCCGTATCCTTTTGTGCGCGCCAATCGCCTTCGCGCGAATGGGCTCAAGCCATCACCTTAAGGAACGCCGTCTTGAACTTGTTCATCTCCTCCTGGGTGCCGATCGAAACGCGAACGTAGGTGGGCCAGCTCTTCCACACGCGTCCGATATAAATCTTCTCTTTCTCCATCGCGTCCTTGATCTCGAGGCCAGGCCGCTTCACGTCCACCATGAATTTGTTGGAGACCGAAGGTACGTACTTGAAATTGTGTTTGTCCAGGAAGCCGAGAACGTCCTCGCGGACCGCGCCGATAATCTTGCGACGTTCCGGCACCACCGTCTTCGATTTCAGGCTGGCCGTTGCCGCCGCCATCCCGGTCACCGGCAGGGCGCCCGATGAGTAGGGCATGATCTTCGCCAGCAGGTCCGGACGCCCCAGCGCCGCGCCCGCCCGCAGACCGGCCATCCCGTAGATTTTCGAAAAAGTCCGCAGCAGGATGATGTCTTTGTCCTTGGCTACCAGGTCGCTGCAGAAGGGCGCGCCGGCGATGTGGGTGTAGGCTTCGTCCACCATCAGTACGCTGCCCTTCGGCTTGTTTTCGAGCAGCCATTCGATCTCGCTGCGCGGCGTCAAAGATCCGGTCGGGTTATTCGGATTGCAGACATAAATCAGGCCCGCGTCGGGACTGGCGGCCGCCATCTTCTTCACGTCGTGCGCGTAAGTTTTAGTGAGCGGTACGCGAATCACTTTGGCGCCGATGAACTCGGCCGCGCGCTCGCCGGCCTCGTATCCGGGGTCGGCAGTGACGAAAGGTCTGGTCGGGGATGTGAACCCCAGCACCGCCTGATGCAGGGGCGCGCTAGACCCGGCATAGGGCTGCACGTAATCGCGCTTCAACCCTTCCTGTTCGGCCAGCAGTTCCTGGAAACCAAATGTCTCTTCGTACAAATAACGGCCCCCATTTTTGGCGATGGCGTGCACTGCGGCGAGCGCTTCATCGCACGGTCCCAGGGGGTTTTCGTTGGCGTTGATTTTCACGGCGCCGGCCGGCATTCCACCGCGAATCGCGGATAGCTGCGCCATCGCGGGCTCGTTGTAAAACGGAAGCGCGGCGGCTCCGGCGGTCATCATTGCGGCGATCCGGCCAAAACTCCGGCGCGAGAATCCGCGTTGAGTAAATTGGTGTTTCTGTTCTTCCGTCAGATTGACGTTCATCTCTACCCTCTCAAAACGGTTGGTTGAAGTTAAGGAGTGAACGTGGGCGTTCTACCCCGCTGTTCTCACCGTGCCGGACCGAGGCACCGCTCAAGACAGGGAGCGAACGCTGCGCATGCAGGGCGCTGACGGTACTTGTAACGGAGATGTTATCAGCGTCAGGCGCGAATGTCGAATCAAATTATTCTATCGGCGGACGGCGTGGTCGGTAATACGCTGCAAATCGTCCGCGTCCAGAAGTAGTTCCGGGGCAATCAATTGGCTACCCGAGAGTGCCGTTTTGGCGACTCCGGTGGTGCCGTGTTGCGCGGATTGTGTAAGGATATGTACTACTTCGTGCGCCAGTACCCGCCCTAATGCGCGTCCCAGGAGCACGTCCGCCTTCGCGAAATCGCCGCCCGACATTGCCGATCGCATCGCACGGGTCACGCGGTCGCATTCCACCTCGCTGAACGGCTGCACGGCTCCATCGGTGGAATACGTGAAGGCCATCGGCCCGCGCTCATCGATCAAATAAGGCGCAGGTTCGAACACGCACTTGCCTTTGAACTTCACGACCACCAGCACGTCGCTGGACGTAGTCTGCTCGGCCTGGCTGCGCGACTGAAAATCGAAGCGCAGTGCGGAATCCTTCATGATCCCCGCAAATTCGTGCTTCATTTCCTTGACGGATTGTTCCGATCGGGGTCCTTGAAAATCAAGAACGATTGTGATTCCCTCGGCGAACACCGGGGAAACGGCTGCGATCCACGCAATTGCGCAAAAGGGCAAAAGACGCATAAAGGAAGCTACAGGGCTCCGCATGAATTATATCAGCGTGCGCGCCTCCGCTCCCGTGCGCGAAACTACAAGCATGCCCGCTTTCCTCTTTGACCTGGATGGCACGCTCGTCGACAGCGTCTACCAACACGTTCTCGCCTGGCGCGATGCGCTCGAGACCGCCGGACTGCCGCTCTCCGTCTGGCGGATTCACCGCCGCATCGGCATGAGCGGCGGGCTCTTCGTCAACGCGCTGGCGCGCGAAATCGGCCACAAGCTGAGCGAAGGCGAGGTCGCGCGTATGCTCCAACTTCATAGCGAGGCCTACTGTAATTACGCCGGACAGGTGCGGCCTCTTCCCGGCGCAGCAGAATTGCTCGCCTACCTCGCACAGCAAAAGGTGCCGCACGCCATCGCCACCAGCGGCTACCGCGATAGCGCCGCGCATGCGCTGGCCGCGCTCGGCGTCGATCCGACCCCTCCGATCGTCACCCGCGACCAGGTGGCACATGCGAAACCGGATCCCGATCTCTTCCTGGCCGCCGCCGATCGACTCGGTGTCGCGATCGAGGATTCCGTGGTGGTTGGCGACAGCATCTGGGACCTGCTGGCCGCTCGCCGCGCCCGTGCCCTGAGCATCGGTCTGCTCTCCGGCGGCTATGGCGAAGAGGAGTTGGAGCGCGCGGGGGCCTATCGTATTTATCAGGACCCCGCCGATCTTCTCGCCCATCTTGATGAAGTCGGCGTGCGCGGGCGCTAGGTTATGCCCGGCATCCTGGTTCACGGCGACAATCACTTTATCGTGCGGGGTCCGTGCCCGGATGGTGAGACCGCGTACGCCCTGGTGCGTCATTGGTCGGTGATCCGCATCGGAGCGCAGACGCCGCCCGATCTCGAACAGTGGCGCATCAGCACCAAAGAGTTTCGCGAGAACCTGCAGTGGGCGATCGTCGTTTCCGGCGAGGGTGAAACTTCTTCCGCTGTGGCACAATTGCTCGACGAACTCGCCGCGCGCGGCATCGATATTCAACGCCTGTAACACCGGCCGCGGCACTCCGCGTGCAGGTATAGATGAGAGGTGCAGGATGCCTGGACAGACTTATCAGAATCGCCAGCGTGAGGCGGAAATCCGCGAGGAGCCGGCGCAGACTCATCGAGTCGGCGAACATCAGGGGAAGCCGGAGCACTTGACCGGACAAGAGCATTCGCGTCAATCGCTTGAGCATCACCGCTATGCCGATCAGCAGGCCGAGACACCGACGGTAGGGCATGGTATCGTGGCTTTCGGCCACGCGGAAATCGCCGCCCGTGCCCATCAACTCTGGCAGGAAAGGGGTTGCCCGGAAGGAAGCCCCGACGAAGACTGGTTCCGTGCCACGGAAGAATTGCGCTCGCGCAGCATCTAGATGCCTACTTCGGACATAGTAAGCCGGGAGGTTCGCCTGGCCTCCCGGCCCAGCGGCATGCCCACCGCCGCTAATTTCACCGTGGTGCGTACCGAACTCCCGCCGCTCGAGGATCAACAGGTACTGGTGCGCAACTTATTCCTCTCGGTAGACCCCTACATGCGGGGACGGATGAACGCAGGTAAGTCTTACGTGCCGCCATTCGAGGTGGGTAAGGCGTTGGATGGCGGCGCCGTGGGTGAGGTGATCGAGTCCCGCGCTGCGGGTTTTAAGCCCGGCGATGCCGTGGTCTCCTTCTTCGGCTGGCGCGAATACTTTATCGGCGCTCCCAAGCAGCTCCTTCCGGTTAACCGTGAAATCCAGCCCCTTTCCGTCTACCTCGGAGCCCTGGGTACGACCGGCCTCACCGCGTGGGCCGGCTTGAATCTCGTGGAGGTCAAAGCCGGAGATGTGATTTTCATCTCGGGTGCGGCCGGCGCCGTCGGTAGCGTGGCTGGCCAGTTGGCGAAACTGCGAGGATGCCGCGTGATCGGCGCCGCCGGTTCCGATGAAAAGGTCAAACTGCTGCGCGACACGTTCGGCTTCGATGCTGCTTTCAATTACAAGGCAGGGCCCGCAAGTGCGCAACTCAAGCGTGAAGCTCCCGATGGCATCGACGTCTACTTCGATAACGTCGGCGGCGAAATGCTGGAAGCCGCGCTGTGGAGCCTGCGTCCCCACGGCCGCATCATTGCCTGCGGCAGCATCTCCGGCTACAACGACGAAGCTCCGCGGCCCGGCCCTTCGAATCTCCATAACATCGTCACCAAGCGGCTCACCGTCAAAGGCTTCATCGTGAGCGATTGGATGCATCAGCGGGCTCAATTCGAAAGCGAAGCCGGCCCACTATATCTCGCAGGAAAATTGAAGCACGAGGAAACTGTGGTCCATGGGCTCGAGCATGCTGTTGATGCGTTTATCGGGCTGTTCCACGGGGAGAACACGGGCAAAATGGTCGTGGCGCTCACCTGACGAGTGTTACGGCGGCAAGTGGACAGGCCAGGAGGCCTGTCCCACTGCACATCGATTACGCCAATTTCCAGGGGCCGCGGTACGGGCGCGATAACATGGCGTTGGCCTCCGCGTCGCCTACCACCTGCTCCTTTGCCGGGTCCCACTTCAAACTCCGCCCCAGCCGCGTCGAAATATTTCCGAGATGGCACATGACGGCCGACCGGTGCCCCTCTTCCACGTCCGCATTCGGCTTCTGCCGGCTCTTCACGCAGTCCAGGAAATTGCGCGCGTGCGCCACGTTCAAATCGTTGCCCTTCATGGAGAGCGCTTCCATCGCCGGCGTCTTCTCCTTGCCCGAGCCCAGCTTCTCCGGCGTCACCTGGAAGCCGCCGCGCAAGAGCGTCATCGACCCCTTGGTTCCGTACACGTCGAGCGTCACGCCCTTCGCGCCTTCGGCGATCTCACTCACGGTCCACGTCACCACTACCTTGGGGAACTGATACGTGACCTGCTGTACGTCCGGCGTCTCGCCGCCGTCCGTCAATGCGTACCGGCCGCCGAAGCCCGCGACGGTGCCGGCCGCCTCGGCTCCCACAATCCAACGCGCGATATCCAGATGGTGCGCGCCCCAGTTGGTCATCTGTCCGCCGGAGTAATCCCAGAACCAGCGGAAATTGTAGATGCAGCGATACGGATCGAACGGCCGCTTGGGCGCAGGCCCCAGCCACATCTCGTAATCGAACCCGTCGGTATTCCCGCTGGCCATTTCGGTGGGCTTGAGCCCCGGAAAAATATTACGTTGAAAGCCGCAGTGAATGCGATGCACTTCGCCGATCCCGCCATCTTGAATCAGCTTCACCGCGGCCGCATAGTGCGATCCCGAGCGCTGCTGGCTGCCGGTCTGCACGACGCGCTTGGTTTTCCGCGCCGCGTCCAACATCTTGCGCCCGTCGGTTACGGTCAGCGAAAGCGGCTTCTCGCAATATACATCCTTGCCGGCCTCGCAGGCTGCCACCGTGATCAAGGCGTGCCAGTGATCCGGCGTCGCCACGATCACCGCGTCGATATCTTTCTGCTCCAGCAGCCGCCGGAAGTCCTTGACCGGCTTCGCGCGGCCCCCGGTCATCTCGATTCCCCTGGCGAGGAACGGCGCGTACACGTCGCACACCGCCACCGGCTCGAAATCCGGCTGCTTGAGAAACGTGCCCCAATCCTCGCGACCGCGACCGCCGCTGCCGATCAGGCCCATGCGCACGCGCTCATTCGCGCCCATCACGCGGCTCGCGCTCAGCGCCGATAATGCTCCCAACGCAAAATGTCGTCGATTCATGTCAGCTTGTCCCCAATCCCGGCCGGTCCAGCCCATCGGTCCGCATCCAGCCGTCTTTGACCACGAAAATTCCCGGAAATTTCTTCTCCCAGCCCGCGTTCGCCACCGGGACGTACTCGCGCGCATTCGCTTCCACCGCGCTAGTTCCCGGCACGTGCGCCGCGATCCCAACCGAGTGCACCAGCGCTGCGCCCGGACACGTCAGGTCCTGCACGCAGCGAAACATCTTGTACTTCTGCGCCGCCGCCGCCATCAAGAGGGAATCGCTCTGCCCCTTGCAGGCCTTCAGCGCGACGCCCGTGTACCCCATCTCGCGGGCCAGCAGCAGCGTGTCGAGCCCGGTCAGCGATTCATCGATCACCACGGGCCGCAGCTTCGCCGCTTCGAACATCGTGTTCTTGCGGTCGGCCGCCAGATCGCGCGCCGTGGGCTGCTCGATGTATTGCACGCGCTCGAATGCGCTTGCCGCCTTGCCCTTCAGCTGGTGTTCGAAATCGAGCAGGTATTGCACGTTCGGGCAGCGCTCGTTGAAATCCAGCGAGTACACCCAATCCTTAAATCCGCGCTTCGCCTGCGCGGCCGTGGTCACCCGGTCGATCGCCGCGACGCGATCCACGTCCCAGGCCAGGTCCGCGCCGTTCAACTTGATCTTGATCGCCGTGACGCCGTTGTAGGGAATCCATTCCTCCAGCGTCTCGGGCAAGCCATCGCCCACCGGCTTCTTCAACTCGGTGCGATCGAGGGCGTCGCTCGCGCCGACCGAGTGGTACATGCGCACCCGCGGCGCGGCGTTTTTCGCGATGTACTGGTCCAGATATTCGCCGCGGAATTCGTCGTTCAAATAATGCGCCAGGTCGTGGCGCACGAATTCCTTGCCGCAGACCGCGTAGCTGCTGCGACCGTGCAGCTTGCCGAACGCGTCGTGAATCGCGGCGTCGACCGGGCTCGCAGTCACCAGCACGCATAGCTTCGGCACCGGCAGGGGCAGCTTCAATTCGCGAGTCACCTCCGCGCCGGCCTTCACGTACTCGGGCTCGAGCGCGTGATTCACATCCAGCGGGTGCGCGTACTCCGTGAACCCGCGCGTGATCCCCGCGATCTTTTCGGCCAGGGCCTTCATGGCTCCCAGTGTCACGTCGTAGCCGACGTTCGGGGCAGGGAAGCTCCACACGTTTCCCATCGACATCGACGCCGCGCCGCTTGCCGATTTCCCGCCCTTCGTGCTCAACCGGCACTTCACGTTGAGCATCGTGACGCGGTCCACTTCCTTGCCGCCGAATTTGTAGGGCGCGCGATAGCGGAAGTCTTCGAACGCGATCGTCAACTCGTCGATCCGCGCGTCCGTCGAGGGCGCCGCCGCAAGCAAAGCAGGCATGGCGAGGAAGGCCCGTCGCTTCATAAACCGGCCTGGGCCAGCATCCCGCGCGTCTTGTCCAGGTCCCGCTTCATCGCCGCATACACTTCTTCCCGCGGAATCGTCAGGGTGCGCGTACCGTTATTGGCGCCGCCGAGCGGATATTCAAAGTGCATCTGGAACGGTCCTGCGAAATCCGTTGCCGCAACCATCGCCAGGAACTGCGGCATCTTCACCGTGCCCTCGCCCATCGGTTTCCACTGCGAGTGCTGACCGCCCTTCGGGTCCTTCTCCCACGCGAAATCCTTCACTGCGATGCCCCGCACGTAATTCCCAGCGATCTTGAAGCTGTCGATCCACCCGCCGAGGCCGCCTTCGATCGTGGCGTGCCCGATATCGTAGTTCATGCCCACCAGTTTCGGATCGAGATCCTTCATCAAGTACCAGAGATCCCAAATCGAGGCCCCCACGACGCCCACGCCGGAGTGCGTGTGATACATCGCGCAAGTCTGGTATTTGGCGTTGAGCGCGGCCAGCTTCGCCAGCTTCGGCTTCATCGCTTCCAACTGCGCCGCGAACGGTTTGTCCGCCGCCCACTTATAGGCGCCGAAGCGGTAGTAGCGAATGCCCAGCGCCGACGCGGCCTTCAGCAGATCTTCCGTGAACGGCGTCTCGGTGTCGGCGATGTCGGTAGTGATCATGGGCACTTCGAGCCCGTTCTTGCGCAGGATTCCGACCAGCGCCGGCAGGTCCTTCGCCACCGTCGCCGGCTCCACGTGCCCGCCCTTGCGCACCGCCAGGTCCACGCCGTCGAAGCCGATCGTTGCCGTGGCTTTGGCCAGTTCCTCGCCCTGCAAAAACTGCAGGTGCTTGGAAAACACCGACACTTTCAGCTTGGACTTGCCCGATGCCGCGCCACTGAAAAGCAGCGCACTGCCCGCCAGAAGCGCGCGTCTCGAAATCGTCATGGATGTTCCCTCTTTAGCGCTCACGGACTTATCATAACCTTATGCCAAGAGGCCGTAGAAGCTTCCTCCTCGCCGGAGCCGGGGCGCTGGTCGCGCACGCCGCTCCGCCCTCGGACCAGGTCGTGCTGGGCGTCATCGGCTCCGGCAGCCGCGGGACATTCGTGATGGGCGTCTTCCAGAAGGATCCCGCCCTCCGCGTCGGCGCCATCTGCGACGTCTACGAGCCCAATCTAGAGAACGCGATCTCGGTCGCATCCAAAGTCCCCGGCACTCATCCGAAGGTCTACCGCAATTACAAAGAGCTGCTCGCCGACAAAGACGTGGAGGCCGTCCTGATCGCGACGCCCGAACACTGGCACTACCAAATGGTGCTTGACGCCCTCGCCGCGGGTAAGGACGTCTACGTCGAAAAGCCTCTGTGCCAGACTCCCGAACAAGGCGTCGCGCTGGTGGAAGCCGAGAAGAAGACCAAGCAGATTATCCAGGTTGGCATGCAGCGCCGCAGTTACGACCTCTATAAGGAAGGCCGCGCTGTTGTTGCGTCCGGCAAACTCGGCAGCGTGCGGATGGTCCGTTCCTGGTGGCTGAACAACTACGTGAACTCAGCGCGCGCCACCAAGCTCGCGGGTCCGCTCGACTGGGAACAGTGGCAGGGTTCCGCCACTCGCCACCCGCTCGATCCCGACCGCTTTCGCAACTGGCGATACTATGCGGATTACGCAGGCGGCATCGTCGCCGACCAGGGGGCCCACGTCTTCGACGGTATCCACATGCTGATGGGCGCTACTTTCCCGAGCGCCGTCACCGCAGCTGCTAACAAGCCCCACAAGGCGGGAGTCGATCAACCGGAATCGGTCGTCGCCATCGCCGAGTACCCCGAGGATTTCATCGGCGTCTTCACCGTCAATTACGCCGCCATGCAGTACAAAAGCCGCAACGATCAGCTCAATCAACTTGATGGCGACCTGGCGCGGATGGATATCGGCCGCGAAGATCTCAAAGTCTTTCTTAAAGGCGCGGAGGATACACCGGCTATCGAGAAGAAATCCGAGAAAGGTTTCGGCTGGGCCACCGACCTCCACGTGCAGAACTTCCTCGAGTGTGTCCGCACGCGCAAGACTCCCACTGCTCCCATGAAGCTGGCATTCCAGGCCGCATTGGTCGTGCAGATGGCGAACCTGTCGCTCAAGAGCGGCCGGCGCATGCGGTGGAACGGCACTAGAGTTGGCTAGGTGGGGGCGAAGACGGACTCCGTGTTGAAAGGCTGCTGCACTGCGGGCGGGAGCGGGGCGAGCCGGCTGAAAGCCGGCTGCAGGCAGGATTGCCTGCCCCACATTGCGGCATAGCCACGACCAAAAGGGTGTTTCCATTCCCGTACGATGTTTTTGTCAGAACACGAACGGGAAAGGAAAACACTCGTGAGCGATTTTATCGCTCGCTACCAGGATCAGCTGAGTGGCAGGCTGGCGGGTTTCACCATCAACAAGCTCTTGCCCACGGCCGCCTTAAAGAAAAACTTCGCGGTTCGTGGACGCGAGAGTTACGGCAGCAAGTGGACAGGCCGGGAGGCCTGTCCCACTATGTAAATTCCTCACGACTATTTCTGACATTGGGCGTCCATTGTGTCACTTTACCTTCTGATACCTTGCGGCGCGCTACGATCACCTCATGCCCGTGATCCGGCGCGCCGCCCCGATCCTGATCCTGCTCGCCCTGTACTGGCCCGGCGTCACCACCTGGTTTTACCAGGATGATTTCGGCTGGCTCAATCTCCGCCACGACGTCCACTCTGCCCGCGATCTCGCCAGTGCCCTGTTCGCTCCCAAAGCTCACGGCAACATGCGCCCCCTCGGCGAAAACGCCTACTGGCTCGCCATCTCCACCGCCTTCGGTCCCGACCCCCTCCCCTTCCACATCGCCGCCTTCCTGGCCCAAGCCGCCAGCCTCCTCCTCCTCGGCGCCATCGTCGAGCGCCTCACCAAATCCCACCGCGCCTCCTTCACCGCGCAGCTTCTCTGGATCGTCAACATCGGCCTGGCCCCCGCCCTCGGCTGGAGCTCGATCTTCAACCAGGTGCTCAGCGGCTTCTTCTTCCTGCTCGCCTTCTACTTCCTGATCCGCGGCCCGTGGCTCGCGCAATGGGTCGCCTTCCTGCTTGGTCTCGGGGCCCTCGAAATCAACGTCGTCTATCCGGCGCTCGCCGCCGTCTACGCCTTGTTCTACGCGCCCTCACTGCTCAAGAAGATCGCCCCGATGTTCGCCGTCTCCGCCCTCGCTGTGCTCCTTCACTTCCAGTTCGCCCCGCCGCCCGGCGCCGGAGTCTACGCGCCGCGCCTTGATGCCCGCGTCTTCTCCAGCTTCTGGACCTACTGGCAATGGTCGCTCGGCCCCATGCCGCTCTGGCTCGCCCTTATTCTCACCGCCGCGGTCGCGGCACTAGTCGCGAAGCGCCAGCGGCTTGCGTTGGTTGGCCTGGCTTTCTTCGTCCTCCCGCTCGTCCCCTACCTCCCACTCCCCGATCACAAGATGGATTACTACCTCGCCGTGCCCGCCATCGGTATCGCCCTCCTCGGCGCCGCCGCAGTCGCGGTCCCTCGCTACCGCATCGTCGCCGCGGGATGTATTGCGGTCTACCTCGGAGCGTCTCTCCCTGCCGCCGTTCGCATTACTCGCTGGCAGCACGCTCGCGGCGAGCGCGTGGAAGACCTCGTCCTCGGCGTCCAGGAAATCCGCCAGTCGGCGCCCGACAGCATCATCCTGCTTGATGGCATCGATACCGATCTCTTCTGGTCCGGCATCGCCGACCTCCCGTTCCGTGCTCTCTCCATTCCGCGCGTCTATCTCTCGCCGGCGCCGGTCACGCGGATCGACGCCGCGCCCGAGCTGCTCTCCAAGTACACGCTTCCCGGCGCCCTGGCGCGCAACGCTCTGCTTTACCGCTTCGACGGCCATCAACTCCATCGCGCACTCACCACGACTTTCATGGATACCGAGCCCCGCTTCGTCAATCTCGCGGACGATGTCTTCCGCGATTATTTCGGCGGCGGCTGGCGCACGGCGCCTGGCGGCTATCGCGAAATGTCGGGCGCCGCGATGGTTCGGATCGGTTCTCCGCGCACATCCGCCGAGTCGTTGTACATCGGCATCTTCGAGACCCGCGACTTTCGGCTCACGGTTCGCGCCAACGGGGTCGAACTCCCTGTCACGCTCTCCCATCGCGATAACGATCTCTCCGAGTTTCGCGCGGCGCTCCCGCCTGCAGCTCTCGGGTGGACGCAGATGGAGATCTCCCTCTCCGCCGACCGTGCGCCGCTGACGTTCGGCTACCTCGAAGTCCGCTGAGGGCCCCGAGGTTGGCAGGCGAAAGCGCCCAATGCCCCCTTACGGTCGCGGCTCGGACCGAGGGCGATGCATAGGGAAGGGGCTTGACGCTCCCTTACGGTCGCGGCTCGTTGGCGACGGAAGAATTGTAATACGATCTACGCAGACCGTTCGGCAGTGGGAAAACCAAGTGACATTGGGCGAAAGCGCCTGCCCCACTCGCCTGCGCCTACCGGCAGAGTCACGCTATCCTAATTACTTCCATGGGAAACATTCTTCAGAACCTGCCTGCGGGCGAAAAAGTCGGCCTCGCTTTCTCCGGCGGCCTCGATACCAGCGCCGCCATCCACTGGATGCGCGCCAAGGGCGCGATTCCGTATTCCTACACGGCCAATCTCGGCCAGCCCGACGAGCCCGATTACGACGAGATCCCCCGCCGCGCGCTGCTGTACGGCGCCGAAAAGGCGCGCCTCATCGATTGCCGCAAGCAACTCGTCGCCGAAGGCATCGCCGCGCTGCAGTCCGGCGCCTTCCACATCTCCACCGCCGGCGTGCACTACTTCAACACCACGCCCATCGGCCGCGCCGTCACCGGCACCATGCTGGTCATCGCCATGAAGGAAGACGACGTCCACATCTGGGGCGACGGCAGCACCTTCAAAGGCAACGACATCGAGCGCTTCTACCGCTATGGCCTGCTGGCCAATCCCGGCGCTGCGCATCTACAAGCCCTGGCTCGACCAGACCTTCATCGACGAGCTCGGCGGCCGCAAGGAAATGTCCGAGTACATGCTCAGCCACGGCCTCACCTACAAGATGAGCGTGGAGAAGGCGTACTCCACCGATTCCAACATCTGGGGCGCCACGCACGAAGCCAAGGATCTCGAGCATCTCGACAAAGGCGTCAAGATCGTCGAGCCCATCATGGGCGTGCCCTTCTGGCGCGAAGATGTCGCCGATCAAGCCGGAAACGGTCACCATCCGCTTCGAAGAGGGCCAGCCGGTCGCGCTCAACCACGTCACCTACGACGACCCGGTGCAACTGGTGCTCGAGGCCAATGCCATCGGCGGCCGCCACGGCCTCGGCATGTCCGACCAGATCGAGAACCGCATCATCGAAGCCAAGAGCCGCGGCATCTACGAAGCTCCCGGCCTGGCGCTGCTCTTCATCGGCTACGAGCGCCTGGTCACCGGCATCCACAACGAGGACACCATCGAGCAGTACCGCATCAACGGCCTCCGCCTCGGCCGCCTGCTCTATCAGGGCCGCTGGTTCGATTCGCAATCCATGATGCTGCGCGAAACCGCGCAGCGCTGGGTCGCCCGCGCCATCACCGGCGAAGTCACGGTCGAACTCCGCCGCGGCAACGACTACTCGATCCTCGACACCACCAGCCCCAACCTCACCTACAAGCCCGAGCGGCTCACCATGGAGAAGGGCGAATCCACCTTCTCCCCGCAGGACCGCATCGGCCAGCTCACCATGCGCCACCTCGATATCACCGACACGCGCGACAAGCTGCTGCTCTACATGAAGACCGGCCTGCTCGGCCCGGCCAGCGGCAATTCGACGACGCTGCTCCCGGAGCCTCCCGAGAAGTAAGGGGACGGCTCTGGCCTCCTGGCCTATCCATCCTGCTGCCGTAACTCTGAGGTGGACGAAAGTAGTCCTGTGCGTTGGTTTGCTCGCAGGCCGCGAAGATTTCCAGTGGGACAGGCATCCCGGAACCATCAAAATCTCTTATCCCCTTGATATAAGAATCCATTCCACCTTCACAATCCCTTGACGGTCTCCTTATGCCTTCTTAAGGCCCCGCGGTCCATAATCTCTTGAGGTTCGATTCCGCCCTCCTCGTAGAGGCCAACACCTAACATCGAATCGCACGGACCAAAAAGAAGACGCAGGATACGTGTGTCCTGCCTGGTCCCACCAAGGAGATCACAAAATGAATTCAAGGAATATCAGAGGAATGGCCTTGAGAGCGCTCACGCTTGGGTGCGTTGTGGCACACCTGCCGGCCAGTCTTTGCGCCCAGTCGACGTTTGGCAGTATCGTCGGTAGCGCTCAGGATTCCTCGGGTGCCGCGATGCCCGGCGTGGCAGTCAAGATCAAAAACCTAAACGACAACACGACCAGGAGCACACTCTCTGACACGGCGGGAGAATATCAGGTGCTCAATCTCAGGCCGGGCTCCTATCAGATAGTAGGCTCCAAAGAGAACTTTACTAACGCAACAATCGAGAGCGTCACGCTGGACGCGCGCCAGCAGTTGCGTGCAGACCTGAAGCTTGAGCTGGCAGGGGTCACTCAGGCCGTGAACGTAGAAGCCGTGGCGGCAGTAGTCAATACCGAGAACGCCATCATCGGCGACACCAAGAAGTTCAACCAGGTTGTGCAGTTGCCGGTGAACTATCGCGGCGGAAACGACAGTCCGCTCGCCGCTTTGGTCGCCGTGCCCGGCGTGCAGCAGGACAGCGGTGGGAACATGTCCATCGGAGGCGGAACGTCGGCCCAGATCCAGTACTCCGTGGATGGAACCTCTACTGTAAACGTCCGCCAGAATGGGGCGCTCGGGAACATGAATCCGTCGTCAGAGCTGATCAGCGAAATGAGGGTGACGCAGTTCAATAACAACGCCGAGTTCTCGCAGTTGGCCGACGTCACGATCATCACCAAGAGTGGGACCAACAGTTTTCACGGCAGCGCGTTCGGCTATCTGCAAAACAGCGCTCTCGATGCCACGACTTATGGATTTGACAGCAAGGCGCATAAGGCCTACAACACGTTCGGCGGCAGTGTTAGCGGCCCGGTTCAAATCCCGCACCTCTATCAAGGTAAGGACAAGACGTTCTTCTTCGCCGACTATGAAGGCAACCGCCGGCGCTTCACGACACCGGAAGTGCTCTCGGTGCCCACGCCTGCCATGCGGGCAGGAGACCTCTCGAATCTACCCGGCGGGGCCGTGATCGATCCCACTACGGGCGCGCCGTTTCCCGGAAACCAGATTCCCGGGGCTCAGCTCAATCCCGTATCGCAATCGCTGTTCAATAACTACGTTCCGCTGCCTAACTCCGGCAACGGCATAGATACCAACGGAAATTATCGGCTCCAGGCCCCCACGCCGGCCGGCATCAATGGGTACGACGTCCGAATCGACCACAACATTAGTTCTCAGCAGCAGCTATACGGCCGCTGGAGTTGGAAAAATGTCGACACCACTGCCGTGAATGGTTTGCTCCCCAGCGAGCGCGATCACGAGACCAATCGCAACCTGATTCTTTCTCATAACTACACGCTCCGGCCAACTCTTCTGAACGAGGCGCGCTTCGGACTGACTTATTACTCCCGGGCCGTGAACTTCCCCATCAGCGGCGCCGATGCCGTTCAGCGCCTCGGGCTCGCCGGCCTGAATTTGAGCGACGTGCCCGGCGTGAACGCATTTCCGACGTTCGACTACAGCGATAGCACTGGTTTTACGCCGATCGGCCGGGACAAGACCGGCGTGCTGCGGTCTCAGACAATCCAATTTACGGACAACCTGTCCTGGGTCAAAGGAAAGCACACGATGAAATTTGGTATTGACCTTCGTAAAGTGCGCTATACAGACCTGGAGAGTTTTGGCGGATCGAACGACTTCGGCGCCTTCACCTTTAACGCCGGAACGTTTAGCGGCAATGCGTTCGCCGACCTTCTGCTCGGTCTCCCTTCCAAGAGTTACATTGCGCAGTCCGGCCCGGACACGAAGCTGCATGCCTATCAAACCGGCTTATACGCCCAGGACGAGTGGCACGCGGCGAGAAACCTGACGGTAAGCCTGGGTCTGCGCTGGCAAGCGCTTCCGCCCTTTGTAAGCGAGAACCATAACCTTGGTGCTTTCGACGCCCGTAACGGAGGCTTCATTCTGCCTGATAACGGAACCGCGCGGCAAGGAATGCTGGATTCCATCAACGCCTGTCCGGGGGTGAACCCTGCGCTCCCTTGCGCGCCCATTGAGAAAGCCAGCCAGCTCGGTCTCGGCAATGGCCTACGCGAGTTCTATAAGAAGAACTTCCAGCCCCGCATCGGTGTCGCCTACCGGCCGTTCGGCGACAATAAGACCGTGTTTCGGGCCGGCTTCGGAATTTTCACCATGACGAGTCTCGGCCAACTCTCCTTTGACACCACAAATATAAATGTGGGTATCGTACAAACAACCGCGAATCAGCTGCCGAGCGGAAACCCCGCGTTTCAATTTCCGGCCGTCGGAGCCCCGACAACTCCGGCACTCGTCGCAGGTACAGGTGATTTTTACCAAAACGTCAATACCAATTTCCGCGATCCGCAGTCTGCCCAGTGGAATGTCACAGTGGAAAGACAGTTGATGAATGATATCAACCTGCGTGTGAGTTACGTCGGGATGAATTCCTATCGCATGGGACAGACCGTGGATTTGAATCAGCAGCGCCCCAGTGCGACTGGGAACGACTACAGCCTGAGGCCGTATCCCAACTGGGGCCGTGTGCTCTCCAGCGAAAACTGGGGGTTCGCCAATTACCAGGCCCTGCAAACCGAGTTCAACAAGGCCTTCAGTCACGGTCTGCTGTTCCAGGTGAGCCATACATGGGCCAAGAACCTGAGCAACGCCGCGGGCGACGCCCCTACAGTGTTCTCGCCGGAAGTCAACTACGGCATCATGGTTGCTGATCGGTTCCACTTGGACCAGAACCGGGGAAACGTGGTGGGCACCCGCCAGCAACGGGTTCTGGTTTCGGCGATCTATCAGTTGCCGTTCGGCAAAGATCGTGCGTTCCTCAAGAAAATGAATTCGGTCGGTAATGCTGTCCTGGGAGGTTGGGAACTTAGCACCGTGACTATGTGGCAAACCGGACCGCACCTGACCCCGATCACCAGCCCCGCCTTTGATACCGCGAATCTGAATCTGGTATTCCGCGGTGCATCTCTTCGGCCGGATTGCATCGGTAATCCCGTTCCCGCGAATCAAACGGCGGATCAATACTTCAATATCTCCGCGTTCAATCCGGTGCCGGCAATCGGACGCATCGGGAACTGTGCCGTGGGCAGTCTGGTTGGTCCCGGAACCACCGCGATCGCAGGTGGCATGTCGAAGACGTTCCAGTTGCGTGAGAGGGTGCGACTGCGCTTTGAGGCCACTTTCACCAATTTGCCGAACCACCCGAACTTTGCGCCGCCGCCGGTTGATGTTTCAGCTCCGGCCACATTCGGGAAGATCACAACCGTTCAGTCGGCGGAGAACTCCGGCAATCGCACTGGCCAACTCGCCCTCCGGCTCGACTTTTGATGACTCAGGCGCACGGCGATGACTCCGTTGTCAGGGGTCATCGCCGGCGGTCCCGCGAGTCATTCGCCCACCCTTCGCGAACCGCAAATCGCCCAGAGCAAACCTACGACGGCGTTATCATCACGCGACCGCCGCTTGCACACCGGTGCCCGCCCCATCCCCTTGCGCATAAACTGTCAGCGCCGCGGTCGACGCTCCAGGAGGCCGCGTCACGATGACCCAGGGCCAAGCGGAATATCGAAGTGCAGCCCCGTCCCCGGTGCTGAGGTCACTGCAACCGCTCGGGTGCGAGTGAAAGAGCGCAAGGATGCGCAAGCCGCGATCTTCGGCGTACGCGGCCACGCGGCGCAGTTCGTGGTCCGGGATCGCGAACGAGTCTCGCTCCTGCGACGACTCGCGCGCCAGCACGACATCGCTGGCCACGCCTTCCATCGCTCCCAGCAGGAAGCCGCACGCTTCCATCGGGTGCGCCTCATGGCACGCACGTGTCAGCGCGCGGGAAGCGCTTTCGGTCACCGCCAGTCTCGACATGTCACGACGCAGGCGGCAACTGGACGGGATGAAATGTGGGGAAGTGGTCGACCAGATCGATCAGCAGGAGGCTGAAAGCAAGCAGCGTCGCTTCGCCAAGTACCAACCCCGCGACGGCACCCAATCCAGCGGTACCGCCGACCAGCAGTACGCCGGCGCCCAAAATGATCACGGCCAGCAGCACCATGACGAACCCGGCTACGCAAACCGCATCGGGTTGAACGACTTGGCCGGGGTGGTCGCACAAATAGAGAATGCCCGCTCCGAGGAGGCCAATCACCGCGCCGGCGATGATCAGACCGATCAACACGTCCACCGGATCGTTGCCCTGATAGGTGGCGAGGCCAGTGTCTTCGAGTTTGCGGACGTGTTCCGCCATCCGCTGACGGCCCGCCACCGCGGCGAAGGCGAAGAGTTCCGCCGGCTCGTAGTCTACGTTGCCCGGTGAACCCACGGCTTCGAGGTAAGTGGGGTCGTTATTGCTGAAGGCCGAGACCACCCGCTCGAACTGCGTCCGCTGCAGCAGGTCGTTGATGCCCGCAGGCGGCCCGCCCGGCGCTTTGAGCCCCAGGCGGCTGGGCTGGCTCGCGCCGGCGAGCTGCGTCTCCACCGACACCTTGCCGTTGCGCAGCACCAGGCTTGCGTTCACTTTTGATATCGCGCCGGTGAGTGCCGTGGCCAGATCGCTGGTCAGACCCGCGCCGGCGAACGCGGCTGAGTTCTTCTGGTTCTGCAGGCTCTGCTGTACCTCGCCCCATAACTGGCTCACGGTGACCGGTCCGCTGGTCTTAAGCGTGGAGCTCACATTGTTCAACATCTGACCCCACAAGGCCGTGTGATTCAGTTGCTGCGTGATGCGCAGAGAGGCCGCCGAAAAATCCTGGCAATCCGCCAGCGCCTGGCGCGCCTGCGCCTGCACATTACGTTCGAATGCGGGTGTCACGCCCCTGCTCTGCGCCTTGGCTGCCCGTGCGGCGGCCAGATACTGCTGGTATGCGAGCAGGTTTTGCGCCTTGCCCAGAGCCAGGGAATGATCGCTGCTGAACGTGGCGGCGTTTACCGGATCCAGGTGCGGATGCGATACGGTAGCTTGCGCGCGGTAAGTCTTGCTGAAACTGGTGGCAGGCATAGCGGCTAACTCAGCGCTCCCGCGTTCCCCGGGAAGGAAACCGGGACCAATGGCGTGAGGCCCCAGCGGACAGCCAGCGTCTGCATCGCGCTCGAAGCGAAGCCAGAAATGCTGGTGCTATCGACCGAAAACGGATCGAGGATCGGGAATACCATGATCAAGATCAGCTGGGCCAGGAAGTCCCTGACGTTCGCCTGGATGGCGGTCGGAGGCTCACCTTCGGGGGCGAACAAACAGACGGGGATCGCCAGCGGCCCGGTCTGCGGCTGGGCAAGCGCTCCCAGATTGGTTTGGAGGTTCCCGCTCTGGTCCCATAGATTGAGCAATTGAATGGTCTCCGTGGAAAGCAGCCGTACCGGATCGCCCCGGTTGTCCGTCGCGGCCTTGATCGAGACGTCGTCCAGTTCGTTGGAGAAAGTGATCTGCAACTGTGCCTGCCCGGTGAAGTTCTGCTTGCCATCTCCCTCAGGCAGGTCCACCGGCGCCATCCCGGTGATGGTCAATCCGGTAGCTGCGATGTTCCAGCGCGTCCTTAACGCCGCGCTCAAAACGCCGGTGGCTACGCCGTAGGCAAAATCTTTCCCATTCAGAAATGGCGTCACCAGGCGTGCAACTCCGCCGGTGGACGCGCCGAGTTGGGCGCAAAGGCAGAGGATCGGGTTCCCTTTCTGATCACTCAACATTAAGGACTGAACGGTGAAGGGCGGCAAATTCCTGGCCTGGACGATGCTGGCGGAAACCGCGCCTGCCGGAGCGATTTCGGGTGTCAACTGGATTCCGGCCGCGGCCTTCAGGGGCGCCAATGCCTGGCTGAGCATATTCTTGCCGGCGTCGCTCGCAACAAAATCGGTTACCGCGGCTGTGTCGGAGGTCACCGCCGCCGACGTGCCGGAAAAATCCAACTCCAGGAAAAAGCGCCAGAGGTCAGCGGGAACCGCGAGGTGCGCCAGGGCGGGAGTGATCGCGGTCCCGGTCACCAATGTGGTTCGGTCCCAGCCCGCGTCGCTGCTGCCCGATGGCTGCCCGGTGGTAGCCGTGGCGGCGTTGCCGGCCGGGCTAGACGAAGGAGGCCTGACCCGCGCCGTGTTTCCCTGGGTCGAGACGGGCCTTGGCGTGAGGATATTGATTTGAACTTGCCAGCCCACGTCGACGGTGGGCCGTTGAAGCGCGAAGTGAGCCGTTGTCGTGGTCCCGCCCCCGGTATTGACCGGGCTTGGCTCGGGCCAATGAAAATCCGCCAGGTAAGGTCCTAGCAGACGCAGTTCCAAACGAGCCGGGCGCAGAGATAGCGTCAGACGAAACGCGGTGGACATCGTAGCCAGCAGCGATGCCGGCACAGCCACCGAGCCCCACGGCACATATGCGCTGAGTGCGGATAAACTGCCGGCCGCGAGCGATTGCTCCAGCTCGGATTGCAGGAGTCTCCGGCTCATTTGCGCGACCACGTCGAACCCAGCCAGGCTGACGGCCGACTCGATAGCCGCGCCCGCCGAGCCCTGGTCGATCATGATCCCGGAGAGATTGGTGAGGCTCGCGATCGAGCTGATGGCGGTAAATGCCATAGTTTCATTCAAGAGCGTGAGTTCGATGGTACGGGGCGTATCAAAGTGAAGTCAAGAGAACTTAGACGGCGGATGCACCATCCAGGCAACGCAGTGAAAGGGTCATTACAAATGCGTCCGCTGAGAACGGACCGGCTTACGTCGCCGCCGGGTGGGGCGGGCGCGAGTGTGATATAGCTTCTATTCGCGGACGACCATGGCCAGTCGCGTTCAGCATTACCTTGATGCACTCGCTCAACTTCACAACGATGGCGTGAGTTCGCTGGTCAGCATCATTCTCTTCGGCAGTTCAGCGACGGGCGCAACTTCGGATTCGTCGGACGTGGATCTCATTATCGTGCTCCCCGACGAAGCGAACGCTGACGACCGGCGCCGCCTTCGCGGTCTGGTGGCGGACCTCGAAATCACTCACGGTTTTCGAGTGCCGGAGAACCGTCCAAAGAATCCGTTGGAACTCTACATGGAGCACGCCGGCGGCGAGGCGCACTCCTGCTTTCTCTGCACGCGCGCCGACCTCTTGTCCGGCAACGCCGGGAAGGTTTTCGGCCTTCGCGCAGCCGAGGAGTTCTTTGTCGATCGCATCGTTCTTGCCACGGTGATTGTTTCCGCCCGGACCGTCTGGGGAGATGAACTACTGCCCCTGGTATCCTTGCCTCCCATCCGCCGCCTGGACGTCTTTAAGGCATTCTTCGGATTGGGTGGCATG
Organism: uncultured Solibacteraceae bacterium; assembly: GCA_963791985.1. Taxonomy (GTDB): domain Bacteria; phylum Acidobacteriota; class Terriglobia; order Bryobacterales; family Bryobacteraceae; genus Solibacter. The sequence continues at coordinate 296,060 of CAWBUN010000008.1, read as the reverse complement.
GCCCTGTTGAGCCTGGCAGCCTTTCCGGTGCTCCCTGACGCGACCAGATATGCGATGGGTGCGCTCAAGCATTCCCTGCATAGCTGCTATTTCTGCTACCGCCAGAAGAACGCTCCCCTAAAAGAAGAGGTCGAGTTCTTCAATTCGCGGTTGGGCCAGAGCAACACGCTGCAAGAATTGTTAAACCAGCGGCGAAAATACCGCCGGTCCTTCGGCTTTGTGCTGCGCTGCATACCGCTTATCCTCCGCCTGCACCTGCGAAGTGCGTGGGATAACGAGTTCCCGCGCGAGGTCCCCAATAGAAAGTAGACAGCCTACACAATCGGGAGTAGAATACCTACACAATGGGTCCGATCTTTCGTAAGTTTGTCTGGCTCGCGAGCCGGCGGAGCAGGGAAGAACAGCTCGCCGATGAGTTGCGCTTCCATCTGGAAGAAGAAGCCGAAGAGCGTCGCCATGGCGGTGAGTCCGAAGACGAGGCGCGATGGGCGGCGCGCCGCGAGCTCGGAAATCTAGGCAGGGTGCAGGAAGAGACTCGCGCCGCGTGGGGTTGGACGCTCGTCGAACAACTTGCGCAGGACCTGCGCTTCGCCACGCGAACCATCCTACGCAATCCGGCTTTCACCTTGTTAGCGACGCTTTCGCTGGCCTTGGGCATCGGGGCCAACACGGCGATTTACAGCTTCATGGACGCGCTCCTCGCGCGGACCCTGCCGGTGGCCGATCCCCGGTCGCTCGCAGTGCTCAACTGGCACGTCACCGGCAAGAAGGGTGTCCGCGCGCACGTGGTGCACGATGCCAGCGGCTTTTCCTACGATGACCCCAAGACCGGCAGGACGTCGCCCATTTTTCCCTATCCGGCCTTCGAGCTGCTCCGCAAATCCGACGACGTGTGCTCCCTCCTGTTTGCCTACCGCCCGGCCCGAAAGCTAAACGTGCTCAGCCGCAGTCAGGCGGAGGTTGCCGATGGCGAGTACGTTTCGGGCGACTACTTTCGGGGCCTCGCGATCGCCCCCGCCGCGGGACGTTTGATTACGGTCGATGACGACCGCGCCGGTGCGCCTGCCGTGGTGGTGCTCGGTTACGCCTTCGCCGCGAGCCGCTTCGGCGATGCGGCCCGCGCCGCCGGACAGCCGGTCACTATCGACAATATCCCGTTCACGGTGATCGGTGTCGCGCCGGCGGGCTTTTTCGGAGTCGACCCCGCCAAGGCGCCGCAATTTTACCTGCCGCTGCACGCCGATCTCCTGATCGATCCCGAACGCGGCCCGGGCCCCAATCCCGCGGGGCGCTATTTCGACGAGCACTATTACTGGATCGAGATGATGGCGCGCCTGCGGCCGGGCGTCACCGTGGCACAGGCGCAGTCTGCCCTCGCGCCGGTCTTCGATCAATGGGTGGCGGCCACCGCGACCAACGAGCAGGAGCGCCAGAATCTGCCGCAGTTCCTGCTGAAGGAAGGCAGCGGCGGGCTGGATAATCTGCGCCGCGAGTATTCGCAGCCCTTCCTCGTCCTGTTGGCGATCGTGGGACTGATCCTGGCGATCGCGTGCGCCAATATCGCGAGCCTGCTGCTGGCGCGGGCAACCGCGCGAAGACGTGAGATGGCGATCCGCCTCAGCGTAGGCGCCGGCCGTTGGCGCGTCATCCGCCAGCTACTCACCGAGAGCCTGTTGCTTGCCGCCCTCGGCGGCGCCGCGGGCGTTCTCCTGGCAGTTTGGGGGATCCAGGCTCTGACGCTGCTGCTGGCTGGGGGCGCCGACAACTTTACACTGCGCGCCGAACTGAACTGGCATGTGCTTCTGGCGGCCGCCGCGCTCACCATGATCACCGGCATCCTGTTCGGACTGGCGCCGGCTCTACAGGCCACGCGCGTGGACGTGAGGCCGGTGAGCCACGGGCGGCTCCGCTTCAACCTGCGACAGTTGCTGGTGGTTTCGCAGATCGGGATTTCGCTTCTCCTGCTGGTAGCGGCGGGATTATTTGTACGGACCGTTTCGAACCTGCAATCGCTCGAGACGGGATTCCACCGCGAAAATCTCCTGCTCTTCAAGCTCAACGCGCGCCAGGCGGGCCGTCCGGAATCGGAAACGCTCTCCTTCTATCGCGACCTCGAAACCCGGCTCGCCGCCATCCCCGGAGTGCGTGCCGCCGCCGTGGCCAATTCGCCCATGATCGGCGACGGCGCCTTCGGCTGGCCGGTGGTCCCGGTCGGCAAGCAGCCGCCCGACCATGCACCGAGCGGCCACGGCTCCGGCATGGCCGCCACCACTACTCGCGTTCTCGAAACGGGACCGGGATTCTTCGCGGCGATGCAGATTCCCCTTCTCGCCGGCCGCGAATTCGACGCGCGCGACCGGCACGGGTCGCTTCCCGTGGCGATTGTCAACCAGGCCTGGGCCAAGCTGAATCTCGACGGCCGCAGCGCCATCGGCCAGCGCATCGTGAGCCTCTGGCGCCGGCAGCAGCCGGTGGAGATGGAGATCGTCGGCGTGGCGAAGAACGCCCGCTACGACGATCTGACCGGCCCTTTTCCCGCCGTCGTGTACATGCCCTTCGAACAAAACCTGGGCATCCCGATTGAGGAAGCGACTTTCTTCCTGCGGACAGCCGCCGATCCGCTGGCCTTCGCCGGCACGGTCCGGCAGATCGTGCACCAGGCCGATGCGCGCATTCCGGTGACCAGTCTCGGCACGCAGACCGCGCAGATCGAGCGCGAGATGAGCCAGCAGATCCTCTTCGCCCGTCTGTGTACCGGCTTCGCGATCCTGGCGCTGGCGATTGCCTGTGTCGGTCTCTATGGCACCATGCAGTACACCGTCGCGCGGCGAACCCCGGAGATCGGAATTCGCATGGCGCTTGGCGCGCAGCGCGGTACGGTGCTCTGGATGGTCCTGCGCGAGGTTCTGATCCTCGCCGCCGCCGGCCTCGCGATCGCCGTGCCCGCCGCGCTTGCCGCGTCGAAACTCGTCGAGTCGTTCCTCTTCGGAGTAGCGCCCAACGACCCGCCGGCGCTGGCGGCCGCAATCGGCATCCTCCTGATTGCCACTCTGCTTGCCGGCTTCCTGCCCGCCCGGAATGCCTCCCGGATCGATCCGTTGACCGCCGTCCGCCACGAGTAAGCGAACTCAACTGGAGATCGCTCCCTTACTTTACGGTCGCGGTTCGCGGGCGACAGCGTCCGGCTGATCCCAAAATCGCACAGCTCCAACCGTGCAACGGCCTTTGTTCTCAGGCTCGTACGACGGTATTCTGCTTGCTAATGCAGGCACATGCTGCTCCATGAAATCCGTCACGGCGCACGGGCCCTCCTACGTGTTCCGAGCTTGACGGTGATTTCCGTGCTTACGATTGCGCTTGGTGTGGGTGCCGGAACTGCTCTATTCAGTGTGGTGAAAGCGGTCCTGCTCAATGGCCTGCCGTATCCCGAGCCAGGCCGCCTGGCCTGGATCGCGGAACTCAACGACAAGGGCAGACCGATGCAGGTCGGCTTTCAGAACTTCCTCGACTGGCGCGAGCAGAACCGGACCTGCGCGGCGATGGCCGCCTATGAGGAGGGGCCGGCCGTAGTCTCGGGCAGCGACGTTCCGCAAAGCAGCTACGCCGCGGCGGTGACCGAAGATTTCTTCCGCATCCTGGGTACCTCGGCCGCGGTCGGTCGAACCTTCTCGCGCGAAGAGCAGGCAATTGGCGGCCCTCCGGTGGTGGTGCTCGGCTACGGTCTCTGGCAGCGGGCGTTTGGTGGCGACCGTACAGTGATCGGGCGCAGCATCCGCCTCTTCGGTCTCGCTCCAACCGTGATCGGCGTGATGCCACGCGGCTTCGGCTATCCGGAAAAGGCGGAACTCTGGATGCCGGAGACAGCGTTCGGCGATCCCGGCTACCACGTGCGCACCGGGCACAACTGGCGCGTGATCGGACGCCTGAAGCCCGGCGTTCCGATCGAACGCGCTCAAGCCGATATCGGCGCCATCGAGCGCCGCATCAAACAGCAGTTCCCCTCGCCATTTCAAGGCAAAGATGCGTCGGTGACGTCGCTGCAGGCCCACATGGTCGGAGAAGTCCGCACACCGCTGCTGATGCTCTTCGGCGCGGTCGGGTCCCTGCTCCTGATCGTTTGCGTCAATGTCGCCAACCTCCTCCTGGTCCGCGTGGTTGCGCGCTCCCGCGAACTCGCCGTCCGGACCGCGCTCGGCGCAGGGCGCCGCCATCTCATCCGGCAGATGCTCACCGAAAGCCTGCTGCTCGCCGGGGCCGGCGGTGCCGGCGGCCTGCTCCTGGCGGCCTGGTCGCTGGACCTTCTCGTCGTGTTGCTCCCGGCGGATATGCCGCGCGCCGGTGACATCCATATGGATCTCGGCGTGATCGTGTTCGCGCTCGCCGTCTCGGCCGCCTGCGGAGTCCTGTTCGGCTGCATCCCGGCGTGGCGCGCTGCCGCCATGAACGTGAATGAGGCGCTCAAAGCCGGCGCACGTTCGGCGACTGCCGGGCGGAGTTCGCAACGGATGCAGGCCGCGCTGGTCGCCTCGGAAGCCTGCCTCTCGCTGATCCTGATCGCCGGCGCCGGGCTGCTGGCACGAAGCTTCTGGAATCTGCAATCCGTCGATCCCGGTTTCCGCTCCGATCACGTGCTGGCGGCCGATACGCAGTTCGAGGTCGGATCCAAACAGAGCCTGGTTCCGAACTACCGCGAGTTGCTGGCGCGAGTACGAGCCATCCCCGGCGTGGAAACCGCGGCGACGACCCGCGGCCTGCCCATCGAGGGCGACGCCGACGGCCACTTCTCGATCTGGGGCCGGCGTGCCGAAACCGGCAATGCCAGCGCGATTTACACGATGGTCAGTCCCGGCTACCTGAAGGTGCTTCGCATTCCCCTGCTGCGTGGGCGCGACTTCAGCGATCATGACCAGGAAAACAGCCAGTGGGTTGCCATCGTCAGCGCCGAAATGGCGCGCGTCTATTTTCCCGGGCGCGATCCCATTGGCGAGCGGATCTGGTTCGATTCATTCAGTCGCACGGAGCACTGGCTGACCATCGTGGGCGTGGCCGGCGATGTGCGCCAAAGCGGTCTCACGCGCCCCATATTTCCCCAGGCATACGTCTGCTATACGCAGCAGGCGTTCGGAGGGATGCTGAGCGGCGGAACGGTGGTGGTGCGAACCGCGATCGATCCCGCGGCCGTCTCGCGGGAGGTGCGCGCGGCCATCCGCGCGGTGAATCCCGATGCCGCGCCTTCGACCCGTACGATGGATTCGGTGCTGGCCGGCTCCCTCTCGAAACAGCGTTTCCAGATGGAAACCCTCGGTGGGTTTGCGGTCCTGGCCCTGCTGTTGGCAGCTGTCGGGCTGTATGGCGTGTTGTCGCATATCGTGACCGCGAACCGGGCCGAAATTGGCATCCGGCTCGCACTGGGAGCGCCGCGAATCTTGGTTTTCCGGATGATTGCCGGCCGTGCTCTCAGCCTCGCCGCAACCGGCATCGTGATCGGGGTTCTCGGCTGTATCGCGGTGCGCCGCGTACTCTCGACACTCGTATTCGGCATCGGCCCGACCGACCCGGCGACGCTGGCAGCGGCCGCCGCCGTTTTACTTGCGGTCGCGCTCGCCGCTGCGTGGTTCCCCGCCTACCGTGCCGCACGAGTCGATCCCATGAACGCCCTCCGTGACGAGTAAACAGCCGCGCGTCACGTCAGCGGGCTTGCCCACCAGCATGGCGGCTCCCTTCCGCCTCCGCTAACCGGCGGAGGCGAAGCATCTGCTCGTCCAGATCCTGTAGCTCCAGATCAAGCAATTCGCGCCAGATGATGCGGTCCTCGGTGGCAAAACCAAAGCCCCGCCGTCCGCATTGAGCTCTCTGTGCATCCAGGACGTCGAGGAATTCCTTCTCGGTTTCCAAGCGTTGTCCGGTCCGGCTGAACGCATGACGTTTGACCTCCCTGACTGCGGTATCCGGCTGTGGTTCCTTTGCGAACAGCGAATCCACGACCAGCGCAATCAGCGGTCCGGCCAGGAGTGCTTCGGTGATTGCCGCGATGCAGAGAGCCGGGTGTTTCTGGCCTGTCGCCATCGCGGCGGAGGGGATACTGAAGACCAGCCCCAGCACGAACCCGCGTTTCCAGGTCCAGGCGCAACCGGAGGTTAAGCCGATGCTAAAGCCGAGCAGCACCTGGCTGGAGAGAATCCAAACCACTCCGTACCAGGGAATACTGGCGGCGAAGCCGAATTCCGCCAGCTTCCAGGATTGCAGGCCGAGGAGTAACCCCAAGGCGGAGGCGAGAAGGGTTCGCCGGGTCGCGCCCCGGTCTTTTCCCGCCTCCAGAACCGGAATGGCCTCGCCTGCCATAAACAACCCGTAGCAAATATAGGCCCATCCTCCCCGGAATTCAATGGCTCAAGGATGCCGCACGGCTGCTTCTTCCTCGCGCCTGACTTGAATCTCTTCCACCGTGAGCTTTCCCTCCGCCAGTTCGTGAAGCTCCCTTCCGGGTTCCACCTCAATCGCCTCGTCGCTGCCGCGAAGCCACACCCTCACCCGTCCGGTCTGTAGGTCGGGCTCCGCCACGAAATGGCCCTGGGCTCGCAGAATTTCGAATGCGTCTTGGTCCATCATGATTGGATCCTCCCTACTCTGATGTTGCACTTTAACGGCCTCCAGATGCACGCGAGTAGGTGTACCGCGAACGATCCCGATCACTCCTCCCGCAGTGTAGTCATGGGGTCAAGCCGCGCCGCCCGGCGCGCGGGAGCCGCGGCCGCCGACAGCCCGACGATCGCCAGCATCGCGAGCGCAACGCTCAGCGTCCCCAGATCCAGGCCCGGTATCCCGAAGGTCAGCGTGCGCAGCCAGTTAGTGAGCGCAATCGCACCCAGCGCTCCGGCGGCCATTCCGGCGCCGGTCCAGCGCGCCGCGAAAATTAACGTGAGCCGTACGATGTCACGCGGGGTCGCGCCCAGGGCGATGCGCACGCCGATCTCCTTGCGCCGCTGTGCCACCAGGAACGACATCACGCCGAAGAGTCCCACGCCCGCCAGCACCAGGCCGGTGGCAGCGAACACGCTGAGCAGCGTCGCCTGAAAACGCGGGCGCGCGGTAATTCCGTCCAGCCGCTTCCGCATCGTCTCCAATTCTACGGGCAGAGCCGGGTCAAGCTCCGCAAACAGTCCGCGGATCGCGCCTGCCGCCAGCCGGGGATCCAGCGGCGTGCGCACCACAATCTGAGCCGCGCGCCATCCGATCGGCGGCTCCTGGTTCGCCCACGCCGCGTCGGCCACTGCTTTCCTCACCTCGTAATACTCCGGCGCGCTGTTCCTCTCGAGACCCGCATTGTGTGCGTCCGAAGCCACTCCGATTACCGTGTACTGCTCCGGCCTGCCTGCGAAAGCAACCTGCCTTCCGATGGCCTCCTGCTCGCCGAACAGCATGCGAGCCAGCGTCTCGCTGACCACGATCGATCGCGCCCCCGCTGCGCGGTCCTCAGCGCCGAATCCACGGCCGCGCCGGATCGTAATCCCCAGCGCCTGGAAATAATCCGGCGTGATATAGCGCCACGAGACCATTCCGCCGGTCCCCTCCGGCAGCCGCGCCTTGCCCGGAACCTCGATGGTGGAGAAGGGCCGTCCGCGGGTACCGCCGGCTGGGGGCAGGGAATCGCTGATCGCCGCCGCGCTCACCCCCGGCAGCGCCCGCAGCCGCCGTTCCAGGTTGTCGAAAAACGCCAGTTGTTCCGCGCCGCTGTTGTAGTGCTGCCGGCCAAGCACGAACCTCGCCGTCATCACGTGGTCGCGCTCGATCCCCAATTGGACACTCTCCAGATTCCACAGGCTGCGCAGCAGCAGGCCCGCACCCGTCACCAGGATTACCGAGATCGCGATCTGCGCCGTCACCAATCCGCCGCGCATCCAGCCGCGCGAGCGGCTGGTCGACCGTCCTCCGCCCAGGAACGCTCTGCCTTCGCGGCCCAACGCCGGCGCCATGCCGAACAGGAGACCCGCGCCCATCGAGGCCGCCAAGGTGAAGAGCAGCACGCGCCAATCCACCCCGGCCTCCTGCAGCCGCGGCAGGCCGTCCGGAGCCATCCCCTGAAACAGGCGCAGCAGAATCCAGGCCAATGCGCAGCCGGCAGCGCCGCCGAGAGCGCCCAACAGAAGACTTTCGGTCAGCACCTGCCGCGCCAGCCGTCCACCCGAAGCTCCCAGGGCGCGCCGCACCGCCATCTCCCGCTGCCTTCCCGCGGCCCGAGCCAACAGCAGGTTGGCGATATTGGCGCATGCGATCAGCAGCACCGAGAGCACCGCGCCCAGCAGCGTGAGCGCCGCCAGCCGGACGTCGCCGACCTGCCGGTCGCGCACCGGGCGGATCCGCAAACTCACTTCTTTGCGGAACTGCGCCGGCACGGTCTCCAGCACGCGGGCGAAATAAGGTTGCAGCATCGCTCGCGCCTGCCCGGTTTCCGTCCCCGGTTTGAGACGCCCGAAGACGCGGAACGCGCGCCCAGTCGATTCCCTGGATTCGTCGAGCTGCTCGGGCAGAAGAATGTCGGTGGTGGTCAGGGTCGGCATCAGAAAATCCTTCGGCAGCACGCCCGTGATCCGGACCGGAGCGCCATCGAGGATCAGAGTCCGGCCCGCCACCGCCGGGTCGCCGCCAAAGCGCCTCTGCCAAAGCGCGTAGGTGATCACCGCGACGCGCGGGCCATTGGGACGGTCCTCCTGGGCTGTGAACATCCGCCCCACCGCCGGCGCCATCCCCAGCGTTTCCAGAAAATTGGCTTCGATCCGCAGGCACTCCAGGCGGACGGGATTGTGTTCGGTCAGGTCGCAGGGAATATTTCCCGCCTGAAACGAGGTCACCTGTTCGAACGGCCCCAGGTTGCGCCTCAGGTCGAAGTAGCCGCCGGCGAACATGAATTCGTTGCGGTCCAACGGCGCCATGATCCCCACCGAGACCAGGCGGCCTTCCTGCGCATACGGCAGCGGACGAAACAGGATCCGGTCCACCGCGCTGAAGACTGCGGTGGAGGCCCCAATGCCCAGGGCTGCGGCCAGGACAGCCGCCACCGCAAATCCCGGATTCCGCGCCAGCCCGCGCACGGCGAACCGCAAATCGTACAGCGTACCCTCAATCATTGAGTGCATTTCCGTTAGACACCGTCGCATCGTGCCGGTTCCCGGCTTGACAAGGTACGCAAACTTGCTTACTTTTGGACGAGATCAAGACCCCCAGATGGAATATTTTGCGCTGTTCGAACCCGCCGAAGAAGGTGGTGTTGTCATTACCATCCCGGATTTTGGCTGGGGTGTTTCGCAGGGCGACAGCGAAGCCGAAGCGCTTGAAATGGCGTCGGCACTGCTGCAAACACTGGTCCAGGAGCATATCCGCAAGGGAGAACCGATTCCTGCCTCGACCGCGAGGCGGGGCAAGAAGTACCGGCTCGTGCGCCTTTCCGCCCTTCAGAGCGCCAAAGCCGAACTTCACATGGCTTTCCTGAAATCCGGCATGCGGAAGGCCGAACTGGCACGTCGTTTGGGTATTCCGAAGACCACAGTCGACCGCCTTTTTGACCTCGACAATCACTCGCGGTTGGATCAGATCGAGGCTGCGTTTGCCGCGTTTGGTAAGCGTATCTCTCTCGGAATCCGAAACGCCGCCTAGAATCCCTAACAACTCTTTGGCTCTTCCCGGTGTCTAATAAGGCATGAGGCTTTTTCTCACCGCCCTAATTCTGCCCGCTCTTGCCTGGGGAAGCATCTGGCCGGACAGCATCGGCGCCTTCCACCGGAGCGCCACCACCCAGGTCAACCTTCAAGATCGCGCCCTATGGGATGAGTACGGCCTCAAGGAATCCGAAGGCGCCCGCTACGAAAACGGCGATGAGAGTTTCACCGTCACCGGCTACCGGTTGCAGGACACCACCGGCGCCCTGGCTGCATTCGACTGGCAGCGTCCTGCCGGCGCCGAGCCGTCGAAACTCGCGCCCCTCGCAGTCGAGACCCCGGACGGACTGGTCGCGGTCCACGGCAACTATCTGCTGACCTTCTCCGGCCACAAACCGGAGCCGGCCGAACTTTCCGCCGTGTTCGACGGTTTGAAGCAGGTGGATACCACCGCGCTGCCGGCCCTGGTCACCTATATGCCGACCGAAGGCCTGGTGCTCAACAGCGAACGGTACATCACCGGACCCAACAGCTTGCAGAAGTTCGACCCCGGCGTTTCACCCTCGGTCGCCGCCTTCCACTACGGGGCGGAGGCGCAGTTGGGAGTTTTCCATAGCCCCAAAGGCGACATCACCATGGCGATTTTCAACTACCCGACTCCCCAGATTGCCATGCAGAAGGAAGCCGACTTTCGCAGTCTCCCCGGCGGTCCGGTGGTCAAACGTACGGGTCCCCTCGTCGCCGTGGTGCTGGCCCCAGCCGATCCGGACACCGCCGAGCGCCTGCTGGCTCAGGTGAAATATCAGGCTTCGGTTACCCTGGATCAGTACGTTCCCACACGACGGGATAACATCGGTAATCTCGTCATAAACGCTTTCGTTCTCATTGGGATACTGCTCTCGTTTGCGCTCGTATCCGGCCTCGCGCTGGGCGGCTGGAGAGCCTTCCGGAGGCGCGGAAATCGTGGCGAAGACTCGGATGCGCTGGTCAGCCTAAACATCCAACGTTGAGGGTCTCGCGATACAAAGCCTCAATTTTGTTTACCTTAGAGCGATATCCTCAGGCGAAAAGTGGAGTATTTGAGCGTTTTGGACAAAACTGTCGAAAAACCCCTGTTCCCGCAAGTCGCCCCCCAAGAGCAGGTTACGACCAAAAAAAAGTGCATCTGATTTTCGCTTGACTGGAGGGCCGTAAGGAAATAAGATCCAACTACAAAGTTTTGACGGTTGCGATTCCGTCGAGACTGATTCTCCCATCGAACATCACCCTGGTAGAACAGGGGAAAAGAATGCTCACCCTTCGGGGTGAGCATTTCTATTTCAGGACCAACCCGCTCGCTATACTGTCTGTATGCACCCACCCCAGCCCGCCCGGCCAGACCAGGATCTTTCCTGGCGCGACCGGCTCTCGGCGCTGCGGAACGTGCGACCGCTGTTGCGCATGGTGTGGGACACCAGTCCGCCCCTGGTTTTGGCGTCCATCGTTTTCCGGCTTCTGCGGGCGCTGTTACCGCTGGCCATGCTCTGGGTCTCCAAACTGATCATTGACGCCGTGGTGGGCTGGATTTCGCGAGGAACCGGCAATCTGCCGGGTATCTGGAAGCTGGTTGCGCTCGAACTCGGGCTGGCCATCGCAAGCGATGTTCTGGGCCGGGCGAACACCCTCTGCGACAGCTTGCTCGGCGACCGGTTCACCAATCGCGTGAGCGTCAAACTGATGGAGCACGCCACCCGGCTCGACCTGGCACAGTTCGAAGACCCGGTGTTTTACGACAAGCTCGAGCGCGCCCGCCGCCAGACCACCGGCCGGCTCGGGCTGCTCGCTTCGCTCCTCAACATCTGCCAGGACATGCTGACCCTGGTCTCGCTTTCCACCGGCCTGATCGTGTTTTCGCCCTGGCTTCTGGTCCTGCTGGTGGCCGCCGTGATCCCCGCCTTCCTGGGGGAAACCCACTTCACGAGCCTTGCCTACTCAATTCTCTACAAGCGCACGCCGGAGCGCCGCCGCCTGGACTATCTTCGCTTTCTGGGTGCGAGCGCGCAGAGCGCCAAGGAGATCAAGATTTTCGGATTGGGCTCGCACCTCTCTAAACATTACGATGAGGTGTCAGAAGGTATCTACAAGGAAAATAAAGAGATCGCGATCAAGCGTGCGACTCTCGGCTCGGCCCTTAACCTGATCTCCACGGGGGGCTATTACGGCGCTTACGTGGTGGTTCTCGCCCGCACTCTTGCGGGTGCCATCTCGCTCGGCAGCTTCACTTTTCTGACAGGTGCCTTCAACCGATCGCGTGCCTATATCGAAAGAATCCTCTCCGGCTTCAACGACATCTCCGAACAGGCAGTGTTCCTTAAGGACCTCTTCGACTTCCTCGCGCTCGAACCCAGCATCCGCTCGCAACCCCATTCGATCCCGGCGCCGCGCCCGATTCGCCGCGGCTTTGAGTTTCGTAACGTTGCCTTCCACTATCCAGGCAACCCCAAACAGGTCGTCCAGAACATTAGCTTTACCCTGCATCATCATGAAAAAGTTGCGCTAATCGGTGAGAATGGCGCCGGCAAGACGACCCTGGTAAAGCTGCTCGCCCGCCTTTATGACCCCACCGAAGGCCAGATTCTCCTGGATGGCATCGACCTCCGGGAATATGATGTGGAGGACCTTCGCCGGGAAATCGGGGTAATCTTCCAGGATTACATGCGATATGATCTTTCCGTCCTTGAAAACATTGGGTTTGGCAAGGTGGAATCTCTCCGGGAGCAGCCTCGGATCGACGTTGCCGCCGAGAAGAGCCTTGCAAAAAGTGTGATCGACCGCCTTCCAAATGGTTACGATCAGATGGTGGGCAGACGTTTCGAAGGCGGTGTGGACCTTTCCGGCGGCGAATGGCAGAAGATTGCCCTCGCCCGCGCTTACATGCGCGACGCCCAGGTTCTGATCCTCGACGAGCCCACCGCCACGCTCGACGCGCGCGCCGAGTACGAGGTCTTCCGGCGGTTCGCCGACCTCACCTTCGAGCGCATGGCGGTATTGATTTCCCACAGGTTTTCCACAGTCCGCATGGCCGACCGCATCCTGGTCCTGGCCGGCGGCTCCATCCAAGAACAAGGTACCCATGAGCAACTCCTCGAGCTGGGCGGGCGATATGCTGAATTATTCGAACTGCAGGCTGCGGGGTATCGCTGAAAGCAAAGTGAAGACGAATGACTGATTTGAAGTTACAGGTAATCCCTCTCGGCGGACTCGGCGAGTTCGGTATGAACTCCACCGCCATACGCTACGGCGAAGATATCATCGTGGTCGATTGCGGGATGATGTTCCCCGACGCCGAACTGCTGGGCGTTGATCTGGTCATGCCCGACCTGACCTTCCTCAAGGAGAACCAGTCCCAGGTCCGCGCGCTGATTCTCACGCACGGACATGAGGACCACATCGGGGCCGTTCCCTACATGCTCTCCGAGATCGACGTGCCTGTCTACGGTACGCCGTTCACGCTGTCCCTGGTGGAGCGGCGCATGGAAGAGTACGATCTGGAAAAAGAGCCGCGGCTGATCAAGGTCAAGCCCAAGCAGGCGATTGCGGTCGGCCCCTTCAAGATCGAGTTTATTCACGTTACGCACTCGATCGTGAGCGCCGTCGCGCTGGCCATCACGACGCCGCTCGGCGTCATCATCCACACCGGCGATTTCAAGGTGGATCCCACCCCCACCGATAACGAGCTCTTCGACCTGCACACGCTCGCCGATTACGGTAAGCGCGGTGTTCTCCTGCTGCTCTCCGATTCCACCAACGCGGACCGTCCCGGCTATACCGAGAGCGAGCGCGCCGTGAAGCCGCGCATGGAGGAGATCTTCAGCCGCGCCGAAAAGCGCATCGTCGTCTCCTGCTTCAGCTCTTCCATTCACCGTATCCAGCTCGTGCTCGATCTGGCCGAGGAATACGGACGCCGCGTCGCCGTGATTGGCCGCAGCATGACTTCGGTCACCGAGATCGCCCACTCGCACGGCCTGCTCAATATTCCCGACGGAATCCTGCTGCGTCCCCAGGACGCGATGGACCTGCCCGCAGATAAGGTAGCCTTCCTGGTCTCCGGCACCCAGGGCGAGCCCATGTCAGCCCTCTCGCGCGTCGCTGTGGACAACCACAAGCACGTTTCGGTGGAGCGCGGCGATACCGTGGTGCTGAGCTCGCGCATCATCCCGGGCAACGAAAAGGGCATTTTCCGTATGATCGATCACATGGCGCGGCGCGGCGCGGACGTCATGTACGGCAGCATGAATCCCCCGCTGCACGTCTCGGGTCACGGCAGCATCGAGGAAATGAAACTCGTGCTCAACCTGGTGCGGCCGCGCTTCTTCATGCCCATCCACGGTGAGTTCCGCCAGCTTTCCAAGCACGCGCGCCTGGCCGAGCACCTGCGCTTCGCCGGCCTGGAAGAAACCTTCGTGATGGATACGGGCGATATTCTCGAGTTCGACCATCACGGCGCCCGGAAGGCCGGGCGCGTTACGGTCGGCCACGTCTGCATCGATTCCGGTTCCGTGGACGACGTAGTGCAGGAAATGGTGATTCGCGATCGCCGGCTACTTTCCGAGGACGGCATCGTACTCGCCATTATCGCGATCAACCGCCATACCGGCAAACTCGAAAGTCCGCCGGAGATCGTCAGCCGCGGCTTCAATGTCGGCATCGAAGGCGGAGCCTTCCTGGAGACCGCCAAGGCCATTGTTGCCAAGACGCTGGAGAGCTCGAGCCAGGAGGAAAAGACCGATTGGGGCGTCATGAAGGAGAAGGTGCGCGCGGACCTGAAGCGCTACATCGTGAAGGAAACGTCGCGCCGGCCGCTGATTCTTCCGGTGATCATGGAGGTATGAAGCCGCGTCGGCGCGGGGCAAGCCGGCTGAAAGCCGGCTGCAGGCAGGATTGCCTGCCCGACTAACAAAAAGACAGGAGACCAGCCATCGAAATCGCCCCCATCTACCTGGAGGACGCCTCCGGCCTGAAAGGCCACGCGGAGCGCGTCCTGATCCCCGCGGACGAAGCCGAGATCGCGTCGATCCTGCGCGAAGCCTCGGCTTCCGGCACACCGGTCACGGTTTCCGGCGCCGGCACCGGCGTCACCGGCGGCCGCGTGCCATTCGGCGGCTGGGTCCTCTCGCTCGAGAAGTTCACGCGCCTGGATATCCAGACCGGCTTGGCCACGGTCGGCGCCGGGACGCTGCTGCGCGACCTGCACGCCGCCGCGCAGCGGTCCGGCCAGTTCTACCCGCCCGACCCGACCGAGACCGGCGCATCGCTCGGCGGCAACATCGCCTGCAATGCCAGCGGCTCGCGCAGCTTCCGGTATGGCGCCACCCGCGCCTGGGTCCGGCGCCTGCGCGTGGTGCTCGCCGATGGCCGCACGCTGGATGTTGGCCGCGGCGAGCCGGTCGATTTCGACGCGGGATCGGTGCCGCTGCCGGACGTAACCAAGAACACCGCCGGCTACCTGCTGCGTCCGGGAATGGATTGGGTGGACCTGTTCATCGGCAGCGAAGGCACGCTTGGCGTGGTCACCGAGGCCACCGTCGGCCTGCTGCCCTTGCCGAAGGCCGTGCTCGGCGGCGTTGTTTTCTTTGAGAGCGACGAGCAGGCCATCGACGCCGTGGAGACCTGGCGCGGCGGTTCGACGGCGCGCATGCTCGAGTATTTCGACCGGCCCTCGCTGGAGTTGCTGCGCGCCCGCTTCCCCGAAATCCCCACGGAGGCACGCGCCGCCATCTTATTCGAGCAGGAGATGGCGAGCGAAGACGATGCCGAGCTCGATCTCTGGCTGGAGCGCGTCGAGGGCGCGCCAGGCGCACTGGCCGAGGATTCCTGGTTTGCCACCACACCCAACGACCGCGAACGCTTCCGCAAATTCCGCCACAGCCTGCCGGAACTGGTGAACGACACCGTGCGGCGCAGCGGCGCACTCAAGATGAATACCGATTTCGCCGTGCCGTTGGAGCGCAATCGCGAGATGCTGGCCTATTACCGCCGCCGGCTGGAAGAGGAATTTCCCGGACGCTACGTGATCTTCGGGCATATCGGCGACGCCCACGTCCACGTTAACCTGTTCAGCGATCCGGCCAATCCCGATGCCGCCGCCGGATTGCTCAAGGAGTTCGCCCGGCATGCCGCGGAGTTGGGCGGCACGGTCTCCGCCGAGCACGGTGTCGGCAAGCGCAAGGCCGCACTGCTGGCGCTGCAATACTCCGCGGAGCAGCTTGAGATCATGCGTGCCGTGAAGCGCCGTCTCGACCCCGCCAACGTTCTCGGCCGCGGTACGATTTGGGAGTGAGGGGGGTGCCCCACATTGCGGCAAGCCGCAAACAACAATCAAGAGATCGCTCCCTTACTTTACGGTCGCGGTTCGCGGTGAGGGTTTTCGTTGCGGGCTAGCTAGAGAAGAAAAGCGTGCACCACCGTGCAGAAACTGTCATGTCGGTGGCTCCGCGATGCATTTAAATGCGCACACGGGAAAATCCCTGAGGGAGTACACAGTTCTGCTGAGTCCTCGGTTCCTCCCGGAGCTTGAGCTTGCATCAGGAGAGAGGGGGAGGAACCGTAATCAGGCCTGTCATAGTTGTCAGGCGTTTTCCCGAACCCAGGCCCGCAGCGCGTCGCGGTAGATGACGATCGCCCGCCGCGAATACTGCAAATAGCCATCCTTGCGGAACTTGGCCATGTGACAGGTGATGAGTTCGCGCGAGGTACCCACATATTGCGCCAGCACTTCGTGGGTGAGCGGGTCCATGTGGATGCTGCCATCTTCCTGGGGACGCCCCAGCCGCTCGGCAAAGCGGATCAGCGAAAGCGCCAGCCGCTTGTCAATGCGGTCAGCCGAAAGGCTTTCCAACCGCTGTAACAAGTTCAGCGAACGCTGTCCAAACGCCTGCAGCAGCGCAATTGCCAGCTTTGGGCGCTTCTGAATCAAGTCCTCCACATCGCTGGCCTTCCAGGCCATTACCGTGGTGTGCTGGTGCGCAGTGGCGCGCTCAAACGCCTGAAGGGGATCGACGAAGGCAGCTTCGCCGAAGAACTCATCGGTTCCGTAAAGGTCAACCAGAAGCTGGCTGCCTTGATTCGAGACCCTCGTCACTTTGACCATCCCGCTCAAGACCAGGTACAGGTCGCTGTGCGGCTGATCGTGACTGTAAATGACTTCGCCTTTCCCGTATTCCAGAACGTTGGAGCACGGCAAATATGCCAACGGATCTTCTAGAGCTTTTTGCGGTTCTACTCTGACCGGTGTAGTTGCCATTGTTGCGTCCTCTTGGAATATTTTATGGTCAAAGGAAACTGTTGCACAATTTACCTTTGCACGCGGTGTGTCTAAGCACGTTCTCTGCCAAGTTTAGTACTAGGCGGGGTGATACGGTAAGAAGATGCTCTCATGGCTTGTTGTCGGGATCGGCGACATCACTCGGAAACGAGTGTTACCAGCTATCCTGGCCGAGCCGCGGAGCCGGCTGGCCGGAATCGTCACCCGCGATCCTGCAAAAGCAGCGACTTACGGGGTGCCTTCCTGGAGCGATCTGGAGAGCGCCTTAGCCGGCTGCGAGTGTGATGCGGTTTACATCGCCACTCCGGTGTTTCTCCACGCTCCGCAAACCATCGCGGCGTTGCGATCCGGCCGCCACGTGCTCTGCGAAAAGCCGATGGCGCTCCATTACTTGCAGGCCGAAGGCATGCAAAGAGCTGCCGACGAGAGCGGCAGGAAACTCGGCATTGCCTATTACCGGCGTCTCTATCCCAAGGTGGAGCGCGCGCGCAATCTGATGGAAGGCGGCGTCATCGGCCGGCCCCTGATCGCCGAGGCTACGGCCCACGATTGGTTCAATCCCATGGGCACACCACGCGCCTGGCTGGCCGACCCCGCCCGGGCCGGCAACGGTCCGCTGCGCGATATTGCATCGCACCGGATTGACCTGATGAATTACCTGTTCGGCCGGCCGGTGCGGGCCTCCGGTTTTCTCTCCACGCTGGTGCAGCCGCTCGAGGTGGAAGATAACGCGACCCTCATGATCGGCTACCAGAGCGGTGTGAATGGCGTGGTGGACGTGCGCTGGAACTCGCGCGTGTCGCGCGATGAATTCCGTGTCCGCGGCACCGATGGCGAGATTGATCTTTCGCCGCTCAATGGGCCGGAACTGCGGTATCCGGGCGGACGCGAAGCCGTGCCCGCTCCCGCCAACCTGCACTACCCTTGCGTGGAGGATTTTGTGACCGCGGTGCTGCGCGGTATGTCGCCCGTCTCCAATGGAGCCAGCGCGCTGGCCGCCGAATGGGTGATGGACGAGGCCGCCGCTACTTCACAATCGTCCAATGCAGAAGAAAGTACGATAGCCAGGCGATCGTAGCGGCCGCCGGGATGGTCAGGATCCACGCCCACACGATATTGGTCGCGATCCCCCAGCGCACGGCCTTCATGCGCTGGATGCTGCCCACTCCGGCGATCGCGCCCGCAATCGCGTGCGTGGTCGAAACCGGCGTGCCCATGTAGGTCGAAAGCAGCACGCTGGCCGCAGCCCCGGTTTCCGCGCAGAATCCGCTACGCGGCTTGAGACGCGTGAGGCGCCCGCCCATGGTCCGAACAATGCGCCAGCCGCCGCTTAATGTCCCGAGCGCAATCGCCGAGTAGGATGCCAGCAGCACCCACGCGGGCACCTCGAAGGCTTTCAGGTATCGTGAGGTGAACAGTACGCCGGTGATGATGCCGGCTGTTTTCTGCGCATCGTTCGACCCGTGCGAAAGACTGAAGGCCGCCGCCGAAACCAACTGCAGCTTGCGGAAGTATTTATCCATCTTGGAGGGCGTGGAATTGCGGAACAGCCAGTACACCACAATCATCAAGGTGTACGCCGCCACCATGCCGATCAGGGGCGCGCCGATAATCATCTTCAACGTGAACGGCCATTCGCCCGTGGCGCTCACGTTCAGCGCCTCGAAGCTGTGGTGGAAGCCGCGCAGCAGGCCGACGCGGGCCATCGCGGCCCCGGCGTACCCGCCAATCAGGGCGTGCGAGGAACTGGTCGGCAGCCCCAGCCACCATGTGA
Source organism: uncultured Solibacteraceae bacterium (assembly GCA_963791985.1). GTDB lineage: Bacteria > Acidobacteriota > Terriglobia > Bryobacterales > Bryobacteraceae > Solibacter. The sequence goes on along the minus strand of CAWBUN010000008.1, from coordinate 277,330 downwards.
TCAGATCCCAGATGATGGCGCCGAACAGCCCCGCCATAATTACGTAGGGCGTTACCAGGTCGAGATCCACGAAGCCTTTGCCCACGGTCTTCGCTACCGCCGTGCCAAAAATAAATGCCGCTGCAAAATTAAAAAACGCGGCCCACAGCACCGCCTGAAAAGGAGTCAATACCCGGGTTGCCACAATCGTGGCGATGGAATTTGCCGCATCGTGAAACCCATTGATGTAATCGAACACCAGGGCGATCAGAATGATCAGGGCGGCGAGTGTAAGAACCGACATGCTAGCTGTTCTTGACCACTACGTTTTGCAAAACGTCGGCCACGTCTTCGCAGCTATCGATGGTCGCCTCGAAGAATTCGTACACTTCTTTCAGTTTGATCAGCGTGATGGGGTCGGTTTCCTTGTCGAACAACTCCGCCACCGCGCTCCTGCCGATCAGGTCCGCTTCATTCTCCAGGCGGTTGATTTCGATGCAATGCTCCATGATCGGGCCGTTCTGCTCGAGCGCCTGGAATGCCGCCTTGAGCGCCTTGGAACAACTGACCACAATCTCCGCCAGCTTCACCATGGTCTCCGGAATCGGAAAAATCCGGTAAGACACCAGGCGGTGCGACGTGTCCTCGATTCCATCCAGCACGTTATCCAGCGCGGAGGATAGATTATGAATGTCTTCGGGATCGATCGGCGTGATGAAGGTCTGGTTCAAGCGCGTGAAGAGTTCGTGGATGACTTCGTCTCCGCGATGTTCCAGCACGTTGATTTCGGTGGCGACGCCGGCCAGTCTTGCATTACCGCCCCGAAGGCCTTCCAGCAGCAAACGCGTGGCCTCCGAGATGATCTCCACCTGTTTGAGAAACAGGTGGTAAAACTTCTCCTCGCGTGGCAGTAATCTCATAAGTTGGGCTTGGATTTCGAGAGACTCATGGTAATCGGAATGCAGGCCCAGGGTCAATCGACCCCGCATTACATTTCCGTGACAATCGGGAACAATTCTTCGGATTTTGTTTCCGCGCACTCGTCCAGAAATCGGGGGTCCAGCAGGCGGGAGGTATCTACGTTGCCCATCGCCGAGAGCATGGTTTCCTTGAGATGCGGATGTTCCTGCTCGAGCCCGGAGAACATGTCGCGGAGCGCGCGCCGCACGGTACCGGTACGCTGCGAGCATCCGCAGGGAATCACTGGGATACCCATGGACGCGGCGTAGGCCGTGGTGATGTCCTCGGTGACAAAGCACAGCGGCCGGATCAGGCGATAGTCTTTATTGCGCGACCAGGTCACGGGGGGCAGGGAACTGAGCTTTCCGGTGAACATGGTGTTGCGTAAAAGCGCCTCGCAGAAATCGTCCGCGGTGTGACCGAAGGCAATCACGTTGACTCCCAGGTCGCGGGCAATTTCGTAGACCGCGCGGCGGCGGTACCGGCTGCACAAATCGCAGCCGTGGTCGGGCTGTTCTTCGAGCAGCCGCATGGAAGGATCGTCGCGAAAGTAAGTCCACGGAATTCCGCGCTGCTTCAGATACTCTCCGACGGGCTCGATGGGGCGCAAAAACTTCCCCTGCTCCACGGTGAACGAGACCACCGAGAAATCGATGGGCGCGCGCTTCTGCAGCAGCAAGAGCGCCTCCAGCATGGTCGCCGAGTCCTTACCGCCGGAGAGCGCAACGGCCACGCGGTCGCCATCGCGAATCATCTTGAAGCGGTGAATCGCTTCCCCTACCTTGTGCAGCAGCGTTTTTTCCAGGTCCACTGCATCAATTATGGCATTGTTGCGGGAAATCTCTTGTTTGTCGCAGAGGCGCAGAGCCGCAGGGTAACGCAGAGAAGATCAAGGGAATTAACTAACGCAAATGGCGGGAGACCACGAAAGAGAATCTGGCTGAAGTGCGCCGGGTTCCCGATACTGGTCGTGAACGGCCGCATGGGAAACTCGAAGCTGTCTAGCTCGGCGCACTCGCCGGTTGGCGCCGGAATCTTCGCCTGCGCGCTGGCGCTGATTTGCGGAGTGGCCGTGTTCACCGGATTGGCGCCGCTGCGCGTGTTCGAACACGACATCTTCTTCCTGCTCGACAACGCCTACCGGGTGGTTCAGGGGCAGGTGCCGCACCGCGACTTCTTCTCGGCGTGGGGGCCGGTGATCCATCTGATAGGGGCCGGGGGGCTTCTATTGACGCGCATGAAGCCGGACGGGATCGCTTACGCCAACGCGATCTGCGCGGCGCTGATCGGCATCTGGGCATACCGGGTGGGGCGGGGCCGGTTGGGGTCCGTGGCGGCCTGCTGCATGGGCATTTACACTGTCCTGCTGATTGCAACGCCATCGTCGCTGGGGTACGGCGCGCTGATGTTCAGCCATGCGATGGTTTACAACCGGTACGGGTTCGCATTGCTGGGGATCATCCTGGTGGAATGCGGCACACATTTTTTGGGGACGGAAGCTACGCGTCGTGGGGCGATCTCGTCCGGCGCGGCGTTCGCCATTCTGGGATTCCTCAAGATTAGTTATGCGCTGGCCGCGGCGCCGATCCTGGTGCTCGGATATGCCGTTGGTTGCGGGCGCGGGCGGCGGCGGCTGACTTTTTGTGGAACCGCGGCCATTGTGTCGTTGCCGTTTCTGGGTTATCTGCGATTCGACGTGGGTGATATGCTGCGGGATCTCTCGACGGCGGGGGCGGCGCGCAGACTGACGTGGCATCCGGCAGAACTCTTCGCGGACGGTTTCGCGCTGGCCGGCGAGACCATCCCGCTGCTGTTGTTGCTGGCCACGCTGGCGCTGGCGCGAAGGTCGGGTGCGGCGGGGGAATCGAAATGGCGGGTTCGGGAGTTGGTGCTCGCGGCCGTGACAATAGGGGTCGGCGCGCTTCTGCTGACGACCAACCACCAGCCTGGCGGGTTGCCTTTAAATGCGTTCGCGGCGCTGGTGCTGGCGAGCGCCTACTCTGTTCGCCGGGATAAGGTTGACGGCCCGCTGGGTCTTGCGGTGACGTTCCTAATGGTGGCCTGTGTGCTTCGGGTGGCGGCGCCGGACGCGATCTCGCTGGGAGCGGCGGCCTGGGAGCGCTACCGGGGGGACGCGCATTCGTTGAGGCTGGCTTCCGAGCGCGGGGCGTCGATCGACTTCGAGCCCGTACGATGCCTGACGAGCAGCGAGACCGGCGGGCCGGGATACGTGGCCGCGCTGAATGACGGCATGGAACTGCTGCGGCGGCATACCCGCGCGAGTGACGGGGTGTTGGCGATCGACATGATGAATCCGTTCAACTATCTTTTGGGCCGCCGATCGCCCGTGGGGGGGGTCTCCGCAGGAGCCTATAACTACGTTCTCAGCGATGCGGCGCATCCTACGGATGAACGCTTTTTCGGCAATGCGCGCTGTGTGCTGGTGCGGAAATACGGCAGGGATGCAGGGGATTACGCGCTGGAACAGTTCAACATCGACGGATTGTTCCGGATCTACCGGCCGGCGCTGGAAGCGCGATTCCAGCTGGTAGAGGAGACGCGGCACTGGCGTCTGTATATCCTGCGCGCGGGCGTTCAGGCGCGAACCGGCCCCACGATGGAAAACCCCACTGCTAATAGAGGGGCTCCGCGCAGGATGGAAAGGCAGACCAGCGACCGCTTCCTTACGGTCGCGGCTCCGAAAGGATCTCGTGCGTTGGAAGGGTAAGCTCCTCAACGGCCTCGCGACACGTAGGATTGCCTGCCCCACTAACGGCTAGCATAGAGGGGAATGCCCATCGCCCCCGCCCGCATCGCAGCGTTCGACATCCTCCAGTTGGTGGAGGGCGGCGGCTACGCGTCCGACCTTCTGCTGGCACGCACCGCCGAACTCGAGTCGCGCGACGCTGGACTGGCCTCGGAAATCGTCTTTGGCGTGCTGCGCTATCGGGCGCAACTTGATTTCCTGATCACCCACTACGCCGGACGCTCGCGCAAACTCGATCCGGAAGTCCGCACCGCACTGCGCATGGCGGTGTACCAAATCCGTTACCTCCAGCGGGTTCCGCCCCACGCCGCCGTCAAGGAGAGCGTGGAACTGGTGAAGCGCGCGCGCAAGACCTCCGCCGCCGGCTTCGTCAACGCCATACTGCGCCAGGTGGATCGCGACCCGGTGATCTGGCCGACGCGTGAGATCGAATATTCCTGCCCCGAGTGGCTGCTCGCCCGCTGGGAAGGAGAGTACGGCGAGAGGGCGGCGCTCGGGATCGCCCAGGCGGCCCTGCACGAGCCCGAAAAATACGTCCGCATCGGCACCGCCGGCGAGCGCACGCAGGATATCGGTTCGCAATCCATCGTGCCGCTGCTCGACCTCCAGCCGGGGCAGCGCTTCCTGGATCTCTGCGCCGCCCCCGGGAACAAGACCGCGCAGGCACTCGAAGCCGGAGTCCACGCCGTCGCCTGCGATCTTCACTTTCACCGGCTGGTGCAACTCAAACCGCTGACGCCGGACCTCGTGGTGCTGGATGGCACCCGGCCGCTGCCGTTCGCGGCGCGCTTCGACCGCATCCTGGTGGACGCGCCCTGCTCGGGCACGGGCACGCTGGGACGTAATCCCGAGATCAAATGGCGGCTCACGCCGGGCGATCTCGCCGACCTGCACGCGCGCCAATCCGCCCTGCTCGCCAATGCCCTGACCCTGCTCGTGCCCGGCGGGACGCTGGTTTATTCCACCTGCTCGATGGAGGCGGAAGAGAACGAAGGCGTGGCTCGTCAGGCTCGCGTGGAGCGCTCCGAAAAGCGTCTTCCCGGCCGCGAAGCCGGGGACGGTTTCTACGCCGCTGTGATAAAATCGGAAATAGCCGTAAATGATTGAAATCGTTCCCTCCATCCTGTCTGCCGATTTCGCCAGACTGGCAGATGAAATCGCCCGCGTCGAGCGCGGCGGTGCGCACATGCTGCACCTCGACGTGATGGACGGTCATTTCGTCGATAACCTCACCATCGGCCCGCCCGTAGTGGAGGCCGTTCGTAAAACCACGCGCCTGCACCTGGACGTCCACCTGATGATCGAAAACCCCGAGCGTTACGTGGCGGCGTTCGCGCAGGCCGGCGCCAATTCGATCTCCGTCCACTATGAAGCCGTGCGCCACCTGGATGGTGTTCTCGGCCTCATTCGCAAGGCCGGAGCCATGGCCGGAGTGGTGCTCAATCCAGCCACCCCGGTGGGTGTACTGGAAGAGGTTCTGGGAATGGCGGACTACGTGCTCCTCATGAGCGTGAATCCGGGCTTCGGCGGCCAGAAACTAATTCCCTACGTGCTTGATAAAGTTCGCAAACTCGACAGCATGCGGAGGGAAAAGAAGTTAGCGCTGCTCATCGAAATCGATGGCGGCGTCCACAAGGAAAATCTGGCGGAAGTGGTGCGCGCGGGGTGTGACTGGATCGTCACAGGGTCCGCAATCTTTCACAGTCCGGACCCGGAAGCCACGATGCGTGAGATGCGGGAAATCGCGGCTCATGCCACCGCGGTGCAGTGTTAATCGTTTGGGTAAGCAGTATTTTTTGGGGTGATTGATTGATTATGGTTCGAAAAGGATTTCGTTTTACTGCCGCGATGCTCGCGGTTGCGGTGCTTCTGGGCGGCTGTGGGATTCGCCGCAAGAAGTACGACAACCCGATCACCAAGGACACGCAGCAGCCCGATAAGGTGCTGTTTGACAAGGCCATCAACGACATCGAACATAGCCGCTTTGAGATCGCGCGGCTGCTGCTGCAAAACCTGATCAACACCTACGACACCAGCGAATATCTCGCCAAGGCCAAGCTGGCTATTGCCGACGCCTGGTTCCGCGAAGGCGGAGCCCATGGACTGGCACAGGCCGAAGCCGAGTATAAGGATTTCATTCTGTTCTACCCGGCCATGGAAGAGGCGGCCGAAGCGCAGGAGAAGGTCTGCGACATCCACTACAAGCAGATGGACAAGGCCGATCGCGACCCCAAACACGCCCTGCTCGCCGAGCAGGAATGCAAGCAGCTGATCCTTCAGTTCCCCAACAGCAAGTTCGCTCCGCTGGCCCAGCAGAAGCTCCGCGACATTCAGGAAGTGCTGGCCGATAGCGAGTTCCGCGTCGGCACGCTGTATCAGAAAAAGGGCAGTTTCCCCGCGGCCTCCAACCGCTTCCAGGCCCTCGCCGATCATTTCCCGCTGTACAGCAAGGCCGATGAGGCCCTGTGGCAGTTAGCCGACAGCTACCACCGCATGGGCGACCGTTTCGAGACCCAGCAGGTCACCGCCTACCAGCGCATTGTGAAGGATTATCCGCTCAGTATTCACGCCGAGGACGCCCGGGCGCAGCTCGAAGTCATGAAGCGCGCCGTGCCCGAGGCCGATCCCGTGGCCGTCGCCCGGATGAAGTACGAGCAGGAGAATCGCACCAAGCACGGAATGATGAGTAACTTCTGGGGCGTCTTTAGCGGCCATCCCGACATGAGCACTGCCGCAAAATCGGGCACGCCCTCCATGGAAGGCTACCGCCCGAGCATCCCGGCCAGCGTGCCGGCCACCGCCGCCAACAATCAGCTCGGCGTCAACGATGTGAGTATTACTCAGCCCGGCGGCGATAGCACTGCGATCGATAAGGGCGCTGAAGCCCGCTCCAACCCGAACGGAACCGAGCCCGCTGCCCCCGCTGCCGGTGCGGCCGGCGCGACCGCGCCCGCCACTCCCGCCGCGGATAATCCCAAGACTCCGAGTCCCGACGAGACCGCCAAGCAGGCTACGATGACCCCCGCGGAGCAGAAGAAGGCTTACCGCGAGGCGCTCAAGAAGCAGACCGACGCCATCAAAAAGGCCCAGACCGACCGCAAGAAGAAAGAGGCGCAGCAGGCCCAGGCGGTCAAGGAACAGAAGAAGAAGACCAAGGACCTGCAGAAGCAGGATCCCAAGGCCGATCCCAAGACCGACCAGAAGCCGCCCGCGCCTGCCGGCGGACCGGATACTGCCGCCCCGGCCAAGCAATGAGCCGCATCCTGCTGGTGGACGATAGTCCCCATGCGCAGCGCATGGGTGAGCGCATCCTGAGCGAAGAGGGATACGAAGTCGTCACCGTCAGTAATGCCGATTCCGCCCTGATCCGTCTCGACGATGTCGATCCCGATGTCGTGCTCGCCGATGTCGTCATGCCCGGGCGCACCGGCTACGACATCTGCCAGTACCTGAAGATGAGCCCGCGCCACCGCCACGTGCGCGTGATCCTCACTGCCGGTGTCCTCGAAGTCCTCGACGAGGCCAACGCCAAGCGCGTGGAATCCGACGCGACGCTGCGCAAGCCCTTCGAAGCCAGCGCGCTCACGGCCGCCGTCAAACCGCTGGCCGAAGCCGCCGCGCTGGATCGCGCCGCCGGATCCGGCAGCCCATCCTCGGATAGAGGCTCCGCGCAGAAGCCGCCCGCCGCGCCCTTCGTGGCCGTGGTGGATGAAGAACAGGTGCGCGCCGCCGTTACGGTGGCGCTCGATGCCTCCATGGCCGCCATGGTCGACGAGATCACCCGACACGTGCTGGCTGCCATCGCCACTCGTAAGCCCGAGTCCGATGCAGCTGCCGCCGTTGCCGCCGCCGCGCCTCCCATCGCGGCCGCCCAGCCGGTGGCGCTCACTCCGCCCGAACCGCCCAAGCCTCCCGCGCCGAACCCCGCCGCCTCGCGCATCGAGCCGGTGCGCCGCGTCAGCCCCCTCCGCCTTCGTTCCGGTTCTATATTAGGATTGGATATCAGCCGTCCGGAACCCGAACCCTCCGACGACGCCGATTAGCCTATGCCTGATAACAGCTTTGACATCGTTTCCAAGATCGAAATGCCCGAAGTGCACAACGCCGTGCAACAGGCGCTCAAGGAAGTCCAGCAGCGTTTCGACCTGAAGGACTCGCACTCCACCATCGAGCTCAAAGAGAAGGACAATAAGATCCTGCTGCAGTCCAGCGACGAGTACAAGCTCAAGAACGTGATCGACATTCTGCAATCGAAGCTGGTCAAGCGCCAGGTGCCGCTCAAAGGGCTGGCCTATGGCGAGATCATACCCTCCGCGGGGTCGAGTGTGAAGCAGGAGATCACGCTGCAGCAGGGCATCGCCATCGAAAAGGCGCGCGACATCGTCAAGAAGCTGAAGGACAGCAAGCTCAAGGTGCAGGCGTCTATTCAAGGGGATTTCGTCAGGGTGGCCGGCAAGGATCGCGACACGCTGCAATCCGCCATCGCGCTGCTGCGCGGCAGCGATTTCGGCATCGACATGCAGTTCACCAACTACCGCACTAATTAGCCGCGTGGCCCGCCGCATCGAGTCGCACCATCTCGCCGGCCCTGCCGGAGTGCTCGAATCCCTGCTGGAAGAGCCCGACCACCGCGAGGCGCGCGGGGTCGCGGTGCTCTGCCACCCGCATCCGCTGTACGGCGGCACCATGCACAATAAGGTGGTCTACCGCATGGCCCGCGGACTGCGACGTTCGGGGTTCGTCGTGCTGCGCTTCAACTTCCGCGGCGTCGGCGCCAGCGAGGGCGAGCACGGGCACCTCGAGGGCGAGATCGAAGACGCCCGCGCCGCGCTGGAGTGGCTGCGCGCGCGGTATCCGGAGCTGCCCTACGCGCTCGCCGGCTTCAGCTTCGGCTCGCGCGTGATCACGCGGCTCGGGTGCGCTGCTCCCGGCGCGGAGTTTCTGATGGCCGCGGGCTTTCCCACGCGCTGGGGTCCGCCGGAGCATTTGGAATCGTGTCGAGTTCCCAAGATATTCATCCAGAGCACCAACGATCAGTACGGGCCACGGATGGAACTCGAAGAGATGTACCAGGGATTCGCCGCCCCAAAAGAGCTCCACTGGATCGAGTCCCCCGACCACTTCTTCGCAGGGGCTTTGGACGCGCTGGAAGAGCAGGTTTTTCGCGCGGCGGAAGGATATTAAAAGCTGAATGGGCCGCAGATAAACGCAGATAAACGCAGATAAGACAAGAAACAGATTTTTTGTCTTATCTGCGTTTATCTGCACTGCTAACAATCAGATTCTCGTTCGTTCGCGACGAATTTTCGTTAAGATGCTTTGGGAAGTGGCGTTTCGACGGTAGCTCGGGCGGCAGTAAAGAGCGCATTTAGAATCTGCCTTCCTTTCGCGGTGAGTTTGTACCGGTAGCTCTTCTGGATTTTTTGAATGAGGCTGTGAGCTCTCAGGAGACGCAGTTTCCGACTGATGGCTGCCGACCGGCGCCTGGTCTCTTCAACCGTCTGGGCCTTGGACCCATACAGCAACGGTTGCAGATCTTTGTTGCGAAAACCGTTGATCGTGAATTCTCCGCCGCTGATTGCCGCCAGCAAGGACCGGTCCTCGGTGTCAAAGGGATGCAGCGCCCGACTGCGTTTTTCCTGGTACATGACAGGATGCTCCAACGGTCCAATCAATTCCAGGAGGCTGGTACTGTCATCGACGCTGGCAAGAGCATTCAGGTAGCGGACGTTCACTTTCTGCGAAACCTCGGCGCGATGATACAGGTCGGCAATTCCTTTGCGCATGCGGAGCCATGCCATAGGCCCGTCCGGATCTCCTTCGGCGTGCCGGTAAACCAAAAAGTCCTCCGGATCTTGCATGGTCATTTCGGCGCGAAGGATGGCCCCCCTCGTGGCGTACGCCTTGTCGTAGAGCTTCTCGGAGTTCTCGTTGTAGCGGTGTTTGATGCGCACCCCTTCCTGCCTCCGCTTCAGGTCGCTGGTCACCTCGGCTTGGACATGCTGATTGACTTCTCCCGATCCGGTCAGCTTCTTGCCGAGAAAACGCAGGATGTCCGGACTGCGAAACGTCGTCATCGCGTGATGAACGAACAACGGGTAAAGCCGTGTCAGATCGTCCGCCTTGCGAAACGAAATATCTGTGGCCCATTCGCTCTGGTACACGGACCAGTAATAGTCCAGCGGAAACTGACGAAAGATCTCTTCGTGAAGCGGATTGAGCCTACCAGCGATCCGATTCAGCAACTGCGGCCAGTCGGCTTGCAGTTGAGTGTTCATCAACCGTTGCCCCTGCTCCCAATCGGAGATCCACGGGAAGCAATTGTCCTGTCGCTGATACTTCACTCCTGCCTGATCCATCTGCCGCGCCAGCCATTCCCTCCCGTTCATGCAGATTTGAATCGAAAAGGGAAACCACGTCTCAATGCGCGCATTCATCCATCCGAAAACTGGGTGATCCCAATACTGATACACGTACAAACATTTCCGGGGGCGTTGCACCAAGTCCAACTTCTTGGTCTCTCGATTGCGGTAGATGTCGAATCCCCAGCACGGTTCTACGCACGTCAGGGCACACACCGGCCCCTGGGTCACCTTGTCTTGCTGCGCTATCGAACGCGCGATTTTCTCTTTATCGTCCTTGCTCGATGGAAGGTACTTCACCGGCCGGTCCGCTTCCAGCATGCAGCGTAATGCGCCATCTTTCACCTGCCCGCTGATTTCGTTGACGTGCCTGCCGAATTCCTTGAGGGGTACTTGGGCGGCCCACAAATAGCCTTCCATTCCAAACGAGTGACAGATCTTGCGCAGCGAACCCCGGAATACCAGACGGTCAAATCCACTCAAAACACCTTGAACCTTGTCGGCATACTTCGCGGTAAACTCTTGCATGGCGTTCTCTCCTCGTATCGGGTGAATTTCGAACACTCACGATGATACGAACGGGGGAACGCCACTTCCAGCCCCTTGCCTCGGAAGACCTGTTTGGTTGCGGCCATAGGCCGCGCTAGGTTCATCTGCGGCCCATTATTGTTTTGAGAGTTTCACGCCTTCTTTCCCACTTCAATGACACATGCCAACGGACGAATCAGAATTAACCGGGCGAATACTAGGCGCAGCCTTCGAAGTATCGAACTCTCTTGGCGCTGGATTTTTGGAAAAGGTCTACGCTCGTGCCCTCCTGCACGAACTACGACTCCGCGGAATACGGGCCGTTCCCGAAGTCTCATTTACCGTCACCTACAAAGGCCACCGCGTTGGGGAGTATTTCGCCGACATCCTTGTCGAAGATGTCGTGGTCATTGAGCTCAAGTGCGTAGAGCATCTTGCCACCGAGCACATGGCCCAGTGCCTCAACTATCTGCGGGCCTCCGGGAAGGAACTCTGCCTGCTGCTCAACTTCCAAAAGCCAACGATGGAGTGGAAGCGGGTCGTGCAATCCGCGGCGTAGTTTGTTTTTCGGCGGCGCAGTATGTCATCCTGATCACTTCGTATGGACATCATCACTGGCAATGTGGGCTGGATCGAAGTCATCTGCGGCCCCATGTTCTCGGGCAAAAGCGAAGAATTGATCCGGCGCCTGCGTCGCGCCATGATCGCTCGCAAGCGCGTCGAGGTCTTCAAGCCCATCATCGATAACCGCTACTCCGACGACGAGATCGTCTCTCACGGCGATCTGCGCATGAATTCGCAGGTGGTCAAAGACGCCGAGGAGATCACCGGGCGGATCGATTGGCGCAGTGAAGTGGTCGGCATCGACGAAGCTAATTTCATGGGGCCCCTACTCGTCGACGTCGCCCAGCGACTTGCGGACAGCGGCAAGCAGGTGATCATCAGCGGCCTGGATACCGACTATCTCGGACGCCCCTTCCCGCCCATTCCCGACCTTCTGGCGCACGCCGAATCCATCACCAAGACGCTTGCCATCTGCGTGCGCTGCGGCAATCCCGCCAAGCACACGCAGCGGCTCCGCGGGTCCGAAGATCTGATCGTGGTCGGCGCCTCCGATATGTACGAGGCGCGCTGCCGGAGATGTTTTGAGCCCGGCATACCGAAGCAGACCGAGCTCGATTTCGTCAAAGCCAGGCGTCAGGAAAGAGCCTACCAGTTGAAGCGCAGGCCCAACTGCAGCAGCCGCTGATCGCGCGAGGCGTTCGGCAATAGTGTCGCCGGCGTGGTGATGTTGCCCGCCGTGTCCACCGTCGCCGTCGAGTTCAGGCCCGTCACGTTGAGGCGGTTGCCCAGGTTAGTGCTCTCCGCCAGGAACTCCACACTCTTCCTCTCTGCCACCGGGAAGATCCGCGAGTAGCGCGCGTTGATCTCCGCCGCGTAGCCTCCCCGGATCGTGTCGCGTCCCACGAACAGCGGACGCTGGAACGCGCTGCCCTCCGTGGAATCGCCGTTGAGCACGCGATTGCTGCCCATGTTGAACAGGTCGCCGCTCGATGCCACGACCGCCACCGACAGCACGTTGTGGTTCGCCAGATAGTTGCCCACCTTGCTGGAGAGCTTGAACTCCGGCGTGAACACGCCGGTCATGTTGAACACGTGCCGTTTGTCGGTCAGTGAATCGGCGCGGTCGCGGCGCCGGTTGGTCGGGTCGCTCAACAGGTTGGCGCCGGCGTCGATGTTGTTCTGTTCCGGCGCGTCGTCGATCGCGTGCGACCACGTGTAGGTCGCGATACATTTCGACCCCGCGCGCCGCCTGCTTGCGCAGCGTCACGTTCAAGCCGTTATACATCGAGTGGCCCACGGATTCGGCCGACGTGATATTGCCGAAGCCGGGGTAGTAGCGCGCGCTGCCGAAGATCGGCCGCCCGTCGGCCAGGAAGGTCCCGCCCGGCACCACGTTGATGTTGCGATAGACCGGCAGCCGGTTGCCCGCCGTGTAGAGATACGACGCAGTCAACGAACTGCTCTGCGTCAACTCGCGCGTGATCGAAAAATTCGCGTTGATCGAATACAGGTTCGCGAAGTCCGGCGAGATGGTCGTGATGTCCGTGCTCCCCGTGACGCCCGCCGGGACCGCCGTGAACACGTTCGGGAACGACGGCGCGAAACTCGTCGCCGGAGTTGCCGACAGCGTGAAGAATGCCGGATTCCCGTTCAGCGAAATCGCGCGCCGGTACTGGTCGGTCTGCGGCGAATCGTAGAAGATGCCGGAGCTGGCGCGAATCACCGTCTTCTGGTCCTTGCCCAAGCCCCACGCCACGCCCAGCCGCGGACCGAAATTGTTCTTGTCGGTCTTGAAGCTCTGCGAGAAGGCGAAGGGCGAAGTCTTGTCCGCCGAGGGCATCTGGTACAGGTCGTAGCGCAGGCCGTAGGTCACGGTCAGGTTGCGCATGGGCTTCCAGGAATCCTGGGCGAAGAAGTTCGTGAACACCGAGTTATAGTTCAGCGACGGGTTGCCCACGATCTGGCTGAAGCTCGAATATCCCTTGGGAGCGACTTCCGTTCACCGCCGCAAGATAGGCCGCGATGGTCGCGAAGTTGTACTGCGCGTACGTCGCCTGCACCTGCCGTGTCGCGGATGGCATGCGTGCTGACGCCGAACTTGAACGAGTGCGACCCGCGGACGTAGCTGAAATTGTCGGCCACCTCCGGCGTGGTCTCTTCGTAGACGAAGCCCGCCGAATTCGGCCCGCCGAAGTTGGCGATGCCCGTGACCGTCAGCACCGGCCCCGTGCCCGACGCAGAAAAGGTCGTGTTGTTCTGTCCGCGGTACGCCATCTGAAAGCGAAGTTCGTTGACGATGTGGTCGTTGAACACCGATACCAGCTGCACCGCGCCCACGTGCGAACGGTCCACGAAGTTGTACGATTGCGACACCAGGTTAAGCCCGCCGATGGTGCCGTTGTTGTACGGTGAATCGTTGGCGTGGTGCATGTAGCGCACCGAGAGGCGGTTCTTGGCGTTGATCTGCTAATCCGCCTTGCCCATGTAGAAGTAGACGCTCTGGCGGAACGGGATCGGGTCGCCATAGCTGGCCGGCAGTCCCAGCGCCGCGATGTTGGCCGCGCTCACCGTCACCACGCCCGGCAGGTCGCGCTTCACGTGCTCGAAGCCGCCGAAGAAAAACAGCTTGTCCTTGATGATGCGGCCGCCGCCATCCACCGAGTAGGAATCCACGTTGACTTCCGGAACCAGCGCCGTGCTCGAAAGCAGCTTGGGCTTGGCGCTGAAATCGGTGCGCCGGAACAGGTACGAGCCTTCCCCGTGGAACTCGTTCGTGCCGCTCTTGGTGACCGTGTTGAACACCGTGCCCACCGTGTTGCCGAACTCGGGTGCGAAGCCGTTCGATACCTGCTGCACTTCCGCGACGTAGTTATCGGAAATCGGAATCAGCCGGATGCCCGCGCGGTCGCTCTCCGTATTGTTGCTGCCATCGATTTGATAATTGATGCGCCCGTTGAAGCCGTTGGCATTGATCTTGCGCGGCACGCCGAATTCCGTATTGGCGCGCCCGCTCACGTTGGGTTGGAACAGAATGAAGTTGTACGGATTGCGCGAAACCAGCGGCAGATTGCGCGTCATATTCTCGCTCAACGTGCTGCCCACGTCGTGCGGCTCGGTTCCGTGATCGCCGCGGTCGCGGTTACGTCCACCATCGTGGTGGTCCCGGCCACCGGCAAACTCACGTTCACGGTGGTCGACGGCGCCCGCCGTCAGCGGATTGCCCGTGCTCCGGATCGAACCGAAGCCCGTCGCCGACACTTGAACCTCGTAAACGCCCAGCGGCAACACGGTGAACCGGTACAAGCCGTTGTCGCCCGACTTCCCGGTCTGCTGGAAGCCGGTGTCGCTATTCGTAATCTGCACGGTCGCGCCCACTACCGCGGCGCCCGACGCATCGGTCACCGTTCCGGTAGATCTCCCCGTTGATCGCCGACGCCTGCCCGAAAACGTTCCCCGTCAGGGCAAGTCCAAGGCACAACAATACTACCGTCAGTTTCCAAGTGTTACGCATGACTAACCTCTTCCTCTTTACTCAGACGAATGTGACTAATAGATGTCACTGACGCGGCGAGGGATGCAATTCGTTCACCCTACGCAATTCGGGGAATAGCGCTGCCCAAAGCGCCACAATCAGGATCGTCCCCACCCCGCCGATCACCACCGCCGGCACCGCCCCAAACCACGCCGCCGTCAGCCCTGACTCGAACTGCCCCACCTCGTTGGAGGCCCCGATGAAAATCATATTCACCGCGCTCACCCGCCCGCGCATTTCATCCGGCGTCGATATCTGCACCAGCGTGTGGCGCACGATCACGCTCACCATATCGCACGCGCCCACGAGTACCAAAGCTGCCGCCGATAGCGCGAAATTGCGTGAGAGCCCGAACACCACCGTGAACGTGCCGAAGCCCGCAACACACCATAGCATGATCGCTCCCGCGCGCCGCCGCAAGGGCCAGTGCGCCAGCACGATCGCCATGATCACCGCCCCGGTTCCCGGTGCGCCGCGCAAGATCCCCAACCCCGTGGCGCCGACATTCAAGATATCGCGCGCGTAGACAGGGAGCAAGGCCACCGCGCCGCCCAGCAGCACCGCGAACATATCGAGCGAAATCGCGCCGAGCGTCAGCTTCGCGCGCCAGAGATAACGCAATCCGTCCAGGACGACGCCCGGCCGCGCAATCCCACGCGGCCGCTGCACCGTCTCGATCTGAACGCCGCCGAGCAGTGCCATCGACGTCAGGCACGCTGCCATCGAGCTCAAATAAACCGGCGCCGGACTCCCCGTGATCCCGTAGATCAGTCCGCCGATCATCGGGCCGATGATCATCCCGCCTTGTCCCACGCTCGAGGACCACGCCACCGCGTTCGGAAAGATCTTCTCCGGCACCACCAGCGGCAAGAACGATTGCGATGCGGGCCCGTTGAAGCTCCGCACTACACCATTCAGCAACAGCACTCCATACACGGGCCAGATCGACGGCACGCCGTAAAGTGTGAATCCCAGCAGCAGCGCGGATATTCCCGCGAAGCCCAGATAGCAGCACTGCAAGATCCGCTGGCGTGGGAAATGGTCCGCCGCCTGTCCCGCGATCAGGAAGAGAAAAATCCCCGGCAGAAATTGCGCGAGGCCCACCAGACCGAGGTCCAGCGCCCGGTGCGTGATGCCGTAGATCTGCCACGCCACCGCCACCGCCTGCATTTCGCCGGCGATCGTCGCCAGGAAGCGCGCCGTCATGTACAAACGAAAGTTCGGATGTTGAAATGCGACGCGCCCGCTCACTATGGTTCGCCGTTATTGATAGTGCGGCTGATCGCTGCGGAACGAACTCGCCGGCAGCCCCACCTGGTTCACCAGGTTGCACACCGGGTCGTCCGCCCACGCGTAGCGCACCGCCGCCGGGTTCGTTACCTGCGGGTTCGAGACCACGATCGTGTTGCCATCCACCTTCGCCTCGGCGGGCCAATACTGGCTGTCCGCGCCGGCGATTTCGAAGCCCGCGATCGCCTCATGGTTGCTCGACCGCATGCCGTCCGCGTGCGTGAAGTAGACGCGCATCGCGCCGTTCTCCGGCGTCGCCGCCTGGAACATCGGTCCGGAATATTCAATCGGCTGCTTGTACGCGATCGCGCGCGCCGCCAGTGCCAGCCGCGTTCCCACATCCTGCTTGTTCTTCGGGTGAATGTCCTTGCGATTCGCCGATGTCGTGGATCACGGCCATCCCGGTATTTGCCAGGCGCAGGGTCTCGGTCTGCGATTCGCGCAGCACCGGCCAGTAGCCATTGCTCTTGTAGTTCGCGAGTTGCACGAACAGGAACGGGAAATCGCCCTGGCCCCAGCGATTGCGCCAGTCCTGGATCATCGCGCCGAACAGCCGCCGGTAGCGCCACGCGTTGGCCTCGTTCGCGTTGGATCTCGCCCTGATACCAGATGGCGCCGCGAATTCCGTAAGGCACCAGCGGCGCGATCATCGCGTTGTACAATCCCGCGGGCGTGTTCGGATGGCCCGGACCCTGCGGCAGCGCCGGTTTGTTGGGCGGCGTCTTGCCGGCCGCCTTCGCATCTTCCACCGCCTTCGGCCAGGCCGCGAGAGCCGTCTCGTAGCGCGTCTTCGCCGCCGGATAGTTGGCCAGCACCTTCTCCCAATTCTCGGTGACGAACTTCAGCGACGCGTCGCTCTCCGCGGCCTGCCGCGAGATCCACGATTCGGCGGGCGTGCCGCCCCAATCGCTCTCGATCAATCCCATCGGCACATGCAGGTTCTGCTGCAGGTGGCGTCCGAAGAAATATTCCACCGCGGAGAAGCCTTTCGCGCTCGCCGGCGAACAGACCTGCCACGCGCCCACCACGTCGTCAGCCGGCTGGTCGGCTACGGCTTTCTTCACCAGGAAGAGGTGGATCATCGGATAGTTGGCGTTGGCGATTTCCTCATCGTGATTCTTCGCGGTCTGCAGCTTGAACTCCATGTTGCTTTGCCCGGAGCCCACCCAGACCTCGCCGACCAGGACGTCGTGGATCGTGGTGGTGTTGATGGTCATCTCCATCGGCCCGCCGGTCACCAGCGGCTTGAGCCACGCCGCCCACTTGCCATTGGCCGCCGCGTTTAGGGTGACGCTCTGCCCTTGAAATTCGACCTTCACCGTTTCGCCCGGATCGGCCATTCCCCAGATGCGCACCGGCATCCCCTGTTGCAGCACCATGTGGTCTGAGATCAGTGCGGGCAGCTTCACTGCCGCATTCAGCGCGCACGCGAACGCAAGCAGGCCGAGGGTTTTCAAGATTCGATGCATTCCCCGATTCTATCAACAGTGGGGTAGGCCTCCCGGCCTGGGCATCCAATCGGGTTGGCGGGCGAAAGCAGGAACAGCGGCGTCCACCCCACAAAGTGGTTCCCGCGTGCGCGCGAGAGTTACGGCAGCAAGCGGACAGGCCGGGAGGCCTGTCCCACGGTCATCGATCTATCACTGCGGGCGCATCCAGATATCCTCCATCACCACCACGGAGGAGTTCAGGACCTTGTCGCCCACGATGAGCTTCACCATATAGGTGCCGGGTTCGAGCAGCGGTCCCTGCACGGCGCCAAATCCGCCGAAGCCGCCACCACCACCGCCACCGCCGCCACCGCCGCGTCCGCCGGCCGCAACGAACGGTACGCCGGTCTGACCGCCCCGACGTCCACCGCCGCCACCGCCGCCGCCGAAGGCCTGCGGATCAGCCGCAGCCGGCGCTGCCGCAGCTGGTGGTGCAGCACCCGCAGCCGCCGGATCGGCGCCTGCCGCTGCCGCACCGGCTGCTCCGCCGCCGCGCCTGCCGCCTCTTCCACCGCCCGCCGCCGTGTTGCCCGCAGCCGGCGCCACACCGCGCATGTTCCACTGATAGCGATTCATGCCCGACTTCAGGTCCACGTCCATCGTGCTCACGACGTTCGTGCCCTGCAGGAACTCCACCTTGCCCTTACCCAGGTCGCTCTTCGCCCAGATCGTAATGGCCGTGCCGCCCTGCGGGTTCTTCGCCTGGAATTCGCGATTGGCCGCATGGCGCTGCGCTTGCGGATCGTTCTTCCAGAGAATCGCCGGACGCGGATCGAACAGCACCACGTCCTTATCGGTAGCCGGCTTGAACTGCTCCAGCGCGCTGATATCGTCCGCGACCCAGATAGACCGACCGTGCGTCCCAATAATCAGGTCGCGATCGCGCGGGTGAATCAGGATGTCGTCCACGCGCACGCTCGGCATGCCGTTCATGAACTTCTTCCATTCCTTGCCGCCATCGAGCGTCACGTACATCGCGAACTCCGTCCCCACAAACAGCAGGTTGGGGTTGTCGTAATCCTCGCGCAAGGCGTTGATCTGGCCCTTCGAAGGCAGGTTGCCAGCGACGGAGCTCCAGCTCTTGCCGTAGTCGGTGGTCTTGAACAGGTACGGTTTCCAATCGTCGCTGCGGTGATTGTCCACCGCCACGTACGCCGTCCCCGGATCGAAGTGCGAAGGCTCGATGCGCGCAATGTGCGTGTAGCCGCGCGGACCGTTGGGGATATTGCCGTAGACGTTGGCGAATGTGTCGCCGCCGTCCTGGCTGACCTGCAGGTTGCCATCTTCCGTGCCCACCCAGATCACGCCGGGACGCGACGGAGATTCGCGCACCTGCGTGGCCGTGGAACTGGCCGCGTAGCCATCGTGCTTCTCGGCCATCGGCTTGTCGCCGGCCACGCCCATGATCGGCATTTCCGGAGACCAGCGATTGATGTTCTTGGTGAGGTCCTTCGGGTTCATCGTCCACGTGTCACCCCGGTTGGTGGACTTGAAGAAGAACTGTCCCGCCATGTAGATCGTCGCCGGATTGTGCGGCGAGATTTCCATGGGCGCGTTCCAGTAGAAACGCAGGGGCTCCAGGTTCGCCGGAGCGTTAACGATATTGGGAGGGCCGCCGCGTCCACCGCCGCCGCCCGTGCCGCCGCCTACGCCGCCGCGTCCGGGGCCCGCGCCTTCCGAGCCTACCGGAGCCGGAGCGTTAGTGTCGCCGGCCGGGGTCGCCGAGGCCGGAGCCAGGGGCGCCGTCGCGGTCGCGCCGCGTCCGGGACCACCGTTGGGCCGGATGCTCTTCTGCGTGCCGTTGCGCAGGTCGTGCCGCGTCATGTTGCCATCCTGCGATTCGGCGTACACGATCGCCCAATCGGTGGGATCCTGCCGCGTGTAGAAACCGTCGCCGCCGGAGACCGTGAACCAGTCCGTGTTCACGCCGCCCGCGGTGGAGCGCAGCGCGCTCGGTCCGCACCAGGCGTTGTTATCCTGCAGGCCGCCGCAGACCACGTAAGGCCGCCGCATATCGGCCGAGACCTGGTAGAACTGGCCGGCCGGAATGTCGTTGTGATAATCCCAGCTCAAGCCGCCATCGGTGCTCACATCCATGCCGCCATCGTGGCCGGTGAAGACGATGCGCGGTTCCTTCGGGTTGATCCAGAAGGCGTGATAGTCGGTGTGCGATGCGTCCAACCCGCGCCACGTCTTGCCGCCATCCAGCGAGAGTTGTCCGGGCGTCCCGCCGACGAACAATTTCTGATCGTTGACCGGGTCCACGCGGATCTGGCTGAAGTACGTGGGCCGCTGGTTCTGGTTGCTCATGAACTGCCACGTTTTGCCGCCGTCATCGGAACGGAAAACGCCGCTGGCATTGGGGTCCGGAGGAGGAGGAGGTCCGCCGCGTCCGCCGCGACCGCCCTGTCCACCGCCGCCGCCGGGAACCGCGCCGCCTGCCGCCGCCGCGCCGCCCGCCGGAGTGGTCGGTGTCGCCGACTCAGTCGCCGATTCTCCCGCCGCGCCGAAGCCGCCGCGTCCGCCACGCTGCGGCCCGCCATCGGCCGCCGTGCCGCCGCCCGTGCCGGCGCTTGCGCCCGCTTCCACCTGCGCGTAGATCGTGGTGGGCTTGGCCTTGAAGATCGAAATCGCGATGCGGCCGTAAATGCCGTCCTTCGGCTTCGGCCAGCCCGGCCCTTCCAGCTTGGTCCAGTTCTCGCCGCCATCGGTGCTCTTCCACAGCGCGGAACCCGGTCCGCCGCCGTTGTAGCCCCACCATGTGCGCCGCCGTGCCAATGTCGACGCGTACACGATCTTGGGATTGGAAGGGTCGATCGCCACATCGTTGGCCCCGGTGTCGGGATCGATGTACTTCACTTTCTTCCAGCTCTTGCCGCCGTCGCTGCTCTTGAACAACCCGCGTTCCGGGTTGGAGCCGAACAGGTGTCCCATCGCCGCCACAAACACAATGTTGGGATTCGTCGGATCTACCACCACGCGGCCGATCGACTGAGTATCTTCCAGACCCATATGTTCCCAGGTCTTACCGCCGTCCTTCGTCCCCCAGACACCGTCGCCGATCGAGGAGCTCTGGCGGTTGTTAGCTTCTCCCGTACCGACGTACACCACGTCGGGGTTCGAGGGCGCGATCCCGATGGCGCCGATCGATTCATTCTCATGGGTGTCGAACTGCGACTTCCAGTGATTGCCGCCGTCCGTGGATTTCCAAAGGCCGCCGGTCGCGAAGCCCACGTAAACAATCATCGGGTCCTTTTCGGAGCCTGCGATATCGTCCACGCGGCCCATCATGACGGCTGGCCCGATCGAACGGAATTCAAAGCCGCGAAGTAGCGGATCGTTGGAGACGTTTGGCGGCGGCGCGGGCGTTTCCGCCGGCCGCGCCAGTGGCGCCTGCTGGAACTGCTGCGCGAAAACCAACCCGCCAATTCCCAGACAGCCCGCCGCGGCGATTGTCAAAAGCTTACGCATAATTTTCCCTTTCCGATAATCCCCGAGCGACACACTACCTGGTGAATATCGCCAAATGTAACACAAACGGCGCCAATAGTGGACGCCGACGGGGTGTCCGCGTTGTTTTTTTCGCGGTGGGGGATGCTTGAGCTTGCCCGCCCCGAGCGGCCGCGGCTGAAGCCGGCGGCTGTCACACCGCAGGCTAAAGCATGCGCCACCCAGCTATGCGGTCGCTTGCTTCACCGGTGCAATATTGTGATTCCGCCGGAAGCGGTTCTCCGGGTCGTACTTGCCCTTGATCGCGGAGAGCCGCGCGTAGTTCTCGCCATACGCCTCTGGGATGCGTGCCGCTTCGTCCTGGTCGAGACTGTTCACATATACGGCTTTGAGCGTCCACGGCTGCATCGCCGCATGGAAATCCCGCGTCCATCCGGTGTGCAGCGCATCCTCCGCCGGATCGCTCCACAGGCCGATCAGCACCAGGTCGAATCCCTCCGAGCGCATCGAGAATGCCGTCGCGTCCGGAGCCACGCGCGTGGCCGCGCCGTGCCCGTGTTCCAGAATCGCAAAGGAGCGCGGCGACCTGCAGCTCTTCGCCGACTCAACAAACGTGTCAATCGCCGCATCCGGCAACTCGCGCAGGAAACTGCTTTTCCAATAGCTGCGCAGGCCATGCGGAGCGCCCGCGTCGATCATCTGCTGCATTGCAATGTACGGCATCACCGTGACCATGTCAGCCACCGGACTCCCGAATTTCCGCAGTGGGGCGAGGACGCGCTCACCTTCCGCAAGATCCGCTCCCGACCACGCCGGCATCAGCGCGATCACCGGGAACCCGTCCGGCGTAGACAGGGCCGCCGCGTACACAATCAACTCATCCGGCAATCCGGCCTGCACGAAGTCACGATAGAACCGCAGCACCTCGCGCGCATGCTCGAGCGGATGCAGAATCATCCCCGAGATCACCGGCCCCACGGGGTGCAGCCGGTACGTTATGGACGTCACCACGCCGAAATTCCCTCCGCCGCCCTTCAATGCCCAGAACAGGTCGGGATGCTCGTTCGCCGACGCGCGGATCCGCTCGCCCGTGGCGATCACGATCTCGTATTCCAACGTGTTATCGCAAACCAGCCCGCACCGCCCCATCAGCCATCCGATGCCGCCGCCCAGCGACAGTCCGCCGATGCCGGTCGTCGAGATCAGGCCTCCCGTCGTTGCGAGGCCATGCGCCTGCGTTACCGGGTCGAACTCGCCCCACGTGAGACCGGTCTGGGCCGTCGCGGTGCGCTTTGCCGGGTCCACCGTGATGCCTTTCATCGGCGAAAGGTCGATCACCAGCCCGTCATCCACCATCGCGAGGCCGGCGACGTTGTGCCCGCCCCCGCGGACCGCCGGATAGATCCCCTGGTCCGCCGCGAATCGTACCGCGGCCGCGACGTCCTCCGGCCCCGTGCACCGCGCTATGGCCGCCGGCCGCCGGTCGATCATACCGTTCCAGACCTTGCGGGCGTCCTCGTAGCCAATGGATTGGGGAGTCAAAATCTCCCCGCGAAAGTTCGACCGAAGCGCTGTGAAATCCACTTCCCCCTCCAGATCAGGCCGTCAGCATATCACACACAACGCGGGTTATCCGATACAGGATTTCACCTTCTCGCGAAGCGTGCTCAACGTGAAGGGTTTCTGGAGAAATGCGCTAACCTGCTGGCCTTCGAATAACTTCATCGACTCCGCTTCGCTGTACCCGCTCGAGAGCATCACTCTGACGTCGGGGCGTATCTTCCTGAGTTCCGGCAACACTTCCGCGCCGCTCATGCCGGGCATGCTCAAATCCAGGAGAACGAGTTCGATACCGCTACGGTGCTTCCCGATGATCTCGATCGCCATCGGTCCGTTGTCCGCCAGCAGAACCGTGTACCCGTGATCTTCGAGGGCCTGTTTCAACAGATCTCTCACCATTGGCTCATCGTCCACTACCAGGACCACGCCGGAATCGCTGTGTGGCGTGTTGCCGAGTCCGGCATGCTTAGCTTCGAGGGCATGCTCCGCCGCGGGGAACAGTACGGTGAAACAACTGCCCCGGTCCGGTTCGCTGCTCACTGTGATGGCACCTTTGTGGCCGCGTACGATTCCCGCCACTGCGGCAAGGCCCAGCCCGCGGCCGGTGAATTTCGTGGAGTAGAAGGGATCGAAGATCCTTGTCCTGGTGGCTTCGTCCATGCCGCAGCCACTATCGGTTACGTCAAGATAGACGTACCTTCCCGGTGCCAGGTCACCAGCTTCCGGGCGACGCCGTACGAACTGCCCGTCCACCTCACGGATGCCAGTCTTCACCAGGATCATGCCGTCGCGGCGTCCGATCGCGTCCGCTGCATTGGTCGCCAGATTCACGAATACCTGCTGTACCTGCCCCCGATCCGCCTCGATCGGCGGCAGACCGTCTTCCAACTGGAAGTGAATCGAGATCCTCTGGGCAATAGACTCCTGAACGAAGGCGCTCATATCGGCGATCAGTGCCGAGAGATTCAGTGTCTCCACCACGAACTTGCCTTTGCCCGAGTACGCCAGCATCTGATGCGTCAGGTGAGCCGCCTGGTGGCCGCTCTGAACCACTCGCTCCAGGATTTCGACCACAGGGTGGCCGGCCGGAAGTTTTTCCTGGGCCAGGCTGGCGTTGCCGATCACGCTGACCAGAATATTGTTGAAGTCGTGGGCGATGCCGCCCGCCAGCAATCCAAGGCTCTCCAGCTTCTGACCATCCCGCAGACGCTCCTCGGCTCTCTTGCGCTCCGTGACGTCCCGGAAGAAGACGGACGACCGCGTCTCGCTATCCTGACTCCCGTACAGCACCGTGGAAATCTCAACCGGGAAGGTCGTCCCGTCTTTTCGTTTCATGGTCAGCTCTCCATAGAACCGTCCCGTGCGGTTGCGCTCCTCCAGGCCGGCCGCAAATCGCGGGTCCGATGTATCGGCGATCCCGTCCCGGCCTTCTCGCACGATCTCCTCTTCGGTCCGGTTCAGGATACGGCACGCCGCGCTGTTAGCCGCCGAAATGCGCCCGTCGGGACTGGTGAGAATGATGCCGTCGATGCTGCTTTCAAATAGCAGGCGGTACTTCTCTTCGCTCGCGCGCAGCGTCACTTCCGCCTGCTTCAGGCGCGTGATGTCGATCCCCGCGGTAACCGATCCCCGTACACCGCCGTTGGCGTCGAACAAGGGCACGGCGCTCAAGGTCGTGTGGACCCGTCGGCCGTCGTCGAAGACCAGCTCGAACTCCTCTTCTTTCACCGGCACGCCAGAGGCCGCGGCAACCTGGGAAGGCAACTCCTCCGGTCGCAATTCGACGCCGTTGCGGTAGACCCGGTAGCAGACGGCCTCTTCGCCGGGACGTGCGCTGCGCGAGACGTTGCCGCCCCGGTGAGTGTGCATGATGATTTCATCCGCATATGCATTGCCGGTAATCCGGCGGCACTCCCGGTCGTGGGCGATCCAGATTGCCGCCGGCGTGGCCTCCAGAATGGCTTGAAGTTCCCCCGCTAGCCGGTATTCCTTTTCAACGCGTTTGCACTCGGAGACATCCGTTAACAGAGCTCCGAATTGGCACGGCGCGGTCTGGAAGCAGGAAACTTCGAAGCATCGCCCCAAGGGGCCAAACCACGCTTCAAATCGCGCGGCTTCCCCGGTGAGAGCCGCTTTGCCGCATCGCTCGAACCACACAGATTCGGTATTGGGAAACAGCTGCCGGAGGGTCCGGCCGGTGACCAACCCGGCGGCGAGACCCGTCTGACGCTCGAACGCGGGGTTGACCGCGAGGTAGCGAAAGTCGTAGACCTCGCCTGCGCCGTCGCAAAGAACCTCACACAGCGCGAAACCCTCGATCATATTCTCGAAGAGGTTTCGATAATGCCGCTCGATCGTGCGCAGATCCTCCGCCGGTTGCCGCACCGTCTTCATCGCCAACTCGCGGTGCCGCTAAGCAGGGCACGGGACCGGTTGAAAGATCGTTCTGCCCGGGCTGGGAAAACACGGGTTGCCGCCACAGATGCGTATTCTATCGTACCCACCTGTTTCAACATGTAAGAATTCGAACATAAGAGCTCGGCGCGGTCTGAGGGTACACGTCGGGGCAGTTTGTCCCATCCCCACGCGGGCTTCGGCATCTGCTCCGCATTGGGAGCATCTTGATTCGCAGGGAGGTTCCTATGTTGAGTGAGGATTCTGCGCCCGATATCGCCAGGCTGTTCGGCACACGCTGGTGGGTAATCCTCCTGCGCGGCGTTGTCGCGATCGCCTTCGGCGTGCTCGCATTTACATGGCCTGTTCTCACCTTGGCCACCCTGGTGCTGCTGTTTGGGTTTTACGCCTTCGTGGATGGCGTTTTTTCTTTGATGTCCGCGATTGGAGGCCACCGGCATAAAGAGGACCGCTGGCTGCTTGCACTGGAAGGCGTCATCGGCATCTGGGCCGGAGTCGTCACTCTGCGCGCCCCCGCACTCACCGCGCTCGCATTGCTCCTCTTAATCTCGTTCTGGGCGATGGCAACCGGATTCCTGCGAATCGTGGCGGCCGTCCGTCTGCGGAAAGAGATTTCGGGCGAGCTCTGGCTGGCGCTCAGCGGCGTGTTATCCATCCTTTTTGCACTAATTCTCATGATGCAGCCCGGCATCGGCGCGCTTGGACTCGTTTGGGTAATCGGCGGCTACGCTCTGATTCTGGGTGTCTTCGAGATCATGCTGGGTTTCGAACTGCGCAGCATGCATACCGCTTGAGTATCGATCGATAACGAAGAAAGTGAGGATCCCCATTATGAAGAACTTTTTGATTGGCCTGGGTGTGGGAGCAGCGACAGGAATACTGTGTGCTCCGTACTCCGGAAGGAAAACGCGGGAGCGGATCACCGATACCGCAAACCACGGCGCCACCTACTGTAAGGATCGCACCGCGACAGCAAGCGATGCCGTGATGGAGTTCATCGAGCAAGGCAGGCACTTCTTCGAACACGGCAGGGACGAGATCCTTCGCCAGAAACTCGGTGTCACCGAAGCCATCAAGCGAGGGTCTGACGCCTACAAGCGGGCTGTCAACTAGACCCGCGCCCTCCAAGCCCGGCACCCGGTCAGGCTGCGTCCTGACCGGGTTCCGTATTACGAGCGGTGGTAGTAATTCTCCTGTACCCGTAGAATACTTGGTTTCCGAAGGTTAGGGCCGTTCAGGCTCGAACCGCGAGACCAACATGACAACCAAACATCGACTTGGCTTTATTCTGCTTCTGATTTCTCTTCTTTCATTCACTGCGGCGCCTGTTGCCGCGCAGTCTCCCAACACCGCGTCGATGATCGTCGTCGTCGTCGATCAAACCGGCGCCGTCGTCAAGGACGCCAAAGTTTCGGTGGTGAACACCGCGACCGGCGCCGTGCGCGACGCCGTCTCGGGCAGCGACGGCAGCGCCACCATTCCGGCGCCTGCCGCTCACCGGAACCTACACGGTCGCGCGTGTCCAAGGCGGGTTTCGGCAGCGAAGAGCTCAAGGACGTCAGCGCTGCGCTCCGGTGAAACCGCGACCCTGAAGGTGAAGCTCCTCGTCGGCTCCGAGAAGGCCGAGGTCACCGTCTACGGCACCACCGAGGGCGTCCGCGCCGATGCGCAGATCGGCCGCCGGCTCGAAAGCCCGCAGATCGACGAGACCCCGATCCTGGGCCGCAAGCTCACCACGCTGCCGCTGCTCAACTCGGCGTTCCGCCAGGCCAAGGGCACCGGCGATCTCTTCGTCAACCAGACCTACTTCGTCACCGGCGCCGGTTCGCGCCGCACCACCACGATCACGCTCGACGGCGCGAACAACGACGAGGCCTGGGGCCGCCAGACGATGATCGCCACCGTGCCGCTCGGCGCCGTTCAGGAAATGACCGTCCTCTCCAACGCGTTCTCCGCCGAGTTCGGCTGGACCGCCGGCCCCGCGCTGAACATCGTCACCAAGTCCGGCACCAACAGCCTGCACGGCGAGGCGCTCTACCTGGGCCGCCCCGGCGACATGCAGGCGAAGATCCTTCTCCACCAACAACTTCTGCCCGCCCTCGGTGCCCGACCTGCGTCACGCCCACCACGCTCACCTCGATCAGCCCGGTGGACGTTCCGGATTCGCTGAGCCAGATCTCCGGCTCGATCGGCGGCGCGCTCGTCAAGGACAAGACCTTCTTCTTCGCCACCGGCGACTACACCCGGCAGGATCGCACCGCGTTCCTCTCCAACACCCTGCCGGCCTTCGTGTTGCCGGCGGACGGCAACCTCGCCTACACCGGCCACTACCGCCAGGCGCTGATCGACGCGCGCCTGGACCACAAGCTCACCTCCGAACCAGAACCTGATGCTGCGCGTGAACATCGATCGCTTTCACGACGACAACCCGCAGGACGCCGTCGGCGGCACCAGCGCGCCGAGCGTCGCGCGCCGCTACGCGCGCCGCGCCGTGGACCGGCCAGGCTCAATCACACCTGCGGTCCTCAGCGCCGAATCTTCTCAACGAAGCGCGCTTCGCCTATCTCGACGGCGACCCGGTCACGCGCTGGGAAGCGCAGACGCTCTCCACCAGCTACACGCGCGCCGGCTCCGTGCCGTTCACCATCGGACAATCGCGCTACTCGAACCTGTACGGCCATCAGGCGCAGTTCTCCGACACGCTGTCCTGGTCGCGCGGCATGCACCACGTCCGCTTCGGCGGGAGCCTGATCCACCACACGTCCGGCGGCATCGGCAGCGAGCCCGGCACCGCCGTGCTCGGCACCTTCACGTTCAAGAGCACGACCACCGCGCCCTTCGATCAACTGACGCTGGCCGACGTGCAGCAGTACACGCAGCCGATCAACTTCGGCATCAGCACCTACAACCTGAAGCAGTGGCTCTACACCGGCTTCGTGCAGGACAGCATTCATGTGCACCGCGATCTCACGATCGATCTCGGCCTGCGCTACGACCGCGCAGACCCTGACCGACGCGACCAAGGACTTCGCGCCGCGCGTCGGCTTCGGCTGGCATCCGAGGGGCGACTCGCGCCGTCCGATTCGCGGCGGCTACGGCATGTACTACACGCAGATTCAATCCAACCTGATCGCCGGCTACCTGACGAGCGGGCTCGACGGCTTGACGACCTACACCGCGACTCCCGGGCAGCTCGGCTTCCCGACCTGCCTGACCGGATCGTGCCTTCCGCTGTCGTTCGACCCCAAGACGCTGCCGCGCTTCGCAATTGCCGGCGCGCGACATCACCATCCAGGCCGGCCGCCGCGGCTTCTACAAGGCGCAGTTCGCGAAGTACGGGCTGAACTTCGACCTGCTGCCGAACTACCCCGACAAGCTCGTGAACCCGCGCAGCCAGGTGGTGTCCATCGGCGCCGAGCGCGAGATCGTCAAGGCCTCTTCGTCGGCGCCGACTACGTGCACCAGCACTGGACCGACCTCGATCGCACCGTCGATCTGAACGCGCCCTCGCCCTTCGATCGCACCGCGCCCGGCCAGGTGAGAAGCGTGGCCGCGGCCAACGCCACGCGTCCCATCCTGCCGGTCAACGGCGGCGTCCGCCAGGTCAACGTGCTGATGAACCTCGGCGTCGCCGATTACGACGGCTTGCAGACGCAGGTCAGCTACCGCGGCAACCGCCACATGTTCGCCGTCGGTCAGCTACACGCTCTCCAAAGCGACCAACACCACCGAGCCCGACGGCAACGGCATCAGCCCGAACGAGAGCAACATCGCGCGCCTGGGCGAGGTCGAACGCGGGCCGAGCCTCCTCGACCAGCGTCATCGCGCGGTCATCACGTTCCACTACCAGTTTCCGTACAACATCACGGCCGGCACCGTGACGCAGTTCGCGTCGGCGCGTCCGTTCAACGCCACCACCGGCGTCGACAACAACGGCGACGGCGTCGAACAACGATCGCCCGGTCATCAACGGCAGTGGTCATCGGCAAGTCGGCGTTCCGCGGCACTGCGACCTCCGACGTCGGCGCTCTTCATCGAGGGCCGCATCAAGGCGTCCGAACGCACCGCGATTGCTGCTCCGCCTGGAGGGCTTCAACCTCCTCAACCACGGGAACTTCCTCGGCCGCGGCCAGACCGTCTACGGCGACACCGGCACGGCGAATCCGACGTTCGGCCAGTTCGTCGGCCGTCGGGCACGACCATCGACCGCCATCCCGGCGTTCGCCAACATCGACCCGCCGCGGATGTTCCAACTCCAGGCGCGCTTCGTCTTCTGAGCGGTACTCGTGGTCATCGCGGTTCGCAACGAGGAATGAAAATGAGCCGTCAACGAGCCGCGACCGTGAGGGAGCGCTACCCGCACACCGTGTGCCGTAACGCTCCCTTACGGTCGCGGCTCGTTGGTGTCACTTACAAGGGAGCATCGTGCAATGCACTGGGACGTAGTTGAAGTAAGAGCAGAGCCGGGCCACTGCCTCTTTGTCCGATCAAAGACGGACTAAGCGGCCGAGTGTGTCTGCACCAGGAGGATCTCACTGGTGTACTAGCACCGCTACGTAACGCCGAGTTCTTCGCGCAGGTATTCATTGATTGCGGCGCTGTAGCATGGCCTGGCGAGATCGACCTGGCTCCCGACGCGATGTACGCGCAAGTCGCCAGTCAACATGCCGAATTGCGGCAGACTGGCTGAACCCCCAACTGGTCTGCAGAGTGCCGTTCTCGCCGGATCTCGTATATGATGAGTGGCGTGATGCAGCTCTCTCGAAGACGCTTCGCCAGCCTGGCAGGCGCCGCCGCGATGCCGCTGTTGGCGCAGGGCCCGCCCTTGACCGCGCAACAGGTTGTCGACCGCATCCAGAAAAACGCCGGCGTCCCCTGGCAGCCGCAGTCGCTCGACACCTTTAAAGCCGGCGATCCCGCGACCCCAGTCACCGGAATCGCCACCACCGGCATGGCGACCATGGACGTGCTGACCCGTGCATCCAAAGCGAAGGCGAATCTCATCGTCACGCTCGAACCGACCTTCTTCGGACGCCTCGACGCGCCGGCCGCCGACGATCCGGTCTACATCGCCAAGCAGGAATTCATCCGCAAGAACGGGCTCGTGGTCTGGCGCTTCACCGACCATTGGCGCGCGCGCAAGCCCGACCCCTTCGCCACCGGGCTCGCCGCTACCCTCGGTTGGACGAAGTACCAGGTTGCCGACGACGTCTTCCGCTACGATGTGCCTTCAATCACGCTGACCGCCCTCGCCGCCGACCTCGCCAAGCGCCTCAAGGCGCGGGCCGGCATCCGCGTGATCGGCGATCCCCAAACTCGCGTGCGACGCATTGCGCTCCTTCCCGGTCTCTCCCCTCTCGCTGCCGCTATGAAGGCTTTGCCCGAGTGCGACCTACTGCTCGCCGGAGAAACGCGCGAGTGGGAGTCGGTGGAGTACGCTCACGATACCGTGGCATCGGGTCAGAAGAAGGGCATGATCATGCTAGGCCGGGTGATGTCCGAAGATCCCGGCATGAATGCCTGCGCCGCCTGGCTGAAGACGCTGGTCCCCGAGATCCCCGTCCAGTGGATGCCCGCGGGCGACCCGTATTGGAGGCCAGCCTGATGACCGCGAACGAAGTGGTGGACCGTATCAGGAAGAATCTCGGCATCCCGTGGAACGACAAGACCGTCCGCGACACCTTCAAGGTGGGCAGCCCCGATACCGAAGTGAAAGGGATCGCAACCACCTTCATGGCGACGCTCGATTTGATTCAGCGGGGGCATGCCGCCGGTCTCAATATGGTGGTCACCCACGAGCCGACATTCTGGAACGATCAGGACAAGGTCCAGGACCTCGCCGCTGACCCGACTTACAAGTTCAAGACCGACTTCTGCGCCAAAAACAATATCGTGGTCTGGCGTTTCCACGACCACATCCATGCGCGCCGTCCCGACTTGATCTGGGTGGGCCTCGCGCGCGCCCTCGGCTGGTCCGAGCGCGCCAACGGCCCCAACCAGCGATCCTTCACTCTTCCGCCCACCACTCTGGGAGCCTTGGCGGCCGCGGTGAAGAAGCAGATGGGCTCGCGAGCCCTGCGTGTGGTCGGCGATCCCAACGCTAAGGTGAGCACCGTCGCCGTCGGCATGGGCTACGGCATGCCGCGCGTCTCGCCCGACATCGATGTCGTGATGGGCGGTGAGAATCCCGAAACCGGCGGCCCCTTCGACGACACCGAATACGTCCTCGACGCCGCGGTCTTCGGCAAAAACAAGGGCCAGATCATCCTCGGCCACGCCATCTCCGAGGAGCCCGGCATGGAAGATTGCGCCAACTGGATGCGCTCATTCATCACTGAGGTCCCCATCCAGTTCGTCCGCGCCGGCGAACCGTATTGGTCCCTGTGAACCACACCGTGTTGCCGGTGCCTACGCTGCTTTGTAGGGCGGACGCCCACGTCCGCGCGGGACGCCCCCGTCCCGCTCTGCGGTCGTGCCGAACCTGCACCGGTCAGGTGCGCTCGATATCATGAAGGTATGAAAGCGCCGCGACAGTCTTCCACTCGAACGCCGTCCATCCGGCAGAGCGTCACCGCCTACCGACGCTTTATGTCAGAGTCCGACACCAAGTTAAGAGTCAGGCTGGGGAGGATTTGATAAAAGCAATCGTCGGAAAGGATGCGATTGCCGAAGATTCGCATCTCCAGCCCCTTACGCTCTCCCCGAGAAACTCCGGTTCTCCGTCGACACTTTAACCTTCTCGCCTTCCTTAATAAACAGCGGCACCCGGATCTCCAGTCCCGTCTCCAGCGTCGCAGGCTTGGTCACGCTGCCGCTCGACGAATCCCCGCGCACGCCCGGCTCCGTGAAGGTGACCGTCAGCTCGACAGAGGCGGGCAGGTTCAACCCGATCGGATTGCCGTTATACTTCAGCAGTTCCACCAGCGTGCCGTCGATCAAAAAGTCGAGCGCGTTGCCCATGATCTCCCCGGAAAGCGTGTGCGTTTCGAAGCTCTCCTGGTCCAGGAAATGAGACCCGCTGCCGTCGCTATACAAATACGACGCCGACACCAGCTGCAGATTCGACGCTTTGAGAAAAATGGATAGCCAGGTGTGTCCGGCGACGTCATTTCAACCCTTCTACCAGGTACAACGCCGAAAGAACGCTTATGACCGAGTAGGCCATCGATTGTCCATCGGGCGTAATCCGGAGGGATCCCATGGACGTGACTCCCGCGGGATCAACAAACGGGACCACGCGCCAGATCTCCTTACTCCCGGTGCCCAGGCCAACTCGCTGGATCTTAGGTGGGCGTTCGCCGCGATTTGCGAAGTAAAGCCATCGGCCATCCGCGCTGAAAGTGAGTGCCAAGTGTTCCCGCCTCAGAGATGGCAGCCCCTTCGGTGTGCCGCCCTCGATCGGGTACAAGAAGGCGTTCGACTGGGAATCGCGGACCAGCAGTGTGGCCCCATCCGCCGACAGTACTTCTCCGGTGAGTCCCTCCGGCGTTACGGGGCGTGGCTGGCCTCCGACGATATCCTGCAGAAACGTACGCACCTGGTGTCCCGCTTCCGTTGCCGAATACAAGATCCGCCGGCTGTCCGGGAGCCACATGACGGTAGGGACAAGCCCGGTGATGTATAGTGACCCGGTTTGGATTGGAACCGGCGTTCCGGCTTTGACTGGCACCAGGGTGAGGTTGCGTCGCTGCTGTTGGGCTCGCGGATCGGTGAAATCGATTGTCGAAACAATCCACTTCCCGTCCGGCGACAGCGATATGCCTGCCCAATCGCCCAAACGCACGGCCGGCGAACCATCCGTGCCGCGGACGAAGGTCACTAGCTTCCCGCCGGTGCCTTCCCCATTCTCGATCATCATCAGAGTCTTTCCGTCCGCCGACAACTGGGGCTGCGTAGACGAACTCAGCCAGCTGAGTTCCCGTGGACTGGATTGCCCGGGTCCTACAAACTGCACGCTCGACCGATACTCTTCCCGTGCCAGAAGCACGCGTCCGCCCCTTGCGATGTCCAGCAACTTGAGACCGCCCGGCACTTGCGCCACAGCCCGCATTCCGCCGGCAAGCGTCACTGCATGTAACCGTCGTTCGATGCTCCCCGCCGTGGCTCCCGTAAACCAGATTTCCTTGCCGTTCGGCGACCACGCCAGTCCCTGCAGGCTTGTGAAGTTTCCGGTAAGCGTTCGCTTGTGTCCTTGTAGGTCCACAATCGCCACGGAACCGTCATCCCCGGTATAGAAATGGTCGATGAACGCGACCAGGTCTCCTTTCGGCGAGATTTTGATGTCGCCGGCCCAGCCGAGGCCGCTCGCTTCTAGTAGCACTCTTCCCATGGGGAATTCCAGCCTGCCTGGCCGGCCGTTGGCCGGAAGTGTGCTGATTGCCAACTGCTTGCCATCCGCCGTCCAATCCGCGGACATCACGTGTTCCAGAATCTCGCGTGGCGCCCCGCCTCCCAAGGGAATTACCGCCAAGGTGCCCTCACTCTTGGTGTGGAGGAAGTTACAGTTGGTGGATACCGCCATCGCCCCGGTTGCCGCCATCGCCAGCAGCCCCGTCGTTGGCAACCCCAGCGCGCGCGTCTCCAAACTTCCCGGCTGGGTCGAGAACAGGTCCAGAGGTTGTCCCTCCCAGGCTGCGGAATAGATCACCGATTGCCCGTCGGGCGTGAATCGCGCGCCCTGGATGTATCCGCGGCGGAAGGTCAACCGCTGGAACTTCGCGGAT
Source organism: uncultured Solibacteraceae bacterium (assembly GCA_963791985.1). GTDB lineage: Bacteria > Acidobacteriota > Terriglobia > Bryobacterales > Bryobacteraceae > Solibacter. The sequence goes on along the minus strand of CAWBUN010000008.1, from coordinate 243,710 downwards.
TCCGAAGGACGCAATTCCCGGCCCGCCCACCAGGCGCCTGCGATAGCGATCAGCGCCAGGACCGCGGCCGCAGCCATCCGCAGCTTCAGCGTTCTTGGCGCCGTCGCGGCCGTTGAAACGGCAGGACCCGTCAAGCCTCCGGCTAGTGCCTCCAGGTCGAATGCCAGATCGCGTGCCGACTGAAACCGTTCCTCGGGATCCTTTTCCAGGCAGTGTCGTATGATCCGGAGCATCCCGGGCGGCATTTTGGCAGTGTCAGCAACCCCTTCCACCGGGTCCTTCGTCAGGATCGCGCTCATCAAGTCGGCCGCCGTCTCGCCGGTGAAGCCGCGTTTGCCGCTAACCATTTCCAGTAGCACGCATCCAAAGCTGAAGATATCGCTGCGCGCATCCGCTTCTTTACCCTGCACCTGTTCCGGAGACATGTAGTGCAAGGTCCCCAAGACGGCGCCCACCAACGTCGTTTGGGTCGGCGAATCTTCCCCCACCCCCACCGCTCGCTCCACCTTGGCCAGCCCGAAATCCAGCACCTTGATGCCGGACTTCGTCAGCATTACGTTCGCCGGCTTCAGATCGCGATGCACAACCCGTTTGCGATGAGCTTCGGCCAGCGCTCCTGCAATCTGAACCGCCAGCGTTAGCGCCCTTTCCGCCGGCACCGGACCCCTGGCCAGCCGGTCCGCAAGCGTCTCGCCTTCCAGGAGTTCCATAACGATCACTGGCTGTCCCGCGAATTCTTCCACGCCGTGAATCGTGCAAATGTTCGGATGGTTCAGCGCCGATGCGGCGCGCGCTTCGCGCTGAAAGCGTTCGAGCATCGGCCGGGACGCCTCCGACGCGGGCAGTAACAGGAATTTCAGTGCGACCTGGCGGCCCAACTTGAGATCGTCGGCCTTGTAAACTACGCCCATGCCGCCGCTTCCCAGCTTTTCGATTACCCGAAAGTGGGAGAACGTCACGCCGCTCAGCTCGGTGGGGTCTACACTGTCAATAATCTCGCCAATTGCTTCCACCGGCGCCTCCCGAAGCCTCTGCCCGGGTTTAGCCGGTTCGGGGGACTCCACGTTGCCGATAAAGCGATAACCGCGCCGCGCCAGGGTCTCCACGTAACGTGGATTGTCCGCCGAATCGCTGAGCGCGTCGCGCAGCCTCTGGATGGCGGCGTTGATGCTGTGATCGAATTCGACCACCGTATTGTTCGGCCAGAGTACCTGGCGGATTTCCTCGCGCAGCACCAGCTCCCCTGGTTGGTTCAGCAGCATGAGAAGGATGCGGAAGGGCTGATCGGGAAGACGGATCCTGATTCCGTGCTTGAGTAACTCGGCGGAACGAACGTCCAGTTCGAACGGGCCGAAGCGAATCGTGCGCGGCGGCGGAATCGTCGGTTCGTCACCCACAGTTACCTCCTCTTCACCGTTCGCGCGTCCGCAAGTTTATCACAACCCCCCCGCAATCAATCGTATAGCTGGTGATGCTGTTATGACACCGATATCGCCGCGCCTGCATCGAGGTACGCGCCGCCGGCCTTCACACTCGCTCTCACCGCGCAACAGCGCGAGGGGAGGCACGAGTGAAAACACATCGGATTTGGATGGCGTCGTTGGTCCTGGCGCTCTTGTCGGACGCAGGGGCGAGTGCAACCGAAACAGGGGAACCCGTTGGCGGGGGCGTGATCGTATTCGTGAGAACCAACAACCTGATGGTTCCCGAACTCCGGCGGGCTGAGGCGGTGGCCGCCAGGATCTTCGCGAGCATCGGCGTCGCGGTTGAGTTTCGCAGCGGAGCGGAACGTAACTCCGTCGGAGACGGCAGCGTCGGCGTGGCACTGCAATTGGATGAGACGGCGCCCTCCAAGGTTCACTCCGGAGCGATGGCCTCTGCCCTGCCGTTTGGAGAATCCGGAACTCGCATCCACGTATTCTATGACCGGGTGCGCAAAGCCTGGCGGCAGGATGGGACAGGAGTCCTTCTGGGGCACGTCATGGCGCACGAAATTGCGCACGTATTGCAGGGCATGAACCGGCACTCCGCGGAGGGCGTCATGAAAGCGAACTGGGCGCAAAAGGACTTCAACCAGATGAAAGCCGGAACACTATCGTTTGACCCGACATCAGCGGAACTGATACATGCGGCCCTTGAGAATGGTGAGAAGGGGGCTACGCAATCAAATCAAGCCGGTCCGCCACGTTAGCGCGGCCCCCGAACTACGCTCTCCCCGAGAAACTCCGGTTCTCCGTCGACACCTTCACCTTCTCGCCTTCCTTAATAAACAGCGGCACCCGGATCTCCAGTCCCGTCTCCAGCGTCGCAGGCTTGGTCACGCTGCCGCTCGACGAATCCCCGCGCACGCCCGGCTCCGTGAAGGTGACCGTCAGCTCGACAGAGGCGGGCAGGTTCAACCCGATCGGATTGCCGTTATACTTCAGCAGTTCCACCAGCGTGCCGTCGATCAAAAAGTCGAGAGCGTTGCCCATGATCTCCCCGGCAAGCGTGTGCGTTTCGAAGCTCTCCTGGTCCAGGAAATGAGACCCGCTGCCGTCGCTATACAAATACGACGCCGACACCAGCTGCAGATCCGGCTCCTTGAATTTCTCGCCCGCTTTGAACGTCTTCTCGAACACCGCGTTGGTCAGCAGGTTGCGAATCTTCAGCCGCACCAGGGTCTGGCCGCCGCGCGCGGTTGGCGTGTTCACCTCCGCTTCCAGACAGGAAAACGGAGTGTTGTCCAACTCGAACAGAGTCCTCTTCTTAACGTCGATCGCATCAATTAAAACGGCCATAGTCCCAGTTTAATTCTTCGCTGCCGGAATCGGATACCCCTGCCACACGTATTCCAGCGCTTCCGGCAGCGTCTGCTGTTTCACCGCGCGATCGGTATGCCCCGCATTGCGCGCAAACACAAACTGATAGTGATAACCCTTCGCGGCCAGCACCTTCGCCATGTTCTCGTTGGCCAGTACCCAATCGTGATAGCCGTCGGCTCGGCCGAAATTGTCCCGGTCTCCGACCTCCATCCAGATACGCAAGCGGCTTCACCGGGCTGTTCGGAATCAGGTGCTCGTGGAACTCCCACGCGCCGTGCGGCGTCTCCGCGTTCGCCGGCCACTGCTGGTTCACGTAAGTGCCCGAGTAGGTCAGCACGCGATGATACAACTCCGGGTGATACCACGCCATGATCAGCGCGCACGATCCGCCGGAACTGCCGCCCATCGTCGCCCGCCCCTCCGGATCCTTGGTCAGCTTCACGTTGGCCGTCTTTTCCACCAGCGGCAGCACTTCCTTCTCCACGAACTCCGCGTACTTGCCGGACATCGTGTCGTACTCCAGGCCGCGCTCGCTGCCCTGCGCGTCGCCGCTGCCGTTGCCGATCGAAATCGCGATCATCACCGGCACCCTGTGCTGCGCGATCAGGCTATCCAGCGCCGTAAACAGCGCCTTGTCCGGACCGTCCGCGCCCACGATGAACGGCGCCGCCGTCCCCGCCACATACTGCTTCGGAACATACACCGCCAGCTTGCGCGTGTACGGCGCCGGATGGCTCATGACCATCAGCCTGGTCGGGTCCGCCGGATCCGGCCGCGCGAACGTGTTGGCCTCGCGCGCGATCCCGGGATAAAACTTGCTGTCCGCCGATTCCATCGTGAAATTGAAAATCTCGCCCTGCGGCACGCCCTCCTTCACCGTCATCTCGGGAGCCGGATTGTGCGTCGGCCCGAGGATGAAGTTCCCGTCCTGCTTCACCGGAGCGTTCTCACCGTCAGGCAGGTCCTTCGCCGCAACGTAACCGGGAGTGCTCGGGTCGCGCGTCGGCGCCGGTGGGCGCGGCACGCGTGCCGGCTGTTGGATCGGCGCCGGATTTTGTGCACTCGCCGGATCCAACCCAATCGTCAAGCTCATCACGAACACAAAGCTGGAAAAACGGAACATCGGGGTTCTCCTTGTATGACGTGATATTATCGCATCTGCCATGGCTGATTCCGTGTACACTCCAGGCCTTATCGCCCGGAGTTCGGATCTCTCGGATGTGCGGAGACACTCGGCCGTAGTGCGCATTACTCACTGGGTCGGCACCCTCAGTTTCCTCGGCCTCCTCATCAGCGGCATCGGCATTCTGCTCTCGCACCCGCGGTTTTACTGGGGCGAAACCGGCGGCGTCGGCACACCGTCGCTTTTCGATTTGCCGCTACCTTTTATGCTTGGCGGTCCATCGGGCTGGGGTCGCTACCTTCACTTTCAATCGGCCTGGGTCTTCATCCCGAACCTCCTGGTCTATGTCTCCTCGGGCCTTGCCAACCGTCATTTTCAAAAGGACCTCATCCCCGCCAAGGGAACCCTGAACTGGCCGCAATTGCGCCGCTATCTGCTGCTCGAGCGGCCCAGCCCCGATGAGGAGCGCAGTTACAACGTCCTCCAGCGGATCTCGTATCTCGGCGTAGTCTTCCTCCTCTTCCCGCTCCTCATCTGGACCGGTCTCGCTATGTCGCCCGCGCTCACTTCGGTCTTCCCCTGGCTGGTGGACCTGCTGGGCGGCCACCAGACCGCGCGCACCCTGCACTTCTTCGTGTCGATTGCCTTGGTCCTGTTCGTCTTCGTACACGTCGCCATGGTCTGGCGCGCGGGCTTTCGACGCCGGGTCGGTGCCATGATCACGGGCAGCGTCGGCCCCGTCAAGGAGGATGCATGAGCGACTTACTATCTCGCCGTAAGTGGATGGCCGCAGGACTAGGCGCCGCCGGACTCACGGTTGCCGCGCGCCTGGCCGATCGCTACGGACTCATTCCGCCCGATTGGGGCGGCGTCTGGGGTCCGGGCGAAACCTTGACCTACGCCTGCCAGCGCGCGCTCGTCGGACACCACGCCATGGCCCGCGAATTCAACCGCAGCCAGGTCTCCAAGGTCGCCCCGGTGAGCGGCAAGCCTCCCAAGACCGACCCCTACCAGCGCCTGCTCGCCGGGAAATTCGCCGACTGGCGGCTCCCGATCGATGGATTGGTCACGCGCCCCGCCGCCTTCTCCCTCGCCGAACTCAAACGCCTGCCGGCCACCACCCAGATCACCGAACAAACCTGCGAAGAGGGCTGGTCCTTCGTCGCGGAGTGGACCGGCGTGCGCCTCTCGCACGTCCTCAACCTCGCCGGCGTCCAACCCCACTCCCGCTACGTGGCGGCCTTCTCATACGACGACGGTTACGACAGCCTCGACATGCCGGACGCTCTGCATGCGCAAACCCTGATCGCCTACGCCATGAACGGCCGCGAACTCTCGCCCGATTATGGCGCGCCCGTGCGCCTCAAAGTTCCCCGCCAGCTGGGTTACAAGAGCCTGAAGTTCCTCTCCCGGCTCACTGTGACCGACACCATGAAGAACATCGGCAAGGGCCTCGGCTCCTGGCAGCCCGAAGGCGGCTATTCCTGGTACGCCGGAATCTGAAGTTGTTAATCGTCGCTGGAGAAAATCGCCCGTACCTCCGGGCTGACCAGCGTCGGTCGCCCGGTCTGTCCGTCGATCGGGCACCAGATGGTGAGCGCCCGCGCCAGCAGCGTTCGATCGCCCGCGCGCACAATCTCGGTGTGGCGTTCGAACTTCAGCTGCGTGGCGCTGCCCACCCACGTACGCGCCACCAGCCTGTCCCCGGGCCGCGCCGCCTGCCGGTAATCGATCTCGTGACGCAGCACCACCCATAGCAGCCTGGCCTGGTCCACCGGCGGCGCGATCCTCTTCCAATGCGCCACCGCCACCTCTTGTACCCACCGCAGATACACGATGTTATTCACGTGGCCGAGTTCGTCGATATCCGCGGCCGCCACCTGGATCGGAATCTCAAAAGCTTCACTCATGCGTCCTCTCCAGTTTGCAACGAAAACCGCTAGAATAACCTGCACTGGGTCTGAGATTTCTACAATGAATCGTCAACGAGTACTCGCCATTCTTTTCGCCGCCGGCTGCCTGCTGCGCGCCCAGGACGGCCTGAAAAGTGTAGAAGACGACGATCCCCGCGAACGCCAGGAGTGGTTCTATTCGCAGCGCGCCTACCCGGGGATTTCGATCCCCGCCGGCGCGCGCCTCAACGCCATCCGCCAGGTGCAGCGCCTCGATGCCGCCGCCCGCGCGCGGCGTCTCGCGGCAGTGCCGGCCGCCGCCGCGGGCCTCGCTCCCGCGATCACCACAGACTCCGCAAAGTGGACCTTGATCGGGCCCCAGCCCACCGGCGCCGGCACCAACAACGTGACCGCCGGCCGCGTCAACGCCGTCGCCATCGATCCCCGCGATAACAACGTCGTCTACATCGGCGCGGCCGAAGGCGGCGTCTGGAAGACCACCGATGGCGGCCTCAACTGGACCCCGTTGACCGACAGCCAGCCCTCGCTCGCCAGCGGCGCTGTCGCCATCGATCCCAATCATCCCGACACCATCTACGTCGGCACCGGCGAAGAGAACTTCGCGGGCGACAGTTACTATGGCGCGGGCATTCTCAAATCCACCGACGCGGGCGCCACCTGGACCAACATCATCGGTCCCTTTCTGCGCGATAAGATCGGCTCCATCGCGGTCCAGCCCGTCAACAGTCAGGTGGTGATCTGCTCCTCCACCACCGGCATCTGGCGCTCCGCCGACGCGGGCAACACCTGGAGCAGCGTGCTCGTGGGCGAAGGAATCACCGTGGCCTTCGACCCGGCCAACGACGCCGGCGTCTACGCCACCATCGGCAACCCCAACGGCAGCTCGTTGAACGGCGTCTACCATTCCGCCGATTCCGGCCTCACCTGGACGCCCTTGCGCGGCGCCGCCCCCGCGGCCCTTCCAGTCGTCAACGTCGGCCGCATGGAACTCGCCGTCTCGAAAGCCGCGCCCGCGACGGTATTCGTACAGATTCAGGATTCTTCCACCGCCAATTTCGGCAACCTCCTCGGCATCTACAAGAGCACCGACGCCGGCCTCACCTGGAACAAGCTCCCCATCTCAGCCGCGCTCGCCCAGCAGTGGGGTCCCCAACTCTGGTACGACAACACCATCCGCGTCTCGCCCACCGATCCCAACGTGGTCTACGCCGGCGCCCTGCAAATCTACCGCAGCCTGGATGGCGGCAACAGCTGGACTCTCCCGGCCCAAAGCGGCCCGAACGGCGTCCTGATCCACGTCGATTTTCACTTCCTCGCCTTCACTCCGGACGGCAGCAAACTCTATATCGCAAATGACGGCGGCATGTACAGCACCACCGATTTCACCGCCGCGCGCGTCAACTGGACCAGCCTCAACAACACCCTCGCGATCACCCAGTTCTATCCCGGCATGACCATCGACCCCGCCAACCCCCTCAAGGCCGTCGGCGGCGCCCAGGATAACGGCACGCAGCGCTTCTCCGGCGATCGCAGTTGGACCACAGTGACCTGCGGCGACGGCGGCTACGCGGCCATCGACCCCTCAGTTCCCGCTTTCGCCTACGTGGCCTGCCAGCAGATCGCCGTGCGCCGCAACCTCAATCTCTTCGACGATTCTTCCGCGTGGGTGACCGCTCAGTACGGGCTCGATCAAACCGACCCCGTACAATTCATCGCTCCCCTCGTACTCGACGCCAACAATCCCAGGACCCTCTACTTCGCCACCTACCGCGTCTGGCAGAGCACCGACGAAGGCGGCAAGTGGATCGCGATCTCGCCCGACCTCACCGGCGGCAAAAAGGGCACCATCAAGACCGTCGCGGTGGCGCCGTCTGATTCCAACGTGGTCTACGCCGGCACCAGCAACAGTAAATTGCAGGTCACCCTGGACGCGCAGCACGGCGCCAACTCCACCTGGACTGATCGCAGCGCCGGCCTGCCCCCGCGCACCATCACCAAGATCGCAGTCGACCCGCTCAATTCCGCCATTGCGTACGCGACCTTCTCCGGCTTTCCCGCCGGCCTCAGCACCGATAGCGGCGGCCACATTTATAAGACCACCGACAGCGGCGCCACCTGGATCGATGTTAGCGGCAACCTGCCCGTGGTGCCCGTGAACGATGTCGTCGTCGACCCCGACCTTCCGCGCACCCTCTACATCGCGACCGACGCCGGCGTGATGGTGACCACCGATGGCGGCGCCTCCTGGTCCAGCCTCGGCACCGGCCTTCCCGTCGTGGTCGTGCAATCGCTCGTGCTGCACCGCCCGTCGCGCGTGCTGCGCGCCGGCACGCACGGCCGCAGCGTCTGGGATATTCTGGTGCCCACGCCTGCCGCGAGTCAGCAGCCCACCATTCAAACCGTGACACCTTCCACGCTGGACGCCGGCAGCGCCGCCACCACGTTGAGCGTGGCCGGCTCCAACTTCCGCGCCGGTACCGCGCTTCGCTGGAACGGTCAGAACCGCCCCACCACCTTCGTCGATAGCACTCACGCCACCGTACAAATCCCCGCCTCCGACCTCGCGTCCGTGGGGCGCGGAACCCTGGTGGCCTTCAATTCCGAGGCCGGAGGCGGCCCCTCGAATTCCGCATTGGTGACCATCGGTCCCGCGCCGAAATTCGTCGCCGAAGGCTTCGTGAGCGCCGCCAACCCGCTCGGCGGCAACATCCTCGCGCAGCGCAGCATCGGGTCCATCTATGGTGCCAACCTCGCGTCGCAGACGGCGGTCGCCGACCAACTGCCGCCCCTCCCCTTCACGCTCGGCGGAACCACGCTCACCATCGGCGGCAACATCGTCCCCTTGTTCTTCGTCTCGCCCGGCCAGATCAATTTTCAGGTGCCGTTCCTTTCCGTGACCGGCCCCACCACTGTCGCGCCCATCATCCAGCAGGGCACCCTCAGCTCCACCGTGAACGTCCGCATCCAGCCAACCGCGCCCGCGCTCTTCACCACCAACCAGCAGGGAACCGGCCAGGGTGCCGTACTCATCGCCGGCACCGCTTCGATCGCCGCGCGCACCGGCGCCTTCCCCGGCTCGCGCCCCGTCAAACCCGGCGAGTACATTTCCATCTACTGCACCGGTCTCGGCGACGTCACCAACCGCCCCGGCCTGGGCTCCGCCTCTCCGAGCCTGCCCCTCGCCAGCACTCTCGCGACCCCGACCGTGACCATCGGCGGTCTTCCCGCGACCGTCTCCTTCTCCGGCCTCGCCCCCGGCTTCGTCGGCCTCTACCAGGTCAACGTCCAGATCCCCACCGGCATCATTCCCGGCGACGCCGTTCCCATCGCCCTGACCATCAGCTCCCTCCCCGCTAACCCCATCACCATTGCCATCGACGCCGGCGCTTAAAGCCAGTGGGACAGGCCTCCGGGCCTGTCCATCCAGCCAGGTTTTATATATACTCGCCTTCCATGAAGCGAATCCTATTCATCGCCCTGCTCCTCACAGGTGTCCTGTACTCCCAGATTGACGTATCGAAGTTAATTACCGGGAACCACGACAGCCCGGAGGCAATCGCCGCCATCCATTTTGGCGCCGAAGGCAAAATGATCTGGATTTTCTATCACGCCCCTTCCATAACTGATCCCAAGACCAAAGAGCACCGGCACATCTTTAACGGCGCAGGCGCGCTCCAGGCCGATGGCACCATCTGGCGACTGGGCGCGGATTACGCCACCGTCCTACATACCGACGCTGATCTGGACATCGCGGGACTGGCGGTTCCAAAAGGCGATTACACGCTCTACATCGCCCTGGACAAGGGGAATTGGAAGCTGATCGTCAACCGGCAGCTGATGAACGCGCGCGGCACCCGGCCGCAGTGGGGCATCATCGATTCCAAAGGCGCCACGACGAATGACCCGTCCAAGGAAGTGGGTCGCGCCGAGTTGACCATGGGCAAGCCGCCAACTCCGGTGGAAACGCTCAGGATCGCGCTCAACCACACCGACGACGCCACTCACGGCAAGCTGGAGATCGCGTGGGAGAATGTGACGGCATCGGCGCCCTTCACGGTGAAGTAGTCTCCTGTCATCGGCGGGATTCTACCTGGTCTTGGCACAAGTACAAACTACCGGCCGGTTGGCCCCCGGCACGGACTCCCCTCCGGGCCCCAGGGAAGCTCTCTCAGCCGTCGACCTTGCGCCAAACGAACGGCTCACTCCAAACGTCACGATTGCCGAGTGCAAATGCCCATTTCGCCCTTCGATCGAGCGTGCCACGGTGAGGAACATCTGCCACGATGGCGTAATCGCGAACGAGGTCCCGCCGCCAAGATCGAGAAGGCTCGTCTTTGCGATTTGGTCGTGGTGAATCCACTGATCGTCCGGGAGGCCTACTTGAAACTGGGTATAGTCGAGGTCAAGCCCGCTGTGCGTGTACATCCCTTGCCCCGTCGCCAGAAGCGAGAGTCGCGGAGTCAGGAAGTAACCGAGTTGGAATTCCGCGTTGCTGCGATTCGGGGCAATACCCAGAACGCGTTCCACCAATGCGTAGGAATACTGGGCCTGCAGGTAGGCCCTGGGAATCCATGGGTCGAGCCGCCGGCCAATGTTGGTCCCAAAGTGATACTCGCGCTGGTCGCGCCCTACCGCGGAGTGTGCAAAATACGTGTAACTATGGCTGGGAATCACTACCCGGAAAAAAGGAGTCAGAACTACGCGGCGCTTCGTCAGATTGTAACGAACGTCGGTGGTGAAATCCTGAAAGGCGGAGTGATAAGTTCCGTCGTCCATGGGTAGCTGGTGTGGCACCGGGCCATTGTACTTGGCGGTAACAAACGGCATCGCGACTCGCACCGCCAGTTTGTCGGTGAAAGAGTAGTCCACATCAAGGGTCAGGGCATGCGAGAGGATGTGGCCGATATCATGGGCATCACTGTTCTCGAAAGTGTGATCAGCTACATAAATGTTCTGGTAACTCAGTGATACCGTTCCCTCGCCTTTAGGAAACAGCCACGCCTGCGCGCAGACGGCGGAAGGGATCACCAGCACGGCGCAAAGCAGCCGGGCCGCCGCGTCGGGAAAGTTAGACGGCCAGCTCACCTTGCGGACTGCCTTTCTGGCCCACTACGGCGTCCTCTTTCTCGAACTCGCTTTCAACTTGAACTCCATGGCTCGATCGATGGCCAGCAGATACCGGCCCGGAGAATTCGGCGCCGTCAGGACGCAGTGAAACTTCTTCTCCGCCTCCGCAGCCGCGGACTTGCTGGCTTGTGAAACCACTGGCAATACCACCGGTTTGGAAGCAACCGACTGCGCGTGCCGTTCCAGGTTGTCGGCCTCCCCGGCGTCCACTAACAGAAGGTCGTATTTTTGGGCCCGCAGCACTTCGTCCAACTTTGCGGGGTCGTCTAAAGAGTAGAACGTGATGCCACCACGCTTTCCGGCGGATTGACGCTCCAGCTCTCTTACTACATCGGCAACCCGCGAGTTCCGAGGTGCGTAGGCCAGAATCGAAGCCGGGCGCGGACTCTCACTGATCTGGCGAAATCTCAGGCTTCCGATAGTCAAGACCAGTTTGTCGCCGCACGCGAACCCGGTCGTCGAAACCAGCCCACAGGCTGCCAGTAAGAGCGCGGCATCCAACGGTTTTCGCATGATTTCTCACCGCGGCGACTACACCGCCGGAACCTTAGTGCGGTTCATTATGCGCTGAAGCACCGGGTGTGTCAAGCGAACCTCCACGCTTAGTGCAGCCCGACCCGCCGAATCAGATTCTGGAACCTTGGTTCCTGTCGCAGGCCGTCGAATCTCGGATCAACCTCGAGCCACGCCATCATCGGAGAGTGCTCTTCGAAGGCTCTTTCCAGCCACGCGAACGCTTCGCTCTTCTCCCCCAGGCCGACATAGATCAGCGCAAAATGATGGGCCGCGATCGGAACTGTCTTCGCCGCGCTCAGCAACCGGTTCAGGATCTTCCGCGCCTCGCCTTTCCTGCCCGTTATTCCATAAATGAATGCGATTTCCGGGGAAAGGCTCGGATCTTCCCCGTAGAGGGCGATGCTCTTGCGAATCTCTTCCATGCCCTTGTCGTACATCCCCTGATAAACGTAAGCCCACCCGAGTGAGTCTCGCGGAGCGGCCTGATTGGGATAGAGTTCGAGTGTCTTCTGATACTGTTCGATGGCCGCGTCGTATTGACGCGCGCTCAACTGCGCATCCGCCAGCTCTTCGTTGGTGAGCGGGGAAAGCGGGTCCAGCTCGAGCGCGCGCCTGGCTTCGGCGATGCTTTCTTCCCTCCGGCCCAGATGACGCAGCATGTTGCTGTAGTATAAATGCGCCAACGCAAAGCCGGGATTGAGCTCGATGGCCCTTCTTGCCTCTCTCTCGGCGGCCGACCTTTCCCAGTCATTGGCTCTCACCGACGCCATCGCGGCGTGAGCTTCGGGCAGCGTGTCATCCATCGCCAGAGCCTTGTTCGCCGCCTCCAACGCCCTTGGATGAACGTCCTCGGACCGGGCGGCGCCGATCTGCTCCAGGCTCGCCAGGGCATCCGCCAGCCCGGCATATGCCGACGGGTAGTTTGGGTCCAGCTTGATAGCCCGCTCGAAGTGCTCGATACTCTTCGAGAATCCATCTACCGTGAACTGGTTGTAGTAATAGCGGCCCTTGAGGTACGCATCATACGCATCCGCGTTGACCGAACGGCTGCGCGCCAACCTGATCTCCTCCTGCGCGGTTAGCTTGGCCTGCACCTCCACGGCAATGGCCCGCGCCACCTCGTTTTGCAAATCCAGAATGTCGCCCAGGCTTCGCTCGTAAGTCCTCGCCCAGAGTTGCTGCCCGGTGGCGGCGCGGATCAAAGCGGCCGTAATTCGCACCCTTTGCCCCGAACGAAGTACCGCGCCCGACACTACAGCCTCCACGTGCAATCGCTCGGCAATCTGCGCCAGCGGCTGTTTCGTTCCCTTGTATTGCATCACCGAGGCGCGGGCAATCACCCGCAGTGCCCCGATTTGAGCCATGTCGGCTGTCAGGGCTTCCGTCATTCCGTCGGCAAAGTATTCCTCGGCCGGGTCTCCGGAGAGATTCTCCAGCGGCAGCACCGCGATCGCCCCGATGTGCGCCTCAGCGGGAAAACCGGGCAGCCTTCGGTGCCATACGCCCAGATACAACCATGGCAGCACCAACACCAAAAGCCCCGCCGCGGAGCCCAGCATGACTCTGCGCTGGATCACTCTGGGCCGGATGGCTCGTTTCCGTACACTTCCAACCGACGTCGCTGCCGCCGTGACAACTTCGCTCAGTCCGGCCGGGGCTTCCGGCTCGCTTCCAACTCGGCTTACGGCAGCCACGAACCGGTAGCCCCTCTTGGGAATCGTTTGGATGTAATCGCCTCCCTCGGGGGGCACGCCCAATTGCCTTCGAAGGATCGAAATGTTTGAGGAGAGATTGCTCTCTTCCACAAAGGTGTCCGGCCACACGGCGCTCATCAGGTCCTGGCGAGCCACCAACTCCCCGCGCTTCTCCACCAGAATCAGCAGCACTTCCACGGCCTTCGGTTCCAGCGCAACAATCTGATCGCCGCGAACCAGAAGATGAGCCTCCCGATCCAGGCGGAACTGGCCGAATTCGTAGATGACTCTCGGCTGTGTCGTCGGGTCTACCTCTGTGTGCGCCCTATTCTATCGCAGTCCCCGCGGCTCGCTCTCTCACGGAAGGTTGTTTCGTTTCATCGTGCTACCCGCGTTGGGATTTTCCCAAGGAAAACCCGCGATTTTCCCCAGGATTCGCCGACCCACATTCGGCTAACGTTTCGCCATGCCGCACCAAATACTTTCGGGTGCGGTCAAAGAGGAGAAACTTATGACGACAAGAAACGTTCCCGCACCCGTGAACGGCCGCCGCCTTGGCCTGCGCGCACTCGCCGCGGCCGCCATAGTAGCGGCGGTGGCCTTCAGCCAGGTGATGCCGCTGCAAATCGTCCCGCTGGCAGATGGCCACACCACAGACCACAATGCCATTCTGCACATGAAGGGACAGACCGATGTCCTGCAGACTGACCTGATCTTTCAGCCGGGAGGAACTACCGGATGGCACATTCATCCGGGTCCCGTCGTGGTTGTGATCAAGAGCGGCGCTCTCACGGAAATCGAAAGCAATGGCTGTATGACCGTCCACCCAGCCGGGTCGGCGTTCTTTGAACAACCCGACGACGTGCATAACGTCGTCAATCAGACCGGCGGCGTTACTGAAGTCTACGCCACCTTCCTGTCGCCGGTCGGCGCCCAGCCTCTGATCCCGGCAACCGACCCCGGAAGAGTCTGCCGTAATTGACACGAGAACCGAACAGCGATGGATGGGGCCGGTTTGTTCCACCGGCCGCTATCCCCGACTGACATCCGTCGATTTACACCCCGGCGGCCGTCACTCAACGTATAATCACGCAATGTCCGTCTTACGCAGCGCCGTCCTTGCCGCAGCTCTGATGCTGCTCGCCTGTGGCCGCAAGGACCAGCAGGCATCCACGCAGAATCCGGAACCCGCCATCATTTACACGGCCAACGGCTGGACGCAGGCGGAGCGCGACCAATACTATCATCTGGCCGAGGGTAGCGAACTCATGTCGTACGCCTTGCTCGCGAACCTGAAGAGCGTTCGCACCGGCAAGCCCTTTCTGGAAGGGATGGAGCGCTTCGGCTTTCTCCCGGACCATGCCGGCCCTGGTAACCCCTACGGTCTGCCGGTCGGCGTGACCCTGTCCAAGTCCCGGAACGCCGGCACTGCCGGGTTGGAGATCGTGGGCTTCAATTGTGCGGCCTGCCATGTCGGCGAGTTGACGTATCAAGGCAAGCACGTTCGCATCGACGGAGCTCCCGCCCTCACGAATCTTCAGGCCTACCAGATCGAGTTCAAGGACTCGCTCGATGCCGCGCTGAAGAATCCCCGGGAACTGGTGGCGCTCGTCATCGCCATGGAGAAGCAGCGAAACACGCCCGGTACGCCGTCCGATCAGGACGCGGCCCGCTACGCCGCCGAACCCGCCGCGCAATCCGCCGGAAACGTCGCAGCCGCCCCGACCGCCGATACCTCCTTTCGCTCCGTTTCTTCGGCGACCGCGGATGCGGCGCCGCGCCCGCCCGAGGGATCCTTCGACGAGCGCCTCAAGGCTGACATCGCCATTCTCAAGGCGCGCCTCGCCTATCTCAAGAACGGAAAGTTAATTGTCGATGGCACCGAACCGGGACCCGGACGTGTCGACGCGTTCGGTGCCGCACGCAACTTACTCTTTCCCCAATACGCCGTAAAGATGCAATCGCCCGTAAGTTTCCCGTTCATCTGGAGCGTTCCCGATAACATCGGCCGCAAGCCCGCGGACTTTACGTGGATTCACTACGACGGCGACACCAATTCCATCCTGGAGCGAAACATCGGCCAAGCGCTGGGCATGGGCGCCGTCTTCGACCCGAAGACGTACCAATCCACCTTGCGCATCGCCAACCTGCACACCTTGGAGTTGTTGACCCACAAACTTCAGCCGCCCGCCTGGCCGGCCGAAGTGCTGGGTGCGATCGATGATGCGAAGGCGCAACAGGGCCAACAGATCTTTGCCGAAAAGTGTGCCGGCTGCCATCAGGACAAGCTGTACCCGCAAATGCAGATCGCCACCGACCCCAATCGCGCCAACAGTTTCGGACAGCCCGTTGGCAAGATCCCATTTCCCGCGGCCGTTGCGCCTATCCTGGACGGCTTAAAGAAGCGAGCCTTCGCGGACGATGGCATAAGCCCGTCGGACCAGGCCGGCATGGACGCGACCCCGGCGGTCTGGCGTAAAACGGGCCAGTATCTGGCGCGCCCCCTCAAAGGTGTGTGGGCCACCGCCCCTTACCTGCACAATGGTTCGGTACCCACGCTCTACGACTTACTGCATCCCGATGCCCGCCCCGCCAAATTCACCGTCGGAAACCGCGAATTCGACCCCGCGAAAATCGGCTATCGCAGCGACATGAACGCCACCGGACCGAACGTCTGGACCTACGACACCAGCCAGCCTGGCAACAGCAACATCGGCCACACCGGCGACCCATTCGGCACGTCGCTCCCCGAAGATCAGAAAGCCGCGTTGTTGGAGTACCTGAAGAGGTTGTGATGTGGCCGGTTTACCCCCTGCATGCCGCCGCCAAACGGCGGGTTCACCTCCGTCTGGTTTTTGGTGCTGAGTGTAATACGCAGGGCAGGGCAAGCAATACGCCGGGTGGCGAGCGTCATTCGCATAGTTTTCACAACCTTTGCAAGTGAACAACCAACGTGGCCAGCGTATTGTCCGCAATCAGCGGCTTTCCGACAGTGACATCCTGTAAATAGAAGGTGGTGCCGTCCGTCACCCACGGGCCGGTTTGCGATGATCCGTGATTCCCTCCAGAGGCGAAGAGCGGGCCATTCGGGCTGCCGACGTGAATCTCGATGGAGGCCGCGCTTGGCGCACTCCAACTGATCGTGGTCGTTCCGTCCGCCGCGCCTGTGACCGGGATTGGGTTTGGAGACGCGGTCAGGGATGCTCCATTCCCCGATGTCGGGACCTCCCCGAAGAGCGTTTCCACCGGCAACGCCCGATAGGGAAAGCCAGTTCCCGGAGGAATCTGCACGTCCAGGACCGCTACGGCGCCGGCCTCGGGGCTGGCGTCGGCTTCGACGAGCGTGTATGTCTGCGGGCTCTTCGGGGCGAGCGTCGTGGGATTGATGTCGGCGCCGAACCAGACGATCGTGTTGCCGTTCTCGAGCCGCTGGGCGGCGCCCACTCTATCGGAGTACTTGTAAACCGGAGCTCCGCCGCTGGCGCCTGTCTGGTGACGATACTCCCATACCTTGGCCGCCGTCATCGACTTCCAGTCGAGCGCGAGCTCGAGTGCGCGGGTATAAAGTCCGCCTTCAGCCGCCGGCCGGCCGTTTCCGTTGTCGAAGAGGAGGAGATTTCCGTTCTCGAGCATGCGGACGTAATGCTCGTGGTAGAACCTGTCGCTTGGGTTGGGGAAGGTAAAGTCGCTCTTGAAGCGGCCGATCCGCCACGCGATTCGGTCCAACTGCGGCGAGATCGCGATCACCGTATCGAGGTACCTCACCGACAGGAGAAGCACACCCGATCGGCGTGACCTGGAGCGAGTTCGCGTGCATCCACTCCTCGCTCTGGAGTGATGTTCCCGCGCAAGGGAACGCGCTGACGAGATCGGAGCTGTTGCCCGGATCGGTGTTCGATACGTTGGTCCTCTCGGTCAACGGATCGAGGAAGTTGAAGGGGTCCCACACGATTTCGTCTGTTCCCGCCGCCGGGTTCCAGCGGCGAATCACGCTCCCCGCCTGCAACCGCTTGCCCTGCGATGCCTGCCCTGCGTCGAAGAACGGGTCCTTGAAGATCCTGCCAAGGTGGAGGACCGTGCCGCGGACACCGTCCGCGCCGGGAACGAGATGTTCATGCCAG
The DNA here is from genome assembly GCA_963791985.1 of uncultured Solibacteraceae bacterium. Taxonomy (GTDB): domain Bacteria; phylum Acidobacteriota; class Terriglobia; order Bryobacterales; family Bryobacteraceae; genus Solibacter. Next base: position 226,412 of record CAWBUN010000008.1, on the reverse strand, counting down.
TCGTTTCCCTGGCCCCAGATCCAGCCCGCCGGGCTCAACGAGGCCGTCGGCGGCGTCACGCTGCAATCGGGCGGGCTTTCGGCAAGAAGGGTCCCGTCGGGCGTGATCGCACGATAGAAAGTGTCTATGGCCGTAGGACCTCCCGTTCCTGCGTCCGCAAAGAGAATATTCCCGTTCCGCTCCTGAACGATTGATCCGATTGTGTCGCCTTGTAGCACGCCGGTCGCGTTGCTCGGGGCGTTGTTGTAGTACCAGACGATCTGCGGCGCATCGGAGGAGTGGAGGTCTAAGCCAACGTAGCCCCGGAAGCCCGTCTGGTTCTCCGCCACAATGACGAGGGGAGCCGTAGTGCGCCCCGTAAGTGTGTAGGTGTTCGTCAGCAAGAGCGCTGGAAGCGGACCGGTCATAAAGTTCCCGCTCGCGGTTCCCGCCGGAGCGCCATCGCGGTCGAATGCGTCCACGGTATAGGTGTAGGCCCGGTTTGCCCGCAGCCGTCCGATGGTGATCGTGGTCGAGCCGGTGGAGGAGACCTGGGTGAGGCGGGAAACCAGAGGATCAACGCCCGCGGTCTGGTATGTGATCGAGAGGCGTTCCACGTTGGCGCCGGTTGTCACCTGAACATCGACAAGCAGCGAATTATTCGGCCTGACCGTGGCGCTTGTGCTCAAGATGTTCGCGGAGCCAATGTTGGCCGCGAGCAGCACGGCAGCCGCGGTGGACGCAACCCGAATCAGGGAACATCCGCGTCTCCATAGGTTATGCAGTTCCGGCATCGTCATCCCTCCTTCTGGTGCAGATTCTGAGGCAGATTGGCATGGGCTGCCGCGGAAGGCAATCCAAGGGCGGTGCCTTTTGTGTTCCCCGGCTATTCCCGTCTAAGCCGCCGCAAACCAAGGTTTTATCAAGACGTGTGAAAGGCGATGTATACTCGATCTACCAGGAGCGAGTATGTCCGCGAATGGCCGCCCGATCCGCTTTGGTGTATTCGAGATCGACCAGCACACGGGCGAACTGCGCAAGCAGGGTCTGAGGATCAAACTCCGGGACCAGCCTTTCCAAATCCTCCTGCTCCTGCTGGCACGCCCAGGTGAAGTCGTATCTCGCGACGAACTCCAAAAACAGCTCTGGCCGGCCGACACGTTTGTCGATTTCGATCGCGGTCTGAACAAGGCAGTCAATCACCTGCGCGACGCCCTGGGTGACTCGGCGGAAAGCCCCCGGTTCATCGAAACGCTACCGAAGCGCGGCTATCGGTTCATCGCGCCGGTCGACGCCGGTCACTCCAACGGCCAGCTACTCGAACCAACCCCGGAGATACAGCGTGAACTCGCCGACCAGCCGGAGCATGGGGCGCAGGCCCAAGCACCTGACGTGCGTGGGGCAACCCATGGCTCAAAGCTGGGGCTTCCGGCTGCGCTTCCGTGGATCATCGCAGCCCTCTCGTCGGTAGTTGCGGTAATCTCGGCGGCGCTCCTATGGCGCGCCACCCTGCCGGCGGATCGGCCCATGATCCAACTCAGCGTTGACCTGGGACCCGAAGCAATCCGGGGACGTGCATCCAACGGTGAATTCTTCACTCCAGTAATATCGCCTGACGGAACGCGTCTGGTCTTCGCCGCGAAAGCGATGGATGGCACTGAGCAACTGGCGGTGCGCCGCCTCGACCAGTCCAGCGTCTCAGTACTCGCAGGTACCGAAGGAGCATTCGATCCCTTCTTTTCTCCGGATGGTCAGTGGATCGGATTCTTCGCCGGAAAGAAGTTGAAGAAGATTTCCCTGCAGGGCGGCGGGGTCGTTTCGTTGTGCGATACGACCGACCTGTCGCGCGGCGCCTCCTGGGGAGAAGACGGCGCGATCATTGCCAATCTGGACAACTACCATCTTTTCCGCGTGCCTGCGACCGGGGGCGAGCCGCAGATCATCGGCAAGCCCGAACAGCACGGCGAGCGGACCTGGCGTTGGCCGCAAGTTCTGCCCGGTGGTGAAGATGTTTTGTTCACCGGCGCCGTCGCGGCATCCGCCGCCGCTTTTAATAGCGCCAACATCGAAGTCCTTTCGCTCAAGTCGGGACGGGTCAAACTGGTCCGGCGCGGCGGTTCCTTTGGACGATATCTGCCGAGCGGTCACCTTATCTATTTCCATCAGGGAACGCTTTATGGCGTGCCGTTCGGCCTCAGGCGGCTGGAGACACGCGGTGCCACCGTGTCATTGCTGGAAGGAATCGCCGATTCGGAAGGCTTCTGGCTTGGCCGGGTCTCTTTTTCCCGGACGGGGATTCTGCTATACACCAGCGCGGCGAGACGAACCGGAGTCGCCCCCATAGCCTGGCTGGACAGTGCCGGGAAGATACAGCCAGTTGTAAGCCCATCCATCAGCGCATCGCAGCAGGCGGAGACTCCTCGCCTTTCGCCTGACGGCAATCGGCTGGCACTGGCGGTAGCGGGAGACCTCTTCGTGAACGACCTTCAACGCGGCACAGTTACCAGGCTGACAGTAGATGGCGCTCTAAACCGGCATCCGGTCTGGACGCCGGATGGACAGCACATTCTTTACGGATCGGATGTTTCCACGAGCGACGGGGAATTCAATATCTGGTGGATTCGCGGCGATGGTTCCAGTAAGCCTCAGAAGTTGTTCGGCGAGAAAACTCCTCTTCAAGTGTTTTCGATTTCCCCTGACGGACGCACGTTAGCTTTTCTTCGGACAGGCAAGGATAGGGGATTTGAGATTTGGACGCTCCCGCTGGATTTGAACGATCCGGAGCATCCCAAATCGGGGAAGCCCGAGTCATTCGCGAGCGAATCCCTCAGCCAGGTAGACCCGGCCTTCTCACCCGACGGGCGTTGGATCGCCTACGTATCTACCAACGGTGGGGGACTCGGAGGCCAGATTACGGTGCGTCCGTTTCCGTCCGCGCCCTCGTCGGGCCGGTGGCAGATATCGGAATCGGAAAACGGGGCAAAGTTTCCCGTCTGGTCGCGGAATCGTAGGGAACTGTTCTACGTGAATTCCGGCGGCCGCATCATGGTCGTCGGCTACACGGCGAATGAGAACTCCTTCCTCCCGGAAAAACCCCGGCAGTGGTCGCCGGCGCCGCTCTTCCGGCCAACAGACAACGCCCTTTGGAATCTGGACATCGCACCCGACGGCCGACGCTTTGTCGTGCTCGCTCCGCCCGAATCCAGGAGCGAGGCGCCGACTACGGTCCACGCAACCATCCTGCTCAACTTTTTCGACGAACTGCGGCGCCGCCTGCAGGCAAATTAAGTCCAGCCGGCGCCGCAGCAAAGCGAAGTACACCGTTTCACAAGTTCGATCACGTATCGCGAGATCGCTTGCTGACGGGCGCGGCACCGATCAGAGCCGCGACCGTTAGGGAGCGACCGCCAGGGAATACGAGACTGTACTTCTGAAACGGCGTACTAAGTTGGTCCCATCAAGACGAGGTTCTCCGCGATCACGTGGACATGGGGCTGCCGGTCTTATACTCGCCGCTAGCCGGATTGACCGGGAAGAGGCCCACGCCTACCACCAAATCGCCGGCATTTACGCCCTCTTGGGTGACACCGAGAAAGCCATGGCGTGGCTTGTGCGGACGGTGGACACGGGCTTCCCCTGTTGGTCCTTCTTCCGCATCGATCCGCATCTCGAATACTTGAGGCAGTTGCCTGCGTTCCACACACTCGTCGACGGTTTGGAACGAAAATATAGTGCCTTGAACATCGCTCGTCTGTACCTATCCAGAACTTGAGATCGAAATCGGGCGGATGGATGGCCGGGTTTCTCTGAACAAGTCGGCCCACCTACTTCGACGCAATTGCCGCAGGCCGCCAATCGCTTCCCCACCGCGACGCCTTTGGTCCCATTCTGAACTTCAATGTCGCGCCTGACTGAATTTGCTCCCACGTGATCAGCGGATCATTCAGCGGCTTTCCATCGAGGATTGCGGACTGAACATAAAGATTCTTAGCCGAAACATTCTCAGCGATCACGCGGAAGATCTTTCCATTTTGCAGCTTGATGCTCACGCCGCTATACATAGGGCTGCCGATCATATACTCGCCGCTCGCCGGATTGACCGGGTAGAAGCCTATCGAACTAAACAGCAGCCACGCGGACATCTGGCCGCAATCGTCATCGCCATCAAGGCCGCCCGCATCGTAGCCATATTCCGCCGCGGCGATCTCGCGCACCTTCGCCTGCGTCTTCCACGGCTGGCCCGCGAAGTCATACAGGTACGCGTAGTGGTGGCTCGGCTCGTTGCTGTGCACGTTGTGTCCGCCGCTGAAGTGAGCATCCAGCTTTGCGGCGTACCGTTCTCTGCCGCCCATGAGTTCGATCAGTCCCGCCTGGTCATGCAGCGGCGACCACGTGTAGGCCCACGCATCGCCTTCGGTCCAGCCCGCGACCGAACGATTCTCCTGCGTATCCTGCGAACCGCCGATCAGAGCCCACCTGCCATCGGACGTCTTGCCGTTCATGAGCCCGAGCGCCGGGTTGAACAGGTTGCGATCGTTCAGCGAACGGTGGAGGAAGAACCGGTAGTCGTCGTCGCGGCCTAAAGCCTTCGCGACCTGCGCCACGCACCAGTCGTCGTAACTATCCTCTAAGGTGCGAGACGCGGCTTCATCAATCTTATCGGTGGGAATGTAACCCAGCTGTTTGTAGGATGTAAGTCCGGCCCGGGCTTCGTACGGTGTCCCTTCTTCGCGATCCAGCCAGCGCCGGGAGGTGTCTCCGTCGGGTGGAACCATCGCGTCTTTGTACACAGCCTTCCAGGCAAGCTCGCGATCGAAGCCGTGGAAGCCTTTGCGGATCGCCTCCGCCACAAGTGAGTCGGCGTGCGTGCCGATCATGATATTCGTATAGGACGGGTTCGGCCATTTCGGCATCCATCCGCCCTCCTGGAAGTCCTGAAGCAGAGCCGTGATCATGCCGTCGATACGCTCCGGAGCAAGCAGCGTGAGCAGGCTGTTTTCGGCGCGGAACGTGTCCCAGATCGAAAAAGCGGTATAACTCTCGCCCGTGTGTACCTGATCGTCGAAGGCACTGTAATAGTGGCCATATTCCGAAAAGATCCGCGGATAAAGCAGCGCGTGATAGAGCGCCGTGTAGAGTCGCGTTCTTTCGCGATCGGTGGCGCCTTCCCATTCGAGACGGCCCAGTTGTTCCGCCCATGCGGAATGCAGTTTCGCGCGCACCGCGTCGAAATTCCAGTCCGGAATCTCCTGCCGCAGGTTCGCCCGCGCCTGATCCACGCTGAGGAACGAGGTGCCGACACGGACTTCCACGAACTCACCCGGGCGAAATTCCGCGAATGCGCCCCGGCTCGCGGACGCGTCCTCTTTCTCAAGCCCGTAGGTTCCAGCGCTCTGTGGAGCCTGCCGGAACTGAACCACGAAGTAGCCTTTGAAGTTCGGCAGCTTGTGCGGCCCCAGGTGCGCATCCATGCGATGAGGGTTAAAGCCGGTGATCTCGCCGGTCTTCTGATCCACGGCCGCAAAGCCTGGGACGCCCGGCCGCGACATTTCGACCAGCACGCGCGCCACGCCGCCGCTCGGAAACCGGAAGCGAAGCATTGCGCAGCGCTCCGTCGCCGTCATTTCGGCGCCGATGCGCGTGCCTTCCGCGCTGCGCAGCCCCACGGCATAGTAATCCGGCTTGGCGGTCTCGTCGCTGTGCGAGAAAGCCAGTTGGCGGCCCTCCGGCGTGGTGCGGAGTTCGCCCACCTGCGGCATCAGCGTGATATACCCATAGTCCCCCATCCAGATGGCCGGCTGGTGAGTGCCGATGAAGCCGGAGATGGCCTTGTCGTCGTACTCGTAGGATGTGATGCTGATCTTGTTCTGCCGGGTCTGCGGCGTCCAGTTCGTCATTGCGAACGGAGGTGACACAAACGGCATCGTCCCGCCATACCCGATTTTGCTTTTCTGCGTCCCGATCAGCGGATTCACCGATGCGAGCGGATCGCGGTCAGCGCCGACGAGGGCCCCGCCCAAGAGGAAGCAGACCAGAAGTCTTTGCATTAAGTAGGATAGGCCTCCCGGCCTGTCCCACTAATCTAAGCCTTTTCCCCTATTGCAATCTGCCATTCACACAAACTCAAAATTTATCTTCCCGTTGTTATCATCAACTTACCAGATCTCCCCACCCTATACTCCGAATCTCTCATGCTAGAGTCCAATCAGGTAAAGAGTTGCGCAAACCACAGCGCAACACCAACAGTTTTTATGCTGGCCAGCATACGTTGACCTGAGGTGGTGCTGACTTCCGGTAAGCCCGTCAACGGCTGCACGATGGTTCCCCTACGTGGAGGAGACCGGCGGAAAGATCTTCGGTTCGAACCGATAATACCCGGGGGACCGTCGCGGATAGCGTTTGATTGCCGCACCCCTGGATACAGAGACTGATACGCGAAACGAGGGGACGATCGAGAGGCCATCCAGCCGAGTTCTTACGTCTTCGTAGCGTGCAGTCAAATCACTGGCGGCCGGGCCCCACCCGGCGATAAGCCCGGATGTCCCCGGCCGCCCCAACGAACCTTTGTTACTCCAACTAACGGCACACGTGTGCCTCAACGAGCCGCGACCGTCAGTCTTCTGAGCTAATCCGTCAAGAGTTATTTTCAGAAAGTTTTTGGAAGCCGGCAACCGACTGCCACCCGGCAGAGGTGGCTGCGGCGAAAGCGCCGCCGAGCAGAGAACCGCGCCGGCGCAGGGACCGTAGGTAGATCTGCTCGTCATAAGGTTTGCCGTCTTTCCAGCATCGATAGATAATGCGGATCCATTTGTAGGCCAGGGACCGGACCGCTGCATGATGATCTTTTTTCTCATCGCTGCGGAGGTGGACGTAATAAGCTTTGGCCCACTCCGATTGCCCAATCGAATGAAGGGCAAACTCGTGGAAGGTCTGGCGCAGGAATTTGGGGCAGGACCACCGGCAGAGCACCAACTTGGTCTTCCCGCTGGCTTTCGTCACGGGCGCGATGCCGCTGTAACGCTGGATCTCTTCGGCGCTGGTAAACCGTTCGCGATGCGTTCCCAGCGCCACGATGAGACGGGGCACCAAGGCCTTCCCCGCACCCGGCAGGGAGTCAAAGATCGGTGTCTCCGGATGGGTGGCCACCACTTCGGCAATGCGCCGATCGAACTCGGCGATCTGGGTGCGCAGCGTGGCGATCACGGCGGTCAACCCGCGAGCCATGAGGCTGATCCCTTCGCACACGGCCGCGTCGCTGGTTGCCGGCACGGCCTGATAGATGGCGGCGATGCGCTCTTCGATCTTGTCCTCGCCGCGGCAGTTTTGCTCATGGAAAAACTTGCGCAGCGTGCCGGGATGCGATCGCTGCAGCGCCGGCAGGTCCGGCCAGCGTTCCAGCAAAGCTCCCACCAGGGGGCTGGACACGTCGTTAAACCACCTCAAAAGCTGGGGGAAATACGACTTCAAACAATCGGTCAAGCGATTGCCCTGGCGAGTCTTCTCGTCGACCATCGTCCTGCGTTCCTCCACCAGAAATTGCAACAGGCGGGTTTGGACCGTGTCCGGCAGCTGCGCGCGCAGTTGTTCGGGATGACGCATCAACAAATCCAGCAACGAGGCCGTATCGCTGGGATCGTCCTTGGCGCCGGAAGTGCAAAAGGTTTCCCGGTAGCGCGCTGCCGTAGTGGGGTGGACCGGGAACAGCACCAGGTGCGGGTACTTGGCCAGCATGTAGACCAAAGCCCCGCGCGACTGTTCCAAACAGATGGCGATGGGACGGCCGCCGAAACGTTGGTACAGCGACACCGCCCAAGCTTCTACCGCCTCAGGCGTGTTTTCCAATTCTCCGTGCTCCTCCTTCTGGGAGTCGGCCGGGTGCAGGCGCCAGAAGTTCTTCTGGTCGGCCCAGTCGATCGCCGCAAACGCGGCGTAATCCCGCTTGGAGCTTACCGATGGCAATGCATCCGACATGGTGTCGATTCTCCTTTGGAACGGGCTGGCCTGGCTCCTGCGAAAGCCTTATAGTAGAGTCTGGAACCAGACGACTTCTGAGTATTCGTTACTGGAACCAAGCGCATCCCGCTGCTCGAAACACTGACGGAAAGCATCGTATGCTAGGGAGCGGAATTCGTAGCAGCGGGATGCCCGCTCCAACAAGAGTTCTACCAAATGTTTGGAGCGGTGAACAGCCCAGAGGGAGATACACCCCTCTCCGGTGACTTCGAAAACCTCTTCTTCACTTAATAATTATTTCGTTCCTGGATCAACTATAAGGGAGCGCTACCAGCACGCTCAGCTCTTAGTCAACCCCCCTGCATCGCTATATGACACAATCAGGCCATGCACCGTTCGCGCGCCGCGCTCGCGCTCTTATTTATGCTCCCCATCCTCTCCCCGGCCGCCGCGCCGGATTGGTTCCCCCGCTCCGACATGATGTCCATCGGCGTCTACTACTACCCCGAAGCCTGGCCCGAATCCCAATGGGCCCGCGACATGGCCAACATGCGCAAACTGGGCATGGAGTTCGTCCACATGGGCGAGTTCGCCTGGTCCTTCATGGAGCCCGAGGAAGGCCATTTCCAGCTCGATTGGCTCGAGAAAAACGTCGCTCTCGCCGCGCAGAACCACCTCAAAGTCATCCTCTGCACGCCCAGCGCCACCCCGCCCATCTGGCTCACCCGCGCCCATCCCGAGATCCTGATGGTCGATGCCGCCGGACGCCGCATGAATCACGGCGGACGCCAGCAGGCCGATTGGAGCTCGCCTGTCTACCGCGACTACGTCGCTAAAATCGATCCCGAGCTCGCCAAACGCTTCGGCCGCGATCCGCGCGTCTGGGGCTGGCAGATTGATAACGAGCTCAGCCACTACGAAAAGGAGTTCTCCTACTCCCCCGCCGCCACCGCGAAATTCCGCGACTGGCTGCGCGAGAAATACGGCACCATCGCCCGCCTCAATACCGATTGGGGCACCGCCTTCTGGTCCATGGTCTTCCAGAATTTCGACCAGATCGAAATCCCCAACCAGCTCGATCACGCCGGCCTCCCCAACCCCCACGCCCAGCTCGATTTCAACCGCTGGTTCGCCGCCGAGGCCGCCGACTACCTCCGCATGCAGGCCGCCACCCTCCGCCAGAACGGCGCCGCCGCGCAGTGGATCACCACCAACTTCATGGCCATGTACGCCGACGTCGATCCCACCCTCTCCACTAAGGATCTCGACGCCTTCACCTGGACGCACTATCCCGTCCACGGCGACGTCTTCCCCGAAAACGGTCCGCTCGGTTTCCGCCTCGGCAGCGGCGCCGTGCAAAGTTTCATGCACGATTTCATGCGCCCCATCAACGGCCTCTCCGGCCTCATGGAGTTGCAGCCCGGCCAGGTCAACTGGGGCGCCATCAACCCCTGGCCGCAGCCCGGCGCGATCCATATGTGGATCATGCGCGCCTTCGCCGCCGGCGCCCGCATCGTCTGCACCTACCGCTACCGCCAGCCGCTATTCGGCAACGAGCAGTATCACAAGGGCCTCGTCGAAACCGACGGAGTTACTCCGTCGCCCGGCGGCCGCGAATACTCCGAGGCCATGGCCGACATCCTCAAGCTCCGCCCCAGCTATCGTCCCGATGCCAAAGAGCCCGCCGCCTACGCGAAGCGCCGCACCGCCTTCCTCATCAACTTCGATAACCGCTGGGACATCGAGAATCACAAGCAGACCACCCGCTGGGACACTCAGGCCCACTGGATGAAGTACTACCGCGCGCTGAAATCCATGATGGCGCCCGTCGACGTCGTCACCGAAGATCGCGACCTTGCCGCCTACCCCTTCGTCGTCGCCCCCGCCTACCAGCTCGTCGACCAGGCCCTGGTCGCCAAATGGACCGCGTACGCCGAGAACGGCGGCCACCTCATTCTCACCGCCCGCACCGGCCAGAAGGACCGCCGCGGGCATTTCCCCGAGACCCTGTGGGCCGAACAGATCTATAAATTGATCGGCGCCCGTCTCCCCATCTATGATCTGCTGCCCGGCACCCTCGAAGGGCACCGTCACCGCCGATGGAATCCATTACCGCTGGGGCTCCTGGGCCGACATCCTCGAGCCCGACCCCGGCACCACCTCGCTCGCCACTTACTCCGACCAGTTCTATGCCGGTAAGTCCGCGGCGGTAACTCACAAACTCGGCAAAGGTTCGGTCACCTACATCGGTGTTGATACCCTGAATGGCGATCTCGAAATCGCCCTGCTCCGCAAAGATCTACGCCGCCACCGCGCCCGCCGCCCTCAAGCCCGATTTCCTGGTCGATTGGCGCGATGGCTTCTGGGTCGCCACCAACTTTACCTCGCTCCCCCAAACCATCCCCGCGCCTGCCGCTTCCCACCTGCTCCTGGGCGCCCGCACCGTCCCGCCGGGAGGTGTTACCGTCTGGCAGGAGTGACTTGCCAGGACGCCGGCCGGCGGGCACTTGTTGCTCGCACTACCCGGCAGCCTCCTCGCCGACCTCGCGCGCTGGCGGGCCTGCCGGGAAAAACGAAGGTCCACACGGTCCTCTGGCTGGCCAGGAGATTCAAATTGGAGGAAACCGCGCCGGACAAACTGATCGCGCTGCGGCTGAACTACACTATCTTTCATGGCCCAGTGCACCACATGCGGGAGCGAGGTCGCAGGACGAGTCTGCGCGTCCTGTGGCGCCTCCAACGGGGTCGAGGCGTTTGCCACGCAGACGATCTCCAGCTCCAGCAGCGCCCCGCGGCGCGCCACGAATTCCCGCTCGCAGGGCCGGTTCGCTCCCGGCGAACTGCTCGGCGGCCGCTACCGGATTGTCGCCATGCTCGGCAAGGGCGGCATGGGCGAGGTCTATCGCGCCGACGACCTGTCGCTTGACCAGCCGGTCGCCCTCAAATTCCTGCCCGCGGCCTTCACGCACCACGAGGAGGCGCTCGAGCGCTTCCGCGGCGAGGTCCGCATCGCGCGGCAGGTGTCGCATCCCAACGTCTGCCGCGTCTACGACCTCGGCCAGATGGAGGGGCTCTACTTCCTCTCGATGGAGTACGTGGATGGCGAAGACCTGGGCTCGCTCTTGCGCCGCATCGGCCGGATTCCCACGGACAAGGCACTCGAGATTGCGCGCAAACTCTGCGCCGGCCTCGCCGCCGCGCACGAGAAGGGCGTGCTGCATCGCGACCTGAAGCCGGCCAACGTCATGCTCGATGGGCGCGGCGAAGTGCTGCTCACCGATTTCGGACTGGCCGGCCTGGCGGGCGAGATCGAAGGCGCCGAGGTGCGCAACGGCACGCCGGCCTACATGGCGCCGGAACAGCACACCGGCGAAGAAGTCACGATCAAGAGCGATATCTACGCGCTGGGCCTGGTGCTCTACGAGATCTTCACCGGCAAGCTGCCGTTCGAATCGGAAACGCTGGCGGGCCTGATGCGCGCCCAGCGCGAGAGCGTGCCGGTCAGCCTGTCATCGATCGTGCATGATCTGGACCCGATGGTGGAGAAGATTATCCTGCGGTGTTTGAACCCCAAGCCCGCGATGCGTCCGGCCTCCGCGCTGAGTGTGGCGGCGGCGCTGCCGGGCGGCGATCCGCTGGCCGCGGCGCTGGCGGCAGGCGAAACGCCGTCTCCCGAAATGGTCGCGGCCGCGGGCGAAGGCGAAGGACTCTCGTTCAAGATCGCGATTCCTCTGTTGCTGACGGTGTTGGTGGGGGTGCCGCTCGGAATTGCGATGCGGAGCAGTGCGCTGGCCACGCTAGCGCCGGATCTCGGACCGGAGGTGCTGGCGCAGAAATCGCGCGAGATCGCCGCGCGCCTCGGCGCTGATGCGCGGCCGTTCGACGAGGCCTACAAGTACGAGTGGGATAACGGATTATTCGAGTGGTTCAGCAACCGCCCGGGCGGCCACGCGAACTGGAGCCAGGTGCTGGCGGCGAATCCGCAGGCGCTGCGATTCCAGTACCGGTCGCACACGGCGCCGCTGACGGCGATGATGCTGCACGACGATCTGCTGACGCCCGGAATGGTTCAGTGGGACGATCCGCCGCCGGAAGAGAGCGGGATGGTGCGGATGCAACTGGATTCGCGCGGGCAACTGGTCTATTTCGAGCGAATACCGGCGCAGCAGCAGAAGCCCGGCAAGGAGGCGGCCGTGGCGGATTGGGGCGCGCTGTTCGCGGCAGCGGGGGTCGACCCGGGGAAATTCCAAACGGCGGAGCCGCTGTGGACTACGCTGGCGGCATCGGACACGCGCGTGGCATGGACTACGAGTTCGCCGCGGGAACGGCGCGTAGAGGCGGCGTCGCTGCGCGGGCAGCCGGTATTCTTCTCGGTGATCGAGCCGTGGACCAAACCCGACCGTGTGCCCGGATCCTCGGATTCCACGGCTACACAGATTGTTCTCGGCGCGCTGGCGGCGTTGCTCGTGGTGCTCATGGTGGCAGCGGCGCTGCTGGCGGCGGGCAATCTGCGGCGGCAGCGCGGCGACCGGCGCGGAGCGCTGCGGCTGGCGATGTTCATGATCATCGTGCAGATGGCGCTGTGGGTGACGCGCGCCCACCTTCTGATATCGATCGGCACCTTCGGCACGTTTCTGGTGGCACTGGCGACCGCGCTGTTTTACGGCGTGGTGATGTGGATGGTGTACATGGCGTTGGAGCCGCACGTCCGGCGGCGATGGCCGCAGGCGCTAATTTCCTGGTCGGCGGTGCTGATCGGTCGGGTCCGCGACACGGTGGTAGGGCGCGACGTGCTGATTGGATGCGCGGGGGGAGCGTTGATCAACGTGATCAACGGGTTCTCGGAGACCTGGCTGCGGCAGCAGGGCGGCTGGCCGGAACTGAGCACCACCATTACGCTCACCGGCGCGCGCGGAGCGATCGCAATGATCCTGATTGGCATCCCCCACGCGATCCGCTCGGCGCTCTTCTTCTTTTTCCTGATCTTCCTGCTGCGCGCGCTGCTGCGGAACCAATGGGCGGCGGGGGTGTTGTTCGCGGCGCTATTGGCGAGCCTGAGTCTGGCCGACGCGAGCCATCCGCTGTTCAGCACAGCGATCGACTTCGTGGTGCTTTTGGGGATGGCAATCGTGATGCTGCGCTGGGGATTGCTCGCGTATTGCAGCTTATTGTTATTCACGATGCTCTCGAATGCACCATGGGCGCGCACGAGCGCGTGGTTTTTCGGCGAGTCCGCGTTCCTGGTGGCTCTGGCGCTGGTGCTGGCGGGGTGGGCTTTCCACACGTCGCTAGGTGGCAGAAAGCTGTGGAACGAAGACTTCTTCGCGTGACGGCTCACTGCTCCCGCAGGACTTCCGAGGCGTCTAGCCGGGCGGCCCGGGCGGCGGGAGCGAGAGCGGCGATGGCGGCCACGAACGCGAGCGCGCAGGCGAGCAGGATGGTGAGCGGATCGCCGGCAGCGATGTCGTAGAGCAGGCCGCGCAGCAAGCCGGTGAGCGCGAAGGCCAGCGCATGGCATCTAGGCGGCTGGACACGAGTGCGCAGTATTCGCCGGACGGCAAGAAGATCGCGTTCGAATCCAATCGCGCGGGAAACCAGGAAGTCTGGGTGTGCGATGCGGACGGTACGAATGCGGTGCAATTGGTGACGATCGGGCGATCCGGAAGTCCGCGATGGTCGCCGGACAGCCAAACGAAGAGCGCGTCGAGCGACGTACGGCCGAGCTGGTCGCAGGACGGCAAATGGCTCTACTTCGCTTCGAACCGGACGGGCGGAGTGAAATGCGGAGAGGAAAGCCAGGTCATTGCGCAAGCCGGCGGGAGTTTCGTGTAGGCGCGGGACGGCATTTATTACTATGGCGAGCGGAGTCTACAGCACTTGGATTTCTCGAACGGGGTGAGCAAGACGATCATGCCGGCCGAAAAGCGAATGGGTCTGGGTTTGAGCCTGACGCCTCACGAACGATATCTGTTGTGTAGCCGCGTTGACCAGGGCGGTAGCAACCTGATGCTGGTGGAGACCTTCCGCTAGGCTTAATTAGTGACCGCGGGAGTTAGTGTCTCGTGCGGAGTCGACGAGACTTCACAAACGGGGCTCATCGCCGGGATCCGCTTGCGTTGCAGCCGCAGGATTTCGTGGAGGAGTGGTTGACGCGGCCTCGGGCGGAGATGGAATCGAGGGCCGTGCCGAAGTCAAAGGACATGTACGATCAATTGCACGCCGAGTATGTCCTCGGCCATTTCGGTGCAGTGAAGCCGTGCGCGGGGCGATGGTCGATCTCGCTGGATATTGATAATGTAGGAGAGAAACAGCTGGCCGAGCTATTTTCTGGTGCGGGAGTTGAGTAAGTACCGATATCGGATGGAAGCGGTGAGCGACGAAGAACCTACGGGTTGTCCCGGTACAGGTGTAAGTCTGGAGACACACCCGTGGCTTACTCCGGCGGAGATCAGGGCGGTTCGATAGGGATATTGGCCGGCGCCCATTTATGGTATTACGCGGATGAGGGTCACACGCCTATCGATACTTCTCCCGGCGTAGTACCCGCCGACTGCAGTGGCGGACGTTACCGCAACCAGGACCCCGATCGCGGCGCCGGCGGAATCGGTATGCGCGGCGGCATAACCGCCTCCGCCTAACCCGGCGACGACTCCGATGACGGTGCCTAATGTTCGTCCCCACGCGCCGCGTGTTCGCTGCAATTTGATCAGTCCGATGTCACTTCGTGGAATCTCCCCGTTGCCGGCAGGGTACGGCTTAGGGCCACTTGATTTCGCTACGTCGATCACCAGAGTATCCTGCCTGACGGAAACAGCTTCGCCTTGGACGGTGCCATGTTCAGCCAGTGAAACTTCCACGTGGTGGCCGACGATCATGGATGCCAGCTCGTTCCATTTCAGTTCCAGTGGCTTCGACTGCGTCCAGGCGGTTGTCTGGGCGAAGCACAATCCCGCGAGCAAGAAAAAGGTATGGTAGTTTACCCTCATTGGTGTTGTCCTCCCGTTGCCAGATACCGGCCCCTCCGGAATAGTACGGACCCAAGCATAACAGCTAACGGCGGCCTGAGATGCCGAAGGCTACTTAGTGATGTCGCCGTGGGGTTTCTTTTGGGTGATCTCTTCCCAGGTGTCGTGGACTTGGGCGGGAAGGGAGGGGCCGACCCAGTTCTTGACGTTCGCCGGCAGCGTGATGGTGGTCGTTTTGGCGCCGGGGGGGACCACGGCTTCGAGCGTTTTGCCCTGTTTGATGGCGGTTTCGACGGCCTTATGGAGCTCATTGATGAACCTCACCTGGCCTTCCAGGAGTTCGGGGCCGCCGGTGGGGCCGTGGCCGGGGAGGACATACTCGACGGTCAGAGTCTGTGCTGCACGAATAACTTTGGTCCAGTTGCCAATGTTAGCGTCACCGGTGAAGTTATAAGGTCCGTTGACAACGGCGTCGCCGGTACAGAGGACGTGCTCCTTGGGGAGATAGACGAAGCCATCGCCGCGGGTGTGGGCCCATCCGAAGTGGTAGAAGCGGACTTCACGGGTGCTGTCCTTGAGCGTGAAAGGGCTCTTGTCGAAGGTCTGGGTGGGGGGCTCGGGCGCGTCCTCGTGGAGATCGCGGACGTCGGCGCGGCTCTTGACGGTGTCCTGCCAGCGGGCGGGCTCGAAACGTTTCATCTCTTCGGCGACGCCGATATAAGCGAGCGTGGTTGCGCCGGCCTTGGTCCAGATGGAGTTTCCGTAGGCGTGGTCGCCGTGGTGATGGGTGTCGAAAACGTATTTGACGGGCTTGTCGGAGATGCGCTTGGCGGTTTCCATGGTGAGGCGGGCACCGCTGGGGAAGTTCGCGTCGACTACGATCAGGTAGTCCTTCATCTCGATGATGGTGTTGTTGGAGTGGCCGAGGTTTTCCAAGTCGCCCTCGCGGAACCAGACGCCGGGGGCAACTAACTTAATCTCGCCGGCACCGGCCTCGGTGCGGGTGACAAAAATGGCAGCGGTCGGCCAACGTGATAAATCCGGTAACGAGAAACAAACGAGGTCTTCGCAACGGTCTACTCCCCGGATGGAAAGTATACACCCATTCGTTAGTTTTCGTTAGTGCTTACCCAATGGACGATCTCCAGAGATAGTGTGTTGAGACTGTTGGTAACGCGGTCGGTCTCCACGTTGACGAGTTGGTAGCGTTCGGCAAGGGGGTCGCCGGAGTGGCGGAGGGCGCGGTGGTCTTCGCGGAGGTCGGGCAGGTCACCGGGATGCACGGGGGTGCCGCGGAGGTAGGCGGTGAGGAAGTACATGGTGGCATCCACGCTGTTGGCGAAGGCGCGGAAGGCGGGCCGGGCCGGCACAGGTTGACTGTGGAAGATGCCGCCTTCGAGTGCCATCATGGCGTGGATGAGGCGGTGGCCGTTGGCCAGGATGGTGTTGAGCATGGTGAGGCGCTCGGCGGGGAAGCCGGGCTCGGCGCGCAGGCGGGCGACGGAGGCTTCGAGGTTGGTTCGGGCGAGACGACCGGCCTGGCGGGCGCGATCGAGCCGTGAGAGGAGGTCGGGGTCCGAGGGGTCGGCTTCGATGTAGCCATCGCGGACGACCTGGAAATAGGCGCGGTAAGAATCGAGCATGCGGGCGAGGGCTTCGGGGACGAGCGTGCGTTCCCAGGTGGGCCAGACGCGGTAGGCGATGAGAGCGATGGCGCCGCCGGCGACGGTGTTGAGGGCGCGCCAGGCGATGACCAGGTTGGGCGGGACGCCGCTGAGGGCGAACAAGAGGACGACCAGCGCGGTGAGGGCGCTGACCATGAGGCCGTAATTCGCGGGGCCGATCCAGCGAATCAGGAACATGAAGACGGTGAGCAAAGCGGCCTGTACCCCGGTGGAGGGATTGAGGGCGTGGAAGAGGGCGGTGGCGAGCGCGAGTCCGGCGAAGGTGCCGGCGAGGCGGAGGACGCCGCGGCTAAAGGTAGTGGTGAAATCCGGCTTGAGAACGATCACTACCGTCATGGGCGCCCAGTAGCCGCGCTGCCAGCCGAGGGCGCGGGTCAAGGTGTCGGTGATGGCGACGCAGAGGGCGAGACGAACGGCGTGACGGAAGGCCGCGGACGTCGGGGTGATGTTGGCGCGGAGCACGGCGAGAACGCCGGCCAGGCGAAGGCTCCAGGGCTGGGCGGCCTCGCGGCGCTCAAACTCGCGCATGCCGGTGAGGCTGGCGTGGGCGGCGAGTTCGAGGGCGGAGGCGAGTTGTCCGGTGAGGGCGTCGAGCTGCCAGCGGGCGTCGTCGCGCATGGCTGCGACGGCTGTGGATTCGCGGCCGGCGGGTTCGCGGAGGAGCTCGGCGAGGTTGCGGAGCTCGGCGATGCAATCGGCGTGCGGGTTGCCCTTGGTGCCGGCGGTGAGCGATCCGGCGATGGATTTGAGGATTTGGGAAGTGAGGCTGAAGGCGCTGGCCAGGGCTTCGGTCTCGGCGGCGGTCCCGGGTTCGCGGCCGATGCGGACGTGGAGCCGGCCGAGGGTGAGGAGGGCGAGGCGGATGCGCTCGGCCTGGCCGAAGAGGGCGAGGTAGCGCTCGGCTTCGACGGAGCGGTTGGCGTCGAGTCCGGCGAGCGCGGAGCGGGCGGCGAGAATTGTGTCGGTGGCCGGCGGAGCTTCGGTGGCGGGGTTGGCGGACTCGGCGTTGTGGGCCATTTCGTCGTAGAGCAGGGCGAGGGCGCGGCTCTCGGGTGCGTAGCGGTTGACAGGCCAGAGGGCGAGGGAGAAGAGCGTCTGGAGGATGCCGCCGGCGAGCGCGAGGGCGCCGGAGGTGAGGGCCTTGCCGAAGGAGGAGGCCGGAGTTGCGGAGAAGACGATGAGGGTGACGAGCGTGATGGTGCCGATGTCGGAGGGAGTAGAGCCGAGGGCGACGAGGAGGCCGGCGATGAGGGCGCAGATGAATTCGAGCGCGATGGTGAGGGCGTGATTGTGGCCGCAGAGTCGTCCGGCGAAGACGGCGAGGGAGACGAAGAAGGCGGCTGAGAGCATGCGCCGGGCGCGATGGACGTAGGGATCGCTGCCATCGGAGAAGGCGGTGTCGAGG
Organism: uncultured Solibacteraceae bacterium; assembly: GCA_963791985.1. Lineage (GTDB taxonomy): Bacteria > Acidobacteriota > Terriglobia > Bryobacterales > Bryobacteraceae > Solibacter. The sequence goes on along the minus strand of CAWBUN010000008.1, from coordinate 208,425 downwards.
GCACCGGTGGCGGCCATGACACCGCCCGGGGGGTTGTGGAAGAGGAGGCCGGTGAAAAGGCAGACGGCGACGCCAAGGGCGTTCCGCAGCGCCATGACTGGGGCGAGTAGAGTGCGATCGAAGCGAGTGAGCGTGGCCCAGAAGGAGCGCATTAAGTTTCCAGGATAGCGGGAAGGAAAGCATTTCTCGCAAAGGACGGCAAGTAAGACTCAAGAACAAGAAGAGGGATCACAGAAAGGCGGGAGGTAAGAATTTCTCGCAAAGCCGCAAAGCCGCAAAGTAACGCAAAGAAAACCAAGGCAGAAATTCCTTAAAGGTTTTTTCTTCTTGGCGTTACTTTGCGGCTTTGCGGCTTTGCGAGAAATTCTTAGCGCGATGCCTTTGCGACGCGCTCGACGTCGGAGAGTAGGCGGAGCGTATTCTCACCGTAGATTTTGCGGATCTCGGGGGCGGTGTAGCCTTCTTCCAAAAGGGCTCGGGTGAGGTTGGGCCACTTGTCGACGCTGTCGAGGCCGATGGGGGCGCAATCGATGCCGTCGAAATCGCTGCCGAGACCGACGGAATCGATGCCGGCGAGCTGGACAACGTGGTTGATGTGCTTGACGACGTCGGCGAGGGTGGCGCGCTTTGTGGAAGCTCCGGCGGCGGCGCTGGCTTCTTTGAATGCCTTCGGGAGGCCATCGGGATCGTTGGCGTATTTCTTGATGAGCTCTTCGCGGATCTTCACGAGTTTGTCGCGGTTCTTTTCGTTTTCGGCGAAGACCTCGGGGTTGAGGAAGTCGCAGGCGAAATTGATTTGCACGACGCCGTGCTTCTTGCCGAGGGCGGTGATCATCTCGTCGGTCATGTTGCGCGGGGCGGGGGAGAGGGCGCGGCAGGAGGAGTGGGAGGCGAAGATGGGCGCCTTGCTGACTTCGAGCGCGTCGTAGAAAGTCTTGTCGGAGACGTGCGAGATATCGACGATCATTCCGATTCTATTCATCTCGGCGACGATTTCCTTGCCGAGCGGGGAGAGGCCGTTGTTGGGTTTGTTGGGGTCGCCCGAGGAATCGGCCCAGTGGTTGCTGTTGGTGTGGGTGAGCGTCATGTAGCGGACGCCGAGATCGTAAAAATCGCGGAGGAGGCGGGGGCTGTCTTCGATGGCGTGGCCGCCTTCGATGCCGAGGAGGGCAGCGATTTTGTGTTCGTTGTGGATGCGGCGGATGTCTGCGGCAGTGCCGGCGAAGACGAAGTCATTGGGATATTTGGCGATGATGTCGTGGCGCACGGTGTCGATCATCTGCAGTGCGCGGTTAGCGGCGTGGTTGCCTTCGGCGTAGCTGGCGGCGACGTATACCGCGAAGATCTGCGCGCCCATACCGCCAGCCTTCATGCGCGGGAGATCGGTCATGTGGTCGGGGTTGGACTTGCCGATATCCATGCCGGCGACGGTGGCGCTGGTGACGTCGTTGTGGGCGTCGAGGACGAGAGCGCTTTTGTGGACGCGCTGCACTTCGTCGTCGGTGACGGTGCGCTTCTGGCGGCCGGGCGCCTGTGCGTGGATGATGGCGGTGGCGGCGAGCGCGGCGGTGGCAAGGCGAAGGTGTGTCATGTGAATCATTCAGTATGCCGCATTCGTAAAGAGCAGGAAGCGGCCGATTTCGAATGGCGGGCCGTAGGCGCGGTAGAGCGTGAGCTTTTGCTGATTGCCGATGCAATCGGGGCAGAGGACGGCGCAGGGGGGCGGAGTGGCAGGGGCGTGAATGAAGCGGACGTTCGGGTTGCGTTCGAGGAGGAGGGCTTGAAAGGGATACTCGAGCTGATTCTCGGTGATATCGATGCCGACGTAAGTGCAGCCGGAGTGCGCGACGCGATCGACGGCTTCGAGATATGAGGCGCGGTTGTTCCACTGCCCCATGTCGTTGAAGTAGTTGTCGGCGCGACTGGTGACGAACAGGCTATGCGGGCCTTTGAGAGGGCGTGTCCAGTTTTCGAAGAGGGGCAGGCGGGCGTTGGCGGCGAGGAAGAGGCAGACGGCGATCGTGCAGATTGCGGAGTACGGGAGAGCGGAGAGGAAGTAAGCCGCGAGCGGCGCGGCGAGGACGAACAGGGGGAGTTCGAGGCGCGCGAGGAAGGGCTGCCATTTAAGGTAGAAGCAGAAGATGAGGAAGGCGGTGACGAGCGCGGCGGCGTACAGGCTCCAGGTGCGATTGCGCGTGGCGATTGCATAAAGCCCGGCGAGGGTGAAGAGCAGGAGGTGCCAGCGGTTGTTGGCGTTGGCTTCGTGATTGGCGTTGACGGGCGGAGCGAACCGGGCGCCGGGCCAGGTGGTGGCGGGGTCGTCGGGGTCGAGCGCAAGCGCGCGGTGGGCGGCGACCGAGGCGCGGTAGACGCGGTCATTCCACGCGGGGCTGCGCGCGCCGAGTTGTTCGGAGGTGTGGCGGATGAAGTTCGATGCGAGCGATTTGATGCCGGGATGTTCGTTGCGCCAGCGGAAGTGGCCATCGCCCTGGGCGGAATCGTAGCCGAGCGGACTGCCGGTGAGGCGGAGATTGCGGACGTACTGCGGACCGTTGACGGCGAGAATTGCGGCGGCGATCCACAGCAGTTTGCGGCGCGGGAGAACGAACGCGGCGTAAGCGAGTAGGGGCGGCAGGAATAAGTAGGCGGTGGCCTTGGTGGCGATGGCGAGTGCGATGGAGAGCGAGAGAAAGAGGACGTTGCGGCGGGCCGCGAAGTAGACGGCGCAGACCAGGCACAAGGCGAGCAGAAAGTCGTTCTTCGCGCCGGAGGCCTGGAGGATGGCGTTGGGCAGAGTGGCGCAAATGAAGGCGGCGACGGCCTGCGCGCGCGGCGGAAGTCCGAAGGCCCCGGCGATAGCGGAGACGCCGACGATGCTGCCGAGGTAGGCGGCGAAGGCAATCAGGTTGACGAGGTGATCGCCGCCGGTGAGCAGGTACGTGTGCAGCATTACGTACTCGGCGAGCGGGGCGAGCATGACCTGGTTGTAGTACGGCGTTGGGAAGAAGGCGACCGTGCCGGACTGCGCCCAATAGATGACGCGCGGGAGATGGTAGGCCATGGCGTCTGCGCTGTTGGGCGGGCTGAGGATGGCGGCGATCGCGACCGGGATGGCGATGAGGGCGGAGGGTAAATACAGGTACGAGATGTGAAAAGAGAAGCGCGGGATGCGCGTGGAAATAAAGGCGAGTGTGAGGATCCAGCCGATGGCGAGCGGCCAGCGGGAGAGCAGGTGCCAGGGGCTGAGAAGTTCGGTGATGAAAAGAGTTGCGGCGAGGATGAGGATGGCGATGCGAAGGAGCGAGTCGCGCAACTCTCAGTGTATCGGTTTTAGTGTAGGGGAATTGTGGGGGTTTCGTACCTGATTCACCCGCCCTTGCAAAGTGTGAACTGCGGTGATATAAATTGCGCTGGACACAGTCAGTCCGTTGAAGAGGGATGCAAATTTCGTTCGCGAGGGACACGGTGAGGGGTTAGCATCTTCAGGCACTGGGATGTTTCTACAGCCACTCATTATTAGGTAAATCAGGCTCCGTTGCCGGAACGAGAGCTGTCATCTTGCCGGGTCCCGAGCACGGAGATAGGCATCCAGCGTAGGCTGGCCGTGCAACTCAGAGGGATAGGTCCGGAGCAATTCCGGACATGGGGACAAGATGGCGAATTCTACGTTAGAGCCCGCCGGGTCCGCGACACCTCCGCCGAGGTCGAAACCGTCTCTGGCTCAGGCGTTCCGAACTATATTTTCCAAAAGCGAAGACACCGACGAAGGCAAAGTCATTGCGCGCCGGCGGAAGTTTGTGATGGCGGCGGTGCTGGGCACGCTCGAGCGTCAATCTGCTGATGTTTCTGCGCTTCTTTCTATCCGCGCGCGCTATACGAACCGAAGACGAAGTTCCGCATCGGGTATCCGTCGGACTTCGGCTTCGGCGTGGACACGAAATTTCAAAATCAATACCGCATCTGGGTGGTGCGCAACACCGAGGGCGATCTTCGTGATCTCGGCGATCTGCACGCACCTGGGCTGCACGCCGGACTGGAAGCCGAGCGAGAACAAATTCAAGTGCCCGTGCCACGGCAGCGGCTACGACCCCGAAGGCATCAACTTCGAAGGGCCCGGCGCCGCGTCCCATGGACCGGGCGCATGTGGAACTCGACCCGGAGGGACAGATTGTGGTGGATCTGAGCCACGTCTACCGCTGGCCCAAGGGCGAGCCGAGCCAATTTGGCGACCCGGGCGCGATTCTCCGGGTCTGAGGACCGATCATGCCTGAAACCAACGGACACAATGGCACACCGGCGGCAACGGCAGCGGTGGCGGCAACGGGAACGGCAACGGTGACGGCGGCGCGAAGCAAACTCGCCGCCGTAATGGCCGACGCCAAAGCCGTGACAGACGCGCGCCGTCGAAGAATTGAAGGAGACGGTGAAGGCGCCGGAGAAGACCGACGTCTGGAAGAGCGTTCTGCGCGTCAAGCACGATGAGACGCCGCGCAGCCGCGCGCTGGGCGTGCTCAGCAACGTCTTTCTGCACCTGCATCCGGCCAAGATCAATCGCGACGCGGTGGCCTACAACTATACGTGGGGCATGGGCGGCATGACGTTCTACGTGTACATCACGCTGGTGTTCACCGGCACGCTGCTGATGTTCTACTACCATCCGTCGAAGGTGGTGGCCTTCCGCGACATCCTCGTACCTGGAAAGCGACGTACCGTTCGGCAAGCTGCTGCGCAACATGCACCGCTGGGGCGCGCACCTGATGGTGATCATGGTGGAACTGCACATGTTCCGCGTGTTCCTCACGGGGTCCTATAAGAAGCCGCGCGAGTTCAACTGGGTGGTGGGCGTGCTGCTGCTGGTGCTGACGCTGCTGCTGAGCTTCACGGGATACCTGCTGCCGGACGATCAGCTCGGCTTCTGGGCGGTCACGGTGGGCACGAACATGGCGCGCGCCACACCGCTGCTGGGGCACGACGGACCGTTCGGTCCGCAGATGGGCATGACGGCGTTCAACGACGTGCGCTTCGGTCTGCTGGGCGGCTCGATTGTGGATTCGAACGCGCTGCTTGCGCGCCTACATCTGGCACTGCGTGGCGATCCCGATTATCGCCAGCCTGTTCATGATCGTGCACTTCTGGCGCGTGCGTAAAGACGGCGGAATTTCGGGTCCGGCGCCGATGATGCTGGAAAGCGAAATCAAGGAACCGAAGAAGGTCTAGGCGAGGGCATAATCATGGATCTCCATCAACTCTGGACCATTCTGAGCACGCCGGACAACGTGCCGATCGTGCTGTCTGCTGTTCGTGGTGCCGTTCTACACGTGGTACGGACTGCGGCAGTCGTTTCGCCAACGACCGGCTGATCGCGCAGCTCGAGGCCAACCCCGAGATGGCCAAGACGCATCATCGCAAGACGCAGCCGTGGCGTCCGGAGTGGGCGCGCGAAGTCCACGTGTGGCCGTACCTGCTGCGCATCGAGTTTCTGGCGGCGATCATCGTGACGATCATCCTGATGGTCTGGTCGATCACGCTGAATGCGCCGCTGGAAGAGCCGGCGAACCCCACGCTGACGATGAATCCGTCGAAAGCGCCGTGGTACTTCCTGGGACTGCAGGAAATGCTGGTGTACTTCGACCCGTGGATGGCGGGCGTGGTGATGCCTTCGCTGATCATCATCGGGCTGATGGTGATTCCGTACATAGACACCAATCCGCTGGGCAACGGCTACTACACGTTCAAGCAGCGCAAGTTCTCGATTCTGACGTTCATCTTCGGATTCATCGTGCTGTGGGTGACGATGATCGTGATCGGGACGCTGATTCGCGGTCCTGGCTGGATGTGGTTCTGGCCGGGGACGACGTGGGATCACAACCGGCTGATCTTCGAGGTGAACCGCGATCTGCCGGATATCTTCGGCATCCACACGCGCGTGCCGAAGATTATCTTCGGCGCGCATCGTGGTGGGGTCTGTACTGCGTGCGCCGCGGCGATCGGGATGCACAAGCTGATCACGCGCACGTCGTTCAACCGGAAGATCTACGCGCGCATGAGCGTGCTGCAGTACGCCACGATGCAGATCTTCCTGGTGATCATGCTCGTCGCTGCCGGTGAAGATCCTGATCCGGCTGCTGTTCCGCATTAAATACGTTTGGGTGACGCCCTGGTTCAACATATAGAGCGATCCTATGAGCGATCCACAGAAAGACCCGGTAGTTCACTCGTCGTTGAGCAAGCCGCTGTTCATTTCGTCGGCGCTGCTGGTGCTCTCGATGGTGTGGGGGCTGTACGACGAGGCGTACGGCATCCGCCCGTGGAAGGGTTATCAGGCGCGATTCGTCAAGCTGTACTCGCGCTACCTGAAGACGGCGGCGGGCGGGGAGGCGGACGTCGAGCGGCAGATCAAGGCGTCGCCCGAGTACAAGCGACTGGACGCGGCGATGCAGACTGCCGAGAAGGCCGCCATGCCGGGCGCGTCGGCGATCGATAAGAAGATCAACCAGGAACTGGTGCCCAAGATCCTGGCGCTCAACGATCCCTTCCAGGAAGTGCGCAGCCACATCGGCTCGCTGACCTATCAGATCGAGGTGTCGCACAGCGAGAGCAGCAAGAACTCGCTGCGCAAAGCAGATCGAGGAACTGACGCGCGGAGAAGCACGACGTCGCGCTGCCCGGGGAGCCGCAGAAGCGCAGCATGGATTTCAAGGCCATGAGCGACCAGCTGCAGGCATGGAAGGACGAGAAGGCCAAGCTGCTGCAAGCAGCGCGTGGACCTGATGAAGCAGGCCACCGCACTGCGCGCCAAGCGCGATCAGTATCCTTTCGGACCGCATCGCCGACGCCAGCACGGCGACCATCGCGGCGGTGCAGAATTCGCTGGACAAGTTCGATATCCGGATACGGCAGATTCACGTGAAGGATGTGGACCTGGTGGACCGCTGCGAATCGTGCCACCTGGGCACGCGCGAGCCGGTGTGCATGACCAAGGCGTCGATGGGCGGCGAAGAGGTATTCACCAGCCATCCGAACAAGGAGCTGCTGAAGATCCACGACCCGGAAAAGTTCGGCTGCACGCCGTGCCACGGCGGCAACGGCGCGGCGCTTTCGAGCGTGGAGAAGGCGCACGGGTACAACAAATTCTGGTTGTGGCCGCTGCATCATAAGGAGAATATCGAGGCCGGCTGCCAGCAGTGTCACGCCAGGGAAATCGTCACGGAGATGGCCGACACGCTCAACCAGGGCCGCGAGATTTTCCGCCTGCGCGGCTGCATGGCGTTGTCACCGCTACGAGGCGTTCGACCGCGATGCCGACGAAATCTCGAGCGTCAATCAGCAGATTCGCCAACTGGAGCAGCAGAAGGCCGAGTGGAAGCGCGAGGTCGGGTTCAGCGAGCAGAAGGCCAACAATCCGCGCACCAGCGACGACGGATGCCAAGAAGCTGCTTGCGCACGCCAACGATCTGAAGGTGCGGTCCAGCGGGCTGGACGCCAAGATCGAGCAGCTCGACATGCGCTCGCGCAGCCTGGTGCGCGAGGTGAAGAAGGTCGGCCCGAGTCTTGAAGGAAGCGCGCGTCAAGCTGAAGAAGGAATGGATTCCGGTCTGGCTGAAAGATCCGCACCAATGGCGCGAAGGCACCAAGATGCCGACGTTCCGGCTGGACGATGGCGAGATCCGCGCGATCTCGGCGTTCATCTGGCAGATCCGGCGTGAAGGCCGATCTGCCGCAGCAGAAGCCCGGCGACGCGGCGCGCGGCAAGGAAGCCTTCGAGACGCGCGGCTGCATGGCCTGCCACTCCATGGGCGAAGGCGCGGCCAAACAGGGCGGCACCTTCAGCGCGAACCTGAGCCGCGAAGGCGAGAAGGCCAATTACGATTACCTGGTGCGCTGGGTGCACAATCCGCGGCAGCGCTCGGCGCCCTACTGCACCGTTCGAGAAGAAGGACCTGACCGCCGAAGATTATCGCGCGCAAGGGCACTGCCCTACGTGTTCGACCTGGAGCACAGCAAGTGTCCCAACGACGGGCACGAGCTACAGGTGCAGCAGATGACGCCGATGCCGAGTCTGCGCCTGACCGAGGACGAAGCGCGCGATATCGCCAGCTACCTGCTGACGCGCAAGCACGACAACGCGACCTACCGAATGCCGATTACATGGACGATCCCAAGCCTGAAGAATCAGGGACTCGCGCTGGTGCGCAATTACGGCTGCGCCGGCTGCCATGAAATCGCCGGGCTGGAAGAGGAGCAGCGCATCGGCACCGAACTGACCAAGGAAGGTTCGAAGCCGATCGAGCGGCTCGATTTCGCGCTGCTCGGCCACAAGGCGGAGGCGGAAGACTGGTACACGCACAAGGGCTTCTTCGAGCACAAGCTGGAGAATCCCGGCGGTCTACGATACGGGCAAGGAGAAGGCCAAGCAGGACCGGCTGAAGATGCCGAACTTCAACCTCTCGAAGCCGGAGATCGACGCGGTGACCACGTTCCTCGAAGGCTCGGTGGACGCGAGCGTGCCGGCGCGCTACTTCTATAATCCGACGGACGCGCGCCAGGACATCATCGATGGCTGGTGGGTGGTCCGCAAGTACAACTGCATGGGCTGCCACAAGGTGCACGTGGGGCAGACCACGACCTTCGACGCGCATGACGAAGTATCAGGATCCGGACTGGAAGGATCAGCGGCCGCCCACGCTGATCGGCGAAGGCGCGCGCGTCAATCCGGAATGGCTGATGCGGTTCCTCAACAATCCGGCGCTGAGCGAGACGGACACGAATCGCGACGGCGTGCGGCAGTACCTGAAGGCGCGGATGCCGACCTTCAGCTTCTCCGACGGCGAGATCCGCAAGATCGTGCGCTTCTTCGAGGCGCTCTCCTCGCAGGCGCAGCCGTTCATCGCGGAGAAACTGGATCCGCTGACCGAGCAGGAACGGACCATGGCGCGGCAATCTGTTCACCAGCGAAGGCGCGCCCTGCCTGAAGTGCCACATGACGGGCGACGCCGAAGCACGATTCGCACGCCACGGCGCCCAACTTCACGGTGGCCAAGGATCGCCTGAAGCCGGGCTGGACGAAGCGGTGGATGCTGGACCCGGCGCTGATGAGTCCGGGGACGGCGATGCCGAGCGGGCTGTTCCGGCATGGACGCGGACCGGTACGTATTCACGGGGCCGACGCCGCCGAGTTTTAACGGGTATCCAGAAGGACCATGCGGATCTGCTGGTCCGCTACATGTTCCAGTTCACACCGGAAGAATTATCGCGTTTGCGCAGCAGCGCCAGCGCGGGCAAATTGACGACTCACCGAGGAGGGTCACAGAGTAAATGAAGAAGATTTGGATGGGAGCAGTTCTCGCCGGCAGCCTGACGCTGGCCGGGTGCGGCGGCGACAAACCGGCGGAGACGGCCAAGACCGAGGCCACCGCACCGGCGGCGGCCGGCGGCGCAGCGGCCGACGCCGGACGAGGCCAACGGTGGCACCATCACCGGGAAGGTGGCGTTCGCCGGCGAGAAGCCGAAGATGGCGACGCTCGACATGTCGGCCAACCCGGCCTGCGAACGGGCCCACAAGGGCTCGCCGCAGAAGAGCGAAGAAGTGGTGGTCAACGACAACGGCACGTTGAAGTACGTCTTCGTGTGGGTGAAGAGCCGGACTTCCCGCCGACAAGCAGTGGGCGGTACGCCGACGACCGGTCACGCTGGATCAGAGCGGCTGCATGTACAAGCCGCACGTGATCGGCGTGATGACCGGGCAGAACTTCGAAGTCAAGAACGACGATCCGACCAACCACAACATTCACCCGATGCCGACGGTGAACCCGGATTGGAACGAATCGCAGTCGCCGGGACAGCCGCCGATGATGAAGACGTTCGCGCGCCAGGAAGTCATGATCCCGGTGAAGTGCAACGTGCATCCGTGGATGCGCTCTTATATCGGCGTGGTGGGTCACCCGTTCTTCGCCGTGACTGGCGACGACGGAACGTTTACAATAAAAGGACTACCTCCTGGGACCTATGTGATTCAAACCTGGCACGAGAAGTACGGACCGATGGAACAAACGGTGACCGTAGGCGCCAAGGAGAGCAAGACTGTAGATTTTTCCTATAAAGGATAGATAAATATGGGGCAGGTTTTGGGAAGCCTGCCCCCGTCTCCATGCATCAGAGGAATGTGGATCCTGGTTTACACAGTTCCGGTTTACGCCGCTTTGCGGTGCTCGTGGCGTGTTGTACATTCGGGCTGGTGATCGCCGGTGCGCTGGTCACGAGCAACGACGCAGCCCTGTCTGTGCCCGACTGGCCGTTCTCCTGGGGGCGGCTGGTGCCGGCGATGGAAGGCGGAATTCGCTATGAATTCACCCACCGCGCGCTGGCCTTCCTGGTAGCGATTCTCACGACAGATTCTGGCGGTTCGGATGCGCACGCGTCTGGCTTGGACCGCGCTCGGACTGGTGCTGGCGCAGGCAGCGCTGGGCGGCGTGGTGGTGAAGTTCGTGACCCCGGCGTGGGCGACGATCGCGCATGCGTGCCTGGCGCAACTCTTTTTTGCAGTAATCACCGCGATCGTGGTGGATCTTTATGTGGATGGCGGCGCGGCGGGCGGGTTCCGGTCGCCGGCGCCCATGGTGGCTGCTGTCGCGCTGTTCGCGCAGACGATATTGGGGGCGGCGGTGCGGTATGACGTCGTGGTGCCGATCGCGCATATCGCGGGGGCGGCGGTGGCGACGATCCTGGTGATGTGGGCGGGACTTTCGATTCTGATGCAGCACATGGAGAATGCGACGCTGCGTCGTCCGGCGATGGCGCTGTTGACGATTACGTTCTCGCAGGTCTTCCTGGGGATCGGCTGCGTACATGGCGCGGGTGGCTTTTGCAGGCGCGCCGCAGCCGATGCCGATGGTGGTGTGGTTTACCGTGGCGCACGTGGCCGTGGGTTCTCTGGCGTTGGGCGCCGCGGTGGCGCTCGCGATGATTGTGTACCGCCAGCCGCGCAGTGAGGCGGTCGTGGCAAATGGGGGGATCGCGATCGCCTGATGCGCGACTATATCGAATTGACGAAGCCGCGGATCACCTGGCTGATCCTCATGAGCACCGGCATCGGGTATTTCTTCGGGCTGCCCAGGCGCACGACTGGCTGCGTTCCTGAAGAACATCGACCTGCTGCTGCTGCTGCACACGATCATCGGCACGGGGCTGATCGCGTCCGGCACGGCGGCGCTCAATCAGTGGTACGAGCGCGACGGCGATTTGAAGATGCATCGCACGGCGGGGCGTCCGCTGCCTTCGGGGCGGCTGATCGCGGGGCGTGCGCTGGCGTTCGGCATCGCGCTTTCCATCGCGGGCTTCGCTGGAGTTGTGGCTGGGAGTGAATCTGCTGAGCGCGGCTGAATCGGCGCGTTCACGCTGGCGAGCTACCTGTTCCTTTACACGCCGATGAAGCAGCGCACGTGGTGGAGCACGACGGTAGGCGCGATTCCGGGCGCGATGCCGCCGATGATCGGCTACGCGGCGGCGGCGGGCACGCTGATCACGCGGAAACGCTGGGTGCTGTTCGCGATTCTGTTCCTGTGGCAGTTCCCGCACTTCTACTCGATCGCGTGGATGTATAAGGAAGACTACGCCCGCGCCGGCATACAGATGCTGCCGGTGGTGGATCCGGATTGCCGGTCGACGGCGCGGCAGATCGTGCTGTACGGCATCGCCCTGATTCCGGTCAGCCTGGTTCCGGCGATGCTGGGAATGATCGGGCCGCCTGTATTTAGTGGGAGCGTTGCTGTTGGGCCTTTGGTGTTCCTATATTCCGGCGTGCGTGTGGCGCTGGAGCGCACTCTGGTGCGCGCGCGAGCGGTGTCTGCTCACTTCCGTGCTGTACCTGCCGCTGATCTATGGCCTGATGCTGCTGGATAGGCCGGGTCTGTGATCGCAGTTCAAAACCTAACCCACCGCTACGGAGACCGCGTCGCTCTCTCGGGTGTCAATTTCGAAGTGAAGAAGGGCGAGATCTTCGGCCTGCTGGGGCCGAATGGCGGCGGCAAATCCACGCTGTTCCGCATTCTATCCACCATGATGGTGCCGACCGAGGGGCGCGCCGAGATCGCGGGCTTCGATGTGGCGCAGGACCCGGCCGCAGGTGCGGCGTCAGGTGGGCGTCGTGTTCCAGACGCAGAGCCTGGATAAGGCGCTCACGGTGGAAGAGAATCTGCGCGCGCAGGGACATCTGCACGGGCTCAGCGGCGCGATGCTGCGCGAGCGCATGGAGATCGGCCATGGAGCGGCTCGGCCTGCACGATCGGCGCAAGGATCTGGTGGACACGCTTTCGGGTGGCCTGCGGCGCCGCGTGGAGATCGCCAAGGCGCTGCTGCATCGTCCGCAGGTGCTGCTGATGGACGAAGCCTCGACGGGGCTCGATCCGGCGGCGCGCCGCGAACTTTCGCAGCCACGTGGAAAGCCTGCGCGAGCAGGAAGGCGTCACGATCCTGCTGACCACGCCACATTCTGGCGGAGGCCGACCGCTGCGACCGCCTGGTGCTGCTGCACCAGGGAAAGATCGTGGCGCAGGGCAGTCCCGCGCGAGTTGCGCTCGCGCATCGGCGGCGACGTGGTGGTGCTGGAGAGCGGCGGAATCCGGAGTCGCTCGCGGCCGGCATCACGGCAGCGCTTCCGGCTGTCGCCGGCTGGCGCGCGACGGGCAGGTGCGCGTCGAGATCGCCAACGGACATCGCTTCATCGCCGAAGTGGTGGAGGCGTTCCCGGGCGCGGTGGATTCGGTGGGCCTGCACAAGCCCTCGCTCGAAGACGTATTTGTGCGCGAAACGGGGGCCTCCATTGAATAGCTTCATCCTGCGCGCGGCGACGTTGTGGCAGCGCGAACTGGTGCGGTTCTGGCGGCAGAAGAGCCGCGTGCTGAGCGTGGTGGCCTCGCCGCTGATTTTCTGGCTGCTGATCGGCTACGGGTCGAACGATCTGGCGCGGTACTATTCGGGCACGCTGGTGCTGACCGTGATGTTCTCGGCGATCTTCTCGACGATCTCGATCATCGAAGACCGGCGGGAGGGCTTTCTGCTCTCGATGCTGGTCTCGCCGGCGCCGCGCACGAGTCTGGTGCTGGGCAAGATTCTGGGGTCGGCTACGTTAGGATGGATACAGGGCCTGATGCTTTTGATTTTCGCTCCGCTGGCGGGGGTGAAGATCGGGCTCGCGGAGTTCGTGCCGGTGATCGCGGCGATGTTTTTGATCTCGTTCACGCTGACCGGCTTGGGATTTGCGATCGCATGGAAGATGGATTCGACGGCCGCATTTCACGGCGTCATGATGCTGCTGCTGGTGCCGATGTGGATGGTCTCGGGCGCGCTGTTCCCGATGGCGACGGCGCACGGAGCGGTGAAGGCGCTGATGTGGGCCAATCCGATGACGTACTCGGTGGCGCTGCTGAATCACACGCTCGGACTGCCGAATGCGGATCCGGGGGCGGCGGAGAGTCTGGTGGTGACGATCGCGTTCGGGCTCGCGCTGCTGTTGCTGAGCGGCATGCTGGCGAGCGCAGAAGGCAACGCGCATCGGCGGCATGAGAGGGTTCCGGATCACTCCCTTACGGTCGCGGCTCGTTGGTGATTGCAGCCTGCGTGATTCTTTTGACGGGGTGCGTGCAGGTGACAGCCGCTGCCGGTGCTCGGCCAGGTGCCGCAGTTTCAGCTCACCGGGACGGACGATCGCCGTTCGACAGCAAGTCGCTCGACGGGCACATCTGGGTGGCGGACTTCATCTATACCACCTGCGACGGGCCGTGCCCGATGATGAGCCACCAGATGCGCGGCATCCAGAACTCGACGGCGTCGACGCCGGAGGTGAAGCTGGTCTCGTTCACGGTGGATCCGGCGCACGATACGCCGCCGGTGCTCGCGAAATACAGCAAGCACTTTCAGGCCGATCCCGGTCGCTGGTATTTTCTGACCGGTGAGATGGAACGGCTCAATGAACTGGGTGTGAAGAATTTCAAGCTGAACAACGTGGATGGCAACTTGAGCCACAGCACGCGTTTCGCGCTGGTGGACGGTAAGCGCCGCATCCGCGGCTACTACCTCTCGAGCGACGACGATTTTCCCAAGCGCCTGCTCCACGACATCCATCAGTTGCAGAGCGAACGATAATGATTCATCTATTGCCTACAGTCAATGCCACGCTGAATGCGATTTCGGCGGTGCTGCTGGTGTGGGGCTACACGCTGATCCGGCGCAAGCAGATCGAGAAGCACAAGCGGGTGATGCTGACGGCGTTCGTGACGAGCTGCCTGTTCCTGGTGTGCTACCTGGTGTACCACACGCTGGTGGGCGGGTCAGTGCCGTTCGGACACGAGGGCACGCTGCTGCGCACGATCTACTTCAGCATCCTGATCCCGCACACGATTCTGGCGGCGACGGTGCCGGTGCTGGCGATCATCACGCTGCGCCGCGGTCTCGCGGCAAAGTACGACAAGCACCGAAGGATCGCCAACTGGACGCTGCCGATCTGGCTGTTCGTGAGCGTGACCGGCGTCATCGTGTACCTGATGCTTTATCACATGTAAGACGGCTTACCCTGATGCTGCGAAGATAATTTCAGACCTTTACTTCCTGTTATCGCGGCATTAGACTCGACCAGGAGGCTTCTGCCTGATGAGACTGCCCCTGTTGTTTTGCCTCAGCGCCCAACTGGTTTCGGCCGCGATCATCGTTCGGATTGACGGTAATTTTGGCCCGCCATTGGGCACTCCGACTGTATTTGACAACCAGGACTACTCCGTCCAGTTCACGATTGCAGACCCTGCGTCGACATGGAGCTCGTCCGTTGGGCCTGGATCTGCGCGTGTGGATTATACGACTTCGGCGGTGATGTCCGTGCCCGGAATCGGGGGCTCGTTCTTTCTTGGCGTGCCGAACACCGTCGAGTATATTCAATCCGGCGGCAGTTGGATGAACATTTTCCAATTCTACGGACTGCCGGCTGGCGACTTCATGTTGGTGACTCCGTTGCAGACGCTGAGTGGCCTGCCGCTGTGGAACGGCTTGGCGCCGCCACTGGGCACGCCGGAGATCAACGAGTTCAATCACGAGCCGGTGTTTGCGCTCTGGCGGCTGCAACAGATTCCGGTCCCGGGACTGCCGTCTATTCCTCTGGCCAGCTATGATGCGGGAATCGCGACGATCACTGTTCAGAACGTACCCGAGCCGTCAGCGATGGCGCTGCTCGGGGGATTGTGCGTAGTCCTGGTGATGAGATTTCGTCCCAGCGATCGCGGGCGCGACGCGGGAGCCGAGCAACTCGATGGCGCGCATCAGTTTCGCGTGAGATAGGGAAGCCACGCTCATTTGGAAAGTGATGCGGGAGATGCCGCCGAGGGACTCGCTCTGGCGCGCGATCTTCTCCGCGACTTCCTCGGGCTTGCCGACCAGCAGCGCGCCTTTCGGGCTGCGCAGCGCATCGAAATGCGCGCGGGTGACGGGCGGCCAGCCGCGTTCTTTGCCGGCCTCGGTGAAGGTGCGCGCGTAGCCGGGGAAGAACTCGTCGGCGGCCTGTTGCGTGGTTTCGGCGACGTAGCCCAATGCGTGCACGCCGACTTTGAGTTGGTCCGGCGAGTGGCCGGCGCGCTTGCCTGCTTCGCGATAAAGATCGACGAGTGGGCGGAAGCGGTGGGTCTCGCCGCCGATGATGGCGACCATCAGCGGCAAGCCGAGAACTCCGGCGCGTACGAAAGATTCGGGCGTGCCGCCGACGCCGAGCCAGATAGGCAGCGGATTCTGCAACGGGCGCGGGTAGACGCCCTGGCCGGTGAGAGGGGCGCGGTGTTTGCCGGACCAGTGGACGTGCTCTTTGTCGCGGATCTTGAGGAGCAGGTCGAGTTTCTCGGTGAACAGCGATTCATAGTCGTCGAGTTGGAAACCGAATAGAGGGAAAGACTCGACGAAGGATCCGCGCCCGACGACGATTTCCGCACGGCCGGCGGAGAGCAGGTCGAGGGTTGCGAAGTTCTGGAATACGCGGACCGGGTCGGCGGAACTGAGGACCGTGACGGCGCTGGTGAGGCGGATGCGGCTGGTTCGGGAAGCTGCGGCACCGAGGATCACGGCGGGCGCGGAGTCGAGGAACTCGCGGCGGTGGTGTTCGCCGATACCGAAGGAATCCAGGCCGGCCTGGTCGGCATGTTCGATTTCTTCCACCAGGTTGCGGAGGCGATCCGAAGGGCTGACGACATGGCCTGTGGCGGGGTCGGCAAACTCCGCGGCGAAACTGTCGATTCCGATTTGCATGGCTCTTGATTGGTGATGCGAGGGGAAGGGCGGGGGATTCAAAGAGGGGGGCAGCCTGGGTCGGCTGCCCCATAAAGCTTAGATTAGTGGACCGGCCAGGAGGCCCGTCCTACTTCTTTTTGCCTTGGGCGGCGACGGCGTCCATGGCGGCCTTTACCTTCTCGGGGTCGCCGAGGTAGTAGTGGTTTAAGGGTTTGAGGTCGTCATCGAGTTCGTAAACCAGCGGCATGCCGGTGGGGATATTGAGCTCGACGATATCGGCTTCGCTGACGCCATCGAGGTACTTCACGAGGGCGCGGAGGCTGTTGCCGTGGGCGGCGATGATGACGCGCTGGCCGCTCTTGATCGCGGGAGCGATGGTGTCATGCCACAAGGGGAGGAAGCGCGCTACGGTGTCTTTCAGGCACTCGGTAAGCGGGAGCTCTTCCTTGGTGAGACTTTTGTAGCGCGGGTCGTGGCCGGGGAAGCGCGGGTCGTCCGCGGTCAGGACGGGCGGTGGAATGTCGTAGCTGCGACGCCAGATTTTGACCTGGTCCTCGCCGTACTTCGCGGCCGTCTCCGCCTTGTTGAGGCCCTGCAGGGCGCCGTAGTGGCGCTCGTTCAGGCGCCAGGAGCGGTGCACCGGAATCCACATCAGGTCCATGCCGTCGAGCACCGTCCAGAGGGTGCGGATGGCGCGCTTGAGGACGCTGGTGTAGGCTACGTCGAAGACGTAGCCCTCCCGTTTGAGCACCTCGGCGGCTTCGGAAGCCTGCAGGCGGCCTTCGTCCGACAGATCGACGTCGGTCCAGCCCGTGAAGCGATTTTCCTTGTTCCACGTGCTTTCGCCGTGGCGGATCAAAACGAGTTTCTTCACCGGCTGTAGGCCTTTCTGCCGGGGAATACGGCGGACGGACCAAGGCGCTCTTCGATGCGGAGCAACTGGTTGTACTTGCAAATGCGGTCGGTGCGGCTGGCGGAGCCGGTCTTGATCTGGCCGGCATTGGTGGCGACGGCGAGATCTGCGATGAAGGGATCTTCGGTTTCGCCGGAGCGATGCGAGACCACCGAGGTATAGCCGGCATTGGCGGCCATCTGCATGGCTTCCAGGGTTTCCGTGAGGGTGCCGATCTGGTTGACCTTGATGAGAATCGAATTGGCGACGCCGCCTTCGATGCCGCGCTTCAGGCGCTCGCTGTTGGTGACGAACAGATCGTCGCCGACGAGCTGGATCTTATCGCCGACGGTATCGGTGAGCAGCTTCCAACCGGCCCAATCGTCTTCCGCCATGCCGTCTTCGATGGAGAGAATGGCGGGATACTGGCGGACCCAGTTGGCCCAGAACTCGACCATCTGTTCGCTGGTGCGCTCGCTCTTGTCGGACTTCTTGAAGATGTACTTGCCATCCTTGAAGAACTCGCTGGCGGCGGGGTCGAGGCAGATGCCGATGTTCTCGCCGGGCTTGTAGCCGGCCTGCGTGATGGCTTCGAGGCAGCTTTCAATGGCCTCTTCGTTGGATTTCAGCATGGGCGCGAAGCCGCCCTCGTCGCCGACGGCGGTGGAGTAGCCTTTCTTGCTGAGCACCTTCTTCAAGGTATGGAAGACCTCGACGCCCATGCGCAGGGCTTCGCTGAAGCTCTTGGCGCCGAACGGGGCGACCATGAATTCCTGCAGGTCAACGGAGTTATCGGCATGCGCGCCGCCGTTGATGATGTTCATCATGGGGACGGGCAGGGTGTTGGCGCCGACGCCGCCGAGGTAGCGGTAGAGCGGAGTGCGCTGGGCCGCGGCGGCCGCGCGGGCGGTGGCCATGGAGACGGCCAGAATGGCATTGGCGCCGAGGCGTCCTTTGTTGGGCGTGCCATCGAGCGCGATCATCGCGCCATCGATTTCGCCCTGCTGGGTGGCGTCCTTGCCGTGCAGCGCGGTAGCGATTTCGCCGTTGATGTGTTTGACTGCGTTCAGGCAGCCTTTGCCCAGATAGCGGCCCTTGTCGCCATCGCGAAGTTCCACGGCTTCGTGCTCGCCGGTGGATGCGCCGGAAGGCACTGCGGCCCTGCCCATACTGCCGTCTGCGAGATAGACATCCGCTTCCACAGTCGGATTCCCGCGGGAATCCAGAATCTCTCGTCCAAAGATACGTACGATCGTCGTCAAAGTATTGCTCCTAAAAAATTAAGCCAGGTAAGGCAGCGTTCTTGGGTGGTCCAGCTCGAAGTTGCCGACCACGGTGACACCGCCTTCGGTGACCTGGTATCCGTTCGCCCGGTCGGTTTCCACATCGAACCCGATCGAACTCGACTCCGGGATTTTGGCTCCCGTGCTCACGATGGCCCGGCGGATGCGGCTGTAGCGGCCGACTTCCACGTTGGGCATCAGAATTGAATATTCCACCTCGCAGTAGCTGTTCACGCGCACGCCGGGGGAGAGCACGCAATGCAGCACGCGTCCGCCGGAAACGATGCAGCCGGCGCTGACGATGGAATCCACCGCCAGGCCCATGCGCCGCCCTTCCTGGGCGAAGACGAATTTGGCGGGCGGCTGTTGGGTGGCCTTGGTGCGGATGGGCCACCGCTGGTCGTAAAGATTGAATTCGGGGGTGACGCTGACCAGGTCCATGTTGGCCTCGTAGAACGCGTCGAGGGTTCCGACATCGCGCCAGTAGCGCGATTGCTTGGCGTTGATGTCGCGAAAATCGTAGGCCACCACGTGGGCGCTCTGGAGATTCCGGGGGATCACGTCCTTGCCGAAATCGTGGCTGGAGTTGGGATCCTGGGCGTCCTGGTGGAGCAGGCGCAGAAGGACCTCGGTATTGAAGACGTAGACGCCCATCGAGATGCTGATCATGGCGGGGTCGAACTGGGAGCGCGCGGGATTGCCATGCTGCGGCTTTTCCTCGAAGCCGGTGACGCGGTAGTTGGCGTCGATCTCAAGCACGCCGTAGCGCGAGGCCTCTTCCGGAGGGAGCCTGGATGGTGGCGAGCGTGATGTCGGCGCCGTGCTGCCGGTGCCAATCGATCATCTCCCGGTAGTTCATCTTATATATGTGGTCGGCGGAGAGGATTAGGGTAACTTCCGGAGATTCGGCCTCGATGCTCTGGAAGTTCTGGAAGACGGCGTCTGCGGTGCCCTGGTACCAGTCCGAGTGGACGCGCTTCATGGGGGGAAGCACCTCAACGTATTCGCCCATCTCTGGGGATAGGATGTTCCACCCGTCGCGGATGTGACGGACCAGTTCCAGCGATTTGTACTGTGTTAAAATGAGAATTCGACGAACGTCGGAGTTGATACAGTTGGAGAGAGTAAAGTCAATAATGCGATAGGCCCCGCCAAAGGGAACTGCGGGTTTGGCAATGTCCCTGGTAAGGGGATAAAGGCGCTCCCCGGCGCCACCAGCCAGCAGAATCGCTAATACATTTTCCATTTCAGCTTAAACCTCTGAAAAGAAAGGGTATGGTCAAAGGTAGGGCAATCCTGTAACCGGATGTTCTAAATTTGGGCTTGACTTTATTTCTCAACAACCTATGATATCAGTACCTCTTGTGCGAAGTGCAGGAAATTAACGGGTCTCGCCATCACTTCAGTGAAGTCGGTCCTAGTAAAATCCAACGTTTCGCATGGGAATTCTGGTCGAGTTGGGAGGTGTATTTCGTTTGGCAGAAGTTAAGCTTCAAGAGGGTGAAACCTTAGAAAATGCCCTACGCCGTTTCAAGCGGAAGGTTCAGCAAGAGGACATCATTAAGGAAGTGAAGCGTCATTCCTTCTACTTGAAACCAGGTGAGAAGCTCCGGGCCAAGCAGGCTTTGGCCCGCAAACGGAACCGGAAGAAGTCACGCCGGGAAGTCGAATAGTTAACGGGTCGTAACACCGGGCGGGATTTACATCCCGCCCGAGTTCTACAAATTGCTCAAGTGGATAACGGGGAATACTCCATGCCCGAGTTTCAGGACCGCGTGCTCAAGTGCGTTGATTGCGGAGCGGATTTTGTCTTTACAGCGGGAGAACAGCACTTCTTCCATGACAAGAACTTCAAGAACGAACCCAAGCGTTGCAAAGGTTGCAAGACCAAACGCCAGGGCTCTTCCGGTGGCGGTTTTACCAAAACCGAGACGATGACGATGTGCTCGCAGTGCGGGAGGGAGACCACGGTTCCCTTTAAGCCAACGCAGGGCCGCCCGGTCTACTGCCGCGAGTGCTTCCTAACACGGAAGGCGACAGGCGCAGCGGCTGGATAAAAACTCCTCCATCCCATTTTTGACTGCGGAGTGGCGTATGGCCGCGATGTTGAACTACGCCGTAGATCCGCAACTTCTCACGGCCCTGGTTCCCACCGGTACGGAACTGGATGTGTTCGAGGGCCGGACCTTCGTCAGCCTGATCGGCTTTCGTTTCCTTCACACCCGCGTCCGCGGGATTTGGATTCCCTTCCACTCCGATTTCGATGAAGTCAATCTGCGTTTCTACGTGCGGCGCAGCGTTGGCGGAGAAGTGCGCCGCGGCGTGGCTTTCGTGCGCGAGATTGTGCCGCGATATGCGATCGCCAAGGTCGCGCAACTGTTCTATGGCGAGCGATACCTGGCGCTGCCAATGCGGCACCGGATAGCCGGTCCCACTTCCGAAGGCGGTCGCGTGCGCGTGGAATACGGCTGGCGCACCGGCGGGCGGTGGAACACGCTGCGAATGGAGGCGGAGGGTCGTCCGGCGATAGCGCCGGAGGGCAGCCTGCAGCAGTTCATCACTGAGCACTACTGGGGCTACGCCCAGCAGCGCGACGGTCGCGCGGTGGAGTATCAGGTGACGCACGATCCGTGGCGCGTGTGGACGGCGACGAGCGCGAGCTTCGAAGGCGACTGCACGGGGATCTACGGCGCGGAGCTCGCGGCGGTTTTGCGGCGGCCACCGGACTCGGCGTTTCTGGCGGAAGGGTCGGCGGTCACGGTGATGCGGGGACAGTAGAGGTGCGGTGGCCGGCTAGATCGATTCACCCTTGGCGACCTGACCGCGAAGCAGGAAGGTTTTAGGGAACGAGCCTCGACCGCACAGTTTGAATGATCCAAAGTCTTTGACCCAGTCCCCATCGGGCACTCCAGGCTTAGATTCGATCCATAGCCGAAGCTGATTGAGATCCGCGATAGTGATCGAACGATCACGCATACGATCGATCAGATGCTGGCGCACAGCGGCCGGAAGGTGATCCCAAGTCTCGATTTTGGGCATCAGCTGCCGAAAACCATACGCCCCAATTCATCACCGAGGCGTTTCGCCTCTTCTTCATCGGTAACGCCGCGAAAGCGTTCAGCGAGATCAAAAAACTGCTGCTGTTTTCGCTTCTCCGCTTCCATCCCGTTTTCGATTAGTTCCACGATCATACGGTTTGCGCTGAGTCTACGTTTTCTCGCCATGCTGCGCACTTGTGCAGCGACGGTAGCCGGAAGACTGACGCTCTGTCGAACTGTCTTCTTCGTCATCGCCATCTCACCATTATGCACCGGATTGGTGCATTATAGCGACCAGTAGCCGGCGCGGGTGCGCGCGGTCAGGTCGGGGCGGTCTTTGACGGCGACGCGGATAGTGTGGAACTCGCCGGGGCGTTTGGCGTGTTGGGGAAAGCTCACGATGTACTGGCGGTGGACTTCGTCGGCGATGGCCTGGATGGCCTGTTCGAGCGCATCCTTGGTGACGAAGCTGGCGGTGCGGCCGCCGGTGGCGCGGGTGAGCTGTTGCGCGGCGTCGGGCTTGCTGTGCTGGTGCAGTTCGGTGAAGATATTGAGCAGGTTTCCGGGGGCCATATCGGGCGGCAGGGCATCGCCATTTCTCTCGGGATCCTTGCTCTTCAGGGTTTTCGGCCCGGCGGTGAAGGGTTCCAGGAAGGTCGAGAAATCGAGCCAGTAGACCAGCACGTTCTGGCGCTCGGCCGCCCGCAACACTTCCGTGAGCTTGGTCTTGCTGGACCGGTCACGCTTCTCGGCCACGACCAGGAGAATGCGGCGGCGGTCGCGCTTTCGCCCAGCCAGCATGCGCAGCGATTCCGAGACGGCCTCGAGCGTGACGGCTTTATCGCCCTGAATGTGAAGCGACGCCAGGGTAGCCTTCAACTGGTCGGAATTGGCAGTGAAATCGCGTGCCACGCGCACTTCGTCGCTGAAGGTGACGATGGCGGTTTCCCCGCGCGCGCCCGCCAATAGATCGCTGAAGAGGATTCCGCTGGTGCCCAATTTATCGAGCACGGCGGCGGCGCTGGAGGAGGTCTGGATGGCGACGACGAGCGAGATCGGGTTGTACGCTTCATCCACCTGTATGGGCTGGGCGACACCGTTGTCGTAGAGGACCAGGTCCGTGGGCTGCAGCCCATCGACATAGTGGCCTTGCTTGTCGGTCACGATGGTCGGCGCGATCACCAGCGTAGCGGTGCTCTTGAACTGGGCGAAGGCCGGCGCAAGGGTCAGCAGAATCAGTGCGGAAAGGTTCCTCACACTCTTATAGATGCACTTGAAGGGCCGGAGGTGTTCAGGATTTCGCCAGTTTCCGCCGCTTTTTCGCCCACTCTTCCTTATTTTCCTGGCGTGCGCGCCCCAGGGCCAGGGCGTCGGGCGGCACCGGGTGGGTGATCACGGAGCCGGCCGCGACGTAAGCGCCCTCGCCGATGTCGATAGGTGCCACCAGGGTCGAATTGCTGCCGATGAAGGCGCCCTCGCCGATGCCGGTGCGGTGCTTCTTGAAGCCATCGTAGTTGCAGGTGATGGTGCCGGCGCCGATGTTGACGCGGGCGCCGATTTCCGAATCGCCGAGGTAGGCGAGGTGATTGGCCTTGGCGCCCTTCCCCATACGGGTCTTCTTCAACTCCACGAAGTTGCCGATGTGCGCGCCGGCCTCCACGTGATTCTCCATGCGCAGCCGCGCGTAGGGGCCGGCATGTACGCCGTGCTCCAGCACCGAAGTCGTGACGATGGTGAAAGCGCCGATGTGAACTTCGTCGGCCAGCGTGGAATCGCTGACGATGGAGCAGGCGCCGACGTGGCAGTTCTCGCCGATCTGCGTCTTCCCCAGGATTTGCGCGAAGGGCTCGATGATGCTGTCCTGGCCGATCTCGCACTGCGGAATCGATCGTGATCGTCTCCGGCTGGATCAGCGTGACTCCGCCGGCCATCACGGCGCGGCGTTTGCGATCGCGGAAGATGCGGTCGACCTCGGCGAGTTGGGCGCGATCGTTGATGCCGAGCGCCTCCGCGGGGTCATCGATCCGCATGGCTTCGACGGTGTGGCCGGCGCGATGCAGGATGGCCGGCATATCGGTGAGGTAATATTCGCGCGCGGGATTGTTGGGCTGGATCTCGCCGACGTGCTCCCAGAAGAGGCCGGCGCGAAAGCAGTAGATGCCCATGTTGGCTTCCTTGATGGCGAGCTGTTCGGGCGTGCCGGCCTTCTGCTCCACCACGTCGAGCACGTGGCCGCGGCCATCGCGGAGCACGCGGCCGTAGCCGTAGGGATCTTCCATCATGGCGCTGAGCAGGACGCCGGCGGCGGCGCCTTCAGTTGCTTGCGCGATCAGGCGGCGCAGGGTGTCGGTGCGGAGCAGCGGGCAATCGCCGTAGAGCACCATCAGGTGGCCATCCAGGCCGGCGAGCGCCTCGCGTCCGATCAGGACGGCGTGGCCAGTGCCCTTCTGCTCGGTTTGCTCGATAAAGCCGATTCCCGGCGTGGTCGCGGATTGGCGCACTTTTTCCGCCTGGTGGCCGACGACGACGAAGATGCGCTCCGCGGGCGCGAGTTCGAGCGCGGTATCGATGACGTGCTGCAGCAGGGTCTTGCCGCCGGCCTGGTGCAGCACTTTGGCGTGGCGGCTCTTCATGCGTGTACCGAGTCCGGCGGCGAGGATGACAATGGTGAGCGGCTGGGGCATCTCTTCCATTATGCGTGCTTGCGGCGGCGGCCTTCCTGCGCGAGTTTCACCACGACGGCGGCGGTGGCGGCGGAATCGTGGCGGACCTTGTTGCTGTGCTCGGCGAGATTTCCCGCCATCACTTTGAGGCCGAGCTTGACCAGGGCCTCGACATCGTTCTCCACCGGCCGCGCATCCTCGCGCGCGTAGCGCTGTTTGGCCTCGCGGGTGATGGAGCGGACGTTGACCACGGCGTAATCGATCAGTTTGCCGCCGGCATGTCGGTGGATGGCGCGCACGTGATCGCTGGCGGTGAAGGCCGTGGTTTCGCCGGGCTGCGACATGAGGTTGACGAAGTAGCACTTGACCGCCGGCGAAGAGCGGATGGCTTGCGGAATACCTTTCACCAGAAGATTGGGGATGACGCTGGTGAAGAGCGAGCCGGGTCCGAAGGAGATGACGTCGGCTTCGGCGATGGCGGTCAGGGTGGCGGCCAGCGGTTGGGCGTTAGCAGGCAGCATGCGGATCTTTTTAATGCGGTGCCGGCTGCGGCTGATGCGGGTCTCGCCGATCACGGTGGCGCCGTTTTCGAGCGTGGCCTCGAGCGCCACGTTGGCGGCGGTGCTCGGGTAGATGCGCCCGGCAATCTTGAGCACTTCGGAGGATGCCTTCACGGCGTCCGGAAAATCGCCCATGATCTGGGTGAGCGCCATCAGGAAGAGATTGCCGAAGCTGTGTCCCTTGAGGCCGCGGCCGGCTTGGAAGCGGTGCTGGAAGAGGCGCGAGAGCAGGGCCGAATCTTCACTCAGCGCCACCATGCAATTGCGGATGTCGCCGGGCGGCAGCACGTCGAACTCGCGGCGCAGGCGGCCGGAACTGCCGCCATCGTCGGTGACGGTAACGATGGCGGTGATATCGACCGCGGGGGTTGCGGGGTCCGCGGGCCGCGCGTAGTGTTTCAGACCCTGCAGGACGCTGCTCATTCCGGTGCCGCCGCCGATGGCGACGACTTTGAGTGGCGAGTGACCTTCCATGTAGGGGATCAGCGGCCCCCAAATTCCGAGAGCGACGCTACCACGACGATTTCTTTTCCGGATACAGAAGGGCGTGAATGTTGGACTGATGGGCGAGGGGAGCGAAATCGGCGTCCTGGCGCGCGATCATGCGGTTGCGCGGTTCCAGTTCGATCGCGATGCGGAGGTTCTCGTGGGCATTGGCGAAATCGCCGGAGAGCCCTTGCGCGAGCGCCAGCGCGTAGTGGATGTGCTCCGCGCCGGGGGCGAGCTGCATGGCCTTCTCGAGGTGCGCGCGCGCTTCCACCACGTTGCGCACGTTGATCATGGCCACTCCGTAGTTATAATGCTCCTCGGCGGAGCCCAGGTCGAGCGGAGGCGCCTGTTGCAGGCGGCGATCGCACATGGCCGTGTGCAGCCGGGAACGCTGGGCCACGTCGCGCTCCGGGCCGCCGGCGGCTTCCTGAAACAGATCGCGAGCTTCCTTGAACTTGCGCGCGTGGAAGTGCTTCATGGCGGCTTCGAATGCCGCCAGTTGCTTGGCCGCGTGGGAAACGGCAACGGGAGCCGGCGTCTTGTGGACCGGTTCGTGATTCGCGGGAGTCCGGGGTACCTGAGGTTTTGTCATGCGCCTGTCAGTGTTCTTCGAGTTGTCAGTAACACTTTTCTTCTTTTCGGGCATGTAGATAACGCTTGACGGTTATATCAGACCGCACCCTCGGGATGCAACCGGGTATGTCATCCCAGCCCGACTTCCCTCATGAACTTTGCGGATTCTTCCGGCGGAGTGGGGTTGATATAAAACCCGGTGGCCCACTCAAAGCCCGCCACCTTACTCAGGCGGGGAATGATTTCCAGGTGCCAGTGATAATGCGGCAGGGGCCCATCCTGCACCGGGGCGCTGTGCACGATGAAGTTGTATGCCGGCCGCTCCAAGACTTTTTCGAGTTTCCGAATCGTAGTCTTCATGATCCAGGCAAGGTTGGCCAGGGTGGGCGCGTCGGCGTCTTCGAAGTGCGAAGCGTGGTGTTTGGGAAGCACCCAGGTCTCGAAGGGGTAGCGCGGCGCATAGGGCGAGAGCACCGTGAAGCGATCGGTCTCGTTAATCAGACGGACTCCGGCGGCGCTCTCCTGGCGGATGATGTCGCAAAAGATGCAGCGCTCCTTGAGATCGAAGAAGAGCTTGGATGCGTCCACCTCTTCCTTGACGCGCTTGGGGATCACGGGCAGGGCGATCAGTTGGGAGTGCGGGTGCTCCATGGTGGAACCGGCGGCGTCGCCGTGGTTCTTGAAGACCAGGATGTAGCGGAAGCGGCCGTCCTTTTTCAGATCGTTGATGCGCTCCTTGTAAGCCCAGAGCACCTCCTCGATCTGCTTCTCGGACATCTCGCCCATGCTTATTTTATGGTCGGGGCCCTCGATGATGACCTCGTGGGCGCCGATGCCGTTCATCTTGTCGTACATGCCCTCGCCCTGGCGATTGAGGTCGCCTTCAATGCCGAGCACGGGGAACTTATTCGGTACCACGCGGACGCGCCAGCCGGGCTCATCGCGGCCACCCGAGTTGCGGTAGGCGAGCACCTCCGGCGGCGTTTTATGTTCGTTACCGTAGTCGAATGGGCAGATGGCAGCCGAAGCCGGCGGCGGTGACTGCCGGATAAAATCGCTGGGACGTTTAGCACGATCAGTCGCTATAATTACCCAGCGCCCGGTTATCGGGTCCTTACGCAATTCTGGCAAAAGCGGGGAAACCTCCAGAGTGATCAGGCGCGATCAGCAAGTTTCGATTATAACGTGACGTGCCATGGCCGAAGCGGAACGGTGGGACCAGGTCTACGCGGGCGAGCCGCATCTATACACGACGGAGCCGAATGCGCTGCTGGTGGCGGCGGCGCAGGGGATGACGCCGGGCCGCGCGCTCGATATCGGAGTGGGCCAGGGAAGGAATGCCGGCTGGCTGGCGGCGCGCGGTTGGGAGGTGACCGGCATCGACGTCTCGGGAGAGGGCGTCCGGCAGGCGCGGGCACTGGCGGGCGTGCGGGTGCTTCAGGCCGCGGCGGAGGAGTTCGACATGGGCGTGGAGCAGTGGGACCTCATCGCTGGCATCTACGTCCACGGGGTACTGCTGCGCGCCAGTGCGCGGATCGTGGCGGCGCTCCGTCCCGGCGGCGTGCTGGTGGTGGAAGGCTTCCATCGCGATGTGATGAAGCTGGGGATCGAAGGGATGACAGGCGGGCTGCTGGGGTATAAGACGAACGCGTTGCTGCGACATTTTTCGCAGCTGCGCATCGAGCGGTATGAGGATTGCGTGGCGATGGCCGACTGGCGGAAGATCCAGGCGCCGATCGTGCGCATGGTGGCGCGGAAGCTCTGATCGTCACTGTCCCAGGTTATAGAGATAGATCGATTTGCCGATGATTTCTGTCGGTGCGCGGCCTCTCAACCAGGCGGTGGAGCCGTTTCTCGCGTATTCGAAGGTCAGGTAGCGCACGCTGACGGCGAGGTAACCATGGGTGACGGGTACGTCCGCCGGTATCGCAGTGTAGGGAGGCAGGTCGGCCCGGTCCAGCGGGCTGGTGCCGAAGTAGAGTATGGACACGTGGTCCGCGTGAAGTTCCTTCAGTCGCCGGCTGAGACGGTAGAGATCCTGTCCCCAATCGATATCGGAGTCGGCCACAATCTTCTCGGGGTGGCCGCCGGCAAGCTGGTTGAAGTATGCCAGGTAATCCGGACGGACGATCCAGCAATCGGCCACCACCCAACCGGCGAGGAGAATCGGGACAACTGCCAGCGTCGGCGAAGTCCGTTTTGCGAGGGCGAAGAGTTCGGTGATGGCAAATCCGCAGATCACTGCCAGCATGGGGAAAATTGGCAGGGCATGTCGCAATCCCAAATTGATATGGGAACGCATGCACACCAACATGATGGCGACCGGGAAGATCACGGTGAGGTGTTGTTGCCAAGGACCGGAACGGAAGTTCCGCAAGATCGCGAAGATACCACCGGCTGAGAGCAGCAGAAAACCGATCGGAGTCTTGACAATGAACAGCACTGGAAAGAAATACCACCACCCAAGAGTGCGAACCTCGCCAAAAAGGTAACTGGGGTGACCGAGAGTGTCGTGCATTTTCACCTGATAGATGCCCCGCGCCATTGACCTGAGTGGAATCGGAGTTTCGACGGCGGCGTATGCAAGCCGGTGAAGGAGGGAGCTCTTTGCGAAAATGCGGTCAATCGGAGCGTGGGCTCCGATTTTATTCGCGAGCGGCTTCATTTCGAAGCGATACCCGGCCCACAAGACCAAGAAGACAACCGCGCACACGATCGCGGTCTGCGCGATCAGGCGTTCCCAGGCGACGGATCTTAGCGCGGCCCCCCGGCGTCTCAGCGCGAAATAAATGACGGAGCACAAGAAGCACGCACCGATGAAC
The DNA here is from genome assembly GCA_963791985.1 of uncultured Solibacteraceae bacterium. GTDB lineage: Bacteria > Acidobacteriota > Terriglobia > Bryobacterales > Bryobacteraceae > Solibacter. The sequence continues at coordinate 179,848 of CAWBUN010000008.1, read as the reverse complement.
GCGATGCTCGAGAACTTGCATAGGAAGGCGATTCCCAACGACGCGCCCAGGAAAATCAGTTTCTGCCACGAAAGATCCTCCAGGCACCTCAAGAAAGCGTAGAGCGCCAGGGGCACTGTTGCCGCGCACGCCATATCGACCGTGGCAAGGCCGGCATGCGCAAGGACCAGCGGAAGGCTCACAAACATCAGAACAGCCCAAAACGCCGCCGCGGTGCTGAACCAGCGCCGAGCCCAGAGGAACACGCCGGTCACACCGAGGGCAAGGAAAAACAGGTTGCCGCTTCTGGCCGCGGCTATATTCGAGGTGGTGCTTCCCGCCGGATACAGGATGGCGTTGCCTTCCTCAATCGGATCGGGTTTGGAGAAGCCTCGCGTACCTCTCAGATACGGCACCAGCGCGATTACAACTCTCGCCAGCGGCGGATGCTGCGGTTCGTAAGTGTATGTGCCCTTGTCCAGCCACTGCATGCCGCACGCGACGTGGTAGGGCTCGTCCACCGTCGCGGAAAACGTGGTCCAGGTGCTCGCCACGGCAGCCAACGCGATCGCGAGAAGGAGGAGAGATCCCAGTATCCAGGGCCATTCGGTGGTAGCACGCTGAAAGCCTGCCGGAGCCTCGCGTGTCTGCGGCGCGAAGGCGCTATCCATCCTGTTTTCCAAGGCCCTTTCGTGGATGATTGCTACTGCCGATGATAGGTTGTGATTGTAACATGGAGGGTTACGGTCCAAGGTTGTACAGATAAATCGATTTTCCGATAATCTCGACGGGCTCGCGGCCTTTCAGCCAGGAGCACGAACCGTCCCGGGCGTTGGACAGCGTCAGGTACCGCACGCTGACGGCGAGGTAGCCGTGCGTGACCGGAACCGATGCGGAGGCGACCGTGTATGCAGGCAGTCCGGCGGTTTCGAGCGGGGTCACGCCGAAGTAGAGCATCGACACGTGGTCCGCGTGAAGTTCCTTGAGGCGGGGGCCGAGCCGGTACAAGTCCTGGCCCCAGTCGAGGTCCGATTCCACCAGGACCTTTTCGGGGTGGGAGCCGGCGAGCTGATTGAACCAGGCTAGATAATCGGGATGCGCGAGCCAGGCATCTGTGACGGCCCACGCGATCAGCAGAACCGGGAGCGCCAGAACCGCGGGCGATTTGCCGCGCGCGAGGTCGAATAACCCGGCGACCGTATCGCCGCCGAGCACCGCGAGGAGCAGGTAGATCGGCAGGATATGGCGCACGCCGAGATTGATCCGCGAACTCATGCAGACCAGCAGAATGGCCGCGGCGAAGACGATGGTGAGGTGCTGCTGCCAGGGACGGGATTCCCGGAAGATAGTGAAGATGCCGAGCGCAGTGAGAATAAGGAAGGCGATCGGCGTTTTCACGGCCAGTACAACAGGGAAGAAATACCACCAGCCCGTGTTGCTGAATTTCCCCATGAGGTACGCGTCGTGGCCCACCGCATTGTGATGAATCACCGCGTAGATGCCGCGTACGGTGGTGCTGAGCGGGATCGGAATTTCGACGATCAGGTTGGCGACGCGGCGTAGCAGGGGTTTGGCGGCGAGCTTCTGCTCGAGGTCTTGGTGTTGGCCGAGGTAGTAGGAAATCGGATGGCTCTCGAAATGGTAGGTGGCCCAGAGTATGAGGAAGACGATACAAGCCGCCAGCGCCAGTTGCTTCAGCACGGGGCGCCAGGAAACCGTGTGTGCTTTGAGCGCGGCCGGCCTGGTCGCCGCGAAGTAGAGCAGCGTGAACAAAAAGCAGGAGCCGAGGAACGCGATACTCGAGAACTTGCAGGCGAAGGCCAGTCCGACCGATGCGGCGGCGAGAATGAGCCTGCGCCGCGTGTACTCTTCCAGCAATCGCACGAACGCATAGAGCGCCAGGCCGGTGGTGGCGGCGCAGGCCATATCGACAGTGGCCAAGCCCGCATGTCCCAGGATGGGAGGCAGGCTGACGAACAACAGGACGGACCAAAACGCCGCGGGGCGGCTGAACCAGCGGCGCGCCCACAGGAAGACGACCAGCACGCCGAGCGCGAGGAACAATAGGTTGCCGCTGCGCGCCAGCGCCAGATTGGTCTTGGGGTCGCCTGCCGAAAAGAGAATCGCGTTGCCTTCATCCATCGGATGAGACAGCGAGTGGGCTCGAATTCCCTTGAGGTAGGGTCCGATGGCGAAGGCCGCGCGCGCCAGCGGCGGGTGTTGCATCTCGTAGGTGTAAGTGCCCTTTTGGAGCCACTGCATGCCGCAGGCGATATGGTACGGCTCGTCAAAGGTGGCGGAGAAGACCGTCCAGGTAGCGGCCACCGCGATCATCGCGCTGACAAGAAGAAGCACGGCACCAACGGACCAAATCGCTTCGGAGGGCCGGCGGAGCGGGCCGGCGAGCGCACGCGACGCATCAAGAACAGGTGTGCTGTCCGTGTCGTTCACCACACCTCCCTACTTCCCCTGTGAGCGCGCGATCTGGTCAATTTTTCAGTATAGTCTTCTTGTCCGGCAGGGGGACGCCTATAATGTTATGTGCGTCTAAAGGGGACTCTTGAAAGCCATCGCCGTCGTTCCGACCTATAACGAAATTGAAAACCTGCCGCGCATAGTGGAATTGATCCGGGCACAGCCCGGTGGCTGGCACATCCTGGTCGTGGATGATGGGTCGCCCGATGGAACCGGGCGCCTGGCCGACGAATTGAGCGCTCGATTCCCGGGTGAGTTATTCGTCCTGCACCGAACGAAGAAGGAAGGCCTCGGCCGGGCGTACGTGGCGGGCTTCCAGTGGGTGCTGGCCAGGCCGGAATACCAGGTGATCGTGCAGATGGACGCGGACCTCTCGCACGACCCCGAGTACCTTGCGCCCATGGCGGAGATGCTGAAGCAGCACGACCTGGTGTTGGGGTCGCGATATCTGAACGGCATCAGCGTGGTGAATTGGGATTTCAAACGCCTGCTGCTGAGTAAGGGAGCCAGCGTTTACGTGCGCATTGTGACCGGGATGCCTTACTCGGATGCGACCGGGGGTTACAAGGCGTGGCGTCGTGACGCGCTCGCCGCCGTGGGACTGGATCAGCTCTTTTCCAATGGCTACCTGTTTCAGATCGAGACCACGTACCGGCTGCACAGGCTGAAGAAGTATTCCATCGGGCAGACGTCGATCATTTTCCGCGATCGCGATCTGGGGCGTTCGAAGATCGACATGGCGATTATTTTGGAAGCGGTGTGGGGAGTGATCCGGTTGCGGCTGACGGGCCGTTAGTACACGGGCCGGAAAAACTCTACCTCGCATTGACCGGAGTAAGAGCCGAGGCCCGATTCGAACGCGATGGAGTCCACCGGGCAGGCCGGCGGGCGACCGGCGAACACCGCGGCGAATTCCGCCAGCGAGCCGGGGAGGAAGCTTCCCATCACGGGCGAGGTGAGCACCGTCATCAGCATGCGGCGCGGCGCGCGCACTCCGGCACAGGTCTTTTCGAGCGCGTGCACTTCGGTCAGGCGGTAGACCAGCTTGCGCACCTTGCCTTTGGCGTTGAGCGGACAATTCATGGTCCAGAAAACCGGCGTGTCGGACGCGGGAAACTTGAACCCTGCATCCGGCGACGTGACGGTCCGGCCGATGGATTCCAGGCGCTGAAAACGCGGTTCCGCGCGCCGTTCGAGCAGCACGTTACGCTCGCCGAGCAGGCGCGTGTTGTACCAGCGATATGCCTCGAGCCACATGGCAGGCGTCTCGGCCCAGGGATCGCGGCTATCGATGGGCTCGCCGCCGAACAGCAGGAATCGCGGACCCTGATCGCGAATCCAGGCGGCGTTCAAGCCGTCCAGGTACGGGGTATAGGCGGAGTAGCGTTGCACCACGGGGTAGACGCGAAGGTTCAAGCCTTCCGCGAAGGCGCCGCTGTAGATCGACGACATCGAGGCCACGGGCGAATCGCCGATGATGGTGCGAATCTCAGGCTCGATGCGGGCCTCGGGGTGCTTGCTCATTTCGGTGTCCGCGGCCGCGCGCAGGCTGCGGCGCACATCGCCGAAGTTGAGCAGCGCCTTCGCGCCGGATCGGACTGCGCGGATACCCGTGATTTCGGAAAGCATAGGCCGGTTGTCGTTCACCGGAATGACATAATCCTGCCAGAGCATCAGGAACGGCAGACCGATCAACGCACCGAACAGCACGCGTCCGGTGGTGGTCCAATCGGTCTGCAGCGCGATCAGCGCCATAACCAGGGCAGCGAAGCAAATGAAATTCTCCAGGTGAACGTCCTGGCGCACGAATCCGTGCTTGGTGCTGATCATCACCGGCACGGCCAGCAGCAGCACGTAGAAGCGCGTAAGTTTCCGATCGTCGCGGAACTGGAGATACAGCAATGCCCCCACGAGGATCAGGATTTCGATGCCCATCAGGAACTCGACGGGCCGTCCCCAAGTGGACATGGCGGCACTGAATTCGCCGGCAATATCGCGGCTGCCGACCAGGTATTGTTGAAATGCCTCTAATGACGGCAGGGTCAGCCGGAATGCGATCGCCGCCGAGAGCAACGGGACTACGATGCCGAGCGTGACGTCGCGCAGGGCCTTCCAGCGAAGGCGAATGACTTGATCGAGCAGAAATCCCGCGAGCGCGCCGGCGGCAATCACGCCGCCCGTAAGTTTGATCAGCGGAATGATCCCGATTAGCACCAGGGCCGCGAGGTAGCGCAGTGTGCCGCCGCGCATCCGGGTGAGCAGCAGCAGAATGAGAGTTGCCGCGATCAGCAGATTCTCGACTCCCATGTAGTTGAACCAGTACAAAGGCGCCGAGATGGCGAAGAGAACCGAGAAGATCGCGAGGTTCCGGAGCGCGGTGCGGCGGCGGAAGAACAGGTCCGCGAACACCGCGATCAGAAGCGCCCAGGCGGCTGTTTGAAACACCAGCGCTTTCGCGAGATTGCCGCCGATATCCATGGGGAACACCAGGTATCCCAGCGGTCCCGTGGTCCACACCAGATCGCGTCCCGTAGCGAGGCCGTGCGCGACGGCGTAATTCAGCGCGAATACCCAGGTCTCGTCGATCCCCGGGATGACCGGCCAGTAACGGATCGGGCAGGCTACCAGGATTACCCAGGCGAAGAGCAGCGCGCGCCCCACTCGCCAGGCGAGCGTGGGCGTCTGATTCCGCAAAGAGAGTGGTTCCGCTGGCATCGAGCCTTGGGCTATGGTTGCACGTTGCCTGGCCGCGCCACAATGTACATCTGTCCTGCAAAGGGGCGAACCGGGAGCGCCAGGTATATGCGCAGGAGCCAGGGCCATTTGGGCCCGGTAGTTTTCAATGAGAAAGGCAGGAACCTGCCCATCACTTTTTCGCAGACAAAGCCGCTGGAGTTCAGGAAATCCTGTAAGCCGACATCGGTGAAGATCTGGACGTGCGTGTAATCGTCGAAGTAGCGCCGATAGGAGAGACGGAAATTCGGTTGAATCAGCAGCAGCCTGCCTCCGGGCTTCAAGACGCGACGCACCGCCTCCAGCGTCTGCTTGGTTTCTTCCCGGGTCAGATGCTCCAACAGATTGCTGGCGAACACAACATCGAAATACGATGCGGGCAGCGCATCCAGATTGGTACAGGATTGAACGTGCGCATGCACACCGGGTGCGGCATACTGGGGCAGGTCCGGAAAGAGATCGACCACATGCTTGGTGCCTGCACGCACGTTATTGATGAAGTTACAATACGCTCCGCCCAGTTCCAGAATGGCGTCGTGGCCCGTGAAATCGCGCTCCAGATGGCCGCAGAGAATCCGCCACAGCGCATCGCGCGAAGGATCGGTGGAGAAGCGGCTCTCAAAGTAGCTCTTGTTCTTGTAAGGATTGTCGTCGGGCCTCATCTATTCCAAACCATGAGACAATCGTAATACACTATTGAGTTCTGACCCCTGTATCTGACCGCTGAAAACGGCCTTAGGCTTCGAGGATTGCGAGTGCAAGTAGATGAAAGACAACAACAGTCCGAGTCGCCTGCATCGGCGCTTCAGCCGGTAGTTGCGAGCCTGCCGCTATTCTTCATCGGGGTTCTTCTTTGCATCATCGGATTCAGCATCTACTTCGCGGGCATCCTGTTCGCCGTGATACGCATTGTGCTCGCGCTGAAAGAGCCCTTTCGCGCATGGAATGAGGCCGTGGTCTGGTACAGCGGTCTTCCCGTGACGGTTGGTCTCGGCCTGGTGGCGCTGGACCTTGCGCTGATGTTTCCGGAAAAGCGGCGGCGGTCGCGGCGGCGGTCGCTGGAACCGGTCGGCAATCGCAGGGTGGTAGTCGCGCTGACTGCCTACAACGACGAATTAAGCATCGGCGAAGCGGTCGCCGATTTCCAGGCGAATCCCGCGGTGGACCTCGTCATCGTTGTCGATAACAACAGCAAAGATAAAACCTCCGACCGCGCTCGCGCCGCCGGCGCCTCCGTGATCCTCGAAACGCAGCCCGGGTATGGCCGCTGCGTCTACCGGTGCTATCAGGAAGCGCTCGCCCAGAGCGATGCGGAACTGATCGTGCTCTGCGAAGGCGATATGACATTTCGCGCGCGCGACCTGGAAAAATTCCTCGCCTACGCCGATCACGCCGACGTGGTCAACGGGACCAGGATCGTGGAGCAGCTTCGCGATTATTCCACGCAACTCTCCACATTCATGTACTACGGAAATTTCTTCGTCGGAAAACTTCTCGAATTGAAGCACTTGGGCAGAGGCACGTTCACCGATGTCGGGACCACTTATAAGATGCTGCGGCGCCAGTCGCTGCAGCGCCTCATGCCGGTCTTGGACCCGTCGGTCAATCTCGAGTTCAATGCGCACTTCCTGGACGTCGCCCTGGCGCACGGAGAACGGATCGTGGAGTGTCCCATTACCTTTCACCCGCGCGTCGGTATCAGCAAAGGCGGGAACGTGAATAATGGCAGAGCGTTGATGGTGGGGCTGCGGATGATGCGGGGGCTCTGTTTTGGTTGGCGATAAGGCCCCGAGGGTGGATTCCACAATCATCAGAAGAGTTGCTCTCGGCCTGGTTCTGGCGACGCTACTGCCCTGGGGCGCCGTCCAGGCGGCGCGTATGGTCTCCAATGTCTGGGAACCCGTGGAACTCGATTATGGAGAGGGCATCATTCTTTGGCAGGCCTCGCAGGTCTTCAATTTCAAAAGCGCCTTTCATCCGATCGAGCAATATCCTCACGTTGTCTTCCACTACACGCCTCTGTATCACGTCGTGGTGAACCTGACCACGCGCGTCTTGGGTGACCCCCTGGTCAGCGGCCGCCTGGTCTCGCTTGCGTGCACGGCGTGGCTGATCGCGCTACTCGTCTGGACCGTGCGGAGAGTGACGCGTGGATATGCCTCCAACGGCGCGCGATGGTTCGGTGCTGCGTTCACCGGAGGGTGGGCCTTGCTCGTCCCCTCCATGCAATGGGTGCCATGGGCGCGCGTGGACATGCTCGGCCTTGCGCTGCAATTCACCGCTTTGAGCCTGCTCATTGTCAAACGCTTCCGGCTGGGCAACCAGGCGGTGGCGATGGCCTTGCTCTTGTTGGGCCTGTATACAAAACAATCGATGCTGGCCATTCCCGCCGCCTGCATCCTGCTGATCGCCGCGATCCGCCTCTCCCGCGCGGTCTGGCTTGCCGCCTGCCTCGGCGCGGCCGGATTGAGCGTTTTCCTGGTGCTCGCCTGGGCCACGAACGGCATGGTCATCCGCCACTGGATTCTCTACAACGTGAATCCCTTTCACTGGAAACAGGCGTTGACTCTGCAGGCCGAGTTTTCCCGGAACCTCGCCGGCCTGATCGCGATCGGCCTGGCGGGCTTCTGGGTCTGCATCCCGCGTACCAACCGCTCCGGCTGGCGCAATTGGAAGAACGCCCTTTCCGCGCGATTGGAAGCTAGCCCTCTGCGCCGCGCCGCGGTAGGTTTCGGGCTGGTCGCGACCTGCGGGTTCGTAGTCTCCTGGGGAGTCGGAAAAGACGGCGCGAACATCAACTACTGTCTCGATTGGCAGCTCGCCTTGTGCCCGCTGGCGGGAATCTTCATGGTGCTTGTTATTCGCAGTTGGAACGAGCGCGATCGGAGCCTGGTCCTCCTGCGCCCACTGCTGTTTCTGCTGCTGGGCGCCGCTGCGCTGCTGATCGGCGTTCCCACGCTGGTGGACTCCTCCAACGCCGCCGGCTGGTCAGGCGCTGCTCGCGAGAAGCGCTTGAATCAGCGCGAGGAACAGGCGAAGCTGGTACAACTGATCGCTTCTTTTCCCGGTCCGGTGGTCAGTGAAAATATGACCCTGTTGTTGAAAGCCGGCAAGTCCATCCCATTCGAGCCGGCGATTGTCAAAGTGGATACGGACGTGGGCATTTTCGACGAGACCCCGCTGGTGCAGCGGACTTCGTCGAAGTTTTTCGATGCGTTCATCCTCTACACCGGCACCGGCCGGTTCACCCCGAATATGTGGCGCGCGATCCACGCGAACTACCGCTCCTACGTCTTCGGTAGCGGCATGTATACCGTGTATGTCAGAAACTAGCCTGCTGCTTCACAAAGCCGGCGCCGCGACGGCGCGAGTCGTTGAACGTTGCGACTGCTACGTGCCGCGCATCCTGAAATCGCGCTGGACGCTGGTGGCGATCTGTGCGCTGGCACTGGTACTGCGGATGGCGGTGGCCGTCCTCTTTCCCGGATTTGAGCACCCCGATGAAGTCTTCCAGACGCTGGAGCAGGCGCACCGGCTGGCGTTCGGCAACGGCTTCATCCCCTGGGAGTTCGACGAAGGGGTTCGCTCCTACTTCTTCGTCGGCATTGTGGCCGGCATCTTTCGCGTAGCCGACCGAATCGCTCCCGGATCGTACCTGCTGGCCGCGCGCTTGGTGCTGAGCCTGTTCTCGCTGGTGGCCGTCTGGTTTTCCTGGGCGATTCTGCGCCGCTTCGCCGGTCCGCGCGCTGCCGTGATCGGCGCCTTCCTTTCTGCCGTCTGGGTCGAACTGGTTTACTTCGGGCCCAAGGCGCACAACGAAGTGATGGCCGCGCACATGATGTTGATTGGCCTGTACCTGGTCTTTCCCTACTTCGAAGACGTGCGCCCGTCCCGGTTGGTATTGGGCGGAATGCTGCTGGGCCTGTCCTTCTGCCTGCGCATTCAACTCGCGCTGGTGATGGGGATCCTCTGGCTCGCCATGCTCTGGGTGAACGGCTGGCGCAGAGTGCTCTATTGCACCGCGGGTGCGCTGATCGGCGCCGCGATCGCCGGGGCGGTGGACTTCATGACGCTGCCATATCCTTACGCCTCGATCATCGGGTATTACAAGATCAACATCATCGACGAGGTCAGCACCAAGTTCGGCCACGCCCCGTGGCATTTCATCATCCTCGGCTTCGCGCGCGTGTGGTCGGGCGCGCTGATTCTGTTCCTGTGGTTCCTGGTGGAGGGCGTGCGCAAGTCGCGCCCGATGCTGCTGCTGGTCGCGCTGGCGGCAGGTCTCATCCTGGCGCACTCGGTGGTGGGCCACAAGGAGTATCGCTACGTGTATCCGGCGCTTCCCCTGCTGCTGGTCCCGATCGCCGCCGGCATCGATCGTGTGATCGGGCGCTTGTACCCGAGCAACTCGGCGGCGTTGGCCGTGACGCTCGCGGGCATCGCAACGCTTTCGCTGGTGATCGCTTCGGGCGCCAATTTCCGCCAGCATTTCTACCGAAGCTATGGGGAGACCAAGGCTTTCCAGATCATCCGCAAGTCGCCCGACGCCTGCGGCGTGGCGCTGCACCTGGTGCTTTGGGGCGAGACGCCGTTCTACAGCGTGCTTCACCGCAACATTCCGATTTACGATGGCTACGTTGACGCTGATTTCCCGCGCTATCGCGACGCCGCGAACTACGTGGTGAGCCGCGTTCCCGAACCGGGTTACACCGAAATTCAGGAGTGGAAACAGGGCGACGACCCCGTCTACCTCTTCCACCGCGACGGCGGCTGCACCACCAATCTCATCGGCGAGCGGCTGCTGGTGGATAAGCGTGCACTCTGGAAGAAGGGCAGCTGGAAGAAATGATGCATCGCGCGTTTGGCGCGCACGCGGCCGATATGGACCTCACCGCCGGCGCGCTGCTGGCCCACCAGAAAAGCTCGGCGACCGCGTCGTGATGCTCCACCTCGCTCGGCGTGCGTGGCGTCTTTACGCCGCTATCTCTACATCGACGTCACAGACGCCTTCGACATTTGGAAGGACGCGATCCGCGAATATCAGATGGTGCGCGGCGGCGTCTCGAGCTTCGCCTATTTCGATTACTACACGGTGGCGCTCGACGTGGAAGAATCCGCCAAACACCGCGTGCTCGATTCTCTTCGCTGATTTTACTTGCGTCCGATGGCGATGATCGAAGTCGGCGACCACGGAAGGTGCGCGTCAATGCGGCGGAACAGCCACACCAGGCGGTCGAAATTCTTCAATTGAGAACGGCTGATGGTGCGGCGCTTGAGGATCTTTCCGTTGAACCACCACCCCGGCCGCGAAATCCGGTTGAAGCGCAGCATGGCTTCCACTTTGAAGCCGGCCTCCGCCATGCGGCCGCGCAGTTGGTCTTCCGAGTAGCGGCGGAAGTGCCCGAGTTCTTCGTCCAGGGAACAGTAGATGCTTTGGCCTTCCGGCACGAGAATGATGGCGCGTCCGCCCTCGACCAGCGCCGCGTGGATATTGCGCAGCGCGCCCAGGTCGTCTTCGATGTGTTCCACCACGTTGAGGCAGACCACGGTATCCATCTGTGCGCGGAAGGGCATGCCATCCTCAGCGCGCGCCGCGTCCAGGATCGCGGTCTCCAGGTGCGGGCGCGTGGAGAGGCGCGCGCGCAGGCGCTCCAGGTGCTCGGCATCCAGGTCGGTCGCGACGTAGCGTTTGCGTCCGCCCATCAGGATGCGGCTGAGGTTGCCGATTCCCGCGCCGATCTCCAGTACGTGCTTGCCGATGTAGGGCTTGATGGTGTCGGCCATCCAGCGGTTGAAGTTGGGCGCGCTTGAGAACGCGTCCAGAATGCCCTTGTCCTTGTCGACGTAAATATCGCCGGAGAGCGACGATGTCAGGATCACCCAAAAGGCTTCGAACGCGTCCTTGAGACCGATCTTCTTGCCTTCGTCGTAGGTGCGGCCGTTATAACTGATCGGCGTCTCATAGATGCGCGCCTGGCGCTTCGCCAGCTTGATCGTGATCTCCGGTTCGAAACCGAATCGCTCGCTGCGGATCGGAATGCTCTTAAGCAATGGCGTGCGGAAGGCCTTGTAACAGGTCTCCATGTCGGTCAGGTTCAGATCGGCGAAGATGTTACACATCCCGGTGAGCAGGTGGTTGGCCAGCGAATGCCAGAAGTAGAGGACGCGCCGCTCGCCGGAGACCATGAAGCGCGAGCCGAAGACGGCGTCGGCGCGGCCGTCCAGCAGCGGCGCCAGGATGCGCTCGTACTCGCGCGGGTCGTACTCCAGGTCGGCGTCCTGCACGATGGCGAATTCCCCGTTCGCCTGCGCGATCGTGCGGCGCAGCGCGTCGCCCTTGCCGCGATTGCGATCTGTGCGCAGCAGCGTGATCACGCCGGGATGGGCCGCCGCGACTCGCTCTACCTCTTCCACCGACGCGTCCGTGGACCCATCGTCGGCCACGATAATCTCGCGCTCCATGCCCGCGGGTAGAGGCGCTTCGATCACGCGTTCGAGCAAGGTCGCGACCGCCTCTTCCTCGTTATAGAGAGGCACCAGGATGGATAGTTTCATTAGTTATACGGTGAAGACTAACTGCGGAGCGACACCCAAAAAGGCGAGTATACCGCAACCCTCAGTGGGACAGGCCTCCCGGCCTGTCCGCTTGCTGCCGTAACTCCCGGCGGAATGAAAAGAAATTAGCGACAGGCCAGGAGGCCTGTCCTACTCCAGCGGATTTACTTTCGTGCGCGTGACCACGCTGACCATCGCCGCCGCCGTCGCGCTGAGCGCCACCAACAGGAACAGGCCCGACGCGCAAGGACGTGAGTTCGGAAAGAAATCCGATCGCCGGAGGACCCACCAGGAAGCCAAGGTAGCCGAGGCCGCTGACCGTCGCCACTCCCGCGCCCTCGCCGACGCCCGGGATGCGGCCGCCCGCGGCGAAGACCAGCGGGATGATGGAAGAGAATCCCGCGCCCGCCGCCGCGAAGCCGGCCATCGCCCAGTACGGCGAATGCACCAGCAGCGCGAACGTCAGGCCCGCCGCCGCGATGCTGCCGCCGTAGCGGATCACCCGGGCGCGACCCAACCGCAGCGTGATCGCGTCGCCGGTCAGCCGGAAGACTGCCATCGCGGCCGAGAAGACCGCGTACCCGAGCGGCGCCAACCCTTCGCCCGCTCCCAGAATCTGCTTGAGGTACACCGCGGTCCAATCCGCGATCGCGCCTTCGGAGAGGAAGATGCAAAAGCCGATCGCGCTCAGCGCCAGCAGCACGCCCGGAATTCGCCGGAAACTGGCGTGGGCCGCGTGCGCCGCGCCGTTGCGAGTTTCCACCAGCCGCCGTGTCGCGGTCAGCGTGAACGCGAGGATTACGATCGCCGCTCCCACCAGGTGTGCCGTCGCCGGCACGCCGCGGCCCGCGATGGCGGCTCCCAATCCGGCGCCCACGATTCCTCCGATGCTGAACATCGAATGAAAACGCGAGATCGTCGGCGTCCCCAGCAATTTTTCGGTGGCCACCGCGTGCGCGTTCATCGCCACGTCGTTGGCGCCCGCCATCGCGCCATAAAGCAGCAGCGCGGCGAACAGCGAGCTGCCGTCGCGCGCGAACGCGATCGCCACCAGCGAGAGACAGAATCCCGACGCCGTCCACTGCGCCATAAGGCGGCTGCCATACCGTCCCACCAGCGATCCGCAGACCGGTATCGCCGTCACCGACCCGATCGCGGTGCCCAGCAGCGCCAGTCCCAGCGAACCATCGCCAAGGTGCAGCGCGCCCTTCACCGAAGCGATCCGCGATACCCAGGTGGAAACCACCAGTCCGTGCACCAGGAAGCAGGCCATCGTCGACCAGAAGGCGCGCCGCCGCCGCGCCTCATCGGGAGGGCAGGGAAGTTCGACGGCGATTGCGGAGCGAAGTTCCAGTGACGTATCCATGGCCATTGTCCCTTACGCGATCGCGGCGTTGCTCTCACCGCGATCGGTAGGGCACAGCGTGATCGTATCGGTGCGCACCTTGTCCCACTCGCGCAGCGCGAAGCCCTGCGTGTCGAAATACGCGCGGATCTTCGAAGCGCTCCAGCCCAGCAGGTCTTCCAGCAGCGGCACCAGAACGCTCAGCGCGTCGTCGCTAAGAATCGTGCGGTCCGCAATCGGCTGGATGTAGCGGTTCTCGCTGACCGCGATGGTCAACCCATCCAGCCGGTTGACGTGCAGCATCACGTGAACGTCGCTGCTGCCGTCGCCCACGTACACCAGGCGATCCTGCGCGATCGCAAGCTGTTCGCGCAATTCGTCCACCACCGCGACTTTGCCATAGCCCGCCGGCAGGCGAACGATCGACGCGATCTCGCCCGTTTCCTCGTTCCACCGGAAGCGCGTGCCGAAGATGTGATCGGCCTCCACCAACCCTTCGAGCGCCGATTTCACCAGCTCTTCCGGCGCTGCCGAAACCACGTAGAACGAAAATTCATGTCCGCCCAGATTATTGAGTAGCTTCACCAGCAGGCCGATATTGTTCTTCAGCCGGATGCGCTTGCCCACTTCGATCAAATGTTCCCTGCGCACCTTGCGGTACTCCGGGTCATGCAACAGAAGGTACGCCAGCTCGCCGCCCTGCTGCACCAGGTGAATGTCGGAAAGGCCGGCGACGCGCTCGCCGAAATTCGGAATACCGGCCAGCTCCGCGAGCACGTGGCCGGAATCGTGAAAGCTGAGCGTCTGGTCGAAATCGCTCACCAGCAGGTAACGTTTGGAAGGTCCGTTAAGGTTCGTCATATCGAGTCTCCTTTTTCTTCTTTGGGAACCGTCTGGCTCGGGGACGTACGGAACGGGGTCAGCTACGCGGCGATCTCATCCGATACCGATAGGATGAGTTTTTATTATGGCAGGTTGCTTTTCTGGCTATAAAGCTGATATAACAGCTTTGACGATGGCGGCCGCACAGAAACCGATGTATCAGCAGATTACGGAGCGGCTGGAGCGCGATATCCGTAGCGGAAAGTACACCGCCGGCCAGAAATTTCCCAGCGAAGCGGCGCTCATCCAGCGCTTCGTCGTATCGCGAATCACGGTGGGCCGCGCCGTTCGCGAACTGCAGCAGCGAGGATTGCTCGACCGCGTGGCCGGCTCCGGCACCTTCGTGCGCGGCGCCGAACAGCAGAGGCGCGGTGGACTGCTCTTCGGCCTGGTCATCCCCAACCTCGGCGAAACCGAGATCTTCGAACCCATCTGTCAGGGCATCGCCGCCTCACCCGACGCCGCCGGTCACGCCCTGCTCTGGGCCCACGCCGACCAGCGCCCTCTCTCCGAGCCGCGACCGTCAGGAGCGATCCCAAAGAGGAGCAGGCCATCGAACTGGCGCGCCAATCCATCGCGCGCCGCGTCGCCGGCATCTTTTTTGCTCCCCTGGAATTCAGCGCCGCCAGCGCCAGGGTGAACGTGCGCGTCATGAAACTGATTGACGTCGCGCGCATTCCGGTAGTGTTGCTGGACCGCCGCCCCGAGGAATCCGCCGGCCGCCGCGCCTGCGACCTGGTCGGCATCGATAATCACCGCGCCGGCTACATTGCCACCGAACACCTGCTCCGCCTGGGCGTCCGCCGCGTCGGCTTTGTGCGCGTCGAAGGCCAGGCGACCACGGTCAAGGCGCGCGTCCGCGGCTTCCACGACGCCCTGCGTGAGTTCGACGCCGCCGGCCACGTCTTCACCATGCCCGCCGGCGACCGCTTCCCGCTCGAGCGCCGCCGCCCGCGAGTGCGAGGCCTTCGTCTGCGCCAACGACCGTGTTGCCGCGCACTTGATGCAGACCGCTGCTCGCCGCCGGACTGCGCATCCCGCGCGATATCCGCATCGTCGGCATCGACGACGTGAACTACGCCGCCCTCCTGCCGGTCCCCTTGACCACCGTCCACCAGCCCTGCCGCGATATCGGCGAGGCCGCGCTGCGGGTTATGCTGGAACGTCTGGATCGACCCAAAATGCCGGCGCGCGACGTCCTGTTGGAATGCACCTTAGTCGTCCGCGAATCCTGCGGCGCCGGTTCGATGGATCTTTTTTCGCCGGAAAGCGTATAGCTCTTTATGAACGTGATGCACTCCTTCGTTCTTCTCTCTGTCGCGGCCTTCGGGCAGACCGCGCCGCCGCGCCTGGAATTCGAAGTGGCCTCCATCAAACCCTCGCCGCCGCCATCCGCCGGACAGGTGCTCGCCGGCATCAAAATCGATGGAGCCCAGCTCCACTCGCGTTCCCTCGCGCTTCGCGACTATATCCAGTCGGCTTATAAGGTAAAGAACTACCAGGTCGAGGGGCCCGCCTGGCTGGGCTCGGAACGCTACGAGATCGATGCCAAACTGCCTGCCGGCGCAACCCGCGAGCAGGTGCCGGAGATGCTGCAAGCCCTGTTCGCCGACCGCTTCGAGTTGAAGGTCCACCGAGAGACCAAGGATTTCCCGGTCTACGGCCTGGTGGTGGCCAAAGGAGGTTTGAAGGTGGAGGAGGTTCCCATCGATACCGAGGAGATCAAGAAGGGGAATGTGGACGTCGCCGCCACCGCCGGGGCCGGCGGCACCAGCGTCGCGCTCGGCCACGGCTCGTCCTTCTCCATCAATGCCAACGGCACCATCAGCGGCGTCAAGCTCACCATGCAAATGCTCGCCGACCTGCTGGCACGCTTCACCGACAAGCCCGTGGTGGACATGACCGATCGCAAGGGCGGCTTCACGTTCACACTCACCTTCACGCCCGAAGAATTCCGCGCCATGATGATTCGCGCCGCGATCGCGGCCGGACAGCCGCTGCCGCCGGAGGCGCTCCGCCTGCTCGACGGAGTCTCCGACGATTCTCTCTTTTCCGCGCTCGAGTCGATCGGCTTGAAACTGGAAAACCGCAAAGCGCCGCTCGAAGTCCTGGTGGTCGATCACATTCTGAAAGCGCCCACCGCGAACTAGCTATTTCGCAATCGCGCGATCGCACTCCGCGATCGCCGCGTCCGCCTGCTTGCGCCGCCGTGCCGTGTCCTCCGTCTGCGGAGTCCAATGCATCCACCGCGAACGGTTTTTCTGAAAGAGCATGCGCGCCCACCCGTAGTTCTTGTTCGCCAGCAGCATTTGCCCGTATAGCTCGTCCAGGTCCGACGCGGCTTCCATGGCCGCCAGCGTAGGGTGCGGCGCCGCCAGCACGGTCGCGATCAGCGGTTGCCCGTGCGTGATCACCACCGCCGCCGCGTCGTTCTTCCCCGCCGCGATCAACGCCTTGGCCTCTCGCCCCGCCGCCGCCAGCTCCGCCACCGCCTGCCCGTACGACGCTTCCATCGTGGGATCGCGAGGCGGCGCCTCCACCTTCTTAGGCGCTTCCCCGCAGGCTGCCAAAAGCAGCACTAGAATGGGCAACGCTAAAGCATGCCCCACCCCACCGGGTGGCGTATGCTTTAGCTTGCGCGCGGACGAGCGAACGCTCCCTGCGGTCGCGGCTCTGTCGGCCTACACGCCTTCATCGCAGCGGCGGCGTCGATGCCGGAGCCCGCCTGTGGTGCGTTGCCTGCTCGTACGCGTACGCGTATTGAATGAGCGACTCCTCGCTCCACGCGCGTCCGTAGATCGTCATTCCCGCCGGCAGCGTCCCGCCGCGCGAGTAGCCCATCGGCACACTGATCGCCGGGAAGCCCGTGGTCGGCGAGTAGAACTGGCTGTTGTCCCCGGCCGGCGTATTCAGATCGCCAATCAGCCGCGGCGGATTGCTCCACGTCGGATACACGAACGCATCCAGCTTGAGACGGTCCATCGTCTTCACCACCGCCTCGCGCACCTTCTCGCGATACTCGCGGTCGGCCACGCATCCCGGCGATTCCGGTCCGTTCTCCGGACCCTTCTCCGCGCTCTCCAGACGGAACTGCGCCGAGGGATGGAAGCGTCCCGACTTGATGATCTCCGTCAGGTTCTTCACCGGGACGCGATCGCCGCGCGCCGCCAGGAAATGATTGAGGTCGTACTTGAAGCCCATGCACGGTCCCGCATCGCGCGGACGCCGGATCTCGGCAAGCCCCTCCACCGTCGCCGGGTCCACGATGGTCGCGCCCGCGCGCTTCAAATCCTCCACCGCCGCCGTGAAGATGCGCACGATCTCCGGGTCCGTGGTCTCGCGCTCGTAAGCCTGCCGCAGCACTCCGATCACCGCTCCGCGCAGTCCATCGCGCTTGAGCGACGCCGTGTAGTCGCGCGGCAGGTGCGCCTTCGCCGCCGCCGTCACCGGGTCATCGGGATCCTCGCCCACGATCACCTGAAAGACCTTGGCCGCGTCTTCCACCGTTCGGCACATCGGCCCCGCGATATCGGCCAGCAAGCTGAGCGGCAGCACGCCCGCGCGGCTGGTCAACCCCATGGTCGACCGGATCCCGGCCAGCGCCTGGTGCGACGACGGGCCGCGGATCGAGTTACCCGTGTCGCTGCCCAGCCCGACCAGGCCGAGGCTCGCCGCAATCGCCGCCGCCGTTCCGCCGCTCGACCCCGCCGTCACCCGGTCCAGCGCATACGGATTCCGCGTGTACCCGGGCAGAATCGAGTTCACCGTCTCGTACGGGCTGAAGGCCCACTCCGCCATGTTCGATTTCGCCAGCACCAGCGCGCCCGCCTCTTTCACGCGCTTCACCTGGAACGCGTCTTTTTCGGGAAGGTAGCCCGCCAGTGCCAGCGCGCCGTCGGTGGTCTGCAGCCCCTTAGTCTCGAAGTTGTCTTTGACGATCACCGGCACGCAGTGCAGTGGCCCCGTGAGGCCGGATTGCGCGAAGCGTGCGTCCAGTTCCGCGGCCTGCTTTTCCACCTCCGGATTCACCGTCACGATGGAATTGATCGCCGGCCCGTTCTTGTCGTAGGCCTCGATGCGCTTCAGGTACAGGCCCACCAGCGCGCGGCAGGTCAGCCGCCCGGCCTTCATCGCGTCGTGCACCTGCGCGATCGTCGCCTCCTCCACTTCGAACGGCGCCGCCTTCTGCGCCGCGAGCGGAGTTACCAGGAACACATAAACCAGCCAGCGTTTCATCGCATTATTGTACCTGCGCCCGCGCGATCAGGCCTCGCCCTGCTTCGCCATACCCTATAATTGCGTTTCGATGCTGCAAGCCCTGCAGTCCTGGAAAAGCGCCAAGGCGATGGCCCTGCTGATCGTCATCGCCCTCACCCTCGGCATCGGCTCCGCCACCGCGATCTACACCGTCATCAACACCCTGCTGCTCACACCCGTCCCTTTCGAGCACGGCGAGCGCTTCGTCTCCGTGCTCGGCGCTTCCTTCAACGATCCCGATCACATGTCCTCCTTCACGCCGCCCGACGCCCGCGAATTTCAGCAGCGTGCCCGGAGTTTCGATGTCTTCGGCAGGATGCGCTACGCCAATTACAACCTCACAGCGCCCGGTCCGCCGCTCTACGTGAATGCCGTCCTCGTCACACCGAATCTGGCCAACCGACTCGGAATCCCTCCGCGGCTCGGGCGCTGGTTCCCCGAAGGCAGCGCCGAACCCGCCGCCATGATCTCCTACGGCCTCTGGCAGCATCTCGGCGCCGACCCCGCCGTGCTCAATAAATCCATCACGCTCGATGGACGCGTCTACCCGGTCGCCGGCGTCATGCCGCCCGGATTCCAGCTGCCGCTTTCCGGTCCGTACAATTCCAACCAGATCGATATCTGGCTTCCGCTCGACCCTTCGGGACGCGACCAGCGCGAGAACGACGGCACCAATTTCGATTTCGCCTACGCTCGCCTTCGCCCCGGCGTCGCGCTCGCGCAGGCGCAGGCCGAGGTCAAGCAGATCGCCGCCTCGATCGCCGCCCGCGAACCTGCCTCTCACCTCAACTTCACCGCACGCGTCGACAATCTCCGCGAACTCGTCGCCAAGGACGTGCGGCCCATCCTGCTGCTCCTATTCGCCGCCGCCATCCTGCTGCTGCTTCTAACTTGCGCCAACGTCGGCGGCCTGCTCGTAAGCCGCAGCATCGCCCGCGCCCGCGACACCGCCGTGCGCGTCGCACTCGGTGCCGAGCTGCGCCAGCTCGCTCTCCAGTTCTGCCTCGAAGGCATCTGCGTTTCGCTTCCCGGAGCGGTCGGCGGACTTCTCTTCGCGGCTGTCCTGGTGCGCCTTCTCGTCTCCTACGCCGCCTCCACTGGTCCGCGCATCAATGAACTCGCCGTCGATTGGCGCGTGATTTCCTTCGCGCTCGCCGCCGCCCTGCTGGCCGCGGTGCTCAGCAGCCTGGCGCCTCTCTGGCAGGCCGGCCGCACCCTGCCGAATGAAATCCTCAGCGCTGGTGTGCGTGCCTCCGCCGGCGCGCGCAGCAACCGGCTCTCCCGCTCGCTCGTGGTTGCCGAAATCGCCCTGGCCTTCGTCCTGCTCACGCTCAGCGCGCTCATGGTGGGCGAACTCCGCAGCCTCATCCGCGTGTGGCCCGGCTTCGATCCCAACCACCTCCTGACCTTTCAACTCACCTTTGCCACCGATGCGATCCCCGGCAAGCCCAGCCGCGTGGCCTACCAGGCGCGGCTCGTGGATGCACTCCAGGCCATCCCCGGAGTGGCCGCCGCAGGCTTCGTCAACCAGTTGCCCATGGACGGCTGCTGCCTCGGAACCTCGATCTACCCCGAAGGCCCCGGCGCGCGCGCCAGCACCGGTGAATCCGTCAGCTACCTGCCCGTGAATCCGGACTATTTCCGCGCCATTCAGATTCCGCTTCACCGCGGCCGCTTTCTCAGCCAGCGTGATACCGGCGAGAGCCCGCTCGCGGCGGTCATCAATGAGGCCACCGCCAAACGCTATTGGCCCAACCAGGATCCGGTCGGCGCTACAGGCCATTTCAACCACGTCAAGGGCGACCTCTTTCAGGTGGTCGGCGTCATCGGCAACGTGCGCAATAACGGCCTCGATAACGCTCCTCTCCCCGAGATCTATCTGCCCGCGCTCGTGGTCCCCGTCAACCCCATGAACTTCCTGGTGCGCTCCGCTCTTCCGGAGGCGGACCTCGTGCGCCAGGTCCGCGCCGCCATCCGCGCGGTTAACCCGGCGCAGCCCATCCAGGACGTCCGCATGATGACCGCCGTCATCGAGGAATCCGTCGCGGTCAAGCGCATCGCCTCCTACGTGATGATCTTCTTCGCCCTCGCGGCGCTGCTCCTCGCCACCCTCGGCGCCTATGGCGTGGTCTCCTACGCGGTGCGCCAGCGGACCGTCGAAATCGGGACTCGCATGGCCCTCGGTGCCTTGATGCGCGACCTGCTCGCTCTCGTGGTCGGCTCCGGCCTGAAGATGGCGGCCTGGGGCATCGCGATCGGCGGCGCTGCTTCTCTCGCCGCGGCGTACTTCGTGGTTCGCGCGCTCGCCATCCACAATGTCGGCCCGCTGCCCTTCGTGATCGCGGCCGTCACCATCACCATCGTCACGCTCGCGTCCTCCTTCTTCCCCGCATGGTCGGCCACTATGCTCTCGCCCATGGTCGCCATCCGCAACGATCCCGATGCCCGATGGGTGCCCGAAGTCCGCGGACTGCGCCGCCTGCTCGATGGCCTGTCCCGCGGCGAGTGGCGCGATACCGAACCGGCCGCGCCCGATACCGCGCTGATGACCGAGCTGATCGATGCGTCGCGCCGCGCCACGTCCTTCCGCGACGCCATTCGCGCCGCCCTGGAATCCGTCCGCGCCGCGCTTGGTGCCCAATCCGCCATCATTCTCGAAAGCGATGGCGCCGGCCCCTATCGCTCCACCGTCAGCGTCCCAGAGTTGGATTCCGCTGCGTTCGAGATTCCCCGCGACGGCCTGCTCTCGAACCGCCTGCGCACCTACGCCGCGCCCCTGCCGGTCAGCGCTGCGGATCTCGATGCCTGGCAGCGATGGGCCGCCGAATACCGTCCCGACAAGGTCCCGGAGATTGCGACCTTGCGCGCCACCGGAGCCCGCCTCGCCGTATCGCTGCGCACCAGCAAAGAGGTGGTCGGCATCCTGATGCTCGGCCCGCCGCTCGGCCGCGACGAATTCTCCCGCGACGAGAAGCGCCTCCTCCTCGGCTGCGCCAATCAATTCGCCCTGCTGCTCGAAAACGCCCGCCTCACCGGCCGCGTCCTCGAGCAGGAGAAGCTCCGCCGCGACGTCGCGCTCGCCGTCGAAGTGCAGAAGCGCCTGCTCGCCTCGCAATCGCTCGCCACCGCCTCCGCCACCCTCGCCGCCGTCAGCATCCCCGCCCGCAGCGTCGGCGGCGACTACTACGACTTCCTCGACCTCGGCGCCGGCCGCACCGGCATCGCCCTCGCCGACGTCGCCGGAAAAGGCGTGCCCGCGGCGCTCATCATGTCCGTCGTCCAGGCCTCCCTGCGCGTCCTGTCCACCCAGCCCGAACTGCCCTTGCCGGACCTGGCCGCGCGCATGAATCACTTCCTCTACCGCTCCACCGGCACCAACAGTTACGCGACATTCTTCTACGCGCAGTGGGACGATTGCGATCGCCGCCTGCGCTACGTCAACGCCGGCCACAATCCGCCATATCTCCTCCGCGCCGATGGCAGCATCGAAGAACTCCCGGCCGGCGGCACCGTCATCGGCCTTTTCCCCTGCGCGGTCTATGAGGAAGTCGAGCTCTCCCTCCATCCCGGCGACCTCCTCATCGCCTTCACCGACGGCGTCCCCGAAGCCCTCAACCCCGCCGACGAAGAGTTCGGCGAGGACCGCCTCAAATCCGTCACCCGCTCCGTCGCCCACCTTTCTGTCGACGAAATGTCTTCCCACATCGTCACCGAAATGAAGGCCTGGATCCAGGATGCCGCCCAATACGACGACCTCACCTTCGTCCTCCTCAAAGTGACCTAAAACCCCAACGAGCCGCGACCGTGAGGGAGCGCTACCCGCACACCACGCGCCGCAACGCTCCCTGACGGTCGCGGCTCGTTGACCGGGTCCCCGCAAAAAGTACGCGAAACTTAAATCATCATGATCCGCCTCGACGATAGCCTCGCCCTATTGACGCCCCGCACTCCGTCGCGGTGGGGCCGCATGCTTCCGCTCGACCGCAAATCCGCCAGCGCCGAGATGGCACATTCGCCGCCGAGCACCCCATCTTCGGCCCCCTGACCCCCGCCGAGTGGATGCGCTGGGGCTTTCGCCACGCCGATCACCACCTCAGACAATTCGGAGTATAGTGAGCAACTATCCGGTTCGCTCCGCTCCCAACTTGTGAGTGCTTGTACCTCGGCGATACGATTGGTTGGATGCAAGTGGGCCCCCTGATCCTGGTCGCCGACGACGAGGCCATCATCCTCAACGTCGTCACCGTCGTCCTGAGGAAGGCCGGCTGCCGGGTGCTCTCCGCATCCTGCGGCACTCAGGCGCTGCAACTTGTCGAAGCCAGCGAAGAGCCCATCTCGCTCGCCGTCCTCGATGTCGTAATGCCGGACCTCGATGGCCCGCGGCTGTCCCTCCGTCTGCGTGAAATCTATCCCAACCTCCCCGTTCTCTTCATCTCCGGCTACACCTTGCCGGCCTCCGGCATTCCCACGGGCGCCGATTTCCTGAGCAAGCCGTTCACTGCAGCCGAGCTCCTGCGGCGGGTTCAGGCCGCCGTAGCCCGCCCCCTCACCCATCGGGGTTGAGTGACCACGGATGAGCAGCCACGCGCACGCGTCTGTTACGATGAAATTTCCCATCACATTATGGCGCTGCGCTTCTACAACACGTTGTCACAACAGGTCGAGGAGTTTACCCCGGCGAGCGACAACACCGTCCGCATGTACACCTGCGGCCCCACCGTCTACGATTTTGCCCACATCGGCAATTTCCGTACCTTCACCTTCGTGGACCTCTTGCGCAAGGTGCTTCGCGCCAACGGCTTCCAACTCAACCACGTCATGAACATCACCGACGTGGATGACAAGATCATCCGCAACGCCGTGGCCCAGCACCAGTCGCTCGACCAGTACACCAAGATCTATACCGAGGCCTTCCTCGAAGATTGCCGCATGCTGCGCCTCGAGCGCCCCGAGCGCCTCGCCCCCGCCACCGAGCACATCCACGATATGGTCTCCGCCATCGAGCGTCTCGGAGATTCGCAGCACACCTACGCCAGCGATGGCTCCGTCTATTTCAAAATCGCCAGCTTCCCCGGCTACGGCAAGCTCTCGCATAACGATTTCTCCGGCAACCTCGCCGGCGCCCGCGTCGATGTCGATGAGTACGAAAAGGCTGACGCGCGCGATTTCGCCCTCTGGAAGACTCCCAAAGAAGGCGAGCCCTTCTGGGATACCACCATCGGGCCCGGCCGCCCCGGCTGGCACATCGAGTGCTCCGTGATGGCCATCAAGTATCTCGGCGAGACGCTCGACATCCATGCCGGCGGCATTGATCTCGTCTT
Organism: uncultured Solibacteraceae bacterium; assembly: GCA_963791985.1. Classification (GTDB taxonomy): domain Bacteria; phylum Acidobacteriota; class Terriglobia; order Bryobacterales; family Bryobacteraceae; genus Solibacter. Next base: position 156,301 of record CAWBUN010000008.1, on the reverse strand, counting down.
TCCGCATCACGAAAACGAGATCGCGCAATCCGAGTCGCTCACCGGCAAACTCTTCTCGCGCTTCTGGCTCCACGCCGAGTTCCTCATGGTGGAAGGCCAGAAGATGTCGAAATCGCTGGGCAACTATTACACGCTCCGCGACCTGGTCGCCAAAGGCTACGAGCCCGAGTCCATCCGCTATCTGCTCGCCTCCGTGCCTTATCGCAAGAGCCTCAACTTCACGCTCGATGGACTCAAGGCCGCCCGCATCGCCATCGAGCGCCTGCGCAATTTCAAGCTCCGCCTCGAAACCGATCGCTACGCCGAGGGCCTCAGCGCCATCCTCGCGGAACGCACCGCGCAAGCCTCGCAGGCCTTCATCGATAGCCTCAACGACGATCTCAATACCGCCGAAGCCCTGGCCGCCGTCTTCGAATTCGTGCGCGATATCAACAGCGCCATGGATAGCGGCGAGTTCCGCGCGGGCAACACCGCCGCCGCCCTCGAATTCCTGGCGCGCTTCGATTCCATCTTCGACGTCCTCCAGCCCACCGCTAAGGCCGGCGAGCTCTCCGACGCCGAAATCGATACCCAAATCGCGGCCCGCGCCGCCGCCAAAAAATCGCGCGATTTCGCGCTTGCCGATCAGATTCGCGACCAGCTCCTGGCCCAGGGCATCATCCTTGAGGACACCAAGAGCGGCGTTCGCTGGAAAAGGAAGTAGGTTTTAGGTTTGAAGATCCATACCCAGGCAGTTCACTCAGGCGACCGCAAGAAATCCGGTACCCACACCCCGGTCACCACGCCGATTCACCTCGCCACCAGCTATTACTACGATTCGATGGAGCAGTTGGACCGCGTCTTCGCGGACCAGGAGAAGGGCTACTGCTACGCCCGCTATGACAACCCCTCCACCGGCGCGCTCGAAGAGCTCATGTGCGTGCTCGAAGCCGGCGATGCCGCGCTCGCCTGCGCAAGCGGCATGGCCGCGCTCCACACCGCCATCGCCGCCGCCCTCACCGATCGCCGCCGCTCCATCGTCGCCGCCAGCGCCATGTACGGCGCCACCGTCGGCCTGCTGATGAACGTCTTCGAACCGGCCGGCGTCAGCGTGCGCTTCGCCGATGTCTGCGACCTTGACGCGCTCCGCAAGGTCGTCGCCGAAGCCCAGCCCGGCTGCATCGTGATGGAGACCATCTCCAACCCGCTGCTGCGCGTCGGCGAAATCGACCGCATCGCCGAGATCGCCCGCGAAGCCGGCGCCGCGCTCGTGGTCGATCACACCTTCGCCACGCCGCTGCTCGCGCGCCCGCTCGAACTCGGCGCACACTTCAGCGTCCACAGCGTCACCAAATATCTCGCCGGCCATGGCGACGTGCTCGGCGGCGTCGTCGTCACCAATAAGGAGCACGCCGAAATTCTGCGCGCCCTCGGCCGCACGATCGGCCCCGTGCTCGGCCCCTTCGAAAGCTACCTCACCATGCGCGGCATCAAGACCTTCCCGCTGCGCATGGAGCGCCAGTGCGCCAACGCCTGCCGCGTCGCCTCCTGGCTCGCCGCCCACCCGCGCGTGGAACGCGTCTTCTTCACCGGCGATCCCGCAGCATCCCGACGCCCCCACCATCCGCCGCCTCTTTCCCGAGGGACTCTACGGCGCCATGATGAGCTTCGAAATCCGCGACGCGGGCAGGGAAGAGATCTTCCGCTTCATGGACGCCCTCAAGATGATCGTGCGCGCCACTTCGCTCGGTGACGTCCACACCATGATGCTCTACCCCGTCATGAGCTCCCACCGCGAGCTCTCGCCCAAGCATCGCCTCCGCATGGGCATCCGCGACAACCTCGTGCGCCTCTCCGCCGGCATCGAAGCGCCCGAGGACATCATCGCCGATCTCGAACAAGCGCTGTAGTGGAACCGCCCTTCGCGGGTCTTAGTAGCGTGAGATGCGCGTTTTTCCTGGTGTGGCTGGCGGCCGGTGCTGCTGCCGCCCCCATACTGCGCTTGTCGAATAGCGTTGTTGGCCCCGTCACGGTCGCGGTGGGTGCCGCAGCGCCCGTGCAGGCCCTAGACCGAAGTTCCCGCTCTTTTTGACGCCATTTTCCCCGTAAGATCTTGAAGAATTTGAACATTCGGGTTTTAGCGGGGTGCGCAGTGTACCCATGTAATTAGACATATATGTCTTGTTTAAAGGCTAACATAGTTGTATAGTAGACCCATGTACGTCGAATCTGTCCCCAACCGCAACTCTCCTCCCGCCATCCTCCTCCGTGAATCGGTCCGCATCGGCTCCAAGGTTCACAAGCGTACCCTCGCCAATCTCTCCTCCTGGCCCGCCTCTCAAGTCGATCTCTTGCGCCGCGTCTTGAAGGGGGAGGATCTGATCGCCCGCCAGCAAGCCTTTCAGATCCTCCGCTCGCTTCCGCATGGCCATGTCGCCGCCGTCCTCGGCACTCTTCGCCATCTCGGCCTTCACGATCTGCTCTCCCGCACTCGTTGCCCCGAGCGCGATCTCATCTGCGCCCTCATTACCGCCCGCATCCTCGATCCTCGCTCCAAACTCGCCACGGCCCGCGGCTTGGATGAGGAGACCGCTTCCAGTTCCCTGGCCGAGTCGCTTCATCTGGCTTCGGCCACGGCCGATGATTTATACGAGGCTATGGATTGGTTGCTGCCACGGCAGGAGCGCATCGAGCAGGCTCTCGCCAAGCGTCACCTCTCTGATGGTTGTCTGGTGCTCTACGATGTGACTTCCACTTACTTTGAGGGCCATCACTGTCCACTGGCGCGCTTCGGCCACTCGCGCGACGAGCGTAGCGGCAATCCGCAAATTGTCTGTGGCTTGCTCACCAATGCCGAAGGTTGTCCCGTAGCCATGGAGGTGTTCCCCGGCAATACCGCCGACCCTAAGACGGTCGCCGCGCAAGTACGCAAGCTGCGGGAGCGTTTCGGCCTGCAGCGATTAGTGCTGGTGGGTGATCGCGGCATGCTTACCACCGCCCGCATTCGCGAGGACCTCCAGCCGGTGCCCGGTCTGGAGTGGATTACGGCATTGCGCGCGCCGGCCATCAAGAAACTGGCGTCCGATGGCGTGCTGCAACTGTCCCTGTTCGACCAGACGGACTTGGCTGAGATCGCTCACCAGGCGTTTCCTGGCGAGCGTTTGATCGCCTGTCGCAATCCTCTGTTAGCTGCCGAGCGTTCGCGCAAGCGGGGAGAGTTACTGGCCGCAACCGAAAAAGAACTGGAGAAGGCCAAGGCCGCCACGCAGCGGAAGACTCGACGACTGCGAGGCAAAGAGCGAATCGCCGTCGCCGTCGGTAAGGCGCTGGGACATTACAAGATGGCCAAACATTTTCACTATCGCATCCGCAGCAACGGATTCACCTATGAACGCAACCAGGCGAGCATCGACCGGGAGGCTGCGCTGGACGGGATCTATGTCATCCGTACCACGGTGCCAACGGCATCGGCATCTAGCGAACAAGCGGTCCGCCACTATAAAGAGCTCGCCAATGTCGAGCGGGCGTTTCGCAGCCTGAAGAGTGTGGACCTAAAGATCCGGCCCATCCACCATCACCTGGAGGAACGTGTCTGCGCACACGTGTTCCTCTGCATGCTGGCATATTACGTGGAGTGGCACATGCGCCAAGCGCTGGCCCCGATGTTGTTTGACGACGACGAGCCGGCCGCCGGTGAGGCGCTGCGCACCTCCATTGTGGCGCCCGCGCAACGCTCCCCATCGGCGAAAGAGAAAGCACAGAGTAAAACCTCCCACGACGGGATGCCGGTGCACAGCTTTCAGACCCTCCTACAAGATCTCCGCACCGTAGCCCTCAATACGGTTCAGATGGGCGAGGAAACCTGCCAGATGGTCACTGCCCCCACCCCAGTACAGCAGCGTGCATTCGACCTGTTGAAAGTCTCTTGTCGAGCCTGAGTGTACCCAGTAGGCAACCCTCGCCGTCTGGCCTATCTCTCAAACAATCAATCACTTCCTGTTCATCAAGAGCGGGAACTTCGGCCTAGAAGCTTCGAACATCGGCGATGGCGCGCTTTCCCTCACCCTTACCGTCGAGCCCTCCGCGACATGGTTGACCGCTACCGTTGGCGCCCCGGGTGCCTGCCTCAATCAAGCGCTCCAGGTGCCTTGTATCCCGCTCCGATTCCAGCTCGACACCACGCGCTTGGGGCAGGGAACGTACACCGCCGCCGTCACTGTCTCAGATCTGCACGCGATCGATGCGCCGCAAGTCGTCACCGTCACCGTCCGGGTCGGCACGGAACCCATCGATCAGTACATAGCCCCCGGACATTCCATCACCGTGGCAAGTTTCCCGGGCACCGGCCCCAGCCCCATCGTCTCGACGCAAGACGGCGGAATGTGGTTAGCTGTCGTGTTCTCCCAGAACGGCACACTTCGAATGTACTCAACCTATATGGTCCAGGTGGCGCCGCCGCCGGCCATGGCTTCCGGAGACTATCACGGCGCCATCTCCGTCGCTGGTTCGCCAGTCATTCCCGTCACGATGCACCTGACCCGGCAACCCATCGCTTGGACCTCGACCACCGAAATCCGCCTCCGCCTCGCGCAAGGCGGCCCCGCCACGACGTATCCGTTTCTTCCGTACATCGCGCTGGCGAACTCGGGATTGGGCACATTGACAGTAAGTGACGTCACCGGCAGCGGTCCCGGAGTCAGCGCCTATAACTACCAGGGCCTCGGCATTGTCACCGTCGCCCCCGCTTCACTTGCTCCCGGCGATTACAACGACGGCTTCGTCACCTTTCAATGCAACGCCGCCAACTGCCCGAAGCAGGTGCCGGTGCACTTTACCATCGTCCCGCCCGCACCGCCTGTCATTCAATATCGCGGCGTGGTGGACAATGCGTCCTTCAATCCTTACGCGAGCGTCTCGCCCGGCGATATCGTAGTCGCCAAGGGCGAACAGCTCTCCCTGCGCCCTCCCGATGTCGCCGCGTCAGCTCCTCTGCCCACCACACTCGGCGGTGCCACCGTCTCCGTCAACCGTGTGCTCGCGCCCTTGTACTATTCGTCCTTCGGACAGATCGCCTTCCAGATGCCGTCTGGGACTGCGCCCGGAGTGGCCCTCGTGCAAATCGCCCGCGATGGCCAGCCGGGCAACATCGTCTCTGTGAACGTCTCTCCGCGCGCGCCGCACATCCTCGCTGTCACCGACACGCAATACAACGCGCTTGATCCGCGGCATCCCGCCGCGCCCGGCGGCCCCATCATCGTGTGGGCCATCGGCTTGGGTCCGACCATCCCCGTCGTCCCCGATGGCACGCTCGCCGCTTCGCCCGCCAGCCTCGAGACAACTCCCACCGTGGAGTTCTCCGCCCCCTCGTCGTCGCGCCTCGTTACCCCCATCTTCGCCGGTCTCGGCGGGGGAGCCGTCGGCCTCTATCAGGTGAACGTGATTCTCCCCCAGGACACTCTGTCTGGAAGCATCTTCCTCAGCCTTCATTTCCCCGACGCCTGGAGCGAGGCCGTCTCCATCGGCGTGAAGTAACCGGCCTTACCGCTTCGGGTGCGACTTCGTGCTGCCTTCCGTCAATCCCAGCGCCCAGCGGATCGCTTCGAAGTACATCTTCTGAATGTCGGGATCGTCCCAGCTCTCGTTGGTGTGTCCCAGCGTCGAATAGAACACGCGCCCCTTGCCGTACATCTTCGAATACGCCACCGCGAAATCGCGGTCCTCGCGATGCACGCGCGGATTGTTGTCGTACTTCAGCTTGGTCTCGTCCAGCCGCAGCAGTACATTCACGTTGTCGCGCGAGAAGTTCTTCAGCTGATAAATCTCATCGCGCTTCATAAACGCCTTCGGGAAATGCCGCGTCGCCGGAAATTCGGAATCCTCGCTCACGATCGGCGCCTCGAACGTATTCCAAGGATGCTGGTCGAACCATCCGCCCGTCAACAGCGCCCATTCATTCCACTTGTAATTGGCGTCGTTCGAAGCGTGCACGCCCACATAACCCTTCCCGTCATCGTGGACAAACGCCAGCAGGTCGGCCTTCTGGTCATCGCTCAAATCCAGTTCACCCGTGCTGCTCGCAAACACGATTGCGTCGAAGTTGGGCAGCGTCTTCGCGTTGGCCTCCAGCTTCTTCTTGGTGATCAGCTCGGTATCGGTGCGCAGCTACGCTTCCCACAGGCCGGTATCGCGTCCCCACTTCCAGATGTTGGCCATCGCGACCGGCACCGAATCATGCTGGAAGCCCTTGGTCTGCCCGATCACCAGAATCCGCTTCTTGCCGTTGGCCGGCGCCTGCGCCATGCATACGCCGCACATCGCGGCCATCGCCCAAACAACTCGAAAATCTCGCACGAGTACTCCTTCGAGCAAGATTGTATTCCCTTTCAACGGGCCCGCGAACCGCGACCGTCAGGGAGCGATCTATTAATTCCCGATCGCCAAAACCAGTGTCTGCGTCCCCGCCTTCCCACCCAGCGAAAACGTGAACGGCACCGCATCGCTCGCCGCGACCTGTGGCACCACCACATTAAACTGGTACAGCCCCAGGAACCCCGACACCAGCCCCGCGAATTGCACCGTCGCCGGCACGCCCGCGAACGCCGCCGTGAATCCTGGCAGCGAGTTCGCCTGCTGCACGATCAAACCCGCGCTGATATCCGGCGTCACCGGCCCGAATCCCACTCCGTAGAGAATGATCGTGTCGCCCGGCTTCGCCCGCGCTGTTCTCACGCCCGACACCACTCCCGGCGGCAGTACGAAGGTCACGTTGTCCGGAAACAGCGCAACCGCATATTGGTTCGGCGGCAGCCGGAATACCGAGGGCGCTAGAATCCCAGGCTGCGTCGCGTTCACCGTCACTGTGAATGCCACGCTCGCTCCGCCGAAGGTCGTCACCACCACCGGCTGCGGGCCGCTCGCCAGCCCCGAAGGCACCTGCGCGTTCACCTGCCCGGGACTCACGTAGTCCACGTACGCGCTCTTCCCTCCGACCGTCACCGTGGTCCCGCCCAGCGCGGTCGGCGCTTGCGCACCCTTGAAATCCCCGCCTCCCCACGTCTGCTGCAGCGTGGTCGCCAGATTCCTACCGTAGATCTCGATCCACGTCGCCGGCGCAATCGCGCTGAAGCCGCCGTACGAGGTCGCCGTCACCACACCGCCCGGATTGGTGATCACTGGTGTCGTATCGAACTGTCCGTTCACCGGACCCGTGATCGTGCCGCCCGTCGATGCCCCCACCGCGCCCACCGCGCATGCGCTCACACCCGTGCAGCTATCGGTCGCAGACGAAAAGAACAGGTTGAACGCCAGGTTATAAAAATTCACCGGGTCGCCGCCGCCATTCGGCGCCAGCGAGAAGCCGAACGTCCCAGCGCTCAGGCTATAGACCACCAGGTCGCTGCCCGGAGGCGACGCCACCGTGCCCAATGGCGAAAGCCCGTTCCCCGGATAGGTCAGCACAAACCGGTACGTCCCGCCGGTCCCCAGCCCCGTGTAAGGGCCCGACACCGTGCACGTGGTGGTCGCTCCGTCGTACGTGCAGGAGCCCCACGATATCCGGGTCGTTCCGGCTCCGCTCGAATTAAGACCGGTTCCGGTAAAAGTGACCGCCTGTGAACTTGGACCCAGAGTCAAAACGACTCCGCTGGCAACAGCCGGCAAAAATAGCAGCAGTGTGGCAATTCGGGAAGTTTTCATACAAGGTGCCCAAGTTTACCAGACCCCCGCCCCGCCGCAGTCCCCTACGGTACTAGTCCCATCCGCATTGTCCCCATACGCATCGCCGTCGCCGCGAACCGCGACCATAAGGGAACCATAAGGGAGCGATCTAAGATCCCTCGCGTTACACTAAATCCGGAAGCGTATTTCATCCGGTGGTGGGCGTGGTCTTCAAAACCACTGAGCGGCCGCAAAGCCGCTGATCGGTTCGACTCCGATACGCTTCCGCCATTAACTTCGGCATACATCCCTCTTGCTGCCCAAATTCAGTGAAAAATGCCACGGGTCATTCCTGTAATCTCTTCTTGAGTTCATTTGAATTCCAGAGGCAGCATATGAAATGGTTCCGGCTCATCGGTACGGCCACCCTGGCCAGCCAGTTGGTCTTGAGTGCGGCGACTTCCGACCCCGCCACGATCACCGAAGGCGCTCGCGGCGGCAGCGGGTCCGTCAAACTCACCGCCACTCTTCCTCCCGTTCTCCGGCCCCTGGAACCCGCTGATAGCAGACGTGTTATGCTTCCGGGTCCCGCCAGATCCACCAAGCCCCCAGTCGCCGCTCCCAAGCTCAAAACCGAGCTTCCCGTGGCTAAAATGGCCAAGCTGTCCACGCGGCTCGTCGAGGACCCGATCCTCCGCCAACCACTTCCGCGCCTTGCCGTCACCGCTCCCCCGACGCCGGTCAAACCCGCCATGCCCCCCGAATTCGAACGCGAAGTTGCCGTCTACTGCCAGAAGCAGATCGGCCATTGGAAGGAGTCCGATGCCCGCGCCATGCTCGGCCACCCCAAACGTCAGCGTCCTGCTTACGACGAAAAGAAGTCCGTCAGCGGCGTGATCTACGCCTTTGCCGACCCCACGGGCCATTATCAGGACCTGGAGCTTGATTTCGATCGCGATTCCGGCAACCTCCGAACTGTCTTCGTCTACCCCCTACACCTCACCTGGCAGGACTGCCGCCGCCAATGGACCGGCCCCTTTACTTCCGCCGACGCCAAACAGGGCCGTATGTTCTACTCCTATACCAACCGCCGCCTCGACGTGCTGGTGGATGTTTCTGGAAAAGTCGTCAGCCTCGGCTGGTACTAACGTTAAGATTTCGAAACCGGAACCGCCCCCGGCGCGTTTAAAGTATAGGACTGTATGCCGGGTGCTCGCGATTCGGCGTATAGTGTAGCTATCAGGAGTTGGCGGACAATGATACTTCGCTTTCGAGCCCCCGTGGCAATTCTGGCGTCCCTCAGTCTGCTTTCTGTGGGAAGTTTCGCCGGCGATAAGAAGAAACAGGATCCGGAAGAGATCGGCAATCGCGACGTTGGCAAGGGCGTAAACTTCTACTCGCTGGAGAAGGAGATCGCTCTCGGCAAACAATTGGCGCAGGAAGTGGAGCGCCAGGCCAAGATCATCGACGACCCGATCATTGCGGAATACGTCAACCGTGTGGGCCAGAACCTTGTCCGTAATTCGGACGCCAAGGTACCCTTCACCATCAAAGTGCTCGATTCCGAAGAGGTCAACGCCTTCGCTCTGCCTGGCGGTTTCTTCTTCGTCAACTCGGGCCTGATGCTCAAAGCCGAATCCGAAGCCGAGCTCGCCGGCGTGATGGCGCATGAAATCGCGCACGTCGCCGCCCGCCACGGCACCAAGCAGGCCACCAAGGGCGAGATCGCCAACATCGCCACCATCCCCCTGATTTTCATGGGCGGCTGGGCTGGGTACGCCATCCGCCAGGGCGCCGGCCTCGCTATCCCGCTGGGCTTCCTCAAATTCTCCCAGGCCATGGAATCCGAAGCCGACTACCTCGGCCTCCAGTACCTTTATAAGTCCGGCTACGATCCCACCGCGTTTGTCGACTTCTTTGAAAAAATCCAGTCCTTGGAAAAGAAGAAGCCGGGCACGCTGGCCAAGATCTTCTCCAGCCATCCGCCCACCGACAGCCGCATCAAGGCCGCCCAGACCGAGATCCAGAAGATCCTGGTCGCCAAGCCCGAGTACGTGGTCAACACCAGCGAGTTCAACGATGTGAAGAACCGCTTGGCCATGCTGCACAACCGCCGCAAGGTCGATGTGGATAAGGATTCCAACCGTCCCCGCCTCCGCCGCGCCCCCGGCAGCACCACTGGCCCCGTCGACGAAAACGACGACGGCACCAAGCCCAAGACCGACCAGGACGAGCGCCCGACCCTAAAGCGCCGCGACGGCTAAAGAATTTTTGGCCGCAGATGAACACAGATAAACGCAGAAAAATTCTTCTTTTGTTTTATCTGTGTTCATCTGCGTTTATCTGCGGCCCATTTCTGCTTTGTTAGCCTTGCCCAAACACCGGTACGCCCGTCTCGCCACCACCAGTTCCTCATTCGTGGCCACCGCCAGCACCGCGACCTTCCCGCTGGAAACCAAGCGATCCCCACTCCCCGCATTCCTGGCAGCATCCAGTTCGATCCCCAAGAACTCCAGCCCCGCGCAGCACTTCTCCCGCAGCCGCGCCGAGTTTTCCCCGATCCCGCCCGTGAACGCCACCGCGTCGAGCCCGCCCATCGCCGCCGCATACGCGCCGATCGTCTTCTTCACCTGGTACACGAACACCTCGAGCGCCAGCGCCGCGCTCTCCGTCCCCGCCGCCTCCAGGTCGCGCACATCGCCGCCCGGGCACGCCCGAAAGTCCCGCCAGCCCGCCGCCCTTCGCCAGTTGCTGCCGCACTTCCTCCGCGCTCCATCCGTGGCGCTCCATCATATACAGCACCGCGAACACATCCAGATCCCCGTGCCGCGTCGCGTTCTCCAAGCCCGATTGCGGCGAGAAGCCCATCGTCGTGTCCACCGATCTGCCCGCGGTCGATCGCGCACATCGACGAACTCCCGCCCAGGTGGCAGCTCACCAGCTTCACTGGCCGCCCCAGCATCTCCGTCACCCGCTCCCCGATGAACTGATGCGACGCGCCGTGGAAGCCGTACTTCACCACGCCCTCTTCCCGCCATTGCCCCGGGACGCCGTACATCCGCGCATACTCCGGCATCGTCGCGTGGAACTCCGGCTCGAACGCGCACACGATCGGCACTCCCGGCATCGCCTCCTGAAAGGCCTCGATCGCCGTCAGGTAGATCGCATTGTGCGCCGGTGCCGCCGGCAGGAATTGCCGCAGCGCCGCCATCACGGCCGCATCCACCACGAACGTCCCGCGATAGTCGGGCCCCGCGTGGACGGCCTTCAACGCAATCCCGTCGATCGCGTGTGCCGCCGGTCGAAATCTGCGCGATCGCCTCGCGGTAATCGCTGACGCGCTCCAGCCGGCCCTTTCGCAATCGCCGTCTCCGACGGCATCTCCAGAATCTGATACTTGAGGGAAGTCGATCCCAGGTTCGGTATGAGTAGGTTCATGGTTCTCGTGGGACAGGCCTCCCGGCCTGTCCGCTAATCTGCTTTTGACTTCACTCCACCAGCCCTAACTGCTTCAACGTCGCCCCTGGTTCCTCGCCGTCAAACTTCGTCAGCGCAGCTTTTTCGCGCCCGTTCTCCAGCGCCACTCCGGCCGGCACTCCCACGTACGGGAACACCTGCTTCAGCTTCTCCAGGTCGCTCGTGATCGCCATCATCGAAAAACCCGTGTCCAGCTTGAACTGCGCCGCATAGCGCGGCTGGCTAATCGGTACCCCGACCACCCGCGTGTCGCCCCAGTGAAGCTGCGACATCCGCTTCGCCGCGTCGAAGCAGTGCATGCACTGCGGGTCGAAGAAATACAGAAACACCTTCCCGTGTTGCAGCGAATAGGATTGCCCGTCCACCAGGATGCTCTCCGGCGCCTTGGTTCCGGTCTGCCGTGCCTCGCCGACCCCGAAGGAGACCGCCGCAAACACCGCCACCGCCCCCGCAATCAGCGCCACCGTGCGCTTGCCCTCGCTGCGCCGCGCGCCCAGCCACGCGAATCCTGCCATCGCCAGCATCGCGCCGTCGCCGATGAAGAATCCCGGCCCCACCACGCGCTTCAGCCACGGGACGCAGCTGCAATCCGCGCCGCGCAGCGCGTTATAGTTGACCGCGAAGTATCCCAGAAATGCCAGCAGCATTCCCGCCAGCAGCATCGCTCCCCAGCGCCGCAGCCGCGGCACCAGGATCATCACCGCCCCCACCGTTTCCGCCACGCCGAAGAACAGCGCCGCCGGCAGCCCCAGTGCGTCCGGCACTTTGGCCTGCGCCATCCGTACCGCCGTGCCTTGAACATCCGTGATCTTCCACAGCCCCGAAGCCAAAAACAATCCGCCCAGCAGAATCGCCGATACCCAGCTGAGTACGCTCTTCCAGCCTGGCACTTCGAGCGCAGTCAGCCCCGGGCCTGCCTGTGCCATACTGTCGTTCATGGACCCTATTGTACCGCTCCGGTCCATGCGCCCCGCCGTATGATCGTCTTTGCCTGGATGCTCCTTCTAGCCGCGTCAACCAGCCCTTCGACCAGCGTCGAACTGGTCGACGAGGTCTACCAGATCCCCGCCGCCGAGTGGAAGTACGTGGAGATCAATCTCCGCCAGCAGTCCGCGGTGGTCTCTGCCGCCTTCAGCGTCAATTCCATCCAGGGCCAGGTCCGCCTCGCCCTCATGACCCGCGCCGACCTCGAACACTTCCGCCACGATCTCGCCCACGGCGTCCTCGCCCTCACCCCCATCTCTCACTCCGGCAACCTGGTCTTCCGCGTCCGCGAACCGTCCGACTATGTCATCGTCGTCGATAACCGCGCCGACACCACTCACTCCGCTTCCGTCCACCTCCGCGTCGCCCTCGATTTCGGCCAACCCCTGCCGCCCCCGAGCCCCCAAATCACCCCCCAACGCCAGCTCACCGTCATCACCCTCAGCTTCCTCTTCTTCTTCGGCGTCATCACCTACTCCGCCCGCAAACTCCTCCACCTCTCCCGCAAATGAATACGCGAATAAAAGCTTTTCTTATCCGCGTTGATCCGCGTTCATCCGTGGCCCATTTTTGCTTCTGTCTTAAGTAGTCGATTTCTGCGAACGGAGTTCGACCCGTGTGGCGGACTCCGCCCGCTTTCAACTTCCGGATGCGCCGTGATCCGGCCGGAATCGTGAGCTCCGCCGCACAGCAATTCTACGACTTGGCCAGGTGGATCTCGGCAGTTCGGCAAGGGCTTACTGTTGCCGGCAGATAGCACTGCGATTGTGAATGCCTGGCGCCAGAGCCGAGGATTTCCTCGCGCCGCGGTGCGACTAGGTTTTGAACCGTGCCGCCAGACTGGAAGTCATGAGCGCTGGATTCATCCAGATGGCCGCGCGGTCACGATTCCCAATCCATGGCGGTGGCGAAATCGGGCCGCCGCTCTTTCACAAAATCCTAGCCCAAATCGGTTTGAGCGTGGACGAAGTTTCGCAGGCTGCGGTAGCGCCTTCCCCGCGAAATGAAACAAATTGCGACGCCAGACAACGCATAAGGCGGCTACGCGTCAATGTGGATTGCCTTACACCAGAGAATTAGAGACTCCAAAAAATGCCTCGTCCGGGGAATTTGTGGGTGATTCGAGGCCCGGTGCGCCTCGCAGGATGCACGCCGGTGCCTGTTCACAAGGCTTTCAGGGAAGCTCGGCGCGACCGGTACGTCTGTTTTTTCGTAGCCAGTTTTTCCTCCACGCCCTTGTTCGCATCATGGTGGGCTTTCCGGGCGCGAATCCCTCCCCGCCGCTGTGTGGCTCTGTTGACTGGTCTCGCTGGAGGCCGCCAATCAAGGCCGAAGCTACCTCGCCGCCAGGTTTTTCCGCTTTGCTCCGTAGGGGCAGCCCGAACGGAATGAACGAAACGCCATCCGACCCGTTGGTGTCGGGCTAGATCGGAATTTCGGCGGCTTTGGGCGATGATAAAATGCGCCGTATGAGCACTTTAAATCACAATCGAAAAGTTTCAATCGGTTGCCCGAACTGCAAGGAGCCATTCCAGGAGACTATCGCCCGGCTTGAGACGAATACTACTTTCACGTGCCCTATCTGTGGTCCGGTCCAGTTCAACCAGTTCCAAACCGATGAACTCCGAAGGACTCTCCAGCAGGTCAAACGCGTGCTTTCGGAATTTGAGCGCATCTCCAACAACTGAAACTAGCCCACTGCCGACCCGTCAATCCGCCCACAAATTCCCCTATAGCCTCCAGAAAATAAATCCAAAAATAATCGCCACACCCTGTCGATTTCGCCACACCTTCTTCGACATATCAATAGAGCGAGCAAATATGCTCTAACAGGCAACAGGAGAAGCAATGGCAGCGAGAGCAGACTGCGGCCAAACTATTGCGCGGTCCTACGGCCACTTCGACGCTCTTCCTGTCGGCACGGAAGCAGGCTTTCTGGTAGACAAGACCCCGGAAGCGATGGCTGCGGTTTAGAATCGTGATCAGTTCCATGATGCAGTGCGGAAGCGAGTGGTGGCGAAACCTCTACGATAGACCGGCCCGGACGCGGGATCGCCTCCCTGTCTCGACAAGCTTTGGCCCTGGATCGGCGAGATCGTCAAGGATTTCAACGAAAGTTCCGATAGGAAGCCCGTTGCCGGGCGCCGCGGAATCGGCAAGCACTGCGCGACTTCGCAGGAGCAATCAGGTGGCGGCGGTCTGCGTTAGACCGCTTCTTTTTCATTAGTGTTAGGAGGCGATCATGAAAGCGATTCTCTCAATGGCGTTGGTATTCGTGGTCTGCGGCCTTTCGGGCGCGCAGGGCGACAAGGTAGACCCAACCGGGACGTGGAGGTGCGAGTACAAGATCGGCGACCAGATGCGGACGCTCGAACTGACGATCAAGAAGGACGGGGGCAAGCTCGTCGGGACGATGAGTTGGCCGGATCAGAAGGACGCGAAGCTGGTGGACATGAAACTGAAGGACGACACTCTGACGTTTTCCAACGTGCGGAAGTTCATGGATAACGAGTTCCCTATCGATTACACGCTGGCGATCGACGGGGACCAGTTCAAAGGGAAAGCCGCAACGGAGTTCGGGGGCAACAAGCAGGAGTATGACATCGAGGGGAAAAAGGAAAGGAAAGACAAGTAGAAAGAACAGGGATCGGGGGTCGAATGGAGGACCGCATGCGAGATTCAATCACCTCTTGCAGCAGAACTCGAATCCCATGGAGTCATTATGAGCGTGAAGAAAGAACTCTCTGGACGCCGTTCCGCCCAGGTTGAAGTCGAAGTCCCCGGCACCACCCAGTCTGCGGTGGCGCGCCGATTGGCAGAAGCCCAGTTGCGTGCGCTTATCGCCAGGTTCACGCCCGCGCATCTGCGGCTCATAGGCGCAGTGCGGCGGTGGTTGCGAAAGCGCCTGCCCACCGCCCATGAGGTGGTGTATGAATATCACGACTGCTTCGTCATCAGCTTTTCACCGAACGAGCGCGGCTACGAGGGCGTTCTTGCAATCCGCGCGAGCGCGAACGGCATTAGGCTGTACTTCAATCGTGGTAAGGAATTGCCGGATCCTGCGAAACTGTTACAGGGGTCCGGCAACCAGACGCGCTGGATTAACCTGGAGGGCGCGTCCACACTCGCTCGTCCGGAAGTCGCGCGCCTGACCGACGAGGCTATGGCTCGCAATCGCGTGCCGTTCGCGCTCGCCGGCCGCGGGTCGGTGGTCATTCGCCCGGCATCAGCCAGACAGCGTCAGCAGCGTCGCCCCGCCTAACATGCGGTTGCACCTGACAAGGCCGCGGGGGCTTCAGTTCTTGATTCGCGAACGTGCAAAGATTCCTTCGGCGGCAGCGTAGAAATCTCGTAGCGGCATTCGTCATTTGCGGTAGGGGTGACTCAAATGTCCATAAGGGTATTAACGGCCAAGTCTCAGGAGAAACAATGAATCCGAGGACTCTCAGAACGTTTGCATTGCGAACCATTGTGCTGGTTGCCGTGTTTAACGCGCCCTGGCGGGCACAAGCACAGAATCTCAATACACCATATCCGAACATGGCTCCGCTTGATCAATACTTGATGGAGCGAGATGCCGAGATAACGCTCGCGAGGAGTGCGGCGCCAGACTCCCTGTCGCGCAACGCGGACGTCATGGTCCTAGGACGCCACGGTTACGAAACAGCGGTGAAGGGGAAGAATGGTTTCGTGTGCCTGGTGGAACGCTCCTGGACTTCTCCGATCGATGATCCGGGTTTCTGGAATCCGAAAAGCCGGGCGCCGATTTGCTTTAATCAGGCGGCCGCCCACTCCTATCTCCTTCGCACCTTCAAGAAGACGGAGTTGTTGCTGGCTGGGCGCACGAAAGCTCAGATGATTGAGACCATCAAAGAGGCAGTCGCCAACAAGGAATTGCCGGCGATGGAGGTGGGGGCTATGTGCTACATGCTTTCGAAGCATGGCCACTTAAGCGACCGCAACGGACATTGGCATCCCCATCTGATGTTTTTCTATTCAAAAACAGACCCGGCATCGTGGGCAGCAGGTGCGCAGGGCTCTCCGATCTTTGCTTTCTACGAAAAATGGGAGGACCTGACTGTATTTCTGATTCCGGTGCGGGAGTGGTCGGACGGGACGCCCGATCATTAGGAGTTAGCGAGCGTCGCCCATCAACAGGTCGAATCGACACCCAACCTGTTGATACGACGAAGGATTTAGTCCGCTGCCGAAAATCGCCCCCATTAGGGGCGTAGCGTTTACCGAGGAGGTCAAACTGGTTCGAAAGGCAACTGGCTACGAAAAAAGTCGAAGCCCACCATCCGGCAGCGCGTTCGCCGGCTCCGCGAGCCGTGCCCCACAGATTTCTCTGACGAGCCCCCCAAAAATCCAAGGATAATCGCCTCACCCTGTCGATTTCCCCAGACCTCCTTCGACGTATTAATAGAGCGAGCAAATATGCCCGAACCAACAAAAGGACAAGCAATGCGATTTCTATGCATCTCCGGCGACGGCGAGACCGAGATCCGCCAGCTCTACGAACAGCCCGCCAAATAAGCGGGCGATACTTCCCCATTCATCTCAACTCAGAGAGGACAAAGAAAATGCGATTCATGGCCATCATCAAAGCAACGAAAGAATCCGAACAAGAAGGCGTAATTCCCGATCCACAGTTCATGGCAGACATGGGCAAGTACAACGAGGAGCTCATCAAGGCCGGCATCGTGCTCGCCATGGATGGCCTCCATCCCAGCTCCAAGGGCGCACGTGTCAAGTTCTCCGGCAAGTCACGTACCGTCGTCGACGGCCCCTTCACCGAGACCAAGGAGCTCATCGCCGGCTTCTGGATCTTGCAGGTCAAGTCCCTTCAAGAGGCAATTGAGTGGGTCAAGCGCGGCCCCAGTTACGGCGCCGGCGACTACGAAGTGGAAATCCGCCAGGTCTTTGAGATGGAAGACTTCGCCCCCATCCTGTCCGAAGAACAGATCCAGCACAAAAAACGCGCCCGCGCTAAGTTGCCGAATCAGACCACCGGAAAATAGCCGTAGTTGCACTCCCCGCTTGAAGCTGGTGTGATCGGTAGCCGGCCGTCTGGCGCATCGAGTCCGCCCGCGTCATCGCCGGCCTGACCCGCCTCACCAGCGACGTCGGCCTGGCTGAAGACCTCGCCCAGGAGGCCCTCCTGGCCGCCCTCGAACAGTGGCCGCAATCCGGCGAGCGGCCACTCCGGACGTGCTGGAGGCGGTAGTCAAGATCGAGCCGATTGGTCCGAACTGCCCGCGGACACATCGGACACCATCCAACGCCTCCTGCGCCGCTGATTCGCCAAGGATCGCAGACAGCGCCTCCAGGCCAGCGGCGAAGCGCGAATCGTATTGGAGAATCCAGGCGGGATTGAGCGTTCCGCGCAGCCTGCCAGGCTGACCCACAAGAAACTGCCCTGGGTGGCGGCTGCGATGTTTCACTGTGCCCGCCCCGGACAAAGATCAACTTCACCGCTGCCGCGCCCGCCATTTCGCCCGACGGCCGCACGCTGGCTTTCGCCGCCTTCGATTGCGAGGGCCACTCGCAGATCTGGCTCAGGCCGATGAATTCGTCCGAGGCGCACGCGCTTCCCTCGTTCGTTCGTTTTCATCTGATGGAAAAGCCGGAGGCCAGCAGATGATTTCTTAAGGCGGAGGTTCGCAGCCCCTGTGGCGGCGCGACGGCACGGATCTACGGCGGAAGAAACACTCACCGCTCGGTCGTGATGCCGAACGGCCAAAAGTTCCTCATCAACTCAGTGCTCACGGAAGCGGCGTCGAAACCGGTCACCGTCATCACAAACTGCAAGGAGTTGCTGAAGAAGTGACCGCGGGAACGAGTCGGAATCGGCCAACCCCTTGTCGGCCGCGAAGGCAGAGCCACCATCACGATGTGGCCGGCCGCACCGTGATCGATGACACCGGCCCGAAGGGCGATTTCTAGCCCAAGTTCGTCACGACACCGATAGTTTTAGGCATTTTTGACCTCCCGACCCGGGCAAGTCCCATCGGCTCAATGAGCGATTTTCAAAACCGCGATGTAGTGCAGACCTGCCGTCTTGAAAGCAAATCGCAGCCATGACACGATCAACCCAGAATGTTTCTGCGGTCGCATGGTCGCAAGAAGGACGGCAAGAGCCACACCTATTGGTCGCTGGTCGAAACCGTGCGCACGCCGGATGGGCCGCGTCAGAAAACCCTGTGCTACCTGGGCGAGTTGAACAACTCCGCACAGGCGCGCTGGCTGACCACCGTCGAGGTCTTCAATGAACAGGGCGAAACCAAGCAACTGAGACTCTTCCCCTCGCATGTAGAGCCTCCGCCCGACGATCCGCAGGTCGCGCGGGTGGTATTGAACAAGGTGCGTCTGGAAAGAACACGCCAGTTCGGCGCCTGTTTTCTCGGGCTGGAATTATGGAAGCGGCTCGAACTGGACCGCTTCTTCGAACAAGCCGTCGACGGCGAAGCCGCTGACGTGCCCTGGTCGCGTGTGGCGGCCTTGCTGGCGATCAACCGTCTTTGCGCGCCGGGCAGCGAACTGGCGATCGAACAACGCTGGTATCCCTCCACTGCGATGGACGATCTGCTCGATATCGACGAAGGCAAGATCAACGACACGCGTCTGTACCGCTGTCTCGACCGCATTCTGCCACATAAGACAAAGTTGGAGCAGCATCTGAAAAATCGTTACGGCGAGTTATTCGGAGCCGAGTTCGACGTGTTGCTTTACGACCTGACGAGCACGTATGTAGAAGGCGCGGCGGAGAAGAATCCCATGGTGCGGCGCGGCTACTCCCGCGATCATCGACCGGATTGCGAGCAGTTGGTGATCGCGTTGATTGTGAATGACGAAGGCTTCCCGTTCAGCTACGAAACCTTCGATGGCAACCGCACCGACGTCTCGACCATGGAGGCGATTCTGCGCATGGTGGAACGGAAGTATGGCAAGGCACGCAGGATCTGGGTGTTCGACCGTGGGATCGTGAGCGAAGAGAACCTGGCGGCGATCCGTAAGCGCGGTGGGCAGTATCTGACGGGGACGCCGCGCAGCCAGATGAAGCGGTTTGAAGCGGAGTTGCTGAAAGAAGACTGGACGCAAGTGCGGCCCGAAGTGGAAGTTAGGAAAGTGGCGATTCCGCAAGGCGAGGAGACGTACATCCTGTGTCGCACTGCGGGCCGCAAGGAAAAAGAGAAAGCGATCCGCAATCGATTTTCCAGCAGCATGGAAAAGGCGCTGAAAGGCTTGGAGAAGACTATTGCTGCGGGGCGACTGAAAGACCGCAACAAGATGGAGCGGCGTCTGGGAAAGATCCAGGCCCGGCATCCGCAGGTGAATGACCTATACGACGTGGCGCTGAAGGACACCCCCGAAGGTGTCCGCCTCTTCTGGCAGATCAAAGAAGACCGTAAGAACTGGCGCGAATCGCGCGAGGGCGCGTATCTGCTGCGCACGAATTTGCAAGCCGAAACGGCGGAAGAGTTGTGGGCCAAGTATATGCAACTGACGGAGGCGGAGGCATCCTTTCGCGCCTTGAAGAGCGAGCTTTCGATTCGGCCCTTGTTTCACCAACTGGAGCCGCGCGTCAAGGCTCACGTGATGGTGGCGTTCTTGGGCTACGCGCTCTGGGTGACCCTCAAGCATCTGCTGAAGCGCCGGCCGGGGCTTGTTCCAATGCCGTCGGCGAGCGGCGTCGAGAATGCCCAGCCGATGACGCCCATGCGGGCGATCACGCTGCTGTCGACATTGCAAAGCGCCGACATTGTCCTTCCCACGACCGAAGGTCGGGAGATCCGCTTGCGCCGGATCACCGAGCCGACGGCGGAACAGAAATTACTGCTCCGCCAACTCGGCATCAGCCTGCCAGAACATCTCCAACCTCACCGCGAATGTAGTGCAGACTCGGCAATCGCCTGAACCTATTTTCAACGGTTTAGACATGGTTTAGCCGATTTGGTGACGAACTTGGGCTAGTTCGCCCGGTTCCGAATCGGCCCGTGCTCGTAATCGAGAGCATGGAAAAGGCATCGGTAAACTAACGCCGCCGGTGCAACCTTAATAAATCCGCCGGCCATCGAACTCATCATCCGTTATCTGGAGGACGGAGTTCCGAAAGAGATATGCAACGGACACATTTGGCGTGTTTGCAGCCATCAGTGCTTGCGATGGCCATTGTAGTTCTGGGTACGGCGACTGCGGCGGCTCAAAATTCAACGGGCGGGGAACTGCAGGCCCGGCCTGAAGGAAACCGGCGCGTCACCATCGAACAGGCCAGGCAGCAGGCCGCTGCGAACCGGGCCTTCAACCCGCTCGCGCGCCTTGGGCAACTTTCCATCGAAGCCGCCAGACAACACCGGCTCGGCGTGCAAGCCGACTACTATCCGAAGTTTGGGGCCTCGTTTGTCAATCTGCACTACACCGACTTCCTGGGGACGCTTGTCACATCTCGCCGATCGTTCTTTGGTTCCCCGCTGCAGGCCACGGTGCCGATATTCTCCCAGAACCAGACCGCGGCCATGCTTACGTTCACCCAGCCGATCACTCCGATCCTTCAGGTCCATCAGTTAGTCAGGATCGCCCGGGCGGACGAACGGATTGCCATGGCGAAGGCGGGCGTTGCCGTCACCCGGAACATGCGGGAAAGAGAGATCGAAGAGACCTACTTCAAACTCCTGATTGCGCAGCGCCGGCTGGTGTCCGCCGAGTGGAAACTCAGAAGCAGCCAGAACCGCCCGCTCTATGCTTCCACCTCCATTCAGTTGGCCGCCGCGTCTCTCCCGGATCCGGAATTGGTGGAGACCACCAAAGCCGTATTCACCGCGTCCGCCGAGGTGAAAGAACTAACCGCCTCGCTGAACCGTGCGATGGGTTGGCCGGAAGACACGCAATTGGAACTGGTCATACCGGAGCCCCTGGTCGAAAATATTTCTCTCCAGGATGTTGCCGACAAACCAGCGGCGGTTGCTCCCGAGTTGATTGAAGCGCAGCAGACTGTAGTCAAGGCCCGCGCCGCCGCCACGCTCTCCAAGCTGGCGTACGTGCCCACCGTGGCCGCAATTTCCGGTTACATGTTTCAGAACATCATCCCGGCTGTCCCAAGCAACTACGGGTACGGCGGAGTGGTGGTTACGTACAACCTGTTTGATTTTGGAAAGCGCGAGCGGGCGGTGAAGGAGGCTCATGCACAACTCGAGATGGCCGAACTCGGGGTTCAACTGACTAAGGCTAAGATCGCCGGCAGCTTGACGAAATCGTATTATGAGCTGGAACGCTCGCGTCAACTGAGCAAGGTGGCGCAGAAGATGGGAACATCGGTGCTGATGAACGTGCGAGCGACTTCCGAAACCGCGGAGATCAGGGCCGCGCGCGCTGATTTGGAAGTGGAGATGTTAGAGGCTGACCTTGCCCACCGGCAGGCATTTGCGCGCCTGACAGCCCTAATGGGCCGGTGATTTATTTGCCGTCCACCCACAACGCCGCGGGTTTCCGGAACTCGTATCCCCGTGGCGCCACGCTCCCCTCGCCCAGTACCATCCGCGGTCGCCGCTCAAACAACGCTCCCACACTGATTCCCAGATTGAGCCTCGCCAGTGCCGCTCCCAGGCACGAGTGCCGCCCATACCCAAACGTCAGGTGTTGGTTCGCGTTCGCCCTCCGCGCGTCGAATTGATCGGGATCCTCGAAATACGCCTTGTCGCGATTCGCGGCCCCGATCATGCACTGCACCGTCTCGCCTTCTTCGATCGTTACCCCCGCGATCTCCGCCCGCCGGCTCGCGTGCCGCGTGCACGATTGCACCGCCGCCTCCCAGCGCAGCGATTCCTCGATCGCTCCAGCCAGCATCGCCGGTTCGCGCGCCGCCGGCTCCGCCTGCTCCGGATGGGTGAGCAGCGCCCACACCGCATTCAGGATCGCCGATTCGGTAGTTTCGATTCCGCCGAACAGGATCACCAGGCAGTTGGCGATCGCCTCTTCCCGCGAAAGAGCGTCCGCCGAGCGCTGCCGCAGCGCCGCCAGCAGCGGCCACGCCGCATCCTCGGCCGCGGCCTGCAGGCATTCCCCAAGCAACTCCCGCATGCGCTCCGCCGCCACCCTTCCTGCGTCGCGGACCGCTTCGTCACCTGCGAAGTTGGCCAGCGCCGCCGAAAGCGCCAGGTAGCACTCCTCTAGGACGTGCCGCGCGTCGTGCGGGATCCCGGTCATCTCCGAAATCGCCCCGATCGCCATCCGGCTCGCGAATCCCGTACGCAATTCGGCTCGCGCCGGCAGCTGGTCGATCAGCCCATGTGCCATCGCCCCGAGCGCCGGACGCATCCGCGCCTCCAGAACTTCTGGCCGGAATGCGGGAAAGCACTGCCGTTTGTACCGTGCGTGCTGCTCGCCTTCCACGCTCAGCATCTGCGTGCCGAACGCCATCCGGATCGTCGAATGCTCGGACTCGGTTGCGAAGGTTATTGGGTCGGACAGTACCGCCAGCACATCCCCGCGCCGGGTGACCAGCCACATGCCCGCTGGGCCGGCCCACGAAACCGGTTCCGATTCGCGCAACCTCTCGAAGATCGGGTACGGGTCGTCGTTGAGGTCCAAAAGCCGCAGCGTGCGTCCGATAGGAAACTGAAGAGATCGATCCACAGGGTACGGCTATTATGCCCCACCCCGCGGATCATTTGCCTGCTAGGACGACACGTTTGCCGCGGCGAGCTGGCTGTTGGTGGTAGACCAGATGCCGCTGATGCTTCCGCCGGCGCCCAGAAACAAGGCGGCCGATGCTAAAGCCACGAACGCCATCAGAAGTGTGTATTCAATAAGGTCCTGGCCCTGCTCATTGTTCCAAAACTTTTGAATCGCTTTCATCTTGCTCAACTCTCCTAGGAAGGATTATTACTCTCTAAACCATCGGTATGATAGGCCCTTTGGTTATGAGAAGGTATAGACGTGCGGCCATGCGGTACTGCTTACCAAGGTTATTCCAGCCCGTTCACGCCAACTTGAAATTTATATCTGTAAGGATGCCAGACACTTACACCGTCCTGAGGCTGGTACTCTCAAACCGGTATGGTACCTGTGGAGATAGGGAGGCCGTAAAGAAATTCGAAAAGTGCTCGCAAAGACCAAATGCAAAAGCGGGACATGTTGTCCCGCTTTTTCCCGGGTTTCGCGAATATCTGGTTTGTTATGAGTAAGTCCTTCGTCGCGAGCGGGACAAAGTTGTCCCGCCTCCCCTACAGCACCTTCTCCAGGGTAGTGATATCCACCAGCCCCTTTGCGCCATAAAGTGCAGGCAGGAATACCTCCGGTCCGTACTTGCGCCGCAGTTCGGCCACCTTTCGAGTGCCGGCGCGGTACGCCGGCAGGTACATGCGACCCAGCAGCGGATGCCGTCCCCACGCGCCCGAGAGTTTGTCCGCGCGCTCCAGCGACACCAGGTAGTCCGTCCACAACGTGCGCGCCACCTCGGTCTGCGGCGTGCCCTCTCCCCACGTCAGGTACGACGATTGATTCTTCGCATCGTCCTGCAGCAGCGCCAGCAGAAGTCCGGTCTGCAGATCCTTGTCCGGCAGGTCTTCGATCTCCGTCACGCCGTATGCCATCAGGATCGCGTTGTTCGCGATCCCTTCGAACAGCGCGGCCGCGCGCGTATTCATCGTCAACACGCTCGCCTCGAAGCCCGCGAGATCGCGCCAGTAGAGATTCTGCAAATAGGCGAACGTGGTCACGTGCCCCGGCACCACTTCGTGGCTCACCAACTGCATGAACTCGGGCAGCGAGATGTCGAGCGATGCGTTGATCTCGTACGTCGCTTCGTACTCCGGTTCGCCGCCCGGCTTCCGCGCGCGCCCCAGGTAGTTCATCGACCCGGAAAACCACGCGTCCAGAATCGGCAGGAACTCGATGTTCGCTCTTGGCACGCCATGCAGTTCCTTCGGCAGGTGCGGCACCACGTTGCGCGCCGTGAGGTCGTCGAAGTACCCGATCACCGCCGCCCCCAGCAGTTTGATCGACGCCATCGATACGCGATGCTGCTTGCGCCACGCGTCCACGGCCTCGATCAATGCCTCGCGCTTGCCGGTCGCGCAGCCCAGCAGTTCCGCCACGCGCTCGCGCTTGGCCACCGGGTCGGAGGGCTCCGGCGGCAGGCCGGTCGATGCGATCACGCACCGCTCGTAGGGCACGGCCCCGCCCTTGCCGAGAATTTCCATCGCCAGGTCCCACATGGCTTCGAAGCACAGCGCCAGCCCCGCGAGGTATTCGCCGCGCAGGCCGCCGTACCATGCCGCCGCCTCCTTCATCCCGCCGATTGCGCCCGGGATATCCACCTGCGCCAAATATGCGTCGATCGCCGCCGCGTCCGGAGCCTTCGCTCCCACGCCGCCGCTCTCCCGCACGCGCGCCGCTTCGGCCACCGTGTAGGCGCGCGGCATCGGCTCGTCGCTGAACCACGAATCGGCGATGAACCGGCCGGTGCCCGAGGCGCACAGTACGTCGCCGCCCCACAGCGTATCGATGCCCAGGATCGCGTTGCCCACCACCTCTTCGAATTTCGCGCTCATGCCCTCTCCTCCTTGGTCCGCAGCGACCCGTACCACAAATACCCGCACAGCCCCACGAACAGCAGCGCCGAGACCGATTGCGAGATCACTTCATTGCCGTAGAACGGCGTACGGATCCAATCTTCAGAGTACCCTTGGATCAACCGGCACGCCGCGCCGAATACTCCGCCCAGCGCGCCGCCTGCCATCAGTCCGCTGGCGATGATCACGCCGCGCTCCCGAATGCTGCTGCCCCGCGTGCCGCCGGCCCTTTCCGCGCGCTTGCCCAGATAGTGCGCCAGGAACCCGCCGACCAGCGCCGGCGTGTTCAACTCCAGCGGAAGATACATGCCGAGCGCGAAAATCAGAGCCGGCACGCCGAGCATCTCCATCGCCACCGCGATCGCCGCTCCCACGCCGAACAGCACGTACGCCACCGGCTGGTGACTCATGAAGCCTTCCACGAGCGCCTTCATAATGCTGGCCTGCGGCGAAGGCAGCACCACCCGCGTATCGCCCAGCGCCGCCTCGCCGAATTGAAAGGTCTGCGCCAGCATGACGATTGTCAGTCCCGCCGCCACCGACGCCGCGATCACTCCCAGGAACTTCACCTTCTGCTGCGCCGCCGGAGTCGAGCCCAGCCAGTAGCCGGTCTTGAAATCCGTGACTGTCTGTCCGGATACCGAGAGGGCCGTGCAGACCATCCCGGCCAGCGCCATCACGAAAAACATTCCGGTGGTGCCCGAGAGCCCGAAGTTCAACAGCACGATCGAAGAGATGATGATGGTCAGCATCGTCATTCCCGAGACCGGATTGCGCGCCGTGGTCGCAATCGCGTTGGCCGCCACCGAAGTGAAGAAGAACGAGAAGACCAGCGCCAGCGCCACGCCCGCCGCCACAATCACCGGCTGGTGCGAAAGGTTGGCCAGGAAAATCGCGATCCCCACCGCGCTCACAATCACGCCGATCAGGATCGTCACGATCGGCAGGTCGCGGTCGGTGCGCTCGCCCGATGCCGACCCACCTACCCGGAAAGCGCGCAGCGCCACGCCGAATGAAGCCACCACGATGCGCAGCGATTTCACGATCCCGAAAATCCCCGCCGTCGCGATCGCGCCCACGCCGATGAAGCGCACGTACCCGCGGAAGATCTGCGCCGCCGTCATCTGCGCAATCGGTATCGTAGCCGGATACACCGCCGTCGTATTGTGGCTGCCGATCATCCACACCAGCGGCACCAGCACCAGGTTCGAGAGCACTCCGCCCGCGCAAAGAATCAGCGAGCTCCGCAGGCCCATCACGTATCCCAGGCCGAGAATGAAGCTGATCGCGTCGAAGCTCACCGCGATCCGCGCCTTATCGTAGAGCCCGTGGATCGCCGGCACGAACTGGAAATCCAGGTACTCCTTCCACACATGGAAAGTGGTGACGAGGAAATCGTATACGCCCGAGATCGCTGTCGCCTGCAGCAGCAGCTTGGCCTGCGATCCGCCCTTTTCGCCGGTGACCAGCACCTCCGTAATCGCCGTGGCCTCGGGGTAGGGAAGCACGCCGTGCATGTCGCGCACGAAGTAGCGGCGCAGCGGAATCAGGAACAGCACGCCCAGGCAGCCGCCTGCCACGCAGATGAAGATGGTCTGCAGCGGATGCGGATCGAGCTTCAGAATATAGAGCGCCGGCAGTGTGAAGATCGCCCCCGCCACTACCGAGCCGGCCAGTCCGCCGATGCCGGTGATGATCACGTTCTCGAGCACCGTCGAACGCCGTGGATAGAGCCGTGCGAGCCCGATTGCCAGGATCGAGATCGGAATCGCCGCCTCCATCACCTGGCCGACTTTCAACCCCGAGTAAGCGGAGGCGACCGTGAATACCACGCACAGGAAGACGCCCCACCCAACCGAGCGCGGCGTCAACTCCGGCACTTTTTCCGAGGCCGGCACCGCCGGTTCGTAGACCGTCCCTGAGGGGAGCGGCGTATACGCATTCGCAGGCAACTGCCTGGCAGGCGCTGGTTGGGCCATAGAGAACCGTATCGTACTACCTTTCATGGAGACCGCAGAGGTCCCTTTCGCCGCGCCGCGCCACGCGCTACGTTACGCTCTATGGGGAAACTCAGCTTTCGTCTGATATTGCTTGCCGCCACCGCGTTTGTGGTGTGGGGCCAGGATCGCGGCGCCATCGTGGGCCGCGTGACCGATCCGAGTTCGGCCCTGATCGCCGGCTGCGGCATCACGGTGGTCAACCCGGGCACCGGCTTCAAGATTTCGGTCTCCACCAATGAAACCGGGAACTACACGGTCAGCGGGCTCGCCTACGGGCGCTACGAACTGACCGCGGAGGCCAAGGGCTTTCGCAAGTATGTGCGCAAGGATATCGACCTCAACGTCGCGCAGACCCTGACGCTGGATTTCGCGATGCAACTCGGCCAGGTGGATCAGACCGTGGAAGTCACCGCGGCCGCGCCGCTCCTGGAGAGCGCCACCAGCGATCTCGGCACCGTGGTGGATGAGAAGCAGGTTCGTGACCTGCCGCTCTCGGTCAACGGGAATATGCGCAATCCGGAGTCCTTCGTGCTGCTGGCGCCCGGCGTTACGGGCGACGTGGCGAATACCGAGATCAACGGCTCGCAGGATCGCGCCAAATCCGTGCTGGTGGATGGCGCGGCCAGCACGGGCCCCGAAAGCGGCGGCACCCTGGCCACCTATCCGCCGGTGGAGGCCATCGGCGAGTTCAAACTCGCCAGCAGCAACTTCAGCGCGGAGTACGGCAAGACCGGCGGCGGCTTTGAGATCTTCACCACCAAATCCGGCACCAACGTCTATCACGGTTCGCTCTTCGAATATCTGCGCAACGATAAACTGGACGCGCGCGGCTTCATCGCGCAAAGCACGCCGGTCAATCGCCAGAATGAATTCGGCGCGGTCTTCGGCGGTCCGGTCTGGATTCCCAAACTCTACAAGGGCAAGAACCGCACCTTCTTCAATTTCGTCTACACCGGCTTCCGCTACGCCGCGGGCGCCACCAACAACGTGCTCACCGTACCCACCCTGACGGAACGCAGCGGCGATTTCTCGGGCAAGACCAAGGCCGGCGTGCCGCTGGCGATCTACGACCCGCTCAGCACCACCACCGACGCCTCCGGCAACCTGACCCGCACCGCATTTCCGGGCGCGGTGATTCCGGGCAACCGCATCAGCGTGGTTTCCAAGGCCATGCTCGCCCTCCTGCCGCAGCCCGATACCAAGCAGCAGACCGGGAATTATTTCGCCGTGGGCGCGCAGGTCTTCAATCGCGACGTGGTGACGGTCAAGATCGACCACATCTTTTCGGAGCGCAACCGGATCAGCGGCTTTCTCTACCGCAGCACCGAAACCAACCTGGCGCCGGAGAGTCTCGCCGGCGCGATGAGCAACGCCCTGGCGCAATATCGCCGTCCGTATTGGGGGCGCCTCAATCACGACTATCAGTTGAACCCCACGACGCTGAATAACTTCCGGATGGGCTACACGCGCGAGCCGCAGATCTGGGCGCGCGTAACTTCGGACCACGGCTATCTGCAGACCACCGGGCTCAAGGGCACTAATCCCCCGGGTGACATCCTGCCGCGCATTCAGTTCAGCGACACTTACTCCAACTGGGGCGATGAAGTCAAGAACAAGGGCCTGCAAGTGAATAACTCGCTGACCGTGGCCGACACCATGACGCACTGGAAGGGCAATCATAGTTTCAAGTGGGGACTGGACACGAGCTTCCAGCAGACCAACGGCGCCGACACGCAGAACCAGCAGGGCACCTCGATCTGGAGCGGCAACGAGACCGCGTTCCCGAGCGCCACGGGACGTTCCAACAGCGGCAATCCGCTGGCCAGCTTCCTGCTCGGCGCGGTCGATTCCGCCACTTACAACGGCCTGTTTGTGGTCCCCGCGATGCGCTATCGCTACTTCGCCGCTTTCGTGCAGGACGATTGGAAGGTCAGCCGCCGGCTTACCGTGAACATCGGCATGCGCTGGGATCTCTTCCTGCCGCGCCGCGATGCGCACGACAATATGGCGGGCTTCGACCCCACCGTGGCCAATCCCGGAGCGGGCGGCAAGCTCGGAGCGATCTCGTTCCTTGGTAGCGGAACGGGGCGAAATGGGCGCACCAGTTTCGCCGATACGGTCTATAAGAACTTCGGTCCGCGCTTCGGTTTCGCTTACCAACTGGCCCAGAACACCGTGCTGCGCGGCGGTTATGGAATCTCTTACGCGCAGGGTAACGCTGCCGCCGGACTTCGACAATCGCAGAGCTTCAGCTACGGCTTCAACGCGGCGCCGAGCTGGAGTTCCACCGACGCCGGCGTGACCCCGGCGTTTTACTGGGACGGCGGCTTCCCCACCAACTGGCCGCGTCCTCCGTTTATCGATCCGACCGTGCAGAACAATACCGCCGTCAACTACATCAGCCATGGCGACGGACGTCCGCC
Source organism: uncultured Solibacteraceae bacterium (assembly GCA_963791985.1). Lineage (GTDB taxonomy): Bacteria > Acidobacteriota > Terriglobia > Bryobacterales > Bryobacteraceae > Solibacter. Next base: position 127,210 of record CAWBUN010000008.1, on the reverse strand, counting down.
GTATTTCCAGAACTATCAGTTCAGCGTGCAGCAGCAACTGGCCTCGCGGCTGGTGGTGGAAGCGGCGTACGTCGGAGTAAAAGGCACTCACCTGGGCAACGCGCTGGTGGGGCTGAACCAGCTGAATCCGAGCTATCTCTCGCTCGGATCGTTGCTTACGCAAAACGTGACTTCGGCGGCGGCGAAGGCGGCGAACATCGCGCTGCCCTATCCGGCCTTCAGCGGCAGCGTGGCGCAGGCACTGCGGCCCTATCCGCAATTCCTCAACATCACGGACCAGGCCGACCCCAACGGGAACTCGACTTACAACGCGCTGCAAGTGAAGCTGAGTAAGCGGCTTTCGCACGGACTTACGATCCTGGGTGCGTACACGCGCGCCAAATCGCTGACCGATGGAAATGTGATGGCAGGCGGCGGACCAACCGGTGCCGATTTCTATAATCGCCGCCTGGAAAAATCCTTCAGCACGAACGACGTTCCCAACGTGGTCGCGCTGGCATACACCTACGAACTGCCGATCGGCCGCGGCAGGAAATTCCTGGCCACGGGAATCGCCGGCCAGATCATCGGCGGCTGGCAGCTGGCCGGGATCCATCAATACCAGACCGGCAAGCCGGTGCAGATTACGGTGAGCAATACGCTGCCGATCTTTAACGGCACACTGCGCGCCAACGTGGTGCCGGGAGTGGATATGACGCTCGCGCCGGTCAATCCGCTGGCCGACCCGTGGTTCAACAAAGCTGCGTTCACGGTGCCTGCGACCTACCAGCTCGGCAACGCCGCGCGGTCTTACAACGACCTGCGTGCGCCCAATATGTACAACGAAAATCTCGGCCTGGTGCGGCGCATCAAGGCGGGCGAGAAGGTGACGCTCATGCTGCGCGGCGAATTTACGAACGTCCTGAATCGTGTGGTCTTCGGGCCGCCCAGCGGCAACGCGAGCTCCACCAGTTTCGGCAGGGTAAGCTCGCAGGCCAACACTCCGCGGCAAGGCCAGGTTTCCTTCCGCGCGGATTTCTAGAGCGGCACAACGCGGATCATCGCCGGGAGAGGGTATTCGGGCTCACGAACGAGACGAGCACAATCGTACCGTTTGCGGCGGTGTCGGGCACGGTCGCGGCCCGGTTTGAGGGCGATGTCGAGAATCGGGAGTTCGTTGCGCTCCCTTACGGTCGCGGCTCGTTGGCGGCGAAATCTTTCCATCGGCCGAGCCGATTTTCGCATCCATTGCGGCACGGTGGTTCCGCATGGGACCGGGCGGAGGGTGAGGAACTCGACATGACATTACGATCACTGGGACAGACCGATTTGAGAATTACGTCGATTGGAATTGGAGCCTGGGCCATCGGCGGAGGAAAGTGGGAATTCGCATGGGGCCACCAGGATGACGCGCAGTCTATCGCCGCGATCCACGCGGGCCTCAACAGCGGCATGAACTGGATCGATACGGCGGCCGTGTACGGGCTGGGGCATTCGGAGACAGTGGTGGGCCGTGCCATCCACGAGCGTGCGGAGCGGCCCTACGTGTTCACCAAGTGCAGCCTGGTGTGGGATGACTCCGGCACCATCTCGCACAACCTGCAGGCCGGTTCCATCCGGCAGGAGTGCGAAGCCAGTTTGAAGCGGCTGAAGGTCGACACGATCGACCTCTATCAGATTCACTGGCCGGCCTGGAAGGGAGCGCCGGAAAGCGACTCGCCGGGCTCGATCGAAGAGGCGGTGGGCGCGATGGCCAAGCTCAAGGCCGAGGGAAAGATCCGTCACATCGGCGTCTCGAATTTCAATGCGCGGCAAATGCAGCGCGCACTGGATGTGGCTCCGATCGCTTCGCTGCAACCGCCTTATTCGCTGCTGGCGACGGATGTGGAAGCGTCGGTCTTGCCGTTCGCGTTGAAACATAGGGTGGGTGTGATTGTTTACTCTCCGATGGCGTCCGGCCTGTTGAGCGGCGCGATGACGCGCGAACGGATCGCCGCGCTTCCCGACGACGACTGGCGGAAGGGCAGCGCGAATTTCCAGGAACCGCTGCTCACCCGTAATCTGCGACTGGTGGATAAACTGCGTGCGGTGGGGCGGCGCTACAACGCGACAGCCGGGGAAATCGCGATCGCGTGGACGCTGCGCAATCCGGCCGTCACCGGCGCAATCATCGGCGTGCGCAGCGCTGAACAAGCAAAGGCCATTGCCGGCGCCGCCGACGTGCAGCTAAGCGCCGACGATATAGCGGATATCGAAAAGGCGCAGCCGTTGCAGGCGGCATGAACCGTGACATTTGACACTCGTTATCGGGTCGGGGCGTGCGCAGCCGCGATTCTGCTGATTGCCGCGACAAACGGCGATCGGGACCGGATCCCAGCCGAGGCCCGAAAGGAAGTCAAGGCTGTCGAAATGGAGATCGACCGGATCGAGGCCGAAGCGCTGAACACGGCACAGTCGGCGAAGCTGGATCGTTTTCAGCAAATTACTTTGCTTGGAAAAGTAATTTTCTATGACAGGAATCTCTCGGTGCGGCGGAACGAAGCCTGCAGTTTCTGCCATATGCCGGAGGCCGGCTTCTCCGGACCGGTCAGCGCCCTCAACCAAATGACCGCCGCTTATCCCGGTTCGATCCGCACGCGCTTTTCCGGACGACGGCCGCAAACCCACACCTATGCGAGTTACGCACCGGTGCTTCACTACAATGCCGAGCAAGGCGATTTGGTCGGCGGCCAGTTCTGGGATATGCGCGCCACGGGGTTGCGCCTGGACAGTTCGCTGGCGGAACAAGCACAAGGCCCTCCGTTGAACCCGGTCGAGATGGGCCTGATCGACCCGGCGTGCATGGTGTATCGAATGTCGGGGCGGCCTTACCGTTCGCTGGCTGAGAGCGTTTGGGGCGCGCAGGCCTTCGTGATTACATGGCCGGCGAACGCGACGAAGGTTTGCGATACACCGGGCCCCGCGCCGGCGGCAGACCCCCGTCCGCTTCACCTCGACGCGATCAGCCGTGGAATCGCACAGACCACGTTCGACCAAATTGCGCAGTCGATCGCGGCCTTCGAGGGTTCACCCGAAGTGAACCCGTTCTCTTCCAAGTTCGACTATGTGATGGCGGGGAAAGCGGAGTTTACGCCGGATGAAATGTCGGGTTACGGTTTGTTCCGGGCCAACGCTACGCAGTGCAACGAGTGCCACCGCGACGGAGGGCCTGGCGAAGAGCCGCTGTTTACCGATTTCACGGCATCTAATCTCGGCCTGCCGCGCAACGAGGCACTTCCCTTCTATGACGAGAGCGTTCCCGATCGCCTGGGCTATACGGCCAATCCAGACGGCCGCAAATTTCTGGATTTGGGCGTAGGCGGTTTTTTGGCCGGCCCGCTGAATCCCAATCGCGAGTGGGCGGCGATGGCCAAGGGTTTCGACGGGAAGTACAAGACGCCGACGCTGCGCAATGTAGACAAGCGCCCGCGGCCGGATTTCGTGAAGGCGTACATGCACAACGGATACCTGAAGTCGCTCAAGGAAGTAGTCCACTTCTATAACACCCGGGACACACTGCCCCGGTGCCAGCCGGGCGACCGCGGCGAGAAGGTAACGTGCTGGCCCGCGCCCGAGTATCCGGAGACGATGAACAAAAAACAACTCGGCAACTTGAAGCTGAGCGACAGGCAGGAAGATCAGCTCGTGGAGTTTCTGAAGACTCTGACCGACGGGTACGCACCGAAGGGACGGTAGTCTATGTGGATTGTCCGGCTCGCACTTCGCCGCCCCTATACCTTTATCGTCATGGCGATCCTGATCGCCGTGCTGGGTGTAATGTCCGCGCTGAACACGCCGACCGACGTGTTTCCGTACATTAATATCCCGGTCGCCGGAGTGATCTGGTCGTATACGGGGATGAGTCCGGATGACATGGCCAAGCGGGTCATGTTGATCTCCGAGCGCGCCATGACCACCACGGTCAACAGCATCGAGCACCTGGAAGCGACCGCTTATAACGGCGTTGGCCTGATCCGCGTCTACCTGCAGCCGGGGGCGAACATCAGCCTGGCAATGTCCCAGATCGTAGCTGTCAATCAGACGATTCTGCGTACCTTGCCGCCCGGAATATTCCCGCCGCTGGTAGTGCAGTATGACGCATCGAGCGTTCCGATTCTTCAATTAGGCCTGAGCAGCGATACGCTCACGGAGCAGGAACTCTACGATTACGGGCAGAACTTCATCCGCACCCGGCTTTCGACCGTACCGGGGATCGCGGTGCCCTTGCCTTACGGGGGAAAGGTGAGGAGCGTAATGGTGGACCTGGATCCCGCCGCGCTATACGGCAAGGGGTTGTCGGCGACGGACGTCTCAAGCGCGCTCGGTCTTCAAAACCTGATTCTTCCAACCGGGACGGTCAAGGTAGGTACGCGCGAATACCTGATTCAGCTCAACAGCAGCCCGGACCTGGTGTCGGCCCTGAACGATGTGCCGATCAAGACGGTGAACGGGGCGCCCGTGTACATGCGCGATGTGGCGCAGGTGAGGGATGGATACCAGGTTCAGACGAACATCGTGCGGTCCGACGGCAAGCGGGGGGCGCTGCTGACGGTATTAAGACACGGGGGCGCCTCGACCCTGGCAGTTGTCGACGGAGTGAAGAAACTAATGCCGGCGGTGGCGGCGACGGTTCCCCCTTCGCTCCGGATTACTCCCCTGTTGGATCAATCGCTCTTCGTTCGCGCCTCGGTGAGCGGAGTTGTGCGCGAAGCCACGATCGCCGCCATCCTGACCGGGATGATGATTCTGCTGTTCCTGGGAAGCTGGCGCAGCACGCTGATCGTCTGCCTTTCGATCCCACTCTCGATTCTTACGTCGCTGATCGTACTGAGCGCTTTGGGCGAGACCATCAATGTCATGACGCTGGGCGGCCTGGCCCTGGCCGTCGGGATTCTGGTGGACGACGCAACGGTGGAGATCGAAAACGTACACCGCAACATGGGGATGAGCGGCAAGACGCTGGTGCGCGCGATTCTGGACGGCGCGCAGCAGATCGCCGTGCCGGCATTTGTTTCGACGCTGTGCATCTGCATTGTATTCGTCCCGGTGCTGATGCTTTCGGGCGCCGCGAAATATCTGTTTACGCCGCTATCCATGGCGGTGGTCTTCGCGATGCTGACCTCGTACCTGTTGACGCGAACGGTGGTGCCGACGCTGGTGCACTACCTTCTTCAGGTGGAGATTCCGCTCTATCAGGAAGGCGAGGAGAGCGCCGCGGCCGCCCGGGCCGCCGGACCGATCTGGCGAATTCACCAGCACTTCGACCGTCACTTCGAGAAGCTGCGCGAGACTTACCACCGGCTGCTGGAGCGTGTGCTGGAACACCGGCTGCTGGTGGGAGGCGCCTTCGCCGCGTTCGCGTTTTCGTCACTGGGCCTGGTGCTGCTGGTGGGACAGGATTTCTTTCCCTATGTGGATTCGGGCCAGATGCGGCTGCACGTACGGTGTCCCACGGGGACGCGAATTGAAGAGGCCGAACAGATCTTCGCCGCGGTAGAGGCGGAAATCCGGCGTGTGTTACCGGCAGAGGAACTGGACACCATTCTGGACAATATCGGGCTGCCCAATTCGGGTGTCAATCTTGCCTTCAGCGATAGCGCCACCAACGGATCGGGCGACGGAGAGATTCTGATCTCGCTGAAACCCAAACATCACCCGACGATCGGCTATACACGGCAACTTCGCGCGAAGCTTGCAACGTTATTCCCCGCGGAGACCTTCTTCTTCCAGGCCGCGGACATCACCAGCCAGATTCTGAATTTCGGCCTGCCCGCGCCGATCGATGTGCAAGTCTCGGGCAACGACGCGAACGTAAATCATCGGCATCGCGGCGCAACTGCGGGACGAGATCGCGCGCTTGCCGGGAGCGGTGGACACATTCATCCGGCAGCAGGTGGACTATCCGACGGTAAAGGTGAACGTGGACCGGATCAAAGCGGACGGGAGCGGGCTGACGCAGAGCAACGTGGCGAACAGCCTTTTGATTTCGCTCTCCTCAAGCGGCCAGGTGGCGCCCAATCAATGGCTGAATCCGCAAAACGGAGTGAATTACCAAGTAGCCGTACAGACGCCGCAGTACGACGTTCCGACGTTCGACGCCATGCAGCGGACGCCGATCACGGCGCCGACCGGAGGCGGCACGCAACTGCTGGACAACCTGGCGACCTTGCAACGCATGACGTCGCCGGAGATTCTCAGCCACTACAATGTGCAGCCGGTGTTCGATGTTTACGCGAGCCCGGACAAGCGCGACCTGGGCGGGTTCGCCACGGACGTTACCCGCATCATCGACAAAGCGCGCGCGAGCCTGCCGCGAGGCACCACGATCGACTTGCGCGGGCAGGTAGATACGATGCAGAGCTCCTTCACGCGCCTGGCCGGCGGCATGGTGTTCGCCGTGATGCTGGTCTACCTGCTGATGGCCGTAAATTTTCAATCCTGGCTGGATCCGTTCATTATTCTCACGGCGCTGCCCGGAGCCATGGCCGGCGTCTTGTGGATGCTCTACCTGACGCGCACCACGCTGAGCGTTCCGGCGCTGATGGGAGCGATCATGGGGATCGGCGTGGCGACAGCCAACAGCATTCTGCTGGTCACGTTCGCCAACGATGAACGGGAGCAGGGCAAGAACTCCACGGAAGCGGCGCTTTCGGCGGGGTTCACGCGAATTCGCCCGGTAATCATGACTGCGCTGGCGATGATCATCGGCATGATTCCGATGGCGCTGGGGATGGGCGAGGGCGGCGAACAGAATGCACCCTTGGGCCGGGCTGTGATCGGCGATCTGCTGGTGGCCACGGTGACCACATTATTCTTCGTTCCCATCATGTACAGCTGGCTGCGCAAGAAACCGCCCGTGAACCTGGATGCGCAAATCGCCCGGGAAGCCGGTGAGTGAAGGTTACGAAGTATGTTTAGCGCTGGGAACAAAAGGCTGTACCTGACGATTGTGACAGCGGCGGTGGTGGTGGGTGTGGCCCTGTTGGCCGGATATCTTCCACGGAAACGCACCACGGAACAGCTGGCCAGCGCGGCCGCCAGACGAATTGCCACACCGCCCCTGGTCAATGCCGCACAAGTCACGCGAGCACCGGTCCTGACCGAAGTTACGTTTCCCGGCAACATCACACCGATTACGGAAGCGTACATCTTCGCGCGCGCGACCGGCTACCTGAAGCGGCGTTACGTGGATATCGGCGACCGGGTTTCCGCGGGACAGCTGCTGGCCGAAATCGACGCACCCGATCTGGATCAACAGGTGACGCAAGCCGAGGCCGCGCTGTCACAGGCCGAAGGCCAACTCGGCCAGGCAGAGGCGACCCTGGTACAACTGACCGCGACCAGGGATCTTGCGGATATCACGTGGCAGCGCTACCAGGTGTTGACGAAGACCGGCGCGGTATCGCGGCAGGCCGGAGATACGCAGTTGACGGCGGCGAAAACCGCCGGGGCGAATGTAACGGCCGGCGAGAAGAATGTGGTGGCGGCGAAGGAATTCGTGCACGCCGCAAAGGCCACATTGGACAGACTGATCACGCTGCAGGGCTACGAAAAGATCCAGTCGCCTTTCGCCGGGATCGTGACGGCGAGGAATGTGGATGTGGGCGCGCTGATCTCGGCCACGGGTTCGAGCCAGGGACCCATCCGGCCCAACCAGGCAGGCCCGTCGGATCTTCCGAGCAGCGGCGAGATCTTTCGCGTGGCGCAGATCGGCAGGCTGCGTGTTCTGATATCGCTGCCGCAGAGCGAGGCGTCGAACATCCAAGTGGGGCAGCCGGCCAGCGTCAGCATCGAGGCGCTTCCGACCGAGTCATTCCCAGGCCGGATCACGCGGACTTCGAACTCCCTGGACGCCGCATCCAGAACGCTGTTGACCGAAGTGCAGGTTGACAACCCAAGCGGAGTTTTGCTGCCCGGCATGTACGCGACGGTTCACTTCACCACGAAGCGGGCGGTGCCGCCTTTTCTGGTTCCCGACGCCTCGCTGGTAGTGGAGGCGAACGGCACAAGCCTGGCGGTGTTACAACCTCTGAGCCAGGCGGAGAGGGAGAAAGCCGCGATGGCCGGAACGGATCCGAATGCGCTGGCGAAGGCACGGAAAGTGCATTTCCAGAAAGTGCAGCCGGGCAGGGACTATGGCACGACGCTGGAGATCCTGGACGGACTGCGCGTGGGTGACTACGTGGTGGTCAACCCCGGCGATGTGGTGAAGGAGGGCGCCATCGTGCAAATGGCGGCCGCGAGTAAATAGACTATGCGGCGGCTGATACAAGGCGCGCTGCTATCGATCTTCGCGGCCGGACTCGCAAAGGGACAGCGAGCGCCGCAGATCCAGCATCCCGACGGCAACCTCCTGAACCGTTTGGTTAACCCCTACCGGCCTCGGGAGGTCTCGCCGGTGAGTTGGCAAAACTCGCGGCGGATCTTCGACCTGATGCGCGCCGGGCAACTGTATTTGTCGTTGGACGACGCGATCGCACTGACGCTTGAAAACAATCTGGACATCGAGCTGGAGCGCTTTCTGCCGAAGATCTCGGATACGGATTTGTTGCGGGCGCAAGGAGGCGGACTGCTCCGCGGGTTGAGTCTGCTGGTGAACGAACCGCCGCCGGGAATCGGCGGCCCCAACGGTCCGCTGTTGACGAATCTCACGGCGGGGTCCACGCCGACGCCGCTAGTGAACACGAACTTCTCCGACATCGCGCTGATCAGCCAGCAGCAGAACGATCTTTCGGTCACGGGATTACTTCCGATGTCGAACGGGCCTGCGATTCCGCAATACGACCCGATCGTGAACGGCATGGCCAACTTCCAGCACGTGACAACGCCCGAAACCAGCACAATCGTCAGCGGTTCCAACTGGCTGGCCCAGAAAGAGGTCAATGCGAACCTGGGGGTGAACGCAGGGTTTTCGCCGGGAACTCAATTGAGCGTCAACTTCGACAACAGCCGGTACGCAACGAACGCCACCAAGTACACGTACAATCCGTTTTTCAACTCGAGCTTCGGTATCACCATTAGCCAGCCGCTGCTGCAGGGTTTTGGCGCGAACTTGAACAGGCGATATATTCGGATCGCACGCAACAGCCAGAAGGTCGCCGACCTGGTTTTCCGCCAGCAGGTGATCGACACCGTGTCCGGGATCGCACGACTGTACACCGACCTGGTCAGTTTGAATGAAGACGTGAAGGTCAAACAGGAGGCATTGCGGCTGGCAGAGCGGCTCTACCAGGACAACAAGAATCAAGTGGAACAAGGCACTCAGGCGCCGATCGAGGTTACGCGGGCAAACGCCGCGGTGGCGGCAAGCAGGCAGGCGCTGATTATGGCGCAAGGCCTGGTGCGGCAGCAGGAGCTCATCGTCAAGACGGCGATCACGCGCGGAGGACTGACGAACCCCCAAGTGCTGGCGGCGCACATCATTCCCACCGACACGCTGGATGTTCCGGAGAAGGAAACCAGTGCGCCGCTTGCGGAGCTGCTGCGCGAGGCGCTGCGCAATCGTCCGGACCTGGCGGGCGCGGGCCTTCAGGTTGAGAGTTCGGAGATCAGTTTGCAGGGTTCGCTCAACGCGTTGAAGCCGCAATTGGATGTGGTTGGAATCATGCAGAACAGCGGTATGGCGGGCGATCTGAATGCGTCAGGCTGGAACGCCCACGGGAAGCGTGACGACCGGCGGCTACGGGACCACGGTGGGACAGCTCTTCAAACGTAACTACCCAACCTACGGAGTTGGGCTGCAGTTGACGCTGCCGTTGCGGAATCGAGTCGCGCAAGCCGATGCGGTGCGCGATGAGTTGCAGGTCAGGCAGGCTCAAGTGCGGCGCCAGCAGTTGCACGATCAGGTGTTGCTGGAGGTTGCGGATGCGGAAGTATCCTTGCGGCAGGCGCGAGCGTCTTACGAAGCGGCGGTAGAGGCGCGGCGTCTGCAGGAGCAGTCGGTCGATGTGGAGCACCAGACCTTCGCCGTCGGTCTGGCCACGAACCTCACGGTGATCCAGTTTGAGAACTACCTGGCGCAAGCCCGCTCGACGGAAGTCGCTTCCAAAGGGGCGTACATCAAGGCGAAGATCGCGCTGCAGCGGGCGACGGGGAGCACGATGGAAGCGAATCATATTGCTATTGATGAAGCGTACCGGGGCGACGTGAAGAGGCCGCCGAGCGCGCTGCCGGGGGGTCGGTAGTCGTCAAAAAGGCCTTTCTCGCAGAGACGCAGAGGCGCAGAGGAACGCAGAGAAAACCCTTTAAGAGTTTTTCTTCTTTGCGTTACTCTAGCGGCTCTGCGTCTCTGCGAGAACGGTTCTCCCATCCCCGTGGAGTCGCTTCCGCGCGGAGGTCAAGGCATCTCTCGCAAAGCCGCAAAGGCGCAAAGAACCGCAAAGAGGACCTCTTAAGAATTTTTCTTCTTTGCGCTTAGCGGCTTTGCGAGAATGGTTCTCCCATCCCCGTGGAGTCGCTCCCCCCGCGGAGGTCAAGGCATCTCTCGCAAAGCCGCAAAGGCGCAAAGAACCGCAAAGAAGACCTCTTAAGAATTTTTCTTCTTTGCGTTACTTTGCGGCTTAGCGGCTTTGCGAGAATGGTTTTCCCATCCCCGTGGAGTCGCTCCCCGCGGAGGTCAAGGCATCTCTCGCAAAGCCGCAAAGGCGCAAAGAACCGCAAAGAAGACCTCTTAAGAATTTTTCTTCTTTGCGTTACTTTGCGGCTTAGCGGCTTTGCGAGAATGGTTCTCCGATCCCCGTGGAGTCGCTCCCCGCGGAGGTCAAGGCATCTCTCGCAAAGCCGCAAAGGCGCAAAGTAACGCAAAGAGGACCGCAACACGTGTCAAGGTGAACCCAGTGGGCGTGCGGGTGTACTGTCCATCACCGAGCGTGGTGGGTGGACGCGCGTCGAATCCGAAGAAAGTGCATCGGGATTCCGCAGCGTTTATTCCTGGGTCGGGTTCAAGAGGCGAAGTGAAGGGAGGGTAGGAAGGTGTTTGCAAAGGGTGCGGCTGCGAGGGGAGCTTACGTCGCACTCGATCAATACCCCAGGGCACAGTATGAGTATGAGGGAATCGTGGGGACGAGCAAGGCGCTTGGTGAAGTGTTGAATCACATTCGCACGGTGGCTCCGACCGATTCCACGGTACTGATCGAGGGCGAAACCGGGACGGGAAAGGAACTGGTTGCACAGGCGATTCACCGGAACAGCCGGCGCCGCCGGCGTCCGTTCATGAAATTGAACTGCGCCGCGATTCCCCTGGGACTTCTCGAGAGCGAGCTCTTCGGGCACGAGAAGGGGGCCTTCACCGGCGCGGTGACGCAGAAGCTGGGCCGCTTCGAGGCCGCGGACGGGGGCACGCTGTTTCTGGACGAGGTGGGAGATATTCCGCTCGAACTGCAGGCGAAGCTGTTGCGTGTTCTGCAGGAGCAGGAGTTCGAAAGGCTGGGCAGCACGCACACGCGCCGGGTGAATGTGCGCGTGGTGGCTGCCACGAATCAGGACCTCATCGAATTAGTCAATGCGAAGTTATTCCGGATGGACCTCTATTACCGCCTCAATGTGTTTCCGATCGCGGTACCGCCGCTGCGTCACCGGCTGGAAGACATCCCGATTCTGGTGGCGCATTTTGTGAACCGGTATGCGGTGAGTATGGCCAAACAGATCGGCAGAGTGAGGTCGGATGCGATGGATGCGCTGCTCGGTTATCCGTGGCCTGGAAACATTCGGGAACTGCAGAACATTGTCGAGCGGGCCGTGATCCTGAGCGAGGGAGATGTGCTGCAACTGGCGCCGCTGCCGTCGCACGATGCATTTCCGATCGAGGCGGTGACGCTGGCGGATGCGGAGCGGGATCACATTCTGAATGCGCTGCGCGAGAGCAACTGGGTGGTGGGCGGCGCGGGTGGCGCGGCGGCACGGCTGGGCCTGAAACGGACCACGTTGATCAGCAAGATGCGCAAGCGCGGGCTCTCGCGAGCCAAGGCGCAGGGATGCGGCGGGTAGCGATCACCGGCGCGTCGTGATACAACAGAGGCGGACAGGGGGGCTGCATGAGCTGCTTTTCCACGCGTCTTGGGATTTTAGGATCGGTCGTACTTTCGCTCGCCGCCGTTCCGGCGTTCGCCGATACGGCGGCCGGGCTGGCAGCATTCAAGAACAAGGACTATCAGAAGGCGTACAAGGAATGGAAGGCCGCTGCCGAAGCGGGAGAGGCCGAAGCCCAATTCGACTTGGGCGTTCTTTACGCGCAAGGGTTCGGTGTACGCCGCGACCTTGCAGTGGCGGCAAGCTGGTATCGGAAGTCCGCCGAGCAAGGCAACGCGGAGGCGCAGTTTGCGATGGGGCAGATGTATGCGCGCGGATGGGGAGTGCCCCGCGATACCGCCGATGCCCTGCGTTGGTTTCAGATGGCGAACACGCCGGATGCGGACGGGCCGCGCACCGACTGGGCGCAGATCGAAGGCCACGGCATACAGCAAGACGCGGCACAAGCTGCGTATTGGTACCGGCTGGCCGCGGATAAGGGGCATCCCGAAGCGCAGTACAACCTGGCCGCGTTGTATGCCGGCGGCAAGGGAGTCAAGCGCGACGAAGAGCAGGCCGCACGCTGGGTGAGCGCCGCGGCGACGCAGGGATATTCGCTCGCAATGTCGAACTTTGGAACGCGCTGCGCGGCGGGCAACGGCGTGGCCAAAGACGACCGGCGCGCCTATTTCTGGCTCACGCTGGCCTACCTGCACGGCGACCGTAGCGCCGAAAAAATGCGCGCGGCGGAGGCGGCCAAGCTGACGCCCGCGGCGGTGGCCGAGCAGGATCGAGCGGCGCAGAACTGGAAGCCCAGAATGGTGGCTACCAATTCCAAACAGTAGGCCGGCCGTGGTGGTAGCGGTGCTGCTGGTGGCTGCCGCGGTGGCGCGCGGACAGGGCGGCCGCGACCCGGCGGCGGTGCTGGAGCAGGCGCGCGCGCGTTTGCAGGCGATGGCGCGCAATCTGGAGAAGTACGTCTGCGTGGAGACGCTGGACCGCAGTTCCTATCGCAGCTCGAATAAGGGGGCGGCGTCGGAGCGCCTGGTATCCACCGACCGTGTCCGCCTGGAGGTGTCGCTGGCGCAGGGCCGCGAACTGCATTCATGGCCCGGCGCCACGCGGTTCGACGCGCGCGACGTGGATGCGCTGATCGGTAACGGTCCGGTAGCGACCGGCGCCTTCGGCGGCTACCTGGCCAGCGTGTTCGGCCAGCCCGGAGTCACGTTCGAATATGCGGGCGAGCAGACAGCGAACGGAAGGCGGATGTTCGAGTACCGATATCGAGTGCCGGTGGAAGCCAGCCGCTTCGAAATCAAATCGGTTACGGGGTGGCGCGCGGCGGCGTACGAGGGCAGCTTTCAGGTTGACCCGGAGTCGCTTGAACTGTCACGGCTGATGGTGCACACCGGGGAACTGCCTGCCGACGCGGGATTCTGCAAGGCGTCCACAACGCTCGATTACGAGCGCGTGCACGTCGGTGATAGCGACGTGGTGCTGCCGCGGCAGAGTCAACTGGACATCGTGCTGGATGAGGGCAGGGAAGCGCGCAATGTTACTACCTTTTCGAAGTGCCGCGAATACCAGGCGGAGTCGGCGATCTCGTTCGACGCGCCCACGGGTGCGGAGAATGCGGCCACGCGCAGCGGCGGACGCGGACGCGTGGCGCTGCCGATCGGGCTGCCGGTGACGCTCGCGTTGGTGGGGCCGATCGATAGCACAACCTCGGCGGCGGGCGATGAGATTGCGGCGAAGGTGGTCAAGCCGGTGCGGCGCGCCGGTTCGCAGGAGGTGCTGATTGCGGCGGGTGCGATTGTGCACGGCCGCATCCGTCGCGTGGAACATCATCTCTCGCCGTCGCCTTATTTTCTGGTGGCGATCGCGTTCAATCGGGTGGAGTCGCAGGGCGTGGTGTCGCCTTTCGCCGCGCGCAGCGAACCCGACGCGGCACTGGCGAAAGAACTGGATGCCAACCTCACGGTGCGGGAAACGGGCTTCCGCTTCTGGGGCGTCGGGACGTTCCTGTTTCGGACCGGCAAGGGCAGCACCGTGATCCCGGCGGGATTCGAGTCGAAGTGGTTCACGCTGGTGGCGGGAAGGTAAACAGGGTGCGCGGCCGAGCAAGCTCGGCTGGACAGGCCGGGAGGCCTATCCCACCGTCAGGGCAACTTCAGGGACTCGATGATGGGGTCGAGGCGCCGGCGGAGGGCCGGCAGGCCGGCGTTGGGGACGCGGGCGAAGAAGAGGGCGTTGGCTTCGCTGCCGCTGACCCAGGTGAGGTACTCGACCATCGGTTCGCCGTTTTGCGTGAAATCGGCGATGCAACTGAGGGCGGGGCGGCCGTTGACCGTGCGGGGCTCGACGGAGTCGGGGCGGATGCGGTAATCGGAGAGTCCGGCGGCGACGCGGGATGTGGCTTTGGATGCCGGCGAGGTGAGCAGCTGTTGGCGGGACTCCTCCTCCGATTTGGCGGGATTCGGGGCCATGCGGAAGTAGAGGCTGCCGGCTTCGGCCTTTTCGGGTGCGAGCAGGGGCGCGGTGGTTTCGTGGTCGCCCCAACGAACGGCGCGGCCGAGTTTCCAATCCTTGGGGAGCTTCACGGAGACGGCGAACTCGGGGTCGCGGTATTGGATGGCGCCGGAATCGTCGACGGGGCCGGGTTTGAATTCGAGCGGCGGCGTCCGGGGAGTATTGGGGCGCGCGGGGGTGGTCTTCTCCACGAAGAGGAGCGCATCATAAGTCGCGGGAGCGACCTGGGTGGGCATGAAGGCGAAGGGCTGATCCTCGGGATACAGGGCACCGATGCTGCGGGTGGCATGCGCGGAGGCGAACCAATCGGCGACGGGTGCGGGTTTGGGCGCGGCGCGCAGGTCGAGCGCGAAGAGGGGGACGCCGCTCGCGGAGAGGGTGGCGTCGAGGCTGCCGGCGGGGGCTGGGGGCACGGTGAAATCCTTGAGGCCGTCGGAGCCGCCCTGTTGGACGGCCTGGAAGCCGCCCTGATTGAAGGAGAATCCGAAAACCACCATCTGGTCGCCGTACATTTTGCGCAGCTCGGTGCCCATGGAGCCGGAGGTGGTGCCGACGTGGCCGTTGTGCGCCCAGAGGACGATTTTGGCTTTGGGCGACTGGTCGAGAATCCACTTTACGTTGGCTGCCATGCTGGCGTCGCGCGAGACCTGGTTGGCGCGCATCTGCATGCATTGGAGGACGACGCGCGCGTTTTGAACGACCCAGGGGTCGGGCTTGGGTGCGGATGACAGGTGGTCCAGGACTTTCTGCCATTCCGCGGCGGCGGGTTTGGGATCGACGGCATTCGGGTTGACCGTCGATGCGGTGTGGGATAGCCGGAAGCTCTGTTGGCCGCTGTGAAAGACGTCGCGGACCAGGCGGCCATTGTAGGCGGGGTTGCCGGCGAAGAGGCCCTTCAACGAGGGGCTTTCAAAGGAGAAATCGAAATCATCGCCGCTGTAGGTCGCGCCGTCGATCTCGACCTTCAGGTCATCGAACCAGGCTGTGCCGTCGCCGGCCATGAGGACTCCGAAATTGATGTTGGTGGTGGCGGCGGGGATGTCCAGTTCGAACGAGTAAGGGGTCCAATCCGTGGTGCCTTTGATGCCGTAATGCTGCATATTGTTGAAAGCGCCGACGCTCTTATCGACATCGGCGCGCCACCACAAGCCCGCGTATTCCGTGACCTTGTCGGTCTTGATATAACCGCTGAATTTGATCTTCCTGCCGAGTACCGGAGCGAGCGGGAACGTGCCCAGAGCCGTGCCGAATCCGGCCTGGGGCGTTTTCACTGGCGCCAAGGCCAACTTGCCGGCGCTTTCGACAGCGGCCGCAAATTCCGGATCGCTCTTGGCGACGGCGTCGCGGACGATCTGGAGCGCGACGGTGGGGGTCTGCATGTCGAAGCCGGTGAATTCGATGCGTCCCTTGCCACTCTTGTTGAACTCGCGCATCCAGAGGACCATGTCGAGCACTTCCTGCGTGTCCCAGGTCCAGAAATACATACCCTTGATTAATTTCGCGGGGTCGCCATTGCCGTTGAGGACGAAATCGTTGAGCTTGTAGGCCTCGGGCATGTTGGCTTCGATGGAGAAGATGGTGAAGCCCATTTGAGTGGCGAGGAACTCGACCATGCGGTGTTTGAGCTGGAAGAATTCGCGGGAGCCATGCGTGGCCTCGCCGAGGGAGACGATGCGAGCGTCGCCGACCACCTTTTTGAGCGGCTGCATATCGTCGAAGCCGTGGCCGGCGACGGGCGAGACGAGCGGGATCGCGGCGGCACGAATCCACTGGTTGACGGCGGGCGGGGCGGAGGTTTGGGCCGCCATCCAGCAGGGCAGGATGCAGGCGCCGATCAGCACACGGAGATTGAGCATGGATAAGTACTCCCGATCCAGTATGACGATATCTCATTTCGAAACGTGCAGCGCTATACTTGCCTTTTCATGAGTTATTATCTGGCGATCGATCTGGGCGCGGAGAGCGGTCGGGCCCTTCTGGGCAGCCTCTCCGGCGGCAAACTCACGGTGGAAGAACTCCACCGTTTTCCGAACACTCCGGTGCGGGTTTCGGTGGCGTTGTACTGGGACATGCTGCGGCTGTGGCACGAGATTCAGCACGGCATCGGCGTGGCCACGCGCGAACGCAAGCTGACGCTGGACGGCATTGGGGTGGATACCTGGGGGGTGGATTTCGCACTGCTCGGCGCGGACGGATTGCTGGCGGATATGCCGCGCCACTATCGCGACGCGCGCAACACGGGCGTGATGGAACGGATCTTCGAAGTGGTTCCGCGCGCCGATGTGTTCGGGTACACGGGCGTGCAGTTCATGCAGATCAACACGTTGGTTCAGGTGTACGCGATGAAGTTGAGCTGTGCGCCGGCGCTGGGCATCGCGCACCGCCTTCTGAATATTCCGGACCTGTTCAATTACTGGCTAACGGGCGTGGCGAAGAGCGAGATGACGATCGCCAGCACCACAGAATTTTTCAATCCGGAGACCATGACGTGGGCGACGGAATTATTGAGGCGGCTGGATATCCCGACGGAGATGCTGGCCGAACTGGTGGAGCCGGGGACGCTGTTGGGCAAGACGATCGACGCGCCGCACACGCCGGTGTACGCGTCGGCGGGGCACGATACGGCGGCGGCGGTGGCGGCGGTGCCGGCGAAGGCGGGGACGCACTGGTGTTACATCAGCTCGGGGACGTGGAGTTTGATGGGAGTGGAGCTGGATCGTCCGGTGATCAACGCGCACTCGCTGGCGGCGAATTACACCAATGAGGTGGGCGTGTCGCGGAAGGTGCGGTTCCTGAAGAATATCGCGGGGCTCTGGCTGCTGCAGGAATGCCGCCGCGAATGGATGCTGCAGGGCGCGGAGTACAGTTACGATGACCTGGCGCGGATGGCGGCCGAAGCGCGGCCGTTCGCG
This sequence comes from uncultured Solibacteraceae bacterium, assembly GCA_963791985.1. Lineage (GTDB taxonomy): Bacteria > Acidobacteriota > Terriglobia > Bryobacterales > Bryobacteraceae > Solibacter. The sequence goes on along the minus strand of CAWBUN010000008.1, from coordinate 109,745 downwards.
GCGACGATCGACCCCGACGCGTTCCTGGAGCCGGGAGGGATGCCGGGGAAGATCGCGCGGCACTGCGCGGATAACGGGCAGATCGCGCCGGCGACGCACGGGGAGTACGCGCGCGCGATCCTGGAGAGCCTGGCGCTGCGCTACCGGCAGGTGCTGGAAGATCTGGAATCGCTCGCGGGGCGCAAGATCGAGGTGATTCACATTGTGGGCGGCGGCTCGCGCAACGCACTGTTGAACCAGTTCGTGGCCGATTGCACGGGGCGGCGCGTGGTGGCGGGGCCGAGCGAGGCGACCGCGATCGGCAACATTCTGGTGCAGGCGATGGGGGCGGGCGAACTGGCGGATCTCGATGAGATTCGCGCTGTGGTGCGGAATTCGTTTGAGCTGGTCACGGTGGAACCTAATCCGAGCGCGGAGTGGGAGCGGGCGTGGCTGCGTTATCGGGAACTTACCCGGAAGTAGAAGTACTCTTACACATGTTATGGTCTTTCAGGAGATGCGAAGATTCGCGTGGAGTTTGAAGCCGGGGCACGCTGTCTCATGGACTGACGGCGTTGAAGGTGGCGGGGAACCGGATCGTCGAGGCGGCGACGTTGCGGCCGGTGATGCTGCGCGGGGTCAACCGGTCGGGGCTGGAGTATTCGCAGACGGGGGCAGGGATCACGGCGGAGGAGATCCAGGAGATCACGGGCGGCTGGGGCGCGAATGTGGTGCGGCTGCCGTTCAACCAGGCGTGGGCGCTCGGGCGGCCGGGGTATGATGCGTCGCGGTATTTGGAAGCGCTCGACTTCGTGATCGACCAGGCGGCGGCGCGCGGTGCGTACACCTTGCTCGATCTGCAATGGCTGGATGCAGTCACGGGGCGTGGCACCACCCGCGATGGGCCGAATTTCGTCGCGGCGCTGCCGGATTTGGCGAGCGGAGATCTGTGGCGGCAACTCGCGGCGCGGTACGCGGGAGAGAGCGCGGTGCTGTACGACATCTTCAACGAGCCGCACGATGCGCTGCCCGACGACGCGAGCGAGCTTCGTGGGCTGCAGGAGGATGGCAGCACGTACCCGTTGGAATCGCGGCGCGTCTCGATGGCGGAATGGCAGCCGTGGGCAAGATATCTGGTCGCGGCGATTCGCGGTGTGAATCCAGAGGCACTGATTTTTGTCTCGGGCGTGAAGTGGGGGTACGATCTGACGGGCTTTCCGCTGGAGGGTGTGGAAGGCGTGGTGTACTCGACGCACGTTTATCGCAACAAGGGGAAGCGGTGGGACGAATCGTTTGGCCGGCTATCGGCGACGCATCCGGTGTTCGCGGGCGAGTGGGGCGGCGGGCCGGAAGATGTGGCGTGGGGGGAGAGGCTGGCGGCGTACCTGATGGAACGCGGGATTGGATGGACAGCGTGGAGCTGGTCGGACAAGCCGCGGCTGATGGATGCGGAGTACCGGCCCACGGCATTTGGGCGTGTGGTCAAGAAGGCGCTCGGTGCGCGGTTGGAGATGACTTAGGTCAGGCTCTGGCGGAGACGGGCTGGGAGAGGTAGTGGCGCCAGCCGCCGAGGCGGGTGATTTCGGAGGCGGTGGCGAGGGCGTAAGGTTCGCAGAGGAAAGACTTCACCGACTGGCCGTCGTCAAGGATGGCGGTGCCGATGCCGAGGGGTGCGGGGATAGCGGCGACGAAGCTGCCGAAGCGGTCCTCGGGAATGGCCCAGAGTTCGACCTCGATGCCTGGGCCTCGGAAATCACGATCGCGGACCAAGCCGGGTTTGTGCGGCTTGCCTTCGAGCGCATAGAGGCGGTAATCGGGGGCGGTACGGCAGATCTTGATGAGGCGGGCGCCGCGGTCGGTGAGTTGCCAGTCGCCGACTACGGCGAGCGGGATGCAGCCGGGAGGGCAGGCCGGGAGGGATGGCGCGTTTGTGCTGAAGCGCTCGGCGAGCGTGAGCAGGGCTTCGTCGCTGAAGGCGCGACCGATCAGGGTGACGCCGACGGGTAGCGAGACGGTAGCAAGATCGAGGCGGTCGACGAAGTCGGCGTTGTGGCCGGTGGGGAGAATGAGGACGTCGATCTGATCCCAGAGCGACTCGGTGGCGCCGTGAGGGAGGGCGGCATAGCGCTCGGCGAGTACGGCGGCGGAGTGGAAGAGGTTGAAATCGATTTCGACTTTGCGGCCGCCGATGGCCTCGAGGCGAGCGATGGCTTCGTCGAGTTGAGCGCTGTGGGGCACTCCGAAGTGGAAAGCGCCGGCGAGCCAGGGCGCGGCATCCTCGCCGGGGCGGGGAGTGCGGGAGAAGGGGTCGTCGGGATCGAAGCCGCGGGCGGCGAGCCAGACGGTATGGGCGTCGTCGGCGGTGGCGGCGAAGATTGAGACGCTCTCGAGCGTGCGGCAGGCGGAGGCGACGCCCTGCCGGCTGAGGACGCCGCGGGTGGGCTTGAGGCAGACGACGCCTTTGAAGGCAGCGGCGCCGGCGCCGAGCGAGAAGCCGGCCAATCCGGCAGCGAACTGGTTCCGGTTGGTATTGCCGATGGGGATGGCGCCGGCCTCGATGAGGTTGTGCACGACTTTCGCGGATGAGCAGGCGGTATTGGGAAGGCCGGCGAGGTCGATGGTGTCGTTGACGGCAAAGGGAACGCCGTAGAGGGGAAGGGCGGAGGCGAGCGGATCACGTTCGAGTTTGCGCGCCTTGGAGAGGGCCTTTTCGCGGGGCACCAGGGCAGTCCAGATGGGATCGAGCGGCCCATCCGCGACGCGGTGATAGACGGCCGCGATCACGTCGCTGGGAGTTGCCTTCCCGGATTTGTACAGATCCCGCAAGGATGCGAGGTCGGGACGAATTTCAGTTAACAACGTCATAAATTCCCGATCATCAAGGCGGACGTGTGGCTACTCCGGAGTTCCTTTGCGTGTTGCGACGATGATTGCGTTGCGGGTTAAGCCAAGGAAGGAGGACCGCAGCAGACAGCCGTCGCAGTCAGGCAGAGAAAGCCTGATTTGTGGAGCAGCATAAGCGACAGTATGGCAGAGGACGCGGCGCAGGCGGCACGAATAATTTCTATCGGGAGGATACAGAACGCGGTGGGGCAGTGGCGCCGGTGGACGCAGGCAGGTCGAAGGGGTAGACGTCGGGAGTGACCACGACTTCAGTGGTGAAGACCATCGGCGTGTCGCCTGGGTAGGTGAGTTCCACGAAGAAGGCGGTCCAACCTTCGGCGGCGGGGACGGTGGCGGTGTAGATGCCGTTGGCGCCGCTAAGGGGCGTGCCGGTCCAGGCGGGGCCGAGGGTTTCGAGGCGGAAATCACGGGCCTTGGGATTGGTGGCCTGCCAGAGCAATACCTGCGCGGGCGTATCGACCACGCGCACGGTAAGGCTTCCGGCCTTGCGGTCGGCGCGCCAGTAGAAGCGCGGGCGCGGGGTGTTTTGAGTCACGGCGCGAAACCATGCGATCAGGTTGGCGGCGGCGTCGGGTGAGGCCATTCCATGGTCGGTGTTGGGGACGAAGCGCAGGTACTTTTCGCCGGGCAGATCGGCGAAGTAATAGCGGGGGGAATCGGGGAGGAAGAACTGGTCGCCGGTGGCACACATCTGATAGGTGGGCAGTGCGAGGCGTTCGCGGTACTGATAGGGATCTTCGATCTCCTGAAGCGCGGCCATCTGGGGAGTGCCGAACCAGTTCATGATTCCGGCGGCGACGTAATCCTGCACGGCGGGCGCCCAGAAGCCGTAGGCCTGCCACTGGCTCTGGAAGGTCGCGGGGACGTTCAAGGTGTCGATCACGATGGGGGCGATCGCGACTACGCGCGGGTCGACGATGGCGGTAGACCAGGTGGTCCAACCGCGTTTGGAGCCGCCGGCGACGACGAAGTTCTTCGGCGTGACGGCGCCATCGGGGAGTTGGGAGAGGAAGGCGGTGACCGCATCCATCGCGCGTACGGCGGCCTTGGTCATGGGAAGGCGCGCGGGCCAGCGCTCGTCGCCGGTGCGCAGGTAGCGGTCCCAGGTGTAGGCGATGATGGCATCCTCGGTGCGGCTGTTGGTTTCGCCGGCGAACAGGAGGGGCTCGTTGGGAACCTGGCCGAGATCGACCACGATGGCTCCGGCGTTGGCGGCGAGGAGCATCATGAGGACGTCTGGCGCGGGCGGGGTTGCGGAGTTGCTGCCGCCATCGATGAAGAGCAGGACGGTGGTGGTGGTCAACTGGTCGGGCCTGTAGATGGTGACCCAGTGGCGCCACTCGGGGCGATCGACCTCGGCGGTGGTAAGCCAGGTTTGGGAGACCATGTCGAGCTGGTAGGCGGTGAGGCCGGGGAAGGTGAGGGTGCGGTTGAGGGCGAAGCGGAAGGAGGGGTCGGGCGCGGCGATATAGCGATCGAGCGCGGTGTAGTCGGCGGCGGGCGCGAGGGGCGCGAGGGTGCGCGACATAGAAATGGAAGTCAGGAAGCCAGTCGCTGTTCCCAGTAGTCCTCGAAGCGGCCGTTGAGATGACAGCAGCGCAGGGCGATGATCGCGTTGGCACCGCGCACAGTCCAGAACATACCGGACTTTTTGAGACGGGAGCCGATTACGGTCTTGCATCCGGCCTCGATGACGCCGGAGCCAACGTACAGGTGCTGCTTGCGGAACTTGGGATAGCGCATGCGGTCCGCATTCCGCTCGAAGTAGTCGGCTTCGATGCGAATCTTGTCGGCCACCTCGGGGTTGGTCGAGTGGATCGAGCGAATCGCAGCCACGAGCTTCTCGATTTTTCCCTTGTCGAGCAGACGCTTCTGGTGGAATTTCATCCAGGCCTTCTGGCCGGTTTCGTGATTGGGGTCCAACCTGCGAGCCAAGTCCCAGAGGTGCTGACGCGCATGATAGAGATCCACAATCTGGACCGCACCGGGAAAATGTAGTTCCGCCAGATTCCAGATCCATTCGGCACCGTCGCCCATGACGACCCTCTTCTCCGCGCGGCTCCAGCCGCGCTTCCAGGCCTCCACGTAGAGTCGCTTGCCAAACTCTTCGGCAGTCTCGATAGCGCCGGTGTAGGTGGTCGAACCGGGGTCGCGGATGGGGAAGCCCTTCTCGTCCCAGGCGGTCTGGGTGAAAACGCATCCCAACTTGACCTCACGGGTATGGGATGGCTGGCCTTCCGCCTTGCCCTGCCGGCCGACGGTTTCTTTCTTCACCACCGGAATTCCAGTCCCATCCATCTGCACATACAGGATCGGAACCGGTTTGCCCAACACGATGGGCAGATCCAGTTGTACGGCGCGCTGGATCTCCTCCTGCTCCCCCAGCGCAATATCGGCACCAATCGCTTCTGCCGTCCGCTCCACGGATTTAGTGGTCACCTCCAGGTCGGCGAGTAGCTTCATCTGCTGGCGTCCGTGATCGAATGGCGCCTCCTGGCCTACCGCCGCCTGCATGCGGCGCACACCCGGAGAGAGTTCCATGTTTTCAATGTCCAGCTCGACATCGGCTGGGAACCGCCCGTTGTGGCAGTGCGGGCACAAGTAGTAGGGACGCGAGACTTCCACCGGGCCGACAGCGGTGAGAACGGATTTGGAGCGTAACTCCTGGTAGTGGGCCGTATGGCCGCAGGAGCAAGGCACGGTGCGTTGCTCAGCAGGCGGAACGGGAAACTGGAGCAGTTGCGTGATACCCATGGCTCCCACCCGATGCATGGCGGAGCGCATCATGATTTCGCTGGCTTCCAGGTCCATATGCCCCGTTTTGCGTTGGCCACGGAACAGGACGTTCAACCACTGGCCTACCTCGCGGGTGACCTCTTCAAGGACCGCAGCAGCCGTTTTTTTTCCTCTGGCGTCCAGGCGTCACTCCGCGACTCCAGCGGCCGCTGCATGCAGATCTTCTCGTTGATCACAATTAATTCCGCGCTCAGTTTCTGGAAGCGATGGTACTCATCGATTTCGGCCTGTGCCTTCCGCCAGGCTGAGGGAGAAGGAAACGATTCAGCCACGGTTCTTCCGTCGACTTTGCGTGTCAGGCGAATCTGGGGATCGTGTCCCGGGTCATTTGGCTTGGCGCAATGGCAGGTTGGTTTTCCGCAGCGGCGAGGAACCGCGCAGATCGAACCGGTACGCAAATCGCCGAGGGTAGTGAGTTGACGAAGGATTTTGGAGCGCTCAGCTTCCAGTTCCGGCAGAGAATTCGGCATCGAGGTGGCCTCCTAATCCTGAGTGTATACCAACACTCAGAATGGTGGCACAAAACAGGGAAACTGATCACTCCGCTATTTTTGAGTCGCACACCCGGGGCGCGAGGGCGAAGAGCAGAAGTAGAAGGCCCATCTTAGAATAAGAGTAACGGATTTGATTCGGTGAAAGGCAGATCGTCCAATGATGCAGCGTTCATTTGTGCTGTCGCTCCTGTTGGGAATGCCGCCGATCGCGTCGGCTCAGACCAAGCCGGTAGTGATCGGCGAAGCGATTCAACTGAAATCCAGCGTGCTGAAGGAATCGAGGACGCTTTGGATCGCAAAGCCGGAAGGCTATGACAGGGGGACGGAGCGGTATCCGGTCTTGTACCTGCTGGATGGCGAGGAGTACTTCCGCTTCACGGCGGCGATCGTCGATTTTCTGGGTAAGAACGACCGCATCCCCAAGATGCTTGTAGTCGGGATCGCGAGCGGTGATTCGCGCCGGCGCACGCACGATTTGACGCCGCCTTCGAGCGCAGAGAGCGATAATCGTTTTACGCCGGGCAACGGGGGGCGGATGGGTTTCTGGCGTTCCTGGACGGCGAACTGATTCCCTATGTAGAGCGGACCTATCGCACGCGTCCTTACCGGCTGCTGGCTGGCCACTCGCTTGGCGGGCTGTTCGGACTTTATACGCTGGTTACCAAGCCGCATCTGTTCAACGGATACATACTTGCCGATCCAAGTCTCTATTGGAATGACCAAGGGGTGGCCGCGCAGGCGGAGTTGTTTTTCTCGCAAACCGAATCTCTCCAGGCCGACTTCTATCTTGCGTCGACTGACCTCTCGGATAAGGTTTCGAGTGAAGTTAGCAGACTCAACGCCGCACTTACTAAGTCGGCTCCTGCCGGTTTCCGGTGGAAGTTCGATTGGATGGAGCGGGAGAATCACATGTCGATTCCACTACCTGCCATTTACCGGGGATTGGAGACGATATTCGAAGAGTGGTGGCTGACCGATGCGCTGGAGATATTTGACCATGGCGGCATCGAGGCAATTCACAGGCGGTTTCGGGAGGCCGGCCAGAGGTTCGGGTACCCCGAGCGGACGACGCCGCCATTCACGGTGTCGCTGGTGGTTGCGGCCCTGATGAGGGCGGAACGTCTGGAAGAAGCATCGAAGGTGCTGCTTCACGATCCGGCGGCTTATCCGCCGCCTTGGAATCAACTGGACGCTCTTGCGCGGGCGTATGAAAAGAGCGGTGACACGGGGCAGGCGGCGCGGTATTACCTGTTGTCGCTGAAGGAGAATCCGAAAAACGAGTTCGCGATCAGGAAGCTTGCGGAGATGGGTGTCGAGATCCCAAAGAAGTAAAGAAGAATGGGCCACGGATGAACACGGATGAACGCGGATAAGAAGAAGCAAGAAAGTATGCTGGAAGCTGTGGACTTTTCGAGGGAGGGTTTTTCGATACTGCCTGGCGCATTTGGTCGGCCGGAGATCGACCAGCTCATTGACGTGCTGCCGCAGGCCGGCAGTGACGGTGTGCGCAGTCGCGGCGGTGTGTATGCGGTGCGCAACCTGCTGCAACTATCGCCCGCGATTGATGAACTGGCGCGGTCGGGAAAGCTTCTTTCCACGGTTGCAGAGCACTTGGGTTACGAGGCCTTTCCGGTGAGAGGTACGCTATTCGACAAAACCACAGGCGCTAATTGGCTGGTGCCGTGGCACCAGGATCTGACGATTTGTGTGAATGAGCGGCGCGATGTGCCGGGGTACGGCCCGTGGACGCGGAAGGCGGGCGTGTGCCATGTTCAACCTCCGGTATCGATTCTGGAGGGCATGGTCTCGGTCCGCATTCACCTGGACGATTGCGACGAAGGGAACGGCGCGTTACGCGTGATCGCGGGGAGTCACCGGATGGGACGCCTCACGGCGGAGCAGATCGCGGAAGTTCAGCGTTCGATGGCGGCGACTTCCTGCAACGTGCAAGCGGGCGGCATCGTGTTGATGCGACCGCTATTGCTGCATGCGTCTTCTGCCGCGTTGCGGGCAGCGCATCGTCGGGTGATTCACATCGACTACGCGTCGTCGCACCTGGGTGGCGGGTTGCAGTGGGCGAGTGCGGGTGGGTGTTGACGCGACTTCGCGCGGAAGCCCCCTGAAAGGCGGCTGCAGCCAGGATTGGCTGCCCCACTAGAAAACGCAATGCTGAGTAATAGAACGGCGGCGGCTGACGGCTAACCGCCTTTCGAATCCTGTTCGCCGGTGCCGGCGAGGTCTTCGAGTTTTGTGCCCTTGTTATCGCTGTGTTGGGCGACAGTATCCTTCATGTCGACCTGTTCCTCGGTGGGGGTGCGCTTCTCTTCGGGCTTGGGTTCCATGGCAAGAAGGTAGCACGCGAGGTTCCGCATTGGGGGTGTACCATTGCCAATAATGAAAACCCTCGCGTTTCTACTGGCGGCCGCGGTCACGCTCTGTGCACAAGCGTACACGCCGAAGGGCAAATTGACGAAATCGACCTGGTCAAACTCCAAAATTTTCCCCGGGAGTACGCGCGACGTGCAGGTTTATGTGCCGGCGCAGTACGACGGCACCAAACCAGCCTGCGTGATGATTTTTCAGGACGGTAATGGGTTCGCCAGCGCCCAAGGGCCGTGGCACGTGCCCGCGGTCATGGACAGCCTGATTGAGCAGGGGGCGATGCCGGTGACGATCGCGATCTTCATCGAGCCGGGCGTGCGTCCCGCGGCGGGGGCGAACCAGATGGCGCGGTACAACCGTAGCTATGAGTACGACGGGTTGGGCGACCGGTATGCGCGGTTCCTGATCGAGGAGATTTTGCCGGAGATCGGAAAACAGTACAAGCTTTCGAGCGATCCGAACGATCGCGCGCTGGCGGGGTCGAGCTCGGGCGGGATTGCGAGCTTCACGGCGGCGTGGGAGCGGCCCGACGCGTTCCACCGTGTGATGAGTTTCATCGGCAGCTACACCAATCTGCGCGGCGGCGATAGCTATATCGACCTGATCCGCAAGATGGAGCCCAAGCCGCTGCGCGTGTTCCTGCAGGATGGGTCGGCGGACCAGAATATTTATTCCGGCTGGTGGTGGCTGGCCAACCAGGGGATGGCGAAATCGTTGGAGTACGCGGGGTACGACGTGAAGTTCGAGCCGGGCGTGGAGGGGCACAACTCGAAGCACGGGGCGGCGATCTTCGCAGACGCGATGCGGTGGCTGTGGCGCGATTATCCGAAGGCGATCGAGGCGGGGAAGGGCGGAGCGGGGCAGCGGCACTACATCACCGAATTTCTGGATCCGGCGCACGATTGGGAGATGGTGGGCGAGGGCTATCAGTTTGCCGAAGGTCCGGCGGTGGATCGCGAAGGCAACGTGTACTTCTGCGATGCCGGGGCGTCGCGGATCTACAAGGTGGATGGCGCGAGCAAGGTTACGCTGTTCCAGTCGAATACGGGCGGCGCGACCGGGCTGATGTTCGGCGGCGATGGGCGGCTCTACGCGGCGGAGAGTCAGCGCAAGCGCGTGGTGGCGTACGCGCCCGATGGCAAGCTCGCGGTGATCGCGACCGGCGTGACTCCCAACGACCTGGCGGTGACCAGCAAGGGCGAGGTGTACTTCACGGACACGCCGGCGCAACGGGTTTACTACGTTGACGCGAAGGGGACGCGGCGGGTGGTCTTCCAGGGCGGCGCGGATGGCAATCTGCTGATGCCCAACGGGGTGCGGCTGACACCGGACGAATCGCTGCTGGTGGTGGCCGATACGATGGGGCGGACGGTGTGGAGCTTCCACATCGAGCCCGACGGGTCGCTGGTGGACGGGCAGCCCTTCTACCATCTACAACTGCCCGACGATGTAACGCAAGGTCCGGTGCGCAGCGGGGCCGACGGGATGACGTTCGACGATCAGGGGCATCTTTACGTGGCGACGAAATTGGGAATTCAGATTTGCGATCAGCCGGGAAGGACGGTAGGGATCATTCGCCGTCCGGGCACGGAGGACGTCTCTAATGTGGTGTTCGCGGGGGCGGGGTTGAAGACGCTGTACGTGACGGCGGGGGATAAGATTTACCGGCGGACGCTTCGCCGCAAGGGCGTGTTCCCGTGGGAGCCGGTCAAGCTGCCGAAGCCGGGATTATGACAAGCAACCGCTCCCTGACGGTCGCGGCTCGGATTGAGGGCTCGGACGGTGAGAGGCTAGGTAACCGAGCCGCGACCGTCAGGGAGCGATCTCTTGGTAACTAACGCTGGAATTTCAACTCGTCTTTGAAGGCTTCGAGCGAGTTGTAGACGATGGGGCAGTAGCAGGCGCGGTCGACGAATTCCCACATGCGGCTGGCGATGGAGCCGTTGCCGCGGACCACGTGCGGAAACTTCTGGCAGCTTTCGGGACGCGCGTCGTAGACGGTGCACTCGTTGCCGTTGAGGAAGACGCAGCCGGTCTTCCTGTCGCGCTTCAGGATCAGGCCTTCCTCCTCGCTCTTTACACGTGAAATCGGCGAGGAAGCGGGCGGGCTTGATCCGCAAGGTGCTTGGCCAGGCGCTCCACGTCGCGCTCGGTGACTTTGGCGGTGGCCACGCGACAGCAGTTGGCGCACTGCAGGCAATCGATCTGGTCCTCGATTTCCTCGCCGATGCGGCGCAGGATGCGATCGGAGTGATCGCGCGATCTTCATGTGCTTGCGGAAGCGCAGATTCTCGTCGCGCTTCTTTTCACCGAGCAGCTTGATCTGGACCAGGTCGGTAATCACTTAGAGGCGCTTCGCGACCAGCAGGGTAATGTCGTCGGCCTGCGGAGCTCCGGCGGCGAAATCCGTGACTGCTTTGATCACGGCCTGCACGATGACTGTCGGCCGGTTCGTTGCGGTTGGCCTTAAGAGCTTCGATCAAGCGCTCTTCATCGAACTCATCGTAGGCCGCATTGTTGGCTTCGGTGACGCCGTCGCTATAGAGCACGAGCATATCGCCGTGCTCCAGATGGGCGTGCATTTCGCTGTAGGGCGCGATGGGGAGAATGCCGAGCACGGGGCCGCCGCCTTCCAGCATTTCGGCGTCGCCGTTGGCGCGCACCAGGATCGGCGGATTGTGTCCCGCGTTGGCATACGCCAGCTCGCCCGTGGCCGCGTTGAACACGGAGAAAAAGAACGTGATGAAGCGGTTGCTGGGACACTTGGCGCAGGTGGCCTTGTTGATGCGCGTCATGAACTGCGGCGAGATTGCCCGGGTCTTCGGCCAGCACCTGGACGCGGGCATGCAGCGCCATCATCATGAGCGATGCGGGCATGCCCTTGCCGGAGACGTCGCCGAGCGCGAGCGCGACGCGGCCATCCGGGTACTTGAAGAAATCGTAGTAGTCGCCGCCCACGGTGCGGCAGGCCATGTTGAAGCCGGCGAGATCGGCGCCCGGGAACGTCGGGGGCCTTATCGGGCAGCATGCCGCCCTGAATGTACGCCGGCCTGCGAAAGGTCGCGCGCCATGATGCGCTCGGCCTGCTCGACTTCGGCGAGGCGGGCGTTCTCGATGCGCGATGGCCGCGATGTTGGCCATGACGGTCAGCAGGCTCAGATCGTCCTTGGTGAATTCGCGGAGGATGAACGGGCGAATCCAGGTAGATCAGGCCGATGATGCGGTCCTTGGTCTGCAACGGGGCGGCCATCATAGTGTGGACCTTCTGTTCCACGATGCTCATGCGGCCTTTGAAGGCGTCGTCGAGCTGCGCGTCGCGTACCAGGATAGAGGAGCGCTCCTTGAGGACGCTGTCGCGGACGGCGGTGGAGATGCGGAAGCCGTCGCCCTTGTGGGCGCGCGGAACGAGCTGGTCGCCATCCAGGATCATGAGCACGCCACGCTGCGCGTTCACGGCCTGAATGGAGAGGTCGAGGATCACTGGGAAGAGTTCGTTGAGCGGGCGATTCTCGCTGAGTTCCTGGCCGGCGCGGATCAGCGCCTGCATGGGCGCGGACGCCTTGGGGCCGCCGCGCTCGATCGCCATGGTCTGGTTGGAGAGCGCGCCTTCCAGGCTGGTGACCACGGTGGAAGTGGTGGGCGAGCTGGTTTCGCCTTCGAAGACCACCACGCCCGCGGCCGGGTCCGCGGCGTCCGGCGAGTAGACGATGACGAGGTGGCCGGCGGTGACGCGGTCGCCGGGCTTGAGAATCAGGCGCGCCTTGAGGGGAATGTTGTTGACGAAGGTGCCGTTCTTGCTGCCCAGGTCCTGCACCGTCCAATCCTCGCCTTCGGGCTCGAAGGCGAAGTGCTGGCGGGAGAGGCCGGCGTCTTCCGGAAAGCAGAGCTCCGCGGCGCTGGAGCGGCCGATGGAGAGGCGGCCGCCGGTGAGCGGCACGGTTTTCATCTGCCCATCCGGACACTGGATGAGGAGTTCACGAGACATGAGCAGTCCTTAAATGACGGTGAGTCACCATTATAGGTCAGTGTCCGGCGAACGGGGCGAAAGACTCTTAGGTCGCTTCCTGACGGTCGCGGTTCGCAGTGACCAGCCGCGAGGTGAGGGAGCGATCATTTACAGAATCGAATCAGGGTTCCACCCCCGGGAACAAAGTCGAAGGGCAGGGAATCGCCGCGGCGGGCGTCGCTGCGCTTGAGTTCGACGGTGTCGCCGGAATCGCGCACTTCCACGGTGTGCCAGGCGCCATCGCCCAGGAAGGAGAGCGGGATCGCGAGCTTTTTGGCTTCGACGCCGTTCATTACGGCGAGGAACCAGGTGTCGCCGGAGCGGCGCGCGAAGGCTACGAACTCGCCGATCGCGGAACCGGGGAGCACGATGGTCTCGTCCCAAACGCTGGGGATGGTCTTGATGACTTCCAACGCCGGGCTGCTCAGAATATTGCGCGGATTGGCGGCGTAGACCAGCATGGGCGAAGTGAGGATCGCCGCGCTGGCGATCTGGTTGGCGATGGAGGTGTTGTTGCGGCGCGGCCCGAAGTGCATCGGCGTGTAGTCGGCGGGTCCGGCCAGCATGCGGGTGAAGGGGAGCGTGGCCTCGTGAACGGCGCGCTGGGTCTTGCTGGATTCCAGGCCGCGGATGCCCTCGCGCGTGAGCTCATTGGGCCAGGTACGGCTGAGGCCGGTGGGTTTGTTGGCGCCGTGGAAATCGAGCACCATGTGGCGGGCGGCGGCCTCGCGCAGAAGATCCTCATAGAGGTCGATCACTTCGAGCGCTTCGTGATCGAAGAAATCGATCTTGGCGCCGGCGGCGCCGGCGGCACTCAGGCGATCGAAGAATTCGCGGCGCGCCTCTGGAGTGCCGAGGCTGCGGCGGAAGGCCCAGAGCACGACGCCCACGCCCTGTTCGCGCGAGTAGTCGCAGAACTCCTTGAGCTCGGCGGGCGACCAGTTGCGCCAGAAGCCCTCGACCACGTTGTACTGGAAGCCGAGTTCACCGGCCATTTTGCTGAAGTCCTTCATCTCCTGCAATGTCTTCTGGCCGCCATCCAGGTAGGCCCACACGGCGCGGCCGGGCTTGAGCCACGGGGTCTTGAGGCCTTCCGGGAAGTACTTGGGGTCGGGCGGGGCGGAGACGTTGCCGACGATATCGGAGTTGACGAGCGTGTTGAGGTCGCCGGCCATCACAATGCGCCAGGGCGAGGTGATGGTTCCCTGGATGGCGGCGGGCTTGGCCAGGCGGACGACGTCGGCGGGGTCGAAGCGGAGGCGGAAGGGGTAGGAGGGCGGCTGGGCGTGGCCGAGCAGCGCGTGAAACTCGTGGTTGGGGCCCGCCTTGAGCGCCATGCCGGCGTAGTGAATCAGCGAGCCTTCGGTGATGGAGCCGTAGGCCGTGCCGCCGGGGAGCCGGAAGGTGAGCGGCGTGGCGGCGATATCGCCGTCGGCCACTTCGGCGATGGCGCGTTTCTTGTGCTCGCCTTCGTAGTGACCCTCCAGGTCGTGGGACCAGAGGGTGCTGCCGGCGGGAATGCGGAATTCGGTAGTCTCGTCGGGGACGCGCGATTTGCCATCGGGGCCGGGCGCGATATAGCGGAAGGCGATGCCGCTATCGAAGGCGCGCGCTTCCAGCGTGAAGGCGGCGCCGCCGGCAATGTGCGTGACGGCGAGGCGCGCGCCGTTCGACCGATCGACCGCGGTGGAGTGGACGCCGAAGGTGGCGTACGTGGTGTCGGTCTTGTAGTGCTCGACCTTGCCGGCGCGGACGCCCTCGGCGAGATTGACGCCATCGATGAGGATGGCGAAGGCGGAGGGCTCGATCACGGGTTTGCCGGCGAGCGTGACGTCGTAGGTCAGGCGGCCGGAAGCCACGGCTACGCGGAAGCGCACTTGGCCATGGGGACTCTGGAGCACGAGGGCGTCGGCGGCGGACGCTGCGCTTGTTGCGGCTAGTGCCAGGATGAGGACGCGAAGCAGGGTTAGGGTTTTCACGTTAACGCTATAGTAGCGCTTGACGCGGGGCGAGCGCAGCAGGAATAATGCCTCAATACATGACACCCGCCAAAGATCCCTCCAGCCAGGAGATCCTCCAGGCATTCGACGACGTCTCCGGATTGCACCCCGGTTACCGGCCAGCGCATGCGAAGGGCGTCCTTCTTTCCGGAACATTCAAGCCCTCTGCCGGCGGGATGTCGCTCACCAAGGCGCCGCATTTGCACCGGACTTCGACGCCGGTCTCGGTGCGCTTCTCGGATTTCGCCGGGGTGCCGGCGGTGCCGGATAACGATCCGAATGCGAGCCCTCGCGGAATGGCCATCCGGTTTCACCTCGAGGAACACGTTCACACCGACATCATTGCCCACTCGGTGGATGGATTCCCCGCCCGGACAGCGGAAGATTTCGTGACCTTCCTGCGGGCAATCGCCGCCAGCGGTCCCGACAGCCCGAAGCCCTCGCCGGTGGAGGTCTTCCTGGCGGCGCACCCGGCGGCGCTGGAATTCGTGCAAGTGCCCAAACCGATGCCCACCAGCTTTGCGAGGGAGAATTTCTTCTCCGTAAGCGCCTATCAGTTCACGGACGCGTCCGGAGCGAGCCGTTTCGGCCGCTATCGCATTCGCCCCGCGGACGGGGCCGAATACCTGGACGCGGCGATAGCAGCGGCCACGCTGGCCAACTTCCTGTTTGACGAGATCCAGCAGCGCCTCGGAAAAGGTCCGGTGACGCTCCGCATCGAAGTGCAGCTCTCCGAAGCCGGCGACACGGTGGACGATTCCACGGTTCACTGGCCCAAGGATCGCCCGCAGATCGAGTTCGGCACGCTTGAACTCACCGGCCTGGCGGCGAACAACGACGCCGAGCAGCGGCACATCATTTTCGATCCGATTCCACGCGTGGAAGGGATTGCCTCCCCTGGGGACCCGCTGCTGGAGCCGCGCGCCGACGTCTACCTGGCGAGCGGCCGCCGGCGCCGCAAGGGCTGAGGTTTGAATTAGCAAACGCTCCCTCACGGTCGCGGCTCCGTACCGAGCCGCGCGCGTCAGCAAGCGGTTGGTAATTCGCATTTCATCTTGCGAGCTGCGGCAGCGGGCGTTACTTTGCCGCCTCCTTCTTCGCGGCGCGGATGCCCGCCTTCAAAAAACTGATCGCCTTTTTGGGACCTCCGGTTCCGGTCACCTTGAACTTCTTGCCGCGCTGTTTGTTGTAGGAAATGAAGAACTCTTCGAGCTGATCGAGCAGGGTCCGGCTCACGTCCGAAATCGACTCGAGACCCTCGTGATCGTAAGAGTGAATCGCGACACCAAGCAGGCGATCGTTGGATTCGGTCTTGCCCTCCTGGGTCTGCTCGGCCTCTATGATTCCGATGATGCGAACTTCGATGAGGCAGCCCACATGAGCCGGCGCATCCATCAGGACCAGGATGTCGAGCGGATCGCCATCCTCGCCCAAAGTGGATGGAATGAAGCCGAAGTCGAACGGGAACATCATGCCTTCCGGCAGTAATCCACCTAACTTAAAAAGGCCGGAATCGGGATCATAATCGAACTTGTTGCGGAAGCCTTTGGGTGTTTCAATGATCGCCCGGCAGGTGAAATTCCTGGTGTCAAGCTGGTTGGGAAGCGCGGTCAGGTTGGCCATAACTTATATCCTCTGTTTCGCAGCAGGGAGCAATCCACGATGCACGAGATTCGCACCACCGTTCCGCCCGAGTGCGTGGCGGAGGCCGCTCGCCTGGCCCACGCCGCGGGCATTGAGCGGGTAAACATCGCCGAGGTGTTTGTCGAGGGCCCCAATGAGCGCCGCCGAATGGTGAGCGTGGAAACCTCCACGCCCCAGGCTCGCGCTTTCGTAGAGAGCTTTCTGCATTCTCCTGTATTGTCCGCGGCCGGATGCACGCTGACCTCGCGCGAAGTGCGCGCGATTGTAGACGGCGGAGCGGTATCGAAACTCACCCGCCCGATGGGCGAACCGCTTCCGGACGTGATCCAGGACCTCTGGCAATTGAGCCACGTCACCCCGAGCTACACCGGCCGGGCTGCCGCGGGCGCCATTTTGCTGGCGACGGGTATTCTCGACAACAATCCGATTGCGATTGTCGCGGCGGCCCTGTTTCTGCCATTTCTGGCGGAGGTTCTCGCCATCGGCCTGGGCCTGTGGAGCCGCGACCGGCGGCTGATCCTGCACGGAGTGCGCGCGCTGCTGCTCAGCACCGTGCTGGCACTTGCCGGCGGGGCCGTGGTGGCGTGGATGCAAGGCGGGCCGATTCTCTATACGGGTTTCAAAAATCCGCTGAACAGCTTTTTCATATCGTGCATCATCGGGATTACGGCGGGTTTGTCCACCGCCGATGACACCGGACGACGATACCTGATAGGGGTGGCGGCCGCCGTCCAACTGGCGATCTTTCCGGTCTGGCTGGGGGCTGCGGCGGTCCTGGGAATGCCTGCGCATGAAATCCTCTATTCCCGGATGTTGAGTTTTGGCATCAATCTCACCACGATCACGGTCGCGGCACTGGCGGCCTATGCGTCGCTTCATCTACGCTCATCGCGGCGCTAGGATTTCTTCGCCGCTTTCGCCGCTTTCTTTTTGGGAATCTTCGCCCCGGATTTGCGCGCCTCGCTGAGCGCAATCGCAACGGCCTGCTTGCGGCTGGAGACCTTTTTGCCGCTGCCGGATTTGAGGGTTCCCTCCTTGTGTTCTTTCATCACCTTGTGGACCTTGCGGCTGCCCTTGGTGGCGGTCTTGGAACTGCTCTTCTTTTTTGTAGCCATGCTTCCTCCTAGCGGGCGGTGTGAGAACTGGTTTTTGCGGCGCTCTTGCGCGCCCTGGGAGCTTTGCGCCGGGTGGCGGCAGTGGCGGGCGAATCGGTCTTGCCGCGTGCCTTGGCCACCATGGCGTGTTCGGCGTCGGTGGGTATGCCGTCCTTCAACAGCTTCTCTTTGCGCTCCAACATCCGTTGTCCCAGGGCTTCGAAGTCGAGTTTCAACTCGCGTGCCTTGGGGAGCATTTCGTTTTCCTCTTCCTTGATGTGATGCCGCACATTTTCGGAGAGGACGGTGAACTTTGCGTCGCGATGGGAACTTTCCAGTGTGCCGCGGTCGAGTTCGGCAATCAGGACCTTGGCAACGTGGTGTTCTTCATCGGCCTCGTTCATTACCTTTCCGCCCACGTGCTTGCGCACCGCCGGATAGAAGATCTCTTCCTCCAGAATGGCGTGAATCTTCAACTCCGTGAGGGCCTGCGCAATAATCTTCTCCCTGGCCGAGGGTTTCTCGGCCTTCTCGAAATCGTCGAACAGGGCCTTGACGGTATCGTGATCCTTCTTGAGGATCGCGATGGCGTGATCCTTCGGTAACATCCAGTCGAACATTTCGTACTCTCCTTCACCGTAGACTCTGAAATGCTGCATGATCTGCAGGGCTAACGCTGCAGATGCAATTTCGTGCCCGAAGGGTGTGAACTTATGGCTGCCACGGTTTGGAAGGGATTTATCAGTTTCGGGTTGGTTTCTTTCCCGGTGCGGCTGAATGCCGCCGCGCGGCCGGAGAACATTCGCTTTCACATGCTGCACAAGAAGGACGAGTCGCGTGTCAAAGAGGTCTGGTACTGCGCGGAGGAGGACAAACCGATCGAGCGCGCTGACATCGTGAAAGGCTTCGAGGTGAAGAAGGGCGAGTACGTGGTGATCGACGACGAGGACCTGAAGAAGATCGCGCCGACCACGGCGACCACCATGGATATTCTGCAATTCGTTAAGAGCGATCAGGTGGACCCCATCCACTTCGAGAGCTCTTACTATGTCGGCGCGGAGGAAGGCGGCGCCAAGCCCTACTCGTTGTTCGTGGCCGCGCTGACCGCTACCAAAGAGGATGCGATTGCGAAGCTTTCCATGCACAATCGCGAGCACGTCGTGCTGATCAGGGCGTCTGAGGGCGCGCTCGTGCTGCACACTCTGTATTACTCGAATGAATTGCATAAGGCGAACCGCGCCGAAACTCCCAAAGCCAAGTACACGGCCAAGGAACTGGAGCTTGCCAAAGGGTTGGTAAGTCACCTTACAGCGCCGTTCAAGCCGGAGGAATTTCACGACGAGTACCGCGAGAATGTAGAGCGCCTGATCGAACAGAAGCGCAAGGGTGGCAAGATCACGGCGGTGAAGCAGCCGCGCAAGGCGCCCGTGATCGACCTGATGGAAGCGCTCAAGCGCAGCGTCAAGGCGGCGGAGTCGAAGGGAAAGAAACCGGCGGGCAAGCGCAAGGCCGCGTAAACGGCTCTGGACGGTGATAGGTTAGATCCTATGAATCGTCGAGAGTTCCTGTGTTCGACGGGTGCGGCCGGTCTGTTCGCCGGTCCCCTGGCCCGGCGCGCCGCCGCCATGACGAAGAAGGTCAAGATCACGGACGTCAAATGCATGATCGTCCGCGGCACCTGGGACTGGAATCTGATCAAGATCGAAACCGATTCCGGTCTGTACGGCATCGGCGAGGCCTACTGGGGCTGGGGCGTCAAAGATCTGGTGGTGAACAAGATGAAGGGGATCATCGTTGGCGAAGATCCCCTGAATGTGGACAAGCTATACACCAAGATGCTGATGCAGAGCGCCGGGGCTGGGGCGATCGGCGGTGTGACGATGACGGCGGCGAGCGGCATCGAAATCGCGTTGTGGGATCTCTGCGGGCGCATCCTGGATACGCCGGTCTGTAATCTGCTGGGTGGCCGCTTCCGCGACCGCATTCGGTTTTATCGGACCACGCAGGCGGTGAAGAACGTGGAAGACACGGCTCAGTGGCGCGCGCTGGCGCAATCGGCGCGCGCGGAGAAGTGGGGCTGGACGGCCTTCAAATTCCAGGGCGACGGCATTCCGCCGCGCGCCGACGCCGAATTCAAGGAGCCCGGTCACGACCCCTACGCGCGCAACCTCACGCACAAAGACCATCGCCGCATCGTGACCGCGATGGAGACGGTGCGCGAGACGCTCGGGCCCGACGCCGATTTCGCGGTGGAGTGCCACTGGCGCTACGACACTCAGGATGTGATCAGCCTGGGCAAGGAACTGGAGCCGGTGAAACCGATGTGGCTGGAGGATCCGGTGCCGCCGGACAACATCGAAGCCATGCAGCGCGTGACCCACGCGATCAACGTCCCGGTCTGCACGGGGGAGAATCTCTACGGGCGGCAGGGCTTCCGCAAGCTGATCGAGATGCAGGCTTGCTCGGGCGTGCACATCGATATTCCGAAATCCGGCGGGCTGCTGGAATCGAAGAAGATTTCGGACCTGGCGGATCTGTATTACATCTGGACGGCCTGTCACAATCCGGCGAGCCCGGTGGGCACGATCGCGTCCTGCCACGCGTCGGCGGCGATGCGCGAATTCCGCATCCACGAGTTGGCGAACTGGGTGGACTGGTGGCCGGAGCTGGTGATCCGCGAAGGTCCGTTCTGGAAGGACGGCTACTTCACGATTCAGGACAAGCCGGGGTACGGCGTGGAACTGAATCCCGATGTCGCCAAGGCGCACCTGGCGCCGGGCGAGACCTGGTGGGGGTAGCAGGTGGGGATAGCCGCCCGTTCGGTGATATTGTAGTGCGATGAAAACTTCGCTGGTGATTTCCAGTGTGTTCTTTGCCTCGCTGGGGGCGGCCGCGGATGTGCCGCCGGTGGAGGTGCAGATCGCGGGCGCGGTTCTGGCGGCGCCGGCGGAATTGCGCGAGGGCGCGGCCGTGATCGGATACAACCCGCACGGCGAGCAGGTCAGAATCCGCGAGGGCAAGAACGAGATGGTCTGCCTGGCCAGCGATCCGGCGAAGACCGCGTTCAACGTGGCCTGCTACCACCGCGATCTGGAGCCGTTCATGGCGCGGGGCAGGGAACTCACCGCGCAGAAAGTGCCGAACGCGAAGCGCACAGAGATCCGCTTCAAAGAGATCGAGGAGGGCAAACTGGCGATGCCGCGCGAGCCGCGCACGCTGTACGTGCTCACCGGCACCAGCTTCGACGCCGCTACCGGCAAGGTCGAGGGCTCCTACCTGCGCTGGGTGATCTACGTGCCGTTCGCGACCCCGCAATCCACCGGGCTCTCCACCAAGGCGAGCGACGGCGCGCCGTGGCTGATGGCGGCGGGGACGGCAGGGGCGCACATCATGATCAATCCGCCGAAGAATAAATAGCAAGGTGGGGCAGGCGCTTTCGCCTGCCAACTTGTGGTGCTGGGCGAGAGTTGGCAGGGCGAAAGCGCCTGCCCCACGTCATTACCTCTTATTACTCCGCCAGAAATCGGGGTCGACGTCGGCGAATTCGCTGGAGACGTAGCTGATCCGCGGTTCCACACGGAAGATCAGGTGTTCGCGCGAGATTTCACTGCCGGCGGCGAGCTTGCTGCCCTCCTTGGCTTTGGCGGCCAGGCCCTCGGCGTAAACCGGGACCGGGTTGACGCCTTCATCGAAATTGCGCAGCGTCTGGATGGGCGAAAGGAAAATGATCGTGCCGGAGGGCGCGCCCGAGATCACCTGGTAGGCGAGTTCCGGCCGGTCGAGATTGATCACGTCCGCGGTGGCGCGGCGCAGGCGGATCAATTCACCGAAATCCGCCTCGCTGCCGGGGCGGATGCGGAAGATCGAGACCTGGAAGTAGCGCGCGCGGGCGAACGCGCGGATGGCCTGGTCGGCGCGATAACTCCAGTTCGGACGGTACACGCTGAGTATGGTGCGCGAGGGCGCGAGCACATCGTCCTGCGCCGGGTCGCTGGAATCGGCCGATGGCCGGACCGGCGAGGCCGCCGCGATGCGCTGGTCCATATCCTCCACGCTGGCGAACGAGTAGTGGCATTCCACCAGCCAGGTCTCGGGCAATCCCGTGACGGCCGCCATGCCGATCACGTTCACCCTGGCGCCTGTGTTGGCGTAAGGTTTTAGCGATGCGCCGCCGATCCCCGGTTTTCTGACGAACTGCACGATCGTCGGGGGATCGGTCAGGCCCTGGGCCGCGGCCGCGGCGGCGAGCATCGCTGCAAGCAGACAAATTCTCATGGCTTTCCTGTTACGGGAGACGCGGTAAGGTGCGCGGGCGTTGATAGAATTGAAACAGATGCGACTTTCCGCACTTTTCACCCTCCCCTTACTTTGTGTCTCCGTATACGGCCAAAATGCCGTCAAGGTCAAGGTCGATGCCACGGACGCCCCGCGGCGCCTCTTCCACGTACAGATGACCATGCCGGCCAAACCCGGCGCGATGACGCTGCTTTATCCGGAATGGATCCCCGGCGAGCACGGTCCCACCGGCCCGATCGCCAACCTGGTGGGGCTTAAAGATTCAGGGCGGCGGCAAGACGATTCCCTGGAAGCGCGACAGCGTCAACATGTTCGCCTTCCACCTGGACGTGCCGGCCGGCGTGGGCTCGCTCGACGTGGTTTTCGACTTCATCTCGCCGCCGGAATCCGAGGGCTTTTCTTCCGGCGCGTCGGCCACCAGCGAACTGGCGGTGCTGAGCTGGAATCAGCTGCTGCTCTATCCCGAGGGCGCGCGCCCGACGATTTTCAATACCAGGCCACGCTGCAAGGTGCCCGACGGCTGGCGCTATGGCACCGCGCTGCCCATCCAGCGCGAGAGCGGCAACCAGATCGAGTTTCAACCGGCGACGCTGACCACGATGGTCGATTCGCCAGTCTCCGCCGGCGCCCACTATCGCACCTTCGACCTGGGCACGCGAACAGGGCATTCCGCACTACCTGCACGTGGCCGCCGATAGCGATCGCGCGCTCGAGGTCAGCGACGAGGTGATCGGGCAGTTCAAGAAGCTGGTGAAGGAGACCGGTGCACTGTTCGGCGCGCGCCACTATCGCGGCTATCACTTTCTATACACGCTGAGCGATCACGTGGCGCACTTCGGCCTGGAGCATCACGAATCGAGCGACGACCGCACGGGCGAGCGGACGCTGATCGAGCCCGACATGTTGAAGGCCTCGGGCTACCTGCTGCCGCACGAGTTCGTGCACTCCTGGAACGGCAAGTACCGCCGTCCGGCCGGCCTGATTTCCGGCGGGCACGATGGCGGCTACGACATCCCCATGAAGGGCGATCTGCTGTGGGTCTACGAAGGGCTCACCAACTACCTGGGCGAGGTGCTGGCGCCGCGCAGCGGGCTGTGGACGCGCGGAGGACTATCGCGAATCGCTGGCCGATACCGCGGCGGAGCTGGACAACAAGTTCGGCCGCACCTGGCGTCCGCTCGAAGACACCGCGATTGCCGCGCAGGTCTTGTACGAGGCCGGCGGCGACTACGGCAACCTGCGCCGCAGCGTGGATTACTATCCCGAGGGTTCGCTGATCTGGCTGGAGGCCGACATCATCATCCGGCAGATACAGCAAGGGGGCGAAATCGCTCGACGATTTCTGCCGGCTCTTCCACGGCGGCGCGAGCGGCGCGCCCGCGCTCAAGCCCTACGACTTCGACGACGTGGTGGCTGCGCTCAATGCGGTGCAGCCCTACGATTGGGCCGATTTCCTCAATCAGCGCCTGAAATCCACCGATGCGCACGCGCCGCTCGGCGGCATCGACGCGCTCGGGCTGGAAGCTGGTCTACGACGGCGTGCGCAGCGATTTCTGGAAGGCCTATGAGGATAAGATCAAGGGCCTGGACCTAAGCTACTCGATCGGCATGCAGGTGAAGTCCGACGATGGCACGATCGCCGACGTGCGCTACGGCGGCCCGGCGCAGTTGGCCGGCATTGCGCCCGCCGTGAAGCTGATCGCGGTCAACGGGCGGCAGTTCAACCCGACTCTTTTGCGCGAAGCCGTGGCCAAGACGGCGACCGACAGCAAGCCCATCGAGCTGCTGGTGAAGAACGGCGAGTTCTACCAGACCTTCCGCGTGGCGTATCGCGGCGGCGAAAAATACCCGCACCTGGTGCGCGACCCCGCCGTGCCGGATCTATTGACCGAGATCATCAAGTCGAAGGCGAAGTAGGACAGGCCTCCCGGCCTGTCCACTTGCTGCCGTAATCTCGCGTGCCTTCCGAGCGGCGACCGTGTGGGAGCCGCCGGCTCGTCTCCATTTCAAACGAGCGTGCCCTAAAGGTCCCGTTCGTTCCTGCCGATAGAGTGCCTGAGCGGATATCTGCGAATGGCCACGGAAGACGACGACATAATACGTGAGTTTCTGATCGAGAGCGTGGAAAACCTGGCGCGGTTGGACCAGGAGATGGTCGAACTCGAACAGGATCCCGGCAGGCTCGAGCTGGTGGCGAGCATATTTCGAACGATTCACACCATCAAGGGGACCTGCGGCTTCCTCGGCTTCAGCCGCCTGGAAGCGCTGGCGCACGTCACCGAGGATATCCTTAATGAACTGCGGCAGAACCGGCGCCGGATCGACGCGGCGCTAACCAGTCTGATTCTGCAATCCGTGGACGCCATCAAGCGGATCCTGAGCTCCATCCAGGCGGGCGAAGGCGAGGGTGAGGTCTTCGAGGGCGAACTGGTGGCACGCCTCAAGCTCGCGCGTGAGGGCGATGCCGAAGTGCAGCCGCATGCGGAAGTGGCAGCGCCTGTGCCGGCGGCCCGGGAAGCTTCGCCTGGCGTTGCGGATTCGGCGTTACGCGTGGATGTCGGCCTCCTGGACCGCCTGATGAACCTGGTTGGCGAACTGGTGCTCACGCGCAACCAGGTTCTGCAGTACAATTCGGCGCGCGAAGATTCCAGTCTCAATGCGATTTCGCAGCGGCTGAACCTGATCACCACCGAGCTTCAGGAAGGCGTCATGAAGACGCGCATGCAGCCCATCGGGCTGGTCTGGAATAAGCTGCCCCGGATCGTCCGCGACCTGACCACCAGTCTGGGAAAAGAGATCGATCTGCGGATGGAAGGCGCCAGAACCGAGTTGGACCGCACCATTCTGGAAGCCATCAAAGATCCATTGATCCACCTGGTCCGCAACTGCTGCGATCACGGAATCGAGGACCCGCGCACGCGGGTGGCGGCCGGCAAGCCGGCGCGCGGACACATTAATCTGTGCGCGTACCATGAAGGAGGTCAGGTCAATATCACGATCGGCGATGATGGAGCGGGCATCGACCCGGAACGGGTCAAAGCCAAAGCCATCGAGCGTGGCCTGCTGAGCGTAGACCAGGCCTCACGGCTGGCTGATCGGGACGCCGTCAACCTGGTCTTCCTGCCGGGCTTTTCCACAGCCCAGACGGTGACCAACGTCTCCGGTCGCGGTGTCGGCATGGACGTGGTCAAGACCCACATCGAGCGTATCGGCGGCGCCGTCGAACTGGTGAGCGAACCCGGCCGCGGCGCGACCGTGCGCATCCGCATTCCCCTGACGCTCGCGATCATTCCAGGTGTGGTGGTGACTGCGGGCGGAGAACGTTTTGTGATTCCGCAGGTTAATCTGCACGAGTTGATCCGCCTGGAAGGCGCCGATGCGCGCCTGGTCGAGCGCATCCATTCCGCCCCGGTATTCCGGCGGCGCAATGCCCTGCTGCCGGTAGCCGATTTAAGCACGGTTCTCGGGCTGACTGCCTGCCGGCCTATCGACGAGATCAGCATCGTGGTGGTGCAGGCCGACGATCGCCGCTTCGGCCTGATCGTCGATCAGATCGGCGACAGCCAGGAGATCGTGGTCAAGGCGATGGGGCAGCAGCTGAAGGGCTTGAACTGCTATGCCGGCGCCACCATCATGGGCGATGGCAGGATCGCGCTGATTCTCGATGTCGTGGGCATCGGAATGCGCTCCGGCCTGCTGGCTCTCCCCGCCCAGGAGTCCGGTGCCGCCGCCGCCGGCGACGCGGTCGCCGCGACCGAAGCCCGTAGCCGTTCGCTCTTGGTCTGCCGCGTGGGAAGTTTTCCCCGGGTCGCGATTCCGTTGTCGCAGGTGGCGCGCCTGGAGAAGATTCCGGCCTCGAGCGTGGAACGCGCCGCCGGGCGCGCCGCGGTCCAATACCGCCGGCGAATCCTGCCGCTGCTGGATGTGGCGGGAATGTTGGGCAGCACTGCAATTGAGACGGATACCCTTCACCTGGTGGTCTGCCGCCGCGGTGATGGCGAGTTTGGGCTGATCGTCGATGAAATCACGGACATTATCGACGAGGCGATCCTCGATGTGCAGCCCGCGGGCATGGCCGGTCTGCTCGGTTCGGCCGTCATCGCCGGAAAGATGACCGATTTCCTCGACGTGGATGGGGTCATGAATTGGGGTGCGGTAAGTTCCTCAGATGAGCTGGCACGCCTGCAGGCGGCGATTGAATGCCGTTCGGAAGATCCGGTACTCGCGGAGGCCTTGACATGATGGAACCCTCGCGCATTCAGTACGCCACTTTTCGGGTGGCGGACCACTACCTGGGAATCGGCGTACTGGAAGTCCAGGAAGTTTTGCGGGAACAGAAGGTCACGCAGGTCCCCCTGGCGCCCCCGGCGATCGCGGGATTGATCAATCTCCGCGGACAGATCGTGCCGGAACTGGATATGCGCCGCATCCTTCGCTTGCCGGCGCGGCTTCCCGATGCCGTGACATTTAGCGTGGTAGTCCGAACCGAGCACGGCGCCGTGAGCCTGCTGGTCGACGAGATCGACGATGTCCTGGAACTGGTTGCGTCGTCCGCGGAGCCGGTGCCCAAAAACGTGGAGCCGCGGGTGCGGACCCTGCTTTGCGGGGTTCACCAGTTGCCCGAGCAGTTGCTGTTGATTTTAGACATCTGCCGCACCGTGCAGATGGGTGGGGAATAGGGAGTTTGGAAAGGATCGTTATGCCTGTGCAAACCGCAGTAAAGAAGAAGTCAGCCGGAAAGACGAAGGCCGTGGCGGCCGTCCCCGCGCGTGTCGCGCAGCTGGTGCCGCCCCACGCGAGCATCCGCCGACGTTCGGAAAACACGCTCGCGCCGCGCTTTGGAATCGATGAGGCGAATCTCGCCTGGCGCCGCGAATTCATCCGGCTCGGAGAGGAAGATCGCGCCGTGCTGATGAAGCTGACCGGTTGGGCGGCGGAGAATGCCGCCGCCATCGCCCGCGAATTCTACGACTGGCAATTCGAGTTTCCGAGCACACGGGCGTTCTTTGAGGAGTTCGCTGCCGGCAAGAACATCCCGCTTTCGGCGCTGCGCCAGGCGCTGGAATCCTCGCAGGCAGGCTACATCGTGAGCGCCTTCGAGGGTGCGGAGAGCAGTTGGGGTGTATCGTATTTCGAGAATCGCTTGATGATCGGGGGAGTCCACGACCGGATCAATCTGCCCTTCAAGTGGTACATCGGTTCCTATTCGGAGATGATCCGCCTGTTGCGCGTCCATTTGCGGCGCGACTTCAAGAGCGTGGCCTTTGTCGCCACCGTGGAAGATGCTCTCACGAAGGTCTTCAACTACGACACGCAGGCGATTGGGGATTCCTTCCTGCTGAACACGCTGGAATCACTGGGCCTGAGCGTCGAGGCCATCGCGCAGAGCAGCGGCGGCGATAAGACCGAGGGTTTGCGCCAGGTCAAGGCGGCGATTCACATTCTGATCGAGCAGTGCACCGCGCTTGCCGAAGGCCGCCTCAATGACGAAGTCTTCGATCAATCCGCTCCCTGCGCCGGAAAATTCGGCGATGCCTTCGCGCGCATTCGCCAGAATTTCCGGGAAAGCTTGGTGAGGATTTCGCAGAGCGCGTCGGCGCTTTCGGCATCGGCGGAGGAACTGACCGCCGTGAGCCAGCAGATGTCGGGCAATGCCGAGGAAACCGCCGTCCAGGCCAATGTGGTCGCTAATGCGAGCGACGACGTTTCCAAACGTGTCGGCGTAGTCGCCGCCAGCGCCGAAGAGATGCAGGTTTCGATTCGCGAGATCTCCAAAGCGGCCAACGAATCGGCAAGCGTCGCCCGCGATGCCGTGGGCGCGGCCGAGTCGGCCAACCTTACCGTGCAGCGCCTGGGCGAGAGCAGCGTCGGCATCGGCAAAGTCATCAAGGTGATCACGTCGATCGCGCAGCAGACTAACCTGCTGGCGCTGAACGCCACCATCGAAGCCGCGCGCGCCGGCGAGGCGGGCAAGGGCTTCGCGGTCGTGGCCAACGAAGTCAAGGAACTGGCCCGCGGAACGGCCCGCGCCACCGAGGAAATCGGCCAGAAAATCGAAGCCATTCAAAACGATACGCGCAGCGCCGTGGAGGCGATCGCGCAGATCAGCAACATCATCAAAGAGATCAACGATATTTCAAACAATATCGCCGCGGCCGTGGAAGAGCAGACGGTCACGACCAACGAGATCAGCCGTAACGTCGGCGAGGCCGCGAGTGGGACCGGAGACATCGCCCACAATATCGCGGGCGTGGCGACGGCGGCTCAGGATACGACGCGCGGGGCGGCCGATACGCAGACCGCGGCGCGGGCGCTCAGCGAAATGGCGGCCGAACTGCAAAGTCTGGTGGGACGGTTTCGTCTCTAAGGGCGACGCCGGGCAGGAGCAAGTCTATGAATAGGGCCATGGTGGTGGACGATTCGCGGGCGATGCGGATGATTCTCTCGCGCACGCTCGTGGAATCGGGCTTCGAAGTCTTACAAGCCGCGAACGGGCGCGAGGCGCTTGACCGCATGGAATGCGAGGGCGATTCCTTTCAACTGGTGATGGTGGATTGGAACATGCCGGAATTAACCGGGCTGGATTTCGTTCGCGAGGTCCGGGCCCAGCCCCGCTTCCAGGCCGTGCGCCTGCTCATGGTGACCACCGAGACCGAAATCGAACAGATGACGTGCGCCCTGGAGGCGGGAGCCGACGAATATCTGATGAAACCCTTTACGGCCGAGGCGGTAAGAGACAAGCTCCGGCTTCTGGGAGTGGCCGAATGAGCACGCTTTCCCACGACATTCCACGCGCTACGACCTCCTCGGGCGGCAGGATTCGCGTCATGGTGGTGGACGATTCGGTCGTGATCCGGCACCTGCTGCAACAGGCTCTCCGTGAGGATGGGGAACTGGAGTTTGTCGGAGCCGAACCCAATGGCGTCGCCGCCCTCGCGCAGATCCCCATACTCAAGCCGGACGTAGTGGTGTTGGATATCGAGATGCCCGAAATGGACGGGTTGGAGACGCTGCGTCATATTCGACAGCGCCACCCGCGCCTGCGCACCATCATGTTCAGCACGCTGACTACGCGTGGGGCTTCCTCGACTTTCGAAGCCCTGTCGCTTGGCGCCGATGACTACGTGGCGAAGGCCTCCAACGCCGGCTCGCTGGATCGGTCGTTGACCAGCTTGCGGACGGAGTTGATTCCCAAGATCAAGCAATTCTTCGTGCTCCCGAGCGGGCGCAGCAGTCCGGCGGCGCCGCCGGGTGCCGTACCGCGTCGCTTCCTGCGGCCGCGGGTCCTCGCGATCGGCGTGTCCACCGGCGGACCCCAGGCCTTGGCGGTCCTGATGCCGCGGATTCCGGCGAACTTTCCGCTGCCGGTCCTGATCGTGCAGCATATGCCGCCGACCTTCACCCGCCTGCTCGCCGAGCGTCTCAATGCGGTCTGCCCGTTGCGCATCGATGAGGCGGCCGAAGGCATGGCGATCACGCCGGGCCGCGTTTTCGTCGCCCCTGGAGATCGCCATTTGCGGGTCCGCAAGACCGGCCAATCCTCCTTCGCGACCACTCTCGACGAAGGCGCGCACGAGAACTCCTGCCGTCCCTCGGTGGATGTGCTGTTCCGCTCGCTGGCGGAGAACTATGGCGGCGAGGTCCTCTATGTGGTGCTCACCGGCATGGGCAGTGACGGTCTGCACGGCGCGGAGAAGTTGAAGGCCGCCGGCGCATGCGGAATCGCGCAGGATGAAGCCAGCAGCGTAGTCTGGGGAATGCCCGGCGCCGTCGTCAGGGCAGGTCTGGCCGATTGCGTCCTGCCGCTGGACGGGATTCCCGCCGAGTTGCTCCGGCGGGTGGGGGGATAGCCAATGGGCAGCCTGAAGACCGTGCCGGGGGCCGCGCTCGCGCCGGAAAATTATGCCTTTCTGGAGCGGTACATCCAGCAGGAAACCGGCATTGCCATCGGACCGGACAAAAACTACCTGCTCGAATCCCGCCTCGCGACCGTGCTGCAGGATGAGCGCCTCGGCTCGCTTAACGAACTCTGCGTCCGTCTGCGCGCCGGGATACCCGAAGTCTTGCGTCGCCGCATCGCCGAATGCATGACCACGCATGAAACCTCCTTCTTCCGCGACCCGGCGCTCTTCGAAGCCCTGCGCAGCGACCTTGTGCCCGAGGTCGCACAAGCCCGGCAAGCTTCAAAGACGCTGCGCATCTGGTCCGCGGCCTGCTCCTCGGGCCAGGAAGCCTACAGCCTGGCGATGCTGCTGTTTGAGTCCGGCTATGCCGGGTGGAAACTCGATATTCAGGGTACCGACCTCTCCTCGCGCATTCTGGCGCGGGCGTCCGCCGGCCGGTTTCTGCAACTTGAAGTAAACCGGGGTCTGCCGGCCCCGCTGCTGGTCAAATACTTCCAGCGTGCCGGCCTGGACTGGCAGATCAAGGAAGAACTCCGGCGCGTGGTTCACTTTGCGGAGTTCGATCTGCGGCAGAGCATGACCGGCCGCGGCCCCTTCGACCTGGTCTTCTGCCGAAACGTGCTGATCTACTTCGACATGCCGACGCGAAAGAAGATTCTGGCCGGGTTACAGTCTACTCTGGTGCCGGGCGGGTACCTCCTGCTCGGGGCCAGCGAAACCACTTTCCAGCTGGATCCCGGCTTCGAGCGCAAGAGCATACGCAACGTGGTCGCCTATCAAAACGGCGCGAGAGGAGTTAAACCATGAGCTCGCCATTCACTCTGGAGACGTATCGGGAAGGCATATCGCAGGTGGCGATATCCGTCTATCAGACGATGCTCGATATCGGGCTGATCCCGGCGCCGGAATTCGACGCCCTGCCGCGCAACTCGTTCACCGGCGCCGTCTATTACGCAGGCAACTGGAAAGGCGCCCTGCTGCTGGAGTGCTCCTTCGAACAGGCGATGGACTGGGCCGCGCGCTTCATGTCTCTGACCCCGCCGATCGCCCTCGATGACGCGCGCGACGGGCTGGGCGAACTGACTAACGTGATCGCCGGCAACCTGAAACCGCTGCTGCCGCCCGGGGTCGGACTTTAGCTTCCCTGCGTCGTGCAGGGCAGTGATTACAGCCTGCGCATCTGCGGCGGAAACCTCACAGAGTCGCTGTCCTTCCAGGACCGGTACGGAGCCTTCCGGATCACCCTGGTGGAAGTGCTGGCGAAATAATCAGCCGTTGTGAGTCAACAGCAGATACCCGTAGATCACGGGCAGCGCAAACAGGGTGCTGTCCACGCGATCGAGGAAGCCGCCGTGGCCGGGCAGGATGACGCCGCTATCCTTCACGTTCGCGCCGCGTTTCATGGCCGATTCCGCCAGGTCGCCGAACTGCCCGGCGATATTCGCCGCGATCGTCAGCGCGATCGCCTGCCAGCAAGCGGCACGCCGGGCATGAAGCGCTGCAGGTACAGCGTGCCCACCACCGCCGAGGTCACCACCGAAGCGATCGAGCCTTCCCAGGATTTCTTGGGGCTCACGCGCGGAGCGAGTTTGTGCTTGCCGAACGGGCGCCCGACATAATAGGCGCCGATATCGCCCACCCAGTTCAGCATGAGCCCGTACATCAGCCAGTGCGGGTTGAGCTCGCGCAGCGGGCGCGCGCATTTCCAGCAGCCGAAGACGTAGATCACTCCCAGTCAGCAGGAGCGCGGCGCGCGGCAGCGCGTGGCCGAGATCCTCTGTCGCGCATCACCATCACCAGGACGACGATCGGTGATGCCCACCAGTGCCAGCCAGGGGACATCCCACCAGAACAGCAGCAGCAGGCCCGCGCCGTACCCCACCACTCCGGGAGCGCCGAACCCGTAACCGGCGGCGATATCGTTGTACTCCCGGTAGCAGAGGCAGGCGACTACCACCAGGACGCCGAGGAAAATCCACGGATTCGCCGCACAGGACGACCCAGGCGACGATCGGGGATCAGGGCCAGTGCGGTGAGGACCCGCTTCATGAGGTGCGAAGCGCTTCGATGAGGGATCTCGTCGCCGGGCTTGACAGACGCCGGTCCACGTCGGTGCCGCTGAGGCCGCCGTAGCGGCGGTCGCGCTTCTGGTATTCCAGCACCGCCTGCAACAGGTCCGTGCGCGTGAAATCCGGCCACAGCGTCTCGGTGACGTAGAGCTCGGCGTAGGCAATCTGCCACAGCAGAAAATTGCTGATGCGCATTTCGCCGGAGGTGCGGATCAGCAGATCGGGATCGGGACAGGACGCCGTATACAGGCTGGTCGCGATCAGGTCCTCATCGATCTTCAGCGTGTCGAGTGCTGCCATCCAGGCGCGCCATTTCGAGAATCGAATTGACCGCGTCCACGATCTCGGCGCGGCCGCCGTAATTGATCGCCAGGTTCACCAGCAGACCGCGATTGGCGGAGGTGGCGTCCACCGCCGAATCGAGTTCGCGGCGTACCTGCGTGGGCAGCGCATCCAGCCGGCCGATGGCCTGCAGGCGGATATCGTTCTTCTGCAGGTCGGGAAGTTCCTGCTTGAGGTAGTAGCGCAGCAGGCGCCACAGCGTTTCCACTTCGGCGCGCGGACGCTTCCAGTTCTCCACCGAAAAGGCGTACAGTGTGAGCGCCTTCACGCCCAGGCGCGCGCAGGTTTCCACGGTGGATCGCACCGGGCCGATCCCGGCCTTATGGCCGGCCACGCGCGGCAGCAGGCGGCGTCCCGCCCAGCGGCCGTTGCCGTCCATGATGATGGCGATATGCGCCGGCAGCCGGGCAGGGTCGATGGCCTGCGCCAAATCCCAATCCTTCTCGCCCGGCTGGAGCGCTTCCAGTAAAGCCTTCATTCAGTAATTCCTTATGGTACACCACCGACTCGCGAAGCGTCCCGTCCCGCGATCGGACAATCCGTCCCGGCGGTGGACGCCGGTCGGTCCCTCCACGATTGACCGGCAAGCACTTAGCTCGGTCCTGCAACTGCGCAGCCTCCAGGCGTGAAATCCTTTCTCGAAGACCTCCGCTACGCCTTGCGCCTGCTCTATCGCAACCGAGGATTCACGATCGTCGCCGTGCTCACGCTGGCGCTCGCGATCGGCGCCACCAGCACCATCTTCAGCGCCGTCAGCGCCGTCCTGCTCCGGGATCTGCCTTACCCCGATCCTGGGCGCCTCACAGTTTTATGGGGCGAGGATCGCGCGCGCGACCTCCACCGCGGACAGATCTGTTACCCGGACCTGCAAGATTGGCGCGCGCAAAGCGGCGCGATCGAGAGCGCAGCAGCCTTCAGCGGCTACTGGCAACCGGTGCTCGTCGGCGCCTCGGGTGCCGAGCAGTTGGACGGCGTCCGCGTCTCCACCGCTTTCTTCCACGTTCTGAAAACCAGCCCCATGCTGGGTCGCGACTTTCTCCCCGAGGAAGAGATGACCGGTGTGAACGTCGCTATTCTGAGCCACGGATTGTGGGCCCGCCGCTTCGGCAGCGACCCGAATATCGTCGGCCGGAAAGTCGCCATATCGGGCTCGCCCTACACCGTGGTCGGCGTGCTGCCGCCGCAATTTCAGGCACTGCCTTCCCGTCTCCTTGAGCACTCAGCGGAGATCTACCGCCCGCTCGGCAAAGAGTTCAGCGACGAAATTCGCGGCGGCCGCCACCTGCGCGCCATCGCCCGCCTCAGGCCCGGCATCACGCTCGCGCAGGCGCAAGCGCAGCTGACTACGATTTCTCAGCGCATCGAAGCCGCCAACCCGGCGACGAACCGCGGCCGCGGTGTGCGCATCGTCGGCCTGCACGACGATATGGTGGAGGAGATCCGGCCCGCGCTTCTCGTCCTGCAGGCCTGCGTGCTCATGATTGTCCTGATCGCGTGCGCGAATGTCGCCAACCTGGTGCTCGCGCGCTCCTCCGGCCGCCGCCGCGAGATCGCCATCCGCCAGGCGATGGGCGCCGCGCGCAGCCGACTGGTGCGCCAGATGCTCACGGAAAGTCTGGCACTCGCCGTGATGGGCGGCGCCGGCGGCATCCTTGTAGCCTTCTGGTGCCTGCCCCTGTTCGAACAACTCGGCGCCAAAACTATTCCCGAACTCGCCCGCCTCGCGATCGATTGGCGGGTCGCGGGCTTCGCGGCGACGCTCTCCATGATCACCGGCGTCATCTTCGGAATGGTGCCCGCGATGGAGCTCTCGGCCGTGTCCCCGGTCGGGGCGCTGCGCGAGGGTGGCCGCGGCAGCGGTAAGGCTGCGGGCGCAGGACGCCGCGGAATGCTGGTGGTCGCCGAATCGGCCGTTGCTCTCGTCCTGCTGATTGCCGCCGGACTCCTGGTCAACAGCTTCGTCCGCCTGCGCCATGTCGACGCAGGATTCGATGGCTCCAACGTCCTGGTGAGCGAGCTTTCCCTCCCCGCCTCACGCTACCCCGTGGGCGACGCCCGGTCGGCCTTCTTCGCTCGCCTGCTCCCCGAATTGCGCCGCCTCCCCGGCGTCACCGCGGTCGCCATGACCAGCGTGCTGCCTGAATCCGGCGACTTCGACCAGCGCACCATGGATGTGGAGGGCCGCACTTTCGCGGCCGGCGCCGAACCGAGTCCCGACCAGTACGCCGTCACGCCGGAGTATTTCCGCGCCCTTGGAATCTCCCTGCGCCGCGGCCGCCTCTTTGCCGAAGACGACGACGCCGCGCACGCGCAGGTGGCGTTGCTCAACGACCTGGCCGCGCAGCGCCTGTGGCCCGGCGAAGATCCCGTGGGCCGCAAGGTGCGGACCGGCGGCTCGAGCGGCCCATGGCGAACCGTCGTCGGCGTGGTCGGCGACGTCTACCAGTACGGCCTGGATTCCCGCAAGACCCTGCAAATCTACGTGCCCTACGCCCAGTTCCGCGTGCCCGGCGTCACCATGGTGGTGCGCTCGGCCGGCGACCCGATGGCGCTCGTGCCGGCCATCCGCGCGCAGTTGAAGACCATCGATCCGGAGTTGCCGCTCGTCAAAGTCGCGAGCATGGACCAGGTGCTGGCGGATTCCGTGGCCGGCCGCCGCTTCTCCATGCTGCTGCTTGCGGCTCTCGGAATCTGCGCGATGCTGCTCGCCGCAATCGGCATCTACGGCGTGACCGCCTACTCGGTCACGCAGCGGACCGCCGAGTTTGGAATTCGCATGGCGCTCGGTGCGCAAGCCGGCAGCGTCATCCGGCTGGTCATGCGCCACAACCTCCGGCTGATCGCGGCCGGCAGCGCGGTCGGCCTCGCCGCCTCGCTGCTCTCCACCCGCTTCCTCGGCGGTCTCCTCTTCGGCGTGAGCGCGGTCGACCCAGTCACCTTCGCACTCGCCGCCGGCGCCCTGGCCGTAGTCGCGATGGCCGCGAGTTACATCCCCGCCCGCCGCGCCACTCGCGTCGACCCCATGACCGCCCTCCGCTCCGACTAGCGATAACTCTCCTCCCGACCGTGAGGGCTGCAGCGAGCTTCGCTCGACTGCCCGCTCCGGCTGTCGGGCCAACGCCTCATCCCCCGCCAAGGTGATAAATTAAGCGCGATGCGACTTGCTGCAGCTCTTCTTTTTGCAATCACGGCCTTCGCCGCCGATCAGGAGTTCAACGGCCGCTGGGATATCACCACCACCGGACAGCCGCGCCCTCGGGCCATGTGGCTCGAACTCACCGGTATGGGCACGCCGAATCCCGCAGGCAAGTTCGTCAGCGCCTACAACGGCGACATGAACAAGGTGGACGCCATCTCGGTCGAAAACGGCGAGCTCCGCTTCGGCTTCAACCTCCCGCCCCGCGGCGGAAAATCGACGCCTTCGCCGCTCTACCGGGCGCGCCTGGTCAACGGCAAACTCGAAGGCTC
The DNA here is from genome assembly GCA_963791985.1 of uncultured Solibacteraceae bacterium. Taxonomy (GTDB): domain Bacteria; phylum Acidobacteriota; class Terriglobia; order Bryobacterales; family Bryobacteraceae; genus Solibacter. Next base: position 74,367 of record CAWBUN010000008.1, on the reverse strand, counting down.
CATCGATGGCGTTCCGCCCGTCAAGTTCATCGGCGTGCGCGCCCCCGTGATCGCCGATAAGGACGATGGCTCTTGGAAAGAAGGCAAGCCCATCGAACTTTTCGACGGCAAGGATCTCACCGGGTGGAAGGCCCTCAACCCCGCCGCCGAGATGAAATGGACCGTGGTCGATGGCATCCTGCGCAACGCGCCGCCCACCACAGATCTCATCAGCGAGCAGAAATTCTGGAACTTCACGCTGCACGTGGATTTTCGAATCGTCGAGCACTCGAACAGCGGCATCGGCCTGCGCGGCCGCTACGAAATCCAGATCCTCGAAGATTTCGGCAAGCCGCCGAATTCCCACGGAGCGGCCGCGCTCTACAGCCGCGTGGTGCCCTCCGTCAACGCCAGCAAGCCCGCCGGCGAATGGCAGAGCTACGACATTCGCCTGGTCGGCCGCACCCTGACCGTGGTCCACAACGGCACCAAGGTGCTGGATCGCGTAGAGGTGGAAGGCCTGACCGCGATCGCCAACAACGCCGACGAGTCCGAGTCCGGCCCTTTCATCGTACAGGGCGATCACAGCTACGTCGAAATCAAAAAGTTCACCGTGACGCCGCTGACTAAGTGACTTACTTCAGCCCGTGTAGATAGGTGGAACTGGGCCCCATCGCGTCCAGATTCATCTCCACGAAGTAATTCCTGACGCCGCCGGTCTTGGCCGCCGCGAACAGCTTCTTCCAATCCACCACGCCGCTGCCCACCGGAACCGCCTTCTTCTCCGTCGTCGAGTAATCGGCCAGGTGCATCGAGACAAAGCGTCCGGGATACTTGTCCAGGTATGTCGCGGCGTCGAAGCCGAGGCTGATCACCGCCACCTGAAACTGCATCTTGACCAGCTTCGCGTCGAACGTGCGCATCAGCTCGTCGTAAATCAGCACTCCGTCGAATTCCTTGAACTCGTTATTGTGATTGTGATACGCCATCGGCAGGCCGGACTTGGCGGACTCTTCGCCGATCCGGTTCAGTTCCGTGGCCGCCTGCCGGTAATCCGCCATCGTCGCGTCCGCGCGCAATCCGAAACTGGAGAGCACCATCTGCTTAAGCCCGAGTTCCTTGGCGTACGCCACCCGCTCCGCCAGGTTTTCCTTCAGCTCGCGGAAGTTGTAATGACAGCTCTCGCAGCTTCAGTCCGGCATCTTCGATCTTCTTGCGCATCTCCGCCGGCTTCATCGCGGCCAGCGGCCGGTACTCCGCGTAACTCGCCGGCGAGCACATCTCGATCGTCGCTGATAGCCGATCGCGGCGATCTGCCGCAGCGTGCCCTCGAAATCCTTGGCCAGGATCGTCGCGCACCGGGTAGGTCTGGCAGCCGATCGGCATGCCCAGCGGGTCGGCTTTCAGCCCCGGATGCCGAGCGCGAGCGCGCCCGCCGTGCCCAGCAATTGTCTTCTCGAAGCTTCATACGGATTCGGGCTCCCACCCCTTGCGATAATCGCGCGACAGATACCTGTTGGCCTCCGGCGCATTGGTGATCTTCACGCTTTCCGCGTCGTAGAGCAGCCGCTTGCGCGTGCGCAGCGCGACCGCGTAGAGGTTCACCGCCTCGGAGATCGGCCCCGCCTCGCAGGAAACTGCCGGGCGATTGCGCGCCGCCCTTGCAGGCCGCGATCCACTGTCGTAGGCCCGGCGAAAGCTGCGCGGGGTCGCGCTGTGTGCGCGGCGCCGCCGGTGGTGCGGCATATCGCGCTCATGCGCCGCTCTGGAATCAGGCGCGGATTGTCCACGCGGAACCCCGCCAGAATCTTGCCCTTGTCGCCGATGAACATCATGCCCTCGGCGGAACTCCTTGGGTCTTCATCCAGTTCCTCCGGCGTCGGCGGCCGCAGTCCGCCTTCGTACCAGATCAGATCGATCGCCGGACGCTGTCCCGTCGCCGGATACTTGAAGCGCACCACGCTCGCCGAGGGGAAGGAGAAATCGTTGCGCACGGTGCCCGAGACACCGTCGGTCAGCACGCAATCGTGACTTTGCATCGGCTCGATCGCTGGTCGGGCCGGAAAGTTCCAGCGCGCGGAACACCGTCCACAGGCTGTAGTGCCCCATGTCCGCCATCGAGCCGCCGCCGAAATCGTACCAGCCGCGGAAGACCATGTGCGTGTAGTTCGGATGATACGGGCGCTCGCGCTCCGGACCCAGCCACAGGTCCCAATCGAAGCCCTCCGGGACCGGCGGCGTGTCGGTGGGAAGCGCGGCATACTGCGGCCACACCGGACGGTTGGTCCAGTTGTGAACCTCGCGCAGCGTGCCGATCGAGCCGTCGCGAATCCACCCCATCACCTGCTCCATCGAGCCGTTCGAGTCCCACGGCATGAAGTGCGTGGCCACGCCGCTCGTGCGCGCCGTGTCGATCGTCATCCGCGCTTCCTTCAGCCGGTTGGCGATCGGCTTGTGCAGAATTACGTGCTTCCTGCGCTTCATCGCGGCCATGCGATCACGCCGTGCAGATGGTCCGGCGTCATGATCTTGACCGCGTTCAGGTCCTTCTCCTTATCGAACAGTCTCGCGAAAATCGGCGTACGCCGAGCAGCCTTTGAAACCATCGCCGCCGCGCACGTTGGAGTAATAGGTGTCGACCACGTTCTGGCCCACGTCGCGGCCGCCCGGAATCACGCTCTCCGTGCCGATCCGCCAGTCCGGCTTGTCCACGGCGCGCCGCAGATCCCGCAGCAAGCCTTCCTTCGACCAGTCGCGATATCCGCCCGCGAATCTTGCACGGGTCGCACACCGAGACGATCTGGATCTCCGGCGCCGCCAGCAGCGGCATGGATCTCGCGCAGCCCTTCGGTGCCGGTGCCGATGTACGCCAGCGTGATCTTGTCGCTCGGCGGGACCACTCCGGGTCCGCCAAGCACGTGCCGGGGAACGATCGTGAACGCAGCCACCCCGGCCGCCGTTCCCAGAAATCTCCGCCGATTCGATTCATTACTCATGGCGGCATCATATCCGCATTCCCTCTTCACTTCCAGGGGGTCCCTACGCCTTTGCCTGATAAAATACACTCGCTATGGTGAATGTCTTCGTAAGCCGGCCCACCTGGGTCGCCCCCGAATTCAAGGCGGGTCTCGACATCTTCCTGAACCTGCTCAAGTCGGCGGAGCTGCAGCCCCGGACGGTCGGATCCACGGATCAACCGACCAAGACTCCGTTGGATGAAGTGCTGCTGGTGTTGCGCGAATGTCAGGGCGCCATCGTCCTCGGCTATCCCCAGATTTCCGTGGAGCGCGGGAAGTGCAAGGACGCCGATTGTTCCGGCCTCAGCCTGCCCACGGAATGGAATCACATCGAGGCGGCCCTTGCCTACTCCCAGCAACTCCCGCTGATGATGCTCCACCATACCGGGATCAAACGAGGAGTATTCGACCGCGGCGCCGCCAGCGTGTTTGTCTACGAGCTGGATCTCACCGACCCCGCCTGGGCCATGCAGCCCGCCGCCAACGGCGCCATCCTGAAGTGGAAAAAAGAGTGCCTGGCCATGCCGGCGCGCTCATGAAGACCAATCGCCTCGAAGCCTTCAGCGATGGTGTGCTCGCCATCATCATCACCATCATGGTCCTGGAACTGAAGGTTCCGCACGGCGCCGATATCGCCGCCCTGCAGCCGCTCATACCGGTCTTCTTGAGTTACGTTCTGAGCTTCATCTACGTCGGCATCTATTGGAACAACCACCACCACCTTCTACAGTCCGCCAGACATGTCAGCGCCGGGATCCTCTGGGCCAATCTCCACCTCCTCTTCTGGCTGTCGCTCTTTCCGTTTTCCACCGCCTGGATCGGCGAGAACCATGTCGCGCCCACGCCCATGGCCTTTTACGGTTTCGTGCTCCTCATGGCCGCCATCGCGTACTACATCCTGCAGCGCGCCATCATCGCTCAGGAGGGCCGCGATTCGCTCCTCGCCCACGCCCTCGGCCGCGATTGGAAAGGTAAGCTCTCACCCGTCATCTATCTCGCCGCCATGCCCCTGGCCTTCGCAAGCCCCTGGATTTCGGCCGGCCTCTATACCTCGGCCGCCCTCCTCTGGCTGATCCCCGACCGCCGTATCGCCCGCGCCTTGGAATCCCAGTAGGACGGGCCTCCCGGCCTGTCCACTAATCAAAAGACGCCGATCTCGCCCATTTGCAATCCGGTTGCACCCACGCTATATTCCGAAACCCGCATGCTAGAGTCCAATCAGGGTAGAGAGTTGCGCAAACCACAGCGCAATACCAACAGTATTTATCCTGGCCAGGATACGTTGACCTATGGTGGTGCTGACTTCCCGTAAGCCCGTTAACGGCTGCACGATGGTTCCCCTACGTGGAGGAGACCGGCCGGAAGATCTTCGGTTCGAACCGATAATGCCCGGGGGACAGTCGCGGATAGTTTGATTGCCGCACCCCTGGATACAAAGCTGGATACAGAGACTGATACGCGAAACGAGGGGACCGATCGAGAGGGCATCCAGAATACTCCAACTAATGGCACAAGTGTGCGTAAACTCAGAGGATGGCGCGCTTGACGATCACCGGATGCCGAGCGTATTTCCTTTGGGGAATGCTCTTGTTGTACGCGATGGCGCGGATTTCTCAGCTTTATGCCGACCGGCAACCCACGCTGCTCATTGTCGTCTTGCACGTAGTTCCTCCGGCGCTCTTTGCCCTCGTTCATGGGTCCGCTCTCTATCGACCGAGGGGCATCGCGGTCTTTACAGCCTTCTGCCTTGGCTTCGGAACTCTTGCCGAGAGCGTCAGTCTTCGTACGGGATTTCCTTTCGGCCGGTATTACTTCACGGATGTGATGGGGCCGAAAATCTTTCAACTCCCGGTGCTGCTCGCTCTCGCATACTTAGGCATTGGGTATGTCGCTTGGATACTGGCCCTCCTTATCCTCGGTTACGTCGACAAGCCCATTTACGGAACGTGTACTCTCGCGTTGCCCTTGCTGGCAAGTCTCATCATGGTCGCGTGGGACCTCTCCATGGACCCGGACTGGTCGACATTAGATCGTGCGTGGATCTGGCAAAGCGGAGGAGGCTATTTCGGAGTGCCTGTGAGCAACTTTTTCGGTTGGTTTCTAACTTCATATCTCTACTACCAGGCGTTTGCTCTGTACTGCCGGGCAAACCCGGCCGCGGCGGCGCCGTCCCGACAGGGCTTCTGGCTTCCCGCGATTCTCACCTACGCCGTGTGTGCCCTAGGAAATCTACTCATTCTTAAACTGCCCATGGCTCCTCCAGTCGTTACCGACGCCACGGGAAAACAATGGCTGACAGAAGATATTCTTCACCGTTGCGTCCTTGTGTCGCTCCTGGTAATGGCGCCCTTCGCTCTGCTCGCATGGTTGAAAGCGCGAAAGTTGCCCACCGCCGCTTGACTCCCACGCTTCGCAGGCAAATAATGAGATGCACATTTTGGAGCGCTTATCCAAGCGCCATGAGGGAGTGCCATGAAGTTACACGTGTTAGCCGTGTTGGCCCTGTTGCCGGCAGTGATGTTCTCCCAGGAAACCCGCGGCACCATCAGCGGGAGCGTCACCGATAATTCCGGCGCGGCTATTGCCAAGGCCAAAATCACCATCACCGAAATCCGTACCGGTTCGAAGACGGAGCTCTTCACCGAAACTTCGGGCGCGTACACCGCCCCCTTCCTCACCATCGGCGATTATCAGGTCGCCGCCGAAGCGCCCGGCTTTAAGCGCTTCGTTCAAACCGGAATCACTCTCAGCGCCGGCGCGCATCCGGTTCTCGACATCCGCCTCGAGGTCGGCGCCGTCTCCGAATCCGTCGAGGTTCACGCCGACGCTCCCATCATCGACACCGCCAACGCCACCGTCGGCCAGGTAATCACCGCCGAGGAAGTCGAGAGCTTCCCGGTTAACGGCCGAACTCCCATGATGCTGGCGAATCTCGCGCTCGGCGTGGTCTCCACCTTCGAGCCCGGCCCGGTGCGCCCCTTCGATAACGGCGCGCCCAATTCCATCAGCATCGGCGGCGCCCCCGCCGCGCGCAACGAAGTGCTGCTCAATGGCGCGCCCAACGCCGGCTTCACCAACCAGATGGCCTACAGCCCGCCCCAGGATTCCGTCACCGAAGTCCGCACCAGCACCTTCCAGATGGACGCCTCCTACGGCCACACCATGGGAGGCACCGTCAACCTCGTGACCAAGGGCGGTACCAACGGCCTGCACGGCGTGGCCTACATCTTCAACCAGACCTCCGCGCTCGATGCCAATTCATTCTTTAACAACCGCAACAACGTGCCGCGCCCGCCCTACCACCAGAACCAGTACGGCCTCAACGGCGGCGGTCCGGTTTACATTCCGAAGGTCTTCAACGGCAAGAACCGCATCTTCTGGTACATCGCCTGGGAAGGCATGCGCGATTCCGACCCCGCCAACTCGCCGCTCGAAACCGGCAACCCCGAAAATTTCACGTCGGTCCCCACGCCCGCCGAACGCCAGGGCGATTTCTCCTCGCTGCTCAAGGTGCCCGGCACCAACAACTACACCATCTACGATCCCAGTACCGGCGTGCTCTCCGGCACGGCCGTCTCGCGCCAGCCGTTCCCTAACAACGTGATCCCCACCAACCGGCTGAACCCGATCGCGCTCAATTACCTGAAATACTTCCCGCAGCCCAATACCCCCGGCCTGGCTAACGGCTCGCAGAACTTCCTGGTCAACGCCGTGGATAGCGATGGCTACGATAACGAACTCGGCCGCCTCGATTTCAACATCAGCGACAAGAACAAGATGTCCTTCGACGGCCGCCACAACTACCGCGCCCAGAACAAGAACCAGTTTTTCGGCAACTCCGCCACCGGCAATTTCCTCTATCGCATCAACCAGGGCTTCGGTCTCTCCGACGTGCACACGTTCTCGCCGACCGTGTTCATGGAGCTCCGCGCCAACTACACGCGTTATCAGGAGCACCACTTCTCGCCGGCCGATGGCGTCAGCCCCACCGACCTCGGATTTCCCGGTTACGTCGCGGGCAACGCGCAGTTCCTGATGCTGCCCTACATCACTTTCTCCAGCACCTCCGTATCGGCCGGAGCCCGCGCCAGCTACGAGCCGCTCGGCTACAACGGCGACGGTACCAACTTCTCCGACAGCTTCGACCTCTTCGGCAACGTGGTCAAGATCCACGGCAATCACAGCCTGAAGTTCGGCGGAGATGCCCGTCAGTACCGCTGGAGCGCCTACACATTCGGCAACCCCTCCGGCACGTACAGCTTCAATTCCAACTGGACCAACAATCCGGCCGTCAGCACGACAGCGTCACCCTTCGGCCAGGATATGGCGGCTTTCCTGCTCGGCTTGCCCAGCGGCGGCAGCATCGATCTCAATTCGCAGAGCACCGTGCAAGCCCGCTACATGGCGTTGTTTGTCAACGACGATTGGCGTGTGAGGCCCGACCTCACGCTCAGCCTCGGCCTCCGCTGGGAGCGCGATTTCCCCGAGATCGAGCGCTTCAACCGGGTCACCAACGGCTTCGATCCCACCGGCGCCAACGCGATCTCCACCGCCGCGCAGGCCGCTTACGCAGCGGCGCCCAACGCGGCCCTTCCGGCCAGCCAGTTCAAGGCGCTCGGCGGACTGACCTTCGCAGGCTCCAGCGATCGCGGCGTCTACGACACCAAGTCGTCGATCTTCAGTCCGCGCGTCGGCTTCGCCTGGACGCCCAAAGCGCTCGGCAACAAGACCGTGGTACGCGGCGGTTTCGGAGTTCTGGTGGATCCGATCCAGCTTCCCGCGCCCAATCAGCAGGGCTTCAGCCAGAGCACCGCTGCCAACACCACGACCGACAATTACCTGACGCCTACGGCGGGAATCTCGAATCCCTTCCCGACCGGCGTCCTGCAGCCCACCGGCTCCGCCAAGGGCACCAGCACTTTCCTCGGCCAGGCCATCAGCTTCTACAATCCGAACATTAAGAACCCGTATACGGTTCGCTGGCAACTCAGCATTCAGCGGCAGTTGCCATTCTCGACGGTGCTCGAAGTCGCGTACATCGGCAGCCATGCGATGCACCTGCTGATCAACCGGCAGCTCGATTATGTGCCCGCGCAGTACCTCAGCAAATCCCTGTTGCGCGATGCCGCCGCCATCAATCTGCTCTCGGGCACTGTCACCAACCCCTTCAAGGGCCTGATCCCCAACGTCAGTTCCCTGAACGGCTCGACGGTTGCACTACGCCAACTGGTGATTCCGTTCCCGCAATACCCCGTGCCGGCGACCCCGCAGAGCACCAGCAACGGAGTGCTGCTGCAGGCCGATAACGCGGGCAGCTCTTACTACGAGAGCGTCAACGTCCGCGTGCAGAAGCGCTTCACCGATGGCCTGACCCTGATCAACAACCTGATCTTCAACAAACTGATCGATCGCCTGGCCTTCCTCAATGATTCCGATCCGGCTCCCGAGAAGCGCCTGTCCAGCGATTCGCGGCCCTTCCGCGAAGTGCTGGCCTCCACTTACCAGCTCCCCATCGGACGCGGGCGCAAACTGAATCTCCAGAACCGGGTGGTCGATTTCCTGGTCGGCGGCTGGGGCCTCAGCGGGATCTTGACCATCCAGTCCGGGCCCACCTTGAGCTGGGGCAACTACATCTATTACGGCGGTCCCTTGAACATCAACCCGCACCAGCCCAACGGCCTGGCGTTTGATATTACGCAGTTCAACACCGTCTCCGCGCAGCAGCTGGCCGACAACGTCCGCACCTTCGACAACCAGTTCAACAACCTGCGCCGCGACATGACCAAGCAGCTCGATGGCACGCTCAGTAAGAGCTTCAAGTTCACCGAAAAGCGCTACGTGCAATTCCGGCTTGAGGCATTTAACCTGACCAATCGCGTGACCTTCGGCAATCCGCAAACCGCTCCGACCAACGCCGCCTTCGGCACCATCGGCTCGCAGGCCAACACCCCGCGCCGCATCGAGTCCGGCCTGCGTTTGGTCTGGTAGGACGGGCCTCCTGGCCGGTCCCACTAATTTAAGCTTTTATACATCGCGCTCTGTGCCGCCGCGATCGCGTCCCAACTATAATCGCGCTCGACACGCGCCCGTGCCGCAAGCTCAATTCGCGAGCGTTCCCTGTCATCGGAGAGCAGCCGTTCGATCGCGTCGGCCATCTCTTCGGCGGTGCTCACCAGTACGAAGTCCTCGCCTGCGGAGACATCGAGCCCGTTGACGCCGGCGGCGGTGGAGACGATCGCCTTCCCCATCGCCATCGCCTCCAGCACCTTGATGTTCGTGCCCGCCGACGCCACCAGCGGCGCGATCACCAGCGTCGGCGCGCCGGTATGCCGGGCGGACGTCGGCTCACGAAGCCTTCGACTTCAATGCCGCGCTGTGTCAAATCTGCGTCCACCGCGTACTGCTCGTGCCGCGAGCCCGCGATGATGTGAAGCGTCACATCCTTCAATCGCGGCCAGACCTGGTTGACGAAAAACTCGACCGCCATCACGTTCGGACGGTGCGCGAAGCTGCCGATGAACAGATAGCCGTCGCGACCCGGGCGCGGTGCCGGCGGGCTGGAAGCGCTCCAGATCCACACCATTGGGGAGCGCCACCGCAGTTGCGCCCGTCACGACGCGGCGGTCCTTCTCCGACATCGTCACCACGCGATCCACCGTGCTCCACGCGGCCGTCTCGAAGCTCGCGCCACAGGTCGACTTCGCGCCGCAAAGCTCCCGCTCTCCTCGAATGCCGAGCAGCTGCTGGTAAAGATCGAACGTGATGTCGTGCTCCACCAGGATGGTGCGGGCCGGCGCGCAATCGGCCGCGTACTGTGCGAGCTGCGTGAATTCCAACTGCGCGATCCCTGGGCGCCACTTGCGAATGGTCTGCTGCAGCGCCGCGCGAAAGGCTGTTGGAATCGAACTCCTCCACCACTTCGGGGCGGCCCGTGAAAGGCAGCGCGTGGCTGCCGGTGCGCTGTACCAGCACCACCTCCGCGAAGAGTTCAAGTACCTCGGCCGGCGGCGGTGCAATGCTCCTCCGTGAACGCCACCAGCACCTGGTCGAACTCCGCGGCGGCGCGCCGCATCAGGTTGTACATCCGCACCGCGCCGCCGTGCGAGAGCGGGAACGGGAGGTACGGGCTGGCCACCAGGACGCGCGGTTTGCCGGTAGCGGCGCGCCCCGGAAAGACGCTGACGCTGCCATCGGTGAGCGCGAGGAAGAGCTCTTCGCGATACTGCGGCGTGGGCGCCAGGCAGCCCTGCCGCGCGATCGCCGGTGCGGCGTCGAGCGGCGCCGGAACGTGTCCCGCGCGCAGTAGGAGGCGCCGCAGCGCATGCCGCCAGAGCTTGCGGAACAGGCCGCGGTCGCTCACCGCGCGCGCCAGAAAGCGCAGGTAGTTGATCTCCAGAATGCGGCCGAGCTCCTCCTCCGTGAAGAAGCGCGACGTGGTGGCGCGATGCCGGTGTTCCACCACGGCGTCACCCGCGTAGACGCTGGGCCATCCGCGCTGCCACGCGCGATAGCCGAGGTCGAGATCTTCCACGTACGCGGGCTCGTACACCTCGTCCACGCCGCCCAGCGCGCGCAGTTTGGCGGCGTCGTAAAGCGAGCAGCCGCCGCTGCCGTAGAGCACGTAGCTCGCCATCCTCGCCGGGCAGGGTCTCGTCGCAGCGCACCGGAAAATCTTCGGGCCCGCGCAGCGCCATCACGGTCTTGCCGGTCTCTTCGCGGCGCACCCCGGCAGGGAAGAGAATCTGTGCGGTGGAGCTGAAGAGCTCCGGTACCTCATCGAACGACACGGCGGAGCGCCCGGAAGAAGCCGGGCTCGATCAACATATCGTTATTCAGCAGGCAGATGTGCGAGTGGCGCGCACGCGCGATGCCGCGATTGACGGCGCGCGCGAAAGAGAGCGGGGCGGGGGAGTGCTCCACTTCGATCGCGGGATAGTTGGCGCGAAGCCAGCCCGCGGTGTCGTCCGTGCTGCCGTTATCGACCACGATGATCTGCTCCGGCGCCTCCGCGACGATGCCCAGAAGCTGGGAGGCCAGCAATTCCTTTCCATCGCGCGAAGGAATCACCACCGTGATGCCGGGCTCGGTGGGCTGAGCCGCCGGCGCCGTCGGCACCGGCTGGGCATGCTCCGGTCGAAGATCGCCCGCCAGCACTCCCGCAGCGTATTGCCGCAGCAGCCGCCAGTCGGCCTTGCGCGCCGCGCGCACCGACCAGCGCAGCGTGTTCTTCGCCCGCCACGCGATGTGCCGCGCGATCGTCGGCAGCGACGATGGCCGCAGCATGAAGTTGTTCAGATTTTCGTTGAAGGCGAGGAAGCCGCGGGGCGAGAGCCGTAGCGCGAGCAGGCGCATGCGGCGGAACGGAACGTTGGGCACCAGCATCACGCCCGCAAGGCGAATGCTGTGCCCCTGCAACTCTTCGCGGCAGTAGCGCAGGTTCTCGGTGAAGCTTCGCTCCACGCGGTAGCGGATCCACTTCAGACTCGGGTCTTCGGGCGGAAAATCCGAGACCACCCACAGCGGAAGTTCCGGCAGCAGCGCGCGCAATTCCACGATCAGCCGGCGATTGAGTTCGTCGGTTCCCGAAAGGAAGGCGAGCTTGATTTTCGGCTTCAACGTTAAATCAGAAGGTGCCGGTGCGGTTGGACCTCGCCGCGGCGGCCGGCATCCCACAACTCCAACGCCTGCCCCGCGAAGGCGGCCGACACCGGGTTGACGTACGGCAGCCACTCGGCGCCCTTGCGCCCGAACCAGTATCCCCCATCGATGCGCGGGTCGGAGTCCGCGACCTGGAAACCGGCCAGCCGTTCGGCCTCGAACTTCGCGGCCGGCACATCGAGCGGCGTTACGCCCAGCCAGTCGGCATAGAGGCGCACGCGCAGCAGTTGGGCGTAGACGTCGGAGCGTTCGAATTCGCCCGCGATCGCGCGCAGGTGATGGGCGGCGCACGCGATGCCGTCGCGCAAGGCGGCGGCGCAGCGCGGATCGGTAGCGCGCGGCAGCAGGCCTTCCAGGAAATAGCTGAAGGCATGCAGGCGGTCCATGACTTTGTGACGGTCCGGATGGCCCGGTAGAAAACTCTGCCAGGTGCGCAGGGAGGCTTCGAGCACACGCTCGTAGGGAGAGATGAAGCGCGCTTCCCCGGTGGCCTCGACCAGGTCCCACCAGGCCATGGCGGATTTCAACTGGTAGCAGGTCGCGGTGCGCGACCAGCGCGTGTGTGTCGCGCTCCGTCGCGTGCTTGCCGGGCAGCGCGAGAATCGGATGGTAATCGCCGCCGTCGCTCGCGAAATCGCGCAGCATGGAATCGCCGGTCGCCACCGCGATATCGAGAAATTCCTGCTCCCCGGTGGCGCGCCAAACCGCCAGCAGTCCGCGCACGATGATTCCGCAATCGAAGAAGTAGCTGTGCCCCGCAGGTTCGATTTCAAACGGCATGGTCCGCGATGCGGAGTCCCACGCGCTGCGCGTCAGGAAGCGCGCGGCCGTGATGGCGCGCTCTAGAAAACGCGGGTCTTTGTTCACCGAGTAGAGATACACGAAGGCGCTGACGGCATAGCCCGTGATCTCCGTGGAGACGGGAAGATTGCGGCACACGTCCGTGCGGTAGTAGCGGGCCACGCCGCCATTCGATTCCTGGATTCCGGAGCGTAGGAACCACTCTCCGGTACGCGCAAGCTGAGGGGACAAGCCGCTAGTTTAACATCCGGCACAGCACTCTCTCCCAAGGTCATCACCCTCGTCCGAGCCGTGACCGTTAAGGGAGCGGTTGCTAATTTGACTACCGACCGCTCCTTGACAGTCGCGGCTCGGATGGATCGCGAATACATCGGGCGAGGGCTGGGCTATGGCGCGCCCTCAGTTCAGCATCCACACGCCCACGGCAATCGTCACGATGGTGAGCGGGATTCCGGTGCGGGCGTATTCGCGGAAGGTGATGTCGGCCTGGCCGCGGGCGCGCTGGGCGACGATCAGGTTGGCGACCGAGCCGAGCAGCGTCAGATTTCCCGCGAGCGTCGACGACATGGCGAGCGTCAACCAGGCGCGCACCGGATCGGCAAGGTGCGGAATGAACGTCTTGAAGACGAGGACGGCGGGTACGTTGCTGAACAGGTTGGAGAGCAGTGCGGCGAAGATGCTCATGGGTCCGACGCGCTCCAGATGGAAGCGGCCGGCGGCGGCGAACAGGTCGGCGGGGAGCGGCGTCTTTTCGATGCCTGCGATCACGATGAAGAGGCCGATGAACATCACCAGCAGGCTCCAATCGATCTCGCGGTAGACCCGCTCCGGCTTGATGCGGCGCGTGATCAGGAGCAGCGCGCCCGCGATCACGGCGACCTTCGGCACCGGCCATCCGGCGAAGAAGAGCACGATCATCGCGGCGGAGACGGCGAGCGATTTGGCGAGCAGCATGCGGTTGACGCGCACCGTCGGGTGCTCCACCACCAGGCGCGAAGCGCCGCGGAATTCGGCGCGATAGAGCAGGGCGATCGCCGCGATGGTAATCGCGAGCCCGGCGGCCGCGACCGGGGCCAGCGCCGCGGCGAAGGTGCGATACGGGATGTGCGAGAAGGACTCCGATCATCATGTTCTGCGGATTCCCCGTGATGGTGGCAACGCTGCCGATGTTGGAGGCCATGGCGACGGCGAGCAGGTAGGGCACCGGCCTGCGCCCCAGCCTCCGGGTGATCTCGAGCACCAGCGGGGTGAGCACCAGGCACATGGTGTCGTTGACGAAGAAAGCGGAGAAGACGCCGGCCACCAGCACGATGCCGGAGAGCAGCACGAGCGGTGCGTGCGCATGCTCCACCACCCAGGCGCTGATCAGCGCGAAGAAACCGGAGAGCCGCAGATTGGCGACCACGATCATCATGCCGAACAGCAGGATGATGGTGTCGTAGTTAATGGCTGCGTAGGCCTCCTCCACGGTGAGGACATTGAAGGCCAGCATCAGGCTCGCGCCTACAATCGCCGCGCCGGTGCGGTCGAGCCGCAATCCGGGTAGGCGTCCGATGGCGAGCACCAGGTAGGTGCCGGCAAAGATGAGGACCGCGGCGAGCACTCCTACTTCTTTTTCGCGGACCAGGTCGCCTTCTCGTCGACACCGGCGTACACGGCGGTGCCTTTCATGACGGTCGGGCTTTCAATCGTTCCCTTGTACGTGACTTTGATTTTTTGACCCAGAGTGCTGCCTTCAAACGCGAACTCGATGGCATTGTCCTTGACCGAGCCGGTAATCGGAGCGTCGCCGAAGAGCAGGCTATGGAAGGTCCCGGTGAGCTTTTCGCCTTGCTGTTGAAAGGCGACAGTCGGGGTGCCCGCACCCTGATTCGTCTGTACCGAGAATTGCCACGCGCCCGAAATATCGGCCGCGAAGGCGCCGGTAATGCAAAGCAGCAACACGCAGGCCAATCTATGCATGAAGCCTCCGTGATTACGATATCAGAGTTCGCTCCACCAGGATGCCTGGCGGGTGGGGCGCGTGCCGCTGTAGTAATCCTTCATGGATTCGCCGAATTTCTCATTGAACTTGGCGTCCCACTCGGCGTTCTGCAGGCAGACGCGGCAATGGCCGCATTTGCAGTAGTGTGATTGCGCATGCGGTGCACGCGCGGGCGCCGGCGTTGGTGCGGTTGATCGGGTTGAGGGTTTCGAGTTCGTCCGGTTGAGAACCACTTCTTTACGTGGACGGCCCGGGTGTCTGGGGGCGGCGCGCTCGAGTGAGCGGGCCAGGAAGAGGAGTTGATCTTGCGGTGCGAGTTCCACGTCAATACAGTACGCCCCTGATGACCAGGAACATATACTGAAACTGGCTTAACCATTCTTGCTACAAAAAGAGAAGGGCCGCGCCATTAACGAAAGTTAATAGCGCGGCCCCAAGAAAGAACCGCGGAGGTATTTCCCTAAATGTCAGTTATCGTCCCTTCGGCGCCGGACCAGCCAAGGCTCAAAAGCGCCGGGATTCTGCAGAATTTCGGTTTCGAGTTCCAGGAATTGGGCGTCGATCAGAAACGCCTCGACTTCCACTCCCAGTTGAGGGTCGCCGGTATCGGTGCGCCTCTGCTCGATGAGGGCCAGAATCGCCTCGGAGAGTTTCATTCGATCCACTGCGCTGCTCATAGCCCTGCCTCCTGCCAGTTTAGACGCTGAAGTCAACGGAAGGTTGCAGAAAGTCGCAAAGTTACTCAAGTTAACCGGCTTGGGGATGCACCGTCATGACGGGTTGAACCGCAATTCCGCGGTCGGAGGGCATGATCAACCAGGCCGCCAGATAAGCAAGGAATCCCACGCCGGTTGCCAGCGCGACGGCAAGCCAGATCACGCGCACCAGAATGACATCGACCTCGAAATAGCGCGCGAAGCCGGCGCAGACGCCGGCGATCTTCTTGTTTGACTTATCCAACATCAGGCTTCGGGTTCCGTACACGACGGGAGCGATGCCCGTGCGGGCGCCGCAGCGCGAGCAAAACCGGTCGTCGCCGCGAAGTTCGATACCGCATTGCGTGCAGTACATTTTCAATCTCCGCCCATAGTTACGCAAGGCCCCAGCCAGATGTTCCCTGACGCAGCGGGATAAGGCCGGGGATCCGGGCCCGCCGCGGAGCATCGATATAATTGAAGGCGATGAATGTGACGTGCATCGCCCTTTTCTTCCTGGTGGCCGCCGGGTGCATCGCGCAGCAGCGCGATAGCGAGTTTAATAAACTGGCGGACCGCTTCTTCGACGAAGCTTATTTCAAGTACGATCCGGTGGCGGGCACCTCGGCCGGCTTCCATCAATACGACGCGATGCTGTCTTCGGCGACGCGCGCGGAGATCGAAGCGCAGGTTGCCGCGCTCCGAAAATTCGAAGGCGAAGTCGAAGGCTTCGGGGCGCAGGGACTTTCGCCACTATCGACGGCCGACCGCGAACTTCTGCTGGCGCAGATTCGCGGGCAACTGCTCTCGCTCGAAGTGATCCGCCCGTGGGAGAAGAATCCCGACGTCTATTCCTCGGGCGCGACCAACGCGGTGTACGTGATCATGAGCCGCAAGTTTGCACCCGGCGGCGGTGCGCCTGAAGAGCGTGATCGCGCGCGAGAAGTTGATTCCCGGCCTGTTTCAAGCGGCGCGCGACAATCTCAAGAACCCGCCGAAAATCTACACCGAAGTGGCGCTCGAACAGCTCGACGGCATCTCCAGCTTTTTTCAGAACGACGTGCCCGCAGCCTTCAAGGATGTCACCGACGCGCAGTTGACGGCCGAGTTCAAGCGCACCAACCAGGGAGTGCTCGACGCGCTCAAGGCCTACCAGGCGTATCTCAAAGACGATCTGCTGCCGCGCTCCCGCGGCGATTTCCAGATTGGCGCCGAAACCTATCGCAAGAAGCTGCTCTACGACGAGATGGTCGATATTCCGCTGGACCGCCTGCTCGAAATCGGCACCGCCGACCTGCGCCGCAATCAGGCGGAGTTCAAGCGGGTGGCCGCGCTGGTGGATCCGAAGCGCACGGCGGATGAGATTCTGGCCGAGACTTTGAAAGACCATCCGAGCGGGGACAAGCTTCTGCCCACCGTGCGCGACATGCTCGGCGGATTGCGCGAGTTCATCGAGAAGCACAAGATTGTGACCATCCCTTCGCGCGTTCCGCCGATCGTGGAAGAGACGCCGCCCTTCATGCGCGCCCTGACCACGGCCTCGATGGATACGCCCGGACCGTTTGAGAAAGTCGCCAAGGAAGCGTATCTTCAATGTGACGCTGCCGGAGAAGACGTGGAGCGCCAAGCAGACCGAGGAATACCTGGAGGGCTTCAACCGAGGCACCATCACGAGCACGGCGATTCACGAAGTCTACCCGGGCCACTACGTGCAATTCCTGTGGATCGCGCGCGCGCCCTCGAAGGTGCGGAAGCTGCTCGGGTGCAGTTCCAACGCGGAAGGGTGGGCGCACTACACGGAGCAGATGATGCTGGACGAGGGCTACGGCAAGGGCGATCTGAAACTGCGGCTTGGTCAGTTGCAGGATGCCCTGTTGCGCGACGCCCGCTTCGTCGCGGGCATCCAGATGCACACCGGCAAGATGACGATGGAGCAGGCGGTGGAGTTCTTCGTCAAGGAGGGCTACCAGGTGCGGCCCGTGGCGGAGAAGGAGGCCAAGCGCGGCACCAGCGATCCCGACCTACCTGGTCTACACCCTGGGCAAGCTGGAGATTCTTAAGTTACGGGAAGATTACAAGACGATGAAAGGCGGTAAATATACGTTGCAGGAGTTCCATGACGCTTTCCTGCAGCAGGGTTACCCGCCGGTCAAACTGGTGCGGCGCGCGTTGTTGGGGAACGATTCGCCGGTGTTGTAGGGCTGGAGATCGCTCCCTGACGGTCGCGGTTCGCATGGTGCCGTGCGCGTGGGCGAGGGCTCGGCGCTTCCTGACGGTCGCGGCTCGTTTTACATCAGCAACGAGGTGACGGCGTAGGCGAGGACGGTGCCGATGGCGGCGCCGGCCAGGACGTCGCTGAGGAAGTGCATGCCGAGGAGGATGCGGGAGGCGGCCACGCTGACCGCGCAAAACAGCAGGCCGACCGCGAGGTCGGGATAGTAGCGGCTGAGCGAGACGGCGACCGAGAAGGCCGTGATCGTGTGGCCGGACGGGAAAGAAAACTGGTCGGGCGGCAGCAGGGTGGCCCAGCAATGCGGCTCGAAGACGCAGGGCCGGCGGCGTCCGGTGGCTTTTTTCAGTCTGAGGAAGAGGGCGACTCCGAGGCCGGCGGACACGGCAGCCGCGCCTACGGCCATGAAGCGGTCGGCGCCGCCGAACAGCAGGATGATTAGCCCCATTCCGTACCAGAGCCAGCCATCGCCGCCGCGAGTGGCGTAGAGCATCCACAGGCGGACCCAGCGGGGGGCCGGCCAGCGGTTCACCCGGCGCATCAGCTCGTGATCGCGATATGTGATGAAGTTGAACATGCCGGTTCCTTGAATCGGGCTTGCAGGTAACGGGCCATCCACCAGCGTGCGAAAATGTACTCGCCGGCGTAATTGCCCAGTATGATGAGGGGCACCATCCAGCCTAGCAGCGCGAGCGCGGCGGTAGCGGGATTTTCGCGGATCATCTCACAGCCAATGGCCAGGACGTCGCGCGTCAGTTTGTAGCAACTGCCGTTCTCGCCGCGCACGCGGCCCTTGCCGGCACGCAGGCCGCGCAGGTATTCCGGGGCGTTGCGCGCACCCGGGACGGCGGTCCAGGCGCTGCCGACCGACGCCATGGCATGGGCGTCGCTGCCGCCGATTTCGACGCGCGCCGCCAGATCGGCGAGCGCCGCGGCACTGGAGTTGGCGACGGCGAGCATGTGTCCGTTGCGGGTCTCGATGGCGGGGAAAGCGTCTTCAAAGAGCGCGAAATCGGCCAGCGCGCGGCGGCCGGTGAGGCCGGAGAAGACGTGATTGGCGCTGAAGAACAGGTCGTGATCCACCAGCCAGGCGAGTAGCGATTCGAAATCGTCGCGGCGGCGCTGCAACTCGATGTGGTCGCGCTCGGTGATGTCGTAGACGCCGATGTGGAGCTGCGTGCCGCCCGGCAGGGTACAGGTGACCTCTTCACTGAGGAAGAAATCGGGGCGCGAGCGCAGGGCTTCCACGGCGTCGATGGAATCGTGGTCGGTAACTGTCACCAGATCCATGCCGAGCCGTTTGAGCTTTTCGTACACGGCCAGCGGGTCGTTGTAGCTTTCGCGGCAGATGCCGCGCAAGCCGGGGATGGTGCACATTCCGGAGTGAATTGTATGGACGTGGAGATCGCACCGCATGCTTGATTTGTAGCGTGCTAAGGGTCACAGACCTGTGACAGACCGGGGAAACATCGATGAACAGATGTGTTTTTTCTCGCCGGCGATGCCCCGCGTGTCACAATCATCATGAATGAAGAAGCTGGACTTCATCTACTTCGACGCAGGCGGCGGCCATCGGGCGGCCGCCAACGCGTTGCGCCAGGTAATGGAGCAGCAGGGGCGTCCGTTTGAGATCCGCATGGTCAACCTGCAGGAGCTTCTGGACGAAATGGACGTGTTCCGCAAGGTCACGGGGCTGCGCCTGCAGGACATCTACAACCTGATGCTGAAGAAGGGGTGGACGCTCGGCTCGCCGCAGTTGATGGTGGGGATGCATGCGGTGATCCGGCTCTTCCACGGCAAAGCGGTGCGCCTGCTGGAGAACTTCTGGAAGAAGAATCCGCCGGATATGGTGGTCTCGCTGGTACCCAACTTCGACCGGGCGCTGTGCGAGAGCCTGGCGCGCGCGCTGCCCGGCGTTCCCATGGTCACCATCCTGACCGATATCGCGGACTATCCGCCGCACTTCTGGATCGAAGAAAAGCAGGACCAGCATTTCATCTGCGGTTCCGCCAAGGCCATCGAACAGGCGCGTGCGATGGGGCACCCGGAGAGCAAAGTCCACCGCGTTTCGGGCATGATACTCAATCCACGCTTCTATGAGATTCCGGCGCTTTCGGCCGAGGAGCGCGATGCGGCGCGCAAGCAGCTGGGTTTCGACGCGGCGAAGCCGGTTGGCCTGGTGATGTTCGGCGGCGAAGGCTCGGCCGTGATGCGGCAGATCGCGCGCGCGCTGGAAGACCGGCAGTTGATCCTGATCTGCGGCAAGAACACGAAGCTGCGCGAGCGGCTGCAGGCGATGCCGCATCGCGCGCCAATGTTCGTGGAAGGCTTCACCAAGGAAGTGCCGCGATACATGCAGCTGGCGGATTACTTCATTGGCAAGCCTGGCCCGGGTTCGGTGAGCGAGGCGCTGGCGATGAAGCTGCCGGTGATCGTGGAAAAGCAACTGCGTGGACGCTGCCGCAGGAACGCTACAACGGCGACTGGCTGCGCGAAATGGGCGCCGGCATGGTGCTGCCGGATTTCCGCGGGATCGCGCGCGCGGTCGAGGACCTGCTGGAGCCCGCCGCGTACGAGCGCTACCGGCAGGCGGCAGCAAGCTACAACAATCGCGCCATCTTTGAGATCCCGGACATTTTGGAGAAGATCGTCGGGGGGTAGGCATGCTGATCGAGGAATACGAAGACCGGGTACATCCGCTTCCAACCACAGCGCCTCACAAAATGCTGAAGCATCTGCTGCACGAAAGGCGTTGCGTCCGAGCGACCTGTGGGACATTTTACCGAAGAGCCGCGTTTCCGAGATCCTGAGCGGAAGACGGAGTATCGGCAAGGCGCAAGCGAAGAAATTGGCCGCACGATTTCGGGTTCCGGTCGAGTTGTTTCTGTGAAACTGCCGTGGCTCCTTGATACTTTGGTGCTGCAAGAATGGGCAGTATGGCTTTGATCGTCTTCTTCCGGGGTATCAACGTGGGAGGACACAGGACTTTTCGTCCGAGCCTGCTCGCCAAAGAACTGGGCATCTACGATGCCGTGAACGTGGGTGCCGCAGGCACGCTTGTCATTCGCAAACCCGGGTCGCGCGCAAAGTTCCTTGCCGAGTTGCGTGCGAAGCTACCGTTTGAAGCAATCATCGCTTTCTGCGACGGCAGCGACCTGATTCGACTGGAAATGGACAATCCGTTTGGGACCGAGTCGCCGCGCGCAGATGTTGTTCAATTTGTGAGCATCCTGTCGGAGGCGGGATGCCGCAGACCTTCACTTCCAATTGCTCTTCCCGAGGGTGGGGAATGGCTGGTGCGAATCATGGGCTCGAAGAACCGTCTTGTATATGGGTTGTACCGCCGCCACATGAAGACAATTGGCTATCTCGGCCAGATCGACAGGCTCTTTGGAGTGCCCGCGACAACGCGCAGTTGGAACACAATACTCTCAGTGCTACGGATTCTGAAATCGGACGAGGCCGGCAAGTAGAGCGCCTGGTGGAATGCTTCCTGGCGTCACAACAAGAGATCGCTCCCTCACTTTACGGTCGCGGCTCGGTTTGAGGTCGATATCGAAAATCGGGAGTTCGTTGCGCTCCCTCACGGTCGCGGCTCGTTGTGGCTGCTACTTCGCCTGGAGCGACTCCACGTATTTCAGCAGGGCCATGAGGCGCATATCGCCGAGACCCTTTTGCTGTCCGGACTGGTTGAGGATAGAGCCCCACATGGGCATTTCGCCGGTGCCGTGTTCCACGATGGTGCTGCCTTTGATGGAGGTCTGCACGGTCAGGGTGGGGAACTTGCCGGCGTGGGTGCGGGCCAGTTGAGTGAGATCGGTGGGATGCTTCTTGGTGGCGGAGGCGGCGGGGCCATCGCCTTTGCCGGAGACGCCGTGGCAGACGGCGCAGTATTCCCGGTAGAGGTCGGGGCCTTCGAGGGAGTTGGTCATGCGCGCCGGCACTTCCCTGATCGTTTTCTGCTGTGCGTCCACGGCGGCGCAAGCGCCGAAACCGAGGATGGCGATTAAGAGAGATTGAGACATTTTAATCCTTTTCTGTTCAAGCTGATCGTATATCAAATACACAGCGGACGGAAGGTTTTTTTGTGGATTTCTGCGTCAGAACACCGAAAAGGTGGTGGGCAGGTCAGTAGGCGAACGTTCGAAGGCGATTCGTGGAGCGACAAAGCACGCGCCGCATTGCGGCAAGCCGCAAACTGGAGTACCCCTCGTGTACGCGAGAGTTACGGAAAATCTTCCCGGAGAGGCGAGCTGGGATACCGAATACCACTATGGTTAGGCCATCGGGAGAATTGTCGCGAGAGCCGGGTGATGGTACGTTATCCTGCACCCTTTCGATCAAGGGGATTGCACGGAGGTTCACATGAGTTTGACCACCGCGAAGTTGGTTGCGGGTTTTCTGCTCACGGCGGGACTGGGGGTGGCTGCTCCACCAAGCATTGCGAAGGCCTTCGGTTCGCCGACGGTTCCACTCGGCGGGACCACGAGTCTGACGTTCACGATCACCGCCGCGAATGTCTTGGCCAATGTGAACTTCACCGATACCCTGCCGGCGGGCCTGATCGTCGCCACGCCGAGCGGCTTAGCCAACAACTGTGGCGGCGTTGCGTTCGCCGGGGCCAGTATTGTCTCGTTGACGGGGGGGACTTTTGCGGCCGCCGGAACGTGCACGGTGTCGGTCAATGTAACCGCCACGACGGCGGGCACAATGAACAATTCCGTACAGGTCTCCGATACCGGTGCGGGCACGGGGAATACCGCGACCGCCTCACTTCGCGTGATCGGTTTGGCGCCGACGCTCACCAAGGCGTTCAACGCGGTGGCGATCCCGGTGGGTGGCGGCGCTATTCTGACCTTCACCGTCACGAATCCGAACGCGGCAGACACGCTGAACTTCGTATCTTTCACCGACAACCTGCCCGGGACTTTGAAGGTGACTAACCCGAACGGGCTAACCGGGTCCTGCGGCGGCGGCACGATCACCGCGGTGCCGGGCACTGCGCTTATCGTGCTATCGAGCGCAACGCTAGCGCCGCTCGCATCCTGCACGTTTTCGATCAATGTAACCGGTATCTCCGCGGGCACACTTATCAACACCACATCTACGGTCGAGTCGAATGGTCCGCTGGGAAACCCGGCATCGGCAACTCTCGCGGTGATCGACTCATTCCAGTTGCACACCTTTGCGAACGTGACGGCTCCGGCGGGCGCTGTCTTCGACGTTGTGGCGGGATCGGGCTACATCGATCTCACCAACGCCGGCAGTCTGGGGGCGGATACTTTCGGCCCCGGTTTGGGCAATCACATCGGCAGTATCTGCGTGAACATTTACGCATTTTCCTCGGACGAGCAGGAGATTGCCTGCTGTTCCTGCCTGGTCACGCCGAACGCGGCGCAGCGCACGCGGGCATCGGACCTGGTCAGGGACACGCTGACGGGGGTAATTCCGAGCAACATCACGGTGAAGCTGCTGGCGACGATTCCCGGTCCCGGAACGAATGCGCAGGCGGCTTTCAACGGCCAGGCCTGCAACCCGGCCAACATCGCTCTCTCGCCCAGCAACCTCGCGCCGGGCTTGCGCGCCTGGGCGGTTACCGCCCACACGCTACCGACCAGCGCCGTGGTTTTTGGGCTCGGGGAGAGTCCGTTCTCGGCGGCGCAACTCAGCGCGGGCGAGTTGAGCAGCTTGACGATGCGGTGTGCCAACATCATCGGCAACGGCAGCGGCGCCGGTTTCTGCAAGGGGTGCGACGGCGGCGCGCTAGGAGCGGCGAAGCACTGAGGGCATCGTGCCGACGTGGTTGATCGCTCCCCTATGGTCGCGGCTCTGGTGGGGTTGACGAAGCCAGCGGCCGGACCTGCGATAATCTACCAAATGGCGGCTTTCCGTTGATTGGGTGGATGCTCCTTCTCAAAGGGGTGATGGCGGGGCTGGCGATTGCCGTGCCGGTGGGGCCGGTCAACGTTCTGGTTGCCTCGCGCACGCTGGCGAAGGGACGCTCCTCGGGGCTACTTACGGGGCTCGGCGCGGCGACGGCGGATGCACTCTACGGCACGATCGCGGGGTTCAGCATCACGCTGGTGATCAGTTTCCTCCTGCGGGAGGAGTTCTGGATCCGCGTGATCGGCGGACTTCTTCTGGTGTGCATCGGCCTGGTGTACTTCCGCAAGCCGCCGCAATCGCTGGCGCAATCGGCCGGCAATGGGGGCGGCCATTCGGACTATATTTCCACGCTGCTGCTGACCCTGACCAACCCCACGACAGTACTTTCGTTCATGGCGGTGCTGACGGCGCTGGGGATGGGCGGACATCGCCCGTGGTGGCTGAACTTCCTGCTGGTGGCGGGAATTTTCTGCGGCTCCATGCTGTGGTGGGTGATCCTGGTGACTCTGGTAAACTGGCTGCGCGACCGGTTTAACGACAACTCAATACGGTGGATGAACCGGATCGCGGGCGTGGCAATCGGCGGCTTCGGGCTGGTTACGTTTGCCATGGGGTTTACTCGACGCCCCTGATCACAAGGAGAAATTAATGGCGCGTCCGTTGGTGCTGATTCACGGGTACTCCGCGGAGGGGAAGGATTTCGCGAAGCTCAAGCAGGCGCTGGTGGAGCGCGGGATCGATTCGAAAGACATCGACATCTGCAACTACGTTTCGTTGAACAACGAAATCACGATCAAGGACATCGCCGAGGGACTGGATCGCGCTTTCCGTGCTCATGACGTTTTGGGGAGCCCCACGCAGGAGTTCGACGCCATCGTGCATTCCACCGGGATGCTCGTGCTGCGCGCGTGGCTGGCGAACGCGGGTCCGCCGGCGGGGAATGCGCGGCTGCGGCGGCTGAAGCACCTGGTGGGTTTGGCGCCGGCCACATGGGGATCGCCGCAGGCGCACAAGGGACGCACGTGGCTGGGCGCGATGGTGAAGGGCGAGAAGCAACTCGGTCCCGACTTCATGAATGCGGGCGACCTGCGTGCTGGAGGGGCTCGAACTGGGCAGCCAGTTCACCTGGGACCTGGCGCACCTGGACCTGCTGGGGCCGGAGCCCTTCTACGATAAGGGCCCGAACACGCCGTATGTCGCGGTCTTCATCGGTAACTCCCCGTACGAGGGGCTGGCGAGCGTGGCCAACGATCCGGGGACGGACGGCACGGTACGGTGGTCGGGCTGCAGCCTCAACACGCGCAAAATCACGATGGACCTGACGCGGGTTCCGGTGGACAACGGCAGCCGGCTGACGATCAGTCCCTGGGCGGCGAACCGTCTGGAGATTCCGATGATCGCGGTGGACGGGCGCAATCACGGCACGCTGATCAGCGATCCGGAGCCCGGGATGGTGGGGTTGGTAGCGGACTTTCTGAAGGTGGGCGAACCGGGCGCGGAGAGCGTGAACGCGTGGCTGGAGCGCGCACGGCAGTACAGCCAGGCAGCGCTGCCGAAGATGAAGGTCAACCCGGGAGCGGCGGCGGCGGGGCTGCAAGGGGACGTGAAGAAGTTCTTCGGACACATTCTGGGGCACAGTCCCGAGGTAGAGATGGAGGGCTGGCAGCAGTTTGTGGTGCATGCGCGCGACGAGCGCGGCGACGGCATTTCCGATTACATGATCGAGGTTCTGACCGAGCGGGACGGCGAGTGGGTCAGGTTTGAAGACATGAACACGGACGTGCATCCGTACGGTCCGGACTCGAGTTACCGCTGTTTCCATGTGCGGCTCCCGGCGGGGATATCGGCGGGCACGGTGAAGATGAAGGCTCGCATCAACGCGTCGACCGGCACGGAACTGATGGCTTACCAGGGCCACGGCAGCGAAGATCAGGAGTTAGGGGCGAGTACGAAGCCGGTGGAGATCGACCTGGAGGATATGGGAAATGGGAACGGCTCGCTGTTCCATCCCTTCACCACCACGCTGATCGAGATCGTGCTCAATCGCGAGCCGCTGCCGCTGGACAAGGTCAGCCGAATTTTGACGTTCCTGGAGAGCTAGCGCTCTGTAGACCGCTCCCTGACGGTCGCGGTTCGCGCGGGTCGCGAGCCAAATGCGCGCTGCGCGCGGGCGCCGGCGGATCTCATACCAAAACGTAGCTCGATAGAGCCATATCGTGAGGCGTATTGCCGCCGGATAGGCGTTTTCATGAGTGAAAGTTCATAAAGTTAGCGGTGAAAATCTGAGAATTCGGTCTATACTTGATGACACTCGGGAGTCTTGTAAAGGTTTGTATACTCACTGCCAACGAATCGTGCGGATCCAACGGACCCGCAAGGGATTCCCACCTACGTTTCGCTCCGCGAAACAAAAACGACCAGACGTTTAGAGGAGACAACTACGATGTTGTACGCAATGATCCAAGGTGATCGAGTTAGTAAGTTGGCGGCTCTGATGGTTGCCGCTGCGGTGTTGTTCGCGTTTGCGCCCGATGCGATGGCCCAATCGGTGGCGGTTGCGGAAGTCGACGGGCACGTGACGGATCCGAGCGGGCAGGCGGTTGTGGGCGCCACCGTGAAGATGACCGAAATTGACAAACAGCAGGTGCGCACGGTCAGCAGCGATTCCACCGGGCGGTTTGCGATGCCCAACCTACCGGTTGGCTCGTATCGTCTGGAAGTAACTTCATCGGGCTTCAAGGCATACATTCAAAGCGGCATCACGCTGCAGGTTGCCTCCAACATCGAAATCCCGGTGACGCTGCAGATCGGGTCGGTGACGGAGAGTGTGCAGGTGACGGCGAACGCGGCGATGGTTGAGACCAAGGAGAATTCGATTTCCCAGGTGATCGACCAGCAGCGTATTGAGGACCTGCCGTTGAACGGCCGCAACCCGACGCAGCTGCTGACGCTTTCGGGCGGCACGTCGAACATGACGCTGAACGGCGGCGACCTGACGGGCAGCAAGAATATGCAGGGATCCAACGGGTCCGGCCAGTTTTCGGTAGCGGGAGCGCAGGCCAACGGCGTGAACTTCCTGCTGGATGGCGGCGATAACAACGACGCGTTCAGCAACGTGAATATGCCGATTCCGTTTCCGGATGCGATCCAGGAATTCAACGTGCAGACCAACGGCTTGTCGGCACAGTACGGATTACACCCCGGCGGCGTAGTCAACATCGTGACCAAGTCGGGCGGCAATGCGTATCACGGCAATCTCTTCGAATACCTGCGCAACGGCGATTTGAATGCGCGCCCGGACGGCGTGGCGGGATTGCAGCCGGTTCGCGACTCCTTGAAGCGCAGCCAGTACGGCGGCACCTTCGGCGGCAAGATCATCCGCGACAAGCTGTTTTTCTTCGCCGGCTACCAGGGCACGCGGCAGCGCAGCGATCCGGCGTCGAACACGGCATACGTTCCGACCGACGCGGCGCTGAAGGGCGATTTCAGTATTCTGGACGGCGCCAAGAGCAGCGGCGGCTGCCTGGCGACGGCGCGCGCGCTGAAGAATGCGAGCGGGGTCCCGTATCCGAACAATCAGATTCCGGTTTCGACGTTTGACGCGGCGGGGTTGAAGCTGGCTTCCAGCTTTATTCCAGTTTCGTCCGACCCTTGCGGCAAGTACATTTTCGGTTACCTGGCCAACAATCCCGACGATCAGTGGATCGGCCGCATCGATTGGGCCGTCAGCGAGCGCCATAATTTCTACGCGCGCTACTTCATTTACGATTTCACGGCGCAATCGCTGTTTGACGGCAAGAACGCGCTGACCACCGGTACGCCGGGCAACCAGGACCGTTCGCAGACGATGACGGTCGGCGACACGTATACGTTCGCCGGCGGCACGAAGGTGAACTCGTTCCACGCGACGTTTGACCGGCGGCGCGACAATCGCGCGTCGGCGCTGAATCTGTTCAGCCCCAAGGACCTGGGCGTGAACATGTTCATCAACATTCCGAATTACACCCAGCTGAGCGTCACCAACTACTCCGGCAGCGGATTCAATGTGGGCTGCGGCACCTGCGCGCTGGCGAACTTCGATATCAACACCTACCAGGTGGCGGACGATTTCACGTGGATCAAAGGGCGGCACCAGTTCGCCTTTGGCGTGGACGGACGCAAGGACCAGTTCAACTCCTTCAACAATCAGCAGTCCAACGGGCAGTTCACGTTCAACGGACAGACCAGCGGCGATGGGCTGGCGGACCTGCTGATCGGGCGCTTCAGCGGACTGACCGACGGCAACGTGATTTCCGACTACCTGCGGCAGACGGTGTTCGCGGCGTACGCGCAGGATTCGTTCCATGCGGCGCGCAACTTCACGATCAACATCGGCGTGCGCTGGGAGCCCTCCAACCCGGCTTATGACAAGTACGGGCGCGGTAACCAGTTCAGCTGGCCGCTGTTCCTGCAGGGCTGGCACAGCTCGGTGTATCCGCAGGCTCCCGCGGGCCTGATTTTCACGGGCGACAAGGAGAATAAGTACGGCAAGGCGCTCACGGCATCGCACTACGCGTTGTTCTCGCCGCGCCTTGGCCTGGTTTGGGATCCCAAAGGCGATGGACGGCAGACGATTCGCGCATCGTTCAACCTGATGCACGATACGACCGAATTGTTCTATCCGGAGCGCTGGACGACCAACGCGCCGTACGTCTCTTCGATCACGCTGACCAGCGGACAGTTCTCCAACCCGTTCGCCAACTACACGCTCAACGGTGTGACCGGCGACCCGTTCCCCGGCAATGTGGTGTTCCCGACGCAGGGACACGTACATCAGCGTTCCGGGCAACATCAAGCCGCAATATATGATGCAGTGGAACCTCAGCTACCAGCGCCAGCTGGGCTCGAACTGGCTGCTGCAGGCCAACTACCTGGGCAACGCGACCCGGCACATCTGGGGTTCGACGGACGTCAATTACGCCGTTTCCACGATCGCCGGCGCCTCCACCTCGAACACCAACAACCGGCGCCTGACCTATCTGGCCAACCCGACGACGGGACAGTATCTACGGCGAGATCCAGCAGACCGACGATGGCGCCAACGCCGAATTCCACGGCCTGTTCCTTTCCTCGCAGAAGCGCCTTTCGCACGGCTTTACGCTGCAGAGCAATTTCAACTGGAGCCACTGTGTAAGTTCGTGGGACTTCGCGGGAGAGCTTGCCGGCGTGATTTATCAGAATCCGTTGAACCGGGCGACCGGCGAACGCGGTAACTGCGGTTTCGACCACCGGCTCACGTTTGGGAATACGCTGGTGGCGATCAGCCCCGGGGTGGGCAGCGGCGTGACGAAGTTGATCACGCGGGGCTGGCAGCTTGCTCCGCTGGTAAGCTTCTCCACCGGCAACCCGATTCAGATCACCGATGGCGGCAAGGATATTTCGCTCAGCGGGCAGGGTCTGGATCGTCCCAACGTGATTATTCCGGACCAGGTTTACGGGCCGAAATCGATCAACAGCTACCTGAATCCGGCGGCCTTCCAGTGCGCCGGGTCGAATGCGGCTTGCACGACGTTTAGCGGACAGTTCGGCAACCTGGGCCGTAATTCCGTTTATGGTCCGGGTAACATCACGTGGGATATGGCGGTGAGCCGCCGGTTCAAGTTCAACGAGCGATTCGCGCTGGCGTTCCGCTCGGACTTCTTCAACATCATGAACCATGCCAACTGGAACAACCCCACCACTAACGTGACGAGCGGGACCTTTGGTCAGATCACCACGTTCGGCGCACCCCGTATTATCCAGATGTCGATGAAGTTGTTTTTCTAGAGTGCCGGGACGCCGGCTGAAAGCCGGCGGCAGCCAGGATTGGCTGCCCCACAAGAGAAAAAGCACCCGCGATGCGGGTGCTTTTTTTTGCCTTGACACCGGCGGCCGGAAGCGCTACATTTTGTAGCGCTACAATGTTTAGCTCAAGAAAACCACTCAGCGCATTGGAACACCTGGTGATGGATGTGGTGTGGGCGCGGAAGGCCTGCACGTCGGAGGAGGCGCGCGCGGCGTTGGCGGGGCGCCATCCGATGAAGGAATCCACGGCGCGGACGATGTTGAAGCGGCTGGAGGAGAAAGGCTACGTGAGACATCGTGTGGACGGGCGGACCAACGTCTACAGCGGCGTGGAGCCGCCGCGGAATGTGGCTGCCAGGGCGGTGCGGCAGATTATCGACCGCTTCTGCGGCGGGTCTGTGGAGGAGCTGCTGGTGGGGATGGTGGCCAACCAGGTGGTGGACGAACGGGAGCTGGAGCGGCTGGCGCAACGCATCGCGCGGAATAAGAAGAAGGAGAAGTAGGATGGCGGCGTTGTTGATTGCCATATCGTGGAGGTCGCTGGTGCTGGCGGCGGTGGCGGGGTTGGCGCTGGGACGGCGGCGGTCGGCGGCGGCCCGGCATGCGGTGTGGACGCTGGTGACGGCGGGGATGCTGGCGATGTCGGTGGCGATCGCGACGCTGCCGGCGATTCCGGTGCGGGTGATGCGGCCCGCGGTGCGTCCGGTGAATTTCACAGTTGCGCCGCCAGTAACTTTCGCTGCGGCGCCGGCGCGTGTCTCCCCGTGGGAGATGGTGCTCGAGGGGCTTTACACACTCGGAGTCGCGATGTTCGCGGGGCGACTGGCGTATGGGTATCGGATGACGAGCAGGCTCGCCCGTGGCAGCCGGAGGATCGCACGGTTTGGGGGAGAAGCCGTGCACGAATCGGAGGACGTCGTGGTGCCGTTGACCACTGGGTGGTGGCGCCCGATGATTCTTCTGCCGACGGGGTGGGAGACGTGGCCGCCGGAGAAACTGGACGCGGTTCTGGTTCACGAGCGCAATCACGTGCGGCGTGGTGATTGGGCAATCGCGGTGCTGGCGGGAGTCAACCGCAGCGTGTTCTGGTTTCATCCCCTGGCCTGGTGGTTGGAAGCGCGGTTGAAGGTGCTGGCCGAGGAGGCCTGCGACGATGCATCACTACCGCACGTGGCCTCGCGCGAGTTGTACGCGGAGGTGCTGGTGGAGATCGCGGCGGCGCTACGCGGCGGAGGGCGGGTGGCAGGCGACGGGGTGGCGATGGCGAAAGGAGCGGAGGTGGGTATGCGAGTGGAACGAATTCTGGACGAGAGCCGGCAGATCGGGCCGGCGATGACGGGGGGAAGATGGGCGCTGCTGGTTTGTTGCGCGGTGCCGGTGATTTATGTGGCGGCGGTGATGCTGCCGGCACGAGTGCGGGCGCAAGATCCGCCGGCCGCGGTGCAGCCGGCGGTGAGCGCTCCGGCGGCTGGGGAGGATGCGACGAAGTTAAAGGGTCACGGCAACGCGGCGCAACTGAATTCGATGCAGATGATGCTCGAGCAGAACAGTGAAGAGCTGAGGCGCCTCCAGCAGGAGAGAATCGCGGTGGAGACTCAACTGCAGAATCTGACTGTCGATTCCGGGGCATTGATGCTGGCGGACCAGCGCGTGCGGGAACTGGACGCGCAACTGACAGCGGCGCGCGAGACATTTACTCCGCGGCACCCCACCGTCAAGCGGCTGGAAGAGCAGCTGGCGGAGGAGAAGGTGCGCGGCGCGGGCGACCGGAGGAAGGCGCTCGAGCTGGAACGTTCCGCGGATTTGCTCAAGACCGAGATGCAGAATCTCGACCTGCAAATGGTCGAGCAGGAGAAGCAGGCGGCGGAGATCAATCGTCAGATCGGTGCATACCAGCAACGGATTAATGACGCGGGCACGGTGCAACTCACAGTGACGTTCGGCGCGGACGGGCGGGCGGAGGCGGTGCGGGTTGTGCACGGGCAGGGGCCGGAGCAGGACGAGAAGGCGATTGAGTGGGCGAAAGGGTTGCGGAACGGACAGGGCGGGCCGGCGGTGGTGACGGTGGAAGTGCCGGTCGGTAGAAAAACAAAGTAGAGGGACCGGCCATCCAGCCCGTCCTATTTTCGGCGGTGGGCGAGGCCGCGCTGGTAGCCGCAACGGAAGGCGGGGCTGGAGGTGGCTAGCAATTCGTCGGCGTCCTGGGTGAGGGCGGTTTCGAAGCCGCGGCGGTAGGCGAGTTCGTCCCTTTCGAAATCGCCGCCGATGCTTTGGTAATGCTCTCGCTCGGCGCTGCGGAGGCCGATCCAGTGATGTTCGCGAGCGGCGTCGAGGCTCTCGGCTCCGGCGGCGGCGAGAGCGGAACCGGCGCGTTCGGCGTCGTCGGCATCGGAGACGTTGACGAAGACGATGGATTTGCCCTGGCGCAGGGCGTCCTTATAAACGAAGAGTTCGTCGGCGGGGACGCCGGCGGTAGAGGCCTCTTCGAGGGCGGCGCCCGCGGCGGCTCCGGTGACTGCGCCGCTGACTCCCAAGATCGTGGCCGCCGCCATCCCGACGGCCAGCACGGGGCCTACGCCGGGAATCAGGATGGTGGCCGCGGCGGTGCCGAGTCCGAGCCCGCCGGCCATGCCGATCGCTCCACCGAGTAAGCCTCCCATGGCGGCGCCCATTCCGGGCTGCTCGGTTTCGCTGGTAGGCACGCGGTCCACTTGCGCCGCGCTGGCGCCCGGCAGCAGCAGGTTCAGGTTGGTGAGACCGACCCGGCGCAATGCGGACGCAGCGCGCTCGGCGCGGCGCGGCGAGCTGAATATGCCTGCTACGGTTGTCATGCAGACACCTCTGCCACCATGTTGACTGGGTTTGTGGCGGCTGTCTGTTCAAATACTACCACTTGGTCCGGCATGGGGCTGACACAAACGTGACACGGGGGCCGGCAATTCCGGGCCAGCCGCCGTGTACAATCGGGGGTATCATGACGCCACTTCGGGAGTGGCTCAAACCGCCGAAGAGTCTGCTGCTGATTCTCTTTCTGCTGACGCTGGTTTCGGTCTGCGCGCTTGGCTGGTTTGGCTTTAAACTCCTGGAACAAGACCGGATGGTGCAGGCGCAGCGGCGCCAGGAGCGGCTGGAGCAAGCGGCCGACCGGATCGCGGCGACGCTGCGCGGCACGCTCGCCGAAACAGGGGAACGCCTGAGCGCGTGGCTGTCCTCGCCGCCGCCGGCAGGCAAACCGGAAGACGGGATTCTCCTGATCGGGCAGGAAGCCTCGGTGAATGCGTATCCGGCGGGGAAACTGATTTTCTATCCGGTGCCGGAGAGCGACCCGGAGGCGCCGGCGGGGATCTTTGCGGAGGGGGAATCGCTGGAGTTTCTGCAATCGCAGCCCGCGCGCGCGGCCGAGGTGTACCGGCGGATGGCGGAATCGGGCGACGCGGCACGGCGCGCCGGAGCGCTGCTGCGGCTGGCGCGCGCGCTGGGCAAACTGGCGCGGCGCGAGGAAAGCGTGGCGGCTTATACGCGCATGGCGTCGATCGATGACGCACTTGTGGCCGGCGCGCCGGCGTCGCTGGTGGCGCGGTACGCGCTGGGCGACGCCGCGCTGCGCGACGATCTGCTGCGGGGACGCTGGCGGCTGACGCGCGGGCAGCTCGAGTTCTACGCAGGCGGCGCGCTGCCGGAGGACCGGATGTCGATCGCGGAGGCAGCCGCGCAGGCGTGGAGCGCGGCGAGTCCGCGCGGGCAAAGCACGCTGTGGGTCGGTGGACGGCCGTATTTTGCGATGTCGCGAAATGCGGGCGCGCGGCGCGCGATGCTGATTCAAAGTCCGCGGATTCCGGAGGTGGACCAGGCGGTCTGCGCGGCGGTGGATAGCGAGGGACGGGTGGTGTACGGGCGCCGCGACCGGGCCGACCGCGCGGCGATTCGTCCGGCGGCGGAGAGCCAGCTGCCGTGGACGCTCTACGTCACCGGCGTGGACAATCCTCCGGGAGCGGGCATGCCTGCGAGCCAGCGATTCCTGTTGCTGGGCACGGGGGTGATGGTGCTGTTCCTGATCGCGGGAACCTATTTCATCGCGCGCGCGATCCGGCGCGAGATGGAAGTTTCGCGCATGCAATCGGATTTCGTGTCCGCGGTGTCGCACGAGTTTCGCTCGCCGTTGACTTCGATCCGGCACCTCTCGGAGATTCTGGAATTGGGGCGCGTGCCAAGCGAGGAGCGGCGGCAGGTCTACTACAGCACGCTGGTGCGGGAGACGCGGCGCCTGCAGCGGCTGGTGGAAGCGCTGTTGAACTTCGGCCGCATGGAGGCGGGGGCGCGGCCGTACCGCTTCGAGGAGTGCGAGGCGTCGGCACTGATTCATCGCGTGGCCGGCGAGTTCGACGCGGAACTGGCCGCGGGACGGCGCCTGGAGCTGAGTGGGCCGGAGAAATCCTGCGCGGTGGATGGCGACCCGGACGCCCTTTCGGTGGCACTGCGCAACGTGATCGACAACGCCTTCAAGTATTCGCCGGACGGACCGACGGTGTGGGTAGAGTGGCGGGTGGAGAACGCGCGGGTGGCGATCCAGGTGCGCGATCAGGGGCTGGGGATCACGGCGGCGGAGCGGCGCGCGATCTTCCGCAAATTCGTGCGCGGTAGCGCGGCGGTGGCGGCCAACGTGAAGGGCTCCGGCGTAGGCCTCGCGATGGTGCGGCACATTGTCGCTGCGCATCGGGGCGAGATCCGCTTGGAGAGCGAGCCGGGAGGCGGGAGCACGTTCATCATCCTGCTGCCCGCGGCGCTGCCCGCGATGGTGGGGCCTTCATGATCCGAATTCTGGTGGTGGAAGACGAGCCCGGAATCGCGCTGGGATTGGAGGACGATCTCACGATGGAGGGCTATGACGTGGAGGTGGCGCGCGATGGCGTTACGGCGGCGCGGCGCGGCCGCGAGGGCAACTTCGACCTGATTTTGCTGGACGTGATGCTGCCGGGAAAGGACGGGCTCGAGGTCTGCCGTGAATTGCGGCGCGCCGGGCTGAAGACGCCGATCCTGATGCTGACCGCCAAGGCTCGCGAGACGGAGAAGGTGATGGGGCTGGAAATCGGCGCTGACGATTACGTGACCAAGCCCTTCGGCACGAAAGAACTGCGCGCGCGCATCAAGGCGCTCTTGCGGCGCGCAAGCGGGGAAAGCGAGCTCGACGCGTGCAGCTTCGGCGAGGTGGAAGTGGATTTCGCGCGCGGGGAATTGCGATTGAAGGGAAAGTCGGTGGAACTGACGCCGATCGAGTTCAAGCTGCTGGATGTTTTTATTCGCGCGCGGGGTCGGGTGTTGAGCCGCGATCAACTGATCGCCGCGACGTGGGGGCGCGACACCTTTACGTCGGCGCGCATTGTAGACAATCACATTGCGAATTTACGGCGCAAGATTGGAGATGACCCGGCGGAACCGCGGTATCTGCGGAATGTCCGGGGGCTGGGGTACAGGTTCGATGGTTGACATGGTACGGATCGGGACGCTCACGATGCTGCTGGTGTTCACGGCGGCGGCGCAAGGCGACCCCGCGCGGCAGCTGGAAGCGGCGATTCATCGGGAGATGGTGGAGGGCGAAATCGCGCCCGCGAGCGGGATGTATCAGGCCATTGTGGCGCAGCCGGGCACTCCTCGGGCGGTGGCGGCGCGCGCGATGCTGCACCTGGGGCAGTGCCAGGAGAAGCTCGGGCAGCGTCGCGAGGCGCACGCGACTTACGCGCGGGTGGCTCGTGACTACGCGGCGGAGAGCGCGGCGGCGGCCGAGGCACGGGCGAAATTGTCGGGCTGGAGCGATGCGCCTCCCGGTCCGCGCAATCTGCGTTTCGAGCAAGGGAAGGCCGGAGATGTTCCGCCGGGATGGTTTGTGCCGGCGGTGGAGAAGACTACGGGCAGCCTGGCGCAGTTACGCCGCAAGGGTTGCCGCGACAGCGCGGGATGCGCGGTGGTGATCGCTCCCGCCAATTCCTCCGACGCGGTGGGCAACCTGATGCAGAGCTTCAGCGCGGCGGCCTATCGCGGCAAGACGGTGCGGCTGCGCGCATGGGTGCGGGTTGAGGCGGGCACGCCCGGCGATCGGGCGCAGATGTGGCTGAAGGTGTATCGACCGAACGGGAAGACGGGCTTCTACGACGATATGGACGATCGTCCGGTACGGGATGCGGAGTGGACCAATTGCGAGATTGTAGCGGAGGTAGATCGCGACGCGCAGTTTCTGGATTTCGGTGTGCGGTCGATTGGCCGGGGGCGGGTGTGGGTGGACGAGGTCTCGTTCGAGATTGTGCCGGAGGAGCAGGTGCGGGCGGTGCGCAACGCGATCGGCCGCCGGTACGCGCGCACCGACACCACGGTCTCGAACTTCCGGTTTTCGGGGCCCCAGGCGGTGGCGACGGCGCGTTCGGTGACGCAGCGCGGGGAGTTTGCACTGGTGCAGACGGCGCGCGATACGTGGAGCCGTACGGAGGATGGCTGGGAGCTCACCGAGCACGTGCCGATCTCGATTTCGTACGAGGGGCCGGTGGCGGATCCCGAGGTGGTGCGCGCAGTGGCGGAAGATTTGCGGCGGCTGGCAGTGCCGCTCGCCGGCCTGCAGCCGGTACGTGCGAAGGCTGCGTGCGTGGCGGTGCATCGCGGCGATCTGCCGGAGGGGTCGGGCGAGCATGTGCTGGCGGCGGCTGGGATGCCGGGATTCTCGCTGGATCTAGCGAAGGTGCCGGCCGACTCGGCGCTGGGGCGGTGGCTGGGTGAGCCGCATTTGTTCGACGGGACTCCGGGCACGCTTTCGAAAAGCTGCGACGCGCTGATTTTTTTGGAGAAGTAGATCGCTCCCTGCCGGTCGCGGCTCGTTTACTGCTCGGGGTTGCGGGGGAATTTCCAGTAGGGGAGGCGGACGCCGCGGAGGAGGATGCGGTCGGCGCGGGAGGCGTCGGGGGCTTCGTAGCCGGCTGCGCCGCCGGCGGTGACGTAATCGTCCTGCTCGACGCCGTCGCCAGAGACGCCGAGGCCGCCGATCAACTGGCCGTTGCGGTAGAGGGGCGAGGAGCCGGGGAAGAAGACGATGCCGGACTGGTTGGCGTTCGGCGGTTGGTGTCCCTGCGTGCAGGGGTTGGCGATATCGTTGGCGTACATGTCGGCGAAGGGGCCCGGCTTGGTGTTCCAGATGCCGGAGGGGAAGTAGGTTTGCGATGCAAAGCCGATGGAGCGGTTGGTGACGGCGGTATTGGCGGGGACTCCGGGCAGGTCGCGCGGGTCGCGGTTGGGGCCGGAGAAATAGACCACATTGCGCGCCTTGGTGAGGGCCACGTCGATGGAGAAGATGGTGGCGTCGGTCATGCGGTAAAGCGCGAGGATGTTGCCGTCGAGGTCGGAGACGGAGATCGCCATTTTCGCGCGGCTGCCCAGCGGGAGGCGGATGGCAGCGCGGGTGACGTTGGCGCGATCGATGGCGTTCTGCACAATCTTCGCGACTTCGTCGGCGCTCATGGTGGCGCTGCCGGTGGGGCCGACCAGATAGCCTTCGGCGGCGGTGCCGCCATTGCGCGGCGCGATGTCGAAGGTGCCGCTGGGGGTTGATGCGGGCGTGGTCGGGGAGGGCGCGATTTCGGGAAGGCGGAAGCCATCGATGTAGACCGCGCCGGGGTCGGGCAGGGGACCGAAGGAGAAGCCGGTTTGCACGGCAGCGGTGACGGCGGCGAACTCATCCTGATCGTCACTATCGAGGCCGGCGACGCCAATTCCGCCGATCACGTCCGAGCCGTTGCGGAAGAGAGGGAAGCCGCCGGGGACGGTCGCGATGCCCAGACTGTAGCCGGTGCCGGCCACGTTCTTCTGCGCGGGATAAGACTGGTTGGGGAGATAGGTGACGTTGAAATCGCAGCCGCGATTGGTGTTCTCGATGCCGAAGAGCGCGCCCGCGGGCTGATTGGGAATGCCCTCGGGAAAGTTGACGCGGCTGATGGAGCGAACGGTGCGCGAGGTGAGCGGCGTGCCCTTGTTGCTGAAGAAAGCTCCTGTGCGCGCCAGCGAGAGCGCCTTTTCGATTTCAGCGGAAGTGGCGCCGGGACGGCGGTAGACGGTGAGCACGCGGCCGGCGCGATCCACGATGACGACGGCGAAGCGTGGGCCATCGGCCAGCGTCGCGGCCTTGAGCGCGATGGTCTGGACTTCGGCGGCGGTGAGCTGGAGCGCGTCGGTGGCGGCGTCGACGGGGAGCGATGCGGCGTTGCCATCGGCGACGGCGATTTCGAGAAAGCTGCCGCCGGCGTCGGAGGGCAGGGTGAACTGCGCGGTGGAATCGTCGAGCGCTGTGGTGTCGACGAGCGCGCCGGCGATCAGGAGCTGCGCGCCGGCGGCGAAGCCTGATCCCCGCACGGTCAGGGTCTCGCCGGGCTGCGCGGGGATCTCGTCGGTGACGGCATCGCCGGAGCGGTGGAGGACGATGGCGCGCAGGACGCCGTTCCGCAATTCGGTGTTGATGGCCGGCTGCGCGCCGAGCGCGAGCGGCAACAGTGCGAGAGCGATGATTCTCATTGGGGCCTCCCGGGAGGGGTATTGGTCACGGTGTAGAGTTGACCGTTGCGCAGGTAGAGCTTTTGCATTTCGTCGAGGTGGAAGGGGCGCGCACCGCGGCGGCCGAAGACGGTGAGCTGGTTACCGCTCTCATCGACGGCGCGGTCGCGGTCCAGTCCCTTGGATAGGGCAATGGCCTCGCCCTTGGTTTTGTAAGTCGCGATCAGCTCGGGCTCGGGCTCGGGACTGAAGCCCCACAGGCCCTCGGTGCGCGCGGGCGACATGAGCTGGAGCACGCGCAGGCCGTTCCTGCCATCGGCGACGTAGGCAAAGGTGCTGGCGTTGGTCATGCCGATGCGGACGGCCTGGGCGTCGGTGACGAGCGTGCAGAATTTCGGAGCGCCGGGGTGCTCGGGCTTTTCGACGTCGACGATCGCGAGGCCTTTCGCGCCGGCGGCGATATAGGCGTAGGTGCGGGCGACGTAGAGATCGCGCGCGCCGGGGAGAATTACAGCGGCCTTGACGGCGGGCCTCTTGACGTCAGTGATGTCGATGACCTTGAGGCCTTCGGCATCGAGCGCGAAGAGATAGCGGAACTGGAGCGCGGTGTGCCCGGCGCCTTTCAGCGGGATCACCGAGACGATCGCGGGTTTCAAGGGGTTATCGATGTTGACGACGACCACGCCGCGATCGCAACTGATGTAGGCGTAGTTGCCCGCGGTCATGACGAAGCTCGCGCCTTTGAGGATGCCTTCGGGATTGAAGGTGACGGCGCGCTTGAGGAAGTTGTTGCGCGGGTCGCCATCGAGCAGGGTGGCGGCGTTGATCAGGATGAGACCCTCCTGCGCGTCGGCGACGTAGAGGAAGGCGTAGAGCAGGTGGATGGGCTGCTCTTCGTTTTCGGGATTGCGCTTGCGCGCGGGGTCCACGCCGAGCGTTGTGGGTGAGGCGATCCAGCGCGCGTCCTGCGTCTTCACGTAAAACTTCTGGCCGATGGGGGAGACGGGCGCGCTCACCATGCGCTCCGCGAAGGCCTTGTTATCGACGTTGGCGATATCGTAGATCTCCACGCCGTCCTTGCCTTTGGCGGTGTACAGGTACTCGCCGCGCTGCTGCAGGCTGAGGACGTTGCCGGGGTGTTCGTAGGCTTCGGTGAGCTCGCGCCTCTTTTCGAAGAGCGCGAAGTTTTCGGGGAAGGCGAGCTTCTGCAGATAGCTGCCGATGACGGCCTGGGGCTCGTCATGCTCGGTAACGGCGACGGCCTCGAAGCCGTGGCGGCCCTCGCCGACGTAGGCGTAGCGGCCCAGGAAGTTGACGAAGTTGGTGCCCTGCAGGAGGAGCTGCGCCATCCACGCGTTGTTGTCGTTCTCGCGCGAAACGTGGCAATCGGTACAAGTCTTGGTCTCTTTGGTGCGCACGGTGTGCGGGTAGTGCGGGTTGAAGGCCTGGCCGCTGTAACCCTCGCTGGAGATGGTCTGCTCCTGGTGATAAATCCACTCGCGGTTGGCGTTTTGCGAACTCACCACCACGGCGCTGGAACTGCGCACGGGCGCGATCTTGTTGTTCTTCGCGGTGCTATCGAGGCCCAGCATGAAGATATCGTCGCGCAGCACCTGGAAGTTGTAAGTCGTGTAGTTTTTGGTGACCTCGTCGCCTTCGTTGTGGAGGTTGGTGCGGATCGCGTTGCTCTTCATGGAGAGATGGCAGCCGAAGCAACTGGTCATCCACGAGGTATGGCACGTGTAGCAGGACATGCGCTCGTCGGTGTGCGCGAGCTTACCGGCATCGGCGGCGCTGCCCCAGGTGGCGCCGTCGCGTCTGGATGGTCTTGGCGAGGCGCGCCTTTTCGTTGTAGTTGGAGGAGCCGGGCGTGATCGAGTCGAGCACCTGCGAGACCGGCCACTCCACGTTCTCTTCCACCATGGAGCGCTGCACCAGCTTGCCCGCGATGCACTCGAAGCGGCGCGTGCCGAAGGGGGTGCGGAGCGTTGCGAGATCGTGGCCGCCCTTGGGTGCGGCGGTGTTGGAAGTCTTGAGAGTGGCGCGGGCGCGAATGGAGCCGTGGCAATCGATGCAATCGATCTCGACCGCGGCGCGGGCTTCGCCATAGAGGTGGCCGTCGCCGTGGCTATCCTGCTCGAAGTGGCAATCGATGCAGTGCATGCCTTTGTCGAGGTGGATGTCGGCGAGGTGGACGGCCTTGTCGAACTTTTTCGGATCTTTGAAATCGACTTTGTTATCGTCCTTGTCGAGCCAGTTGCCTTTGCGGTCGTGCTTGTAGACGGCGCGGTAGATCCAGCCGTGACCGTTGAAATCGGCGAACTGCGTCTGCTTGTTGTCCTTGTTGAGATCGGTGACGTTGCGCAGGAATTTGGGGTCGCTCCAGTTGCCTTTGAGGGAGGCGGCCTCGGGATTGCGGAGCAGGGAGACGGCGGCGTCGGCGGGTTTCCAGGTTTTGGATTTCGCCGGGTACATGCGGTCGCCATCGGTTTCGTTGTCCCACCACATGTAGCCGTAATACTGGAAGGCGTAGGAGGTGCCGGGGTGGATGTGGCAGACCACGCACTGGCTGGAAGGGATGGTGCGCGCCAGGCGGTGCTGGATGGGGTGACCCTCCTGATCCTTCCTGATGGTGGGGTCTTTGGTGAAGCTGTAGCCGAGGTGGCCGTTGACGGCGTAGTGGCCGGAGTGGGCGGGGTCGCGATCGTTCGCGTAAACCACGTGGCAGGCGGTGCAGCCCGAGCTGCGATAATCGCCGGGCTGATCGTTGGTGCCCATGAAGTAGAGCAGGGGATCGAGGAGGCGCGTGCGCTGCAGGCCCTGGAAGACGGGGTCGGTGCGGGTCAGGGTGCCGAAGCCGCGATTGCTGAGGCGATCGTCGCCGCGTTCGAAGACGCGCAGGGTGTTGCCGGGTTGGGTGGCTTCGAACTGGGGGAGCGGCCAGAGCTCGGGGAGCCAGCTCTTGAGTTTGATTTCGGCGGGTGTGGGGGCGGGGATCGCGGTGAGTTTCTGTGAGGCGCCGGTGGGCGAATAGCTTTCGCCGAAGACCGGGCGCTTGAGCGGGAAGCCGCCGTTATTGTAGAGCGCGGCTCCCCAGAGGAAGGCGCCGTGGCTCATCAGGCTGGTGCGGACCCTGGCGACGATTTCGGAGTGGCACTTGCTCTTGCCGCAGGTCTGGTCGGCGATGCGCAGGTCGCCGGGGTTGACGAAGCGGACGAATTCCGGGGACTCCTGGTTGAGCTCGGCGTAAGAGCGGATGGGGTTGGCGGCGGAGTTCCAGAGCATCTGGTTGCGGGGCGCGACGTGGGCCTGGAGTTTGTCCGTGGTGTCGGCGCGGCCGCCATGGCAGGTCGACGCAATCGGACTGCGCGGCGGGGGAAGCGTGCATGGGCTCGATGCCGATGTGGCATTTGGCGGAGTCGCATTGGGCGAAGGCCGCGGGAGCGAGAAGGAGGAAGAGAAGGCAAGGCAGGGCGTTGTTCGAAAAATGAAAACGGAAAATGGTCTGCATTAGAAGACCATCCTTACGTTGACAAAGCCGGAGAAGAGGGTTTGGCCGGTGTACATATCTTTGAAGCCGCGGCCGGGGAAGAGAGTGCCGACTCCGGCGGTGACGGTGATGTTATCGGTCAAGCAGGGGACGGTATTGGACGCCGAGGCCGGTATCGAGGCCGATGGCGTGGTGGATGTTGCTTTGGAAGAGGACAGTTTCAAGAACCTCGGTGCGATTGAATTTCGCCCAGTTGACGTTGGCGGTGCCGCGGATTTTGGGAGTGATTTTGGCGCTGAAGGCGGCGTTGAAAAGCAGGATGCCGGGGTTCACGAAATTCGCCTGGCCTTCGAAGAGGCCGGCGCGCATGGTGGGCATCAGGCTGTTGGGACCGAACAGCACGAGGCCGGTGCCGGTGAGCGGGATGGGGTCGCGATTCAGGAAGTTGATGCCGCCGCCCACGAAGGAATTGTTGAGCAGGCCGCGATCGGCGAGCGCCGGGTTGCCGAGGAAGCCGCCGCCGGCGAACTGTTGGTTGGGCACGATGCCATCGAAGCCGTTGGCGTGTCCGTCGTTGAGGCTCTTGTCGCCGGATGTGTAGAATGCCGAGGCCTTGAACTCCATCCAATCCCTTTCGTAGCCGATTTCGAGGGCCGCCAGTTGCGCGTTGATGTGTTGCGGGGCGGCGGCGATGCCGTTTAAGGTGTCGCGGCCGAAGGCCTGGTAGAAGGCGTGATTGATGTTGAAGCGCTTGATGTGGCCGTCGCCGGAGATGCCGGCGTAGCCCGCGGCGACCTGGTGCGGGATCGGGAAACCAACCGGCGCGGGTCGTACGAGGAAGCCGTTCTTATCGATCAGGAACGAAGGCTGATCGTGATTGTAGAGCGCGCTGAAATTCAGCGTGTAGCCCTTGGTGAGGAAATCGCTCCAGTAGACGTTGGCCACGGAGACCTGCTGCTGGCGCAGGCGCCAGCGGTTCAGGCCGCTGTTGGTATCCTTCTCCAGCATCTCGAAGTAGGCCAGGTTGTACTGGAAAACGTTGTTGTGCAAGGTGCCGAAGATGCGGACGCCGGGCTGTTCGTCGCTGAAGACGAAGCCGCGGAAATCGCTGGTGAAGCGCTGAATCCCGGCGCGTACGGAGGCGAAATCGAAATACGATTTGTCGGTCCAGATGCGCTTCTCGAAGTAGAGCTCCTGCATGCTGACATTTGAATCGGTGCGGTCGAGACCATTGAGCACGTCGATGGCGATCAGGCCGTTCTCGCGGGAGTGCACGTAGTTGATGTTGAATTCGGGGGTGACCTTGACCTCCCAATCGACGGGCTTGAAGCCGGCGGCGCCGTGGAAGAGATCGAAGCTGAAGCGGAAGTTCTGCTGCACGATGGATTGCTGTCCGTCGCCGAAGAATCCGAACTCGCCGGGATCATTCGCGCTGGCGCCGGAGGGGACGGGGACGCGACGGCGTTCGTAGGTAGTGTCTGTGGTGCCGGTGAACGAGAAGAAAAGCTTGCGGCCGTAGATGGGGTAGTCGCCTTTGATGGTGTTGCGGTTGAACGGGTCCCAGTAGCGCGAAGTGGCGTAGATGGCGTCGAGGTGCTTATCGTCGTAGCGACGCCAGGGCGGGGCGGGGAAGATCTTCCAGCGTGAGGGGATGACTTCCGTCATCACCGCCGCCGGCATGATTGCCGGGCTATCGACGGGCGCCGGAATCCGCGGCAGCGTGCGCGCCAGTTCCATCGAGGGGGGCGGAATTTCCAGCGGCGTGATGTTGCCGCGCAAGAGCGGGCGCACGCGATCTTCGGAGAGTGGAGGCGGCGGCTGGACGGAGCGCGGTGCCCTCGGAGCGGTGGGCGGCGCGTTGGTCACGACGACG
This sequence comes from uncultured Solibacteraceae bacterium, assembly GCA_963791985.1. GTDB lineage: Bacteria > Acidobacteriota > Terriglobia > Bryobacterales > Bryobacteraceae > Solibacter. The sequence goes on along the minus strand of CAWBUN010000008.1, from coordinate 31,408 downwards.
CGCCGCGGGAGTTTGCGCGCGGGCTCGACGGGCACCGGTTGTGTGGTCTCCGGCTGGCGGCCCTTGCGCGCCAACTGGGCGCGCTGAGCGCATACCGGGAGGGCCAGCAGCAGGATGGCGATGGCGACGATCGGCCTCATTGGTTTGCGGCGGCTTTTTGGAACATGGCCGCGAATTCGGCGGGGCGGTACATCGACGGGTGCTCCAGGTAGTCGTAGAGCGGCGTGGTGGCGTCCGGCCGCGAGCCGAGCGCGTCCAGCGTCATGGTGGCCTGTTCGGCGGCGCCCACGCCCGCGGCGGCGATGCGCTGGATGTTGGCCGTCACATTCTTGAGCACGGTTGCGGCATCGATATCCTGCTTCTGGAAGCGCTCGGTCAGGCTCTCGGCGACGCGCTCCATGGCCTTGGCGGAGGCGCCGGGCGAAGCGGCGTTGAGGCGCGCGGCGGCGGCGTCGAAGGCGGCGCGTTCGTCGGGTGCCGATGCGGCGACCAGCGCGCGCACCATTTCCAGGCGCGCGGTGTTTAATTGCAGGGAGCCCGGCTTGCGGCCCGGGTAGCCGCGCTGGATGCGCCAGCTATCGGAGCGCAGATCGTGGTGGCACTGGTAGCACTCCAGGTCGCTGAATTCGGGCCAGGATTTTTCGTGCGTCTGCACCAGGCGCATGGCGTTTGCCAGACCGGCGGTCTCGCCGACGGCCCACGCGCGCTGGCGCAGGTTGGCGGGCGGCGGGCGATGGTGCGCGGGCTGCGCGGCGGTGAAGGTATCGAGTTCGAAGGCGAGGTCGGGATGTCCGGCGGCGATCAGTTCGTGATCCACTTCCTGTCCGGGTACGCCCAGGTGACAGGCGAGGCAGGTGTTGGCGCGGATATCGAGGCGCTTGGTGTCGGTCATGCCGGCCTTCACGCTCGCGTCGTGAGAATTCGGCTTGGTGTGCGGCCCGAGCCAGGCTTCGGCGGGGCCGTGGCAGGCTTCGCAGGCGACCCCGTCGGAGCGCGTTTTATCGGTGGAGCCCACGGCGTGGCAGACAGTGCAGCGCTTGTCGTGAGCGGCGTCGGTGATGCCGAGGATCTCGGCCATGCGCTTGCCGCGCGCTTCTTCGAGGGCCTTGTAGGCGCGGGCGTGTTTATCGGAAACGCTCCACGTGGCGTACTCGTTGCCGAGAATGCGGCTTTCGGAGACGGGCGCCGCGGTGGTGCCGCCGTGACAGTTGGAGGAGGCGCAGCCGCCCGCTCCGATGTAGGCGTGGGGCGCCGGCTGCGCCAAGGCGAGTCCGCTGACGGCCAACAGAATCAAGGCTTCTCTCATATGCCTCACTCGGTATACGACTTTCGAAACACGATCGGATGCACCGGTCACTTCATCAACAACACTGCGATCAGCACGATCGCCAGCAGTACCGCCACACCGATCGCGATGTAGAGCGGCATCTGGCTGGGCCTGGCGGCAACGGCCGCCGGCGGTGGCGCCGCGAAGGGCGTCTGGCAGCGCTGGCACACCGCGGACCCGGCCGGATTTGCGAACGTGCAGGAGGGACAGTAGCTGTACTGGGGAGCCGGGACCGCCGGCCGCTCGGGCGGAGCAATCGGTTTGGGCACGGGCGGCGGCGGAGGCGGCGGGGCTACGGGTTTGGGCGGGCTCATGCGCGGCAGCGCGCGGGTCTTGCCATCTTCCCCCGGTTCGCCGGACGTGGGCGGCGGACGGCGCAGCACTTGAGTTTTGCCATCGTCCACAGGCTCGGGTATCGCCTGCGGAGTCCTCATGACTCTGGTAACCTCCGGATCCTCCTTTGCGGCCGGAGGTGCGGGCGCCGGAGCCATGCCCAGCGTCATACGGCACAATCCCACAGCCTGTTTTAACTCGCCGGCGTTGTGCAGGCGCCGCGCGGGGTCCTTCTCCAGCGCCCGCGCGAGGATGAATTCGAGCCCCTCGGGCGCACCGGGGCAGACCTCGGAGAGCTTGGGCGGAGCTTCGAACACGATCGCGCTCACCACCTGCGCGAGGCCGCGGTCGCGCGAAGAGAAGGGATGCCGGCCCGAAGCGAGCTGATAAAACACGATGCCGGCTGAGAAGACATCGGTCGCCGGCGTCACGCGCTCGCCGCGGATCTGCTCGGGCGACATGTAGTTGACTGTTCCGAGCGAAGCGCCGACCTTGGTCAGCTGCGATTCGGCCACCCGCACCATGCCGAAATCCAGCACCTTCACCCTGCCCGAGTTTTCCAGGAAGAGATTGGCGGGCTTGATATCGCGATGCACGAGATTGTGCTCGTGGGCGTACTGAAGGCCGGAGGAGACCTGTTCCATGATGGATAGTCTGGTTTCCCAATCGAAGTGCCGGCTCTCGCTCATGACCTTGGCCAAGTCGGCCCCCTCCAGCAGTTCCATGGCCTGGTAGAGCATGCCATCGGCTTCGCCGGTTTCGAAGACCCGAATGATATTGGGATGATCCAGTTTGCGGCAGGTCTCGGCTTCGCGTGTGAAGCGTTCGCGCATTTCATCCGTGAGGTTGGCAACCGGGATCGCTTTGACAGCGACCTCCTGGCCGTCCTTGCCGCGGGCGCGGAAGAGCGGTTGTGCTCCGACGTGAATGGTCTCCAAAAGTTGGAAGGGCCCGATCTTATCCATTGGTCTGGTCCATCTGATTCTTGTCCGTGTACTCCAACAGTACTGCAGTGACGTTGTCCGGTCCGCCGTTCTGTAGCGCGCAATCGATCAATGCCTCCACGCTTTGCGAGAGGTGCCGGTAGGCTCCCACCAGGCGCGCGATGGTGTCGTGGTCCACAGGACCGTGCAGGCCATCGGAGCACAGAAGCACGCGGTCCCCCGGTTCCAACCGCTCCAGCGTGGGTCCGCACGAGGACGTGTTCGAACGGGCCGACCGCCATGGTCAGCACGTGGCGGTTGGGCATGGTGCGCAGGCGCTCTTCGCTGAAGCCGAGCTTGGTGCGCAGCTCATTGGCGAAATTCTGGTCGTAGGAAAGCTGGCGCAACTCGCCGCCGCGATACAGGTAGGCGCGGCTATCGCCCACGTTGGCGATGATCACTTCGGAGCCGTTCCACACCGCCATCACGATGGTGGAGCCCATGCCGTCGCACTCGGTGCGCATTTTCGCCGCCTCGATCACCTGGCGATTGGCGGCGCGGATCGCCTCCTTCACCACCTCTTCACGGGTGAGCCCGGCCTCGGGCGCCGACATGTATTCCCTGACTGCGCGCACCGTGATCGCCGAGCCCACTTCGCCGCAACTCTCTCCGCCCATGCCGTCGGCGAGGATGGCGATGGAGAGCGGCTCCTCGATATGGAAGGCGTCCTCGTTGTTCTCGCGCTTCCGTCCGCGATGCGTGGCGCCGTACGCGAGCATCATCGTTTACCCTCTCGGACTACACCAGGCTCGACCAGGTCGCGCAGATGCCGGTCGCGCTCTTTTTCCATGTTGCGGTTGTGATAGAGGTGGCACATTGCGCATTCGTCCAACGTGGTGCCGCTCTCGCCGTGACATTGGACGCAGCTCTTCATGGCGGGGATGAGCACGTCGCCGGTCCTGGTGCTCTGGCGCGCCTGGGTGTGGCAGCTTTCGCATTCCACGGCGCGATGCGCGCGGTGCGAGAACTCGCCGCGCTCCAGCCAGGGCTCGCCTTCGGGCTTGGATTCCACATACCGGCCCGCGATGCGATTGACCCTCTCCACCGAGCCATCGCCGGCGGTCTGGTGGCAGTAGCCGCATTTGCGGCCGAACAGGTAGTGCTCCGAATCGCGCACCACGCGGTCCAGCCAGGCAGCCGCGCCGGGCTGCGGGTTGAGATCGTTACCGAGCGGCCGCCGTACTATGCCGGGGTCTTCGACGAGTTTCTTGCGGTAGGCCGCGGCGATGATTTCGCGAATGGCGTTGGCGTCCTTCGTGTGCGGCGCGGGGACGCGGGTTCCCAGCACCTGGTAAACGTCGAACTCCAGTTCGCGTGAGTGGCAGCTCTTGCAATTCTGTTCGAAGGTCACCGGCAGCAGTTGATTCGTGCGCGAACTGCGATCCGGAACATGGCAATCGGTGCACTTCATGGGCAGCTTCATGCCGCGGATGGTCTTCGGCTCGGCCGGCATGTGGACGGCGTGATTGAGCTTGAGCGGCCGCGTGTCGGGCAGCGACGCGGCGCGGAACTCGGGATGCTTCTCCTGCCGGAAGGCGGTCACGTTCTGTGCCTTCGAGTCGGTGGAATGGGCCGCGATATCGGCATGGCACGATGTGCAATTGGCGCTGCCGAGCGCCGCCAGGCGAGCCTTGCCGCGATGTTCCAGGTGGCACTGCACGCAGCGGAGTTGGGTGGTGGCATGGCCGGTATCCACCAGCTTGGCCGGATGCGGGGCGCCATCATGGCATTGGGCGCAAGCCTGATCGGGCACGCCGCCGAAATTCTGCTGGTGGCAGACCTCGCAGCGCTTTTCGAAAATCGCATGGGCTTCCGAGAGCGGGCCGTTTTCCACCGCGCGGCGCGTGCCGCCGATACCGAGCACCAGCGGAATCGATGCCAGGGCCGCAAGCGCCACCAGCACCCAGATCAGCCGTTTGCGCAAGAGCGCCAGCAGCGCGGGACGCTTCAGGTAGCTGAGATCGAGCCGCTGCGCCACACCCTTGGTGTCGCGCAATCTTCGCTGATACTCGAGCGGCTTGTTCTCTTCTTTGGCCATGGTCAATATCTCAGCGAAAGCACCGCGTGCACCGCGGTCAGCACCAGGAACGCGAACGAAAGCGGCACGTGCACCAGCAGCCAGGTGTGCATCCAAAGATGCAGGCGGCGCTGTACCAGAAGCTGGCGCCGCTCCTCGGAGATCTCTTCCAGGTCGCGCAGTACGTCGTGCGCGGCCACCGGCATGATGGTCCGCAGGTGATTGAAATAGGCAGCCACCAGCTCGCGAGTTCCCAGCAGGCGCGCACTCGCCGCGGCCGGAGTCTCCTGCAGAAAGGGCCGGATTTCCTGAAGATAGTGGGCGCGCATCGCGTCGCGCGCGCTCTCTTCGATTTCGATCTGCGGCGAGGCTTTGCGCTTATCGATGAAGACCTGCAGCTTCTCGGCCGCACCCTTCTTCTGCGCCGGGTCGAAATACTGCTTGACGCCGCCGGCGCGCGTGAACTCGAGTTCTTCTTCCGCCAGGCCGAGGTCCGCGGTGACGAACTCCGCGCGCTCATCGGCCTCCAGGCGCAGGCCGCGGATCACGGTGGGAATCTGCTCGTAGATGGTCTCGTGCGGCACCAGTTCGGTCATACGGCGCGGGATGTAGTTCTGCATGGCGACGCCGAAAACTCCGCTCACCAGGATCACGGCGAAGATCCACATCAGCAGCGCGGCGAGCCCCTGTCCCCAGTGGAAACCCGAATGCTCCAGAATCAGCAGGAAGCTCAGCAGCCCCAGCCAGACGTGCGCCGAGAGCCATGTCTTCACGCGGCCCAACGGCGACGCCGGATATCTCTTGCGCAGGCTGAGCAGGCATTCGAAGACGATGACGCCCGTCCCCATCGCCGCGAAGAAGAGCCCGGCCATGGAGCCGCCGCGCGCGCCATTCGGCGAGAGCAGGACGTACGCGATATATACCGCGAGCGATGCCGCCGCGCCGATACCGCTGCCCACCGCCCACCTGGTCTGCCGGCGATCCAGCGTCATTGAACCTGGCCTCCCACGAATTCCATCTGCATCTCGCCCATCTCGATGACGTCGCCGGGATGCAGGTCGATCTCGGTGATGGCGTTGCCGTTGACCAGCGTGCCGTTGGTGGAGTTCAGGTCGCGCAGCACGAAGCGGCTGCTCTCGCAGAGAATCACCGCCTGGGCGCGCGACATCAGGGTATCGTCGGCGAAGCGATAGTCGTTGTCGGCGGACCGGCCGAAGGTAGTGGTGGGGAATCGCAATTGCAGGACCGATCCCGAGCGCGGGCCGGAGACGATCTTGAGCCGCGGCAGCATGTTGAGCAACTCGGCGACGTTGGAGTAGATCTTGGTCTCGATGTTCTCCGGCTCCGCCGGCGCTGCCGCGAGCGGCACGGGGGCGGCGGCCGGGACGATGAGCTGCATACCCGCCAGGTCGCGCGCGAAGAAAGTTTTCGGCTCCACCCGGATCGCGGCATCGTGCGGGCAGGCGCGGACGCAGTTCGGCTCGGCGAACTCCGCACACAGGTCGCAGACTACGGCTTTGGGCCGCGGCTCGGCCTTCTGCTTGCGTTTGGTTTCCTGCACCTCCACCACGTTGATGTTGCCGTAGGGACAATCGATGGCGCAGTTGCCGCAGCCGATGCACCAATCCTCGATCACGATATCGAGCGAATCTTTGCGGCGGATGGAGCCCACCGGGCAGCGCGTCATGCATAGGGGATCCATGCAGGCGCGGCAGCTGGTGGCGACCAGGAAATTTTCGAAGCGCAGTCCGTCGCGGACCAGGCGGGTGACTCCGTCGTTGTGCGTCGCGACGCAGGCCTTCACGCACTCATCGCAGCGCGTGCACTTGTCCAGGTCCAGCAGGAGCAGGTTCTGGCCCTGCATCAACTCCTGTTCGAGGAAGCTCGAGAGCGAGGCCTGCTGCACGCGGCCGAGCAGCTGCAGGTCCATCTGGCGGCGGGCGCGCGCCACCTCAGTAATGCCGGTGGCGACCTCCGGGAAGCGCTCCAACATTTGCGCGAAGTCTTCGGCCTTAATCCGCACTAACTGAACGAAATCCACGGCGGTGCAAGTGGCCGTGCGGCGTCCCGACTGGAGCGGATCTTCGATCACTTCAAAGGTAGTTTCGCCGATCACGAAGGTTTCGCCCGGGGAGACGAGTGCGGTCTCCACCGGCTTCATGCGGAACGTAATCGGATTCTTGCCGGAGCCCATGCGGCTGACGCGAAGCTGCTTGCCCTCGACCCGCATGGTGGCATGTTCGCGCGAGATGTACTCGTCCCACGGAATCGCCATGGCGCCCGCCGCGATGGGGGCGCGTCCCACGGTCACCTCGGTGCTGGAGACGGCAGCCTCGGCGAGGTTTGCCGGTTTCACGCCTTTGGCGCGGATGCGGAAGACCGGCGGGAGCAGCCCCATTTCGCCGAAGTAGGAGCTGCGGGAAAGATAGGTGAGCACCAGTTCGCCGCCGGGGAAGACCTGGGAGACCTTCACAAAGCCCATGCGGATCAGGTAGAAGGAATCGGCGATCTCGCCCTGGCGGCAGATCACCTGGCCCGGGACGGCGTCCACCAACTCGACGCGGTCGCGCAGGTGCTCCAGGAAATCCGTGCTGAGATTGCGGAAAATCGGCACCGTGCGCAGGTGGCTATCGAGCGCCCGCAGCCGGTAGTTCTTATTTAATTTCTCTTTGAAGGATGCCGCGTTATAGAGGACATTATTCAGGATATTCGGCAGCATCTCCAGCACCACGACTTCGGTCTTGGCGCGAGCGGTGGCGGAGCGCGGATAGAATTTTGGACGTTTAAGACGCTCCTGTTTGAGGGCGGCTAGCGCGGCGAGTTCGCCGATCAGATCGCCGGCCGTGACCTCGGCGATCGGGTTTTCCATCGGCAGGTCCACCGAGGCGTCGATCGGGATGTGGGTGCGCCCGTGTCCGCCCGCGGCTTTGGGTACCGGGACGCCCTTGATGTAGTTGGTGATTTTGGTGAGCCCGCCGAGCCAGGTTCCGCCGGAACGGCGTGAGCTTTCAACGTGGGAGACCGGATTGTTAATGAAGAGCTCGATGGTTCCGGAGAGGATGTAGAAGGCCGTGGTGCCGTTTTCCCCCTCGCGCATCAGGATCTCGCCGGCGCTGTATTTCTTGCGCGCGATGGCGCCGGGGAACTTGTCCCAGATCTCCTTGCGTATCCCGGCGAAATCGGGAATGGCGGCGAGCTCATCCGCCGTCAGCAGGTCACCCCCCAAATCCGCAGCTAGGATTACGTCCTTAGCCATCGCCTATCCGTTGATTTCCACCCGTTGATTTGAGCTAGTATGTCAGATTTCGTAACATAAGTCGCGAAATCTTTGCACTGCAAAGGGATAGCACCACTTTAGGGGAAGTGTTAAGGGATAAGTAGACAAATCCGCTATCGTGAAAGTATGTCGCCAGCGCAGTGGAGTCGAGCCGCTTTCGGGATCGCCGCCGTGTTCGCCAGCCTCCCCGTGGCCAGCCGGATTCTGCTGGGCGATTGGGAGTTCGAAGGCGCCGCCGGGATCGCGTGCCTCTGCATCATCGCCGGAGTATATTTCAAGGTGCTGGATCGCCGGGCGTTTCGCGCAGTCCCGGACCCCGCGGCAATGCTGGATCAGGCGAACCAACTCGCCGCCGCCGGCCGCACGGACCGGGCACTGGCGCGGCTCACCGAGGCCATCCGTCTCAGTCCGCGATTTTGGCAGGCCTTCCAATACCGGGGAGAGCTCCATCTCATGCATCACCGCGCTGATGCCGCGCTGGAGGATTTCGATCAGGCGATCAGCCTCGCTCCCGGGGAGCCGCACCTTTACGTGCTGCGCTCGCACGCGCACTTAGCGCTCGGGGACGAGGCTGCGTCGGCGCAGGACCAGGAGACGGCGAGTTCCCTGGAGGGGAAGAGCTAATGTCTTTGACTGTGATACGTTATCAACGTGCAGTTTCAACCCACGGGAAAGCCGCCGGCCGGAGTGGTCTTCGATGCCGACTTCGGCAACAGCATCGAGAGCGCGCTCGCGTTGGCCATGCTCTATGGCTTTCAGGGCAAGAGCGAAGCGCGCGTCATTTCTGTCAGTAGCACTAAGAGCAGTCTCAAGTCCGCCATCTTTGCGGATATCCTGGTGCGCTTCTACACCGGCGAGCCTAACGCCTTTAGCGGCGTCACGCCGGTCGGCCTCTCGCTCTCCGGCGCTATGGCCGCCGACACGCCGATGCTCGATGCGGTCACAGGCAAGGCGCAATTTCCGCGCTCCATCGTCCGCATGAACGATACGGCCGACCCGCTGGCGCTGATCCGCAATGCGCTCTCCGCACAGGTGGATCAGAACGCGATCGTCGTCCTCGCCGGGCCCGCGACCAATCTCGCGGGCTTGCTCGCGCTTCCCGGCAGCAGCGAATTGATCGCGAAGAAGGTGCGCTGCCTGGCAATCGCCGCCGATGGCCAGTTCGCAGCCGACGCCGGGGCGCTCACGCGCCTCCTGACCGAATGGCCCACCGAGATTGTGATTGCGGGCGCCGATGTGGGCGATGCGCTGCCGTTCCCCGCCGCTTCCATCGAGAAGGATTTCGCTTGGGCACCCGCCCACCCGGTGGTCGATGCCTACCGTGCGTACCGCCCCACGCCGTACGACGCGCCCGCCGCCGCCATGGCCGCCGCGCTGTACGCCGTCCGCCCGCAGGAAGGCTACTTCAAACTCTCCGCTCCGGGAACGGCCTCCCTTGGTCTCGCAGGGGGGAAACACCGTATGCTGGAACTCGACCCGGCGCAAAAGGATCGCATCCTGCAGGTGTACGCCGAGACGGCGTCCACCCATCCGGTCGGCAGACCACAACGCTTTCGCCCGCCGCAGAAAAAGCAGGAAGAATAAGCCCTCAAATGATGTAACATTCTTACGAGGGGAATCGGCGAAATGCGCTGTCTGACTCGTAATCTTTCTCTCATTGCGTTCGCTTGCGGCGCGGTGTGGGCGGCCGATGCTCCCACCTTCGAGAAGACTGTCGCGCCGATGCTCACCCGCACCTGCGCCCCCTGCCACAACGAAAACTTCGCGTCCGGCGGCGTCGATATCGCGGGCTTCACGCAGGCTGCATCGCTGATCAAAAGCCGCGAGGGCTGGGACATCATCCTGCGCAAGATTCGCGCCGGCGAAATGCCGCCCAAGGGTGTGCCGCGTCCGCCCGAGATGGATGCCGCGATTCAATTCCTGGCCTCCGAATTCGAGAAGGCCGATCGCAGCGTGAAGCCCGACCCCGGCCGCGTCACCGCGCGACGCCTCAATCGCAGTGAGTACTCCAACACCATTCGCGACCTGCTCGCAGTGGAATTCCACGCCGAGCAGAGCTTCCCGACGGACGATCTCGGCAACGGCTTCGATAATATCGGCGACGTCCTGACAGTCTCGCCGGTGCTGATGGAGCGCTACATGAGCGCCGCCGCGCGCATCGCCTCGCGTGCTGTGGGCGCGGACGCGCTGCCCAAGCCGCTCGAAGCGCAGTACGCCAACAAGGACAAGAAAATCCGGCGCGTCGATTTCAGTACTATCGAGGTCCACGCGCGCGTCGAATTCGATGGCGAGTACATTCTGCGCTTCGGCCTGCAGGGTGAGCGTGCCGGAGACGCCAAGCCGGTTACCCTTGCGCTCTGGATGGATGGCAAGCTGCTGAACTCCATGCCGGTGGAGACCAAGCCCTCCAAGCTGGTTTACTTCGATCCGTATTCCGAAGAGCAGATGCGCCTCTTCCTGCCCGAGGGCAACCACGTTTTCCGCGCCGCGTTTCTGGATGACGAGTTCATCAAGACCGTAGCCCCGGCCGACGCCTACAACCGCAAGAAGAACAAGTTCATCGATTCGATAGTGTTCGTGGGCCCGTATGCTTCCAAGGCCGAGCGCCCCAGCCGCAAGAAGATTTTCGTCTGCGATCCCAACAGTGGTCCGGCTTGCGTGGAGAAGATCGTCGCCAACCTCGCGCACCATGCGTATCGCCGGCCGGTGACCAAAGCGGAGACCGCGTCGCTGGTGAAATTCGTCGGCATCGCCAAGGCCAATGGGCAGACTACAGAGCAGGGAATTCAACTGGCGCTCCAGGCCATGCTGGTCTCGCCCAACTTTCTCTTCCGCATCGAACACGATGCGCGGCCCACGGATTCCGCCGCCACTCACCCCGTCAGCCAGCTCGAACTCGCGTCGCGCCTCAGCTACTTCCTGTGGAGCAGCATGCCCGACGACGAACTGCTGACGCTCGCCGAGGCAGGGAAGCTGCGCGACCCAGGTACGCTGGACGCGCAGGTGAAGCGCATGCTCGCCGACGAGCGCTCCTCCGCTATCGCCGATAACTTTGCCGGGCAGTGGCTGGAGCTTCGCAACCTCGACGTGGTCAAGCCCGACCCGCAGAAGTTCCCGGACTGGAGTCCCGAACTGCGCGATGCCATGAAGATGGAATCGCGGCTCTTCTTCGACCACATCCTGCGCGAGAACCGTCCGCTCTCCGAATTTCTGGACGCGCGTTACAGCTACCTTAACGAGCGGCTCGCCAGGCACTACGGCATCGCGGGGGTGAAGGGGCCGGAGTTCCGCCGTGTCGAGCTCGATACCGATCAGCGCGGCGGCATTCTCAGCCACGCCAGCGTGCTCACGGTTTCGAGCTATCCCACACGCACCAGCGTGGTGCTGCGCGGCCAGTACATTCTGAACAACATTCTCGGCAGCCCGGCTCCCCCGCCACCGCCCGACGTGCCCAAGCTCGATGAAAAATCGGTGGGCACTTCGGCCTCCCTGCGGCAGCAGATGGAGGCGCATCGCGCCGACGCCATGTGCGCCTCCTGCCACAACAAAATGGACCCCCTGGGTTTCGGCCTGGAGAACTACGACGGCATCGGCAAGTGGCGGACGCTGGACGGCAAGTTCCCCGTGGACGCCTCGGGTGTGATGCCCAACGGCAAGAGTTTTACCACGCCGGCCGAGATGCGGACCGTGCTTAAGAGCCAGCTCCCGCAGTTCTCCCGTTGCATGGTGCAAAAGATGTTGACATACTCTTTAGGCAGAGGGTTGGGTCCCTATGACCGGCGGGTGGTGGACGATATCGACGCCAAAATGGCCGCTTCCGGCTACGGGTTCCAGACGCTGATTTACCAGATTGTGCGCAGTCTTCCGTTCCAATCGCGCAGAGGGGAGCAGTTACCATGACCTTCAAATCGATTCCGCGACGAGCCTTCCTACACGGCATGGGCACCGCGGTTGCGCTGCCGTTTCTAGACGCAATGGTGCCCGCCTTCGCCCACGGCGCCGCCGGTAAGCCGCCCGTCCGCATGGCCTTCGTCTACGTGCCCAACGGCATCGACATGCGCAACTGGAATCCCGAGTACGAAGGCAAGCTCGCCGAACTCCCTCGGATCCTCAAGCCGCTCGAGCCCTTCAAGGACGATGTCCTGATGCTCGGCAATCTGACGCACAACACGGGCCGCGCACTGCTCGATGGCGCCGGCGATCATGGCCGCTGCTGCGGCAGCTATCTCACCGGCATCCAGGTCAAGAAGAGCACGGTCGATATCAAGGCCGGCGTCTCCATGGACCAGATCGTCGCCAAACAGGTGGGCGGCGCCACGCGTTTTCCCTCGCTCGAGATCGGCCTGGAGGATTCGCGGCAATCCGGCGATTGCGATTCCGGGTACTCCTGCGCTTATACGAACAACCTGGCATGGCGTAGCGAGACCCAGCCGCTGCCCCCGATCCTGGACCCTCGCGCGCTGTTTGAGCGCCTCTTCGGCGATGGCGCCGTGCTCAGTCCCGAGGCTCGCGTGCGTGAGGCGAAGTACCGCCGCAGCATTCTGGATTTCGTCGCCGCTGACACCAAGACGCTGGAATCCGGCCTCGGTCCCACCGACCGCCGCAAGCTCGACGAGTATCTCTCTTCCATCCGCGAAGTGGAGCTGCAACTCGAAAAGGCCGAAAGCGCCAACGCCCACATCGACCCGCACATGGAGAAGCCCTACGGTGTCCCCGCGGATTTTGCCGAGCATTACAAATTGATGACCGACATGATGACGATCGCGTTCCAGGCCGACCTCACGCGCGTCATGACTTTCCTGGTCACGCACGAAGGCACTTCGCGCGCCTACCGCGAGATCGGCATCGCCGACGGCCACCATCCGCTGACCCACCATCGCAATCAGGAAGAGCTGATGGAAAAGGTGGCGCAGATCAATTGCTACCACCTGAAACAATTTGCCGGGTGGATCGAGAAGTTGAAATCGATCAAGGAAGGCGACGGCACGCTGCTCGATAACTCCATGATCGTGTACGGCGCCGGGCTTTCGGATGGCAACCGCCACGCGCATGAAGACCTGCCCACGCTAATTGTCGGCAACGCCGGTAAGTCGATTAAGACCGGGCGCCGCGTGGTTTACCGCAGGGAGACCCCGATGTGCAATTTGTACCTCAGCATGATGGATCGCATGGGCGTCCACATGGAGCACTTTGGTGATTCCACGGGTAAACTTCAGGGTCTTGATTTAACCTGATTCAAAACGCACATTGGGCCTCCGCGTGTACTGTAAGGCTCTATGTACACCCTGCCATTGAATCAACCTGCACGATTGATTTGGGCCACGATCGGCGCCGCCATGATGGCCGCCGGATCGCGCCGCCGCACTCTATGGGATACAGCCTGCGGCATCGGAGGCGCCGGCATGTTGGTCTACGCCGTTACCGCTCGCCCGGCCGCGGAAGGATACACTCCCGACATGGTCGACATCTCATCCGAGGACTCCTTCCCCGCCAGCGATCCGCCTTCGTCCTGGTAGCCCCCGTCGGCTACAATTAGGACAATCTATGAGGGCCGGGCGCGTGATTTCGGCGGCGGTATTGCTTGCCTTGGCTGCGCTCGCCCAGCGTTTTGGCGGCGGCATTCGTCACGGCGCCGAGGGCCCGCCCCCCGAATTTCCCACAGGCTCCGAATTTCATTTCATCCGCACCGAATACACCGACCTGCCGCAATTTCACCGCCGCTTCGGCTTTGCTTCGCGCAACGCCACCGGCGATGGCTGGTGGATGGTCGACTGGCCCGATGCCGACGAGCACTTCTCCATGGGCGTCCAGCGCCTCACCCGCGTTCACACCGGCGACCCGCGCCACCTGCGCCTCACCGATCCCAAGCTCTTCGATTATCCCTGGATCTACGCGACCCAGACCGGCTGGTGGGGCCTCAACGAGGCGGAGATCACCCGCCTGCGCGAATATCTGCTGCGCGGCGGCTACCTGGTCGTCGACGATTTCTGGGGTCCCGATCCCGAGCAGTGGGACGTCTTTCGCATGACCATGGACCGCGTACTTCCCGGCCGCCCCATCGTGGACCTGGCCGATGGCGATTCCGTGATGCACGTGCTCTACGATATCGAGGCCAAGGATCGCACTTTCATCCCCGGCACCCGTCACCTGCGCCGCGGCCCCGGCGGCGGCATCACGGTGCAGCAGCCGCCGGGCACCGCGCCAGCCTGGCGGGCAATCTTCGACGACAACGAGCACATGGTGGTCGCGGTCAACTACAACACCGATATCGGCGACGCCTGGGAGTATGCCGATTCCCCCGACTACCCCGAGGCGATGACCACCCTCGCCTACCGTTACGGCCTCAATTACCTGATCTACGCGATGACCCACTAAGGCCTATTTCTTCAAGCCGGATTGCCAGTTCAGCACCACCGTGGTTGGCTCTGACGCCACGCCCGTTGCCAGCGACACCAGCAGGAAGCGTTTGCCATCGCGCGTGAGGCTCCATCGAAACCGCGAATTGGAACCGAAGCCCGCCTGCGAATTGAACAAGGGATGCGGAACACCGGACTGGAAGGACGGTTCGGACTGAATCGCGGCCGCCATCAGCTTGCTGTCCGGCGCGAAGTAAAACAGCTCCTTGCCGTCGCCGCGCCACCTGGGTTGCAGTTCTCCGCCGGCGGAAACCAGCCACTTCCCCTGGGGCTCGCGACCTGGCGGGAACGGGCGGACGTAGATCTCAAATCTTCCGGCTTCATCGGAGGCATAAGCCACCCAGCGTGAATCCGGCGAAACCTGGGCTTGCGTTTCGTTGAAGGCGGAATCGGCAATCGGGATGGGCTTGTGCTCTCCCCCGGCGAGAGGGTTGGGCAGCGCCCAAAGATCCAGCCCGTTCCGGTAAGAAACCTGCGTGTACACCAGGAAACGGCCGTCCTGCGACCAATCGTTCAGGTACTTCGGCAGGTCCGAGCGCAGTACCGCCTGTTCCGCTCCGTTGTTGCTCGCGTCCTTCAGGTAGATCGCCGAGCTCTGTCCGCCCAAGCCGTGAAACGAAGTGTATGCCACCCTCTTGCCGTCTGGGGACCAGACCGGCGAGGCGGCTCCCTCCGGGGTGAAGGTGAGGCGTGTATTGGCGCCGCGCGCAATATCCAACACCCAGACTTGCCGGCTCGACCCCATCGAAGGCAGTTCGTACGCCACGCGCCCGCCGTCCGGGGAGAGCGAGACGTCCGAGTAGTTGCCCGATGGCCCCGCCTGTCCCAGCATATTGCCCTGGCGATCGTACCAATTGAATTGGGAATTGGCGTCGCCGCTGCTCCGATAGGCCAGTACGCCATTGGCGGAGACGGAAAAGAATGCCCGGCTGATGTTGATTCCCACTTGATCGGCAATCGCCACCGCCTCCCCCGCCGTGGTCAGGCTGCGTTCATCGAAAGCCTGCGCCATCAGGATGCCGTCGCGCAGGAAGAGGAGGTGCCCCTGGCCGGCGGGATCCACTCCGGCACGCGGGGGCGCGTAGCCGGGACTGAATTCGGTGGCCTGAATCCGCTGCAGGCTTTGCCGCGCCGGTTCCACATCCAAAACACCGCTGTAGACTCCCGAAGTATCGAAACCGGTAGCGCGACGGAGGTACAGAAAGTGGCGGCCATCCTGCAAGAAGACCGGGTCGCTGTGCGCACCCTCGGCGCGTGAGGAATCGATCACGGTGACGGGTGACGCGGCGCCGCCTCCCGAGGGAACCCGAAGAATGGGGCCACTGTTGGTGCCGAACAGGATCACTCCATCCCTGCTCCAGGTTCCGCCCAACATCACACCCGAAAGATCGCATAACGTCTGCGGCGGCCCGCCGGCGAGTTCGATCTTTTTCAGTTTGCCGCCCGCTTGAAAGGCCACGAAACGACTGTCCGGCGACCAGAAAAAAGTGATCGTGCCCTCCGTTCCGGGCAAAGGCCGCGCTTCTAGGGAATCGAGCGAGCGAACCCAGACGCGCACGTCGCCATCCGCCGATATTGCCGTGAAACCCAGGTAACGGCCATCCGGCGAGAGTCCGATCCAGGTGCCGAAGCTCCCCTTGGCCGGCGGCGGCACGCTGAAGCGTACCTGCGGTGCGGCCGGTGGAACTTCGCGCATGTGAATCGCCGCCAGGGTAATCGCCGCCACTCCGAGTGCGGCAGCCACGATCCAGGGCACGATCACGGAGCGGCGCTCGGGAGGCGTAACGGCCGGCGCGACCAAAGGTTGCTCCAGTTCCAGGCGGGCATCGCCGATATCGCGCAGCCGGCGACGGGGGTCACGCTCCAAACAGCGCTGCAGGAGCGTGCGAAGGTTGGGCGGCAGTTTGGAAGGTAGCGCGGACCACTCCAGGTCGGCCCGCAGCACGGCGGCGAGAGTGTCCGAAATCGTCACCTGTTGGAAGAGCGCGCGGCCCGTGAGCATTTCGTGCAGGATCACGCCGAAGGCCCAGATATCGGTGCGCCTGTCCACCACCTGTCCCCGTGCCTGCTCGGGGCTCATGTAAGCGGCCGTCCCCATGATCGTTCCCGCCATGGTCGCGCGCATCGTAAGCGTCGGCGAAGAGATCGGGCTGCCCGCGGCGCTGTCAGTTGACATGGCCTTGGCCAGTCCGAAATCCAGCACTTTGACGCGACCCTCGGAGTGATCTTGATGTTGGCGGGCTTGAGATCGCGATGCACGACGGCGTGCTCGTGGGCGTACTCCAAAGCCTCGGCGATCTGCGTGGCGATGGGCAAAATCTGGTCGATCGCCATCGGCCCCAGGGCCATCCGCTCCGCGAGCGTATGCCCTTCCACTAATTCCATCACCAGCGCCCGGTCTTCCACCCCGTAAATCGCTGCGATGTTCGGATGATTGAGCGAGGCCAGCACCTGCGCCTCCCGCGCGAACCGCGTCATCCGGTCGGCATCCTGCGCAAAGGCGTCGGGCAGAATCTTGATGGCGACCTCGCGATTGAGCTTGGTGTCGGTCGCCCGGTACACTTCCCCCATCCCACCTTCACCGAGCTTCGAGGTGACGCGGTAATGAGCGATGGACCGGCCAGGAGTCATCGAGTACTGGCAATCGTATCACTGACTTGACCTTGTTGCAGCGAATTAGCAACCGCTCCCTGACGGTCGCGGTTGCTAATCAAATTTCAGCGCACTACGTAGAACGTGGACTTACTCTGGTAAGCTCCACTGTTGGCGTTGAAGCCTACCGTGAAGGCCACGCGGGCGGCGGTGGCCGGCCAGGTGAAGAAGTAGGTCAGAGTCACGGACTGTCCCGGCAGAATGGTCACCGGGAGCATGTTCGAGAACGATGAGACTGTGCCGGTGCCGCTCTGTACGGTGGCGGTTACCGAGTCGAGGAACGTGTTGAGCGCGGCTCCCTTGCCGGTGTTCGTCACCACGATCGCGACCTGAGTAGAATTCGGGCCATTGGAATGCGCGCCGGCGCTGGCCACCAGGTTCGGTGTCAGCGGTGTAAAGTTGGCGACCTCGGTATCAGGTTGCGTCATCGCGATTGTGAGGGTACTGCTGGGTTCGGATACCGTGCCCGAGAAGCCGCCGAAGACGAACCCGTTGGCCGCCGTCGCCGTCAGAATCGCGGAAGTGCCCGCGTCATACCATCCTCCGCCGGTGACCGTGCCTCCGACTGCCGGACTAGCGGCGATGCCGACCAGGAACTGCTGCTGGTATTGCGCTACTTTGGACGGTGCGCCGTCGGCGGTAGCCTGGCGCGACGCCAGCTTCACTCCGTCCGACCACTGCTGAAAGACATACTGCACGCCGGTTCCGGAGGCCACCACAGAAGGCACCGAGAGCTGGTGCTGCGAACCGCTGACCCACTGGACGGTTTGCGGGCCTTGGTGGACCACGTTATCGATCGTCACCGAGCCGGCCGCACCGAGGCTGGTCGAAATCGAGTAACTGCCCGAAGGCTGAAATTTCGCGCCGAAGAGGGTCTGACCCTTCAAGGTAATTTGGACAGGGTTCTGTCCGTTGGCCTGGTTTTCAAACGTCTCGAAGACATATCCAGAATTGGGGATAGCCGTGATCGTGACGTTAGACGAAATCGGCCAGTATCCGTCAGGACTGGTGGGGTTGTACGTGACAGCACCAGCCGATAGTGGAGATGGAGCGACCGTCAGTTGAACGAAGCGTTGGAACTTCATATCGATGATGTCCCCGGCGGCCACCTTGAAAGTGACGCTTTGGCCAACGAAGCGGTCCTGCACGCCAGGAGATGAATTATAGGTTTGGGCGCTGACCGTGTGGCTCGAGCCCGGGGCCATCTGAAGGGTGGCGGGCGTCTGGACGGTTGCGCCATCCACCGTGATCGTCTCGTTGAACGTCGAGGTAAACTGCACGGGGAGGTTAGCGACGGAGATGGGAACGACGATCGGACCGTACGAGGGTAGAGAGGGGATGATGGTGATTGCACCCGCCGTGTAGGGAGCTGCCGCGCCCGCGGCGAAGCTCATGATGAGGTTCGTTGGCGTGGTGCCGGAGCTTTGGGTAAGCTTCATCCAACTGGGGACACCGGCAACCGTGAACGGCACGCTGGCTCCGTAGGAGCTGGTCACGCGTATCGTTTCACTCCCCGAGAACACGAAGGGGTTCGGCGAGGCAACCAAGGCGTCAGGAGCCAGGGAAACGACTCCCGTGGGGGTAGAAGCCGAGTTGGAGAGCGAAATCGTTTCGGATTCACCCGGGGCAAGTGTGGATTTCTTGCCTAGAACATAGAGCGGCCCGATGTTGCAATTCTCGCTGAACAGAACCTGCTCGGCTTGGGCCGTTATCGGCGAGGACAGAGTCTTATACTGAACGGCGAACGGTCCGGCGATGGTATCGGCGGTGTGGTTCGTAATCGTGACCGTGTTGGAGCCGGTGGTGGTTGAAATCGCTGTGGTGTGAAGTGCGGGGCCGATCCACTTGCGGCAGCCCTGAACGTTGTTGAAGAACGAGGGTCTGTCGCCGCCGTTGCCAGCGTTCCTAGGGTAGGGCGAGTTGATGCCGGGGTGTACCGAATTGTCAGCCCATTCAATCGGCATCACATCCATGAAATTGGCCGACAGGCGGACCGCGAAAAACTCGCCATAGCCGCCCTGCCCGCCGGTGCCGCCGGCGAAATCGTCCAGGATTTTGACCTTGCCGTGACTGTCCGTGTACGGGGCGCTGTAGGATGCCAGATTGTGGTCGTGGCCCGTGAAGATCGCGATGACATTGTAGTCTCTGATCGCGGCCAGGAATGATTGTTTGTCGGCATCGCTCCACGAGCCACTGGAGAAGTCATCCCAGCCGTAGTGCTGAAAGATGACGATAGGAGCTGTCCCGCCGCCCGTGTGATTGGCCAGATCGTTGATCAGCCAGGGCAGTCCGGACTTGTGGGTATCCACGGTATTTGGCGTCGTGCTATTGTTCGTGCCGGCCTGGGTATCGCCGGCCCAATTGTTCAATTGGATCATGTGGAACTTGCCCCAGTCCCAGGAATAGTTCTTGCTTTCCGCGTCGGGTCCGTTGGGCACGCATGCCGCCGAATTTCCGGAATAGTCCAGCATCCGCTTGGCGCAGTTGTTGAACTCACAGTCTTCATAGACATCGTGATTGCCGTAACCGCCGAAGAGCGGAAACTGCAGGGAATCGGTGGTCCGCCCGGTTTCATAAAGCAGGCGGAAGGCGCCGAGCGAGGTCTGCTGCCCGTCATTCGTTTCGTCTCCGGTGGAAACCACCGCGATTGGTTTCTCCATCCAATCCGAGGGGAAACCGGCGTTGGACACATTCCATTTCCAGCCGTTGATGCCGATCAGGTTCATGTAGCGCGGGTGAAATGCATGCTGTTCGTCGGTGATGCCGTGCCCGTTGCGCAAGTGAACATCGGTCATCACCAGGAACGGGATGTAACTGGGGTTGGGTGCATCCTGCCCCCCGCTCTTCCCAAAAAAGATGCCTGGAAGATTCGTGCAGCTGGAAGGCGGGATGTCGCAATGCAGCCATCCGGTGAACGGATCGCTGTAGACTTTGATGTTGCTCGAATTAGCGCAACCGGTGAAACACGCATCCTCGCCGGGGGCGCCGCACGTGTAATGCGGCGATAAGCCATTGGTCCACTGCACGATGGTCTGGAAATCCAGGGTTTGCGCCGGGAGGTTCACGCTGCCGGCCATGGCGATCGCGAACGTCCACAAGCAGGACGTTAGAAGTTTGCGATGCATTATACGGTCTCCTTGGCGGCATTCCGGCGCCGTGCCGCGATCAATCCAAGTCCGCCGGCGAGCAGCAGCCAGGCGGTGGCCGGCTCCGGCGCGTCGCT
The DNA here is from genome assembly GCA_963791985.1 of uncultured Solibacteraceae bacterium. Lineage (GTDB taxonomy): Bacteria > Acidobacteriota > Terriglobia > Bryobacterales > Bryobacteraceae > Solibacter. The sequence continues at coordinate 11,180 of CAWBUN010000008.1, read as the reverse complement.
CGCTGCGACGAACACGTAGAAGGGAACGTCGACACTTCCCGGTGTGCTGTCGGCGTAGTTGAAGTACACGCGGATCGAGCCGGAATCGAACGATCCGAGCGGGGCCGACGGGTCGATCGTAAACGAACCCAGCCCGAACTGATTGACGAGGTTGAAGCCCTCCGACCAGGTCTGAGTGGGATCGACGGCAAAGTTATCCGGTCCGCCCTGAGGGCCGATCAAATCGATGTAGGTTCCGAGAGACGGGTTCGTCTCGTTGATCAGAATCGATTGGCCGAAAGAGAGCGACTGAAAGAAATCGTCGTTGGTGGAACTGAACCCCCAGCCGACGGTGTCGCCGGGCGCGCCGGTCAACACTCCGGAGCCGGGAAGCGTCGTGAACGTCGCCGCCGGAAGCGCTCCGGCGAGCAATGTTAGAAACAGGGTGAAGTGGAACGCAGCGTTTTTCATCGTGAATTTCTCCTTGAGTTTCCGGACGACGTAAGACGTGGCCTTTCAGAGCCCCGCTGCCCGGCCGAGGTGTACCCAAACTACCGTCAAACCGAAAAGCGCTGAAGTAACAGTCAGATACAAGGGGGTAACACAAGTCTGTTACCATGGGTTTCCAACCTATGAGCCCAGGGACGTCACCCGTGGCAGGACCCGACGCTGCCGCCGTCCGGGCCCACTTGGCAGCCGTACTCGGCAGCCCGGAATTCAAACGTAGTGAGCGCTCCCGGGGCTTGCTCGAGTTCATCGTGGAGTCCGCCCTCACCCGGACCGGTGAAGGGCTCAAGGAATCCCTGATCGGCATCCAGATTTTTGGCCGATCGGCCGACTACGATCCGAAAATCGACCCCGTGGTCCGGGTCTCCGTCGGCCGCCTCCGCACCAAACTCGACGAATACTACGCCCGCGAAGGCGATCGCGAGTCGCTGCGCATCTCCCTGCCGAAAGGCACCTATGTGCCGACCTTCGAATGGAACCCCTCGCTCGCGCGCACCGCTGCCGAACCACCGGCCGGACGCAGCCGGGCCTGGAAACTCTCCGCTGCCGCGGGATGCCTCCTGCTCGCCATCGCAGCCGCCGGCGTTATTTGGCTGGGCTCCCCGCGCCGTCTCCCGGCGTTCGATCACCTTCGTCTGCTGCTCGCTTCCGGAGCGCCCAACAGTCCGGAATTCTCCCCCTCCGGCGACACCCTGGCGTTCGACTCCGAAGGCCCGTCGGACCGCCATCGCAACGTCTACCTGCAACGTCTCGACGCTGCCTCGCCCACCCGCCTGACCCGCGATGAATGGAAGGCCAGCAATCCCACATGGTCCCCGGACGGTTCCGAAATTGCCTTTCTCCGCGATACCGGCGATCCGTACCTGGGGATTTTCATGATCTCCGCGAACGGCTCCGGCATGCGGAAATTGATGGATCTCAAAAAGGGTTCGGCGCCCTGGCTCCGTTGGTCGCCCAACGGACAGTGGCTCGTGGCCGCGGAACCCGACGCCGAGGGCAGGCGCTCGCTGGTGCGCATCGCGATCCGCACCGGCGAGAAGCGCTACATCACCAGTCCGCCCGCCGGATGGCGCGGCGACAGCCTGCCGGTCTTCTCCCGCGATTCCGCATCCGTCGCCTTCCGCCGCACTACTGCCCTCTCCGGCCACGAGGATGTCTACGTCGTCGCCGCCGCCGGCGGCCCGGTCAAACGGATCACCTTCGACGACGCAGGCGTCAGCGGCGTCACCTTCTTGATGGACGGAAGCCTGCTGGTCTCTTCCAAGCGCGAAGGCTCCATCCGCGGTCTCTGGTGCTACGGTCCAGGAGGAAGCCGCAGCTCGCGGCTCACCGCCGCCACCGTCGACGCCGGACCGGCAATCGTCTCCCGCGATGGCGGGCGCCTCGCCCTGGTAGCCTACAACTTCGACGTCAATATCTGGGATGTGCCGCCTGAAGGCGGGGCTGCGGCACTCCCTCTCATCGCCAGCGAACTGCCGGATTCCAGCCCGCAATACTCACCCGACGGGACGCGCCTTGCCTTTTCCAGCATGCGCTCCGGCTCCGACGGCCTCTGGGTCGCCAACCCTGACGGAGCCAACGAAGTTCGGCTCTTCGATGGCAAGGGGATGCCGGTCGGCGCGGAATCCTGGTCGCCCGATGGACGCCAGTTGGCCTTTGAGTGGCATCCCACCAAGGGTGCTGAGATCCATGTAATGCCGGGTGCGGGCGGGCCATCGCGAACGCTGGTCGCGGACGGGTTCAACAACCGGGTGCCGATATGGTCGAAGGACGGCGCATTCATCTACTTCGCATCCGATCGCACCGGCACCTGGCAGATCTGCGAGATTCCGGCGGCAGGTGGTCCCATCACCCAACTCACTACGCGCGGCGCCTCATTCGCCTCTCTCTCGCCTCAAGGCGATATGCTTTACTACATCGCCAACGGCCCGGGTGCGGAGGGCGGTAGCATCCGGCAGTTGTGGCGAGCCAGCCTGCGCGACGGAGTGTTGCGGTCCCCTCCGGAGCTCGTCCTGCCAGACCTTGTTCCGCAGGATTGGAACAACTGGGTACCGGTCGAGAACGGCATTTTCTATATGCACCGGCGCAAAGGTCAGGAGCCGGACATCGAGTATCTGGACTTCGCGTCAAGGCAGAAACGGGACGTCTACGACATGAAAAAACCGCCCGCGTGGGGCGGGGGAATGGCGATCTCGCCCGATCGCAAATCGCTCCTCTTCACTCGAGTCGACCGCGACGGAACCAGCCTCTTTGTGCAATAGTCGCGAAATTCCGTCGCCAACGAGCCGCGACCGTGAGGGAGCGCAGCGAGCTCCCGCGACCGTTAGCGAGCGATCTCGTTGCGGCTCTCAGCCCGCGAAAGCCCTACTCAGCTTTTCCCACGTCGCCGGCAGGTCTTCCGGCAGCACCCGCGTCTCGCCCGTCACGGTCATGAAATTCGTGTCGCCCGTCCAGCGGGGCAGCACGTGCATGTGGACGTGATCCGCGATCCCCGCGCCGGCGCTGCGCCCCAGGTTCATCCCCAGATTGAGCCCGTCGGGCCGGTAGATCGTCCGCAGGTGATGTTCCGCCGTTCGCGCCAGTCGGATCATCTCCACCAGCGTCTCGTCGGGCATCTGCTCCAGGAACCCGATGTGGTTGTACGGGACCACCATGACGTGGCCGTTGGTGTAAGGGAACCGGTTCAGAATGACGAAATTGCGCTCCGCCCGGTGGACGATCAGATTCTCCCGGTCGTCCGCCGATTGGGCAGCGTTACAGAACACACAACCAGTGAGTGGTTCTGCTTTTGTAATGTAATTATATCGCCAGGGTGTCCAGAGATAGTCCACGTTAGGGGTTTGGGACCTGCTCGGGTGCCGGAGGTACCGCCGTCGGGGGAACCGGAGTCGCGGAGTTATTCACAACGTCCTTAAGTTCCTTACTGGGTTTGAAATAGGGGATCTTCTTGGCCGGGACTTCCACCCGCGCTCCGGTCTTCGGGTTGCGCCCGATGCGCGGCTGGCGCTGGCGCGTGCGGAAGCTGCCGAATCCGCGGATCTCGATCTTGTCGCCGGTGCGCAGCGAACGGACGATGCTGTCGAAAATCGCCTCCACGATGACTTCGGATTCCTTCCGCGTCATCTCCACTACGCGGGAGACTTCTTCAATCAGGTCGGCCTTCGTCATCGCATTCTCCTGGGTAACATAGCTGGGTGCAAAACTGTTACGAAACCGCAGTATCGCGTGAATTTAAAAGATTTGCAAGCGCCTATTCCTGATTGCGGTCCTTCAAACTCATGACTTCTTCGATGGTTGTGGTAGCGGCAGCGGCCTGGCGCTGATAGTCTTCCAGGCGGGTCTTCTCTTCGTCTTCGGTCACGGCACGCAGGCTGAGGCCGATCTTTTTCTCGGCTTCGCTCATTTTGATGATCTTGAAATCGTACTCGTCGCCGATGTGAACCGGCATCTCCTCGGCGCCCCGCCGGTTCGAGTATCCGGGAATCTCCGAAAAGTGGCAGAGCCCTTCCACCCCTTCGGCGAGCTCCACAAAAGGTCCGAAACTGGCGATGCGGCAGACTCTTCCATGTACGGTATCGCCCACTTGATGAGTCTGGAAGTAACTCTCCCACGCGTCGGGCTGCAGTTGTTTGATGCCCAAAGATAACCGGTGCGATGACGAATCGATATTCAGAATCACCGCCTGCACGATCATCCCTTTCTTGAGCACTTCGCTCGGATGCTTCACGCGCTTCGTCCAGGACAGGTCGCTGACGTGCACCAGCCCGTCGATGCCTTCTTCGATTTCGATGAACGCGCCGAAGTCCGTCATGTTGCGCACGCGGCCCTCCACTACGCTGCCTACGCTGTAGCGCTGGTCGATCGTGGTCCACGGATTCGGCTCCAGCTGCTTCAGCCCGAGCGAAATCCGCCGGTCCTTGGGATGCACTTCCAGTACGACGGCTTCCACCTGGTCGCCCGCCTTCACCACCTTCGACGGATGCTTCATGCGTCGCGACCACGTCATCTCGCTGATGTGGATCAGCCCCTCGACGCCGGCTTCCAACTCCACGAACGCGCCGTAATCGGTGACGTTGACCACGCGCCCGATCACGCGCCCGTTCACCGGGTAGCGCTCGATCACGGTATCCCACGGGTCCGGCTCCAACTGCTTGATGCCGAGCGAAACCCGCTCTTTCGTGCGGTCGAATTTCAACACCTTGACCGTGATTTCCTGCCCGACCTGCAGCATTTCCGATGGGTGCGTGATGCGCCCGTACGACATATCGGTGACATGCAGCAGCCCGTCGATTCCGCCCAGGTCGATGAACGCGCCGTAATCGGTCAGGTTCTTGACCGTGCCCGTCACCGCCGCGCCTTCGAACAGGTGATCCAGCGTCACCGTCTTGCGCGAGTTGATCTCTTCCTCGATCGCCATCTTGCGCGAGACCACCACATTGCCGCGCCGGCGATTCAGTTTGATGATCTTGACCGGGATATCCTGCCCCACCAGCGCATCCAGGTTATGCACCGGACGCGGGTCGGCCTGCGAACCCGGCATGAACGCCTTGATGCCGACATCCACCGCTAGCCCGCCCTTGACGCGCCCCAGCACGCGGCCGCTCAGCACCAGTTGCTCATTGGCGGCATGCTCCAGGTTGTCCCAGATACGCAGGCGCGCGGCCTTTGTGTGCGAGAGCAGCACGTAGCCTTCGACCTGCTCGCTGCGGTCGATCATGACGTCGACCACATCGCCGCGCTTCACGGTCACTTCGCCGCTGGGAGACTGGAACTGCTCGATGGGAACGATACCTTCGGACTTATAACCGAAATCGATAATCACGTCTTTAACGGTGATACCGAGGACGGTACCCTGCACTACTTCGTCGGCGGACGGGGGCGCGAAGTGACTGTAATCTTCGAGCAGGTGTTCGTAGCTTTCGGGAACCGTCTGGTCCACTTGCTCGTTGTTTTGATCTACGGCCATTCAGCCTCCGCCGGTCACTGATTCACAGGGTCTGGTGAGCATGCAATAGGTCGAAAAACGGTGAGCGAGACCATCCAACAGAACCAAAGCGCAAACCACTGTGAGATCAGTATGTTAGCAAATATACGCCGAGAGATTATAGCTTGTCAACGGCCCCTATTGGCGGGAAACGGAAGTTTTCGTCCGTTTCCGGGGTCCACCCACGGCACGGTCTCACCTTGCGGCCAATTATTTTGGCAGACTGATCAGAAACTCGGTGAATTCATTTTCTTTCGACTGCACTTTTACCGTCCCCTTTAATTGTTCCACAACAATCTGGTAACTGAGGGACAGCCCCAACCCCGTGCCTTGACCGGTCGGCTTAGTGGTAAAGAAAGGGTTGAAGATCTTCTGCAGCACCGCGGCCGGAATCCCCGTGCCGTTGTCCCGAACGCGGATCTCCACCGTGGATGCGGTCTGCGTGGTCGAAGTCCGCAGCGTCGGGCGGTAGCCATCGCCCGCTTTGAGCTTACGTTGATGCGCCGCGTAGCAGCCGTTGTTGGCGATGTTCAGGATCACGCGGCTCAAATCCTGCGGCACCACCTGCACCGGCTTTATGCTCTCGTCATATTCCGATTCCAGCGTGATGTTGAAGGCCGGATCCTGCGCCCGCAGGCCGTGATACGCCAGGTTCACCGCCTCCGCCACCAGCACGTTCAAATCGATCTCTTCGCGCTGCCCGCTGCCCCCGCGCGAGTGCGCCAGCATGCCGCGCACGATGCTGTCGGCGCGCTTGCCGTGGTCGCGGATCCGGTCCAGGTTGCCGGTCAGGTCGCTCAACAGGTCGTCCAGGTACGCGCCGTCCTTCGGCGCCATCTGCGCGCGCACCGGCGCGATCAACTCGAGCACTTCCTTCATCATGTCCACCGAGAGCACGGCGAAATTGGTGACGAAGTTCAGCGGATTCTTGATCTCGTGCGCCACTCCCGCGGTGAGCGCGCCCAACGACGCCATTTTCTCCTGCACCACCAGTTGATCCTGCGTCTCCTTCAACCGGTGCAGCGCCAGTTCCAACTCGGCTGTCTTCTGCCGCTCGCGGTCGCGCAGGCGTTTCTTTTCCAGGCAGGCGCCGATGCGCGCGCGCAAAAGCACCGGGTCGATCGGCTTCGGCAGGTAATCTTCCGCGCCCATCTCGATACAGCGCACCACGCTCTGGATTTCGTCCAGCGCCGAAATCATGATCACCGGCAGATCGTGAAATCGCTCGTTGCGGCGAATGCAGGCCAGGGTCTCGAAGCCGTCCAGCCGCGGCATCAGGATGTCCAGTAGCAGCAGGTCGAAATCGCCGCGCTCCAGTTGCTCCAGCGCCTCCCTGCCGTCCTGTGTCTCGGTGACGTGGTGCCCCTCTTTTTCCAGGCGCCGCCGCAGGATGTCGCGATTTGCCGGATTGTCCTCCGCGATCAAAATCCGTCCGCCGCCTTCCAGCCCCAACGAGCCGCGACCGTCAGGGGGCGCTACCCCGACGGTCCCGCTCGTAACGCTCCCTGACGGTCGCGGCTCGTCAACCTCGCCGCTGGACATCGCGATCAGGCGCTCCAGCGCCGCTACCACGCGTTGGATATCGGTGCGCGCGTCTTCGCTGGCCGCCGTTTGAAAGTCCTCTTCCAACTCCTGCGCGGAGACCAGCAGCGTCTGCGCGCGCGAGCGGAAGCGCGATTCGAAGGCCGTCATCGCCTCCACGTTCACCGCCAGCATGCCTTCGCCCAACGACGATTGAATCAACTCCAGCAGCGTCCGTCCGCCGGCGCGGATCTTGCGCAGCGGCTCCACGAACGCGGCGATGCCGTTCTCGGCGGCATCTTCCACCAGCATGTCGGTATAGCCCAGAATATGATTGATCGGCGTACGCAGGTCGTGGCGCAGTTTCTTTAGCGCCTCGCCTGTGAGTTCGCTGCTCATGGCTTGGGCGCTTCGCCCAGCAGCCGCCGCATCTTCTCCAAGAGGCGCGGCAGCTCGATCGGTTTGGTGTCGTAATCGTCGCAGCCGGCGTCCAGCGCCTGCTGCCGGTCGCCCGCCATCGCGTGCGCCGTCAGCGCGATCACCGGGATCGCGCGCGTGGCGTCGCTCGCCTTCAGTTGCCGCGTCGCCTCCCAGCCGTCCAGCACCGGCAGGCTCATGTCCATCAGTACGATGTCCGGCTTCCCGCTGTGCGCCGCATCCACTCCCGCCTGCCCGTCCACCGCCACCGTGACTTCGAAGCCCTGGCGCATCAGCCGCCGCGATAGCATGTCGCGATTCATCTCGTTATCTTCCACCAGCAGGACTTTTGCCATCCCCTCAATTCCCCACGTAGCGCATCGCCAGCACCGTGATGTCGTCCGATTGCTGGGCTCCCGCCGCGAATGCCTCCACCGACGCCATCAGCCGCTTCACCAGTGCCTCCACCGGCAGCGCGCCGTGTGTCCGCAACAGGGCCTCCAGGCGCTCTTCGCCGTAGAAATCCTCCTTGGGGTCCATCGCCTCCGTGACCCCGTCGGTGTAGACCATCAAGCCTTCGCCCGGCGCGATCGTGTGGCTCGCGGTCTGGTATTGCGCCCCATCCATCAGCCCCACGATCATGCCGTTTTTATCGCGCGGCAGCTCCCGCACCTTCCCATCGGCCGAAAACACGTACGGCGGATTGTGCCCCCCGTTGGCGAATTGCAGTTCGCCCGTGCGCGTGTTCAAGATCCCGTAGAACATGGTGACAAACATGTGCGAAGGGTTCTGCGCCGCGAGCGTGGTGTTCACATATTGCAGGCACTCGCCCGGAGGCAGCTTCTGCAGCGCCGTGGCGCGCAGCAGCGTCCGCGATACCGCCATGAACAGCGCCGCCGGAACGCCCTTGCCGCTCACATCGCCCAGCACCAGCCCCAGGTGATCTTCATCCAGCAGGAAGAAATCGAACAGGTCGCCGCCCACTTCCTTGGCCGGAATCATGGAGGCGTGCAGTTCGAAATCCTTGCGCGCGGGGAACGGCGGGAAGATCCGCGGCAAAATCGATTGCTGAATCCGCGCCGCCACGCTCAGCTCCTGCCGGATCGCCAGCAAACTCTCCTGCGCCGCCATCGATTGCCGCATCGCCGCCACGTGATCCAGCGTCTTGCGGATCGTGATTTCCAGGTCCTCGAAATCGATCGGCTTCATCAGGAAATCGATCGCCCCGCGATTCATCGCCGTGCGGATATTCGGCATGTCGCCGTACGCCGAAACCACTACCGCCTTCAGGCAGCCCTGCCGCTCGCGCAGCTTGCCCAACAGCGTCAGCCCGTCCATCACCGGCATGTTGATGTCGCTCAACACCACGTCGATGGTCGGTTTCCCGTCCAGCGCCACCAGGGCTTCCTCGCCGTTGTGGCTAAAGAAAAACTCGAACTCCCCCTCGCGAATCTGACGGCGAAAACGCTGGCGTACCAGCAACTCCAGATCCGGCTCATCATCCACCACCAGGATCTGGCGGGGTGTCTGCTCTACGGTCGCACTCATAGATTCCTTAGCCCAATCGGGATTTCTGAGCTTATCCGAATCTACAACTTAAGGCAACACTGCCGGGAAAACCCTCAGGAACTTCGCATGGCGACCGGTTGACCCGTGTCGGCCCCGGAAATGGCGGGGGTCTGGGGAGTAATGAAGGGAAAGGAGATTCGCAGAGGAAGGTTTTCGGCAGTATTGGCGGCCTGCCGATGCCATGGGCAGAAGTTTCACTGACAATTTGTGCGAACAGGGGTTTGCCGGGTCGAAAAGGAGACGAGCGGGCTGCGGTCCGCTGGGATGAACGCAAGCGGGGGGCACCTCAAGTAGTTGGATAAGGGGCGGTGCCTTTTAGTCAGGTGCTCGAATCGGGGGCGGAGTCTTGGACACCCCAGCGCGTAACTGAGCAGCGACGGCGACGGCAGTGAGGTGGTCCCGACGAGCGAGTTTGGAGTGTCTGAGGACGAAGGCGGAACTCAAGGCGAAGGCGATCAGAAGAATCAAGGTGACCGCTGCGAGGCCGTGGTTGGAGACCGGCTCCCGCTCGCCGGAGGCGTTGGTCTGTTTGGGGCGGTGCCGGCAAGCGTGGAGAAATCCGTGTTTGAAGGCCCAATGTTTCGTCAGATCCATCCAACCGTTATTCTCGTTCTTCCATCGGCTGTGCCCCAGTTGGCGGATAACCGGAGTGGGAAATACCTGCTTGGGCAGGGTGGTGACCCACAGCCATTCGTGGTCGGTGGAATGCGAAGTCAGTTCTCCTTCGCGATAACGATTGCGATCGAGCACTTCTTCGGAGCGCACCACCCGCACCGGTTCGGGGTTGTCGATCGTGAAGGGCAGACCTTCGGTATCCCAGAGTTGAACTTGGTATGTCTTATGGTCGCGCTGCTCAGTAAAGCCGAGATCCGGCGGTCGAGACGCAAACAGGCGCACCGCCGATTGATACAAATCACGTGAATTCTGTTTCAGGCTGATGACCGCGTCCCATCCGATCCTTCGGACCAACTGCAGGACCGGAGTCTGCGCGTAAAGAGCATCCAAAAGCAAGATGTCGAAAAAGCGGCTTCCATACATATCCGGCAGGCGATTGAGCAAACGAAGCGCAGCCGTGTCCTCGCCCTCACCTGGTTGAAGCCACTCGATGGCGAGGAACGGTTTGACTGGGCTGTGGACCATCTGACAACCGACGGCGCGATGGTAATACTGAGTCTGCTCGATCTTGCGGCCGGCTTGATCCTTCAGGGTCACGCGGCGCTCCAGGCAACGGTCACATCGACGGCTGAAACTCGATAACACCTCGATGCCGTCCAACGCCGCCACCAAGCGCCCTTGTACCCGTCCCTCATCGAAGGCTTTGCCTCGCTTCAGACGGCGGTTGACATCCACCAACATGGCTTCCAGCGGGTCCAGGTCGAAGCCGCACAAGCTGTACCGCAATGTGTCGTCGCCAAAAGCGCGCTCGGCGCCGATCCAGCGTTGGAAATGGGAGTGGGACAGTTCACTATCCAATTGCTGAAAACTGGGCAGGCGAAATACAAAGCTATGGAAGACCGCCAGGAAGATGCTGGATGGCGAGATTTCCGGATCGGTGCGGGCGTCCGCCATCCGAGTTGCATGAGCGCGCAGCTCGAAACCTTTGTTCAGCCAAGCGGAAAACGAAGGCAGGGAGTGCGCGCGTTCTTTCATCCGTAAGGCTGCAAGAAAGGCGAGGCGCCGTTCTTCATTTCCACGCCCGAATGGCTCATTTCTTCGCGTTCTTCCTTTTCTTGTTCTTGGCCTTGAGGCGATGCATCAGTTCTCGGTTGATGTCGGAGATCTTCTCCAGGTTCTCTTTCACCTGGTGATAGTTCTCAATCCACCGGCGGACTTGCTCGACCTGATCGCCAGGCACCGTGCAACCAGCCCGATGTGACTGATCCAAGGTCACGCTCAAATACCATACCGGCCCGTGGCGCTCGCCACGGGCACACTTACAGTCCGGATTGCCACAGGTCAGGTAGCGCTCCATCAATGACCCACGAAGCACTTCTGCGAGCGGCGGTAGGACCTTGGTTAGACCCTCGCGCCGATTGCGCAAGGCAAGGTCGGAGAGTTTCGACAGTGTCTCTCTTTCAGCCATTTAGCTGCAAGAATTATACGCGCAAATGCAAAAAATGCAAATACGAATCTCCCAAATGCGAATTTCCTTCTTATCTCATTGATCTACTTGGGGATCGACTTGGCGTACGAAGTTCCTGGC
>CAWBUN010000007.1:0-749750 GCA_963791985.1 uncultured Solibacteraceae bacterium | reverse complement strand
TGGTTGCGGGGGAAGGATTTGAACCTTCGACCTTTGGGTTATGAGCCCAACGAGCTACCAGACTGCTCCACCCCGCAGAACCATCCTAGCGTATGGTCAGCCCCCCGGTCAAACTCTCGTTACAGAATTGTTCCGCCGCCCTAGTACAATAGAGAGGTGCATCGCCTCGTAGTTCTGGCGGCTCTTGCGCTGGCCGCCGATTTGTCTGCCCAAACTGCGCTTTTTCCCCTCAAGGACATCAAACCCGGAATGCGCGGCATCGGCCGCACTGTCTTCAACGGGAACAAAATCGAGGAGTTCGATGTCGAAATCCTCGGTGTGCTCGATAACATCGGACCCAAGGAATCGCTCATCCTCGCCCGTCTCTCCGGCGGACCGCTCGAACACACCGGTGTCATGCAGGGCATGAGCGGCAGCCCCGTCTACATCGATGGAAAGCTCGCCGGCGCCGTGGCCATGGCCTTCCCCTTCGCCAAGGATCCCATCGCCGGAATCCGGCCCATCGAAGCCATGGTGCGCACCTCCACTTCGGCCGCGCCGTCTTCTTCGCCACCGGCGGCGGCCGCTGGACAGCGCGTCGCATTCGCGCTAGCCGAGCGCGATCTCACGCGCCGCATTCCCCGCCCCGAGCCAGCCATGGCAGGCGAAGCTCGCATGGTCGATATCGCCACTCCGATCTCCTTCGGCGGCTTCAGCCGCGCCACGCTCGATACCTTTGCACCGCAGCTACGCGCGCTCGGACTCGAGCCGCGTCAGGGCGTTACCAGCGGCGCCAAGATCGAGCCCGCTATGGGCAACCCCGCCGACCTCAAGCCCGGCTCCATGATCAGCGTGCAGCTCATGGCGGGCGATCTCTCTGTCGGCGCCGACGGCACCGTCACCCACATCGATGGCGAACGCATCTACGCCTTCGGCCACCGCTTCCTCGACATCGGAGCCACCGCGCTCCCGTTCGCGCGCGCCGAAGTGCTCACGCTGCTCGCCAATACCAACACCTCTTTTAAGATCTCGAGCGCCAAAGAGTGGATGGGGACGATCTACCAGGACCGCAACACCGCTGTCGCCGGCGAGTTGGGCAAACGGCCCCCCATGGTCCCGGTTTCACTCACCCTCACACGCGCCGGGAAGGCCATCGATTCCTACCAGATGCAGATGGTCAACGACACCCTGCTCTCCCCGCTGCTTCTGCAGATGGCGGTCTTCAGCGCCATCGACGCCACCGAGCGCACCGCCGGCGCCAGCAGCATCCGGATCACCGGCGATGTCGAATTTGAGAACGCGCCGGGCCTGCTGCGCATCAATAATATGTACTCCGCCGATAACGGAAGCGCTATGCAGGCATCCCTCTCCGCCGCCGTCCCCGTCGCCTACGTGATGCAGGGTGGCTTTGAACGCCTCAAGCTCAAGCGAGTGGCTTTGAAGCTCGAGGCCTTCGACCAGAAGAAGCAGCTCGCCATCGATAGCGTCACCACCTCGCGCCGCGACGTCCGCGCCGGCGAAAAGGTAGAGCTCGCCATCGTCCTCGCAGGCGAGAACGGCGCCGAGACCGTTCGCACCGTCGAGTACCAGGTGCCCATCGGCATGGAGCCGGGCACTCTCTACTTCACGGTCGCCGACGCAAACATCGCCAACATCGCCGATTTCCGGCAGGTGCTCACCACCACGCCGCGCAGCCCCGTGCAGCTTGTCTCCACCGTCAACAATCTCCACGGCAACAACAAGGCGTATGTGCGCGTATGGCGGGCCGACCCGGCCTTCCAACTCGAGGGCAGCGATCTTCCCGACCCGCCGGCGTCGGTAGCGCTGATCCTCGGCAGCTCGCAATCCAGCTCTCCGGGAATCACGCAGACCCGCAACTCGAAGATCGGGGAGATGGAGGTTGACGCCGGCGACATGGTGGTCACCGGCACCAAAACCGTCCAGGTGGAAGTGAAAGAATGATGCCCTCGATTCGACGACTCGCCTCCACAGCCGCTCTGTGCGCGCTGCTGATGCCCGCGGCCTTCGCGAGCGGCACCGCTACCTGGGAGTTGAACTCCTATAGCGATTTCATTCGCGGCCGGTTCAAGGGAGTGTCGCTCAGCCGCGAAGGGCGCCTCTCGCTCTCGCCCAAAGTCGATACCCTGTTCAGCGGCGACCAACCCGTGATCTGGGCCATGGCGCAGGGACCCGACGGGGCGCTATACGCAGCCACCGGACATCGAGGGCGCCTCTACCGTATCGAAGGCGAAGGCAAGAGCTCGCTGCTGTGGACCGCCGACCAACCGGAGATCTTCGCGCTGGCGGTGGACCGTGCCGGCGCCGTGTACGCCGGCACTTCGCCGGACGGCAAGATCTACAAGATTCAGAACGGCAAGGCCGTGGAGTTCTTCGCGCCCAAGGCGCGCTACATCTGGTCGCTCGCCATTGGCTCTGATAACGCGCTTTACGTCGGCACCGGCGACCAGGGAAAAATCTTCCGCGTGGACAGCACGGGCCACGGAGAGGTCTGGTATGAGACCGGGCAATCCCACGTGACCGGGCTCGCGGTGGACAATCAGAACCGGCTGCTCGCGGGCACGGAGCCGAACGGCATCCTGTATCGCATTTCCGGCAAGGACAAAGCCTTCGTCCTCTACGACGCGAACCTGCCCGAGATCCGCGCGATCGTCCCCATGCCCGATGGCACGGTCTACGCCGCGGCGCTCGGCGGGTCCGTCGCCAAGCGCGCGCAGAGCGCCAACCAGGCGGCGCAGGGCAATGCCGGCGGCGCCGGCGGGGTTACCTCTTCGGTCACCACCATCACAGTGGAGGCCCAGGCTTCCGAAGTGAAGCCTCCCGACCCGAGCAAGGCCGCGCAGCCGGGGCCGGCTGCGGCAAGTTCCACACCGCAGGTCACGACTCAATTCACTCCGGCGGTGGATGTCAGCGGCGTCGATAAAAGCGCGGTCTACCGCATCAATCCAGATAACACCGTGGAGACGCTCTGGAGCTCGAAGGAAGAGAACGTCTACGACCTGCTGGCACTGGAGAAGCAGGTGCTTTTCTCCACCGATCAGGACGGCCGTATCTATGGCCTCACGCCGGATCGCCGCGTCACGCTGGTGACCCAGACCAATGAGGGCGAGACCACCAGGCTGCTGCCCGGTGACCATTCCGTGTTGGCCGCCACGGGCAACATGGGACGCATCTTCCGTCTCGGCGAAGCCTCCGGCCCTTCCGGTTCCTATGAGGCGCCGGTGCACGATTCCGGCACGGCCTCGCGCTGGGGCAGCGTCAGTTGGCGCGGCGAACTGCCGGCCGGCGCGACGATTCAGTTCCGCACCCGCTCGGGCAATTCGGCGCGGCCCGACCGAACCTGGAGCGAGTGGAGCGATCCGCTCACCGGTTCCCAGGGCAGCCGCATCACCAGTCCCAACGCGCGCTACATCCAGTGGAAGATGGAGATGACCGGCGCCAACGGGGTCACCCCTACGCTCAACAGCGTGACGCTCGCCTATCTGCCGCAGAATTCGCCGCCGGTGCTCAAGAGCATCAACGTGATCACGCAGGCCGCCGCCGTCACCCAACCGGTCAATACGCGGAGTAACGCCACCACCTCCGCCTACAGCGTTACGGTCAGCGATAGCGACGCCGCCGCCACCTCCGCCGGCACGCCCACGCAGACCCTGCCGCGCGCCGCCGCGCAGCAGATAACACTCACCTGGCAGGCCGAGGATCCGGATGGCGACCGCCTGGTGTACAACGTCTATTTCCGCGGCGAAGACGAGAGTCAGTGGAAACTTCTGCGCGCCAACACTCACGATAATTCGATCACCTTCGATGCCGACGTACTGGCCGATGGCAAGTATTTCTTCCGCGTGCTGGCCAGCGACCGCGAGGCCAATCCGCCGGCCTCCGCGCGCGAAGCGACCCTGATCAGCGCGCCAGTCATGATCGATAACACCCCGCCTGTGCTCACGGTCGGCGAGGTGCGCCGCAACGGCACCAGTGCCCATATCGAATGGGAGGCCACCGATCGCGCCAGCGCCATGCGCCGCTGCGAATACTCGCTGGATGCCAACAGCTGGGTGCCGATGGAATCGGTGGACGGCGTGATCGATTCGCCGCGCGAGAAATTCGCGCTCGATCTCACCGGCCTCACCCCTGGCGAGCATCTCCTGGTGATCCGCGCCGCCGATAGCGCCAACAATACCGGAACCGCGAAAGTCGTTCTCAAATGAAAGATGCCATCGCTCGATTTGAACTGATCGTCAAAAACGCCCCGCACCGCCTGGTCGATATCTCCGAGGAAGCCGCCGCGCTCAAACCTGATCCCGCACGCTGGTCGAAGAAGGAAATCCTCGGCCACCTGATCGATTCCGCGTCGAATAACCATCAGCGCATGATCCGCGCGCAACTCGCGCCGGTGGTGGAATTCCCCGGCTACGAACAGGAGCCCTGGGTGAAGAGCAACGCCTATGCCACGCAGTCCTGGCCTGACTTGGTGAACCTCTGGCTGCTGCTCAACCGGCATCTGCTGCACGTGGTGAAGGCCATGCCGGAAAGCGTGCTGGCGAACCAGTTGGTGATCGGCGGCCGCCCCGCGGTGCCGCTCTCCGCGCTGGTCGTGGATTATCTCCGCCACGTCGATAACCACCTGGGACAGATTTTCGAGCTGGCATAAGGCCATGCCTTTTTCCCGCCGTGCCTTTCTGGGCGCCGTCCCCGCGGCGTTGGCCGCACAGACGAATGCCTCGAAGATCGATCGCCGCGCATTGGTCGAGCGGCACAATCCCGCGTTAAATGAGTTCAACCCGCGTTCGCCGCTCTCCGTGGGTAATGGGGAAGTTGCATTTACGGCCGACCCTACGGGTTTGCAGACCTTCCCGCAGCTTTACGACAACCAGATGCCGCTCTGCACGCAGGCGCAGTGGGGCTGGCACACGTCGCCCAACACCACCGGCAAGCGGCCCGAAGATCTCCGGTTAACGGAGTTCGATACCTTCGGGCGCAAGGTCGGCTACCCCACGAGTTCCACTGGGCAGGCCGAGCTCTTCAACTGGCTGCGCGAGAATCCGCACCGGCTGCACTTGGGGCGCATCGCCTTCCTCATCGGCAAGCCGGAAGACGTGCACGTCATTCAACAGAGTCTCGATTTGTGGACCGGGGTTCTGCACAGCGAGTTTGAATATGGCGGCAACACGATCTCGGTGGAGACGTGCTGTCACCCCACGCTGGACGCGATCGCGGTTCGCGTGCAGGGACGAATCCCGGTGGTCTTCGAATTTCCCTATGGCTCGGGCGCGATGCACGCGGCGGATTGGTCGCACCCGGAGAAGCATTCCACAAAGGCGAAGCTCACTGCCAATCGCGCGGAACTCGATCGCCGGCTGGACGCGGACAACTATACCGTGACGATCGGCTGGCCCGGTGCCGCGGCCGTCATGGAGCAGCCGGGCGCGCATCGCTTCGTGCTGACTCCCCAAGCCGGCAGTCTGCAATTCTACGCAGGATTTCAAAAGACAGCGCATGTCAGCACGACTCCCGACGCGGTCTTCGCCGCAGCCCGCACTCACTGGCAGAATTTCTGGATGTCGGGCGCGGCGATCGATCTATCGGCCGCCGACGACCCGCGTGCGAGGGAACTCGAGCGCCGCATCGTCCTGTCCCAATACCTCACCGCGATCCAATGCTCCGGCACGCTGCCGCCGCAGGAGACGGGACTCACCTGCAATAGCTGGTACGGCAAATTCCATCTGGAGATGCACTACTGGCACGCTGCGCATTTTGCCGCGTGGGGTCGTCCCGCGCTTCTGGAGCGCAGCCTGGATTGGTATAACCGAATTCTGCCCAGTGCGCGCGAAAAGGCCAAACAGCAGGGCTACGCCGGTGTGCGCTGGCCGAAGATGACGGCGCCGGACGGCCGCGACAGCCCGTCGAACATCGGCCCCTTGCTGATCTGGCAGCAGCCGCACCCGATCCTGATGGCAGAGCTGATCTATGCCGCGAAGCCGACCCGTGAGACGCTCGGAAAGTACCGTGAGATGGTCTTTCAATCCGCCGAGTTCATGGCCTCCTACGCGCATTTCGATGCGAAGAGCGGCCGCTACGTGCTCGGGCCGCCGGTGATTCCGGCGCAGGAGAATCACCCGCCGCGGGAGACGTGGAATCCCACCTTCGAATTGGAATACTGGGACCACGCTCTCGGAATCGCGCAGCAGTGGCGCGAGCGCTTGGGACTTGCGCGCAATCCACAATGGGATGACATCCGCGCTAAACTCTCGCCGCTCCCCGTGAAGGGCGGCGTCTACCTGGCTCATGAAAACTGTCCGCAGACCTTCACAGAGCGCAATCGCGATCATCCCTCGATGCTGGGAGCGCTGGGAATGCTGCCGGGCCGGAAGGTCGATCGCGAGACCATGCGCCGGACCCTGAAAAAAGTCTTTGCGGAATGGCAGTGGGCCGATACCTGGGGCTGGGACTTTCCAATGGTGGCGATGACCGCCGCCGCGCTCAACGAACCGGCGCTGGCTATCGACGCGCTCTTTGTGGAGAGCGCCAAAAACACCTGGCTGCCGAACGGACACAACTGGCAGCGCGCCAACCTGCCGCTCTATCTGCCGGGTAACGGCGGGCTGCTTCTAGCGGCGGCCTACATGGCTCGGACCAACGCGTTTCCGAAGAGTTGGGGCGCTCGCGCCGAAGGCTTTCGGGCGCTCCCGGTATACTGAGCGTTGTGCGGTTGACTCCCCGCAACTTCGCGTGGCTGGTGCGCCGAAGTCTGCTCAATTCGCTGGACGATGGCTGCTTCGGCTTTGCCAAGGGCGCTGCGTACTCGGCCCTGCTCAGCTTCTTTCCGGTACTGACCAGCGCGGCGACCATCCTGGTGCAGACCCGCGCGGGCTTTGTTGCCAGCACGCTGCAGAACTTTCTCTCGCAGATCGTACCTCCCGGCACCGAGGAACTGGTGGTGCAGCAATTCCGCGTGATGGGCGAGCGCCCGTTCGGACTGCTCGTGGTGGCGGGCCTGGTTTCACTTTGGGCCGCCTCGGGGGTAATCAAGAGCCTGGTCGAGGGATTTCAGGCAGCCTACCGCGTGCCGCGCAATCGCGGATTTCTGCACCAGAGCGGGGTCGCGATGTCGCTGGTGCTGCTTTCGGCGGTGCCGTTGATCTGTGCGTCGCTGCTGCTGGTCTTCGGCAACCAGGTGGAGCGGGCGGTGCTCAATTGGATGAAGGTGGATGCATTCCTCAATCCGCTGGCATGGGTCTGGCAGTTCGTGAGCCGGATGGCGCGGTACGTTCTGGCCTTCGCAACCACAATTGCGGTCACCGCGTCCCTCTATTATTACGGCCCTTACCGCAAACAACGCTGGCGATATGTATGGCGCGGCGCGATTCTGGCCACGGTCCTTTGGTTCTTCGCGACTTTGGGATTTGCGTGGTACGTCCGTAACATTGCGCGCTATAACGTGATGTATGGCTCCATCGGGGCCGGAATCGCCCTGCTGGTTTGGATGTATCTTATTGCGCTGATTGCGTTAATCGGTTGCGAGTTCAATGCGGAACTTGAGCGTACTTCGAGCTGACGCCATCCGGTACAATTTGTGATAGTGAAGAGCGCCTTCCTCGCCATCGCCGTGGTGTCGTGTGCCCAAGCCGCGGGCATACCCATGACCCTGGTGTCGGACTCCGAAGCCGAGGCCATACACAGTGCGATCGTGCGCAAGGAGGCCTGGACGGTAGATCCGGTGCGCCGGCTGCGCGCCGATGCGGAGCGCCGCGCCAAAGAAGGTCCCTGGAGCGTGACCACGGAGCGGCCGCAGGGCGTGGCCATGGACATCCACGATTTTTACAGCGAGGCCCCGTACTGGTGGCCGCAGGCCGACGACCCGAAAGCGCCTTATGTGCGGCGCGACGGGCAGACCAATCCCAACCGGTTCGTGGCCAACAAGAACGCGCTGGTTTCCATGAGCGACGCGGTCTTCGCCCTGGGCTCGGCCGCGTATTTCCTGGACGATCCCCGGTACGCGCAGCGCGCAGCGCGCGATATCAACACCTGGTTCATCAATCCGAAGACGCGCATGACGCCGTCGCTCGAATATGGCCAGGCGGTTCGCAATTTGAATAGCGGGCGGGGCGCTGGGATCGTGGATGGACGTTCCTTTATCCGCGCCATCCAGGGCATGGAGTTTCTCGCCCAGACCGGGAACTGGGATCCCAAGGAGCAGGCCGCCGTTCGCAAGTGGTTTCAGGAGTACCTGCGCTGGTTGACGACGAGCGACAACGGCAACAACGAAAAGCGCGCCGGAAATAATCATGCTTCGTGGTGGACCGCGCAGGTCGCCGCAGTCGCCGGTTTTGTGGAAGACGACGCGACCCAGAAGATGGCCTTCAACTACTACCGCGACCACATTTTCCCACGCCAGATCAGACCCGACGGCACGGCGCCGCGCGAAGAAATACGCACCAAGAGTCTCTGGTATTCGGCGTTCAACCTGGAGGCCTTCGTCACCACCTGCCGCATCGCCCAGGTGCGAGGCGTGGATCTTTGGGACGTTCACGTGAAGGGCGGCGCTACGATTTCCACTGTGATTGAATATCTTCTCCCGTATCTCGCCGATCCCAAGAAGTGGACCAAGGAGCAGGTCACGGATTTTCCCAACGACGGCTTATACTTTCTGGCGTTTGCCGGGATGGGGTTGAAAAAGCCTGAGTACATCGCAGTGTTCCGCAAGCTCGAACACCCGGAAGGCGCCTGGTTAAGCGTGGTCGACCTGATGGTGAGCCGCTACGAAGCTTCCGGTCATCAGACCAGGCATTAGAAGGCTCAGGGCTGGCTGACGAGGAAGACGCCGATGCGTTCGAGGATGCGCTCGGGTTTTTCGTTGGCGACGGTGTCCACCACTCCGACCGTGAGTTGCAGGGCGGGGCGGACGGTCTTTCCGTCCTTCAAGCACGCGTACGATCCGGAGAGGTGTTCGGAGACCCATTTGCCGGACGCCATAGCCTCGGACTTCTTCATGGAGAGCATGACGACGAATTCCTCGGCGCCCCAACGGCCGAAGGCGGAGTTAGGCGGAAGGCTGTTGCGGAGGCGCTTGGCAAACGCGCCGGCGAGTTCCTCGCCGACCATTTTTCCGAATTGAACTTCCGCGCGGCGCAAACCGCGCGCGCCGATCAGGAAGAGGGTGTAGGTTCCAGCCGGAGCGGAGCGGATGCGCTCGATGGTCTCCTCGCGGTTATCGAAACGGGTGCATTCGTCGGTGGCTGCCGCGGCTTCCAGGCTATCGATGCGCTTATGGAGCATGCGGATTTCCACCATGAACTGCGAGATCGTCAGCTGGTGCTGCTTACGCAGCTGCTCCACGCTTTGCTCGATTCCGTTGGCGGCGGCGTGCACCAGCGGCGCAATCGCGGCTCCGGAAGGCAGAGCCGCGGCTTCGCGCAACTTCGCGAGCGCGCCGCGCAATGCGGTCTCGTGATCGCCATCGGATTGGGATAACGTGTCGAGGATCTCTTCCAGCGCGCGGGCGGTTCCGGCGAGCTCATCGCGAAGGCGGGCAAGGTATTGCGCCGCCCGGTCGCGATAGTCGCGCAGCAGTCCGCGCAGGGTGGCACGGCTGGCCAAGAGCGCCTCGGGTTTGTCGCCGGCGACTTCGGCGGCCAGATCCTTCAGGTATTTCCGGTGCGGAGAGGTGATCTCCTCGTCCAATTCGACCGCGTAGTGGGCGATGTTCTTGATTGCCAACAGATAGCAATCGAGGACATCGGCCCGCAGTTGATGGCTACGTTCCAGGTCGGTGAGCGAGGATTGTATCGATATCATCAGGCGTTGTCCCCGAGACTCAATATCGGCGGCTCATGCTTAATTCTTTAGGGCGGCCCGCGTGACCCACGGGGACGCCGGCTGAAAGCCGGCGGCAGCCAGGATTGGCTGCTCCCACATTGCGGCAAGCCGCAAACAACAATCAAGAGATCGCTCCCTCACGGTCGCGGCTCGGTTTGAGGGGATGTCTAGAATCGGGGGATCGTTGCGCTCCCTCACGGTCGCGGCTCCTGCAGGCAAGCAAAGGCACAGTAATACATTGGGCGCAGGAGTGGTGACTAACGGGGCATGCGGGGGGCGGAGAGCATGATTTGTTCGAAGCAGCGGGAGACGTGTTCCCAGGAGAAGTTGGCATTGACCATGTCCCAGGCCGAAGTTGCGATGCGGGTGCGGGTCTCGGGGCAGGAGAGGAGGTCGAGGCACTGATCGGCGAAATCCTGGGGAGTGTCGGCGATGCGGATATCGTGCGGAGGGTTTACGGTGAGGCCCTCGGCGCCGATGGTGGTGGAGACCACGGGGATTTTCGCGGCCATGGCCTCGTAGATTTTCAGGCGGGTGCCGCCGCCGATGCGCAGGGGGACGATGGAGACGGCGGAGCCCCACAGGTAGGGGCGAATATCGGGGACGGTGCCGGTGACCTGAATCCTGGGATCCTCGACGGCAAGCTGCAGGAGTTTCGGAGGGGGCGTGCGGCCGACGACCGCGAGCGTGGTCTCGGGGCGTTTGCGGCGGATCAGGGGAAGTACCTCGCGCACGAAGTTCACGATGCCATCGACGTTGGGCAGCCAGTCCATGGAGCCGACGAAGACCAGATCCGCGACGGTCTCGGGACGGGGTTCGGGCGGGAGGAAATACTCGATGTTGACGCCGGTGGGGATCTCGCTGACGCGGGTCACGTCGAAGAGGCGGCGCATTTCGTCGGCGTCGGTTTTGGAGACGGCGACGATGTGGCCGGATTCGCGGCTGACGCGGCGCTCGTAGTGGTACATGCGGTCGGCCTGGAGCTTGAAGTACGCGCGGCGCAGGGGGTCGGCGGCGTGTTCGACGTGGCGGCGCCAGATCACGGTTTCGACGTTGTGCTGGAAGAAGACGGCATGCGGCAGGTCGGGAAAGTAACTGGTGGGCGCGAGGTGATCGACCACGGCGCATTCGAAGCGCTCCTTGCGGATGAGGTCTTCGAGGAAGGCGCGCATGCCGGGCGGGTTGAAGCGCTCGACGGCGACGGGGGTCGGCGAGACGAGGCCGTGGAGGAGCTCGGCATAGAAGGCCGGGCTGCTTTTATCGGGAATGCGGTGCTGAAACGGGTATGACTTGTAGGAGTATTCGTGAGCGCGCGCGGGGCCTTCGGGTTGGGCGGGATTCTCGATGGCCACGTAGTGGATCTCATGCCAGCGATGCAGGTGGCGCAGCATCTCGAGCGTGCGGATCTGCCCCCCTTTGGTGGTGGGGTGCATGAAATTGGAGTTGACCCACAGGGTCTTCATACGGCGGGGCGCGCCGCGGCCATCAGGCCATCCCATCGCTCTTCGCGCTTGCCGGTGAAGAAACATATCGCCCCAGAGCTGGAGGGTGAGGAGTCGCCAGATGCGGTCGGTGACATCTTCGCGGCCGGAGGTCTGGCGGAGCAGCAGGTCGTCGAGGCGGGCGGGGTCGATGCAAGACGCCAACAGGCCGTCTTTGGCGCGCATCATGTCGAAGAGATGAGCAGCGCGGGGGTCGAGCAGCCACTGGCGGAGCGGCGTGGGGAATCCCATTTTCTTGCGGTAGATGATGTCGTGCGGCACGAGGCCTTCGATGGCCTTTTTGACGATGTACTTGCCTTCGCCATTGCGCAGTTTCATGTGCTCGGGGACGCGGGTGGAGAATTCGACGAACTCGTGATCGAGGAAGGGCACGCGGCTCTCGATGGATGTGGCCATGCTCATCTGATCCTGCTTCATGAGCAGTTCGATCAGGTAGGTCTTCTGATCGGCGAAGAGCATGCGGGGGAGCGGCGCGAGATCGGGTTTGGAATCCCAGTAGCGGCGGAAGTTGGCGTAGGGCGAAGTGGCCGGGAGCGCGGGGAATAAGTCGCGCTGCTGCGCCTGGGAGAAGGCCGAGTAGAAGTTATCCAGGTAGAGAGACTCGAGGTCTTCGGCGCGGCCGACGAAGGTGTGCTGCAGTTTGCGGCGCAGAGTGGAAGAGAGCAGCGACGTGGTGGCGACCTGGTTGCGGATGGCGGTGCGCGCGGCGCGGGGCAGCACGCGGTAGAGGCGCATCCAGCGCTCATTCATGGCGTAGAAGCGATAGCGGGCGTAGCCGCCGAACATTTCGTCGCTGCCTTCGCCGGTGAGTACGACAGTGACGTGCTCGCGCGCCAGTTTAGAGACGAAGTAGAGCGAGACGCTGGAGGGCCAGGTGATGGGCTCGTCCTCGTGCCAGATGAGGCGCGGCAGGGCGTTGAAGAAATCCTCCATGCCGACGATGACTTCGTGGTGGTCGGTGCCGATGGCCTCGGCGACGTGACGGGCGTAGGAGAGCTCGCTGAATTCGGCTTCCTGATAGCCGACGGCGAAGGTCTTCACGGGGCCGGAGAAGTTGCGCTTCATGAGCGCGGCGATGGCGGAGGAATCGACGCCGCCGGAGAGGAACATGCCGAGGGGGACGTCGCTCATGAGGCGCATTTGCACGGTCTGTTCCAGGCGGTCGCGGCACTCGGAAATCCAGGAGGCATCGTCGCGCTGTTCGGGCTGGGGGTCCGGAATATCCCAGTACTGACGGATGGCCGGCTGGGGGTTCGGCGCGCCGAGATCGAGCGTGAGGTGATGGCCGGGCATCAGTTTGCGGATGCCGCGGAAGAGGGTCCGATCTTCGCTGACGTAGCCGAAGGCGAGGTACTCAGGCAGCAGCGATTCCTCGAACTGGGGCGAGATGGCGGGATGTTCGAGGAGGGCCTTGATCTCGCTGGCGAAGGCGAAGGTGCGGCCGTCCCAGATAGTAGTAGAGGGGCTTCTTGCCGAGGCGGTCGCGGGCGCAGAAGAGCTTGCGGGCGTTCTTATCCCAGATGGCGAAGGCGAACATGCCGCGGAGGCGGAGCACGCAATCGGCGCCGTATTGTTCGTAGGAGTGGAGGATGGTTTCGGTGTCGGAGCGGTTGGAGTAGCGATGGCCGGCCTGTTCGAGCGCGGGGCGGAGCGAGGCGTGGTTGAAGATTTCGCCGTTGAAGATGATGAATTTGGACTGATCTTCGTTGGGCATGGGCTGATGGCCGCCGGAGACGTCGATGATGGCGAGGCGGCGGAAACCGAGGGATGCCCAGGGGTCGCGATAATAGCCGAAATCGTCGGGGCCGCGGTGGCGGATGGTGTCGGTCATACGCTCGATGATCGAGGGAGAGTCCGACGGTTGAACGGTGACGAAACCTGCGATTCCACACATGTGAGAAAGGGCTGAAGAGAAAGCCTTCCACTGAATTTACCATGTGCCTCGATGCTACCGCCGGACGAGGATGCGGTAGCCCTCGGCGCGGTAGGACTCGCGGTACTCGGAGTTGATGAGGTTGGTGACGAAGGCATCGATAGCGGGCGACTGGGTTTTGAGCATCTGAATGCGATCTTCCCAGCCGGGATCGATCACGATGACGTCGGGGCGCTTGCCGGTGTTGTAGCCGAGGCGAATGTCGTCGAGGACATGCCACTCGGGGCCGAGGCCGAAGATGAGTTGAGCTCCACCCATGATGAAGGTGCGAGGGGTGAAGTGCGCGCGGAGGTATTGGACGGCGGGGTCGTAGGTGGTGCGGCGGGGGTGGCGGGAATCGGCGATGACGGTGCGCGCGGCCTGGAAGAGGTAGAAGACGGCGAGGAGGCCCGCCACGGCGAATTTCCACTGAGGGCGATGGGTCCAAAGCCAGGTGGCGGCGACGGCGATCAGGACGGAAAACAGGGGCGTGATGTAGAGCAGGTAGAGCGGGGTTTTGAGGCCTTCGAGCTCGGTGAGATAGAAGGCGGCGATCGCGGTCCAGATGAGGAGGAGGCGCGCGGCGGGATCGCGGCGGATGGCGGGAATCAGGAGGCAGGCAGCGGCTGCGGCGAGGAAGGCGAGGAGGGGGAACGCGTTGGTGCGTCCGGCGAGGGATGACCACGCGGCCATGCCGTAGTTATCGAGGTAGCGGCTGGAGATTTCGGTGATGAGGGCGGCGATCGGCGTGGTGATGACGGGGCCGCGCGCGGCGGCGTTGCCGAGAAATTGCGTGATGAAATCCTCGGGCTTCTGGAGGATGTAGACGCCCCAGGCGGCGCCGATGGCCAGGTAGGGGGCGGCGGCGAGGGCGACGGTCGAAATGCGGATGCGCTTGCGATCGAGATAGAGCGTGGTGCAGAGGAGGATGAGAACGAGGAGGAGGCCGTTGGGGTGGGTGAAGAAGGCGAGGGCAGCGAGAGATTGGCTGACGGCGACGGCGAGGGGGAAACTGCGCTCGCGGAGCAGAAGGTAGGCGGCGACGCCGAGCCAGCCGAGGGCCATGGTCATGATGTCCATGCGTCCGTCGGCGGCCTGCGCGAGGAAGTGGTAGTCGACGGCGATCAGGGCGACGCCGGTGAGGGTGAGGGCTTCATTGCGGGTGAGCTTCCAAAGAATCGCGGCCCAGGCGCTCAGAGCTGCGAGGCCCCACAAGAGGGAGAGGATCCGCATGGGGAGGATGCTGAAGCCGAAGGCTCGAAAGACGGCGGCGTTAAAGACGAGGTTGAGGGGCATGACCCAGTAGGTGTGCCGGTCGATGCCGGTGAGCTTGACGCTTTTCCAGGTGCTGCTGACGGGGTCGAGGACGGTGGTGCCCATGAAACCGTGGTAGGCGAGGTTGTAGGCGGGGCTGCCGAACCAGGCTTCATCGCACCAGGGGGCTTTGGTGAAGACGTTGGTGAGGCCGAGCAGGAGGTATGCCGCCAGGATGAGACCGGCGGCGGCCAGATAGCGAGGACTACGCACAGTGAGGCTTGACCATGGACTGCCTCACTATATCAAGTCGGGAAATGGGCGGGCAAGAAGGACGCTCCCTTACGTTACGGTCGCGGCTCTGAATGGGGCATCCTTTGCGACGCGAATCTTCGTGGGGTTGCAAGCGGTGCGGCAAGGGGCGGTCGCGGTGGCGGGACAAAAGGTCCCGATTTTCGGGGGCTTCTTGGAGGTCAACGCTGATTCTAAAGGAGTTATCGATGTTGAAGCGGGCCACGTTTGTCCCGCTTTGGATTTTAAAGGGGAATAAGATGAGGGCTAACTAAGTTGAGTTTACCAGGGATGGGCCACTTACTCAAGGGGAAAGATTTTGGGGAATTGTGGGTCCCAAAAAACTCAGTCACACAAACTTGAAATTTATATTTGGCTTGTTTGCAATAACTTGAATTTTTTGAGGCCGGAGTAGGGAGTAAGTGCGAGTTATTTTCGGCACAGAGGGACCAGTGGCTGAAACACCGGTCGAATCAAATCAACCAACATGAGATTTCATAGAACCGCGGTGAGGTGTGTGTGCGTGGTGGCGGCGGTGATTGCAGCCCGCGGACAGACGCAGATCGATCTGCGCACCCAGGGAAAGAACGTCGATTTTTCGATGGCCGCCAGCACGCGGCCATCGAAGACCGGAACGCAGTTACCGGCAGCCTGCACAATCGGGGAAACGTTCCTGAAGACAGACGCAGCGGCAGGCAAGAATTTTTATGTTTGCACGGCCTCGGGCGTGTGGACGGTACAGGGAGTGGAAGTTCCAAGCCCGACAGGCAAGACAGACCAGGTCTTGAGCAACGACGGGACGGGGCTGCAATGGAGGGCGTTAAGCGGCGATGTCAGCGGAGCTCCGGGCACCCTCGTGGTGACGGGTTTGAGCGGACAGAAGGTCAGCAGCGTGGTTCCGCTAGACGGTCAGTTTCTGAAGTGGAACGGGATCACGAGGCAGTGGGAGGCCACCACGCTGGCGGCGGTACTGAGCGTGTTCGGACGTACCGGGGCGATTGCGGCGCAGGCGGGCGATTACAGTTTCGCGCAAATATCGGGCACGGTCGCGGGGGCGCAGTTACCGGCGGCCTCGGGGGACTTAAGCGGCGCACTGCCAGGGCCGACGGTAATCAAGATCCAGAGCCGTCCGGTAGCGGCGACGACGCCGGTGACGGGACAGTTCCTGGGTTGGGACGGCGCGCAGTGGACGCCGCAGACTCCGACCGGGGGAGTCACGAGCACGTTTGGACGAACGGGAGTAGTGACTGCGCAGGCGGGCGACTATGGATTCGCGCAGATTTCGGGAACGGCGTCGGCGGGGCAGTTGCCGGCGGCGGGCGGAGATTTGAGCGGCACACTGACGAGCGCAACGGTGACGAAGATGCAGGGGCGCGCAATTTCAAGCGCGGCACCTGTGACGGGCCAGACTCTGGCGTGGAATGGAACGCAGTGGCTGCCCCAGACGCCGGCGACGGCGGTGACGAGCATGTTCGGGCGGACGGGAGTGGTGACGGCGCAGACCGGGGACTACACGTTCGCGCAAATCTCGGGCACGGCGGTGGTGGGACAACTTCCGGCGGCGGGCGGCGATCTCAGCGGAGTGCTGACGGGCGCAACGGTGAGCCGGATTCAAAACCGGGCGATTGCGGCGACGGCGCCGTCAACGGGTCACGTGTTGACCTGGGACGGCGTGCAGTGGACGCCAAGCCCGCCCGGCGGAGTTTCGAGCATGTTCGGGCGGACAGGCACGGTGGCGGCGCAGAGCGGAGACTATTCCTTCGGACAGATCTCGGGCACTGTGGGCAGTGGGCAATTGCCGGCGGCGAGCGGTGACTTGAGCGGCGCGCTGGGCGGGCCGACAGTGGCGCGGATTCAGAACCGTCCGGTGGCGACGACGTCGCCTTCGACGGGACAGGTTTTGGGATGGGATGGAGCTCAGTGGACGCCGCAGACGACGGCGGGGGGCGTGACGAGCACGTTCGGCCGCACGGGGGCGATCACGGCGCAGACCGGAGACTACGGATTCGCGCAGATCTCGGGAAGCGTGGCGAGCGGGCAACTGCCGGCGGCTGGAGGCGACCTGAATGGAACGCTGACGAGCGCGCGGGTTACCGGATTGCAGAACCGTCCAGTGGCGACAACGGTGCCGGCGACGGGAGCGGTGCTCTCGTGGGATGGAGTGCAGTGGGCGCCGCAGGCGTTCACGGCAGGCGGCGTGACGAGCATGTTCGGGCGGGTAGGCGCGGTGACCGGGCAGACCGGCGACTACACCTTTGCTCAAGTTTCCGGGACAGTAGGGAGCGCGCAGCTGCCCACGGTTGCCGGCGATTTGAGCGGTGCGATGGGCACGCCCACGGTGGCGGGGATTCAGAACCGTCCGGTAGCGGCGAGCGCTCCGGCGGTGGGACAGGTGTTGGCCTGGAACGGGTCGCAGTGGGCTCCGCAGGCGCAATCGGGCGGGGTGACGAGCACCTTTGGGCGGACGGGAGCGATCGCGGCGCAGACCGGCGATTACACGTTCGCACAGATTTCGGGGAGCGTGGCCGCGGGCCAACTGCCCGGAGCGGGCGGCGACTTGAGCGGAGCGCTGGCGAGCGCCACGGTGAGCCGGCTGCAGAACCGGCCGATGGCGTCGGCGGCACCGACGTTGGGGCAAGTGCTGACGTGGGATGGAGCGCAGTGGAGTCCGCAGGCGTCGTCGGGCGGAACCGGCGGCGGCGGATTCACGACCGTGGACAAGACGGTGAGCAACACGTACGCCAGCGGCGCGAAGCAGACGTTTGTGCCGAGCCTGGCGACGGGCGGCATGAACGTGACGCCGGGATCGCTGCCGACGAATGCGGCGGCGGGCGATGTGGCGGTGGATTCCACGGACGCGAACAAGTTGAAGGTCTATGACGGGGCACAGTGGAACACGCTGATCTCGGTGACTAACTATACGGCTACGTTCGCGGGTGCAACGGTGGTGACGGTCAACGGGACAACGCACCGGTTGGGGACGGCGAACCTGATTGTGGATTGTTATGACAGCGGCACGCCTTCGCAGCGGGTGGAACCGGACAAGGTGATCGTAGACCCGCTGGTGTACAACGTGAGCATCTATTTCGCCAGCGCACAGACGGGACATTGTGTGATCACGGGATCGAGCGGCGCGAGTGCGGGGGCCGGAGGCGGCGTGGGAATGGCGTCGCAGTTGGGCGACTTTTCCCTGGTGCTGACCAGCGCCACGGTACTGACGGCGGGCCTGAATTGTTCCAACGCGACGCCGTGCAACGTGCGGATGGGCAACACGGTTTACTCGGTGACGAACAGCAGCACGATCACGATTTCGGGGGGCACCGGGGTGCTTTACCTCTACATGGACGCATCGGGCGGGTTGACCGCGGGGCACAACCTGACGGCGGCGTGCGCGGGAGTATGTGTGGCGGTGGGAGGGATCACGGCGTTCCCGGCGGGTTCGATTCCGCTGTTCACGTGGACGGCGTTGAACGGGGCCTGGGACACGAACGGCGGCAGCGACCGGCGGGCGTTCCTGAGCACGCGAAACCTTTCGGGCGGCGCGGGGATCGTGACGTTGGACACGGGATCGCAATCGATTGTCGCGGTGGATGCGGCGACGGTGCCGACTTACCTGACGTCGTCGGCGGTGCTGGATTTCGGGAGCATCGTGCCGGCGGGGTGCGGGGAGTTCACGTTCCCGCTGGCGGGAGCAGCTCCAGGGGACTCGGTGGCGCCGGGATGGCCGGCAGCGATGGAAGCCGGGTTACTGGGGACGATGCGGGTAAGCATGAGCGGGATAGTGGCAGTGCGAGTTTGTAACTTATCGGGAACTACAGTCGATCCGGCGGCGGCAACCTTCCGGGCAACCATTGTGAGGAGTTTCTAGGATGAGAAGTCCAATCGTATTTTTGATGTTAGCGGGGGTGTGCGCAGCGCAGACCACGGTGAACGGGGGGCGCGATTATAAGGGCACACTCAGCGTCAGCGGGACGGTTTCGGCTGTGGACTTCAGCGGAGCCGGAGTTACGGCACCGGTAAAAACGGGGCTGGTTGGAGCGCGGCCATCGGCCTGTACGCGGGGGCAATTGTACTTCGCGACGGATGCGGCGGCGGGACAGAATCTATTTTTCTGCACGGCGACGGGGTCGCCGGGGACGTGGTCCCAAATGAGTGGATCGGGCGGAGGTGGCGGCGCGACAATCGGTAGCGGCGCACCGATTGGGGGGTGCACTTCGGGGGCGCTGTACATCGACACGACGAACCAGGACTTGTGGTTCTGCGGCGCGACTAACAGCTGGAAGAAGCCGGCGCCGGATATGAGCAACGTGCCGACGCTAAGCGGCGGTAACACGTGGACGGGATATAACAACCAGTCCGCGGCGCAGTGGCGGCCGCCGGAATCGACGGTGGCGAACTTACCTCCGGCGGCGGCGAACACGGGCAAAGTTTTCATGGTTGTGGACGCGCAGAACGCGGGCACATGTTCGGCGGGAGGCGGGTCGGTCCGCGAACTATGCCGCGCGAACGGCACGGCGTATGAGTGCGTGGGCGGATGCGGCACGAGCGGGACTGGAGGCGGCGGTGGCGGAGCCGGCGGCGGGCCGCCGTACATTACGTCCCTGATCGCGGGCCCCGACACAGTGAAGACGATTGCGGGTGCGACGCATGGGTTCGCGACGACAGGACTGCTGGTGGCGGTGTACGACAATGCGACGCCGCGGAATGCGATTGAAGCATCCTGGACGGTGGATGCGTCAAGCTACGACGTGGTGATTACATTCGTGGCGCCGCAATCGAACTACTATGTGGTGATCAACGGAGGAACGGGGCCAGCGGGGCCGGGGTATGCGGCGACCTCCACGACTTCGCTCGCGATCGGGACGGGCTCGAAGAGCTTCACGACGCAGCCGGGTCTGGCGTACTCGGTGGGAGCGCGGGCGCGCGCATCGTCGTCGGCGAGTTCAAGTAACTACATGGACGGGGTGGTGACGGCTTATGCCGGGACGACGCTGACCATCAATATCGATCACATTGGCGGCTCCGGAAGTTACGCGAGCTGGAATCTCAATACGACAGGAGATATCGGTCCGCAGGGGCCGGGCGGTCCGCCGTATGTCAGTTCGCTGATTGCGGGTCCGGACACGGTGAAGACGATTCCGGGCGCGACGCATGGATTCGCGACGACAGGGCTGCTGGTGGCGGTGTACGACAATGCGACGCCGCGGAATGCGATTGCGGCGCGCTGGACGGTGGATGCCTCGACCTATGACGTGGCGATTACGTTCGCTACGCCGCAATCGAACTACTACGTGGCGGTGAACGGCGGATCGGGGCCGCAGGGACCGGCGGGGCCGAGCGGGCCGGCCGGCAGCACGGGGCCGGCGGGCAGCAACGGGGCGACGGGGCCGGGATACGCGGCTACGTCGGCCACGTCGCTCGCGATCGGGACGGGGTCGAAGACTTTCACGACGCAGGCGGGACTGGCGTACTCGGTGGGAGCGCGGGCGCGGGCGTCATCGGCGGCGAGTCCGACCAACTACATGGAAGGCATGGTGACGGCCTACAGCGGAACTACGCTGACGATCAATTCCATCAACACAGGCGGGTCCGGCACTTACTCGAGTTGGAACCTGAACGCTTCGGGAGATATGGGTCCGCAGGGTCCGACCGGAGCCTCGGGGGCGGGATCGGGCAATGTGAACACGCAAGGGACGCCGGGGACAAACCGGATCGCGACTTTCTACGACGCTACCGGAACATTGATTACCGATGGCACGCAGCATTCGCTGGGAGCGGGCTACCTGAGCGGCACCAAGACGGCGGGCGCAACTGGGACAACGGCGAACACCTTGTGCAAAATCGACACAACGGGGAACGTGGTTACGGCGGCGAGCGGAGACGTGGGGATTCTCGGGACTTGCATGACGACGCAGACGTCGGGGCAGGCGGTGGAGGTGGCCACGAGGGGAATTGTCAGCTGCATTGCAGACAACAATACGACGATTGGAAATGTGGCGGTGGCGGGCACCGGCACGGGCGGTTATTGCCGGGACTCGGGGCAGGCCAACACCACGGGAGTCAGCGTGGGCAAGCAGGTGATCGGCAAGATCCTCACGGCGGTGACGGCGGGCGGGGGCCAGGTGGTGATTATTCAATTGTATGGACCCGGACACTACGGTGCGCAGGTGGCTTCGAGCGATCTGCCGGCGAACGGGGTGGACTCGACGAAACTGAGTGTAGCGAATACACGGCGCACCTGTATGATCGTGATTGGCGCGGATAACGGCGCGGCGCTGGCGACGGCGGATATCGCGCCGCAAGTCCGGCAGTGCTTCATCCCGGCGGCTGCGCACGTTGTGGAGATTACGTTATCGGCGGATGCCGGGACTCCGGCGGTGACGTTGGCGAAGAACCACGCGGGGGTTGTGACGGACTTGAGCGCGAGTTTAGCGACGGGTGCGTCGGGCGGCCCGGCGTGCGCGAATGCGAGCGGGTCGGGCGCAGGGTTGGATGGGCTGACGACGTGCTCGGCTCAGGTTACGACGGCGGCGCTGGCGGCGGGCGATTGGATCGAGACGCACGCCTCGGCGACGGCGAGCACGGCGAAGCGGATGTCGATCGCGGTTACGTACACGGTGGACTAGGATGCGGAGATCAATCCCGAAATATTCATTGGCTTTGGTGGAGGCAGGCATAGAGCGGGGCGAGCCGGCTGAAAGCCGGCTGCAGCCAGGATTGGCTGCCCCACAGTGCGGCGAGGCGCGAACTGGTCTGCGTGCACGCGAGAGTTACGGCAGCAAGTGGACAGGCCGGGAGGCCTGTCCCACTGGAAATCGCGGGCTCGCGTTTTTGAGCAGACCAGCAGTTTTGCGGCACTTCAGGTGCTTGAGTCCCTTGAAACGCCGTCACGATAGAACAGGAGAATACATGCGTTTGACGATTGCGATGTTGATTGCCGCCGCCTGCTTCGGCCAAGGCAAGCAGAACATGACACAGACAGGCTTTATCGATGCCCATGCAGCGAGCTGGAGATTTCCGGAGAGCACGTACGCGGGACTGCCGGCGCCGGCGGCGGCCAACACGGGATGGAGGTACACGGTGACGGACTGCCTGACGGGCGGGTGCACAGCGGGCGGCGGCAGCGTGGTGGTGGATTTGCGGTCGGACGGGTCGGCCTGGGCGGCAATCAGCGGTGGGGGTGGGGCGGCGGCATCGCAATCCGTATTGGGCGGCGGCGGATCGGCCACGTTCCAGCGGCAGACGGAATGCGCGACGGGCACGGTGACGCTCTCGAATGTGAGCGGCACGATGACGTGGACCTGGCCGGGTGGGACGGCGGTGGCTGCGGGCAGCGGACTGCAGGAGATCCCGATCATCACCGGGTTGAACGGCAACATGAGATACGGACATGTGCTGGTAGCGGAATCCACGCAGTTCGCGGGCTCGGGGATCACGGGCACGAAGGTGAGCTTGGGACGTCCGGGAAGCACGAACGACGAGCTGCTGCCACAGACGTCGTTTATGCAATCGAGCGGCAACAGCTGGTTCGCATTCGACCGGCCGCAGCCGCCGGTGATCGGTGTGAGCAATACGTATGGCCTGGTGCTGGCGGTGCGGACGGCTGGCGGGAACGTGTCCGGGTTGACGGCGGGGGCGGCCTATTACGAGGTGTGCGGCTATGCGGTTCAATAGCACTTTAGATCGCTCCCTAACGGTCGCGGTTCGCGGGCTGGCGTTGCTGTGGGTCGCGGGATGCGTGATGGCGCAGACGCCGGTGGGGCTCAAGGGATTTACGGGGAGCGTGAACGATTTCTGGGTGCTGCGGCATTTGCCGGACGGCGACACCAGCTATTTCCAGGCATGGGGCAGCGATGGCAACGGGAACCTACCTTCGATTGGTCCGTACCTGGCCGATCCGACCGGCCTGGCTGTGCTCGGCACGATCAACGACGGTCATATGGCGGCGGGAACGTCGGTAAACATCGGCATTCTGCAGCTGAGTAAACTGGCGGATCCGTTGACGACGCCGACGACGGGCAACACGAATGCGATCGATGTGAACGCGATGCAATCGTTTGGCGATGCGGCGAATATCTCGGCGCCATCGGGTACGTGGGCGGGTCATTGTACCGGCGGCGACCCGCATAACGACTGTACGTGGAAGGGCGCGGTGATGGCCTTCCGGAACAACCGGCTGTTCATCACACCCTATCGCCAGACGTCCCAGGGGACTGCCTGGGGAGACTCGACCCTGGTGATGTCACCTGATGCCGGGCAGACCTGGGTGGATTACGGACGGTATGCCACGTGGACGGTGAGCGGCGCGACGTGCAGCGGCACCACGGCGACGCTGACTACTTCGGCGAACACGCTGGGGAGCGGCGCGGTGGTGTACGTTCACGACGTTGGTTCGTCCACCGCCGGAATTTATAACGGGAAGCGAACGCTGAGCGGGGCAACGGGCACTACGATGAGTTACACGGTGAGCTCGTGCGCGGGGGGCACTTACACGGGCGGCGGCGCGGTCGGTCCACTGGCGGGAGACGGCAGCGCTCCGCTGGGACCGTCGGACGCCTCGTATCCGGCGAATATCATGTGGCCGCAAGGGTCGCCGATGCAGTTGGTAACGTTCATCAATTACGGACAGGACGGCGCGTACCCCGCGGGGGTTGAGGCGGCGTGCAATCCGGCGCAGTATCTCTGCGGGCTCTCGACGTATAAATCCGCGGGCGGGATGCAGATGCCGAATTACGTGTGGCGCGTTCCGGTGGGCCAGGAGATGACCAAGGCGTCGTACCAGTGGTATACGTGTCCGGGATACAGCTGGCTTTGGCCCTCGGCAGACACGGTTTGCGACGGGAACCAAGCGGGTTCCTGGAGTTCGAATTCCGCCAGCGCGACGAACCTTTTCTATTCCGGGTCTTCCGGGGTTTGGCCTAGCGCAGGATTGTATCCGCCCGAGTGCTATTCGGTCAAATACTCCACAGCCCACAAAGCTTATATCATGTCGTGCGAAGTGATCTATTCGAGCGGCTCGACGACGGCCAGAATGGGGTACAAATGGGCGCCACATCCGTGGGGCCCCTGGTATTTCGCGGGTTACTCGGACTGTATCACTTCCGCGGATACGGTCAGTTGCAACCCGGGTTTTCAAGCCATCATGGGGCCGGGCGAAACCATAGTCAGCGCGACTCCGCCTGAAGTGCAGAATCGCCTCTCGACTTATGTGGCCCTTGGGGTACATAGCGTAAATGGATCATTTAGTTTCTGGACCGCGAATTTCCATGCGGGCCGACTGCCGGTAACTGCAATGGCGCGGCGGGCCGAATTTCTGGGAACGGCGGGCCAACTCGGCATGGGGCATCGGTTTGTGTCGGGCAACATGGCGGGAGGCATTTCGCGCCGGGGCCCGGGATACTCCCTGGACTGGTGGGCGGATTTCTGGGACCACGGCGGAAACGCAAACACCACGTCACGGCCCTGGTTCCGGGAGGTGATGTCGGGAGGCGCGAGGTATTTCCAGATGTCGTGGAATGACGGGAACAGGGCGGGCCCCGACTATAGTCACGGCAACGGCTTATCGGCGGTGGGGCCGACCTTCGCGGGGACGGGATACCAGCAGCGAATGGAGGGAAATTTCGCGGACACCACGTTTTCGGCGAACTCCGGCAACGCGTCGTGGACCGTAATGGGGCTGTTCAACGCAACTAGCCTGGGAGGGCATCATCAATAGCGGTGTGTTCAACAGCACCGGGGCTCCCTGGCAGGTGGTGGTATCGGCATCCAAGCATTCCGCGGGAGACCTATGTGTGGCGTGGGGCACGAATGGCAACCATGCCGATATTTGCACGGCGGGCGGAGTGCTCACGACCGGGAAATGGTATTTCATCGCGGTAAGTGCATTGGCCAACGCGAACGGCTACCCGACGATCTCGATGTATGTGGCGGCGGGCGGCACGGTCGCGGAGTATGGCGGGATCAGCATGGCAACATCTCCAACCGGTACCCAGTTAGGAAACCTGACGAAGACCTGCGCGACGAACTGTACCACGACGCCCTCGGTGGGATCAGATGCGGTATATCTTGCGCTGCTTACTCCAGGGATAGGCGGGTATCAGCTCGGGACGCTTGGTGAGTTTGGGCTCTACAGCGGTGTGGTGCCCGGCTTCACGGTTCGTGAGATTTACCGGACGCTGCGCGCGGATTGGGCGCGAGTGGGCCGGGGATCGATCTGAGCACGCGTTCTCATACAACCAACAAGATACGAAAAAGGCGGAACTAAAGTGAAAGTATTCGTATTGGCCCTGCTGGCGCTGCCGGCATTCGGGGCCATCAGCAACGTGCAGGTTCGCGGTGTCACATCGACGCAGGCAAGCATTTCGTATACGGCGCCGGACACGAACGCGTGTTCGATCGAAGTGAGCGAATCGGCGACGTATCGTCCGTTAGTACACGATGTCGACCCCTCCTTGTTTGGCGGGGCGAACCTGGACAGCCGGCCAGAGAGCATCGTGAGCGGTCTGGAGCGGGTTTTCGTGGTGGGCAAGCGACGGGCCGAGAAAGGGAGCAACGGCAAGTGGTATTCGCGCGCTCTGCAGGCGTTTACCACCCACTACTATCGAATTACATGCGGTGGCAGCCAGGCGTCGGGGGAGTTTCCGACGGCGAACATCGCGCTGGGGAACACTTACAACGAGCCCCTGCCGCCCGACCCTGCGGTAAGTTCGCGGCCATATTACAGCAACACCGGTTCTTACGCGTGGCCGGAATTCGTGAACTGGAACAACCAGGATCCCGCGGCACGGTCCGAGGCCATCATCGACCCGCAGACAGGCATGCTGCTCAAGCGGCTCGGGCTGCCCCAGGACGGCCCGATCGACTATCTGCCCTCGTCGGGAGATCATGCGTTTTCGGCGGTGCTGAATCCGGACGGCGCCTGGAATGTTCCGAAGGCGACGTGGTCGATCGCAAACGGCAAGCTGGTATCGATCGTGGTGGGCTCAGGCAACGCGACGGTGAACACTTCGACGGCGCATCAACTGGCGGCGGGGAGCATGGTGACGATCAGCGGGCTGACGGGAAGCTCGAGCGGCGCCAACGGGCTTTACACGGTGAACTACGTGGGGGGCTCGACATCGTTTCAGATTTCCCAGAACTCGCTGCCGGGGAATACGACACTGCAAGGCAGCACGCTGACGGTGACGGCGAGCGCCGTGAATGCAGACAACGGGACGGCGGCGACCTATACCGGATCGCAATCGAACTTTCTGCTGTTGCGGGACGAGACGTTGTGGGTCGGCGGTGGAACGGATCTGGGCGATATCGCTTACCCGACGGACTGGATCACGCTATCGCTGAAGGGATGGTGCAGCGGGACATGCGCGGGCGAGGATGCCAAGGTACAGGCGTGCCTGACGATCAACGGAGTGACGTGCTGGCCGACCAACGCGACGGCGAAATACCAGGAAGTCGCGCTTGGCACGTCGGCGACCAACAACTTCGTGACGCTGGGGGCGAAGGTCGCGATTCTGGATTCGTGGACGCCGGGCGGCTTTTCTCCGCTCAATCGCGCGGACATATCGAGGCGAGGCGGCCTGGCAAATGTAGACGCGAGCGGCGGCGTAACGTGGCAGAAGGGCGGCTATCCCAACACTTATTTCAACCCCAACTGGACCAATGGCAGCCGGATTTCGATTGCGGGATCGGAGTGCACGATTACGGCGGTGAAGGGGCTGACGCAACTGACGATCGATCCGGCGACCTGTTCGACACCGCTGACCCTGCCGTTGACGGGTGTCGCGTTCTCGGGCTCCAACTTCGGATTCCTGATCCGGAAGAAGACCTCGGGAAGCGACCAGATCAATGTGCAGTACGCGAAATACACGACCGCCTCTTCCCAGTACATGGACTTCACAGCGAGCGGTTCGGTGAAGCTGTGCAGCGACACGCTGACGCAGAATACGGCGACGGGCGGATTGGGATATCACTGCGTGATTCCCTCCGGATGGCCGCAGCTTTACTGGGTGGACCACAAGACGGGAGACGCGACGTATCTCGGACGGTTCAACCGGTCGGGGGCGAGTGGTCCCGATGGCTTCGCGGGCGGGGCGTGCGACGGATCGAATACGCTGGCGGGCACGGTACCGACGGCGCCAGAGAGCTTTTATTGTAGTGGAACAGATAACGAATCGCCGGCCAAAACGATCCTGGTGGCATGCCAGCTGGCGTCGAACAATCAACCGGGGAATCAGACGGTCACGTGCTCGAACATGACGCCGGGGACGCAGGGGAAGGACCTGCTGACGCTGGTGGCGCAGTTCACGGCGCAGGACACGCCGAAGTTCGACCCTTCGACATACGGGTGCTACATCGTGGGCCGGCAGGGAGGCAAGCTGGTGCTGGGGTGCGGGCGCAGTGTTCAGGACACGTTGGGGTGGGGCGTGATGTTCGACCCGAACAAGATCGGAACGGAACCTGGATGCGTGGGCGGCGGGGCTCCGGGATGCGTGGTAGCGGCGGCATCGACGTGGGCGACGGCGCCGGCACGATGGTGTGTCACGCATACGCGGTTCATCGCGGGGAAGACGGACACGCTGTGGATCGCGGGGAAGTACTTCACGCCGAATTCGCCTCCGAAGCTGGACGACGGTCCGCAGATTTCGACGATCACGTCGGCGCCGCTGGGCGCCACGCCAACGATCGGGGCGGGGACGGGAGTTTGTCCGGCGGGGAGCTTAGGGTGCGACCTGGTGACGGTGGATGGCGAGCCTTGCGACCCGACGCCCGCGGCGGGGGAGGCGACGGGCAGCAGCGTGTGCCCGAAGAATCCGGCGTGGGTGTATTTGCAGGACGCGAAAGTGGGGGACGTGTTCGCGATCGACGGCGAGTTCGTGGTGCTGGTGGCGAAGAACGGAAACCAGTGGACGCTGCAGCGCGGCTATGGGATCAGCTCGATGACGGCGCATACGAACAAGGATCTTTCGGCTTTCTGCATGGCGCGCGACTTTTTCCACGGTGTTTCCAACACATCGTGGACGTGGGATACGTTGAGGGATCCGCACGGGACGAACAGCGATGGGACGACGGTACAGGTGGCGTGGGATTACGATCACCCGGTGCCGCGTACGTCGGCAACGATCGGCGGCGCGCCTAGTTACGTGAATAATTGTCCGGGGAGCAGTTGCTATGCAATCCGCGACGGCGTGGGATCGATGGGCGATGCGCCGAACCGGTATGTGACGCTGGGGCCGCCGTTCAACGGCAAAGTGGGCACGTCGCTGTTTATCGAGCGCGCACAAGACCATCCCAGCTGGCTGCAGGACACGGCCCCGAATTCCGAGAGGCAGTGGTTTTCGGATGGGCGTCCGCTACAGCCGCTACTGGACCAGAGCGATGCGGTGATTTCGGTATCGGGGCAGCTATATCGCATGACGTCGACGACCCAGGACGGCGATAACCTGTCGCGGCTGGGTTACAACATTTACGTAGTGAAATCGTCGCCGACAGTGTTGATTGCGGCGGGGAATTGCAGCAGCGACAATCCGTGCCCGATCTGGGACAACACGACGCTGACGGATTCGATCACTACGCCGTGCACGATCACGTTGAACGGGGGGAGCGGCACCGTTTATGTGTCGCGGATTGGCTCGGGAGGGCTGGGAGTGACGTATACGAACGGGCTCTCGATATCGACGGATGCGTGCCCGGCGTCGGTGGGGACGGGATACCCGGGAGGATCGACTTCGTTGTGGACGTGGACGGCGAGCGCGGGCGCGTGGGCGGCGAGCGGCACCGACACTCGGGGAGGCAACTCGGGATATTTCGGGGCGCTTAACCGGCGCATCCAGCCGACATGGGCCTCGTGCGGGACGCAGGCGTTGATCGACGTCAGCAGTTCGGCGAAGGGCAACGTGTTGAGCGACACGAGCGCGGATTCGTACAAGTACTGCGTGGCGCGGCAGGGCGGCGAATGCCGGAGTGGCTCGACGCAGGGGGACATTTACGTAAACTGTCCGCTGGCGGTGAAGCGTCCGAGCGGGTCGTTCGGTTGCAACTGGCTGTCGGAAAACCAGGATTTCCCGGTGGACATCTGCGTCGGCAACATGGGCGGCTACCTGAACGCCGTGGTTCAGATCGGGTTCAAGCAGAATGATCTGACCGGCGCGTTGGGGCGCAGTTTGAGTAAAGGGCTGGCGCGCTACCGGTTGATGGATGGCTACTGGCACGGCAAGCCGTTATCGGACGCGTCGTGGCTGATGTTCCGGTCGATGTACGCGAGCGGGGCGTGGACCGATATTTTGCTGGGCAAGCTGCCGCCGTATCCGCCTACAGATTCGGTGGTGCGCTGGGCGTTTCAGCCGATCCCGGTGAAGTTGACGCCGCCGCCGGGGCTCGCGGTGGATAACGCGGTGATCCAATTCGGGTACGCGGAGAACGGGAGTCCTGGTTCCTTCTTCTGCACGAGCAGGCAGGAGAAATGCCTGGCGACGGCGGCGACGGTGCCGGCGACGCCCTTTGCGTTTCCCTCCGACGGCGCGGGCGGATTGGAGAGCGACATCGCCGGCGTGGTGTGCGCGAACGGGTGCACGATCGCGATTCCGGCAATCGCGCAGCGCATGCTGTACTACCAGGTGAAGTATCGGGATGCGTCGAATAAGACGGTGGCGACGGGCCAGATGGAGGTGATGGTGATTCCTTAGGGTTGGGGCCAGGGCGAGCACTGCCGGAGTTTTCCGGGGAACTCCGGCAGTTGCGTAAGCTCGCAATGGCCCATGGAAGCCATGGAAGCCACAGGTGTGCCGGTGCCAACAAGGGCTGTGGTAACCTGAATGCTCGCCTAGCCAATGCCCCTGAACTCGCCGCTACGGGTTGCGATCCTCATGCCTGTTTATAATGACTGGGCCTCGGCTTCCGAAATAGTCCGCCGCATTGACAAGACCATCGGTTCCGCCGCCCTCGATATCCTCCTGGTTGACGATGGTTCCACGCAGCGGTGGGAGGATCACGACTTTCAAGGCCGTTACGGAGCCATCCAGCGCATCAACATCCTACGCCTCCGGCGAAACGTCGGGCATCAGCGAGCGATCGCTCTCGGGCTCGTCCAGGTCCATCAGACTATGCAATGCGATGCGGTCCTGATCATGGATGCCGATGGAGAAGACACAGCGGAGGGCGCTGCCGAGCTGCTTCGCGGTTTTGAAAAAGATGGCGGACGGATGGCGATCTTCGCCGAACGGAGCCGCCGATCCGAGTCGGCCGTTTTCCAGATCTTCTATTGGCTGTACAAGGCCCTACACCGCCTGCTTACGGGTATCGGCGTACGCGTGGGGAATTTCAGCGTGGTGCCTTTCGGGTATCTGGAGACGTTGGTGGTGCTTTCCGAGTTGTGGAATCACTACGCCGCAGCAGTCTTCCGGTCGAGGCTGTCGTTCCGCATGATTCCTATTCCGAGGGGTACGCGGATCGCGGGAAAGTCCAGCATGAATTTCGTCTCGCTGGTCACGCACGGACTCAGTGCGATTTCCGTATTCTCCGATGTTGTGGGAGTGCGGCTGCTGATTGGGGCCTGCGGATGCGGTGTTGTAGCACTCCTGGCGATTGCGATGATTGTCGGCGTCCGGTTCTTTACAGATGCGGCGATCCCGGGATGGGCGACGGTCGCGACCGGAATGATAGCGATCATCCTGATTCAAATTATTTCCATCGCGACAGGCTTCACCTTTTTTATGCTGTCCACCAGGACGGGGGCGGGATTCATTCCATTACGCGACGCTTCCCTGTTCGTCGCTGAGTTAGTCGAGATTCCTAGCAATGGGTGATTTTCAATATGTTGGTTCTGAGTTAGACCTATTCGCAGTAGTGTATAACTGGAAGGACTATTGGTCGAAGCAAGTCCGGCCTTTTATCTCGGGGGAAGTCCTGGAAGTGGGCGCGGGTATCGGCTCCAATACACCATACCTCGATAAAGGCGAGGCGACGAGATGGGTCTGTCTTGAACCAGACCCTCAGCTGGTTGCAAACCTCGAACAGCAACTGGGCGGCAAGTCCCGCCGGTACGAGGTGGTCTGTGGAACTCTACAGACAATAGACGCTGAGGCGCGGTACGACACTATTATCTATATCGATGTTCTCGAGCATATCGAGAAAGACCGCGAGGAACTGGCAGCTGCCAGCGGGCGGCTGAAGGCGGGCGGTCACGTGATCGTCTTATCGCCGGCGCACCAGTCGCTGTATACTCCGTTCGACGCCGCAATCGGTCATTTCCGCAGGTACAACCGGTCGATGTTGCAGAGTATTACTCCCGAGAGCCTGCGAGTGGTCAGTCTGAAGTATCTCGATTCGATTGGATTGAGCGCCTCGGCGGCAAATCGTCTGCTTTTGCGGCAGTCTATGCCAACCAAGGAACAATTGGCCGTTTGGGATCGTTGGATGGTTCCGCTGTCACAGATTATCGACCCGGTGATCGGGTACTCGATCGGAAAGACGATAGTTGGGGTCTGGCAGAAGGCCCCGGGATAATCCGTTACTGGGGAAGTGGAGCGGCCCAAGCGCGGTCATTACGTACCTGAAACTGA
This sequence comes from uncultured Solibacteraceae bacterium, assembly GCA_963791985.1. GTDB lineage: Bacteria > Acidobacteriota > Terriglobia > Bryobacterales > Bryobacteraceae > Solibacter. The sequence continues at coordinate 718,425 of CAWBUN010000007.1, read as the reverse complement.
TAATCTCCCATGGCGCCCACGGTCTTGAAATTATGTTGAACGAAATTGACGAGGGGCATCGAGCTTTCGTCAATCCCGGTTCTATTCCAGAATTTGACTCCTGAAGGATGGTAGATCGCGCACCCGCGCGGGTGTTGAGCAAACTCGTCTGCAATCGACTGTTGCTGTGGAGGCGTAAGCAAGAGGGTCCACGAGCCGGCGTTCAAAGGGCCAGGAGGCGCTTTGGTGGGTCCCGGCATTGGCATGCCAGTCCAAAAGTAGAGGCTCGGCAACCCCGGATAGCCTACGAACGTATCGCAATTTTGGTCCAGTTCGCGGGCAAGCCATTGAAAGGTTGCCGCTCCCTCACGATCGAGCCGAATTCGACGGGCGCCCGGGAGGTTCAGCGGCGTATCCGCGTCATAAGTCTGTCTCGCCCTCCAGGCCTGCACTGGGTAGGACAGCAATACGCACGTAACGATTAGCGCCGCCAGGCATTTGGCAGGTACTCCCTGGAGCAGGTGATGAGGTAATTCCGACAAGGCGTCGGCGAGGCACACTCCGGCAACGACAATCAGCAGAACGTGCGTGAACGGCCCCTGGCTGCCGGCAATGGGAAAAGCGTAAAGCGTCTGCAGTGTCGCGAGCGTGGCAAGGAGGGTCCTCGCATAGGCCTGGCTGGGCCGGCTCTTGTAAAACGGAGTGGCCAATAACCAACAGAATGGAACCACCAGTCCGAGCGAGAGGCTGCTTCGGCTGTCCCGGCCACTGTCGATGACTGCGAATAGCAGCGCCGCGGCACTGAGCGCAGCTCTTCCAAATGCGAAGCGTGTGGATGGAGCGGTCATGCGCGAGCTAGTTCGCGCCACAAACAGGGCCGCCGCCGGACCGCCAATTGCCCACAGTATCCACCAGGGGCTCAGACTTACTGACCGATACCATCCTCCCTTGACGCTCAGCTGAATGTGCTGGAGGACCAGCGAGGTCGCAATGCTGGCAGGCTCTACGCCTTGGATCCATAAAGCAGACAGGAACAGCGCGCACGTGCAGGCGAATGCGGCAGCGGCCATGGCGCAATCGCGAAAAGAAAAGAGCGTGATCCGTTCGGCGGCGCCGGCAAGGAGCGCGGCGACCCCCGCCGTTACCGCGACACAGTAGGCGACCTCCGACGGATCGTTGAGGTGCGCTCTCATCAGCAAAAACGGCAATGCTAGTGACGCTCCACCGGCAAGATAGCGCGCTGCACTGACGAATGGGGCTCGCGGGGCGTGGTACAGCATCGCCAGAGATACGGCCAAGATGGCGAAGATTCCGATATTGACCTTGACCAGCAGCAGTGCGGCTGGAAGCACTCCAGCAAGGACTACTGCGATGCGCCGCAGACGAACCGATTCCGCGGCCAAACCGCTTGCAACCAAAGCGATCAGAAGCATCAGGCACAACTCCTGCGGATGTCCCGGTTCGTTGCAGAAGAAGGACAGTGCGCGGAACACAAGCGCTTGTGTCAGTAGCGCAGCGACCGGCGACCGTCCGAGCCGCCAAACGATCCATGCGCAAGCTATCGGACAGACGGTCCACACCAACATGGAGGTCATGCGGGTCGCGTCATGGGTCACACCGGTGAAGGTCAGCGTCCGAACCAGCCAGTTGTAGAAGTAGTAAGCCGGACCGTAGCCGGTGCGGATGTTCTCGTAGAGGGTGCCGCCCGTCAGAAACTGGCGGACGGTCATCATCAGCATACCCTCGTCGTCCCACTCGGCGAACCCAGTGAAGATCCGATAGTACGCGAGGGCCGCGGACCAAGCCGTCAGGAACCCGAGGCCCAGCAAAAACCACAGGTTGCGCCTGGCAAATCGATGCATGCCGTTACTGAGCCAGACCAACGCGCCGTGCAGAAGACGTGCGGCCGGCGACCCTGCGCAGCAGTTGGAAGGCACCAAAATAGGCCCAGATTTCGATGAATCGAAGCAGGCTGCGAAGGCCGATGTCGACGCCGAAGCCTCCATAGAACTCATTCTGCGCATCCCACCTTCCTTCGTCGTAGGTAGGGATGTGTTCCCCAATGCGGTTGAAGCCGACGAGGACTAGAAATACCAGGATGAGTTCCCACAACTGCGGAGATCCGCGATCGACAATCACCCACATGACAAGCAGCAGAAGCGGCAGAGAATAGCCGACGAAGATAAAGATGTTGTTGCCGCCGTACATCAGGAGGACGAGTTGAAAGAAAAGATAGAAGCCCATCGCGTGGCCGTAAGGCGCAAGTTGTTCCCGAACCAGGCGCCAGCGCTCGCGAGTCATCAGGAGGAGAACGGGTAACCAGAGGGAGAGGAAGGAGTAGATGATATTGAACCAGCGCTTGGGGCTCAACGGATGAGTTACGAAAAACCAGAGTGTTTCCGGATGGCGGCGGTCGATGTGGTCGAAGCTTTCGTAAACCGGGATGGTGGCGCGCGTCACGACGATATAAAAGAGCACGACGAATGCCGAGATACCGATCGGACGCCAGAGGCTGAGCCAGCGTTTGCGAGGCGTTTCCCACAACAATACAGCGGCCTGCGTCAGAATCGGAACCACCATGAACTCTTTGAGAAAGAGTCCGATTGCACAGAATACTACCACCGCGGTAAAGCGCCTGCGGAACAGGAACCAGGACGCGACCAGGACCCAGACGTAGGCGTAAATATCGATCATGGTGCCGGTGAAGAGCGGGTAGCGGATCATGACGAAATTCGGCGCGAGTGCCAGCATGCCGCACCACGAGGCACGTTCGGAGGCGCCGAAGGAGCGGGTCCAATAAAAGGCGAGAACGAGCAGTACGACGGCGATGACATGCGTCGCGACATGAAAGGTGGCTTCCGGATCGGTCTGCAGGGTGTGGGAGATCGCGTAAATAGTCAGCGGGACAATCGGCCGGTAGGCGAACGGGGTTGCAAGGTGCGGATTGCCGGACAATCCGTTGATCGCCATATCGCGGTAGTACCACATGTCCCAGCGGGCGGCCATTTGATTGGTGACCAGGCTGATCGAGCCGACCAACGCTGCCGCGACCAGGAGTACCGTCAGGAAAAGCGTGGTTCGACTGCCCGCGCGGCGCGCTGGCTGGTTACCGGGCAGCGCTACGCCCGTTGATTGATCCATGAGTCCCATAGTTCGCCGACTCTGTCATTCTAGCCGACTCGCGAGCCTGCAGCGTCTTTCAGTGCGGTGGCGACCTCCTGCAACTGGGCATCGGTCAATTCCGGATAGATTGGCAGGGCGAGCACTTCGGTGGAAGCCTGTTCGGCGGCCGGAAAATCGCCGCGGGAATACCCGAGGAAGGCATACGCGGGCTGAAGATGGATCGGGATCGGGTAATGGACGCCGGTCTGAATTTCACACTCCTGTAATTCGTCTCGCACTCGATCGCGGTTCGCGGTGCGGATGGTGTAGACGTGATAGACATGGCGCGCCCAGGACATGGATTGCGGAGGATGGATTGCGGACCCCTCCAGGAGTTCGCCGTAGCGCAAGGCGTGAGCGCGGCGCGCTTCGGTCCAGGCCTCGAGATGGCGGAGTTTGACGCGAAGGATGGCGCCTTGTATGCCTTCGAGGCGATAATTGTAGCCCATCACGTCGTGGACGTATTTCTTCGACGAGCCCCAATCGCGAAGCAGGCGGATCTGGTGCGCGTACCCGGCATTGTTGGTGGTGACGGCGCCGCCCTCACCGCAGGCGCCGAGGTTCTTCGCCGGATAAAAGCTGAAACAGCCCATGTCGCCGATGCTGCCCGCGCGGCGTCCCTTATATTCGGCGCCGTGAGCTTGCGCGGCGTCTTCGATGACGACCAGGTTGTGCCGGCGCGCGATCTCCATGATGGGATCCATGTCGGCGGGCTGTCCGAAAAGGTGGACGGGCAGGATCGCCCGGGTGCGAGGCGTTATAGCGGCTTCGATGCGAGTAACGTCGATGTTGAATGTGGCGGGATCGATATCGACGAAGACCGGTGTCGCTCCGGTATAGACAATGCTGGCGGCGGTCGCCACGAAGCTGAACGGTACCGTAATCACTTCATCGCCCGGGCTGACACCGGCGGCGAGCAGCGCGAGGTGCAGCGCGCTGGTCCCGGAGTTGACGCCGACGGCTTCGGCGGCGCCGGAATAAGCGGCGAACTCCCGCTCGAACCCAGCTACTTCGGGTCCGAGGATGAACTGCGCATTCTCCAGGACGTGGATGACGGCCGCGTCGAGTTCGCTCTTGATGGCCTGGTATTGTGCCTTCAAATCTAGCAGAGGAATCATTGATTTGTCTGGACCTGGTAACCGCAGACTTCCCAACTTAGCGAACCGGAATTGAAGTTGGATGAACCATCGATGGCAAGCGGCGTGGATCCTGTGAAATTGAGCACCAGATCGTAAGTGCCGGTGAGTGCCACCGGCGCCGGAATGACATAGGCGAAGTTCTGCGGTGTGATTTCCGACCCGAGAGTGAACCCCGAGATGATCTCGATTCCGGTTTTGGTCCGTACACTGGCTTCGAGCCGGTTCACGACAGCGGAGGCAAAGCGCCTGGTTTCCTGAATCAGGACGTGATCCAGGCGGAAGTCTCCGGCGAGTCCGATGATCATCGGTATTTCCTGTGAGGCATCCGATGACGTCAGCGAGGCGGCGCCAACGGTACCGCACCAGCAGCCCGCCGCCGGAGAGCCGGGTTGGGGAAGATATCGAATTTGCGGCAACACGGTCGAGTCCGCGCGCCTCTTACCCGGCTTCGCCGCGATGCCCGCGGACCGGGTAGTAGCCGGATTCGAAGCGGAAATGGGCGCGGCTCCACATTGTCCGAGCTTGATTTGGGAGTAACCGATCATCGAGACGGCGAAAAACAGGAAAGACACTTTCATCGGGGTTGGTCTCCGTATTGTTCGCTGCGTTCCATCCGGCAAAATACAATTATCGAACAAGACCGGGCTCGCGGTGCGTTGCGGTACTTTGTGGGTCACCGGGATGCCTGTTATCATTGCCCGGAGGAGTCTTTCGACGTGAAGTTGTCGCTCGTGATGCCGGCCCGGAACGAAGAAGGTTGCATTGCCACGACGCTGGAGCGATTTACGGGCGTGCTGGCGGCCAACGGGCTGGATTTCGAGATCGTAGTGGTGGACGACGGAAGCACGGACGCTACGGCGGACCTGCTGGCGGCAATCAGCGCACGCCATCCGCAGGTGGTGCCGGTCACCAACGACGGACGCCACGGATTCGGAATGGCGATCCGGTACGGCCTCTCGCGGACTACGGGCGACGCGGTAGCGATCGTGATGGCGGACGGCTCCGACAGTCCCGAAGATCTCCTCAAGTACTACACCAAACTGCAACAAGGCTACGATTGCGTGTTCGGCTCGCGTTTCATCAAGGGCGGCTGCGTGGTGGATTACCCGCGCCACAAGCTGCTGTTGAACCGCATGGCGAACGCATTCATCCGCGTACTTTTCGGGCTCAATTTTAACGACATCACCAACGCGTTCAAGTGCTACCGGAAGGAAGTGATCATGGGCATGCAGCCCCTGATCTCGCCGCACTTCAACCTGACAGTGGAAATGCCGCTGAAGGCGCTGGTCCGAGGATATTCGTTCGCAGTAGTGCCGATCACCTGGACCAATCGCGCGGCCGGGGTTTCGAAGCTGAAGATCAAGGAGATGGGCAGCCGCTACCTGTTCATTGTGTTGTATCTCTGGCTGGAGAAGCACCTGTCCCGCGGCGATTATCACCGCAAGGTGATTGCTCCGGCGGACGAGAGGACTACCCACATCAATGCATAAGACCGTTCTGATCACAGGGGGCGCCGGCTTTGTCGGCTCCGCCCTGGCGATCGCGATCCGGCGCGCTCACTCCGGCACCACGGTGATCGCTTTCGACAATCTGCGTCGACGGGGCTCGGAAATGAATCTGCCGCGCCTCAAGGCGGAGGGCGTGCGTTTCGTGCACGGCGACGTGCGTTCGCCGGCGGATCTTACCGACGTGCGCCCCGTGCCCGACCTGATTCTGGAATGCTCGGCCGAGCCTTCGGTGCTCGCCGGCTACGGCGGCTCGCCGGAATATCTGATCCATACCAACTTGAATGGGTGCTTCCATTGCCTGGAGATCGCCAGGCAGGCGAAGGCCGATTTTCTCTTCGTCTCCACCAGCCGTGTGTATCCGGTGGCGCTGGTCAATTCTCTGGCTTATGACGAGGGCGAGACGCGCTTTCACCTGAGGCCGGACCAAACCATCACGGGCGCCAGCGAGTGCGGGATCAGCGAAGCGTTTCCGCTGGACGGCGCGCGTTCTTTGTACGGAATGACGAAGCTGGCGGCGGAGTTGATGGTCGCTGAGTATGGCGATGCCTACGGAATGCGGTTCATCATCGACCGCTGCGGCCTGTTGACCGGTCCGTGGCAGATGGCCAAGGCGGACCAGGGCGTAGTGGCGCTCTGGGTGGCGGCGCACTGCCTCCAGCGAGGATTGAAGTACATCGGATTCGGCGGGACCGGGAAGCAGGTCCGCGACTTCCTGCACATCGACGATTTCTGCGACCTGGTGCTCGACCAGATCGCGAACTTCGACGCGTACGGCGGCCATCGCTGGAACGTGGGCGGCGGCGTGAAGAACAGCGTGTCGCTGCGCGAGGCGACGGAACTTTGCCGGGAGATCACGGGCCGCACGGTGGATGTGGTCGCGACGGATGAAAACCGGCCCTCGGACCTGCGTTCTTACATCACGGATCACCGCGCGGTGACGGCGGTGCGCGGCTGGACGCCGCGCCGCGATGCGCGGCGAACGATCGCCGATATCGCGGGCTGGATCGACGGCGAAGGCGCAAAACTCCGCGACGTGTTGATGGGGTAGACGAGAAAGAGGCGTGTAGATCGCTCCCTCACGGTTAATGCCACATAGTTTTCCCATAGCCGAACATCTGCGTAAATTGTAGGGCCGACGCCCTCGTCGGCCTTCGTCGTGTGCAGGGCCTTGATTCTGCGGGCGGAGAGCGGGACGTGGGCGTCCCGCGCAGACCAGGGGGTCTGCCCCACAAATTTTGCAGCATTCCCAATGCTGGGAAAACTATGTGGCATCCCTCACGGTCGCGGTTCGCGGCGGACGGACTTGAGGCGGACTTCGGCGAGTGTGACCCAGGCGGAAGCCTGCGTGTTTTCGTCGTTGAGGCTGGTGAGGATGGCGCCGAGGCGGTCGGAATCAATCGCGGCTGCGGCTGCAAGGAAGGCGGAGAGAGTGAAGGCATCGACGCCGGGCAAGCGCAGCACGAAGTTGTGGCGGCCGCGTTCGGTCTGAACGGCCTCGTAGAAACCGCGGTTGCCGGTCATGATCAGCAAACTGTCGTTGGCGTTTGCGGAGCGGCGCACGCTGGCGGGATCGAATTTCCCGCGGCGGGGGTTGACCCGAACGTCATTGCAGGCGGCGACCACCTGACTGAGCACGCTCAAGGATGAATCCACGTCAGTGCGCAGAAGGGAGGTGGCGAGTGCGGAGAGCAGGCGGACGCGCTGCTCGGCGGGGAGCGGCGCAATATCCCTGGCGGCCAACGGGAGCACCTGAAGCGCGAGATCCAGCCGAGGCGCGTTGGCGATGACGGCGATGTAAAGCAGGCTCCGCTTGATGCCTGGTCGCGACAGGTTGGCCATGCTCACGGCCTGATCATTGTGCTTCTCCACGGCACGCGCAGCCTCGAAAAACGCGATCAGATTCTTGAGTTGTGAGCGCACGGGAAGGTCGGTGACGTCGGGCAGCAATTCGTAGGCGCGTTCGATCTGGCCGCCGGAGAGTGCGCTGCGAATTTGCGAGATCAGCCAGGACATGCGCCGGGCCGGATCACCGCTATCCTGATCCGGATTTTCCGCGGCGCCCAGTTTGGCCTGCACCTGTCCGGCGACGGACGCATTCTCCGCCTCGAGCTGCGCAAGCGCCTTTTCCAAATCGGGCGCGCGGTCGGGCATCAGGTCGCGCGCACGCGGCAGCAACTGGTACGCCAAGGCGTAGGCGACCACCGGATTGCGATTGACTGAGTTGGGTATGTCGAGCAGCTTGAGCGTGGATTCAATCAGCGCTTCGATGTTGTCCGTGTTGGCGCCGGCGCGGATCGCCATCAGGTTCTCCACGGTCGCGCCGGCGATGGTGTAGCTGCGATTGCGCTGATCTTCATCGGGAGTTCCGGCCAGATTGGGAGCGGTGCAAAGAAACTTCGCCAGCGATTGGAGGCCGTCCGGACTGGGTGCCGGCCCAGACATGACGAATTCCAGCGAACGCGCGAACAAGTCGTCGGCCAGATCGGGCGCGCGGGAATTGAGGGCGGAGTGCAGCAGGCTCAGCAAGTCCATGTCGAGCGTGTCGGGGTCGCCGGCTTCCACAGCGGCGCGCCCCACTTGTGCCGCGCGATCCAGCATGTCCTGCTTATCCAGGGGCATGTTGGGACTCAACAATCCGTAGGCGCGCTGGAGCGTGGCGTTGGCGCCGGCACGTTCGGCGGCGATGCGCTCGCGGGCGCGCTGGTTTTCGGCGACGGCTACCAGTCCCGGATCGCATTTCAGCGCGGCCGGGATCACGGATTTCCAAAGCCCCGAGTAGCTGGCAACGGGCAGCACGGTGGTGCCGCGCTCGCCGAAGGCACCGGAGGAGACATTGAAGAGGGAAGCGATTGCGTCGCGGTAGAGGCTCGAGGCGGCTGATTGGTCGACGGGGCAGACCACGCGCGCCAGGCTGGCGGTGCTGTAGGTACGCACCACGGGATTGGCCATTTGCGCCATGCGGCCGCGAAGCGCAACTGTCCATTCGACGGCGTCGCGAACGGGGTCGCGATCCTGCGCAAAGCACGCAGCGCCGCATCCGAACAGTACAAGCAACCCTCGTAACATCCCGTTTGTACGACGTGTGGGCGCGGACAGGCGTGCAGGCGATTATGCGTTCATCACGCGGTTCATCCGCTCGATGGCTTCATCGATTTCGGCGGTACTCTTGAACCCGATGGTGACGGCGTCCACGCAGCCCAGATTCATCACATGTTTCATGGCGGCCTCGCGGTCGGTGGCCTGAGTGAAGCGTCCTTCGCCGCACAGTTTCATGCCGATCACACCCATGCCCTGCTGATGGATCTTCCTGGCGTGAGTCACCACCTCGTTGACATCGCCGGGTATGTCAACCTCCTGCTGGCTATTGGCATCCATGCGGGTGCCGTTGTGATTCATGCGCATCAACATCAGGTCGAGCCACTGATTGCCGGGGATGGTGCGCAAGGCGGGCAGGCCGTGGACGCTGGCACCATGGGAGAGGATGACCTTCTTGCTCTTGGCCTCGGAAAAGCCGTCCTCCAGACTGCGATAGTCGGTTTCCCAGGTGGGCGGCCGCAGGCAGTGGAGCAACAGAATGTCGATGTACTCGGATTGCAGCTGACGCCGGAAATTGTCGATCTTAGGCTGCGGATTGCCGGTCGCGGGAGTGCTGTACTTGGTCATCAGGGCGTAGCTTTCGCGAGGCAATCCCTTGAGCGCGATGCTCAGCATTTCAGGCATTCCACGATAGCTCTCGGCAGTCTCGAAGAATCGGATTCCGCGGTCGTACGCATGGCGCACCAGTCGGGTGAACTGCTCCTGCCCCAGCTCGCGCTGAACGCGGCCGCCGTGCGTGCCCGTGCCGAAGGCCAGGCGCGTCACCTTGACGTTGCTCTTACCGAGCGTCACCCAATCGGAAGCCAGGCGTTTGGAGGATTGCGCATTCAGGCGGGAAAAGGCGGCGGCGCCCAGGCCGGCGGCCAGAAAACCGCGTCGGGTGGAGAGAGACATCATCCTGCTCCTTGGAAATCACTCTATCATGGGGGGCTCTAGCCTAGGTCTTTGACCGCGTGGTGCTGCATTTAATTAGCGACCGCTCCCTCACGGTCGCGGCTCGGTTCCGAGCCGCGCGCGGTTCGTAATTCGCATTCCATCCCGCGGTCACTGTACTAGCCTAGGCTCCGGTTTCGCGGGCGTAGATCATGCGCGAAACGTGCGGTTCTTCCACGCCCTGGTGAAAGCTGCGCACGCGGTCGCGAATCAGGCGATCGTCGGCGGTCATGCGTTCGCGGGCGCGCAGGAACTCCAGCCAGGACTCCATCACGAAGGTTTCGACGAAGCGCTCGGGCTGCGCCGTATCCTGAAAGACACCCCAGCGGATGGCGCCATCGCGCATGCGGATGGCGCGCGCTTCATGCATGGCGCGCGTGAAGTCGGACTTCTCGGTCAGCCGGATTCGGTATTCGATCATGATCAATACCGGACCTTGTTCCGGCTCCGGTTGAAGGACTGTCTCCGGTTGCGTGCGGGCGACCTGATACGGCGAAAGATCGGGGGGCGTTCCGCGCAGCAGCGGGAATCGACGCGCGATGGGTACCGCGATCAACATCCCGGTAGCGGCGGCAAGCAGCGCCGTCTGGTTGGAGAAGCGTTCCGCGATCAACCCCCATAGCGCGCTGCCGCCGGCCATGCCGCCGGCGAAGACCATCTGGTAGGTGCCGAGCGCGCGCGCCTGCACCCAATCGGGAACCGATGTCTGCACGGCGATATTCAACGTGGAGGTGGTGGTGGTCCAGGCGCATCCGGCGGCCACCAGTCCGACGACGATGAGCGGGACGCTGCGCGTCAGGGCGAGACTGGCCAGCGTGCCGGCGAAGACCAGGCCGGTACCGGCCAGCATCCATTCCGCGGGAAGCGTGCGCCGCACGCGCGGCAAGAGGGCCGCGCCGATCACGGCACCGGCGCCGAGGCAGCCGTTCAACACGCCATACGCCATGGCGCCCGCGTGGAGATCCTGCTGCGCGACCACCGCGAGCAGGGCCCACACGGCGCTCGCGAAACCGGTGAAGAGGAATGTACGCAGCAGGATCGCGCGCAGTGGCGGAGAGTGGCGCACGTAGCGCACGCCGGATCGCATGGACCCGAACATTCGCTCGGAGGGAAGCGCGCTTTTGAAGAGCGGCGTGCGCTTCCAGGTGTAGAGGACGAAGATCACTGCGAGGAAGGAGGCCGAGTTCAGCAGGAATACCACCGCCGCGCCCATCGCCGGGGAGGAGAAAGCCGCGACGGTGAGGCCGCCCAGCGCGGGTCCCACCGCGCGCGCCAGGTTGAAACCGGCGCTGTTCAGCGCGATCGCATCCGGCAATTCGGAGCGCGGCACCAGCTCAGGGACGATCGCCTGCCAGGCCGGATTGTTCATCGCGCTACCGATATTCAACAGGAACGTCAGCACCAGCAGGGTCGCCGGCGAGATGATGCCGAACATGGTCAACGCGCTGAGGATGGCGACCGTGGCCAGCATCCATGCCTGCCAGAAGATCAACAGCCGGCGGCGGTCGAACATGTCGGCGGTGGCGCCGGCAGGCAGCCCGAGGAAGACAACCGGGAGACTGGCAGCGGTCTGCATGAGCGCGATCAGGAGCGGGGACGTAGTGAGGGCGGTCATCAACCACGTGCCCGCCGTATCCTGCATCCAACTGCCGAGGTTGGAGACAAGCGACGCAATCCAGCGATAGCGATAGAGCGGCCGCCGCAGCGGCGCCCATCCGGAATGGGATTCTTTCTGGGGCTCGGGGTGCACAGTGCCGACTAGCACCAGCTTAGTACAGCCCTTGGCAGGGCGGCATTGCGCCGCTGGCGCAGCGGCCTGCCCGAATCAACCGGGAAGTCCGGTTAAGCGACTTCCCGGAAAGTAGTCGACACTCTGCCACCTTTGGTAGTAGACTATCTACCACATGGACGAAGCGGACAAGCTGGAGGTATTACAAGGAACGCTGGACCTGTTGATCCTGCGGACGCTGCAGTGGGGACCCCAGCACGGCCACGGAATCGGGCAGGTGATCCGCGCCAAATCGGAGGACCTGTTCCAGGTCGAACATGGCAGCCTGTATCCCGCACTGCACCGCTTGCGGCGCGAGGGCTGGATCGAATCCGAATGGGGCACAACGCAGAACAACCAGCGTGCGAAGTTCTACCGGCTCACGCCGAAGGGCAAGAAACACCTGGTGCGGCAAGAGACGAAGTGGAAGCTCTTCGTGAAGACCGTGGCGCGGGTGATGCGGCCGCAGGAATAGGAGGGCTTGATGCGACGTTGGATCCGATTGTGGCTCGCAAGAAAGCAGGAGGAGAGCGACCTGACAGAGGAGTTGCGGGCGCACCTGGCGATCGAGTCGCAGCAGCGCATGAACGCAGGTGAATCTCCCGTCGACGCGTCGCGCGCCGCGCAGCGCGCCTTTGGCAATACGGCACGAATCCAGGAAGACGTGCGTGAGGCGTGGGGTTGGGCGGCGACGCAGCGATTTGGCGAGGATATCCGCATTGGCTTGCGCTTGCTACGGAAAACACCGCTGTGGACCACGGTGATCTGCGCGACGCTGGCGCTGGGAGTGGGCCTGAGCACGGCGATTTTCAGTATCGTCTACGTCGTCCTGCTACAACCGTTGCCTTATCCGAATCCGGACCGGCTGGTCGCCTTGTGGCCGTCGGCGCCCCAGAGCGGCTACGCCCGTTTCAACGTCAGTGCGGCGCTCTGGCTTGACTGGCGGAAGAACTCGACGCTGCTCGAAGACATCGCGCTGACCCGGCCGATCGCTAACTTCAATCTCACTGGGGACGGCGAACCGGAGCGTCTCCAGGGAGCGCGAACGTCGGCCAATCTTCCGATGGTTTTGCGCGTTCGACCTTCGCTGGGCCGCACCTTCACCGAGGAAGAGCAAAATGGCGACGCGAGAGTCGCGGTGCTGAGCCATGCGTTCTGGCAGCGGAGGTTCGGCGGCGATCCCGCGATTTGCGGCCGGAGAATTCTACTCAACGGAGAGCCCTTCGAAGTAATCGGCGTGATGCCGCCGGAATACCGCTATCCCAGTGCCGACTTCGAGCTGTGGACCCCTTTGTACATTCCGCCGGACGAGATTCGCCATGGCATGAACAGCCAGTACCTTGCCGTCGGACGCGTGAAGTCCGGCCACACGGTGGAACAGGCACGGTCCGAATTCTCCGCGATGATGCAGCGGCTCGCCGAGGAGCATCCCGACAAATATCGAACCGGCAACGGTTGGGTCGGCGCGCTGGTCGAGCCCCTGGCGCAAAGCGATGCCTTCCAGGTACGTAACGCGTTACAGGTGCTGCTCGGCGCGGTTGGCTGCCTCCTGCTGATTGGATGTATGAACCTGGCAGTCCTGCTGATCGCCAGGGCCAGTTCGCGAGCGCGGGAGCTGGCCGTGCGGGTTGCGCTGGGCGCGAGCAGCGGCAGATTGCGCCGCCAGATGCTCGCGGAGGTCATGCCACTGTCGCTCGCAGGTATCGCCGGCGGATTGATTCTGGCGTCGTGGATTTTGCAGGTGTTGATCCCGTACTTGCCGGCCAACACGCCGCGCGTCGCGTCCATCGGACTGAACTTTCCCGCCGTAGGTTTCGCGGTAGTCGTGTCGCTTGCGGTAGTATTGCTGGCCAGCCTGCTGCCCGGGCAAGCCGCCGCACGCAGCAATCCGGCAAGCGCCTTGCAGCAGAGTTCCCGATCGGTGGCCGCGGGCGGACGAGCGCGAAACGTCCTGGTCGTGGCACAGATCAGCATCACTCTCATCCTGCTATTTGGGGGGCTGCTATTCGCGCGCAGTTTTGCGGCGCTGCTTCGCGTGAATCCGGGGTTTTCGGGCGAAGGCGTATTGACGATGCATCTGGCCGTGACCCGGGCGAAGTACCGCGAGGATGAGCGCGTCGCGGATTACTATCGCCACATTTTGGAGCGGGTGAGATCGATCCCGGGCGTCACGGCAGCGGGCATGGTCAACCGGCTGCCCTTGAGCGGCATCGCGCAGACCGGTGGCGTCGAATTCGAAGGGCGCACGGGAAGCTACGATTCCGATTGGCGCTCGGCAACACCGGGCTACTTCGAGGCGATCGGAATTCCGTTACAGCAAGGACGTACCTTTCAGGACTCCGACCGCGCCCAGACACCCGCGGTCGGGCTGATCGACGAGCGCATGGCTCGCATGGCGTTCGGTTCCGAGAACCCCATTGGGAAACGTTTTCGCCGCTATCTACCGGGTCTTCCGCAGCAGGACCAATGGGCGGAGATTGTCGGCGTGGTGGGGCACATCCTCAACGACAACCTGGAGAGCGATCCGCGGCCGCAGGTGTATTGGCCGGAGACGCAGCGCACCCAGGATCGCGCGGCGCTGGCGGTGAGGACGTCTGGGCAGCCCGAACGCTTCGCACAGGCCGTGGTGGAGCAGATTCGGAAAGTAGACTCCGAGCAGCCCGTCTATGACGTTCGCTCCATGCAGCAGTGGCTTGGCCGCACCTTGCAAACGCGAACACTGCTGACCGCGATGGTCGCCCTGTTCGGCGGAACCTCGCTGCTACTCGCCTGCCTCGGCCTGTATGGCGTGGTTTCGTACACGGCGGATTTGCGGCTTCGTGAGTTCGGTATCCGCATGGCGCTGGGCGCTGACGCGGTGCATGTAAGCGGGCTGGTGCTGCGGCACGCGGGGAAACTCGCCTTCTGGGGTTCCGCAATCGGCCTGGCTTTCTCATGGCCCGCCGGGCGGACGCTCCAAAGCTTGTTGTACGGGGTCACCAGCGGCGATTTACTCTCCTGGCTGCTGGCTCCCGCGCTGTTGATTTCGGTGGCACTGCTCTCGGGGTTGGCCCCCGCGCGAAGGGCCGCGAAGGCCGATCCCGCGGTGACGCTGCGCGCGGAGTAGCTTAGTACACCGTTTCGCCAGTACAGTCTCGTATTTCCGGGCGAACGGCAGAAAGGTTGGCAGACTTCTAACGGTCGCGGCTCTGATCGGAGCCGCGCGCGTCAGCAAGCGGTCGGCAGAAAGGTTGGCAGACTTCTGAAGTGACCGACTGAGCTACAGTGCGGCCAGCACTTCTTTATAGAGGTACTTCGAACCCTCCACGCCGTCCCAGGGCCCGTCCTCGTATTCCAGAGCGAACGTGCCCTCGAAGCCGGCGTCGGTCATGATCTTCACGGACCGGCGCACATCGTTGTCCTTCCAGCGATTCCAGTATTTGGCGTGAACGTTGGTATGCGCATAAGGCGCAAGATCTTTCAGCCCGTTGTACATCAGGTACTCGTGCTCCCAGTTGCAGAAATCGGGCGAGGCTTCGCAGAAGGGACTCTTCACCGCGTCCACGATGATGCGGATGTTGATCGGGTTCGCGGTCAGCCCCCAGTGATTTTCCAGCGTCACCTTGACCCCGGCCTTGGCGCCGTGGTCGGCCATTTCCTTGAAGGATTCGATGCAGAGAGTCAGGTATTTCGCGAGATCCTCGTTCTTTGGGTAGTCCGCCGTGGCCACCGCGCAGGGCGCCAGCCGGGGACCGCCGCTGTTGACGCGCATCGATTTGGCGCCGATGATTTTGGCGCCGTCCAGCCATTTTTTCGCGACCTCCACCCCGGCTTTGCGCTTCTCCACGTCGGGCTCGCAGATATCGCGCGGCGCATTGTTAGAGATGTGCTGGCATTGCGTGCCGGTCTTCTGCATCTGGTTGGCGAGCTTCGTGAGCCACTGTTTTCCAGCCGCGCTTGAAGGGTCAAATTCGCGCGACGTGCGCGTGGCAGCACCCACCATCAGCGGCACCTCGACGTACATGCTGTCGTCCGTCACGTCGCCGAACAGGCCGGAGAAGAGGTCCATTTTGGTGACGCCCGGAAAGGTGTCCTTGGTGAACTGCGGGAAGTCCAGCATCGTGATCTCCCCGTACTTCTTCTTCATCTCTTCGGTTCGCGGGTTGGCGCCGAAGCTCATCCGGCTTTTGAAGAGGAAGCGGAGCGGCCAGGTGTTGGAGGCGAGGCGCGCGAGTTTCTGCTTTTCGGTGAGCGGACTGGCGGCCGCCGGTAGTGCCGGAGCGAGCGCGAGGCCGGCGGCACCGGCTGCCTGAAAGAATTTGCGGCGGTCCAGTTCCAGGGTGGGCTTCTGGTTCATCACGTTCTCCTTTGCCATGCTCGATTGTATGATGACGGGATGCACCGGCTGCGCACCCTCGTGTTTCTTGCCGCTCTCGCGCTGACCGCGCAGGAGCGCGCGCGGATTTTCCGTATCACCCCGGTTCGTCCGGTGGCCGAGCTCCGCGTCGAAGCGCTGGCGGCCCACCCGCCGAAGGAGAAGGGCGAATTTCTGCCCTCCACGCTCACCGACCTCGCCACGCTCGACCACGGAATCAAGTTCGAGATTCGCTACGCCACTACCGACAACTTTCTTAGCACGCCGGTTTACACGTCGGCGCGCGCGTTCTTACAACGTCCGGCAGCCGAGGCGGTATTGCGCGCCCAGCAGGAGTTGGGAAAGCAGGGCTACGGGCTGTTGGTCTTCGACGCTTACCGCCCGTGGTACGTCACCAGAATCTTCTGGGACGCGACACCGCCGGATAAACATGAATTCGTGGCCGACCCGGCCCAAGGCTCGCGGCACAACCGCGGTTGTGCGGTCGATTTGACGCTGTACGATCTCAAGTCCGGCAAGGAAGTCGAGATGACCGGTGTGTACGACGAGATGTCCGAGCGGTCGTACCCCCACTACACAGGCGGCACGGCGGAGCAACGCGCCCGACGCGATTTGTTGCGCGCCGCTATGGAGAAGCAGGGCTTCAAGGTTTTCGCGTCGGAGTGGTGGCACTTCGACTACGGCGGCTGGCAGAGGTATGCGATTCAGAATGTGACTTTTGAGGAGATTCGCTAGGTCGCCGTGGCAATTGAGGGGGGACAGTCAGGTTGGAGGCGAGGCCAGTCAGCGCTGGCCGGCTTTCAGCCGGCGTTCGCAGCCCCCCGCTACATCTCGAGTTTGCCCTGGTAGGTGAGGTCCTTGACCCGGAATTCGGCCTCGCGCTCGGGGAATTTCAGGCCGCCCAGGTAGAGGCGGAAGAGCACGAACTTATCGGCGGGTCTTACCGCTCGCGGGAAAATAAGGCGCAGCACCGGGTCGGACGGAGTCGGCGGAAAGTGGCCGACCATGTGGTAGGTCTTCTTGCCGATGATCATGACGGATTCCTCTTCCATCCGCTTGTTCTCGCGCGCGTCGCTGGTGCCGGCGAGGGTCGGATAGGTGATGGCGAGGACCAGGTTCTGATCGCGATTGTCGCGGAGATATTCCACATAGTCGGGGTCCGGCTCCGGCAGAGGATGGGGATTGTTTCCCATACGCAGGCGCAATTCGGCTTCGGCGTGCTCGATGGGGGCGGCGGTGGCCAGATAGATGACGACCTGGGGCGAGTCGCCGGAGCGCTGCGCCCACGGGCTGTCGGTGCGGAGATACTGAATCTCGGCGTCGGTCCACTGCTCCGGCGCCTTGGCTTCCCAGAATGGCTGCGCCAGAAAGAAGAACAACGGCCAGAGCGCGTGCATAATGATCCAATATGACAGCAAATCCTCCCACGATCCAGATCCGCGCTGCCACGGTGGATGACCTGGAAGCTGTGGACGCCATTCAACGGGCTTGTCCCGAAGCGGCGCACTGGAAGGTTGTAGAGTATTTAGATCAGGAGTTTCAGGTGGCAATTGTCGAAAATCGCGTCGGGGGATTCATCGTGAGCCGCAAAGTTCTCGAGGACGAACGCGAGATCCTGAATCTCGCGGTAGCGCCGGAGTTGCGGCGCAGAGGCGTCGCGAGGGCTCTGCTGCTGCGCTGCCTGGAGGGCTTTGAGGGGTCGGTTTTTCTGGAGGTCCGGGCCTCCAATAAGGCTGCAATAGAGTTCTACAAGTGCCATAAGTTTCAAGAAGTTAGCAGGCGTGCGGAGTACTACGAAATCCCGACCGAATCGGCTATTGTCATGAAGTTTCATTCATGTTAAGGTGGCGTTAGACGGGTGATGCCGTCTGCATAATGAACCGAGATTACCCACCGAGCCTCATCCGAACCGAACCGACTCGGCGCGGCAACCTCATCTGGGAGGAATTGCCCAATATGGAACGGATTGCTATCGAAGAGTTGAAAGCGCATCTGATGGCTACAAATGAGGAGTTTCGTCTCCTTGCCACTCAGCACACGGAGTTCGCCCACAAGTTGGACGAATTGGAAGCCCTTCCCCACCTGACTGACCAGGAACAGTTGGAGGAAACGCGACTTAAGAAACTGAAACTCCGTATCAAAGATCAGATGGAAGCGATCATGAGCCACACTCGGTCTCCCCAGGTCGCTTAACGTCAGGTGCGCGCCGTAACGCGGTAATCCTTAAGGCCCGGCCCCTACTAGGGGCCGGGTTTTTCATTTTTGGGAGAAGGTTTGGAACCCGAAGGCGACCCTGTCCGCATTCCCATCACCGATGTCTTCGATCTTCACAGCGTGCCGCCGCGCGATGTGAAGGCAGTTGTGGAAGAATACCTCATCGAGGCCCACCGCCTTGGATTCCGGGCGCTTCGCATCATTCACGGCCGGGGAATCGGCGTGCAGCGCGAGCTGGTCAGAAATGTACTATTTCACACTAAATTCGTGGCAGACTACAGCGACGCTCCCGCAGAGGCCGGCGGATGGGGCGCAACTCTCGTCACACTCCGGGACTGATCGCACAAACAGTACCTTAAGTTGTTTGTTTTCCAACAAAAGAAGGACATAATGGAACAGTTTGCTGGAGGACGGCATGCGGGGACTGAGGTTGAGCCGGCTACTACTGCTGGCGACTTTAACGACGGGCGTAGGGTGGGCGGCAAGCATCACCAGCATCACTGCCTCGTATCCACCTCCCGGAGTTCCCGCCGTACCACCGGTCACTAGCGTGACCAGCGGCGACTTTGCTGCCGACCAGATCGTTCTCTATATCAAGGGCAGCTTCAACGCCAACGCGTCGATCGTGGTCAACTGGATTGATCCGACCGTACTCCCTCCCAACCCGGTTTCACTCGGAGTGTCCTCCGTAACACCGACCCAGATCGTCGTGCTGGTGAACGGTCCCCAGTTCCAGACGCCGGTCAACAGCCCGGTAACCGTACAGATCACGGTGGACGACCAGGCGCCGATCACCGGCACCGGAACCTTCACCATCATTCCCGCAATGCTATCGAACGGTCCTCTTCTGGGTATCGGGACGGTCGGACAACCGTACAACTTCCCGGCGATCGCTTTTGGCACGCCGCCCTATCAGATCAGCCCCGCATCGCTGCCCCCGGGGCTCAGCATGCAGACAACGTCGGGCGGTCTGGCTCTTGCCGGTACACCCACCCAGGCAGGCGTATTCAACTTCAGTCAAACGGTCACGGACTTCTGGGGAAACACCATCACGGCGCCAATGACGGTGCAGATTGTGGCTCCCGCTCTGCTCACGTCGCTTTCGCCGCCGGGTGCACCGGCTGGTTCGCCGGGCCTCACCTTGACCATCAACGGCAGCGGCTTCGAAGCGCCGAACGCCGCCATTCAATCGCTGGGCAGCAGCGTGCTATGGAAGTCCGGGACCTCGCCGATCTCGCTGACCACCACGTTTATCAACGGCAATCAATTGCAGGCAGTAGTGCCCGCGAGCCTGTTGGCGGCCGTGGGCACCGCGAGCGTCACGGTCTTACAGCCCGACGATCACATTTCGAATGCATTGGCATTTAACATCCTGCCGCCCGCCATCACGAGTCTGTCGCCGGCCGGCATAGCGGCCCTCTCGCCTACCTTCACCCTGTCGATCACGGGATCCTCCTTCCTGCCGGGATCCACGGTGACCTTCGGCGGGACCCCGCTGACCACCACGTTCGTCAACGCGGCGTCGCTTACTGCGGTGGTGCCGGCGGCGCTGCTCAAGGTTGCGGGAGCGATTCCCGTAGTGGTGACCAATCCCGGCGGCATTTCGTCGATAGCGGCCAACTTCATCGTGAACCCCACGATCACAGGGCTCTCGCCCAGCAACACCCCCGCAGGGTCGCCCCAATTTACCTTGTCGATCACAGGCGCGACGTTCGTCACCGGCACTCTCCCAACGGTAGCGTCCTTCAATGGCTCAAACCTGGTCACCACGGTAGTGAATAGCGGGATGATCACCGCCCAGGTACCGGCGACCCTGGTGACAACCACGGGAAGCTACCCGGTGGTGGTGACCAACCCCGGCGGCAACGCCTCAGCGCCCGTACTCTTCACGGTTACCGCCTCGCTGTCGATTGCGACAAGCTCGCTCGGCACCGGCACGGCGGGGACGAACTACACCGCCACGCTGCAGGGAAAAGGCGGTACTCCGCCGTATGCCTGGTCAGCGGCGGGATTACCGCCGTCGTTGGTTTTGAATGCGCAGACGGGCGTGATCTCCGGCGTCCCGTCGCAGGGCGGCACATTCGTGGTCAGTGTCAACTTGAGGGATTCCGTGGGTGCGTCGGTGAGTGCCCAATTGCCGCTGGTCGTCTCCCCACCGCCGGTGACGATCTCTACGGGCGGTCTGCCGGATGGCACGGTCGGCGTAGCGTACGTGGGAATCATCGGGGCCACGGGGGGCGCCAGTCCATACTCGTTCGCGCTGGGCGGAGGCACGCTGCCGGACGGGTTGTCCTTCAACTCGAACGGCACAGTTAGCGGCACGCCGAAAACTCCGGGGACCTTCTCCTTCTCCGTCAACGTGACGGATACGACGGGCGCGGTCAATGGGCGCGGTTTCAGCATCACGATCTCACCGGCTCCCTTGGTGGTCACAGGTCCGCCGGCGGGGACGGGCGGCACCGCGGGTGCGCCAATCACCCTCACGTTTACCGGCAGCGGCGGCGTGGGCCCGTACCGCTGTTCCACAGCCGGCACACTGCCGCCGGGCACCACGTTCTCCAACTGCGTGCTCAGCGGTACGCCGACAACGCCGGGGACTTACACCTTCCGGGTGACCATCACCGACAGCACCGGTGTGAGCGCCGCGAAAGATGTCACCGTCCCGATCGCACCGCCGGCGCTTAGCCTGGGCGGCGCCGTTGGCAACGGACAGGTTGGCGTGGCGTACTCCGGCCAACTCTCGGCGGCCGGTGGCGTGCCGCCTTACTCGTATTCCGTCTCGGGACTGCCGGACGGGTTGAGCGGCTCCTCCGCCGGCGCGATCAGCGGCACACCAACCACCGCCGGACAGTATGCCATCGGCGGCTCGGTCACCGATTCCGCGGGCGCGAAGGCGAACGCGACATTCAATATCGCGATTACTCCGGCGGGCCTGACGATCACCACGCAGGCGCTCCCCGATGGCACGGTGAACAGCGCCTACACGGCCACCCTGGCCGCGGCGGGCGGGGTCAAGCCCTATACGTGGTCGGTCAGCGGACTGCCCGATGGCTTGAGCGCGAATGCTGCGGGAGCAATCACCGGAACGCCAACGGCGGCGGGAAAGTTCACGGTCAGTGTAAGCGTGAAGGATGCGGCCGGGACGAGCGCGGCGCAGAGACTCGCGCTGACTGTCGCGCCCGCGGCGATCACGATCAATTCGACCGTCCTTCCCAATGGCACGGTGGCAACCGCCTATTCGGCCACCTTGGGCGCGACCGGCGGAGTGCCGCCGTTCACCTGGAGCGCGACTGGACTACCGGCGGGGCTGACCATATCGGCAGGTGGAATCATTTCGGGAACGCCGACAGCGGCCGGGAACTTCACGATCACGGCCACGGTCAAGGACAGCGCGGGGACCACAGCCGGCAAGCCGTTTCCATTGACAGTGGTGCTGCCCCCGACGCCGCCGCTGAATTTCGGCGGCATCACCAGTACCTCGCCGCCGCTGCAGCAGCCGCAACTCACGGTCTCGCTGGGAACGCCTTACCCGGTCGATGTGGTGGTGACGCTCACGCTCACCTTCGCGCCGGATAGCGGACCGGACGATCCCGCGATCGTCTTCTCCACTGGCGGACGCACGGCGCGGATCACGATTCCCGCAGGCTCCACTGTGGGGTCGAGCAGCGTCGGAGTGCAGACCGGCACCGTTGCCGGTCTCATCACGATCACGGCGCAACTGCAGGCCTCGGGGCAGGACGTGACACCGGTTCCGGCGCCGCGGTCCACCATCCGCATCGCAGCCCTGGCTCCGGTGCCGACAACCGTGACAGCGACGCGCAACGGCACGGGGTTCACGGTGACCATCGTGGGCTATGTGACGGATCGCGAAGTCACCCAGGTGATCTTCACGTTCAACGCCGCGCCCGGCAGCAATCTGCAAACGACGAGCTTGACGATTCCGGTGGACACGCTGTTCTCTTCCTATTTCGGCGGCTCGAGCGCGACGCCCTTCGGCGGCCAGTTCACTTTCACGCAACCCTTCACGGTCAACGGCAACACCCAAGCGATCGTTTCAGTCACCGTGACGATGGTCAACAAGATCGGCCAATCGACCCCGGTTACGGTGAACCTGAATTAAGCCTATTGCAATCCGCAATTCACGCCAACACGAGATTTATCTTCGCCCCGACACCAACAGTCTTTATCCTGCGCAGGATACGTTGACCTGAGGTGGTGCTGACCTTCCGTAAGCCCGTTAACGGCTGCACGATGGTTCCCCTACGTGGAGGAGACCGGCGCGATAATACCCGGGGGACGGTCGCGGATAGCGTTTGATTGCCGCACCCCTGGATTCGGTGCTGGATACAGAGACTGTTACGCGAAACGAGCCGCGACCGTCAGGGAGCGCTACCCGCATGCTACCTGCCCATCCGCTTGACTTTTATGCCGGGCGGATGTGATCATCCCTCGTAAATGCTAACCAGAACCCGCTGTCTCGCTGTGTCTTTGCTCGCCGTCTGGCCGGCCGTTGGCCAGATGAAATTCACCTCCGCGGAATACGCGCACGCCGAAAAATTCATGGGCTACAACACGACTCCGCTCGTGTTGGGCGCGGGCGTTCGTCCCACATGGCTCGCCGGCGAGCGCTTCTGGTATCGCGTGACCACGGCGGCAGGCAGCGCGTTCATCCTGGTGGACCCGGCAAAAGGCACGCGCGCGCCGGCGTTCGCCCATGCCAAAGTGGCGGCCGCGCTCTCCAGCGCGTCGGGGCGGCAGTACACCGGTGAGCAGCTTCCCTTCCAGGAGATCGAGTTCTCGAGCGACGGCCTATCGATTTCCTTCCAGGCCGGCGGCCGCTGGCAATGCGACGTGCAGGGCGCAAAATGCACCGCGCTCGAAGGTGGGTCAGCCGCAGGCGGCGGCCGCGGCGGACGTGGCGGCGG
The DNA here is from genome assembly GCA_963791985.1 of uncultured Solibacteraceae bacterium. Classification (GTDB taxonomy): domain Bacteria; phylum Acidobacteriota; class Terriglobia; order Bryobacterales; family Bryobacteraceae; genus Solibacter. The sequence goes on along the minus strand of CAWBUN010000007.1, from coordinate 695,347 downwards.
TAGGGGAGGACGCGGCGGAGGCGCCGGCGCGGCGGCTCCCGAGGTTCTCTCGCCTGACAAGAAGCATGCGGCCTTCATCCGCGATTCGAATCTCTGGGTGCGCGACGTTGCGACCAATAAGGAATCGCCCCTGACCACGGACGGAATCAAGGATTTCGGCTACGCGACGGACAATGCGGGTTGGGCCTCCAGCAACCGGCCGGTGGTCTTGTGGTCGGAGGATTCCAAACGCATCGCCACTTTCCAGCAGGATCAGCGCGGAGTCGGCGAGATGTATCTTGTCGACACCAAAGTGGGGCACCCCACCCTGCAGGCCTGGAAGTATCCGCTGCCCGGCGATGAAGTGGTCACGACCATTCAACGCGTGGTGGTCGATCTGGATGGTCCGCGCGTAGTGCGCCTGAAGCTGCCCGCCGACCAGCACCGCTCCACTCTCTGCGATAACGTCGCCTGCCGCGGCGGCGAATGGGCGGACGTGCAGTGGGATAAGGACGGTGCCAAGATGGCGTTCGTCTCCACCTCGCGCGACCACAAGGAAGAAGTCCTGCGGATCGCCGATGCGACCACTGGCGCGGTGCGCGACGTTCTGCAGGAAAAGGTCCCGACCTTTTTCGAATCCGGCAACGGGCGCGTCAACTGGCGTTTTCTGCCCGAGTCGAAGGAGTTCGTCTGGTTCAGCGAGCGCGATAACTGGGGCCATCTGTACCTCTACGATGCGGAGAGCGGCAAGCTCAAGAACCAGATCACGTCGGGCGACTGGAATGTGACGCAGTTGCTGCGCGTCGACGAAAAGAATCGCCAGCTTTACTTTCTGGGCGTGGGACGCGAGAAGGGCCAAGACCCCTATTTCATTCACTTCTATCGCATCGGCTTCGACGGCAAGGGAATCTGACGCTGCTGACCCCGGACGATGGCAATCACGAGATCGCGCTTTCCACTTCGGGCAAGTACTTCGTGGACACCTTCTCCAAGCCCGACGTGCCGCCCACGGCCGTGCTGCGCGACGACACCGGCAAGCTGATCACACAACTTGAGCACGCGGATATCACCAAACTTCAGGCCGCCGGATGGAAACCGCCGGTGCCGTTCACGGTGAAAGCGCGCGACGGCGTTACGGATCTCTACGGCCTGATGTTCAAGCCCGGCAACTTCGACGCGACGAAGAAATACCCGATCGTGAATCACATCTATCCGGGTCCGCAGACCGGAAGTGTGGGCAGCCGGAGTTTCTCGGCGGCGCGCGGCGATTGCCAGGCACTGGCGGAACTCGGCTTCATCGTGGTGGAGATCGATGGCATGGGCACGCCGTGGCGCAGCAAGAAATTTCACGAGGCCTACTTCGGCAACCTGGGCGACAACACGCTGCCCGACCAGGTGACCGGCATGCAGCAGCTCGCCAAGCGATATCCCTGGATCGACATCGATCGCGCCGGCATCTACGGCCACTCGGGTGGCGGCTATGCGACGGCGGGCGCGATGTTCCACTACCCCGATTTCTTCAAGGTGGGTATCAGCGAAGCCGGCAATCACGACAATCGGGAATACGAAGACGATTGGGCGGAAAAGTGGCAGGGACTGCTCAAGACCAATGACGACGGCACCACCAGCTACGACGCGCAGGCCAATCAGTTGTTCGCCAAGAACCTGAAGGGCCACCTTCTGCTGGCCCACGGCACCATGGATAACAACGTGCCGCCCTACAACACGATGCTGGTGGTCAACGAATTGATCAAGGCGAACAAGGATTTCGACCTGCTGTTGCTGCCGAACCGCAATCACGGCTTCGGCAACGAGCCTTACATGATCCGGCGCCGCTGGGATTATTTCGTGCGCTACCTGCTCGGCGGCGAACCGCCCGCGGGCTACGAGCTCAAGCCTCCGGCCGGCGGCGGCGGACGCGGCGGGTTCGCGCCTCCTCAGTGACATGGCCGCACGACTGAAGGATATTGCCCGGGATCTGAACCTCTCGGTGGTGACAATCTCGAAGGTCTTGCGCGACCATCCGGACATCAGCGCGGAGACTCGCGAGCGCGTGCTGAAGCGCATGAAGGAGCTGAACTACCGGCCGAACCTGGCGGCACGCGCGCTGGTAACGGGACGGAGTTATATCGCGGGACTGGTGGTGCCGGACCTGGTGCATCCCTTCTTCGGCCAGGTGGCGAAGGCGATCTCGAGCGTGCTGCGCAAGCGGGGCTACAGCCTGGTGCTCTCGTCCTCCGAAGACGATCCGGAACTGGAACAGCAGGAGATCGATCAACTGCTGGCGCGGCGCGTGGATGTGCTGATCGTGGCCTCGACGCAATCCTCCGTGGAGACGTTCCTCCGGCTGGAGGAACAGAAGGTACCGTACGTGCTGATCGACCGGAAATTCGACGGCCTGTCGGCGAATTTCGTGGGCGTGGACGACGAGGCAGTCGGCGCGCTGGCGACCACCCACCTGGTGGAAGCCGGGTGCCGGCGGATTGCCCACATCGGCGGTCCGTGCGTCAGCACGGCGCTGGGTCGCGCGGATGGGTTCCGGCTCGCCCTGCGTGCCAACCAGTTGTCCAGTCCGGTGGAATACGTGGTGATGCGTGAACACGGGGACGATGCCGGCGAGGCCAGCGGTTATGACGCGATGAAGCAACTGCTCGAACTGAAGCACCGGCCGGACGGCGTCTTCTGCTACAACGACCCGACCGCGATGGGAGCGATGAAGGCCGCGCTCGAGGCCGGATTGCGCGTTCCCGAGGACGTGGCGGTCGTCGGCTGCGGGAATGTAGCCTACGCGGATTTTCTGCGCGTGCCGTTAACCAGCGTGGACCAGCAGAGCGATGCGATCGGAGACCGCACAGCGCGCCTGGCGCTGGCGCTACTGGAAACGGGTGCCCAGGTCAAGGCCAAAACGCTGCTGCTGGAGCCAAAACTGGTGGTGCGTGCATCCAGCATGCGGCGCAAGCACGCGGTGTAAGCTACCAAAAGCGCCAGTCGCCGGTGTAGAAGACCGCGGCCATCAGGATCAGGTTGGTGACGGCGTGGGCGAGGATTGCATCGCCCAGGCGCCCCCTTCTTGCGTAAACGTGAGCGTAGAGAAGGCCGGCCGCGATGCCCTCGATCCAGCGGCTTCCGTGCAGAAGTCCGAAGGCGATGGAGGAGAGGGCGGGACCGAGCCAGCCGGGGTGGCGGGGATCCACCTTTTCCGCGTCGGGCCGTTGAAGGCGTCGCATGAGATAACCGCGGAAGGCCAGTTCCTCGGAGAGCGGCGCGATGACCACGGCGCCCGCGAATCGGAAGAACCACCAGATCCCACGCCACGGCAGCTCAACCTGACGAAGTTGCGGCGCGGCATGCCACGCGACACCAGCCCACAGCGCCGCGACCGCGATCCCAACTGTGGTGGACCAGGCGACCATACCCGGGCGGAGCAGGGTGCGCAGATAGTCTCTGCGATACCACAGAAGCACAGCTGCAGGGGCCAGTACACGGAGAGGATAGAGCCACTCGACACCGCTGGTGGCAGCCATGGAGATCATGGCGGCGGCCTGCATGGCGACGAAAGGGCCCAGGTAGAGGGGTGCCGGATCGTGGATACGTAAGGGGTCTGCAGGAGCCGGCCTGCCGCTGCGGATTCCGGGGATTTGATGGGAGAGCGCGCAGAAGGCGACCGCCAGCAGCGTGAAGGCGATCCAGCCGGCCTGCGAATGGAATCCGCCGAGGGCGATTTTGGGATAACCGAAGTGGCCGATAATGATGAGGCCTGCGATACGAAGCACGTTGAGCGCCCAGGAAAGCGCGAGGCCCACGGGCACCAGCAGGAGCGCCGCCGGGAATCGATATTCCCTGCGAAACCACGCGACCCAGGCGAGGGAGAAGGCAAGGAAGAGACCCATCCCTTCGTAGCCCGAACAGGCGGGCAGGATCTGTACCGAAAAACGCTCCGTCCCGATGACTTTGGCGGCGGTAAAGACATGGAATCCGAGGCTGAGGAGAACCAGCTCGCGCAGCCTGCATCGTGACTGCCGAACCGTCATTCCAAAGTCCCTGGAAGAGGCGGAAGATCACCAGGCTGGCCACTGTCATGGCACCGCCCAGGAGGAGGGCCTGGCGATTCCACAGGCGTTGAAGCTTCGGGGGCAGGGTGGCGGCGCCCAGGGCTGAGAGACTGGCTGCGCCCAGGATGAACCAGAGGATCGTGAGGGATGCGGCAGCCCTGGTCTCGTGGTCCGTATTGCAGAGTTGCAGGGTGACGGCCGCGAAGAGGGAGAACGAGAGGAGATGGGCGGCGGCCGGTGTCCAGCGTGAGCTCTCGGGCGCGCTCGGCGCGAGCGAGTGCCGGCGCGGAATCAGGACGCAAAACGAGAAGATCAGGAAGGGAAAGAGCCAACCTATAAGGCTTTGGAGGTTGGTTACGCCGCCGAAAGGTTGGAAGGTCCAGACCCCGGTGCGGCGGATCCAAAGGCATTCGGCGACAAGGACGCCGGCACCGAGTAGGATCCGCGTAGCGATGGACAAACCTAGCGTCGAATGCGGCTGCGGACGATCAACACCGCGCCGCCGAGCAATGCTATCGGGGTGGCAACGGACGCCGGGTTGATTTCCGGAGCGTCTGGGGGCGATATGCCCGCAAAGGCAGCGGCGGCCAAAACGAGTCCGAGTCCGACCAATTTCAGTACATTTCGCATCGTCTAAATTCCTCCAACAAGTGTTAAGAATATCACTGGATCAGGCTTTGAACCCCACAACCGGACTCTGCAAAAGTACTGTTTCGGCTAAGGTGATTACCGAATGAGTACCCCAGTACGTTGGATCGTCGAGCACGTCCGGCATGCGATGATTTGAGTTCATGCACAACCCGCACGTCGAGAAACACTTTCAGGCGTCTGATACGGTCCGCGATGTCGTGATCGGTATGTCGGACGGGCTAACGGTTCCGTTCGCGCTGGCCGCGGGACTCACGGGGACGGCGGTGGCCACGAGCAAGCTCGTAGTGATCGCGGGTCTCGCCGAAATTGCGGCGGGATCGATCGCGATGGGGCTTGGCGGCTACCTGGCGGCGCGGACCGATCGGGATCATTACGAGAGCGAGCGGCAGCGCGAGTTGAAGGAGACGATCGAGCTTCCGCAAAAGGAGCGCGATGAAGTGGCCGATGTTTTTCGCGATTTCGGCATGGCCGAAGCCGACATCAAGCCGGTAGTGGCCGCGATCAGCGCCGACCAGAAACGCTGGGTGGATTTCATGATGCGGTTCGAACTGGGCTTCGAGGAACCGGACCCCAAGCGCGCCCGCAATAGCGCGGCGACGATCGCCATCTCTTATATCGTAGGCGGAATGGTGCCGCTCTCGTCGTACATGATGACGGAGGATCTGCACACGGCGCTCATGGCGTCGGTGGTGGTCACCCTGATTGCGCTCTTCATCTTCGGGTACGTGAAGGGCCGGCTGACAGGCATTTCGCCGTTCCGGGGCGGCGTCCAAACGGTGGTGATCGGCGGCCTGGCTTCGGCGGCCGCATTCGGGTTGGCAAGGTGGATCAGCTAGGCGGCACTCCACGACGCGCGTTCCTGATCATGCCGGTGGCCTTTGCCGGATTGATGGCGCTATGGTACCGGCGCGAACGTCCTTTGCCCAATCCGCGGCAGTCGGGGAGCGGGCGCGGGATTAGGATCGTGCTCTTCCTGGATAATGGGAAGAGAGGGGAGACTATCCAAGTGAACAAGATTGCCAAGACCGATGCCGAATGGCAGAAGGAACTCACGCCGGAAGAGTTTGCCGTGGCGCGCAAGAAGGGAACGGAGCGGGCGTTTACGGGCCGCTACTGGGATAATCACGAACCTGGCCTGTACCGCTGCGCATGCTGCGGTACCACTTTATTCCGCGGCGATGAAAAATTCGATTCCGGCACGGGGTGGCCGAGCTTCTACGCTCCGGCGGCGGAAGAGAATGTGGCCACGGAGACGGATAACAGCATGTTCATGAAGCGCACCGAGGTGCTGTGCAGTAAGTGCGATGCGCACCTGGGGCATTTGTTCGATGACGGGCCGGCACCGACTGGATTGCGCTATTGCATCAACTCTGCTGCGCTGAAGTTTACGCCGGAAAAAGACAAGTAATACAGATTAGATGGACAGGCCGGGAGGCCTGTCCCACTGGTGTTGTACGCTAGTCTCATGTGGATGCGACTGGGACTGCTCGGGTTGCTGCCGCTGCTTTGTGGGGCGGCGACGGGGCCGGCGGGCTGGGTTCCGGTGCGGTGGCCCTGGAATGATGCCCGCTCCCTGGAGCTGCTGGCGGGGACACCGGTCAACTGTCTTCTTCTGACGCGCTATACGCCCGAGTTTGTCGCGGCGGCGCAGGCTCGCGGGGTGTCGGCACTGGCGGTAGTCACATCGGCGAACGAGATCGAGGGCGCGCTGGCGAGCAAGGTCGATGGGATCGTGCTCGAGGGCGAATTTCCAGAGGATGTCGCCCTCGGCATCAAGAGCGTTCCGGTGATTGTGCTCGGGCCGCGCACGCGCATGCCGCTCGGGTCGGGCGCGGCGATCGTCGGCACCAATCAGGGAGTCTGGCCGGGGATCTCGGCGGACGATGAAGGCGCCAAGAAATCGGGGCCGACCTCCGGGGTCTGGATCGATACCAACACCGGCTTTCTGCGGGCGGTTCGTTCCTGGGGCAACCCGACGGTGTGGATCGCCAACCTGCCGCCGCCCAAGACCGTGGTCACCACGACGCGTTATCTGCAGGTGATCGCCGACGCAGCGGCATCTCCGGCGCGCGCTGGGTGATCGCATTCGATGACGACCTGATTCCGCGGCTGGCGGCCCGCGAGGAAGCCGCGATGGGTACCTGGAAGCGCATCGCCACGCCTGCTGCGCCTATTTCGAGCAGCATCCCGAATGGCGCACCATGCCGGAAGGCGGCACGCTGGCCCTGGTGCAGGATCCCGGGAAGGGCGGACTGCTCTCGGGCGGGATCCTCGACATGATCGCGGTGAAGCACACTCCGGTGCGCCCGATTCCGCGGCAGCAGCTTTCACCCGCGGCGCTGGCGGGCGCGACCATGGCGGTCAACGTGGATGCCGAAGCGCTCACGCCCGAACAGAAGGAAATTCTTCGCAACTTCACGCGCGGCGGCGGCACGCTGCTGACCGGGCCGCCGGGATGGAAAGACCCGACTCCGGGCGCCGGAAAAATCACCCTCGAAAAGGCCGAACTGGAACGGCTCAACGATATCTGGCACGACGTCAACTCCATGATCGGACGCCGCAACATGGGGGTGCGGCTGTTCAACGTGTCGTCGATGCTCTCGAACTACCTCGCCGCGCCCGGAGGCAAAACGGCGGTCGTCCACCTGGTGAATTATTCGGACTATCCGGTGGAGAATGTCGCGATGCACTTATCTGGGCGAATTCAAACACGCGACTTTGATCACGCCCGATGTCGCCGACAAGACGCTGGACAGTTTATAAGACCGAAGAAGGCTGGGGTGTCGACGTAGACCGCGTCGGCGTCTGCGCCACCATCAGACTGGAGCAATAGCATGACCCGAAGAGAATGGATCGCGATGATTTCGGCGACACCCGCCGCCGCCCCGCTTCTGCAAAGGCGCTGTGGAGCCGCCCGCGGCCCCTGTCGCCATCGCCAAATGCGCCTACCTACGATGAAGACGTGACGGCGAAGATGGCCGCCATGTTCGACCAGTTGGGCGGCATCGAAAAACTGGTGCGCAACAAGACCGTCACCGTCAAGGTGAACATGACGGGCGCGCCCAGCCAGCGCTTTCAGGGCATGGCGCTGGGGCTGACCCACTACACGCATCCGAAGGTGGTAGGGCGCGACGGCGTACCTGCTGGGGCGCGCGGGCGCGAAGCGCATACGCTTCGTGGAAAGCGCGTGGGCCACGGCGGGACCGCTGGAAGACGTGATCCTGGATTCGGGCTGGAATCTGCGCGCGCTGCAATCGGCCGCGACGGGCGTGGAGTTCGAGAACACCAATGCGTTGGGCAAGCGCAAGAAGTATGCGCGCTTCAAATTTCCGGGCAAGGCCTACATGTATCCGGAGTACGTGATGAACCAGGCGTACGAAGATACCGACGTGTTCGTCAGCCTGGCGAAGCTCAAGAATCATGCCGATTGCGGCGTGACGCTCTCGCTCAAGAACTGCTTCGGCATACGTCCCGGCCTCGATCTACGGCGACGATGCGGGAGTGGACGATCCGAACGAGAAGCCCTACACAGGGGCGCGCGGCGGTGGTCCACTTCGGCAAGCGCCAGCCGGCGAAGATCGCGCCGGCGGAGTTGCTGGATGCGAGCGTCCAACCGGGGTCACCAACACTGCCGGATATCCGCGTGTCGCGCGTAGTGGCGGACCTGGCAGTGGTGCGGCCGATCCACCTGGCAGATTATCGACGGCGTGGAATCGACGGCGGGCGGCGAAGGGCCGTGGATTCGCGGTGTGCGCGTGGTCAAGCCCGGGCGTGCTGATCGCCGGGCTGAACCCGGTGTGCACGGACGCGGTGTCGACCGCCGTGATGGGCTACAACCCGCGCGCCACGCGCGGCACGGCGCCCTTCCACAAGGCGGACAACACGCTGCTGCTGGCGGAGGCCCACGGTGTGGGCACGACCGACCTGAAGCGCATCGACGTCCGCGGCGTGTCCATCGAGCAGGCGCTCTACCGCTACGATAGTCAGTAGATGCCCGCGCGTCGAAACGGGCCAAAGGTACTTATCGCGTCTTCCGGCTGACCATCCTGGGAGGCGTTTCTGAAGCTGGTGATCCAGCCGCCGTATTCCAACTGGGCCTTTCGCGGCGAGCGCGACGAGCGCTGGCCGTTATACAGTTCGCTCTCGCGCTACCTGATGAATTTTGGAGTCGACAAGGGCGCGTGGCCGGAACAGGAGGCGCGCATCCTGCGCGTCTTCAAACGCAAGGCGCACCAGTTTCTGACGCAGCCGCCGGAGCCGCGAGGACGATTTTCAATGGCTCGGCGCTCATGCAGCATCACGGCGCGCCGACGCGCCTGATCGATTTCACGTGGTCGCCCTACGTGGCGGCGTTCTTCGCGCTGGAGCGCACGCTCAACGACGGCGTGGTCTGGGCGATGAATCCGGCGGGAATCGATAGCAGCCGCGCGGACCGGCCGCGCCGCATGGATCCGCGGGTCAAGGGCAATCTGAGCCGCTATTACTTGAAGGGCACGCACCGTTTCATCTGGATGGGCGAGCCGCACACGATGAACCGGCGGCTGATCGCGCAATCGGGCACCTTCGCCGTGCCGGGCGTGCTGGATGTCCCGGTGGAAGAGATCTTGAGCGATCGCGACCAGGAGAACATTCTCGCCAAGATCGTGCTGACCAACGCGGTGCGGGAAACCGGTATGCGCGAACTCTATCGCATGAACATCACGTACGCCACGCTGTTCCCGGATCTCGACGGGCTGGCGCGCTCCATGGGCTACGAGCTCGAGTTCCACTGGGCATACAACCCGCGGACGCTGGAGCGTTTCCACACGTAGGGCATCGCTGCGGACCAACAGCAGATTAGATGGACAGGCCGGGAGGCCTGTCCCACTAGTTCTCGGTTGGGGCCTTCTCGGCTTTTTCGACGACGATCATCTTGAGCGGCGCTTTGCGCGGCTCCAGCTTCAGGCCGAGACCCTGCATGGCGGTGAAGATGGAACCCTGCGGATCGGAGGCCTCGGTGGCGGAAGCGTCCGGCGCGGGCACATTGGCGCCGGCGGCGCGCGCTACGGCCATCAGGTCCTGCATGGAGATGTCGAAAGCCACTTCGTACTCGCCTTTCAACTCGGTCATATCCAGAATGGGCCGGTCCACCAGTGGGGTCATGCCCTCGGCGAAGAGGGCCATGCTGGCCTTGGAGATCTCGAAGTGCATGGACTTGCCATCGGCCGAAGGGGTCATTTTCTGGCGCAGGCCTGTGCCGGTGGAGACTTCCGAGCCGCCGCCCTTGCTGGTATTGATGGTCACGGAACTGCTGCCCGTGACGCCGGGGTTTGGGGCCGCGCCGTCGGCAGGCGCAGGCACGGTCTCCTTCATCTTGATGCCGCCCTTGCCGACCACCAGCGCATAGACCTTCTGATCTTTGGTCTCCTGATGAATGACGAGCTTGAAGCGGTCGGCGAGGAGCGCCTGAAGCATCTGGGGAACCTGCTCCTTGGTGGCTCCGGGCGGAAGGTTGGCGATCACATCGAAGCGCTGTGCCATGGGAACCATCCAGGGCAGACCCTGGACCTGATAGCTCTTGACGTCGTAGGCCTTGGTGATCAACTGCAAGAGGGTGAAATTTCCGATGTCGACGCGGGCCCCATCGATCTTCATGCCGGCGTGGAGCTTGCCGGCCTGGACCATCTCCGGTGTGATCGGCGCGGAAGGTCGAATGGACGCGACATCGAAGGTTGGGACGGCGGCCGCCGGCGTCTGCCCGTGGAGTGACGCAACGGCGAGGAGGATCCCGTTACAAACGCAGAGACTTCTATACATACGGATATTGTCCATCAGCGCTTCTCCCCCTGCAATCGGGTCTGGGCGAGCGATGCAAAATCGGCATGTTACAATCGGGGAAAATACAGGAAGAGGTGCCTACGTATGGCTCAGGACAAAGACGTTTCCCGCCGCGATTTGCTGAAAGTTGCAGGAGCCGTGACCGCCGTGGCTGCGGCCACTGTGAATCGCGCCCCCGCGATCCAAAAGGTCAGAGCCGCGAACGACCAGGTGCAGTTCGGCATGATCGGCACCGGAAGCCGGGGAAGCTATCTCCTGAAGCACCTCAAAGGCATCGATAACGGCCGGTGCGTGGCGCTCTGCGACATCAACGACGAGAACCTCAAGCACGGCGTGGATACGATCGGGACCAATCCCAAGACCTTCAAGGATTATCGCGAACTGCTCTCCCAGAAGGATGTGGACGCGGTGTTCGTCACCACGCCCCTGTTCGTCCATTTCCCGGTGACGAAGGACGCACTGCAGGCCGGCAAGCACGTGTTCTGCGAAAAGTGCCTGGTCTTCAAGCCCGAAGAAGTTCACGCGTTGCGCGCGCTCGCGAACGAGCACTCCAAACAGACGCTGCAGACGGGATTGCAGCGACGCTACAGCTACTTCTACCAGACGGTGAAGAGCATGGTGGATAAGGGCATTCTCGGCGACGTGCACCACATCCACGCGCAGTGGCACCGCAACATGGTGAACAAGCCGAGCTCGCTGTGGACGATGAAGCCGGGCGGCGAGAAGAATATCGCCAACTGGCGCGTCTTCCGGTCGATGTCGGGCGGGCTGACCGCCGAGTTGACGTCGCACCAGGTGGACGTGGCGGATTGGATGTTCGGATCTTCGCCGGAGTTCGTGATGGGGCTGGGAAGCCTCGACACGCTGAAGGATGGCCGCGACGTCTACGACAACATCCAGTTGATCTACAAGTACCCGGGCGGCAAGAAGCTGACCTATTCTTCGATCAGCACCAACAGCTTCCTGCCGTACTTCAACGCGGGCCGCGCCGAGATGGGCGAGATCATCATGGGCACGGACGGCACGGTCGAAATCACGGTCGGGGCCGATGGCACGCCGCCGATCGCGTGGTGGTATCGCGAGCCCCCCAAGGCAGCCGCGGAGACCACCAAGGCCGGAGAGAAGAAGAAGGCGTTTGTCGCGGGCGCGACGATGGTGGCTTCGGGCGGGCCGGCGACACCGATTCCGATCATGACCGGCGACCTGGATTTCACGGGGAAGGAAGGCTTCCTGGATAAGGAAGTGAAGTTCGCCAAGCGCTGGCTCACGACCAAGGGCGTGATCCTTCAGGAAGAGCAGCGGAATCCGGTGGACACGGAGCTCGAGAGCTTCTTCCAGAATTGCCGCGACGGGAAAAGGCCGAAGGCCGATCTCGAAGTCGGGCTGGCGGATTCGGTGGCGGTGATCCTCTCCAACCAGGCGATGGATGAAGGGCGCAAGGTTTACTTCAACGAGATCGACAAGATCAAGCCCGCGGCTCCGGCTGCGCCTGTGAAGAAGGGCTAATCAACGAGCCGCGACGGGAGCGCTACGCCAGGTGGTGTGCGGGTAGCGCTCCCTTACTTTACGGTCGCGGCTCGTTGTGGATTTTCGGGGAGTAGAGGGGGTCGCCTACCGCGACCATGACCCAGCGGACGGCGGGTTGGGCGATGTAGAAGCTGTCGCCGAAATTGTAGCCGGCCCACAGGTGATCGAAGACATTCCCGCCGGGGGCGTACATGGTGGCATATGGCTCGTCGACGGCTCCCCAGGTGGCGGTCACACCTTCTTCCAACATTCGCGGCACCCAGTTGCCGCCCCAGCGCACGGCGGCCTGGTGGTAGACCTTGGGATCGGGATTCGCCGGGGTCCGGATGCTGAGGGCGGTGAAGGAGGTCAACTGCGCGCCCACGGCACCGGGGACAAAGCGGTAGGAATCGAAGGCCATGCCGTACCAGCCCCAGACCCACAGGGCCTTGGGACCGGAGGGCGGCGCGAGATGCCATTGATAGCGCGCGGTGCTGTCGGTGGCGAAGTGGTCTTCCCACAGCTTGACGCCGGCGGCGTCGGCGACCGTCAATTCCTTGAGTGTGAGACACCAGCACACGGCCGATAGCCCAGCCTGCGAGAGAGCCAGCGGCTTGCCGCTTTTGTCCTCCATCGCCGCGACTTCGGTGGCGTCGCGCCACGCGCTGATGCGACCCTTGCGGACCGAGAGGCGCAGGCTGCTGAAGCTGTTGATCTTCTTTTCGTCGTTGGCGATGCGCACGGCGGTGCGCGCGGCAACGGCCCCATCGACTACCTTTTCGAGGACGATATCGGCCTGGCTTTCCCAGCCCTGGAAGGGGACGAGCGGGTACACGAAGCGGATAAAATTGCGATCGTTGACGCCCAGCTTGAGCGCGATGCTGTTGCCGATGTTCTGGATGAACTGGGTGGCGATGGCCATGGTGAAATCGGCCTCGTCGAGCGGCTTGAAAGAGAAATCGACGCCGGTAGTGGCGCCCATGTTTTCGATGGCGAGCTGCTTCTTTTCGGCGTCGTAGAGGTACATGGAGGCGGGCGGCATCTGCGAGCGGCAGAGGCTGTCGGCCTGGGTGTGGAGCACGGTCTCGAAGCCCTGCTTGCGGCTGAGTTCGGCGGCGGCTTTGATCTCGTTATCGATGGCGTATTGCCACTCCGAGGGGCCGCGCGTGCCCTGATAATCGAAGTACGCGACGCCGCTTTTCAGGTTGAGCGCGGCTTCGCCGGCCAGTGCTTTATCCACCAGGCCCTTGGCGATCTCCGCGCTGGGCCCATCGAGGCGCGAGACCACGAACATCTTGAAGTTATTGGGGGCGGCCACGCCATCGCTCCACTCCGCGAAGTGGGGCGGACGGGTACCCACGGCGGAGGCATAGGGATTGCGCAGAGGGGGCTTCATCTCTTCGTGGCCGGCGTACATCATGGAGATCACGGAATCGAGCGCCAGGCCGCCGGCCTTCAGCGGCACACCGTAGGTCGGCACGATGTAGATGATCTTGCGGAGCATGGCGCCGTTGTTCGCGTCGAGGAATTTCTTGAGGGGAACTTCGACCTGGTCGTGAAACTCTTCCTTGGAGATGTTCTCGGAGGTAGAGGTCTTCAGGTGCAGGATGTTGGCCGCCGGGATGTTGCGCCTGGCGGCGTAATACTGGCCGACGGCGTTGCTCTCGGGTGCTTTGTCGTTGACCAGAATCAGTAAGCGATCTTTTAGCGGCACGGTCTGTGCCATGGCGATCGCGGACCACGCCAGTGCCCAAAATATGCGCATGTCAGTGCTTCCTTTCCAGAATCGCCTGGCGGAGTTTCAGGTACCCGCTGCCGCCTAGCGTCTTGGCCACACGCTTAGCTTTCCAGAGCGCTGTCTGGCGCCAGCATTGGGCGAGGCGCCCCGCGGCGAAACCGCCCGACCATTTGGGCTCCATGCCACGCTGGACGACGTAGCGCCCGAGCACTACACAGCCATCGACCACGGCGCCTTTGGAGGTCGGTTCGCTGGTGAAGAGCACGTCGATGCCCGCCGCGGCTGCGGCCTCGGCGACCTGTCGCGAGTAGTAGCCGCCGGGCACCGAGGCGGTCTTCACGGGTTCGCCCAAGAGTGCCGAGAGGCGAGCGATACTTTGCGACCATTCGCGATCCAACTCCGCGCGCGCGAGCGCCGCCATACGCGTGGGGTGGGTGCGTGAGTGGCTGCCGATCACGTGTCCACGGCGATGCAGGTCGCGCAATTCGGCCTCGCTGAGGAAGCCCGGGGTGCCGATGCGGTCGGTGGTGACGAAGAAATGGCCGCGCCAACCGTGCTGCTCCAGCAGGTCCGCGATGGGGTGATGAAAGCTTACGCCGCCATCGTCGAAGGTGAGCAGCACGGGGGTGGGCTTCAAGTCGCGGACGGTACCGACCTGCGGGCCTGCCGCCGCGATGGCATCGAGGTGGCGCGCGAAATCCTCGCGGCGCAATTTGTAGACATGCGCGCCTTCGCCGGGGAACCCGCTCGATTCAAAATCGCCGTTCTCCACCACGTCGTGATACATGATCGCGTGCGCCCGCATCGGTCTCCTTTCGCTCACAAATGAATCGGCCCGTCCCCATCGCCGCGGTTGAAATGAAACTGGTCGGCCTTCGCCAAGGCAGGGGAAAGCGCGACCAGGAAGTTCGAAGGTCCGGTCCGAAAGCCGGCATCGAGCAGCGCCTGCGACCACGCGGTGTGGGATTGATTGGAGATGATCAGATCCACCCCGTGCTGCTCCAACAGGCTGGCGGCGGCGCGAACGACGGAGCCGGCCGACGCGGGGGGCGCCAGGCAATCCACCAGAGTGCCGACGCGCATATTTCCGAATTGCTTGTGGTCCTGCATCTTCGTGTCCAGCAGGAGCGCCCAGCCGCCGGGCGTGCGGACGCGCAGCAAGCGGGCGTCGGACGGCGGGTAAAGCTCGTCCAGGGTGCGGGCGTCGCGGAGTGCGAGCAGGGGGTAGACCATACGCGCCTGCTGCCAGATTTCGTCGGCCCAGCCTGCGAAGCTGGGCGCCAGATCGACCTTCCGCGACGGCAGCCGCCGCGAAATGCCCATCGCTTTCATGGCGGCCCATCCGGCGCCGGTGAAGGCCGCGGCATCGAGCGCGAGGCGGCGTAGGGCTGAAGTGCGGAGCACCTGAATATTGCGCAGAAACGCGGCCGGGCGCACCACCTTGAAGTGAAATGGCACGGCGCTGACCTGCCAGCCCAGGCGCTTGAGCATTTGCGGCAGAGGTTTGTCCCAGCTGCCCATTCCCATGGCATAGAGCCTGGATTCGCGCGCCAGGGCGTCGCGAACCATGCGCAGGCCGAGCATGGAGTAAGCCCGGTCGATGACGCCTTCCGAGAGCGGCAGGCGATAGTGCGCGGCGGAGACTTCCTGGCCGTTGACCGAGAAACGCTGGTGGCGCAGGATGTAACCGCCGTGGACTGATTCGCCTTCGGCCGCGAGAAAAAGCTCCAGGCCGGGCAGCCAACCAGGGTCCGGAGTTTCGGGAAACTGCTCGTGATCGGCCGAGATGCCGCGCGATGCGAGGCGCTGGTTGAAGGCCCGGACGGCCTCAATCCTGTCCGCGGTGTAGGGCAGGATCTCCAGTGCCATCAGACGCCGCGCCGGGCGGAAACCAGGCCGGCGATCGCTCCCACGGTCTTCGCGCCATCCATCTCCTCCGGCGAAAACTGGAATCCGTACTCCTCTTCGACCGCCAGGATGAGGTTCAAGTGCTGCACGGAGTCCCAACTTTCGACGGTCTCCGGCGAGGAGTCCGCGGTCACGTCTACCAGCAGCACGTCCGAGGCGATTTGTTGAACCCGGCTCAATACTTGTTCGCTCATGGCCAAGATTGTTTCATTATGACATTGTGGCCCTTGTGAGCGAGTCCAAACCCGTATGAGTTCCAACCCCAGGCGGCCGGTGATGTTAATGGCGCGGGAATTGGGATTGGGCGGCTCCGAACGGCAGCTGGCGGAGATCGCCCTCGCGCTCGATCGCGAGCGGTTTGAGCCCCACGTTGGCTGCTTCACCGACGGTGGGTTCCGCGCCAACGACCTGCGCGACGCGGGCGTGCCGATCCTCGAACTTGGCGTCCGTTCGCTGGTCTCGCGCTCGGCGTTTGCCGGGGCATGGCGCATGGGGTTGTACCTGAGGAAGCACCGGATCCGGCTGGTGCATGCCTTCGACGTGCCGCTGGATATTTTCGCGGTACCGGTGGCGCGCTTTTTCCACACTCCCGTGGTGCTCTCCAGCCAGCGGGCCCACCGGGCGCTGACGCCGGGCGGTACCCGGCAACTGCTGCGGCTGACCGACCGCATCGTGGACGGCATCGTGGTGAACTCGCGCGCGGTGGCCCGCGAACTCCAGGCGGAGGACGACGTGCCGGCATCCATGTTACGGCTGGCCTACAACGGGCTGGATACGGCCATGTTTCATCCCGACGGTCCGCGAGCGGAACTCCCCTGGACGGACACCGCAGTGGTGATCGGCGTGATTTGCGCGCTGCGCCCCGAAAAGGGACTGCTCACCCTGATGGAAGCCTTCGAGCGTCTGCGCGGGGTCTACCCGGGCGTCAAGCTGTTGATCGTGGGGAGCGGGCCTATGCTGGAACAACTGCAGGCGCGCGCCGACCCGGACTGCCACTTCCAACCGGCGGTGCGCGATGTGGCGCCGTGGCTGCGGGCGATCGATATTTTCGTGCTGCCTTCGCTCTCCGAGGCGCTTTCCAACTCCCTGATGGAGGCCATGTCGTGCGGGTGCTGCCCGGTGGCCTCAGACGTGGGCGGGCAATCCCGAATTAGTGGAAGACGGCCGCAGCGGAATCCTGTTTCCCGCAGGCGACAGCCGGGCGCTGGCGGCCTGCCTGGCGCGGCTACTGGAGGATGCCCAGCTCCGGCAGGGACTGGCGTCCAACGCGGCGGTGCGGATGCGCACCCATTTCACCCGGGCGGATTCGGCGCGCGCGATGGCGACGATTTATGACGAGTTCCTGGGGGCGTGACCGCGGACGGCGGGCGCGGTCGAAAGCCTTAGCAAACAAGGGGGAGCTCCCTTGGAAAGTGCCGCGGCGGACGGGTAATTTGAAGGCGAGGGCGGTCTCCGTGGAGCGCCGGCTGAAAGCCGGCGCGCAGCCAGGATTGGCTGCCCCACTAGTGTTAAGCTAATCCATTGATGACAGTTGATGAGATTCGCGAATTAATCAACCTGGCCGCGGAGACCGGTGTCGCGGAGTTGGAAGTGCAGCGCGGGGACAATCGCGTGCGCATCCGCCGGGCCGGGTTCGCCCAGGACGTGGTGATCGGCTCCGCGCCGATGGCAGTTTCCGCGACCACTGCCGCTCCCCATGCGCCCGCAGCGATCCACGCCGCCGAGGCGCCCAGGGAGAAGGCCGAGAAGCCGCATGACCCGAACCTCATCCTGGTCAAATCGCCGATCGTCGGGACCTTTTACGAAGCTCCGTCGCCGGAACTCCCGCCATTCGTGCGCGTCGGCGAACGCGTCCAGCCCGGCAAGGTGCTCTGCATCATTGAGAGCATGAAGCTGATGAACGAAATCGAATCCGAAACCAGCGGAATCATCGAGAGCAAGCTGGTGATGAACGGGCAGCCGGTGGAGTACGGGGAGGCTCTATTTGCCGTCCGTACGGTTTAAGAAGATCCTGATCGCCAATCGTGGCGAAATTGCCGTTCGCGTCATCAGCGCCTGCAAAGAACTGGGAATCCAGACCGTAGCCGTTTACTCGGAAGCGGACCGGTACAGTTCTCATGTTCGCTTTGCCGACCAGGCGATCTGCATCGGACCGGCGAAGAGCGCTCGCAGTTACCTCGATATCCCGTCGATCATCAGCGCGGCCGAGATCACCAACGTCGACGCGATCCATCCGGGGTACGGCTTCCTCAGCGAGAATGCGAGCTTCGCGGAGGTCTGCGAGACCTCGGGCCTCAAATTCATCGGGCCCCGGCCGGACGTGATCCGGTTGATGGGAGTGAAGGAGCGCGCGCGCGCATTCATGCGCGAGATGGGCGTCCCGGTGCTCCCGGGCTCGCCCGGAGTGCTCTCTTCCGCCGAGGAGGGTCTGGAGCTTGCCGCGAAGATCGGCTACCCCGTCATCCTCAAGGCGTCGGCGGGCGGCGGCGGGCGCGGAATGCGGGTGGTCAACGGGCCCGAGGAGCTGCCCTCCAATTTCATCCAGGCGCAGAACGAGGCGGGGAGCGCGTTCAGCTCGGCCGACGTTTACCTGGAAAAGTACATCGGCGCGCCGCGGCACATCGAATTCCAGATTCTGGCCGATGAACACGGCAACGTGGAGATCCTGGGCGAGCGCGAATGCAGCGTGCAGCGGCGCCACCAGAAGCTGCTCGAGGAATCGCCTTCGCCGGCGGTGACGGACAAGCAGCGCGGCGAGATTTCGGTGGCGCTGCGCAAGGCCATATCGCACGCGGGCTACACGAACGCGGGCACGGTGGAATTTCTGATGGACGAGCGCGGCAACCTCTACTTCATCGAGGTGAACGCGCGCGTGCAGGTGGAGCATCCCGTGACCGAATTCGTGACCGGGATCGATATCGTGAAGAGCCAGATCCGGATCGCGCAAGGCGAGACGCTGAAGGAGATTCTGCCCGGGCCGGTGGAAGTGCGCGGGCACTCGATCGAGTGCCGCATCAACGCGGAGAATCCCGAGACGTTTGTGCCCTCCCCGGGGCGTATTACGGGCTTCCATCTTCCGGGCGGCATCGGCGTTCGCGTGGACACGTGGGCCTATACGGATTGCGTGATCCCGCCCTTTTACGATTCGCTGGTCGCCAAGCTCGTGACCTACGGGAGCGATCGCGGCGAGGCCATCCGGCGCATGCAGCGCGCGCTTGGGATGTTCATCGTGGAGGGGATTCACACGTCGATTCCGCTGCAGCAGAAGATTCTCGCCGATCCGGATTTTCAGGCGGGCAACTTCGATACGAATTTCATCAAGCGCTTTATGCCCGGTCCCAAATGAAACCGAGTCCGCTCGCCGCGGCCCTCTTGTGCTGCGCGCTGGGCGCGAGTTTCCAGTGGCTCACGGTGCGGGCGAATTACGGCGGCAACCGGACTGCGCTCTTCATGCACGGCTCGCAGTTTCCGCTGCCGGCGGGGCTCGGCTTCGAGCACATTTACGTGTTCGCCAACAGCGGCGGCTACGACGGGCAGAGCTACCACTACATGGCGCACGACCCGCTGCAGCGCAGCGATATCGGTCGCGCCGTGCCCGACCCTTCGCTGCGCTATCCGCGCGTGCTGGTTCCGGCGATGGCGCATATACTCGCGTTGGGGCGGCCTGAGTGGATCGACACGGCGTTCTTCGCCTGCAATCTGTTTTTTCTGGGGCTGGGGGCGTACTGGCTCGCGATCCTGCTGGGACGCGCCGGAATTCAGCCGATGTACGCGGTGCTGTATGTGATCACGCCGGTGGCGATTGTGTCACTGGACCGCATGCTGGTGGATCTGGCGCTGGCGTCGCTGGCGCTTGGGTTCGCGGTCTACCTGAATCCGGAGCGGCCGTGTTGGCTGTACGTGATTCTGGCGGCAGCGCCGCTCTGCCGCGAGAGCGGATTTCTTTTGCTGGCCGCATGGGCGCTCTACCTGGCGACGCAGCGGCGCTACCGGCAGATCGCGGTCTATGCGACTGCGGCGATCCCCGCGGTTTGGTGGATTCTCTGGGTGCGGAGCCGGATCCCCGGGGCCGCCGCACTTGGTTTGGGCGTCTTCGTGCCGTTCAGCGGCATGATCGACGCGCTCGCGCATCCGCGCACGTTTCCGTTCTCCGCGCCGGTGGTCGCCGTGATTCATGTGCTGTACGGGCTGCAGTTGCTCGGAATTCTGCTCGGGCTCGTGCTGCCCTTTCGCGATTGGCGGAAGTTCGCGATCGATCCGCTGCGCACGGTCTGCCTGCTGTGGGCTTGCTATGGGATCGTGCTGCCGCCGGGAATTTATGACGACCCGATCTCGGCGCCGCGAATTCTGGCTCCGCTGCTGATGTTCGAGTTCCTCAGAGGGGAGCGGCTGCCGCTGGTGTTGGTCACGCCTCGGGTGTGGCTCGAACTGGCGCCGCAGGTTCTGGGGATAGTGAAAAGCTTAAATTAGTGGACAGGCCGGGAGGCCTGTCCTACCGAGGCAGCACCAGGACGCCCCAGGGTTTTTCGCCGACCTTCACCTTTTTGATGACGGTGTGGGTGGCGACGTCGATGATGGAGACGTCGTTGGAAGGGCCGTTGGCGGTGAACAGGAGTTTTTCGTCGGGTGATAGCGCGATGCCCCAGGGGCGGTCGCCGACCTCGAAGGAAGTCAGGATGTTGCCGGTGGCGGGTTGCAGGTCGAAGACCTTCTTGCCGCGGCCGGTGGTGATATAGAGGTGCGAGCCATCCTTGTTCATCGCCATGCCCATGGGCTTCATGCCGGCGCCGATGGGGATCGTCTGCACGACTTCGAGTTTGCCGGTATCGATGACGCTGACGGTGGCATCGTTCTCATTGGTGACATAGGCGCGGGTGCCATCGGGTAGAAATACGATGCCGCGCGGGCGGCGTCCGACCTGGATGGTCTTGACGGGCTGGCGGGTCGCGGTCTCGACTACCGTGACGGTGCCTTTGTCTTCGGAAGTGACGTAGACGTACTTGCCATCGGGCGTGAGTGTGACACCCTCGGGCTCGGCGCCGGTGGGGACGGTGACGATGACGTTGCCCTTTACGGGATCGACGAAGCTGAGTCCGGCGGCATCCTCGTTGGAGACGTAGAGAAGGCCGTCGCGGCCCACGGCGAACTGTTCGGGGTCGGAACCGCCGGGGACTTTGCGGAGCATCTTGTTGGCGGCGATATCGTAGACGCCGATGCCATCGGCGCTCTTGTCGGGGGGCGGCAGCGTGCTCTCATCGACGCCGGGAGGCGCGAATGGCGAGCCGCTGAGGGCGATGAAGATCAGCTTGCCATCGGCGCTGGCGTGGAGGCCGCGGGCGCGCTTGCCAATGGGGACGGTGGAGAGCGTCTCCATTTTCACGGGATCGATCACGGAGAGATCACCGGAGCCTTCGTTGCTGATATAGACCTTGTACGGAGGGCCGCTCGGGCCGCAGGCGGCGAGCAGGCAGAGCAGTGCGGGGACAGCGAACTTCAAGCGCGTCATCATTCGGAGAACCTCAGCGATAGCTGAAGTTTACAGCGGCGGTCCCGCTTGGGGCAAGGTGCACCTGCTGGGTTTGCGTGCCAAGCTTCTCGTGCCAGACGGAAATGGTGTAGTCGCCGGGCGGGACGTTTTTCCATTCGAAGGCGCCATCGGGGCCGGTGACGGCGAAATAGGGATGATCGACGACGCCGATCCAGGCGTGCATCCAGGCATGAATGTTGCACTTCACCGGGATCATGATTTCGGGGCGGGCGAAGCGATGTTCCACGTCGGGCGCATGCGGCGCCTGCTCCTGATTCCATTCGCGATTGTTGGCCGGCATGGGGTGGACATTGTGCGCCACCGAATCGCCATTCTTGAGATCGAGCGTCTGGCCGGCGCGGATGCCAATGACTCGGGGAAGGAACATGCAGCCGTGTTGATCGAGCACGACGGCGGGCTCTTTGACGGGCTCGAACTTCTTGCCCTCGAGTCCCGCCTGAATGTAGACGAAGGCGTTGGCGAGTCCGGCCTTCTTGCCGGTGAGCACCGCGGGACTGTAGACAGGCTTGCCGGCATTGGCCTGCTGGCAGCCCTGTTCGGCCTCCATCGAGATGAGTTCGGGTTTGGGCTTGGCGCCGTGGAAGGTGACGGAGCCCGCGAGAGTGCCGGCGGTGGCCGGGTCGACGTGAAAGTACTCGACGGGTTGGGGCGCTTCGACGGCGACTTTCTTTTCGGGAACCCGGTTCTCGGGGGCCCCGCCGCAACCGGCGAGAGCGACGGCCGCGGCGAAGAGAAGGGACTGTTTCATTGGGGCTTGGAGAGCGGAGCCTGCGGATTGCCGGGACCGAAGTGTTTGAGCAGCACGAGATTTTCCGTGGCGCTCTTGTTGGTGATGCGCACGCCATTAGCGGCGGCATCGGCGCTCACGAAAAGTTCGTCGCTGGTCATCTGGCCATAGCGGATGAGGGAGGGCGTTTCGACCTCGTGCTTGCCGAAGGTGCCGAAGCCCTGGGTGAAGATCAGACCGTAAGCGGCGGCGTCGGTAATGGTGACGGAGCGGCCGGGGAAGACAGTCAGTTCTTTCGCGGAGTAATGGGGCGTGGAGAAGACGATCCACTTTTCGGCGTATCCGGCGTCGGCCATTTCGGCGAGCGGGGCGACGGGGAGCGGTTCGAAGTGGCGATGTTTGGCGAACTCGGGATCGAGGTTGGCCTCCCAATCGAGCATGTCGAGGATGTAATCGAGATCGTGATGATACTCGGCGGGCACGTCTTTGACGAGCAGGTCCCAGGGCACGGTGCGTCCTTCGACCAGCGATTGATACATGGCGAAGACGTCTGAGTTGACCTGCGGCTCGTAGGTGACGAGGGAACCGGGCGCGTGCAGAATGCCGGGATCGATCTGCCAGCCGGTGCCGGGTTTCAGGCGGTAGGCGCGCGGTGTGATAGAGGATGCCGTTATCGCCTTCGTTCCAGCGCTCCAGGCAGCGGCGCACGTCGTCGCGCGTAGTGCCGGGCTCGAGGCCCATGAAGGTGTAGGGGAAATTGTTGTCCTTGAAATTGTACTGGGGCGGGAAGTAGTAGGCCTCGGGCTTGCCCTTCTGTCCGACGCGCGCGGCGAACTCATCGGTCTGGTGGAGATGGTGGGGAATGGGGCCGAGGTTGTCGAAGAATTTGCAGAGCAGGTTCCAGCCGCCGTGGCGGCGCATGACGTCGGCGCCGAGGAAGCGATCGCCTTCGAGTTCGATGGCGTCCTTGAGGAGGACCTTCCTGCCGTGGAACTCGATGTAGCTGAGGCCTTCATCATCGGCGGTGAGCGGGCCGTTGGCGGCCTTGGTGGTGGAGGAGAACCAGCGCTCGTCGATGCCGCCGCGATGACCGCCGAGGATGTAGAGATCGCGCGGATCGAGCTTGAGACGTCCACCCGGCATAAGGAAGGCGCGCGGCACCCAGCAGGGGGCGAGGCGGACCACACCTTCGCCGGCGGAGAGCGCTTCGCGGACGACAGTCGACACGGACTCGGGGGTTTTGATTAAGTTGGTGTTCGCTACCTGAGGACTCATAGTGGTTTCTCGAACTCCTCGACAAAGATGAGTTCCATGCGGATTGGAGGCCAATTCGGGCTCAAGCCGAATGAGTGCTTGTAGCGTACTAGCTTAGTGATTTGTCTGTCAAGAGTCGAGTTAATTTTAGGGTGCGAGTGCTTGACACCGGGAGACAACGGTTATATGCTTTACCCACTGACCTTGGCTTGATACGTTTCAAGGGGGCATGAATGAGGGCGACCGTGATGTCGCAAATCGAAACACAGCAGACTGCTGTTTTGGGCCTGCTATCCGCTGACGTTCGGGGAGAGGGCAGGTCCGAGGTTGCGATCTATCCCCAGGCCGCCGCTCCCGGCGAATCCAAGAGTCAATGGTTAGTTCGCGCACGCGACGCGAATCTCAGAATTCTTCAGGGCACTCGCTTGTCTGAACCGGTGAAGATTCCTTCGGCCGGAAACCACAACATAGAAGACACATTGGGGGGAGTATGAACGGGCTACGTTGTCTCGTACTAGGAATCGTCTGTCTGCTGGCTACGCTGCCAGTAGTTAACGGCCAAAGCGTCACCGGCCAAATTTCAGGAGTCGTGGTGGATCCGGCCGGTGCCGTAGTGCCGGGCGCCGAGGTCCAGTTGATTCACGATCTCTCACAAGCCATCCACAGATTCGTCACCGAGTCGAATGGCTCCTTCTTCTTTACCGGCCTGGTGCCGGGAACGTACAGTCTGAAAGTTGCGCGGCCCGGTTTCAAGGGCTACGATTCGAAGGGCATCACGGTCGCCACGCAGGAACGCGTTGATTTACACGAAATCCACCTGCAAGTCGGCGATGTCACCAGCACAATCGAGATTCAGGCGAACGCCGTGCACGTCGCCACGGATAGTTCAGACCGCTCCGTGTCCATTAACCTGACTCAGATCCAGGATACGCCGACGCGCGGCCGCAACCCGATCAGCCTGATTATGACGCTGCCGGGCACGCAATCGCTGGCGCAATCGTACGATTACCGCGGTTGGAACGGCGGCGGCATTCCGGGCGTCAACGGCGGACAGCAGGGCCAGATCATTCTCAACATGGACGGCGCGGCCAGCCAGGACTCCGGCAACCTCAACACCGGTTATATCTCCCCCTCGGTGGACGCAATCGGCGAAGTGAAGTTGCTGGTTTCCAACTACACGGCGGAATACGGCGGGCGCACCGCCGGACAGTTGACGGTGTCGACGAAGAACGGCACGCCACAGTTCCACGGCAGCGGCTACGACTACTACCGTCACGAAAGTCTGAACGCCAACGAATTCTTCAACAACAAGACCAACGTGGTGCGGCCGCGCTACCGCTACCAGAATTTCGGCGGCACCGTCGGCGGTCCGCTGATCGTTCCGGGCACGCACTTCAACAAGGCACGGCAGAAGCTGTTCTTCTTCTTCTCCTACGACAAGCTGTACAACAGCACGACCAGCTTTGCGACGTACACGATGCCCACGGCACTGGAGAAGACGGGCGATTTCTCCAAGAGCGTGACCACGACGGGCGCGCTGATTCCGATCTTCGATCCGAACACGCAAACGCCGTTCCCGGGGAACGTGATTCCGGCGAACCGAATCAGTCCGCAGGGCCAGGCCATGTTGAACCTGTTCCCGAACCCCTCGCCGCTGGGCCTGGCGCTCGACCCGACGGGCAACCGCGGATACAACTTCCGTTACCCGCAGCAGCAGTTGCGGCCGCTGGATGACAAGATCCTGCGTATCGATTACAACATCTCTCCGAAGCTGCAGATGTTCGCTCGCCTGCTGCAGGACTACCAGGCGCAGAACGGGTACAACGTGACGGTGGGACCTCCCGGCGGCGCGTGGGGCCAGTTCCCGGCCAGCTATCACGTGCAGGCGGCGGGCGCACTGGCGACGCTGATTTATACGTTCAGCCCGACGGTCATCAACGAATTCAGTTGGGGCATCAACCGCGGCCTGCAGGGCGTGGGTCCGACCGACAATGCCAGCAGCAATCCGAACACCGGCGGCGTGAGCACTTATCCGCAGAGCCTGTTGCCGCTCAAGGACGTCAACGGCAACCCGCTGACGCTGCCGCGCATTAACCAGGGCAGCAACCTCCTGAACCTGCTGCCGGCAGTCAACTTCGGCCTGCCTGCGAATTACAGCGCTCAGTCCGCGGGTCAGGGCGTTACCGCCGCACCGACCTTCAGTCTGGACAGCCGCTGGCCGTTCACCGGTACCGACCAGTTGCAGACGATTCAGGACAAGGTGACGTGGGTGAAGGCCGCGCACACGTTCAAGGCCGGCATCTATATCGAAAAGCAGGCTCGTAACGTGAGCGTGTATTCGGTGTACAACGCCGCCGGAACCTATTACTTCGGCTCCGACCGCGCCAACCCGCTGGACACCAACTACCCCTACGCCAACGCGATGGCGGGCAGCATCTTCGCATATGGCGACGACAACACCAAACTCGTGAACCACGCGCACTACACGCAGATCGAGTGGTACCTGCAGGACACCTGGAAGGCGAGCCGGCGTTTGACGTTCGACTACGGTCTGCGCTTCTATCGTGTGGGCGACCTCAACAGCAGGGGAGCAAATCTGGGCCTGTTCAGCGCGGCCGCGTACGATCCGACCAAGGTCGGACAGTTGCTTTACCCGGCGTGTTCCGTCGCCGGCCACCACGACGACCTGCCCGGCGGCGAACAAGATCGCGATCAACCCCAAGACCGGCGCCGTCTTCCCCTACGTGCGGCAGGGCACCTTCGACACTTCTTCTTATGCCGCGGGCACTCTCCCGTACTCCGGCATCAAATACTACAACACGCACTTCTGGAACGTGGCGCCGATCCAGGTTTCGCCCCGCCTCGGTTTCGCGTGGGACATGTTTGGAGACGGCAAGACGGCGATGCGCGGCGGCTTCGGCATCACGACGGGCCGCAACTGGACCGTGGATTACATCGGCGCGCAGAGCGCCGGCCAAGGCCCGATGATGGTACCGCCGACGTTCCTGGCGCCGACCGTCGTCTACACCAACTTCCAGGGCCTGGCGGGAGCGCAGTCCGTATTCACGCCGCAGAACGTGATCGGCGGAACGCAGAATGACATTCCGCAGTCGACTTACAACTGGAGCTTCGGCATCCAGCGCGAGTTGCCGTTCCACCTGATCGCGGACATTTCGTATGTCGGCAACGCGCTAAAGAACGGCTACGGCCAAATGTACGACGGCAACGCGGTAGCGCCGTTGACCACCTGGAAGCCCTCCGGCTGCGCCAATCCGATTCAAGGCGGCTGCCCGCAGGCGCAGTTCATCGATCCGACCTCGAACCCGGCCAACCCCGGCTTCTACTCGACGAACCTGATTCGCGCGATGACGGGCTACGCCGGCCTCGGCAACATCATCGACTTCACCAACAGCTACACCAACAACTACAATTCGCTGCAGATGCAGTTGAACCGCCGGTATGGGCGCGTGCAGTGGAACATCAACTACACGTTCTCGCGGACCATCATCTACAACAACGACAGCCCCACGACGTTGTACCAGTTTGTGAACGCGCAACTGACCAAGAACGTATTAAACCGCCGCCACGCGATCAACTACAACTTCGGTTACGACATTCCCGACGTGAGCCGGAAGTTCATGAGCGGCAACCGCGTGGGTAAGGCGATTTTCGACGGCTGGCACATCAACGGCAACGGCTCGGTCTTCGCGGGCACACCGTACACAGTGGGCTGCTCGGCCACCGGCCAGCCTTCTCAGTACTGGACGGGCACGCCGACCGCGGATATGCCGTTCCGCTGTCAGATGGGCAGCAACATCTTCCTGCCGAGCGGGCAGTTGCCTTCGGCAACGGAAGATCCGCGTTTGCAGGTTCCGCTCAACGCGGCGAACTTCACGCTGCCCGGCGGTGAACTCGCTGGGCATCGGCAATACGCCTCCGACCCTCTTCTACGGTCCCTGGTTGTGGACGGTGGACTTGTCCCTGGCCAAGATGACCCGCATCGCGGAAGGCAAGACGCTCGAACTGCGCGTTGAAACCTTCAATACCTTCAACCACTTCAACCCGAGCAACCCGAACACTTCGCTGACTCTGAACTTCGCCTCCGGCGCCAACACCAATGCGGCGTTCGGTACGATACAGGGCGCGCAGGTGCAAGCCCGGCACGTAGCCCTCTCGGCTCGCTTCAAGTTCTAAACGGGAACGCTCCCCTTGCGGTCGCGGCTCTGACCAGAGCCGCGACCGCAAGGGGGGCGATTTTTCATATCATTGTCCTAAGGTCACAGAGGAAGGGAATGCGAACAAAACCAGTTGTGATCGCCCTTGCGGCGGGATGCGTACTAAGTTGGGGAGCGGACTGGCTGACCGATGGCGGCAACGTCCAGCGCACCGCGTGGCAAAAAGACGAGAAGATCCTGGGTCTGGATTCTGTCAAGGGAATGAAGCTTCTCTGGAAGCTGAAATTGGATAACGAACCGCGGCAAATGCACTCATTACTTCCGCCGCTGATTGTGGGGCGGGTCAATACTCCGGCGGGGCCGAAACAAATCGCGATTGAGACCGGGGTCTCGGACAATCTATACGCGATCGACGTAGAGACCGGCACGGTCCTTTGGAAGAAACATTTTGTCAGCACGTTCACGCCGCCGGCGAACGGCGGACGGGGCGGCGGGATTCTCTGTCCGGGCGGCATCACCGCGACGCCGGTGATCGGGCCGACCGACACGCCGGGCAAGTACACGATCTACGCGGCAAGCTGGGACGGCATGCTGCACCAGCTGAATGTGGCCGACGGCGAAGAAGTCGCGCAGCCTTCCAAGTTCATGCCGCCGAACGGCAAGCCATACGCGCTGAACCTGTTCAACAACATGATCTACACGCACACCGCGCAGGGCTGCGGCGGCAACCCGAACGTGGCGTACGTATACGACCTGGCGACCAAGAAAGTCGGGACCTGGGGTCCGGCGGGCGGCGGCATGTGGGGCCGCACCGGTCCGGCGATCAGCGCCAACGGCACGATGTACACGGGCACAGGCGATGGCCGGTGGGATCCCGAGAATGGAATCTACGGCAACGGCATCGTGGGCTTAAAGCCCGATCCGAAGACGAAGTCGCTGCTGCTGGAAGATTACTACGGCCCTTCCAACGCGGAGTGGCTGGTGAAGCGCGATCTCGATATGCAGGTCACGCCCGCGATCTTCAACTACAAGGGCAAGGAGCTGATGGTGGACGCAGGCAAGGAATGCCGCGTGTACCTGATGGACACCGCGTCGATCGGCGGCGACGATCATCGCACGCCGCTCTACCGCTCGCCGCTGCTTGTGCAACGAAGAGGTCAACTACGCGTCGGCCGGCATCTGGGGATCGATGGCGAGTTGGGAAGACGCGAAGGGCACGCGCTGGGTGCTGACGCCGATCTGGGGACCGAAGCATTCCCAGTTCAAGGCGCCGCTCGAGTACGGCAAAGTGACGTACGGCGCGATCGTGGCGTTCAAGGTGGAAGAGAAGAACGGCAAGATGCAGTTGACGCCGGCGTGGATCTCGCGCGATATGAATCACGCGGAGCCTCCCGTGATCGCCAACGGCGTGGTCTACGCCTACGGCAACGGCGAGGATACCGACCAATCGACGCCGGACGTGGGTCTCGACAATACCGCCGAGCGGCGCATTCCGGGTTCCACGCACGCGGTGCTGTACGCGCTGGATGCGCAGACCGGCAAGGAACTGTGGTCGAGCGGCGACCAGATCACGTCGTGGAATCACTGGAGCGGTCTCTCCCTCGCCAACGGGCGGGTGTACATCAACACGTTCGACAGCAACCTGTATTGTTTCGGAATCAAGAAGTAGCCTGCCATGAGAGTCCTGGGGATCCGGTTGCTGGCGGGCTCGATGGTTGCAGTCTGTTGTCTGACGGCGCAGACGGCCGACGCTCCAAGGGTGGAAGCCCTGGAGCAGAAGCTGGCGTCGCAAAGAAGAATGCTGACCGATTGGGCAGGCCTGATCCGGTACGGCAGCGAGAATGCCGAGATTCAGTCCGCCCAAGCCCGGTGAGAAGCGGGTGATCTTTTTCGGCGACCAGGTGACGGAGCGGTGGGGCCAGGGGAGCGCGAAGTTCTTCCCCGGCCAGACTTACCTGAATCGCGGGATCCGGCGGACAGACCACCGCGCAAATGCTGGTGCGATTTCACCAGGACGTGGTGGCGCTGAAGCCGGCGGTAGTGGTGATCGAAGGCGGCATGAACGATCTGCTGGTGTCGACGGAGGGCGTGATGGCGGACAACTTTCTCTCCATGATGGACATCGCCAAAACCAACGGCATCCGCGTGGTGCTGGCCTCCGTGACTCCCGTGTGCGATTGCTACACCAAGCAGACGGGGCTGCGGCCGCAGGGAAAGATCATCAGCTTGAACGGGTGGATCAAGGATTTCGCGGCTGCCAGCGGCGCGGTCTATCTGAATTATTATTCGGCGCTGGCCGACGGCCGCAATTTCAAGAAGGAGCTGACCGACGACGGTCTGCTGCCCAACGACGCCGCTTATGGCGTGATGGCTCCGCTCGCGGAGAAAGCGATTGCAGAGGCCCTGAGCAAGAAATGACCAAGAAATGACTTGGAAAGGATTTGCTGTGATGCGTAATAGATTGACTGGTTCTGTCACGGTTTCGTTTGCCTGTGCTTTCGTCTGCCTGGGCGTGGCCCACGCCCAGTTCGGGCGCGGCCCCGCGGAATGGAGCACCAGCGGCGGCGATGCCCATCGCTCGTCGTGGGTTGCCAGCGATCCGAAGATCTCGAAGGACAGCGTGCAGAAGGGCTTCGCGCTGTTCTGGAAGATGAAGCTGAACAACGAGGCCAGACAGCTCAACGCCCTGACGGCGCCGACGCTGATGGACCGGCACATCGGAATCCACGGCTTCCGCTCCTTCGCTTTCGTCACGGGCAGCGGCGACAACGTGTACGCGGTGGATACCGACCTGTCGCGCATCGACTGGCAGAAGAACTTCGGCGGCAAGGCTCCGGCTGATGCTTCGATGACTTGTCCCGGCGGGATGACCAGCGGCACGGCGCGCTCGATCGGCGCGGCGTTCCCAACGGCTGGCGCGCAGGTCGGGCGGGGCGGCGGAGGGTTCCGCGGTGCCGCGGCGAAGAGCGGCGTCGGTGAAGCCGGAGAGGGAGGCGTCACGATCAAAGAGCTGGAGGCTCGCGCCGCGGCTGCGGCTGCGAATGCGCCCGCCGGCAGAGGCGGCGGCGGCTTCGGCGGCGGACGCGGACCGCGCATGGCGGTGGTGGTGAACACGCTTTCGAGCGATGGCATGTTCCACGCGAATTACGTCTCTAACGGCGACGAGCCGGAGAAACCGATCCGCTTCCTGGCGCCGAACGCCAACGCGCAGGGTCTGATCATTGTCGATAACGTGGCCTACGTGGCGACGGTCAATGGCTGCGGCGGCGTGCCCAACGGAATCTGGGCGCTGGACATCGCGGCCAAGGAAGTGGCCAGTTGGAAACCGGCGAGCGGCGAAGTGGCCGGCTCGGCCGGACCGGCATTCGGCGGCGACGGCACCTTGTACGTTTCGACCACCGGCGGCGACCTGGTAGCGCTCGAACCGAAAACGCTCAAGGTGAAGGATGTGCATCGCGCGGGAGTGGAACTGACGTCGTCGCCGGTGATCTTCCAGCATAAGGACAAGACGCTGCTGGCGGTGACCGCGAAGGACGGCCGCCTGCACCTGGTGGACACCGCAGCGATGGCCGGAGGCGGAGCGAAGAGCGCGCCCTATTCGAGCGCGACCGACTTTACGCCGGGGGCGCTTTCCACCTGGCAGGATTCGACCGGAACACGCTGGATCCTCGCCCCGATGGCAGGTTCTGTTTCCAACGATGCCAAGCTGGCGGCGAACGGCGCGGTGACGAACGGCGCGATCGCGGCTTGGAAAGTGGTGGACCAGGACGGGGCGCCGGCGCTGGAAGCCGGATGGGCGTCGCGTGATCTGACATCCCCGCTGACGCCGCTGGTGGTGAACGGCGTGGTGTTCGCGGTGTCGAGCGGAGAATTCCGCAGCAAGGATGCCAAGATGACGGCGGCGCAGCGTGCGCAGCGCTCGGCGCCGGCAGTGGTCTACGCGCTCGATGGAGCCACCGGCAAGGAACTTTGGAACAGCGGGAAGACGATCACTACGTTCGTCCACGGCGGCGGACTTTCGGGCGCGGGCGGCCAGATTTACCTGGGCGCGCACGATGGCACGCTGTACTCTTTCGGGTTCCCGATCGAGCACTGATGGCAACGGCGGCAGTCGCGTTGCAGCGGGGGAGCCGGCTGAAAGCCGGCTGCAGGCAGGATTGCCTGCCCCACAAACTAGACTGGGGATTATGCACTCAAATATTGTGAAGAGCCTGGCGGCGCTGATGGTGTTGGCGGGCGGTGCGTTGGCGCAAGGAGTTCCTGGAAGGGCGGAGGCCGAGCGCATTTGCAGCCAGTGTCATGAATTTGCGCGTTCGATTGCGCCGCGGCAGAATCGCGCGGGGTGGCAGGCCACGATGGACAAGATGATCGCGCTGGGCGCGAAGGGCACGCAGAAGGACTTCGACACCATCGTTGAATATCTGGCGGCTACGTACCCCGCCGACGAACTCCCCAAGATCAACGTCAATGAAGCGCGGGCCGTGGAATTGGAGAGCGGACTTTCGCTGCCACGCTCGCAGGCAGCGGCGATCATTCAGTATCGAACCAAGAATGGCGACTTCCATTCGATCGAGGACCTGAAGAAGGTTCCCGGTGTGGACACCGCCAAGATCGAAGCCAAGAAAGACCGGCTGTTGTTCAAATAGAGGACGCGGCAATGAACACATCGAAGATCGCGGCGGGGATGGTGCTGGTTGGAGCGGCACTGGCGTGTGCCCAGCAGACGCCACCGCCGGCAGGGCGCGGCGGACGGGGAGGCGGCGGCTTCACGCAGCCCGACCCGATCGACTTCGCCGACACCACCGGCTGGACCTCCATGTTCGACGGTACGAGCCTGAAGGGCTGGGACGGCAATATGGATCTGTGGCACGTGGAGAACGGTACGATCACGGTGGAATCCACGTGCGAGAAGCCCACCGGCACGGTCTACCTGATCTGGCAGGGCGGGCAGCCCGGCGATTTCGAATTGAAGGCCGAGCTGCGCGGCGAAGGCGCGGGCGTGAATAGCGGGATTCAATATCGCAGCTTCATCCAGCCACCGCGCGCGCCCGGCGAAGGTCGTGGCGGGCCAGGCGGAGCGCCTGGGGCAGCAGCGGGCGGAGCGCCGGCCGGACGCGGCGGGCGTGGGCCGAGCGGACCGTGTCCCAGCGGGCAACCGCGCGGAACACCGAATCCGGCGGCGGAAGCCAAGTGGAACCTGGGCGGTCCGCAGGCCGATTTCGACGGCACCAATCGCTACAGCGGGCAATACTACGAAGGCGGTACGACGCGCGGCATCGTGGCTTGGCGCGGCCAGGTGGTGCGGGCGGAAGAGGGCAAGAAGCCGCGCCTGCTGGCGACGCTAGGCGATAAGGACGAACTCGGCGGCTACGTCAAGATCAACGACTGGAATCAGTATCACATCATCGCGCGCGGCAACCAGATGATCCACATTCTCAACGGGCATGTGATGTCGGTGTTCATAGACGACGACGCCACCAAGTTCCGCAAGAACGGAATGATCGGGATTCAGATCGAAGGCACCGGCAAGGTCAGCTTCCGCAATCTCTGGATTAAGATGATTCAGTGACCACCTACCACGGGCGCCGCGCGGCGGCGATCGAAAACGAGCAACTCCGCGTGACCGTGCTGGAAGAAGGCGGGCACATCGCGGAGATTCTGGACAAGGAAACCGGTGTCAATCCCCTGTGGACGCCGCCGTGGCCCACCATCGAGCACTCGGCCTACGGGCCGGCGGTGCATGCCGAGTACGGCGCGGGTGTGGACGGCAGCCTGCTGGCCGGGATCATGGGGCACAATCTCTGCCTGGATATTTTCGGCGGACCCTCGGCCGAAGAGGCGGCGGCCGGGCTCCCGGTGCATGGCGAGGGCGCGGTTGCGCGGTACGAGATTCACGAGGCGAACGGCGCGTTGACGCAGCGCGCGCGCTTTGCCGGTGGCGCAGATCGCATTCGAACGGCAGCTCGAACTGCGCGGCCGGGCGCTCCGCATCCGCGAGACGGTGGAGAGCCTGGCGGCGTACGACCGGCCGATCGGGTGGACGCAGCACGTCACGCTGGGGCCGCCTTTCCTCGAAAACGGCGTCACGCAGTTCCGCGCTTCGGCCACGCGCTCCAAGGTCTTCGAAGGCAAGTTTGGCGATCACGATTATCTGCGCGCGGGCGCGGAGTTCGACTGGCCCTGCGCGCCGCGCAGCGATGGCGGAACGGAAGACATGCGGGTGTTCCACGCGGCGCCGTTCTCGGGCGGCTTCACCACGCACCTGATGGACCCGGCGCGCGGTGACGCGTTCTTCGCCGCCTTCTCGCCTGCGTCTCGGCTGGCGATCGGGTACGTGTGGAAGCAGGCGGATTTTCCGTGGCTGGGAATCTGGGAAGAGAACCATAGCCGCAGGCACGCGCCCTGGAATGGAAAGATCGCTGACTCGCGGAATGGAATTCGGCGTTTCGCCGATGCCCGAATCACGCCGTGCGATGATCGAGCGCGGCAAACTGTTTGGCGTCCCGGCGTATCGCTGGCTGCCGGCAAAGGGCCGCCTCGAGGTGGAGTATTGGGCCATGACCATGCGAACGGACGCGGTGCCGGAAACTCTGGAACGGCCGGCCTGACCCGATGGCACTGCTCGACGCCACCGCAATCACCAAAGCCTTCGCCGGGCGTGCAGGCGCTGAAGGGCGTCTCGTTCGAACTGCGCGCGGGCGAAGTGCACGCGCTGCTGGGCGAGAACGGCGCCGGAAAGTCCACGCTGATCAAAGTGATCACGGGCGCGGTGACGGCCGATTCCGGCACGCTCATGATCGATGGCCACCTGGTGCCGCACAACACGCCCGGCGCTCGGCGCGCTCGCTGGGGATCGCCGCGGTCTACCAGCAGCCCGCACTGTTCCCGGACCTCACGGTCGCGGAAAACATCGCGCTCGCGCTGGAGGGCGCGGGGCTCTGGCGCAAGGTGGATTGGAAGGCGCGCGATCGCCAGGCGCGCGAACTGCTGGAGCGCACCGGCGCCGATATCGCGCCCGAGCGCGCGGTGCGCACGCTCAGCATGCCGGAGCAGCAGATCGTGGAAATCGCCAAGGCGATCGGCGCGCAGCTCGAAGATCCTGATTCTGGACGAGCCCACCGCGTCGCTCACGGATCGCGAAGTGGAGCGCCTCTTCCGCGTGATCCAGACGCTGCGCGGCGAAGGCGCGGGCATCATCTACATCTCGCACCGGCTGGACGAGGTGGCGGTGATCGCGGACCGCGTCACGGTGCTGCGCGACGGGCAGACTCGATCGCGACGCGCGAGTTGCGCGAGGTGGATCGCGCGGAACTGATCCGGCTGATGGTGGGCCGCGATATCGACGCGATCTTTCCCAAGCGCGAGGTGCCGATCGGCGAGGTGGTGCTGGAGATGCGCGGGCTAGCCTGCCGCGCAGCGGGCGTGCGCGACGTCACGCTGGCGGTGCGCCGCGGCGAGATCCTCGGGATCGCGGGACTGGTGGGGTCGGGCCGCACCGAACTGGCGGAGACGCTGTTCGGCCTGACGCCCGCCGATGGCGGGGAGATTCGGCTGCGCGGGGAGCCGGTGCGGATCGAGTCGCCGGCCGACGCCATCCGGCTGCGCATCGGCTATCTGCCGGAAGACCGCCGGCAGCACGGCGTGGTGCTGGAGATGCCGATCGCCGCCAACGCGAGCCTGGCGAACCTGCCCGCGGTATCGCGGCCACGGCCTGATCGATGAAGCCGCGGAGCGCAACCTGGCGCGCCGCTACGTGGAGCGGCTGCGCATCAAGACGCCATTCGCTCTACGCGGAGACCGGCTCGCTCTCCGGCGGCAATCAGCAGAAGGTCGCGCTGGCGCGCTGGCTGGCGATCGAACCCGCGGTGCTGATTCTGGACGAGCCGACGCAGGGAGTGGACATCGGCTCGAAATCCGAGATCCACGAGATGATGGTGGACCTGGCGGAGCAGGGCATGGCGATTGTCATGATATCTTCGGAACTGCCGGAGATTCTGGGGATGAGCGACCGCATCGCAGTGATGCACGGGGGCACGATCGCGGGCATTCTGTCGCGCGCCGAAGCGACGCAGGAGAAGATTCTCGCCCTGGCGCTGGGGCACGCCTGATGCTGGAACGCCATCGCGGCGCGAAGTCTCCCTGATCGTCGCGATTCTCGCGATCGGCGCGGTGCTGGCGGTCGTGGCGCCCGGATTTTTCACGTTCGCCAATCAGCGCGACCTGGTGCTGGCGAACATGCCGGTGCTGATCGTGGCGCTCGGCATGGTGCTGGTGATTCTCACCGGCCAGATCGATATCTCGGTGGGCTCGCAGTTCGCCATCTGCAGCGTGGCCACCGGAGTGTTCGCGCGCATGGGTTTGCCGACGCCGCTGGCGGGCGCGGCGGCCTGCCTGCTGGGCGCGCTGATGGGCGGCACTCAATGGCGCGCTGGTGGCGTGGGTGCGGATTCCCGTCGATCGTGGTGACGCTGGCCACGATGGTGGCGCTGCGCGACGGCCTGCGCTGGGTGACGCAGGGCGCCTGGGTGCAGGATCTGCCGCCGGGCTTTCAATGGTTCGGCCAATCGCAGGCGGCGAGCGAGTTGATCACCATCGGCTGCGCGGCGGTGCTGGCAGTGGGCGTGAATTGGGGGCTGCGCAACCTGGCGGCGGGACGCGTGGTCTACGCCACCGGCAGCGAGTCCGAATGCGGCGCGCCTCGCCGGCATCAATCCGCGCGCTGCGTGGTGTTCGCGGTCTTCGTGCTCACCGGCGCGCTCACGGGATTCGCCGCGGTCTTCAACGCGGTGCGCTTCCATCAGATTCCGAGCAACGCCGGCATCGGGCTGGAACTGAAAGTGATCGCGGCGGCGGTGGTGGGCGGCGTGGCGATTTCCGGAGGGCGCGGCACCATTGCCGGGACCATGCTCGGGCTGCTGCTGCTGGGCGTGATCGGCCCGGCGCTGACCTTCCTCGGGTTCAGCGCCTATTGGGAGCGCGCCATCGAAGGCGGCATCATTCTGGCGGCGGTTTCGATGGACGCCGTGCGCGTCCGTTCGGGGAAACATGCAGACATCGTTGGCGCTCAGCGAGCGTAGGCCGTGGCGCGAGCGTCTGCTTCCCCAACGGGGAGTGGGTGCTGGCGCTGGCCTCGCCGTGGAACTCGCCATCTTCGCTGCGATCGGCGAGAACTTTTTCACGCTGGCGAACTTCTTCGAAGTGGTGCGCCTGAGCGTCGAACTCGGCCTGCTGGCGCTCGCCATGACGCCGATCATGATCACCGGCGGCATCGATCTTTCGGTCGGCTCCATCGATGGGGCTGGCGGCGGTGGTCTTCGGCGCGCTGTGGCGCGATGGCGGATGTCCGATCGCGGTGGCGGCGGGCGGCCGCTGATCGTGCTGGGCTGCCTGGCGGGGCTGCTGAATGCGCTGCTGATCACGCGGCTGAATATGCCGCCGCTGATCGTCACGCTGGGCTCGCTCTCGCTCTTCCGCGGCATCGCCGAGGGCATCACCAAGGGCGTCGGTAAACTACTCCGGCTTTCCCGCAGGCTTTCTGCGTCTCGGGCCAGGGCTATCTCGGCGGCGTGGTGCCGGTGCAGTTTTCCGTTCTGCTGGTCGCGATTGCTGGGCTACTGGGTGCTGCTGCATCGCTCCGCGATCGGGCGCACGTTGTACGCGATCGGCTTCAGTCCGGGCGGCGCGCGCTACGCGGGCATTCCGGTGCAGCGGCGCGTGGCGCTGCTCTACTTTCTGTCGGGCGCTGGTGGCGAGCGTGGCGGCGATCATTTATGTGGCGCACCTGGGGCAGGCGAAATCGGACGCCGGCACCGGCTACGAACTGGCGGCGATCACGGCCGTCGTGCTGGGCGGCACTTCGGTCTTCGGCGGGCGCGGCACGATTTGGGGCACGGTGCTCGGGCTGTTCGCGATTTCCGTGCTGCAGAACGGACTGCGGCTGGCGGCGCTGCCCTCCGAAATGACGGGCGTGCTGACCGGCGTGGTGCTGATCCTGACCATCGGGCTGGGGCGCCTGCGCGGCCGCGTCGCAGACCAACGAAGCGACAATTGACGAGGCTGATTCCATGAAGAATTCCCAACTTGCGATTCTCTGCTGCGCGGTGCTCGGCGGATCGCTGATTGTGGCCGGCACCAATGTCTGGCTGGTCCATTCCCTGCGGCCTGCCGATGGCGCGCCCGCGAGCCGCGGCCGGCAAGAGCCGGGCAAGCGCCCGGTGATCGCCGTGATGCCGAAGGCCAAGGGCGACCCCTACTTCATCAGTTGCCGGGCCGGCGCCGAAGAGGCCGCCAACGAGCTGGGCGTGGACCTGATCTGGGACGGTCCCACCGGACTCGACGCCGCCAAGCAGAACGAAGTGGTCGAAGGCTGGATCACGCGCGGCGTGGACGCGATCGCCGTCTCGGTGGAGAACTGCCGCCGGGCATTTCGACCGTACTGCGCAAGGCGCGCGAGCGCGGCATCAAGGTGGTGACGTGGGACGCCGACGCCGCGCCGGACGCGCGCGATTACTTCATCAATCAGGCGACCCCGGAAGGCATCGGCAACACGCTGACCGACGAAGGCGCGCGCCTGCTCGGCGGCAAGGGCGAGTTCGCCATCGTCACCGGCGCGCTGAGCGCGGCCAATCAGAACGCGTGGATCGACTTCATCAAGCAAGCGTGTCGCCGAGAAGTATCCGCAATTGAAACTGGTTACCATCCGCCCCAGCGACGACGATCGCGACAAGGCGTTCTACGGAAACGCAGACCATCCTGAAGGTCTATCCCAACGTGAAGCTGATCATCGCCATCTCCGCGCCGGCGGTTCCGGGCGCGGCAGAGGCCGTGCAACAGAGCGGGCCGCAAGGACGTCGATCGTGATCGGACTCTCGCTGCCCAATCTGTGCAAGCGCTACGTGCACGACGGCGTGGTGCAGGCCGTGGTGCTGTGGAACACGAAGGATCTCGGCTACCTGACGGTGTATACCGCGGCGATGCTGGTGCAGGGTCCGCTGGGCAGCGGGTCCTTCCAGGGCGGACGGTTGGGCACGATCGAAATCCGCGGCACCGAAGTGATTCTCGGGAAGCCCTT
This sequence comes from uncultured Solibacteraceae bacterium, assembly GCA_963791985.1. Taxonomy (GTDB): domain Bacteria; phylum Acidobacteriota; class Terriglobia; order Bryobacterales; family Bryobacteraceae; genus Solibacter. The sequence continues at coordinate 656,921 of CAWBUN010000007.1, read as the reverse complement.
CATCTTCAATAAAGCGAATATCGATCAGTACGATTTCTAGCGTGTCCGTCGCGAATTTTGAAGACGCGCCTCTGTCGAAGCCGCGACCGTCAGGAAGCGGTTGCAAATTTGCCGTTCGCACGGAACGAGATTACCGACCGCTCCCTGACGGTCGCGGCTCCGATCGAAGCGTATCGACAGGCGGCGGACGTCGATTTTCATAGGTTCGGGGAACCAGTCTACACCGCGCGCAATTGTTGCGCCGCGGCTTCCGGCGTGATGTCGCGCTGCGGCGTGGCCAGCATTTCGTAGCCGACCAGGAATTTGCGGACGGTGGCGGAACGCAGCAGCGGCGGATAGAAGTGCAGGTGCAGGTGATGCTCGTCATGCGCCTTGCCATCGGTGGGGCGCTGGTGGAAACCCATCGAGTAGGGGAACGACACGTCGAAGAGGCGGTCGTAGCGCGCGGTGGTGCGTTTCAGGATATCGGCAAGCGCATCGCGCTCCGCGCTGGTGAGCAATTCGATCGACGCCAGATGGCGTTTGGCGAGCACCATGGTCTCGAACGGCCAGACGGCCCAGAAGGGGACCACCGTCAGGAACGCTTCGTTCTCTTCGACGACGCGTTCGCGGCCCTCCTGTTCGAGTCGCGTGTATTCGCAGAGCAGGCAGGCGCCGCGCTCTTCGCGCCACGCCACGAGCGACGCCTGCTCTTTGGCGATTTCGTTCGGCAACGTGTGGCTCGACCAGATCTGGCAATGGGGATGCGGATTGCTCGCGCCCATCATGGCGCCGCGATTTTCGAAGATCTGCACGTAATTGATCTCGGGACGGGCGCCGAGCTCGGTGTATTGATCGACCCAGGTATCGACCACGGTCCGTAGGTCGGCCGGGTCCATGTTGGCGATGGTCAGGTTGTGTTGTGGGGAGAAGCAGACCACACGGCAGATGCCGGGCTCGGACTGGGCAATCAACAGACCATCACGGTTGAAATCCTCGAGCGGAGTCCCGGGCTTGAGCGCCGCGAAATCGTTATCGAAAACGAAGGTGGATCGATAGGCCGGATTGCGCACGCCGCCTGCGCGCGGATTGCCAGGGCACAGATAGCAGGTGGGGTCGTACTCGGGTTGGGCAGCGACGGCCTCTTTTTCCATCTGACCCTGCCAGGGTCGCTGCGTGCGGTGAGGCGACACCAGCACCCATTCGCGCGTAAGCGGATTGAAGCGACGGTGGGGATCCTGCGTCCAGTCGAACATGTCTCTTCATGTTAACTGGATCGGAGGATGACCGAGCTAAAATAGGATGCAGGAGTCCGTTTTATGAATCACATCCAAGATTTCCTTGCGCAGAAGCGATTCGCCTTCGTCGGCGTCTCACGCCAGCCAAAGGATTTCTCGCGAATGCTCTTTCGCGAATTCCGCGTGCGCGGATACGAACCCGTACCCGTACATCCCTCGAGTGACGCCATCGATGGCGTCCCTTGCGCTCGCAGCCTGCGGGAAATCGATCCTCCGGTGGATAGCGTCTTGCTCATGACCAAGCCCGAGGTCACCAGCGCGCTGCTGCGGGAGTGCGCGCACGCCGGCGTCAAACGAGTCTGGCTGTATCGCGCCACCGGACGCGGGTCGGTGTCCCCGGACGCCGTGCAATTCTGCGAGGCCAACGGGATCGCGGTGGTCCCCGGCGAGTGCCCGTTCATGTTCTTCCCCGGAACCGGCTTGATTCACCGCGTTCACGGCTTCGTCAAGAAGATCACCGGCGCCCATCCGCGGTAGCCTCTATTGCACCTTGTGGTTATCCAGTTTCCCGTCCCAGTAGATGTAAAACGTACAGCGCGATGCCGACGTGCAGGCCAGGCGTTGAACCTCTTTCGCGGGTAAAAACGCAAAGCCGCCGGTGTCGAGCGAAGTCTCGGCGCCCGCGCCCACTTGAACCGAGAGTTTGCCCTCCAGTACCACGATCCGCTCGTTGACACTGTGCCAGTGCGGCGCGAGCACGTGTCCAGCGGGGAATCGTACGAGCAGTTCCATCCCGCCGGTCTGCGGATCCTGGCGTAGAAACACACTTTCCGAACCGGGCGGGTCGCCTTTGTCGTGCGTCCACTTGGCAGTACCCAGGTTCGTCAGCACAGGTTGCGCCATGGCGAGGCCGGCGCTCAGCAGGAGGAGTGCGATTTTCATCTTTCGATGCTACCTGGAGAACTGGGCGCCTGTCTTGGAAGAATGCGACAGGAAATGCCGCGCCAACTCGTCGCCCGCCAGCAGCGCGGCGGGAGGCTCCCCGGCGAACTCCCGGAAGTCGCGGATCAGGTGGGCCTGGTCGTAATAACCGCAATCCGCCGCGGCATCCACCCAGCCCGCGCCATCGTTCTCGATTGCCGGGAACACGCGTTGGAAGCGGCGGATGCGCGCGAACAGTTTCGGCGAGATCCCGACCTGCGCTTTGAATCGCCGCTCCAGTTGCCGCGAACTCACTCCCAGGCGCGAGGCCACCGCTGCCACATCGAGCGAACCCGACAGCAGCCGCACGGCCTCATCGATCAGTGGATCCTCCCGCCGTCGCCGCTGCAGCAGTGCCTTCTCGATGTCGCCGGCGTCCCGCATCTCCGCCAGTTGCTTGAGCCCGAGCTCATCCAGAGGCACCGTGCGGCCGGTGAGTTCCTGCGCGGGAATGCCAAGCAATTGGGCCGCGCCCGCGGGACCCAGGCGCACGCCCACGATGTGCGAGCCCGCCGTCGCGCGCAGCAATAGCGGCGCAGTGATCTGCCCCACGAGAAAGCACTGCGCCTGCGCGTGCCATTCTCCATCGCGCCACGCTTCGAACGGCGCTCCCAGGTTGAAGATCAGTTCGGGACGGCCGTCCGGCACCACGCGCTGCACGCTCCCGGGCTCCGCCCCCTCAAGCACCCAATAGCATTCGACGAATCCCGACGCTTCCCCTCCCGGTGCGAACTCCTGGTACCGCATAGGAGATAGGATAGTTCACCTCGGGATCTCGTAGCGCTTGATCTTCTCGTACAGCGTGGAGCGGTCGATGCCGAGCACAGACGCCGCTTCCTTGATGTTGCCCTGCGTGCGCTGAATCGTGATCGTGATCAACGCCTTTTCCATATCCTGAATCGTGGCGCCCGGCGGGATGGACCATGCCGGCGTTGCCGCGGCTTGCGCCAAGAATCCGAAGTCGTCTTCCGTGAGAATTCTTCCTCGGCAGGTGACGATCGCCCGTTCCACCGCATTCTCCAGCTCGCGCACGTTGCCCGGCCAGTTGTAATCCAGCAGGCGGCGCAGCGCGCCCTCGCTCAACTCGTTCACGTTGCGCCCCAGTTCGTGCGCCAGGCGCTCCACGAAGTGCGCGGCGAGCAGCGGGATATCCTCGCGCCGCTCGCGCAGCGGAGGAATGCGGATCTCGATCACATTGAGCCGGTAGAACAGGTCGTCGCGGAACTTGCCATCGGCCACGGCCTGCTGCAGGTTCACGTGGGTCGCGGCCACCACCCGCACGTCCACGCGCACTTCCTGAGTGCCGCCCACGCGGTAGAACGCGCGATCCTGCAGCACACGCAGCAGGTCCACCTGAAGCTTGGGCGAGATGTCGCCGATCTCGTCCAGGAAAACCGTGCCGCCGTCGGCCATCTCGAACTTCCCCTGCTTCTGCTGGTTGGCCCCTGTGAAAGAACCCTTCTCGTGCCCGAAAAGCTCGCTCTCCAGCAGGGTCTCCGCCAGCGCCGCGCAGCTCACGGCGACGAATGGTTTCGCGGCCCGGTCGCCGGCATTGTGCAGCGCGCGCGCCACCAGCTCCTTGCCGGTACCGCTCTCTCCCTGAATCAACACCGTGCTGCGCAGGCTGGCAACTTCGCTGGCCAGTTCCATGATCTCGCGCATGCGCGGATTCTTGCTGATCACGTCGTGCACGCTGTACTGCCGCGTGAGCTTCTTGCGCAAAATCGTGTTTTCGCGCTGCAGGTTCTTGACCTTGATGATGCGGTTGACCAGCAGCGAAATCTCTTCCGGATTGCACGGCTTGACGATGTACTCCTGCGCGCCTTCCTTCATCGCGGTGATCGCCGTATCTACCGTAGCGTAAGCCGTAATGATGATAATCGACGCTTCCGGCCGCAGCTTGCGGATCTGCATCATGGTCTCGATGCCGTCCATGCCTCCCGGCATTTTGAGATCGACGAAGTAGATCGCGAAGTCCCTGAGTCGCGATTTCTCCACCGCCTCGCGGCCCGAGGGGGCGGTATCCACGCCGTACCCGTCTTCACGCAGCCAGGCGGCCAGCGATTCGCACATGATCTCTTCGTCGTCGACGACGAGGATCTGCCAGTGGCTCTTCATACGTTTGGTCCCCCGGGATGACGCCGCAGGCGCGCCGCACAGGGGGCGCAAAAGGCGTCGTCCTTCAAATCGATCTGCCGGACCGTGGTCGCGAGCGACATCGCGCACTTTCTTTCCGCACAGTGAACCAGCCCGAACAGGTGGCCGGTTTCGTGAAGCGCTTCTTTATAGGCGCGCTCCAAAAACACCTCGCGGTTGTCCGCGAGACCGTAGAACTCCTGCCGCAGGCGCGCCAGCGAGACCACGCCCACGCTCCCGCCCAGTTGCGCCTGCCCGAACACGAAGGTCAGCACCGGAATAAACAGGTCGCGATCCGTCACCGCCAGCAGTTTGGCGGCATCCGCCGGACATCGCCCGAGCAGCATCTCGAGCACCGGGATCGAGCCATACTGTCCGCGGCCGGCGTCGTAAGCGAAATCCACGCTGCCGATCTCCATCCCGCGTACGGGCAGGCCGAATTCGGTTTCGACCCGCTGCGAGACCGCCGCCACCGCGTCCCGGTCAACCTCTTCCGTCGCGCCCACGTACAGATACTTCATTCCCGCCGCGCCAGTACCGCAAGCGGGGGCTCGACGCGCGGCGCGCGCGCCTCCAGCGGCAGCGACACGATGAACGTCGTGCCTTCGCCCACCGTGCTCTTCACCTCGATATCCCCGCCGTGCGCCTCGATGATTCCATAGGTGACGGCCAGTCCGAGTCCCACGCCCTTGCCCTCTGGCTTGGTGGTAAAGAAGGGGTCGAAAATCTTTGAAAGGTTCTCCGGCGGAATGCCCTCGCCATTGTCCGACACGAAGATCTGCGCCATATCTTCGCTGCTCGAGGTGGACACGGTGACGCGCCGCTCCGGCCTGGTCTGTGTGGCCTCCGCCGCGTTGAGCACCAGGTTGAGCACCACCTGCTGAATCTGCGAAGGGTCGCAATGCGCCGGCGGAAGCTGCTCGCTCAGAGTGACCTTCACCGCGACGTTGCTCAGCTTCATCTTGTGTTCTACCAGCGAAAGCGTGATCGCGACGATGCGGTTGATGTCGGCCGGCGCCTGCTGCGGCTTGCCGCGGCGAGAGAATGCCAGCAGGTCGCTGACAATCCGGCCCACGCGCGCCGTCTCGTTGGTCACCTGCCCCAGGTACTTGCGGAATTCCGGAAGACGTTCCGGCGGAATCCCGTCCTCCTTCAACATGCGCTGCATCAACATCGAAAGATTGAGCACGCCGGAGACCGGATTGTTAATCTCGTGCGCCACGGACGCCGAAAGCTGGCCGAGCGATGCCAGCCGGTCGCTCTGCAGAAGTTTCTTCTGGGCGGCCTTGAGCTGCTGCGTGCGCTCCTCGACTTTCGTCTCCAGATTCTGCGTGAACTGATTGATCTCGCCCAGCGCCGAACGCAGCCGGTCGCGCATCACGTCGAAGGAGCGCGCCAGCTCGTCAAGCTCCTCGCTGCTGTCGATGATGTCGAGCGGCTTATCCAGTTCCATCTGGCTGACCGCCTTGGTGCCCTCGATCAACTTTTCGATCGGCCGCCCCAGGAAGCGCCGCGTGAAATAGATGATGAAAATGCTGATCAGCGTGACCTCGACAGCGGTCACCAGCAGTACGCGATACTTCATGCCGGCGACCTCCTGATCCACGTTCTCCAGGTTCAGGCGCAGGTCCAGCACGCCGAGTACTTTCATTTCCGCCGGATGCGCGTGGCACTCCGCCTGGCTGCAGGAAGGCTCGTTATAGATCTTCGTGGCCATGGCCAGCCGCCGTCCGCCGTTGGCGCCGCGGAAAATGCGGACCCGCGAGGGCAGGTCGGGATGGTCGGTCTCCGGCAGAGCCTCGGTCGCGGCGGCGCGGTCCTCGGCATTCGTGGAGAACATCACCTGGCCCGCACGATTAAACATGCGGATGCGGTCGATTCCCTGCTTGAGCGCGATCGTCTGCATCACCTGGTAGGCGGCCTCGCGATGATCGTCCAGCATGGCGTGCCAGGTAGCGCTGGTGATGCCCTTGGAGAGCTGATCGGCTCCCAGGATCATGGTGTTCAGCAGCTGCTGCTCCTCGGTTTTTACGTTCACCAAACCGGAAACCGCCGCCACGATGATCACAATGACGGTGATCGAGAGCATCAGCTTCCGCGCCAGACGTCGCGGCATATTCAGACCTGGAAGTATTGTAGCTGGTCTCGCGCGGCGCGGACGGGGCCCTTCACCGGCGTAGAATAGGGACCATGCATGCCTGGGCGATTCTCGTTGGGATCTGTTCCGCTGCCGGTCTCGGCGCGCAAGGGTTGGATCTGCCGGGGAAGACCGCGGCGCCGCAGGTCCACCTCAACGTGGTGGCCAAAGACTCCCACGGGCAGGCCGTGATGGACCTGACGCGCGACGATTTTCAGGTCTTCGAAGGCTCCAAGCCCCAGCGCATGGTCTCCTTCCGCCGCAATGAGCCAAGCGTCAAACGCGTCATGCAGGCCGCGCCCGATGAGTATTCCAACCGCACCGGAGCGCTGACCGTGCCGGTGCGTGTAATCCTCTTCGATCTGCTGAATGCGCGCTTCGAAGATCGCGGCTACATGCTGAACCAGCTGGTTCCCGCGCTGCAGCACGTGGAGGCAAGCGATTCGCTATACTTCTACATTCTCACCATGAACGGGACTCTGTATCCCGTGCGCGGCCTGTCCGATGCGGCGGGCGCAAAGCCTTGGACCGACGATATCAAGGCGCTCCTGGACGATGCGTCGCGGGAGGTGTTTCGCCTGCGGCCAACCGATGTCGACGTGGACATGCGCGTGCGCATGACCTACCACGCGCTCGAATCCATGGCCAACCTGGTAGCCGCGGCGCCGGGTCGGAAGAGCCTGATCTGGATCAGCCACGGAGTACCGATCTCACTCGGCCCTGGAAATCAGCTGGTCTACGAAAGCGTGGATTACACACCGATGCTGCAGCGCCTGACCAGTATGCTGGACCGCGCCGAAGTGGCGGTCTACACGGTGCGGCAGCCGAAATCGATGGCGCCCACCGCGGGTTCCGCGGCCTCATCCTCCGCCTCAGCCTCGGGAGCCATCGCGGCGGACGGACCGGGAATCACGATGTCGACCGAAGAGACCCTGGATCAGTTCGCGCAATTGACGGGCGGGCGTGCCTTCATGACGCCCGACATTCGCGGTGCGATTGCCATGGCGGCGAGCGATGCGCGAGTCAGCTATCAGATCGCCTACGAACCATCCCTGGGAAATTGGGACGGGAAGTATCACAAGATCCGTGTGACCTGCACCCGCAAGGGCGTGAAGCTCGAAACCAAGCAGGGCTACTACGCCTTCGCGAACCTGGCCGCCGAGGGCGACCGGGAGAAGACCGCGATCGAAACCGCCATCGCGAGCGGCTTGAACGCGACCGAGATCGGCATCTACGCCAAGCTTTCCGAGCACGATGCCGCTCCTCGTAACGTGGAGTTAGCCATCCGCATCGACCCGGCCGACATCACCGGACACCTGGCAGTCAGCGTCGCCGGCTACCTGAAGGACGGACGTATGGAAATATTCCCCGTGGAAGAAGTGACGCCGAAACCAGGCGAGGCCATCTTCACGGAGAGGCGCCTGACGCTCACCGACGGCGTGGAGAAACTGCGCGTGCTGGTTTACGATCGCGGCAGCGGCGCACTCGGATCGCTGGCGATTCCGCTGCGCCGCAAGTAGCCTCAAGCCGTCATGCGGCGCGTCGCGGCCATGCGGGCGGCGATCCGCATCGCCTGCTTCATACTCCGCGCATCGGCGCGGCCCTTGCCTGCGATATCGAAGGCCGTGCCGTGATCCACCGACGTGCGGATGATCGGGATGCCCAGTGAGATGTTGACCGTGCCTTCGAAATCGATCAGCTTCATCGGAATGTGCCCCTGGTCGTGATACATGGCCACTACCAGATCATACGCGCCGCGGACAGCCTGCAGAAAGACCGTATCGGGTGCGTGGGGGCCACTGCATTTGATACCTTGGGCGCGCGCTGCCTCAATCGCCGGGACGATCACGCGCTGGTCTTCATCGCCGAACAGCCCATGTTCGCCGGCATGCGGATTGAGACCGCACACGGCGATCCGCGGCTCACTCTTTCCGAGCAGCTTCATCGCGTCGTTGCCCAACTCGATGGTGCGCAGGATGCGCCCCGTGCCGGTCTCGCAGGCCGTGCGCAGCGCCACGTGCGTGGTCACGTGGATCGTTGATAGACGCTCGCTGCACAGCAGCATGCGGGATTCGGTGGCGCCGCAGAGTTCCGCGATGTACTCGGTATGGCCCGTGAAGGACCGCCCGGAGAGCGTGACCGCCTCCTTATTGAGCGGCGCCGTGACGATCGCCTCGGCCTCACCCGTGAGACACATCCCGGTCGCGATCCGCACATACTCCACCGCCGCCACACCGCAGCGGGCATCCAGCCGGCCGAACCGGAACTGGTCGATATCGGCGAGCGCGCGCGCGTCGTGCAGCTTCGCCTGCAGGCTGACTCCCGTGATCCGGCTCGCCTGCTCCAGCACCGAGGCATCGCCCACCACGATCCAGCGTCCGAGCGGCGCAAGCTCGGGATCGGCCACCGCCTGCAGCACGATTTCGGGACCGATCCCCGCGGGATCCCCCATGGTCAGGGCGATCACGGGCCGGTTGTCTACGTTGGATTCGGGCATGCAAAGAAGTCCGCTACTTGAATCAAGGCGTCGCGATCGCCGAAACCGCCGGACTTGGTCACGACCGGAATCCCCTCGAACTCTCCTCCGCGGAGAATTCCTCGCGGAACCCCTGGAACGATTTCATCACACAACTCGATCCGCCGTACTCCAGCCGCCGCGCACACCAGCGACGCCGTATCCCCGCCGGAGAGCACGAGCGCCACGGCCGGAGCCCCGGCGATGAGTTCGTGGACTGTGCCGCACCCGCGCGGAATCCGCAGGATGACGTGTTGACCGCGCGCGAGAGCCGAGCAAATCAGTTCCCGCGAATCGAGCTGGACTGACGGTCGCTCCGCCAGCAGCGCGGCCTGTTGCCGCAGCGTATTGGCGTGATCGGAGCCGATGCAAAAGAGCGCGGGTCCCCTGCGCACCGCCATCGTCCGGGGCTCGCGCGATTTTTCAAGACGCCGCGCCAGGGCCGAGGCCAGCCCCGCCGACCCCACCCACAAAGTCCTTCTGCCTGTCCCTAAGCGGCCAGACACGATGCCATCGAGATCGTGATCCGAGCTCGCGTCCATACATGGCAGTTGCAGCCGGGCGGCAACATCGATGGGCACGAACTCCGGCGCGCCGTGGATTCGCAGCCACCCACCTTCCACCACCCGGCCCTGCGCCGGGAATGCCGGACACACCACCGCCTCGTCGCAACCAAAAGCCTCCATCGCCGCGGCGATTTCCACCCTGGTGTTACCGCGCAAAGTCGAGTCGATTTTCTGGAAGATCAGCGCAGCGCCCGGGAATTCTTTCGCGGCGCTCGCCCACGCACGCCGGATTTCCGCCGGCATAAGATCGCGGCTCTCCGTACTGATCGCCACCACACGGGTGGCCTGCGCCTCCCGGTGAATCAGTACCTCCGCGCTCGAAAAATGCACCGCTGCGTCGCAAGCCCCGGTAAGATCGTCCGCAATCAGCAGGCAGTCCATCGAAGCTCTCATTGTGGGACAGGCCTCCCGGCCTGTCCACTAATTAGTTCTTTTCCTGTGGAAGTTTTCGCCCTATCCCACCCGGTCGTCGCCCAGCGCGCGCGTCCAGCCGAGATTGAACGGCACTTCCGTCATCGGACCCTGCCATTGCAATTCGCGCTCGATATCGGGGTGCATCCGGTACGCCTTCTTCACCTCCGCCACTTTCGCGCCGATGATGTCGATCTTGCCGGCGTCGAACTGCCCCAGCCCGAGCTGACCGCAGTATTTCACGTAGCCGAGCCATTCGGGATTGATCCCCATGGTTTCCGCCGCCACGCGATCCGCCGCCACATAATCGGTCGACGCCAGCGCGATACGCGACGCCACGGGAGTTCCGGAATTGGGACCGTTGCCCTCCATTCCCTCCCAGCCATCTACCACCGACGCGCCCCAGTTGAGCCGCTGCGCCGTCACCATCATGTTGTAGTGCGTCTGCCGCAGCCCCACGTGATACTTGCGCTTCTCGTTCCACCGGGTGCTGTCGCCGTTCGCCTGATGCAGCGGCGCGCCCAGCACCATATTCTTAATCGATAGCGAAGCGATCACGGTGTTGTGCGTCTTCAGCATCGCCGACGAGATCACGAAGGCCTCGGGATCGATCAGCCGCGCCGCGATCCGGCACGGCACAATGTGCAGGTCCGAATCCAACAGCGCCACGCGCTCGAACTTCGCCTCGTCATTCAAGTCGATCAGCTTCAGTTGTTGCTTGCGATATTCCTTCGGCAGCGCGCTGTACTTGAAATTCTCGTAACCCTGCAGCGTATTGCCCGCCGAGGATTCCGCGATCACCACCGGGCCTTTGAAGCGCTCCCCCAGGTAATCCAGGATGCCGCGCATGGTGTCCGGATGACTCGCCGCCAGCTGGTTCACCGTGTTGACGAAATTCGGCTTGATGATGGCGTACCGCTTGCCCTTCATCTTCACCTGCAGATCCTTATCGATCGCCTTCAACGCGTTGTAGACGTTGCGCCGCCGCTCCTCGCCGTGGGCAATCGCCACGGTGGAACGCCGGTCCAGCGCCGGGAAATCCTCGGGATATCCGCCCTGCCCGGGCCGCCTCGCGGGCGCCTTCGCCGGCGCCGCCTGTCCGGTCTGCCCCGCCAGGCCCTTGCGCAACAACGCCGCCGCCCCAGCCAGTTGAAATAAGCTTCTACGTTGCATAATCGGAGAGACTCCTCGCCTGCGATGCTTTACAATCGGATATTATCATCCTTTGATCGTGTTGGAGGTTGAAGATGTCGTCCTCGAAAGTGTCCGGTTCCTCACGTCGCAATTTTTTGGCCGCTGGTCTGGTACTTCCCGCCGCCGCCTCGGCATCCCGGTCCACGGATTCTCCGCAGCAGCAACCGCAAGCGTCTGCCCGATTGTCTTCGGGCCCCGCGTTCCAATACCGTGTCCTCGGCAAAACGGGCCTGAAAGTGACCAGCGTCGGCTTCGGCTGCATGATCACCTCCGATGGCAGCGTGGTGGAGCGCGCCGCCGATCTCGGCATCACCTATTTCGATACCGCGCGCGGCTATCAGCAGGGCAATAACGAGCGCATGGTCGGCGCCGCCCTCAAGAACAAGCGCAAGGACATCACGCTCTCCACCAAGACCCACGCCGGCAACCGTACCGACGCCCTCAAAGATCTCGACACCAGCCTCAAGGAACTCGGTACCGATCACGTCGACATCTGGTACCTCCACGCCAAGCAGCGCCCCGAAGAAGTCACGGACGAATTGATCGACGCGCAGCAGACCGCCAAGAAGGCCGGCAAGATCCGCTTCGCCGGCGTCAGCACCCACAGCGGCCAGCCCGCCCTCATCCCCTTCCTCGCCAAACATGAAAAGGTGGACGTCATCCTGACGGCCTACAACTTCACCATGGAACCAGTGATGAACACTGTGATCGAAGAAGCGGTGAAGGCCGGCAAGGGCGTGGTCGCCATGAAAATCATGGCGGGCGGCGCGGGCGGCGGTCGCGGACGCGGCGGTCCCAATCCGAATGCCGCGAAGCTCAAGGCGCCTGGTGCGATGGCCGCCGTCCTCCGCTGGGTGACGCGCAACCCCAACATCCATACCACCGTCCCCAGCATGACCGACATGGACCAGTTGGACGAAAATATCCGCGCCGGAGTACAGGCCTTCTCCGATTCCGATGCCAAACTGCTCGCCGCGCACCGCGAACTGATCCGCCCCATCTACTGCAATATGTGCGGCCAGTGCGACGGTATGTGCCGCCAAGGACTGCCGGTGCAGGACGTGCTTCGCTTCGCTACCTATGCCGAAGGCTACGGCCAGTTCGCCCTGGGCCGCGAACGCTTCCAGGAACTCTCCGCCGAGCACGCCGGTGTGCGCTGCGGCGATTGCCCGCAATGCACCGTGCAGTGCCCGCACGGCGTTCAGGTGGTCGGCCGCCTGATCCACGCCCAGGAGTTATTCGCGTGCTGAAAAGGGTAGGCGCCCTCCTCGGGTTCGCGTGCCTGGCCGCCGTCGCGCAGCCAAACTGCGCGCTGGTGCCGGGCTGGACCCAGGCGGGCGCACCCCGCACCTACTCCGCCGACAACCTCTTCGAATACATGGACGGTAATGCCGAGGGCTACGTCCTGTACAACTTCCGCGAGATGCGCGGCGTCACCTGCAAGAAAGGCGCCGTGACCTTCGTGATCGACGTCTCCGACATGGGCGACGCCGATTTTTCGTACGGCCTCTTCGCCTCCAATCGCGACCTGCGCCAGCCCGCCTATTCCGCCGGTATGGGCGGCCAGATCGTCCCGCGCCGCCTCATCTTCGCCAAAGGGAAATACTACCTGGAGATCGCCGCCGACCCGGAAGGCGATCACACTCCTGCGCTCAAACTCTGGGCCGCCGCCCTCGAGAAGTTGATCCCCGGCGATTCCGCCCCGCCCTCCGCGCTCGCCTGGTTCCCGACCGAGCACCAGCAATCCCTGCGCCTGGTCCCGGAAAGCGTCCTCGGCCTGCGCATCCTGAAACGCGGCTACATGGCGCAATACGACTACGGCAAGGCTTTCGTCGTCCTCGAAGATTCCCCAGAGGATGCTGCCGCCACCATGCAGAAACTCAAAGCCCGCTTCGGCGAATCCACCCCGGCCAAACTCGCCGACGAATCCTTCCAGGCCACCGACAAATACCTCGGCCGTCTCTTCATATTCCGCAAAGGCCGCTACATCGCCGGCTACGCTCTCACCGACCCCGCTCTCGACCCGCTTCCGCTGGCGACTGCGTTAACCGCAAAACTTCCTTAAAAGCATTTGGGCCGCAGATAAACGCAGATAAACGCAGATAAAACAAAAGCACCCTGTTTTGTCTTATCTGCGTTTATCTGCGTTCATCTGCGGCCCATTTTTCTTAGTGCCCCCCGCCCGGCAAATGCAAATGCTAAAGAAGTCCGAGTCGATCGTAGGCTGCTGAGTGCTGGCCAGCAGTGCGTGGAAGGCTGCGTCAGCGGCGCAAATGATGATCGAATTCAGTTCGTTGGTGAAAATCGTAGTCGCCTGCGTCGTGGGCAACGTGAGCCGACTGGCGAGCGCGCCGTGCCAGCCGCAAAACTTCCGTAAAAACATTTGGGCCGCGGATGAACGCGGATAAAACAAAAGCCTCCTGTTCTTATCCGCGTTAATCTGCGTTTATCTGCGGCACATTTTCTCTTAGTGCCCCCCGCCCGGCAAATGCAGGTTGCTGAAGAAGTCCGAGTCAATCGTATTCAGCGTGGTCTGCTGAGCGCTGGTCAGCAGAGCGTAGAGGGCTGCATCGGCTTTCGCTTCCAGCGCGATGATCTGCCCCTGCGCCGTTCCAATCGCCGCCGATTGCGTGTTGATCCCGTTCGTGTCGTTCGCCTTTATGGCGGTGCTGAGCGCCGTCTGCGCCGCGGCGATCGTCACATCGAGCGCGATGATCGAATTCAGTTCGTTGGTGAAAATCGTAGTCGCCTGCGTGGCCTGCGTCGTGGTCAACGTGAGCAGACTGGTGAGCACCGTGACCTCGTGCGTCACGATCGTCGTGACCTGCGCAGCCGTCGTCGTGGAGGTGACTCCTCCGAACCCGCCGAATCCGGCGCCGCCGATACCCGGACCGCCGCCGTTGCCCCCATGGTCTCCACGCGGACCTTGCGCACATACCGCCGCGACACTGAGCGCGGCGATCGCCGCAATTCTGGTTATCGATTTCTTCATGAATTCACCTCGTTAGAGTTTGGCTTCCGCGCTGAACGCGTGCCCTGACTCATGCACGAGACATGCCGAAATTTATCCCACGGAACCTGAAGAAACTACAAGCGGGGCTTGCGGTGGAAAGCATTTTTCCGGCGGCAGCTTGCCGCGACTTCCTCCCGCCGCGGGCGGCAGGTTAGAGGGCGGCAAATTGGCTGCACCTGTCAGTTTCCCGCAGGCCGGACATCGCGCAGAATTGCCGCCCACCCGGGGTAGCCGCGCGCCGCCGAGTAGGTGTCCTCTTCCAGATTAAATGCCAGGTCCACGCGCGCGCCCGGCGGCAGTTCACCCGCGCGCGCCGCGAAGTTCCAGGCCTTCAGCGAGAGGTTGCGGCCCTTCTGACGCACGTTCAACTTCAGGTGCTTTTCCTTCCACACCACCGAACCCGCGACTTCCACATTCAGCGCCGCAAACAACGGCGGTGGATTCCCATGCCCGAACGGCGCCAGCCCGAAGAGTTCCCCGATCGCCTGTTCGTTGATCTCGCCCAACTCCAGCACCGCGTCGATCTCCACGCGCCGCAGATAATCGTCCGCGCTCAGGTGCGCGGCCGCGAACGCGTTGAAGCGCTCGCGAAACTCGCCGACCCGCGACGCTTCCATCGTGACCCCGGCCGCATGCTTGTGCCCGCCGAATTTCACGAAAAGCTCAGCCATGGATTCCAACGCCTCGAGCAAATGGAACGCCGGAATGCTGCGCCCCGACCCCTGCGCCATCCCGTCCTCCGGATTGCGGCTCAGCACGAACACCGGGCGATGCAGACGCTCTACCAACCGGCTCGCCACTATCCCGAGCACGCCGCGATGCCAGTTCTCCGCATAGTAGACCAGCGCGCTCTCGGCCCCATCCACCGCGATCTGCTCGCACGTCTCGCGGATCTCCGCCTCCACCGCCTGGCGCTCCGCGTTCTGTTCGTGCAGCTGCCTGGCAAGCTCTCGTGCCCGCTGCGCGTCGCCCGTAAGAAAAAGCTCCACCACCGCGCGCGCCGTATCCATGCGTCCCGCCGCATTCATCCGCGGCGCAATCTGGAAGGCCACCTGCCGCGCGTTCGGCGGCGTCGCATCGGTCGTGAACCCCGCCACATCAAGCAGCGCGCGCAATCCCACATTCCGCACCGTGCCCAATCCGCGCAAGCCATGCGCCACGATGATCCGGTTCTCGCCGGTCAGCGGCACCACGTCGGCCACCGTCGCGATCGCAGCCAGCTTTAAGAAAGATTCCGATACCCGACGCACTTTGTCGGCAGGCCAGCCGAGGTGCGGCAGCAGCGCCTGGATCACCTTGAACGCGACTCCCGCGCCGCACAGGTTCTTCTCCGCGTACCCGCAATCCGGACGGTTCGGGTTGAGCACTGCGAGGGCGGGCGGCAGCTCCGTCTCCGGAAGATGATGGTCGGTGACGATCACGTCGATCCCGAGCTCATTCGCCCGCCGCACCACTTCCCCCGCGCGAATCCCGGTGTCCACACTGACGATCAGCTTCACGCCCTGCTCAGCCGCCGCCTCCACCACCTCAGGGCGCATGCCGTAACCGTCCTTCAACCGGTGCGGAACGTGATACCGTGCCTCGCCGCCGGCCAGTTCGATCACCTTGGTCAACAGCACCACGCTCGTCGTGCCATCGACATCGTAATCGCCGTAGATGAGGATGCGTTCCCGGTCGCGGATCGCGCGGGCGATGCGCTCGATCGCGGCCGCCATATCGCGCATGCTCAGCGGATCGTGAAGTTCGTCGAAGGCCGGCTCCAGAAATCGCCGGGCCGCGTCCGCGTCCCCGAATCCGCGCGCGGCCAGCACCTTCGCCGCGGGCATGCCGATTTTCAACGCAGCCGCCAGCCCGGCCACCACGGCGGCATCGGGCGCCGGCAGCACCCAGCGCGAGAGCGGGCTAATTCTTGGAGAAATACCCGCCAAGGGAGTCGCCTTCGTCCAGATCGTCAGCGGCCATGGCGTTGGCGATTTCGTCCTCGATGATCAGGAAGTCCTCGTACCAATCGGGCTGCAGTTCGTAGACGTACAGGTGGGAATCGTGGTTGAAGGCCAGTTCCAACGAGCAGGTCACGCCCTCGTACACCCGCAGCTTGCGCAGGCGCGCCTGATAGTCGCGCTGCTGATCGCGATCCATCTCCAGGTCTTCGAGCTGCTCCATCAGGTCGTCGATATCGCTCGCTTCGAATTCGCGATTGGCGAACAGCATCAGCTTCACCGATGCCTTGAGCGCCGCGTCGACGAACATCCGATAATCCGGATAGTGCTCGCTATCCCACAGCACCATCGGGCTGCCTTCCAGGGTACCGGGACTATTGCGGAAAACGGCTAGATCGTGGGATTCGAGGTAGTCCAGGATTTCTTGTTTAAGTGTGTCGAGATTCAGGTCCACTGCGATTCCTCAGACTTATGCCAACACCAGAATATCAGAGGGGTTGGCCAGGTCTCGGGCGGACGGCGTTACAATCGTCCTCGGCCCGATATAGATTTTGCGCTGCTCTTGAATAGCCTGGCGCACGTCGGCTTCGCACACGAAATCCACCGGCTTGGGTGGAGGAGTTGTGGAGGCTGGAGGCGTTTTTGCGCCAGGAGCGGTCAGTCAACTGTAGCCGCCGGGATTCTGCGAACTGCTCGAAGGGGGCGCCGCGGGAGTCTGGGGAGCAGCGCCACGCTGCGCCAGGAAGCGATCCACCACTTCGGCCGCAACGCCGGCGACCGTGGATTGCGTAACCGGGGGCTTGGCCGCGGCCGGAGTCGAACACCCGCACGAAACACCCGACACCGGCGCCGCCGGCGCCTGCGGCGCAACCGCGATGCCGCGCGAGGCCAGGTAGCGCTCCACTGCCGAAATCACCGTAGCCCGATCGATTCCACCGGGAACGGCCGCCGCCGTTGCCGCGCCATACGGCGCCTTGTCGTAATCCAGCGGCATCTCGAAAGCCTCTTCCGGCTTGCGCACCGTATAGGCCAACCGCTTGATGTTCATCAGGTGCTGCGGGCCCACGTTGTCCGACGTGCTGTTCCCCGCCACGGCGCCGCATCCCAACGTCATCGAAGGGAAAACGTTGGTCGTGATGCCTGTGGAGCCTTGCGGCGCGGGCGTATTGACCAGCACACGGTACGCCGGCATGCGCATCGCATATTCCCGGATGCGCGTATCGTTCTTTCCGTAAATCGCCGCCGTATGCCCCGCCCCGCCGAACTTCAAGAGGCCGAAGCAGGTATCCAGCGCCGCGTTGAAATCGGGCACGAAAATCAGCGACAACACCGGCGAAAGCTTCTCCGCCGACAACGGATATTTCTTGCCGACGCCCTCGATTTCGCAGCAGATGATCGAGGTCTCCGGCGGCACCTCAAAACCCGCCATCTTCGCGATTTTGGCCGGCGCCTGCCCCACGCAATTCGGATTCACCGTCCAGTTCGGCGTGATCAGCAGTTTGCCCAGCGCGTCTTTCTGCGCATCGTTGCAGAGATATGCCTTGTTCTGTTTGAGCAGTGCCAATATGCGATCGCGCAGCGTGTACTCCGCCACAATCGCCTGCTCGCTCGAACACACCGTGCCGTAATCGAAACTCTTCCCGGTAACGACTTTGGCGATGGCGTCTTCCAGGTCTGCCGACGTGTCCACCAGCACCGGTACGTTGCCCGGTCCCACTCCGTATGCCGGCTTCCCGCTCGAGTACGCCGCTTTCACCATCGCGTGCCCGCCGGTCGCCAGGATCACGGCTACGCGTTCGTGGTGCATCAGCGAGCTAATGCCTTCCATGGTGGCATGGTCGATGCACTGGATGATATCTTCGGGAGCCCCCGCTTCCAGCGCCGCCCGGTATAGGACCGAGGCCGTCTCGCACGTGCACTTGAACGCGCGCGGATGCGGGCTGAGCACAATCGAGTTGCCCGATTTCAGCGAGATCAGCGTCTTGTAAATCGCTGTCGATGTCGGATTGGTCGTGGGCAGCACGGCCGCCACAACGCCCATCGAAACGCCGATCTCCACGACTTTCTCTTCCGGCAATTCGCGAAGGACGCCAACCGTGCGCATACCGCGCATGCGGCGCGGCAGCCAGTCGCTGGTCAGCAGGTTCTTGATGTACTTGTCTTTGGCGTTGCCGTAGCCGGTTTCTTCCACCGCCAGGTCGGCCAGGCGCTTGGCGTTGGCTCGCGCCGCGGCAGCCATACGTTCCACAATTGCGTCCACCTGCTCTTGTGAGAACGATTTATATTTCTGCCAGGCGGCGAACGCCTTCTCGACTTTGCTGCGTACCTCCTGAATGGACAGGAGGTCCTTATCCTCGAGCATCGGTCCTTACTTCTTGTTGCCGCCACTCGGGAGGATTTTTTCGACCTCCTCGTGCGGGCGTGGAATCACGTGGACGCTGACCAGTTCGCCGACACGGCGGGCAGCCGCGGCGCCTGCATCGGTTGCGGCCTTGACCGCGCCGACATCGCCGCGCACCTGCACCATCACCAGTCCCGCGCCAACAAATTCCTTGCCGATCAGGACCACGTTGGCGGTCTTGACCATGGCGTCGGCGGCTTCGATGGCGCCGGTTAACCCCTTTGTTTCAATCATTCCGAGGGCTTCCATTTGTTCTCCAATACGGGTGAAAGACTTACCGTACCACAATTCGACGGTGGCGGGTCGAACTGCAATCTGGAACTCGGCTTGCTCTACTTTGAGTGGTGCCTCTGTACCTGCTAGTACCGGCTTGCCTGGGGATCGCAGTTCTCCTCATCGTTGTATTCGATGCCTTCTTTGAACCCTCCCTGGACTACCGCTTAGCAGACGCCGATCCGCTGCCGTTGGACTCGCAGGAATTTGTTCGCATCCTCGGCGTTCTCGCCGACACCGAGTCGCATCGTGACACCCGCGTTGAGGTTCTCACCAACGGTCCTTGCTTCTACGCGGCCCAATTGGCCGCAATTCGGGCCGCCCGCCACTTCATCTGTCTCGAGGCGTACATCTTCCAGAAGGGCGTGATCGGCAATGAGTACATCCAGGCCCTCACCGAAAGAGTCCGCGCCGGCGTCGAAGTGCGCGTTGTTTTGGATGCCATCGGCAGCATGAGCACCCCGCGGAAGATCTTCCGCTCACTGATCGCAGCCGGCGGTCACGTCCACTGGTACATTCCCTTCCGTTGGTATAACCTTCCGCGATTGAACAATCGGACTCATCGCGAGCTGCTCATTATCGATGGTGAAATCGGCTTTCTCGGCGGCGCCGGAGTCTCCGATCAGTGGTTTCACTCCCAGGGCCGGAAGCGCCCATGCTGGCGCGACACCATGTTCCGGGTGGAAGGCCGCGCCGTCGCCGGGATGGTGGCTACCTTCGCCGAAAACTGGCTGGAATCCTCCGGCGAACTGCTCTGCGGTCGGAAATATTTTCCTGAGGGTCCCGATCACGGCGGCATCGCCGCCATGATCATTAACAGCACGCCCTCCACTGGACGAGGCACCCGCGCGCGCATGCTTTATCAGATCCTGATGGCCTCCTCGTGCCGCAGTATCCACATCACCACGCCTTACTTTCTCCCGGATGAAGGCGTGCGCCGCGAACTGGTCCGCGCCCTGCGGGAACGCGGCGTCGAGGTGAAAATCGTGGTGCCGGGCAAGCATAGCGACCACCTGCTCACGCGCCGCTCCAGCCGCCGCCTCTATGGCGACCTGCTGCGCAATGGGGCGCAGATCTTCGAATACCAGCCCACCATGATCCACGCTAAAATCATGGTCGTCGACGGTATGTGGAGCGTCGTCGGGTCTACCAACTTCGATCACCGCTCCTTCGGCATCAACGACGAAGTGAACCTCGCCGCCTTGGACGAAACGCTCGCCGCCCGCATCGAAGAGGATTTCCAACGCGACGTAGCGGCATCGCACCGCGTAACCTATGACGAATGGAGCAGCCGCTCGCCCTTGGAGCGCTTCAATGAATGGGTGGGATGGATTCTCGAACGCCAGGAATAGCAGGCCTCCGCGTCGCGACCTACAACGTCCATAAGTGCCAGGGCATGGACGGAAAGGTGAACGTCGCCCGCATCGGCCGCGTGTTGCGCGAACTCAGCGCGGATGTGATCGGCCTCCAGGAGGTGCTCGGCCACCATGCCGAACTCATCGCCGCCGAAATGGGTATGAGCTTCGCACTTGGCGAAAATCGCCGCCACAAGGGCGCCCCCTATGGCAACGTCGTCTTGAGCCGGTTCCCCATTCGCTCCACGCGCAACTACGATCTCACTGTGGAAGGCCGCGAGCAACGTGGCTGCCTGCGCGCCGATGTCGAAATCCAAGGCTCCGGCGTGCTCCACATCTTCAACGTCCATCTAGGAACCGCGTGGCCCGAGCGCCGTCACCAGGGACGCCGCCTGGTCACCCCCGAGCTGCTTGGCGATCTCACCCTTGATTCGCCCCGCGTCCTCATTGGAGATTTCAACGAGTGGACTCGCGGCCTCGCCACCAGGCTCCTCCGGTCCCACATGAAGACCGCCGACTTCCGCTGGCGGAGCTACCCCGGTCTGCTCCCCGTCCTTCACCTCGATCACATCTATTACGACCCCGCCCTCTCTCTCCACCGCATGCAAGTCCACCGCTCCCGCCTCTCCCTCCTGGCCTCCGACCACCTCCCGCTCTTCGCCGACTTCCAAATCAAGTAGGATAGGCCTCCGGCCTGTCCACTAATCAGTCTTTTGCTTTTTTGGGGGGTAAAAAAAGAAATGGTTCCAAGTGATCCGATTTCCAGCCCGCTCACCACCGGCATGCACGGCATTGAGCTTCGCGATCGAGAGCGCCGGACGATTCGCCTGTCTGCTCCCCTACTGACGTTTTCTCCGTCCGCAGGATCAATGCCTTCAGGCTCGCCGCTTGCTGCCTCTCGCTCGGGACCGGGTTGCTCGTAACGGCCTTTCGCTCTCCCGCAACGGCTGCCACCTCTCGGCGACCTCCATTCCGGGGTCAACGTTCCAGACCTGCTACTTCGCACCCTTCCAGATCGGTTTCCGTACCCGTTCGGCCTTTCGGCTCCGCTACCGCGTCCCGGTTTGCCCCGGTCACGGCCGCTTCATCGCCTCAGGCCCGTTGCACTTTCACCTTCCGGTTCGGCTGACCGCGCCCACCGTCTCCACTCCCCTTCGGGACTTTTGTATCCCTCAGGATCAAAGCGTTCAACGGCGTTTGCTGCCTGCCGGTCCACCTGGCGAATTCGCCCGATTCCCCTTCGCTCCCCGCAGCCTTTTCTTTTTCAAGTCTGGGCTACGGATCAACGTTCCAGGTTCGCTACGTTTCCGCCGGCTTGCTGTTCCTCAAACCTCTTGGAACCTTCTTCACTATGCTCCCGATCGCCATTTGGGTCAATAGTTTTTGTTCTCGATGTAACCCTTTTCCTCAAATTCTATTTGCCTTATTTTTGTGCCACTTACCAGGATCCACTGGTGTATCCCGTGTGTATAAAACGCGCTACGCTAGTCTTGTTTTTGCCATACTGTAACCGGATATGCGCCGCCTCGTCATACGCCCCGGAGCCATCGGCGACGTCATCGTCTCCCTTCCCGCCATCGAGTGTCTACGCGCTCCGTACCTCGAAGTCTGGACCCCCGCCCGCACCGTCCCCCTTATCCGCTTCACCAACCGCGTCCGTGCTATCGCCTCAACCGGACTCGACCTGCTGGGCGTCACCGACCCGCCCCCGTCGCTTATCGAAGATCTCCGTTCCTTCGATTCCATCGTCTCCTGGTACGGCGCCAACCGCCCCGAATTCCGCGACGCCATCGCCGCCCTCCACCTCCCCTTCACTTTCCTCCCCGCCCTCCCGCCCGAAGGCGCCGGCATCCACGCCACCGATTTCTACCTCGATCAGGTGAATTCCATCGCCGAATGTGCCGCCGACGGCATTCCGCGCGTCCAACTGGATATGGCGATTCACCGCGAAAACTTCGCCGTGATCCACCCCTTCTCCGGTAGCCCCCGCAAGAATTGGCCGCTCGCCAAATTCGAGGCCCTCGCCGGGCGCCTGGAACGCGTCATGCCCGTCCGCTGGTGCGCCGGCGAAGAGGACCCGCCGCTCCCCGGCGCTGTCCGCATCCCCGACCTTTTCGAACTCGCCTGCTGGCTGGCCAGTGCGCGCCTTTTCATCGGCAACGATTCCGGCATTGCCCACCTCGCCGCCGCCGTGGGCACTCCCGTCCTCGCCCTCTTCGGCCCCACCGACCCCGTCGTTTGGGCTCCGCGAGGCATCCACGTTCGAGTGGTGCAAGCTATCATGAAAGATAAGGAATAGTTCTTTGCGTACTCTGTCGCTTCTCCTCACACTTTTCACCGTGCCGGCATTGCCGCGGAGAAATCCACCCTGGTAGACCGCGTCGGGAGCACCGGCTTCGTTCAGTTGGAAGCCGAAAGCTTTCACACCCTGACCGCCAGGGAACAGGCGCTTGCCTACTGGCTTACCCGGGCCTCCATCGCGATCGATCCGGTCATCTACGACCAGAATTCCATCTGGGGCCTGCGCCAGAAGCGCCTGCTCGAGGGCATCCTCCGCCACCCGCAGGACGTCAGTCCCGGAGCACTCGCGAAGATCACCAGCTTCACCAAGCTCTTCTGGGCCAATCGCGGCAACCACAACGACATGACCGCGCAGAAGTTCCTGCCCGACTTCTCCCCCGACGAACTCAACTCGGCCGCCCTTAAGGCTTTCCAGAACGGAGCCTTCAAGACCGCGACCTACGGATTGCCCGCCATCGCCAACGATGCCGCGCTCGGCCGTGAAGTCGCCGCGCTCAAGCCATCCCTCTTCGATGCCGCTTTCGAGCCCACCATCACCGCCAAGAGTCCGCGCGGCAAACTGGACATTCTCCAATCCAGCGCCAACAACTTTTACCACAACGTGATCCTGGCAGACCTCAAAGGCTTCCAGGAAAAATATCCGCTCAACTCACGCCTGGTGAAGGGGCCCAACGGTCTGCTCGAAGAGGTCTACCGCGCCGGCACGCCCGATGGCGCCGTCGCCCCCGGCCGCTATGCCCCGTTCCTGAAAAAGGCGGTCGAATACCTCGAACACGCCCGCGCCTATGCCGAGCCCGGGCAAGCCACCGCGCTCGCCGCCCTCATCCGCTATTACCAGACCGGCGCCTTCACCGACTTCCTCGCCTTCGACGCCGCCTGGGTACAGAGCAACCCGCGCGTTGATTTCGTCAACGGCTTTATCGAGGTCTACCGCGATGCCCGCGCCGCCAAAGGCACCTCCCAGAGCTTCGTCTCCATTACCGACGAAAAGATGAACCAGCTCATGCTCAAGCTTGCCGCCAATGCGCAGTATTTCGAGGACCGCGCACCGTGGGCGCAGCAGTACAAAAAGCAGGGCGTCAAAGCCCCCATGGCCAAAGCCTGCGAAACCCTGATCGAAACCGGCGACTTCCACGTCGGCACCATCGGCGACAACCTCCCCAATGAGAATCAAATCCGCGAACAGTACGGCAGCAAGAGCTTCCTGCTCACCGGCAGTTCGCGCACCCTCCGCCAGGGCACTGGCTTCGGCGCGGTCGACGAATTCTCCGCCTCGCCCGAAGAGATCGCCATCTCCAAGAAGTACGGCGAAGAGGCCAGCGACTTGATGACCGCGCTCCACGAAATCATCGGCCACGGCTCCGGCAAACTCAACCCCAAGCTGCAAGGCGGCGCCGAAGCCGCCCTCAAGGAATACTTTTCCACCCTCGAAGAAGCGCGCGCCGACCTCATGGCCCTCTGGAACATCTCCGACCCCAAGCTCCGCGAACTCGGCCTGGTCTCCAGCCCGGAAGTCACCAAGGCGATGTACTATGGCGCCGTGCGCACCGTCCTCACCCAGTTGATGCGCATCCCTCAGGGCGACACCATCGAGGAAGATCACCAGCGCAACCGCCAGCTGATCGTCAACTACATCATGGATAAGACCGGCGCCATTCAAAAAGTGGAACGCAACGGCAAGACCTACCTCGAACTCAAGGACGTGCCGCGCATGAAGGAGGGCGTCGGCATGCTGCTCAGCGAATTGATGCGCATCAAAGCGGAGGGCGATTACGCCGCCATCAAGGCGCTGGTCGATAAATACGGTGTGCATTTCGACCCCAAACTCCGCGACCAGGTGGTCGAGCGCTACGCCAAGCTCGATATCCCCGCTTACTGGTGCGGGATCAACGCCGACCTGACCGCGAAACTCGATTCCGCCGGCAAGGTCAGTGCCGTCACGCTCAACTATCCGCGCGATTATGTGAAACAGCAGTTGAGCTACGCGGCCATGTACGGGTTACAATAAGGCACTTTCATGGCTGCCCGGCTCTATCCGGCTCCTGCTCGCCATCCTGAGCTCGTCGATCTGCGGCGAATATCCGCGAGAGACCTGGAAGCCCTGCTCGAAGAAGAGTGCGCAGCCTGGCGCAACGAACTCGAGTGGGACTTCGATAAGTCCGCCGACCTTGTGCGCCGTTTCGTCGACATGAACGCGCTCAACGGCAGCGCCCTCTTCGTCGACGACGAAATCGCCGGCTACATGTACTACGTCCTCGAAGAGGATAAAGGCCTGATCGGCGACCTCTACGTCTGCCGCGCCCAGCGCACCGCCGAGCACGAGAACCTGCTCATCGGCGCCGCGCTCGAACCCATCATGCGCAGCCCCGGAGTCACCCGCATCGAATCCCAGCTCATGATGGTGGCTCACGATCCCTTCCGCTCCGCGCCGCAGGCCGAGTACCTCAACATCTTCCCCCGTAATTTCATGCGCATCGACCTGCGCCGCGCCGTCCTCGGCAAGGGCCACATCCGCCGCGCCATGTACGTCGAAAAATGGAGCGACCATTACCACGATGCCACCGCCCAACTGATCGCCACCGCCTACGCCGGCCACATCGATAGCCGCATCAACGATCAGTACCGCTCCCCCGCCGGAGCACGCCGCTTCCTCCACAACATCGTCCAGTATCCCGGCTGCGGCGCCTTTTATCGCCCCGCCTCCTTCGCCGCCTTCGAAGGCCTTTCCGGCCGCCTGTGCGGCGTCTCCCTCGCGAGCCTTGTCACGCCGGCGACCGGCCACGTCACGCAGATCTGCGTCAGCCCCGAGGTCCGCGGCACCGGCATCGGCCACGAATTGCTTCGCCAGTCCCTCACCACTCTCCGCGACATGGGCTGCAATTCCGCCAGCCTCACCGTCACCAGCGCCAACGAAGACGCCGTCTCCCTCTACGAACGCGTCGGCTTCGAAACCATCCGCCAGTTCAGCGCCTACGTCTGGGAAGGCTTCTAGCCCTGGTAGGATAGGCCTCCCGGCCTGTCCACTTGCTGCCGTAGATCTTGCTATTCGGCTATTCTAAGTGCATGGAGCTCATCTTCGAGGTTCGCGATGCGGAGGAGGGCGGCTATTACGCCCGCGCGCTAGGCCACGCGATCTTTACCGAAGCGGACACCTGGGAAAGACTTCGCGCGAATGTCCTTGAGGCCGTATCCCTTCATTTTGAAGACGCTCAAGTGCAGCCGCGGATGGTACAGCTACACTACGTGAAGGACGAGCTGATCCCGGTCGAAGCCGCATGAAATTGCCGAGAGGCGTCTCCGCGGCGCGGGTCATCCGCGCCCTCGAACGACTTGGTTATCAAGTGATCCGTCAAAAGGGAAGCCACGTCCGGCTACGTCACAGTGATCCACCGGCTCATTCCGTCACGGTCCCCCTGCATGATTCGCTCACGACCGGCACGCTCCACGGTATTCTCTCTGAAGTCGCACAGGCAAGGTCGATGACCGTCGATCGCATCGCGGATCTGCTCTAACCCCGCCCTACTTCACACCCTGCATCAACCGCACCGTCGGCTTAATCAATAGCGCCAGCACCACCGCCCGAGACTGAACGCTGCCACCAACCCGAACAGCGTGGGCGGCACAGCTATGGCTGCACGTCAACAAGCCGCACGCCCGCCTCGCGTGCGGCGGTTTGGAGGTCTTCGTCAAGCGTTGCCAGCGGCAATCCTTCTCTCATAGCCAGTTCAAGATATGCTGCGTCGTATGCGCTCAACCGGTATCGTCGCACCAGCGGCAGGATCTGCTGGGCAAGCCAGGCAGCAGGACGGTGTTCGATCAAAATTGGAAGCAGGCGCAGTCGCTCGAGGAATTCAGCCTGCTGATCAGCATTGATGCGGCCCGGCGCTCAGCGACCGCCAGCACGCTCGCCACCTCAAAGGGCCACAGTGCGGGTGCCACTGCGTGGACGGTTTCGAGCGTTTTTAGGTTTCGTCGTCAAATGCCCAGCTCAACGTCAGGGAAGCATCCAGAACAAACGGACCGCTCAATACTTGTGTCCCTCATGAATGAGATCCTGGATGCTAATGCCTGGCCCCAACGTGAGATGATGCGTCTCGCGGAAGGCGAGCATCGCCGCAACCGCTTGGCGTCGACGCTCTTTCTCTTCTTCTGTGAGAATCACATCCTGCTGGGCGACCGTCTCGAGCGCCCGCTCCACGACTTCCTCAGGCGAGCGGCCCAGACCGCGCGCGAGTTGCTGCCGCAGAAGTTCCTCACCGTGTGGAGTCAAACTGACCTGCATGCGAGCAGGATAACACGGTGCCGGGAGGGCCCCCGCGCTACTTCACTCCCTGCATCAATCGCACCGTCGGCTTAATCAAGAGCGCCAGCACCACCGCCGCCACGAGACTGAACGCTGCTACCGTCCCGAACAACGTCGGCAGCGGCATCGAGCTATATAGCGACGCCGCCTTCCCCGCCATCCAGTTGCCAATGCTCGTCGAGAGGAACCACATTCCCATGATGAATCCCGCTACCCGCGCCGGCGCCAGCTTCGTCATCGCGCTCAGCCCCACCGGGCTCAAACACAGCTCGCCCAGTGTCTGCAGGAAGTAGGTCGCGATCAACCACCAAGGGGCCACCTTCTGCCCGCTGACCACCAGGTACGCGGCCGGCACCAGAATCGCAAACGCCAGGCCGCCAAAGGTCAGGCCGAGCGAGAACTTCGCGGGGCTCGAGGGCTCCCGGTGGCGCAACGCCAGCCACAACCATCCGAACACCGGCGCCAGCGCAATCACGAAGATCGGCTGCACCGATTGGAACCAGCTTGCCGGAAAGGCGAAGCCGAAAATGCGGCAATCCGTGCCGCGTTCCGCAAACAGGCTCAGCGACGAGCCCGCCTGTTCGAAGGCCGCCCAGAAGAGCGCCGACGAAACGAACAGCACCAGAATCGCCGCGCTGCGCTTGCGCTCCACCGGCGTCCAGTTGCCAAAGAAAATCAACCACGAAAACACCAGCGCCGAAATCCCGATCAGGCACCAGCCCAGAGCGTCGGAAAGCATGTTGGCATTCACCTGCACCACGCCCGCCGCGGCCAGTCCGCCCAGCACCGCCAGAACCGCCAGCCCGCCGCCGACCGTGAGAATCGCGTTCTTCTTCGATTTCCGATCTTCCTCCGGGTCGCCCGTCGACGCCGGGTGCAGCCCCGCCGAACCCAGGTGACGGCTCGTCACCAGGAACTGAATCAGTCCCAGCAGCATGCCGATTCCGGCAACCGCGAAACCCAGCCGCCAACTGATCCACTCGCCCACGTACCCGCAGATGAGCGGCGAAATCAGCGCGCCGATATTGATCCCCATGTAGAAAATCGAGAAGCCGGAGTCGCGCCGCGAATCGCCCGGCGCATAGAGTTGCCCCACGATGATGCTGACGTTGCCCTTCAACATCCCCGTGCCCGCAATCAGCAGCACCAGCCCGCTATAGAACGCGACCTCCGAGGGCACCACCAGGCAGAATTCACCGCAGGCGATCAGTATCCCGCCGATCAACACCGCGCGCCGCGCTCCCGTAATCCGGTCGGCGACCCATCCGCCCCCCAGGCACATCAGGTACACCATCGCGGTGTAGAGCCCGTAAACCGCTCCCGCCTTGGAATCGGCAAACCCCAGCCCGCCCTTGGCGATGGTCGCCGTCAGGTAGAAGATGAGGATCGCGCGCATCCCGTAATAGCTGAAGCGCTCCCACATCTCCGTGAAGAATAGCGTGGCCAGCCCCCGCGGGTGGCCGAAAAAACTCGTATCCGCGCGAGCGGCGTCCAGGGATTGCTGATCGTGTTCAGAGCGCGATGCCATAGGCTTTTACCGGCATCGCCAGTGTATATGCATGATGGGTGCCGAGGCAAATCCACAAACAATTCGGGCCACGAATGCGTGTTCATTCGTGGCCCGATTGTCTTAGTACTTATTCAGTTCGCTAATCAGGCCTTGCAGCCCTCGCTTGCGGTAGATGTCCGTGAGCCGCTGCTCTTCGGCGGAAGGAGGCAGCACTTTCAGCAGCACCGCGTTGTCCAGATTCTGGCGATTCGGCACCCAGATCTTGCCGTCCTCGAACTCCACCTGGTTGACGAAGCCCACCATCTTCTGTACATTCACCGGCTGTCCCTTGGAGGAGAAGTTGAGCGTGGTCTCCTGCAGCAGCCGCGCCGTTTTGCCCGGAGGCAGCACCAGGTCGGCATCGGCGGAAGGCAGCGATCCGGCCATGTACTGCTTGCCCGAAGGGTCGCTCACAATCCAGCCCATCTCCACATACTTCACCTGCTTGCCGCTCTTGTTGCGCACTTCGATGCGCGGAGCATGCGCCTCATTCCCCGAGATCTGCGCCGATCCCTTCATCGGCTCGATCGGGGAATCCGGGAATTGCAGGAATGCGAACTCCGCGGTGCGCTCCGAAGGCGCCGTCGCGGCCGACGTCACCGCGCGCCCCGTGCGCTTCACGCTCACCACCAGCTGCGAAACCGCGCCCTGCCGCGCCATGCTTTCGAACATCTCGTTCTGCAGGCCGTTCGGTCCCGCAGCCGCCAGCACCCGCTTAAAGTGCTCGCGATCCCGCTGCGCTTCCATTTCGCACGCCGTCAACGTGCGCTTCGAGTTCAACCGGTCGGGACCGAAGAAGCTCAGGTCCTGGAACAATACGCCGTCCAGGTCCACCTGCACCAGCGGTCCGCCCGTGATCTGCGAAGGTCGCATCAACTGCATATCGATGCGCACCGGGAACGTCTCCCCCGGACCCACGTTCAGACTCGGATACGTCACCGACCCCTTGCCGCCCAGCGTGACCTCCTGCGAAACCACGCGCAGCGTCACACCGTGTATCCGCTTGCCGCTATCGTTGCGGAGCGTGAGCGGCATGTGGAGATCCAGTGCCAGCGCCGCCCCGCGCGCCGTAGCTCGCGAGTCCGCCATCGTGAAGCCGCTCACCGAAAGCGGCGAGTTCGCGGGTAAATTGAAACTCACCGCGGCCTGCGGGATCGCCGCGTCCTGCGCCAACAACGTCGGCGCGCTCAGGAGCATCACTACCGCGGGCAGTCTCTGGGCGTTATTCCACATATACTTTCGTCATCGTAATGGCTCCCGTTTCCGAGTCGACATAACGAGCTCCCATGGTCCCCTGCGCTCCTACCGAGTAGGTCACGTCTTGCGCTTGCGCGCCCGGGTGCATCAGGCCGAACGCCCGGTCCCCCGATCGCCTTTGAATTCCGTTGTCCGTCGCCTGCACCATCGGCTCGCTGGCGTGCACCGGAACCGGACGTTCCAACACCGCCGCCGTCAGCAGGATCGCGCATATGCTGGCGAACGCCACTACCGCCCGCGCACCGTGAAAGAATGAAAATTCGCGAACCTCATCGCCTGGCCGAACGCACTCCCCGGCTGCCAGTCCCAGCCTTATATTTGCCCGCATCTCCGCCGCCAGACGGTTCCATGGAACCTCCGGCATCTCGTTCAGCTCCGGCAAATCTTCGCGCACTTCCTGGTACGCCGATACTTCATCCCGACACACGTCGCAACCGGAAAGATGACGCGCGGTCTTCCACCGCTCCAGCCACCCCAGGTCGCCGCCCGCATGCAATGCCAATATTTCCTGACTCGGGTGCCTCATTTTCGTTACCGCTTCCTTCTTTCCATGTACCGCCGCAGTTTGATCCGCGCATTCGCAATATGCGATCGCACCGTAGCCTTGGAACAATCCAAGACCCGCGCTACTTCCTCCGCCGGCATGTCTTCCACATCCCTCAGCAACAACGCCTGACGTTCACGAGGGCTCAAAAGTCGCAATCCATCCTCCAGATACGCCCGATGCTCGCCCCGCAGCAGCGTTTGCTCGGGACTCTCCATCTGGCTCTCCGGTGCCTCGTCGATTTCGCAGAACGTGGCCCGCCCGCTGCGCCGCAGGAAGTCAATGGCCGTATTTGTAGCGATTTTCGACAGCCAGTGCGCCGCTTTTTTGTCGTCCTTGAGCTGTTCCTGATGCTGGAGCGCCTTGATGAAGGCCTCCTGGGTAAGATCCTGCGCATCCGCCACGTTGCCCACAATTCGGTAGATCTGAATGAAGATCCGCCGCATATTGTCGGAAACAAAGCGATTCTGCCGGTCTAACAACTCCAGGCCTGGCTCGACGGCTTCGCTCATCTGGCTGTAAACTACAGTTTCCACGGCTTCCTAACACGAATGACGCCGGATCCCGGAAAACGTGGAGAAGAAAGCGGTCATTATGTGAACATCCGCTCCCTACAGGTATTTTACGCCTCGCAGCGAATTTCGGCACTGGGCCAAAAGTAACACCTCCCGGAAGAGGTGCTATCGGTTAAGCTATTCTTGGAATCGGAAAGTGGTGCGCTCATGAAGCTCGCAGAAAGAATGTCCCGCATCGGCATCGAATCGGCTTTCGATGTACTGGTGCGCGCCCGTGCCTTGGAGGCGCAGGGCCGCAGCGTGATCCATCTCGAAATCGGCGAGCCCGATTTCCCCAGCCCTTCGCACGTCATCGAAGCTGGCAAGAAGGCGCTCGATGAAGGTTGGACCCATTACGGCCCCACCCAGGGTCTCCCCGACCTGCGCGAAGCCATCGCGGCCCACATCTCCAGCACCCGCGGCATCTCCGTCGGCCCCCAGCACGTCTCCGTCGTGCCCGGCGGCAAACCCATCATCTTCTTCCCCATGCTCGCCCTGCTCGAGGAAGGCGACGAGGTCATCTATCCCAACCCCGGCTTCCCCATCTATGAATCCATGATCCGCTTCTGCGGCGCCACCCCGGTATCGCTGCCGCTCGAAGAGAGCCGCGGATTTTCCTTCGACCTGAATCGCTTTGAGAGCCTGCTCACCCCCCGCACCAAAATGGTGGTGCTCAACTCGCCGCAGAATCCCACCGGCGGCGTGATCCCGCGCGAAGACCTCAAGGTCATCGCAGATCTGCTGCGCGACCGCGACATCATCGTCCTCAGCGACGAAATCTATTCCGAGATCTGCTACGGCGAGCGCCCCGTCTCCATTACCGAATTCGCCGGCATGCTCGAGAAGACCATCATCCTCGACGGCTTCTCCAAGACCTACGCCATGACCGGCTGGCGCATGGGCTACGGCGTCATGCCCGAGTGGCTGGTGGAAGCCGTCAACAAGCTGATGGTGAATTCCAACTCCTGCACGGCGAGCTTCACGCAGCGCGCCGGCATCGCCGCCCTCACCGGACCGCGCGACGCCGTAGACGCCATGGTTGCCGAGTTCCGCCGCCGCCGCGACGCCTTCGTCGCCGGCCTCAACCAGATTCCCGGCTTCCGCTGTGCCCTCCCCGGTGGCGCCTTCTATGCCTTCGCCAACATCGCCGGCACCGGCATCAGCTCTCGCGAACTGGCCGATTACCTGCTCTACGAAGCCGGCGTCGCCGGCCTCAATGGCGGCTGCTTCGGCGAGTATGGCGATGGCTACATCCGCTTCAGCTACGCCAACTCCCTGCCGAACCTGATGGAAGCCGTCAACCGCATTCAAAAGGTCTCCGCCCGCTGGCATTCCGCCGTCGCCGCCAGGTAGGATAGGCCTCCCGGCCTGTCCCACTAATCTGTTTTTTGCCTTCACTCCACGGCGATCGCTGCCACGATGATCCCGCGCTCCCGGTCATCATCCGCGTCTGGCGCCAGCGCCTTATCCAGCCGGAATCGAATTTCCAGTTCTCCGGCCGCCTGCAGTTCGCGCGCGTAGTTGAAGAGGCCCGCGGTCTCCAAAACAGCCTCCTCCAGCGTCTGCCCGTTCACACTTGCGGAGAGCGTCAGCGTGCCGAGCCTGCGCAGGGAATCCTCCGCAACGTACAGCTTCATCGTCAGTGCGCGCGCGCCTGCGGCCGCCTTCACCCGCACCGCGAATTCACGCGCCGTCCAGCGCCAGCCGGTCTCTTCGCTCTCGTGCCATCCCGCCAGCAGCTCCAGGTTTTCCAGCCGCTCGTGCCGGCTGCGCAGCAGGCAGAAGGCGCGCTCATCGTGCTGCGGGTGTACCGGGTCGCTGAGCGAGGTATCGCCCAGCGCAAGGTAGTCCAGAATCTCCCAGTGCGAGCGCGCCAGCATCACGCGTAGTCCCGGCTCCGAGAAGATGAAGTAGTTGCTGTTGTCCTGATTGAGTTCGTCTTCGCCCAGCAGATACGCCAGCGTCGCGCCCGCCGGCAGCGGCGTGCCGTCCGCCAGCCGCCGCGCCACCCGCGTACTCAACAGGCAATGCGTGGTGCGCCGCGAAAGTTCTTCGAGCACGTAGAACGGATTACGCAGGTGATACAGAATGCCCAGAAAAATCACCAGGTCATACGTGTCGTGCGGCAGCGTGAACGGCCGGTCCACGTCGATCTCGTGAATCTCGATCTGCGACCCGAGCGCCGCCTTCAGCGCGCGAATCCCGCGCATCCCGTTGTGGTTGTACGCCGGATGATCGGCCGCGATCACCTGGTAGCCGAGACTCTCCAGAAAGAATGCCAGCTCGCCATCCTGCGAACCCATGTCGAGCACGCGCCCGCGCCCGTCCAAAAGCCCGCGATGCGGAGCGCTGAGCAGCTTCTCCAGATGCCCCAATGCCGAGAGCGTATCGTACGGATACCATTCGAAGCCCGCGTCCCCGATGTCCTTCTTCGCGAGGCGTACGCGTTCGCCGAACCGCCTCGCCTCCGTTACCAGCTCTGCGATATCCACTGCGCCACTTTCTCCGCCCACATGCGTCCGTGCGCTTGCAGTCCCTTGCCGCTCAGGTGCACGCCGGTGCCGTTGTTCTGCCGGTTGTCCCCAGTGAGGTTATCAGTATCCGGACCTTCCAGCGCAATCTTGTCTCTCCACAACGAGGCCTGCGCGGCGCGAATATCCGGGTCCGATGGGTCGGCCGGTGTGTGATAGCTGACTTGCGCCGCCATCCACGGGAAATTCCACGTGGCCGCGTGCGCCGCCGAAATCAACCGCTCCATCATGCGCCGGTATTCGGCGCCGCTGAGTTCGTGCCCCGCCGCCTGGTGCGCGTCCGATTCTCCCTGATGCCACAGCAGCATGCGAAAGTCGCCGCCAAGCTGATTAATACGTTCGATCATTCCCTCAAACAGCCGCCCGTCGGACGCCCATTCGTTCTCGCCAATTTTCACAAAATACTTTGCGGACGTTGGCGGCACCGCGAACCGATCGCCCTTCGGCAGCCACTGCCGCACGCTGGTGCCGCCCGAACCCACGCACGCCACTCCGATCGGAACTTTGAGCCGATCGTACATCGCGTCGCCGAAGGCGGGGATGAAGCTGCCATTCTTGCTGCCGTCCTGTACACCCGGCTGCGGATCGTCGGCCGGCCGCCACTCGGCCCCGCTGAATGTGCTCACCATCCCGCTGCGCGTACGTTGTTTTTCCTCGCCGTAATTCGTGGAGTTGGATTGCCCCGCGATCACGAAGACCTCGCCGACGCCCACGTGCGCGACCGTCGCCGTTGCCCCTCCGGCGCGCACTTCAATCGCATACCACCCACCCGCCGCCGCCGCGAGTTCCCCATGGAAAATGCAGGTCCCCGAGTCGACCTGAAGCGCCTCCCGATGCTCGCCCAGTCGAACCTCCGCCGCACTGCACGGATCGCTCAACCGCCCCCGGATCGCGATCCGCCCGCCCGCCTTCGTAGTCCGCTGAAACACCTGGTAATCCCGCGGCGATTCCAACGTAATCGCCGCGTTCCCCATTGCCGCTCCCAACACTGCGAGCACCACAACCGCTGCCAACGAGCTCTCAATCAGAGCCGCGACCGTAAGGGAGCGATCCGGACCTTGTATTACTGTGCATTTGTCTGCTCGCAGGCCGCGAAGGCTTCTGGTGGGACAGGCCTCCCGGCCTGTCCACTTGCTGCCGTAACTCTCGCCGCACTGTGGGGCAGCCAATCCTGGCTGCCGCCGGCTTTTAGCCGGCGTCGCGCGTAGGCGAACGCGCATTCCTATCGCGCGACCACCGGCGCGGCGATCGTCTCCTTCGTAAACCGCGGGACCATCTGATCGCGATTGGCGACGTGCCAGATCGCCGCGGCCACGATCGCCGCGGCCTTCTGCACATCGTCCGGAATGATGCGCTCATACGTATCCAGGTTGGTGTGATGCGTCATCGAGTTGTACTCGATCGGGTCCTGCTGAAAACCCACACCAGGCAGCCCGGCATTGTTGAAGGAGGTGCTGTCCGTCCCGCCGGTAGCGCGGCTTCCCGTGGAACTCGCACCGAAGACGCCCCAATCGGTATATTGCGCCAGCACAGGGCGCAGCACCGCCGCGGCATCCGCCGGTCCGAAGATCCCGGCCCCGCGAATCCGCCCGGTGCCGGTGTCCACATTGAAATAGCAATCCAGTTTGGCGAATTCCGGCTTGGGATTTTCGAACGTGCCGAAGTGCTGTTTCACATAGGCCAGCGACCCGAGCAGCCCTTCCTCTTCGCCCGACCACAGCGCCACCCGGATGGTGCGCCGCGGCTTCAGCCCGAGCTTCTGAATCAACCGCGCCGCCTCCATCATGATCGAGGAGCCGATCGCGTTATCCGTCGCGCCCGTCGCCGCATGCCAGGAATCCAGGTGCCCGCCGAGCATCACGATCTCATCGGCCTTGTCCGTACCCGGAATTTCGCCGACCACGTTGTAGCTCGTCTTCCCCTCGGGGTACACATGATTGACGATGTGGAATTCCATCTTCACGTCTTCGCCATCGGCCAGCAGCCGTTCGATGCGTCCGTAATCGTCGTTGCGGATGATCAGCGTCGGCACCGTCTTGCTCGGTTCGTATGCGCGGTGCTGTTGGGCGACGATGATGCCATCGCCGCGCGCCGCATCGTTCAACCGCACCACCGCGCCGCCCGCCAGCAGCATCACGTCGAGCGCGTCGGAAACCTGGGCCGGCGTCAGGCGGTCCGGATCGGGCGTCGTCACCCCGCGTCCGCCGCCGCCGAAGCCGCCGCGTCCCCTGCCCGCATTCGGGTTGTTGGGATCGTACTGCGCCTTCACGTCTTCGTCGGCGCGCCGCTTGGCCGGCGGATCGAAGTTAACCGGAATCACCGCCGCCTTGCCGACCAGCACGATCTTCCCTTTCACCGTCGGTTGCGTAGCTTTGACCCAGGCTTCCATCTCCGCTTTCGTGGGACCGAGCCGCGCCGCACCGCCGCGTCCGCCGCGTCCACGCCCGCCGCCTGCTGGAGCATCGGCCGCCGCCGGTGGAGGCGGACCCTGCGGCACCACAATCTGAATCGCCGAACCCGTCACGGTTCCATTGGTCGAAGGCGTCCATGCCAGCACTTCGAATTTCAAATTCTCCTGCACCGGCGAAACCAGGAAGGCCGTAGCGCGCTCGTTGCTCCATCCCGGATGGCCAAACTCCCAGGCCTCCAGGTGAGCGTTTTTGAAGCCCCACTCCGTGAGTTGTTTGACCACCCACTTCGCGGCAGCCTCGTGGTTCGGCGTTCCGGTGACACGCGGCCCGTAACGGTCGGTGAGCATGTGCAGCGTGTGCATAATCTGCGAATGCTCCAATTCCTCACTACGGATCCGCGCATCGGTAGCCTGATCGACCTTCTCCTGCGCGAGTAACAGGGAAGATGCGGCAACGGCCAGTAACAGCTTTTTCATATGGGATTCAGGATACCAGTAGGACGGGCCTCCTGGCCGGTCCCGCTAATCTGCCTTTATCCCTTACGCCTGCGAGGCCAGCCGCAATTCGTCTTCGATCTCGTAGATCTTGTCTTCCAGCATCCGCGTCGGCGTGCCGGCTGTCTTAGCGTCGTCGAGTTTCTTGCGCGCCGTCGCCAGGCGCTTCTGTAATCCGGCGACCTTGGGATTCGGCTTGGCGGCAGGCGGCTCCGGCTTCACAGGCGCGGCCGCGACGGGCTTACCCTTGCCTGCAACCTTTTTGGCCTTCGGCTTGGCCGAGGCTTTGAAGCGGAAGGCGGTCACCGCCGCCGGCGGCTTCAACGCCGCGCCGAAATCCGCGCGGTACATCTCGGCTATGTGCACCGCTTCGCTGAGCAGGTCGCGGAAGCGCGCCTCCATAGCGGTCTTCGCCTGGATGCGCAGATCTTCCCCCTGCTGTTTCCACTTTTGATATTCGTTGATGACGTCGCTCATGGGACTACCTAAGATAGCAGGCTGAGCTTGGCAAGCGCTTCCGCCAGAACCGCGGCTCCGCCGGCAATCGCTTCGGGCGACGCATACTCATCGGGACGGTGGCTGACGCCGCCGCGGCACGGGATAAACACCATCGCCGTGGGTGCGAAGCGCGAAACAAACAGCGAGTCGTGATACGCGCGGCTGACCATCTTCTGATACCCGAGCCCCTGTGTGCGGCACGCCTCTTCCAGCACGCCGACGATCGCCGTATCGCAGATCGCCGGCGCATCCACGCTGATGATCTCTTCCTCGATACGCACGCCCCGCCGCTGCGCCGTTTCCGTAATCGCCTGCGCCAGCTGTTGCAGCACGCGGTCGCGCCGCGCCTCATCGGTATCGCGAACATCCACCGTCAGCTGCACGCGGCTCGGAATGCTGTTGATCGCGCCTGGAAAGACGTCGCAAATACCGGTGGTGGCAACCGTGTCGATCGCGCCGCTCGTCCGCGCCGATGTTTCCAGCGCGAGCGCAATCTCGGCCGCTGCCAGAAAAGCATCGTGCCGGTGCGGCATCAACACCGCGCCCGCATGCCCGCCTTCGCCCTCGAGCTTCAATCGCAGCGCTGCCGGCGCCGCGATCGCGGTCACGATACCGACCGGCAGTCCCGAGCGCTCCAACAGCGGTCCCTGTTCGATATGCAGTTCGACGAACGCCGAATAATATCCCGCCGGCAGTCGCGTGCCTTCGAGCACGCCCGTGAACCCTGCGTCCTCGCGCACCTGGTTCAACGTGCGCCCTTCGGCATCGCGCAGGCTCTCCCCGACGGCCTCCGGCAAGCCGGCCAGAAAGCGACTGCCCAGACAACCGATACCGAATCGCGTCGGTTCCTCGGCTGTGAAGATCAAAAGTTCGATCGAACGATGGGGCCGGAACCCGCCGCGCTGCAGCGCGCGGATTGCTTCCAAGCCGCCGAGCACTCCGACCGTGCCGTCGTAACTGCCTGCGTTCGGAATCGCGTCGATATGCGAACCGGTGCCGACCGCCGCCAGTTCCGGCTCATCACCGTTCCAGCGCGCGAATGTGTTGCCCACCGCGTCGCTGCGCAAGGTAAGGCCGGCCCCCATGCAGAGCCCGTTGACGTACTCCCGCGCGCGCAGGTCGGCCGCTGAAAACACGACGCGGGTCACCGCCGGGGGGGGCATCTCGGAGATTGCAGCCAGTTCCTCCAACTCGCGCGAGAGCCGTTCGCGATCGATAGAAAACTTCATACCGCGGGACCCGCCGGATGACGGTTCCAATCTTTGTAGATCAGGTATTTCGCCGGCACCTTGCCGAGCGCGCCGAACCACTGCGGGCAGTACGGACCCATCCAAATGAAGTCGCCTTCGGTCACCGGGTACCAGCAATCGCCCAGCCGGTAAATGCCGCCGCCGGAGAGCATCACCAACCCGTGCTCCATCACGTGGATCTCCACCATCGGCAGCACCGCGCCCGGCTGGTACGTCATCGTGTTGACCGCGAAGTCGAACGCGAAATACGTCGGGCAGCAGGCAACGGACCTCGATTGCGGCGTCGTCCAGCAGCGGCTTCGGCGCGATCGCGCGCTCACTCCCGCTCAGCATGCCGGGCTCCGCCCTGCCGGCGAGCGGCTGATACGCCCGCTCGATTACGGAGGCCCGGGCCTTACCTTGCGCAACAACTTCGCTACTCGCCCCGGTCGGCAGATAACAGTAGTCGTCCGCCGAGAGCGTCCGCCCCGCCGCGTTCACTACGCCTTCGAGTACATAAACAAAGCGCTGGCCGGATGCCGGTCCCAGCCTGCCGCCCGGTTCGAATTCCGCGGTGTACTGCGTGAAGGCGGCGCCTAGTGCCGGGGCGGCATGCACGATGGCGGTGGCGTTGGTCATGCCGGGCAAGGGCGCGCGGACGAAAGTGTCTGGCGTGAGCAGCAGGTGGTCGGCGCGGTGCGCGCTACGGGTGAATCCGAGCTGTTGCATATGTGTTTCCAGCTTTCGGGCGGAGCAGTTGGCCGCCGGACTTCACGGCAATTTCGCCGTGATTGAAAATGGTCACGCCGCGCAGCATCGTGCGGCGAACGGTGCCGCGAAAACGTTGCCCGGCGTAAGGGCTGATCGGGTGCTTCTGCCACAGGGCTTCGTGTGTTCCTGTGCCATCCATATCGACCAGCGTGAGATCGGCGTGGTTGCCCACGGCGATGCTGCCTTTGTTCTGTAAAGCAAAGCGTCGCGCCGGGTAGCCGGCAGTGAGTTCCGCGATGCGCTCCAGCCTGAGCCCGCGCTCAAAGTGGCCAGCCTCCAGCAGCACGGCGAGGGTGGATTGCACGCCGGCGATGCCGCCCCAGATGGCGAAGAAATCGTCGCCGTTCTTCATCGAAGGAAGCGAGGGAGAATGATCGGACGCGATCACGTCGACGATTCCGCCGAGCACGTACGCCCACAACTTATCGAACTCCGCGCGCTCGCGCAGCGGAGGTGCGCACTTGGCGATGGCGCCGAGGCGCAGCAGGTCGTCCTCCGTGAAGAAAAGATAGTGCGCGCAGGTTTCGATCGCGATATCGGTGCCCGCCGCGCGCGCTTCGAGAGCAGCCGCCACGCCGCAGCCGGAGCTGATGTGGACGATGTGCAATTTGCAGCCGGCCTCGCGTGCCAGCAGCGCCGGCTCGCTGGATGGCCTCCACTTCAGCAATCACGGGTCGCGAGTCCAGGTAATCGCGTGCGCTGGTGCGGCCGGCATCGCGCGCGCGCCGCGTGAGCCGCGACGTGATCTCCTCGCTCTCGGCGTGGACCGCGACCGGCAGTCCCAGCCGCGCCGCTTCGCGCATGCCTTCGTACAACGTGAGATCGTCCGAGCGCGGAAATTCCGGCAGGCCCGAATCGCTGAGGAAGGCCTTGAAGCCGATCACGCCGCATTCCGCCAGCGGCGCCAGCTCGCTGAGGTTGCCCGGCACGATTCCGCCCCACAGCGCGAAGTCCGCGATGGAGGCGCGTTCCAGCGCCGCGCGCTTCTCCGCAAAGGCCGCGCGATCGACGGTGCACGGCGTCGAGTTGAGCGGCATATCGAAGAAGGCCGTGCCGCCCCCCGCTGCCAGCGCCCTGCTTCCCGTCGCCGCGCCTTCCCAGTCGGTGCGGCCCGGTTCGTTGAAGTGCAGGTGATCGTCGATCACTCCGGGGAAGACAGTCAGCCCGCGCGCATCGATCTCACGCTCCGCGCCGGGAAGCTCGCGTCGCGATGGCCGAGATCCGCCCCCCGTCAATCGCAAGGTCGGCGCACACCACCCCGCCCGCCTGGACGAGCATGCCTCCGCGCACCACGCACTCATTCATACGTCACCCGTGGACCTTGTGATGGAGCATCGACCTTCGCCGCTTGCCGATACTCCTCGATCCGAGCCGCGACCGTCAGGGAGCGGTCGGTAATTTAAACGGCAAATTAGCGACCGCTCCCTTACGGTCGCGGCTCCGATTGGGGACGAATTCGTTCTCCTGCGCGCACGCATCCTCAACTCCAACGCTCCAAAATCTTCTTCCCGACCATGAGGGCCGCGGCGACATCGTGCTCGCGCACGCACTCGTCGGGGTGGTGGCTGATGCCGCCGGGACTGCGCACGAAAAGCATCGCCGCCGGATGACGCTGGGCGATGATCATGGCGTCGTGGCCCGCGCCGCTGATCATGCGGTATACCGATAGGCCCGCCGCCCGCACGGAGCTTTCCACCAATGTGGTGAGTTCGGCGTCCATCGGCGCGGCGGCGTTGTCCTGAATCATGCGGGTGGCGCACTGCAAACCGCGACGGGCGGCGATATCGAAGGCAGCGGTGAAGGCGCGGCTCACAGACTCCCGGCGCACCGCGTCTGCCGCGTGGCGAATATCGAGCGTGGCGGTAACCCGGCCGGCAATCACGTTTGAAACAGAGGGTTCCACCGTGAGCCCGCCGACGGTGGCGACCAGGCCGGCCGTATTGCGTCCCATCTGTTCCACGAATAAGATCCACTCCGCGGCGGTCGCCACCGCATCGCGGCGCAGCAGCATGGGGGTGGTTCCGGCATGGTTGGCCTTGCCCTGGAATTCCACCACCGCGCGCGACTGCCCGGCGATCGCCTCCACGACACCCACGGAAAGTTCGAGGCTCTCCAGCACCGGACCCTGCTCGATGTGGAACTCCAGGTAGGCGGCCACCTTGTGTCGCCATGCTGCCGC
Organism: uncultured Solibacteraceae bacterium; assembly: GCA_963791985.1. Lineage (GTDB taxonomy): Bacteria > Acidobacteriota > Terriglobia > Bryobacterales > Bryobacteraceae > Solibacter. The sequence continues at coordinate 616,161 of CAWBUN010000007.1, read as the reverse complement.
GGGCATTTCGGCGGGGTCGAGTCCGAATTCCAGAATCGCCGGGCGAATCCGCTGCAGCAAGCCGTCATCGATGCCGCCGACCACCGCGCGGCTGCCGATGAAGCACGTGCCGTAACGAACGCCTTCCTCCTCGGAAAATCCGATGACCTCGATCTCCGCCGCCAGGCGCCGGCCGCCGAGCGACTCCACCAGCGCGACGCCGAGAACCACGCCCAGAATGCCATCGAACGCGCCGCCATGTGGAACCGTGTCGAGATGCGAGCCGATGACCACCCGCGGAGCATTCGGCACAGCCGCCGGGTACACTCCGCGCAGGTTGCCGGCGGCGTCGATGGAGACTTCGCAGCCGGCATCGCGCATCCACTGCCTGAGGCAGTCGTGAACGCCGTGCATCGGCGGCGAGAGATAGGTGCGGGTGATGTGGCCGGGCTCCTCGCTGAATTGCGCGAGTTGGAGGCAGCGATCGATGACACGGCGCGCTGACATTTATGTTCCCTTGTACGTACTGTAGCCGTATGGCGAGACGAGTAGTGGAACGTGGTAATTGGCCGCTGCATCGGCGATGCCGAAGCGGACCACGATTTCATCGAGAAACGGCGGATCGGTCAGCGGCACACCCGCCGCGCGAAAATATTCGCCCGCCGCGAAGGTGATCTCGTAGCGGCCGGTGGGAATGCGATCGCCAGAGAGCAGCGGACTTTCGGTTCGCCCGTCGGCGTTGGTGCGCGCGGTCAGGCAATGCACGCGCTCGCCGCCTTCGAAGCGGTACAAATCCACCTTCATGTTGGCTGCGGCCTGGCCGCGCGCCGTATCCAGAACGTGTGTGGAAAGACGAGCCACGCTATCTCCTGAGAGTCAGCCCGAGACATCCGTAGGGAGGACGCGCATCGGTGTAGACGCCGAGCTGATCTCCCCGCTCCACGATGGTATCCCAGGTTCGGTTGTTGGCTTCCAGGTGGATCTCGGAAATCGCCGGGATCTCCGCGAGCATCCTGGTCCCGAGCTGATAGATCACCTGTTGGATACTGCCGGATTCGAAGGAATGGAAGACCTCGTGAACCAGGCGGCGCACGCACGCCGTCACCTGGCCCTGGCTGAGCGCGGCTTCGGGAGTTACGTAATGCCAGTCGAGATCGAGCCACATGTGCAGCGGCCGGTTGTGGATGTCGGGCAGCGTGGTGTACTGGTCGCGCAGAAAGCCCTGGAAGGCGCTGCCGCCGAGCCGCAACAGACGGAACCCGTAGATGCCGGAACTTGCTTCCACAGATTCGAGCGCCTCGCCATTGCGGCGCAGTTCCACACAGGCAGTCGCGGTGTCAGGTCCGGAAGGCGCGAACGCGAGTGTGCCTTCGGCGACTCCGGAATACGGCGCCTGCTTCGCCGAGAGTTGGATTCCGGCGGTGTGCGGATAGGTCGCCATGAACTTGCGCGCCAGGAAATCGCAGAAGGATTCCAGGTCGTAGCCGGGGAAATTGGCGGTCTCGCGCTGGATGAAATTCTTCATGGAATCGGTGGCCACCAGGTCGGTATTATCGCCGGTGGTGTACGTGGGCCAGAAGGCGTCGCCGTAGAGCAGCATTTTAACGTTGGCGCCGAAAACCGGGCAGCAGCCCTCGGGCACGCGTCCATCGCGGTTCAGGCGGTAAACGATGACGTCGGCTTTTCCGTAGTAGTTCTGTTTCCAACCGCTGGCAAACCGTTCCATGGCATCTCTCCTGTCTCAATCGTGATTCAATTGTGCACGACGTCCCGCAAGCGAAAGGACGCGATCTGGTAGACCTGCGCGAGGGCTTCCTTGAACTCGTCTTCCGGCGGCGCTTCGAGCCGACGCTCAAGCGCGGCTAGAATGTCGGCCACGGTGCTGCCCTTGACGGCAAACAGAAAGGGAAAGCCGAACTTCTCGCGATAGGCGCGGTTCAGGGTCTGCAGGCGCTTGTAATCGCCGACGCTCATGCGGTCGAGTCCGACGCTGGATTGCTCGCCGATGGACGCATCGCTCATGCGGGCGCGCTCGCCCAGGTCGGGATGAGCGCGAAGGAGCGTGAGTTTGGCTTCGCGGTCGGCGGTTTCCACTTCGTTGAACATGGCGCGAAAGAGGGCTTCAGAGTCGGCAAACGGGCGGCGCTGCCAGGCGCGATTCGCGACCCAGGGCGAGTGTTCGAAGATCCACCCGAACGCGGCGACGAAGACTTCGCGGCGGAGTTCATTGGCCTCGGCGATGGTCATGCGGAAGCGAACTCCTCCTGCTGACCGCATTTTACCGGAGAGCCCTCCACCCAGACCTGACGGATGCAGGCTTCATCGGCCAGCGTAAAGATGGCCGCGAGCAGATGTTCCGCCGAGAGCGCGTTGCGGCTCACGGCGGCGAGCGAACTGTTCTCGGGAGCGCGTACGTAGACCAGGTCCGCGGCCTTGCCGGGAGTGAAATCGCCGATTTCGTTTTCGAGGCCCAGAGCTCCGGCTCCGGCACGAGTCGCGAGATAGAGCAGGTGCTCCGCGGACAGCGGAAAACCATCGGGTGCGAGGCGTTGCGCGAGGTATGCCTGCAGGCCTTCCTTAAGCATGCCGAAACCTGTGCCGCCGCCGACATCGCTGCCGAGACGCAAAGTGAACTCCGCGCGCCAGGTGGCGGCGCATGGGAAAGATGCCGCTGCCCAGGGCAGCGTTGCTGGCGGGGCAGTGCGACGCGCTGCTGGCATACGCCGCCATGCGCTCCAGCTCCGCATTGGTGGTCTGCACTCCATGCGCGAAGACGGAATGGCGGCCGGCGAGGCCATGTCGCTCATAGACGGCGAAGTAATCGGGATCGCGGGGAAAGAGGCGCGCGACCTCTTTGACTTCGGGCTGCGATTCGTTGAGGTGAGTTTGAAAACGCACTCCGGAATTTTCGCGCAGCAGCGCGCCGCAGACTTCGAGCATGGCGTCCGAGCAGGAGAGGGCGAAGCGCGGCGTCACGGCGTAGAGGAGCCGTCCCACGCCGTGGAAATCGCGGATCAGCCGGCTGCTCTCGCGGTAGGCATTTTCGGGCGACTGGTGCAGTTCGGTGCGCAGGTGGCGGTCGGAAAGAACCATTCCGCTGGCGATGCGCAGGCCGGAGGTTTTCGCGGCCTCAAACAGTTCGGCTGTGGCGGCGGCGAAATGCGAGCCGAAGACCAGCGCGGTAGTGGTGCCGTGAGCGGCGAGCGCGCGCACGAATTCACCGGCGATGGTGCGCGCGTAGGCAACATCCTCGAACTTCGCCTCCTCGGGAAGCGTGTAACGCTGCAGCCATTCGAGCAGGCCGTGACCCAGGCAGCCGAGGATGCGCACCTGGGGATAGTGAACGTGGGTATCGACGAAGCCCGGCAGCAGCACTCCGCCGCGCAGGTCGCGGACCGGCGCCAGCGGACTGGCTTGGCGCACGATTGCGTAGTCCTCACAGGCGGCGATGCGGCCGTCGGCGAGCAGCAAGGCGCCATCTTCATGGAACACGAGCGAGCCCGGCGTGCGGAAGGGATTGCGCGGCGCGTGAAAGAGGGTGGCGCGCAGAATTTCGAGTTCGGCGGGCGGCCTCACGATTGCGCGGCTCCGACCGCTGAAGATACGGGTTCGGTCGCCACGCCGCGTGCGCGCTGGATGGCCCAGAAGACGCGCTCCGGCGTGGCCGGGCTATCGAGCATGACCGAGTCCGCCCTGCCGAAAGCAGCGATGGCATCGCGCAGCGCTTCGCGCACGGAGATGGCGAGCATCAGCGGCGGCTCGCCGACGGCCTTGCTGCCGCAGACCACATCCGGCTCGGCGGCGCGCGTCAGGAAATCGACGCGGAAATCGGCGGGGACTTCAGACCAGGATGGCAGCTTGTAGGTGGAGGCTCCGGCAGTGGTCAGGCGGCCTTCATCGTTCCAGAGGAGTTCTTCGAGCGTGAGCCAGCCGACGCCTTGCAGGAAGCCGCCCTCCACCTGGCCGCGATCGATCAGCGGAGAACTGGAATCGCCGACGTCCTGGAGAATGTCGGTGCGGAGCACGATGTAGGCGCCGGTGAAGCCGTCGATCTCGACTTCGGAGACGGCGGCGCCGTAGGCGAAATAGTAAAAGGGCCTGCCGTGTCCGGCGGCGGCGTCCCAGTGGATCTCTGGCGTGCGGTAGTAGCCCTGCGCGAAGAGCGGCGTGCGGCGGCGGTAGGCGGCCTCGACGACCTGCGCGAAGGTATGATCGCCCAATTCGGCCGCGATTGGATCGAGGCGTGCTTTCAGTTGGCGGCAGGCGTCGAGCACGGCGGCGCCGTTTAAGTCGGTGCCGGCGGAGGCGGCAGTGGCGGAGGTGTTCGGCACCTTATCGGTGCGGGTGGGCATGATGCGCACCGATTCCAATTCCACGCCGAGGGCGTCGGCGGCGATCTGGCGGATCTTGGTGTGCAGGCCCTGTCCCATCTCGGTGCCGCCGTGGTTCACCTGCACGCTGCCATCGCGGTAAATGAGCACGAGCGCGCCGGCCTGGTTGTACCAGGTGGCGGTGAACGAGATTCCGAATTTCACGGGGGTGATGGCGAGGCCGCGCTTGTTATGAGGATGCGCGAGATTGTAGCGATCGATTTCGGCGCGGCGAGCGGCGAAATCGCTGGTGGCGTTGAGCTCGTCCCAGATGCGCTCCAGGCGCGCGGCGTCTTTGACCGGCATGCCGTAGTGGGTGGTGTCGCCCTCGCGGTAGAGGTTGCGCCGGCGGACGATTTCGGGCGGCAGGGAGAGCGAGCGAGCGATGCGATCGAGCACATCCTCGATCACCAGCATTCCCTGCGGGCCGCCGAAGCCGCGGAAGGCTGTCTGCGAAGTCTTGTGAGTGCGGCAGACATGGCCGGTGGCGGTGACGTTGGGGAGCAGGTAGGCGTTGTCGATGTGGAAGAGGGCGCGGCCGAGGATCGGCTCGGAGAGATCGAGGCTCCAACCGCCATCGGCGAACAGGTTGACCAGGAGGCCGAGCAGGCGGCCGGTTTCGTCATAGCCGGCTTCGAAGCGCGCGAGGAAGGGGTGGCGCTTGCCGGTAATCGCCATATCGATCGCGCGCGGGAGGCGGACGATCACGGGGCGACGGGTCTTCCAGGCGCCGAGCGCGGCGATGGCGGCGAAGGCATTCGATTGCACTTCCTTGCCGCCGAAGGCTCCGCCCATGCGGAGGCACTCGACCGTGACGCGGTGGTCAGGGATGCCGAGAACACGCGCCACGATCGCCTGAGTTTCGGCGGGGTGCTGGGTGGAGGAGTGGACGGAGACGCCGCCCGATTCATCGAGCCAGGCGATAGCGCAGTGGGTTTCGAGGTAGAAGTGCTCCTGGCCGCCGATGGCGAGCTGGCCGTCGAGGCAGTGAGGGCTCCCATCGATGGCGGCGCGGGCATCGCCGCGTTGCAGGGTGGCGGGGCCGCAGAGAAAAGATTCGGCCGTGATGGCATCTTCGAGGTGAACGATGGCGGGGAGCGGCTGGTATTCGGCGCGGACTTTGGCGGCCTCGGTGCGGGCGGCTTCGAGAGTGTCGCCGAGGGCCCAGGCGACCGGCTGGCGGTGAAACATCACGGTGGAGGGGAAGAGCGGTTCGTCGTGGCGGTTGACTCCGGTGTTACCTTCGCCGGGGACGTCGGACGCGGTGAGGATGGCGGCGCCGGCGGCATCGAGCCCGAGCAACTGCGCATGCGCGTGCGGCGCCAGGACGGGGTACGCGTGGAGGAGATTGGGAAAACGCGATTCGAGGTCGCCGGTGTAGAGCGCGGCGCCGGTGACATGTCCGCGCGCGCTTTCGTGAGGCAGGGGTTTGGCGACGTACTTCATGCGGGCACCTGCGTCGCAAGAGATCGCTCCCTGACGGTCGCGGCTCGGATTGAGGGCGGTGCGGAGGGGCCGGGGCTCGTTGCGCTCCCTGACGGTCGCGGCTCGTTGAGTAGCGCAAGGCAGCGCGAGGTCATGCGGGGACCTCATGGTGGAACTTGGCCAGGAGGGACTGGGCGAGGGCGAGGCGGTAGTCGGCGGAGCCGCGGTGGTCGGTGAGGGGGTGGAGAGCGGCGGCGACGGCGGACTGGGCGGCGACGACGGCGGCGGGGTTCCAGGGGCGGCCGGTTAGGGCGGACTCGGCGTCGGTGCAGCGCAGGGGGATGGCGGCGACACCTCCGAAGGCGAGGCGGGCGGTGTCTATACGGGAGCCGGCATCGAAGGTGAGAGAGAAAGCGGCGGCGACGGTGCTGATGTCGTCGAGGCGTCGCTTGGCGGCCTTGTAGAAGCGGACCTCATCGGGGAGGGGCTTGGGGATGATGATGGAGACCAGGATTTCGCCGGGGGCGAGCGCGGTTTGGCGGTATGCGTGATAGAACTCGTGGAGCGGGATGGTGCGAGTGCCTGACGGGGCTGCGATGAGGACGGCGGCATCGAGGGCGAGCAGTAGCGGCGCGGCGTCACCGATGGGGGAGGCGGTCGCGAGATTGCCGCCGAGAGTCGCGCGGTTGCGGATGAGCGGCGAGGCAAAGAGCTCGATCCACTCGAAGAACGCCGGTGGAGCATCGTGCCAGAGGGCGGCGATTTCGGAGAGGGTGAGTCCGGCGCCGATTTCGATGTGATCGCCGGTGTGGCGGAAGACGCGGAGCTCATCGAGGGCTTCGACGCTAACGAGGTGCGGGAACCTGCGGCCGAGGAGGTTGGACTCGACGGCGAGATCGGTGCCGCCGGAGACGAGGCGGGCATCGGGATGGTGCGCGAGGAGTTCGAGGCAGGCGTCGAGCGTGGCGGGGCGCGAGAAGTGCGGGGACGCCATCGCGGTCACAGGCGGTGCGGGTAGGTCGAGGCGGCGGCGGAAGTTATCGTCGGGGGCAGGGCCGAGGGCGAGGGCGGCGTCGCGCAGGGGGCGGTAGCCGGTGCAACGGCAGAGATTGCCGTCCATGGCGTGCGGGTCGCATGCGGCTGCGGCGCGGCCCGGGCGGTAGTGTTCGGCGAAGAGGCTCATGACGAAGCCGGGGGTACAGTAGCCGCATTGCGAGCCGCCGAACTCGACGATAGATTGCTGCACGGGGTTGAGTTCGCCGGATGCGGCCAGGGCTTCGACGGTGTAGAACTCCTGACCGGCCGCCATGGGGAGGAAGATCAGGCAACTGTTCACGGGGCGATAGACGGCGTGGCCGTCGTGTGGTTTGACCATGACGACGGTGCAGGCTCCGCATTCGCCTTCGGCGCAGCCTTCTTTGGCACCTGTGAGTCCGCGGGAACGAAGGAAATCGAGGAGGGTGGTCTGGGGGCTCAGAGCAGCGTCGATGAGCACAAGTTCGCCGTTGAGGTGAAATGAAAAATCAGCAAGTGGCGACGCCATGGCTCTGAGGCCTATTCGGACAAGTGTACAGCAGAATGCGAAAACGGGCTATGGATCACCCATTTTCTGGGGTCATTTTGTTGATAATAAATGAGTTATAAGCGAAAAATGGGCTATGCGTAGCTCGTTCCTGACAATTTAATGCACGCGGGTCAAGACCTTTTCGATGGCGGCGCGAACGCGGAAGTCCTGAAGGGGCGGGGGAATGTCCTGGTTGGAGAAGGGGGAGAAGATGAGGCCGCGAGGGTTCAGGCCCTCTGGGAGAACGGCTTCGCCGCTGAGGGCAAGGATTGTCACCTGTTTGCCGAGCGCGATGGCCTGGATGGGGAAGGAGCGGGCGACTTCGCCGCGCTTCAGGAGAGGATGAGCGGGCTCGACCATCTGGAAGGCGGCGCGGATGAGGCCGGTGACCGGGGTCCCTTCGCCACAGCCCGCGAGTGTAAGGGCGCCATCCTCATTGAGGGTGCCGAGGCAACGGCCGGAATCGGCGGCAACGGAGAGGACGCGGCGGCCGTAGCGGACAGTTGCCGGTTCGACCGCGGCGATTGCGGCGGTGACAGCGGTGACGAGGTCGTCGGGTTGGGCAGGGCGATTGCCGATGCCGCCCCAGCGGAAGAGGATGGCGGCGCGATCGAGGGTTTGGGCGTGGAGGAGCCGGCCGGCGACGAAATCGGCGAGGGCCTGGGTGATGTGGAATTCGGCCTGGGCGAAGACGGCTCGATTGCCGCGCGCATCTTCGAGGACGAGCGCGCGAGCGGTGGGAGCGGTGGCTGCGCCGGCTCGAAAATCTGCCGGCCAGGCGGCCGCGGCCAGCGCGAGTTCAATAGCGATACAGCCAGCGAGCCTTTTCGACGACCTTTTCCGCATTGGGCAGGAACGCCTCTTCCAGCGGAGGACTGTAGGGGACCGGAGTATCGGGAGCGGTGACGCGCACGATGGGGCCGTCCAGATACTCGAAGACGTTCTCGGTGATGGTGGCGGCGAGTTCGCCGGCCATGCCGCCGGTGCGCGTGTCCTCGTGGAGGAGCAGAACCTTGGAGGTCTTGCGCACGCTTTCGCAGACCGTCTCGCGATCGAGGGGCACGAGCGTGCGGAGGTCGACGACTTCGACGCTGATGCCTTCGGCGGCGAGTTTATCGGCGGCCTCGAGCGCGGTCCAGACCATGGCGCCGTAGGTGATGATGCTGAGATCGCGGCCTTCGCGGACGACTTTGCGCCTTGCCGATGGGCACGGTGTAATCCTCGGTGGGCAGGTCTTCCTTGATCCTGCGGTAGAGGCCCTTGTGCTCGAAGAAGAGGACGGGATCGTTATCGCGGATGGCGGATTTGATCAGGCCCTTGGCGTCGTAGGCGGTGGCCGGGCAGACCACCTTGAGGCCGGGGGTGCGGACGAACCACATTTCGGGATTCTGCGAGTGGAAGGGTCCGCCGTGAATGCCGCCGCCGGAAGGCGAGCGCACGACGATGGGGACGCGCGGCATTCCAGCGATAGCGGCACTTGGCGGCGAAGTTGACGATCTGGTCGAAGCCGCAGGAGATGAAATCGGCGAACTGCATTTCGGCGACGGGACGCAGTCCCATGAGTCCGGCGCCGATGGACGCGCCGACGATGGCGGCTTCGGAAATGGGCGTATCGACGACGCGCCTGGCGCCGAAGTGCTCCAGAAATCCGGCGGTGACTTTGAAGGCGCCGCCGTATTCGCCGATGTCCTCGCCGATGCAGAAGACGTTGGGGTCGCGCTCCATCTCTTCCCATAGGCCTTCGCGGATTGCTTCCAGGTAGGTGGTGGACATGGGTTATTGGTTCTCGTAGACGTCGTCGAGCAGGGTGGCGGCGTCGGGATAGGGACTCTGCTCGGCCCAGGCGACGGCGTCGTCGACTTCGCGGATGACGGCGGCGTGGAGCTCGTCGATTTCCTCCTGCGGTGGCCCAGTGCTTCGTCGAGCATGCGTTTTTCGCAGGCGGACGATGGGATCGAGCTTGCCCCACTCCTCGAAGAGGCCCTTGGGGACGTAGTGGCGGCGTCGTGGGCGGAGTGGCCGGTCATGCGGAAGGTCTTGCACTCGAGCAGGTAGGGGCCGTGGCCGGCGCGGGCGTGAGTCGACGGCGCGTTGGGTGGCTTCGTAGACGGCGAGCACGTCGTTGCCATCGACGATTTCGGCGGGCATGTTGTAGGCGGGGCCGCGATCGGCGACGTTGGCGCAGGCCATCTGCAGGTTCAGGGGCGTGGAGTAGGCGTACTGATTGTTGTTGCAGATGAAGACGACGGGGAGCTTCTGGACGCTGGCGAAGTTGACGCCTTCGTGCCAGTCGCCGCGGCTGGTGGAGCCATCGCCGAAGTAGCTGAAGGCGACGCCGTTGATGCCTTTGTAGCGCATGGCGAGGGCGACGCCGGCGGCGACCGGGACGGTGGCGGCGAGGGCGCTGATGATGGAGACGACGCCGACGCTCATATCGCCCATGTGCATGTTGCCGTCGCGGCCGCGGGTCAGTCCGCCCATGCGGCCCATGTACTGGGCGAGGACGCGGCGGGCGGAGACGCCGCGGATGAAGAAGACGGCCATGTCGCGATGGGAGGGGAACATAGCACGTCCTCGGGGCGGCGACGAGGGCGCTGCCGACCGGGATGGCCTCCTGTCCGCGGCCGACGTAGACGCCGCCGAGGATTTTGCCCTGGCGGTAGAGCTTGCGCTCAATGCGATCTTCGACTTCGCGCATCAGCAACATGTAGTAGAGACACTTGTGGGCGAGTTCGGCCTGCGGACTGCCGGCCGCCGTGGACGCGCCGTGCGTTTCCGCACCCGTAGCTTCGACCGCGCTCATGGGGATTACCTCTAACTTGGGGTTCAACGGGTAGTATACCAGCGGGGCGGAGGGGAAGGGGGTGCGGGTTCGTAGACACCGTAGTGGAGAATTGCGTGCGCGTATTGGGACGCCGGTTGAATGCCGGCGGCAGCCAGGATTGGCTGCCCCACAAGCTCGTCCTGAGCAGTTACCGAAGAACTTTCGAGGCGAAGCCCTTGATTGCGTCCATGACGCCAGAGTGGCCAGCCCCAGCGAGAGCGCCAACGATCTCCGTCAGGTTGCCTTTGCCACCCGCGGTGCTCTTGGATAGAAGGCCTCCGAGGAGCGCGGTTGCGATGGGGAGCATGGCGGTGATGACGCTGCTGCTGATCCCGACCTTTTGAGCGACCATGGATGCGATGTTGGATAGGTCCCCGCCGCCAAATATCTGGCTCAACATGGAGTTGCCTTGAGCTAGCGCGGCCGGACTCGCCAGAGACGCCGGGTTGTCCGCAAACTTGGTCAGGCTGCCGCCGCTGATGAGGTCCGATAATGCTGTCCCACCACCGGAAGCGAGTTTTTCTTTCAATCCTCCTGCAATGGCCGGCAGCAAAGCCGACACGGCGGAAGCCGACTGTTCCGGGCTAATGCCAAACTGGCCGGCAAGTTGATCCACCACACCGGAATTGGCGAGTGATAAAACATTGGCAAGTATGTTCATAGAGTCTCCTTCCGTGTGAGATGCAGAGCTGCGGATCCGGGGCTAAAACCGGAATTCCGAGTGTGTTGATCAACACTCAGCGAGGGGGCGAGTCTTCCATGCATGCTGCGAGCAGCATCGCAATAGCCGCAGGCAGGTAGAACATGCCGATCGAGAATCCACTAATCAGCACGAACGCACCGATCACGATCGCTGCGACGATCCGCGACCATTTCCTGCGGACTACGAGCGGCACCAGCACGACCAGCACGGGAAACATCACGGGTACGATGACCCAGGGACCATTGACGTGCATGAGTGTCGAGTGTGTGGGACGTTCGCCGTCAAAGCCCGAGTAGACCGGCCATACCAGCAGGAAAAGCGCCGCCGCGATCGCTAAACCGAAAGACACCTCAGAGAGCCGGTTCCTCACGTCAATTCGATTCTACGCTTTGGTCGCACAGCAGACCACTGACGACGCGTCGCGCCTGATAGGGGCGAAAAGCGGTTCTCGCAAAGCCGCAAAGCCGCAAAGTAACGCAAAGAAAAAGAAGAAGGCCGCGATTCAGGACGCGCGATCGAGCAGGGCTCTCCGCCAGACGAAGATGAGGATGAGGCCGATCATGATGAGGGCGATGGTGAGGCCGACCCAGATGCCGCTGACGCCCCAACCGTAGTGGAAGCAGAGGAGCCAGGCGACGGGCATGCCGAAGATCCAGTATCCGACGAGGTGGGCATAGGCGGGAGTACGGGTGTCGCCGAGGCCGCGGAGGGCGCCGGTGGCGACGACCTGGAGGCCGTCGAAGATCTGGAAGAGGGCAGCGATTCGCAGAAGAGTGACGCTGGCGGCGATGACGGCGGCGTCGGGAGTGTAGAGGCGCGCGATCCAACGGGGGGCGAAGGTGAAGCGCGAGGCCGGCGGAGCCCATGAAGAGGGCGGCGAGGAGAAGGGCGGTCCAACCGGCGACGGCGATGCCGCGCGGGTCTTTGCGGCCGATGGCTTGGCCGACGCGGACGGCGGCGGCGGAGCTGATGCCGAGCGGCACCATGTAGGTGATGGAGATGACGTTGACGGCGATGCCGTGGGCGGCGAGCGAGAACTTCGTCGAGGTGGGCAGCGATCACGGTGACGACGGCGAAGACGGCGCCTTCGAAGAGGATCTGCATGGCGGAAGGGAAGCCGAGCGCGAGCAGGCGGCGGATGCCGGGGAAATCGGGGCGCCAATCCATGTGGATGATGCGATTGCCGAGGCGGCGCTCGTGGCGGAGCACGGCAATCAGCAGCACGAGCGCGATGTAGAGGCGCGAGAAGGATGTCGAAATGCCGGAGCCTTCGAGACCCATGCGGGGCGCGCCCCAGTGGCCGTACATGAAGAGCCAGTTGCCGGCGAAGTTGACGAGGTTGGCGCTGACCACGGCGAAGGTGATGGGCCGGACGATGTTCTGCGCCTGCAGATAGCGGCGGAAGGCCGTGTAGAAGAGCAGGGGCAGCACGCCCCAGAGCAGGGCGTGGACGAAGGGGGCGAGCAGATCCATGACACCGCGGATTGGTGCCGGTGGCGCGCAGGGCGGGGATGGTGAGGGCGAGCAACAGGACGACGACAGGAGCGATGCCGGAGGGCGATCCAGAGGCCCTTGACGAAGGTGCGGCGGCAGGCGGCGTCGTCCCGGGCGCCGAAAGCACTGGGAGACCAGGGTGTCCATGCCGAGGCAGCATGCCGGTGCCGCAGACGGCGATGGGGAAGAAGAGCATGCCGCCGAGTGCGCCGGCACCGATGGCGGCGGCGCCGAGGCGGCCGGCCATGACGGTATCGACGAAGCCCATCGCCATCCAGCCGAGTTCGGCGATGGCGAGCGGCACGGCCGAGGCGCAGCATGGGGCGGATCTCTCTTCGGAAGCCGACGATCATACTGTGACGATCATGCTTTGGGATGCGCCTTGTCGTAGACCGCCATCAGGTCGGTCAGCGATACCTGAGTGTACTTCTGCGTGGTGGAGAGGCGCGCGTGGCCGAGCAGTTCCTGGATGGCGCGCAGGTCTGCGCCGTCGGCGAGCAGGTGGGTGGCGTAGGCGTGGCGGAAGCTGTGGGGATGAATCGACGGGATCGCCGGAGAGGTACGTGGCGTAGAGTTTGACGATGCCGCTGATGCCGCGGGTGGTGAGGCGCGGCGCTGCGGTGATTGAGGAAAACGGCGCGCTGTTCGCGGACGACGGGCCGTTCGGCGAGGTAGCGCTCGAGGGACTGCGGCGGCCTTGCCGGGGAGCGGCACCTGGCGTTCCTTCTTGCCCTTGCCGCGGACACGCAGCCAGCCTTCGGAGCGGTCGATATCCTCGAGATTGAGGCCGGCGAGTTCGCTGACGCGGATGCCGCAGCCGTAAAGCAGCTCGAAGATAGCGCGGTCGCGCGCGGGGAAGGGGCGCTCGAGTTGGCCGGCCGCCGACGCCATCGATCAGCACGTTGACCTGCTCGGCGGTCATGACTTCGGGCAGTTTCTGGGGCGCCTTGGGAGTGCGCACGAGGCGGGCGACGTTGAGCGGGACGACGCCTTCGCGGAGCAGGAAGCGGAAGAGTCCGCGGACGGCGGCGAGCTTGCGGCGCAGGGTGACGGCGGCTGAGTTCGTCGCGATAGAGCGAGGCGAGCCATTCGCGGAGGAGCAGGAGATCGATGGCCGCGGGCGCGGGCGGGGCGAGATCGGGCGGGCGAGAGGTAGGCGAGGAACTGGCGGAGGTCGGCTTCGTAGGCGCGGATGGAGTGCGCGGAATTGCCGGCGCGGGCGAGATCTTCGAGATAGAGGACGATGTGCCGTTCCAGTTCAGACGTGGGCAGACGATCGGCATCCAGATACTCTTCGAGCGCTTCGAGCGCGCGCTGGCAGATCGAGGGCGTGGCGCGCTTTCTTGTCGCGGCGCAGGCGTTGGCGGTCGGCCTCGTCGAGCTGGGGCAGCAGGTCGAAGGTGATGTTGGCGGGCTGATAATCCTTGGGGTCGGCGCCGGAGACGTAGTGGCAGAGCGAGCCGAGGGCGGTCGGCGCGGGGCAGGGGGCGCGGGCTCTCGCCGCCGGCGAGCGCGGCGGCGTGGATGCCGGCCATCAGTCCGGTGGCGATCGATTCGACGTAGCCTTCGACGCCGGAGATCTGTCCGGCGAAGAAGATTTCGGGACGCGTGCGGAGGTTGCAGAGTCGGGTGTGAGCAGCGCGGGGGCGTTGATGTAGGTGTTGCGGTGGATCTGGCCGTAGCGGAGAAACTCGGCGTTCTGGAGGCCGGGGATGAGGCGAAGGACGCGCGCCTGCTCGCCGAACCGCATGTGGTTCTGGAAGCCGACCAGGTTGAAGCTCTCGGCGCGCAGATTTTCCTGGCGAAGCTGGACGACGGCCCAGGGGCGGCGGCCGGTGCGCGGATCGTCGAGGCCCATGGGCTTCATCGGACCGAAGCGGAGCGTGTCGCGGCCGCGGCGGGCGATCTCCTCGATGGGGAGGCAGGCCTCGAAGTAGCAGGTGTTGTCTTCGGGGATGTGGGCGGAGACGGAGTCGGCCTTGAGGAGCTCGTCGACGAAGTGCTCGTACTGGTCGCGGTCGAGCGGGCAGTTGAGGTAGTCGTCGGTGCCGTCGGTGGATTTGCCGTAGCGCGAGGCCCACCAGGCGATGGAGGTGTCGACGGACTCGGCGTCGACGATGGGGCTGATGCTGTCGTAGAAGTAGAGGCGGCCGGAGCCGGTGAGGCGGGCGATTTCCTCGGCGAGGGGTCCGCTGGTGAGGGGTCCGCTGGCGACGATCCAGATGGCGTCGTCGGAGAGGGTGGTGACTTCGTCGCGGCGGAGCGTCGATGAGGGGCTCGGCGGAGATGGCGGTGGTGACTTCGCGGGCGAAGAGGTCGCGATCGACGGTGAGGGCGTGACCGCCGGGGACGCGGGCTTTTTGGGCGCACTGAAGGAGGAGGGAGTCGAGGCGGCGAAGTTCCTCTTTGAGCAGCCAGGGGGCGGTGGATTCGGACTCGCTCTTGAGCGAGTTGCTGCAGACGAGCTCGGCGAGCTGGTCGGTCTGGTGCGCGGGGGTGGGCTGCACGGGGCGCATCTCGTGGAGCGTGCAGGCGAGGCCGCGGCGGGCAAGCTGCCAGGCGGCTTCGGTGCCGGCGAGTCCGCCGCCGATGATGTGGATGTTCCGGGTCACGCGGGTCAGAGGATCCCGGCTAAATCGGCGGCCGGGACGCGGACGCCGACGTAGAAGGAGCCGAAGAGGGCGTAAACGGCGCTGACTTCGTCGAAGCGCATTTCGTAGATGAGGCGCTTGAAGATGGCGGGGTCTTCGGCGAAGAGGTCGACGCCCCACTCCCAATCGTCGAGGCCGATGGAACCGGAGATGATCTGGCGGACTTCGCCGGCGTAGCGGCGGCCGATCATGCCGTGTTTCTCCATCATGCGCTGGCGGTCGGCGAGGGACTCTTCGTACCAGTTTTTGGATTCGCCGCGGCGGCGGTCCATGGGGTAGAAGCAGCAGTAGCGGGCTGGGGGGATTTCGGGCCAGAGACGGGAGGCCATGGCCTGGCGGTGGCGGTCGAGCGTGGTCTCGATTTCGGCCTTCCACTCGGGGGAGTGGGGCTGGACGCCCTTTTCGATCAGGGCGGCGTAGACCTTGGAGGTGGATTCGTAGATGCCGAGTTCGACGATGGAGAGGTAAGAGGTGGCGGGTTCGAGGTAGTCGCCGATTTTGAGGCGGGCGAGATCGAGCTGGACCTGATTGAGCTCTTCGAAGCTGCGGCGGAAGTGGACGAACATGAGATCGCCTTTGTGGCCGAGCATGGAAAAGAGGGCGGTCTGGCGTCCTTGGGCGGAGGCTTCGAGCGCCGCTAGGGCGGTAGAGGCTTCGTGCAGGATCTCGGCGCGGGCGGCGTCGGAGAGAGCCCGCCAGGCGGCGCGGCGGAAGCGCATCATCTGGTGGAGGACACTGGCGCCTTCGACACTGAGCGGGACCGGAGGCATGGCGGGGGCGGCGAGGGTGTCAGGGGTCATCTACACATTATAGAGAGATCGGTCACTTTCAGGGTCCGTGAAAAACCGGGACGGGCAAGCGCAGTTGAGCGAAGCTCGCTGTATTACTGGTCGCTATTGACGCGCGGTTTGGAGGTGAGAACGGTCTCCGCAGAGCGCCGGCTGAAAGCCGGCGGCAGCCAGGATTGGCTGCCCCACAACGCCGGCAAGCCACCAACTGAAATCGTGGTTCGCGCGTACTGCGAGATCGCTCCCTTAACGGTCTCTGATTGGGGGCCAATTCTTTACGACGCGAATCTTCGCGACCTGCAGGCAGACAAATCCACAGTAATACATCGCGGCAAGCGCAAACTGGACTGCCCTGGTTCGTGCACGCGAAAGTCACGGAAAATCTTCGCGGGCTGCGAGCGAACAGCACAGTAATACAGCGGGCGTCCGGCTATTGGTCCAGCTGTTGATGCAGCCAAGGCATGAAGGTCTTGAGCGCGGAACGGCGGATAAGGATTAGCTGGGTGGTGCGTTCTCCGGGCTTGGAAGTTCCCATGGCGAGCAAGAGAGTCTCAGGGGAGATCGACCGCAAGCGCAGACTGAACTGCGGGGCAGTCTTCGACGGCCAGTGGAAAGTGCGAGTACCGGCGAGCGGGAAGAGATCGTCGACCACCTGCGGAGAGACGAAATTGCGGGTCAGGCTCAGGAGTTGTTGGCCGGCGGTCTGGACGCAGAGAATGTAACTGGGGGGCGAGTTATCGTCGCGATCTTCGTTATCGGCGCTCTCATATTGCCAGGATTGGTAGGCTTTGACCGAATCATCGACGTGATCCGGCTTGCCTAGAATCCGCACGATCTGTTCGGGCTTCTCCTGGAGACTCCAGCGCAGCATGGCTTGCGGCGCTTTGATTGTGTCGGCCTGCGAAAAAGCGGGTAGCGCCGCGAGCAGCGCTACCCCAAGGAGACGAATGGAATGAGTCATTATTTCCCGAAGGTCTTGGGATACCGGGTATCGGTCAAGACGGTGTCGATGAACTTGTCGCCGTCCGCAGTGTCGCCGGAGAGCGAGGTGGCCATCTTGAAGAAGATATCGGTCTGGTCCATGTAGCCGGTGAAGAGGAAGGCGCCGGGGCCCTCGGCGGTGACGGGCACGCTGGAGCCGGTGTGATCGCCGGTTCGGAAGCCGACGGCGAGGCGGCGCAGCGTTTTGCCGGGTGCGGCGGAGTTCGAGGGATAGCCGCTCTTGGAATCCAGCGAATAGCCGGGGAAGCCGGAGTAGGCGACATAGGTATCGCTAAACGGGTCAGCCGCCGTGCTGGTGAGGGGGAAGGCTCCCGGCATGAAGGTGGCGCCGGCGTTCACGCGCGAGGCCGAGAAATCGCCATTGCCGCTCGAGTTGATGAAGGGCAGCCCGGCGCGCGCGTTGGAGTAGGAATCGCCAAACACTGTGAGGGACTGGTCGCCGCGGGGGGATGTCAGGGATGCCTTCACGCTGGTGTTGCGGTCGAAATACTGGGCGTCGGGAATGTTGGAGACGCCGATGATGCTCATGGACTGATCGTGGTCGGCGGTGACGAGTACCAGGGTGTCGCGGCGGAATCGCTTGGCGGCCCAGGAGCGGGCGGTACCAACTGCTTTGTCGAATTCGATCGTGTCCCAGATCGTGCCGGCGGCGCTGTTGGGGTGGGACTCCTTATCGATGGAAGCGCCTTCGACCATGAGAATGAATCCGGGGCTGGAAAACGACGAGGAGAGCACGTCGATTGCCTTCTGCGTCATGACGTCGAGCATCGGTTGGTCAGTGTCGCTGCCTTGAGCGTTGGGAGCGACTTCAGACGCGGGTCGGGCCAGGCCGAGCTTGTCGTAGGCGACGGTCATGTTGGAATCGGTGGCAGCCAGGCCGTTGGAACCGGCTGCCGCGGTGGGATTGCCGTGGAAGAGGCCGAGCGTGGGCTGGCCGTAGGAGAGGGCCTTGAGATCGGCGCCAGTCGATATGTAACGGAAGCCGCGGTCCTGGAACTCCTGAACCAGATTCCGGCCGTCCTTTCTGCCGGCGGCAACGAACTGGTCCCGGCCGCCGCCGAAGATCACATCGAAGGCGGGCTGGTTGTTCAACATCGGGTTTTCCAGATATTGGCGGGCGATTTCAGCGCGGGTCTGGCGATAGGCGGTGTAGGAGCCTTCGACGGCGGGCGTGGCGTCGGTGACATCGGCGGTGGTCACGATACCGGTCCGGTAACCGAAACGGCGTTTCATGTACTGCCAGAGATTTTCGACGCGCGGATTGTCGGTCATGAAGGAGAGGTTGGTGGCGTTGGTCTGGCCGTTGAAGCGCCACTTGCAATCGGTGCCGTCGGCGAAGGAGTTGACGGCGGCGAGGAAAGTCTTATTGCCGGTGGCCCAGTTGGAGCCGGTATTGGCGGAATCGGGAACAATCGAATCGCTGCCGTAGGTCATGGACATGCCGCCGACGGGCATTTTGTCCATCTCGAGCAAGTTGTCGAAGAAGCCCTCGCGCAGCGAATTCTTTCCATTGGCATCTACGATGGAGCGGCTCACGATGCGGGCCGCGTCGCGGTAGGCGGTGCCCATGGCGTCGCCGATGAAGAGGACCACGTTGCGTCGGACGCCGTCGGCGGGTAATTGGAAGGCGCGCACTTCGATGTTCCGGGTGTCGGTAACGGGCGTGCTGTCGGCAGTCAGCGAGACGGTCAAGGCGACGCTGCCGGGGGTATCGAACGACTGCAGGTTGGCGCGCAGGACCAGGCCCGGCGTTCCACAATCCAGATCGGCTACAGTGGCGGTTCCGAATTTGTAGGTGAGGTCGGTGGAACCGGCGGTCACTTTCAAGCCACTGACAGCCTTCGCATTTCTGACTTCCAACACGAGGTCGACGAGTTGGCCCTGCAGGAGCCGTGTCCGTTCCGGCAGCAGGATCCGGAGGTTCGGAGGAGTTTGGCTGAACAGAGCGGAACCGAAGAAGGCGCACGACAGCGCCGCGGGGATGAGCTTCGACGTGAGCATAGCCCTTTTAAGCTATTCGAGGAAAATGACTCGCTCACGACTATGGGATGAATTGTCGATTACGATTCTGGGGAACGGAGTGTTAGTGTTAGTCGCAGAACCCGGTCTGGGTTGCGGGACTTTGGTTCTGGCTCCAGCGGGAGAGGTAGGATTCGGCGGCGATCTCTTCGAGTTCGTGATCGCAGGCGGACTTCCATTCGGCGAGGCGGCGTTCCCTGAGGCGTTCGAGGAGGCGGCAGCGGCGGCGGGCCTCGAGCATTTGTTTTTGCTGGTCGGCGAGTTTGCGGACGCACTCTGCGCGACGTCCTGCGATCTCGGCTTCATCGCTTTTGACGCGAAGGCGGAAGCTGCCGAGGGCTGCGAGATCGCCGGCGGCGATGGGGGTCCATTCACGGACCTGAACTTCGGCGCGAATGCCGGAGGCTTCGATTTCCGCGCGGCGGCGATCGAGCGCGGTGAGTTCGGCGAACTGTTGTTTGTAGCGGGCCTCTTCGAGCTCGAGCTCGATGCGGCGCCATTCGAGGGCTTTTTCGAGGGGAAAGCGGAAGGTCTTCATCGTTTGTTACCGGCTTGGGTTGCGGGCAGGTGCTGGAGTTGGCGTAGCCAGGGCCTCGAGGCGGCCGAGGGTCTCGGCTAAGGTGGAGGTCGCCAGGTGGTCCTGGCGGAGAAAGTCGAGAAGTTCGGGGCGGAGGCGGATGCTGGCGTCGAGACTGCGGATTGGAGCCGGAGACATAGGCGCCGAGCTGGATCAGGTCTTCGGCATCGCGATAGGCGGCGAGGGCTGCGCGGATCTTGCGGGCGGCCTCTTTCTGCGCCGGGAGTGGCGATGGCGCTGGTGAGACGGCTGACGGAGTGGAGAATATCGATGGCCGGGTAGTGGCCCTGGGCGCCGAGATGGCGGGAGAGGATGAAGTGGCCGTCGAGAATGCCGCGGACGGCGTCGCAGATGGGCTCGTTGAAATCGTCGCCTTCCACCAGGACGGTGAAGAATCCGGTGATGGAGCCGCGAGCAGAAATTTCCGGCGCGCTCGAGCACCTTGGGCAGCAGATTGAAGACCGATGGCGTGTAGCCTTTCTGGCTGGGCGGTTCGCCGGCGGCGAGACCGATCTCGCGCTGGGCCATGGCAAGGCGGGTAACCGAATCCATGACCAGGAGCACGTTGGCTCCCTGGTCGCGGAAGTATTCGGCGATGGCCAGGGCGACGAAGCAGGCGCGGACGCGCAGCGGCGCGGGGCGCTCGCTGGTGGCGCAGACCACGACGGAACGTTTGCGGCCCTCGGGGCCGAGCTCGTTTTCGAGGAAGCCGCGGACCTCGCGATTGCGTTCGCCGATCATGGCGATCACGGTGACGTCGGCCGAATTGTGGCGCGACATGGAGCCGAGCAGCGTGCTCTTGCCGACGCCGCTGCCGCCGAAAATGCCGATGCGCTGGCCCTTTCCGCAAGGCAGCAGCGCGTCGATGGCGCGGATGCCGGTGACCAGGGGCTGGGTGATGTGCTCGCGGTCGAGCGGGTTGGTGGCGTGCCGTGCAGGCTGTAGGTATCGCGGACTTCGATGGCGGGACCGTCGTCCATGGGTTTGCCGAAGCCGTCGATCACGCGGCCGAGCAGGCCGGGACCGACTTCGACGCGCGCGTCCTCACTGCGCGCGGCCAGCGGATCGCCCAACTGGAGGCCGTCGATTTCCTCGAGCGGCATGGAGAGAACGCGGCCGTCGCGGAAGCCGATGACCTGGGTGCGAATGCGGCGGCCGCCCGACGGTGTCGACCTCGCAGAAATCGCCGATGGCGACGCTGGGGCCGCGCGATTCCATCAGCAGGCCGACCACCTCGGTCACCTGGCCGGTCCAGCGCAGCGGATTGACGCGGTCGAGATCGGCGAGATAGGGAGCGAGGTCGATGTTCATGACTGTTCCTGCGCAGGCGGTCGGCGAGGCCGCGCTCGATTTCCTGGAGCTGCGATTCCACGGAGGCATCGAGATTGCCGCGCTGGGTCTCAAAGATGACGTCGCCGATTTCGCGGGTGGGGTCGGGAACCACCTCGACTTTGGCGGCGCCGTCGCGTGTTCTCGCGGAGGCAGGCCGGTGACCAGGGAGGCGTGCGCGGGGTGTACGCGGACGCGGGAGATCTCCTGGCCCTGGAGTTTTTCGAGCGCGCCGAGGACCAGGCCGTGGAGGGCTTCGGGATCGATGGCGAGTTCGCGGCGCAGGACGCGGCGGGCGATGGCAAGCGAGAGCCGGACCAGATCGGCTTCGGCTTCGGCGCGCAGGCGGGCGCGGAGGCCGGCGATTTCGTCGATGGAGCGCGCCAGGCGCTCGATGACTGGTCTGCATCTCGGCGGCGGCGCGGGGCGGCCGGCGGCCTCGCCCTCGCGCACGCCGGCGGCGTGGGCTTCGCGCGCGCGCTGCTCGGACTGCTGCTGCGAGCTGCGCGAGCGCGGCGGACCTCGTCGTGGCGGCGTCTCGCTGGCGGCGGAGAGGGAAGCTTCGGCGGAGAGAACGCGGCGCCAAAGCACCGGCGCCACCTCCGGATGTGTCGTCGCGGGCGATGATTTTAGACGACATATTGCTCACCGACGGCGCCCTTCAGGCTGAGCACGCCTTCGCTTTCCAGTTGGCGGACGACCGCGATGATTCTGCTGCTGGGCGGCTTCGACCTCCTTGATCTTGACCGGGCCGAGAGCTTCCATATCCTCGCGCAACATGTCGGCGCCGCGCTGCGACATGCAGCTCAAAATGTGGTTGCGCAACTGTTCGCTGGTGCCTTTGAGCGCGATGGTGAGAATCTTGCGATCGACCTTGCCGAGGACTTCCTTCAGCCCATGGGGATCGATCAACAGCAGGTCTTCAAACACGAACATCAGGTGGCGAATGGTCTCGGCGAGATTGGTATCCTGCTGGTCGATGTGGTCCAGGATTTCGCGGCTGGAAGTGGAATCCAGGCGGTTGAGCATTTCCGCGACGGCGCGAACGCCGCCGTACGATTCGCGGCTGAATTCGCCGAGGGCCTTCAGCTTCTGGCCGATGACCGCGGCGATCTTGAGGATGATTTCGGGGGAGATCTGATCGAGGCTGGCCATGCGCTGCGAAACGTCCGCGCGCATGGCGGCGGGGAGCGAGGTCAGCAGGGCGGCGGCCTGGGAATAATTCAAGTGGGAGAGCACCAGCGCGATGGTCTGGGGATGCTCGTTGTGAATGAACTTGGCGAGTTGCTGGGGATCGGCCTTCTGGATGGCGTCGAAGGAGGCGGCGTCGGCGCCCAGCGCCTTGGTGAGCCGGTCGAGCAGGCGCTTGGCGTGTTCGGGCTCGAAGGCGTTCATGAGCAGCTTGCGGGCAAAATCGATGCCGCCGCGGGCCACGTAATCGCCGGCATTGGCGATGTGGTGGAATTCTTCCAGAACGGCTTCCGCCTGCTCGGCCGATATGGAGGTGAGTTTGGCGACTTCGCGGCTGACCTTATTGAACATCCTCTTCGGTGAGCTGCTGCAGCAACTGGGCGCTGGCAGCTTTCGCCCAGGACGACGAGCAGCATGGCCGCCTTACGGAGATTGGGCAGCATGCCTCGGCTTCCGTCTTGGTGGTATTCAGGATCATGGCCGACACTCAACGGGTCACGCATCAGTTCTCTTCCTCGCGGATCCAGACTGCGCAGAATCTGTACGGAGACGTCGGGTTCTTTGGCGATCTTTTCGCGCAGGTGTTTGGCCAGCACTTCGGCCTTCTTGGTGATGACGGGCGCAAGTTTGAGCGAACTGAGCGCCTGCGGCGTCCATCTTCGCCTGCAGGGCGTCGCGCTCGGCAAGCTGCGATTCAATCTGATTCTCGATCTGGGCGGGGGTGGCCAGTTCGGTCGAAGGCAGCGCTCCGGGTGCACGCGCGGCGGCAGGCAGGGTAGGCCGGGAGGTCAGTGTCGACGGCGCCGGTCTGCTTGCGCCGCTTGCGGCGAAAGACGAGGGCGGCGACACCGAGAACGATCACGGCAGGCCCCCAGGCGCCGCCGCCGATCAGCAAGGTCTTCTTGTCCAGCGATCCAAATGGAATGGGTAGGCCGGGGAGCGGCGTAGCCGGGTCTGCCGGGGGCGGCGGGCACTGGGGACTACGGGGGCTCCAGTTGGAGCGTGGTTTCGAAGGGCAGGGTCTCGATCACCAGTTGGTCGCCGCGCTCCTGCCGAGAAGCCGGTGATGCCGGCCACCAGGTCGTGAATGACTTTGAGCTTTTCCGGGGACGGCGGCACCAGAACCCGCCTGAAGGCGTTCTTGTCTTTCTCCCAGGTGACATCCTGGTCCACCAGCACGGCGAGCGACATCTTGCGCACCACGCCCGACGGCAGGTGGGTCTTCTTGACGGTGCGGCTGGATTGATAGGAGATATTCTCCGTAGTGCGGACGGTCTTGTTGTGCCGCCGTGGGGGACGCGAGGTAGGGCGGGGCAAGGTGGAAGCGGTGCCGGGGACCCCGTGAGGCCGTTGCGCCTCCGGCCGAATCTTCGGTGCGCTGCGACGTGACCATGACGCTGCGCGCCGGATCGAAGGTCTCTTCGCTCTGCTCGCCGCCGGTGAAATCGCATTCCACGGAGACGCCGGCGCGAAATTTTTCGGGCCCGAGCAGTGGCGACAGGGTGGCATTGATCTTGGCGAGCAGCTCGGTTTCGACCTGGTGGCGTAATCGAGCGTCGCCGCGGAGGGTTCCGTACCATCCAGCGGTCGCCGGGACCTTGGGACGGCTGAGCAGATTGCCGTTCATGTCGAGCACGGAAACCGCATCCGGGCTCAAGACCTTCGACGGCGCTGCGCCACCAGGTGAGTGATGGCCGCGACGTTCTGCGGCGCGAGGCGGCGCGCCCGGCCGAATGCTGCACCAGCACGCTGGCCTTGGCCGGCTGCTGGGCTTCGAGAAAGACCGAATCCTTGGGAAAGGTCAAGTGGACGCGAGCCTGTTCGACCTCGGCCAGGGCCATCACGGTGCGCTCCAGCTCGCCCTCGAGCGCGCGCCGGTAATTCATGTGTTCGGTGAATTCGGTGGCGCCCAGGTTCACCTTGTCGAAGAGTTCGAAGCCGATGCGGCCGGACTTGGGCAGTCCGATGCCGGCCATGGTGAGGCGCAGATCGGCCAGTCGTGCCGGAGGGCACGAGCACGGAACCGCCGCCCTCGGGCAGGCGGTATTCGACGCCGCCCTCTTTCAGCTTCTGCACGATGCCCGCGGCGTCTTCGGGAGCAGAGTCCGGTGAAGAGCGGGCGAAAATCGGCTTCCTTTTCTCCACTGCACCAGCGAGTACAGGCCGGCGCCGACCGCTATCGGCAACCACCGCGATGGTGATCCGTTGCCGCGTGGTGAGATTCGCCAGAATCTTGGTCATGAGATGCGTCCGTGGCTTTGTGCTCACCGGATAGATCGGCAGGGAACGGACGAAAACGTGAGGCGACTACATCTGCATTCGCATGATTTCCTGGTAGGCGCTGACCACCTTATTGCGCGCCTGCAGGAAAAGATCCAGGGAAAGTTCGGCCTGCTGGGTGGCCAGGATCGTAGTGTGGAGTCTCCTCGCCTTCTCCGGAAAGAAAGCGTTCCACGGAGGCCGAGGCATTCTGCCTGAACGACTTCCACGCTCTGTATGGCGCCGGAGAGCACATCCTGGAAGGCTCCGCCGACCGGCGGTCTGCCCGGCGGGGCGGATCAGCTTCGGGAAGTGCGATGCCGGAAATCGGAAGGATGGGAGCAGCCATCGATTCACCTCAGTGTTCACCCTAGCGAGCCAGATCGATCGACCGCTGGATCATGTCTTTGACCGCGGACATGGCCGCCACGTTGGCCTCGATAACTGCGCGCGGCGCCCATCAGATCGACCATGTCCTCGGCGGTGTTGATTTTGGGAAAGGCCACGTACCCGTCCTTATCGGCATCGGGATGGCCCGGCAGGTAGCGCGCTCGGGATCGCTGGTATCGATGACCACATCGGAAACACGCGACGCCATCTGATGGACTGCAAGCTGCGAGCTGAAGACGGTGGCGAAGGGAGATCTGACCGTGGTGGTTTCGAAGACCGACGTCCTTGCGGCGATAAGGGCCGCCTTCGGGAGTGCGTGTGGTTTCGGCGTTGGCCAGATTCTCCACCAGCAAGTTCGGCGCGGGTGCGCTGCGCGGCCATTCCGGAGGCGCCCACGGATAACACCGAAAACAGACTCATCTACTTACCCTCCTGTATGGCGGACCGCACCGCGCGGAGCTGCGATCTTCATCAACTGCGAGGCCACCTGGAAGCGCAGCGCGTTTTCCGCCAGCAGGCGCGCCTCGCGGTCCAGGCTCACATTGTTGCCGTCGTTCTTACGGTTTGAGCCCGGCGACGTCGGAGACGCTGCGGCATGCCGCCGGCGGCATTGACGGAATTCCGACTGAAAATCGATGTCCTGAGTGAGATAGCCGGGAGTATCCGCATTGGCGACATTCGACGCCACCAGCTTCTGCCGCGCGCTCAGAAGGTCCATATATCGTTCTAATTGTCCGGCGACGCGATCGAGCATGGCACGAGGGCTATTGCAGTTGGTTCTCCAAATGGTAAGCGCACTGGAATCAGCGTGGTACTTGAGGCGAGGCGCCATACTTTTAGCATCGCGGCAAAGTTATGGCTCAACCTTATAAACTTATTTAAGATAAAAGGACTCTATTTATAATTGAAATCTGTTAATATTCCGGGGTGAGTTCAGTCACGGGAATTATCGCGGCTTTCAGGTCTTTAGGACCCGATTAGCTTGATTATTTGAAACAGGTTAACTCCAAAAATGCAAACTGAAACCGGTCAGGATGTAGAAGTCGTCAAAGAGTCGTCGTGGTCCCGGTTGGTGGGCCTCGTTCGCGCCGGGGATGCCGCCGGTATTGAGGAGCTGTATCGGGTATTTTCGACAGGAGTTCGCTTCTTCCTGTGGCGGCAGATCGGTCCGCAAGACCTGGACGATAAGGTTCACGATGTATTCCTGATCATCACGCAGTCGATTCAGCGCGGAGAATTGCGCGAACCGGACCGTCTGATGGGATACGTGCGCACGATCGTGCGCCGTCAGGTAGCGGCGCACATCGAACTGGCGGTGCGGTCGCGCCGCAACCACCGGTCGATTGAACTGATATTGGGAACGCTGGCCGACCGGCATCCGGATCCGGAACGCACGATGATCGTGCGGGAGAGTCATGACGTCGCGATGCGCGTGTTGAATGGACTGCCGCAGAGGGATCGCGAAGTTCTGGTGCGATTCTACCTGCGCGAGCAGGGGGCGGATGAAATCTGCCGCGATCTGAACCTGACGGAGACGCAATTCCGGCTGATCAAGTCGCGGGCCAAGGCCCGTTACGGTAAGCTGGGCCAAATGCGCTTATCGCGCCGCACAAACCTGCCGGAAAACTAGTGCGTAACCTCACCATCGCACAATAATCGCGTGAGAGCACTGGCATCACCGAAGCACTTTACCCTTGGAGGATCGACTGGCCCATCAAGGAGCAGCCTTTGGCAGCATGCACGCAATCCATCGACACAGGGACACGGAGGAAGCGGAGCGCTACCTCATGGGACGGAGCTCTGATGAAGAGGCTGCCGACTTTGAGGAACATTTGCTGGTGTGCGCGCGCTGCCGCCAACACTTGTCGAGCATCCACCTATATATGACTTCGATGAGTCAGGCGGCGGCGGAAGTGAGCGCGAGCATGGGATTCACCGCTTATGGGAACTGGCAGCTTTTGAAACTGCTGGCCGCAATCGGTACGGTAGCCGGGTTGGCCCTGCTAGGCGTGCTGGCGGCGAGGTATTACTGATCCGGCGATCCGGGCAGCGCGGTAAACTGAAGAAATGCCGCGGCAGGACGCGGGCGCAGCAGTCAGCGTCGAGCGTTTCTTTCAGTTTTCGCTTCTCGGGCTGGTAGCCAGCGGTTACCTCGCAGTGGCAGGTTCGGGTTACCTGGATGCGCCGACGGTGGCGCTGACAACGGCCGGGCTGGTACTGCGCGGCCTGCTGATCTGCGGGCTGTTCCGTTTCGATATTTCGGAGCGCGCGAGCACTGCGATCACGGTGGCGTACGCCGTGTTTTTCGTCGTGGATTATTTCCTGCTGTCCCGAGATTTTCTGGCGGCGACGGTCCATCTGCTGTTCTTCCTCGCGGTGATGAAGATTCTGACCGCGCGCACCAATCGCGATTATCTATACACGGCGGTGATCGCCTTTCTGGAGCTCTTGGCGGCGGCGATTCTTTCGATCAATTTCAATTTTTTCTTATTTCTGGCGCTCTATTTGATTTTCGCAATCGCGGCCCTGACGTCGGGCGAGATCCGGCGATCGATGAGCCGTTCCGCGCTCACGTGGCGGGGCGGAGGGCCGCGTCTCTATCCGCGGCTGAGCGTGCTCACGGGGATGGTGACGGCGGGCATCCTGGCGCTGACCGCGGTCCTGTTCTTCATTCTTCCGCGTACCGCGGAGGCTGCGTTCTCCCACCTGGTCGCGCATCATATTTTTCTGCCGGGATTTTCCAATCAGGTGACGCTCGGGCGACATCGGGGAGATCAAGACCAACTCACGTCCGGTGATGCATATCAAAATCTGGAGCGCGCTCGCGGTGGGGCCGCTCAAATGGCGGGGCGCCGCGCTCACGGATTTCGACGGGAAGCGCTGGACCAATCGCGTGCGGCCGCCCGAGCCGCTGGCGGTAGAGAACGAGCACGTGATCCTGGCGCCGCCGGGACTGCGTCCTCAGGGGCGGCGCATCAGCTATCACGTGGATGTGGAAGCGATCGAGAACGACGCGCTGTTTTTTGCCGGGACACCGGAAACGCTGGATCTGCACGCACGCACGGTGTATCGCTCGGAGACCGGCGCAGTGCGGGTGGCGCATCCTTCGCCACAGGGTTTGCACTACGATGCCTGGAGCCTGCTGGAGGAGCAGCCGGAAGTGGCGCCCGCGCTCTATCCGGCTCCGATTTTGCCGCTGTCGGCGCGCAGCACGTACCTGCAATTGCCGTCGCTGGACCAACGGATTGCGGAACTGGCGCGCAGCTTCGCGGCGGGATCGGACAACGACCTGGAGCGGGCGCGCGCCATCGAGCGCCACCTGCGTTCGGACTTCGGCTACACGCTGGAACTACCGGATCGCGAGACGGCGGATCCGCTGGCGTACTTCCTGTTCACGCGGCGCAAGGGGCATTGCGAGTATTTCGCCAGCGCGATGGCGGTGATGCTGCGGTCGCTGGAGATCCCCGCCCGGATGGCGACGGGGTTTCAGAGCGGGATTTACAATCCGGTCTCGGACCTCTGGCTGGTGCGGGCGAGCGACGCGCACAGTTGGGTGGAGGCGTGGATTCCGGGGCGCGGCTGGACGACGTTCGACCCGACGCCGCCGGATCCGAATCCGCCGAGCTTCGCGCTGCTGACGCGGCTGACGCTTTACCTGGACGCCGCCGAGACGTTCTGGCAGCAGTGGGTGGTGGATTACGACCTGACGCGGCAGGGTGCGCTGGCGTATCGCATGGAGCAGGGGGCGCATCGCATGGGGCTCAGCGGCTTCGACACGCTGCTCGGCGTGCGTGCGTTTTGGGATCAGTACGCGACCGGCTGGCTGCGGCGGTTCGGCCTGCGGCTGGTGGGGACGGCCGCGGTGCTGGTGGCGCTGGCACTGGGCGCGGGTCCGCTGTTGCGACTCCTGCGGATGCGGCGGCGGGTGGCGCTGGTGCGGCGGGGGCAGGCGAGTGTTGCCGACGCGACGCTGCTCTATAAGCGCATGCTGCACATTCTCAAGCGGCGGGGGTATCAGAAGCCGGTCTGGTTCACGCCCGCCGAGTTCGCGGCGTCACTGCCGCGCACCGAGTTGGGGGCGGCGGTGGACGAGTTCACGGTGACTTACAATGCGCTGCGATTTGGCGGGCACACGGACGCGGCGTCGAAGCTTTCGATGCTGCTCGATCAGATGGAGCAGGGGTAGGGCGACTGGTCAGGCGGCGCGATTGTTGAGGATGCCGGCGAGGTGTTTGAGCAAGTAGCTGCAGGCGGCCATTTCATCTGGGTCGGGGGCGGAGGTGGAGAGCACGGTCATGACGCTCTCGAGGATTTCGCGGCGCTCCCGCTCGAAACTGCTGCCATCGCAAGGTTCACCGGGACGGACGATCTGTATCTGTGCCATTGGGGCCTCAGGAATCTCATCGGATCGAGTAGGCCGGGCATTAATGTTCTCTCCGGCTTCAACCGATAAGGATCAAGGAGCCCCGATGATCCGGCTGACCCGCTTGAACCACGCACCGATGGTCCTCAACTCGGATTTGATCGAGCACATCGACGTCACTCCGGATACGGTAATCACGTTGACGAACGGTCAGATTCTGCGTGTCCTCGAGAGTGCCGACGAAGTGGTGGAGCGGAGTGTGGAGTTCCGCCGGAGAGTGTTGAATCGCGACGGGCGCTGCCGGGTGGAAGCGGAGGCGGAGCCCGGGTCCGATTGATCCCATGGCGAAAACAGACACCACAGCGAGTCCGGCCGCCGGGCCTGGGACCAAGCCGAAAACCAGCCCTGCGGGAGTGTTACGCCCCGATCTGGCGACCCTGGGCGGCATTGGACTGGCGCTTTCCGGCATCATCGGCGGGCTGCTTCTGGAAAAGGGCAGTATTTCGGATGTGGCGCAGGGGACGGCGGCGATGATCGTCCTGGGCGGAACGTTCGGCGCGGTGCTGGTGACGACGCCGATGGCGATTGTGGTGCGCGCGTTCAAAGGGCTCGGCGCGGTATTTTTTGAGCGGGCGGACGGGATCACGCAGACCATCGAAGCGCTGATCGGTTACGCCGGCAAGGCCCGCAAACACGGCATCGTGAGCCTGGAGGGCGACGCCGCGGAGATCGCCGACCCATTCTTGCGGAAGGCGTTAAACCTGGCGGTGGATGGAACAGACATGCAGGAGTTGCGCAAGATGATGGAGATCGACATCGCGCTGAGCGAGCACGCGGCGGAGTCGGAGGCGCGGGTGTGGGATTCAGCCGGTGGGTACGCGCCGACGATCGGCATCATCGGAGCGGTGATGGGGCTGATCCAGGTCATGAAGCACTTGGAAGATATCAAGGAAGTGGGGCACGGGATCGCGGTGGCCTTCGTCGCGACCGTGTATGGCGTCGGGCTGGCCAATATCTTCTTTCTGCCTGCCGCCAATAAGTTGAAGGCGCGGATGCGCGTGTCGTCGCTGCGCAAAGACATGATTCTGGAAGGTGTGATCGGGATCGTGGAGGGCCTGAATCCGACTCTGATCCGAATGAAGCTGGAAGCCTACCAGGAGGCTCCGGCGGGGCCGAAGAAGGCCAAGGAGCCGGAGTCCAAGGGCGCGGCGTCCAGGGGCGGAGTGCCGGAACCGGCCGCCGCCAAGAGCTAAGGCAAAGGAGATCGTTTGACGCGCAAGAAAGCGCCGGAACCGGAGAATCACGAACGGTGGCTGGTTTCCTATGCCGACTTCATCACTCTGTTATTCGCCTTTTTCGTAGTGATGTTCGCCTCCACGCAATCGGACAAGAACAAAGCGAAGGCTGTATCCGACTCGGTGCGCCAGGCGCTGGAGCACGGCCAGTTCAGTTCGGCGATTTCGACTGTGTTGGGGCGCGGGAAGCATGAGGCGAAAAAGGCTCCGTTGAGCCAGCAGACTACCGAGGAGCGGGAGAATCCTAATGCGCCACCACCTCCGCCGGAATCCCATCCGCCCGATCTGGCCAAATCGCTGGACACGCTGCAGAAGGGTTTGGAATCGGAGTTGAAGAACGGCAAACTGCAACTGCGGTTGGATCCGCGCGGGCTGATCATCAGCATGCGGGAGGCCACGTTTTTCGCATCGGGGGATGACGCGGTGGCGACCGGCAGTCTGCCCATTCTCGCCAAGATTGCCGCTGTCGTGCAGTCGCTGCCCAACCCGGTACGGCTGGAGGGGCACACCGACGCGCGGCCGATTCACACATCACGATTCCGCAGCAATTGGGAATTATCGTCGGCGCGGAGTATCGCGATGCTGGAACTGCTGCGCGATAAATTCCAGATTCCGGCCTCGCGGATGGCGGTGGCGGGCTACGCGGAAAACGCGCCGGCGGACACCAATGAGACCGAGGAGGGACGGGCCCACAACCGGCGGGTTGACCTGGTGCTGCTTTCGGCGGGGGCGCAAACGGCGGAACCAGCCGTTGGCGCCGCGACCAAACGTTGACGATTGCCACGAGTGGTGACCGGCCAGAGTCGCGTCAGTCAGGTACGGTTAGCGGCTGTGTAAGCGGCGGCAACGTGGATGGCGTTCAACCGGTCGAGGAATTGAGATCGCGCACACAACAGGGCACATCGCCCCCAATGGAACAGTTCGCGCACCTCCGCGATGCGTTCCGCCGGGAAACTGCCCTCGCTCACGTCGCGTCGCACCTGGTTCACGTAGACGTTCCATAGATGCCGGGCCGTGCTGTAGTCCTGTGCAGCGATCGCTTCTCGGATCTTTTGCGTAGCTTCACATTCCATAGTTCGCGCCTCACTTGTACTGCGCATCGGCGGTCTGCATCGCCTGGAACATTCCCGACAAATAGTTGTACTGCTGCTCCATGGTCGCAATCAGAGCGTCCGCCGCCGAAATTTGCTCGGTCATCCTCTCGGTCATCTGATCGACGCGGGCCTGCTGGTCCGCGATCGTCTGGGTAATGTTTGTGATCTGGTCCTGCACCGCGGCTGACGAAGTCGGAAGAATGCCCGTGACCGAATCCTCCACCGCGCTCAGGCTGTCGGCCGCCAGCTTCAGGAAGCCGCCGG
Organism: uncultured Solibacteraceae bacterium; assembly: GCA_963791985.1. Taxonomy (GTDB): domain Bacteria; phylum Acidobacteriota; class Terriglobia; order Bryobacterales; family Bryobacteraceae; genus Solibacter. The sequence goes on along the minus strand of CAWBUN010000007.1, from coordinate 584,580 downwards.
AAGCTGAACCGAGAAAGGCGTCCACACCCGCTGAGTTCGAGAGATCGGTACCAACCAGCGTGAACTGGTTGAACGTGAGGTGACCGGTCTTGTCGAGATCCATCCCCAGGTCCGAGATGCCGGAGATTCCGGAGGAGCCGTCGGAATAGGTCGCCAACCCGCTCAGCACGCGGGAAAGATCGCCCAATACGGATTGACCTGTCAACGCACCGGGGCTGGTGCCATGTTGTTGGTCGATCTGATCGACCGCGTCATTGTATGCGGCAACGAAACTCGAGAGCGCGCTGCTCACCGCCGAGGTAGGCCGCGTCACCACGATGTCTACCGGCGTCCCGCTGTCTTTGGCGAGCAGGTTCACCGTAATGCCGGTCGCGATCTTTATAGAGCGCGTGTCGCTGGTCGCGTGTTGGCCGGAATTGTTGACGATGTAGTCCGCCATTGTGCCGGTCGCTTGCTGCGTCTGGACATCGCTTGCCCCGAGCACGAGATTCGGCTGAAGATCGCCAGGGGCCACTGGCGGTCAGTGAGATCCTGTAGTCAGGGTTTCCTTCCGTTCCCACATCGACCTTTGAGGCCGTTATTTTGCTGCCGTACTGGCTGTTCAGCGCCGAAACTACGCTATCCACGCTGTTGTCGGCAACCGTCAGGCTATAGTTCACTCCGCCCAGGGACAGCTGATAGCCGAGCGCCGGTCCTGCGGGAGCGATCCACGCGGAGACCGTCTGGCTGGTGGCTTTGGTATCGGAGCCGCCGGCCAGTTGGGTCTGGAGGCTGGCGGGGGCTGCGACGCCATCGGTCACTAGAAGATCCGGCTGGGCATTGCCGGGAGCAACCGCAGTCAGGCTGATTCGATAATCCGGAGTGCCATTGCCGACATCGACGACTGCGGCTTTCACCTTGTCACCAAACTGCGAGTTGATGGCGTCCACCACGCCCTGTGCCGTCGTGTCGCCGGCGGCAATGTCGTAAATCGTGCCGCCGACGGAGAGTTTGTAGCTCAACGCAGGGTTAGCGTCCCAGGTTTGGGCAGTTTGGCTGGTGGCCAGCGTATTGGAGCCGCTGGCCTTCTGGGTTTGAAGGTTGCCGGCACTTACCGAACCGATCAGCAGGCCGGGTTTCAGGTCTCCCAGCTTGACGGCCTGTAGAGAGATCCGGTAATCCGGAGTCGAGCTGCTACCGACATTCACCAGCGTCGCATGGACCTTGTCGCCATAGCTGGAATTGATCGCGGAGACGACACTGGCGGCGCTATTATCCGCCGGCGAAAGGGAATAGTTCAGGCCCCCCAAAGACAGTTGATAAGTACGTGTGGAATCCGTCCCGCCGGCCCAATTACTGGCGGTCATGCTGGTCGCGTAGACGCCGGCATTCACTACATCGATCGTGTAGTCGCCTTCGGCGGCCCCCGTGCTCACACTCACGCTGGCTTTAGTCGGGTCCGAAACGGTCGCCTGGAAAGCGGACCCTGTAAGCGAGTCGGCGATTCCCTGGATCGCGGTTTGAAGCGCTTTGAACTTACCATCAAGACCGGTCAATGCGTCTGCCTGGCTGCTGAGATTTGTCTTGTCGGTGTTCAACTGAGTAATCGGCAGCGACGCGATCGCGGTGGCGCGGCTGATCACGTTCTGAAAGTCCGCCGAAAACTGGCTGGATCCGGTGAAGATACCGCTGCTTGAGGTCGCCATGAACAACTCCCATAAATGGCTCCGGCCGAATCAACGGAATCGTCGGTTCGGCACTGAGCTCATAAGGCCGGCGGGGAGCCGACGCTCTCCCGCCGGGCTACGTTACTGGTTCACTGCTAGCCTCTCAGGAGTGCCATCACGGCCTGAGGAGCGGAATTGGCCTGGGCCATCGCAGCCATGCTGGCCTGCTGCAGCACCTGGGCCTTGGTGAGGTTCGCCGCTTCCGCCGCCACGTCGGCATCGCGAATCTGCGATTGCGCGGCGGAGAAGTTGCTGATCTGGGATTGCGCCAGCCCGATCGCATAGCTCAACTGGTTCTGTCCCTTACCGATAGCCGCCTGGGCGACGCCGAGCTGTTTCACCGCATTACCCAGGGTAATGACAGCCTGCGTCGCGCCATCCTTGGTGCTGATGTCGGCAGCGCCGCTATTACCGGATTGGACCGTAGTTCCCTGTTTGGTGGTGGCGCCGGCCGTGCCATCGAACATACCGACGGAGATCTCCGGGGTGCTGTTATTGGCGGCTCCCACGCCCACCGAGAAGTTATTCAGGGAGCTGATGAAACGGATACCCTCGGCGGTGCCGCCGGTATTGGTCTCTTTCACCGCCACGATCTGCTTCAAGGTCGGGTCGCCGCTGGCCTGGAGACCGCTATTGATGGTGGCGATCGCTGAGTCCACGTCGTACCCGTTGGTAGCGTTGAGCGTGACGGAGGTCGATTTCGCGGTACCATCGGCCGCGGCGGCTCCGAAACTGATCACCTGCTGATCGGCATTGGCGCCCGACGCCCCACCCTTGTTGGTCAAGCCGGTGAAACTGAACACGTCGTTCATGGCGCCGAGGCCCGTCTGCGAGGAGCCGGCGGAGGACACCGTGGCGGCGTGATCGACCGCACTGTAGGTGGCTGGAGAAGAGACGCCGGTGCCCAACCCGAGGTTGAATGTGCCCGACTGGTTCTCTACCGTCATGCGGAAGTTCGTGGTGGATGCACCCGCCGAGATGGTCGCCAGGTTCGCGCCCACCGTGATACCAGCCGCATGCAACTGCTGGTTGGCGTCGATCGCCGCTTGCAGCGCGGTGGCCGTGGTAGCCAGGCTGCCCGTGGATGTGACGCTGACCAGGATCTTGTCCCCGCCGTTGATGGAGAAGGCCAGCGTCGCTTTGTCGTTGGCCGAGCCCGCACTCAGTGCCGCGTCAGGCGTAATCGTGCCGTAGCTCGTCGTGGCCGTGGAGGACGCGACGCCGTACCCGAGCTCGTTGCCCGCATCACCCACCGCCGTCACCGAGATCGCCTGGCCGGCCTTGCCGGAGAAGACGATGTGGTCGCTGCCATCCAGCGATGCCGTGATCCCCGCCGCATTCAGCGCGGTATAGGACGCGTCGCTCGTCACCTTGCCCAGCACGTCGGCCGCCGAGGCTTCGGTTCCGTCCGTGGTTACGCTCAGGTTATAGTCGGTGCCGTCCACATGCAGCGTCATGGTGGCGGTCTGCCCTGCCCCGTTGGTTGCCGCCGCGCCGCCGGTTACCTCCGTACCCTGCTGCCAGGCGCCGAAGCCGAGTGTGTTGGTGGTATCGCCCGCGGCTTCCACGTGAATGCTCTGGTTGCTGTTGCCCGTGAAATTCAGCTTATGGGTGGTGGTATCCACAGTAGCCGTGACGCCGAGATTGGAGAGTGCCGTATAGCCGCTCGCGCCGCGCACCGCTGCCTGGTATTCCGCATCCGTGTTGTCCGACGCAGCGAGTTTCACGTTAAGGTCTTTTTCCGTCCCATCCACGAAAACCTTCAGGTTGACGTAGTTCACTGCCGCGCCGGCGCCTACCGCCGCACCCTGCACCGACTGGCTGACCGAGGCGCCCTTCGCCGGATTGGTGGAGGTGGTATCGAAATTCCCCATGATGGCGTTGGCGGTTGCCGTGCCCGCCGTAGCCTGGAAGGCCGAACCGGCCGAGGTGAACGTGATCTGCTGGTTGCCGCTGCTATCGGTCACCGCGTTGGCCTGAATATTAGCTGTACGCAACGCATTGGCGGAAGCTCCGCCCGCGTTGCCGGCGGCCTGGATCGCGGAGTTCAATTTGTCCGTAAGCGTCGCCGTGGTATCGGCGCTCGTCGTGACGACGGAGATATTGAGCCCGGAGAACCCCGCACCCGACAGTTCGAAGGCCGCAAGCCCGTTGTCGCCATTATTGGCCGTAACAATATTGGCGATGCTGGTATTGGAAGCGGCCGCGAGGTTTGTGCCGACAGCAGGACTAGCCTTGAATTCCGAGGTGCGCAGGCCGAGAGCCTTGGAATCCACCACGGAATTCGCCAGGTCGAGTCCCACCATCCCATTGAGTGTGTCCGACACACCCGCGGCGTTCGTGCCACCGCCGACGTACACCATCAGGCTCTTGGCAAAGTGCCCGCCGGTCGAAAGGCCGATGGCCTGCGACTGACGGTCGATCTCGTTTACCAGCGTCTGATATTCCTTGTTCAACACACTGCGGTCGCCGGTGAATGAGTCCGAGGCCGACTGCGTGGCCAGGGTTTTGAGGCGGTCCAGCATCTTGCCGATATTGTTCATGCCGCCGTCCATGATCTGCAACTGCGACACGCCGTCGTTCGCATTGCGTACGCCCTGCGTCAATTCCGCCGTATCGTTGCGGAATTTATTGGCAATGGACAAACCCGCGGCATCATCGGCCGAGGAGTTGATGCGGTAGCCCGAAGTCAACCGCTGAATCGTCTGCCCTTGAAAGTTGCTGTTAACGCGGAGATTCTCCTGCGCAACGATGGAGTTTACGTTGGTCTGAATCGAAAAAGACATTCTGAAATCCTTTCAGCCTGCTGCCGGCATCTTACCGGTCAGCTAATTTATCGGTCTGGTTTTGGGGAACTTGAGGAAAGCAGGGGGACTTCGCAAGAAATCTGCTAAAGTTCGCCTACGAAACTACGGGGCGCCTCTGACAGCCATCCGCACACACTAACCTCACTTCGCGCGCCACGACCGATGTCTAGCGTGGCGCGTGAATTCCGATTTGACCGCGCGCGTCCAAATGGCGCGATCACGAGTTCGACTTGCTGAATGTTGATTTGCCTGATCACGAACAGGCGGTCGCTTCTACCGGCATCAGTTCGTGTTGATGGGAATACCCGCCCTCCGGCGCGATCGCCTGCACCCCGCGGCGGGTCTTCAGATTGACCACGATCGGAGCCAGCAGATTCGCCGTGGGGCCTTCTTCGCGCATGGAGAGCACGGTCAGACACAACACGTCTCTGCCTATTCGCGGCTGCGAAGCCAGAGGCAAGCCTAGCAGGCTCAGATCCTCCGTACTGACGTTCAGCCGGTAGTGCGGATCGACGGCCAACAGCGGCATGGTGATGAAGCAGAGATCCGGGGCCTCCAGACTCTGCAGGTAGGTCAGCGGCTCGTTTGCCGGGATCGTAACCGCGACAAAACGCTTGCGGCTATCAAAGCCCGGAAGGCCGCAAGGGAAATCGAGTTCCGAGTCCGGCTCGAAGGAGATCTTACCAAAATATTTCGTTTCGGTTATCGACATACCACCTCGTACGCGTCGGTAATCGGCAGAAATCCGGAAAGCTTTAGTGAAGGTCCCACGAATTCTGCGTAGCGGGATACTGGAACACGCCTCGAGAACGGGCGTAGCCTGTCGGGAGGAATTGGATGCGGCCAGACTGGTTCTGGCTGCTGCACGAGGCTAATAGGCGCTGGAGAATTTCGACTCCGGGTTGGGGGTGTATAGACGAAGTCTGAACAGGTTCGGCGAGAGGGCCCGAAGGCTCTCCCGCCGGTTTACTTTACTGGTTCACTGCTAGCCTCTCAGGAGTGCCATCACGGCCTGAGGAGCGGAATTGGCCTGGGCCATCGCAGCCATGCTGGCCTGCTGCAACACCTGGGCCTTGGTGAGGTTCGCCGCTTCCGCCGCCACGTCAGCATCGCGAATCTGCGATTGCGCGGCGGAAAAGTTGCTGATCTGGGATTGCGCCAGCCCGATCGCATAGCCGAGCTGGTTCTGTCCCTTACCGATAGCCGCCTGGGCGACGCCGAGCTGTTTCACCGCATTACCCAGGGTGATGACAGCCTGCGTCGCGCCATCCTTGGTGCTGATGTCGGCAGCGCCGCTATTACCGGATTGGACCGTAGTTCCCTGTTTGGTGGTGGCGCCGGCCGTGCCATCGAACATACCGACGGAGACCTGTGCGGTGCTGTTGTTGGCGGTTCCCACGCCCACCGAGAAGTTATTCAGGGAGCTGATGAAACGGATGCCCTCGGCGGTGCCGCCGGTATTGGTCTGTTTCACCGCCACGATCTGCTTCAAGGTCGGATCGCCGCTGGCCTGGAGACCGCTATTGATGGTGGCGATCGCTGAGTCCACGTCGTACCCGTTGGCAGCGTTGAGCGTGACGGATGTCGATTTCGCGGTACCATCGGCCGCGGCGGCTCCGAAACTGATCACCTGCTGATCGGCATTGGCACCCGACGCCCCGCCCTTGTTGGTCAAGCCGGTGAAACTAAATACGTCATTGGTGGTGCCGAGGCCGGTCTGCGAGGAACCGGCGGATGCCAGCGTGGAGGCTTTGTCGACCGCGCTGTAGGTGGCTGGAGAAGAGACGCCGGTGCCCAACCCGAGGTTGAATGTGCCGGACTGGCTCTCTACCGCCATGCGGAAGTTCGTGGTGGATGCACCCGCCGAGATAGTCGCCAGGTTCGCGCCCACCGTGATACCAGCCGCATGCAACTGCTGGTTGGCGTCGATCGCCGCTTGCAGCGCGGTAGCCGTGGTAGCCAGGCTGCCCGTGGATGTGACGCTGACCAGGATCTTGTCCCCGCCGTTGATGGAGAAGGCCAGCGTCGCTTTGTCGTTGGCCGAGCCCGCACTCAGTGCCGCGTCAGGCGTAATCGTGCCGTAGCTCGTCGTGGCCGTGGAGGACGCGACGCCGTACCCGAGCTCGTTGCCCGCATCACCCACCGCCGTCACCGAGATCGCCTGGCCGGCCTTGCCGGAGAAGACGATGTGGTTGCTGCCATCCAGCGATGCCGTGATCCCCGCCGCATGCAGCGCGGTATAGGACGCGTCGCTCGTCACCTTGCCCAGCACGTCGGCTGCCGAGGCTTCGGTTCCGTCCGTGGTTACGCTCAGGTTATAGTCGGTGCCGTCCACATGCAGCGTCATGGTGGCGGTCTGCCCTGCCCCGTTGGTTGCCGCCGCGCCGCCGGTTACCTCCGTACCCTGCTGCCAGGCGCCGAAGCCGAGCGTGTTGGTGGTATCGCCCGCGGCTTCCACGTGAATGCTCTGGTTGCTGTTGCCCGTGAAATTCAGCTTATGGGTGGTGGTATCCACGGTAGCCGTGACGCCGAGATTGGAGAGTGCCGTATAGCCGCTCGCGCCGCGCACCGCTGCCTGGTATTCCGCATCCGTGTTGTCCGACGCAGCGAGTTTCACGTTAAGGTCTTTTTCCGTCCCATCCACGAACACCTTCAGATTGACGTAGTTCACTGCCGCGCCGGCGCCTACCGCCGCACCCTGCACCGACTGGCTGACCGAGGCGCCCTTCGCCGGATTGGTGGAGGTGGTATCGAAATTCCCCATGATGGCGTTGGCGGTTGCCGTGCCCGCCGTAGCCTGGAAGGCCGAACCCGCCGAGGTGAACGTGATCTGCTGGTTGCCGCTGCTATCGGTCACCGCGTTGGCCCGAATATTGGCTGTACGCAAGGCATTGGCGGAGGCTCCGCCCGCGTTGCCGGCGGCCTGGATCGCGGAGTTCAATTTGTCCGTAAGCGTCGCCGTGGTATCGGAAGCCGTGGCGGTGATGGAAACCTTGACTGCGGAGAACCCCGCGCCCGACAGTTCGAAGGTCGCAACCCCACTGTCACCGCTGTTGGCGGTAACAATGTTGGCAATGCTGGTATTGGAAGCGGCCGCGAGGTTTGTGCCGACAGCAGGACTAGCCTTGAATTCCGAGGTGCGCAGGCCGAGTGCCTTGGAATCCACCACGGAATTCGCCAGGTCGAGTCCCACCACCCCATTGGTTGTGTCCGACGCACCCGCGGCGTTCGTGCCGCCCCCGATGTACACGTTCAGGCTCTTGGCAAAGTGCCCGCCGGTCGAAAGGCCGATGGCCTGCGACTGACGGTCGATTTCGCCCACCAACGTCTGATATTCCTTGTTCAACACACCGCGGTCGCCGGTGAATGAGTCCGAGGCCGACTGCGTGGCCAGGGTTTTGAGGCGGTCCAGCATCTTGCCGATGTTGTTCATGCCGCCGTCCATGATCTGCAACTGCGACACGCCATCGTTGGCGTTGCGTACGCCCTGCGTCAATTCCGCCGTGTCGTTGCGGAATTTATTGGCGATGGCCAAACCCGCGGCATCGTCGGCCGAGGAGTTGATGCGGTAGCCCGAAGTCAACCGCTGGATGGTCTGCGCCTGGAAGTTGCTGTTAACGCGCAGATTCTCCTGCGCAACGACGGAGTTTACGTTGGTCTGAATCGAAAATGACATGGTGAAGTCCTTTCAGTTTTTGTTTGCCGGCATCTTGCCGGTTCAACTTACTCATCGGTGCGCTTAGCGGAAATCTGAGGAACGGAGCGGAGATTTCGTGAGGGATGGGAGATTTGGCCCACGGAAGCGTGGTCACGATTTCAATTCGATCGCGGACCGGAGCGGTTTGCACGCTCACCGCGCGATCGGTCTAAGGACCACCGTACGGTCGAAGCCTGCAGTCTCGCTGAGAGACCGTCTTCCTCACCGAGTGTGCGATCCGGTAACTGTCCCATCGGCGGGAACCGGAGGAACTTTTGGCGACGTGAGGATATTCTGAAATAACCTGGAAATCTCGCCCACGGAATGGCCGGCCGCCGCAGCTGCCAGATTCTCGTCGCGAACCAGCTTCACTTCGCGAGCCACTATCGTTGTTTCGCGAGGCGCGCGAATTCCTACCTTCACGCGCGAACGCCCGATATGCGCGATCACGATTTCAATTTGATCGCCAATCAGGATGGTTTCTCCCTGCCGCCGCGACATCACGAGCATACGGGCGCCTCGGCGGGCATCAACTCGTATTGATGAGAATACTCCCCCTCAGGCGCAATCGCCTGCACCGCGTGCCGATTCCGCAGATTGACCACAATCGGAGCCAGCAGGTTGGCCGTGGGGCCTTCCTCCCGCATGGAGAGCACGGTGAGGCACAAAACATCTTCGCCAAAACGCGGCTGGAAAGCCGCAGGCAGGCCTAACAGGGTCAGATCTTCCTTGCTCACATTCAGGCGGTAACGCGGATCGACCGCCAGTAGCGGCATGGTGATGAAGCAGAGGCCGGGGTCTTCCAGACTCTGCAGGTAGATCAGCGGTTCGCTGGCCGGAAAAGTCACCGCCACAAAACGCTTGCGGCTCTCAAAACCAGGAAGTCCGCAAGGGAACTCCAGTTCCGAGTCCGGCTCAAAGGAGATCTTGCCAAAGTATTTCGTTTCGGTTATCGACATACCACCTCGTACCCGTCGGTAATCGGCAAGAAATCCGTGAAGCTTTAGGGCAAGCCGCCCAAACCGGGTGCTGGGGAATGACGGATCACTGAGCTAGAATCAGAAGTCATGCATTATCGGCGGATCGTGTGTTTCATGTTGGGCCTGTGGTTCGGGGGCGGACTGATCATGGCATGGTACGGTGCGCGGAGCTTCAGCACCGTGGACGACATCATGAATTCCTCCAACCCGGCGTTCGTGTCGCAGACCAAGCCGCTGGGCCCCGCGGTGACGCGGCTGGTGCTACGCTACGCGGTGGTCGAGCAGAATCGCTGGCTCTTCAGGAGCTGGGAGAACCTGCAACTGCTATTGGGCCTGCTGTTCTTCAGTTACCTTCTGTTCGGAACCACGGAGGGCAAATTCAGCTTGGCGGTCAGTCTGGCGATGGTGCTGCTGACGTTGATTCAGCGCCTGGGGATCTCTCCGGAACTGGCGGTAGTGGGCCGCAGCATGGATTATGTTCCCGCCGAATTCCGGGTGCAGGAACACGCCAGGTTCTGGCTGTTGCACAACGCTTATATGGGAGTTGACGTTCTTAAATTCGGGCTGGGGCTGGTATTGGGTGCGATTGCGATGAGCAGCCGGCGGTCAGGCGACCCCCTCAATCAGTTCAATATGATCGATAAAGCCAATCACCGCCATGTCAATTGGTGAGTTGGGGCGGCCCACGCTGGTCATGGCGCTGAAGCCCTCGGTGGCCACCAGGACCTTGTCGCCGACACCGGCATCGACGGCGTCAAGAGCCACTACGGCATCGCCGCGATCGCTGCCGTCCAGATTCAACGGTTGAACCAGGAGCAGTTTGCGACCTTCATGGCTGGGATGCTTCTGGGTGGCCACCAGTTCGCCCACGACACGCGCGATCAACATGGTCCGTTCTTCCTGGAGTTCTTGCGCGCCGGCGCTGCTACCTGCACCGCTGCCTGAACCGGGCGTTTGACATGGACTTCGTCGACGATCCCGACCACGGTGGTATCAATCGGCGGCTCCTGCGGGGAAAAGGGGAAGCTGGCCTCTTTGCCGCGCACCCAGTAGACGAGTTCGCCGGTTCCGGCCCCGATGCCATCGGTGCAGATCAGCGGCTTGCCGGTGTTCTTGAGTTCGGGCGTAAGCGGCTGCACCACCAGCATCCGCTGGCCGACCATCTGGGGACTCTTAATGGTCGCCCACACGGAACCGACGACACGGCCGAAGTACATGGCTAATCCATATGCACTTCGTCGACGATGCCGATGATGGCATTGTCGACGGGCGTGTCCTTGCAGCCCTCGGCCATGCGCGCGCTGCTTCCGGAAACCGCGATGACGCGTTCGCGGAAGCCCGCACTGACGGTATCCACGCTGACCACGTAGCCGCTCTCGTCCTTGCCGTCCGGGGAGATCGGCTTCAGGATGAGCAGTTTCTTGCCTTCGAGGCGCGGGTCTTTGCGTGTGGCAACTACAGTGCCCACGACGCGGGCGAGAATCATGAGGCTCCTCGCGCCGGCTACTTGCCGGCGCTCTGCTGCTGGGTCTTGCCGATCGGCAGAATATCTTCCAGGCTCTGGTGCGGACGCGGGATCACGTGGACCGCAATCAGTTCACCCACGCGGCGCGCCGCGGCGGCGCCGGCATCGGTAGCGGCGCGGACCGCCGCCACATCGCCGCGAACCATGGCGGTGACGTAGCCTGAGCCGATCTTTTCCCAGCCTACCAGGTTGACCTTGGCGGCCTTCACCATCGCGTCGGCGGCCTCGATCATGGCAATCAGACCGCGCGTTTCGATCATTCCTAACGCTTCACCCATCGCTTAACTCTCCAAGAAATTCGTCTTAAGCTAAACCGCGCGCCTTGAGCGCTTCCTCGACAATCAACACCAGCTCCGAGCGCGACACGTAAAAATGTTCTTCGTCGGCGCGCGGGGTAGCGACGGCTGTTCCGCCGCAACTGCTGCGCCCGACTTCCTCCGCGGCCACCGGACAGTTGGGTTCGCCCGCGCTCCTGGCCTTGACGCCGTAGCGCGTGCGCGAATCCAGGAGCTTATCCACTTCGGTCCGCGGCAGCACCTTGGGACCGCCCAACAACTCGGCGACCAGTTGAATGCGCGCGAAGTGCTCCAGGGTCTCCATCTTGAAATACGCCTTGAAAACGTCCTCGCCGTAGCAGACGGCGCCATGGTTGGCCATCATCAGCGCGTCGTACTTGGGAATCAGGGGCAGCATCGGCTCGGTCAGCGCGGGGGTGCCGGGCAGGCCGTAATCGGCCAGCGGCACGCAGCCCAGCCCGATCACGACTTCCGGCAGCAGCGCGAGGTTGAGTTCACGGCCGGCCGTCGCGTAACCGGTCGCCACCGGAGGATGGGCATGGACTACCGCTTTCACATCCGGGCGCAGTCCGTACACCGTGGTGTGCATGGCAATCTCACTGGTGCCCTGTGCGCGTCCCGAAATCTTATTGCCTTTCATATCGACGATGATCAGGTCGTCGGGGTGCATCATGCCCTTGCAGACGCCCGTAGGAGTAGCCAAAATCCGCTCCGCATCGAGCCGGATCGTGATATTGCCGTCGTTGGCCGCGACCCAGCCTTTTTGAAAGACAAGGCGGCCGATCTGGCAGATATCGTCTCGGTACTCGCGCTCGGTTTTGACCATTGCGGAATTCCCGATTGTAGCAGAATGCATGCGGATCTCCGGTTTTTCGGAGCGCTCAGCGTATGATGGAGCTAATGGATCCTCGCCGGATGTGCCCGCATTGCCGGGCCTTCATCACCACCAAAGATCGCGTCTGTCCGTACTGCAACGAGTCGGTGGCGCCGCGCCAGGTTTCGCGCGATGATTCGAGCGCGCTGGTGGCCGGATTCATCTCCCACCTGCACTTCAACACCACGATCATTCTGCTGATGAACATCGGTCTCTACATCGTCACCGCCGTCTTCAGCCTGCGCGCCGGTAACTCCGACGCGTTTTTCAATCTGGATGGCCGCACGCTGATCGCCTTCGGCGCCAAGTTCGATCCGCTGCTGGCGCAGGGCGAATGGTGGCGGCTGGTGACGGCCGGATTTCTCCACGGCGGAATGCTGCACATCTTCATGAATACCTGGGCGCTCTTCGGACTGGGGGCCCTCGTGGAGGAAACCTTCGGCTCGAGCCGCATGTGGGTGATCTATTTCGTCGCCACCGTGACCGGATTTTATGCCAGCGCCGTCTGGAACACCGCCCTATCGGTGGGAGCGTCGGCGGGGATCTTCGGGCTGTTGGGCGCGATGATCGCGTCCGGCGTACGCCATCACGGGTTTACCGGAGATGCCTTCCGCAGCCAGTATATGTTCTGGGCGGGAATTAACCTCCTGTGGGGGATCCTGGGCAGCGGACGGATCGATAACGCGGCGCACATCGGCGGCTTGATCGGCGGTTTTGCGGTGGCCTACATAGCGGGTTCCAACAGCCGCCGCCCGTGGGAAGCAACGGCCTGGAGGGTCGCTTCGATTGCCTGCGTTCTGCTAACGGCTCTAAGTTTCCTAAAGATGTACTTGTGGTTTGCCCAACATACGCAATAATAGGCATTATGCGTATTCGCACGATCGCGCTCGCGCTGGCCCTTTGCCTGGGATCCACCGCGATGGTGCTGGCCGCCCCGGCCAAGCAGAAGACCTTTAAGGTCAAGCGGCAAAAGGGCAAGAAGTACAAGCAGTCCAAGGCGGCAAAGGTAAAACCGCGCAAGGCCAAGAAGACCAAGCCGGTTCACCGCGGCTAGGCGACAAAGCGCCGCACGCCACTACTCCCGGTGCGTGGCAAGTTGCCCCCGAGAGCTTCTCGTCTTCCTACCACACTCTTCATAACCCAAATTTTTCCTATGAGTTAGCGAGGTGTGCCTAACGGTACCCGGACTGCTTCAGTGCTCTCGCTCGGTACCATGGCACCCGGTAAACATGTGCGGCAGGGACAGCTGGCGGCGCTCGCAATCGCGATGCCGGTCCTGCTGCTAGCCTTTGCCAGCGGACCGGACGCCGGAGTCTCCGGCGTGCCAGGCGAGGAGAGTTGCAGCGGATGCCATAATGGTCCGCCGGGACCCGGAAACGTCAACATCACCTTCCCCGGCGGCGCTTCCTACACGCCGGGCGTCAAGCAACACCTGGTCGTAACGATTACGGATTCGACCCAGCGGCGTTGGGGTTTTCAACTCACGGCGCGGCTTGCCAACAGCCCCGCCACGCAGGCCGGGACCTTCACGGCGGGAGCGGACGGCTACACCCAGCTGGTCTGCACGCAGGCCAATTTTCACAGCCAGGCCTTCGGTAATGTCTGCGCCACCAACGGGATGCCGTTGCAGTACATCGAACATACGCAGAGCGGCACCCGCCCCGGCGCGAAGAGTCCGGTGACGTTCGAGTTCGATTGGACGCCGCCCGCAAGCAATACCGGCAACCTGATTCTTTACGTCGCCGCGAATGCCGCCAACGGAGATAACTCCGAGCGCGGCGATCACATTTACATCGCAAAGTATACGGTAACGGCCCTGGGAACACAGCCGCCGCCTCCGGTTATCAGCAACGTGGTCAACGGCGCCAGTTTTCAGCAGGCGGTCTCGGCGGGCAGTTGGGTGAGCATTTTGGGAACGAATCTCGCCGGCAGCACACGTCCGTGGGCGGCCGCCGATTTCACGGGACCGGCACTACCCACGCAGTTGGACGGCGTCGGCGTGAAGATCAACGGCCGCGCGGCGTACGTGGCCTACATCAGCCCGTCGCAGATCAACGTGCAGGCTCCGGCGGATAGCGCCCTCGGGCCGGTCGCGGTGGAAGTCAACAACAACGGCGCCAACGGGGCGGCGTCGAACACGGAGTTGCAGGCGTCGTCGCCGGCCTTCTTTCTGTGGAACGGGAAGTATCCCGTGGCAACACGGCTGGATTTTAGCCTGGTGGGCCCTCCCGACCTGTTCCCCGGGGCGCCCACGGTATCTGCAAAGCCGGGCGACACCATCATCCTTTGGGGCACGGGATTCGGCGCGACGAATCCCGCAGTCGCACCCGGGACTTTGCCGCCCGCAAACCAGGTGTGCAGCGTGGTATCCCCGGTCAGCGTGACCATCGGCAACATCGCGGCGACCGTGATCGGCGCCGCGCTCACGCCCGGAAACGCCGGTCTTTACCAGATCGCGGTTCAAGTTCCGGTGTCGGTGCCGGATGGCGACCAGGCCGTGATCGCGCAAGTGGCGGGAATACAATCGCCTTCGAGTGTCCTCCTCAGTGTGAAGCGTTAACCCCTTGGGGGCCGTCACGTTTCTCCTCATAGACGGCCCCCGTTTTTTCGTGCGGGAATTTACCAGCGGCTTGCCGTCATTCATGATAGGAAGGAAGAACATGGCAATCCGCATTCTGATGGCAGCGGTGTTGGGGAGCATACTGGCGGCGGCAGCCGAGCCTGCGCGCGCCCCGGTATTGGTCGAATTATTCACCAGCGAGGGCTGCTCGAGCTGTCCTCCAGCCGACCGGCTGCTGGAGACGCTGGATGCGCAGGTGGTGGTGCTCAGTGAACACGTCGATTACTGGGACCGGCTGGGTTGGCGCGATCCCTATTCCTCGCACGCGAGTACGCTGCGCCAGGAATCGTACGCGCGCGCTTTCGGCACCCAGGGTCCTTATACGCCGGAGATGGTGATCGATGGCGCCGTCGAATTCGTGGGCAATGACAGCCGGCGTGCGGCTGACGAGATCGCCCGCGCGCGCAGCCGCGAGAAGCTCGGCATCCGGTTGACGCGGACCGCAGCGGGCTGTGCGCATTGAGATCGACCCGGGTACGAAATCGGCCGACGTGATGCTCGCACTCGCCGACGATAGCGGCACATCGCAAGTCGCGGCCGGGGAGAATAAGGGGCGCAGCCTGCATCACGTCGCCATCGTGCGCAGCTTGCGCAAAGTCGGTGCGTTGAAGCACGGCGCGAGCTTTTCGCAGACAGTCCCGTTGCCGGCCGAGGCCGGGCGGGTGATCGTATTTGTGCAGGATGGCACGGCGGGAAAGATTTTCGGAACGGCCATGATAGGTCCCGCTTCCGGGACAGTGAGTCCCATTAACGGTCAGTGACCGGCTTGGAAGTACCTGACGGGCAACGATAAGTAACTGCTTTCGCCGGGACACGGTTGGCCCGCGAAGTGCGAGCTACTCCGGCACAGTCATGTTGCGGCAGAGTCGCGGTTGACGTCCACACCCAGACGTACGATGACGGTGACTCGAAATTGCCGTACCGAAGGCTGTGGTCAACCGCTCCCTCACAGCCGAATGGGCCCGGCCGGAGGGAGCGGTTCGATTCTTACGGCCGTGATTCGGCGGGGATCGTGATGTCCAGCTCGGTGACCTTGCCCACGCTGGAAAGCGGCGCCTCGAAATCTTTTGACCTGCCGAGGACCTGGACGGTGAACTGATCGCGCGTGAGGTACTGCTTGGCGACGCGCAGTACGTCGGCCTTGGTCACGGCCCGAATCCCATCCTGGTAGCGCTGCAGGAAATCGCGCGGATAGCCGTAGAATTCGTAGGTCATCAGTCGGCCCAGAATCTTGCCGGTGGCGTCGAACTCGAAGGCCATGCCTTTGAGGATGCTGTCCTTGGAACGCGCCAGTTCGTCGTCCGTTACCGGGTCCTGAGTCATGCGTTCGATTTCATGCCGGATTGCGCCGATGATCTTGACAGTGGTTTCGCTCTTGGTGCCGCCGAACGCCGTGAACACGCCGGGGAACTCGAACTCGCCATTCCAGTTCGACCAGACCGCATAGGCGAGGGCCTGCTCGCTGCGCACCTGCGAGAAGAGGCGCGATGCGAATCCGTCGCCGAGGACCCCGTTCATCACGGTGAGCGCGCAGTGGTCGGGATCGTCGGAACGCGTGGCCAGACGGCCCACGATCACGGTGCTTTGGTTGACGTCGTCCTTATCGACCAGGTACAGGCCGGCGCGATTTACGGCCGCGGCCTGCACCGGGGGAGCGGCCGGGCGCGGGTGTCCGCCGCGCTGCCAGCCGGCGAAGGCGCGCTCGATCTTGGCGCGTATTTCTGGGGCTTTGAAATCTCCCCAGGCGCCCAGAATCACGCTCTCCGGTTGAAAGTACTGCCGGTGGAATGCCACCAAATCCTCGCGCGTGATGGCCTTGATGGTGGCGTACTCGGTCTGGCGTCCGTAGGGCGTGTCCTTGCCGTAAAGGGCCCGTGTGTATTCGCGGAAGGCGATGCCCTGCGGATCGTCATTGCGGCGCGCGATGTTGTCGCGCTGCTCGATCTTGGCGAGCTCGATTTTGTCCTGCGGGAAGGCGGGGTGTTGCAGCAGATCGGCCAGGATGGGAAGAGCCTTATCGATATCTTCCTTGAGGCAGAAGATGCCGGCGCTGCCCGAGTCGCCGCCGAGACCGATTTCCACGCTCGCTGCCAGCCGGTCCAATTCGCGGTCAAGTTGATCGCCATTGCGCGTGGTGCTGCCGCCGGTGCGCATCACGGTTCCCGTGATCGCGGCCAGACCAACCTTGGCCGCGGGCTCCCAGCGCGAACCGGCGCGAATCATCACGTTGATATTGATGGTCGGCAGTTCGGTGTCTTCCACCAGCATCACGGTCATGCCGTTCGGCAGTTGGAAACGGATCACCTCCGGCACGCGGATGCGTCCGGGCTCCCCGAACTTCAGGTCTTTGAACGATGCCGCGGGCTTGCCAGGCTGGGCAGCGGCAAGGGAGGCGAACAGGAGCGCGACTGGCAAGGTGCGGATCATTTCTTTGGCTCCTCCTTCTCCGCGGCCAGCGGTTCGATGGTGGCGATGGTGCGGTTGTTGACCGTGAAGATTTCCTTGGCGACACGCTGGATATCGGCCGGCGTGACCGCGTCCAGCCGTTCCAGATCGCGAAAGAGATTGCGCCAGTCGCCGGTGAGCGCCTGCCAATCGGCCAGTGAGTTGGCGAGTTGCAAATTGTCGCCCAGGCCGGAGATCAGGCCGGCGCGCGCGCGGCGTTTGACGCCGTCCAGTTCCTCCGTGGTGACGGGCTCTTTTTTCAGCCGCTCGATCTCGGCATCCAGAGCCTTCTCGGCTTCGGAATTCTCGTGTCCGGGCGCGGTCACCGCGATGAACGTGAACAGGCCGGGATACTTCTTGCCGGGCAGATCGGGGAAGCCGAAGGCCTGCACGGCGATCTTCTGATCGCGCACCAGGCTGGTGTAGAGGCGGGAGGACCGCCCCTCGCTGAGCACGCCGCTGATTGCGCGGTAGACGGCATTGTCCGGGTGAAACATGTCGGGCTTGTGATAGGCCACCAGCACCAGCCGCTCGGATTTCACGCGCAGCGTCACGCGATGCTCGGCCTCTTGCGGCGGCTCCACGGTGCGCAGCGGCGCGGGCTTCGGCGCCGCGGGAATCCGGCCGAAATAGGTCTCGGCGAACTCGCGTATCTTCTTGGGATCCACATCGCCTGCGATCACCGCGGTCAGGTTGCCCGGACCGTAATACTTCCTGAAGAAGGCCTCGGCATCCGGGCGCGTGATCTCGAGCAGGTCGCTCATGTGGCCGACCACCGGTTCGCCGTAGGGATGTGCTTTGTACGCGGCATGCAAGGCCTCTTCCACAAGCTTGCCGGTGGGCTGGCTTTCGGTGCGCATGCGGCGCTCCTCCATCACCACGTCCTTCTCCTTGTAAAACTCGCGCATCACCGGGCGCAGGAAGTGTTCGGACTCCAGGAAGAACCAGAGCTCGGCGGAGTTCGAGGGCAGGCTGAAGAAATAGCGGGTGGAATCCGACCCCGTGCCGGCATTCAGGTCGCGGCCGCCGGTGCGTTCGATGGCATCGCCGTATTCGTTCTTGACCACGAACTTGCCGGCACCCTCCTGCGCCGCCTGAAACGCCGTCTCGAGCTCTTTCACTTTCCTGGGATCGGCCTTCGCGCCTTTGTGCTGCTCCTCGCGCAGTGCAAAGAAGGCCTGATCTACGCGGTCGAGCGCGAGCCGCTCTTCTTCATAGTTCTTGCCGCCGATCACTGGCGAGCCTTTGAACGCGATGTGCTCAAAGATGTGCGCGATCCCAGTGATGCCTGTGACTTCCTGTACGCTGCCCACGTCGGCGTAGGTAACAAAGGAAGCCACGGGCGCCTGGTGCCGCTCCACCACCACGAACGTCATGCCGTTCTTCAGCGTGAAGCTGGTGATGTGCGATTGAATCTCCTGGAAGCTCTCGGCGGCGAATGCGCCGCCGCCGAGCAGTCCAGTGAGCAGAAAAAGACGTCGGAGCATACGGCCTCCTTCGAACCACCTTCGTCGCGCCAACAAGCCGCCCATCCGAGCCGCGACCGTTAGGGAGCGTCCAGCGCTCCCACCGGATCGTTCCCTGACGGTCGCGGCTCTGTCTGCAGGCGTTGTTATTGGCGACGGCAGATAATCATTCCTCAGACTATTTCTTGGGGACCTGGATGGTGATGTTGCGATACTTCATGCCGCCGGTGTGATCACCCTGAATATAGAACGGACCCGGCTCGGCTTCGTTGGAATCGAGCGCGCCGCCGGTAGTGCCGGCGATCTCCTGGTTGTCGATAGTCTTCACGCCATCGCGGACCACCGTGAGCCGGCGGCCCACCAGCGTGATGTCGAACGTCTCCCACGTGCCCGGCTTGCGCGGCAATTCCACGGCCGGCGCGAGCATGCTGTAGACCGCGCCGATGCTGTGGAACTTATCGTTGGCGTCCACCTTCTCGTATTCCACCTGGACCTCGTAGCGGCCGCGCAGGTAGATTCCGCTGTTGCCGTCGTCGGGGCAGTTGTATTCGATGTGCAGTTTGAAATCGTCGAACTTGCGCGTGGTCTTGAGATTGGCGCCCTTGGTTTCGTTGATCAGCTCGCCATCCTTCACGATCCAATGATTGGCGGCGGCGGGGTCGGTGGGCTCCCAGCCGGTGAGATCCTTGCCATTGAAAATCGGCTCGGCGGCGGTCCACGCCTTCGGTGCCTCGTGGTTGAGTGCGGGCGCGCGCACGCCGGAGAGAGCGGCGAATTCCTTGCCGTTGTGCTTCTCGGTCCCGGTCAGCTTGCCGTCCTTCACGGCCAGTTCCCAGGTGGTGGTGCCGTTGGCCCACTGGACGTTGAGCTTCGCGCCGTCCTCTTTGAACTCTTTGGCGTAGAACGCGCTACCCGAGCGCGGTTGAATGCGGACGGCGGGCGCGCCATCCTTCGCGGCAACTTCCATCCAGTCGGGATACGGCTTGGTATTCGGCGCCGCCGGCGTCACCAGGAGATCCCACCGGCCCGAGAACGGGTTCGACTTTTGAGCGGACGCGGGAACCAGTGCAAATTCCGGCGAGCAGGCAGACAAGGCTAAATCGCTTCATGTACCGCCTAGTTTATCGGAAATGCGTGCGCCTCCAGTTGGGGACGGATCGCGACCACGGCGTCGGTATCGCGGGCACGGTACACCACGCGCAGATGTTGCTCCTTCAGGAACGCTTCGTCGAAGGCCCAGTTCAGCACGTAGAGCGCGTGACCGCCGGAAGGTTGCAGTTGCCCAGGAATCTCATCGAGGCTCTCGCGGCCGGATTGCAGGCGGTAGAAATTGAGCGAGGCCGAGTAGAGCCAGCTGCTGGCCACATCGGTGACGCCGTAGGTGTGGTTGTACCAGGCGACCACGGGGTAGATGCGATTCACGTCGGCGTCCCATGACCACTCCTTGAAATAGGTCAGTCGCAGGCAGAGTACGTAGTAGATGCTCATCACGTAGAGCATGCACAGTAAGGGCCCGCCGGTTCGGAGGCTGCCGCGCCGATGGCGAGCGTGAGCAGCGGGACGATCCAGATGGCCGTGCGGTCGCGCGGCAGCAGCACGTGAAATAGCTTGAGCGCCAGCCAGTGCGCGCCCAGCGCCGCGGCCACGATGGCAAGCAGCGCCATCGCGACTGTATCGCGGCGGCGAACCCACTGCCACGCTGCGAGCGCCAGAAGCAGCGGCAGTAAATAAACACGACCGTGTTCGATCCAGCCCAGCAGAATCGGATTTACGATCTGCGGATTGGGCCGGTAGAGCGAGGCCTCCGTCACCGTGCGAAAGGTCTCGCCGAGTGTGTGCGCGCCATACTCGAGCTGACCCCTTGGCCAGTAAAGCACTCCCGGGGCGCTCACAAATACCGACACGAGCAGCCCCGGCAGCACGCACGCACCCAGCAAACGGGCGCGTGCCTGGGTCGCCTGCGTGCGGGCGCAGGCCCAGATGAAGATCGCAAGAATCGCCGCCACATCCACGAAAGCGAAAGAGAAATTGGCGGCGAAAGAAAGCGCGACGCAGACCGAACTCATCGCGCAGGTCGAGATATCAGGCTTGCAATACGCGGCAATCGCCAAAGCTGCGGTCAGAAAACCAAGTGCGAGCGCATAGCCGCGCGCCGCCACCAGGTGGTCGAAGATAAACGGGTTATATACGAGGCACACAAACAACGGCCACTGCACTTGCAGCGCCGGAGTTAACCGGACGCAGAGCAGGTAAATCGACGCGATGTAGATCGCCGCTCCCAAAAGCGCCGGGGCGCGCACCGTAAAAGGTGACTGACGCCGAAGACGGAAGTGAACAGGCGCATGAGCAGCGAATTCAGTACGTGGTTATTCGAGGCGGCTTCCCAATGCGATGGGTTGGGCCGCGCGACCCAGGCGAGGTAGGTATCGGCCTCGTCGATCGTGATCGATTGCACGCAGGCGCGCGCCACGGCCCATACGAAGGCAAAAAGCGCGGTTCCTGGTAGTAGAAATTGAGTAACGGAGCGTCTGAGGTTCATCGGTTCCTGGGCTTGGGACGCTTCGATTCAAAGACCCGCGCGGCGCGCATTCCACTACACTGAAATGTTCTTTTCGTTAAGGATTTTTCTATGCGCTTTTCGCTTGTCCTGCTCGCCTACGCCTCGCTCGCCGTCGCCCAGCAGAAGATGTTGCTTCGGGAGAACTGGTCGCTCCAGTCGTCGGCGGAGGTGCGCGAAAATGGCGCCGCGCTGTCGGCCGCCGGCTTCACGCCGCGCGGATGGCACACCGCGACCGTGCCCACCACGGTCTTCAGCGCACTCGTGAAGGCCGGCGTCTACCCCGATCCGTACTTCGGTACGAACCTGCGCTCCGTGCCCGGCATCAGCTATCCCATCGGTGTCAACTTCTCCAACCTGCCGATGCCGGCCGAAAGTCCGTTCCAGAAGTCCTGGTGGTTCCGCACGGAGTTCAAGCTCCCGGCAGACTATCGCGGCAAGACGCTCTGGCTGAATCTCGACGGCATCAACTTTCGCGCCAACGTCTGGCTCAACGGCAAACAGGATCGCAGCCTCCGACCGGACTTGCCGGTGCGTGGCGACTCTTCCAATTCGACGTGACTGTCAGCGGCCAAACCCGGCGACACCAACGCGCTCGCGATCGAGATCTTCCCGCCCGAGCCCGGCGACCTCGCGATCACGTTCGTCGATTGGAACCCGATGCCGCCCGACAAAGGCATGGGCCTGTGGCGCGACGTTTCGATCACCGCCACCGGACCCGTCGCCATACGATACCCCTTCGTCACCACGCACCTTGTCGGGCAGGGCGCGCAACTCTCGCGTGCGCGCGGAGTTGACCAACGCGTCCGCAGCGCCAGTGGAGGGCGTGCTCAAGGGCAGGATCGAGAAGATCGAGTTCTCCCAGGCGGTCAAACTCGCCGCGCACGAGACGAAGATCGTCCACCTGACGCCGGCTAAGGCCGAGCGGCCGCGCCTCTGGTGGCCGGCACAGGTCGGGCCGCAGAATCTCTACCCGCTGGATCTCACGTTCGAGACCGGCGGCAAGGTGAGCGACACCAGCCACACCGAATTCGGCATCCGCGAAGTCACCAGCGAACTCGACGCACAGGGCCATCGCCTGTTCCACATCAACGGCAAGAACATCCTGATCCGCGGCGCCGGCTACACGTTCGACATGCTGCTGCGCTCTTCGCCCGAGCGGCAGGAGGCCGAACTGCGCTACGTCCGCGACATGAATCTCAACGCGGTGCGTTTCGAAGGCAAGCTCGAGGACGATCACTTCCTGGAGCTGTGCGACCGCATGGGCATCCTGGTGCTGGCCGGCTGGTGCTGCTGCGATCACTGGGAGAAATGGGCGCAAGTGGGACAAGGAAGACGAGACCGTCGCGGCCGATTCCCTGCGCGATCAACTGCGCCGTCTGGCGCGCCATCCTTCGGTCTTCGACTGGCTCTACGGCAGCGACAATCCTCCGCCGCCCAAGATCGAACAGATCTATCTGGACGTGATCAAGGAAGTGGAGTGGCCCAACCCGTATCAATCTTCGGCCACCGCGAAGAAGACGCCGGCAGGAGAGACCGGCGTGAAGATGACGGGTCCTTACGAATATGTCGCGCCGTCCTACTGGCTGCTCGATACCAAGGCCGGCGGCGCGCACGGCTTCAACACGGAGACCAGTCCCGGCCCCGCGCCGCCGCCGATCGAGAGCCTGCGCCGCATGCTGCCCGCGGACAAGCTCTGGCCGATCAACGCCGATTGGGATTATCACGCGGGCGGCGGCCAGTTCAAGAACATCAACGTCTTCACCGAGGCGCTGGACCAAGCGGTACGGGCCGTCGAAATCCGCCGAGGAGTACGCGCGCAAGGCGCAGGTGATGGCCTACGAAGGCCATCGCGCCATGTTCGAGGCCTACGGCCGCAACAAGTACACGTCCACCGGCGTCATCCAGTGGATGCTCAACAACGCGTGGCCCGGCATGATCTGGCATCTTTACGATTGGTACCTGCGTCCCGGCGGCTCCTACTTCGGCGCGAAGAAGGCCTGCGAGCCGCTGCACGTGCAGTATTCGTACGACGACCGCTCGATCGTGGTGGTCAACTCGTTCTACCAGCCCTTCGCGAACATGAAGGTGGTGGCGACCGCGTACAACCTGGATATGAGCGTCGAAGTTTTCGCGCGAGGCGAAGATGGATGCCGAGCCCGACAGCAGCACGCGCGTCTTCACGCTTCCCGAAATCGCCGGGCTCAGCTGCACATGGTTCCTCAGCCTGAAACTGGAAGACTCCGTCCGACGATATGGTCAGCGAGAACTTCTACTGGTTCTCCACCACGCCGGAGACGCTGCGAGTGGGACAAAGGCAACTGGTACACCACGCCCACCAAGACCTTCGCCGATTACACCGCGCTTGAAACGCTGCCGCCGGTGACGCTGAAGGTGGCATCGAAATCGACGGACCACTCCACCACCGTGACGGTGACCAATCCGGCGAAGTCGCTGGCCTTCGCCGTGCACCTCAAGGTCAAGAACGGCACCGATGGCGAAGAGGTGCTGCCGGTGCTGTGGGAGGACAACTACTTCGCGCTGCTGCCCGGCCAGACGCGGCAGGTGACGGCGACTTACCAGGCGAAGGACCTGGGGCGCGCGAAGCCGGTAGTAGAAGTCAGCGGCTGGAACGTCAACTAGTGCTTTTTATTAGCAACCGCTCCCTCACGGTCGCGGCTCCGTTCCGAGCCGCGCGCGTCAGCAAGCGGTTGGTAATTCGCATTTTAATCTCGCGGTCGCCTGTCTAGCCGAACTGGATCTCCGGCGGCACCTCGGGCGTCATGAGTGACGCTCCGCCATCCGCGTAGATGGTCTGTCCTGTGATCCAATCGGCTTCCTCGCGGCAGAAGAGGGAGACCACGTCGCCGATGTCCCGCGGCGTTCCGAGGCGTCCCATCGGCGTCCAGCCGCGCTGGTGCCAGGTGCGGATCAGGTCCTGCACCTGGTCGGGCAGGCTGTTCAACACGCTGTCCTCGGTCCAGCCGGGGCTGATCGCGTTGACCGTGATGCCGCGCTTCGCCAGCGCCACCGCAAAGTAGCGGACCAGGCACTCCATCGCCGCCTTCGCGGAACCCATGCCGACCCAGGGCTGCAACCCGCCGGTACGGCTGCCCTGGGCATAGGTCAGGGCGATGATTCTTCCGGGGCCCGGCATCAAAGCGCTGGCCTCGCGAACGGCCACCAGGAACGCCTTGGCCTGCGAATCGAAGGCCGCGTCCCATTGGCGCAGCGTGATGTCCATCGGCCCCTGGAAGAACTCGGACGCCTCGGGGCGCGCGTTGCTCACGAAGATATCGAGGCTTCCAAAGTTGGCTTTCACTTCGGCGAACATCCGTGTGATTTCTTCCACGCGGCAGACGTCGGCCTGCACCAGGAACCCGCCGGATCCGCGTTTCCGAACCTCTGCGAGCGTAGCCTTGGCCGCGGCTTCGTTTCGATAATAGTGAACGCCGATGTTGACGCCGTCTTCGGCGAGTTTGAGAGCGATCCCGCGTCCGATCCCGCGTGAGCCGCCAGTGACCAGGGCACTCTTCGGTTTGCCTGACATAACAAAGCTCCTTTTCGTGTGGAAACGATGATATATCCGGCCTGGCACGGAACGCTACCTGTTCACGTTCTTACGGAGGCGGCGGCGATGCGCCTTAACATCCCTCGAAACATCAGTTCGTGGATGGGACTCAGCAGATACCAATACAAGAGCCCGGCCAGGCCGCCCGGTTCGAACTGCGCGATCTGCCGGAGCACGGTGGACGAGCCATCGGGTTCCGCGCAGAACTCCAGCCACGCGCGGCCCGGAAGGCGCATCTCCGCGAAGAGCCGCAACCGCCGGCCGGGTTCGTAAATCTCCACGCGCCAGAAATCCAACGTGCTTCCGGGCCAGGGAGTCTCGGGGTCGGGCCGGCCTCGCCGCATGCCGACTCCGCCCGCCATCAGATCGATGACCCCGCGAATCCTCCACAGAATGTTTCCGAAGTACCAGCCGGTGCGGCCCCCGATGCGGCGGATCGGTGCGAACGCCCGATCGGGCGCCACTGGGACACGAATGGTCTGCTCGTTGGTAAGAAGATCGCGGCCGGGTTCGGGTGCGGGGACCGCGCGCGCGTCGGACCAGCGAGTCTCTGCGGCGGGGCGATCTTCATTGGCCAAGGCTCGCTCGATAGCCTGAGTAATTCCCATCGGGCGAATGGAGAAGAGTTTCGCCGCCCTGGGATTTTGCACCACGCTCGGAGTGCGCACGCTTTCGATCAGGAAGCGCCCGATCGATGCATAAACGGGCGTGATGAACGTCAACCACCGGCTGGAGAGCGACAAGCTGAGGAAGGGCACGCGCAAAATCCAGCGTCGCAATCCGCGCTGACGTGCAAATTCGCGCATGATGCCGACATACGAACTGACATCGCGCCCGCCGATTTCGATCGTCAGGTTCCCTTCTGACGGCAGCTGAATGGCCGCCATCAGGTACTCGATCACGTCTTCAATCGCGATCGGTTGCGCGGCGGTATTCACCCAGCGCGGCGTGATCATTACGGGAAGCCGCTCCACCAGGGCGCGCATCATTTCAAACGAGGCGCTGCCCGAGCCGATCACGATCGAGGCTTGAAACTCGATCACGGGAATGCCGCTGGAGCGTAAGATCTCGCCGGTTCTGGCACGGCTGCGCATATGAGGCGAGAGGTCGCCCCCGTGCGACAGGCCGCCGAGATACACGATGCGACGCACGCCCGCCGCGCGCGCCGCCCCGGCAAAATTCGCGGCCGCCTGCGCTTCCTCGGCTTCGAATCCAACGCCGGCGTGCATGGCGTGGACCAGGTAGAAAGCCGTGTCCACGCCCGTAAATGCCGCGGCCAGAGACGCTGGCTGGAGCAGATCCCCCTGCACCCGCTCGGTGCCGGGTCCTACGCGCCGGCGCAGCGCCTCCGGATTGCGGCACAAGCATCTGACCGCCATCCCGGACTGTTCCAAACGCCGCAGAAGGCGTCCGCCGACATATCCGGTTGCTCCGGTCAACAGATACATTGCGTGGTCCTATTTAGGCAGGATGACGGTGTCGATGACGTGAATCACGCCGTTGTCGGCCACGATATCGGCCTTGGTCACGTGCGCGTTGTTGATCATCACTCCGCCACCCATCGTCCTGATGGCGATGGTTCCGCCCTGCACGGTGGTGGCGGACTTGAGCTTCATCGCATCCTTGGCCATCACTTTTCCCGCAATCACATGGTACGTGAGAATGGCGACCAGGTTGTCCTTATTTTCCGGCTTGAGCAAGCTTTCCACCGTACCGGCGGGCAGCTTGGCGAAGGCTTCATCGGTGGGCGCGAACACGGTGAACGGTCCGGGTCCCTTCAAGGTATCCACCAGGCCGGCGGCCTTGACGGCGGCGACCAGGGTGTTGAAGTGCGCGGCAACTGCGGTGTCGACGATGTCGGCAGCGGAGGCGGCGGAAGTCAGGGCCAGCGCCAGAACGCCGGCCATCAGTACGGGCAAACGAAATTTCATTTTTTCTCCTCTGAGCGATCCAGATACAATTTGATCTTAGAGAAAATATGTTTTATTGTGAAGAACACCAGTCAATTGCCTTTCCTCTGCCGAAAAAAGCCGGCCGGAACAGGCAGTGAGAGGAAAACGATTTTTCACGATGCCATCCGACACGATTACTACCGGCCTCAATAAGTACGGCATTGGGGCCAAGCTGAGGCGGCTCCGCCTGCGCAAGAGCATGGGTCTGCTGGAGTTGAGCAAACACACCGGGCTATCGCCGGCACTCCTCTCGAAATTGGAGCGCGACGTGATGCATCCCACCCTGCCGACGCTGTTTCGCATCTCGATGGTGTTTAGCGTCGGGCTGGAGTACTTCTTCAATCCCGAGCCGCGCCGGGTGCTGGAGATCGTTCGCCGGAAGGACCGCCTGCGCTTCCCCGATTCGCCGGATGCGGCTCCGGTGTCATACCACTTCGAGAGCCTGGACTTCCCCGTCGCGGACCGCAAACTGAATTCGTATCTCGCCGAGTTCGAACCGGTGGAGGAGATCAGGCTGCACGAACATCCCGGCATCGAATTCCTGTACTTGCTCTCGGGCAGGCTGGAGATCCGCGCCGGCGAAGACACGCACGAGTTGGCGGAAGGCGACGCCATCTACTTCGATTGCACGGTGCCGCATGGCTACCGCCGGCTCGGCTCCAGGCGCACCAGGGCGTTGGTCGTGGCACTTGGCGCCGAGTGACTGAAGCGGTTATACCGTGCAGAGCGTGACGGCGGATTTCAAGGACGCCATCGGGTCTTTCACCGGAACGAACTCGTGCGCGAAGTAGCCCTCGAATTTCAAATCGGCGATGGCCTGCGCAATCGTGTGCCACTGCAATTCCTGCGTCTCATCGAGCTCGTGGCGGCCGGGCACGCCGCCCGTATGGAAGTGGCCGATGTACTGGATGTTGTCGCGGATGGTGCGGATCACGTCGCCTTCCATGATCTGCATGTGATAGATGTCGTACAGCAGTTTCACGCGCGGGGAGCCCACGGCCTTGACCACGTCCACGCCCCATTTGGTGTGGTCGCACTGATAATCCTTGTGGTCCACTTTGCTGTTCAGAAGTTCCAGGCAGATCGTAACGCCCGCGTCTTCGGCGACCTTCTTTACGCGATTGAGGCCGAGGATACAATTGTCGCGGCCTTCGTCGTCGGCCAGTCCCTTGCGATTTCCTGAGAAGGTGATCACGTTGGGCAGTTTGGCGGCGGCAGCTTTGGCGATGTTCTCGCGCATATCCTTTTCCAGCTTGTCGTGGTTCTCTTTGCGGTTCCACGCCACCGGGATGGTGCCCGCGCCGGAGACCATGGCGGGGACAAGGCCATACTTGCGCGCGATCGGCCAGTCTTTTTCATCGACCAGGTCGATGCCGCTGAGGCCGATCTCGGCCGCCTGGCGGCAAAGGTCATCCATCGCGATCTTGCTGTAGCACCAGCGCGCGGCGGATTGCTTCAAGCGGCCGGCGGGCGCCGCTTTGGACGGCGTGGCGAGGGGAACGAGAGCAAAGCTCCCACCGAAAAGCAGGGCGGATCGTCTGGTCATTTCGGGATTCATCGTATCACCCTTGCACCGCTACATTCGGGGCACAAGGATGAAGCGCTCGATGGAGAGGCGCGCGCTCTTGTCGGTGCGCCAGCGCGCGCGCTGGAACACGATCTTCAATTCGTCGAAGCGGTGCGTGGCGGCACTCTCGGAAATTGGGAAGTTCAGTGTCTCGGGCACCGGCACCACGGGATCGCGACTCAGGTCCGGCATGGACGTGACGGGATAGCGGCCGAGCGTGATCGCGGGTGCGCCAGGCGCTTCGTTATCGATCAGGACGAGTTCGAGCGAGATGGAGCCGCGGAACCGGTCGGCATTGCGAATCTCGAGTTGGATGGCGCTGCAGCAACTGAGCGCGATTGGCTGATCGAGTTTGTGGTGCGCCTCCATCTGAATGGGGCGATGGTCGGTGCTACTGAATGCCAGCTTGGACGGAGTGCCGCGCTGGAAGAATGAGGTCTGCGGCGGGCGGGCGTAGGGCCAGCGATACAGCCAGTATTCGCCGGAGAAGGGGATACTGAGCGGCCGCACCATGGCGGGGACGAACGAGCCGTCGGCCGTCTGCGGCATCGGCGCAATCAGGGTCGGGACGGGCTTGATTTCAGGCCAGAGAATGACGCCGGGGAAGCCACCATCGGCCAATCCCGCGGCGGAAGCAGTCGGCAGGCGATCGGGGCCGGAGCCGGGCATTCCGGGCTGCCGATCCCTCGCGGAGGTGCCTCCGGCCTCGCCGCCGCCAGGCCCACGCATGAGGTTCGGGATCATGCCGCCGATGGTGAGGCCGATGGCGAGCAAGATGGTCAGCGCCAGGGCGAGGAAAGATCGCGGCATGGTGCGCGGCGGCTTGGGCTGCGCGGCGCGCGAAGTCAGTGCGAGCACGGTGAGCATCGCCACGCCGGCCGTGAACGCAAGGCCGGCGAGTGCGGCATGGTGCAGCAGCATCGCGGCCACACCCGTCTGTACCGTGAAGGAAATCGCCAAATCGGGACCCATCTCCTTCCAGAAGCGGCGCTCCGGAAGTTGGACGGCGGCGAAGAAACCGGCGGGGCGCGACGGTTCGACAGGTGCGGGCTGCCTCACGCGCCACTGCGTGTACAACATGTGGGTGGCATTGATCACGAGCACGATCGCGGGCACAATCGCCGCCGGCGATAGCTGGGTGAGCAGGATCACGGCGGGCGCGAACCACACGGCCGCCGAGGAACCTCGAAAGGTCGCGCGGATGAGATCCTCATATTCCCACTCGGTGGCCATCACGGCGAGTAGCGCCGTGATCAGCGCGCCGGCGAGGCAGGCAGCCACCGCGTAAGTCGCCGCGCGGAAGATGAGCCAGGGTAGCGGCACGCGCGTCCACTGCAGGCCCATGGTGGATCGGTACATCAGCCAGCCGGTGAAAAACAATCCGGCAACCTGGAGGACGAGGATCAGGCGTTCTCCCCGCGGCGCGACGACGGGCTGCTGTGGGTCTTGCACCTGCGACCTCCGGAGGTATGACGCCAATATGGCAGACGCAGTTCCCGATTTCCATCGTGCGATGATGATTTCGTGGCCATGAACGCACTTCTTCTCACGCAATACATGCACCTGGAAATGGTGGAAATGCCGGTTCCGGCGATTGGAGCGGACGACGTGCTGGTGCGGGTCCGCGCTTGCGGAATCTGCGGCAGTGACGTCCACGGGCTGGACGGCAAGACCGGCCGGCGGATTCCGCCGCTGGTGATGGGCCACGAAGCGGCGGGCGAGGTGGTGGAGACCGGCGCCAACGTGAGCGACCTGCGCCCTGGTGACCGGGTCACATTCGATTCCACGGTGTATTGCGGGCGCTGCTTCCACTGCACGCGCGGCGAGGTCAACCTGTGCGACAACCGCGAAGTGCTGGGCGTCTCGCCGGGACCGTATCGCCGCCACGGAGCCTTCGCGGAATACATCTCGGTGCCGCGGCGCATCATGTACCGCCTGCCGGACAGCTTGAGTTACGAACAGGCGGCGCTGATCGAGGCGGTTTCGGTGGCCGTGCACGCCGTCAACCTGACACCGGTGCGGCTGGGCGATTCGGCGGTGGTGGTGGGCAGCGGCATGATCGGGTTGCTCGCGATGCAAGCGGCGAAGCATGCGGGCTGCACGCGCGTGATCGCGGTGGATCCGGACGAAGGGCGTTTAAAGCTCGCAATCGGGGCGGGCGCGACCGACGCGATCAATCCCAAATCGACGGACGCGGCGGCGGCGATCCGGGAGTTGACGGAAGGGCGCGGCGCGGATGTGGCGATCGAGTGCGTGGGCGCCACCGACCCGATCCGGACGGCGATCGCGGGGGTGCGTAAAGGCGGCGCGGTAACGCTGGTGGGAAACGTGGCGCCGGATATCGATTTGCCGCTGCAATCGGTCGTGACGCGGCAGATCCGCCTGCAGGGCTCGTGTGCGTCCAACGGCGAATATCCAGCATGCATCGACATGATGGCGCGCGGGGCAATCCGGGTGGACGAGTTGATCAGCGCGGTGGCGCCGCTCGACGAAGGTCCCTCGTGGTTCGACCGGCTGTACCGCCACGAGCCGAATTTGATGAAGGTTATCCTGCGGCCGTAGAGGCCGTAACTCTGCCCGAGGGATGAGAATGCGCCGTCAACGAGCCGGCGTATCGACAAGCGGCGACGGTCGATTTTCAGCGATCTCGTGGGTGAGAGGTTCTTCTCGTCGCGGCACGGATGGATGTAAATCCGGAGTGGTTAAAGATTCGTACTCCATTGCAGAAGGCGGGAATAAAGCGCCATCATAGTGGATATAGAAGTTGGAGGGAAAGAGATGCTGATCAAGAAACCTGCCGGTATCCCGTATTCGGAGGTCACTCCCAAGGATATCTATTTGAACCGGCGGAAGTTCCTGGCCGCGGTCCCGGCCGCCATCCTGGGGGCGCGCACCCTGAAGGCCGGAACCAAACTGCCCAACGTCACCAAGAGTAAGTACTCGGTTGATGAAAAGGTGAATTCCTTCCAGGACGTTTCCACTTATAACAACTATTACGAATTCGGTACCGATAAGGGTGAACCGTCTCAGTATGCCAGGAACTTCAAGACGTCCCCGTGGACGGTCAGCGTGGAGGGCGCGTGCGCCAAACCACGCAAGTTCAGCCTGGAAGAGATTCTGGCGCTGGCTCCGCTGGAGGAGCGCATCTACCGGCACCGCTGCGTGGAACGTTGGTCCATTGTGGTGCCGTGGATCGGGTATTCGCTGAGCACCCTGCTGAAGCAGGTGGAGCCGACCTCGAAGGCCACCTACGTAGCGTTTGAAACCTTCTTCGATCGCAAGCAGATGCCTCACGCGGCCGGACTGAATTTCCCCTATGTGGAAGGCCTGCGCATGGATGAGGCCATGCACCCGCTGGCACTGTTGACGGTGGGCATGTTTGGAGAGACGCTGCCGCCGCAGGACGGCGCGCCGGTGCGGATGATTCTGCCCTGGAAGTACGGGTTCAAGAGCATCAAATCGATCGTCAAGATCAAGCTCGTGGGAAGCATGCCTCCCACTTCGTGGAATTCGGAAAATGCCACCGAGTACGGTTTCTATTCCAACGTGAATCCGAAGGTGGACCATCCCCGCTGGAGCCAGGCACAGGAGCGCCGGCTAGGCGAATTCCGTATGCGCCCGACGCTGATATTCAACGGCTACGGCGATCAGGTGGCGAGCCTGTACAACGGCATGGACCTGAAGAAATACTACTAAAGCAATGTTGAGACAACGCTGGACCAAGGCACTGGTCTTTCTGGCCGGCTTGCTGCCGCTTTTTTGGGTGTGCTGGCGAGCCTGGCAACAGAATCTGACCGCCAACCCGATCGAGTACATCACGCACTTCACAGGCGATTGGACGATTCGTTTCCTGGTGTTCACGCTAGCGGTGACGCCTCTGCGAAAACTGCTGGGACTGCCGGACCTGATCCGCTTCCGCAGAATGATCGGGCTGTACGCGTTTTTCTACGGCACGCTTCACTTCATCACTTACATCTGGCTGGACAAGTTTTTCGATCTGTCGGAGATGGCGAAAGACGTGGCCAAGCGTCCCTACATCACTGCCGGCTTTACGGCCTTCGTGTTGATGATCCCGCTCGCGGTGACTTCGACCGCGGGATGGATTCGGAGAATAGGAGGCAAGCGCTGGCAGATGCTCCATCGGCTGGTGTACATGAGCGCGATCGCCGGCGTAATCCACTACTACTGGCTGGTCAAGAGCGACGTTCGCCTGCCGGCGATGTACGGCGCCTTCGTAGCGGTGTTGCTGGGATACCGCGCCATCTTGTGGGCAATGAATCGCCGCCCGCGCGCAACGTCAAAGAATCCAGTGGGTGTCACGCTATAAACCGTACTTACAAACACAGTTATAAGTACTGGTCAGCATTCGAATTAAGCCAAAAGTTCTAGGACGCAACGGGTACATCTGGATCTTTTCATTTGAGCCGTTTGCAGCGATGATGTTCTTGCGGTCTGAGTTTCGGATTGGAGCGCGGTCCGCTACAAAGATTTTGTCTCCTAGGTATTGCTTACAGCCGCTCTCGTCGCGTCAACGAGAGCGGCTTTTTTTGCGGTCGCGGCATACAATCAGGTTATGACGCGTTGCGCGATGATCATTGCCCTGACGGCCACGCTGGCTCACGGCGCCGATTCCAAAATCGATCACGTCACCATCGCCGGCAGCAACCTGAAGAAAATGCAGGCGCGGCTGGCAAGCGTGGGAATCGCCAGCGTCTACGGCGGAGCGCACAGCAATCACGCCACCGAAATGGCGCTGGTCAGTTTTCCGGATGGCTCTTACCTGGAATTGATGGGGATCCCCGCGGATGCCGACGTGAAAGCCGCGGCGGTGCATTGGTGGGCGAAATTTCTCAAAGAAGATGCCGGACCGACGGCGTGGGCGATGCGGACCAAGGATCTGGCGGCGGAGGTCAGCCGCTTGAGAGCCGCCGGAGTCTCCGTGGGCGCGCCTTCGGCCAGCGGCCGGGTGCGTCCCGACGGCGTCCACCTGGAGTGGGAGACCTCCGATGTGGGAACCGGAGTTCGCGGCGCATTCTTCCCGTTTCTGATCCAGGACAAAACTCCGCGCGCGCAACGGGTCTATCCGCAGGGCAAGCCGGTGACCAAAGAGTTTCGCGGCGTGTCACGGGTGGTGATCGCGGTGCGCAATCTGGACGACGCGATCAAGCGCTACCACGAAGCTTTCAACGAGCCGCCCCCGATCAAGCAGGCCGACGCCGGCTTCGGCGCCTACCTGGCTCTTTTGGGGAATCTGCCGGTGGTGCTGGCGCAACCCCTGAATGCCGACTCGTGGCTCACGGCGAGGCTGGAGCAGTTTGGCGAAGGGCCCTGCGCTTTCGTGTTGGCGGCGGTCAATCCATCGCACTTTCAGGCGGCGTCCAAGACACGCTGGTTCGGCGCGGAAGTCTCCTGGTTCGACCCGGAGAAACTGGGCTGGCGGCTGGGCTTTGAAGCGGCGCGTTAGGGTCATACCAACTGGGCCCGTGACAAGAGTCTTGTCACGAAGAGGCAAGAAACGTTGAGAATAAAGGATTAGCAGGTTGTTCGTGACAAGACTCTTGTCACGGAGAGGCTCATAAGGGCCTGCTATACTTAAGATGCCTTTTGAGAGTCCTGCAACAACGCTGGCTGAGAATTCCAAATCTTGCCTCGTCTAGCCCGCACAATCAAAGACATATGACGATATGAAAAACATCTTTGTAGGCAATTTGGATTTCGCAGCAACTGAATCTTCCATCCGTAGCCTCTTCGAGCCCTACGGCAGTGTGGACCGTGTCAACCTGGTAACAGACCGCGACACCGGCCGTTCGCGTGGTTTCGCCTTCGTCGAAATGACGGATGCGGCGGAAGCCGATCGCGCGATCGCGGCTCTCAACGGTCACGAACTCGACGGTCGTGCGCTCAACATCAATGAGGCGCGACCCAAGCCCCAGGGCGGCGGCGGCGGTGGCCGCGGCTTCGGCGGCGGTGGCGGCGGTGGCCGTCCCGGCGGTGGTGGTGGTGGCGGCGGTCGTCCTCCGCGTCGCGAACCGCGCTGGTAATAAGTGAAAGCGTGCGGCGGCCGGCTTGCGAAAACCGGCCGCCGACAACCAGGGAGCCTGACGGTTCCGCGAATGGCGCGCAAATCGCCTGTGCAGGGAGGCCGTTGTGGAATTGCGGTATTTGGGATTTGACCAGAAACAGAACACCCGACAGTACAAGTTCGATGGCGTAGCCAACGGGCAGCCAACCTTGCATTTCGTGGTAACCGCGGATCTGGCTTTATTCCTGGCACACCGCATCGGAATTCAGGAGGGGCCCACGCTGTGCGCGAACAAGCTCTCCTCCGCCCAGCAGGCGGCCACCGAAGTAAAACTCGAATTGACCAGTGAAGATCTACGCGCCCACGCCGATGCACGTTCCATGGCGGAGGCGCGAAAAGCCGAAGCGCGAAGAGTTGGCGTGCGCCGCCGACCGGTAGTTTAGTTCGCAAAGCGCAGAGGAGTTCTTGTGCCTTTTGAAGGCTACGGCGGTTTCTCCTTTTCACCGGTTTCGGTGCAAAGAAATGCTCCCGCATTACCCGGAGTTTATGGATTATCCAACGCGGCGGAGTGGATTTATGTGGGCGCCGCCGGAAATATCCAAGCTGCCCTGATGGGGCACCTGCAGGAAACAGACACCAGGCTCAAATCGCTTTCGCCGAAGGGCTTCACGTTCGAGGTCTGCGATACGGAGCAGGCGATGGTGCGGCAGAGCCGGCTGGTTGGGGAATTGGCGCCGGCCTGCAACCGCCCTTGAGGAACATTAGAAAAGGGGGCAGGCCGGTTTGGCCTGCCCCCTTTGTGTTTGGAACGATGAGTTAGACGGCGCGGCGAACCGGGCGGCGTCCGGACTTCGGAGAAAAGCTGCGGAAAGATTTATTGCGGCCCTGCGCGGGACGACCCTGGTCGGGACGCCGGGAGGAGGGTGCGAGCACGATGACGGCGGCGGAATCCTTTCGGGGAGCAGCGACGATGGATGCCGAAACTTCACGGCGCTTCAATTTAACCGAGAGTGTACGTTCGATGCGGCCGACTTCGGAGCGCTCGCTGCGAGTGGCGAAGGTGGAAGCGGTGCCCTTGGCTCCGGCGCGGCCGGTGCGGCCCACGCGGTGGATGAAGTCTTCGGGAACCTGCGGCAGATCGTAGTTCACGACGTGGGAGATGCCCTCGACGTGAATGCCGCGGGCGGCAACGTCGGTGGCGACCAGCACGCGGTAGTAGCCATCCTGGAAGCCCTTGAGCGCCTGAATGCGCTGATTCTGGCTGCGATCGCCGTGAATGGCGGCGGACTTAAAACCGGACTGCGCCAGTTTCTTGGCCAGCTTATCGGCGCCGTGCTTGGTGCGGGCGAAGACCAGGAAGGAGCCCTGCTCTTCCCGCAGCATCATTTCCAGCAGGCCGAGTTTGCGGTCCTGATCGACTTCATAAAGGTGCAATTCCACCTGTTCGGAGGGCTTGCTGATGGAGCCGAGCTCGATGCGCACGGCGTTGCGGACGTGGGTTTCCACGAGCTGCTTGACCGAGGATTCGAGAGTGGCGGAGAAGAGCAGCGTCTGGCGCTCCGCCGGCATGGCGGCGATGATGCGCTTGATGGTGGGCAGGAAGCCCATATCGAGCATGCGGTCGGATTCGTCGAGAATGAGCATGCGGACGGTGGTCAGGTTGATCAGGCCGCGGCTCATGAAATCGTAGAGACGGCCAGGGGTGGCGACCACGATGTTGGCGCCGCCGCGGATATCGCGGAGCTGGGACCGTTCGTTCAGGCCGCCGACCGCGACCGCGGCGCGGATGCCGGTGCCACGAGCGATCTGCAACAGCGCTTCATTGATCTGCAACGCGAGTTCCCGCGTCGGAGTGAGGATCAGGGCGCGCACGCCGGGTTGGCGCGGTTCGGTGGACAATAGCTGAATGGTTGGAAGCAGGAAGGCCAGCGTCTTGCCGGTCCCGGTCTGGGCGGTGGCGACGATGTCCTTGCCTGCGAGCGCAGGCTCGATGGCCAGGCTCTGGATTGGGGTTGGCTCGGTGAAGTTGTTCTTCGCGAGGTTGCTCTTCAATTGAGCAGAAAGGGGCAGTTCAGAAAAGTTTGTCATCTAGTGTTTAAAGAAGGGAATCAGCTCAGCCGACTTTCGGTTACAAGGAAGGAAGGGTCGCGGATCTACTTCAGCAGATAAGATTATAGCGCACTTCCGGAGGATTCAGGAAACCGGGCGGGTGGGGCCGCCCTTTCAGTGAATCGGCTCGAAAACGACGTAGGCGAATTTGCTGGAATCGGGCGACCACGAGTTCACGTTGATGGTACCCTGGCCCCCGAAGAAAGTCTGCAGGACCTCCGGGGATGCGGGCTTCAAGGTCTTTCCAGGAGCCTTGAACAGGCGAAGCTTGACGCCCTCCATTTTGTCGTTGTGAGTCTTGGTGCCTTTGGGGAACGAAAAAACCAGCATCCACTTGCCGTTGGGCGAGAAGTGCGGAAACCAGTCCTCAAGTTCGTCGCTGGTGACGCGTTGAGCCTTGGCATCATCGGTTCCGGCGCCGTCCACGGACATGCGCCAAATGTCCCATCCGCCGGAGCGGTCGGAGTTGAAGTAGATCCACTTGCCGTCGGGCGAATACTCGGGTCCATCGTCGTAGCCGTGAGAGGTGAGGCGCTGTTCCGCACCGCCGGTTACCGGCACGCGGAAGAGCGTGAATTTGCCTTCGCGCTGGCCGACGAAGGCCAGCCACTTGCCGTCGGGCGACCAGCCATGGAAGTAACTCGGCGTCGGCGGCGTCATCAGTTTGGCGCCGGTGCCATCGGAATTGGCCAGCCAGACTTGCGATTGACGCGAAGCGGGAGTGGAGGCGGAGAAAGCGAGCAACTTGCCGTCGCGTGAGAAATCGTGGTCGTTGTTGCAGCGGTAGCCGCCGTCGCCGAGATCGATCTTCTCGGGCTTCGCCTCGCCGGTCGAGCTGACCGGAAGACGGAACAGAGAACCGCCGGTGTTGATCATGAGGAACCCACCGTCGCGCGACCAGTTGGGTGCTTCGACGATCTGGTCGGCCTCATACACGACGCGCGTGGCGTGGGTAGCCATGTCGTAGATGGTGACCTTGCTGCGATAACGCTGCTGCGGGGCGGCGGGCGGGCGCTGCTCCAGCGTGACGTTGGAGAACACGGCGGTCTCAAGCACGTTAACGTCGTGCGAGCTGACGCCGAGTCCGGCGTAAACCGGGTCCGTGAGCGCCAAAGTCTGGGTGCCGATCGCGGTCAATTCCTCGCCCGCCTTACCGGCGAAAGCGGTGATGCGATTCCCGCGGCGTTCGATGCGCAGGCGCAAGGGCATGGTCATGGTGCCGCGGGTCTCCTGCGTGGCGACTCCGGGGGCCGGGCGGAATTGGAGGGAGGTGAGCCCGTCGCCGTGAAGGGCGACGTCGGCGTACGCGGAACCGGGGGTGAAGTCCTGGCGGAGCATCAGAACGCTTTTGCGGTGCGGGTTGGCGCCGGTTCCGACAAAGTGGACGTCAGCCGTGAGGGTAACGTCGCCGGAAAGACGCTTCCACACAAACTGCAGGGCATCCTCCGTACCCCAGATGTTGGCGCCGCCGCCGGTGATGCGGTATTCGGCGGGGGCCGCGCTCACTTCGACAGAGCCGGCCTTAGGAGCGATTCCAAGATCGCCGTGCGATTCGAAGAGACCCAAATTCTGGCCGACGGCCGCGCCGGCAAGCAACAGAGCGACGGCGATTGGCGAGGCGAGATTGTGTATCCGCATTGGTCCGAAAACTCCTGCGGAGATTGTATCGTGCGGCGCGAATGAAAAGGGCTAAGCCTTGACGGCGGCGGCTTCCACCTGTTGCGCGATCCACGAATAGGTCTTTTGCAGGCCTTCGGCGAGAGGCCGGCTCGGAGCCCAGCCGAGCCGTTCGCGAATCAGGTGGTTGTCCGAGTTGCGGCCGCGCACGCCCAGCGGTCCGGGGATATGGCGAATGCTGACCTTCTTGCCGGCGATCTCCATGATCATTTCAGCGAGACGGTTGATGCTGACCATCTCCTCGGAACCGATATTGACCGGGCCGGTGAACTCGCTTTCGGTGAGGCGGCGCACGGCCTCCACGCACTCATCCACGTAGAGGAACGAACGGGTCTGCAGGCCGTCGCCCCAGATCTCGATTTCGCCGCCACTGGGCGTTTCGGCG
Organism: uncultured Solibacteraceae bacterium; assembly: GCA_963791985.1. Lineage (GTDB taxonomy): Bacteria > Acidobacteriota > Terriglobia > Bryobacterales > Bryobacteraceae > Solibacter. The sequence goes on along the minus strand of CAWBUN010000007.1, from coordinate 546,324 downwards.
ATCTTGCGGCAGAGCGCGGCGGGCGCCTTCTCCCGGCCTCCCTGCCAGGTGCCGAGCGGTCCGAAGATGTTGTGGAAGCGCGCTACTCTCACGGCCACTCCGTGATTGCGCATATACGACATATACAGGCGTTCGCTGAAGAGCTTCTCCCAGCCATACTCGCTATCGGGCGCGGCGGGGTATGCGGAATCTTCCGAGCACTTGGGATTGTCCGGATCGGTCTGGTTGTAGGCGGGGTAGATGCATGCCGAGGAAGAATAGAAGAAGCGCTTGACGCCGGCGCGCGTGCCGAACTCGAGCATGTTGAGGTTGATGGAGGCGGAGTTGTGCATCACGGCGGCGTCGTGTTCGCCGGTGAAGATGTAACCCGCTCCGCCCATATCGGCGGCCAACTGGTACATGTCTTCAATGCCTTCAACGACTGCCCGCGCCACTTGAGGGTCGCGCAGGTCGCCGCGGATGAACTCGTCGGCCGGGGGAGCAGCATACTCGTGCTCCTTGATATCCACGGCGCGAACCCAGAAACCTTCGGATTTCAGCCGTTTTACCAGATGTCCGCCGATGAAGCCGCCGGCGCCGCAGACTAATACTTTCTTCACTCGATCTCCCTCCACGCAGCGGCCGGGAACCTTACCGGCACTGCCGAATCCGCTATCGTAACCCAATTTCAGGCGTTCCTGTCTATCGCGGTATTATCTCGGTACTGCACCGCGCAAGCGAAGGGTTACACGCGCAAATCGCTCTCCGAAGCGGCGTGCGTCGGCCTGGTCCCTGGGGCCAACGCCCGGCGGCGAAGCGCCGGTGACCGACTGCGGGCCAAGCGTGCCAAACTCCCGATCGTTGACACCGCCCACGATCACGAAGCGCATCCCCAGGAAGGCCGCGATGGCGCCGAGGCGCGCCATTTCCTGTCCGTTGGAAGGGCTGCCCGCGGTACAAAAGACGCCGGCCGTGCGGCCTTCGCCGAGCGTCTTGCCGGCCTTGCCGAGCACTTCACCCACGTGGTCGAGGAAGCGCTTGGCGCCCGCGGAGAGGTTACCCCACTGCACGGGCGATCCGAGGACGATGCCATCGGCGGAGCGGATTTCTTCGTCGGTGACCTCGGCGACCTTGCGCAGAGTTACGGACGCACCTTCGACGGAAGCCGCGCCCTCACGCACTGCCGCCGCCATCTTTTCGGTGTTCCCGGTCTCGGAGTAGTAGGCGACCAGGATGCGCGCCGGCGTCGCCGCCGCGGCCAAGGCGGCAAATGAGAGCGCGAGAGCGACCAGGTGCGGCATGGGTGGCTCCGCTTACCTCAAGCCTTGCGGCGGGCCTCGACGATTTCGCCGATGATGCGGGGAAGATCGTATTCCAATTTCCACTTCGGAAAATGCTGGTGGATTTTGGTGAGGTCCGAGATGTAGCAGATGTGGTCGCCGACCCGATTTTCAGGCTTGTAGGAGTGCTTCAGCTTGTAGCCCATGCCGTCCAGAATATCGATGGTCTCCAGAATGGAGACGCTGTTCCGGCGACCACCGCCCATGTTGTAGACTTCACCGCAGCGGGGCGACTGGTAGAACTCCATAAACAGGTTGGCGACGTCGTGGGAATGAATCTGGTCGCGCACCTGCTTGCCTTTGTAGCCGTAGACCTGATACTCCTTGCCGGTCATGGCGCAGATCACGATATAGACCAGGTAGCCGTGAAGTTCGACGGCGGAATGGCCGGGACCGGTCAGACAGCCGCCGCGGAAGATGCCGACGGGCATCTGGAAGTAGCGGCCGAACTCCTGGCACATCACGTCCGCGGCGACCTTCGAAGCGCCGAAGATGGAATGCAGGCAGTTGTCGATCGACATGTTTTCATCGATACTGTCGAGGCCATCGGCGTAATCCCAGCGCTTTTCGAGCTCGCGCAAGGGCAGATAGTTCGGACGATCGCCGTAGACCTTGTTGGTGCTGGTGAAACAGAACGGTGAATCTTTGCAAAAGTCGCGGGCGGCCACCAGCATGTTCATGGTGCCGACGGCATTGACATCGAAATCGTCGTAGGGGATTGACGCAGCTTTGTCGTGCGAAGGCTGGGCGGCGGTGTGGATGATGAAATCGGGCCGCTCGGCTTCGAGCAGGTCTCGCACCCCCTGCCGATTGCGAATGTCGATATCGGTGTGACGGTAGTGCGGCATCGAATCGATTAGATCGCGCACCACCTGGCGGGTTGTACCGGCGGCTCCGAAGAACTGCTGCCGCATGTCATTATCGACGCCCACCACGCTCCAGCCGTTCTTGCCAAGCATGCGGACGCACTCCGAGCCGATCAGGCCTCCGGAACCAGTAATCAATACTTTCTTCATGTGGTTTTCGATTTGAATGGTAGCGAGATTCTTCGGGAAGTGTCAACGAACGGCGAGTACCTAAGGAGTACCTATGGTTCCAGCCTGCCCGATCCCTGACCGCGGAACTGGGTGCGCGGCGCGCGGCGCAATTCGAGCACGAGTTTCATCACGCGCTGCTCGATATCGTCGCGAACCTCACAGTGCTCCTTATACTCCATGAACACGGGGTCGGGCACCTCCCAATCGATAATGCGGCCGCCCACGGTTTGCGGCACGAAGAAACCGCTCATGTTGACCACGATGTCGAAATCGGCACGGCCCAGGTGCTTGATGCTTTTGGGGAAATGGTCGCGGATGTCGATGTTCTTCTCTTCCATGGCCCGGATGGTGTCCGGCGCGACGTTCGCCGCCGGAAGAACGCCGGCGGAAGCCGCAATCAGCACATCGCTGCCATAGGCGCGGGCGAAAGCTTCGGCCATCTGGCTGCGACAGGCATTGCCAATGCACACGAAGAGGACGCGCTTCTTAGGTGCGGGGATCATACCTTAGTATCGAGCAGACGCTTGCTGACGCGCGCGGCTCCGTTCGGAGCCCCGACCGTAAGGGAGGGTCCTCCCCGAAATCGATCATAGCTTTGAAAGAAAGAGCGAGTGTACCCGGGAATCGTCGGTCAGCTCGGGATGGAACGTGGCTACGAGGAAGCGGCCCTGCTCGATCAGGACCGGGTCGCCCTGATAGCTGGCCAGGACGCGCACGCCATCCTCGATGCGCCGGATGATGGGGGCGCGAATGAAGACGGCCTTCAACTCACCGGGAGCGGTCCGGTTTTCAAAATCGGGAAAGGGCTGGACCTGCGCGATGCGGCTATCGATCTGGCGGCCATACGCATTGCGTTCGATTTCGATATCGACCAGGCCAAAGCTCTCCTGAGCGGGATTGGTGACGCCTTTCGCCATCAGGATCGCTCCCGCGCAGGTGCCGAAGACGGGCTTGGTGCGACCGAACTCGGCCACATCCTCGAAGAGGTCTTCGTAGCGCAGCAGTTTGAGCATGGTGGTGCTCTCACCGCCGGGAAGGATCAGGCCATCGATCTGGTCCAACTGCTCCCGCTCCCGGACGAAGACCGGCACGGCGCCGGCGCGTTCGAGCGCCGCGCCGTGAGCCGCGAAATCCCCCTGGAGCGAGAGCACGCCGACTTTCTTCATTTACCAGCCCCGGGTCTGCATTAGTTCTGATTCGGGGAGCTTCGAGATCTCAAGGCCCGGCATAGCGTCGCCCAGCGCGCGGCTGGCTTCGAGCAGTTTCGCCGGATTCTGGTAGTTCTTGGCGGCCTTGACGATGGCGACGGCGCGGGCCGCCGGATCGCTGGATTTGAAGATGCCCGAGCCGACGAAGACGGCCTCGGCGCCCAGTTGCATAACGAGCGCGGCATCGGCGGGCGTGGCGATTCCGCCGGCCGAGAAGTTGGGCACGGGCAGCTTGCCGTGGTCGGCGACCCACTTGACGAGCTCGAGCGGAGCCTGAAGGATTTTCGCCTGGTGAGCCAGCTCGTCTTTGCCCATCACGGTGAGCTGCTTCATTTCTTTGACGATGGTGCGAATGTGACGGACGGCTTCCACGATGTTGCCGGAACCGGCTTCGCCCTTGGTGCGGATCATGGTGGCGCCTTCGGCGATGCGGCGCAAGGCCTCACCCAGATTGCGCGCGCCGCAGACGAAGGGGGTCTTGAAGAGATTCTTATCGATGTGGTTCTCTTCGTCGGCGGGAGTCAGGACTTCGCTCTCGTCGATGAAATCGACCTTGAGCATTTCGAGCACCTGCGCTTCGACAAAATGGCCGATGCGCGCCTTGGCCATCACCGGGATGGTGACGGTCTTCTGAATCTCTTCCATGATGGCGATATTGGCCATGCGGGCCACGCCGCCTTCTTTGCGGATATCGGAAGGGACTCGCTCCAGGGCCATCACGGCCGAAGCGCCGGCCGCTTCGGCGATGCGGGCCTGCTCGGCGTTGGTGACGTCCATAATGACGCCGCCTTTGAGCATTTCCGCGAGACCGACATTAATCGACCACCATTCATTCGAAAACGAAAACATTTGCTCTCCTTGTTTACACAATGCTTTTTGCTAAACCATGGCGGGTGAAGGCTCGAAATCCGCAACGGCGGTTTCGAGGCCGGCCCGAATTGTACGTCCTAAGATGGCGAGCCCCGCCCGGATCTCTTCCGGTGCAAGGCCCGCGAAACTCAATCGCAACGCGCCTGGGTCGAGGCGCGAGACGGCGAAGTACCTGCCCGGCAGGTAGGTCACGCCGGCACGCTGCGCGCGCGCCAAGAGCTCGCCCGCATCGAGCGGCTCCGGCAGCCGCACCCAGAGATTCATGCCGCCTTCCGGCCGCGTCCAGCGCGTGCCCGCGGGCAGATGCGCGGCACAGGCTTCCAAGGTGGCCGCGAGACGCTCGCTGCCGGCGCGCAGCATGCGCGCGCGATGGGCCTGCAGGCGGCCGGATTCGGCAAACTCCAGCAGCACAGCCTGGGAAAGCTGGTCGGTGTGCAGGTCGGCGGCTTCCTTGGAATTGCGCAGGCGATCGATCAAGGGCTTCGGTCCCACGGCCCAGCCGACGCGCAGGCCGGGGAAGCTGATCTTGGAGAAGCTGCGGAGCAGCACGGTGCCGCCGCTGTCATCGAGCTGCTTGAGCGAGGGCAGCGGGTCGCCGCTATAGCGCAGCTCGCCATAAGCGTCGTTCTCGATCACGGGCACGCCGAACTTGCGCGCGGCATCGAGCAGCGCGCGGCGGCCGGCGAGAGGCAGAGTCACGCCGGTGGGATTCTGGAAATTCGAGGTCACCACCAGGAAGCGGGGCCGCTCGCGTTCCAGCACGCGCTCCGCCTGGGCATAGTCCATGCCGTCCACGCCGACGGGAATGCCGCACAACTGCGCGCCCATTCCGGTGAGCAGGTTTTTGAGCCCGGTGTAGAGGGGATCTTCCACGGCGACGGTATCGCCGGGTCGGAGCAGCACGCGGCCAATCAGGTCGAGCGCCTGCTGGCAGCCGTTGGTGATCAGGAGGTCGTCGCCGGGACCCGCCACATGCTGACGCCGGGCTTCCTCCATCAGGTAGCGGCGCAAGGGTTCATAGCCCGACGGGGAGCCGAGCTGCAGGATATCGGCGAGGTCGGGGCGCGCCAGGACGCGGGCACAGCTTTCGCGGAATTCGTCGAGCGGAAACAGGTCGCGCGAGGGACGGGAAACGGCGAAGCTGATCATGTCGCGGGACCAGCCGGCGCTGGGACTGGGCAGGGGAGTTTCGTTGCGCTCCAGCAGGCGGTTCCAATCCACGCCGGATGCGGTGGTGGGGGCTCCGGTAACGAAGCTGCCGCGGCCTACCTGTCCAGAGATCAGGCCTTCGGCTTCAAGGATCTCGTAGGCGGCCGAGACGGTGGTGCGGTTCAGGCCAAGCAGGCCAGCCATTTCCCGAGTGGCTGGAAGGCGCGAGCCACGGGCGAGGTGCCCGGAGCGGATTTGGCTGGCAATCTGCTCAAAGAGCTGCCGGTAGAGCGGCACTTCTGCCTGATGGTCGAGAATTGGCTGGAACTCCACTCAGCCATACCATACCACATTGGACTGGCAGAGTGGTGGGCACCTTTTTAGATCGCTCCCTTACGGTCGCGGTTCGCGTGGGCGTCTCCGTGGACTCGGAGGTGGGCGTTACTCGACTAAGAGCGAATATTTTCCGGCGGTGCCGGATTGCGACCACACCTGAAGGAAATAAGTCTGGTTCTCTTGAACCTCCAGTGTGTGGCGCAGGTTTCCGCCGGGAGTCTTGATATCCGGGCCGAAACCGCTGGAGCGCATGTCGGGAAAGAAGGTGCTCAGTGCCGGGATCAGGGTGGTGGAGCGGTTGGTGATCACGACGTTCACGGTACCGTTTCGCGGACTGACGAAAGAGAAGAAATCCGTATCGGTGTCGTCCATAATGCCGGCTTCCACCGGAGTGCCGAGGGTGATCCGCCGCGCATTGTAGATGTCATCGTTGGGCTCGTAGGCGTCGAAGGCCTTTTGCGGGAGCACGCGCAGGGTGTAGGCGCCGGCACTGCTGCCGTAGCCGGAGAGCTGGATGAAATACGTGGTATTCGGCGTGGGGGAAATGGTCAGCCTGAGGGATTGGCCCACTGCGCCGGTTTTGCGCATGTCCGTGATGCGCTCGTCGGCATCGAAGATTTTCAGGACCGGGGCGAGCGTGGTGGAGTGATTCTCGACTTCGATGAGGATCAGGTCGCGCGGGGCGGGAGGAGTGGTGACGCGGAAAAAATCGACGTCGTCCACCGCGGCGGCGATTACGCCCTCCACCGGCTTTCCCGGCGCGATGATATTGGCCAGGGCCGGGTTATTGTTCGATTCGACCTCGCGCGAAACCGGCTCGGCGCCGAGGGCCATGATGTCTTTGAGGCGGTCCAGGTTAAGGCGCACGGGCTGATAATCCAAGTCGCGGGCCAGGGCTTCGCGGAATGCGTTGATGGAGCGCGAGCGGTCGTTGACTTCCGCGTAGAGGACACCGAGGTTGTTGTATACCGCGGGGACGGCCGCTACCTTCGCCACCTGCTCCAGCATGCCGACGGCGTTGGAGTAATCCCTGGCGGCGACGCGTTCATTGGCCTGGTTGCAAAGCCGTTCGATTTCCGCGTTGGCGAGGGGCTTGCCGTAGAAGTGCAAATACTCCTGCAGCACGGTGGCGGTGTTAGAGCTATAGCCCGAGATCGGTCGGGCCGCCACCGGCAGATTGACCTTGGCTCGCGACCAGCGGGGTCCAGTGGCAATCCAGAAGATCATGATCACGCCAGAGAGCACCAGCGGCAGCCACCAGTAGCGCCGCACCAGCGACAGTTGATTTTTCTTTTTCTTCTTTTTGTACTGCGGGGCGGTCATGGATTCCTTGTCGGGCGCGACCGGGCGACCGAATTCTGGTTTGCTACAATCCTAATTCTAGCAACGCCACAGACTCCTTCATGACACAGGCCAAGGTTCACGCACCGTTGACTGGACCGGTTCGGAGAACGGCTTGGAAAAGGCCGGCGGCGATTCTTCTGGCCTGCGCCCTGGCGGCTTCCGGGCTGGCCGGACAGAAGAAGAAGAACAAGGAAGAGATCACTCAGACGCTGCAGCTTCCCAAGGAATTGCCCAGCGCCGTTACCGGCGAAACCAGCCGGCTCACCTTTTACGTCACACCGCTTTCGGCGCGTGGTCTGCTCACCGCACAGGTGCGCGACGCTCTCAAAAGCCTGTTGCACGATACCGCGGGAAACCCAGTGCTGAAGATCCGCGCCTTTGCCGCCGGCTCCGGCGATCTGCGCCGAGTGCGCGACCTGGTGAGCGAGGTCTTTAACGATAAGCATCTGCCGCTGCCGGCTTTGAGCCTGATTCAATCGGGCGGACTGCCGCTGGAGGGAGCGCAGGTGGTGCTGGAAGCCATTGCGGCCGGGAAGAAAGAGGTCAATCCGGACGGGCTGGTCTTTCTGGGCGCGCAGGTAGCCACCTCGGCGAGTCCGCTGGACCCGGTGGCGCCCTTGGCGGCAAAGTCGCTCGAGGGCTTGAAGGAGGCGCTCAAGGCCGCGGGTTCGGAGCCCGGCGACGTGGTGCGGGTCACCTGCTTCCTGAGTTCGCTGGAAAACCTGGCGGCGACCCGCAAACTGGTTGAGGCCGAATATTCGCACGCGGCGCTCAACTACGTGCAGACCCAGCGCGTCCCGTTCCAGGGACTGGCGGCCTGCGAGGCGGTGGCGCGGCTGCGTTGGAGGACGGGCACACGGCTGCACTTCGAGCCGGCGGCCGGCGAACCGCGGTCGGCGCTGGTAGCGGCAAAACATGTGGTGCTCACGGGGACGCAGGTGAGCTACGGATATCAGGAGGCTAATTCCCGCCTGGCTTTTGAACGCATCGAAAAGGTTCTGGAAGCGAGCGGCGTTACGGGACACGATGTGGCCTTCGCGCATTATTACCCCCTGGCGGAGCAGATCGCCGCGCAGGTCCGGCAGCTGAGAGGGGCGTTTTTCGGCTCTCCGGCGGGGTCTTTGCTGCTTTTCGAAGGTCTGCCCGGGATGGATGCCGGGTTTGCGGTGGACGTGGTGGCGGTAAAAGACTGAACAGCCGGGGGGTTGCATGGCCGTTCCCGATCGCTCCAGACGGGATCTGGGCGCGGTAGAATAATACCAACGCCGTCATGTCTGCCTTACGTGTTTTCGCTGCCCGATCCCTCTGCGGTCTGTTTCTGTGCCTGCCCGCAGTGTCTCAGCAATCTCCGCCCGCGGCGCCACCGGCACCGCAAGCGGCGTCACATCCGGCACCCCAGCCAGCACAGCCGCCGGCAAGCCAGACCGATCCCAACCGGGCGCAGTTCCGCACTTCGGTGACGGACGTCATTGTGCCGGTCACGGTGACGGACGACAAGGGCCGCTTTGTGTCCAACCTTGTGAAGAAGGATTTCCGGGTGTTGGACGAAGGCAAGCCGCAGAACATCGAATTCTTCACCCACGATGAGAAGCAGCCGATTGTGGCCGGCTTCCTGGTGGACCTGAGCAACAACTCGCGCATCCACTGGAAGACCTATCAGGACGCGATCCTCGAGCTGGTGTGGAACCTGCTGCCGGGCGATAAGCGCTACACGGGCTACCTGATCTCCTACGGCAACACGGCGGAGATCGCGGTGAATACGACTTGGGACTCGGACAAGATCGCCGACAAGGTCCGCAAGATGAAGCCGGGCGGGGGCGCCGCGCTCTACGACGCGATTTACCTGGCCTGCACGCGCCGCGAACTGGTGAAGGGTGAACCCTACGAGCCGCGCCGCGTGATTGTGGTGATCGGCGATGGCCACGATAACGCCAGCAAGCACAATCTGGAAGAGGTGCTGGAACTGGCGCAGCGCAACCTGGTGACGATCTACGCGGTCAGCACCATGGCATTCGGTTTTTCGAATGAGGCGCAGGACGTGCTGGAGCGCCTGACGCACAAGACCGGCGGCCACGTGGAATACCCGTTGAATTCGCTATACAAGGGCGTTTCGGGCTACCTTTCGAATCCGTCGGACGACGGGAACTACGCGCTGACGGTGGGGACGGGCGGCTACGCGGCGGAGATTTCGAACGGCATCATCAAGGCAGTCGGGGGGATCGGCGGGGAGATCACGACGCAGTACATTTTGCGGTACCGGCCGGACATCGACGTGGAGGCCAAGCCGAAGCAGTACCGGAAAATCACGGTGGATATCCCGGGGCTACCCAACGTGAAGATCAGCGCGCGCGAGGGATACTTCCCCAACGAAATTCCGGGACTGGCACCGCAGGCACCCGCGGCGCCGTCCGCTCCCGCGAAGGGCGCGGATAAGCCGTAAGATTTTCTCCTGGCGAGAGATGCCTTTTGACTCTTGCCGCGCCAAGAAGGACATTTCTCGCCAAGCAAAAAGGACCTTAAGGTTGGATTCTCTCTGCGGTCTATGCGAGGAGCAATTGTCGGGCTGAATAGCAGCGGGAGGGGGGCCGTTTTTTCTCGCAAAGAACGCAGAGGACGCAAAGAAAACCGAACACCGGCCACACTGTTTTCCTTGGCTTTCTTGGCGCTCTCTGCGAGAAACATGTTTTTGGGCCGAATGGCGGCGGGAGAGGAGGCATTTTTTCTCGCGAAGAACGCAGAGGACGCAGAGAAAACCGAAGACAGGCGGCGTCGTTTTTCTTGGTTTTCTCTGCGATCTTGGCGCTCTTTGCGAGAAACATGTTCTTGGGGCTGAATGGCGGCGGGAAAGGGGCATTTTTTCTCGCAAAGAACGCAGAGGACGCAGAGAAAACCGAAGACAGGTGGCATCGTTTTTCTTGGTTTTCTCTGCGATCTTGGCGCTCTCTGCGAGAAACATGTTTTTGGGGCTGAAAGGCGGCGGGAAAGGGGCATTTTTTCTCGCAAAGAACGCAGAGGACGCAGAGAAAACCGAAGACAGGTGGCATCGTTTTTCTTGGTTTTCTTTGCGATCTTGGCGCTCTTTGCGAGAGATATGCTTTTTTGGGCTGAGAGGGGCGCATACGGTTGCAGAAGACTGAAGATGTTGCCTCCAGGGTTTTGGTTTGCCGGGTTATGAGCTTGGCGAGAAATGCTGTTTGACGGGTTCAAGGGCGGTGGTGTTGGTGTCGATAAGCGGAGTAGGATAGAAGCGTGCGGAGTGGTGTGGTTCCCATTAACGGGCGCCGGGAGGGCACTTATGTGCTCCTGGAGACTGCTCTGCCTGCGCGACCTTCGTGTGCTATCGGCGTGTTGTTGATCGACTCGGAGAATGATCGCGCGTGGTTCCGGATGCGGAATGACTTCGCGGCGATCGCGGACGCAGATGATGTCGAAGTTCTTGAGGCCCTCGAGGGGCACATACGGCAATGCATCAGCGAGACCGGTGCGGAAGCCTTCCTGCAGTCACTCGAAGACTCGGCCTCCAACGCGCTGCGCGTCACCGGGCGGCAGAGCGTCGCGGTGGACGCGTTTTCGCGAGTGCTGGACCGGCTGTATCAGGACCATGTCGAAGCGGTGGCGGTGAAGCCGTTTCGCACGCACCTGCCGCTTTATAGCTTTCGCGCGGCAGCGGGCGGGCTGAGCGAGGAGATGGAATCGGCGGTGGAAGATTGGGTGCCGGCGCCGGAGGGAATGCAACTCTCGCCCGATCTTTTTGTGGGGCATGTGGCGGGGCGGTCGATGGAGCCGCGCATTCCGGATGGCAGCCTGAATCTGTTCCGGCTGCATCCGGCGGGTTCCCGGCAGGGCAAGATCCTGCTGATCGAACGCTTCGGAGTGCTGGACGAGACTGCCCGCTATACGATTAAGCGCTATACCAGCCGCAAGGTGTATCGCAGCGAAGACGAGTGGCAGCACGAGAATGTCCGGCTGGAACCATTGAACCCCGAGTTCGAAGCCTGGGATGTGGAACCCGAGGGCTTCGCCGTGGTTGCCGAATGGCTGCGCGTCATCGAGTGACGCATCGAGTGACGCATCGAGTGACGCATCGAGTGACCCAGCCCTCACTGAGCAGTCTGCTACTGGCCTGGTACCGCGCGGGGCACCGCGACCTGCCGTGGCGGAGTTCGCGCGATCCCTATCGCATCTGGGTCAGCGAGATCATGCTGCAGCAGACGCGCGCACAGGCGGTGATCCCTTACTATCGAGCGTTTTCTGGCGCGCTTCCCGTCGGTGGAATCGCTGGCCGCCGCGCCGGAAGAAGAAGTGCTCGCGTTGTGGAGCGGACTGGGCTACTACTCGCGGGCGCGCAACCTGCGGAGCGCGGCGCAGCAGATCGCGGCGGCGGGCGGCTTCCCGCGAGGGTACGACGCGATTCGCGCGCTGCCCGGCATCGGCGACTACACGGCGGCGGCGATCGCGAGCATTGCGTTCGGACTTCCCCATGCCGTCGTCGACGGGAACGTGTTGCGCGTGGTGGCGCGTGTGGAGAACGACGCCGCGGATATCGGCAGCTCCCGTACGCGCGAACGGTTTCGCGCCGTCGCGCAGCAGTGGCTGGATGCCAGGGAAGTCAAGCAGGATCCGGGACACTTCAATCAGGCGTTGATGGAATTGGGCGCGACGGTCTGCCTGCCGCGACGGCCGCTGTGCCTGGTCTGTCCGATCTCCGCGTGCTGCCGCGCGCGCCAGGAAGGCACAGCGGCGCAGTTGCCGGTGAAACTGCGCAAGCAGGAGCCGGTGCGGATTTCCGGAGTGCTGCTGGTAGTCCGGCAGCGCGGCAAGATCCTGTTGCGGCAGCGTGAGGCGTCGCAATCGCGGATGGCTGGATTCTGGGATTTGCCCACGTCCGAAGAACTCCCGTCGGCGAAGGTGGGCGAGCGCATCGGCGAAATTCGCCACACCATCACACATCATCGCTACACCTTCGAGGTGCGCGGCGCGACCGCCGAGCTTCCGGGCACGGGCGAGTTCGCGTGGTTCACGATCGCGCAACTTGCGGAGATTCCCTTCAGCACCACGGCGCGCAAAGCGCTGCAATTGGCGGGATTCGTTTACAACTTGTGATAGTTTCGTAAAACTCTCAGGATTAAGGACATTTCACCGAAACCATCGAGTAGATTTGTGGATGCGAGGGTTAACGGGATAGATATGGAACGTCAGAGGAAGCTGTTAATTGCCAAGGTGGCGGTCGTGATGGGCGCTATCCCATTGCTGATCTGGGCGCACGAATATGGTCCCGACCCCGGGCACAGCGGCGTGCCGAATGAGCTCGGTACCTGCAATCAGGCTACGTGCCACGTAGGCACCAACGTTAACGCGGGCGGCGGCAGCGTCAGCGTGGCCTTTCCGAACGGCCGCAGCTACACTCCGGGAGTGAAGCAGCATCTGGTGGTCACGATCGCGGATTCGGCGCAAAAGGCCTGGGGCTTTCAGCTGACCGCCCGTCCCTCTAGCAGCACTTCGACTATGGCTGGTTCATTCGCTTTCACCGATGCCAACACGCTGCTCATGTGCACTCGGGCGGATCTGAATGCCATTTCGGCACAGTGCCAGGGCGCCTCCCGCGACTCCTGCACCAGCACAAGCACAACCTGCCCGGCAGCTTTTCCGCTGCAGTACATTGAGCACAGTCTGACGGGCTACAACGCGAGCCGCGGGAAGCCAGGTTCCCAGAATTTCGAATTCGACTGGACGCCGCCCGCCACCGCATCCGGCGATGTCGTGATCTACGTAGCCGGCAACGCCGCCAACGGTGACCTGAAGGAGACCGGCGACCACATCTACACCGCTACCTACACGCTTTCGCCGGTCGCCGCAGGGAACTCCCCGACGATCTCGTCGAATGGCGTGGTCAACGGAGCGAGCTTCGCACCGGGCATCGTGCCCGGATCGTGGCTGACGATCACGGGTTCGAATTTGGCGCCCCAGACCGATACCTGGGATAAGTTCATTGTCAACGGCAAGCTGCCAAACGAGGTCGATGGGGTGAGTGTGACCGTGGGCAGCCAGCAGGCCTTCGTGTATTACATCAGCCCGACGCAAATCAACGTGCAGGCGCCGGATGTTGGTACCGGTCCGGTACCGGTGACGGTCAAGACTCCGAGCGGCACCAGCGTTGCCGTGACCGCAACGGTCGCGTCGGCTTCGCCGGCCTTTTTCCTGTGGCCCGGCAGCCAGGCCGTCGCCACGCGGCAGGACGCCAGCCTCGCGGTGAAGAACGGAACCTTCGGCAGCGCGACGGTAGCGGCCAAGCCAGGCGACGTTTTGATCCTCTGGGGCACGGGCTTCGGACCGACCACGCCGGTAGTGGCGGCGGGGATTCAGGTGCCTGCGGATAAGCAGTACAACTGCAGTCCCGTAGCGGTCAAGATCGGCACGGCGGATGCGCAGGTTTTCGGGTGCGCACTCTCGCCGGGGTATGCGGGTCTCTACCAGGTCGCGATTCAGGTGCCTGCATCCCTGGCGGACGGAGATTACGCGCTCAAGGCTACCGTCTCCGGAGCTACTTCTCCGGATGGAGTGACGCTCTCAGTAAAGAAATAGGCGGGCGGTCCGGGCGCGCTACCATTCAGGAGTGGAGCAATTCGACCTGGGCTTCGAGCTCTTTCCGGAAAAGCGCGTCTACACCGTCAGCGAACTGAACAGCGCCATTCGCGCGACGCTCGACGGCGAGTTCGCCGATATTCGCGTCAGCGGGGAGATCTCCGGGCTGAAACTCGCCGTTAGCGGCCATTACTATTTCACCCTGAAAGAGCGCGATTCTCAGGTAAAGGCCGTGGCCTTCCGCTCCGCCCATCGATTCTGGAAGTTTAAGCCGCAGGACGGCATGGCGGTGCTGGCGCGCGGCCGCATCGATGTTTACGAGGCTCGCGGCGAATATCAGCTTCTGGTGGAACTGCTCGAGCCCCAGGGGCTGGGGGCGCTGCAGGTAGCGTTCGAACAGCTCAAGAAAAAACTGGCGGCCGAGGGACTGTTCGCCGCCGATCGCAAACGTCCCCTGCCGCGCTTCCCGCGCCGCATCGGCATCGTCACTTCGCCGCGCGGGGCGGCGATTGCCGACATGATCCAGATTCTCTCGCGCCGCTTCCCGGGCCTGCATATCCGGCTCTTTCCGGCGCTGGTGCAGGGCGAAGGCTCGGTGGAGGAGGTCTGCCGCGCGATCGAGTATTTCAGCCGCACTGGATGGGCGGACGTGTTGATTGTAGGCCGTGGCGGAGGGTCGCTGGAAGACCTTTGGACCTTTAATACGGAAGCCGTGGCGCGGGCCATCGCGGCCTGCTCGATGCCGGTGATTTCGGCGGTGGGCCACGAAACCGATGTGACGATCGCCGATTTTGTGGCCGACCTGCGCGCTCCCACGCCTTCGGCGGCGGCGGAAATGGTGGTCTGCACGCGTGACGAGTTGCTGGATCGCATCGCGGCGGCGCGCGCCAAGGCTGCGCAGGGGGCGCGCTACCGGATCGCCATGCTGGAGCGGCGCCTGCGGCAGCAGGGAATCGAGCGCGCGCTGGGTATTTTGCACCGGCAGGTGGGACGCGGGCTGCAGCGAATCGACGAACAGGAATTCCGCATGCGCGAGCGGATCAGGGCCGGATTGGACGGGCGCGAGCGGGCCCGGCGCGCGGTCGAACTGCGTCTGCGCAGGTTCGATGTCCGGCCGCGCCTGGCGGCCGATAGGCGGCGCATGGAGCTGGCGCGGAATTCCGCTCTGCAGGTTATGCGGGCGCGCCTGGGGCAGGATCGAAACCGCCTCGGGCAACTGACGGCGAAGCTCTCGCAACTCAGCCCGCTGCGCGTTCTGGAGAGGGGCTATGCGATCGTGTCCAACCAAGGGGGCATACTGAAGGAGGCCGCCGCGGCGCCCGCCAATTCCCAGATTCGAGTACGTCTGGCAAAAGGCGGGCTGGATGCGGTGGTGACGGTGTCCAGGGCGCTGGAATAAGCCGCGGCTTACATCGCGTGCAGAAGTTCCACGTCGCCCAGTTTGGCGTCGCCGTTTTTGCCGAAGTTCTCCATGACGCTGCCGAACTCGTCGGCGGGGCCGATCACGATGGTGTGCAGCAGGTCCATCGCGCTGACCAGGCCTTCCACCAGGTCGTCGGTTTGCGTCTGGCCGGCGACTACGGAAGCGATCGTGGTGCGCTGCGATTTAAGGGTCTGCTCGAATTCGTGCATACGCGCGCCCACGTAGTCGTGCAGCACGGTGGCGCCCTGGCTGAGGACGTCGATGCCGTCTCTCACGCCGTTGACGCGCTCGTCGATGGCTTCAATGTTCTGCTGGACCTGCTCCAGGTGGGCCATGATCTGCTGGCAGAGGGTGTCGACGACAGCCGATCGCGCCTGCATCGGGCTCAGCGCGGACTCCACTTTGGACAGCCTGTCGCGAAGTTCGCTGATGGCGTCGCCGGATGTCTGCTGGATTTCGACGATCGTCTTCTCGTGCGTTTCCAGGAGCCCGGCCACGCGATCTTCGAGTTGTTGGGTTTCGGAGCGGAGCGCGGCCGTCAGGCTCTGCTTGGGCATGGTCGCCTGGGTTCGGGGGGCGGAGAAGCTGAGCAGCCTGAGTTCCAGGATTACCTTCTGCATGCGCTGGCAGCGGACCGCCGGATCCTTCGCGATGCAGTTGCTAACCAGGTGATCCACGGCGGCGGTACCGGAGGGCGGCGGATCGGAGATGGTCAGCGATACCGCGAGGGCGTCGGAATTGTCGCCGGCGAAGGCCCGGCGGCCGGTGACCATTTCATACACGATTGCGCCAAACGCGAAGATATCGCTGCGCGCGTCCGGGGGATTCCCCTGCAGGATTTCCGGTGCGGTATACGGCGTAACGGCGGCGGGCTGGTGCGGTGTGAGGTATAAGTCCAGGCCGGTAGCGGTAACGGCGATACTCGATGGCAGCAAGCCTCCGCAATTGCCGCCCGAATCATGGACTTGGCGAACCTCCTCCGCCAGCATCGTGGCGTAGCGCAGCGCCTCGGGTAATGGCAAAGGCCCCTCAGCCAATCGTTGGTCGAGCGTTAACGATCCGTTCGTCTCTTCAGATGTGCTCATTTTGGTCTCCTGGTGGGCCGGTTGCCCCGTTTCGATAAGTCAAACATATGCGCGGCAAGGCGACAAGTTATCTGTTAGGCATAACTCGGGTACCACCAGACTTAGGACGTACGGTTTTGAGAGTACCAGGGGTGTGATGGCCATGGTTAGCGTACGAACCCAAGAATGTGGCGTAAATATGGCATTTTTCCATTTGGACTGGTGACGCGAGAGGGGAGAGGAAGGGAGAAGGCTGAAGCTAGCTGGCTTTATAGGAGAGTTCCAGACTGGGCTCTGCGCAAGCCAGGCGCGCTTTCGCGGAGACTTTCCGTGCCATCCGGTCCTTCATTTCGGCTAACATGTCCTGCAACCGGTGGGCCGCCTGGGTGCGGTCTCTGGTCCGTTCCAGATCGATGCGGTGCATACTGATTGCGTTGTCCGCGAGGCCGCTCGAGATTCTGCCCATCAGGCCCTCGCAGCCGTGGGGGTTGCCGATCGCCATCACCGGTACGGATTGCACTCGTACCCCGGTACTCGGAGCCGACAACGAGCCGGATGGTTTCATTTTCAGGTACCCGGTGGCGATTTGAAGCTTCATATTTGCTCTACCAGGGTCAATTCTAGAGAAGTTGATAGAGGGGGGAAAGTCCTACCGAGCCTACCGGAGTAATGGTACTTTCCACGTCCCAGTCTGAATCGGAACGTTGTCTCTTGGGGATTATGCCATTAGCGCCGCGACATGGGCCGTGGCCGCTGACGCCAGGCCATCCAGGTTGTAGCCGCCTTCCAGGACCGATACGATGCGGTTCCCGGCGTGGCGGCCGGCAATCCCCATCATGGCGCGGGTGAGGTCGGTGAAGTCGTGGTCGGTGAGGGTGAAGCGGCCCAGGGGGTCGCCTTCGCGGGAATCGAAGCCGGCGGAAATCAGTACAAGTTCCGGCCGAAATCGCTCCATTGCCGGCACCAGGGAGTTCTCCACCGCCCCCAGGATCTCGCGCCGGCCGGAACCGGCGGGGAAGGGGAAGTTCATCGTGGTGCCTTCGCCCTGGTCCTCGCCGGTCTCATCGGCGCGCCCGGTTCCGGGATACAGCGGCCACTGGTGCGAGCTGAAGAAGAAGACCGATCCATCGCGGTAGAAGATATCCTGGGTGCCGTTGCCATGATGCACGTCCCAATCCACAATCGCCACCCGCCCGATGCCGTGCCGGTGCTGCGCGTAGCGGGCAGCGATGGCGACGTTGTTCAGCAGGCAGAAGCCCATGCCCCTTCCCGCGTTGGCATGGTGTCCGGGCGGCCGCACCGGGCAGAAGGCATTGCGCGCGGCGCCGGTGAGAACCGCGTCGATCGCATTGAGCACGCCGCCCGACGCGCGCACCGCGACGTCCCAGGAGTTGGGCGTGATGTCGGTATCGCCGGTGCTCAGGTAAGGACGGCCCGAGGCCACATCGCTACGTGCGATCCGCAAATATTCGGGGGTGTGACAGAGCGTTAGCTCTTCCTGCGTGGCGTCGCGCGCGTCCACCCGGAGCATTTTGGCGATCAGGCCCGCCCGCTCGAGACTGTCCAGGACGGCGTCGTAGCGTTCGGGGCATTCGGGATGGCGGCGTCCGGCCAGATGCTCCCGAAAGGTCGGGTCGGCCATGAATGCGGTGGTCATACTCCCCTCCTGTCGCCCCACAGGTCTACGTGCAACCGCGGGCTGAAGCGAAAACCCTCTTCCTTACAGATGTCGGCCAGCCACAACCCGCGCTCGCGGAGGCGCGCAGGGTCGACCCCTTCGGGCATGAGGATGACGCGTTCGCGATCGGCCTGGAGTGTCTCTACCAGGGCGCGTACTTCCTCGAGATCGCCGGGCTGGGCGATCACGAACTTGAGTTGATAAGGATAGCGGGACATCAGTTCGGCGAGGATCGGCGGCTGGATGCGCAGGCGCTCGTGCTGGCGGGAGAAGCGTGCGTCGTCCGGAGTGGAGTTGGCCAGCTTGGGGCTGATGCTCATCAGGTCGCAGGCCACCGGTTCGAAGACGGTGCCGGCGGTTTCGATGGTGATGTGCAGGTTGCGAGCGCGCAGGCGGTGGGTCAGGGCGATGATGTCGGGCGCGATCATAGGCTCGCCGCCGGTCACGACGACATGGCGCGCGGGATGGGCGGCCACTTCGTCCAGGATCTGGTCCAACGTCAGGTCAGTGCCTTCCGGCTGCCACGACGTGTAGGGCGTATCGCACCAGGAGCAGCGCAAATTGCAGCCGCTGGTGCGGATGAAGACGGAGGGCATGCCGAGCAGCGCGCCCTCGCCCTGAATCGAATAGAACAGCTCAGCGATCTTCAATGCCGGCCTCGTCGAAACCCTTGCGCCGCAGCAGGCAGGCATCGCACTGCCCGCAGGCAACGCCGCCGGGGTCGGGATCGTAGCAACTGAAAGTCAGCCCGAAATCCAGGCCGAGTTCGCGGCCCAGCTTGACGATTCCCGCTTTCGTCAGGTGCAGCAGCGGGGTGTGAATCTTCATGCGCGTGGTGCCTTCCACGCCCGCGCGGGTCGCGAGGTTGGCCAGGCGTTCGTAGGCCTCGATGTATTCCGGGCGGCAATCGGGATAGCCCGAGTAATCGAGCGCGTTGACGCCGATGAAGATGTCCGAGCTTTCCAGCACCTCGGCCCACGCCAGCGCGAAGGAGAGGAAGATGGTGTTGCGCGCCGGGACGTAGGTAATCGGGATTCCGGTGCCCATTTCGCCGGCGGACCGTCCCTTGGGCACATCGATCGCGGCGGTCAAGGCCGACCCGCCGAAAACGTCGAGGCCGATCCTGGCTACCAGGTGTTTTTCGGCGCCCAACGCCTGGGCCACTCGCGCGGCCGCGTCGAGTTCCACCTTGTGGCGCTGGCCGTAATCGAAGGAGAGGGCGTAGCACCGGTAGCCCTCGCGCCGCGCCAAGGCGAGGCAAGTCGCTGAATCGAGGCCTCCGCTAAGGAGGCAGACGGCATTAGACATTACGATTCCAGTGTAGCGTTGGAATCCGGAAACTCCATTCTGATGACTTCGGCAACCTGATCGCGCAACGCGGGAATGTCCAGGGTTGCCGTTTGCCAGACTTCGTCCCAGGCGATGCCAAAATAATGGTGGACGACGATATTGCGTAGTCCCCTGGCCTGGGCCCGAGGGATCGAAGAGTGGCGCTCACGCAGGTCGCTAGCCACGCGCGAGGCGGCTTCGCCGATCACCGTGAACTGGTGCGCCAGTGCGCTCTGGAGCATGGAGTCCCGCAGAAAGGATTTCAGATCTTGGTCAAGTATGAACCCTGCAATTGCGTTCGATGCTTCGATGATGTCCTGAAGATAGGCGAGGTCACGCCGCATAAATGCTGCGAGCCTCAGCGAGGACCACGTTTCGCAGACGCCCGCGCAGCGCGGTTTTCGAGACCAGATCGACTCTCTTCCCGGTCAAGTTCGAGAGCTCCTCCTCGGCGTCAAAATGCTCGAAAAGGCTTATCCTTGCTTCCGGCATGAACTCGACCAACAGATCAATATCGCTATCAGGCCGCATTTCACCTCGAACAGCTGAGCCGAAGAGCATTAGTTCCTTGATGTGGTAGCGGCGGCAGATCTCGGCGAGTTCAGCCTCGGGTAGCTTAATTCCGGCCGCGATGGTCATCGGTGAATTCCTCGATCACCATTATCCAACGGCCAGATGGCCACTTGCATGCCCGCAACCTCGCGTTATTGCCATTCGACGCAACCCGTGCGCGGAACTCGGGTTACCATGCTTATTACGCCATGATACTGCGCCGATTCCTGTTCGCCGCGTGTGTCGCCGGACTGATGGTGCTGGGCGCGCAAACGCCGACGGCTCCCATCATCAGTGCGCGCGGCGTCACCAACTTCTTTACCCAGGAACCGGCGCCAGGCGTGGTCGGGCTCGGCGGTCTGGTGCAGGTGGTCGGACTCAACCTGGGACCGCCGGAAGGGCTCACCACTACCGATCTTCCCTGGCCAACACGACTGGGGAATGTACAGGTCATCATTGGCGGGAAGGCGGCGCCAATCTACTCCATCTCGCCAGGGACCATCATCGCGCAGGTGCCGACGGACGCCAACCTCGGACTAGTGGACGTGACCGTGCGCCGCGGCGGAGTGAATAGCGCTCCGGCCAAGGTCACAATCGCCGCGATGGCGCCGGCGGTGCGCACGGCGGATGATTCGGGCGCCGGAGTGCCCTGGGGTAGTGTCAACGCCAAATCCATCGTGACCAGCGCTACCGGACTCGGTCCCACGGATCCCAAGATCGCGAGCGGCGATGCCGGGCCTTCCGACACTCCGGCAATCCCCACGGCGGCCATCACCGCCTATGTCGGAGGCCTGCGCGCCGAAGTCACCGCCACGGCGTCCACCAGGAAGCCGGGCGAATTCGATGTCACGATCACGGTCCCGGCGGGCGCGAGGCCGGGCGACCTGGTGACTTTCTTCGCCGGCCGGCAGGCGGCCAACGTGACCGTGTTCCAACCGGCCCAGGCCCCCGACGTTCTCTTGCTTCCGCTGCCCGATAACCCGCCGGCCATCACGGCTCTTTCGGACACCGGCGTCAATGGGAGCTATCTGCTGGCCACCGGCGCGCGCGATGCCGGCGGCTGCTACCCCGCGCTGGCCGTGGACCTGCGCGCGAAGATTATCGCCGCCATTCCCGATTGCCTGACCAGCGCGAATGCCAACGCCCAGCCGCTCGCGGTCCCACCGAACGGAGATACGGTGGCGGCGCTGATCGGGCCGCCAGCCGGCGATGCGACCAACGGCATCAGTTCCACGCTCAAGATCTTCAGCGCCGCCGGCGATCCGATTAAGGTGACACTGCCCTCGGCCGCCGCCGCGGTTGTGGCAACGCCCGATAGTTTCACTGCCACGCTTCCCGGAAAGCCCGCGCAGATCGCAACCATCAATCCGGTAACGGGCGAGTTCCAGGTTTCGACGCCGGCGGCCGCCGCGGCCCCGGGCGGCGCCGGCACGCCCGCCGTCACCACGGTGAATATCAATGGCCTCACGCACATCTACGCGTCGGCCAACCTCGGCAACAATCGCATCGCTGTGATCGTGGGCGATGACCCGCTCAAGCCCGCGAAGGCGGCATACGCCATCGTCAACCCTGCGGGCGCCGCAACCTTCTCGAAGGACTTTCCCGCCGGATGGCTGCCGCTGCTCAACGCCGTGGCGCCGGTGCGTGCCAACCAGACCGCGGCCGTACCGCCTCCAACAGAGCCCGCACTCTTCGACACCGGCTCGCGCACCTTCTACGCGCTGGTACGCGCCGCCGATGGCTCGCAGGATCCTTCCTCGCCTTTCCGATCACCAACACGGACCCCCAGATCGTCGCCTTCCCCGATGGCTGGTTCGCCGCCTCCTGCACGGCCGATATCCGGCTGCTGACTTTGAACCTGGTGGGACAGATGGCATTGGCCGGCTCCAAGGTTGCCGAGACCGCCTACAAGACCTCCTGCGCCGCCACTGGCTTTCTGACGCTGGATTTCAACGACGTGAAAATGCAGGTCATTCCGCTCGGCGACCAGGGCCAGATCCGTGTTCCCAGCACACGCGCCGATGCGTCGCTGGCGCTGATGAACGACTATGTCTACGCGGTGAGGCTGGATAGCACGCGACCCACGACCAGCGATACCCTGTACGTGCTGGACGGCGTCAACGCCAATGCGGTCACGCTGCCCCTGCCCGCCGGAGTCAGTGCTTTCACCAGCGCCACGCTCCAGCCGATTCCCGAGAACAATTCGCTGCTGGTGCAGGCCATCGATAAACTGGCGGGCGATCAGGGATTCGTTCTCTTCAACCTGGATGCCCAGACTGCCGCCAGCCTCCCGCTGCCGGACGGCTTCGCCAGCGTGACCAATCTCGATGACGGCACCACGGTCTGCTGCTTCGCGACTCGTAAGTTGATCGCGCGCGCGGTCAAACCGGGAGGCTCCAGCGCCGTGATTTACGACCTGGTGAGCGGCGATGTCAGCGTGGTCACGAATCCCGGTCCGGTGACCAGCATCGGCCCGCCGGCAAATCCGGCACCAGCCAATGGGGGCGCAGTGACTGCGGCACGGCTGGTGCTGGCTAACGCCAATGCGAATACCATTTCCGCCGTCGCCTACACCAACAATCGCCAGGTAGGTATCATGGTGATTCGGATACCTTGACGTTTCGCTTCCTCACCTCGACTCCCCAGGACATCACGCGCGGCAGCGGCACTTATGTAGGCATCTCGGTGCTCGCCGGCGCTTTGCGCAATCTCGGCCACCAGGTCGATTTTGAATCGCCGCGCCGTCACTTTCCGGTCTACACCGCGGAGCGGCTGTGGTTTAATCGCGGCTTGCGCCCCTCCCCGCGGCACGATATTACAGTGGGCTACGACATGGATGGCTACCGCATCGCCGGCGAACCGGGACACGTGGCGTCGCTGAAGGGCGTGATCGCCGACGAGGTGCGTTTCGAAAGCGGCCTGACCCGCGCCACCATGTCGCTGCAGGCGCGCTGCGAGCGGCTGCACGTCCGGCGCGCGTCGCGTGTTGTGGTGACCAGCCGCTACTCGGGCGAGCGCGCGCAGGAAATGTACGGCCTTGGCAGCTTTCCCACCGTGGTGCCCGAGCTGATCGATCTGCGGGCCTGGCGCCGCCAGCTGGATGCCGTGCCCACGGTGGAGTCCCCGCGCTTCACGGTGCTTTACGTGGGACGCTTCTATCGCCGCAAACGCGTCAACCTGCTGCTGGATGCGGCGGCGGAACTGCGCTCTGCTATTCCCGAGCTCGAGATCCGCATCGTCGGCAATGGTCCGTGCGACGCTGCGTGGCGCGCACACTCGGCGCGCCTGAAGCTGGAGGGGACCGTGACCTGGCT
Organism: uncultured Solibacteraceae bacterium; assembly: GCA_963791985.1. Classification (GTDB taxonomy): domain Bacteria; phylum Acidobacteriota; class Terriglobia; order Bryobacterales; family Bryobacteraceae; genus Solibacter. The sequence goes on along the minus strand of CAWBUN010000007.1, from coordinate 523,119 downwards.
GGGCGATATCTCGCGCGCAGACCTGGCGGCGGAGTACAAGCGGGCCGATGTTTTCTGCCTGCCGAGCGTGCAGGAGGGCTTCGGCATCGTGCTGCTGGAAGCGATGGCGGCCGGCAAGGCGATCGTCGCGGCGCGCGCCGCCGCCATCCCGGAGGTCGTGCCCCACGCGATGCTGGTCGAGCCGGAAAGCGCGGGTGCGCTGGCCGAGGGAATGCTCAATCTCTACGCTTCGCCTGCTTCGCGAACCGGACAATCCGCGCAAGGGCTCGTCCGCGTGGAGCAGTTTGATTCCCCGCGTGTGGCACGGAGTTTCGTGGACGAGGTGTGCAACCGCTCTAACTAACTTTTGACAGCGGCGGCCCGGTCGATATAAAGGCAACCGCGATTGCGCGGGGCGAGCCGGCTGACGAACAGGCTGGCGCCGGTGGGTGGGGCAGCGCCAAGCGGAAGCGCCTGCCTCACAATGCGGCGAGCCGCAAACTAGAATCGCGGTGCCTATGTAGAGCGGGCGGCATTGGAGCGGGGCGAGCCGGCTGAAAGCCGGCTGCAGGCAAGATTGCCTGCCCCACATTGCGGCAAGCAGGCTAGCGGTAGGTCAGCGTGATCGGCTGGACGACCTGCTGCGGCGGGGCGCCCTGGAGAAGTCCGGCGACCGCGTAGGTGGCGCGATCCTGCTCGGCCACTGTCTCTACCAGATTGACGCGTGCAAGGGCGGCGATCGCCTCCGGGGAGAGTGTTTGCGCCTGGCGCGAGAGCATGATGTAGAGCTGTTTCGCGCCGGAACCTTGGAACGGGAGCGGCGGCGTTTCGAAGGGCTTCAAGCGTTGCGCCGGCCCGCTGGCAACCATCTTCCATGCGCTGCCATCGCGCGCGGCGATGTACAGGAATCCATCTTCGTTGGGAATCACTTTCAGGCGCACGCTTTCACCGGCATTCAGGACCGTGCTCACCACCGCCTCTTCATCGCCGCGGAGGAGGCTGACCCGAACGCCCAGGCTGAAAGTCGCGCTCTCCTTCTTTGTTATGGCGCTGGCCGACCGCATGGCGGTAGGGACTCTGGGCTGCATCGACGATTGTGCCCCACCGGATCCGGCCGCGAACTGCTGAACCTGACCGTTGTTGGGAACCAATGCGTTTCCGTAGAACAAACTGCGTGCGTCGAGCGCGACTTTTGATTTGACCGTCTGGTCCGCCACTGCGTTCGACATGGCGGCCTGAGCGGGAACCGCTTCCACAACAGACGTCTCCGCGGTAGCGCCGAGAGACGCCGTCGCTTTGGGAGCGGCAGCCGGCTCAGGCAATGGAGCAGCAGCTGGCACGTTGACAGCGGGCGCCATGTCCTTCGCCAGCCGCCCGGTAGCGACCTCTCGCCGTGCCGGGAGTTCCACCTTCTTCTTCACAATGGCGTCGGCTGCGGGCGCGGGCGCGGTAACCGGCGCTTGCGGTTCCGGCGCCTTCACATCCGCCACCAGGATCGGCGCCGCCATTGGCTTGCCGCGGGTTCCCTGCCAGACCGCGAGGATCGCGATGCCGGCAACGCAGGCGGTCGCGAGGCCGGCCACCATCGGGCGTCGGAGCCAGGACCAGAAGCCGGCCCGCTCCGCGACGGGCGCATCCAGCGCCGCCAGCACCTGCGCCTTCGCGACGGGGTCGCGCAGCAGGTCGCGCAGCGCCTGTTCCCGTCCCAGCGCGTCGAAAAGCTCCTGGTCTTCCAGCGCGGCGGCAAACAGCGCCTGCTGCTCTTCCGGCGTCAGCGTGCCGGTGGCGTATCCGCCCAACAGTTTTTGGATCTCTTCCCGGTTCATCGCTTGGGCCGCTCCCAATCTCCGCCCATGGCGTCCAACAGGTTCTTCCGGCAGCGGTGGTCCCAGGTGTAGATGGTGTTGATCGCCGCCGCGCCCATAATCTTCTGAATCTCCGGAAACGTCTTGCCCTGCAGCTTCAGGCGTAGCAGTTCGCGGCACCGTTCGCCCAAGCCGCCGATCGCCTTGGTGAGCCGCTCCATCGTCTCCTTGCGCTCCACGTAGTCGGCCGGATTGGCTTCCAGGTCAGGCAGTTGGATATCGGTGATGGAAACCTGGGTGTACTCGCCGCGGCGCACCGATTTGCGCCGCTGGCTCATGATCTTAAACCGCACAATCTGCAGGGAAAGCGGCAGCAGATCTTCCGGACGCTCCAGGTGCGCGTATTTTTCATGCAGCAGCATGAGCACCTCCTGCGCCAGATCTTCGGCGGCGTCCCTCGATAGATGAGATGCCGCGAAGCTCACAATCCTTTCACGAAGTTTGGCCAGGATCTGTTCCCGCTCCACGCTCGCCGCCCGTTTCAGTCGCAATCATAGCATTCGTTCCCCCCCGAACCCGGCAGCTCCGCCCCTGCTACAATTCCTTCGTGTCCCGTGTCCTGATGATCTCCTCCGAGGCTGCGCCGTTCGCCAAGACAGGCGGTCTGGCCGACGTGGTGGGCGCGCTGCCCGCCGCTCTTCGTGCCTTTGGCGACGAAGTGGCCGTGGTCATTCCGCGCTACGGGTCCATCGACCTGAAGTCCGCCCGCCGGGTCTGGGACAACCTCTTCGTGCACTTTGGACCCGCTACCTTTCCGATCACGATCTATCAGGCGCCCGCCGAATACCCGGTTTACCTGGTGGATTGTCCGCCGCTGTTCGACCGCAAGGGCTTCTACGGCGAATCGGCGATGGATTACCCGGACAACCACATCCGCTTCGCCGTTTTCGCGCGCGCGGCTCTCGGTGTCGCCCGCGTCCTCTTCCGCACCGAGATCTTCCATTGCCACGACTGGCAGTCGGGACTGGTGCCGGCCTACCTGCGCACCACCTTCGCTACCGACCCCACCTATCTGGGCTGCCGGACGCTCTTCACCATCCACAACCTGGGCTATCAGGGTCTGTTTCCGAAGACGCGCGCTCGCCGAGGTCGCCCTGACCCCGCGGATGTCTTCCGTCCCGATGGCATGGAGTTCTTCGGCCGCGTCAGCTACATCAAGGCCGGCATCGCATTCGCCGACGCGCTGAACACCGTCAGTCCCACCTACGCCCGCGAGATCCAGACGCCGGAGTACGGCTTCGGACTGGATGGCGCCCTGCGCGCCCGCTCGAGCGTGCTGACCGGCATCCTCAACGGCGTTGACTACCGGGAGTGGAATCCGGAAATCGACCCGCTGATTCCGGCCCGCTACTCGGCGGACGACCTGAGCGGCAAGGCGATCTGCAAGCGCCAACTGCTTGAGGAATTCGGGCTGCCGCCGGAGGCGATGGACCGGCCGCTGCTCGGCATCGTCTCGCGTTTCACCCGGCAGAAGGGAACCGACATTCTCGCCGAGATCGCCGCACAATCGTCGCCGAAGATGTGTACCTGGTTGCGCTGGGCACCGGCGATGCCGGAGTACGAGGAGTTCTTCCGCCGCATGCAGCGCGGACCATCCCGGGACGCATCGCCGTGCGCATCGGCTTCGACAACGGGCTGGCCCACCGCATCGAGGCCGGCGCCGATATCTTCCTGATGCCCAGCCACTACGAACCATGCGGCCTCAATCAGATCTACAGCCTGCGTTATGGAACCGTGCCGGTGGTTCGCGCCACCGGCGGCCTGGATGATACCATCGATGAAGGCACGGGATTCAAGTTCGCGGAGTACTCCGGCCAGGCGCTTCTGGAGGCGGTTCGAGCCGCTGTGGTGGCCTTCGCGGACCGCGATGCCTGGCAGGACTATGATGCGCCACGGTATGCGGAAGGATTTCTCCTGGAAGACGTCGGCCGCTGCCTATTCGGCGCTTTACCGGCGACTGCTGGGCGCGCTGAATCCTTTTGCCGCCTTTGGGATTCTAATAGTTAGAGTTTCAGGAGACGAAATGGCAGGTCAGAACACATTAACCTTTTCCGATGCGACGTTCGACCAGGACGTGCTCCGGTCGGATGTCCCGGTCTCTGGTGGATTTTTGGGCCGAGTGGTGCGGCCCGTGCCGGCAGATGTCGCCCACGATCGATGTCGTGGCCGGCGAGTACGCCGGTAAGGTGAAGGTCGGCAAACTCGATGTCGACGCCAACGGCGGCACGGCCATGCGATACAACGTCCGCGGTATTCCGACCCTGCTGCTCTTCAAGGGCGGCCAGGTGGTCGAACAGCGCGTCGGAGCCATCGGCAAGAGCGAAGTGCCAGAAGATGATCGACGCCCACGTCTAAGGTCAGCTTCAGGCGGGGCGGGACTCCGGTTCCGCCCGTCCTTCCATTTCCAGCCCCCACGTCTTCCTGGCATTTGACGCAGTAGCGCGCCCAAGGCAGCGCCTGGAGCCTCTTTTCCGCGATCGGCTCATCGCAGGCCAGGCAAACCCCGTAATCCCCGGCATTCGAGGCGGTCCAGCGCTTCTTCCACCATGCGCAACTGCCGGTAATCCAGGCCGTTCATGCGCAGGGAAACGAACTCGTCGTGGGAGATCTGCGCCTGATCGTCCTCCGCCACGCGACCCATGCGTGCCCTGGTATCGAACTTCATACCCAATCCGCTGAGCACGCTGGAGCGCTTCTCCAGCAACGTGGCCCGGTGTTTGGCTTGGGGCCCTACGATCTTCTCGCCCTTCTTCATTGATCCCTCGCCGGCGGCCGGGGTGGCTCGCGTCCAGTTTCAGACACGCTCGCCTGATTGGTGCCAGCAAGCTATCAAAGTTCGCAAAAGATTACAACAAAATTTTCGGTGAGGGCGAACAATTTCGTACGCGGCTAGCGTCAGCTCTAACGTCCTGGGATCGGAAGGTTCTGGGAGATATCGGAGAGCATCTGCCACTCGGAAGCGGAGTACTTGCTCTTGAACTCCTCACTACCCAGAAGGGCGTGGCGTTCGTCTTCGGGCATGCGCCGCAGGCGCTGCAGCACGGGCGCGAGCGCCTCCAGCCGGTCGTCCGGCAAAGTGTTGAAGGCTTGAATCTGACGCCGGACGAGCGATTGCTTTTCCGGTGGCAGGCTGTTGAAGGTATTCCACATCCGATTCAGGCGCTCCCGCTCGGCCGGCGGCAGTTTGTCGAACTTCTCCAAACGCTGGCGCAGGTTGGCCTGTTGGCCGGCGGGGAGTTTTTCGAGCACCCGCTCACGCTGTTCCGGCGGCATCGCCATCAACCGCTCCACCGGATTTCCCGGCGCGCCCAGACGCGGAGCGCCGGGCTTCGGCCCCTTGGGAGCCTCGGGATTCTTAAAGCCATTGGCCTTCGGCGCCGGAGCCTTTGCCGCCGGGGCCGGCGTGCGGCGGGCGGGCGCCGGCTTGGGAGGCTTCGGCTCGGCCTTTTGCGCAGCGGTCCCGAATGCCGTAATCAGCAGCAACGTGGCGGCGACCTGGAGAAGACATTTCATTCGCTTATAGCTTGGATTCCTGACCGTCGCTACGCACGTGATGGCTGAACTCGCTCAACATTTCCATCGCGTCCAGGGCCTGTTCCACCTGCTCCGGCTGCACCGATTCCACTTGCGCCATGTCCTTTTGCGGGGCCACCGGAGAACCCGGGGGCTGGTCGATCAGCACGCCGGCCAAGACCAGCAGGCAGGCTGCCGCCGCGACCGGCAATCCGCGGCGCACGAACAACGGCCGGAAGGGCCGCGCCAGCATGTCCCACACGGACACTTCCTGCTCGATCCGGCGATACAGCCGGCGGTTGAAATCCTGCGATACGGCGGGCGCCTCCCAGCTATCCATCGCTTCGCACAAGGCGCGCTGTCCCGCGGCGAAATCCCGGCAGGACCGGCAGACGTTCCATGTGACGTTCCAGGACGGCGGTACGTGCGGAGTCGAGTTTGCGGGCGCAGTAATCCAACAGCACCTGCGCATTTTCCGGAGTCTCCAGTGGGCAATTCATAATAAGCTCCTACCTTCACGCCATATGCGCCAGGCGCGCGCGCAGGGTCTCGTACGCCCGGAACAGCAGCGATTTCACCGCCGATTCCGAGCATGTCAAGACCTTGGCGATTTGCGAATACTCCATCTCCTCGTACTTGTGCATCAGGACCGCGGCTCTCTGCTTTTCCGGCAGCGCCGCAATCGCGCGCCGGATTTCGTCCAGCTTGGCCTGGTACACCATCGACTGCTCCACCGACGGCCGCCGATCGGAAACCTGCCGGCCCGGCATGTCGCTGGAATCGTCATCCAATCTCTCCTGCGATCGCTCGTTCTTGCCGTCGCGAAGCGAGTTTAGTGCCAAATGCGTCGCGATCCGGAACAGCCAGGTCGTGAACTTGGCCGTCGGCTCGTAAGTACCCCGTGAACGATACACGCGCAGGAACACTTCCTGCGCCAGTTCCTCAGCCACGGCGTGATTCTGCACCATCCGGTAGAGAAAGTGAACTACGGACGAGCGGTGTTTTTCCAGCAAAACACCAAAACTCGCACCATCTCCCTCTTTGACCCGGAGCATCAGTTCCGCGTCGAAATCCAGAGCTGCCGCGGCTCACGCCATATCGTGTCCTAACCCGTTCCGCCATTCGAGGTTGCGATGAGTTCCGAAATATTTGCATCGGACCCGGCGCTTCTATTCCCCTTTGAGCGAACGCTCCATCAGCCGCCGGATCGCTTCCTGCGGCGAAGAGCCGGCATGCAGCATCTGGAACATCTGTTCCGCGATCGGCATCTCGACGGAATACCGCTTGCCGCCAAGTCCACGGCGGCATTTGTGGTTTTGATGCCTTCGGCCACCATTTTCATGGAGCTGACGATCTCGTCGAGCTTCCGTCCCTGGGCCAGTTCGATCGCCCACGCGTCCGATTGCGGCTGAGATCGCCGGTGCACGTCAGCACCAGGTCGCCCAAACCTGCCAGTCCGGCCAGGGTTTGCGGCTTTCCGCCCATCGCCACCGCCAGGCGCGTCATTTCCGCCAGTCCGCGAGTAATCAGTGCCGCCATCGCGTTGTGTCCCAGTCCCATTCCATGTAACACGCCCGCGCCGATGGCGACTACATTTTTAATCGAACCACCAATTTCTACACCGATAGGATCAGAGCTGGTGTAGACGCGGAAAGTTGGGCCCGAGAAGGCGGCCTGGACCGTGTCCGCCAGTCCCGGCTCGGTGGAGGCCGCAACCACCGCAGTTGGTTCAAAACGCGCCACTTCCCTGGCAAAGGAGGGTCCGGAAATGACCGCCACGCGGGACGTTCCCAACCACCTCCCGAATCACCTCCGATGATTCGCAGGAGAGAGTGGTTTTCGAGGCCCTTGGTGGCACTGACGAACATCATCCGTTCATTAAGGCCGGGCAGCATGCGCTGGTAGAGTGCCGCGGGCCAGGTGGGAGGGCATCACGCTCAGGACGATGTCGGCGCCGTCCAGGGCGGCGGCAAGCTCTGAGGTAATTTCTACATTTGTAGGTAATGTGGAATCCGGGCAGATAAACGTCATTGATCCGGGTGCGCGCCATGCGAGCGGCCAAATCGGCCTCGTAGACCCAAAGTGTGACTCGCGAAAAGCGCGGAGCGAGTACGATGGCGAGCGCGGTGCCCCAGCTGCCGCCGCCGATAATCGCAAGATTCTTCAAAACTTAAACACGTTCTCCGTCCCCAGCCGAAGCCGCTGGATATTGCTACTATGCCTGTAGATTATAAACGCTCCGGCCACGACCGAGGCCACGACGGCGGGCCAGGGAGCCTTCGTCGACCAGCCAGACGGCGAGCGGCAGGGTCGCGGCACCCACAATCGAACCCATAGAAATGTGGCGAGTCCAAACTACTACAACGACAAATATAATAGTTTCGACCGCCGAGTGCCCATGGAGTCAGGCAGAGAAAGGCGCCCACGAAGCTCGCTACCGCCTTCCCGCCTTTGAAGCCGAGGAAGACCGGATAGGCGTGGCCGGCCATCACTGCGAGTGCCGCCAGGCTCATCCACAGGACATCCTGTCCGGTCAGGCGGCCGGCGATCCACACCGCGGCGTAGCCCTTGGCGATATCGAGCAGCAGGGTGACGACGCCTGCCGCCCGCCCGGTAGTCCGCATGACGTTGGTGGCGCCGATATTGCCGCTGCCCGCCGCGCGCACATCGGCGCCGGTTTTCCATTTGACCAGAAGGTATCCGAACGGAATCGCGCCGAGCAGGTACGCGATGAGCAGAACCGCGAGCGGAATCATGATTTTGGTGAGCGGGAACTCCGCAAGTTTAGTGTACACGGAACCAGTTGGCCGCAAGGTGCTCCGGTAGAGAAAGAAGCTGCGCGCCTGGAAGCTGCCGAACTCCAGCGATGGCAGCGCCGCGCATCGGCTTCGCGGAGTGGTTGGAGATCGACTCGCTCCTTAATCCGCGCCAGCGTCAGATGGGGCGAAAAGGGCCGCTTTTCGCGTGCGATCCCCAGCGCGCGCGGTGGCCGCATCGGTGTCGGCGGCCAGTTCGGAGCAGCCCGGGTGCCTCGATTCCGCACCAGAAGATGCGCGGGGAATGCGGATTGGGGAAGAAGCCGACCCGCCGGATGTGCACCGGAATGACCGCGCGCGACGGCAGCCCGCGAGCGCGGCCTTCAATTCCCCCAGGCGATCTTCCGGCCACTCGCCGATGAACTTGGTGGTCACGTGAAGGTTCGCGGGCGGACTCCAGTGAATCCGCGCGGTCGGCTTCAGACGCCGCAAGCAGCTCCTCGAGGTTGGCGACGAGATCGCCCGGCAGGTCCAGTCCCGTGAACAGTCGCATTTCGCGATTAACATTGTACTGCAGTGCAGCGTTCAGCTCGGCCGCATTCTCCCCCGATCCTTCTATGCTCGCTCCGCCGTCGAGGTGGCGCGCGATCTGCTCGGCAAGGTTCTGGTTCATGGTCCCGACCGCCGGCGTCATCGTGGAGACCGAGGCCTACCTGGGCGGCGACGATCTGGCGGCCCACTCCGCCCGCGGCATCACGGACCGCACGCGCGTGATCTTCGGCCCTCCCGGCCACGCCTACGTCTACTTCATCTACGGGATGTACGAGTGCCTGAACCTGGTCGCCGAACCGCGATGGACAACCGGGCTGCGTGCTGATTCGTGCGCTCGAACCGGTCGCCGGAATCGATCTCATGCAGCGCCGGCGCGCGGCCGCGCGCAAGCTCGAGCAACTCGCCAACGGTCCGGGGAAACTCACGCTCGCCATGGCCATCACCCGCCTGCACAATGGCGCCGACGTCACGCGCGGCGCGCTGGTCGTACGCGAACCGGCCACTCCCAGTGGATTTCGAGATCCTCGTCACGCCGCGCATCGGCATCACGAAGTGCGTCGACCTCCCGCTGCGCTTCCTGATCGCTGGCAACCGCTTCGCCAGTCCAACTCCGCGCGGTATGATCCGCAAGGGAGATTAGCGACCGCTCCCTGACGGTCACGGCTCGGTCCGAGCCGCGCGCGTCAGCAAGCGGTGGTAAATCGCATTTACGCCAGCGCGAGCGGCGGCTAGTTTTGTTAAGGTTCCAGGAACATTTCGCCGCAGACGGCATCCCAATCGGTCTTCGGGATAGGCGGCAGGCGATGTCGGCGACGGGGACGCCGCCATCGGCGAGGCTGGGGACGGATGCGCCTTCCATGGTGAGCGCCAGTTGCAGACGCTCCATTTCGCGCATCAGCCAGGGCTTCACTTCGGCGCCGCGCAGCAGGTGGCGCATGTCGATCTGTCCGGCCTGGCGGTTTGACGCGCAGAAAGAAGGCGTGACCGGCGCCGCCGGTTTCGACCACTTCGCCATCCACGGGCGAGAGCATGCGCACATCGGCCTCGCGCCGGTGGACGCGGAAGGCGGTGCCGTTGGCCTGGACGCTGCGATGCCGGGTTCGGGCAGAATCGACTGCGTCCGGCGTGCCGAGCAGGCGCGCGCCGAGATCATCGAGGCCGACGGTCACGGTGCCATCGGCTTCGGGATGCGCCCACGTATGGCCGCGATGATAGATAGCGGTCGAGGGGAACGACATGCCGAAGATGTCGGCTTCGGCCGCGGCCGCGACGACGCCGGGCGGATGTATGCGATCAGCTTGGCGTGGGTCTCGCACTCGCGGCAATCGAAGGCATTCGGGCATTCGCGCTGCTTGAACTCGCCGGTCAGGACGTGCCGGCAGACTACGGTCGGCGGCCGGCAGATCGTGAAAGTCCGAGTGCCAGCGGATGTCTTCGCACGCGTTGCCTTTGCGCAGGTCGCGCCGCGTGCGCCAGCAGAGCGTCGAGCATGGTGGTGGCCACCACCACCAGCACCGTGTAGAAGGCGCCGAGAAAGATGTAGCTCGCGGTACGCCGAAGTGAAAACCGTAGTTCCATGGAAACATATTCAATACCTCCCTGCGAGGACGAGCTCTTCTACTTGCTGGGTCGATCACCTGCGCCGTCTTCAGTTCGCGCTCTTCCGGAAAGATCTGGAAGTAGCGGAACGAGAACGAGTACACCAGAACGCCGTAGGCGAGCACGCCGAGGAATGTGCCGGTCTCCTGCCAGCTTGGCGTGTACGAAAGGAACTTGTCGAAGGAAAGCGTGGGCAGCGCCAGCGTCTGCACGGTCTGCACGAAGCGGTTGAGCGCCACTGCCGCAGCAGGCCAGGGCGGCCGCGGAGACCAGCCATGCGCGGCGCGCCCGCAGGCGCGGCGTGAGCAGGATCAGCGCGGGCACCAGGCCGCAGAGAACGATCTCGGCGAACAGAATCCAGGTGCCGAACGGTTTCCAATCGTAGTATTGCGAGGCGAGGAAGCCGCGCGCCGGCGACGTGCGGTTGATCCAGATCAGCGTGTCGAGCGTCTTGGCCAACACGTAGACCGCGAGCAGCAGGCCGGAGATGCGGGCCAGCAGGTCGAAGACGCGCTGCTTCGACCAGGCGCTTCTGCGTGATCGTCTTCCACCAGCCAGGTGGTGAGGATAATGAAGCTCGGCCCGACGGCGGCGGCGGAAAGAATGAACAGGAAGAAGGTCGAAGGCCACACGAAGATGCCTTCGCGGAAAGCGAAGGGACGGCCGCGCAGCACGCCGTAGAGTCCGCCGAGCGAGCCCTGGTGGAAGAACGAGAGGAAGGTTCCCACGCCGGCCAGCACGTAGATCAGCTTGTGCAGCTCGAATTCGAAGACCAGGAAGCCGGGCACTTCGCGCAGCTTGCGATTCTTGAGCACGATCGGCAGGTACTCGATGAGCCAGCACGGTGAGGTAGCAGCTGATGCAGAACGTGACCTCGGTCAGCATGGAGTGCACGTTGGGATACCAGAAGGTGAACCAGGCGCGCAGCGGCTGGCCGACATCCACCATGAGGGCGCACATCGCGCCGCTGTAGCAGACCAGGCCGATGACGACGGCGCTGTTGATCACCGCCTTGAGTTCCTTGAACTTGAGGATGTAGAGCAGGAAGCCGGTGAAGAAGGCGCCGGCGCCGAGCGCGATGACGGTGAGATCCAGAAAGATCCACAGGCCGAAGGCGTAGCGGTTGTCCATGTTGGTCTGGTTCAGGCCTTTGACCAGGCAGAGGCCGGCGCAGTAGAGGCCGAAGAGGAGCAGCGCGACCCAGGGCGTGAGCCACAGCAGGAAGCGTCGGGGTGGAGCAGCGCCGCACGCCGCGCGTGATGAATCCCTGATCCATCTGGCTAGCCACGGGAGTTCTCCTTTCCGGGGCGCGGCGCGTTGGCGATTTCGCGGACCCAGGTCTTCTTGGAGTGGTAGTAGATCTTGGGGTCGGTACCGAGCGATTCCAGCAGGCGGAAGCTGTCCGGCTGCCGTGCGCTCCGCGCGCGACTTCGGTGGCACGGATCGTTCAGGTTGCCGAAGTGGATGGCGCCGCGTGGGGCAGGCCTCGGCGCAGGCCGGGACGTAATCCGCGGCTCGATTTCGGACTTGCCGTTGGCCGCGGCTTTGCCTTGGCGGCGTGCCAGCGGCCGTGGCAGAAGTTGCACTTCTCGACCACGCCGCGCATGCGCGGCGCGACGTCGGGATTCAGCGTCTTCTCCATGCCGGCGGGCCATGCCGGATCCCACCAGTTGAAGTAGCGCGCGTGATACGGGCAGGCCGCCATGCAGTAGCGGCAGCCGAGGCAGCGCTCCGGCATCTGGCCGACGATGCCGGTGGCGGGGTCGACATCGACCGCCTGCTGCGGGCAGACGCTGACGCACGGAGCGTCCTTGCCGCAATGCTGGCAGAGCACGGGGACGAAGGCGGAGCGCCGGTCCGCGCCCTCGGCGCCGTTATCGATCTGGAAGACGCGGATCCAGGTGAGGCCGGTGCGATCGGTGGCGGCCGCGTGCGGCCGGCGGAACGTTGTTCTCGACGGCGCAGGCCACCATGCAGGAGCCGCAGCCGTTGCAGCGGTCGACATCGATGCGTCATGCCGTAGCGCGCCGCCGGAGTTCTTTCTGGTTTCGGTGACTCATGCGCTCACCACCTTGGCGCGCGCGGCGGGGCCGCACACGTCCTGAATTCCGGGGGACCCGCCCACCAGGACCGCGCCCGGGGGAACAGCGGGGTCGACAGTCACCTCGACGGCGCACTTGCCCAGGCGGGTTTGCAGCATGGCGCGTGCGCCATTCGCGCAGGCCGGCGGCGGCGCATCGGCGGGATGCAAGCGCGACGCGGTTGGGCGCCAGGCGGAGGTTGGATTCCTGATAGAGCTTGGTCATCAGCGGCGATACCGGCGGAGTGAAGCGGTTCGCTGATGGCGACCAGGGGGAGATCGACTAGCGGATTCCGGGGCAGCCACGGCGAGCCGGCTGACGGCCGTGGGAACGACCGGCTTGGCGGCTTGTCCAACCCATTCCGCCCCTTCGTTGAGCGCCTTCCAGAAGGCGTCGGCGGTGAGGTCCTTGAGCGGAGTTTCTTTGCCATCGGCATAGGTGAGGAGGGTGCCTTGGCCGAGGCTGGTGGATGGCGTCGGCGCGTTCGCGGAGTGCGTTGGAGGCATGCACTCCGGCGAGCGCGCCGACGAACTCCGCCGGATTCGCCAGGCCTGCGGGCGGCGTCACCAGCGGAACGGAAATCCGAAGCGTCGGGGTAACGGAATCGATGGCGGGCGCGATGTCGTCCAGTCATTTCGGGATAGACCGCGATGGGCAGAGCGTAGTTGCGCATGGCGCGCGTAACCGCCGCGCGTGGCGGCGAAGGTCACCACCAGCGGATTCTCGCGCACCAGTTTCCGCTCGATCTGATGCCAGGGGATGTAGCTCGACGGCGGACGGATTCGTCGATCAGCAGCACGCGGATGGAATGGTCGGGGACGTCGGCGAGACCGGTGACGGGCGCCGCGGATCTTCTTCCAGGAGTCCGGGCACCGGCGCTTCGGGCCGGGCCACGACGGTCTTGCCGTAGGCGCCCAGCAGACGATTGATCTCGGGAATTTCGGGCAGCATCGCCGAGCACCACGCGAAGGTCCGTTGGCGGCGAGTTGCCGGGCGAGGCCCGAGAGGTCGCCCCGCTGGAGCGGATCGCAGAATCTGCCTGCGCAATGACGCTCTCGTGCCGGGTGTGACCGGGATCCACTCATCGGCCAGCACGGCGGTGCGCGATTCGATCGGCTCCACCTGAATCAGACGGAAGTTGTCGGCGCGCCGCGAAGACGTTGGCCGGCGTGCCCCATCCATCGAGCAGGGGAGCGCCGATGCTCAGCACGGTTTTGGCGGCGGACAGGTCGTATGGCGAACGGCTGCGGATTCGGCGCAGGTAGGCGCCCTTGATGGCCTGCCATGGTGCGGCGGTAGGTCCAGGAGGCGGTGCGTCCGGGGTTGAGATCGAGGAGGCGATGCCTTCGGAAGTTCCGCGCTTGGCAACGGCGGCCGTGGCTTCCGCAATCGGCCCCTGTTTCAGGCGCGCGGGGTGATAGGGCAGGTGGTGGGCGGTCGAGGCCGAACGGGCAGAGTCCGCCGGCGACCCCGGCGAGCGACACGGGTTGTTCGCCGACGCAGCGGGCGCGCACGGCGCATCCGCCGGTGCAGAGGGCGCAATTGGTGAACTTCGCGCGGATCTCACCGCGCGCGGGCCGCGGAACTCCGGGCCAGTTTTCGCTCCACAGTGCGGTATCCGTGATCAGGCGCCACGGGGCCGGTGTGAAGAGGGTGCCTGCCACGGCGCCGCCGGCGAATTTGAAGACGTCTCTTCGGGAGGGTTTCATTTGTGGCACGCTCACTTGTGACAATCCAGACAGCTATGTTCGCGATGCGCCTGGCGGTGGCAGGCAACGCAGCCATCCATCGTCATGGCTGGGCGGCCGGCGTCTCCCCAGATATCGCGCGAGTAACCGCTGATGCGGTCCTGCTGATAGGGGCGCAGCGCGGTGCTGGTTCCGTGATTTCCGTGGCAGCGTTCGCACTTCAGGTGGCCGCGATTCACGTGGGTGATGTGCGAGAAGTAGACGTTCTCGGGCTGGCGCGCGTAGACCAGCCATTCAGGTTCGCGTTGCGGCGTCACGTAGTGATCGATGAAGTTCTTTTCGGCCACCGTGGCTCCCATGGCGCGGCGTGGCAGCCGCGCATTTATCGAGGGTAGGAACGCCGGTGAAGGTGCCATCGGCGCGAAACGAGTGGCAATCGTCGCACTTGCTGCCGGCCTTGTCGGCATGTACCTGGTGACTGAAGTCCACCGGCTGCGGTGCGCGTAATGGTAGATGACGCGCGGGAATGCCGGCCCAACCCGCTCCCAGGGCGGCCAGCACTCCGGCTAAGAATACGATGGTTCCGCGAAGTTTCATGATTTGTCTCTTTCCTTCGAGTCCGGCTCGCATAGGCGAGAAAAATTCATGGAACAGGGCCAGCATCTGGTCGCGATCGAGGTGGCGGGAGAGACTGTGGGCGAAAGTCCCGCCATCGGCCGCGAACGGGCCATTGGGGTCGTGCGAGTTGCTGCAGGAACTCGTTGATGCGGTGCTGTTCCTGCTCCATCCAGTGGCGCGCGGCGGCGCCCTGGAGCAGGTTGTTCGGTGGTCTCCGGCGTCGGCACTCCCTCGAAGAGCCAGCCGCCGGTATAGGGGTCGGAGGTCAGGCGCGAGGGATCGGTGCGCAGGTAGAGGTTGCAGTTGGTGAGCAGGAACGGGTTGGGAAAGACGACGTCATGATCCATCGCCGTTGACCGTGACGACGGCGGTGGCGCGGTGCTGGCCGCGTCTGCCAGACGTAGCTGACGCGTTCGGCGTGGACCGAGCGCGCGGCTGAGGAAGGCGTCGATGCCGGCGTGGCAGAGGCCGTCTTCATCGACATCGAGCCACATGTGGTTGGCGGAGTAGCGCCGAGCCAGCGGGGACCGGGATCCCATCCACTTCGTCGGCGGGTACCGCGCCGGGGTGCGCCATGGCGAGGTAGAGTTCGCAGTAGCGGATAGCGATCGTTGCCGCAGCGCGAGAGTACGGCTCTCGCTGTACGGCATCATTTTGGCGATCGGGGCGGCGCCGCAGTACTGCATCAGCGACTCGCCCAGGTATGGGCAGCGACCGGTTGCGGTCAGTTCGCCGGCCTGCATGCGGTAGACCGGGCAGGTGGCATGGGCCTCCGACGAGCATTTCTCGTCCGCCCGGCCCGCCGCTGCGATGGGAATCAGCTTGCGGACCGACGACGCCTGGCAATACTTGACCTGGCCTCTTTGAGAAACGGGCAGGTCATGTGGCTACTTCTCTTCTTTCTTCCCGCAGGTCTTCGCCGCCATCGGCCATGGTGATGCCGAGTTCGGGAAGATGGAAAGCATGGCCGTCCTGGAAGGAGTTCACCAGGTCGGTGACCTCGCGATCGAGCTTGGACATCGCGGAGACTTTCTTGCGTTTGGCGACGATTTCCTGAATGACGCCGATGGCAACGGCGAAGCAGCAGACCAGAACGACCACTCCCAACGCGGCGTTGGTGAATGTCAGCCAGTAGGTGGATGGATCGCTCATTGAGAGACTTCTCCTTCGTGAAGAGGTAATGCACGGGGAATGCCGTGCAGAAAATAAAGGATTTAGGGGTCCTAAATAGGCATGGCGTGCCGGAATTCCAGACTTGTTAGTCCGAAATACCGACACACGGGGCGTCTGGGCGGAATCCGGGAAGGCTCGAGGATCAAAGGGTATAATTTAGGCAACCAGCACAGAAGAGGACGTTTTATGAAACGCCGAAAGTTCATCCAATCTCTTGCGGTAGCCCCGGCCGTTCCGGTGATTGCCCAGCAGACGGCGGCGCCCGGTCGACCAGCGCCGCAATCAGGTGCTCCGGCCGGACCTGCCGGCCCGTTTCGAGGCGGCCAGGCGGTTCCCACGCTGGAGACGATCGTGCCCGATCTGGCTGCGCAGCCGGCCGCACCCACGTTCTTCACACCGGTCCAGTTCGCGAACCTGCGTAAGTTGGGCAGTTTGTTGTCCCCTCCGCTCAGCGGACATCCCGGCGCACTGGACGCCGGCGCCCCGGAGTTTCTCGATTCCCTGATCAGAGTGTCTCCTGCGGACCGGCAGAAATTGTATCGGGACGGGCTGGACGGGCTCGAAGCGCAGGCCAGGAAGCAGTTCGGCAAGGCTTTCGCGGCTCTCGAGGCCGGCCAGGCCGATGCGATTCTGCGTCCGTTGATGACCGTGATTGCCTGGGTGGAAGATCTGCCCAAGGATCCCCAGCGCCACTTCATCGCGCAGGCGCACCGCGACTTCCGCACGGCGACCCAAAACTCCCGTGAGTGGGCCTCCGCGAGTGCGTCTTCGGGACGCCGGGGCCGCGGCTTCGGAGGCGGCGTCGGACTCTACTGGCTGCCGGTCGATCCCGTGAAAGGTTAACCCATGGCTGCAAAAGAATACGATGTCCTGATTGTTGGCTCCGGCCACTCGGGCGGGATGGCCGCGAATATTCTGACCCAGAAGGGTATATCCTGCCTGATGCTCAACGCCGGACCGCAGGCCGATCTCGCCCGCGACCGCGTAGCCAAGCCGGTATACGAACTGCCGTACCGGGGCTTGGGCGAGCCCGGGCGCCACCCGCACATCTACCAGGCGAATGAGTACAACGCGAATCAATGGGTGGATGAGCGCGAGGTACCGTACACGCACGACGCCGACAAACCCTACAACTGGGTCCGCGTGCGCCTGCTGGGAGGGCGGTCGCTTTTTTGGGCGCGGGAGTCTTTCCGGCTCAGCGACTTCGAATTCAAGGCCGCGGACCTGGAAGGAACCGGCGATAACTGGCCGATCAGCCTCGCCGATCTCGATCCGTACTACACGCGCGTCGAAGGGACTTTCCGTGTCGCCGGACGCAAGGAGGGCTGGCCTCAGTTCCCCGATGGGAACTTCGTGGAGACGACGTACCCTCCGGACAGCGAGACCATCAAGAAGGTCATCCAACTAGCGACCGCGCGCGGCATCGGCTGCTCCAAAGGCCGGTCTTCGCAGGGTCAGAACGGTCTGGCGAGCTCGATCAATCTGCTGCTCCCCGACGCTCTCGCCACCGGCAAACTCGACATTGTTCCCAACGCGATTGTCCGCGAAATTACGACGGACAAAAATACCGGACTGGCGAACGGTGCGCACTTTATCGAGCGCCACTCGCGGCGTGAGATGCACGTGAAGGCGCGGGTCGTGGTGCTTGCGGCCGGATGCCTGGAGAGTACGCGCCTGCTGCTGAACTCCGGGCTTGCCAACTCGAGCGGAGTGCTGGGCCACTACCTGATCGACCAGATATACGGGATCAACGTGGTCGCTTCGGTTCCCGAGGCCATGGACGGCAAGGCGCCCCAGGGCCTGATGGGCGGAAGCACGTTCATGCCTCGTTTCCGCAATCTGAAGAAGACCGAGAAGCGGAATTTTATCAAGGGTTATTGCGTGCGCATCAGCAGCGGCGGCAGCGCGAGCCCCGAGTATTTCGCCTCGTATGGGCAGGAGTTGCAGGCGAAGTTGGATAGTTATGCCGGCGCCTGCATTTCGGGCGGGATCTACGGCGAGCGGGTTCCGCGTCTCGACAACCATGTTCGAATCAACAAAGAAGTCAAGGACGCTTACGGCATCCCGGTACTGCATATTCAGGCAAAGGACAGCCAAAACGAGTTCAACCTGGCCAAGGATGCGGCCGATACCATCGAAGAGTTGTTCCACGAGGCAGGCTGGCCAACACTCTCGCGGACCGAGCGCTTCAATCCGCCCGGATACAGCATTCACGAACTCGGAACCTGTCGCATGGGCGACAACCCGAAGACCAGCGTGCTGAACAAGTTTAACCAGAGCCACGACATCAAGAATTTGTTCGTGGTGGATGGAGCGTCGTTCGTCACCGGCGGATGGCAGAATCCGACGATGACGATTCTTGCACTTTCCATGCGCGCATCGGAATATTGCGCGGAGCAGATGCGTCAGCGGACGATATGACCTTCCGGCTCCTCCTGACGCTGGCGGCAGCGGCCGCAACGCTGTATTCCGCCGACGCGCCGGTTCAGCCAATTCCGTTCAGCCACAAGGTGCACGCCGGAACCCTGAAACTGGCGTGCAAGATGTGCCATCCCAGCCCGGATCCGGGCGAGACCATGACCATTGTGGCGGCCGCGAAATGCATGGACTGTCACTCGGCGATCAAGACTGACAGCCCCGCGATCCAGCGTCTGGCGGCGGCGGCCAAGGAGGGGAAAAGCCTTCCGTGGGCGCGCGTGTACGCAATTCCTTCCTTTGTGGACTTCAGTCACCGCGCCCATTTGGACAAAGGAAATACCTGCCAGGAATGCCACGGCCCCGTCGCGGAGCGCGATCTACTCGCCAAGGAGACGGACCTCACGATGTCGGGCTGCATGAACTGTCACCGTGCAAAGAAGGCGAGCCTCGATTGCGCCTTTTGTCACGAGCAACCGCACTGAAGGGTGAAGCAGGCAGTTACTAAGGCGTGAGACCGCGGAAAAATGTCCAGTCCGGTTGACGGAACGCCACACCGAAGCCCCAAAACCAGTCCGGGCCGGAATCGGTCAGGCGCTTGCCGATGCGCACGTCGATCTGCGCGTTCTTCCCGAGGGAACGGGTGAGGCCCGAGTTGGCGATCCATGCGGCCGAACCGGCCTTCTCCCACGGGGTAAAGCCGAAGATCTCCCAATAGGCGCGATACTCGCGCCCGAGACTGTGGCCGAGGCTAGCGCTGAAGGCGGTTTGCGAGAATCTTCCATCCGTTGTCGTAAGCGACGAAGAGTTGACGTTTCCGCCGAGTGAAAAGCCCTTCGGGAGATCTTTGGACAGGGCCACCTTCAAAGTGGGATCGTAGTCTCCGCTCGAAAAGTCCGGGCTGCCGAGCGGAACAGACACAATCGGAATCAGCGACAAAGCCGGTCTGTGCCGGCCCTGATCGAAGACGGCAATCTTCACAGCGAGCTCGACGTCCGAATATCCGGCAACGCCGGTCACGCCCGGCGCCCGCTGGGACAGGAAGCCGTCGCCGCCGATGCGAAACTCCAGGTGTTTATTAAGGCCGATGCGCATCAACAGTTCGGGGCCGGAAAGAGTGCTCCCCTCGCGACCGCGCTCGACAGTGAAACCGTTCTCCATTTGGACGACACCTTTGCCGACCAAGTTGGTAGATTCGGTGTAGTCCGGCCGGTCGGTCACCATCTCAGGCAATTCGGCTCTGGCCGGAGGGATGGTTCTGAATCCCGGTTGCGGTACATCCTCGGCCAGCACTGCATTCAGCAGGGCAAACGCGAGCGTTGCCTTCGCCAGAAGGACGGTTTTCTGCACGTAGAGTTGTCTCCTTTTGGTTCTTATCGATCGATTTGCGCGGGAGTTGCAGTGCCGCTCGACCCGGCTTAGCAGCAGATCAGGCGTATATTAGGCTATTTGGGTCTTATTTACTTGATCGCGCGGGGTTTCCTGGGAGAGACTGGACAAAAATGGGCATCAATATCGGACTGGACATCGGGGCCATCAGCCTCAAGCTGGCCGCATTAGGCAAACCGGCGGACCGGCCGGCGCTGGAAGCGCTGCGGGAGGCGCATCCCGAGTTCCGGCTGATCGCGCTCGGCGACCGTCCGCTGCTGCTTTCCGACTACCGGCGGATCTCCGGCAGCCCGATTCAAACCACGTACGATCTGCTGCGCGAATTGTACGATGTGATTCCCGAAGACCGGGTGGAGGGCATGCGGGTCACGGGTAGCGGCAGCCGCAACATCGCCAAAGTGCTCGGCCTGTTTTTCGAGAACGAATTCAAAGCCATCGCGCGGATGATGGGGACGTTTTACCCGGAAGTGCGCACGATCTTCGAACTGGGCGGCGAGAGCTCCAAGTACATCCGGCTCGAAGGCGGTGGGATCCAGGATTACGACCGCTCGGGAGAATGCGCCGCGGGTACCGGGAGCTTCCTGGACCAGCAGGCCCTGCGCATGCAGTACTCGGTGGAAGAGGTCGGCGGCCTGGTGTGTACGGCGGGATGCGCGGCGCGGATCGCGGGGCGCTGCAGCGTGTTCGCCAAGAGCGACATGATCCACGCGCAGCAGAAGGGCTATTCGCCGGCCGAGATTCTGCGCGGCCTGTGCGACGCGGTGGCGCGCAATTTCAAGAGCTCGATCGTGAAGGGCCGGCCGGTGGCGCCGGCGGTGGCGCTGATCGGCGCCGTGTCGCAAAACGCCGGGGTGGTAGGGGCGCTGCGCGAGGCGTTCTCGCTGACGCGCGGAGCAGCTTTTCGTGCCCGCGGAGTACGCGTGGTGCGGCGCGATCGGCACCGCGATTCTGGAGGCAGAGGAGCAGCGCAAGCGTTCGATTCTGGAGATCCACCGGTTGCGGCAGCACGACATGGAAGAGAGCGTGCAGGATACGCATCCGCTCTCCTCGGCGAACGTGGTGCAGTTGCGCGACCGCGTCCCGGTCTACACACCGCCAATCGACGGCCGGCCAATCGCGGCGTACCTGGGGCTCGATATCGGCTCGGTATCGACCAACGTCGTGGTGATCGACGAGTTCGGCACGGTGATTCACGATATCTACCTGCGTACCGCGGGGACGGCCGATCGAAGCCGTGCAGCAGGGTCTGGCCGAAGTTGAACGCATGTGGGGCAACCGCCTGAAGATTCAAGGCGTGGGGACGACCGGCAGCGGGCGCGAGCTGATCGCGGAATTCGTGGGCGCGGACGTGGTGAACGACGAAATCACGGCGCACAAGACGGGCGCCATCCACATCAGCAGCACGCTGGGCGGCGAACCGGTGGACACGATCTTCGAGATCGGCGGGCAGGATTCCAAGTTCATCTCGATCGAGAACGGCGTGGTGGTGGATTTCGCGATGAACGAGGCCTGCGCCGCCGGGCACGGGCTCGTTCCTGGAAGAGCAGGCGGACAAGCTCGGGCATCAGCATCAAGGGCGAGTTCGCGCGGCTGGCGCTCGAGCGCGCAGAGTCCGACGCGACTGGGCGAGCGCTGCACGGTGTTCATGGAGCGCGACGTCACCGGTTGGATGCACAAGGGCGAGACGGTGCCGCACCTGGTGGCCGGCCTGGCGTATTCGATCGCGCTGAACTATTTGAATCGCGTGGTGCGCGGGCGCAAGATCGGCAACGTGATCTACTTCCAGGGCGGCACGGCGTACAACGACGCGGTCACGGCAGCCTTCGCCAGCCTGCTGGGCAAGAAGATCACGGTGCCGCCGTACAACGGCGTGATGGGCGCGATCGGGATGGCGCTTGATCGCGCGGCAGTGGCATGCCGGCGACGCGGCGCGGAGAGCCGCTTCCGCGGCTACGACCTGCACAAGCTGGAACTGACCACGCGCGATTTCGTGTGCAAGGCGTGCACCAATCTTTGCGACATGAAGGAATTCGTGATCGAGGGGCAAAAGAGCTATCTGGGGCGATAAGTGCTCCGACAAATTCCGCAAGCCTTCGACCACGGGCCGCAAGCCGGTGATCGACGACCTGTTCGCGTTCCGCGAGGGCTGGTGGATGCGCTGCCCAGTGGCTGCCGGGCGGCGGTTCAAAATCGGGCTGCCGCGAGCGATGTCGATGCTCGACCGGCTGCCGTTCTGGAAGCGCTACTTCGCGGAGCTGGGAATGGAAACGGTGCTCTCGCCGGTGACCGATCCGCGGATTTCGGCGGCGGGGATCGAACTCTCGGTGGCCGAGCCGTGCTACCCGGTGCAGGTGGCGCACGGGCATGTGCAAGCGCTGATCGACGGCCGGTGTGGACTACGTCTGGCTGCCGGTGATGGCGGACGCCGAGGCGGGCGGCGAGGGCGACGATTGCGCTTCGCACTACTGCCCGTGGAACCAGACGCTGCCGTGGGTGCTGAAATCGGCGCCCGGGCTGGAACTACAGGCGGAGAAATTCCTGACGCCGACGCTGCATTTCCGGCTGGGACCGGAGCAGATCAAGAAGGCGCTGGCGGAGACCATGCGGAGGCTGGGCGTGACGCGCCGGGCCAGCGACCGCGCGGTGGACGCGGCTTACACGGAGCAGCGGACCTTCCAGGAACGGCTGGCTGAGGCGGGACGAAAGGCGCTGGCGACGCTCGATGAAGCCGGCGAGCCGGGGCTCGTTCTGGCGGGGCGCGGTTACAACATTTACGATCGCGGCGTGAATTGCGATATTCCGCGCAAGCTGCGCCATCGCTATGGCGCCAACGTGATTCCGCTGGATTTCCTGGTGACCGGAGGCGAGCAGCTATCCGCGGCGCAATCCAACATGTTCTGGGTCTCGGGACGCAAGATTCTGGAAGCGGCGCGCGTGGTGGCGGACCGTCCCAACCTGCACATGATCTACATCACGAACTTCAAGTGCGGGCCGGACAGCTACATCAAGCATTTTGCGCGCGAAGCGGCCGGCGCTCCGCTGCTGATTTTACAATTCGACGGCCACGGCAACGATGCCGGGTATATGACACGCTGCGAAGCGTACCTCGACAGCAAAGGAATCCTGCGATGCTATCCAATCCACGACGGAACACCCGACCTCGAAACCGCTGGCCATGGCAGCGACCATCCACTAAAGGGCAAGCGGATCTACATTCCGCCGATGGCGGCCGGGAGTGCGCGGGCTTTCGCCAGTGCGTTTCGCGCGATCGGGCTGGAGGCCGAGCCCACGGCTCCCTCGGACAATCGCACCCGTGAGTTGGGGGCGCGGTACACCTCGGGTGACGAATGCTACCCGGCGAAGGTGACGGTGGGCGATTTCATGAAGGTAGTGGAGGACCCCGCGGTCGATAAGAAGAAGATCGCGCTGTTCATGCCGACCGCGCAGGGGCCATGCCGGTTCGGCCAATATGCACCCTACCTGCGGCAGATTCTGGACGCCAACGGCTATGCCGACGTGGAGATTCTATCGCCTACCAGCCAGAACGCCTACGACGGGCTGGGCACACTGGCGGGCGCCTTCGTGCGCACCGGATGGCGGGCATTGCTGGGGGCCGACCTGTTACAGAAGTTGCTGCTGATGGCGCGCCCCTACGAAGAGCGGCGCGGCGACGCCGAGCAGGCGTATGAAGAGTCGTTGACCGACCTGTGCCGCACTTTCGAGCAGACTCCGGCCGAGCCCGGCGTGCAGCTTGAGGCGCTGCGCGAGTGCATGATCCGCTGTCGCGGCCGGTTCCGCAAACTGGGGGCGCGGCGCGAACGCGGGCTGCCGATGATCGGCATCGTGGGTGAAATTTTCTGCCGCCTGAATACCTTCAGCAACGAAAACCTGGTGCAGTGTCTGGAGCAATACGGCGCCGAGGCATGGCTGAGCGACATTGTTGAGTGGATCTGGTATACCAACTCAGAGCACTTCCGGAAGCTCAAGCTGGAAGGCCGTCTGTGGACGCTCGAAGCGCTCGGCGCGTGGGTTCGTAAGCGCGTACAGAAACACGACGAGCATGTGCTGGTGGAAGTCTTCGGGGAGGATTTCAAGGGCCGCGAAGAGCCGGATATTTATGAGGTGCTGGAGTGCGCCCGCCCCTACCTGCCGCGCGAAGGAGCGTTCGGCGAGATGGTGTTAAACGTGGGCAAAGTGGTGTATCTGGCGAAGAAGGGAGCCGCGGGGATCATCGATATCAGCCCATTTACGTGTATGAACGGGATTGTCTGCGAGGCGATTTATCCCAGGATCAGCCGCGATCTGGGCGGCCTGCCGATTCGCAATTTCTATTTCGACGGCACGCAGGCGGATTTGGATCGGGATCTCGGGGTGTACATGGAACTCGCGCGAAGCTACCAGAAGCGGGTAGCGTAAAAAGCTAAAAGCGTTCTCGCAGAGCCCTTGGCAGGGCGGCATTGCGCCGCTGGCGCAGCGGCCTGCCCGAATCAACCGCGAAGTCCGGTCAACCGACTTCCCGGAGAGGCGCAAAGTAGCGCCAAGAAGAAGTAAAGGGTTTACTTTGCGGGAAAGTGTCGCTCACGTCAGCCGTGACACGCGGCCTCCCGTCTTTCTCGAGGGCTTACAGCTTCTTGAAGAGCTTGTCGAAAGCGTTACGGGCATCGTCGGCGTTGCGCGGCGCAGGAGGGCCGGCATGGGTCGACGGGGGCGGCGGAGGCGCGGACGACAGGTTGGCCGTGCCGTCACGGGCCACGGTGACGCGCGGCGTAAACAGAGTGCAATCGTTCGCCTTGTCCTTGACCGGGATGCGTACCGGGATCGGCTTCAGGCACTGGAATCGCGTGGATGGTTCAAAGTGCGAGCATTGCTTGCAACAGTGAAGGTCCGCGTTGCATTTTGGGCAGGTGCCGTTGAGGTCGGTGCCCGGCGGTAGCGTGGTGGAACAGTTGAAGCAGCGGGAGGCGGCGACATGCTGCACCAGGCGGGGAAGCCGGGGGCCGGTCACGTCCAAGGGAGGACGCGGGCCTTGGGGTTTGGGACCTTCACGAAAACTTCTGTTCTCGTTCGAGTCCATGTACCCGTTTTGTCTGTACTTGCGATCGCTGTCCATGGGGATGGTTACTCCGTAGCGTGTGTGGGGGAACGAAAGAACGTTAATACCCTGAAATCAGAACAATATACGCCACTTCTCACAACTGGCAAACAACTACCAACCGCACTAGAGAACCCGCCCACAGCGGTTTATCGTGGGATTGCCAGAGAGGTTTGAGCGGGAGTCCGAGGCGCCAGCAAGCAACAGGTCGGAACCCGCCAATGCTGCAAATACATATGTACCACGGAACCGATGCCGTTTGCACGCGGATCCGTTACCTGAACGCAATCTGGCGTACCACTCTCATATAGGAAGTCGTACCACTCTCCCTATCCTATGGAACTCCACTTCAGCAGACTCGCGACCGGGCGAGTCAGCGGATCGTCGTAGTGATTGGGACTGACTCGTAGAGCGTAACCGAGCCTGCCGGTACGCTCGGGCAGAATATCCTTGGCGAAAACGGCCACCCGACCCTCGTGCTCCACGGGGGGGAGCACCATGACCTCGGTATCTTCGAGGTGGCCGTTGGAATCGACGCGCCCGATGACGGCTTCGACGCGCACGTCGGCGGGGGCCAAGCCTGCGAGATCGATGGCGGCGCGCACGCAAAGCGGTTTGCCGCTGATCACGCTTCCGCCGGGGCCCTGCCCGGCATCCACGAAGCACACGCGATCCCAGACTTCGCGGACGCGCGAATTCCAGACCGACTTCTCGCGGCTCATCTGATAGTGATCCTGGCGCATACGGAGATGGCCGAGGTGCGCCGGCTCGTAGAGTTCCGTCATGTACTCGTGAACCATGCGGCGGCAGTCGAAGGCCGGGCTGATGTGAGTCAGCGACATCTTGACGCGGCGCATCCACTCGCGCGGCGTCTGTTCGCGGTGCTCGTAGAACATGGGCACGATCTCATTCTCCAATAGGGAATAGATCGCACTCGCGTGAAGAGCATCCTGATCGTCGGAGTAGGGTTCGCGCTCGCCGATGGCCCAACCGCCCGAAGTCTCGTACGCCTCATCGAACCAGCCATCGAGAATGCTCAGGTTGAGCACACCGTTGATGGCGGCCTTCATACCGCTGGTGCCGCAGGCCTCTTCGCCGCGCCGCGGCGTGTTGAGCCAGACGTCGACGCCCTGCACGAGTTCGCGCGCGACCTTCATATCGTAGTCTTCGACGAAGACCACGTGCTTCCACAATTCGGGATCTCGGGAAAGCTGCACGACCTCGCGGATATAGCTTTTGCCCGGCTGGTCCTTGGGATGCGCCTTGCCGGCGATCACGATCTGGACGGGCATAT
This sequence comes from uncultured Solibacteraceae bacterium, assembly GCA_963791985.1. Classification (GTDB taxonomy): domain Bacteria; phylum Acidobacteriota; class Terriglobia; order Bryobacterales; family Bryobacteraceae; genus Solibacter. The sequence continues at coordinate 497,105 of CAWBUN010000007.1, read as the reverse complement.
CCTTATCGAGCAGGATGCGCTTCAGGCGCTCCACGTCGCGGAATAGCAGCGTGGCGCGTTTGTAGGTGGCAAAGCGGCGCGCGAAACCGATCGTGAAAGCGTTGGGATCGAGCACATCGGCGGAGCGCCGGACTTCCACCGAGGAGGCCTGGCGGCGTACCGCCGACGAGTGCTGCCGCGAGCGTACGAAAGAAATCAGCCTGCGCTTGCGCCGGCGGTGAACTTCCAGCAGTTCCTCGTCGGGAATGTCTTCGACCTGTTTCCAGATCGCGGGATCGTTGAAACGGTCGCGCCAGTCGGGTTCCAGGTACTGATCGTAGAGCAGCGCCAGGTCGCCGTTCAGCCAGCTGGGCAGGTGTACGCCGTTGGTGACGGAAGTGATCGGCACCTCCCAGAGCGGCAACTGAGGCCACAGGTCGTGGAACATCTCCTGCGAGACATCGCGATGCAGGCGGCTGACGGCATTCCGATAAGCGGAGGAATTGAGCGCGAGTACGGCCATGGAGAACCGTTCGTCGCGGTCATACGGATTGCGCCGGCCGAGCGCCATCAACTGCTGGAAATCGACGCCCACTTCCGAGCAGTAATCCGCGAAGTAATGGTACATGAGGCCGGGGTCGAAAAGATCGATGCCGGCGGGGACGGGCGTGTGGGTGGTGAAGACGTTGCTGGCGCGCGCGGCCTCGATGGCTTCCTCGAAGGTGAGCTTCTGATCGCGCATGTAGAGACGAACCTGCTCCAGCGCGAGGAACGCGGAGTGGCCTTCGTTCATGTGGAAGACCGTGGGTTCCAGTCCGATGGCCTGGAGCGCGCGCATGCCGCCGATGCCGAGCACGATTTCCTGGCGGATGCGCGTATCGATATCGCCGCCGTAGAGCGAGTCGGTGATGTCGCGATCCTGCGGCAGCACGTTCTCGGGAATATTCGTGTCCATCAGGTAGAGCCGGATGCGCCCCACTTCCAGTTTCCAGACCTGGATAAAGACGTTGCCGGTCGGCAGTTTAACGGTCACCTTAAGGTCGTGGCCGTCCTTGTCTTTCACGGTGACCAGGGGCAGGGTGTAGAAATCGTTAATGGGATACCGCTCCTGCTGCCACCCGTCGGGATTCAGCATCTGGCGAAAATAGCCCTGTTGGTACAGCAGTCCCAGGCCGATGAGAGGATAGTCCTGGTCGCTGGAAGATTTCAGATGGTCGCCGGAGAGGATACCGAGGCCGCCGGAATAGACGGGCAAACATTCGGTGAGACCATACTCGGCCGAAAAATAGGCGATCAATTTGCCATCGGGGGGCGCCGGGGCCTTGCGCACGCGGGCATCATACGCCTCGCAGGCGCCGCGATAGAGGGCAAGATAGCGCGGATCGGAGCCGGCACGCTCCAGGGTGGCCTGGGGGACGCGGCCCAGCATGAGCACCGGGTTATAGCCGCAATCGCGCCAAAGGGCGGGGTCCAGCCGGCGGAAAAGGGCGCGAATGATCGGCTCCCAACTCCAGAGGATGTTGTAAGCCAGTTCAGTCATCCGCGACAGCGAATCGGGCAAACTGGGGCGAACCAGGAACTCACGGAGAGGTTGAATGTGAAACGGCATACCTTAGAAAAGCGATCCTTCACCATAGCAGATCGGTCATTTTGCAAAAGCACTGCACGCCTGCCACGAAAAATACGTCACAATACTTAGGAACCGATGCGTCTCGTAGTGCTCATTTTTACTCTGGCCGCCACTACCGCTTTCGCGGGAGAGTACGCGGTACTCGCCAGCGGAGCGCGGTTGCACATTGATCGGCACGAAGCAGACGGGGCCATAGTGCGTCTCTACTATGGTAGCGGTTTTGCGGAGATGAATTTGTCCTCACTTCGCGGATTCGAGGCCGACGGATTTGTAGCCCCACCGCCGGCGGTGATCCCGGACGCTCCGGCGGCACCGGCAGTCGCAGCGCCGCCCTTTGCCACAACGCCTCTCGAACTGGCCGACGCGGCAGCGGACAAATACGGATTGCCGCGCGAATTGGTGCGGAGCGTGATGGCGGCGGAGAGCGGAATGGTTCCGGGCGCGGTCTCGCCGAAAGGCGCAATCGGACTCATGCAATTGATGCCGGAGACGGCGCATGTGCTGGGCGTCAACCCCTACGATCCGGCTCAAAATGTCGATGCGGGCGCGCGCTACCTGCGCGATCTCCTGGAAAAGTACAACTACGGCCTCCGGCACGCCCTGGCGGCATACAATGCGGGGCCAGGCGCTGTGGACAAGTACAACGGCATCCCGCCGTACCGGGAAACCATCGACTACATCAGCCGGATCGAGAAAAAGCTCAAAGCCACGAACGCCCTGAAGTAGCCGTCACGCGGTGGCGACGGGGTCGGCGTCGAGGATCGCGGCCAGCGCGTGAATCGTGGACGCAATCCGGATGGCTGCGAGCACCGTTTCTTCGCTCACGCCCTTTTCGCGCAGCACGTTCTCGTGCGAATCGACGCACACTCCGCATCCGTTGATCGCGGAGACCGCCAGGCACCAGAGTTCAAAATCGATCGGATCGCTGCCGTGTTTGGCGATCACCTGCATCCGCAGGCGGGCCGGCATGGTGCCGTATTTGGGGTTGGTGCTCAGGTGGCGGAAGCGGTAGAAGATATTGTTCATCCCCATGACAGACGCCGCGGCTTTGGCCGCGAACATGGCCTGTTCATTGAGGTGCTTCGCGGCTTCGCCGAGCACGCTTTCCCGCAGTTGCGGATTGCGCACCGCGATGGCGCACGCGACCGCCGTGCCCCATGCCTGCTGTTCCGTCAATTCCGTCTGACGCATCACGCCGCCCATATTGAGCTTCAAATCCTTGGCGTATTCGGGGACGGAGTCTAAGAGTTGTTCGAGTTCCATAGTGGAGTTTGTTGGGGCAGGCAGGGCCCGCCCCTCGGGAAAACTAGAATGCGACTGTGAGTGCTTCTTCGCCCTTCTGCCAGTTGCATGGGCAGAGTTCATCGGTCTGCAACGCGTCGAGCACGCGCAGCACTTCCTGCGGATTGCGGCCCACCGAAAGATCGTTGACCGACACAAACCGGATAATGTTTTGCGGATCCACGATGAAGGTAGCGCGCTGCGCCACGCCTTCCTGCGGATCCAGAATCCCGAGCGCCTCGCAGAGATCGCGCTTCACGTCGGCGAGCATTGGGAAGGGCAGATCCTTCAGATCGGCATGGTGGGTCCGCCATGCGTGGTGCACGAATTCACTATCCGTGCTGCCGCCCAGAACCTGTGCGTCGCGATCCTGGAAATCGCGATTGAGCTTGCCGAACGCCGCGATTTCCGTGGGGCAGACGAAGGTGAAATCCTTCGGCCAGAAGAAGTAGATCTTCCACTTCTCCTTGAAATCCTGATCGGTGATGGTCTGAAACGCTTTACCTTTTTCCAGGCTCACCGTGGCTTGCACGGAGAAGGCCGGGAACTTGTGTCCGACACCTAACATTATTGAATTGCTCCTCGTTGGAATAAAATTGATTGAAAATTAGAAGGTCGCCACGGACCTTGGCCTGACCCCATGCCAGGGGCAATACCGCTCCGAAACTCTCATTCTCGCACTCGGCCCTCAGCTGGGAGAGCCCGGCAGCGCGCACAGATGCCCCGGAACAGGATCTGGTAGCTTCGGATTTCACGCTTGCCCAGCGCGCAAGACGCGGCGCCGGCGGGAAGATCGAACCACGGGACATCCTCCACGCCGCCGCAGTTCTCGCACGCGAAGTGATGATGCGGGTGCAAGTTGGCATCGAACCGAGCCGCATTGCCCTCGCCCAACACCTCTCGCACCAGACCGGCTTTAGCCAGAGAATGAAGGTTGTTGTAGACCGTGGCCCGGGATGCCCGCGGATCGCTGCGGTTTACCGCATGAAAGATCTCTTCCGCCGTGGCATGAACATTGCGGCGGGCCAGGACTTCGAGCACGGCATAACGCTGTGCCGTAGGCCGCAGCGCCGTCGTCCTGAATGCCTGATCGAGCTCTTCCGAAATCTTAGACACAGTCTAGATTTAGAATAAGTCTAAACAGGTGGAATGTCAACGGATGGCCGGCTGACGTTCTCGGTATCCTGGTTGTTAGCAAACGCTAAGCTTGCCGGGGACACGTCCATGAAGGTTCGCATGAAAAGCGAAGAGCGCCGGGCCGCGATTGTCCGCTCGGCGATCCATCTTTTCGCGGAGAAGGGGTTCCGCGGGACCACGACGCGCGAACTTGCGGCGGCGGCCGGTATTACCGAACCGGTGCTGTACCAGCACTTTCGGGCGAAGAGCGATCTCTATTCCGCCATCATCGAGGCCAAGGCCGGCGCAGTCGCGGGCAATGCAGCCGCGCTCGACGTCCTCGCGAAAGCAGACGACGACCGCGCCTTCTTTCGGGCGATCGGAGTCATGATCTTGCGCCGCTACCAGGAGGATCCCGAGCTCAGCCGGCTGCTGTTCTTCAGCTCCCTGGAACGGCATGAGCTGGCCGAACTCTTCTTCGAGCGCCTCTACTCCGGTTTCTACAAACGCGTCAGCGGATATATTCGCCGACGGGTTCGCCAGGGGGCCTTCCGCAAGGTGAACGCCGACATCGCGGCCCGCGGTCTGATCGGCATGATCTCCTATCAAGGCCTCGTCACCCTGCTCTTTCCGGGGCGATTTGCGATCGCCAACCCGCGGCGCATCGCGGAGCAAATGGTGGACGTGTTTCTGGAGGGGATCGCGCTACCGGCCGGAGGACCCGAAGCCGCCGGCTCCGCGCGTTGAATTGGCCAGGTCGCCTTCGAGCCACTCCACCGCCTCGTAGCGCGCGACGATCATCTGCGCGATGCGGTCGCCCGCATGCACCGTGTAAGCGTCGCGGCCGAGGTTCAGCATGATCACCCGCACCTCGCCGCGGTAGCCGGGGTCGATGGTGCCGGGCGCGTTCGGAATCGTGATGGCGTGCTTGAGCGCCAGGCCGCTGCGAGGCCGCACCTGCGCCTCGAAGCCGGGCGGCACTTCGAGCGTCAGTCCTGTGGGCACGAGCCGTGCGACGCCCGGCTCCAGCGTGACATCTTCGACGGCGTGCAGATCCATGCCCGCGTCTTCGGCGGGTCCGTGTGCGTAGGTGGGCAAAATGGCCTGGGGGTGGGTGCGTTGGATTCGGATCTGCATTCCTCGTTATCATAGCGTCTTGACCCCAACCAAACGCGTGATCACTGTGGCGCCGATGCCGCCCGAAAAGAGCGCCTACGCCTTGGCGCGATACAGCCGGTCGCCGGATTCCATCCGTGATTCGATCGAGTGGGTGCGCACCCACAATTCCGAAAAATTTCTGGAGAGCTTCTACTTCCAGTACGGCCACGCTTCGATTGCCGACCTCGGCCACACGGTGATGTGCTTCGAAGGGATCAGCGAACTCGCGGCCACCGAGATCGAAGAGGAGCCGTTGTGGGACGGCCAGGCGAAGTCGTCGCGGTACCAGGATTTTTCGCGCTCCGGATTCATCACGCCGCCCGAGTTCGGCTCCGCGGACGCCGCCGCCTATCAGGCCGCCGCGCAGGCACTGCTGGCCGCCTACTCGCAGGTCAAGGACCTGGCGTTCGCCGCTCTGACCGCGCGCCTGCCGCGTCCCGAAGATATGAAGCCGGATGCCTACCAGCGCAACCTTGCCGCCCGCGCGTTCGACGTGGCGCGCTACCTGCTGTTCTGGGGTGTCCCGACCAATGTCGGCCAAGTGGCCAGCATTCGCACTGTCGAAAAGCAGATCCGCCGCCTGAAAGCCTCGGAGTACGAGGAGTTGCGGAGTCTGGGCGACGAGATCGCGCAAGCCTGCGCGGACCTGCCCGATTGCGTCTGGGATCCCGCCGCCAAGGCCGAAGCGCTGGCGCCGACACTGGCGCGGCACGCCGACCCCGACGAGCACGCAATTCGATCTCGGGACGACCTCAGAACCTGGGCGGCGCAGAACCTGCCCGCGCGCGCCGGCGGCGATTGCGATCGCGTGGATCTGATCCGGCCCACGAACGTCCCCGCCGATATCGCGGCCACGCTGCTCTACTCCGTTACGGCTCGACCCTTCCGCGAACTCTACGAACTGGCCTGCTGCTGGAGCGAACGGCAGCGCGCCGAAGTCATCGACGTCGCGCTGCGCAGCCGCACGCGGCGCGATGAGATCCTCGGCGGATTCCGCGGGGGGCTATACGCCTACGACATCACCATGGACATCGGGGCGTATCGCGATTTGCACCGTCATCGCCGCTGCCAGAAATTCCGCCAGGCATACAGCGGCAACCTCGGCTTCGATACTCCCGCGCTGATAACGGAATCCGGCGCCGGTGCGCTCTACGAGGCGGCGATGCGGTCTGCCCTGGCCGCGATGCGCCGCCTGCCCGCCCCGGCCAATGAATATCTGCTGCCGTTCGGGGCGCGGTCGCGCTTTCTCTTCAAGATGGATTTCGCGGAGGCGGAATACATTTCTCGCCTTCGCAGCGGCGTAAAAGGCCACTTCAGCTACCGGGAAATCGCCTGGGAGATGAAGGTCAAGATGGAACAGCTCGAGCCCGAGCTCGGCCGCTTAATTCAGGCCACGCCTCCGTGGATTGAAGATCCGCTGAAGCGTTAGGCCCGGCTGATTTAGGCAGAGAACGTCGGGACGATGCAGGGCAGTGGCGGCCGAAAATGTTCAGACCAACCGATCATACTCGGCGTGGCTGCCGATCCAGTACCAGACGATGCTATCCTTCTTCATCACTGCCAGCGCCCGATATCCAGGCCGATGCGAACCGAATAGATGTTTTCTTCGCCTTCCAGCTTCTTAAACTGCAGCCCGGGGTGTGTTGGATTGTTCTGGAAGAGACGGTACGCGCGCTGGGCATCACGTTGAACGCTGATCGGAAGATGCGAAAACAATCGCCAAAACTGGCGAGTGGTCCGCGACTGCATCAAAGCAGATCGTCCAACGGCATGGTCTCGCCTCGCTCGTATTCCTCCAAAGCTTCCCTAGCCATCCGACGAATCACGTCGCGTTTCTCGGCAAAGCGGGCCTTCCAAGCCTCCTCGTCAGCCAACGAGGCCAGGATCTGTGACGCTATCGCATCCTGCTCATCCTGAGGCAGCGCGCCGACCTTCTCTAGCGCCTTCTCCAACAACGTCGACATGCCTCAATTCTATCAGCGGGAACACTGAGCCGCCATGCCACGCATGCATTCCGAGTCCGCTCGAGGGTTACAATGCATTTTGACCCCGAAATCCTCACTGCGCGCGGCCATCGTAGGCTGCGGTCTGATTGGTCGCAAGCGCGCCGCTGCTCTGCCGGCGGGCACGGTCACCGTCTGCTGTGACGTGAGCGCCGATCGCGCCTCTCAACTGGCCGCCGCGACACCGGGAGCAGCCCCTTCCATCGATTGGGAAGCGACCGTGCGGCGCGACGATGTGGATGCCGTTTTCGTGGCTACGACCCACGACCAACTGGCGCCGATGGCCGCCGCGGCGGCGGCTGCGGGGAAGCACGTACTGATCGAGAAGCCGGGCGCACGATCGGCAGCCGAGTTGGACGCGGTCGCGGCCGCGGCCGCGAAATCGGGCGCGCTGGTGCGGGTCGGCTTCAATCACCGCTACCACCGTGCATTTCGCAAGGCGCGCGAGATCTTCGAGAGCGGAGCGCTGGGCGAGATGATGTTCATCCGCGGCCGCTACGGACACGGCGGACGCCCCGGCTACGATCGCGAATGGCGCGCCGTGCCCGCGCTCTCCGGCGGTGGCGAACTGATCGATCAAGGCGCGCACCTGATCGACCTTTCGCGCTGGTTCCTCGGCGATTTTCCCGGCGTCCGCGGCAGCGCGCGCACTTACTTCTGGGATATGCCGGTGGAGGACAACGGCTTCCTGTTGCTCGAAACCGCGCGCGGACAGGTGGCCTTCCTGCATGCCAGTTGGACCGAGTGGAAGAACCTCTTCAGCTTCGAAATCTCGGGACGCGTCGGCAAGCTCGAAATCAGCGGCCTCGGCGGCAGCTATGGCCCGGAACGCCTGACCTGGTACAAGATGTCCGCCGAAATGGGACCGCCTGAAACCCTCGCCTGGGAGTATCCCATGGCGGATGACTCCTGGCATGCCGAGAACGCCGCGTTCCTCGAAGATATCCGGCTTGGCCGCCAGCCCAATCCCGGTATTGCCGACGCGCAAGCCACGCTGCGAATTATCGAATCTGTCTACCGCGAGCCGCACGCATGATCATCACCCGCACCCCGTTGCGCATTTCCCTCGGAGGAGGCGGCACCGACCTCCCTTCGTACTACCGCGAACATGGAGGCTTCGTCCTTTCCGCGGCGATCGATAAGTACGTCTACATCACGGTGCACGAGACCTTCCGCCCGAGTACCTCATCAAGTATTCGATGACCGAAGTGGTGGAGACCATCGACGAGATCAAGCACCCGATCATCCGCGAGGCCCTGCGCATGGTGCCGGTGGCCCGCGCGCCACCTGGAGATCGTCAGCATGTCGGATATTCCGGCCGGCACGGGGCTGGGCTCCTCGGGCAGTTTCACGATCGCACTCTTGCGCGCCCTGCACACGCTGAATAAGGACTTTGTGCCGCGCCAAATTCTGGCGGAGCAGGCCTGCCGTATTGAAATCGACCTGCTGGGCGAACCGGTCGGAAAACAGGATCAGTACATCGCGTCCTTCGGCGGCATCACTTCCTTCGAATTCCGCCAGGATGGAAGCCGTGGATGTCACGCCCCTTTCGCTTTCCAGCGAGACCCTCTACAACCTCGAAGACAACCTCCTGCTGTTCTTCACCGGTTTCACCCGTTCGGCTTCCGCGATTCTTGCCGAGCAGGACGAGAAGACGCGCGGCGGCGATAGCGGCATGATCGATCACCTGCACCAGATCAAGCAGTTCGGCTATGAGAGCAAGGAAGCGATCGAGCAGGGGGACCTGCGCCGCTTCGCCGCCATCATGCACGAACATTGGGAGCGGAAGAAGTACCGCTCCCGTTCCATGACCAACCCGCAGATCGACGAATATTATGAGATCGCACGCGCCAACGGGGCGCTTGGCGGCAAACTGATCGGCGCGGGCGGAGGCGGCTTCCTGATGTTCTACACGGAAGACAAGACGCGGCTGCGGCACGCACTGCGCGAGGCCGGGCTGCGCGAAGTGCGGGTGCGCTTCGATTTCGAAGGCACCACCCTGATGGCGCGCTCCTGAGCATGCTGCCGATCGCCATTCTCGCCGGCGGCCTGGCCACGCGTCTGCGGCCGATTACAGAGACCGTTCCGAAGGCGCTGATCGAAATCGCGGGCGAGCCGTTCCTCGCGCATCAGTTGCGCCTCCTGCGGCGCCACGGCTTTGAACGGGTGGTGCTGTGTGTGGCCTACCTCAGCGATCAGATCCACGACTTCGCGGGCGACGGCAGCCGCTTCGGCCTGAAGATCGAATACTCGCCGGACGGGCCGCAACTGCTGGGCACGGCAGGTGCGATTCACCGAGCCCTGCCGCTGCTCGGCGATGCCTTCGCGGTGATCTACGGAGATTCCTACCTGCCCTGCGACTATGCGGCCGCGCTCGGCGCCTTCACCGATTCCGGCAAGCTCGGCCTGATGACGGTCTATCGCAATCGCGGCAAGTGGGACAGCAGCAACGTGGAGTTTACCGGGGGCCGCATCGTGGCTTACGATAAGGCGAACCGGACGCCCTCCATGCATCACATCGATTACGGCCTTGGCGCCTTCCATCGCGCGGCGTTCGACGGCGTCCCCGCTGACCGGCCGCACGATCTCGCAGCGGTCTATCAGGACTTGCTGCGGCGCGGCGAACTGGCCGCCTGGGAATCGCCCGACCGCTTCTACGAGATCGGCTCGCTGGAAGGCATTCGCGATCTAACGGAGTTTCTTACGCCATGACGTTTACCGAGCAGTTTCTCGCCGAAGCCACGGAAATCATCCGCCAGATCGACACCGCCGCGGTGGAGCGGGTGGCAGCGACCCTCGCCGGTTGCCGTGAGAGCGGCGGACGGCTCTTCATCCTCGGCGTGGGCGGCAGCGCAGCCAACGCCTCGCACGCAGTCAACGATTTCCGCAAGATCTGCGGCTTTGAGGCCTACGCGCCCACGGACAATGTCAGTGAGTTGACGGCGCGCACGAACGACGAGGGCTGGGCCGGCATATTCGATGCCTGGCTACGCGTCAGCCGCCTGCGCGAGACCGATGCGCTGTTGATCTTTTCCGTGGGCGGTGGAAACCTGGAGAACAATGTCAGCCCCAATCTGGTGGCCGCGATCCGCTATGCGAAAACGGTTGGAGCCAAGGTGACTGGGATCGTGGGCCGCGACGGCGGATACACCGCGCAGTCCGCCGACGCCTGCGTGATCGTGCCGACGGTGAACGCGCGTCACGTCACGCCGCATGCGGAAGCCTTTCAGGCTGTGATCTGGCACCTGCTGGTGACGCACCCGGCGCTGAAGCAGGCGGAAACCAAGTGGGAATCGGTGAAGTGACGAAGGCCGTATTCCTGGATCGCGACGGCGTCCTCAACGTGGCGATGGTCCGCGATGGCCGGCCTTACCCGCCCGCCGGACTAGGCCAGCTTCGGATCTATCCCGACGCGGCCGATGCCCTGGCGTGCCTGAAGCAGGCTGGCTATCTGCTGATCGTGGTCACCAATCAGCCGGACGTCGCGCGGGGAAACCAGACCCGTGAGGCGGTGGACGCCATGAATGCCGCCATCGGCAAAGCGCTGCCGGTAGACGAGTTCCTGGTCTGCTGGCACGACGATAGCGAGCGCTGCGACTGCCGCAAACCCAAACCCGGGCTGGTGCTGGCTGCCGCCGAGGCGCACCAGATCGATCTTGCCCAGAGTTTCCTGGTCGGCGACCGCTGGCGCGATATCGATTGCGGCGCGGCGGCAGGTGTGCGCACCGTACTGATCGATCGCCAATACCGAGAGCGTCCTCCGGCGTCGCCACCGGACCATGTCGCAGATTCGCTGGCTTCTGCAGCGGACTGGATCCTAAAGGTGTCGAAGATTACGCCGGCCTAGGAGATCGCGTGCCATAATGGCAGGCGGAGGCTCGCTGTGCGAGTTTTATCACTTATCCTGGCATTCTGGATACCGGCGGCTGCCCAGGTGGCCCCTATGTTGAACCTCGTGGTTGTCGAGGGGGATGGAGCGGTAAATAACATTCGCCAGCGCACAGCGCGTGAGCCCGTCGTCCAGGTGGAAGACGAGAATCATAGGCCGGTGGCCGGCGCGGTCGTGGTGTTTATGCTGCCTTCCAACGGAGCGGGCGGCACATTCGCCAACGGAGCCAAGACCCTGACCATGACTACCGATAGCAAGGGCCAGGCCGTGGCACGCGGGCTCAAGCCGAACGGTGTTAAGGGCCAATATCAGATTCGGGTGAATGCCTCCCACAACGGCCAAACCGCATCCATCAGCATTACCCAGACGAATGCCATCCTGTCGGCCAGCGGCGCTGCATCGAGCGGTGCGATTTCCGGTAAACTGATCGCGGTATTGGCCGTGGTCGGTGCGGCTGCGGCAGGCGGGGCGTATTACGCCACGCACAGTGGCGGCGGTGCCACTCCGATTCCGGCCGCTCCCGGCACCACGATCACTGCCGGTACCGGCAGCGTAGGGCCTCCGAGGTAAATCGCTATGAGAACGCTCGTCTCCCTCTGTCTTGCCGCCTGCGTGGTTTACGGCCAGCCCCCCGCCCTGCAGCCGCCATCGGCCGGCTTCGTTTTCGACCAGTCGTCGCAAACGTTGCGGCGCGTGCAGGGTATCCCCGGCGCATCGTTGATCGGAGCGGGGGTGGAGTTCGGCTTCCCGATTACTGCCGCCACGGTTGCGCCGCGTATGGATTCCGCGCTGGTGCTCGCGGCCGATGGCACGCCGCATCTCTTCCGCCTTAACGGGGCTTCCGCGGTGGAAATTCAGGTTTCCGGACTTGTCGCTCCGGAGCGCGTGGTCTTCAGCCCGTCGGGCACGGTAGCCGCGCTGTATTCGAACAGCAGCGTGCAGGTGATTAAGGGACTGCCTGACGGTCCGGTTCTTGCCGGGACGGTCCGGGTGCACGCAAATACCAAGCTGCGCCTTACAGCGTCGGAGAGTCTGGCGGTCAGCGACGATGGCGCGTACCTTTTGTATGCGGCCGGAGGTCCGGTGGAATTGATCGGCGTGGCCGGCGATAGTCGCAAGTTGCTGGATGCGCCGCCTGGAGCGCTCGCGGCCTTCGCTCCCGCGGGCCACGACGCCGCGGTGTTTCACGGCGGCACGCTGACCATCTTCCAGGATTTGATGGGCGCGGCTACACGGCGCGATGTACAAGGCGTAAACGCCCCTTCCGCATTGGCCTTCTCGAGCGACGGCCGCACGGTTTTCGTTGCCGCCGAACGGGATCGCGGAGTTGACGCGATCGATGCGGCCACTGGAACCGTTTCGACGCTCTCCTGCGATTGCGCTCCCACCACGCTAAGCGCGATGGGCTCGTTCTTCCGTCTCAATGAATTGAGCGAACGTCCGCTCTGGCTGTTGGACGCAAACGCGCCCGCGCCGCGCCTTGTTTTCATTCCCGCCAAGTCAGGGATGTAAGAACGCGTTAGCGATATACCGCCTCGCCCTTTAGTAAGTTAACCCTGCAACGTTGATTCCCCAGCTGTTAAAGCTATTAACACCTCCATTTCGCAAAAGTTCCATTACATTTCCTTACGTCGTGCCCTTCGCAACTGTCCCGGCAGGCGAGGGTGAAATGGTGCGGAACTTTAGACTCCGTGCGGGGATCTAGAAATCAGGAAGGTATGTAGTTCATATTCGATCGTCCATATTCGATCGTCCCCGGAGGCCGTTTGCAGTCTGCAGCACGATTTATCACGTTACTCCTGTTCGGCTGCTGGCTGGCGGATGCCCAAGTCAACATACTCACCGCGAACGGAAGTAATGACCGCACCAACTCGAACTTACAGGAGACGCAGCTTTCTTCGACGACGGTAACCCCGTCGACCTTCGGTAAGCTGGGCAGTTTCGCCGTGGACGGTCAGGTCTACGCGCAACCGCTTTTTGTCAGCGGCCTCGCGATCGCTGGCGGCACGCACAACGTCGTCTTTGTCACGACCATGCACAACAGCGTATACGCGTTTGATGCGGATGCGATGTCGCCGGTGTCGGTGCTGTGGCATGTAAACCTCGGACCGTCCGTACCCGCAGCGCTTCTGTTCGGCCAATATGGCGATATCTCCAACGAGGTCGGAATTCTCGGCACGGGCGTGATTGATCCGCAGCGCGGAGTGATCTATGTGGTAGCGGACGTCCTGCAGGGTGGCGGGCCGGTGTTTAATCTGCATGCGCTCGATTTAACCACCGGCGCCGAGAGACTGAATGGTCCAGTCGCGATTTCCGCGACCGTAAGCGGCACGGGGTCGGCATCGCTCGCGAACGGAACCCTCCCATTCGAGGCCATGCAGCACATTCAGCGCCCTGGGTTGCTTCTCGCAAACAATGCCGTGTATGTCAGCTTTGGCTCTCATGGCGACCAGTCTCCTTACCACGGCTGGATGATGAGTTATGACGCTTCGGACTTGACTCGGCAGCTGAGTACCTACAACAGCACACCCAACGGCGACGCCGGTGCGTTGTGGCAGTCGGGCCGCGGCCCGGCAGCCGATGCGCAAGGTAATATCTTCGCCATCACCGGAAACGGCGATTACGATGGCGCGCAGAATTTCGGCGAGAGCTTTGTGAAGATATCGTCCGGCGGATCGGCGACCATAGATTCATTTACGCCCTCCGATTGGAAATCGCTGTCGGATAATGATTTCGATATCTCCGCGGGACCGGCCCTGATCCCGGGCACACACACCGTCATTGGCGCCGATAAGGGCGGCACTCTCTACGTGATTAACGGCGACGCGATGCTCCAGGGCACCGGCGCTACGGTACTCGCCGCGTCCACAGGCTCCATTTTCAATTTCGCGGTGTGGGGCCGCGGAGGCATTGCGAGTCTCTACGTTCAAGGCCAGAGGGAACCCTTGAAATGTTTTCAGATCACAGGCGGCAGCATCGGCGCCGACCCGGTCTCCATCGCGGTAAATCCAGTGCCCTTCTCGCGGATTGGAATGACCCTCTCCGCAAATGGCGACGCGGAGGGCTCCGGGATTCTCTGGGAGAGCACGGGCGATTACAACGAGGGCACGCCCGGCACGCTGCACGCGTACGACGCCTCCAACCTGGCCAACGAGTTGTGGAACAGCGATATGAACTCCGATCGCGACCAGATGCCGCCGGTCACGAAGTTCGTTCCCCCGACGGTGGCGAATGGAAAAGTATATGTGCCCGGACTCTCCAACGTGGTGACAGTCTACGGCCTGTTCTCGGTTGCCGGGAGCGGCGTCACGGCTCCTTCCATCTCCGCCGTGTCCAACGCTGCGAGCTATGCGCAAGACGCGGTTTCGCCCGGCGATGTGGTCACGATCATGGGCTCCAACCTGGGGCCGGCAGTCCCCCTGGGAACTCAGTTGGATGGCTCCGGAGCGGTTGCGAATACGCTCGCGGACACGCAGGTTCTCTTTGACGGCGTGGCGAGCCCGCTGCTCTATGCCAGCACGGGTCAGATCAACGCCGTGGTGCCTTTCGGCGTGACCGGGTCCACCACGCAGGTCCAGGTGCAATATCAGGGGCAGGCGTCCGATCCATTTCCGATGAACGTGGCTGCCGCCACGCCCGGAATCTTCTCGGCCGACGCCTCCGGTAGCGGACAGGCCGTCATATTGAATCAGGATGGCAGCCTCAACTCGCCGGATAACCCCGCCCCTGCCGGTTCCGTAGTGACGCTCTGGGCCACCGGCGCAGGCCTACTCTCCCCGCCCCAGCCTGATGGAGCGGTCGTCACCGCCGACAACCTGCCGATTCCGGTCCTGCCCGTGCTTGCGCAGGTCGGCGGAAAGACAGCGGACGTGTTGTACGCAGGCGGAGCTCCGGGAATGGTGGCGGGCGTGATTCAGGTGAACTTGCGGATCCCCCGCGCCGGCCAAACCGGCGCCGCGGTGCCGCTGTTGCTGCGCGCGGGCGATAGCACCAGTCAGTCCGGCATTACGCTGGCAGTACGGCCTTGAGTCGGCCTTTCGACCGATGTAGCGTTTGACTCTACCGCGTGATGTTGTGCGTTATGAGCGACCACTCGCTCACCATTCCGAGCCGCGCGCGGCAGCAAGCGGTTGGTAATTCGCATTTATCTCGCAGTCACCGCATTAGGCTGCGGTATTAGTTAGCCTTCGTGCCCGCCTTCGCGGGATTGTGGTGCGGAGGCTGGAGAGGCGCCGGTTTTGCCTGCCCCGACTGCTGAATGCGGATAGTCGCCGTATTGTTGTTTCCGGCTGTAACCGGCACCTGGAACAGGTGCGTGGACTGGTTGTAAACCACCTGGCCGGCGGATCCTTCCATGGCGGCGACCATCGGAAGGACCGGCGAGTACCCACTGATCACAACCGATGTTTCACCCGCGGCGAAGCTGATCGAGACCCGGGCCGTGCCGCGATCGACAATGCCGGTGATGCGCTTCTTTCCCATCGTGACGAACTGGTCCGTATCGCCCAGCACAGCGATCCCGGAGGGGCCCACGGGCGCCAGAACCATATACAGCACGGTTCCGGAAATCTTCGTCTGGATGAGATCGGCGGCATTGACCAGGTTCCCGGTGCCGGCAAAGTAGTCGTACGCGTAGACCGGCGAATTCACACCGAAATCGGCGGGCCTGAAGACGGCCTGCGTATTGGTTCCCTGCGGAAATGCGAATACGTAATTGGTACGTAGTTCCTCGAAATCAGACCAGGTAAACGCGACCTGCGGCGTGTCGGTGGTATGCGCCATGTTGGTATAGCTGGCATCGGATGGCGCCAGCGGCACGTCCGGCTTCACGATCACGCCATCGCGCCGCACCGAGTGCAGCAGGTTGGCTGCGTTGATAGAGCCGATGGGGTCGCCGATTCCCAGCGGGCCGGCGGAGAGAGTGGCGAGCAGCAACTGGCTGACGTCGCCAGTGGTGAAATTATCCGTGAACGGCCAAGCCCCGAGTGCGCTGGCGAAGCGCGAAGCATAGAGGAAATCCGTCCAGCGGTCGCGCTGCAGGTGATCCGCGCTGGTGCGAATCGTTGTCAGGTTGTTGTATTTGGCGCTCTGCATGTAGTGCCGGGCCGAGGCCATGCAGTATTGCATCGTGATATTTCGCCGGGCCATCGACGCCGCCATGTTGTCCATGAACGCGTCGCCATCCGTCAGGTTGAGATCTGTGTGCGCCTTGTCGGCCAGCCAGTCCTGCTCGAAGGTGGTGACGCCCGAGTCCGAGAGGTAGGCGGCAACGGTGTCCCAATAAGCCGGGTCGATCACCACGTTGCCGGACATCTTGTAGAGCGAATGATAGGGGCTGCTGGGGTCGATCCAACGCGAGTGAGTGATCAGCGGGACACCGAGAGACTGTTGGAATCGAAGGAGGCCGGAGCTAAACGGGGGTGCGGCCGCGACGTATTGGTAAATGCCCGCGCCGTTGTTATCCCAGCTGGCGCCGCTTCCTTTGGGATAGAACCAGCTATCCAACTGCAGCGATCCAAGCTTGATGCCGGCCTGGTCGAAGTTCTTTTTCACGCCGTTCAACGTCTGCTCGTAGTTCATCGATGGCGCCATCGTGTAGTAATAGGCGGCGCCGTTATCGGTCCAGTAGCCGATCTTGTTCAGGCTGACATCCGCATCGTTGGCGGGGCGGGTCTTTCCGGTGAACGCCGTGATTGCATGCCCCCAGGTGTCGAACGCGCGATTGACGCCGTTTTCCACCACCAGCAGCGTGCGCTGTTCGAATCCGCGGGGCAGGGTAAGGATGGCGCTGGAAATCCCGCCGGCCAGTTCCCCGTTCGGCCCCCGGGTCATGCTTGCCGTCATGAAGTTGGAGGCGGGCGAGAGAATGAACGTCCTGCCTGCGGTGTCGAAGAAAACAAAGGGGCTGTCGGCGGCAAAATCCCAGAAGGAGGGCGGAGCGAAAATCCCCGAAAAGGTCAGGTGGTCGAGACCCTGCGGATATTGCGTCCAGTTCGGGAAACTGAAGTTGTTTGCGATATCGGCCGTGGGGTTACTCAGGGTGAAGAGTACGTTCGGATGATTCGAGTAGCTGCGAATCGAGGCATGGCGGGCACCCCCGGCTTGGAAATCGAACGTGATTTCGGCGTAGCCCCCCAGGGCATCCGCGCCGGCACCCACCTGCAGGTTGTTCAGCGAAACACCGATGTTTCCACTGAAATTCCAGGACATGTCGGGAGCCTTCACGGAATACTGTCCGCTCGGGTCCACCGTGACGGAGATATTGCTAATACCTGTAATGCTGACAGCACTATGGGCGGGGATTGCCAAGACCAGGCAGGAAACTGCAAAAAAAGTGGTTCGAAGGTACAAGGGGAACCTCTGGGATCTCTGTAAATCTCTGTAAAACTTGTGAATGAAAACACAATAGTATCCAGGTAAACCCTGGAGCGCAATAGCCCTACGTGCTAGATAATACAACAAATCACAGGCAGGTTTGAGCAACTGTGGGTGACCGCCGAACGGCGGCTGCCGTGCAACTCCTAGCGCAGATTGAACTTCTTCATTTTGTAGCGGAGGGTGTCACGAGTGATGCGCAGTAGCCGGGCCGCTTGGGTCTGATTGCCATCGGTTTTTTCGAGGGCGCGGACCAGCAGGCTGCGCTCGTTGTCCTCGAGCGAGAGGCCATCGGTGGGAATCTCCAGGCTTGCACTGCCCGCTGGAGCGCTGCCATCGGGACGTAAAATCGCAATCGGCAGACTGGCGGCAGTGATGAAGGCGCCCTCTTCCAGGATCATCGCCCGCTCAATCGCATTGCGGAGTTCGCGCACGTTTCCCGGCCAGTCATGGGCCATCAACAGCTTGGCGGCGGCGTCCGTGACGCCTTCGATCTGGCGCTTGAATTTGCGGTTATAGTGCTCGATGAAGAACTTCGTCATCGGCACGATGTCTTCGGTGCGGTCGCGTAGCGGCGGAATCAGAATCTGGATGACGTTCAGCCGGAAATACAGGTCCTGCCGGAACGCGCCTTCTTTGACTGCTTCCCGCAGATTCTTGTTGGTAGCCGCGATCACCCGCAGATCCAGGTGAATGTCCTTTAGTCCGCCCAGCCGGCGGAATGTCTGTTCTTCCAGAACCCGCAGCAGCTTCGCCTGCAGCATCAGAGGGATCTCGCCGATCTCGTCTAGAAACAGGGTGCCCTTATCCGCCAGTTCGAAAATACCGCGCTTCTGCGCCCGGGCATCGGTGAAGGCACCCTTCTCGTAGCCGAACAACTCGCTTTCGAGCAGGGTCTCGGGAATAGCCGCGCAATTGATCGCGATGAAAGGTTCGGCCTGACGAACACTCTGGTAGTGAAGCGTCTTGGCCACCAGGTCCTTGCCGGTGCCGTTTTCGCCTTCGAGCAGAATCGTGGTCGCCTCGCTCGACGAAACCCGGCGCACGAAGTTCATCACCTCGCGCATGGGACCCGATTCGGCGATGACTTCGCGCTTTTGCGGCGCCGCTTCCTCGGTGATGTCCTTGATGGTCGCAACCACACCGGTCAAATGTCCCGCATCGTCGAACATCTGGTTGGTCCGCATCACCACCAGGCGTTCCATTCCGTTCGGCGTATGCAGCCGGACGGTGCAGTTGGCACTCGCCAGCGGCTGGTTCAACCCGACCAGCACACCGCAATTAGGCTCGCACACGCTGCATTTGAAAATCTCCTGGCAGTGCTTTCCCAGCATCTCTTCGCTGCCCATACCGAAGAGTTTTTCAGCAGCACGGTTGACGCCGTTGATGCAGAATTCAGGATCGTACAAAACCAGTGCGTCGGAAAGCTGGTCGAACACCGATTCCAATACGCTGGTTCTCTGCCAACCTGGAGTGAGCTTAGACATTAGTGGAACTTGGACTCGATTATAGCAAGCGCTGTGCGCGAATTGGCCCAACGTGCTGTGATTTGGGGGGAATGCCCCGATTCAGACCCTTCCTATTTCGGACAACTATGCCCGGAATCCTAAGCTTAGGGGGTTGGTGCTGCAATTGCTACCTCTGGGACTGGAGGCACTATGTCCCATTTGAAAATTGCTTTGCCCGCTGTCATTTTGCTGGGCGGTTTCCTGGTTTGCTCTACGGCCTCGTACGGCAAGGCGGAATACATGAAGTCGACCAAGAAGGCATGCGTCTTTTGCCACGTGGATTCCAAGGCCAAGCCGAAAGAGCTGACCGACGCCGGCAAGTATTTTGCCGAGCACAAGAACCTCGACGGCTACAAGGAGACGAAGTAGCTGGTTGTCAGGCGGAGGAGTGGAGTCGACCATGATGCAAACGGTTCAGCTCGCGATCACCGATGGCGAATATGCCGCGGCCGTTCACGAAGCCTTGTGCCATAGTTGCGCATGGCATGTCGAATCGGTCGATCGGCCGGATCCGACGCAGAATTGCGTCCTGGTCCTCGATCAACCCGCGCTCGAACGGCTGCCCCTCCCCCTGGCCAACCCGGAGCGGATCGTCCTGATCGTCAATAAAGATCCCCAACTCCTGGCCCAGGCGTGGGAAGCCGGCATTGTATCGGTAGTCAGCGAGGCTGACCCGATCAACACGGTACTGCTCGCCATCATGGCTGCCGGCCTGCGTGTTGACAAACCCCACGGTCACGCGATGGCGAGCGGAATTTCCCCCAATTCCGGTCCGGCATCTGCGTCAATAGCCCCAAGAAATCGGCATTCCGGAACTAAACGTTGCAAAATTCAATAGCTTAGCCCCGTGCCGGCGTGGACTCCGGCGTGCATTCACTTCTACTCCGGGAAAGGAGATTTGAACATGGACCGCTCACTAGCAGAATTAGAGGCCATTGTCCGAAACCGGATTTGCGGGTTATGCACGGAACGAACCTTAGACGCACAATGCGGCCTGGAGAATCCTTCCAGTTGCGCCCTGTTCCGTCTCTTCCCCCAAGTCGCCCAAGCCATTCAATCGGTCCAAAGCGACGACATTCATCCCTACATCGAGGCCATCCGCCGCAACGTCTGCTCCGTGTGCCAGGACCAGGCCGCCGACGGTACCTGCGAGACTCGCCGCCAGGTACAGTG
Organism: uncultured Solibacteraceae bacterium; assembly: GCA_963791985.1. GTDB lineage: Bacteria > Acidobacteriota > Terriglobia > Bryobacterales > Bryobacteraceae > Solibacter. The sequence continues at coordinate 476,993 of CAWBUN010000007.1, read as the reverse complement.
TTCGCTCGATGCTTATCTGCTCCTGGTGGTCGAGGCCATCGAAGAGGCCACCGGCAAAACCTTCGACAAGACCAGCTTCCATCCATCCGCGGGCTCCGTTGCTCGTCCGGGGCCGCAGATTCGATTGTGAACCCGACTTTGGAGGTCAACAGTGAATTTCGATTTGCGTCCGTTCGTCGCTCTCTGGATCGTAGTCACCGCCATTGTGATCGTACTGTTCATCTGGCGGAAAATCGTCGCCGGCAAGGAAGACGATTCGCTGCACGTCAACAGCGGTCCTGTGGTCGACCAGACTTCTATCTCCCAGAAACTCGATGTGATCGACAAATGGGGCAAAATCATGACGGTGGTTGCCGTCCTTCTCGGCCTTCTGGTGGCTGCTGCCTACGTTTACGGGCAGTTCGTCGGAAGAGCATCCATGGGAGTTTAGCCGCATGACGAACCGGGCATATTCCTCCTTTGGCCTGAGCCTCGGTTCGTTGCTTTTGGGCCTTTTCGCCGGGGTTACCGGCGCTCCTCGTATACGCCGCGGGATCCGAGGCGCCGGCCGCCTGCACCTCGTGTCACGAGCAGGGGCAGAAACTCGAGAAGAGCGCGCACTCCAGCCTCTCCTGCGACACCTGCCACGAGTCTCACGACAAGGTGCCGCACCCCGCCAATATCCCCAAGCCGGCCTGCGTCACCTGTCACGCCGATCAGGCCGGTGAGTACGAGAAGGGTGTCCACGGCCAAGCCCGCAAGGGCGGTAACGAAGGCGCCCCCGATTGCTCGCTCTGCCACGGCAGCGCCCACGAGTTGCTGCCGCCCAAATCTCAAGCCTTCCGCACCGCCGTGCCCGATACCTGCGGAATGTGCCACAGCGACGTGGTCACACAGTTCCGCGCCAGCGTACACGGGCAAGCCTTGGCGCGCGGCATCACCCAGGCTCCGCTGTGCACGGATTGCCACGGCGAACACAAGATTCTCAAGCACACCAACACCGAGAGCAGCGTCAACAACGCCCACATCCGCGATACCTGCGGAAGTTGCCACGGCAATGTCCGGCTGACGAAGAAATTCGGCATGCCGAGCGATCGCCTGGTCAGTTTCGATTCCTCCTTTCACGGCCTCGCCGCCAAGAGCGGATCGCAGACCGTGGCCAATTGCGCCAGTTGTCACGGCGTTCACAACATCCTCCCCACTGCCGACGCCAATAGCACGGTGAACGCCAAGAACCTGCCCAAAACGTGCGGGCAGTGCCATCCCGGCGCCGGCACCCGCTTCGCTATCAGCCAGGTCCACGTGGCGGAGGGCTCCACCGAACCCGACGCTCTCAAATGGGTCCGCCAGTTCTACCTCCTCATTATTCCCGTCACCATCGGCCTGATGCTGCTCCATCAGGGCGGCGACTGGATACGCAAACTGGTCCGCCTGCGCTTCCGGACGCGGGTCCGCAAGGCGCGGGTCATTACCACCGCCGTTAGCCACGCCCACGACATCCGCATGCTGCCGTTCGAACGCTTCCAACACGCGGTGCTCGCACTATCTTTCCTCACGCTGGTCTGGACCGGCTTCGCCTTGAAATATCCCGACCAGTGGTGGGCGCGCCCGCTCCTCCTTATGGAGGGCCGTTATTCCATGCGGAGCCTGATTCATCGCGTCGCAGCCGCGGTTTTCATCGGCGGTATCCGTCACGCACCTGATTTCCCTGATCGTCAACCGCAAATTGCGCGAACATTGGAAAGAGATGCTGCCCAACACCAACGATCCGCGTGAGGCGCTCTCCAACTTCGCGTACAATCTTGGGCTGGGCGACAAGCCCCCCGGACGTTCCGCGCACAGTTATATCGAAAAGGCCGAGTACTGGGCCGTGGTCTGGGGCGCCATCGTCATGATCGCTTCCGGCGCTCTGCTGTGGGCGAATAACCTCGCCATGAAACTGCTGCCTAAAGCCTGGCTCGATATTTCCACGTCGGTACATTTCTACGAGGCTCTGCTGGCCACGCTTGCCATCGTGGTCTGGCATTTCTACTCGATCATCTTTGACCCGGATGTATATCCATTGAACACCGCATTCCTGACCGGAAAGTCCGTCAAACAGCAGGAATCAACGGAAAGCGAGAAACCGCAAGCACACGTTGCGGGAGACTAACTTACGCATGACGCCGAACAATACCGCACCCGGGGGACGTGGTTGGTTGTCCCCCCTCATTCACCTCTGCAACAACTGGATCAGCCTTCTCGGAGTGGTGCTTGTTACGACCACCACCGTGATCTGGCTTTTCCTTCTTCCCATCACGATGAGAGGCGAAACCGAGAATCCCTACCTCGGCATGCTAGCCTTTCTGACCATCCCCGGCCCGTTTTTCGGCGGCCTGACTCTGATCCCGTTGGGCATGTGGCTCAAGAGGAGACGCGAAGGCCACCAGAATATTTATCCGCCTGAGTTTCCAAGACTGAGCTGGGCCAACCCGGAATTGCGCAAGCTGGCCTATTTTGTCGGCTTCACCACCGTAGTCAACGTCGTCATCGGCAGTCAGTTGGGTTACAGCGCCGTAAACTACATGGACTCCGTGACCTTCTGCGGCAAGACCTGCCATACGGTGATGCAGCCGGAATACACCGCCTATCAGAACTCGCCCCACTCGCGCGTGGACTGCGTGAAGTGCCACATCGGCCCCGGCGCCGGATGGTTCGTGAAGAGCAAACTCTCCGGGGCCCGGCAGTTGTTCGCGGTTGCGCTGCACACCTATCCCACGCCGATACCGACGCCCGTGCATAACCTCCGCCCGGCGCGCGAAACCTGTGAAACCTGCCATTGGCCCCAGAAGTATGGCGAGGACCGGGTGCGCGTCATCAGCAAATTCGCCGACGACGAAACTAACAGCCTCACCAAGACGGTTCTGCTGATGAAGATCGGCGGCGGCAACCACGGCATCGGCATTCACGGCACGCACCTCGGCCCCGGCGTCCACATTCGCTACGCCGCCACTGACGAACAGAGGCAGAACATCCCCTGGGTGGAATACAACGGCCCGGGACGCCAGACCCTCTACACCACAGCCGATGCCAAACCCGACGGCGGCGGAGCGCCGATCCGCGAAATGGATTGCATCGATTGTCACAATCGTCCCGCGCACAGCTACGACCTTCCCGATCGCGGCATCGATAAGGCGATGGTGGCCGGCCTGATCTCCAACACCCTGCCGTTCGCCAAGAAGAAGGGCGTCGAGATCCTCAAGGTCAACTACATGTCGCGTGACGAAGCGGCACAGAAGATCCCCGCGGCCTTCGCCAAGTACTACCAGGACACGTATCCCGCCCTGTACGCCCAGCGACAGGCGGAGATCGCGCAGTCCGGCAAAGAACTGCTCGAGGTCTGGAACCGCAACATCTTCCCGGAGATGAAGGTGACCTGGGGCGCGTATCCGATGAACATCGGGCACACCGACTTTCCCGGATGCTTCCGCTGCCACGATGGTGGACACAACGCCAAAGACGGCAAGAGCATCTCGCAGGATTGCAACGCCTGCCATAATCTGCTGGCGATGGACGAAGCCCAACCCAAGATTCTCACCGAACTGGGCATCGTGGAAAAAACGAAGTAGGCAAATGGGGAGGGCCTTCGCCTTCCCCAACTGATCCCGTGTTATCGTCTTTACCGTATGCGACGGGCCCTCTTCGCCGTTGCCTTGTTGGCGTTGGCCTGCCTGCTGGTTCGCGCGGCCCGCGTTGGCCTGGCCGGCGACTACATCGACCCCATTAGTAAGATCACCGCGCAGGACGAGGCGCTCTACTCGCACTCCGCGATCGCGATGGCCCGCGATGGCGATTGGTTAACGCCCCGCTTCATGGGACGCTACGCCCTCTACAAGCCGCCCCTGTTGATCTGGGGCGCGGCGCTTTCCACTAAGGTCCTGGGGATATCGCGCGTGGCTCTCCGCCTGCCCGGCATGATCCTCTCCGCGCTCGCCCTCGGCCTCCTCTTTCTGTGGGCCGCCGAACTTGCCGGCTGGCAAGCCGGCGCGATCGCGGCCGTGCTGCTGCTCTCCAACCACCTTTGGTATTCGCTCTCCACCATGTGCCTGAGCGACGCTTTCCTGGTCTCCTTCTACGTGGCGGCCTTCTATGCGCTCTTCTGCGACCCCTGGCTGGAATCGCGCGCCGCGCTCTGGGGCTTTGCAGGATCCGTAGCCGCGGCTATCCTCACCAAAGGCATCGCCGGCATCCTGCCGCTCGCGGTTCTCGGTTTGTACTGGCTAGCCGCGCGACCTAAGGAGCGCCCGGCCTTCCTCCGCCTCTTCATCGTCGCGGGACTCGCCTTCACGCTCGCGGCGCCCTGGTTCCTGTACCAGCTTGGGACGCATTACCGCTGGTTCTGGACCGAGCACATCGCGGTCGAGATTCTCGGCTACGGCGCGGGAGCGCCTCCCCAAACCTCGCGCGAGACTCAGGCTTCGTTCTACTTCTTGCGGCTCGCCGTCACCGACCCTCTGCTGTTGGCCGCCGCTTTCTCCGCGCTTCCCGCCTACCTGACCGACTTACGCCGGCGCACCTCCGCTTCCATCCTGCTGGCCGCATGGATGATGGTGATGCTCGCGGCCGTGCTCGGCTGGCAGTATCGCAATGCCGCCTACCTTCTCCCGTTGATTCCGGCGCTCGCGCTGCTCACCGCCGGCTGGAGCCCTTTCGCCACGCCGCAGTATGCCCGGTGGATGGCGGTCGGGCTCGCCGCTGCCTTTCTGATCAAGGCCTCCGGTCCGTCCCTCCCCTGGGGGCTGAACGCGCAGGCAGGCACGGTGCAGCCCGCCGCGCCGCCGCTCTCGGCGTACTGCGAGCAGGGCCGCGGCAATCCGCTGATCATCTTCGAATTCGCCGACGACCTTTATGCCTCCGTGCTTCCCCTGTCTCACCTTCGCTACGCCGCCGTGGTTCCAGTCTCCCTGCCGGCGGGCCCCTACGGCATGCCCTTTCCCGACATGGGGATCAGCGTGACGGTGGACCAGTTCAACAACCTGCCGCGCTACGAGCCGGAGTTCCGCTCGCGCCTCCAAGCCTGGGGCCTCGCCAGCAGCGTCCCGATCGCGACCTTGATTACCGCGCGTTCACCCGAAGAAGTCGGTGCGCTGGTTACCGCACATCCCGACACCGATTTCCTGATGCCTGTTGCCTATCAGAGTGTCGTCCGCTCCGCCCCCCAGGTACAGATCGCCGCCACGCCCCGCCTTTTCTTCCTGCTCTCGCGCACCCCGGTTCCCCGCACGTCGCCCCCCGCGTGGACTTGCCGGATGTAAGCCTGATCGCAGCGAGCTTCGCTCGACTGCGCGCAAACTGAAGCATGCGCCACCAACGCAACCATGTGCAGTGGTGGGGCATGCTTTAGCTTGCCCGTCTACTTCCGTCTTCGTCTCCCCGCCGCCACGATCGCAGCCGAGCGAATCCACCTCGGCACAACCTTTTCCACGCTGACGATGAGCTTGTAGAACGCGCCCGGCACCACGAAGACCTGTCCGCGAGCCAGTCCGCGCAGGGACGCGTCCACCACATCCTCGGCCCGCATCCACATCCAGCCGGGGATTCCGTCGCGGCTCATGCCCATCGCATCGTGGAACTCGGTAGTCGTGAAGCCCGGACAGAGTGCCTGCACGCACACTGGCGACCCGGCGCTCTTCAATTCCAGGTCGAGCCCTTCCGTAAAACTGTTCATCCACGCCTTGGTGCTGCAATAGCTGACGTTTCCGGGGCTCTGCCCAAAGGCCGCCACAGAAGAGACGTTGATCACGCCGCCGCGGCCGCGCGGGACCATCGCTGCCAGCGCCGCACGCGTGAGCCGCATGGTCGCGATTACATGCAGCCGGTGCATGGCGTCCTGTTCTTCGAGCGGCGCTTCGTAGAATTTCCCCTTGGTGCCGAAGCCGGCATTATTGACGAGCAACTCCAAGTCCGTCGCTGACGCGATCCGCTGCTCCACGCGCGCCAATCCCTCATCCGCCGTCAGATCGGCCGCGATCGTCTCCGCGCCGACGAGTTCCCGCGCCAGCGCCTCCAGCCGGTCCGCCCGCCGCGCTACCAGGATCACCGCGAATCCATCGCGCGACAGCCGGCGGGCAAACGCCGCCCCGATTCCACTGGACGCTCCGGTCACCATCGCTACGCGTCTTGGCATGCTTCCAGTTTGGCGTAAACTGGCAAAGCGGGGGGACGATGGAATTCTTGAGACGATTCGCGCTACCGGGTGTGTTGCTGCTGGCTCCGGCCGTGTTATGGCTGCAGGCGCAGGAGCCCAGATTCGGCGGGCGCGGTGGCACCGGCGAGAAGGGCATCACGGCTGCGATTGCCGGAGCCAAGGAAGATCCGGCGGCCTTCGAACGCGGCGCCAAGCTCTACACCGCGAACTGCGCCGGCTGCCATGGCGCCACCGGCCGCGGCGGCCCCGGCGCGCCCGACCTGATCCGTTCCGTGCTCGTGTTGGATGACGAAAAGGGCATCCTGATTGCTCCCGTGCTGCGCGAGGGCCGCCCCGACATGGGGATGCCGAAGCCCGGCCTTTCCGAGGCGCAGATCGCCGACCTGGTGGCTTGGCTGCACGTTCAGACTTACTCCGCCGGGCATCGTTCCACGTATGCCTTCCTCGACGTGCTGACCGGCGATCCCAAGAAGGGCGAGGCCTACTTCAACGGCGCCGGCAAGTGCAGCAGTTGCCATTCGGCGTCTGGCGACCTCAAGGGCATCGGCAGCCGCTACGATGGCTTCGCGCTGCAATCGCGCTGGCTGCAGCCCCGTGGTGGCCGGGGCGGACGCGGCGGCGCAAGCAAGAGCGCGATCACGGTTACCGTAACCCCGGCAAGCGGCAAGGCAATTACCGGCACGCTCGACCGAGTTGACGATTTCAGCGTCTCGCTGCGCGATTCCGAGGGCGAGTATCACTCCTTCACGCGCGACGGCGCCACGCCGAAAGTCGAAATCCACGACCCGTTGAAGCTGCACACCGACATGCTGGCCAAGTACACCGACGCCGACATCCACAACGTGACCGCCTACCTGGTGACCCTCAAATGAGAATGCGTTTCCTGTTGTGCCTCGCTTTCGCCGTAACTTCGTTGTGCGGCCAGGGACTGACTCCGGCCGAGTTACTCAAGCCCCGAAGCCGATTCGTGGCCGACTTACAACGGCGATTACTCCGGACAACGCTTCAGTTCCGCTGACGCAGATCAATGCCGCCAACGTGCACACGCTCTCGCTGGCCTGGGCGACCCGCTTCGCCGCGGCGGAGGCGGAGGCGGCAGGGGCGGCGTACAGATCAAATCGACTCCGCTGATGGTCAACGGCATTCTGTATTTCACGTCGCCCAACAACGTGTGGGCCGCGGACGCGCGCACCGGACGCGAACTCTGGCACTATCAATACCCGCCCAATACGGGAAGCACGATCGGCAATCGCGGCGTCGGCATGTACGGCAACTGGCTCTACTTCGAAACGCCCGACAGCAACCTGGTGAGCCTGGACGCCCGCACCGGCAAGGAGCGCTGGAAGGTGTCGATCGCCGACCCCAAGCTGGACTACACATCCACGGTCGCGCCCGTAATTATCGGCAATCACGTCATCGTGGGCATCGGCGGCGACCATCTGGACAATCCCGGTTTCGTGCAATCGCGCGATCCGGAGACCGGCGCGCTGCAATGGAAATGGTGGACCACGCCGCGCAAAGGCGAGCCCGGAATCGAGACGTGGCCGGACGAATACGCCTCCGCGCACGGCACCGGGCAGCCGTGGATTCCGGGCACCTACGATCCCGAACTCAACCTCTACATCGTGGGCACCGGCAACCCCAATCCCGTGATGGCGGAGAAGAGCCGCAAGGGCGACAACCTGTACACCTGCTCGATCGTGGCGATCAATCCGGACACCGGGAAACTGGTCTGGTATTTCCAGCCCTCGCCGCACGACATGCACGATTGGGACGCCGTAGAGACGCCGATCCTCTTCGACGGCGTAATCGACGGTCAAAAGCGCAAGCTCGTGGCGCAGGCCAGCCGCAACGGGTATTTCTTCGTGCTCGACCGCGTCACCGGGAAACGCCTGGTCGGCGCGCCGTTCATCGACACCGTGAATTGGGCCAAGGGATATCGACGCCAAGGGCCAGCCGATTCCCGACCCCAAGAAATTCCCCACGACCGACGGCGTCCTCGTCTCGCCCTCTTCTAACGGCGCCACCAACTGGCAGGCGCCCAGCTTCAATCCGGAGACTGGGCTCTTCTATGTCGGCACAAGCCGGTCTTACAGCATGTACTACCTGACCGACGTCGATGACCATCCGCAAGGCTGGGGCGGCCTGGATTCCGCCGCAGGCAGCGAAGGCAACGCGCTGCTGGCAATCGACTACAAGACCGGCAAAATCGCATGGCGGCACGAGTGGCCGAGCGGAGGCGGAATCACCAACAACCTGAGCACCGCGGGCAATCTGCTGTTCACCAGCAACGGCCAGAACCTGATCGCCTTCCGCGCCGGCGACGGCAAGATTCTCTGGCATTCCACCCTGATGGCCGCGCCCAGCGCCGGCCCGATCTCCTACACGCTCGATGGAAAGCAATATCTGTTGGTGGCCGCGGGCGACAGCCTTTACAGTTTCACGGTCAATCAGCCTTAAGGAAGGAAGCACGCTATGTTCGCGAGGGTTCTGTTCTCCGCCATGCTGGCATGGTGCGCCGCCGCGCAGCCGGCCCAACAGCCGCCGACGCACGCCGACATCCTGCGCGGCGAATACGGCCGGTATCGCGCCAATAACGATCTGCTCTCTTACTACCTTGACGTGCGCGTCGATCCCGAGAAGAAGTTCCTCAGCGGTAAGAACACCATCCGCTTCCGGATGCTGCAAGACGACACGCGTATTCAGTTGGATCTTCACGATGCGCTGCAGGTGAACCGCATTCTGCTGGGTGATGCCGAACTGAAATACACGCGCGATTCGGGAGCTGTCTTTGTGGATTTCCCGGAGACTCTGCGCAAAGGCCGCGTCTATGAGATCGAGTTCCACTACTCGGGGAATCCGGTGGAGAGCGGACGCTTCGGCGGCATCACGTTTCGCAAAGATCCCTCCGGCCATCCATGGGTCAACACCGCCTGCGAAGGACAGGGCGCGAGCGTGTGGTGGCCGAACAAAGATCAGTGGCGCGACGAAGTGGAGAACATGCGCATCAGCGTCTCCATCCCGACCGGGCTGGTCGACGTTTCGAACGGAAAGTTCATGGGCAAGACCGACCTGGGCGATGGCTATACGCGATGGGACTGGCTGGTGCAATATCCGATCAACAACTACGACGTCTCCCTGAATATCGGAAACTACGAGCACTTCGCGGACAAGCTCGGCGACCTGAACCTGGATTTTTACGCCCTGCCTGAAAATCTGGAAAAAGCGAAGAAGCAATTCGCGCAGGCCCGCGGGATGATCGAGGCCTACCAGCACTACTTCGGGGAATACCCCTTCCAGAAGGACGGCTATAAATTGATCGAAGCGCCGTACTCAGGCATGGAGCACCAGAGCGCGGTCACTTACGGCAATCATTTCGCCAACGGCTATCTGGAGCGCGATTGGACGGGCGTCGGAATCAGTCCCCGATTTGATTTCATCATCATTCACGAAAGCGGGCACGAATGGTTCGGAAACAGCGTGACGGCCGCCGACCGCAGCGACATGTGGATCCACGAAGGCTGGACCACGTACCTCGAGAGTCTCTACGTGGAGTATATGTACGGGCACGACGATGCCATCAAGTACCTGAGCGGGTACAAGGCCAAAGTGCAGAACCGCCAGCCGATCATTGCGCAGCGCGGAGTCAATCGCACGCCGCCGCAAGATCAGTACTTCAAAGGTGCGCTCTTCCTGAATACCCTGCGCAGCGTCGTCGATAACGACCAGCGCTGGTGGACTCTGATCCACGATTTCTACCAGCAGTTCAAGTATCAGAACATCATGACGGAAGACGTCGTGGCATACTTCAATCAGAAGACGGGGATGAACCTGACGCCGGTCTTCGATCAATATTTGCGGCATACCGCCCTGCCGGTGCTGGAATTGAAGTTCGACGGGCAGCCGGGGGACGTGGCGTACCGCTGGAAGACGGATGAACCCGGGTTCGAGATGCCCGTGAAGGTGGGGACCCGAGACCACTGGCAGGTAATTCATCCATCCGCCGCGTGGAAAACGATGCGTACGGAGCTGGGGAAAGAACAGCTCGAAGTGGCTACGGATCTGTACTTCGTCAACGTCAGCAAGCTCTAGAAACGCGCCTTTCCCCTTAGTCTTGGCCAGTGGGACAGGCCGTAAGTCTCGCGTGTACGAACCGGGGGCATCCAGTTTGCGGCTTGCCGCAATCATCGGGTCGCTTTAATTACCCGCTAGATCCGATGGCAAATCCCAGCTTGCGCAGATTGCGCTCCCTCCCTTTGGGTTCATGCCACCACTGCCAGAAGCATGAACGGATATGGCGAACGATCGTCCGCAACTTACTGATCTGCTGGCTCGGACGATACGCTCCGCGGAGCAAGCCGTGACTATGCGGCGTCTGCTGCCATTGGCCGTCTTCGGCGTCGGACTTGTCCCGCCCCGGTAGGCGCGAGAGCCAGGAATAGTTAGTCCCAGCTCAGGATCACCTTGCCGGAATTGCCGGAACTCATGACTTCGAAGCCCTTTTCGAAATCCGTGTAGTGGTAGCGGTGGGTGATCACCGGTGAAATATCCAGACCGGATTGCAGCATCACGCTCATTTTGTACCAGGTCTCGTACATTTCGCGACCGTAAATGCCCTTGATGGTGAGCATATTGAAGATGACGGTGCGCCAGTCGATCGCCATTTCGCCGCTGGGAATCCCGAGCATCGCGATCTTGGCGCCGTGACTCATGTTGGCCAGCATGTCGCGGAAGCCCGCCGGGTTGCCGGACATCTCCAGCCCAACGTCGAAGCCCTCGGTCATCCCCAGCTCTTTCTGCACATCGCCCAGTTTCTGCTCGCGGACGTTGACCGCGCGCGTGACCCCGAGCTTGCTCGCCAGCTCCAGCCGGTAGGGATTGAGGTCTGTGATCACCGTGTAGCGCGCGGCCGCATGCCGTGCCACCGCCGCCGCCATGATCCCGATCGGCCCCGCGCCGGTGATGAGCACGTCCTCCCCAAGGACGGGGAAGGAAAGCGCTGTGTGGACGGCATTGCCGAAGGGGTCGAAGATGGCGGCGACATCGAGATCGATGCCCTCATGATGCCGCCAGATGTTGGTCATGGGCAGCGCGATGTATTCCGCGAACGCGCCCGGCCGGTTGACTCCAACGCCCATCGTTTTCGCGCACAGGTGCCGCCGCCCCGCGAAGCAGTTGCGGCAGCGTCCGCAGACCACGTGTCCTTCCCCGCTGACGATGTCGCCCGGGAAGAAATCGGCAACGTTGGAGCCAACCGCTTCGATCCGTCCCACAAACTCGTGCCCGATCGCCATCGGCACGTGGATGGTCTCCTGCGCCCACTCGTCCCACTTGTAGATGTGCACGTCCGTGCCGCATATGCCGGTCCGCAATACGCGGATGAGGACGTCGTTGATCCCGATCGCGGGCTCGGCGATCTCTTCGAGCCACAACCCTGGCTGGCTCTTGCTCTTAACCAAAGCCTTCATCACTCTACGATAGCGTGATGAGTGAAGCCCGGGAGTTACTTCTGGTCCGCGGTCCCGCCCTTCAGCAGGTCTCGCACACTGCGCGAGAGCGAAGGGTCGTCGACCACGTAAAACAGGCCTCCCCGGCCATCCTGGCTGCTATCGCAGTTTGGTCCGGAGAGCGACCCCTGTTGATTCAGGTCAGAGAAAATGGCGTAATTGTGGTCGCCGATGGAGACGCCGATCTTGGCGTGATTGCCGTCCGGTACGGCCTGGCCTTCGAGCCCGATCGTCTTGCCGGACCAGCTGCCGCTGGTGGCGATTTCGACCGGCCCGGGCTTGCCCAGCGACGGGTCCCAGCATTCGACTTTCGTGGTCGCCGTGGTGGTGGGAATCTCCGGCTTGGTCCACCACGTTGCGGCCCGCAGCGGTTCGCCGCCCAGCAGGGCCGAAGCCATCTGCCACGGCGGGACATTCAGGTCGGAGGGCTTCGAGATTAGCAGGACGCCGCTGGAGAGTTTGGCCTGGGTGGCGGTAGTGCTCTTGGAGGTGCTCCCCAGGGTTTTGACCAGCGCCTGTACGTCCGCGGGGCCGCCGTTTCTCACCAGTTGAGGTTTCGTCGGGTCGGTAACCACGCTGGAGTTTTGCAGGGCCTTCAGGACCTGGACGAGATCGTCTTTGGTGAGTTGCAAGGCAAAGAAGTGCTGGCTCACCAGGACGTCGTTATCCGACACGCACCCGAGCGTGTTGCCGTCGGTCTTGCGCTGGCTTTTCGAGCTTCCGGAGGCAGGCCAGGAGGGAGTCGAGACCTGCATGACGAAACCGGCGCCGTCTTTGTTCCAGGCGAGCATGCCCTTGGAATGACCCGCGGGGCTGTCTTTGCTTTTGATGGGGTCTCCATAGAACTGATCGTTCCAGAGCACATAAAAAAATTTGCCGTTCGCGTTATAGACCTGGTCAAAGGTCGCGCCCAGCGGATCGGTCTTGGTATCTCCGGCGCAACCGTCTCCCTGCTTCAGAGTGGGGTCGGCGCTGCTGGCATATGCGAACTGCTGGCCGAACTTCTTATAGGGTTGCACGGTACCGCCGAAGATGCAGGTTCTTTGGGCTGTGCCGCAACTGGGGAGTGCGGCGGTATTGAACTTGAAAACGAACCACCACGCTACCGGCTGTCCGATCTTGAGCAGCGGTGTCGGGGCGGAGGGATCCGCCGCGAGTAACATCGAACAGACGACCAACGCAAACAGCAACAGACGTCTCAGCCTCATGATCAATCCTCCTTGTTCATCAAACGAGAGTCAGCGGTTCCTGGATGAGGTCCATGCGGAACCCGGAGATATTCTACAGGAGTAACCGCACGATCACCAGTTGCCGGATGGGAGTGCCGGATGGGAGCGATGGCTCTGAAGAACGATGTTTGGTAGTTAGGCCCAGCAGCAGTTATGTTACTTCTGGAGGCATGCCACACATGGGAAGACTAGATCGACGAAGTTTGCTTCGAGGGGCGGGGCTGGCCTTGCTGGGTGCGCCCCCGGTTTCAGGGTTACGGCCGCAGCGGTCCGGTGCGGCGGCCGCGCCAACCACATTAAAGCCGGAGGATTGCAACTGCGCGCTGGCCGGTGACGGCTCGCCCCTGGATACCGGGACCAGCGAGATCCGCCCTGCAATCGAGCGGTATGAAGTGGAATTGCGCGACTTGAACCGGGTCTACGCCCTGCCCGGCTCGGCGCTGCGGCAGAAGAAGCTGGAGGATTTCTACGCCGGGCAGTTGGAGTGGCTGGAAAAGGCCAGTTTCGGGGCCCTAAGCCAGGCGGGAAAAGTAGACTATCTGCTGCTGCGTGACCGGTTGTTGCGCGAGCACAAGCAGCTGGCCGGCGAAGCGCGCCAGGACGCAGGGGTCGCGGCGCTGATTCCCTTCCAGCAGACCGTCATCGGTTTTGAAGAGGCGCGGCGGCGAATGGAGACCGTCGATGCGCAGAAGTGCGCTGCCGCGCTGGCGAAGATGACGGCCGACATCTCGGCCGCGCGAAACTCCGTGCCGTCTTCCAAGGCGGGCTCCGCATTGTTGAACCGCGCCGCTATCCGACTCAGCCAGCTGCGCACGTCGCTGCGGACCTGGTTCAATTTCTACGACCTCTACGACCCCAAATTCGCCTGGTGGGTGGATGGCGAGTACAAGAAGGCCGATGAAGCGCTCGACGGGCTGGCGCAATTGCTGCACACGACGTCGGGCGTGCCGGGTCCGCTCGATTCCGGAGCGGGCTTCGGCGGGCGCGGCGGCGGCCGCGGCGGGCGGGGCGATACGCAGACGGCCGAGGCGGGAGGCCGGGGCGGAAGGGGCGCGGCGCAGACCGGCGCCGCCCTCGGGAGCAACGAAGAGCTGTCCGGCGTCGGGCCGGCCGGCAACGAGGCCCTGCTCGATGCCCTTCAGGCCGCCATGATTCCGTACACACCGGACGAGCTGGTCACGCTGGCGAACCGGGAGTTCGCGTGGTGCGACAAAGAGATGCTGCGCGCGTCGAACGAGATGGGTTTCGGCAACGATTGGAAGAAGGCTCTGGATGCCGTGAAGAACAAGTACGTGGAACCGGGGCAGATGATCTACCTGGTCCGGGATCTGGCCCGCGAGGCCGTGGACTACCTGGAAAAACACGAGCTGGTTACTCTGCCGCCGCTCCTGAAAGAAGACTATTGGGAAGAGGCGCTGACGCCGCAGCAGCAGTTGGTCTCCCCGTTCTTTCTGGGTGGGGCGACAATTCAGGTCTCCTCGCCGGCGAGCAGCATGACGCTCCAGGAAAGACTGGAAAGCATGCGCGGCAACAACATCTACTTCGCCCGCGCCACGGTCTTCCACGAGCTCATTCCCGGGCATCACATGCAGGGATATATGACGCAGCGCTATCGAACCTATCGGAGCCTGTTCAGCACACCCTTCTGGACGGAGGGAATGGCGTTCTACTGGGAGATGCTGTTGTGGGATCTGGGCTTCACGCACACGCCCGAACAGCGGATCGGGGCGCTGGTCTGGAGGATGCACCGCTGCGCGCGCATCATCTTCTCCTTGAGTTTCCACCTGCGCAAAATGACCGCGTTAGAGTGCGTTCAATTCCTGGTGGATCGCGTCGGGTTTGAGCACGCCAATGCGGAGGGCGAAGTGCGAAGGTCGTTCAACGGCTCCTACCCGCCCATCTATCAATGCGCTTATATGCTGGGCGCGCTTCAGTTTTATGCCCTGCACAAAGAGCTGGTCGGGGGCGGGAAGATGACCAATCGCGCCTTTCACGACGCCATGTACCGGGAGGGGAACATGCCGGTCGAGATGGTGCGGTTGGCCTTGAATGGCCAGAAAGTGACGCGCGATTATCGGACGAGCTGGAAGTTTTACGGCTCCGTAGCGGGCTGAAGGCGCTACCGGGCGCCGGTCGCTGGTTCAAAGACTACAATCAGAGCAGTGGCCAAACACCTTCTGCTTTTTGCGGCGACCACCGGGTACCAGATCCGCGTCTTTGCCGATGCCGCGCGGCGGTTGGGGGTGGATGTCACGCTGGCCACCGACCGCTGTCACGTGATGGAAGATCCCTGGAACGATCGCGCCATCGCGGTAAAGTTCGACCGCATTCCCGAATCGCTTGACGCGTTGCGCGGTCTGCGGGTGGATGGCGTCGCGGCGGTGGGCGATCGTCCCGCGGTGCTGGCGGCGGAGGCGGCGGCGATGTTCGGCGTGCCCTTCCACCCGGCGGCGGCGGCGCGCGCGTGTGTCGACAAGAATCTCGCCCGACAGCTCTTCCAGAGCGCCGGATTGCGCGTACCCACTTTTTTTAGCGCCTCGACTTCCGACAACCCGGAAGAGCTCGCCGCCCGCGCGCCCTTTCCCTGCGTGCTCAAGCCACTCGGGCTCTCCGCCAGTCGCGGCGTGATTCGTGCGGACGACCGCACCAGCTTCGTGGCCGCCTTCCGGCGCATCGCAAAAATGGGGGAGCGCGAACTGCAGGTGGAAAGCTACATCCCTGGCCGCGAGTTTGCCCTCGAAGGTGTCATGACCGGCGGCAAGCTCCAGACGATCGCCATCTTCGATAAGCCCGATCCGCTCGAGGGGCCGTTTTTCGAGGAGACGATTTACGTCACCCCGTCGCGCGAGCCGGAGCATGTGCAGCAGGCGCTGATCGACACCAGCGCCCGCGCCGCTAACGCGCTCGGGTTGCGGCACGGCCCGGTGCATGCCGAACTGCGCTTCAACGAGGAAGGCACGTGGATCCTCGAGGTGCACGCCCGCCCGATCGGGGGATTGTGCGCCCGCGCGCTGCGCCTGGCAGACGGCATCCCGCTCGAAGAGATGATCCTGGTGCACGCGCTGGGCGGGAACGTCTGGATGGCCAAGTTGGATGACGGCGCCTCCGGCGTGATGATGATCCCGATCCCAAAGGGCGGCATTTACCAATCGGTGGAAGGCGTGGAGCGGGCGCTTGCGGTGCCTGGCATCGAAGACGTGACGATCACGGCGGCCGAGGGCCAGGTGCTGTTGCCGCTCCCGGAGGGCTCGAGCTATCTAGGCTTCATCTTCGCGCGGGGAGAAACGCCGGAGGAAGTGGAGCACGCGCTAAGGCGGTCGCACGCGGAACTGGCGTTCCACATTGCGACCACGCTCGAGACGTTTAGCCCTTCGACTTAGGCGCTACGAAATCGGGAGGCAACTGCGCGCCTTCGCCGAAGAAATACTTGTCCATCTGCTCCAGCAGAAATTCCTGGGCCTGCGGGGTACCGAGGTTGAGACGGTACTCGTTCATGAGCATCTTCATGTGCTCCACCCACATCTTCCAGGCCTCTTTGGAGACGCTGTCGTAAATCTTCTGTCCCAGCGGATGGCCTTCGAAGGGAATCTCGTCCAATCCCTCCATCTCCTTCTGAAATTTCACGCAGAACACCTTGCGCGCACCCGGACGGATGGCGTTACTGATCTGGTTGAAATTGCTACCGCCGCTTCCACATCCCATTTCTAAAGGATACTACTTAATGCCTGGCGAACATCTCCTGAACCTCTTTGCGCATCGCCGCCTGACTCGAACTTCGGTTGTAGAACATATGGCCGCCGGGGTACTCGTGTACGGCGACCCGCGTGGGGTCGCCCATCGCCGGCATCTGGTCCACCGTCAGAATGGAGCCCATGAAAGGGCAGGAGAGATCGTTCCAGCCGTGCGCAATCAATACGCGCAACTTCGGATCGGCCGCCACGGCCTGCCGCAGATCGGGCACGGCGCCGTCGCGCAGCGAGCGGGCGTCGCGATCCCACTGGGCGTTCACTTCGTAGCTGAGCGTGTTGTAGCGCGCATCGGTCTTCCAGCCGACTACGCGGGTCACGAAATCCACCATCGCGGTGGTCGTGGGCGCGATCATACTCTCGAGCAGCGGATCGTTGGTGCGCTGCTGCGGGGCGAAGGGAAACGGGTCGAACGAGGTTACGTTGGAATCGTAGACGCTGGCGATCTTGCCCTGCTCGCGAAAGACTTCGCGGAGGTACGCGCCGATTTCGATGCGGCCTCCGGCGCGGCGTACGAACTCCTCCTCGAGGCCGGTCAACTCGGTGACGCGCTTGATCAGCCGCCCCGCCGCCTGCGGATCCGAGCGGCCTTTGAGCAGGTCGGTGACATACTCGCCGCGCGTGTACTCGATCACCGGCGCCATGGTTTGCGGCGTCAATCTGTTCTGGCGCTCCAGGTGGGCAGCTGTGATCGAGGGCAGCGTCATCATCCAGGGAAGCGGGGAAATATCGCCGTTGTCATTCAGTGTCGGGTTCAGGTAAGGCGAGACGAGCACTATTCCGTTCATCGCGACGCCGAGCTGCGACTGCAGGTAATGCGTGATCCGCGGACCGCGATAGCCGCCGTAGCTCTCTCCCACGAGATATTTCCGGGACTTGAGACGCCCGGTCTTCACCAGCCAGTCGTAGATGATGCGCGAGAGGTAGTGAATATCATTGTCGGTGCTGTAGAACAGCTTCTTGGTTTCGTCCGGGGGGACCAGGGAGCGGCTGAAGCCCGTGCCGATGGGGTCGATGAACACCAGGTCGGTAAAATCCAGCCAGGTTCCGGGATTGTCCATCAGCTTGGCCGGATCGGACGGGCTGTTTCCCTGTTCGCCGAACTCGAGGCGCTTCGGGCCGATCGCGCCGAGGTTCAGGAAGACAGAGGCCGCGCCCGGTCCGCCATTCAGCGCAAAGGTCACCGGCCGGTCCGGGCCTTCCATCGTGTAGGAGGTAAGAACCACCTCGCCGGTTCTTTTTCCGTTGTCGAAGACCGGCAGCGTGCCCACCGTGACGGTGTAATTCAGAGTCTTGCCATCGAGCTGGATGCTCTGCTGCACATGCGCGTCCGGCGGCAGGGGCGCCGGTTTGTCGGGGTCCTTCGCGGGCGCCGCCGGCGGAGGTGCAGGCGTGGGTGGCTTGGTCTCCTGGCCGGCGGCGGTGACGCACGCAATCAGGGCTACGAGCGAGAGGAGTCTCATGTGGCTAACATAGCGTAAACCGGCCTTCCGCCGAGACAGGAACCTGCCGCAATGACGAGTTCTTGCCGTTCTCCAGGCTACCGATCACACCCAAGTTGTGTGTTTTGCGTAGCGTGGAGATGGCCGGGGGCGTGCATCGACGGGTGTCGTCTATGAAAATCATCAGCATCGGCCTGGCCCTGGTCCTTGTGCCAGGCCTGTCTATTGCGCAAGACCGGCCTGCCGTGGAGAAGTCCGCCGAATCGTCTGGTCCGGTGGTGCGTCCCGTTCCACGAGCCACAGCGCGGGATGCAGCGAGTGTCGCAATCTCCGAGGTTTTCGAAGACCTGGTGATCGCAGCGGGAAAGACCATCACGCTCGACTCGGGTTTGGACTATTCCTCCAGCGACACCGTCGCCGTCTCGGTGCTTTGTATCATCTGCAACACTGCCAATACCTCGCTCGGTAACTCCGGGCTGGTCCTACAGGCGCGCTGGACGGTCCCGGATGCCGGAGCCTACGTCACCACGGAAAATCGGCTCGCGACCGCCTTCCCGTATTCGGATTCCGGCGGCGCTGTGTTCAATGTGTACGGCCCGCAATTCCGCCTGGTGCTGCAGAATCGGGGTACGCAGACGATCGCGCTCCAGCAGGTCACGTTTTTCCACCGCAGCCAATGAACATGGCGTGATGGCGATGGCTAGGCTAGAGCGGTGACCGCGAGACTAAATGCGAATCACCAACCGCTTGCTGACGCGCGCGGTTCGGAACGGAGCCGCAACCGTCGGAGAGCGGTTGCTAATACGCACGACATCACGCGGCCAAAAGACCTCTAGAGCCTTTGCGCCCCGTCCACTTTGGCAGTTGCATCTTACTCTCGCACGAAGCCGACGCCGGTCAGCACCATGCCGAGCGCGCGTTTGTCGCCGGGGGCGGTGAAGGTCTGGTCCACGCGGATCTCCGCGCTCGTGCCTTGGAGCGGCTCCGCCGTTTCCAGCGCGTACGGTCCGGGGCCGGGGTAGGTGCGCTTCGCGACTTCGCGGCCATCCAGCAGGAGGGTGACCTCACGCGCTTTGGCGTTGGGCGGAATGTAGAATTCGGCGCGCAGTTTTTTGGGCGCGGCCGGGGATTTGAGTACGACGGAAGCGGACTTTGTCATCCAGCCGTCGGAGGCGTCGATGCCGCCGACGATCTGCTCCGCGGCGGCCGGGGAATGGATCGTCAGATATTCCTCGGTGACGCGCCGCTCTTTGGCGACGCGCGCCAGCACGCGGTCGATGGGGCCGGTGGATATACCGAACGGCAGGAAGCCCTCTTCCACGGTGGAGTAGCCGGAGTGCGAATTCAGGCCGATCAAGCGCAGTGGGATCGCGGATTGAATCGTCTCGCTGGTCAGCAGAGTCAGCGGCGCTTTGAACTCGACGTTGTGACCCAACTCGCTGCTGACGATCAAGTCGTCTGGGCGCACGGGTTGGCCCTTGCGCGCGGGGAGCGCGTGGTCGGCCTCCAGGTAGTAGCGCAGGCCCCAATCGTTGTCCACCCAGACGCGATGGCCGGTCGAAGGCGCGCGCAGGGCGGCGGCGAAGCTGCGATAGCCGTCCCAGTGCTGATAATTGACGGTGGCGAGTGCGAGGGCGAGGGCCAGTTGGGCCGCGAAGGCGGGCGCCAGCCACTTGGTCTGCAAACGCGACGCCAGGATGCACACGGGCGCGGCCATCGGCAGCAGGTAACGCGCCGATCCGGAGAAGAACAGCGCCATCGCGCCGGCGAGGAACAGGCCGATCCAGGCCAGCAGGAAGAGGGTGTCGGGCTCGCGCCGCTTGCGCCACGCGAGCACCGCCGCGCCGGGAACCAGGGCGGGAAAGACGATCCACCCGCTGTGGATGACCAGCATCACCGCGCTCTTCAACTTGTGCTCGATCGCCTGGAAGCCGTAATGGTCGAAATACTCGGTCAGTTTGCTCGCCGGCATCGTGCCGGTGGTGAGGCGCGTGAAAAGCTGCCAGGCAACGAAGACCGCGAGCGGCGTGGCGATCGCGATCCAGCGCCCCTTGTCGCGGCGGTGATAGAGCCAGCAGTACACGCCGAGGATCGGAATCAGGAAGAGGCCCTGGTAGGCCATCATCTCCGCCGCGGCCATCGCCAAGACCGCGGGCACAAGCTGCCCCGAGATAAAGAGCGCGACTGCGGCCATCCAGAAGGCCAGGAACGGCAGGTCCGCCTCCAGGGATCCGCCGTTGATCACAAAGGCCGGCACCGCGATAAACAGCAAGGTCGCCCACAGGGGGCGCTCCGAGAAGTGGCAGGCGAGCGACCACATCGCCCACACGGCAATCAGGGAAAACACGATGTACGCGGCGTGGAACGGGATTTCCTTCACATCGCCGAAGAGCAGGATCAGGCCCGCGAGAGGCCAGGCGTTGCCGGGCGGATGCGAATGGCCGCGCAAATCGACCTCATCGCCGAGGAAGACGTACTTCACGTCGCTGGGATGCAGCGGGTCGATGAGCGCGTGCTCGGCCTCGGTGAGATAAATGTGATCGTCGCCCTGGATTGCCTGATTGAGGAAAGGAAGGCGGATGAGGAGGACCACTGCGAGAACGATCCAGAGGCCCCAGCGAGCGGTGGTCATAACAGATGGCTCCGGCCTGATCGTACTCCCAACGAGCCGCGACCGTCAGGGAGCGCTACTGTGGAGCACGTGCGGGTTGCGCTCCCTAACGGTCGCGGCTCGTAAGGAGTGGCTAGGGCTTCCATCGCAACACCGGCTTGCGCGCAGCGGTGACTTCGTCCACCTTGCTGGTGCGGGTGTTGTAGGGGGCGCCTTTGACCATCTGCGGATCGGTCTCGATTTCTTTGGCGATCGAGATCATGGCGTTGATGAAGAGATCGATCTCGTCCTTGCTCTCGGTCTCGGTCGGCTCGATCATGAGTGCGCCGTGAACGATCATCGGGAAGCTCACCGTATACGGGTGGAAGCCATAATCGATCAGGCGTTTGGCGATCTCGCCGGTGCGGACGCCCAGTTTGGCCTGGCGATCGTCGCTGAAGACCACTTCGTGCATGCTCGGCGAGGTGTACGGCAGATCGAAGTAAGGCTCCAGGGCCTTGCGGATGTAGATGGCATTGAGCACGGCATCCATAGTGGCGTTCTTCAGCCCGGGACCGCCGTGCGCCAGAGTGTAGGCGAGGGCGCGAATCAGCACACCGAAGTTGCCATAGTAGGCCTTGACGCGGCCGATGGAGTGCTTGCGTTTGTAATCGAAGGCGAGCTTCTTGCCGGAGCGCCGGAGCCGCGGCGTGGGCAGGAAGGGTTCGAGCACCTTCTTCACCGCGACCGGACCCGCGCCCGGTCCGCCGCCGCCGTGAGGCGTGGAGAACGTCTTGTGGAGATTGAGGTGCATCACGTCGACCCCGAAATCCCCGGGGCGCGCGATGCCGACCAGCGCGTTCATATTGGCGCCGTCCATGTAGAGCATGGCGCCTTTCGTGTGCAGGATCTCCGCCACGCGCGCGATGTTGTTTTCGAAGACGCCGAGCGTATTCGGGTTGGTAACCATCAGGGCGGCGACGTCATCGGTCACCAGTTGTTCCAGCGTGGCCAGGTCGACTCCACCGGTCTCGCTGCTCTTGATGTTCTCCACCGCGTAGCCGGCGATGGCGGCAGTCGCGGGGTTGGTGCCGTGTGCCGAATCCGGAATCAGGATCTTCTTGCGCGGATTGCCACGCTTTTCCAGCAGCGCTCGGATTAACAGGATGCCGGTGAGTTCGCCGTGAGCCCCGGCGGCGGGCTGCAGCGTGACTGCATCCATGCCGCAGATTTCGGCGAGCGCCTGCTCCAGGCTCCACATGATCTCCATGCAGCCCTGCGAGAGCGACTCCGGCTGATAGGGATGCGCCCAGGCCAGCCCTTCGGTGCGCGCCACCTGCTCATTGATCCGCGGGTTGTACTTCATGGTGCAGGAGCCCAGCGGATACATGCCGTAATCGATCGCGTAGTTCCAGGTGGAAAGCCGCGTGAAGTGGCGGATGGCCTCCACTTCGCTGACCTCCGGAAAGCCCTCGATTTCTTTGCGAACGTTCTCCGCGCCGAGCGCTTCGGCGGCGTCCACCGCCGGCACATCAAGCTCGGGGAGTTGATAGGCCTTCTTGCCCGGCGAACTGCGCTCGAAGAGCAGCGGTTCGTTCTGCGAGAGGTGTTGGGTTACTTTCTGGATCATGCCGTCACCTCCACGTCCTCGGTCTTGGCCTGCGCCGTGGTCTCGGCGACCAGCGCGTCCATGTCGGCGCGCTTCGTCATCTCGGTGGCGCAGACCAGGTAGGAATCGGCCAACTCAGGATAGAAGCGGCCCAGCGGCAGTCCGCCGATGATCTTCTTCTTGAGCAATTGCTTGTTGAGCTCTTCGGGCGATTTGCCTTCCGCTCGCACCACGAATTCGTTGAAGAATTTCCCGGTGAAGCGCGGCTTCAGTTTGCTTGCCAGGTAGTGCGCCTTGGCCAGATTCTGTTCGGCCAGTTCGCGCAGGCCCTGCTTGCCATAGACCGTCATGAAAACCGTGGCCATGAGCGCGATCAGCGCCTGGTTGGTGCAGATATTCGACGTCGCCTTCTCACGGCGGATGTGCTGTTCGCGGGTGGAGAGCGTCAGGCAGAAAGCGCGGTTGCCGCGCGAATCCAGCGATTGGCCCACCAGACGGCCCGGCACCTGCCGGATATATTTTTCCTTGACCGCGATGATTCCCGCATACGGTCCGCCGTAACTCGGCGAGATGGCGAAGGATTGCAGTTCGCCGGCCACGATATCGGCGTCGGCGGGCGGTTCCAGCAGGCCCAGCGAGACAGCCTCCGTGAAGATCACGACCAGCAGCGCGCCGCGCTTGTGCGCGATCGCGGCCGCGGCTTTCACCTGCTCCACGATGCCGAAGAAATTCGGCGTCTGGATGATGACGGCGCCCGTGAGGTCGTCCATCTTGCGTTCCAGGTCTTCCAGGTCGAGCGCGCCCGATTCCGCCACGTAGCCGAACTCTTCGACCGGCATGCCCTGGTGTTTGGCGTAGGTCCCGAGGACCTCGCGATATTCCGGATGCACGGTTTTCGCAATCAGTACGCGGCCCTTGCCGGTGGCGCGGACGGCCATCATGGCGGCTTCCGGCACGGCGGTGGAGCCGTCGTACATCGAGGCGTTGGCCACATCCATGCCGGTGAGCTGGCAGATCATGGTCTGGAATTCGAAGATCGTGGTCAGCGTGCCCTGTGCAATCTCGGCCTGATACGGCGTATACGAGGTGAGAAATTCACCGCGCGACACCACGGTATCCACGAGCACCGGGCGGTAGTGGTTGTACACGCCGGCACCCAGAAAGCTGGCATACCCGTTGGCGTTCTGATCCGCGCGTTCGCGGAAATACTGCACGATCTCGTATTCGGAAATGCCCGGCGCCAGGTTCAAGGGCCGGTTGAGCCGCACCGCGTCGGGCAGGTGGGCGAACAACTCTTCGGGGGTACTCACGCCGCAAGCTTCGAGCATCTCGCGGCGTTCGGACTCGGATTTTGGAAGGTAGCGCAACTACTTTTCAGCTCCTATATAACTTAGATAGTCGGCGGCCGACATCAGATTCTGAACGTCTGCGGGGCCGCTCAGCTTGATTCTTACCAGCCAGGCCGCGCCGTGCGGATCGGTATTCAGCGTCTCGGGGGCGTCGGCCAAGGTCTGGTTGATCTCTACCACTTCTCCGCTCACCGGAGAATAGATGTCGGAAACGGCCTTGACGCTCTCCACCGACCCGAGCGACTTGCCGGCCTCTACCTGCGACCCGACCTTAGGCAGGTCCACGTAGACGATGTCTCCGAGTTCCTGCTGCGCGTGATCGGTGATCCCGACGGTGCCTGTGTCGCCTTCCGCGAGGACCCACTCGTGTTCCTTCGTATATCGGAAATTTTCTGGATACATGATTTATTTCGCTCGTTTGTAAAACGGGGTTTCCACCGTCACCGCATCCACTGGCTGGTTGCGGATCATTATCTGTATGGACTTGCCAGGTACCGATTGTGCCGTAGGTAGATAACACATCCCGATGTTCTTATTCAGGGTCGGAGAGGGCGAACCGCTGGTAACCCACCCGGCGGCGGTGCCATCGAGGAAGACTTCGTAGCCATCGCGCCCGATGCCGCGCGCGCACATTTCAAAACCGATCAGCTTGCGCTGGATGCCGCTCTCTTTTTGCTTGCGCAGCGCCGCACTGCCCACGAACTCGCCCTTATCGAGTTTCACGATCCAGCCGAGGTCGGCCTCGAGCGGCGAAATGGAAGCGTCGATTTCGTGGCCGTAGAGCGCCATCTTCGCCTCCAGCCGCAGGGTGTTGCGCGCGCCCAGGCCGCACGGCTTGATGCCGAATTCGGCGCCGGCGTGCATGACGAGCTGCCACATGCGCACAGCCTCCGT
Source organism: uncultured Solibacteraceae bacterium (assembly GCA_963791985.1). Classification (GTDB taxonomy): domain Bacteria; phylum Acidobacteriota; class Terriglobia; order Bryobacterales; family Bryobacteraceae; genus Solibacter. The sequence continues at coordinate 452,461 of CAWBUN010000007.1, read as the reverse complement.
GGGCGGCACGTAAATCTCGAAGCCGTCTTCGCCGGTGTAGCCGGTGTGCGCGATGCGCGCCGGGGTGCCGGAGACTTCGCCGTCGGTGAACCAGTAATACTTGACGGTGCTGAGATCCACCGGCGTCAGCTTCTGGAGAGTGGCCCGCGCTTTCGGACCTTGAATCGCGATCTGCGCGTAGCGGTCGCCGTTGTTCTCCACCACGGCATCGAACTTGTTCTGCGACCGGATGTGCTCGAAATCCTTGTCCTGGTTGGAGGCGTTCACGCACAGGAAGAAGTGATCGTCGGCGACCTTATGTACCAGGATGTCGTCGACGAACCCGCCATGCTCATAAAGCAGCCCGGAGTAATGCGCCTGTCCGAGCTTGAGCTTGTGGACCGCGTTGGTGGTGACGTAATCGGTCAGCTTCGCCGCCTCGGGTCCGCGGATCTCGATTTCGCCCATGTGGCTGACATCGAAGACTCCGACCGCGTTGCGCACCGCGTTGTGCTCATCGATGATGCCGGAGTACTGGACGGGCATATCCCACCCGCCGAAATCGACCATCTTCGCCTTGAGGCCTCGATGGACAGAGTTTAGGGGCGTGGCGCGGAGAGCGGACTCTGCTGGCATGAAAACTCAGGCTAACACAACAAACCGCGACCGTCCTCTGGAGAGGAGCCCTTGGCAGGGCGGCGTTGCGCCTCACGCGCAGCGGCCTGCCCGAACCAACCGGGAAGTCCGGTCAAACGACTTCCCGGAGGAGGGCTGCGGTCAGGTAGTGTCTGCCCGTATTATGCGCCGATGGCGAAGGGGGACTTCTGAACTTGCGGTTGAAAGAAACGAGGAGCGTGGAAGGGTTGGAAGCGGTACCCGATCCCGAAGATCGTCTCGATGTACTGGTCGGCGTAACCGCCGAGTTTCTTGCGCAGACGGCGCACGTGCACGTCCAGGGTGCGCGTGCGGATCTCGGCGCCGTAGCCCCAGACCTGCATCAGCAGAGCTTCGCGAGGGATGATCTCACCTGCGTGCTGTACCAATAAAGCCAATAAATCGTATTCCTTACGGGTCAAAGTCATGCGTTCGGCGTCGAGTGCCGCGGCCTGCTGAGAGAAATCCAGCGAGAGGTGTTCGTCCCGATACGGCATCACCTGGTGATTCGTGCCTGTCTGAAGCGATCCCATGCGCCCTCCTTTAATTAAGCGTCTATGGGTATCCTACGGTTGAGGCTCCGGAAGGTGATGGCGGAGATGTAAAAACATTGTAAAAAGCGGAGGAAAACGCTTGCCTATTCCACAGGAAATGGTCCCGTATTCACGATCTTCAGCTCCTTCTCGTGCATATCGAAGGCGCGGATGGTGTACTTTACGGCGCGGGCGGCGTCCGCCATCTCCGAGTGGTAAGCGCCTTCGAATCCGGCTTCTACCGTGTCTTCCGTGATCACCGCTTTCTGGGTAGTGACCACTTCTTTTTCCGGCGAGCGGAAGTCGAAGACAATCACCAACCCATGTAGTGACTTTTCCCCGGTTACCCGAACTTTTCCATCCACCGTGATCCGCGTCGGTTCACGGATGGCCTTGGTCTCGAGGATCTCCACATCCGCGGGTTTCTTGGGTTTCTGTTGGGCGCTGGCGGCAAACAGTGTAAATACCAGCAAAGCGATCGACGAGACCTTCATTAGGCATCAGTGTATCAGTGGCGGTCCAGGAATGTGGGATGGCCGGGTGTACGCTGCGCTACTGAGTGCTCTGCGTCCCAATCCGCATGCAAAAAAGTACGGCGGACTCTTTGGGAGATGAAGTGCGGCAAGGCGCAAACTGGTGGCCGCGAGGTCGGATTAGGGCCGAGCGTGAGCGACGAAGCCGCCTCTCCAGAAACAGCTCCCGCAAGCCATTTATTTTCAACAAATCGCTTCTAGGGCGGACTGTTTCAGATCCATTGGATCGCGAGCCCGTGCGGTCTCGTGGCAGAGGGCGGCTGCATGCCCCACCGCGCGGTGTCGTCCTTGGTGGCGCATGCTTTAGCTTGCGCGCAGTCGGGCAAGCGGTTTTCATCCCCTTAAGTGGCGCGCAGCGGCAAACTGACCCGCGTCATCGACGTTCAGAAGAGTAGTTTCTCGAGGCGCAGGAAGAACGTTTCTTGTTTTGTCTTCTTGGCGTTACTCTGCGGCTTTGCGGCTTTGCGAGAAAGTTCAATCTCGCGCAAAGCCGAGCAGACAAATACAAGACGCGATTAGATCAACGCACTTCGTAAATCAGGATCGAATAGCCGGCGCGGGCGTCGGGAGGGCGCTGGCGGAAGTATGCCAGGTAGTCCTCGTAGCCGGGTGGGAAGAGGAAGCCCGCGAGGAAATTCGCGCTGACCGCATAGATTCCCGGCGCTGGTTGGAATGTGTGAGGGATCGTGGGGTTGTCGGGCGAGGGCAATGCTTGCGGCTCCATGCTGCCGGGCTTGAGATAGTGGTACGGATTGTCGTAGCCGAAGATAAACGACTTGATGGAAGCCATGCGGCGGCGCTCCATGTAACGGCCCAATTCGGGCAGGTCCTGCCCCCAATCCACGTTGCTGTCGGCGAGATACCGCCATCCTTCGGCGGGGCCGCCGATCCACTCGTTGAAGTACCCGATGCCGTGAGGCCAGGCGTGAAGCGAGGAGGCGGCGAGCCACGCGATGCACACCGCGATCGCCACGCGACCGGCGCGGTAGCCGCTCCACTGCGCCATCGCGAAGCCGCCGCCCAGAATGAAAAAGGGCAGGGCCGGCAGCACGTGGCGAAAGCCGATGTGAGAATTGGAAAGCATGGCGGCGCCGAAGAAGAAGAACGCGGAGCCCCACACCAGCACGTCGGCGGCGCCGGCGCTGCGCCGCCGAATCCGGATGGCGAGCGCGACCAGACCGGCGAGCGTGAGCAGTTGGAGCGGGATGGGAAACTTGATCGCCCAGGCCAGCGGGAAATAGAGGGGCACGCTACCGCGGATCTTGTGACCCAGCATGTACCCCGTGAAGCCTTCGCCCTGCAGGCTGCCGCCGATGAAGAGCAGTCCGCGCACAAACTGCGGCGGCCAGGGAAGCAGGGCGAGCGGCCGCACACCACCCATCGCGAGGGCAGGAACGCCCGCGCCGCGGAACTGCCGGATCTGGCGCTCTGGGATGATCTCCGCGTGAAACTGCGAGGCCGCCAGAATCCCGATGTAGAGCGCAAGGGGAATCGCAAAGGCAGCCTGGAATCGCGGACCCTTCCACAACCCGAGGGCGAAGGCCGCGATGGTGAGCGGCAGCAGTGTGAACTTGATGAGCACGGCGAAGACCACCGCAAGGGTCATGAGCAGCAGGCGGCGGAGACCGGGCGTGCGCCAATATTTCCAGGCCGTGTAGGCGAACCAAAGCGCGCCAAAGGCGGCAGGCACATCGGAGTTGATGAGCACGCCGTGGCCGAGAATGGTCGGCTCGAGCGCGCCGCACGCGGCCAGGCAAAGCGCTATCGTGTCGCCGAACAACTGGCGTCCCCAATACCAGAGCAGGAAGATCGTCAGCAGCGGAAAGATCAGAAAGGGCAGGCGCGTATAGAAGAGCAGGCGGCGCGCGCGGATGTTCGGGCGATCCAGGATCTCCGCGCCAATCAGGTAAGCGTCACGATCCTTCCACCCATTGGTCTCGCGGGGTGATGGCGCATGCAACAATCGCGGCACCCAACCGCAGATTGCGCGGGTGAGCGGCGGCGCGTCGGCGGGCTCGAGCACGTCTTCGCCGAGCCAGTACATGTAGGCGGCGGCGAAGTGCGAGGCTTCGTCTACCGTCAGTCCCAGGCGGCGCGACTGGTAGACGAGGGCGATCGCGCAGCCGACCAAAAGGAGCGCGATTGCGGTAAAGCGGCGCGTCATTCGAGCGTTCCATTTAATCACACGTCTTAATCACACGTCGATCACAAGGGGGCTTGCCGCGGCCACGTAAGATAGCGGACTATTTCCTCCCGGTTTCCCCATGGCATAATTGTTTCTTCTTTCCCAGTCCTTGCGTTTTCCGTTGCCGTTACGGGAAGCCCGGCAGGCGGCCGTTACGCTGCTGTTGCTGGCGGAAGGAGAAATCTGCATGAAGGACATCAGTTTTAGCAGGCGGGCGGTAATGCTGGGTGCGGCCGCGCTTCCCATGGCGCGAAAGATCGCCGCCCAAACTCGTCCTAAAAGTGTCGTGATTTCGACCGCCAACGCGTTCAATGGCGGCATCAACTGCTGCGCGAAAGCCATGGAATCGATCAAATCCGGCGCCGATACGCTGGATGCGGCGATCGCAGGAGTCAACATTCCCGAACTGGATCCGCGCGAAACCAGCGTGGGCTATGGCGGGCTGCCGAATGAAGATTGCGTGGTCGAACTCGATGCCAGCGTAATTCATGGTCCTTCGCGTCGCGGCGGCGCGGTGGGTGCGCTCCGTGGCGTCAAAACGCCCTCAAAAATCGCCCAGTTGGTGATGGCCGAGACGGACCATATGATGCTGGTGGGCGAAGGGGCACTTCGCTTCGCCAAGGCCTGGGGCTACACGGAAGAAGATCTGCTCACCGACCGCTCGCGACTTGCCTGGCGCATGTGGAAGCGTGAGTTGCGCGATCGCAGCGGCCATACCAACTGGGAGAGCAGCACGGATGCGCCTCCCGCGAAGAAGATGGCCGAGTTGAAGAAGGCCTTCCCCGGCGTAGATGAAGAATCACTCGCCTGGGCATACGAAATTGCGTTAAATCCGCCGCCGCACGGCACCATCAACTGCCTGGCGCTGAATGAAAAAGGCGAGATGTCCGCGGTAACGACTACCAGCGGCGCAGCCTTCAAGATCCCCGGCCGCCTGGGCGATTCGCCGATCATCGGCGGCGGCATGTGGCTGGATCAGGATATCGGCGCCGCCGGTTCTACGGGACGCGGCGAAGAAAATTTGAGAGTTTGTGGGGCGCATACGATTGTCGAGAACATGCGGCACGGCATGCATCCTAAAGATGCGATCCTCGATGCGTTTAAGCGGGTGGCTCGTAACTTCGACAATGACGCGGGCCGGCTTGCGCAGATCGATCTGAATTTTTATGCAGTGAATAAGGACGGGGAGTACGCAGGCGGTTCGTTGTGGGACAAGCGAAGCAAGGGTGGACCTCCCGCCCAGTTCGCGGTCTGCACGAGCGACGGCCCTAGCAGGCACGAAAACTGCGTATTTTTAATGCAGAGAAACTGATTTGTAGAAGAATTCCTCGCGCGCGGATGCCACCATGTGTTGTGGCGTGCGCAAGCGATCCGATAAAATGAAACAAAACCGTCGACGCCTTCATCTTTAAGATGAACATCGTCCGGGAAGAAGTGCACTTAGGGATATTAACTGGGCAGCTGTTTTCCTGATGCGAAACAACACAATTCTGACACCTGATGCGGGACGAAGATAACCCATGTCCCAAATCTTTCACCACAGCACGAACACGTTCACACGGATCACGCTTTTCGGAGCCGTGTTCATCCTGGGATTTGCCGGTTGGGTGGTGTTCCAATTGAGTAGCTCGGATTGGGCCACTCGCGCCACGCAGGCGCGGGAGCAGCCGGTTCCCTTCAGCCATGCGCATCACGTCGGCGGCCTCGGCGTGGATTGCCGCTACTGCCACACGACGGTGGAGACTTCCAGTTTCGCCAACATCCCTCCCACCAAGACCTGCATGAACTGCCACTCGCAGATCTGGAGTACGAGCCCGACGCTGGAGCCGGTGCGCGCCAGTTTCCGCACCAATGAATCGATCCGTTGGACGCGGGTCAACGACCTGCCCGACTTCGTTTATTTCAACCACAGCATCCATATCAATAAGGGCGTGGGCTGCGAAATCTGCCACGGCAGAGTGGACAAGATGCCACTCACGTCCCAGTACAACTCAGGCCAGATGGAATGGTGCCTGAATTGTCACCGTAACCCGGAAAAATACGTAAGACCGCGCGAGTTCGTGACCACTATGGGCTATCAGCCTGCCGGCGATCAGGAAGAGATCGGCCGCAAGCTGGTGGCGGAATACAAAATTCAAGACGCGCGTACCCTGACTAGCTGTTCAACTTGCCACCGATGAGTGATCCACGGAACCAACTGGACCTGGCCGCTGTACAACAACGGCTGGAAGGCGCTCGCGGGCGCGATTACTGGCGCAGCCTGGACGACCTGGCTGCCACGCCTGAATTTCAAGATCTGTTGGAGCGGGAATTCCCTCGCCAGGCTGTAGGCTGGAGCGACGATGAAGACGCCAATGAAGGTCGCCGCAATTTCCTCAAGGTGATGGGCGCGTCGCTGGCACTGGCGGGCATGACGGCCTGCACCCGGCAACCTACCGAGCACATCATGCCGTATGTTCGCCAACCGGAAGACCTGATTCCGGGGCGCCCGCTGTTCTTCGCAACCGCGATGACGGTGAACGGCGTGGCCAACGGTCTGCTTGCGGAAAGTCACATGGGCCGGCCTACCAAGATGGAGGGCAACCCCGAGCATCCGGCGACGCTGGGCGCCTGCGACCCCTTCTCGCAGGCTTCGGTGCTGCAGCTCTACGATCCGGATCGCTCGCAGGCATTGACTTTCAACGGCGAGATCCGCTCCTGGGGCAGATTCACCGGCGAACTGCGGGAAGCGCTGGCGCTGCAAAAGACGAAGAACGGCGCGGGCATACGCATCCTCACGGAGACCGTGACCTCGCCGACCATGGCTGCGCAGTTGCGCGCGATCCAGCAGATCTATCCTCTGTCCAAGTGGCACCAGTGGGATCCCGCGGGACCGCACATGGCGCGCGCCGGCTCTGCGCAGGCCTTCGGCCAGCCCACCAACACGTATTACGATTTCACGCACGCCAACGTTGTGGTCTCGCTGGACTCGGATTTTCTGGCGTCCGGCCCGGGCTACCTGCGCTACGCGCGCCAGTTCTCCGCGCGCCGCCGCGTCCACGAACCTTCCGACAGCATGAACCGGCTGTATGTGGCCGAGCCCATGCCGACCCCGACCGGCACGAAGGCGGATCATCGCCTGCAACTGCGCGCCGGCGATATCGAAGAGTTCGCCTGGGGCCTTGCGATTTCGCTGGGCATCGCCGAGGGTCCGAAGACCGGCGAGAATCACGATATCTATAAGTGGCTCGGCCCCATCGCGCGCGACCTGCAATCCAACAAGGGTGCCAGCTTAGTTGTTCCAGGCGCGCACCAGCCTCCCGATCGTTCACGCGCTGGCCGCGATCATGAACGAGAAGCTGGGCAACGTCGGCAAGACGGTCTTCTACACCGATCCGATCGAGGCCAATCCCAACGACCAGCTCGCGTCGCTGATGGATCTGGTGAAAGATCTGGACTCGGGAGCGGTCGAGGTGTTGTTGATCCTCGGCGGCAATCCGGCATTCAACAGCCCGGTCGAACTCGGCATGCGCGACCGCTTGAAGAAAGCCAAGCTGCGCGTCCGTCTCGGCCTTCATTCCGATGAAACCACGGAAGTCTGCCACTGGCAGGTGCCCGAAGCGCACTTCCTCGAAACCTGGGGCGATGCCCGCGCTTTCGATGGCACGATCACGATTCAGCAGCCGCTGATCCAACCGTTGTACAACGGGCGCTCGGCGGTGCAACTGCTGCAGACCTTCATGGAGCAGCCCGAAAACAGTCCCTACGATGTGGTCAAAGGGTACTGGCGGACACAGCACCAGGGCACGGATTTCGAAACCTGGTGGCGCCGCTCGGTGCACGATGGCTTCGTGGCCAATTCGGCGCTGCCCACCAAGACTCCCACGGTGCGCGGCGAAGCGCTGACTGCGCGCGCCGGTGCGCGGCATCTGGAGGGCAAACTGGAAGTGATCTTCCGGCCGGACCCCAGCATCTACGATGGCCGCTTCGCCAACAACGGCTGGCTGCAGGAGATGCCCAAGCCGATCACCAAGCTGACCTGGGACAACGCCGCCATCCTCAGCCCCGCCACCGCGCATCGCTTCGGCGTACAGAACGGCGACATGCTGAAGTTGACCTATGACGGCCGCAGCGTGAACGCGCCCGTCTTCATTCAGCCCGGCCACGTCAACGGCGCCACCACCCTGTATTTGGGCTACGGCCGCTGGGCCGGCGGACGCGCCGCCAAGGGAATGGGCTTCAACCCCTACGGTTTGCGGACCGCGAAGGCGCTCTGGCAGGATACCGGCATGGACGCCGAGAGGATCGGCGGGCAATACGAGTTTGCTGCCACGCAGGAGTTCCATACCCTGGAAACTCCGGATCGCCGCCACATCATTCAGCACGGCGATCTTGCCGATTTCAGGAAGGATCCCGAAGCTATCCACGGAGGTGCCGAAGCTCCGCCGCGCAGCCTGACGCTCTACCCCGAGTGGAAGTACGAAGGTTATGCCTGGGGCATGGCGATCGATCTGAATTCCTGTACCGGCTGCGGCGGCTGTGTAGTCGCCTGCCAGGCCGAGAACAACATCGCCGTGGTTGGTAAGGACCAGGTGCGCCGCGGCCGCCATATGAATTGGCTGCGCGTCGATTCGTATTATCAGGGCGACCCGAACGATCCGGCGATCTACAACCAGCCGGTGCCTTGCATGCACTGCGAAAATGCGCCTTGCGAGTTGGTCTGCCCGGTGCAAGCCACCTCGCACAGTTCCGAGGGCCTGAACGACATGGTCTACAACCGGTGCGTCGGCACGCGCTACTGTTCCAACAACTGCCCCTACAAGGTGCGGCGCTTCAACTTCTTCCTGTTTAGCGATTTCGAGACGCCCAGCCTGAAGCTGTTGCGGAATCCCGACGTCACGGTGCGCAGCCGCGGCGTCATGGAGAAATGCACGTACTGCGTGCAGCGTATCAACTCCGCGAAGATCGATGCCGAGCGCGGCGACCGCAGCGTGCGCGATGGCGAAATCCAGACCGCGTGCCAGGCCTCGTGCCCTACCGACGCCATCGTCTTCGGAAACATCAACGACAAGGAAAGCCGGGTAGCGAAACTGAAGGCCAACGAGCGCAACTATGGGCTGCTGGCCGACCTCAACACGCGGCCCCGTACTACGTATCTCGCGTCCCTACGCAATCCCAACCCGGAGATCGAGGCATAAGCCATGGCGGATGAACCACAGGTAATCGAACAACCGGCACCCAAGGAAATCATCGCTCCTGGCTATACGTTTGGCACCGTCACGGACCAGATCGCCGCGGTCGTGCTCACCAAGAAGACTCCCCCTCTGTTTTGGCTGGGCAGCTTTGCGGTCGGCTTCGGCCTGTTGTTGCTCTTCCTGCTGGCAGTGGCAATTCTCTTCGCCAAGGGCGTCGGAATCTGGGGCCTGCGCACTCCCGTCATGTGGGGATGGGCCATCACGAACTTCGTCTGGTGGGTCGGTATCGGACACGCCGGCACTTTGATTTCGGCGATTCTGCTCTTGCTCAATCAGCAGTGGCGCAATTCCATCAACCGCTTTGCCGAGGCTATGACTCTGTTTGCCGTGGCTTGCGCAGGAATGTTCCCGATTCTCCACCTTGGCAGGCCCTGGCTGATGTACTGGCTCTTTCCGTATCCCAATACCATGCAAATCGAGCCGAACTTCCGCAGCCCGCTGGTTTGGGACGTATTCGCGGTTTCCACATACGCAACCGTCTCCCTGCTTTTCTGGTACGTGGGGTTGATGCCTGACCTCGCGACCTTGCGCGATCGGGCGTCCGACCGCTTCGCGAAGTTCGCGTACGGAATTCTCGCAATGGGCTGGCGCGGATCCGCGAAACACTGGTCGGTTTACGAGACGGCTTCGCTACTGCTCGCCGGGCTCGCCACTCCGCTGGTGCTCTCGGTGCACACGGTGGTCAGCTTCGACTTCACGATCGCCATCGTTCCCGGCTGGCACAGTACGTTCTTTCCACCCTACTTTGTGGCCGGCGCGATTTATTCCGGCTTCGCCATGGTGCTGGCCCTGGCGATCCCGCTCCGGTCGGTGTATGGTCTAAAGGGCCTTATCACCGATACCCACCTGGATAATGCGGCCAAGGTCATGATGGCCACCGGCCTGATCGTCGGGTATGCCTACATTCTGGAAGCATTCGCCGCCTGGTATAGCGGCAACGTTTTCGAACAAAGCGCGATGTGGAACCGCATGACTGGCCCCTACAGGTTCGAGTATTGGACGCTGGTCGCATGCAATGTGCTCGGGCCCAACGCGCTCTGGTTTAAGAAAGTGCGCAGCAGCCCGGTGCTCCTTTTCATCTGGGCCATTATCGTCCTCATCGGAATGTGGCTGGAACGCTTCGTGATCATCGTTTCCAGCCTGGCGCAGGACAACCTGCCCTCCTCGTGGGGCATCTTTCATGCCACCCGATGGGACTGGGCGACCTACCTGGGCACCATCGGTCTGTTCCTGTTCCTCTTCTTCCTGTTTATTCGTCTCTTGCCTATGATTTCGATCTTTGAAGTCCGCACTCTCCTGCCGCAGGCCAAGGTGAAGGAGGAACAGCCCTGATGGTAAAACCGATTTACGGGGTGATAGCCGAGTTCGAAACTCCCACCGCGTTGGTAAATGCCGCGCGCGCGGCGCGCGAGGCAGGCTACCGCAAGCTGGATGCCTACTCGCCCTTCCCCATCGAAGAGTTGAGCGACGCGCTCCACCTCCATAAGAACAAACTCCCGCTGATCGTTTTGGTCGGCGGCATCCTCGGCGGAGTCGTGGGTTACATGCTGCAGTACTTCATCACCGTGATCTACTACCCGATCAATATCGGCGGACGGCCATTGCATAGCTGGCCGGCGTACATCATCATCACGTTCGAATTGACGATTTTGTTCGCGTCGATTTCCGCGGTGTTCGGTCTGCTGGCGCTGTGCGGGCTGCCCATGCCATACCATCCGGTATTCAATGTGCCGCGCTTTGCGCTGGCCAGCCGCAACCGTTTCTTCCTGTGCATCGAATCCGCCGACCCGCTCTTCGACCACGACAAGACGTGTGAATTCCTGGAGACGCTGGAGCCCAGAGAGGTGTCTGAAGTTGCGCACTAACTACAAACTCGGCGCACTCGTGCTCCTGGCCGCCGGCCTTTCGGCCTGCCGCCAGGACATGCAGGACCAGCCGAAATACATTCCCCTGCGCCCGAGCGATTTCTTCCTGGATGGCCGTTCCGCGCGCCCCCTCAGCGAAGGCACGATCCCACGCGGCCACCTGAACGACGACCCCGCTTTCTTCACCGGCAAGGGAGCCGACGGCAAACTTGTTACCTACTTCCCGATCGCGGTCACAAAGGACGTGATCCTGCGCGGCCAGCAGCGCTTCAACGTATATTGCAGCCCGTGTCACGACCGCACCGGCAGTGGCAACGGCATGATCGTCCGCCGCGGCTACCGCCGCCCACCCAGTTACCATACGCAGCGGTTGATCGAACAGCCTGATGGACACTTTTTCGACGTGATGACCAACGGATTCGGCGCCATGCCCGACTATGCCGTGCAGATTCAACCGCAGGACCGCTGGGCCATCGTCGCTTACATTCGCGCCCTGCAGTTGAGCCAGCAGGCCACTATAAATGATGTGCCCGCCGACGCGCGCGGCCAACTCGGAGGTTCCAAATGATGGCCCACACCGTGGACTTCCGGATCCCCGCGGAGCTGCAAACCGAAATGCGCCAGTGGCGCACACGCGCCCTCGGCGTCGGAATTGCCGGCGCCGTGCTGAGCGCCATCGGATTCTTCGCTGCCGGCCCCAACCAGTTCTATCGCTCCTACCTCTGGTCGTACATCTTCATCGTGGCGGTCACGGTCGGCCCGCTGGCGTGGCTGATGCTGCAGTACGTCACGGGCGGCGCCTGGGGCCTGGTGATCAGACGCGCCTGCGAGGCCGCAGGCCGCACTCTGCCGCTCACCCTGCTGATGTTCATCCCGATTGTGATCGGCATTAACAATCTCTATCCGTGGCCGCACGCCGAGATCGTCAATGCGGATCCGCTGCTCAAACACAAAGCCCCGTACCTGAACGTGCCCTTTTTCCTGATCCGCGCCGCGATTTATTTCGCCGGCTGGATGTTCCTCTCCTGGTGGTTCAACAAATGGTCCGCCAAGGAAGATGCCGAGGGCCACGACGCGGTGCACGGCAAGATGAGCCGCATGGCCGGACCCGGCCTACTGTTTTACGGCTTCAGCGTGACCTTCATGGCAATCGACTGGGTTCTCTCGGTCGATCCCAAATGGTTCTCTACGATTTTCGGGCTACTCTTCATCGCCAGCCAGGCGCTCACCGCGATGGCGTTCATGATCACCCTGATGGTGATGCTTTCCAGGCGCCGGCCGATGTCGGAAGTCCTGACCCACCGGCACATGCACGATCTTGGAAAATTCATGCTGGCGCTGGTCATGGTCTGGGCGTATTTTTCGTTCTCCCAGTTCATCATCATCTGGGCGGGCAACCTGCCCGAAGAAATTCCCTGGTATCTCACGCGTCTCAATCACGGCTGGCAGTTCGTGGGACTGCTGCTGGTGCTGGGCCACTTCGTGCTGCCCTTCGCGCTCCTGCTCTCGCGCGATCTCAAACGCAATTTCAAATTCCTGGCATCCATCGCCGTCTTCATCCTGGTGATGCGCTTCGTGGATCTCTACTGGCTGATCACGCCGAGCTTCCGTAAGGATAGCTTCGGTCTCAGCTTCCTGGATTTCACCATTCCCATCGGCCTGGTCGGCATCTGGCTGGCCTATTTCCTGACGCAGTTGGAGAAGCGCCCGCTGATACCGGTCAACGCTCCGCACCTGGAGGAGGTATTGGAACATGGACGAGATTAAGCAGACTCCAGGCCACGGTCCCGGTCACGAGACGTCGGACATCAACGTCTGGGCGATCGGCAAGTTCGGCGTCGGCCTGGTCGCCATTTGTGTGATCTCCATCGTCATGCTGCTCGGGCTCTTCAAATACTTCCAGTCGCAGGAAGAGAGCGCCACGACCCCGAAGATTGAACCGCGCCAGGTCTTCCCCCAGCCCCAGTTGCAGCAGACGCCGGTACTGGATCTCAGGGCGATTCGCGCCGAAGAGGAGCAGGTTTTGAACAGCTACGCCTGGGTGGACCAGCCCAAAGGCGTGGTTCGCATCCCCGTCTTGCAGGCGATCGACATCCTGGCCAAACGCGGTCTGCCCTCGCGTCCGCAACCGGGCGTGCAGAGCGCTGCCGGAAATGTCAGCGTACCAACGGCAAGCGGCCTCGGCGTCAAGGCGATGGCTGAAGAGCAAGTTGAAGCCGCGGCTCCGCCACCCGCGCCGGAACCGACGAACACTAAAGAAGGACAACGCAAGTGAAACATCGAAGTGCCTCATCGTGCTGTCTGGTCGCGCTGCCGCTGTTGCTGGCAGGCGCCGCACTGGCCCAACCCGGCCAGTTGCTCGGCCCGCCGCAGCCCACGCGCACCATGCAGGATTCGAATCTAAAGCCGGCGCTGCCCGGCGCCCTTCTCGGCGTCGGCATCGATCAGAAGCTCGATCAACAGGTCCCGCTCAATCTGATGTTCAAGGACGAAGCCGGCCGGCTGGTGCCGCTCTCCACGTATTTCCAGTCCGGCAAACCGGTGCTCCTGGCACTGGTCTACTACCGCTGTCCGATGCTCTGCACCCAGATTCTCAACGGCGTGGCCGGCAGCCTGAAGGCGATCTCGCTCGACCCCGGCAAGGATTTCGAAGTCGTCGCGGTCAGCTTCGATCCCAAGGATACGCCCGAAACCGCCGCCGCCAAGAAGCAGATGTACCTGCGCCGCTATGCCCGGCCCAATACCTCCAACGGCTGGCATCTGCTCACCGGCGACGAGGCCAACATCAAGGCGCTCACCGATACCGTGGGCTATCACTATAAGTACGATCCGGCCACCGACCAGTTCGCCCATGCCAGCGGCATCATGGTGCTGACTCCCGAAGGGCGGCTTTCGCGCTACTTCTACGGCGTGGAATACCAGCCGCGCGATGTCAGGCTCGGGCTGGTGGAAGCTTCGCAAAACAAGATCGGTTCGCCGGTCGATCAGATTCTGCTGTTCTGTTACCACTACGATCCGGTCACCGGCAAGTACGGCACGGTTGTTATGAACCTGGTGCGCTTCGCCGGTGCAACCTTCACGCTGGTCTGCGGCGTGTTCCTCTTCATCTTTCTGCGCCGCGACGTCCGCAATGACCGGCGCGTTCTTGATCACAACAGGCGGGTTGGATAGCACACGATGGGTAAATTTCAATTATTTCCGGTACAGGCATCCACGCTCGCACCCGAGGTGGATCACCTTCTGTACTTTCTGCTCGCCGTCAGCACTTTCTTCACGCTGCTGATCTTCGGCGCGATTTTCTATTTCGCGATTCGCTATCGCCGGCGTTCAGAGAACGAACTGCCCCACGTGGCCCATACCGGCTACACGCTGGAAATCGTCTGGAGCGTCATTCCGTTCGGCCTCACCATGGTGATGTTCACCTGGGGCGCCAGCATCTTCTTCAACTCCCGCAAACCGCCCAACGACGCCATTCAGATCTACGCCGTCGGCAAACAATGGATGTGGAAGCTGGAGCACAAGGAAGGGCAGCGCGAAATCAATGAGCTGCATATCCCCGTGGGCCGGCCGGTGCGCATCACGATGGCCAGCGAAGACGTGATCCACAGCTTCTTCGTCCCCGCCTTCCGCACCAAGCAGGATGTGGTGCCGGGCACTTACACCACCACCTGGTTCACGCCTACCAAGACCGGAAAATATCATCTCTTCTGCGCCGAATACTGCGGCACCCGCCACTCCGGCATGATCGGCTGGATCTACGTAATGGAGCCCGCCGATTATGAGACCTGGCTGGGCGGAGGCGCCGCTTCGGGTTCGCTGGCCGATAACGGCAAGAAACTCTTCGAGCAGCTCGCCTGCAATAACTGCCATCGCGAGGACAATACAGGCCGCTGTCCCAACCTGGTGGGCCTGTTCGGCCAACCGGTGAAACTCTCCGGCGGCAATTCGGTGAAGGCCGACGAGGCCTACATCCGCGAATCCATCCTGCAGCCGCAGGCCAAGATTGTGGCCGGCTACGAGCCGGTGATGCCCACCTTCCAGGGACTGGTCACGGAAGACCAGATCCTGCAACTGGTGGAATATGTGAAATCTATAGGTCCCAAGCCGGCCGCAGGTCCGGTGGATAGCGGGACCACTCCGGCCGGCAGGGCTCTGTCCACTCCGGCAAAACGTTGAGAACCATATGATTACCGAAGCCGCTGTAGAACGCGAGCATTACCTAAACGCCAGTTATGGCCTGAAGTCCTGGCTATTGACCAAGGACCACAAGCGCATCGGCCTGCTGTACCTCGCCACCATCACGCTCTTCTTCTTCATCGGGGGCGCCTTCGCCACTCTGATCCGCATCGAACTCCTGACGCCGCAGGGTGATCTGGTGAGCTCGGAGACCTACAACAAGCTCTTCACCATGCACGCGGTGGCGATGATTTTCTTCTTCCTGATCCCGTCGATTCCAGCCGTGCTGGGCAATTTCTTTTTGCCCATCATGATCGGCGCGCGCGATCTCGCCTTCCCCAGGATTAACCTGCTGAGCTGGTACCTGCTGGTGATCGGCGGGGCCTTCAGCCTATTCGCCATGATAGCCGGCGGCGTCGATACCGGCTGGACGTTCTACACGCCCTACAGTACGTCGTACTCCAATAGCTGGGTGATCGCCACCGCGCTCGGCATCTTCATTGCGGGCTTCTCGTCGATTCTCACGGGGCTCAACTTCATCGTCACCGTGCACCGCATGCGCGCCCCCGGGATGACCTGGTTTCGCATGCCCCTGTTCGTGTGGGCCAACTACGCCACCAGCCTGATCCAGGTGCTCGGCACCCCGGTGCTGGCCGTTACCATCGTGCTGCTCTTCGTGGAGCGCGTCTTCCACCTCGGCATCTTCGACCCGGCGCGCGGCGGCGATCCCGTGCTCTTCCAGCACCTCTTCTGGTTCTACTCGCACCCGGCCGTATACATCATGATTCTGCCCTCCATGGGCGTGGTCAGCGAACTCATCAGCACCTTCTCCCGCAAGGCGCCCTTCGGCTATGGGTTCATCGCTTTCTCCAGCGTCGCGATCGCCGTCCTCGGCTTCCTCGTCTGGGGCCACCATCTCTTCGTCAGCGGCATGTCGCTCTATGCCGGCATGGTGTTCAGCTTCCTCAGCTACTTCGTCGCCATTCCCTCGGCGATCAAAGTCTTCAACTGGACGGCAACCTTGTATCGAGGCTCGATATCCTTCCAGACGCCGATGCTCTACGCGTTCGGCTTTATCGGCCTCTTCACCGTGGGCGGCCTCACCGGCCTGTTTCTGGCCGCGCTCGGCATGGACATTCACGTCACCGACACCTACTTCGTGATTGCGCACTTCCACTACATCATGGTGGGCGGCGCCTTGATGGGTTACCTCGGCGGCATGCACTTCTGGTGGCCCAAGATGACCGGCCGCATGTATCCCGAGGGATGGGCGAAGCTTTCCGCGCTCATCATTTTCCTGGGCTTCAACCTGACCTTCTTCCCGCAGTTCATCCTGGGCTATCTCGGGATGCCGCGCCGCTACCATGCGTATCCGGAGGAGTTCCAGGTGCTCAATGTGCTCTCGACCGCGGGCGCCAGCGTGCTCGCTGTCGGCTACCTGATTCCTATGATTTATTTCATCTGGTCGCTGCGTTATGGCCAGATGGCACCGGCCAATCCGTGGGGCGCTACCGGCTTGGAATGGAAGACATCTTCGCCGCCGCCGGTTCACAATTTTGACGAGACCCCGATCGTTACCCACGACGCGTACGATTACAGCACCGTCATGGGAGAGGAGATCGAAGTTGGCTGATCATGGTTTGAGCAATTCAGGGCATACAGAAACTCTCGCGCTTCGCGTGCAGTTCGATTCCGCCGAGCAGCAGAAGGACGCCTCCCTGCTCGGGATGTGGATCTTCCTGATCACGGAAATCATGTTCTTCGGCGGCATGTTCGCCTGCTATACGGTCTACCGCAACTGGTATCCCGAAGTCTTCGCGATCGCGTCCAGCAGCCTCAACGCGGTGCTCGGCGCCATCAATACCGGCGTCCTGCTGCTTTCCAGTTTCACCATGGTGATGGCCGTTCGCGCGGGACAGTTGGGCCAGCAGAAGATGATCATCATCTTCCTCATCCTCACCCTTCTCTTCGGCGGCGTCTTCCTGGGCGTAAAGGCCATCGAGTGGAAGGAAAAGTTCGACGAGCACCACATCCCCGGCCAGGCCGCCTTCCACCTGGAAGGCATCAAGCCCGCCGACCAGGGCCACGCGCAGCTCTTCTTCTCGCTCTATTTCGCGATGACCGGGCTGCACGCGCTGCACATGGTGATCGGCGTGGGAATCCTGCTCACCCTCATCATGCAGGCCCGCAAGGGAGTCTACTCGGCCGACTATTACACTCCGGTCGATGTCGCCGGGCTCTACTGGCACTTCGTCGACATCATCTGGATTTTCCTGTTCCCGCTGCTGTATTTAATCGATCGACATTTGGGGAAATAGCATGAGCGCACACGACGAACAGACTCACATCGATTCCACCGGAACTTACGTCAAGATCGTGATCACTCTCCTGTTCCTGACAGGACTCACGACCGCGGTGGCCTACGTCGATCTCGGAGCTTTCAGCACGGTGGTCGCGCTCACCATCGCGGTGGTGAAGATGCTGCTAGTGGCGCTCTTCTTCATGCACGTCCGCCACAGCACCAAACTGACCAAACTGGTGGTGGTCGGCGGCCTGCTCTGGCTGATGATTCTCCTGGGGCTGACGATGACGGATTACGTCAGCCGCGGACTCTTCGGCGTGGTCACCAATTAGGTGGACCCTCCCTTACGGTCGGGGCTCCGAACGGAGCCGCGCGCGTCAGCGAGCGTCTGCTCGATACGGCCGTCACATCGCGAACCGCGACCGTCAGGGAGCGATCTCTTACTGCTCTTGCTGGTTGCTCGCCGCCGTGATCTTTTCCACTTCCGCGAGCTGCGAACGCACTCGCGGCGCGTCCTCGGAATTTGGGGCGAATTGCAGGTAGGTCTTAAACCTGTCCTTGGCGCCCGCATAATCCTTCTTCATCGCCAGGATCATGCCCAGCAAGTGGCTGTTCTTCGGATACTGATGCCGCGTGTCCAGCCGCTCCGCTTCCAGCGCGCTCTTCTCGGCCGCATCGAAGTGCTGCATGTTGTAGTTCGCCACCGAGTTGAGGAAGTATTCCTGCGGATAATCGAAGGGATCCAGCTTTACGGTCTTGGCGGTCAAGTCCGCAAGCTCCTGCCACTTCTGCGCTTGCAGGGCGAGCACCGAGAGCTGTAGATAAGGCTGAATGTACTTGGGATCGTTCTCGATGGCGGTCTCGAAATACCTACGCGCCATGTCCGCTTTGCCCTGCCCGGCCTGCAGCATGCCCAGTTCGTACCAGGCGGTGGCGTACTTCGGGTAGGCCTCCACGGCCTTTTCGAGGTTCGTCTGAGCGTCCGAGAACTTCTTCTTTTTGAGCGCGTCTATCGCCTTGTCGAAGGCTTTCTTCGCGTCCTTGGGCGCCGCCAGCGAAACCATGCTGACCGTCTTGCCCTCTTCGGCCGGTCCCGTGCGATGCATCAGGATCGTCCCGACATTCGGATCGTCCATGGATCTCCGCCCCGCCAGTGCCACGGTCTGCGACCGGTATCCCGAAAGCTTGGCCTGCAGATCGCAGCCCATGTATTTCCGCTCCGCGCTATCCATCCCGCCGCCGAGAGCCGAGTTCGATGACGTGGAGCCTGATGAGTTGGAACTCCCGAAGCCGGGGCGGGAATCGAATTCACTTGCGTCCTGAATCATCGCCGAATTCCTCGACCCGAGCTCGATGGAAAAATAGCCCTTGGCGTCGGTATACCCTTCGCTGTGCGGATTGCCGTTGCAGACGGTCTGGATCACGACCGGTTCCGACGGCGCCGCGCCGTCTTCCATCATGACGCGGCCGCTGACGTAAATCGGTTGCGGAATGCTCACGCTGGGTTGCGTGGGACTGGTTGGAGTTGTGGTCGTGGTACTGGGCCGGGTCGTCCCAGTGGTTCCCGTTCCCGTGGTTCCCGTTGCGCTACCCGTACCCGTCGGTGTGGTCGGCGTCCCCTTGCTCTGACCCAATGCGGACCCGATCAACAGGCCCGATCCCGCGACAATCGTGATTGCCCTCACCCAAACCTTCGAGGCCATACCACCTCCGTGACTTCCCTGATTATCCCACCAAAATCGGGTAGCGAATGTTAAGTCGAAGCCCTCCGGGTCCGATCCCGCTGCTAGAATGGCACGCAGGGTATATATGCGAACCTCTTCGTTCCTTCTTGCCAGCGCTCTTTTCGCGATGCTGACGGCCTGTTCCGATACGCCGACCTCAACCACGACCGCGAAGAAGGAGCCCGAAAAGCTCGAACCTGTCGGCGGCCAGACCGCTATCTTCAAGATGTACGGGATGGCCCGCGCCTGGGCGTCGGATGCCCAGGTTCTCAAGATGCAAAGCATGCATCTCACCGAGGCCAAGGACGGACCTCCGGGCATGGCTCCCGCCTGGCAGGCCGTGTTCGTCTCCGCCGCCAAGAGCCAGTCGCGCAGCTATACCTATTCGATCGTCGATGGCGAGGGCAACCTCCACAAGGGCGTTTTTGCCGGTCCCGAAGAGGGCTGGAGCGGCAAGAGCGGCAACAACACTCCGTTCCTCATGGCCGCCATCAAAGTCGAGACCGACGCCGCCTACAAGACCGCGATGGAGACCCCGGCCAGCAAGGCCGCCGACTACGACAAGAAGAATCCCGGCAAGCCGATCACAATCTTGCTCGAGCGCACCGCCAAACATCCGGACCCGGCCTGGCGCATCATTTGGGGCGAATCCGCCGGCACCTCAAACTTCTCGGTCCTGATCGACGCCTCCACCGGCGAGTACCTGGAAACTCTCCGCTAGCGCTAGCGTCCGTGAGCGTCAACGGTATGGCTTGAGCGAATCTTCGATCTTCGCCTTGTCGCCAACCACCACCAGGGCCATCTTCCCGGGGTCGAGATAGGTCTCTGCGACCCTTTGGAGGTCCTGCCGGGTGACAGCGTTCACCTTCTGGACATAGGTCTTGAGATAGTCCTCGCCGAGCCCCTGCGTGTCTACGAAAGCCAACTGCCCGATGATGCCCGCGTTCGAGGAGTTGCGCAGCACGAAGATCCCGCTCATGTAGTTCTGAATTCCCTTCAATTCCTGCTCCGAGGGCGCTTCCTTGCGCATCCGGTCGATTTCGTAGAGGATCTCCTTGATCGAATCGGCGGTCGATTTGGTGGTCACATCCGCGTACTCCGCCCAGGAACTCGTATGATAGCGGTTGACCAGCGCGCTCCGCGGCGAGTAGGTGTAGCCTTTCTGTTCGCGAATGTTGGCGGTGATTCGCGAGCCAAAGGAGCCGCCCAGAATTCCGTCGGCAACGCTTAAGGGAATGGCATCGCGATTCGTGGGGATTGCCGTTACCGGCAGCCCGATCCGCACCGTGGACTGTTCCGCGTCGGGCCGGTCGATGAGGACGAATTGCTTTTTCGCCACTGTCTTCGGCGGATCGCGAACGATGTCGGGACCTGCCGCCCAGGATTCGAACGCCTGCGTAATCGTCTTCTTCAGGCCTGCATCGAACCGTCCCACTACGTATAAATGGGTTCGACGGGCCCCCAGGTTCGCCTGATAGAACTTCCGGACGTCCTCGATGGCATAGCCTTTCAGCAGCGTCTCGCTAGGGTACAAACGGCCATAGGGATGGTCGCCGTAGAGCGTTTTGGCGAAGGCCTGGTCGGCCATTGGTTGCGGTTGCGACAACTCCACCGAAAGCCTGCGCAGCATATCGGCCCGAAGACGTTCCAGCTCGGATGCCGGAAGCGTGGGCCGCTGCAGAATATCGGCTAATAACTGCACAGCGTTGGGCGCGAATTCGCTGAGCACCTGAATGTCCGCCGACGAAGAATCAAGCCGCGCCGAAACGTCGAGCTGGCCGCCCATGCGCGCCGCTTCCTCGGCGATCTGCACACCATTACGAGCCCCCGCGCCCTCCTTCATCAGGGCGCACAGCATGTCGGCGAGCCACACCTGGTTGGCCGATTCATTGGCGTTCCCGAAAGCGATGCGCGCGCTCAAGGTAGTGACCGGAATCGCGCCATACTGCACTAGCGTGACCTTCATGCCGTTCTTCAGAGTGAAAGTCTCCCGGGGTGGAATGACGAAGGGTTTCGGCGCGCTGCCGGGCGGCGGAACCTGCCTTGCTTGCGCCCCCGCGATCGCGCAGAAAAGAACAAAACAGAAAATCTGGTGACGTTTCATCGCGGCTCACCCTTTTCCTCCGCCTTCGTTTTGGGCGGCTGACCCGCGCCGGGTTCAATGGTCAGGACCGTCCGGTTCGACGTGCGGAAGTATTCCTTGGCAACACTTTGAACCAGCGCGGGAGTTACCTTTCGCAGATTCGGCTCGATGTTGTTGATCAAACCGGGATTGTCGTTGAAGAGCGCCAGGCTGGCCAGATAATCGGCCCGGCCGACGCCTCCGAACTGGGTCAGCTCTGAATAGAAACCGGACCGGAACTTGACCAGCGCCCGGTCCAGCACGGCTTGTGAGACCGGCGCCGCCTGCACTTGCCCGATTACCCGGTCCGCCGCCGCCAGGATCTCTTCCGGCTTCACCGAAGGATCGTGAATCAGGCTAGCCATCCAGAGCATCGGCCCGTTATAGTTGAACGCATTGCCCAGCAGGTTGATGCCGCCGTCCACGGAATCCGCGAAGCCGCGGCGCTTTACCAGTTCCACGTTGAGCAGGCTGTCGCTGCCCTGCAGCAGGATCTGGTCGAGCAGAACCGCGGCATAGTGTTCCGGCGTTCCCCGCTCCGGAACGTGATAGGCGAAGGCGAGCGCAGGTTTCTTGGCCAGTTTGTCCTGCTTGTGGAACGTCTGTTCCTTCTCCTGCTTGGGTTCGGTCAGTTCCGGCCGCGCGGGCAAGGTCTGGGAGGAAATGCCCCCGAAATACTTCTCGATCCATTGCCTGGTCTGTGCTTCGTCAAAATCCCCCACCACGGCCAGAGCCGCGTTATTCGGCGCGTAGAAGGTCTTGAAGAACGCTTTGACGTCATCCAGCGTGGCTGCTTCGATATCCTTCAGATCGCCGTAGAAATTGTGCGCGTTGTACCAGTTCTTGTTGGCGAACTGTGGCATGTCTAACCACGGAAAGCCACCATACGGCTGATTGAGGACGTTCACCTTGACCTCGTTACCGACTACGCCCTGCTGGTTCGTGAGGTTATCCTGCGTGATGGCCAGACCCCTCATCCGGTCGGCCTCTGCCCACAGAAAGGTCTCCAGCTTGTTCGCGGGAACCACCTCGAAATAATTGGTGAAATCGAAGCGCGTCGACCCGTTGAGCACACCGCCGTTGGATTCGACCAGCTTGATCAGTTCCATCTTGCCCAGGTTGCCCGATCCCTGAAACATCATGTGTTCAAAAAGATGGGCGAAACCCGTGCGGTCTCGGGGCTCGATTCGGAAGCCGATGTTGTAGTACACCGCGACTACCGCGAGCGGCGCCGTCACATCCCGCGAGAGCGACACACGCAACCCGTTGGGCAACTTGTAGTAGGTCAGCGGAACCTGAAATTGCGGCGCGGGCTCCGCAGCCGCCGCACCGAATGCCAGGCTGCATGCCAGCAATAAGATGAACATACCGCTTAGACGCATGAAGGCTTGAACCCTCCCGGTCTATTATTTTAGTCCTGCAGTTCCCCTGCGCTAAGGAGCGGCCGGTTCCCTTTCTCGTGACTCCACCGTGAACGCAAGGTCGCCGCTATCCGTGGCGGCGTCCACCTTCACCAACTGGCCGTCTTTAATCGCTCCTTGTATCAGCAGCCTGCCCAGGGGCGTCTCGATCTTCTTCTGGATGGCGCGCTTCAAAGGCCTCGCGCCATAGTGCGGATCGTAACCGGTATGCACCAGGTTGGCGCGCGCCGCGTCGGTCAATTCCAGCATGATGTGCCGGTCGGCAAGCCGTGCGCGCAGGCGGCCGAGCTGGATCTCCACAATCTGCTTCAGATCCTCTTCGCTCAGCGCGTGGAATACGATGATCTCGTCCACGCGGTTGAGGAACTCCGGCCGGAAATGACGGCGCATCTCCTCCATGACGGCTTCCTTCATCGCCTCGAATCCAGCGCCCGAGAAACCGCCCTGGTATTCCAGAATGCGCGCGCTGCCCACGTTAGAGGTCATGATCACGATCGTGTTCTTGAAATCCACCGTGCGCCCCTGCCCGTCCGTCAGGCGTCCATCGTCCAACACCTGCAGCAGCACGTTGAACACGTCGTGGTGGGCCTTCTCGATTTCATCGAACAGGATCACCGAGTAGGGTCGCCGGCGTACCGCCTCCGTCAACTGCCCGCCTTCGTCGTAGCCCACGTAGCCGGGAGGCGCGCCCACCAGCCGGCTCACCGTGTGCTTCTCCTGGTACTCCGACATATCGATGCGGATCATGGCGTGCTCGTCGTCGAACATATACTCGGCTAGCGCGCGCGCCAGTTCGGTCTTGCCCACGCCGGTCGGCCCCATGAAAATGAAGCTGCCGATCGGGCGCTGCGGATCCTTCAGGCCGGAGCGCGCGCGGATCACCGCCTCCGCCACCGCCGTCACCGCTTCGCTCCTGCCCGATCACCCGCTTGTGCAACTCGTCTTCCAGGTGCAGCAGCTTCTGCATCTCGCCTTCCAGCAGCCTGGTCACCGGCACACCCGTCCACCGGCTCACTACGGCTGCGATATCCTCCTCATCCACTTCTTCCTTGATCAGCCGCGGACCGCTTTGCTGCTTCGCCGCCTTCTCTTCCTCCGCCAGTTGCCGCTCCAGTTGCGCCAGTTTGCCGTACTTCAATTCCGCCGCGCGATTCAAATCGTATTGCCGCTCCGCCTGGCCGATCTCCAGCTTGGTCTGCTCCACCTGCTCGCGGAGCGTCCGCAGCCTCTGCACTGCGTCCTTCTCGGCCTTCCAGCGCGCCATCAACTCATCCGACTCGGCCTTCAAATCGGCCAGTTCCTTCTCCAGCTTGGCCAGCCGTTCCTTCGACGCCTTGTCCTTTTCCTTGCGCAGAGCCTCGCGTTCGATCTCGAGCTGCATGATGCGCCGCCGGGTTTCGTCGAGCTCCACCGGCATCGAATCGATCTCGGTGCGCAGCCGCGCCGCCGCCTCGTCCACCAGGTCGATCGCTTTGTCCGGCAGAAACCGCTCCGTAATGTAGCGGTCGCTCAGCACGGCTGCCGCCACCAGCGCCGCATCCTTGATGCGCACGCCGTGATGCACTTCGTAGCGCTCCTTCAAACCGCGCAGAATCGAGATCGTGTCCTCCACCGAGGGCTGGTCCACATTCACCGGCTGGAAACGCCGCGCCAGCGCCGCGTCCTTCTCGATGTACTTGCGATACTCGTCCAGCGTGGTTGCGCCGATGCAATGCAACTCGCCGCGCGCCAGCATCGGCTTCAGCAGATTGCCCGCGTCCATCGACCCTTCGGTCTTGCCCGCGCCCACCACGGTATGCAGCTCGTCGATGAACAGGATGATCTCGCCGGCTGCGTCCAGCACCTCTTTGAGCACCGCCTTTAGCCGCTCCTCGAATTCGCCGCGATACTTGGCGCCGGCGATCAGCGCGCCCATGTCGAGCGATACCACGCGCTTGTTCTTCAGCCCCTCCGGCACGTCGCCGCGCACGATCCGCACCGCCAGTCCTTCCACGATCGCCGTCTTGCCCACGCCCGGCTCGCCGATCAGCACCGGGTTGTTCTTGGTTCGCCGCGAGAGCACCTGGATCACCCGCCGGATCTCATCGTCGCGTCCGATCACGGGATCCAGCTTGTTGGTCGCCGCCGCCACCGTCAGGTCGCGCCCGTATTTTTCCAGCGCCTCGTACGTCCCTTCCGGATTCTGCGACGTCACCCGCTGGCTGCCACGCACCTCGCGCAGCGCCTGCAGCAGCCGGTCGCGCGGCGCGCCGAGATCTTTCACATCGACGGCGGCCAGCAGCACGTGCTCCACCGAGACATACTCGTCCTTCAGCTTCTTGGCTTCGTCCTCGGCCTGCGTCAGCAGCTTGTTCAAGCGCGGCGTCACGTAAATCTGATCGATCCCCGCGGCCGATCCCGATACCTTCGGCAGCCGTTCCAGCTCGCTGTCGATGCGCCGTTTGAGCGCGTCCACGTTGACACCCGCGCGCGTCAGAATCGACGCGGTGAGGCCGCCTTCCTGCTCCAGCAGGGCTGCCAGCAAATGCTCGACGTCCACCTGTTGATGACCGTGGCGGACAGCGATGCCTTGCGCCGCCCGTACCGCTTCCTGTAGCTTCTCAGTGAAACGATTGAAGTCCATATCTCATGAATACCAGAGCCGGCAACCCTCGAAGTGTGCGTAATCGCGCCCTGCGGAGAAGGGTGGACTCCATTCGGAGCCGCGACCGTCAGGGAGCGTCCTGCGTACTGGATGGAGCGGCGGACGCTCCCTGACGGTCGCGGCTCGGTCTGAGGTACGCCTACGGCTAGGATTACCTCGTTCGGTCTGTCTGTCGCACCCATAAATATGGGAAGATGATGTAGCGATGAAGACGACCTTGGAATTGCCCGACGCGCTCTTCCGGCGCGCCAAGTCCGCTGCGGCGCAGCGTGGGATCGCTCTTCGAGAATTGGTTACCGAGGCGCTGTCGGAGAAGCTCGCTGTACCGGGACGATCCGAAACGCCGTGGATGACATCGTTCGGCAAGTTACGGGCACTTCGCAAGGAATCGGCGCGCATCAACCGGGTGATTGAGAGCGAATTCGATCAAGTTGAACCCGAGGACCGATTGTGATCTTGGACACCAACGGCCTCTCGGCGATGGCCGATGGCGACCCGTTGCTGGAACCGATCCTGGCGCGAGCCAGTGAATTGGCTCTCCCGGTCCTCGTCCTCGGAGAGTATCGATACGGGATCGCGCAGTCTCGAAATCGCACCCGCTATGAGACATGGTTGAAGGAGTTGGTTTCGAATTGCCGGGTCCTGAACGTCGATGACGCTACCGCCGGCGAATATGCCATTCTCCGCGGCGAACTCAAGCGAGGGGGGTGTCCCATCCCGGCCAACGACACTTGGATTGCCGCCCTCGCGCGCCAACATTCCATGCCCGTAATCAGCCGCGACGAGCATTTCGATTCTGTGCCAAAGCTAAAGCGGATAACCTGGTAGGCCCTTATCCCACGCTCATCTTGATCAACTGCTCCGCATTTTTGAGCGCTTCCGGCGTAAGCTTCTGGCCGCTTAACATGCGGCCCACTTCGCGCGTCCGCGCCGGCGCGTCGAGCTCCTCGATCACCGCCACTGTACGCCCGTTCGACTCCTGCTTCTCCACCCGGTAATGGTGATCCGCGAAGCTCGCGATCTGCGGCAGGTGTGTCACGCACAACACCTGGCTCGCCGCCGCCAGCTTCTTCAGCCGCCGCCCGACGCCGTCCGCCGCGCCGCCGCCCACGCCTGTGTCCACTTCGTCGAAGACCAGCGTCCGTACCATGCTGGTCTTCGGCCCCGCCAGGCATGTCTTCAGCGCCAGAGCGAGCCGCGAAATCTCGCCGCCCGACGCCACCTTCTCCAGCGGACGCGGTTCCTCGCCCACGTTCGCCGATACCAGGAACTCGATCCGGTCCGCCCCAGCCGGCGACCACGACGTCTCCGCCAGGTCCACACGAAAGACCGTCCGCTCCATCGCGAGCTGCGCCAGTTCCGCCTCTACCCGCTTCTCCAGCCGCCGCGCCGCTGCCTTTCGCGCCTCCGTCAACTCGCGCGCCACCTTCTCGAATTCCCCGGCCAGCCGCTTCTGCTCCTTGCGCAGCGCCTCCATGCGCTCGCCCGCATGCTCCACGCTCGCGATCTGCCCGCGGACCTCCTCCAGGAACGTCAGAATCTCCGCGATCGATTGGCCGTACTTGCGCTTCAGCTTCCCGATCGCCTCCAGGCGTGTCTCCACTTCCTCCAGCCGTCCGGGATTCGCCTCCAGCCCCGACAGGTAATCGCGCAGCGTGTACGCCACCTCCTGCAAGCTGATTTCCGCCGATTTCAGGTGTTCGCGCAGCCCTTCGAGCGAGGCATCGATGCGGCACAACTCGTCCACCCGCTTGGCCGCGATCCGCGCCAGCGACAGCGCCGATTCCGGGCTCTCGTAACACCGCATCGTATGCCGTCCCCGCGCTCTCCTGCAGTTTCTGCACATTCTGCAGCACGCGCCGCTCGTTCTCGAGCGCCGTGTCCTCGTCCGTCTCCAGCTGCGCCGCTTTCGATCTCCTTGCGCTGGAAGCTCCACAGGTCCAGCAGCCGCAGCTTCTCCTGCTCGTTGCGCTCCAGCTCTTCCAACTCCGCCGCCGACTCGCGCCACTGCTGATAGAGCCGCTGCCGCGCGATCCAGCAGCTCGCGATTGCCTGCGAAAGCGTCCAGCATGTCGCGCTGCGCATCCGGCGAGAACAAAAGCTGCTGATCGTGTTGTCCGTGAATGTCTCCCAGGAACGGTGCCAGATCCTGCAATAGCGCCACCGCGACCGGACGGCTGCCCACAAACGCCCGCGACTTCCCGCTCGCCAGAATCTCGCGCTCGACCAGCAGTTCGCCCTCTTCGATCTCCAATCCCGCCGGCTCCAGGACCTGCCGCAGCGCGCTCTGGTCGCGTACCTCAAAGATCCCCGCGACCCGCGCCCGGCCCGCCCCGGTGCGAATCATCTCCGCCGACGCCCGGCTGCCCAGCAGCAGTCCCAGCGCATCCACCACAATCGATTTCCCGCTCCCCGTCTCGCCGGTGAGCAGATTCAACCCCGCGTGAAAATGTACCCGCAGCCGCTCCACCACGGCATAGTTCTCCACCACCAGTTCGAGCAGCATTCTGTGCCGATTGTGCCACAAAACGGTTCTCGCAGAGCCGCAGAGCCGCAAAGTAACGCAAAGAAAACCAACGGATTTTGTTCTTTTGCGGTTCTTTGCGGCTTTGCGGCTATCCGGGAAGTCGATTGACCGGACTTCGCGGTTGATTCGAGCAGGCCGCTGCGCAAGCGGCGCAATGCCGCCCTGCCAAGGGCTTTGCGAGAACAGCTTCTCCTCTCGTGCCAAGACACACCCAGTGCGCCGAGATCGCACGTGCCCCTGGATTTCAGGCCTTGCGGAGCCCTCCTTTCTCGCAAAGCCGCTAAGCCGCAAAGTAACGCAAAGAAGACCTAAACCAGATCTTGTTTTCTTTGCGTTACTTTGCGTCTCTGCGCGAACAGACTTTTCCTGGATCTTCGGCGTCCCTATGTTAGATTTGAGATTAGGAGACGCATTGCTCTTCGAGACTCCCGTTGCCTTCCTCCTGCAGACAGATCTCTGGGATATGGTCCAGCACAAGCGGCCCGCCGGTATGGCTGTGCTTGGGTATCTTGATCTGTTTCTCAGTCTATTCCTGGACGATTATCTTCTCTAAGCTGAGTACCCTGCGCGGCGCCGGCAAGTCGAATGCGCGATTCCTGCGCGCCTTCCGCAAGTCCAGCGGCATGGAAGCCGTGATGGTGGCGAGCGAGCAGTTCCGCCCCTCACCCCTCGTCGCCGTCTTCGATTTCGGCTACGAAGAACTGGAGCGCCAGGTCAAATCGCGCGGCAGCGTTACCAACCGCACCGCGCTGGAACGCACCCTGCAACTCGGTGTCAGCGAAGAACTCGCCAAACTGGAGCGCAACATGAGCTGGCTCGCCACCACCGCCTCGTCACTCCATTTATCGGACTGATGGGCACGGTGATGGGCATCATCCGCGCCTTCGAGGATCTCGGCCAGATGGGCTCCACCAGCCTCAAGGCCGTCGGACCCGGCATCGCCGAGGCGCTCATCACCACCGCGGTCGGCCTGTTCGCCGCCATCCCCGCGGCCATCTTCTATAACTACTTCGGCCACCTGATTCGCGAAATCGGCGCGCGCATGGACGATTTCTCGCATGGAGTTCCTCAATCATGGCCGAGCGCAGCTTCGGAGAATAGTCGATGGCCTTCTCGACGAACAATGGCGGCGGATACCGGATCGCGCAGGCGCCATAGCTCTCCCGCGCATCGCCGAAATTAACGTCACTCCGTTCGTCGACGTCGTCCTCGTCCTGCTCATCATTTTCATGCTCACCGCGCACGTCATGGAATTCGGCATCGAAGTCGACGTGCCCAAGAGTGCGCACCGTCAAGGACGATGCGCCCAGATATGCCGGTGGTCACCATCACCAAGGAAGGCGTCTGATCAAGCTCAATGCCGACGACGTCAACATCAACGATCTCGTCAGCGACGATCCGGCAGAAGTACGGCAAGGCGAAGGGCGTCTACGTCCGCGCCGACAAGGAAACCATCTGGGACCCGATCGCGCAGGTCACCGCCGAACTCGGCGCCGCCGGCCTCCAGGTCAACATGGTCACCCAACCCGAGGATTCGTCCTCCAAGGGCCGCAGGTAATGTCGACCGCACGTCGATATTCTCGAACAACCCGAGCGGCTCGGCACCTTCCTTGTTGGGCTCGCTTGCCTTTCATGGACTGCTGGTCGCCGCCATGGTCGGCACGGGCTGGGTACAGAATCGCAATACCATCACGCTCGGCGACCCCAACGGCGGACGCCTCGGAGCCGTGACGGTCAATCCAGTGGCCACCATTCGCGCTGCCGAATCGCACGCCGCCAAGAATCCGGTGGCCATCGATACCGAATCGCCGTGCCCATTCCGGTCTCCAAGGCCAAGCCCGCGCCCAAAGTGAAGCTGCCCGATCCCAAGGCGATCCCGCATTCCCAGCCGCAACGCCAAGACTAAACGCGGTCATCGCCCGCCGAAGCGTCCTCACAGCCGAACAAATGGCGCGCCTCGCAGAAGGACCTGCCCAACCAGCTCTACAGCAGATCGGCACGCGCGTCAGTACGCCCGACTTCGCCCTGCAGGGTGGCGGCGGTGTCGGTGTCGGCAACAACTCCCCGTTCGGCAATCAATTCGGCGCGTATGCCGACATCCTGCGCAATCGCGTCGCGCAGTACTGGAGAACCACCGATATCCGCGCCGCCAACAACGCCCCAGTTGTCGGCGTCACCTTCGTACTCCATCGCGATGGCAGCGGCCACCGGCATGCGCATCACGCAGAAGAGCGGGATCTCCGCGCTCGATATCTCCGCGCAGCGCGCCGTCATGGACGCTGTCGCCGTTTCCCCCAGTTGCCGCCCCAGTTCCCCAAGAGCGAGGCGGAAATCGAATTCTTGTTTCAACTGAAACGCTAGAGGACCCAAGGCATGAAGAAACTCATCTGTTTCGCGCATCGGCGCTCGGCGGGAGCCCTGTTTGTCCTCACGGCACAGGACGCTCGAATCGTCGTCACCAAGGAAGGTGGCATCCCGGTCATCGCCATCCCGGATCTCCGCGGCGCCGGTGACGCCCAGAAGTTCATGGCCGCCTTCAACGAAACCCTCTACGACGATGTCAACAGCACCGGCCGCTTCAAGATCGTCCCCAAGACCTCGCTGCCCACTTTCGTCCCGCAGCAGCCCTCCGATTTTCAACAGCCCGCGCCTCCCCCCGCCGCCCCCACCCGCGGGCGCACAGTCGCGCAGCTGACGCAGTCCCACTAACGGCGGTGGACGCTGGATGCAGGATTGGTCCAGCCCGCCCGCCCAGGCCAACTTACCTGGCCTTCGGTTACACGGCCGCGCAGAACGGCGTCTTCGTGCTGCAGGGCTGGCTCTACGATCTGACCAAGGGCAATCCCCGCCAACGCCCAACTGATTGGCAACCGCTATCTGGGCGACCGTCGACGAAGCCGGCGCCCGCAAGGTCGCGCACGAATTCGCCGCCGATATTATTACTCTGTTCGGGGGTCAATCCCTGTTCGGTACTCACATCTATTTCAGTCCAGCAATCGCACCGGCCACAAAGAAATCTGGATGATGGACCCGGATGGCAAGAATCAACGCCAGATCACCCGTTTCAATAACATTTCCACCTATCCAACGGTATCGCCCGACGGATCAAAAATAGCGTTCACTAGCTGGGTGAAGGGGCAACCTGCTATATTTATCTTTTCGGTGGATCCGGTCCGGGATTTGCGTTATTACAATCAGGCCGCGTCTGTGAATCAGGCCGGCTCATTCACTCCAGACGGAAAGCAGATTGTCTATGCTTCGTCCGCGGGTACGGGCAGGTGTTGCCGGATCTTTATCGCGAATTTAGATGGAACGGGGTTTCGGCCGATCTCTTCGTCAAGCGCCATCGAAGTCGAGCCAAAGGTAAATCCGAAGACCGGCGCGGATATTGTATTTCTCTTCGGGTCGCTCCGGTCCGCAACAGATTTACCGGATGAATATGGATGGAGCCGACGTAGAGCGATTGACACCGGGTAGTTGGCGAAGCGTCCAATGCGTCGTGGCATCCCGACGGGCAGCACATCGCTTTTGCGTGGACCCAGGGTTATGCCACCGGCGCCTTCAACATATTCACTATGAATGTTGCTACTAGGGACTACGTGCAGTTGACGCACGGCGATGGCAAGAACGAGAATCCCAGTTGGGCGCCCGATGGCGTCCACATCGTCTTCGCGAAGACTCGCGGCAATTCCAGCCAGATTTATACCATGCTGGCCAACGGAACCCAGTTGCAGCAGTTGACCACGTGGGCCAGAACGAGAGGCCGGTGTGGGGCAGGTAGACGAGTTTAGGAGGCGATGTTCATGTTCAGTAAACGGAAGTTCTCTATCATCGGTCTGGCGCTTGCGCTGGCGATGTTTGCGGTAGGATGTAAGAAGAAGGTGCCGGCCCCGGCTCCTCCCCCTCCGCCGCCCCCGGTGGTCCAGCACCCGCGCCCGCACCGCCAAGCCGGCCGCTCCGACCGTGGCGCAGTTCACGGCGGAGCCCACGATCGATTCAGCGCGGCCAGTCCTCGACTCTGCGTTGGGAAGTCAGCGGCAGTGTCACCAGCGTGTCCATCAACCAGGGCATCGGCACCGTCAGAGCACCGGCAATCGCCGCGTCAGCCCCAGCGATTCCACCACCTATACCCTGACCGCCACCGGACCCGGCGGATCCACCACGGCGTCGGCCACGGTCAATGTGTCCGCCCCGCCGCCGCCGCCGCCGCCGCCGGCGCCCGCCGCCCAGGTCACCATCGACCAGCGCCATCGCAGTCGAACGTGCAGGATGCCTACTTCGACTACGATAAGACCGACATTCGCAGCGATGCCCGCGACGCCCTGTCCCGCAATGCCGCGGCGCTCAAGGCCATCCTGAACGATTTCCCCAATGCGTCCATCGTCATCGAAGGCCATTGCGACGAACGCGGCTCCGCCGAGTACAACCTCGGTCTGGGCGACCGCCGCGCCAGCTCCGCCAAGGAGTTCCTCCAGGGACTCGGCGTTCCCGCCGACCGGCTGAAGACCATCAGCTACGGTAAGGAACGTCCGCAGTGCACCGAACAGAACGAAACCTGCTGGCAGAAAAACCGGCGCGTCCACTTCGCCGCCGGGCAGTAATCGCGATTCCGAGCCGCGACCGTAGGGAGTAACAGACAGAGTCCCTCACGCACGATAGACGGGGCAGGTCGGCCTCACCGCCGGCCTGCCCATGGTTAGGAGAGCTGCATGAAATCCCGAAGCCTTTTGGTTTGCCTTCTGCTCGCGGTCCCCGGTGCTCGCACCCGCCGCCAGCAAGGAAATCCAGGAACTGCAGCGCGATGTCGCCCTGCTGCAGCAGCAGATCAAAGACCTTCAGCGGTCCCAGGACGAGAAACTCGCGGCCCTTCACCGAAGCTGGCCCGTCAGTGCCATCGAAGCCGCCAACCGCGCCAGCACCAGCGTCGCCGTCATCACCAGCAATCTCGATAAGAACCTGCGCGAGCAGACCGACAAGGTGACCACCCCCGTAGTCGGCTATCCACGCCCGCTTAAGGAGATGGGCGGCGACGTGCGCACGCTCCAGCCAGGCCGTCGGCGACCTGACCGCCCTGATGGGCCGTATGCAGGTTCAGTTGACCGATATCAACAACGCCATCAAAGTGATGCAGGCGCCGCCCGTTGCCCCGCCTCAGCCAGCCGGCGGCGAGCGCTCCCGGGGCCGCGGGCGCCGCCGATATGCCCCCCATGCCCGCCCAGAAGCTCTACAACACCGCGCGCAGGATTAGTCAGGGCGGCAAGTACGACCTCGCCGTGCAGGAGTTCGCCGACTATCTGAAGTACTACGGCAACACCGATCTCGCCCCCAACGCGCAGTTCTATATCGCCATGATTCACTTCGTGCCAGAAGAACTACGAAACCGCGGTCAAGGAATTCGACATGGTGCTGGAGAAGTACCCGGACAACAATAAGACGGCCGAGGCCCTGCTTTACAAGGGCCGTGCGCTGGTCAAGATGCCGGGCCACAAGACCGATGGCGCCAACGAATTCATGGAAGTGATCAAGCGCTTCCCCAAGAGCGACCAAGCCCAGCAGGCCTGCACGGAGCGCAAGGCGCTCGGCCTGAACTGCGGCGCTCCGGCCGCGCCCGCCGCGCACACGCCTGCCAAGCGCAAGAAGTAATGGCTCCGCTCACCACCTACGAAGCGCTCGCCAAGCTGATCGACCATCCCCTGGTCAAACCCGAACTCACCGATGAACACGTGATCGCAGGCGCTGGAACTCGCCAAGCGTTACGGCATCGCCTGCGCCAGCGTCCGCCCCTGCGATATCGATCTCGCCGTCCGCACTCTGCAGGGCAGCGCCGTCAAGCCGGGCGCCGTCTGCGGCTTCCCCCACGGCTCCCAGAATACCGCCACCAAGCTCTACGAAGCGCGCGACCTGCTGCGCCGCGGCGCCCGCGAGATCGATATGGTGATCGCCATCTCCAAGCTGCTCTCGCGCGAATTCCAGCACGTGCAGATCGGAACTCCTCCAGATGTCCGAGCTGTGCCACAAGGAAGGCGCCCTGCTCAAGGTCATCCTCGAAAACGACTACCTCACCGACGAGCTGAAAATCATCGCCTGCCGCTGCTGCGAACGCGCCGAGGTCGATTTCGTCCAAGACCTCCACCGGTTTGCCCCTCCGGCTACACCTGCCGACATCGCCCTGATGCGCAAGAACCTCCCCGACGAAATCGGCGTCAAAGCCGCCGGCGGCATCCGCACCCTCGACCAGGCTCTCGAAGCCTGTACCGCCGGCTGCACCCGCATCGGCGACCACCGCCCTTGCCGCCATCCTCGACGAATGGAAGCTCCGCCTCACCCCGCCGGCCGCCCCCGGGGTATCGACCTCGTAGCGAATTTATTTGCTCGCGCTCACCGGCGTCTCCGACAGGAACCTGTGCAGGAACGTCTCCATGCGGCCGAGCGTGTAAATCCACCGGCTGTGCAGCAGCGACTCGTGCACGTCGTCCGGAAACACGATGAGCTCGTAATACACGTCGCGCTGGCGCAGCAGTTGCACCAGGCCGGTCATCTGCTGGAACGCCACGTTGCGGTCGTCGTCGCCCTGGATGAGCAGCACCGGCGACTTCCAGCCGTCGATCGCGCCGATCGTCGACGACTTGTAGGAGACCGACGTCGGGATCGAGCGAGCTGCCCCACAGGTGCACGCCCGCCAGGTCGACGCCGGCCTTGAAGATATCGGAGTTGCGCGCCAGCGCCTGCGACGTCAGCACGCCGCCGTACGACAGCCCCCAGATCCCGATCCGGTTCGGATCCACATCCGCCCTGGTCTGCAGGTACTTTCCGCCCGCCACCACGTCCTGATACTCGCTGTTGCCCGCGGCGCCCGTATTCGGCGCGGTGCGGAACGACCGGCCGTAGCCGACGCCGCTGCGGTAGTTGATCGACATCACGATGTAGCCCTGGTTGGCCAGCCACTGATTGATGCCGTACGCCCAGTGATAGAACTGCATGTAGTGATAGGCCGGCATCATCTGCCGCACCGGTCCGCCGTGCACGAACACGATCGCCGGGCGCCGCTCGCCCGGTTTCAAGTCCTTCGGCAGGAACAGCTGATTGTGGATCTCGAGGCCGTCGGCCGCCTTGGTGATCACGATCTCGGGCTTCACGTGCGCTTCCATCGGAAAGCCCGGCCGCGACGTCGGGAAGACGATCTTCTGCGTGCGCTGCCGCGGCCCGCTTCCCGAGCTTCCACACGCCCACCGATTGCGGCATGTTCCAACTGGCGCTCAGCGTCGCCAGGTACTTGCCGGACGCGAGCGGCGCCGGGTAGGTCTCGACGCCCTCGCCCGTCGTGATCTGCACCGGCGTGCCGCCGCCCACCGGCACCGCCCAGATGTGGCGCCGCTCGATATCCTTGGCGTTCGTGCAGTAGTAGAAGGTCTTCTCGTCGGCCGAGACCGCGACCGACGTCTGATTTTCGATCAGCCCGTCGGTCGTCGTCAGCAGCACCGGACGCGCCGACGCATCCATGACGTTGAGCGAGTAGTAGCGATCCCATTCGTCCACTGGCGCGCTGGGTTGCCGGCCGCGCCTCGCTCTCCGGCGCCGGCGCAGGGCGCCGCTGCCCGCGTGCGCCGCCGCGTCCGCCTCTGCCGCCGCGTCCGCCGCCCACGGCGAACTGGAAGATGACGAGATCGCCCGCCAGGTGCGCATTCGCGAGGTTCGGCGACAATTGCATCGTTGGGCTGGTTGTGCCAGGTCTCCTGCGCCTCGCCGGTGCGTGACGTCGGCCTTGTAGAACGCGAGCGTGTAGCCGCCTTTGAACGTCGCTTGCATCAGGCCCGGGGAATTGTTGACCACGGCCGGCGCAGCCGGTGCCGCTGCGCCTGGCAGCCGCCTGCGACGGCTCGGCCGGCGCCGCGGTTGCCCCGGCCGCCTCGCCCGCCGCCCCGACCGCCGCCGTCGCCTGCCGCGCCGGCGTCGCCGCCGTCGCTGCAACGCCGGTCCGTTCGGCAGACCGATTCCGCCCCCGCCCTGCTGCGCCTGCTGTCCGAACGGCAGGCCCGGCCGCCGCATGAAGATCAGGTGCTTGCTGTCCGGCAGCCACATCGGCGTCGTGTCGAAATCCACGCTCGGCGACATGTACTTCACCGATCGCGTCGCGACGTCGTACACCACGATGAAGCTGTGATCGGTGCGCGTGCTGACGAACGCGATCTTGCGGCCGTCCGGCGACCACTTCGGATCGCTCTGCACGCCCCACTCGGTGATGAACGCCTTCTCGCCGCGATCCACTTCGCTGGCCGGCTTCACCGGCGTTAGCTTCGCGCGATAGATCTGGCCCGCTTTCACGAACAGAATCGCGCTGCCATCCGGCGCCAGTTCGGGATTGGTGGCGTCGACCACCCGCCACGCTCCGCCCACGCCGCTGGTGCGCGCCGCCCAGATCGCGTGCTCCGGCCCGTTCGGGTCGGCGGACGGATTGGGCGACCAGCCCTCGCGGTTCGGCGCCTCGCCGCGCAGAAACACGACCGTGCTGCCGTCGTCCGAAATCCGGACCCCCGACATCATGATGCCGTCGTCTTTCATGAAAGTTCGTCAGCCGCACCGGCGCGAACAGGGGCGCCGCCGCCGTGTAGGCGTTGCGCTTGCCTTCGGCATAGTCCACCCACGCGACCCGGTCGACCTTGCGCGCCGCCACCACCTCCTGCGGCGATGCCGGACTCAGGAACTGTTGGTATAGAGGGACTTTGTTCGGAGCGGCGGCGAGCGGCCACGAGAGCAGGACCACTGCCGGAATCGAGATGGCTGAAAATCGGGTCAAGGTGCGCATAGTTACCTCTGAATGAGACAACGGCCGGGCTCGGCCGATGGGGGATTGTAACACGAGCGGGACTACAGTATGTTCACCGCGCGCGCGGCCAGGATCGCGATCGTCGCCAGCGATATCGACGCCTGCACCATCATCAGGACCTTAGCCCACCGCGAAAGCACCGGCACATCGGTCGGCGAAAAGGCGGTGCTGGTGTTGAAGGCCAGAAACAGGTAGTCGACGAATCCCGGGCGCCATTGGTCCTCTCCCATTTCCTTCCGCAGCTCCGGGTCCAACACCATCTGCGGAAACAGGAAGGCGCCGTCAGTGTGGGCGCGGCGCGAGGCGCGCTGGTGCGGGCCGCCGGCATCCAGCCTCCAGTACCAGCACGCAAAAACAAGTAGGTTACAAATCCAAAGAGCTCCCGCCGAGCGCAACAACTGTCCGGGTCGATCCTTGTGCGCGGGAAGTCGCGAGATCAGCAGCGCCAGGGAAGTGCACACCGATAGAGTCACCACCACGTTCGCGGCGTAGCCCAAACCGTGGCTCAGGCGCCAGTAGCCGCGGTGATGGACAATCGTGGCCGGAATCGCCAGGCGGCGACCAGCGCCAGCGCCAGCCAGTCCGGACCCGCCGTAAGCTCCGAGGGCAGCGCGTAGTGAAGCCCTCCGATCGATAGCAATGCCAGTACCGCCGGCCAACGGGGCTCGCTCGTGATTGTGCTTTGTACCGCCATCTAGCTAGTGGTCTGCCTGGTGGGGCAGGCAATCCTGCCTGCAGCCGGCTTTCAGCCGGCTCGCCCCGCTGCGACGCGAGTCCCTCCGCCTCTCGGGAAATGCTACTTGCGGGCAAGATTGCCCCTCCCACGGTGGAAACATAATCGTCCTCCTGCCCGCCGCACTACACGTACGTGACCGCCTCCCTAGAATACCCGGCGTTTGAGCCGTTCCGGATTGAATTTCGCGGTCTCTGCGATTGCCATCACAGCCATCACGCCGGCTTGCACCGGGTCGGTCACTACCAGGTCCGCCGCATCGGGCACACTCCCCGCCATGTTCAGGCTGATCACAAGGAGCCCCTGCTGCCGGACTTCGCGGACCGCCGATTCGATATCGCCGCCCATCAGCGAACCTGCCAGCACCAGCGCTTTCGCGCGCGGCAGCCGGGCAACGGCGCGGACTGCATCGGCCAGTTTCTGCTCTCCCACCAGCGGAATCGTGTCCACTGAAATGTGTTCGCCGCGGATGTTGTGGCGGTCGGCTTCGGAGACCGCGCCGATGGCCACCTGCCCCACCTGTGCGCCACCGCCCATGATGATGATGCGCTTGCCATAGATGGCTTGCAGAGTCTTGACGATCTCGACGTCGCGCACGATCGGAAGCGCCCGGAGTCCCTCAATGAGCGGAGCGACATCCCCCGGCAGAATCACTTCGAAGTATGTGCGGGCCTCTTCGGGCCGGTTCACCAGAATTTCGACGGATGTGATGTCGCCTTGGTGCTGCGCAATGACGCCGGTCAACTGGTGCAGCACCCCGGTGGTGCCGACTGCGTGCACCACCAGGCCGATCGTTTGATTCTCCATGTGGGCTAGTGTAATCGACTGCGGCGCCGTCAGGACGGAGTGAAACTTCTTGTAACGAAAGGTAATTGTTACGAAAGCAGGGCTTAGCAGCATGTACCGCGGGAACCGGCGCCCGCTTGGCCCGCATCTAATAATCAGGTACCGGAGGAAAACGGAGGCCGCAATGGCCGCAACGAAACGAAATTTGAAAAGGCTGCTTGTTTTACCTGCGTTGGCCGGAATCGCGTTTATTCTGACTGGCGCCGCTGTTATCGGCAGTGCACAAACGCCGCCTTCAGACTCACAGACGGCGCCTCCTGAAGTAAAAACCTTTCCAGCCGATCAATTGAACGATCTGGTAGCACCGATCGCACTTTATCCCGACCCGCTGCTCTCAGAAGTATTGGTCGCCTCGACTTATCCCCTCGAGGTTGTGGAAGCCCAGCAGTGGCTGCAGCTGAACTCTGGTCTACGCGGGACCCAGCTGACAGACGCCGCGAAGCAGCAATCTTGGGACCCAAGCGTGCAGGCGTTAGTCGCCTTTCCCGATGTGCTGGTCCGCTTGAACCAGGACATACGCTGGACCAGAGACTTGGGTAACGCATTCCTGGCCCAGCCGGCAGACGTGATGGCGGCGGTTCAGCGATTGCGGGAATCGGCGCAAGCCAACGGACGCCTGACTTCCACCCCGCAGCAAACGGTAAGTACGGAAACGCAAGGCGGGCAACCGGCAATCATCATTCAGCCGGCGAATCCCGATGTCATCTACGTCCCTTCCTACGACCCCTCCTACGTCTGGGGGCCCCCTCTGTGGGGCTACTATCCTGATCTGTACTATCCCGCCTTCGGCTTTGGATGGGGACCCGCCATTAACATCGGCTTCTGCTTCGGTGGTTGGGGCGGCTGGGGCGGTTGGGGCTGGGGCCCGAACTGGTTTAACCGCACAGTGGTCGTCAACAACAACTTCTTCCACCGCTATGGATTCCGTGGAGCCGGAAATGTCGGCGTCAACCGCGTAACCTGGACGCACGATCCAATGCACCGTCTTGGTATCGCCTATCCCAACCGGCAGCTTGCAGGACGCTTCCAGGCAGCTTCCAGCGCCTCGCGAGCGAATCTCGGCGGCATTGCCGCGCGACAGGGCAGTCTGCCTGGGAACGTGAACCGTCCCATGATGCCGGGGAACCGTCCTGTAAACCCAGGCAACACTCAGGCATTCCGGGGGATGTCACCCTCTCAAGGAGGAGCCGCACGTAGCGTTCCGGCCCCGCAAGCTCGACCCGTGCAACCCATGCCGCGCAGCAACCCCGGCTTTGGGGGCGGCGGGATGCATGGCTTCGGTGGCGGCGGACGCAGCTTCGGTTCCCCCGGTGGGGGACGTAGTTTCGGCGGTTTCGGTGGCGGCGGCCAGGCTTCACGGCGGCGGAGGTCACGGCGGCGGAGGTCGCCGGTAAGCGGCAGCGCGCAAATTACTCGGATAACACCTGGCGGACCTTCTCCGCCAGGACCGTCATTGTGAACGGCTTCTGGATAAAACCGTCGTTGGACTGCGGGAATCCGTGAAAGGCCAGCGTATCGTCTGTGTACCCGGACATATAGATCACCTTCGTCTCGGGTTTGAAGGATTGCACGCGCTTCGCGAGTTCCCGCCCTCCCATCAGCGGCATGATGACATCGGTCAGCAGCAGGTGCACCTCCTCACTGCGCTGCTCCAGGATGCGCATCGCTTCATAACCGTCGGCCGCCGGCAGGACGGTATAGCCGATTAGCTCCAATGCGTCACACACCAGCTTCCGGACTCCCGGCTCGTCTTCGGCAACCAGGATCGTCTCGTGTCCTTGCTGGTTCCCGTTCAGCTCCGCGGGTTCCTGTACTTCCTCGCCCCCGGGAACGGCTGGAAAATACATCTCGAAAGCAGTTCCCCGCCCACGTTCGCTGCTGACATGAATGGTGCCAAGGTTCTGCTGCACCAGCCCGTAAACCGTGCTCAGTCCAAGACCGGTTCCCTTGCCGAGCCCTTTGGTCGTGAAGAATGGCTCGAAGGCGTGCTCGAGAACGGCCTCGTTCATCCCGATGCCGGAATCGCTGACCTTGAGGCGGGCATATTTCCCTTCCTTCGCGCGCCCTTCGACTCCCTCCTCCCGCATATCCACCAGGGCCGTCTCGATCCGGAACTCGCCGCCGTCCGGCATGGCGTCACGTGCATTCGCCGCGAGGTTGATCAACACCTGCTCCAGCTGATTGGGATCGGCTCTGACGAAAAGTAAGCCATCGACGAGCACGGCATGAAAAACAATATGCTCTCCCATGACGCGCCGCAACAGCGATTCTATGTTCGTCACCAGGTGGTTCAAATTGATCAGCCGCGGCTGTGGCACCTGCTTGCGGCTGAACGCCAGCAACTGGCTGGTCAACGCGGCGGCACGGTTGGAGGCCTGAAGAATCTGCTCCAACTGGAAGCGTTTCGGATCGTCCGCCGGCGTACCGTCCAGCAGCGTTCGGGAGTACCCGCCAATGACCGTCAGCAGGTTATTGAAATCATGGGCAACGCCTCCGGCCAGCCTACCCACGGCGTCCATCTTTTGCGCCTGGTGGAGTTGCTCTTCCAGTTCCCGCCGGTCCGTGATATCCGCTGCAATCCCCGCCACCCGGTATGGCTTGCCATCCTGGCTGAGGATCGGAAAGGAACGGTCATGAATCCACCGCACGGCACCGTCCGGGCGGACAATCCGATAGGTCTCCTCGCAGGCCTGCCGGATGTTTCTCTCCAGAAATGCCCGAATCCGGTCGCGGTCCTCGGGATGCACGGTATCCAGCAGGTTTGCTCGCGGCTCCAGCATCCTGGTATCGCGTCCCCAGATCCTGTCGAACGCCGGGCTCACGTAAAGCAGCTCGTTCTTCTCCGCATCGAGCATCCAGAAGACCTCGCCGACGTTTGCCGCCATTTGCCGAAATCGTTCGTCGCTCTCTTTCCACCCCTCCGACAGCACGGTAAGGGCGTGCTCTCTCTTTTCGGCTGCGCGGCGGCGCTGCCAGAGATAGAGAAAACAGCCGAGCACTACCAACCCCACGGCGGCCGTCTCCCGGTACCATGTCAGTGGAGCGAATTTAAAATCCTGGTCGTCGCGCGGCGAAAGAAGGTATCCCGAACCCGCACTCTCGCCGTCATTGACGCGTTGCCGCGCAAACCCCACAATTTCGACCTGGCCGCCCTGCAGCAGCCTTGTCATAAAGCTCGTGCTCTGAAAGAAAGAACGAAGCAGGTAGACCGGTATTTCTCCGGACTCGTCCCGCAGTGCGATTCCGCCGTTGGGCAGGAGGATGATCTGACCCTTGACCCGCACCAGCTTGCCGGAGTGATCCTCGTTCTGCAAACTGGCAGCCGAAACGTCTACGGCAGGAGGAACCTCGGCGCTGCCGGTTCGGCGTACGCCTTCGATTTGTATCTCTTCCATGCCCCGGTACTGGGACAACTTGCCGCGCACTTCCACTACATCGCCCCGCCTCAGGCTTCCTGGCGGAAGTACGGTGTGATCTCCAAAAAGCGCGATACCGCCCGTGGCATCTTGCAGGTTCGAAAGGCTGTTGCCGGAGCCTACATCGTGGGCTGCGTCCGTAACCACGCCGCTGACCACCACGGTCTCGCCGAGGTGGACCAGACGGTGATCGCTCTGGTTTCGAATCGCCTCGCCGACCGGCAGCGCAGTACGACCCTGCGCCGCGATCTCGATCGCAGCAAAACTCAGGTAAAGGACCGGCCACAAGAATCGCACACGCGGAAATGCCGACGGCGGGGCCAGCGGACGTGGTTGGAACACTTCCAATAATTTTACCAAAAGTTACGAAGGAGCATACCGCGAACCCGATTCTGTCAATCCGCGCGCCACATATCGCATCAGGGCTTCCGGGAGGGTTGTTTATGCGTTACGTGGTTTCCGGTGTCACGCTCTTCCTCATGATCGGGGCTGCCCGCGCCCAGTCACACCCTGACTGGTTCATGCAGAACTACCACTTCACCGGCCCGCCGCCGCCCGGCGAGGTGAAGGCAGTTGACCCGTCCCTCACTCAAATCAAGGAGATCCAAAGCACGGTCCAGTCGATCATGCGCCGGGCAAAGTTCGAGGGAGACTATGAAACCGCGTTGTGGGCAGCCTCTCAAGCGGTGGCAAACGCGCAGCTGATCGGAGCCATCACCGAGCGCCAACAGGCCGCCCAGGTAACCCAGGCTCCCCAGCCCGCGAGGTCCGCGATGGAGGCGGCCCAACTGCCCGCGCCTTTCGTCTTGATCGCGTTGAAAGACAAGACCATTAATGCCGCCACGTCCTACTGGGCGGACGGTCCGATGCTGAACTACGTGACAGTGCAAGGCATGCACATCATTGTGCGCATGGATCTTGTAGACCGCGCGCTTTCGCGCGACCTCAACCGCCAGCGGAACGTGGACTTCCGCCTTCCCTGACTGATTCAGTTTCTCGCGCCGGCGCGCTTCAGCCGGTTCCGCCTGGCAAGCAGCGATGCACCTGCGAGGCCGAGGCCAACCAGGACCGTCGACGCGGGCTCGGGACTAAGTGTGTTCACCGTAACGTGAAATGCCGCCGAACCTATTTGTTCTCCTGAGGTGTCCGAAGTCCCCCCCACGACAGTAAAAACGCCGTCGTAGGTTCCGGGCCCCTGCCCCAATGGAATCGTGATGTCCAGGAACTCAAACGTTCCCGAGCTTGCAAATGCGAGCAGTGAAAACGGCGCATTGTTCAGAAACGGAGTTCCGTCCACGCCACCAAGCGAAAACGGAATACTTTCATTGTTGATGAACACCTCGCTGCCGGTCGTGTTGGTCAACGACCCGAAGAACTTAACCGTGTCTCCCGGAAAGCCGATCAGTGTATCTGGGATCAGGGACACAGTAAGCACCGAGCCATGGCATGCCGCCGCGGCGGCAAGAAAAATCGGGATAAGTGTGCGCATAGAGTCAATCCTTTTAGGGTAAAATCACGCGGGATGCCCCGGTAAAGGTGCCTGCCGAATAAACCGCACTGACTGAAAGCACCGCTCGGGTACCCGCCGTCCCCACAGAGCCCGGGAACCGCAGTACCACGCTCGACGAACCGCCCGCTGGCACATCCGGCATCGCCGCAGGTAACGTCGTTGTGGTTGGTGTTGTGCCGATATTAGCCGAGTTAAACTGTACACCCGTGGCAGCCGTGCCCCCCGTGTTGGCCAGAGTCAGCGTGACCACCACCTCATTGGTCCCACCATCCCGCGCCAAAGTCTGCGTCATGACCAGTGTCGCCGGACCAGTCGATGGCAGCACGTTGATCAGGACCCCGCCCGTCGCGTTGTTGAAATCCGTTGTATCGGTGGGTATGAAACTGACCGAAAGTGCCTGTCCGTTGCCTACTGGCAGAACAGTCCCCAGGGCGGGAGTATAAACGAAACTTCCGGCCGTGCTGGCGATCGCATTCAACTGAACATTGGATAACGCACCGCCGAAAACAATATCAGCGGGATTCGCCCACGTGATCACCGGCGTCGCTTTCCCGACCGTCAGCGTATGCGTGCTGTCGCTGCTGGTACTGAAATCCGTACCCGGGTTATAGACCGCCTGAATGGTGTAAGTCGTCGCCGGCGTGCTGGCAGGCAGTGTGAAATTCGCCGAGGCCGCGCCGCCGCTCACCGTTGCCGAAGTCACCGGCGCACCGATCGTGATCGCGCCGTTCTTAATGGTGAACGTCACCGTGCCTTCGTTGACAACCGACGTGCTGGAGACCGTCGCGGAAAGCGCCACGCTCTGGCTCGCCGTGCTGTACGTCTTCGATGTGCTGACCGCCGCAATCGTCGTCGACGCGGCGCCCACCGTCAGGTTAGCCCCATTGTAGTTGCTCGCCGCGAACGTCCCGCCGCCGCTATAGCTGGCGTGGATCGAATACGTCCCCGCCGGCGTGCCGGCAGGGAGCCCGAAGGTGGTCGACACGCTTCCGTTGCTCACGGTGCCCTGTGTCGCGGCGCCCACCTGGACGCTCACCGAGTTGAATACCGTGAACGTCACCGTTCCCGCATTCACCGTTCCGCCGGCGCTGGTCACCGTTGCCGATAGCGGCACGTTCTGGCCGCTTGTGCTGAAGGTCGCCGACGCCGCCGGGACTGAGGTCGTCGTGGCGGAGGCCGCGGACACCGTCAGATTGTGCGTATTGTCGTTGCTGGCCGCGAAACTCCCGGCGCCGCTGTAGCTGGCGTGGATGGAGTACGTCCCGGCCGGCGTATTGGCGGGAAGCGTGAAATTGCCCGACGCCGCGCCGGACGTCACCGTGCCCGACGTTACCGGTGAGCCAACCTGTGCGCTCCCCGAGTCGAACACCGTGAACGTCACCGTTCCCGCATTCACCGTCCCGCCGGCGCTGGTCACCGTTGCCGAGAACGGCACC
This sequence comes from uncultured Solibacteraceae bacterium, assembly GCA_963791985.1. Lineage (GTDB taxonomy): Bacteria > Acidobacteriota > Terriglobia > Bryobacterales > Bryobacteraceae > Solibacter. The sequence continues at coordinate 407,797 of CAWBUN010000007.1, read as the reverse complement.
GTCTGGCTGCTTGTGCTGAAGGTAGCCGACGCCGCGGCGGCCGTGGTCGTCGTCGAAGCATTCACCGACAACGTATGCGTGTTGTCGCTGCTGGTCAGAAGGTTCGTGGTCCCGTTGTAAGTGGCATGGATCGAGTAGACCCCCGCCAGTGAACCACCGGGAAGCGTGAAGCTAGCCGACGCCGCGCCCGCCGTCACCGTACCCGACGTCGCCGCCACCCCCACCTGCACGCTGGAGGCGTTGAACACCGTGAACGTCACCGTCCCCGTGCCGACCGTCCCCGACGTGCTGGTCACCGTCGCCGAGAGCGTCACCGACTGGTTGCTCGCGCTGAAATTCGCCGAGGCGTTGGCAGCCGTAGTAGTCGTCGATGCCGAACTCACGACCAGATTCTGCGAGTTATCCGAGCTCGCCTGGAAGTTTCCACTCCCGCCGTAGCTCGCGTGAATCGAGTAGGTACCTGCCGGGCTGGCTGCCGGCAAGGTGAAGTTTACCGACGCGCTCCCGCCGGACACCGTGCCTGCCGTCGCTACGCCCACCTGCACGCTGGAGGCGTTGAACACCGTGAACGTAACCGTTCCCGCGTTCACCGTACCGGCCGCGCTGGTCACGCTCGCCGAGAGGGCCACCGTCTGCGCGCTCGCGCTGAACGTCGCCGTTGCCGGCGAGGCCGTCGTGGTCGTGGCGGCATTGACCGTCAGTGTATGCACGTTGTCGCTGCTCGTCAGGAAATTCGTGCTGCCGCTGTACGTGGCATGAATCGAGTAGGTCCCGATCGGCGAATTGCCGGGAAGCGTGAAGTTGGCCCCCGCCACCCCCGCCGCCACTGCGCCCGACGTTACCGGGGAGCCGACCTGGTTGTTTCCGCCATCGAAAACCGTGAAGGTCACCGTGCCTGCATTGACCGTCCCGTTCGCGCTGGTGACGGTCGCCGACAGCGGCACCGTCTGACTGCTCGCGCTAAAGAGCGCCGTCGTGCTGGCCACCGTCGTGGTAGTGGGCGCTGAATTTACCGTCAGCGTCTTCGTGTTGTCGCTACTCGTCAGGAAGTCGCCGGTACCGGTGGACGTGCCGTTGTAGGTCGCGTGGATGCTGTAAGTCGCGACGCCTGTGAGGCCCGGCAGCACATAGGTTGCCGACGCGGTGCCGCCCACGACCGCCCCCGATGTGACCGGCAAGCCGATCTGGTTGTTCCCGCTATCGAAAACCGTGAAAGTCACCGTGCCTCCGGCCACCGTGCAGCAACTGGCGGTGATGTTCGCCGAAAGCGTCACGTTCTGGTTGACATCGTTGTAAGTCGCGGTTTGATTGGATCCCGTCGTAGTGGTCGGCGAGTTGACCGGGATGATCGGCGAAGATGTCAGCGTGAAGCCGTCGATGACCGCGTCAGCTTTGCCGGCTCCGACCGTTGTGCCCGTGAATGTAACCGTGGCGGTTCCCACGGGAACCGTAGCCGTTCCTCCCGCGCCCAAATTCCCCAGCCCGCTGACCGGCGCAGTGTACGTGAAAGTAAAGGTCGTAGACCCAGTGACCGTGTACTGCCCGTCGTACCCCGGCCCGACTCCGGAAATCGTCACCACCTGAGGATTCGAAAAACCATGTGGCAGACTCGTCGAGATCGTCACTGTGGTTCCGGACTCGGTAGCCGAAGAGACACTCTGGACATTTTGGATCGCAGTTTGCGCGCCGGAGAGTGTACCGTGCTGATTGTTGTTAAAGGTGATCGGCACACCCGCCATGACATCCAGATTGGCCACCGGAATCGCGGTATTCGTGCTGTCTTTCAGAAAACTCGCGGTCAAAGTGGAAGTTCCGCCGACTAGGATGGGCGTCGTGCTCGGACTGAAGTTCAGCTGGATGAAGGGATTGAAACAAACCTGGAAAGGTCCTGCCGCGCAGGTGGACGACGTCGGACTAATTACGCCGCTAGGGGTGTTGGTGCCCCACCAGTTGTTGAACGCCGTAACTGCCGATCCCGCACCTCCGGAGCTTTGATTATGGAGTTGCTTGCCGCCCGTCTTCGACGTGTTCAACGCAATTCGGCTGAAGCTGATCGAAAGCGGCTGCCCCGCGGATCCCACGTGGATGCCGCCGCCGTCTCCCGCGCTTCCCGTCGCGGAACCCACTGCCTGGTTTCCCGTGATCGTAACTTTGTTGAGATTCGCCGGATCGCCCGGATCGCCGTCGAACCAGATTCCGCCGCCGCTGCCGTTGGCCGTATTGTTGCTGATGACCGCACCTTGGTCGACCGTAAGACCCGCCGTGATCCAGATGCCCCCGCCGTCTCCAGGAGCCGTGTTTCCAGAGATGGAACCGCCGTGGATTGTCGCCGAGTTGGCCGTGCCGCCGCCGCCGAGGACATAGATTCCTCCGCCAGTGCCGGCGCCCGTCCCCAATTGGGTGGCGGTGTTGTTCAGAACCTGCGTGTTGGTCATGGTCAGCTTGCCGGGCCAGCCAACCATGACGCCTCCCCCGTTTCCGGGTCCATTCGGGTCGGACGAAGCGGATCGCTGCGCCTTGTTGTTCTGCACCTGGCTGTTAACGATGGTCGCGGCGCCCGATCCGCCGTTGGTGTTGAAAATAGCGAAGCCCCCGCCCTCTCCATCGTTGGTTTGATTGTTCGTGATGTTGCAGTTGGTGAGCGTGAGATTTGCGGTTGCTGTGGTGGCGTTCGTGCCGCCGGTATCGAAGTCGAAGGCGCCGCCCCAGCCGTCGAAGATGTTGACGTTGCCGCGGTTGTTGCCGAACTTGATCGTGAGGTTGGAGACCGATACTGTGGCATTCGTAAAGGGCAGATTGATGTCCTGATTGAAGGAGAAGACCTTGTCCACGCCGGCAGCCAGGCTGGTGCCGCCCTGCACAATCGTGGTGCCCATCCCGGCTCCCACAATGTTCACCGAGTCGGTGACCTCCAGGGTTCCGTGCAGGCCCGTGAAGTCGTTCGCCAACCGCGCGATACTCAGCGTATAGGTGCCGGCGGGCAACATGACCGTGTCCGTTCCGCTGGTCGCGTTGGCCTTCAGGATGGCCGCGCGCAGACTGCAATCGTTGGCCACTCCGTTACAGGCGCCGCTGATCGGCGAAGGGGGCGTGGGATCGTCGAACCGGTTGACCGTGAAGGTCGGATCCGGTAGCGGCATCATGACGTACGGAGCCAGATCGCCGTTCTTCGTGAAGACCACGCCGGGCCGTCCATCGATGTTGACTCGCTCGGAGATCGCGGTAACCGCATCGGCGCCCAGGTCGCTGCGCGTCAAGAGGAGCCCGGCCATCGGATTGGCGTCGGGATGGATCAGCACCGTCAGGCGGGCCGATTCCAACAGCATCACATCGTCCAGTCCATTGCTCGAAATCCGCGTGCGGAACATGATCGGCGTTCTACCCGAAGCATCTGCCGTCGCGACACCCGGAAAGCTTTCGATTTCCTTCCAGCTCACCGGCCGCTGCCTCGGCATCACCCGCGCCGTCTGGCGGAGCCGGCGGCTCTGCCGGAGGGCGCGCATTTCTTCGGTCGTCAGAGGCCGCGGGTCGATTTGGCTGTGCGCCAGAATATGCAGGCTGCCGTCCGTGGCCAGCACCGCCATGCTCTGCAGCGAATCCCGATCGTAAGCAAAACTTCCCAGGGCAACCGTCGAAGTGTGGAAGGGGAGCCGGACATGTTCCAACGCCTGGTTTCCGCCATGCAGAATATAAAGCTCGCCACCGGCGACCGCCAGGACATCGGTCTGGATATCGCCATCCAGGTTGCCGAACGCAAAGGCTGTGGCATCGCCGGCGAGCGGGAAACGGGAAACTTCGATCAGCCCTGCCTGCGAGCCGTCATAGATCCGCAGTTCCGGACCGCTGTCGCCGCGAACGCCCACCACCAGTTGCGTGTACTTCCCCGGGCGTAGCTGAGAGGCATCCACCGCCGTGATCGTGCCCGCCACATCGAGCGTCTGTAGTACTTCGAGCTTGCCGGAATCGCCGCGCGACACCACGTGCAGACTGTGTCCGCCGCGCGCCGCCGCCGCCACTCCCGCGCCATTCATTCCGATGAAGTCCCCCGCTGCCAGGAAATCCGGCCGGCTCGGGATGTTCACCAACTGCGCTTCCCGCAAATACGGCGCGGGAAATTCGCTGCGTGCGATCGCCCAGAAACTCGCATCGCTCTGCGGTGCGAACGCGTCGAGATTGCCGCGATGTAGCGCAATCATTCCTCCCGTCGGGGTGGAAACGCCAACCGCCAGGTCGTGGATTCCATCGCCGTCGAAATCGTCCGAAGCCATCGAGAGAGGTGTGGCCCCATCAATCGACCCACTTTGAAAACTCGAGTCAATTCTTATCGCACGGTTGAGATAGAGCTCGGGTCTCCCGTTCTGGGCATGAACCTGTGCTGGAGTCCGGAACTGCGGCACGGTCGTCAGGACTGTTAGACATACCGTGGCAGTAATTAATGCTGGAAAAATTACTAACTTGCGGTTCACTGAGGGCTCCTCCGTACGAAAACGACGCTAGACGAGTATATAGTTTAACTTCTAATAGGACAAATAGGACGGTACTAGTACTAATACCGGAAGATAGCGTAAGGGCAGGCTTGCCCAAAGACCAGCCTGCCCCGGCGATTATTTGATCAGCTGATTGATCACTGCCACGTAAGTCGAGTTACCCGACGGGACAATGAACAGGGGTAGGCGTCCGGTAGTCTTGTGTTCGAAAACATATGTACCCTGGGACAGGTCTTCACCGGAGCTCGAAAAGTGCAAGGCGAAGGTCTCGGTCTTGGGTGAGGCGGGTATCTTCAAGTTTCGCGGCATAATCATGGGAGCTCGATAGGCCGCCGGATTGGGCGTCATATCCTCCACGGAAAGCAGTGTGAACCAGCGCGAGACTCCGGCATCGGACTGCACCTGAAAGGACTCGTTGACCAATGGCTGAAGTCCCTTCTGCGTCAATCGGAAGCCTGCGTCTCCCAATTCGGCGCTGAACACAGCCTTGGGTAAGGCCGCGGCAGCTAACATAGCCTGGCCTACCCGGAACAAATGCCGCCTTGAATATTCCATGAAAATCCCTCCTGATTTTCATCCGTGAGAATGTTCTCAAAAAGTGAGTATTGAGTGTAAGCTCGCGGACATGGTATTATACGCGCGGTTAGGCAGCACGAGTCAAGCTGTCGCCGTAACGAGGAGTTCAGGGGTTTTCCTCGGGGGGATTATGAGCCAACCGTACGTCGGTGAAATTCGAATTTTTTGCGGGAATTTCAGTCCCGCCGGCTGGATGTTATGCCAGGGTCAGTTACTTCCTATCTCGGAGTATGAAACCCTGTTCAATTTGATTGGAACCACTTTCGGCGGCGATGGCCAGAGCACTTTTGCCCTGCCTAGCCTGGCGAGCCGCGTGCCCTTGCACCAGGGAAACAGCTTTGCTTTGGGGCAGTCCGGGGGGGCCGAGACCGTCAATCTGACGGTCCAACAGATCCCCGCGCACACCCACCCACCCTCGGCTCTCGCCGGCGCAGGCACCAACCCTAGCCCTTCGGGCGGCGTCTGGGCGGAATGCTCGCTCGACGCGTATTCCTCCACCGCGCCTTCCGTACCGCTCAACCCCGTGTCAGTTGGCCAGGCAGGCGGATCGCAACCGCACGACAACATGATTCCTTACCTGGCGATCAACTTCATTATTTCGCTGTTCGGGGTTTTCCCGTCGCAGACCTAAACTCACCGTTGGACGTTCGGAATCGGAGCTTAGAAATATGTCGACACCATTTCTTGCAGAGATCAGGATATTCAGTTTTAATTTCGCGCCCAAGGGCTGGGCTGAGTGCAACGGCCAGTTGTTGCCCATCAACCAGAACCAGGCGCTATTTTCTCTCCTGGGAACTACCTATGGCGGTGATGGGCGCGTGAACTTCGGGTTGCCAGACCTCCGCGGCCGGGTTCCAATGCACATGGGCAACGGACATGTCCTCGGCGAAAGGGCGGGCGAAACAGCTCATACGCTCATCATGTCCGAAATGCCCACCCATACTCACCCGGTCACCGCCTGTTCCGATCAGGCCACGCTCGCCAGCCCCAGCGGAAACTTGTGGGGCAAGGACGCGTCCAGCCCCTATGCAGCGGCCGGGAATGTCATCATGGCGCCCGCTGCCATCACCACCGTGGGAGGCAGCCAGGCTCACGAGAACATGAGCCCCTACCTGGCACTAACGTTTGGCATCGCGCTGCAAGGCATTTTCCCAAGCCAGAATTAGAATAAGGAGACTAAGATGTCAGATCCATTCGTTGCAGAAGTTCGAATATTTGGCTTCAATTTCGCCCCAAAGGGCTGGGCTTTTTGCGACGGCCAGATTCTGCCGCTTAGCCAGAATACCGCGCTATTTTCCCTGCTCGGCACCACTTACGGTGGCGACGGAAAAAGTAATTTCGCGCTGCCCAACTTCCAGGGCTTGTCGCCGCTGCAGCAGGGCCAGGGGCCAGGCCTGTCTCTTTACGACCTCGGCGAGACCTCCGGGTCAGAAATCGTCACCCTGCTTCAAACCGAGATTCCGCAGCACACGCACGCGGCACAGGGAGCAAGCGGCGGCGGCTTGACCGACCCCACGGGCAATGCGTGGGCGGGAGGCCTCAAGGGACACCCACCGGCCTATGCGGCCTCGTCCGCCAACAACGTACAGATGAATCCGGCCGCCTTGTCCCTCACCGGCAGCAGCTTTCCCCATAACAACCTGATGCCCTATCTCACATTGAATTTCTGCATCGCCCTGCAGGGAATATACCCGCCGCGATCCTGACGGCCCCGTGGTTTCTTCCTACGCGGGCGGAAACGTAGGTTCGAACTCCGCCCCCGATAGAGTTTCCAACAATTCCGGAAGCTGTTCGTATCCGCGCCCCCTGGCGCCCCTCTGAATTTGCACGCAATCGCTCAGATTGTCCGACCTCATGCGTCGAATCGCAACCTCCACCAGGCCTCGTAGTTCATCCTCGCCTCCCGCCGCATGGAACGGATTGCCCGCATCCACATCTTCGTTGGCGGCGCGCTGAGCTACCCAAGCCTTCGCGCTCGCGAGAATGTAGCACTCATATTCGCGGCAGATCCCGGGACGATGTTGGTACGCCTGGCAGGTGTAGCGTCCTCCGCGCGAGCGGAGCGCGCTACAGGCCGCGTGCTTGTCCATCAGAATCCGGAATTGCGAGCCATCCCGCCGCACCATGGCTTCGCTCTGCTCCGCGCTCAGGCCGTACCCGCGCGTCAAGCCGTCAAGATCGCTCTGTGTGATCTTCACGATCGACAGTGTAGTGCAGCAAATGCCGCAAGACACGCAGATCTCATCGAGCCAGCTCACCTGGGAATCATAGCAGACCCGGCCCGCATTGCAGCCCGCATTGCAGCCCGCATTGCACCCACAGTTACAATGGATCTTACCGTCATGACCGAACCGGCATCTCCAATATCCACGCGGCCCGCCTCCGCCGCGGATCTCGAGTTTCTGGCACGCGTCTACCGGGCCACGCGCCAGGACGAAATGAGCTCCTGGGGATGGACCGCCGCGCAGCAGGAAGGTTTCCTTCGCATGCAGTTCGGCGCACGCCGGGCCTCGTACGCTGCCGCATTTCCCGATGCTGCCGAAAGCATCATCCTTCGCGGCAATGATCCCGCTGGTTCGATGATCACGCATACCAGCCCCAAGGAGATCCGGCTCGTGGACATCGCCTTGCTACCCGAGCATCGCAATTGCGGCGTCGGCGCATATTTGATTTCGCGGATCCTCGAAGACGCTGCCGCATTGAAGGTACCGATGACCCTCAGTGTCCTGCGCTCCAATTCCGCGGCTCGTCTCTATCGACGGCTCGGTTTCCGGGAGCGCGGCGGGGATGACGTGTATCTTGAAATGGAAAATAATCATGACCGATCACCTCAATAGCAAAAGCTTTTCCGACCGGCTGCACACCACGTTTCAGGCCCACGATCCGCAACTCGGCTCCCTGCCGCTGGAATTGATCGAGGTCACGGAGTACACCGATCAGCCCAAGCTGGAGCAATTCCTCCTCATCTTCCGCGGCCCGCTCACCCCGTGGTTCCAACAGAAGATTCAGCCGCTGGAGCACGAGACACTCGGGAAATTCGAAGTCTTTATGTCTCCGCTCGGTCCCGACGAGAAGGGCATGCGCTACCAGGTGATCTTCAACCGCTTCCGCAAGTGAGGCCTCCGATGACGATCACTCTCAGGCCCGTGCTCGAATCCGACCGGCCGCTACTGTTCGAGCTTTACGCAAGCACGCGACAAGCCGAGATGGAGCAAGTACCCTGGACGCACGCTCAGCAGCACGCCTTCTTGGCGATACAGTTCGCCGCTCAGACCGAGGGCTACCGCGCCAAGAGCCCTCATGCCGCGCATGAGATGATCTGCGTCGATGAGCGGCCCGTCGGACGCTTGTACCTGGATCGCCTGCCCGACCGCCTGCATATTATGGACATCACGGTCGCCCCCGAACTCCGCAACGCGGGCATCGGTTCGGAAGTTCTCGCTGGAATCCTCGCCGAGGCCGATCGAGAGGGAAAGCTAGTCGATATCTACGTCGAAACCTTCAACCCTTCGTTAAGTCTCTTCAAGCGGCTAGGCTTCCGCACCGCGTCCCAGGACGGCTTCCTGCTGTTGCTCGAGCGTCCGCGAACCAACCCTTAGCCGGCGTGCGGGAACAACTTGCGGAACTTCGCAATTTCTTCCCCCGTTGGAGTCCAATCCGTGTCACAGGTGTTGCAGTGGAACTTCAACGTATCGGATCGCAAAGCGTCCTCAAATTCTTCCCGGCTGAGTTCCACCCCCACATTGTGACCGTTCGGGCAAACCAAATCGAGATCCAGGCTGGTATTCATTAATCTCTCCTGCCCCCCCAGCAGCACGCCGATGCCCGTTTCGGAATGAAAGTTACTGTCCCACCGTCCGGACTCCGGTGATGAAGTATTCGGTCTCTCCGAAGCACGAACTGGGTACTCCCTTGTGCTGCTGATATGCCAGCGCCACGCGTTGGCCCGCGGCCTGCTCGATCCGGTGCGCGGTAGCATCGTCCCTGACACTGAACTGAAATATTTGCGGCGCGGTGCCGGGCACCGTCGTCATCGCCAGTTCGCCTTCCCAGGTCTTGCACAGCCAGCCCTTCTGCGAGATCTTCTGGACGTAGCCGATGCGTTCGCCCGAGGAGTAAGTGTAGTGGAGCGACACCCACGTATAGCCCGCCATTACCAAAACCGGAAGGACCAGGAAGATCAGCACAAGCCAAAGCTTCCAGTATCTTCTCTTGCTGCCAACCTTCGTGCCAGGTACTTCGGTGATGCGGCTCATTTCTCTCTCACGCCATACGATGCGTTACCAATGTCACCGGCGCAGGGAATTCACCTCCGGAAAATGAAGTCCCCCTGCCTTCACCTGCATCGTCCAACGACATGGTGACAAAGAACGATTTCACTCCCGCCGACTGGAACACACTGAGAAACACGCAATTCCTGGTCGGCTTCGCCACCGCGATGGCCGGCTCGAGCGGGCTCGGCACAGTCAAGGAACTGTTTGCCCTCTCTCAGGGGATCATTGCGAACCAGTCGAGCGAGATTCCGCTCATACGCGACCTCACCTCCACCAGCGAAATGCAAGCGGCGCAGACCTCCCTCAGGGAATCGCTGGGCAGCGTGCAGTCCAAGCCAACGCCTGAAGACCTTCGGCGGCGCGCGTTGGAACAGGCTCAGTCCGCGGTAGCCTGCCTGGAGAAGCAGGCCGGCAAAGAGGAAACGGACGCCTATCGCCGGATGATCTACAGCATCGCGGAAAAGGTCGCTAACGCCGCCCGCGAGGGGGGTTTCCTGGGTATGGGCGGAACCCTGGTCAGCAAAGAAGAACGCGCGTTCCTCGATCAGCTCCGCACCACTCTTCAACTGGAGCAAGTCAAGAGCGCTTGACCGCTAGGCGGCCCGTTGGCTGTGGAGAAATTCTTCCAGGCGAACCCTGAGGTCTTTATCCTTGATCTCTGACGAGACTCCTTCCACGAGTTCGAGATTAAAGTGATATTCGGCTGGCATCGAACCGAGTACACACGAGCGCGCCGCTTCCAGATGCTCGCGAACCAGGGCGTTTGGGGTATCATCCTCTCCCTCGAGTTCGCCTATGAGTTCCTCGAGGCGGGCCAGATTCGGATCGTTGGTCGGAGCCATACTCAATGAGCGCAGCACGTACGTTGCCACATTGAGACAAGCTGCATTGGACACAAAACTGCCCTTTCCCAAACAGGAGATCCTATGCCGCTCATGAAGATTATTCGTACAAACGATGACCATATGTTAGCGTTCTTGCGCGTGGTCCTCGGTTTTGTCTTCTTCGCTCACGGTGCCCAGAAAACGCTGGGTTGGTTCGGTGGCGCGGGCTTTGATCAAACCATGAGGTCCTTCACGCATGGCTTGGGCATCCCCGCGATCTTTGCCCTCGTGGCCATCATGGCTGAGTTCCTTGGCGGCCTCGGCTTGATTATCGGTTTGTTTAGCCGCGTTGCAGCCTTCTCGATCGCCGTAGACATGATCGTTGCCATACTGTTGATCCATGCACGGAACGGACTGTTCATGAACTGGTCCGGTAAGCAGCCTGGAGAGGGCTTCGAGTTTCACCTCCTCGCCATCGCGATGGCGCTCTTCGTGGTGGTTCGCGGCGCCGGCGCATGGTCCCTGGACCGCGCCCTCGAAGGCCGGCTGCTCGGCGGCCGCACCCTGCACATCCGAATGCAACCGGAACCATCGCATTGAACCGGAGCTCTTACGGCTACCGGCGAATGGTGGTTTCGGACTTCGTCGGCTTCTGGGTTACCTGCTCGGGCGTGGGGAGTTGTGACCGATCCCAACCTCCGCCGAGGGCCAGAATGAGCTGGACCGCTGACGTCATCTCCGATATCTGTGCGGTGGCCAGATTCTGCCGGTTGGCCAGTAGCATGGTTTGCGCGATCACAACATTCAGGTATGGATCGATACCGGTTTCATAGCGGGCCATCTGGAGCGTCAATTGAGTCTCGGAGGATTGCACCGCCTGCTTTTGCTTCACCACTTCCTGGGAAAGGATGCGTACTCCCGAAAGCGCATCCTCCACCTGTTGGAAGCCGGTGAGCACGGTCTGGCGGTAAGCAGCCACCGCGGCATTGTAGGTCGCGATGAACTGGTTTACGGTGGCGCGCCGGAGTCCTGCGTCGAAGATCGTCTCGGAGACACTCCCGCCGATTGACCACACCCGGCTGGGCCAGTTGATGAGTCTCTCGAGCGTCGAGCTTTCGACTCCGGCGGCCGCGGAAAGGGTCAGCGTAGGATAGAAGGCCGCGTAGGCTATGCCTATTTGGGCGTTGGCGACAGCCATGTTGCGTTCGGCTGCCGCGATATCCGGGCGCCGCTCCAGCAGTTGCGAAGGCATGCCGATCGGGATAGGCGGCGGAGCCGTCGTCATCGGTTTCACGGGGAGCGAAAAGCTCGACGCCGGTACGCCGATCAGCATGGCGATCGCGTGTTCGAACTGAGCTCGCAAGAGACCGATGGAGATCGCCTGTGCCTGCACGCTCTCCAAGGTGGCCTGCGCCTGGACCACGTCAAGCTGATCGCCGACGCCTGTCTGGTAGCGCGCCTGTGTCAACTCGAGCGCCATCTTGTCCGCTGCCACAGTCTCGTTCAAAATCTTCTGGAGCGCGTCCTGTCCCCGGATTTCGAAATAGAACTGGGCCAGGCTGGCCTGTTCGGTGAGCCGTTCGTTCTCAAGATCGGCGGCGCTCAGTTGCGCGCCGGCTTGAAACTCGCGCACCGTATTTCGCACCCTGCCCCAGAGGTCGGGCGCCCACGAGATGTCGAGCGGCACGGAATAGACCGTGAGTCGACGGCCGGAAGCGGCGGCCACCCCGGTGCTTCCACTCGCCGCGGTCACACCGCCCACGTTCGCCGAGGAGGCCGAGCGGTTGTAGGATGGCGTGGTAGTCAACGTTGGAAAGTACTGCGCCCGCGCTTCCCGAATGAGCGCGCGAGCCGCCATGAAATTCTCGAAGGCCTGCTTTATGTTCTCGTTATCGATGTTGAGGCGCTCTTCGAGACTGTTCAACTCGGGCTCCTTAAAGATTTCCCACCACTTGCCGCGCAGCATCGCATCTCCGGGGCGAGCTACCTTCCAGCCTTCGGTCTCCTTGAACTGCGTGGGAGATTCCTTGTACACCGCGGGAACCGGGGCCTTTGTAGCGGCCGGTGGGTGGTATTTCGGACCGACCGTGCATCCGGCCGCCAGGAAGAGCACCGCCGCCCCAGACACCCAAAGTCGCTTTGTATTACCGCCCCTCATCCTTCATCGACCTACGAAGTGATTTCCGTCGGGCCAACCAGGCCCACGTTGCGCCTTTGGAAACGAAGGCGCAAGCCATCAAGAAACAAATAGACCACTGGAGTTGTATAGAGGGTCAGCATCTGGCTGACTATCAATCCACCGACGATGGTGACCCCGAGAGGACGCCGCAACTCCGATCCTGTACCGGTGCCGAACGCGAGCGGCAACGCTCCGAACAGCGCGGCCATGGTCGTCATCAGGATTGGGCGGAACCTCAGGAGACATGCCCGGAATATCGCCTCCTCGGTGCTCAAGCCTTGTTCGCGCTCCGCTACGAGTGCGAAATCGATCATCATGATGGCGTTCTTCTTCACGATGCCAATTAGCAGCACGATCCCGATAATTGATATGACATTGAGGTCGAGCTTGAGCAGCATCAACGCGAGCATGGCGCCGGCGCTCGCCGAAGGGATCGTGGAAATGATCGTCAGTGGATGGACCAGGCTTTCGTAGAGTATGCCCAGGACGATGTAGACCGCGAGTAGCGCCGTAAGTACGAGATAGGGCTCGCTACCGAGCGACTGTTGGTAAGCCAGCAAGGTGCCGGCGAAGAAACCGCGCACCGTCGGCGGAGTACTCAGACTCTGCTGCATGTTCGAAATCGCTTGCGCGGCGTCACTGAGGGAGGCTCCGGGCGCGAGGTTGAAAGATACCGTGACCGATGGGAATAAGCCCGTGTGGTTCACGGTCAGCGGCGTGGTGCCGGTCTCGGCCCGGGTGACGGCATCCAGCGGAACCACGCCCCGGTTCGAGGTCCGCAGGTAGATGTATTTCAGACCTTCGGGCCTTTGCCAGTACCTCGGTTCAACTTCCAGCACCACGTAATACTGGTTCAGCGCCTTGTAGATGATCGAAACCTGGGACTGGCCAAACGCGTTGTATAGCGTGGAGTCCAGAGATTGCGGAGTGATTCCGAGCCGCGCGGCGGTGCTGCGGTCGTAGGTCAGGAACTGATCCAATCCGTTGTTCTGCTGATCTGAGTTCACGTCCTGAAGAACCGGCAGGGTTTTCATATGGGCCAGGAGGACTGGACCCCAGTACGAAAGTTCGCGCACATTGTCGGACTGAATTGTGTACTGGTAAAGCGCGTTGCTCTGCCTGCCCCCGACCCGCAAATCCTGCGCGGCTTGAAGAAACGCGGATGCCACCGGCAGGCGGCTCATCCGCGGGCGCAGACGGCCGATAATCTCCGGGGCGGTCACTTTGCGATCTTCGAGTGGCTTCAAGGCAATATAGATAAAGCCTCCATTCGAAGCGCCGGCTCCACCGGTGAACGCGATCGTATTCGCGACCGCGGGGTCGGCCTTCACCACATCGACCAGTTGGCGAATTGCGTTATCCATCTGGAAGAACGACGCGTCCTGCGGCCCTTGCACCCCGCCCACGATGGCTCCGGTATCCTGTTGAGGGAAAAATCCCTTGGGGATCCTGATAATGAGCACGAAGTTCAAAGCGATCGTCAGCAGCAGCACCACGAGCATCAGATCGTGGTGTTGCAGTACCCAACCCAGCGATCGCCGGTAGATCGCGAGCATTCCGTTGAAAACGCTCTCGCTCGCGCGATAAAACGGACCGTGCCTTCGGTGGGTTTCATCCCGCAGCAGATAGGCGCACATCATCGGAGTCGTGGTGAGGGAGATGATCATGGAAACCAGAATCGCGGTGGAGAGCACGATTGCGAATTCTCGAAAGAGGCGTCCCACCACGCCGGCCATCATCAAAATGGGGATGAAGACGGCGATCAGCGAGATGCTGATGGAGAAGACGGTGAATCCGATCTCATGCGCACCTCGAAGGGCGGCGGCAAACGGCGCCATACCCTCCTCGAGGTGGCGTGAGATGTCCTCCATCACCACGATGGCATCGTCCACTACGAACCCGGTCGAAATCGTGAGCGCCATCAGCGACAGGTTGTCGATGCTATAACCGAGCAGATACATCACGGCGAAAGTGCCGATCAGCGACACGGGTACGGCGATGCTGGGTATGAGCGTGGCGCGCGCGCTTCGCAGGAACAGAAACACAACGATGATCACCAGCACGATGGAGATCACCAGCGTACGCTCCACATCCTTGACCGAAGCCCGGATCGTGGTCGTCCGATCGAGCACGATGGTCATATCGATGCCTTGGGGAATCGAAGATTTGAGCGACGGAAACTCGGCCTCGATACGATCGACGGTCTGAAGGATGTTCGCGCCCGGCTGGCGGTAGATGATGATGACGATTGCGGGCACGCCGTTGAGATAGCCGGCGGTGCGGACGTTCTGCGTGGAGTCTACGACGTTAGCTACGTCTGAGAGGCGCACAGCCGCGCCGTGATTATAGCCAAGCACCAGGGGTTTGTACTCCTCCGCGCGGAACATCTGGTCGTTGGTGATGAGATCCGCGGTGACGAAGTTGTCGGAGATCTGCCCGGTGGGCTGATGTGCATTCTGCAGGCTGAGCATGGATTGAACACTCTGCAGCGTGAGGCCCATGCTGCTCAGCCGCGCGGGATCGACTTCTACGCGCACCGATGGAAGCGTTCCTCCGCCCACGCTCACCTGGCCAACGCCCTGGATCTGCGAAAGCTTCTGCTGAAGGATCGTGGACGCCGCGTCATACAGACTGGCGCGATCGTATTTGCCCGAGGTAAGCCCGAGGATCATGATCGGCGCGTCGGCTGGATTGACCTTGCGATAGGTCGGATTTGCGGGAAGGTTGGCCGGCAGAAAGGTCCGGGCGGAATTGATACCTGCTTCCACGTCGCGCGCGGCGCCATTGATGTCGCGGCTGAGATCGAATTGAAGCGTGACCGAAGTAGTGCCGAGCGAACTCGAAGAGGTCATTTCGGTGAGGCCCGCGATGTGGCCGAATTGGCGCTCCAGCGGGGAGGCGACGGAGGATGCCATGGTCTCCGCGCTGGCGCCCGGCAGTCCCGCCGCAACCGCAATCGTAGGAAAGTCGACCTGCGGCAAAGGAGACACCGGCAGAACCGAAAAGGCTACCGCGCCGGCCAGCGCGATCGCTACTGTGAGCAGGGTGGTGCCGGCAGGACGCCGTATGAAGACTGCGGATGGGATCATGGCTCGGTCGCCGTGGGCAACTGCCCTTCCGGTTGCGGTCCGTTCGGTGCTTGCCGGGGCGCTCTGGCGAACCGGTCGAAGAAGATGTAGATCACCGGCGTGGTGTACAGCGTCAGGACCTGGCTGAGCAGGAGTCCGCCGATCATGGCGATGCCAAGCGGACGCCGTAGTTCGGATCCGAAGCCTTTACCGAAGGCCAAAGGGATACCGGCGAGCAGCGCCGCCATGGTGGTCATGATGATAGGCCGGAAGCGCAGCAGACAAGCGTCGTAGATGGCGTCGGTCGCGTTCTTTCCGTGCTCGCGCTGCCCTTCCAGCGCGAAATCGACCATCATGATGCCGTTCTTCTTCACGATTCCAATCAGAAGAATGATGCCGATGATCGCGACCACGTTCAGGTCCTGACGGAAGAACATGAGCGCCAGCAGCGCGCCCACGCCCGCGGAAGGCAGCGTGGAAAGAATGGTGATGGGGTGAATGAAGCTCTCATAAAGCACACCCAGAACAATGTAGACGGTGACCAGCGCTGCGATGATGAGGAGCCCTTGGTTGGTGAGAGAATTCCTGAAAGCCGCCGCTGTGCCCTGGAACTCGGCCTGCACGCTGGGCGGCATCTTGAGATCCCGCTGGACTCGTTCGACAGCCGATATCGCACTGCCAAGCGCGGCGTCGGGCGCCAGGTTGAAGGATATCGTTACCGCGGGAAACTGACCCTGGCGATTGATCGAAAGCGGCGACCGGATCCGCTCAAGAGATGTAAAGGCGCTGAGTGGCACGGCATTCGCGGAATTGGAACTGCTCGTGACGTTTGTAGCGGGGCCCCCGGTCGCGCCGACGCCTGCATCGATCGCGTTCCTCGGCGGAATCAGCACACCCGAGGAAGGCGTGTACCTCACCGGAGCGGTCAGCGCGTTCGAGCCGGCGGCTGCGGATCCCGACGCTGCGAACGATGACGTTGCGCCCGGACCCGAAGCCCCGGAAGACGTGTTGGCCTGAATGTATATCTTCTGCAGCATCTTGGGTTCCCGCTGGAAGTCCGGCAGGGCCTCGAGAATCACGTGGTATTGGTTCAGCTGCGTATACAATGTGTTGATCTGGCGCTGGCCGAATGCGTCGTAGAGCGTGTTGTCGATGGTGGAGGGCGCGATGCCCAGACGCGATGCGGTCACCCGGTCGATCACCAGCGAGGCGGCGAGCCCTCCGTTTTGCCGGTCGGTAGCCACATCGGCCAGTTGCGGCAGTTGCTTGAGCTTGTCTACGAAACGATCGGTCCAATGATTCAATTCGTTGCTATCCGGATCTTCCAAGGTGTACTGGTATTGGGTCCGGCTCACGCGATCGTCGATGGTGATGTTCTGAACGGGCTGCATGTAGAGCGTGATGCCCTCCACCGGCTCCAGGCTTTTCTGCAATCTGCGGATGACGTCTGAGGCGCCGATCCGGCGGACTTCCAGGGGTTTCAAATTGATGGACATGCGCCCGCTGTTCAAGGTCGTATTGGCGCCGTCCGCGCCGATGAAGGAAGAAAGACTCTCAACCGCCGGATCGCGCAGAATCACGCGTGCGAGCTCCTGTTGTTTCGACGCCATGGCGGTGAACGAGACCGTTTCCGCGGCCTGCGAAATCCCTTGGATTACCCCGGTATCCTGCACCGGAAAGAAGCCCTTGGGGATGGCGATGTAGAGGTAGCCGGTAAGGACGATGGTGGCCAGGGCGACAAGCAGGATGAGAGGTTGAACTCGTAGAACGATTCGGAGGGTGCTCCCGTAAAGTTCGATCATTTTCGTGAAGGCCCGTTCGGAGACCGCATGGAAACGCCCTTGCTGTTCCGCCGGCCGGTGCTTCAAGATGCGCGCGGCCATCATGGGCGTGAGGGTGAGCGATACCACCGCGGAAATGATGATCGTGACCGCCAGCGTGACGGCGAATTCGCGGAAGAGGCGGCCCACCACGTCGCCCATGAAGAGCAGCGGAATGAGTACCGCGATCAGCGAGACGGTGAGCGATACGATGGTGAAGCCGATCTGCTCCGCGCCCTTGAGGGCAGCCTCCATCGGCGGGTCGCCTTCCTCGATGTAACGGGAGATGTTCTCGATCATCACGATGGCATCGTCGACCACGAAACCAGTCGAGATGGTCAACGCCATCAGCGAAAGGTTATCCAGGCTGTAGCCAAGAACGTACATGGCGGCGAACGTCCCAACCAGCGACAAAGGGACAGCCACGCTGGGAATGACGGTGGCCGAGAGGCTGCGCAGGAAGATGAAGATCACCATCACGACCAGCGCGATGGTCAGCATCAGTTCGAATTCCACGTCGGCAACCGACGCGCTGATGGCGGTAGTCAGGTCGGTGAGCTGCGTTACCCGAATCGACGCCGGAAGATTGCCGGCCAGTTGCGGAAGGAGCCGCTTGATCTCTTTGACCACGCTGATGGTGTTGGCGCCTGGCTGTCTTTGAATATTGAGAATTACCGCCGGCGTCTGGTCCATCCAGGCCGCCAGTTTGTCGTTTTCGACTCCGTCGATCACTTGCGCCACGTCCTTCAGCAGCACCGGCGCGTTGTTGCGATAGGCGACCACCACGGAGTGGTAGTCCAGGCTTGTGAGCAGCTGATCGTTCGCGTTGATCTGGTAGTTCTGGTGAGGGCCGTCGAAATTGCCTTTGGCCCCGTTGACACTGGTCTGCGTCAACGCCGTTCGCAGGTCTTCGAGGTTGAGGCCATAGGAAGACAGGGCCGCCGGATTCGCCTGAATCCGCACCGCCGGCTTCTGTCCGCCGCTGATGCTGACCAGTCCGACACCGCTGATCTGCGACAGCTTCGGCGCAAGCCGGGTATCCACCAGGTCCTGTACCTGCGGCAGCGGCATGGAACCCGAGGTGATCGCCAGCGTGAGCACAGGCGCGTCCGCCGGATTCGCCTTGTTGTATACCGGAGGCACCGGCAGGTTGGAGGGTAGGAAGCTCTGCGCCGCATTGATCGCCGCTTGTACTTCCTGTTCCGCCACGTCGATATCGAGGCTGAGATTGAATTGCAGCACGATGACCGAACATCCACCCGAACTGGAGGAAGTCATCTGGCTGAGGCCCTGAATCTGTCCGAATTGCCGCTCCAGCGGCGCCGTCACCGTGGTCGCCATGACGTTCGGACTCGCACCCGGGTAGAAGGTGAAGACCTGAATGGTGGGATAGTCGACCTGGGGCAGCGCCGAAACCGGCAATTGCAAATAGGCGACGATCCCCGCCAGAAGGATCGCGGCCATCAGTAATGAAGTGGCTACGGGCCGGAGAATGAACGGGCGAGACGGGCTCATGGAGTGTCCGCCCCACCTGCGCCGCCAGGAATCGGCTTGCGTACGATGGTGACGGGAACCTTGTCCTGCAGTCTTTCGAAACTGCTGGCGGCCACCACGGTACCCGGGCGGATGCCTTCGACCTGCGTCATGCCGCCTTCGTTCGTACCCACCTTGACGGTTTGCATGTGCGCCGTGCCGTCGCTGATCACATACACGAAAGTCACCTGCCCGTTGTGTTGGATGACACTGCTTGGGACCATCGTGACGCCCTTCAGCGTCTTCACCAGAAGCCTGGTGTTCACGAATTGGTTCGGGAACAGCGCGTCGTCCCCGTTGTCAAACGTGGCGCGGAGCTTAACCGTGCCGGTGGTGGTATCGACCTGGTTGTCGATCGCCGTCAGAGAGCCGGACGCGATCCTGGTCTCTAGCGCACGGTCGTATGCAGTCACTGGTAGTGTGCCGCGGCTGCGGAACTCAGAGCGCACTTCGCCGATATTGTCCTGCGCGAGGGTAAATACGATCGTGATGGGCTGAGTCTGGGTAATGACTGCGAGGCTGGTGGTGGCGTTGACCTGGTTTCCGGCGGTAAGCACTACCACATTGCCGGGATCGACCGGCCGCAGACCGATGCGGCCGGTGAAGGGCGCGGTGATGTGGCACCAGTCGAGTTGTACCTGAAAAAACTGTAGATTGCCCTGATCGCTCTTCACCTGTCCTTCATCCTGCAAGACGAGCTTTTCCTGGTCGTCGAGCTGTTGTTTGGGGATCGCGTTGCGCGCCCATGCCGCGCGGTAGCGGTCAAGGTCCATCTTCGCCTGAGCCAGCAGGTTGGTGTCGCGATCGAGCGTTCCCTGCGCCTGCAGGACCTGCGCCTGAAACGGCCGTGGATCGATATCGATCAGGGGGTCGCCCTTGTGAACCATTTGCCCTTCGGCGTAGTGGACGGCGGTCACGAGTCCATTCACCTGAGCCGTAATGGATGAGGTGTAAACGGGCGTGACCGTACCGATCGATTCCAGATAGACGCCAATCGTGCCCTTCTTCGCAACGGCGGTGTTGATCGCCACTCCACCCGGCATGACCAACCGCGAAGCCTGAGGCGGACGGTTACCTTTATAACGTTGCACGAGGAGGAACAACCCAATCGCGAGCGGGAGCAAAAGCCACGTCCATATGTGGTGCTTCTTTCTTGGTGGGGACGG
Organism: uncultured Solibacteraceae bacterium; assembly: GCA_963791985.1. Taxonomy (GTDB): domain Bacteria; phylum Acidobacteriota; class Terriglobia; order Bryobacterales; family Bryobacteraceae; genus Solibacter. Next base: position 387,870 of record CAWBUN010000007.1, on the reverse strand, counting down.
TGGAGGCTGCGCTAACCGCTGGTCCGGCACATGGTCCTGGGTTTCCTCCAAGGTTAATGACCTTCTTCCGTCGTCTGACCACAAACTGAGGATCTTCCAGTCCTTGCAGGATCGGGCGGCGGGTTGGGGCCACCGCACTCGAAGCAGATCCCAATCGCGAAGTTTGCCCTCGCCTCGCCGCGCCCTGGAATGAGCAGTGGCATCGTTCACATGGCGCTTCACCTAATCGAATGCAAAGTACGGCTTGTCGGGTTGGGGTTCCTGAAGATCCTCCTCATTCACCTTTGGAATGGCAGCTGGGCCCGAGCATGCGAGTCTGTGAACTTTCGATGCAGTTGGCGAAAAACAGGCTCAAGAAATTCGTGCAGGCACGCCGCGGGAGCCGTTCAACACCCGAGCCAAACAGACAGTTCTTCGGCTGCCCCCAGCCGGCGCACGTTCTCTTCCAGCGCCAGGTGATTGCCCCAGACCAAGTCTGGAGATTGCCGGGAGACTGACTCAATCAGGCTGCATCCGAGCACCTCTCGCCGCTCCACGTAGAAGCCGTAAGCGCGGCAGGCAACAGGCCGGGCCTCGTAAACCAGGCAGGTTCCATCGGCATCGAGCAGCGGGCAAACCACCGGGCGCGACATACCTGCGGAGTCTCGAATGCGTTGCTTCACGCCTTCCGCCGTCGCGGCAGGCAATGTTGCTATAGCTTCGGCGATCAGCAGCCATTCTGCCTGCGTGACTCGCGGCGTGGAGGCCAGTCGCCGGCAACATTCGTCGCACCCTTTCCCGCACGGCCAACTCCCGCGCGTCGAGGCCATCTCTTCGGTACGCAGCCGGACTTCGTACTGAATTTGCTGTAACCGGTTCATGAGCTACTTGAGCAGCGGCCGCAGTACGCGCTCGAACTCAGCCGCCTGGCGCGTGAACCCCAGGTCGGTGGGGTGCGACCCGTCCACCGTACCCTCGCCGTCATCGCCCAGCAGGTTGGCGCCTTCCAGGTAAGAAATGTGCGGCATCTTTTCCGCTTGCAGCGCGGCGAAAGCCTCGCGCAACGCGGCGTGGTTGGCGTCATTTGCCTTGCGGCGCGCTTCCACCAGGAATCCCGTCTGGATATTGCGATCCTCCACCAGCAGAATTGGCGTATTCGGATGAGCCTCGCGCAGCAGCTTCACACCCGGCACGGTACGCTCCGTGACCTGTTGCGCGCCCATGTTCGGCAGGCAATCCAGCACGAAGACCGCCGGGTCGAGTTCGGCCACGAACTTCAGCACCTCCGGCTCCATCCGCCCATTGCCGGAGAATCCCAGATTGATCACCTCGCGATTGAATGTCCGCCCCAGCATCGCCACATGCGTCATGCCCGCGCGCGATGCCCCAATCCCATGCGTGATCGAAGTCCCATAGAACACGATAGGCCGTGACCCGGCCGCCCGCGCCGGACCCGCCTGAATCGTGGCCCCCTTAGGCACGCCGAATTCCAGGGAGGTCACGCCATTGCGTAGCGGCAGATACACCATGAACTCGCGCTGCGTTGCCGGAATGCCGGTGACCAACGCTGCGGTGGTATCGGGGAACTTCGGCTGCCCCACGCCCAGCCAGCGCCACTTCCCGGCGTCCGTCCTGGCATAGAGGTCCAGCCCGCTCGAGGCGATCGCCGTGATGTTCGCCCCCGCCAGGTTCTTGTTGGTGACCGTCCAGCGCGCGTGAATCTCGGTAGTCGCGGCGGTAAAGCGCACCAGCGCGCCCGCCGAATCGCGGCTCAGGTTCCAGACTGCCGGCGGCACCACGCCCTCCGCCCGTCCGGGCAGCCGGTCGTACGGCGATTTCACGTCCTTGAAACCCAACCCTTCCACGGTCAGTTTCTTGGCGTCCACCCACTCCAATTCGGGCGCGGATGGAGTTGTCTGAGCCAGCAGCGGCGCGCTGCTCAAAGCGAGGAAAAACTGTCGGCGGTCCATGCAGCCAGTCTACCGAATGATGATGGGTGTCACTTACTCACCGGTGAAGCTGCAATTCGGCGGGCCAATTGATCAGAAACCGGATGCTGGTGGGCGGCTTGGGGGCTGCGATATCGTCGTTGAGTCCGACCACCGCCAAGCGCTTGCCGTCGGCGGAGAGATCGTAATAGCCGAATACCGGGTTGCCCTGGAGCGGCGTGTTCGACCATGGTTCGACGCTGCCCGGCTTGAATTCGCCGGCGCTCACCGCGTAAGTCATCACCATCGCGCGGCTGGTGTTTGGATTGTGATAAAGGAGCTCACGGCCGTCGCGGAACCAGATGGGACGCATGCCGCCGCCATTGGAGACGCGCCAGCGGCCCCCGGGACCGGGGTAGGGGCGCACATAGACTTCCACCGCGCCCGACTCGAGTGAGTCATACGCAATCCACTTCCCGTCGGGCGAGATCGCAGGATGCCGCTGATCGAAGGGGGCGTTCAAGAGTGACTCGACCGGGCCGAGTTTGCGGTGGCCCTTCTCTCCGTCGATGGTGGCGGTCGCGATTTCGAAACTGCCGCCCCAAGATGAGGCGGAATGAGCGAAGATCAGTTTCCGGCCGCCGCCGGAGAAAGTGGCGAGCCCCTGGACCATGCGAACATTTGGCGCCAGCAATTCCGGCGCGCCGGAACCGTCGATATCGACCCAGTACAGATCCCCGAGGTTCGCACTAAACAGGATGGATTTGCTGTCGGGTGTCCAAACGGCCCAGTCCGGGAGGCCGGGCATGAACGTAAGCCGCGTCGGCGTATCGCGGTCGATGTCTTTGACCCAAAGGTCGGCGGCCGACGCAGTCGATACAGTATAGACAATCCGCTTACCATCGGGCGACAGGCGGGGATTGTCGTAAATCGCCGGAGCGGAATTGAGCGGCGAAGCGTTGCCGGATCGATCGAGCCAGGAGATGGTCGTCGGGCTCCGGCGGACCGCCTTCCCGGGGACGTAGGCGAGGATGCCAGTATTGCTGACGGCGAAATCGCCGCCCCTGTTATTGCCGCTGCCGACGCCGTCGAGCAGGGTTCGCGGAGCTCCCTCGGTAGCCAGGCGGCCAAGATTAAACGGCACAGCGAGGATCGACGTCTCATGCATGTAGACCAGCCGGGCGGCGCCGCTGGGAGCCTCGACATACAGCGCCGAATAGCCGCCCTGATGGACGGTTTTCAGTTTGCCGGTGTCAAGGGTGAGGACCAGAATATTGGCCGCGTCGATGTTGAACGCCGGTTCGGTCAACAGGACGGACTTCCCGCCGGGCAGAACCTGCGGCCAATAGCCTCGAACCGGCTCCGATCCCTTTCCCGGGTGTTGGAACGGCCCTCCGGAAGCGGGAATCCGCCGCAGGCCGTCACCGACTACCGAGTAGAAGATCGTGCCGTCGCCGGCCCAACTGGCGCCGCGAAATCCGTTGTTGGACTGCGGACCGATCTCGATGGGAGTTCCCCCAGCGATCGGGAGCTTCTTGATCTTGTTATCCCCAACGAATCCGATCCATGTGCCATCGGGCGAGAAGAAAGGGAACATTCCACCTTCGCTTCCCTCCAGCGGTCTCCAGTTGGATTCCCTGAGCAGTCGCGTCTGAATCTGAGTCCGATGGTCCGGGCCGCGCAGGCTGACGGCGAGCCGCCCGCCGTCGGGCGACACGGCGAACATGCGGCTGCCGAATGCCGGATTGACCAGTTCGTAACCCGCGGGGAGTTCGTCATTCATGCGGATCGACGCTGCCGGCGCAGGCACGGAACGCCACAGGGCCCACGACGCCGCCACAGCGGTGAGGCCAAGGAGCGCCGCCGCGATCCACGGCAGTCTCGAATGGCGCGCTGCCGCCGGGGCGGCCCGGGGACTTGCCTCCATCGCGAGCGCGAGATTGTACTGCAGGTCGCGCGCGGATTGGAAACGGTCGTCGGGATCCTTGGCCAGGCAGCGGCGGATGACGCGATCGAGCGGAGGGGCGAGGGCGAGCGGCTCCGGCTCACGATGCAGGATCGCGCCAATCACCGAGGCCGCGGAGTCGCCCGCGAAGGCTCGCTTGCCGCTGAGCATTTCATACAGCACGCAGCCGAATGCGAACAGGTCGGAGCGGACGTCTGCATCCTGGTTCTGCAACTGCTCAGGCGCCATGTATTGCAGTGTGCCGACGATCTGATTCTTGCCTGTCAGCGCGGCCGTAACCGTTTCGTCGCCGCTCTTTGGGATGGGACCTTCCCGCTTGGCGAGTCCGAAGTCGAGCAGTTTCACGCCTGCCTTGGTCAGCAGGATGTTGGCCGGTTTGAGGTCGCGATGGATGATGCCTTTGCGGTGGGCGGCGGCGAGTGCGTCGAGAATCTGATTGGCGCACGCGATCGCCTTCTCCACAGGCATGGGCCCCTTGACCGGCTCGCCGTCGACCAGTTCCATGACGAGGTAGTTCGGCCCGATATCGTAAAGCTGGCAGATGTGCGGATGATTGAAAGCGGCCACGGCGCGCGCCTCGCGTTCGAAGCGCTCGGTGAAGCCCTCGAACGCAATCTTGATGGCCACGGTGCGGTCGAGCCGCGGGTCGCGCGCCCTGTAGACCTCTCCCATGCCGCCCGCCCCGATCAGGGCGACAATTTCATACGGGCCCAAGCTGGTACCGGGTGCGAGCATTGAGTGCTTAGATTCTACCCCAGTGGGACAGGCCTCCCGGCCTGTCCATCTTGCTGCCGTAACTCCGGAAAGTTACTGTGCCAGGAACGCTCGTTCCGCTTCCGGGTCGGACCCGACATGGTGTTGCAGGTAGAGTGACAGCCAGCGGCGCGCACTCGCAGGTTCTCCAACGGAGGCGTACATCAAGCCAAGAGCACGCGCACATCCGGGATACTCCGGCTGATGCGCAATATGCAAAGCACATTCGGATTCCATCGAATGGAAGACCTGGTCACGGGCGATGGGAGGGATCCCGGGCGGAGGTTTGCGCATGAAGATCACTGCCGACGCATCGGCATACACAAGCTGCCAGGTTGGGTCTTCCGCCTCCGCGAGTGCCGGAGCTAGCGCGTACGCGACACCGCTTGTGTATTCAAACGTGTTCATCACGATCACTTCGATTCCATATTGATCCAGGAGCTCTCTGGCGCTCTTGCCGTTCGAGTTGTCCGCATAGTGGAGGATGCGGCCGTAGTCGGCAAAAACGGATTCGCTGAGGGCGCGGCCGTCAATAAATACGCGCTGCTGTGGCCAGAGTGCCCAAATCAGGTAACCACCATACTCGTATGTGTTGAACATTCGGCCCGTGATGCCATGTTCGCGGAGGAATCGGGCGGGCCCGACAGGATACGCCCAGTCCGCGACCCGGAATTGAGGGAGGTATCGTCCTGTGAGAGCGGCCGCGATGGCGAGAGCAGCGACCGCCGCGGCAGACGTTGCAGCTCCGATCGCCGAGGCGCGCCTGGATGGAATCGGGACATAAGTCGCAATCACAATTGGCGCAAAGAAGGCAATCAGGAATGCGTTACGGCCGGCAAGAAGCGTCAAAAGAGAGAATAGGATGAAGACCAGCACGTCCGTCAACCGCAGCCGCCGGCGGGCGTAGAGCAGTACGGCGGCAGCGCAACCGATGAGGAGAATGTAGCGGTTCGGCGGCCACAGCGCCATCGGTTGCCATTCGGCCAGCGTGGAGGTCAGAAAACTGCGGCGGTAGGCCGCGAGGACGGCGAAAACCCCGAACCCATTCGGGTTAACAGCCGCTGCGGCGAATGTCAGGCCCGAGACGAGCAGAAGCCGGCGCACCGGTTTGCGCGTCAGCAGCGCGGCGCCCACCCACACCGCGAGAATAGCGAGGCCGAGGACGAACCCGCCGTGGGAGTTGGCCCAGACCAACATGATCACCGGGAGCGTCCATTGGAGCTGGTCGGCTGCGCTATCGAGCACGGCTATGAACACGGCAACGAAGACGAGCGTGAGCAGGTAGGGGCGATCGGCAATTAGCGGGAGAACGGCAAGCGCGACCGCCGCGCCAGTCGCGATAGCGCGATCGATCCCCAGTTCGCGCCGGTAAACAACAAATGCAGCGATGACGCAGAATACGAGCAACAAAACGACCCGTAAGAAAATGACGGCAGGAAATCCGAGGGCGCGATAGCCGGCATAGAGAAGAAGTTGGGCCAGCCACTCGTGGGTGAGATTGAGCCTGCGGACGGCTGCTTCGGCTGGGCCGGTCGGGGTGGTGAAGGCAAAAGGATCGGGGTAAGGAAGGGAGTGACTGGTGGCGATGTATTGGCCGGTCTTGAGATGCCACCAGAAGTCGCTGTCGGAGATCTCGGGTGAGAACAGAATACCGAGAGCGAACACAGCGAACAGGATGAGTATACGCCTGGACACCTGCTGGTTGTAACACATCAGACCGGTTACGGCCACCAAAGCCGACCAGCGCAAGCAATACGCCGCTGACCCCGATATAATGGCGGGGCGTACGAAAGTTTCGGAAAAAGGAACCGCACATGAACAGACGAGTGATTGCTCTTATGGCGACGGGGTGCTTCGGTGCCGCACTTCTCGCGGCCGACAAGCCGGTGACTGTGACCTTGAAGGACGGGACTGGAAAGGACGTTGGAACAGCCAAAATCTCGGACGGAGCGGGTGGCAAAGGCGTAAAAATCGCGCTGAACCTCAAGGGCCTGCCCCCCGGCGAACACGCCATCCATATCCACACCGCTGCGAAGTGCGAAGGTCCGGCATTCACCAGCGCAGGCGGTCACTTCAACCCAACCAGCGCGCACCACGGCATCAACAACCCCGCGAGCCCCAAACCGCACGCCGGCGATATGCCGAATTTCACCGTGAAGCCGAACGGTACAGCTAAGCTCACAGTGGATAATTCGGCCGTCACCCTGGGCGACGGAAGCAATTCTGTTTTCACCAATGGCGGCACAGCGCTCGTGATCCATGCCAAACCGGACGACCTGAAGAGCGATCCCTCTGGCAACGCAGGCGACCGCATTGCCTGCGGAACGATCACCAAGTAGCTTATAAGCCGGACAAAAAAAGTTAACGTCGGGCGATTTACATTCACAATCGCAGGACGCCGTCGCTTGGCCCACCTGCGTATTAATCGATCGTGGTTTCAGCCACTCCGCTCACGGCTTCGTCCACGTTGTACGTGCGCCTGTGGTCGTTGATCGGTACGTGGAAGGAGGAAACAGGCTACGCCGGACTTACGCGAGCTTTAATTGCGCGCGGCAAGGCACTCGGCCAACTGCGACGCTGATGCCTGAGGCTGGCAACGGGAGCATTGCGCGACAATGTCCCCTGAAGGTACAGATGCGACTCACCCTCGTCACCCTCCTCTCTTGCATCCTGCCGGCGGCGCCGGCCCGCGGACAGAATAAGGTGCCCACATTCCGAATCTCTGCCGGTCAAAGTTCCTACACTCTCGCCGGACGAGATCCCGCCCGAAACGGCACGACCACCATTCCCACCTTGCTCGTCCCCGTGCAACTCTCATTCGAGCCGAAGAACGCTGTCGGGAAGCGGGTCGTGATGGATGCCGCTCCCGACGTGCCCTCCATCCTCCGCTCGCCCGTTTTCGCCAGGTTCGCCTACCCTGGAGAACGCCCCACTCAGTATGCCGACGCGCTCCTGCGCGCCACGGTGCCCGGTCACGCCGACTGGCACACGCTCCTCGCCAACCCCGAAGTCAAACCAGTGAAGATCGCGGTTCCCGCGGGCAACGGATACGTACTCACCTCTGCAAAATCCGGCCGCTCCCTCGCTATTGTGGACCTGGAGTGGCTTCAGGGGGAACTTTTCCGCCAGGTACCGAATCAAGACGGCCGGCTCGTTCTTGCGATCACTCACAACACGACATACTACGCACTGGGCGACGCCACCGTTTGCTGCTCCTGGGGCACGCACGGCGTCGACACCAACACCGGCAATTCGTTCGTGCTCGCATCCTACATTGGCGCCGCCCCTTCTGTCGTGACGGACTCCGACGTGCAGCCGATCACGCAGCAACTTGCGCAGTTCATCAAGGACCCGCTCCACGATCCGCTCTTTCACGGCGGCCGCGGGGCGGAGGCGCCCGGCAACATGGTCCCGTCTTGGGCACGTCCTGGCGAACAGCGTGCGTGCGGCGGCGCTGGCGTCGGCTCGCAATATTTCCTGCTCGAGCCCACCAACACCAATCCAAAGAACAATATCCCCGCGTCGAAACCCTTTCTTGCGGAGACAGGCGGCGCCGCCTTCCATCTTCAGAACGTCGCGCTGCTTTCCTGGTACACGGGCGCCAATCAAGGTCTCGGGAAACTCTACAGCTTTCCCGACCCCGCCGCCCTCCCCGCGCCCGCGGTCCCCTGCGCCGGACGCGGTGGCCAGCCTCCCAGCCGCCCCCACCGTGACTGCGCTCCCGCGTGCGGGGCCGGCCAAGGGACACAAATTGATTGGCTACTGGGCCGGCTACGGCAACGCTCAGTCGATCTTCCCGATCCGCGAGGTGTCGCCGCAATGGGACATCATCCTGGTAGCATTCTCCACGCCTGACCGGAACGCGCCCGAAGGGACCATGCAGTTCCGCAGCCCCGCCGGCCTTGATACGGCCCAGTTCAGGTCCGATATCTCCTGGCTCAAGAGCCAGGGGAAAAAGGTGATGATTTCTCTCGGCGGCGGCGGGCAGCACTTCACCCTCGCCGACCCCAAGCGCGTTCCCGCCTTTGTCGCCTCAGTCGCTCAAATCGTCAACGACTACGGCTTCGACGGCATCGACATAGATTTTGAAAGCCCATCTCTCTCCATCGAGCCCGGTGATACCGATTACCGCCATCCCCGCACGCCGTCGATCGTCAACCTCATTAGCGCGCTACGGCAGTTGCGCGACCGATTGGGCCCGGACTTCCTGATCAGCCTCGTCCCGGAAGGCACCCAGATCCCCGCGGGCTTGCCGACTTACGGCGGCCAGTTCGGGTCCTACCTCCCTATCGTCCACGCGCTTCGGGACATCCTTTTCTTTATGGACGTGCAGAGTTACAACACCCCGCCGCTGCAGGGCCTGGATGGCGGGATCTACCAGCCCGGGACCGTCGACTATCACGCTGCGATGACTGAACTCGTCCTCCACGGCTTCAACGTAGGGGGAGACCAGAAGCAGTTTTTCGAGCCGCTCCCGGCCGATAAGGTCGCGGTCGGCTTTCTGACGGGCGACACTACGCCGGAAATCGTCAGCACGGCGATGGACTACCTCATTACCGGCAAGGCCCCCGACGGGGTCACGTACAAACTACGCCAACCCTCTGGCTATCCCGCGATGATCGGCGCCATGTTTTGGACTATCGATGCGGACCGCCGTGGCAACTACAGTTTCTCCAATGTGATCGGTCCGCAGCTGAACGCCTATCCCTCTGGGCGATGACGTGCGTATGGCCCGCTATCCATTGAGCAGCCGGACCAACACCCGCTCGCGCCTTGAAGCGGCCCATCGCCTCAGGCGACGCCGTCAGTACGACGCTTAAGCTATGAGTCGCGAATCTGACCACCTACCTCACGTCCCTGCAGTCAAAGTAGAGCGTCCAGATAAACTCTACGGCAGCCCCAGCCGGCTGAAAAGCTGATGGAATTGGGGATTGTTCTTCAGCGATTGCCACCGCGGATCGACACGCAACGAGATCAGTTCAAAACAACGATCCTGAAATGCCTTCGACAACCATTCGAAGCCTTCGTCGGATTGCCCAAGCGCGAAGTGAAGCGACGCCAGTTCGAATGGCGAGACGTACCGCTTCTCCGCCAGTTTGTGCAAGTCCTCGAGGATGCGGAGCGCCTCTTGCCTCTTGCCGGAGAGGGCAAGCGTCCGGCCCAGCGCGGCCTGCATGATCGGGCTCCTTGGAGAAATCTGAATTGCGCGCTGAAATGCGGCCACGGATTCGTCGAACTCGCCCCGCTGCTCCTGAACCAGACCGAGAATCCAGTACGCCGGCGAGAAGTGCGGGTTCAATTCGATGGCATGGTCGCACTGATCCAGCGCCGCTTCGAAATCCTGCCGGTAGTAATGTACCCGGGCCAGATCGCGGGCGATGATCGATGAGATCGGGTCGAGTTCCTGCGCGAGCGACATTTCCTCGCGCGCTTCTTCCAGCCGACCCATCGGCGCCAGGCACGACATGGCGTACCAATGGTGAGCCGTGGAATAGCGCGCATCGAGGCTGAGGGCGCGCTGAAATTCCCGCTCCGCGCCAAGCCAGTCCCAGTCCTGTGTCGATTTCACATGCGCGAGCGAGGTATGCGCTTCCGCGGAGTGTTCGTCCTGCAAGACCGCCCACGCTGCGTTCGAGGCCGTCTTGGTCCAGACTTCCGCCGGAGCGAGCACGCCGTAGTGCCCGAGCAGGCTGTAGGCGTCGGCCAAACCGGAATAAGCGTGAGCGTACTGCGCGTCTTCCACGATCGCTTTATCGAAGAACTCCACCGCTTTGCGCAAGCCCTCCTCGGTGCGCTGGTTGAGGTGATAGCGGCCCTGCAGATACAGGTTGTACGCGGCCAGATTCTCCGTGGGACGTACGGAACCCCTGGCGGTTTGACCACCGGCGAGTTGCACCTTCAATTCCTCCGCGATGGCCCGCGCGACCTCCTCCTGAACCGCGAAGATATTCTCCAGCTTGCGATCGATCGAGCCGGACCAGAGGTAGCAATCGCCGGCGGTATCGACCAGGTTGGTGGTGATGCGGACCTCGCTGCCCGACAACCGGACACTGCCGGCGATGATCAACGCCGCCGCGTTTTGTCGGCCGGATGCTTCCGGCGCTCGACGCTACCAGGCGAATCGCGTCCATTCCGGCCAGGGTGTGGATGATCTCCTGACTGAGCCCTTCGCAGAAATACTGCTGGTCGCCGGCCGGACTGTGATCGGCAAACGGCAGCACCAAGACCGTGTTCCGGCTGACGAGCGCGGTCGAGATGGATCGCTTGGGAGGGGCGCTCTTCAGGGGCCGGAAGATCGGCGCGTAGCCGCCCTTCGGCATTTCGATTACCAATTCGTCTTCCTGGCCCTCCTCACGGTAGTAGCGTGCCAATTGAGCGCGGAGGCGCCGCGCCTGAACGCGCACGATGGGATCGTTCCGCGGGTCGAAGGACGTGTCCTTCCCGAAGACCTCTACCCCGACGACGAACTCCTTGAGGCGGTCGCTGCGGCCGGAAATGGTCTCTTCGACGACAAAGCTGAGGAAGCGCTTGAGGCGGTCTGCCTGGCGGAATGCCTTGCTGGAGAGGATGCGATTGAGCTGGCCTAGCGCTCGCTCCCCGGCATCTTTGGCGAGCTCTGGCGTGGAGCCCTGCGAATTCATGATGTCATGATATGACAGCACGTATGGCGATGGTTACCTGGCCGGCGGAGCGTCCGGATACGGGCGAGGCGTCGCATCGCCATCCGTGAGTTTCAGCGCCCAACGTAGCGCCTCGAAGTACATGTGATAGACGTCCGGATTGTCCCATGTCTTGGCATCGTGCGCGAACGAACCGTAGAAGACCCGGCCCTGGCCGTACATCTTGGCCCAGGCAAGGGGAAAATCGCCGTTCTTGTTCAGCAGGTTCTGGTTGGGCGGCAGCTTCGAAGTATCCAGCCGTAGCAGCACGCGGCTCTTATCGCGGGAGAAGTCTTTGACCTGGTAGAACTCGTCGGTCAGATTGAAGATCGCGGGCAGGTGCCGCATCGCCGGGAAAGTCGGGTCTTCGTTGATGACCGATCCGGCCACCGTGCCGTAGGGGTGGTCCTGAAACTCGCCGCCGAGCATTTCGCCGAATTCGGGCCAGGACATCAGCGCCGTCAGGCCGACGTGTGCGGCGACGAATCCCTTGCCGTCGTCGTGCACGAACTTCAGAAGATCCGTCTTTTGCTGGTCGTCGATGGGCACCTCGCGGTGGCCCATGAAGAAGATCGCGTCGACGTTGTTGAAACTGGGGCCGCCGCTGGCGGGTTGGCCGGTCGTCATGAGGGGCTTGTACGAGGCAATGTTGGAATCGGTACGGATGTAGGTGTCCCACAGACCAGATTCGTAACCCAGCCGCTCGATGACCGCCAGGGCGTGCGAGACCGAGTCGTGCTGGGCAATGCCGTTGCGCGTGTCGGCCCAGGCAAGGACTACCTTTCTTCCGGCTGGGCGTCCGCCCCGTCCGCCGCGGCCACCTTGACCGCGGCCGCCTTGCGGCGGGGCCGCCGGAGGAGTCTGCTGCGCGGAAATCGATAAAAGGCCGCAAGTCAGCCCCACCATAATCCCGATTCCAATCATCTTCTTCATATATAGGTTGTCCGTGGGCGATGCTATCACGCCCACGCGGGCCGCCGCAGCACGTAACGGTGCGCATACGGTTACTTTCTTGCCCACCCGAGGAGCCGGTGATAGTCTTGCCCCAAGCCACGTTGCCTTGCTGTGCCACGACGACAGCGCAGTTGAGGGCTCCTGGAAATTGCTTATTTGGGGGTCAAATGAGGAAGCTGTATCTCGCGATCGCGTTTTCAGTTATTTGCGGGACCATGTGGTCTCAGGCCGTTTCCACTTCCCAGGTTTCCGGCACCGTGCAGGACTCCAGCGGAGCCGCGGTACCGACCGCGAATGTGACCTTCCGGCAGATTGAAACCGGCCAGGTGCGCTCGGTTCTGACGGGCAACGACGGTACGTATCTCATTTCCAATCTCCCGATCGGACCGTACCGGATGGAGGTCGCCAGGGAGGGCTTCGCCACTTTCGTTCAAACCGGTATCGTGCTCAACGTGAATACAAACCCCACACTCAACGCGACCCTCAAGGTGGGCGGCGTAAACGAACAGGTGATGGTGCAGGCCGAAGCTCTGGCTGTCGAAACGCACTCGAGCGGAGTTGGACAGGTGATCAGCCATCAGGAAGTCGCCGAGTTGCCGCTCAATGCGCGCGAACCGACCCAGCTGATTCTGCTGGCCGGCAACGCCACGACCCAAGGGACGGTGGCCAACGACCTGAATTCCAACAAGAACTTTCCGACGATTACGCTCTCGGTGGCCGGCGGCAACGGCAACCAGATCTCCTTTTCGCTGGATGGCGGCACAGCCAATAATCCCTTCAACGGTCTCAACCAGCCGCTGCCTTTCCCGGACGCGCTCCAGGAGTTCAAGGTAGAAACCAGCTCGGTGGGCGCCCAGACCGGGCAGCATGCCTCGGCCTCGGTAACAGTCGCGACGCGCTCCGGAACCAACGCGCTCCACGGGAATCTGTTTGAGTACACGCGCAACTACCTGTTCAACGGCCGGAGCGCGACAGCGCTGGTGCGCGACAGCCTGAAACAGAACCAGTTCGGCGGCACCATCGGCGGAGCGATCATCAAGAACCGGCTGTTCTTCTTTGGCGGAGAGCAGAGCACAATCAAGAAATCGAACCCGGCAAATTCACAGGGCTACTCGATGACGCCCGCTATGCTGAACGGCGATTTTTCGGTGATCGCATCCACCCAGTGCCAGCCCAAGCAGATTACGCTCGCAGCGCCGTTCGTCAACAACGTGATTCCCAAGTCCCTGATGGACCCGATCGCGATGAACATCGCCAAACTGCTGCCGACCGATCAAGTCAATCAATGCGGCCTCGTGAATTACGCGACCGGCGGCAATCAGCAGCAGTATCAGATCCCGATCAAGATCGATTACACGATCAATGCGAAGCACAGCATGTTCGGGCGCTATATGCTTTCGAACAACGACACTCCGCTGTTCTACGACCCGTCCAACCCGCTGTTTACCGGCAGTACGACGGGGCAGAAGAACAAGATCCATTCTCTGGTGTTGGGCGAGACCTGGGTAGTTAGTCCCAAGGTGATCAGCAGCACGCACATCGCCATGAATCGCGGCGTGAATCCCCGATTCATCCCGGCGTTTAAGACGCCTGCCGATTTCGGTATTCCGATCTCGTCCTTCATCCCCGCGCAGATGAATCTTGCCGTCACCAACGGCTTCACGCTCGCGGGCGGCGCCAGCAACCCCGGGTACTTCAACACCCTCGACTATTCGGGATCCGAGGATATTACGATCATCAAGGGGAAGCACCAGACGCAGTTCGGCGGGCAGTATATCCGTGCCTACATGCACGCACAGAACACGCGCGGGGTGAACGGCAACCTGAACTTCACCGGCCAATACTCCACTGTGGGCGGCGTGGCCAGTCTCGGCTACGCGGATTTCATCACCGGCCAGCTCAACGCGTTCGGCCAGGGCCGCCCATTCTACGACAACGATAAGTCGGATTACTACGGTCTCTACGTGCAGGATGCCTGGCGCGTCAGTTCGCATTTGACTGTCAATCTCGGCGTACGCTTCGAGCCGTATCTGCCGCAGCGAAATACCGACGGCTACGTTGAGGCGTTCAGCATGAGCAATTTCCTCGCCGGGAAGATCGGTACGCCTCCGGTCTCAAACCCGGTGCTGACGCCGCCCGCCGGACTTATCTTCCCTGGCGATCAAGGCTATCCGCCGAACAACCAGTACAACAATCGCGCGAATCACTGGCTGCCCCGCCTGGGAGTGGTGTGGGACCCGTTCGGCGACGGCAAGACTTCGATCCGCGCGTCCTACGGTCTGCTCTACGACACGCCGCACCTGTTCTTCTATACTCGCGTCTCCAACAATCCGCCGTGGGGCGCGACGCTGACCCGCAGCGGCGGACCGTTCCCCCTCTCGAACCCCTGGGCCGGCTACCCCGGCGGCGATCCTTACAAGCAGAATACGGGCACGGCGAAATCCTACGGCTTCTTCCCGACCAGTGGTGTGTACGCGGTGTCGGATCCGAACCTGGGCTCGCCCCAGATCAACACCTGGAATCTCTCGATTCAGCGCCAGGTTGGCAAGTGGTTGATCTCGGGATCGTACCTCGGCAATCACACGGCCCATCTGTGGTCCAGCAGGGAATTGAATCCCCAGGTTTATATTCCCGGGAATTGCGCTGCGGGACAGTACGGCCTGACAGCACCGGGACCTTGCTCCAGCACCAGCGCCAACAACACGGCCGCTCGCCGCCTGCTGACACTGGCGAACCCGACCTGGGGGCCATGGTATAGCACGATCGCCTACCTCGACGCCGGCGCCACTTCGAGCTACAACGGAATGATCCTCTCCGCGCAGCACCGCATGGCGGAGCACTTCAGCGTGCTCGCCAACTGGACCTATTCCCACTGCCTCGCCGACCCGTCTACTACCGAGCTCACCGGTCCCTCCTATGTTGACCCGAACAACCGCTCGGCCGACCGCTCCAATTGCAGCTCCGATCATCGCGAGCAGGTCAACATTTCGGGTGTGCTCACAACTCCCACGGTGCATAACCGCTTGCTCGGCCTGCTCGCCAACGGCTGGCAGGCGGCGCCGATCTTCCACTGGAGCACCGGCAACCTGACCTCGGTTACTTATGGCACGGACGTAGCGCTCACCGGCGCCGGCAACCAGCGGGCACAGCAGATTTTGCCGAGTGTCTACACAGCCGGCAGGAGCGTCACCAGTTACCTGAACATCAACGCGTTCCTGGCGCCGGCGGCAGCGCCCGCGGGTGTCTACGCAACCACGCGGCCGTTTACCGTTTCCGGACCGAACGTGATGAACATCGACCTGGCATTCTCGCGGAACTTCCGAATTCGGGAACGCCACACCATGCAGTTTCGCGCCGAAGCCTTCAACCTCCCGAACAGCGTCATGTTCGGACCGCCGACCGGCGCGCTGAACAGCGCGAATTTCGGGCGCCTCACGCCGCAGATTCAAAGCAGCGCGCCCGGCAGCACGTCCACCGCGCGCATCATGCAGTTCGCGATCAAGTACGCGTTTTAGTGGATTTAAGGGATACTGAGACACAAATGCGAATCACCTATTTCGCAGTACTGGGTACCGTTCTCGCCGGGACCGCACTGGCCCAAACCGATTGGCCGACCTTCGGTAATGATTTGGCGGGCACGCGCTACTCGACGCTGAAACAGATCGACACGAAGAATGTGAACAAGCTGGTACGGGCCTGGACTTATCACATGAATCCAGGCGGTACGGCGTCGCGCCGCGCCTCCCGAGGGCGGGGGGCGGGGCAGGGGAGGCCGGGGTGGAGGCGGAGGACGCAATTGGTCGGTGACGCCGCTGGTCATAAAAGGTGTCATGTACCTGACTACGGCCTACAACCGCGTGGTCGCGCTGGAACCGGAGACGGCGAAGGAACTTTGGGTCTTTGAAGTAAAGGATGGCGCTCCGGCGGTTCGCGGCCTGGAATTCTGGGCAGGCGACAAGGATTCGCCCGCGACCATATTTTTCGGCACCTCGAGCGGCAAGTTGTTCGCGCTGAACGCGCAGACCGGCAAGCCGATACCCGGCTTTGGCAACGAGGGCGTTGTGGACATGAAGCCGGGTGCGCTCAACGGGCTGGAAAACTCCAGCTTCGGCCTCTCATCGCCGCCGATCGTATATAAGAATGTCGTGATCACCGGCGCTCACGTGCAGGAAGGCCCGAGCGTGGGCGCGGCGGGCGACACACGGGCTTGGGACGTGAGGACGGGCAAACTGGTCTGGCAGTTCCACTCCGTGCCGCGGCCCGGCGAGGTCGGAGCGGACACCTGGGAAGGGGACAACTGGAAGAACCGTTCCGGGACCAACGTCTGGGGATTGTTCACGATCGATACCGAACGCGGCATCCTCTACCAGCCCTTCGGCGAACCGACCACCGACTATTGGGGCGGCGATCGCAAAGGCGCGAACCTGTTCGGCACCACACTGGTCGCCGTCGATGTGCTTACTGGCAAGCGGCTGTGGCATTACCAGGTTGTCCATCATGATACCTGGGACTATGATCTGGCCGCGCCGCCCGTGCTCTTCGATGTGACCCAAAAAGGAAAGAAGATTCCCGCCGTCGCCGAATTGACCAAGACCGGGGCCGTCTTCATCCTCAATCGCGTGACCGGCGAACCGATCTACGGCGTCGAAGAACGCAAGGTTCCGGTGGATGACGCGCTGCCCGGCGACAGCGCGTGGCCCACGCAGCCCTTCCCGTTGAAGCCTCCGATCCTGGCGCGCAACAGCTTCAAGCGCGAGGAACTGGCTACCGTGACTGAGGATCATGCGAAATTCTGTCAGGAGCTGTTCGATAGCCTGCCGGGAGGACTCCACGCAGGGGGTCCGTTCACGCATTACTCCACCACTCCGAGCGTGATTTTCCCGAGTTCCATCGGCGGCGGAAACTATAATCCTCCGTCGTTCGATCCCGCACTGGGCTACCTCTTCGTGAACACGATGGATTTCGGCAGCCTCAACCAGATGGTCAAGAACGCCAACGGCACCTACAGCCGTCAGGGCTACAAAGGCAACAACCGCTTCTGGGATCCCGACACCAACATGCCGTGCAACCAGCCGCCGTGGGGCCGCATCTTCGCCATCAATGTGAATACCGGAGATATCGCGTGGCAGAGCGTGCTGGGAATTACGGAGGGTCTTCCGGCCGGCAAACAGAAGACCGGACGCCCGAATATCGGCGGGTCGGTTGCCACGGCAGGAGGCCTGGTGTTCATCGGGGCCACCGATGACAGCCGCTTCCGGGCTTTCGATTCCAAGACCGGCAAAGAGTTGTGGGTGACAACCATCGATGCCGGCGCGCACGCCGCCCCCATGACGTTCCAGGGAAAGAACGGCAAGCAGTACGTCGTCATCACGGCGACCGGGGGCGGCTTCCTGGGCGACAAGAGCCGGGCGGACACGGTGATTGCATATGCGCTGCCGTAACAGCGTATTGCTCGCGGCGGCGGGCTTTGCGATCGGGGTGACGCAGTTCGCCGTGGCGCAATCGAACGAGCAGCTTCTGCCGGCCGGACCGGAGAGGGAAAAGATGGTGAAGTTGTGCGTGGGCTGTCATGAGATCGACCTTGTGGTTGCCCGCCGTCACACGCGCGAAGAGTGGGAAGGTGTGGTCGAGGACATGATCGCGCGCGGCAGCAAGGGGACGGAAGAAGAACTTTCGCTGGTGGCCGAATATCTGGGTAAGTATCTCGGAAAGGTGAGCGTCAACTCGGCAACGGCAAAGGAACTGCAAGACGGGCTCAAGATATCGGACAAGGATGCCGGGTTAATCGTTGCCTGGCGCGAGCAGCACGGTAAGTTCAAGAATTTCGAGGAAGTGCGCAAGGTGCCGGGATTGGATGCCGCCAAGATCGGTGATAGGCGCGGCTGGATGTCATTCGAGTAAGTTACTGAAGTCTAGATGGGAATGGGGGCCAACCGATGAAGACCGCGGATTTGATCGTACGCACGACCATTAGCGAGGGTGAAAAACGGATCGCGGCTTACCAGCTTGTGGATTACCTGGAGAAGCTTGGTGTCGAGGTGATTTTCGGCCTCTGCGGCCATACCGTAATCGCCTTCCTGGATGCCCTGCGCGGCAGCCGGATTAAGTTCATCTCAACCCGCCACGAGCAGGTCGCGGCGCACGCGGCCGACGGATACGCGCGCGCATCCGGCAAGCCGGGCGTACTTATGACTCACCTGGGCCCGGGGCTTACCAACGCCGCCACCGGTGTCGCGAATGCCGCGCTCGATTCCATCCCCATGGTCGTCATCGCCGGCGATGTTCCCTCGCACTATTTCGGCCGCCATCCGCACCAGGAAGTGAACATGCACATGGATGCGGACCAGTACGAGATTTACCGGCCCTTCTGCAAACGCATCTATCGCGTGGATCGCGTGGCGGATCTTCCGCGCATCGTGGAGCGCGCGTTCCACCTGTCGCAGGCCGGCCGGCCCGGCCCCGTACTGGTCGATGTGCCGATGGACATCTTCTCTGCCGATCTCCCGGCGGGAGCCTTCTCCCAGATGCCCGCGCCCATCGTGCGGCCTACGCTGGATGCTTCCACCGCGGAGCGGATCGCGCAGGCGCTCGCGGAAGCCGAGCGACCGGTGCTGTACGTCGGCGGCGGCGTGCTCGGGGGCAATGCCACGACGGAACTGCTCGCCCTTGCCGAAGCGCTGGAAATTCCCGTGGCGCATACCCTGATGGGCAAGGGTTGCATGCGCGAAGACCATCCTCTGCTGCTCGGCATGACCGGCTTCTGGGGTACGCCGATCGCGAACGAGACCTGCCGCACGGCGGACCTTATCGTCGCCGTGGGTACCCGGCTGGCCGAGGCGAACTCCAGCTCGTGGGATCCCCGGTTCACGTTCGATATTCCGCCGACGCGGCTGATTCACATCGATATCGACCCGGCTGAGATCGGACGCAACTTCGCCACGGAACTGGGTGTCGTCGCCGATTCCCGCATGGCACTCAGCGCCATCGCCCATGCGGCCCGCGGCAGGCGTCATGCCGAACGCGGCGACCTGCGCGAGCGGATTGCCGCCGGCCGCGCCGCATTCGCGTCCAACTGGGCCGATCAGTGGAGCTCCAATCAGTACCCGATGCGCCCCGAGAGGATTCTGAGCGAATTGAAGAAGGCGATTCCCGAAGATGGGTTCATCGTGACCGACGTGGGCTGGAACAAGAACGGAGTCGGCCAGCAATATCCCATCACGGTTCCAGGCACATTCGTCACACCGAGCGGCCTGGCGACAATGGGGTTTGGACCCTCCGCGGTGCTGGGTGTCAAGATGGCGCAACCGCAGCGCGCCGCGGTGGCGCTGATCGGCGATGGCGGGTTCGGCAGCAACCCGTCAGTTGTCGCGACCGCGATGGAAGCGGAGCTTGCGGTAGTGTGGCTGGTAATGGACAACTCCGCCTACGGGACGATTGCCGGGTTGGAAAAGGCGCACTACGGTACCAGCTTTGGTTGCCTGTTCGAACGCAGGGGCCAGCCCTACAGCGTGGATTACGCCGCACTCGCCCGCTCTTATGGTGCCGGCGGCATTCGAATTGGCGCTGCCGACGAACTGGGTCCGGCCTTGCGCGAGGCCCTCGCTTCCGGTATGCCGACCGTCATCCAGGCGGAAATGGAGAATGCTCCCACACCTACGCCGGGCCACTGGAATATCAACGATATCTATCGCCGGGGCGATTGACGTGGCGCAAACTACGGGTGTCACCGCGTCCGCTGCCAAACGGCTCGCTACGCCGCCACCGGTGCTGCTTTCCGTCGTCGTCTGGAGCATTCCGGCGATCTTCTACGTATTCGCATTCTTCCTGCGGTCCTCGCCCGCGGTGATGACTGCCGAACTGATGCGTTCCTTCGGAATCGGCGCCAGGGACCTCGGCAGTCTGTCGGCATTTTATTTCTACGCCTACGTCGTGATGCAGATCCCCACCGGGATGCTGATCGATTCCCTCGGACCCCGAAAGCTACTGATTTTCTGCTCCATCTCTACGGCGGCTGGGACACTTCTGTTCGCTGCCACCAGCAGCTTCGCTGTGGCCTGCGCAGGCCGGGCGATCGTTGGCGGTTCGACTGCCGCCGCGTGGCTGGTCATTCTAAAGCTTGCGACGCACTGGTTCCCTTCGCGCCGCTTCGCCATGTTGTCCGGTCTAGGTCTGTTGATAGGGAACATCGGCGCGCTCACCGCGCAGGTGCCGCTGCGTCTGCTGGTCGAGAATTTCAATTGGCGGATGGTGGTGGCTGCGTCGGCCGCGGTCATCCTGCTGGTCGCCGTCCTCGCCTGGATTTTCGTGCGCAACGATCCCTCCCTGCGCGGATACCTGAGCTACGCGCCCCTGCAGCTTCAGGCACGGAAGAAGACGTCCCTCAGCCAACTCGGTGCTGGCTTCAAGCGCATTTTCACTTTCCGCAATACCTGGCTGATCTTCTTCGCGCAGGGCGGACTGGCCGGCCCCATCATGACCTTCACCGGGCTCTGGGGGCCGCCGTTCCTCAAGGCGCGTTTTGCCATTCCCTCGACCACCGCGGCCGCCGTGTGTTCCGTGATGATCATCTGCTGGGCGGGCGCCAGTCCGATTTTCGGGGCGCTCTCCGACAAGATCGGCCGGCGCAAACCGCTCTACGTCGCCGGCTGCCTGGTCGCGGCAGCGGGCTGGGCGACGATGTTCTACATTACGTCGCTGCCGCTTTCCGTTTTTATCGCCGTCGCGGCGCTGACCAGTGTCGCTTCGGGTTCCGTCATCCTCGGCTTCGCGTACGGCAAGGAATCGGTGCCCGTGCAATATCTCGGGACGGTGTCCGGCGCCATCAACATCGGCAATATGATTGGCCCGACTCTACTGCAGCCTGGGATTGGACGCATCCTGGAGCAGCATTGGACCGGCGCGATGGCGAACGGCGCGCGCGTGTACGGCGTGGAGGCTTTCCAAACCGCGTTTTTACTGAGTGTCGGCTGGACGCTGCTGTCGTGCGTACTCTCCAGCCTCACCCGCGAAACGGGATGCGGGCAGAGCGCCTGATCAGAAGGTCGCCGAGTTGTAAAACTCCCCGAATAGTTCCTGTTCGGAGGGCTTGTCTTCCGGAATCGGGCGGCTGACCCACGTCGTCTGCATATAGTGTTTAAGGGCGACATTCTCGTTGGTGACATTGCCGCCCCAGATACCGCAGCCCATGCTGGAGGTCATCGGCATGCCGTTGTTGAACGCTCCCGCGTTGGCTTTGGACTGAGGCTGCCGCACCATGATCCTGCTGACCGGCGCGGTGAGCGCGAGCTGGTGGATGTGGTCGTCGTTGAACGAGTAGATGCCGCAAGAGTGGCCCTTGCCGCCGACCTCATAAATCTGCCTGACCATTTCCAGCGCTTGTCGGAAACCGGAATATCGGAAAATGGCCAGCACCGGCGAGAGCTTTTCACTCGAAAACCGGTGGGACTTCCCGATCTGGGATTCCTTCACGATCAGAAACGTCTTGCCCTGCGGAATAGCAAAGCCGGCAATTTCCGCGATTGTCCCTGCCGGACGAGCGATCGTCTTGCTGGTCCGGTGCCCCTCGTCATCCCAGAGAGCCTCTTGCAGCAATTGTTTTTCTTCGTCGGAGGTCAGGTAGCCTCCTTCGACCTGGAGCTGAGCCAGGAAAACGTCGTAGATGGATGACGCCACCAGCAGGTTGCCGTCCGCCGAACAGCCAGATCCGTTATCCGATGTCTTGCTCAAACGTGTATTGCGTGCGGCCTCGTTGATGTCCGCAGTCTCATCGATCACCATGGTTGCGTTGCCGGCGCCCACACCGTAAGCCGGTCTGCCGGAGCTGTAAGCTGCCTTCACCATCGCCGGTCCGCCGGTGGCGATGGTCAGGTCGCAAATCGACATCAGGTATTCGGCGAGTGGAATGCTCGGCTTCTCGATGCACTGGAAGAGGTCTTCGGGCACGCCCTGCGCTTTGAGCGCGGCGCGCATGATACGCACTGTTTCATTTGTCGTTCTTTTGCTGGCCGGATGCGGAGAGAAGATAATCGCGTTCTTGCACTTCAGCGAGTAAATCCCGTTGCCGGATTCGGTCAGCGCCGCGTTGGTTACCGGGACCAGCGATGCGATCACACCAACCGGCTTGGCATACTTCACGATGCCTTTTTCGGGGATCTCTTCGATGACTCCCATGCTCTTCTGGCGTAGGGCGTCGCGGAGAATTCCCATAATTTTGAATCGCTTGTTCGGGCGGCCGGCGCGGTCACCCAGACCACTCTCATCGACGCTCATGTTGGCCAGACGGGTAAACGTCTCCGCATTGGACGTGGCCCAACCGACGGCCTGGCAAAGCCGGTCGATACGCTCCTGGTCGTAGTCCTCGATGCACTTCATAGCCGCGCGGGCGCGCTCCAGCAATTCGTGCGCGACCTGCTTTTCTTCTTCCGTGATGATCCTTGCCATTTATTCGATCTCCCGTGGAGGCGGTCCGTCGTACGTCACCGGAATGCGAATCCGCATCGCCTTCTCTCGCGCGTATTCCTCGGCTACCTCGGCTGTCAGACCGGCGACTCGTCCGATGATGAATACCAGTTTGCCGAATGGCGCAGGGAATCCCATGTCGAAAAGGACAGCCGCAAGCGCGCCATCGACATTGATCGGCAACGGGCGAATCTGCTCGCGTATCGCGCCCTCGAGCGCCGTCACGAACTCGATCCCTTTGCCTGCGACGCCGGATTCACGCGCCATATTAAACAGGACATCGGTGCGAGGGTCGTGTGTATGAACCCGGTGTCCGAAGCCGGCTAGTCGGCGCTTCTGCAGCTTGGCTTCGGCCGTAATCCGTCGGGCCGCCTCTTCGAGCAGAATCGACTCGCGTTCGCCGCGCTCCACGCCCTCCGCGATCAATTCCATGCAGGCGGAACCCGCTCCGCCGTGTTCATCCCCAATTGCAAGTATCCCCGCCGCGACAGCGGCTGAGAGCGACTGCCGGTTGCCGGAGGCCACCAGCCGTGCTGTAGCGCAAGACGGCGCACCGGACCCGTGATCGGCAACTCCGATGAGAATTGCGTCGAGCAGCCTGCGCTCGCTCTCGTTCGGCAGGCGGCCCCGATGCAGGAGAAAGACGGTGTCGGCAAAGCTCAGCTTCATCAGTGCCGCGATGTCATATCCACGAACCCGGAGACTGGTTGCGTCAGAAGTAGCGATCGCCGTCCGCCAAGCATCCATGATCCTTCAATTATCAATCAGCCCTGCCCGGGAAGCGCGGACGTAACGGTAGCAGCACGGTTAATCTCGACTCCGTGTTCACCCAAGCGGTTTCCCCTGATAATCCGCAGTCGAGTCTGAAGGGCATGATGGCACTCCCTGAATTCAGCCGGTCCGCGGTAGTCCGAGAGTTCGGCGCTCGCATCGTGATTGAAGATGTCCCGATCCCAAGGGAGATCGAGCCAGGCGCTATCCTCACGCGGACCGAGCCGGGTTCGATTTTGCGGAACCGATGCTCGGCCGCCAGATGGTCGGTCGGATAATTGCGTCGGGTACGGGCCATCACCGGGGTTCTTCTGTCGGTCAAGAAGTCCCCCGTCCGCATTGTCGGCCCACTCGTAAAGAGGTCTGCGCAGGGCGCCATTGAACCGGCGCGGGAGGAAGCGATATGAAGAGTTATCGGTAGCTTTTCAGCTGCTTCACCAGTCTGTTTGCTGGTAGTCCTTCAAGAACTGTCCCCAAACATGTTGCCCCGTATTGAAGCCGCTGATGAGGGGATCGAGGATTCTCGCCGCGCCGTCCACGATATCCAGCGGCGGGTGAAAGCGCTGCTCGACAATTTTCCGCGCGGCGATCGGCATCGGATCTTCATCGGTCACCCATCCCGTGTCCACGCTATTCATGTGTATACCATCATTGAAATAATCTGTGGCCGCGGTCCGGGTCATCATATTTAACGCGGCCTTGGCCATGTTGGTGTGAGGATGGCGGGTCGTCTTTCGGTGCCCGTAGAACTGACCTTCCATCGCGGACACATTGACGATATGTTTGTCACGGTTCGCCGTTCGCATCATCAGGGGCTTGAGCCGGGCATTGATAATGAACGGCGCGACCGCATTGATCAACTGGACCTCCAGCAGTTCCACTGAAGACACTTCCGCCATCAACAGCCGCCACGAGTTTCGTCCTCGCAAATCGACTTGCTGCAGATCCTGGTCGAGACGGCCTTCGGGGAATAGGTGCTTTTGCCTGACCAGATCCTCGACCAGTAGAGGAACTTGAGATAATTCCGCGGACTGGGTTATCCAACTCGACTGAGGTAGCAGGCTGCCTGCAGGTTCGTCATAAGCTCCCAGCAGACGGCGCGCCTCCGCGGGCATGAGATCAAGCGGCGCCCTCTCGCCCTCGATCATGTGCGCGTAAAACTCCGGCGGCCGGCGAACTGTCTGGCAGGCATTGTTAATGATGAAATCGAGCCTCGGATGAGTGTCGAGGAGTTGCAGGCAAAAGGCCTCGACGCTGGAAGGGCTGCGCATGTCTAAACCAAAAATTTCAAGACGATGACCCCATTCCCTGAAGTCCGGTTCCCGCGAGTAGCGCTCGGCTGAATCGCGAGGGAAACGCGTGGTGACGATCAAATGTGCGCCCGCACGAAGCAGCTTGATTCCTGCCTGGTAGCCAATTTTTACGCGTCCGCCGGTCAGTAGCGCGACCCGGCCGCGAAGGTCGGCCAATTCCGTTCGCTTTTTGAAATTGAACTCGGCGCACGGCGGGCACATCTGATCATAGAAATGGTGAACCGTCGTGAATTTCTGTTTGCAGATGTAGCAATGCTGCGGGTCGATCTCCGCGGAGCTTTCTCGCTCCTGCCGCTCAAAGTGCCCAGGAGCAAAGACACTGGGCGTAGTGAACTCGGTTTTCCGGCGGAGCGTTCGAATTCCCGTCTCGCAAAGCACGGCATTTACGCGTTCTGCTCCCTCCGCCTTCCGTTCGCGCGCAGCGGCCTGCACCCTGCGCCGCCGCGCACTCGGATCGGGAAGGTACGCTTCTGCGATAGCCCGATGGAGACGCTCTCGCTCATCAGCAGGTACGCCCCTGAGGATTTCGCGGTTCGAGGCGATCGATTCCAGTAGATTGGTTGCTGAACGCAGACGTTCCAGGAACGTCCGCTCCTCGGTCGCCGCCGTCGAAGCGTAGTTGTTGTTGGTATCGTGCAAGAGATTTACCTTGGGTTCGCGAAGCCTGACGCTCCATGATGCACCCGCCACCACGTCCCGGGCGAGCCGCGACGCCCCTATTCATTGTTTACTTAAGCCGGTTTGTTCGTAGAGCAGAACTGGTCAAACACTCCAGTGAGGATGTCGGCGATTTCCGGAGCCTCGCGGCGCTCGATCTCACTGCGGTGCAGCATGTAGACCGGCTTGCCGTCATGGAACAGCGCCATGGAGGGTGAGGAGGCCGGGTAATCGGACAAGCGGGCGCGCAAGTAAGCCACTGCAGCTTCGTCGCCGCCGGCAAAAACGGTAGCCACCTTCGAAGGACGCACGCCGTGCTTTAGTGCGAGTCCGATGGCCGGTCGTGCCCTGCCGGCTGCACATCCGCAAACGGAATTAACGATCATCAACACGCTCCCGCTTCCCGGTCCCAATATGCGGTCCACATCTTGAGGGGTCCTCGCCTCTTCGACACCGTATTGAGTGAGATCCTGGCGCATTGCGGCGATGAGTTGTTCGGAATAGGGCACAATCTGATTCTAACGTGATGAACTCGGCACTGGCCAACCGCCGCGGCAAGGTGTCCGAAAACTGAATCGAAACGACATTGCGCCGCGAGCTTTCCCGCTTGGAAGCTCAAGGTCGATTCACACTATTCGCCTATGCCAGTCTACCGATATTGCTTGATAACGCTATTCCGTACCGGCCTGATCGCGTCGCCGTTTTCGCAGTAGGCTTCCACGTCCGCGAGTGCTTCGAAGAGCACATTCGTGCTCATGGCTTCCATTACTCAGCGAGGCCACCCGCGTAACATGGGCAAATCCGTGAAGGGCGGCTACCGGTGGTGATTGCGGGCGAACGTATTGCGGTAGCTCAGCCCGTCAGGATTGTGACCCTCGCCGCTTCGAACCCGGCCGCCTCCCGAGCGGCCTGAAACTCCGCAGTCATTCGGTCGCCCCGGATGGTAAGCCGGCTCTCTGTATACCCCTCGTAGCTCACGTTGTAGGGCGGGTCGGTGAAAATCAGATCCGCAGCCTCTCCCGATATCAGCTTCGCGGCCTGCTTCTGGTCAGTAGCGTCACCGACCTGAGCCGATGCGCACCGAGAACCAGATGTCACCCGTTGCGGACGCAGGCACTTCGGGCAGTCCGGAACATCGTCCTCATCGGTCAGCCCCTCGGCTGCGTTGAGTTCCTGCAACTCGAGCGAGAGGAGCTCATCGTCTCAATCTGCCCACGTGACGGAGCGGTTAACCATGAGCCTAAATGCCCTCACCTGGGCCGTCGTCCACTCGTCGCAGAGAATCACCGGGATCTCGGCGATGTTCAGCTTGCGCACATGCGATCCACCGCGGCGTCGTTCTTGCGAGGGTTGCGAGCGTAGAAGACGAGCTGGTCAACAGACAAATTCGCTAAACGCGACGGATTGGATTTGTGAGTATTGGCATGTATCGGGTTTTTATGGGAGGAGAGAGCTTCGCGTCCGCCGCGTTAGCAATGGTGAATGCCGCGGTGAGCCGCAAGGCGCGCCGTCATTGAGGCGACAGCCGCCCTTGCCCTTTCAACTGCTTCTTCCCCCGTAAGGGCGCTTCGCTCCCCGGAACTGCGGAGGGCCTTGCTCAGCTGACGCGATGCGGCCTCCAGCATCTCCTCAAGGGCGTTTCGTGTGGAACAAGTCCGGGTCTTTTCTTCCGGCATGGTCCCTCCTGGTCCTGCGACAGGCCGGTCCTATGATCGCACGCTAGTCGGTATCGTGTGATGACGCCACGCCGCGGGCCATCGCAACGTTGCGCCGACACTGTCCTCCACTTGAAATTGTGGCTTCCGTTCGCGTTAATACTATAGGACACGCGGGCCGTGGTAAACGCTAAACTAATAGAGAATGACAAAACAGCAATTGATGGAGCAGGTCGCAGCCAGGACTGAATTGAAAAAGTCCGAGGTCGAAGTCGCAGTGGACTCCGTCCTGGCGCGGATCGCGGAAGCGCTCCAAGCAAATGAACGTGTGGACCTACGGGGGTTTGGCAGCTTCGTCGTGAAAGAGAGGAAGCAGCGCCAAGGTCGCAACCCTCGCACTGGGGAGACGATCACCATCGCAGCAAAACGGGATGCGAGCTTCAAGCCCAGCAAGGAACTGACGGAAAAGCTGGCTGGGGGCGAGACGGCTCCGACAACGGAAGAGGCCAAATGATGCCATCGGAAAACTTGCGGCGGAATTGGGGTGCCATTTGGCTGAGGTAAGGCTCCAAGACGGCGAGACGCTTGAGAACGCTCTTCGCCGCTTCAAGAGACAGGTCATACAGGAGAACATCATCGGGGAAGTCAAAAGGCACTCCTTCTACTTGAAGCCCGGACAGAAACTCCGCGTCAAGCAGGCCTTAGCCCGCAAACGCAATCGCAAGAAGGCTCGCCGGGAAACTGAGTAGAGGAGTAGTCAGCAATCTAGTCGCCGGGTGCGTCGGGGAATTCACAAGCAATTGCGAAGGCTCGGCGACGGAGTCCAGCCAGCGTCCTTATTGGACTCCAGAACGCCGCATTCAGGCGGACTCCCGTCCGTAAGTATTTGAGGAATTTGGTCGGGCTGCCGAGATTTGAACTCGGGACCTCTTGCACCCCAAGCAAGCGCGCTAGCCAGGCTGCGCCACAGCCCGATCCGGTGTGGGAAAAACGTTCCGCGCATATTCGCCGCCTCAATTGGGGTATGCGGCGACTGCTGCTGAACATCTAAGAGTTTATCACGGAATCAAAACCGGAATCGCAAAGATCCTTGCAGGGATCGCGGACCGCCGGTCTGTAGCATCGGGGCCAGGCCGCTGCCCGGACTGCCTGTTCCGAGCATCAGGTTCAACATCGAGGTCGATTGGCCGAAAACCGGGCTGCTCAGGTAGCGTCACCGGGTCGGCGAAATTCGCCTGGTTCAGCACGTTGAACGCCTCCAGCCGGATGCCGAATGGCTCTACCGCTCCCTCCAGCGGAAATCGCGGCGGATGGCAATATCGATCTGGCTCATGCCGAAGCCCGTGATCGAATTGCGGCCCAGCGTTCCCTGCACTCCGGGCGGCGGCCGCCTGAAAGGCCGCCGGGTTGAGGCGCCTGCCGCCTGGCGCCGCAGGCGTCGTCGATCCAGATCGGCTGGTCGAGCAGGCGGTCCGGACGAAATGCATTGGCCAGTGCGATACCCTGGTATTGCTCATTCTCCACCACGGAAATCGGAAAGCCGCTGCGCACCCGCGCGACCGAATCGATCGCCCAGCCGCCCATCCAGCGCGCCAATGCCGGCCTGGCGTTCAGGGAAATCGTAGGTCAGGGTCGCGGTCGCGGTGTGGCGCAGATCGAAATCGCTGGAGGCATGATCGCGTGCCGCCGGACTGCCCGCGCCGGTCCACACCAGGAACGCGTCGCTGGAATCGTTGTCCAACGAGTGCGACCAGGAGTAGGAGACCAGCGACCTGCAATCCCTGCGGCACTCTGCGGCGATACTGCGCCTGCAAGCCCTGGTAAGTCGATGCGCCGTGATTGGTGGTGACGGCGAACTGCGCCGTGGGGCTGTTGCCGATGCCGCCGATTTCGCGGCGCAGCAGCCGGTGGCCGACCGAGCCCACGTAACTCACCGAGAGCGCGTCGTGCGCGCCCAGTTGCTGATCCAGCGTGAGATTCCATTCGCCCAGGCGCGGGAGCAGCAGGCGCGGCGCGAAGGCATAGCTGAGCAGCGACGTGACGATGCCGAAGCTCCCGTTGGTGAATTGCGTGACGCTCAGTGGACCGCCGTTGATCAGGTCGGTCGCGATGCTCAAACTGGAATCGTAGAAGATGCCGCCGCCGGCGCGCAGGATGGTGCGGCCGCTCTTGCGCACACGCCAGGCCGCGCCCAGCCGCGGCGCGAAATTGTTGTACACCGCCGGCCACAACGGACGGTGGTCGGAGAAGAAGGTGCCAGTCTCGGGATGAAAGAATGACGTGGTGCCCGCGGGTTCGGGCGAGGGATTGAATTCCCAGCGCAACCCCGGCGTGATGGTGAGCCGCGACGAGACCTGCCAGGTGTCCTGCGCCCAGAGCGAAAGCTCGGTGACCTCCGCCTGCGTGTTGAGGGCCGGCGAACTGCCCAGCCAGAGAGTGCGCTTATCGGTGAGCGCGCTGAAGTCGTCGGCGATGGCGCTGAGCACGCCGGTAGCATCGCGGCGAACCGGCTTCATGCGGCGGTAATCCATTCCCATGCGAAGCGTCTGAGATCCGCGCTTCCAACCGGTCGATTCCACCATTTGGAACTGCCGCTGGCGGCGCGTGCCCTCGCGGCCGGTCACCACCTGTCCCACGCCTCCGATGGAAAACCGCACCAGCGCATCGCACGATGCGGCACTGGGGAACAGGTACGAGGTCAAGGGCTCGAGATCGCAGCCGGAGAGAATCGGGCCGCCGGGTTTGGTCCAGCTGGATTGGGCCTGCGCCTGCGATTCGTTGGCGCGGAAATCGATGGTCCAGTTCGCGCCGGGGCGGTAATTCACTCCCAGCGTAAGACTTTGGAAGCGCAGGTCGAGCCGGTTGACCTCGGTGCTGCCGAATTCGTTGAAGGAGGGCGAGTCGTTGTAGCGCCCGAAGAGCGTGGCGCGCGCGCTGAGCGCGTGGTCGATGCGCGCCGTCCCGGTATCGAGCTGCGACGGGCGGATGTTGCGCCCGCTCCAGAAGGCAAGGCCGTTGCCGAGCGAAGCTCCGTTCGCCTGGGGATACAGGTCCAGCGCCGGCTTGACCCAGTCCGGCGCCGCGGCGCGCGTCTCGTCGGAGGGCACCGGCTGCTGGAAGACGTAGGAGCCGTGCAGCGAGAGGTGCTGGTAACTGACGAAGAAGAAAGTACGGTTGCGGAGGAGGGGGCCGCCCAGGGACGGGGCTAGATCGTGCAGCCGCAGCGGACCGCGGCTTTCCCCGCTGACATTGGCGAACCAATCGTTGGCGGCCAGAATTTCGTGGCGCAGGCGGTAGACCACGGAGCCGTGGAACTCGTTGGATCCCGAGCGGCTGGTGAGCGAAACGCTGGCGCCCGGCAGCCGGCCCGGCTCGCTGACCGAGCTCGCAGTCTGCACGCGGAACTCGTCCACGGCTTCTAGCGGCAGCAGCGAATCCAGGCTGCCGAAGGCGCTCATTGCCGGCAGGACGCCGCCGGTGGCCTGGGCCGGCGTTCCGCCGGCGGTGACACCGGTGTTGGCGCTGGCGCCATCCACCGTGAAGTAATTGGCGTTGGGACGCTGGCCGTTGGCCGAGAACTGGCCGGCTTCGCCGCGGGTCGCCGGCGTGACGTTCGTCCCCGGGGAAAACTCCAGCAGGCCGAGAATGCCGCGGCCGTTTACCGGGATGCGCTGAATGTCTTCACGGAAGACGCGCAGGCCGATTGAAGATTCCTCCTGGCTGAGCAGCGGCGCGGTGCCCTCCACCGTGATGGTCTCCTGCACCGCCCCCACCTTCAGCGAGAAATCGGCATGGGCAGGGGCCAGGGCGGTGACCTTTACATCGAAGCGCATCATGCCGACGAACCCGTCCTTACGGACCGTCACCTTGTACAGTCCCGGTTCCAGCGACGCCACCATGTAAGTGCCGTCCGGTCCCGATTGGGCGATGTGGCGGAAGCCATTCTCCTGGTCCACGACGGTGATGGCAGCCTCGGGAACGGACGCGCCGGAAGGGTCGAAGATGCGTCCGAAGACGTACGCCGAACGCTGGGCCCACGACGGTGCGGCACAAAGGAAAATCGCGAGGAAGACGGGGACCAGGGGCCCGTAATTCATTGGCTCAGCCTATCGACAATCGTACGACATATGCCGATCGGCCTGCTTGCGGAGGACTTGTTAATTGGGCTCGGCGAGAAGCTTACGGCACTGCTCGACGCGGCTGGAAAGCTGCGCCAGCGCGGCCAGCAGTTGGGAAGGTGCCGCTTCGTACGTACCCTTGGGTGCCGAGACTCCCAGGACTACGGCGGAGAGAGTTTCCACGCGCCGGGCGGCGGTCAAAAGTTCTTCGCTGGCGGCCTGCCAGGTTGCCGGGTCGGGCCGGGTTTCGGAAGCGCCGGCAGAACCGCCGAGGCCAATCAGGACAGGGCGGAAGGTGGTGGTGATCGCCTGCGAATCCCGCGTGAAGGCATCCAGGTGGGCAGTGCCCAAGGCGTGCAGGCTGCGGCGCTCATCGGCGCTCATGGTGCGTTCGGCTTCCGGGGAGAACTGTTGCGCCAGGCGGCGCAGGGCATACGCGCGCGTCATCGCCGAATCGGTCCATTCCAGAATCTGTCCGCTGACGCGCTCGAACTGCGGCCGGCCTCCGAGGCGCTGTTCTATTCGCGCCGTATTGGTTTTTTCGGAGCCGGCCGCATCACGAGCAGCCGGTTCCGTTTGAACCGGCGGGGCGCTTGCGGGGAAAACGGGGTCGGCGAACCGCACCACCACATGGGGCAGGCGATCCAGCTGACCGTGAATCTGTTGTTGGCGTTGGGACGGAATCCCGGAACCGGAAACCACGATCTGGCCGCCTTCGCGGTTGATTTCGATCGGTTCGCCAAGGTCCGCGCCCAATCTGGTGCAGGGCGGCGGCCACCTGGAGTTCTTCGGAGAAGGAAGAAGACTCGGCGGCCGCCGGCGGGGTCGAAAGAGAGGGTCCCGACGGCACACCAGGTTGGCGAGGCATGCCGCCGGTGGCTCCAGCTACGTTGCTTGCGGGATTTGTTTGCTGGTCTACCAATTCCGTCATTTCCACCCACTCGCGATTGCGGAACTCGAACCGTCCCTGGAGCGGTTCCAGGTCCGTGGTGCGCAGGGTCAACGTGGCACTCACGAGTTCGCTATCGGCGGTGGTGGTCTTGATGTCGTAAGAATTCGTGCCGGAGACGACCTCGTCCTGTTTGCGCGAGAGCTGGTCGCGCCAGGCGGCGAAGGCACTCGCGCTGAGGGGATCGTTCCAATCGTAGTGGGCGGCCTGGAAAAGGCCGGCAAGTTGGGTCTCGGATGCGGCTCCGGTGGAGCTTGCGGACCCGGAGGCGGCCCCGATCGCGCGCGTCATGCGCCCGGTCCGGGTGGTAATTTGCAGCCGGCGTCCCGCCGACAGGGCGCGACTGCGATACCGCGATCGCCTTCTTCAGAAGGACGGCCGCCTCGACTTTCGGTGTTTCGCGAAGTTGCTGGAAAATTCCGACGGCGAGCGCCACCACCGCGGCGAATGACATCGCCCAGCCGAGCGGAGCGTTGCGGCGCGGCGACAGGAAATTGCGCAGGCGGGCGAAGACCGACTGGCCGGCCAGTTCGGCTTCGGCCTTTTCGAAATCCAAAGCCTTCCAGGGAGCCGGCGGCGGCGGGAGGCAGGCGCCGAGCACGTTCTTGCGATAGCGTACGCAATCGCCGACGGCGACCTGCAGCTCTTCCACCTGCGAGCGGCACTGCCAGCAGGCTTCCAGGTGGGAACGTACCTGGTTGGCTTTGCCGCGCGGCAGTTCGCCATCCAGGTAGCGCAATAATTGACCCTCTTCGGGGTGGCGCAAAGTGAGATTACTCATCGCGCACCTTCTTCAACCGCACCATGGCGCGGCGCAGGAACTCGCCGACCGCGCTGGCGCTGATTCCCAAAGCCGAGCCGATTTCCGGATAGCGCAGGCCTTCCATGCGCAGGAAAAGGCAGCGGCGCTGCTGTTCGCTCAACCCCTGCACGGCGCCGTGAAAGCGCAGCATACGTTCGCGCTCCAGCAATTCCGCTTCGGGTGAGGCGGCTTGCGACGCGTATTGAACGCTTACTTCGGGGTCGAAGGGCTGCTCGGAATGCTGTCGTGTACGAATCTTCAGGCCGAGGTTGTGCGCCACCCGGAAAATCCAGGCGCGAGGATTTTGAATCTCTTCGCCCTTTCTTAGCGTCGTGTACAGCCGAAGGAAGACTTCCTGGACAGCTTCTTGAGCCTGCGGCGGATACAAACCGATGGTCAACAGATATCGGTAAACGTCGTCCCGCGCCTCCTCGAACAGTTGGGAGACCTGTTCCTGGAGTGCTGTACCGGACTTTTCCTGACGTATCAAGCCCACGAATTGTTCGCCGGACGCGTATGACGACATTCCCTCACCACCAAAGACCCCGAGGGAGTGTTTTCAACTACACCTTTTTCGAGAATATTCCCTGTAGTTGTCCTGTAGTTGGTTTGTAGTCTTCCGGGTCTTTGAAATGAACGAGAACACCATCCCATAAACATGCCGGAACCGACTGTTTGCATCTCGATCGTAACCTACAACAGCAGCCGGTACATCCGGCGCTGCCTGGAAAGCGTCCTCAACCAACGCGGCGTCCGGTTGGACATCGTGGTGGTGGACAACGCCTCGGTGGACGGAACCCGGGGAATCCTGGATGAATTCGGGGAACGCATCCGCGTGATCGCGAATTCGCAGCAACGCGGGTTTTGCGGCAGCGCAGAACCAGGGGATCCGCGCCGGCCGCGGCGGAATGGGTCCTGACGCTCAATCCCGACCTCTTGATGGAAGAAGATTTCCTGGCGCAGTTGGTGGATGCCGGGGAGTTGGATTCGGCGACCGGCGTGGTCTGCGGCAAGCTGCTCGCGATCGGGCCGGGCTTCCAGCGGCTGCCCGAACGCGCGGATCGATTCCACGGGAATTTTCTTCACGCCCGCGATGCGCCACTTCGACCGGGGCTGGCACGAAGCCGACAACGGCGCCTACGACCGGGCGGAGTACGTGTTTGGAGCCTGCGCGGCGGCGGCACTCTACCGGCGGCGGATGATCGACGACGTCGCCATCGACGGCGAGTTCTTCGACCCCGATTTCTTCGCCTACCGCGAGGACGCCGACGTGGCCTGGCGAGCGCAATTGCTGGGCTGGCGGTGCATCTACACGCCGGCGGCCGTGGGCTGGCACGTGCGCAGCGTGCCGCCCGGCAACCGGCGGTCGATTTCGGCGATCATCAACATGCACTCGGTGAAGAATCGCTTCCTGATGCGCGTGAAGAACTCGACGGCTGGGTTGTACCGGCATTGCCTGCTGCCGATGGCGGCACGCGATCTGGTGGTGGTGGGCGGATGCCTGTTGATGGAGCCGCGATCGCTGCCTGCATTCTGGAATCTGGCCAAGTGCTGGCGCGCAGCCTGGCAGCGCCGCCGCGAGATCATGCTGCGGCGCCGCGTGCCGGACGAGGCGTTGATGCGCTGGTTCCAATTCGAGCCGGTGAGTGAGCCGCTCATCGAAGAAGCTCCGATGGCGGCTGCCGCGGCTGTGATGGCACCCGACGCGGCGTAGGAAACGGGACATGGGGGTTGCAGGCGCTCCGGATCGGCTCCGTAGCGGCTAAAAACGGGCTATGGTGGCCCGTTTTGGCGATTCGTTTATTGAAAATAAAGGAGTTACGTAACGGCAACGGGACACTCATGTCCCGCTTTTGTTTTTGAGGGTGCGTTGCAGGAATGCCAACTGGAACCATTCTATCCACACGGAGCGGGGGCTAGAGATAAAGTTTTTTCAGGAAGTGTTGATAACAAGGGAGAAATAAATTTCAAGTCGGCGTGAACGGGTTGCAAAACTCGGCGCAAAAACGCAGTGGACCTTTCCTGGCTGGTTTTGTCACCAGTTTTTTTGGAAAGCGAATTGCTTTTGACCCGTCTTGGGGTCTTTTGTTTCGGCACCCCTACCTATTGGGGTGCGTTTCTGGCACTTTTCCCTCCTTCACTCCTTTTTACAAAGTTCTTTGCGATGCTAGTGAACCAGCCGCAGGAGCTGGTCCGCTGTCAACGCCAGTATTCCAAACATGAGGTGCGCCATCACTTTCCCCGCCCCACGCACTCGGATTTCACGTCCTCCGAACTCATCCTTCAATCGTCCATTCACCCGCTCAATCATCGTCCGTTCCCGGTATCGCTGCTTTTCCGCCGCGTCTAGTTCATTCGACGCGCACGCTTGAAACGGTGTCTCCTTATGTCTCACTTGCTTGGGGTCGGTGATCGGTACGTGCCCCAACTCCCGGCTGTACTCTGCGATGTGTCTGGCCCAGTAGGCGGAATCCGACAGTTCATATAAGTACGTCACTCGCTGGGTGCTCATCGTCGCCAGCGGAATCGCCACCTGCGAATCATGCACCGATGCCGACGTCAACACCGCGCAGATGGGGATTTGACCATCGGCGACATCGAGGTGCAGTTTGTATCCCCGCCAGTGTTGTGTGTGGCCCTTGGCGCTCGTCTTCACGCCGATGTCACATCCCCGCGGCAGTTCCGCCAACATCTCCGGCAGCTTCATATTCCGCTGCCGCGCCAGCCGCGTATCATCGGGCAGGGCCGCTTTCGGCTTGCCCCCTCTGTGCCGTTTATGGGGACCACGCTTTCCCTTCTTGCCGGTTCGTTTGCGTTTCGCCTTTGGCGAATCTGGCTTTTGGGCAGGCGCTGGGGAGGAAGACTCTGGAAAGCGTTCGCGCGCTTCGATGGCCGTGGAATCGCGGGCGATATGGCCGATCAGACGATCTTTCTGGGTTTCCCGAATTAAGGCCTCATGCACGAACTGCGGCAACTCCATCTGGGCAAACTCGTCGAAAGCACGCGAAAAGCAAGATTCGTGCGGCACTTGCCAGGGGTGTTCCCACCCACAGATGCGGCGCAATTGCGCATCCCGGGCCAGAGCCTCCAGCAACTGAGTGGTCAGAGAGAATCCATATATCGCCTTTGCCACAAACGCATTGGCGATGGCCAACCGGTCCTTCGGCGGCCGGCCGACCTTTCCCCGGCCCGACGGCACGAATCGCGCCAGCGGAATCATTTCCAAAGCTGCCACTAAGCGCCTGGCAGAGGGGGTTAAGTCTCCCAGTTCTTCCTCTAGCCGCGGGAAGAGTTCGCTCTGTAACACGTGAGCAAATTGCGTGATTTGCTGCCGAAGGTTAAGCTTCATAAGGGCCTCTTGGGTTTGCTGCTTTGTCGACAGCAACAGCTTAACTCTGGTGAGGCCCCTCTCCAAACACTTTCAGACCGTTTTGTTTTCTTTCAACGACTTCACCTAATTTTGCAAGTGGCTCGCGTGAACGGGGGTCAGCCGAGCATATCGAGGGCGCCTTGCATTTCGCTGCGGGCGTGCTCGTTGCCGATGCGGATGGTGACTTCGACACCCTTGGTATAGACCTCGCGGGCTTCGTCGAGGAGGCCCATGCGTTCCAGGGTCTGGCCGCCGTGGAAGTAGGCGGGGGAATAGTCCGGGTTGACGGACATGAGGGTGCGGAATTCGGCCATGGCGGACTGCAGATCGCCGCCATTGCGGTATTCCATGGCGAGTCCGTAGCGCGCGAAGCTATCGGTGGGGCTTTGCTCCACCATACTCTTGAGAATCTCCAAACGAGGGCTCAGCATACCTTGTGCTACTATACCGTGCAAAATGTCCTGCCCGTATTTTTACCCGGTGGAAGGCCACTCGGGAAGTCCCATGCTACCGCTTGGAGAGTCGTGGTCCGGCTTCTGCCGCGCGCTTCCGGACGACGTGCACGCTGTCAGCGATGCCTGTTGCAACGTGGGGTATGCCCGCGAAACTTGCGGCCGTTTCCCTTCCGGCGAAGGGCCCGACGCGGTCCGCTTCACGATTTCCCGACACGAACCTGCCGGCCTGAGCATCTACTACGTGATCGAGCGCGACCATCATCCTTTCGCGCACGGAGCGCTTGAGTATTCGTTCCCGGCGGGCTGCTTCCTGACGCCGCTCGAGCCCGAAACCGTGGCGCGGCAGGCGTACGCCTACGTGGAAAGCTATCTGCGGCGCAAGAAGGAGTAGCGATGGAAGGCAAGTTCGTGCGTGAATCCGCCAGCGAGTATTCGGAGCTGGCGCTGCCCAACGACGCTAACGGCTTTGGGAATGTCCTGGGCGGCAAGGTCATGCACCTGGTGGACCTGGCAGCGGCGATGGCGGGCATGCGGCACGCCCGCAACCCGGTGGTGACGGCTTCGGTGGACAGCCTGCAGTTTCTTCACCCGGTGCACATCGGCGAACTGATCATGCTGCGCTCTTCGGTGAACCGGGTCTTCCGGTCTTCGATGGAAATCGGCGTGAAGGTGATGACGGAGAAACTGCTGACCGGGGTACGGTTGCATACCTGCTCCGCGTACCTGACGTTCGTGGCGATCGATCGGGAGGGGAAGGCGGTGACGATACCGCCGGTGATACCGGAAACGGAAGAGGAATTGCGGCGGTACCGGGAGGCCGGGGAACGGCGCGAGTACCGCCTGGCGATGCGCAATCGCCGCAAGTCGTAGGGCTCTAGAGGCTTTAGCCTTCCTTGTACATGTACTTGATGGCCGGTTTATAGAGCAGGATATTGGGTTCGCCGGCGGCGCGATTGACCTTCAGGCAACACTTGTCGTACCACTCGATGACTCCGTGCAGGGTTTCGCCATCGCGCAGGACGAAGACCATGGGTGTCTTGGCCTGCATCTGCTTCACGTAGTAAAAATTCTCGGCGTTCGTCTGGTCCGGTGGAACCGGCTTCTTCTGGAGCGGGGCCCGGCGGGGAGGCGTGATCTGCTCTTTAATTTCGTTTAAAGACGGACGGATAAGTTTGCGATTGACAGCTTCCACGGGATGCCATCCTTCTTGATGAGATTATGACGGCCGTCGCCATTGCCTTCAGCGGGGCGGTTTAGTTGGATTCTTCCGACTTGAACCCATAAATAACACAATGGACCCTCCGCCGCAACGTGGCGGAACTCCCGGCGCGGGAGCGGCGCGCCGGCGCGGGTCTTCACTTCCGATCTGACTTCCCGATCAGTGCGTGCCAGCGCTTCTTCAGCTTTTCCGCGAAGCCTTCATGCGGGGCGTCGGGAGCGGCTTCAGTGACGGCGATGGGCGTGGGGGACTGGGCGAAGGCGGGCGCTTGGGGAGCTTCGCAAGGCTGTTCGCCGGCAGAGCGGATGGCGTTGCCGAGCACGGCGTATTCGCGGCGGACGCGCTGGCCGTCATTCTTCTCCATGCAAACGGAGAAGCCCTCGTATTTCGCGGGCTGTCCCTTGCCGAGGGTATAGTCCACTTGCTTGCGCAGAATGGGGGCGTAGCCTTTGAGTTTGCGCTCGATGTAGGCGGTTTCGTAGCGGTGATGGCGGAGGCTCCAGACGAAGACGCGGAAGCTATCGAAATCCCAGGGCTGTTTGCTATCGGCGGTGGTGGCCCAGAGCCAGGTCTTTTTCTTCTGGTCGCCATCCTCAATTTCGCCGAGAGGGAAGTAGCTGACGATGCGCTTGCCTTCGGCATACTGCGCGACCTCGTCGGGGATGGCCATGGAGACGAGGCGGGTGAGTACCCAACCGGACTGTCCGCCGGCGGCGCGAATGAGGCTCCAGCCATCGACGCGCGGCGCGGCTTTGACGGGAGGAGTTTCGCCGGCCTCGGCGGCGGCTTCGTCACGCTCGGTCTTGGAGAGCTCCAGCCAGTCGGCGGGAGGGGGCGGAGGCTTCGGCATGGGGGGCGGCGGGAATCTGGAAGCCTTCTTCTCTTTCTTGGGCAGCGCTTTGGATTTCTTCGGAGTGGGAGGAATGAGCGGCACGCGCGGAACGTCCGACCGTGGGAAGCAGGACGGACTGCAGCACGTCGAACCTCTCGTTCTCCTTTAGTTGGAGAAAGCTGGGCGAGGAGACGACGGGCTGGGTATGGATGTTGAGCGGCGCGTAGGTGGTGGCGACTCCCTGCGACGGCATTTTGGCGGCGCGCGCGGAGAGTTCGCGCAGGGCAGTCATGTCGGAAGCGGCGAGCAGTTGGCGTTCGTCGGTCCAACCTTCGGCGCCGTGCGGGGTGCGGACGCGCAGGAAGCGGCGCTTGGTCTGGAGGATTTCGAGGCGGTCGCCGTGTTTGACGGTAGTGACGACCGAAGACTGGAGAGGAATATCGCTGCGAATTTTCAATATCGCGGGACCGACGAAGGCCTCGCCAATGGGTCGTGCGGGCGGCGGACCTTTGGCACACCCGCCGAAAAGCAACAGCAGGGTTAGCGCGATGTTTACTCTAGTTATGGAACCTGCCGACACACTTATATATGAGTTTACCAGCCGTACCAGTCCGGTCCCAATTTAAAATGGAGTGGTGACGCTCAGGATCAAGCGTGCGGTGTATTTGCTCTCGGGTTCGTTGGCGATATTGGCTATCTTGGCGGCGCTGGTGCTGCGCGTGATGCCGGGGCCTCACCGGCCGTTCGAGTATATGATCGCGGGGACGGCCGCGACGGGAGTGGCGCTCGCGGTTGCGTTCGCGCTGCTGCAGGTAAGTGGGGGTAAGGAGTAGGCCTCACGCGATCGCTCCCTGACGGTCGCGGTTCGCATGTGACGGCGATGCGGCGCTGGCACAGATTGGGGCGAGCCACAAACTTCAGCAAGTGGACAGGCCGGGAGGCCTGTCCTACTGGGCGTATTGTTCGAAGAAGTGGGCTACGGTGCGGATGCCCAGGAAGTAGTTGTCGATTTTGTATTTTTCGTTGGGCGAGTGAAGGCCGTCGTCGGGGAGGCCGAAGCCCATCAGGATGGTGGGGATGCCGAGGTGAGTGGCGAAATCGCCGACGATGGGGATGGAACCGCCGGAGCGGATGAAGACGGTTTCCTTGCCGAAGACGTCGCCGAAGGCGCGGGCGGCGACGCGGATGGCGGGGTGGTCGGGGTTGACGACCAGGCCGGGAGCGGAGCTGAGGACGCGCACCTCGGTCTTGATGCCCTTGGGTGTGTTGCGGTTCACCCATTCACGGAAGGCGCTAATCACCTCCTCGGGCTTCTGGCGGGGGACGAGGCGGATGCTGACCTTGGCGACGGCCTTGGCGGGGATCACGGTCTTGGCGCCGGCGGCGGTGAAGCCCCCGGCGATGCCGTGGACTTCGAACGTGGGGCGCGACCAGACGCGCTCCAGCACCATGCGATTCTGGCTCTCCGGTGAGTTGAGTGGAACCCACTTCCTTCCTGAGGAATTCGGCTTCCTGAAAGGGAAGCTTCTTCCAACTGGCGATCTCGGCGGCGGCGGGTTCATCGACATCGTCGTAGATGCCGGGGATCTGGAGCACGCCGTCGGCATTCTTCGCCTTGGCGAGCAGTTCGATCAAGCCGTAGACAGCGTTGGGCGCGGCGCCGCCGTACAGGCCGGAGTGCAGGTCGCGCATCGGTCCGGTGGCCTCGACTTCCATGTAGATCAAGCCGCGCAAGCCGATGCAGAGCGTCGGCATGCCCTCGGCGTACATCGCGGTGTCGGAGACAAGGGCGACATCGGCGGTAAGTTTCTCGGGGTTTTCGGCGACGTATTTGGCGATCGAGGCGCCGCCGACCTCCTCTTCGCCTTCGACGAGGAAGCGGATGTTGACGGGCAGCTTGCCGGTCGAGGCGGCACGCAGGGCTTCGATGGCCTTGATGTGCGAGTACATCTGGCCCTTATCGTCGGCGGTACCGCGGCCGTAGAGGTTGCCGTCGCGCTCGGTGGGCTCGAAGGGCGGAGAGGTCCATAACTCCAGGGGATCGGCGGGCTGCACGTCGTAGTGGCCGTAGCAGAGGACGGTGGGCTTGCCGGGAGCGTGCAGCCAATCGGCATACACCAGGGGGTGACCGGCGGTTTCGATGAGCTCGACATTCTCCATGCCGGCGGTACGCAGAGCGGCAGCGACGAACCCGGCAGCGCGATCGACATCGGGGCGATTCTCGGGGAGCGTGCTGATGCTCGGAATGCGCAGGAACTGTTTTAGCTC
Source organism: uncultured Solibacteraceae bacterium (assembly GCA_963791985.1). Taxonomy (GTDB): domain Bacteria; phylum Acidobacteriota; class Terriglobia; order Bryobacterales; family Bryobacteraceae; genus Solibacter. The sequence continues at coordinate 346,764 of CAWBUN010000007.1, read as the reverse complement.
CTCGAGGAGGCGGGCCTGGTTCTCACTGACGAATGAATCGGTGGCGGCGGACATGATTTCTCCGGGGTGGAGAAACCATTATACGGCGGTCATCGAACGCGGCTGGCGCACAACTCGCGAACAGGCATTGGAGAGAATGCGGCGCACTTCGGGTTCGTAGAACGGCTGCGCCAGAAGGTCGTAGGCGCCGAGGTTCAGGGCTTCGGCCCAGAACTGTGCGTCGGCTACGGGGTCTGTGACGATGACTTCCGGTTCCTGGGGGCATTCGCGGACGAGGTGGAGAACGTCCAGCCATTTGCCATCGGGAAGCGCGGCTTCAGTGAGGACGACGTCGTACTCCTGCTGGTTGAGCTTAGTGCGAGCGATTTGCAGGTTGGGTACGTAATCGATTGCGAGTGGAAGTTGGTGCAACATCCGCGAGAGCAGGCGGGCGTCGCTGGGGCGACCAGAGATAAACAAAACCCGTGAACACATGGCTCGCTCCTGTGGGTCTTAAGCTTCTTTCATCTTCATTTTAGTCCTGGGGAAAAGAGGACACAATGACTCGTGCGAGGGAGAAAGGGGGAATGAGCACGTTGGCCACTTAGATCGCTCCCTTACATTACGGTCGCGGTTCGCGGTCGCGGTTCGCGGGGATGAGGACGGCGACGTAGGGGAGGTTGCGGTAGAGCTGGTTGGAATCGAGGCCGAAGCCGACGACGAAGCGGTCGGGGATTTCGAAGCAGCGAAAATCCACCGGGACCTGGACGATGCGGCGCGAATTGCGATCCAGGAAAGTGCATACGGAGAGCGAGTTGGGAGCGCGGCCGGCCAGCGTCTGCAGCAGATAGCGGAGGGTGAAGCCGGTATCGACGATGTCTTCCACGAGGATGACGTCCTCGCCTTCGATGCTCTCGTCAAGATCTTTGGCGATACGCACCACGCCGGGAGAGCCGCTCTTGTTGGAGAAGCTGGAGATGGCCAGAAAATCGATCTTGAGAGGAAGCTCGATATAGCGGGCGAGCGCGGTCATGAAGAAGATGGAGCCTTTGAGGACGCCGATCAGTTTCACGGTGCGGCCCTGGTAGCGCGCGGTAATTTCGGCGGCGACTTCGCGGATGCGGGCGTCGATCTGCTCTTCGGTGAAGAGGATGCGGTCCAGGCCGGGGATGGTGGGCGAGCTCATGCCTGCACCGGCCGCTCGGCAAGACCGTACTTAAAGATCAGGTTCTCGAAATCCTTCTGGTAGAAGACCTGGATGTTGAGGTGCGGATAGAGCTGGCGGAGGAGGCGCACCTTGCGATTCTTTCGGGTGACGAGGGATTGCTTCATGGTGGTCAGCTCAACGTACAGATCGAACTCGGGCAGGTAGAAATCGGGCGTGAAGGATTCGAGCACGGCGCCATCGGGTCCGTACTGGACGGGGAAACTGCGCGGCTCATACTCCCAGGCGATGCGATAGAAATCCAAAAGGTTCGCAAACATTTCCTCACTGGCGTGAGCGAACATCTTCTTCCGCAGGGTGACGTTGCCGGGCGGGACGATGCCGAAGCGGGCGAGCTTGAGGCGCATCTGAAACTGAAGCTGCTGCTCGGCGGCAGGGGAGAGGAAGCCGCGCTCGGCGAGGCCGGCGGCGGCAACGGCGGCGACCACGAAATCGGCCATCTGTTCGGTGGTGAGGACTTCGCTGTTGAGCACGACATCGAAGAGATCGGCGGTGGCGCGGGTCTTGCCGAATTTGGCTTTGCGATCGGCGCGGTCGGCGGCTTCGAGATCGAGGAGCATCTGGCGCGCGGCGGCGCGTTCCAGGCGGTGATCGAGCATCAGGTTGCCGATGCGGACGTTTTCGGGAGCGACGACGTGGACGCGGAGAGTGCCAGGGAAGTGTTTGGCCTGGAGCTCGCCGCCCATGGCGCAATAGACCAAGTGGTGCTCCGTGGCGAGGCGGGCGAGGATGGAGGTGACGAGGCTGGGCCAGGCCTTATCGGGGATGACGACGGCTTCGCCGAACTCCTCGCTGGTGAGCAGGTGGATGCGCGACTGGGTCAGCAATTCATAGTCGAGGCGCTGCGCGCTGAAGCGCGCGACCTCTTCGAACCGGCACCCCGGATGACCCGAAACGGCGATCAGCGCCATGTCACAAGCTCATCATAACGCGCGCCACCCGGCGCCGCGCATAGTTGGCTCAAAGAGCTCCGGGTGGAGAATTTCGGCGAGAATGCGCTGGGTCTCCACCACGCGCGGGCCGGGGCGATTGAAGAACTGATTGCCATCGGCCAGGTAGACGCGGGCACGGAGATTGTTCCAGCCGGGGCGATCGGTCATCCAGTAGAGCTCCTGTTCGGTGCGTTCCAAACTGAAGCCGCAGGGCGCGAGGATGATTACGTCGGGATCGGCGGCGGTGACTTCCTCCCAGGTCAGCCACGGCGAGTGGCGGCCGGCTTCGCCGAAGAGATTGCGGCCGCCGGCCATTTCGATCAACTCGGGAGTCCAGTTGCCGGCGGCCATCAGGGGCTCCAGCCACTCGATGCAGGCGACGGTGGGGCGGGCGGCCGGGAGATCGAGCTGCATGCGCGCCTGGAGATCCGCGATCAGGGACTCGCCGCGCTCGGGGATCGCGAGAGAAGCGGCGACGCGGCGGATGTCGTTCCAGATTTCGGTGAGGGAATCGGGCTGGAGGGAGACGATTTTGGGCCGGCTCTTGAGGCCGCGGGCCATGGCGGCTTCCACATCGCGGAGGCTGACGGCGCAGACTTCGCACTGAATCTGGGTGAGGACGTGGGTGGGCTCGAGGCGCTCGATGACGTCATCGAAGACGTCGTAGATAGAGATGGACTCGCGCGCGGATTGTTTGACGAGGCGATCGATCTCGGCGCTTCCGGCATCGACTGCGATGCGCGGGCGGGTGCAGACGGGAAGGGCGTGGACAGCCTCGGGATAGTCGCACTCGTGGGAACGGCCGACCAGGTCGGGGAGCTGGCCGAGGGCGTCGACGATTTCGGTGGCGCTGGAGATCAGAGAGACGATACGGGGCACAGGAGGTCCGTATAGATGAAGCCATCGACGTTGCGGATTTCGCCGGACTCGATGGGGATGGGCTCGCGGAACATGGGCCCGGCGTAGACGAACGAGTGGAACTCGCCGTTTTCGCCGCAGGGGTCGGCGGTGGAAGGAAGGTCCGCAAGCAGGGCGCGGTCGAACTCGCGGCCGGCGAAGCTGGGGTCGAGCTGGCGCGAATCGATGCAGCTGAGGCGCGCGCGCAAGCCGCCATCGATCATGTCGCGGGCAAGGATCGCGGTGGGGAGTTCCCAGAGCGGGAAGACGGGAGCGAGACCGGAGCCGGCGAGCTGGCGTTCGCGGTAGGCGCGGACGTCCCGGAGGTAGAGATCGCCGAACGCGATGCTGCCGAAGCCTTCGGCGACGGCGCGGCGGCAGGCCTCTGCCATGCGGGCTTCGTAATCGTCATTGGTGCAGGGCCAGGGGAGGGGAATCTGCCAGACGGGGAGTCCGACGGCGGCGGCCTGCAGCTCGAGAAGCTCGCTGCGCACGCCGTGCATGGCGACGCGGGCGGCGGAACTGTTGATGCTGGTGAGCAGCGCGGAGACTTCGATGTTCTGTTGGCGCAGCGCGTGGAGCGTCCACGCGCTGTCTTTACCGGAGCTCCACGCGAGCAGGAGTTTTTTCAAGCGCTTTATGCAACCTGGAGGGTGGCGACGCGCTCGGAACGAGCGACGTAGCGGCTGAGCCAGGCATGCAGGCCGAAGAGTGCGCCCGAGTAGAGAATATCGGAGGCCAGGGTGCGGCCGTAGAACGGAATGGCGGCGACGTAGCATTGCATGACGCCGGCCAGGGTGTGCGGGTACATGCTGCTGGCGGTGAGCCACGCGAAGTTGGTGAGCAGGAAGAATACCAGGCTGCCCGAGAGTACGCCGGCACCGATCTTGAGGGGACTTTCGGTATTGCGGAGGCGGGAGCCGATCCACACGTTGATCAGGAAACTGGCGTAGATCAGCGGGGTGGCCGCGGAGTAGCCGCCGACCAGCGGGTCCGTGACTGCCATCAGAATCAGCGGCAAGGCATAGGCTTGCCAGCCCCGCATGCGCGCACCGGCAAACAAGCTGATGCTGCCCACAGGGGCGAAGTTGGGCAAGTGCGGCAAAATCCGCGCCACTGCACCCAGGACCGTCAGGCCCGCACCCAGGGGCCTCGCCGTATTGTTTTCCATCGAATGCTCCTTAATTTTCAATTATCTACTATCTGACCGCCCGGAGGCGGACTGGTTTGGTTCCCACAAAGTTTCCGGAGCGCCGGTGAGGTGATTGGCCCAGCGGCTCCAGACGAAAAGTGAATCGCTCAAGCGGTTGAGGTAGCGGATGGCGTCGGGCGGCACGGATTCCGTGCGGGCGAGCGCGACGACAATGCGCTCGGCGCGGCGGCAGACGGTGCGGCCGACGTGAAGCTCGGCCTCGAGACGGCTGCCCCCGGGAAGGACGAAAGAGCGGAGGGGCAGCAGGTCTTCGTTCATGGCGTCCATCTCGGTTTCGAGCTGGGCGATCTCGGCAGCGGTGACGCGAGGCTGGCGAGGGTGAACATCCTCGGGGAGGGTGGCGAGGATGGAGCCGAGATTGAAAAGCTCGTGCTGGACGCGGAGGAGGATGGCGGCGAGGAGCGCGAGGCGGGGCTCCTGGGCGGCAAGCTGATTTGCGGAGGCGCGGGCGATGCCGAGGAAGCTATTGAGCTCGTCGACGGTGCCATAGGCGTCGATGCGGGGACCGTCTTTGGGGACGCGCTGTCCGCCGACGAGGCCGGTCTCGCCGGTATCGCCCTGACGGGTGTAGACGCGGTTAATGGCGAGGCGGGGGGTATCAAAGGGATCGTGGCTCATGAAGGCTCCTGTTTCTCGCAGAGCCCTTGGCAGGGCGGCATTGCGCCGCTGGCGCAGCGGCCTGCCCGAATCAACCGCGAAGTCCGGTCAATCGACCTCCCGGAGAGACGCAGAGACGCAGAGTAACGCAGAGAAAACCAGGGAAGAAATTCTTCTTGGCGGTTCTTTGCGCCTTTGCGGCTTTGCGAGAAGGGTCTTTTCCTGGTCAGGTTAAAGTGGGCGTGGCTCAATGAAGGCCTCCTTTTTCTCGTAAAGACGCAAAGCCGCAAAGTAACGCAAAGAAAACCAAGGCAAAGAAAGACAAGGCAGTTCTTGTTGTTGGCGAATCTTTGCGGCTTGGCTTTGCGAGAAGGGTCTTTTCCTGCCATCCCATGCGAGCTTCAGGGCTCGTGGGGAAAGAAAAAATCGAGAATGAGGGACAGGCCGGGAGGCCTGTCCTACTGGGCCTTGGCTATGGTCCATTTGAGGCCTGTGACGAAGTTGAGTTTGGGGGAGGGGAAACCGTAGATTTCCTCGTAGTTGCGATTCAGAGCGTTGCGGAGGTGGGCGTAGGCGGCGACTCCGTGGGCGAGAGAATAGTTGACGTTGACGCCGATGTTGGCGAAGCCGGGGTTCCAGAACAGGCCGCTGCTGGCGCCGTAGGAGGGTTCCTCGAAGAGCGTCTTGCCGCGGAAGTAGCCGGTGAGATCGGCGGCGAGGCGGCCATGAGTGAAAGTCGCGACGACGCTGCCCGAGTTTTCGGGGCGGCGCGTGAGCTGCTGGCCCACGGTGAATGGAAGGGGGGCCTGATTGGTGGAGCCGTCGAGTGAGAGGATGCGGGTTTCGAGCAGAGTGTACGAACCGGTGACGAAGACCCAGCGGGCGGGGCGGAGGCGCGCGGAGAACTCGGCGCCCTGGGCTTGCGAGTTGGCCAGGTTGGCGGATTTGTAGTGGCTCAGGGTGGTGAGCGAGCCGCCGAGGGTGACGATCAGGTCGTAGTAGCGGTTGTAGAAATACGTGCCGTCCACCACCAGGAGTTTGCCGAGTTTTTGTTCGATGCCGGCATCGAAGCTGCGCGTACGTTCGGGGCGCAGCGCGGGATTATTGGTGAAGGCGAGCTCGAAGCCCGAAGGTGGACGCACGCCCATGCCGAAGGACGCGTGCAGGCGGGTGCCTTTCGGAGCAGCGTATGCGGCGGAGAACTTGGGGTTGGCGCGCGAGATGTTGGATTGCGGGAAGAAGGGGCGCGAGAAACCGTCGGATGGGACGGACGCTGTGCGGAAGAATTCGCCGCGCAGTCCGGCGCTCAGGAACAGGCGATTGCCGATCTCGTAGCGGTCCTCGGCATAGACGGCGATTTCGTTGCGCTTGATGGGGAATGTGGAGAACGAGGCGTCGGTGATGTAGGTGTTGGTCACCTGCTCGCGGCCGGCGGTGACGCCGAAGGAGGCGGTATCGTGGCGCGAGATGCTGACGATGGTGCGCGATTCGCCGAGGCCGCGGATGTCCTGGTTGTAGCTGAAACCGTATTGGCTGACGTAGCCGTTATTGGCCAGGAAGAAGCTGCCGGTGAGCTCGGTGCGGACGCGCGCGGAGAGGCCGGCTTCATAGTGCGCGCCGTACTCGGAGAAATTGTTCTTGCCGCGGCTGACGTGGTCGATGCCGGTGAAGATGTGGAGCGGGTTGGAGCCCCACGGACCGGGCTCGCCGACGTCGTTGGAATCGAAATATCCGTGCAGGGCCAGGCTCTGGCGGCCGAAGCGGCGGGTGACATTGAGGAGCACGTCTTCATTGCGGTAGTCGTTATTGGCGACCAGGCCATCGGTATCGAAGCGGGAGGCGGAGACAAGCAGGCCGAAGCCGGCGAGGCTGCCGGTGGCAGTGATGCCGAAGCGGCGCTCGTTGTGGCTGCCGCCCTCGGCAAGCAGGTCCAGCTGGGGCGCGGACTGCGGCTGGCGGGTCACGAAATCCACGACGCCGGAGTTGGCGTAGGATCCGTAGACGGCAGATTGGGCGCCGCGGATGATTTCGATGTGGTCCACGGCCTCGGCCGGGATGTGGGCGAAATCGAAGCCGAGGCCGCCGCCGAAACCGATCACCGGGACGCCATCGATCTGCACCAGGTTCATGTTGGCATTGCTGCCGCGCAGAAAGAGGCTGGTCACGCCACCGGAGGTGCCGGATTGATTGAAGGTAACGCCGGGCACATAGCGCAGCAGGTCCATGGCGAAGGGCTCATTGCGCTGGCGGACTTGCGTGTTGGTGATGATATCGACGCTGGACGCCTGGAGGGTGGCGGGGATTTCGATGGTGGAGCCGACGACTTCCACGGAATCCACCTGGGGGGCGATTTCAAGTTGCACGGTGGCCGCCTCGGCGGGCGGCAAGGTGCGGGTGCTAAAGCCCGCGGCGGTGACGACGATCCTGGTGTCGGGGGTTTCGGGGGCATCCAACTGGAAGCCGCCGTTGAGTGAGGCCGTGGTGCGGGCCAGTACACCGACACGGTTGACGGCAGCGACCTGGGCGCCGGCAACGGGCGCACCGGACGGGTCGATAATTTTGCCTTTGATCTCGGCAGCGCGGAGACCGGCGGAAAAGAGCCAGCAAAAGGCCAACAGGCCTGCAACGTTTCGAAGCATTTCAGGCTCCTCCCTCGAGAGCCGAATTGTTTAGTTACGCGCTGGCCGGTCTCCTGACTTGCGCATCGTCAAACCGGACGGCCTTCCCGCTTCCCTTGGGAAACAGTGGCTTTTTCGACCGATTCTCCGCGCTTACAGTAGCGGGGCTGTGCTGGAATTTCACCAGCTTCCCGTGCACCAGCGTAAATTAGTGTACGCTCCGAGTGTACACTATTTTGGGGGCCTGTTTTCTAGGAAAGCTGCATGCGAACTTCACGTTTTCAACTGGCGAAAATTGCCGTGTCGTTCGTCCTGGCGGGAATATTGATTCCCGTTTACGGCGGCGATACCAAACCCGACAAGAAGAAGTCGCAGGCCGCCTGGCAGCGCGGCAAGAAGGCCGATGACGCCGGCCAGCGCGCCGAAGCCATCGCGGCGTATTCCGACGCCCTGGCGGCCGACCCATCCAACACGGAAGCCCTGCGCTCGCGCGGGAAGGACTACCAGGCCCAGGGCGACAATGCGAAGGCGCTGGCCGATTTCGATCGCGCGATCGAACTGCAGCCCGGCGGGGCCGAAGGGTACGTGGTGCGCGGCGGGTACTTCGCGGCAACGGGGCAGCCGGAGCGCGCGATCCACGATTACACGCTGGCGATCAACCTCAAGATGGAGCACGTGGACGTCTACAGCGGGCGGGCCAAGGCCTATGCCGCGACGCGGGAATTCGACAAAGCCGAAGAGGACTTCACGATGGCGATCCGGCTGCGGCTGGACAATCCCGAACCATATCTCGGGCGCGGCATCGCGCGCGCGGAGCAGCGCAAGTATCGGGACGCGGTGGAGGATTTCGATTCCTGCATCGGGCGCAAGCCGGATCACGAGGAATGCTGGGTGGAGCGCGCGCTCGCGTTCACCGGCCTCAGCGATTACACGCATGCGCAGACCGATCTCGACGAAGCGCTGAAGCTGAACGCGAACGACACGCGGGCGTGGCGAGTGCGCGGCGCGGTGCGGGAGCGGCTTACCGACGATGCGGGCGCGGTGGCCGATTACACGGAGGCGCTGAAGCGCGACGATAAGGATGTGCGCGTCTATATGGCGCGCGCCGCGGTGTATGTGAGGCAGAAAAAATTCCAGGAGGCGCTGGAAGATCGCAACCAGGCGGTGCAGCTGGACCCGAAGAATCCGGAGGTTTACGTGGCGCGGGGCGGCTCGTATCACCTGCTGGGGCAGCACGAGAAGGGACTTGAGGATCGCACCAGGGCGATCGGGCTGCAGCCCAGTTCTCCGCTGGGATGGACGGCGCGGGGCGACGCATTCTTCCTGCTGGGGCGGTGGGATGAAGCGCTGCGCGACCTGGAGCAGGCGACCAAGCTGGATCCGAACAACGCCGACACCAAGCAATTGAAAATCCTGGCGCAAGCGCACGTGGAGGAAAAGATCAAAGAGGATCGGGCAAGGGAACTGGCGCCGGAGACGGGGAACGTGAAGCTGCCGGTGACCACGCCAGATCCGCCCGCTACGGCGCCGCCGGTGGAGTTACCGCCGCCTCCGCCCCCTGCTCCCAAGGTTGCGAAGGCGACTGCGCCGAAGAAGGCGAGCGCACCGAAGGCGGTGGCGCCTCCGGCAACACCCGTGGTAGAAGCGCCGCCCAAAGTCGCGGCAGTGACGCCGCCGGCTCCCGCTCCCAAGCTGGTGAAGGCACCCGCGGAGACGGCTCCTCCGCCGGCTCCCAAGATAGCGAAGGCGGCTGCCCCGGTGATTCCCGCGGCGAGCGCTCCGAGGCCGGGGATGACCGCGGCGGACTATCAGCAGGAAGGCCGCAAGCACATTCAAGAAGAGCACTTCGCACTGGCGATCGGACCGCTTACGCAGGCGGTCAAGTTGGATCCCTCCCTGGCGACGGCTTTCAACGCGCGGGGGTATGCGTACTTCCGCTTGAAGAAGTACAAGGAATCGCTGGCGGATTTCGATCAGGCGATCAAGTTGAATCCGCTGTACGCGAATGCGTATACGAATCGCGGTTCGGCGCGGCGGGCGGCTGGGGATGCGGCGGGCGCGGATGCGGATCAGGCAAAGGTTCGCGAGATCATGACGAAGGCGCCTACGAAGTAGACCGCGAAAACAAGAAGCAAAAAAACTGATTAGTGGACAGGCCGGGAGGCCTGTCCCACGTTACTTGAGGTTCGCGGCGGATTTGGTGGCGAACTCGAGGACCCAGCTGGGGAAGATGCCGAGCGCGAGGGTGCCGAGGGCCGGGAGAATCAGCGCCAGGGCGAGGCTGGGGGCGAGGGGCTCCGCGGCGTCGGCAGCTTCGCCGGGCTCGTACATGTACATCACCACCAGAATGCGCAGGTAGTAGTAGGCGCCGACAGCGCTATTCAATAGACCGAGGACGGTGAGCCAGATCAGGTGGCTATCCAGGGCGGCCTTGAAGATATAGAACTTGCCGAAGAAGCCTCCGGTGAGCGGCACGCCGATCAGCGAGAGCAGGAAGATGGTGAACATGGCGGCGGCGAGCGGCTGCTTGCGGCCCATGCCCTTGAAATCGTCGATGTTCTGGTAGCGCTCGCCCTTGCCGGTGAGCACGCTGACGGCGGCGAAGGCGCCGACGTTCATGAAGGCATAGCCGGCCAGATAGAACATGGCGGCGGCGATGCCGATTTCGCTGCGCGCGGTGAGGGCCACCAACACGTAGCCGGCGTGCGCGATGGAGCTGTATGCCAGCATGCGCTTGATGTTGGTTTGCAGGATCGCGCCGAAGTTGCCGATACACATGGAGGCGAGGGCGGCGGTCCACACGAGGGGCTGCCACTTATCGCTGATGGGCTCGAAGGCGGTCATGAAGATGCGCAGGAAGATGGCGAAGGCGGCGGCCTTGGGGCCGGCGGAGAGGAAGCCGGAGACGGGAGTGGGCGAACCCTGATAGACGTCGGGCGCCCAGATCTGGAAGGGCGCGGCGGAGACCTTGAAGGCCAGGCCGACGAACATGAGCGCGGCGGCGATGCCGACGAAGGTCGGGTCGACGGGCTGGTGCTGGAAGACGCCGCGGACCACGGAGAGATTGACGCTTTTCGTAAGGCCGTAGATCCAGGCGACGCCGTAGAGGAAGAAGCCGGTGGCGAAGGAGCCGAGGAGGAAGTACTTGAGCGCGGCCTCGTTGGAGCGCTTATCGTCGCGGAGGTAGCCGGCGAGCACGTAACTGGCGATGGAGGAGATCTCCAGGCCGATGAAGACCATGATCAGGTCGTTGGAGGCGGCCATGAGGCACTGGCCGGCAATGGAGAAGAGCAGGAGCGCGTGGTACTCGGAAGTCTCAGCGTCCTGGCGCGCGAGGAATCGGTAGGACGGGAAGATGGTCAGGATGCCGACGATGATGACGAGCACGCGGAAGAAGGTCGCAAAGCCATCGACCATCAGCATGCCGCCGAAGGCCGGTCCGGCGATGCTGTAGGCGTAGACGCTGGCGCCGAGCGCCATGAGCAGCGCGACCAGGCTGATGTTGCCGAAGGCGTTCGAAGAACGCTTGTGAATCAGCGGATCGAGCACCATGAGCAGCGTGCCCATCACGCTCAGAATGATTTCGGGCAGGAAGCGCAGGGCGTCCTGCGGGTTGAAAGCGGGACTAACGGGCATGGGCGACCTCCGCGGTCTGCGGGTTGCCCTGTGGTTGCAATGGGAATGCCTGCACTCGGTAAGAAACGTTCACGTTGGTCTGTTTCAAAATGCGTGCCGTGTTTTGGCTGACCGGCGGCAGGAAGCTTTGGGAGTAGACGCCCATCCACACCATCATGGCGATCAGCGGGAGTATGGCCGCCCATTCGCGCAGGTTGAGATCGGGAGTGTGCTCGCGGACGTGCGGGTTGACCTCGCCGTAGAAGACGCGCTGGTACATCCAGAGCATGTAGCAGGCGGAGAGGATGACGCCGATGGAGGCCCAGACAGCCCAGGGGAAATTGGCGATGGCGGCGCCCTGCAGCACCAGGAACTCGCCGACGAAGTTGTTCAGCGTCGGCAGGCCGATGCTGGCGAGGGTGGTGATCAGGAAGGCGACCGAGAGCCAGGGGGCGACCGTGGCCACGCCGCCGTAGGAATCGATTTCGAGCGAATGGCTGCGCTCGTAGAGCAGGCCGACGACCAGGAAGAGCGCGCCGGTGGAGATGCCGTGGTTGAGCATCTGGTAGACGGCGCCATCGAGGCCGGGCTGGGTGAACGTGAAAATTCCGAGGACGACGAAGCCCAGGTGGCTGACCGATGAGTAGGCTACCAGCTTCTTCATGTTGGGCTGCACCATCGCAACCAGGGCGCCATAGATGATGCCGATGATGGCGAGCACGCTGATCCAGGGGGCGCAGGCGCGCGCGGCGCTGGGGAACATCGGCAGGCAGAAGTGCAGGATTCCGTAGGTTCCCATTTTCAGCATGACGCTGGCCAGCATGATGGAGCCGGCGGTGGGCGCTTCCACGTGGGCGTCGGGCAGCCAGGTGTGCAGCGGGAAGAGCGGCACCTTGATGGCGAAGGCGAGGAAGAAGGCCAGGAAGAGCAGCATCTGCTCGCCCGGCGGGAAGGAGAGGCGGCCGCTGGAGAGCATCTCCAGGATCGCGGGATAGCTGAAGGTTTGCGTCTTGTTGTAGATGTAGATGATGGCGGCGAGCATGAGGACGCTGCCGGCCATGGTGTACAGGAAGAATTTGACCGCGGCATAGATGCGGCGGTCGTGGCCCCAGATACCGATCATGAAGTACATCGGGACCAGGGCGACTTCCCAGAACACGTAAAAGAGGAAGAGGTCCTGCGCCAGGAAGACGCCGATCAGGCCGAATTCGAGGAGGAGCAGGAAGGCGTAAAACTCCTTGGTGCGGTCCTTGATGGAGTTCCAGGAGACCAGGACACAGAGCGGCGTGAGCAGGGTGGAGAGCAGGACCAGCCAGATACTGACGCCGTTGGCGGAAATCGCGAAGTGAATATTCGGGGTGGAGATCCACGGCACGTCGAGGGCGAACTGTTCGCCGGAGAGGCCGCGATCGAACCAGGCCAGCAGGCCGAGCGAGGCGGCGAAGATGCCGAGGGAACAGAGCAGCGCCCACATGCGGCTGGCCTGCGCGGAGACCGAGCGCGGAATCGCGAGCGCGATCAGGAAGCCGGCGAGAGGCAGGAAGAGGACCAGGGTGAGGAGGTTCATCGGGGCAGACCTCCCGCGAGCGTAATGGCGACGATCAGGGCCACGGAGCCGAACAACACCCACGTTGCGTAACTGCGGATGCTGCCGGATTGGAGGAGGCGCAGTACGCTGCCCACATCGCGGGAGCGCGCTCCCACGCCGTTGACGATGCCATCGATGAGGCCCGCGTCGACGCCCTTCCAGAGGACTACGCGCGAACCGGCGACGACGGGTTTGACCACGGTCGCATCGTATATCTCATCGACGAAATATTTGTTGTAGAGCAATTGATAGGGCGCCTTGAACATGTTGGCCAGCGAATCGGCCAGACCGGGCTTGACGACGTACATCAACCAGGCCAGCGCGATGCCGAGGAAGCCGAACGCGATGGAGATGTACATGAGCATCGGATTATCGACTTCTTCCATCGCCGGGAACATCGCTTTGAGGAATTCGGGGACTTTGAAAACCAGGCCGCCGATCAGCGAGAGGATCGCCAGGACGGCGAGCGGAACCCACATTACCGGCGGCGATTCGTGGGGATGCGCTTTGCCGCGGTACTCGCCGAAGAAGGTCATGAACATTGCGCGCGAGACGTAGAAGGCGGTGAGTTCGGCGGTCAAGATTCCAATCCAGTAAATGGCGTGGGAGTGCTGGTAGGCGGCGATCAGGATCGCGTCCTTGCTGAAGAATCCGGAGAAGGGCGGGATGCCGGAGATTGCGACCCAGGCGCAGGCCATGGTCCAGAAGGTGATCGGGATTTTCTTACGCAGGCCGCCCATGTTGCGCATGTCCTGTTCGCCGGAGAGGGAGTGGATCACGCTGCCGGCGCCGAGGAAGAGCAGGGCCTTGAAGAAGGCATGGGTCACGAGGTGCCAGACGCCCGCGGAGAACGCTCCGCTGCCCACGCCGACGAACATATAGCCGAGCTGGGAGACGGTGGAGTAGGCGAAGACCTTCTTGATATCGTTCTGCGTGAGGGCGATGGTCGCGGCCATGAAGGCGGTCGCGATGCCGATGATCGCCATCACATCCATGGCGCCCGGCGCATGGGTGAAGAGCACCCAGGAACGCGCCGTCATGTAGACGCCGGCGGTGACCATGGTAGCGGCGTGAATCAGGGCGGAGACGGGCGTGGGGCCGGCCATGGCGTCGGGGAGCCAGACGTAGAGCGGAATCTGCGCGCTCTTGCCGCAGGCGCCGAGCAGCAGCAGCAGGCAGATGGTAGTGAGGGTGGCTTCGGTGCCGCCGGGCGCTTTGTGGAAGACCTCGGCGAAATCCAGGGATCCGAAATGGTGGAAGATCAGGAACATCGCCAGCGAGAAGCCGAAATCGCCGATGCGGTTGACGATGAATGCCTTGTTACCGGCGTTGGTGGCGAACTTCTTATCGAAGTAGAAGCCGATCAGCAGGTAGCTGCACAAGCCCACGCCTTCCCAGCCCACGAAGAGCAGCAGGTAGTTGGCGCCAAGCACCAGCACCAGCATGAAGAACATGAAGAGATTCAGGTAGGCGAAAAAGCGGTAATAGCCGCCGAAATTGGGGCCGTGCTCGTGCGCCATATACCCGATGGAATAGATATGGATCAGCGAGCCGATGCCGGTTACTACCAACAGCATGACGATGGTGAGGCGATCGACCAGGAAATCGCAGCCGATGTTGAGGTAGTTAGGGCTGCCGGGAAAACCGCTCTGAATCCACGTGAAGTAGTGCTCCAGGTGGGGGGTGTTCAGGTCTCCCATGGCGGAGATGGTTTTCAGCACCCAGAGAAAGGAAAGAACCACGCTGCCGACAGCAACGGTGCTGACGAGGCTCTTGGAGAACTTGCGGCCGAAGAGGCCGTTGATCAGGAAGCCCGCCAGCGGGAGGATTGGTATGAGCCAGAGTTGCATCGGTTCGGTTAGTTCTTCATCGAATTGACATCATCGATATTGAGTGTCGAGCGGTTCTTGAACACCGTCAGGATGATGGCCAGTCCTACCGCTGCTTCAGCCGCCGCTACCACCATCACGAAGAACGTGAAGAGATGACCGGCGACTTCCTTGTGCTGGTAGGAGAATGTCACAAAGCTCAGGTTGACGGCGTTCAGCATCAGTTCGATGGACATGAACACCGTGATGATATTGCGCCGGAAAAGGAAACCGGCGACGCCCAGCGCGAACAGGATCGCGCTCAGCGTGAGGAACCAGGAAATGGGGACCGCGTTCATCATCTATTCGATTTCCTTTCGCGCCAGAACAATGGCGCCGACGATGGCGATCAGAATCAGGAGCGACGTTACTTCGAAGGGCAGCAGGTAGGTGGTGAACAGCGCGTTGCCGATGTCCCTGGGACCGCCTCCGGTAAAGCCGCCGAAGCGGACCATGGTGGAGGAGGGGAAGATGCGCTGCACGAAGAAGGCGACCAGCCCGAGGAAGACGATCAGCAGCGGCGCGCCGGGAATCAGGTACGAGCGGCCTTTGGTGGTCTCGGCGCCGGCGTTGAGCAGCATGATCACGAAGACGAACAGCACCATGACGGCGCCGGCGTAAACAATGACCTGCGCGGCGGCGATGAATTCGGCGCCGAGCAGCAGGTACAGGACCGCGAGCGAACCCATGACTCCGACCAGCGAAAGCGCGCTGGAGATGGGGTGCGTCTGCACCACCACGTTGATGGCGCAAACCACCGCGATCACCGCGAATGTGAGGAAGAGAATGACGTCCATTTACTTCGTTGTCCAGGCGACCAGGAAACCGGTCACCAACAAATTCAACATGGCCACCGGGAAGAGGAACTTCCAGGTGAAGCCCATCAATTGGTCGTAGCGGAAGCGGGGCAGCGTGCCGCGAATCCACATGAATGCGAAGAGAATCGCGCCGGTTTTGGCGCAGAACCAGAATAGCGGCAGCAGCCAGCTTTGCACCATCGGCAGCAGGAAAATGCCCGCGATGCCGAGGAAGATGATGCCGAAAACCGGGAAGGTCAGCTTATCCCGCCTGCGCACGGCGTTGACGCCGTGATAGAGCAGCACCAGGCCGGCGATTCCGAAGATAATACTCGGCAGCAGGTTGGAGCCGTACGCGGCGGGCCAGGGCGGATTCCAGCCGCCGAGGAAGAGCAGGGTCGCCATGGCGCTCACGGTGATCATGTTGGCGTATTCGGCCATGAAGAAGCTGGCGAATTTCATGCTGCTGTATTCGGTGTGGAAGCCGGCGACGAGCTCGTTTTCGGCTTCCGGCAAATCGAACGGCACGCGATTGGTTTCCGCGAAGGCCGCGATGATGAAGATGATAAAACTGATTACCTGCGGAAAGGGTCCGTGCAGGATGTTCCAGTTGAAGATGCTGCCGGCCTGGCTTTCCACCAGCTCGCGGAGGCTCAGGGTGTTCGAAATCAACAGCGGCGCAGCGATGGCGAGCGACATGGGCAGCTCGTAGCTGATCATCTGTGCCGAACTGCGCAGGCCGCCGATGAGCGAGTACTTGTTGTTGGAGGCCCACCCGGCGAGCGCGATACCGTACACGCCCATCGAGGAGACGGCCAGAATGAACAGGACGCCGATGTTGAGATCGGTCATCTGCATCGCGGTGGTGACGGGGCCGATGTGAATCACCGGACCGAAAGGGATCACGGAAATCGAAAGCAGCGCCATCGTGATCGCCAGGAAGGGGGCCAGGAGGTACAGCGGCTTGTTGACGTACGGCGGCACCAGGTCTTCCTTGGTGATGAGTTTGATGACGTCGGCCAGCGGCTGCAGGAGTCCGTGCGGGCCGACGCGATAGGGGCCGGGGCGGACCTGGATGTGCGCGATGACCTTGCGCTCCACCCACTGCAGATACGCCAGCGTGGTCATCAACACAGCGAAAATAACCGCCGCCTTCACCAGGCTGATAAAGATAAACGAGTCGAGTAGCTCCATTTAGCGGCTCAAGCGACTTTCTATAACGGAGTTCAGAACCTTAGAATACCGCCCAAGGGTACCGGAGGCGAAGAGCCCGTTATGGTCACTCCGCACCAGGTCGGGCCGGTTCTCCACCGGGATGCGCCCGTTGACCGGCATGGTCTGGGCCGCGCCGCCGGTGGCGATCACAGGCATCGGCAGCGAGTAGCCGCGCACGTTCTTGCGAATTTCCTCAAAGACCACCTGCGGGAGCCAGGGGCCGAGCTGCGCCGCCACTCCCATTTCACGGGCGATGAAACCCATGATCTCCAGATCCGGCTTGGCGCCCATGGTGTTGATGGCGCGTGTAAGCTGCTGTACTTCGCCGGTGGTATTGGTGACGGTGCCGTTCTTCTCGTACGCGGACCCGGCGGGCAGGACGATGTCGGCCTGCTGCGCGGTCTCGGTGAGGAACATGTCCTGGACCACGAGGAATCCGGCCTTGCGCTTGACTGCGCCCTTCAGCGGATTGGCGCCAACCACCCAGAGCACGTCAAGGTCGGTCGCGAGCATTTCGGCGACGTGAAGACCGGGCGTCCCGCTGGGCTTGTAGCCGGGGAGCAACTCGGGCGTCAGTCCCATATCGACGGCGCCGCGCGAGTTGGCGTAATCCACCAGGCAGACGAATTTGACCGGGATGCCGAGCGACTCGGTGAACTCCACCAGCTTGCGAACATCGTCGCCCTTGCAGGAATCGTCGAAGACCACGACCAGTTCGGGCTCGGCCTTCAATTTGTCGCGGAGCGATTCGAGGGCGCCGAAGTAACCCGGCGCGGCTATCCGGATGCTGGCCACGGAGTACTTGTCTTCGCGCACCGGATCCGGCGTGATGGCGTAGACGTGCGCCTGGTGGTGGCGGTAGTTGGCGCGAATCTGGAAACTGAGCAGGGGATGTTCGAGAGCGAGATCGGCACCGAGGACGAGGATGGCCTTGCGGTCGTAGAGATCGGCCACCGTGGCCAGCTGCGCGGTTTTGCCGCTCAGGGAATCGAGCAGCGTGACGACATCGCCGGTGCGGTGGTGGTCGATATTGTTGGTGTTCAGCACCTGGCGCGCGAACTTCTGCAGGTAGAAATTCTCTTCGTTGCTGGTGTGGTTGCTGCCGATGACGCCGAAGCTGCCGCCGGCGGCCGCGGTCTGGTTGAACTTCTTGGCCACTGCTTCCAGCGCCTGCGCCCAGGAAACCTCTTCCAGCTTGCCGTTGACGCGCATCAAGGGCGCCTGCAGGCGCTCCGGATGGTTGTAGAAATCGAAGGCGTAGCGGCCTTTGATACAGAGGAATTCGCCGTTCACACCGCTGCGATCTCGATTGTTGCCGCGAATGATTTCGTCGTTGCGCGTGCCCAGGGTGGTCTTGCAGCCATCGCCGCAGTGAGTGCAGATGGTGCCGACATGCTCCATTTCCCAGGGGCGGGTCTTGTAGCGATAGGTGCCGCTGGTGAGCGCGCCCACCGGGCAGATATCGATGCAGGCGCCGCACTCGTCGCATTCCAGGTGATCGCCCACGTTGGGGGCGATTTCCGAAACCACGCCGCGATTGATGACGCCGAGCGCACCCACGCCGAGGCCCTCATTGCAGATGCGGACGCAGCGGAAGCAGAGAATGCAGCGCGGCGCATCGAAGAAGACCACCGGGGAGAACTGCTTCTCGGGCGTGTGCACCTTTTCTTCCGTGTACCGGCTTTCGCCGGCGCCGTAGCGGAAGACCATGTCCTGGAGCTCGCACTCACCGCCCTTATCGCAGACCGGGCAATCCAGCGGATGGTTGGTGAGCAGGAATTCGAGCGTGTATTTGCGCGCCTGTTTAACCTGCTCGGTCTCAGTGCGCACGATCATGCCTTCGGACACGGGAAGCGTGCATGCCGTCATCATCTTCGGCATCTTTTCCACTTCCACCAGGCACATGCGGCAGGCGGCCTGCAGGGTGAGGCCTTCGTAATAGCAGAACGCGGGGATCTCGATGCCGACCGTTTTGGCGGCGTCGATCACCAGTGTCTGCGGCGGCACCTGCACCGCCCTCCCGTCGATTGTCAGATTTACCAGATCAGCCATTCAAACCTTTATGTAGATCGCTCCCTAACGGTCGCGGTTCGCATGAGGGCGCTTTCCCAAACGCCGCGAATAGCCCCAACGGTCGCGGTGCGGTGCGGAAGCGTAGTCGCTCATGCGAACCGCGACCGTTAGGGAGCGATCCAAAATCCGTCTTCATTACACGGTCACCATGCGGTTGGCGGGCTCGAAGCGGCACGGTTTTCCGGCCAGATGATCTTCGAATTCCTCGCGGAACTTCTCCACGATGGAAATGGTCGGCATCGCGGCCGCATCGCCCAGCGGACAGAAGGTCCGGCCCAACATGTTCTTGGCGATATCGCCAATCAAATTGATATCGGTGCGCGTGCCCTGGCCATCATGGAAGCGCGTCAGGATCTTCTTCAGCCAGGTTGTACCCTCGCGGCACGGAATGCACCAGCCGCAGCTTTCGTGCGCGTAGAAGCGCATGATACGCAGCGCGGCCTTCACCATGCAGGTGTCCTCATCCATGATGATCACGCCGCCGGAGCCGAGCATGCTTTTGCGCGACGCCATGGAATCGTAATCCATGGTCGCGCCTTCCAATTCCGCCGCGGTCAGCACCGGACAACTCGAACCGCCGGGAATGAAAGCCTTCAACTTCTTCCCATTTCGCATGCCGCCGCCGACTTCCTCGATCATCTGCTTCACGGGAAAGCCGAGCTTGAGTTCGTAGACGCCGGGCCGGTTCACATGGCCGGTGAGGCAGGTCATCTTGGTGCCGCCCGCCTTGGGAATGCCGAGTGCCGCGAAGGCCGCGCCGCCATCGCGCAGGATGGCCGGCACGGCGCAGAAAGTCTCCACATTATTGAGAATGGTGGGGCACTGGAAGGCGCCCGCGACCGCCGGAAACGGCGGGCGGATGCGCGGGATGCCGCGCTTGCCTTCGAGCGATTCGAGCAGCGCCGATTCCTCGCCGCACTCGTAGGCGCCCGCGCCGGTGTGCGCGTACAGATCGAAATCGAAGCCGGTGCCCTGAATGTTCTTGCCCAGCCAGCCCTTGGCGTAGGCCTCCGCGATCGCCTTCTCCATGATCTCGATCAGGTAGCGATATTCGCCGCGGATGTAGACGTAGCCGGCGTGCGCATCCACCGAGAGGCCGGCGATCAGGACGCCTTCGATCAACTGGTGCGGATCGTTTTCGATCAGCACGCGGTCTTTGCAGGTGCCGGGCTCGCTTTCATCGCCATTGACCACGATGTACTTGGGCTTGGGCGACGTGCGCGGCACGAAACTCCACTTCATGCCGGTGGGGAAACCGGCGCCGCCGCGTCCGCGAAGATTCGAGACTTTGACTTCCTCGATGATCTGCTCGGGCTTCATCTTCGCGGCTTTCAGGAAGGCCTGATAGCCATCGTCGGCCAGATACCCCTCGATGGCGGCCGAGTTCGGCTTGCCGAAAGCGGCGCGTCAGGACCCTGGTTTCGAGCGGATGTGGTTCGTTGAAAAGCATCGGTTATTGCTTCTTCCTCAAGCCGTCCAGCAACTGGTCCAGCTTCTCGGGAGTCACGTAGTGGTGGAAATCGTAATTGATCTGGATGGCCGGGGCCCAACTGCAGGCGCCCATGCACTCCACTTCCTCGATGGAGAACTGCCCGTCCGCGGTGACTTCCTTGTGGGTGATGCCGAGCTTTTTGCAGGTGTGCTCGTAGAGCTTGTCGCCATCGTGCAGCAGGCAGCTGATGTTGGTGCAGACCTGGACGTGGTACTTGCCCAGCGGCTTGCGGTGCAGCATGGAGTAGTAGGTCAGCACCTCATTGACCTGCAGCGGGGTCACGCCGATGCGGCGCGCCACCTCTTGCACCAGTTCGTCGCTCACGCAGCCGAGCTCATCCTGCGCGTACATCAGCATGGGAATCATCGCCGACCGCTGCCGTCCCGGCGGGTAGCTCGTCAGCAGTTTTTCAAACCTGGCTTCCAGTTGTGGAGAAAAAGTCATTTATGTTCGGTGGGGCAGGCTGCCTGGCCTGCCGGAGTTCTTACCTGTCCGTGTCGCCCAAAACGAAATCCATACTGCCGATGGAGGCAATCACGTCTGCGATTAAGGAGCCTTCTACCATTTTAGGCACGGCCTGCAAATTGCCGAAACTCGGCGTGCGCATGTGCACGCGGTACGGCTTGGTGGTGCCATCGCTGACCACGTAATATCCGAGTTCGCCGCGCGGCGATTCGATCACCTGGTAGACCTCGCCCTCGGGCACCCGGAAGCCTTCGGTGACGATTTTGAAATGAAAGATCAGGGCTTCCATCTGGGTCTTCATCTTTTCGCGGTCGGGCAGCACCACGTGGGGCGCGTCCGCCTTCCAGGCTCCCGCCGGCATGCCTTCCATCGCCTGGCGGACGATCCTGGTGCTCTGGCGCATCTCCTCGACGCGCACCTGGTAACGGGCGAAAACATCGTTATCGGTGCTGGTCGGGACTTCGAAATCGAACTTCTCGTAGCTGCTGTAAGGCGCGTCCTTGCGGGCATCGATCTTGAGCCCGGCGGCGCGCAGCATGGGACCGGTGATGCCCAGATCCAGCATGTCTTCGAGCGAAATGTAGCCGATGCCCTTGGTGCGGCCGGTCCAGATGCGGTTGTTGGTCAGCAGGTTCTCGTATTCATCGATGCGGCTCGGGAAGATGTCGATGAACTTCTTGACGCGCTGCTGCCAGCCGCGCGGCGGCTCGAGGGCCAGGCCGCCGATGCGGAAGTAGCTGGTCATCATGCGCTGGCCGCTGAATAATTCGAAGATTTTGAGGATTTCCTCGCGCTCGCGGAAGCAGTAGAGGAAGACGCTCATGGCGCCGATGTCGAGGGCGTGCGTGCCCAGCCACACCAGGTGGCTGTTGAGGCGGGTGAGCTCGGTGAGCATCACGCGCATCCATTGGGCCTGCGGCGGAATTTCCAGCTGCAGGAGTTTCTCCACCGCCAGCGCCCAGCCCAGATTATTGGAGAGGGGCGCCAGGTAATCCACGCGGTCGGTCAGCGTGACGGCCTGCTGGTAGAACTTTTCCTCGAATTCCTTTTCGATGCCGGTGTGCAGGAAACCGATATCGGGCGTGCACTTCATGATGTTCTCGCCATCGAGCTCCATCAGAAGGCGCAGCACGCCGTGGGTGGAGGGGTGCTGCGGCCCCATATTGAGGACCATGCGTCGCCCGCCTTCGGCAGCGGACTGCTCGCCCTCCAGGTCCACCATCACCTGTCCCGGAATTTCCGATTCGCTCATCGCTTAAACCCTCGTCCCCGTCACCGGGTAGTCTTTGCGCAAAGGGTAGCCCTCCCAATCGTCCGGCATTAAGATGCGCCGCAGGTCCGGATGATTGAGAAAGCGGACGCCGAAGAGGTCGAAAACCTCGCGTTCGTACCAGCCCGCTCCGCGCCAGACGCCAGTGACGGACTCGATCGCGGGGTCCGTGCCCGGCAGCAGTGCTTTCAGGCGCACACGCTGATTGCGTTCGATGGAATGCAGGTGGTAGACGATTTCAAAGCGCGGTTCGGCCGGATACCGGTCGACCGCGGTGACCGTGCTCACGCGGACAAAACTCTGGTCGTACTTGAGGAAGCCGCAGATGCTGGCGATTTTGGAGGCGGCGATTTCGAGGGTCAGTTCGCCGAACGTCAGCTTGGCGCCGCGCACGGCATCGGCGTCAAAGGCTTCCACCGCGGCGGCCACGGCATTCTCTTTCAGATTCTCGGGTAGCATTGTGTTTCCTTACTTCCGCCCCGGCCGGGTCGTGGACTCGGCCCAATCCAGCGCGCCCTTCTTCCAGATGTAGAAGAATCCCGAGAGGATCAGAATCACGAAGGTCAACATCTCGTAGAAGCCGAACAGGCTGCCATTGCGGCTCAAATCGCGGTAAACCACCACCCAGGGATACAGGAAAATGGCTTCGATATCGAACAGGATGAAGAGCATCCCCACCAGGTAAAACTTCACACTGAAACGATGGCGCGCGTCGCCCGTCGGCACGATGCCGCTCTCATAGGGCATATCCTTGACGCGGTTGCGCACCTTTTTGCCGAGCAGGTAGGAAACTGTCAGCAGGCCGGCGGCCAGGCCCATTGCAATCAAGGCCTGCAACAGGATAGGGAAATACAACTCGGTGTAGGACTTAGGCATGCGAGTTCAACTATAGGGAAGGGGCCAAATTTGACTATAATGGTTCGAAAACAGGGGTGTCAACCAAGCATGATCGAGATCGTGGTCAACGGAGAGCCACAAAGAACGCCGGAAGGGCAGACCGTCATGGGTCTGATCCAGCAACTGGAGCTGGATCCGGCACGGGTTGCGGTCGAATTAGACCGCCATATCCTCAAACAACCATTTTGGCTGGACACGGTTCTGCGCCCCGGGGCGCAACTGGAAATCGTGCAATTCGTGGGTGGAGGATAAACGGTAGGACAGGCCAGGAGGCCTGTCCTACCCCACACCAGCCAGTCTTTATGCGAAGCTGCGGATGGCAGCCGCTTCGTCTTCGTGGACTTCGAAGACGGTGTAGAGCTTCGTGATCTGCAGCAGGTCCTTGACCCGCTTGTTGAGGTTAAGCAGCTTCAAGTTCCCGCCGCCGTTGGTCACCGTGGTGAAACCGGACACCAGCTCGCCGATGCCGGAGCTATCGATGTAGGACACATCGCCGAGGTTGAGCAGAATCTTTTTCTGGTTCTTGCTCACCATGTCGCGAACCGCGTCACGCAAGGCGCTGGACCCTTCGCCCAACGTGATTCGCCCTGCCACATCCACCACCGTCACGTCACCCACCTGCCGAGTAGTCAACTTTACGCTCACTGAATATGCCTCCTGGCTGAAACCGCAGAATCTATTTAGACACCAAGTTCTTAACCAAAGTTACTTCAGTCCCGCCCGATTCCAAGTGTCGCATCTGGAAATCATCCATGAACGACCGAATCAGAAAAATTCCCCTACCCGAGGTACGGAGCAGGTTCTCTTCGGCCAGAGGATCCGGAATCGACGCGAAATCGAAGCCTTCGCCCGCATCGGCGATCTGCACGATAAACCGCTCTCCATTGGCGGCAACGGAAAGACGCACCTTTTTATGGGCGCTATAGCGGTTGCCGTGCACAACCGCATTGACCATCGATTCGCGGACGGCCATCCCGATCTTCATCAGGTCATCTTCATCCACGCCCGCGCGCTCCGCCATGCCCACCACCAACTCCTCGGCGCTATCCACACTTTCCAAAGTGGAATCGAGTAGCCGTTCCACTGATTCCGGCGCGCGGTTGGCGTTTTCCTGCATACGTGTGCGGCCCTTGGATGAGAGGCCAAAGCGAATCGACAGAATAAATTACCGGAGATGCGAAAGTCAAGGCGCAGGGCGGGCAGGCTGTGCTCACGGGCGCTTGCGGAGTTCTTGCAGGGTCCGCCGAAGGACCGGCAACACTGCCAGATCCTTCTCGCCGCCCACTTCTTCCTTTACCGCGATCTGCGTTTCCAGGTCCAGAACCCTGACCGCGACCCCGGGTCCCACCTTCAATTCCGTGGAGTGAGGCAGCAGGTCCGGCCACGTGCGCCTGTTCCCGATGGAGCCGAGCAGGTCGAGCGGCCCCAAGCGGGTGATCAAGAGCTGGTGTCCCGGTGAACTCAAGTGGGAGGCGTTGGGACGCAGCCGCAGTTCAGGCTGGGCTCTGTAGACCGCATCCAGTTCCGCCAGAGCCGCAAGTACCCGTTCTACATTCGCGGCGTCAGTGGAGTGAACCACGTCCAAATCGAAGGTGTTGACAGGCGCGCCCTGCAGAACCGCCGCTACTCCGCCAACCACCAGAAAGTCTACCTGATGGTCAAGCAGCGTCCGCAGGATGGAGAGGGTCCGATTGGGTGGCGTTGGCAGCCTTGGCCTCCTCGATAAAGTCCATGAAATCCTGCAATACGGCGAGCCGTTCCGCCGGCGTTAGGGAGAGCATCCACCTGATCAGAGTTACATCCACTCCGTCGCTGCCGTAAGGAGACATCCCGGTCCTATCCTTCGAAATAATAGCAGGAATGCAAGCGTTTTCGAGTGTTAAGCCAAAGGGGGGCGACGAAAATGCCAGCGTGTAACTATAAACCAAAAACTCCCTTCTGGTACTTGCCACTGGCAAAAGGTGGGCATATACTTGGCGGAGCCATTCAGGGTCAAACCGGGCAGGTCAGGGAGCCCGGAACACTACAAAAGGGAGCTGTTCATGCAAGGTCTACGTTCGATCTGTGTTTTTGTTCTGCTGTGTGCGCTCTGCGCCGGCATCGCCTTTTCCCAAGCCGTAAACGGAACCATCGTCGGAAGCGTTACCGACGCGTCCGGTGCGGCAGTGGCCAATGCCAAGGTCACACTTACCGAAACCAACACCAAGATTTCCCGCAGCACGCTATCCAATGAATCGGGCACCTGGGGCTTTCCCAACCTG
Source organism: uncultured Solibacteraceae bacterium (assembly GCA_963791985.1). Taxonomy (GTDB): domain Bacteria; phylum Acidobacteriota; class Terriglobia; order Bryobacterales; family Bryobacteraceae; genus Solibacter. Next base: position 321,762 of record CAWBUN010000007.1, on the reverse strand, counting down.
CCGCCTGGAACCTACGAAGTCGCCGTTGAGATGACCGGCTTTAAGAAGGACGTCCGGTCGGGCGTGATCCTCGAAGCCAACACCAGCCCGCGCGTCGATTCGAAACTCGAACCCGGAGCACTCAATCAGACCATCGAGATCGTAGCCAATACCGCCGTGCTTCAGACCGAGCGCGCCGATACCGGCCGTTCGATCGATGCCGTGACCATCGAAGAATTGCCGCTCGGCGTGAACCGCAATTTCCAGAGCCTGTTGGACCTGGTTCCCGGAACTTCGGTAGAAACCTTCCAGCACTCGCAGTTCTTCAATGCGTCGAGCTCGCTGCAGACCAACGTGAACGGCATGCCGCGTATGGGCAACAACTACCAGATCGAAGGCATCGACAACAACGAGCGCACAGGTCTGCTGCAGATCCTGATCACGCCGGCCGAGGCCATTCAGTCGGTGAGCATCTCGACCACCAACCACGATCCGGAACTGGGACGCGGCACCGGCGCCGTCACCAACGTGATCATCAAATCCGGCACCAACCAATTCCACGGGTCGGCCAACGAATTCCTGCAGAACAGCGCGATGGATGCGCGGTCGTACTTCAACCCGACGGTCGGCCACCTCGCCTACAACTACTTCGGCGGCAACATCGGCGGTCCGATCAAGAAGAACAAGCTCTTCTTCTTCGCCAACTACCTGCGCACCCTGGATCACGAGGCCAATACCAACCAGACCAACGTGCCCTCCAACGAGTTCCGCACGGGCGATCTGAGCGGCGATCCGGGGCACATCGTTTACGATCCGTTGACCGGAACGCAGGATGGGTCCGGGCAGAATCGCACTGCCTTCCCCGGTAACATCATCCCCGCCAACCGGATCAATCCGGTATCGCTGAAGCTCCTGGCACTGATGCCGCCGACCAACGAAACGGTTGTCCCGACTGCGCAGACCAACGATTACTTCGCGCTGCTGCCCGCACAGAAGCACAACAACCAGATCGATTCCAAAATCGACTGGACCCTTTCCGATAAGGACCGCATCAGCGGCCGCTTCAGCTTCGCCCGCCCCGTAGTGTTCCAGGCGCCGATCTTCGGCAGCACCGGTGGAGGACCCGCGCAGGGCGCATTTGCCGGCACCGGGACGCAGAAGACCTACAGTACCGGCATCAACTACAATCGCGTGGTTACCCCGACGCTGCTCACCGAACTCCGCCTCGGTGTGGCGCACTACCACAACGAAGCTTTCCCCTCGGATTACGGCAAGAACGATTCCACCGATATCGGGATTCCCGGCGTCAACCTCGGACCCTTCACCAGCGGCATGGTCGGCATCAGCATCGGCGGTTATTCGAGCCCGCTGTTCGGCTACTCCGCCAGCCTGCCCTGGGACCGTGCAGAGGCCAATATCGACATCGTCAACTCGTGGACGAAGATCGCCAAGAACCACCAGATCAAGTGGGGTATCGATCTGCGCCGCGTACGCGACGATTTGCTGCAGGACCAGACCTTCAGCCCGCGCGGCGTGTACACCTTCGGCACCAACCAGACCGCCAAGCAGACCTGCACTAACGTTCCGGTCTCGGGACCGCCCTCGGGCTGCTCCGGATCTTCGCAGGGCCTCGCAAACGACATGGCGAGCTTCCTGCTGGACGTACCGAGCCAGGTGGCGCGCGACGTCAACACCTACTTCCCCGCGCTGCGCCAGACGCAGGTTTTCGCGTACGTCGCCGACAACTGGCAGGTGTCGCCGAAATTCACCGTGAATCTGGGCCTGCGCTGGGAATACTATGGACCGCCCACACCGCACTTTGCGGGCGGCTTCTCCAACTACAACCCGAGCAACAACACACTGGAGCTGGCGGGCGTCGGCAGCAACCCGATGAACCTTGGCCTCCAGCCCGACTACAAGTACTTCGCTCCGCGTCTCGGAATAGCGTACCGCCTCTCTTCCAAGACCGTAGTGCGCAGCGGCTTCGGCATCAGCTACACGCCGTTCCCCGACAACACCTGGATGTACAACTTCCCGGTGCGCTCGAACAACCAGTACGTCGCACCCACCGGATCAGATAACTATGCCGGCGCACAGTTGCCCAACGGGCAGGCGCCGACCTTCCAGAACGGCTTCCCCGCTCCGGATCCGGTCGTGGTGCCCTCCAACGGGATCATTACCAACCCCAATCCGAGCACGGCGCAGTTCTACATTCCGACCAACTATAAGAACGGCTACATCGAGACATGGAACATCGCCGTCCAGCAGCAGCTGCCTTTTGCTCTCAGTCTGGACGTCGCTTACGTTGGCGGCCACGGTGTGCGCATCGCCTCGGCAGTCAACCTCAACGCCGGCCAGGTGATCGGCCTCGGCAGCGCCGGACAACCCTTCTTCTCGAAGTACGGCACAACGGCCTCCATCACGCAGGACTTCCAGGGCTTCTCCTCCACCTACAACTCCCTGCAGGTAAAGTTCGACCGGCGTTTTGTCGGCGGCTTCCGCCTGACTACCGCGTTCACGTGGCAGAAGGCCATGGCCACCCAAACCGGTGACGATGGCGGCCTGTACTTCTACGCCGGCCAGGGCCTGGACCGCAACTACGCCCGCGCCGATTTCGACCGCACCCTGAATTTCATTCAGAGCTACATCTGGGAATTGCCGTTCGGCAAGGGTAAGCACTTCGCCCATGGCGGCGGGGTTGTCGGCAAGGTCATCGGCGGCTGGCAGGTTTCGGGCATCTTCTCGGCCCGCACCGGCACTCCGCTCTCCTTCACAGGCAGCAACAGCTTGAACCTGGGCAGCGGCGGCAACACGACGCTCGATCAGATTGCGCCCGTGCACGTTCTAGGAGGAATCAACACCGGCAATCCCTGGTTCGACACCGCCAGCTTCGCCAGGTCCGCGACCAACGTTCAGGGCAGCACCGGACGCAACATCTGGAGCGGTCCGAATCTCTACGCCTTGAATGCCGGGCTCTCGCGCTGGATCAGCTTCAATGAAGGCAAAGAGAGGCTGCAGCTCCGGTTCGAAACGCTCAACACCACCAACACGCCGCAGTTCTCCAATCCGAACACAGGCTTCGGCTCCAACTTCGGGTTCATCACCGGCACCCTGAGCTCCGGCACCGGAGTCAACGGCACCGGCGGCGGACGCGTGGTGCAACTCGGGGCCAAGATCACGTTCTAGTTGGTGTTTTAACCGAGCGCCCGCCGCTTTTCGGCGGGCGCTCTTTTTGTGGGATAGGCCTCCCGGCCTGTCCACTTGCTGCCGTAAATCTCTCCCGGTACTTCTACCTTCCCGACTTCAGCCGCTGGATGGTTCTTTCCAACTCCGCATCCGGCCGCAGGCGTTCCGCGGCCTCCAGGTGAGCGAGAGCCTCGCGCAGTTTCCCGGGCTCCTGCGCCAGCGCCACACCCAGGTTGAACTGCGCATCGAAGTAATCCGGTTTCAACCGGACCGCCTCCTCGAAATGCGTCAGCACTTCCGCGGATCGACGCGGAAAGGCCGCCAGCGTGACTGCCAAATTGTTGTGAGCCTCGGCATACTCGGGCCGGATCTTCAGCGCCGCTTCGAAGTGCGACAGCGCTTCGGCCGGCCGATCCAGCGAGGATAGTGCCAGCCCCAGGTCGTAATGCACTTCGGCGAAATCCGGGTTCGCGCGCAGTGCCGCTTCATACTCCGCCGCCGCGTCCGCCATGCGGCCGGGCATATCGGAAAGCACGCGCCCCAGGCTGTGATGCGCCTCCGCCAGATCAGGATTGATGCGCAGCGCCGTTTGGTACTCCGTCATCGCGTCGGCGACCCGGCCCGGCATCTGCGCCAGCGCGTCTCCGAGATTGACGTGCGCTTCCGCCAAATTAGGATTGATGCGCAGTGCGGCCTGATACTGCGCCAGTGCTTCGCCCTCGCGGCCGGGCATTCCGGCAAGCGCCTTGCCGAGGTTGTTTCGCGCCTCGGCGTACTCCGGTTTGATCGCGAGCGCCGCCTGGTATTCCGCAACCGCTTCCTGCAACCGCCCGGCCTTCACCAGGGCGTTCCCCAGATCGTTGTGCGGAATCGCCGAACCCGGCATGCTTTCCACAGCCGCGCGAAATTGCGCGAGGGCTTCACTGCCGCGGCCGCTTATCTTCAACAGCGCATTCCCCAGATCGGTCCGCGCCTGGGCGTAGTCCGGACGGATCCGCAGCGCCTCTTCGTACTCCGCGATGGCGGCTTCGTGACGCCCCTCGTCATCGAGTTCCACGCCCAGGTTGTGATGCGCGAGGTAATTCCGGTCCGTCACCTGGAGCGCATGCTCGAAGAGCGTCCGGTTGTTCTGCCAGTGCCCGATCTGGGCCCACGTGACCGGCACGAAAGCCGCGCAAACCGCGATCGCCAGAAGTTTGATCGCGGGCGCCGCGCCCGGCCGCCGTCGCGCGAACTCCGCCGCGCCCCACGCCAGCGCGATGAGGAGGCCGGTCATCGGCAGATACGTGTACCGGTCTGCCCTGGCCTGCGCGCCCACCTGCACCAGGCCGATCACCGGCAGCAGCGTGACCAGGTACCAGGCCCATCCGACGGCGAGGTACGGATAATTGCGCCGCGCCTGCCAGACTCCCACGGAGACGGCTGCGATTGCCACCGCCGCCAGCAGCGGCTGCCACGGCGCGAAATCCGCGGGATAGGGATAGAAGACCGCCAGGTTCGCGGGCCAGAGCATTTTCGCGGCATAGACCACGTAGGTCACGAGCGCGTTCTCGACGCGCAGCCCCACCGGGAAGATCGCAAGATTGCGGACCGCGCCCGCGCTGTGCTGCACGACGAAGGTGGTGAACGCGCTGGCCGCCGAAATCGCGAAGAAGGGAATTTTTTCGGAGAGCGCGCGCCGGCCGAGCGGCCACACGTCCAGCAGGATCAGCACCACCGGCAGCGTCACCATCATCGGCTTCGCCATCGACCCAACGATGAAGGCCGCTAGCGTGAACCAATACCAACGCCGGTCGCGGCGCCCTGTGTAGCGCACGTAGCCCCATAGGGTCAGGAACCAGAAGAAGGCGCTGAGCACGTCCTTGCGCTCCGCGACCCACGCCACCGATTCCACATGCAGGGGATGCAGCGCGAACACGAAGGCCACGAACGCGCTCCGCCAGCGCGCGCCGGTGGCGCGATGCAGAAAGGCGAAAAGCATCGCGGCAGCCGCCGCGTGCCAGGCCACATTCGTCAGATGGTGCCATCCGCTGCGCATGCCGAATAGCAGCCCATCCACAATGTGCGAGAGCCGCGTCACGGGAAACCAGTTGGCCGCATCGACCGACGTGAATGCCCATACCAGGCCGCGCCCGCCGGTATTCACATAATCCGGGTCGTCGAAGTTGACGAAGGAGAAAGCCCAAACCCGAGCGTAGACCGCCGCCACAGCCGCCACCAAACCTACGCCGATCCACCAGGTGCTTGCAGGTTCTCTGGATACCGCAGCGGTCTGCGGCGCACGACGTCCCTTGGCCATTCGTCTGAAGCTTCACTCCCCTAAGTAACATTACCTTACCGGAAGATCATCCCGCGCCAGCGGCGTCCGATTTTGGGGCATCATGAAAGACATAGGGACTGGATGCCGTCTACCGCTGAGCAAACACCTCAGATCAACCCGTGGATTGTCGCCGTGGCCGTCATGTGCGCCACCTTTATGGAGGTGCTGGACACCACCGTGGTCAACGTCTCGCTGCCGCACATCGCGGGCAGCCTTTCGGCCAGCGTGGATGAGGCCGCCTGGGCGCTGACCTCGTACCTGGTAGCCAACGCGATCATTCTGCCGATGACCGGCTGGATCGCCAACTATTTCGGCCGCAAACGCACCCTGCTGGCCGCCGTCTTTGGCTTCACCGCCGCCAGCTTTCTGTGCGGACTCGCGACCTCTCTGCCGATGCTGATCTTCTTCCGCGTGGTACAGGGCGCCACCGGCGGAGCCTTGCAGCCGCTCTCGCAGGCCGTGATGCTGGAGGCCTTCCCGCCGCAAGACCGCGGCAAGGCTATGGCGTTCTGGGGACTCGGCATCGTGGTGGCGCCGATGCTCGGCCCCGTGATCGGCGGCTATCTCACGGACAATTTCAGCTGGCGGTGGGTCTTCTACATCAACCTGCCGGTGGGCCTGGCGTCGGTGATCCTGACGCGCCTTTTTATCTTCGACCCGCCGTACATCCGCCGCCAGAATCGCGGCGTCGATTACTGGGGCATCGGCATGCTCGCGCTTGGCGTGGGCGCGCTCCAGGTGGTGCTGGACAAAGGACAGGAGGAGGACTGGTTCAGCGCCAACTGGATCATCATCACTACCGCGATCGCATTCTGCGCGCTCCTGCTGTTTGTGGTGCACGAGCTCTACACGCCGCGACCCCGTGGTCAAGCTGCGCGTGTTCAAGGACCGCACCTATGCGGCCGGAGTCTTTCTGATGACGATGCTCGGCTTCGTGCTCTACGGAAGCCTGCTGCTGCTGCCCATTTTTCTGCAGACGATGCTCGGCTACCCCGCGCTCAACGCCGGGCATCGCCATGGCGCCGCGCGGGCTCGGCAGCTTTCTCACGATGCCGCTGGTGGGCACCGTGCTCAATCGCTTCGACCCGCGCAAGGTGCTCGCCATCGGCCTGGTCGGCGCTTCCTGGACGCTGTATCAGCTTTCCAATCTCAATCTCAACGCCGGCTACTGGGACATCTTCTGGCCGCAGTTCATTCAGGGGGCGGCGCTTGCCATGCTCTTCGTCCCGCTGACCACCGCCACCATGGACCCGATTCCCAAGGAAGAGATGGGCAACGCCACCAGCATGTTCAACCTGATGCGCAACCTGGGCGGCGGCTTTGGAATCGCGGCGGCCACCACGTTCCTTTTCCGGCGCCAGCAGTTTCACACCCATCAGCTCGGCGAACACGTCAGCTCGTTAAGCATCCCAACGCAGGAATTCCTGCGCAGAACGCAGAGCGCGATGGTCATGCGCGGCTCCGCGCCGACAACCGCCGAGGGCCAGGCCTATGGCGCGCTGTGGGGCGTCGTCCAGCGCCAATCCTCGATGCTCGCCTTCGTCGATACTTTCCGTGCGATGGCGATCGTGTTCCTGCTGGTGGTGCCATTCCTGTTCATCATGCGGCGGCCCAAACACAGCGCGCTCCGCCGGCCCAATGCACTAGTGGGACAGGCCTCCCGGCCTGTCCACTAGCCGCCGTAACTCTCGCAAACTGGAATGCAGTCGCCACACACGATACAACAGTAATATGCGCATCTGTGCAATTCTCCTTACGGCCGTTCTGCCCCTTCTCGCGGCGGAGAACTCGCCGGACTTGCTGGACGCCGCGAAGAAAGGCAAGACCGCGCTGGTGGGCGCAACTGCTCGATAAAGGCGCCGATCTCGAAAGCCAGGACCGCGAAGGCCGGACCCCGCTCATGCTCGCCGCCCAGTACGGGCACGCTCCCACGGTCCGCCTGCTGCTCGACAAGGGCGCCAAAGCCGGCGCGCGCGACGCGCACGGGTGGAACGCCTACATGCTTGCCTTGCTCTCTCCCTCCGGCGGCGTGGTCCACACTCCGCACGACGCGGTGCTCAAAATGCTTCCCCAACCCAAGCGCTTCCGCCTGGCGATCGACGCCTCCTGGGCGCCCGGCAAGGAGCTCTTCAGCTCCTGTTTCATGCGCCCCGCCGACCTGACCGCGCACCTGCGCGAGATCCGGCCCGACGCCCTGGTGATCGAAGCCCTGCAGCATTTCGCGCAGACCTCCGGGCGCGACCTCATGGTGATTGTCTCCGCCGATGCGCGCGGCACGTCCGACATCCCCGGCAAATCGGCGCCCGCCGACGTGGATGCCGTGCTCGCGCTGGAGGTGGAACCGGGCGTCGCCTGTGTGCAGCAGTCCGACCAGGTCAGCCTCCGGATCCAGGGCACGCTGACGCGTCCGCAAGGTGGGCCGGGCTTCGAGAAGACCTTCGGCACTGGCATGAAGACCGGCATGCGGGGTGAGGTGGCAAACAATGCCAATCAGCACGGGCCGCTGTTCGCCTCGTGGGCGAAATCCCAGGCCGGCCCCATCTGGTGGGCAGTCCTCACCGCGCTGCTCATGGACTGATACAATCTTCACACCATGACTGCATCCGCGGGCAAAGACCTTCGCCAGGCCATCGGCCGCAATCCCGACCGGCTGACCCTCGAGGAGCGCATGGCCTTCGCCGGCAAGTTCATCGCGCTCGAGGTCTACTCGCCCGAGACGCTGCCCTTGCGGCGGATCGAAGCGATCGGCAACTCGATGGAGGATTGCGTCCGCATGTTGCAGTCGCGCGGCCTGGATCCGCGCCAGTTCGAATACAGCATTCTTTCGTGGCCGTACTAGGCCCTGGAGTCCCGCCCCTACCCTTGTATTAGCGGCTTTCCTCGCGCATAATCGTGCGAGAAAGGGTAATACACCATGCGCAACGCGCTTCTGCTTGCAATCTGCTGCTGCGGACTGGCCGCGGCGGCCGATGCGCCCTACGCAGGCAAATGGAAGATGAACGTCGCCAGGTCAGATTTCGGCGACACAACCATGACGTATGAGCAGATGACCGGCGGTGTGCTGCGGGTTACCGCCGATGGCCTTTCTTACAATTTCAAGACCGATGGCAAGGACAACATCACTCCGTGGGGCACGACCGTTGCCTGGATAGAGGGCAAGAACGGAGGCTGGGAGATGACCGAGAAGGCCAACGGCAAAGTGACTGCGACCTCCACCGTGACCCTCTCAGGCGACGACAAGACGATGACGATCAAGTCCAAGCGCGTCAAAGCCGATGGCAAGACGTCGGACGATTCCCTGGCCTTCCAGCGCGTGTCCGGCGGACCCGGCCTGGCGGGAAAATGGAAGACCAGGAACCTCAAGACCAACTCACCGGAGACCTTGACGCTGACACCAAAGGGCAGCAATGGGGTCGTCATTTTGCTTGGCAACGAGGGTGCATCCTGCGCCGCAAGGTTCGACGGTAAAGACTACCCTGCCACCGGTCCGATGTGGCCGGCCGGATGGAGCTGCCTGGTGGCGAAGAGCGGAGCCCGCGGCATCGATCTTACCTGGAAGAAGGATGGCAAGGATATGTACAAGAGCACGCTGACCGCTTCCACCGATGGCAAGGTGCTGACCGAAATCGGCTCAGCCACGGGCGCGAACGAGCAGTTCAAAGTGGTGTACGAAAGGCACTGAGCAATTCCTCGCTCCATAGGGGAAGCCCCGCTGTTTTCGCGGCATCGTTGTAAGCGAACAATAGCCTGCGCATATCGCGCATGCACTCCAGGAGCTCGGCGCGTCCCTTCGCCTTCTCGACCGTGGCCGCCATCCGCCACCCGACGGTGTACCAGGGTCCCTGGATACCGAAGAAGGACATCCCTTTCTCACGCCGCTGATTTTCGTCCAACTCACCCTTCGTGACGCTGAGCAGAAAGGCTTCGAGAGCCCGCATGTCCTGCGTCAGGTTCTTTGAATCGCGATCCCAACGCGCCCGGTCTTCCGGCGGACTGTCGCGATGCGGATGGGCCTCCGGCGACCCGGCCGCCGCCAGCATTGCCAGCCCCTCGCCGAAGGCGCCGAGCCATTCCACCGCCGCACGGACACTCGGCGCGAGCGCAGCATCCGTCCGGTCCGGCTGGCTCGCCAGCCCGATATGATGCAGCTCGTGGGCGACGGTGTTTTCGAACTGCGCGCGGGTCTTGGAGGGATCCAGGTAAAGAAAAATTGCGGGGTCGGTTTTCAGGTCGTACACGAAGCTGTTGGATTGCGGCTTGATGACAATATACACCGTCGCCTTCAGCCGGGCTTCCGGCGGCAGGTAGGAGCGTACGCGTTCTCCAATCGACTCGATGTCGGCGCGCTTCCATTCGCGCAGTGTGGCCGCCAGCGCCTCGCTTTTTTCCCGCGGTGCGGGGGATTCGAGGAAGGCCTGGAAGTCGGCATCCGTGAACGCACGCCCCATCGACGCTTCGCGCTGTTTCAGGCGGGTGTAGCCCTCGGTCGCCAGCAGCAGGGGCTGCTCGTTGCCTCCCGCGAGGATGGCCACCACGGCATCTGATTCCCCGGTGTCGATCCGCAAGCCCTGCGCCAATGCGGGCAGCGGGAGCGCGAGGAGAAGCGCTAGGAATCCACAGGTAGTCACGACGTTTTGACTGCCCAAGGATTGGACTGGTTAGTTGCGCGGCCGGCGTGTATATACGCCTTGGTTGCTAGAATAGCGGGTCTGCGATGGCAACCCTGGAAGCGAGTATTCGTCCACTTGTTGAGCCGGAACGGAGACTGCTCAAGAGCAAATTATCGTCACTACACCTCGCAGCACAAGTCCAAACCGAAGGTTCGCGTCATGGTTCGTTTCCTCGTAGCCTTAATGACACGTGCATTTTTGCACTGGGCGGGCTGCGTTACCCTCACGGTGGTGAGCTTCACTTGCAGAGCCGGAGGAAATGGCAGATTGTTCGCTGCGCGAGTTGCTGGACGCTCCCGGCTGGAATCTGCGAGAATCTCCTCTATCGCTGCATGGTCAGCGCCGCTTCTGGCCAGGAGCCGAGCGAGGGCCAGACCGGCCTTCTAGCCGCACCGGCTCCACGCGTGCGAGCAAGCACTACGAGCTGTCCAATGCGCTGGCACGCCTAGGGGAGAGAGGTGCGCGGCGAATCCAACCCGCCGAGCGTTGCGGCTCATCCCCGAGGAGGAAACGGGCCGTGCGGACGTGGAAAACGCCCGCGTGCTCCTGACGTCTTTGAGCGACGTCCACGCGCAGGCTGTTGAATTCGGTCCGGCCGCTCCATCCAGGCCCGGCGCAACGAGCTCGGCCTCTGGATGGTTCCGGTGGAGGTCAACTCCCAACGCAGCGAGTGGATTCTGGATACCGGCGCGAGCCTCTCCACCGTGACCGAGTACGAGGCCCGCCGCATGTTACTTGCCATTCGCAGGTGCGGACCTATGCGCTTCCTCGCAGGTCAGGATTTCTTGCTTCGGCCCGGTTTCCGAATTGCGATTGGGATTCGCGCGCCTCCACAACGTCGTGTTTCTGGTGGTGTCCGACACAGCCCTGCTGATGTCCAACCATCAGATTCACGGGATACTAGGTCTGCCTGCCCTGCTCGCTCTCGGCTGTGTGGACCTCTCCGCGCAAGGCGCGCTCTCTTTGATTGAACTTAGCGATGGGCAAGGCGGAAATGTTGTTGATTCGATCGTTGCCCCCATGGCAGGCTCCAGCCCCACGCCCGCAAATGTTCCTGGATACCGGGAGCCACTCAACCGTCCTCTATCCTTCGGTTCGCGATGCTCTAGCCCAATGGGAGCGTTACCAGTTAAGCAGCACGGGGTCCGCCAGCTTCGCCGGCGCTGGCGGTTCCGTGCAGGTTCAAGCCAGCACGGTGCCCTCCATTCAATTGGAGATCCTGGACCGGAAGCTCCATTTGCAGGGCCTTAAACTGCTCAGCCAGCTGCCGGCGGGTGCCGGCCTCCGCGACGGCGTCCTCGGCATTGATGCCCTCACCCAAGGCTTCCGCCTGGATTTCAGGGCCATCGCGTTCTCGCCGAAGTAAGCCCGAGCGATGCTGGCGGGCCCGGGCCCTGAATTCCACTGGGTCTGATGAAGCCACATGTGTGAGAGAAGTCGGAGTGGTCCTTCCCTCCTAAAGTTTTAGTTGACAAGGCCGGATTTCGGCTTCATACTCCTAAATGTTTAGGAGGTTTGCTTGCCGCGCAAGAAAAATTCCGATTCCGGACTCACCCCGCTGGAATTGCAGATCATGAACGTGTTGTGGGAGACAGGTCCCGCCAACGTGCAGAGCGTTCAGGCCAATCTCAAAGGGCGTGAACTGGCTTACACAACCGTACAGACCATGCTCAACGTGCTGCACCGCAAGGGCAAGGTCAAACGCCTGTTGAAGGACCGCACTTATATTTACCGCCCCGTGCTGAGCCGCCAGAAGGCCGTCAGCCAGGCCGTGGGAGAAATGCTCGACCGTTTCTTCGGCGGCTCGGCCGATGGCCTGGTGCTCAACCTGGTGGAGACCCGTCACCTCACCCCGGAAAAGCTGGCGCGCATTCAAGAGATCTTCGAGCGCCCCAAGGAGGAGAATCATGGAAACAGTTAGCCGCACTCTGCTTACCTTCCTGCTCAACGCGTTGTGGCAGGTTCCCCTGGCCTGGGCGGTCGCCGCCCTGGCATGCCGTTTGATGCCTAACGGGCCGGCCCGCCACCGTCATGCCGTCTGGGTCGCCGCCCTGTGCTGCGCATTCCTGCTGCCGGTTTTAAGCGTGCGCAGTCCGCGGAACGCCACTCTGGCATTGCCGGCGGCGACAGCCCCTGCCACCGCAACCGCCCTCGCGCCGGCCATCTCCACCCAGGCAGCGCCTGCCGCACTGCCGGTAGCCCCTTCCGTCGCCTTCCCGCACGATTGGGCGATGCTGCTACTCGGCGCCTATGGACTCTTCCTTGCCCTCCGCGCCGCATTCTTCTTGCGCGCGCTGTATCGAGCTTTCGAAATCCGCCGCGATGCCGCGCCCGGCGGCCTGCACGCACTGCTCGCGCGCTGCGAGACCGCGTTCTCCACCCGGGGAGTACACCTGCTGCGCTCCGCGGATGTCTCCGGACCGGTCGCGCTGCACCGTGCGATCGTCCTGCCCGACGCCATGTTCGACGAATCGCGCGAGGACGTGCTGGCGACGGCCGTCGGACACGAGATGGCGCACATCGCGCGCCGCGATTTCGCGCTCAAGCTGGTCTACGAACTGCTCTACCTGCCGCTTTGCTTCCATCCGGCCGCGATCTGGATTCGTCGCGGCATCGAGCGCAGCCGCGAGATGGCCTGCGACGAACTGGTGACGCGCCACCTGCTGGAACCCGCGGTCTACGCGCGCTCCATCGTGACCCTGGCGGGCGCGGCGCTGCCCGCACCGCAGCCCGGCTACGTGCTCGGCGTCTTCGATGGCGACATTCTGGAAGAGCGCATCCGCAGCCTGATCGAACGCCGCGGCGGCGATCTCCGCCGCGCCCGCATCGCGCTCGCCGGCGCCCTCACCACCTTCGCCATTTGCGCCATCTTTGCCGGTGGCATGGCCGTCTCCGGCTTCGCCCAGAGCGCCGCGCAAACCGAAATGCAGGCCGCCGCCGAAGCCTTCAGCCGCGGCGACGTTGCCTCCGGAGTCGAGCATTTCCAGAGCGCCGTCACGCTCGAACCGGACAATCTCAAGGCGCGCCTCTTCCTGGCCAGCGCCTACGTGCGCCAGGCACTTGCACAACGCCAGTACATGCCGGTCACGGAAGACAAGCCCCTGCTGGTCATGGCGCGTACTCAATATCAGGAAGTATTGAAGCGCGACCCGAAGAATGCCACCGCTACCTTCGGCATGATCGCCCTGAATGGTCCCGCCAAGGCCGGGGAATCGCGCGACACGGTGCTCAAGCTGATCGCCTCAGACCCCGCGAACACCGAGGCCTACTACACCCTCGGCACCGTCGATTGGCAGATCGCTTACGACGCGACTCACTCGGCGCTCGAGGCGCTCGGCGCCTCCCCCGCCACACCGCAAATTCCGGATGCCGAAATGCGCGCTCACCTGCGCAGCAAACTCACGACCTACATCGACGAAGGTCTCCGGGCGCTCCAGGTCGCCCTCGCGAAACAGCCCGATTCCTCCGACACGATGGCGTACATCAACCTTCTGCTCCGCCAAAAGGGATTGCTTGCGGACACCCCGCGGGAAAGCACGGCCTACGTCTCCGAGGCCGATGGTTGGGTCGGTAAAGCGCTCGATGCCAAGCGTCTCCAGGCGAGCAAACCAAAGGTCAACAAGGGTGCCATCGACCTGAGCGGCGACCCGCCGCTGATCGTCCCCGCGCCTCCGCCGCCTCCTCCACCGCCTCCCCCGGGGACCGCGCCCAAACCGCGCAATCCCGCCGAAGGGGGCCGCTAGGCTACTGCTTCTTTGCCGTCCACTCGATGGGGGCGCCGCCGCCCCCACCGCCGGCCATTTCGCTGGTGAACTTGATTTCGTTGCCGTTGATCTTGCCCTTGTAGTTCAGCTTCACTTCCTGGTCGCCGAACTTGCCGCTGAGCGTGAAGGTGACCGTGTCGCCTTCCACCTTCCCATCGGTAATACTCGATTTCCCCATCATGCTGCTGGTGCTCTCGCCGGTGACCTTGTTGCCATCCACCTTAAATACGAAGGTCCGCTCCATCGCGCCGTTCGGCCCCTCCGCAGTCGCCTTCCAATTGCCGCTGATGTCGGCGGCAGACGCGGTGAGGGCAAACACGGCCATCAACGCCAGGATCCATTTCATACGTGAGACTCCTTTCCCGGAGGTAAGTATACATCTGGGTGAGGCGCGCCGTATCACCCAGATTTCGGACCCAAATATCTGCTGCATAATCCGACAGGTGTACTGATTCTCCACGTGTTCCCCGCTGGCATACCGATTGCTCACCCTCCCTTGTTTCGGCCATCTCACACCTTATTAAGGACGGCACCCATGACGCTCGCCGCAATCGATCAACCCACCGATTATTTACGCGCCCTGCCCGGCGATGACGTCCGGCAGATTTTGTGGCGCTTCGCCGACCGCTTCGACCTGCAGATGCTGGTGCAAGGCGTGCGCGCCGTAGCGCGCGGCCCGGTCGCGCGGCTGGTCGCCGCCGGCGCCCGCAACACCCACGAGTGGACGGCCGAGAAGAATGCGCTGCTCCAGGCCTTCGACGAATCCGGCATCACCGGCGTCTTCATGGACCCGTCGCAAGGCGGCTTCATCGAAGGGCCCAAGAACCTGGCGCTGGCTCTGGTGGCCTTCGAACTCGCCTGGGTGGACGCCGGCGCCGCTACCGGCAGCCTGGCGGGATGCCTGGCGCTCTCGCCGATCCACGAGCGCGGCACCCCCGAGCAGCGCGATCACTATATGGCGCTGGCCGCCCCGCCCCGTCCCGGCGAGGACCGCAAGCCCTGGCGCGGCGCCTTCTGCCTGACAGAGCCCATCCCATACGTAGGCGTCGAGACCGGCATGCTCGGCGGCAAGGTCCGCGTGGCGGAATGGGCGGAGGGGCAGGAGCCCACCTTGAAGGTGGAGAAGCGCGGCCGCTTCATTACCAACATGGGCTTCGCCAACTTCGTCACCGCCGCCGTGGAATCGGACGACCCGAGGATCAAGGGCACCTGCATGGTGATCCTCGAAGAAGGCGACGCCGGCATCTTCGACCGCGGCACGCCCACCCGCAAGCTGGTGCACCAGCTCTCTTCCACGCGCGACCCGATCTTCTCGCTCACGGTGCCCGCCAGCCGGATCATCGGCGGCTATAGCGTGAAGGATGGCGTGATCATCCCGCGCTACAGCCACGGGGAAGTCATCGAAGCCGTATTCCGCCGCACTCGCGTCACGGTGGCGATCATGACGTCGGCCAAACTGCTGAGCGCGATCGAGCCCGTGATCCGCTACCACCGCAATCGCTTCCGCGGCGGTTCGATCGCCACCCCCGGCTCCCCGCGCCACGAACTCGGCCTGCAATTGAAGCAGGACGTGGTGCATCGCCTGGTGGACGTTTGGGCCACCGGCGAAGCCAGCGCCGCGCTGGGCTTCGAAGCCGCCCGCGTTTTCGACCAGTTGGACCCGCTGGAAAAGGCGAAGGACCAGATCATGGCCGAGCGCGGCGTCAAACCCGGTACCGCCACCATGAAGGCGATGCGCGCGATTCAGAAGGACGCCATCGAAGTAGTGCACGGCAAGCGCGCCGAGCTGAAAGACGACCCGCTGGTGCAGTACGCGATTCTCGATAGCGTCGCCAATGTGCTGTGCCCCGCCTGCAAGCTCTGGAACACCGGCCACGGCGCACGCATGATGCGCGAGGCCGTCAGCCTGATGGGCGGCTATGGGATCACTGAGGATTGCCCCGGTTTCCTCGGCCACAAGTGGATGGATTCGCAGCTCGAAGCCACCTACGAGGGTCCCGAGGCCGTGCAGCGCCGCCAGCTCAGCGTCACCATGACGGACGAGCTGTTCCTCGCCCAGTTCCGCGAATGGATCCGCGAGATGCGCCTGATCGCCAACGACCGTCCCGAGACCGGAGCCTGCTCGCTGGCCACCGCCATGCAGCTCTGGCTGTGGAGCCTGAACCACCTGCAAAAGGCCGTGGACGCGGATGGCAGCAAGCTCTACCAGGGTTCCCGCCAGGGTGTCACGTTCCCGCTGGCCGACGCGCTCTGCTGGCTGCTCTCCTCGCGCTGCCAGATTCTGGACCTGCTGGAACTCGAGAAGAAGGGGCCCGAGCTGCCGACGGTCGCCGAGGGCCTGCCCGGCCTGCTCGCCTTCCTGACCGATCTCTGCCACGTGCACTCCGCGCACGCCGCCGGTGAAGTGGGCCGCGTTTGCGCCGAGCTGGTTCACGGCTACAATCGCCATCCCGCGTGGGATACCGAGGGCTGCGCGTCGTGCTACCAGTCCGACGACCTGGAGTGCATGGAAGCCCTGATCCCCGGCATCGCCAGCCTGGCGCGCGGGTATACTGACGTGATCGAAGACTCGGGCGCCCACGAGAGCAAGGCCGGCCCGTGCGTCCGCTTCCAGGGCCTGGAGCAGTTCGCTACCCTGCGCATGCGCATGGACGGCTGCCTGACCGGCTCGCAACTCGCCAAGGACCGCGCCGCCGACGCCCTGACCAAGGTCATGATCCCTGAAGCCCTGGACTACCCGGCATGAGCCAACCGATCGACCGGCAGTCCATGGACGTCGATCTGGTCTGCGTCGGATTCGGGCCCGCTACCGCCGGATTTCTGACCGAGCTCTCCAAACACCTGGTGAATCCCGATGGGACGCCGGCCATCGAGAGCCCGAGCAATCCCGGGCTGCCGCTGCAGGTGATCTGCTACGAGCGCGCCGAGGATATCAGCTTCGGGGTCTCCGGTGTGGTGACGCGCGCCCGCGGCATCCGCGCCAGCCTACCCGAACTCGACTGCCGAAGTATTCCGATGGCTGCCACCGTGAAGCAGGAAAAGGTGGCGTACCTGCTGGATCCGCACGATGCCAGCCGCCGCTCGCCGGCCATGAACTTCGGCGATGGCATGATCCGCGCGCTCGCGCTGGCTCACGATCACGCCGTGGAGCTGCCCTACATCCCGCCCTTCCTGCACAAGGAAGGCGGACTCGTGATGGGCCTCGGTCAATTCCTGCAGCACGTGGGCGGCGAACTGATGTCCGGCGGCACGGTGCAGATCTGGCCCGGCGTACCGGTGGAGAGCGCGCTGTTCGATGAGGAGCGCGTCAGCGGAATCCGCCTCTGCGACCAGGGCGTGGACAAGGACGGCAACCCCGAAGGCGCCTTCATGCCCGGCATGGACGTGCACGCCGCGTTGACCATCGTGGGCGATGGCCCGGTCGGAGTTGTGGGCCGCCAGCTCGATGAGGTCTTCGGCCTTCCGGAAGGCCATCATCAGCGCGAATGGGCGGTCGGCATGAAGATGGTGGTGGACCTGCCCGAGGATTCCACGCTTGAACCGGGGACCGTCTTCCACACGTTCGGCTATCCCGAGCCCGAGATTTTCGGTTTTTTCTACGTGCATCCGGACCGCGTGGCCACGGTCGGCATCTTCGTGCCGTCGTGGTTTCAAAGCCCGGTGCGCACCAGCTATCGCTACTTGCAGCACTATATGCTGCATCCCTACCTCTGGCGCCACCTGAAGGGCGCGAAGCTGCGCAGCTGGGGCGCGAAATCGCTGCAGGAATCCGGCAAACGCGGCGAGCCGTTCCTGGCCGGAGATGGCTACGCCCGCATCGGCGAGTGCTCCGGCAGCACCAACGTGCTCACCGGCAGCGGCGTGGATGAGGCGTGGACTACCGGCACACAACTGGCAGAGGCGGTGGTGGAATTGCTCAAAGCCGGAAGGCCGCTGAGCAAGGCGAATCTGGAAGCCACTTACGTCGCCAGGCGACGAGCAAGTTGGGTGGAGCAAGAGGGCCGCGTCGCCGAGAAAGCGCGCGACGGTTTCCACCATGGGATGATCCCGGGCCTGATGGGCATGGCGATTGCGGGCTTCACCGCGGGCAAACACTCCATCGCAGGCGAGCCCGGCCTGATGCCGAGCCCCGAGGAGTATTACCGCGAGAAGATCCCGGCCGAGGAATTGAAGCGCATTCAAGAGGATTGCCGATCGCGTGGCGCGAGCTGTCACAACGCGCTGATGGATCGCGTCGGCTGGCCGCCCATCCCCTATGATGGCCAGTTGCTGGTCACCCACCAGGACGCGCTCCTGATGGGCGGCAAGGTGCAGGCGCCGGCCGGCTATGCCGACCACGTGCGCTTCCTCTACCCCGACTTCTGCGAGCGCTGTGTCTCGAAGATGTGCATCGAGATGTGCTCCGGCCAGGCGCTCTCGCCGGGCGACACGGGAGTCCCGGTTTTCGATCGCGAAAAGTGCGTCCATTGCGGCGCGTGTATCTGGAACTGCGCGACAGTGCTCGACGACGATCCCGCGCGCGGCAACATCTCCTTCCGCGCCGGCGCCGGCGGACTGCATTCCACGGAGAACTGAAGCATTTCGGGACGGGATCGCGGTAGGGATGCCGAATGCCCGACACGCCCCGCACTGGCGCTCCTAACGAACACGCTTCTTACCTCGGATATCTGGCGGCAAACCGCTCGTTCGGCCACGGGTGTAGAACCTCGACTGGGGGGAAGTCGCTCCAGCTCAGTTAGCTAAGTACACCGTTTCAGAAGTTCGCTCACGTGTCGCGAGATCGCTTGCTGACGCGCGCGGCTCCGATCAGAGCCGCGACCGTTAGTTAGGGAGCGATCGCCAGGAAATACGAGACTGTACTTCTGAAACGGCGTACTAAGTTAGTAGCATCTTGCCTACTGGGAGCAACCTGCCGCCTGACCGCAACTTGCCATTGGAATCTGGTAGCAGCCTGGGTGCCGCACCCGGTGGCAACCTGCGCCCTCTTCATAAGAATAGATCCCAAGCAAACCTCTGCAGCGGTGCTGCAAGCGTTACTGCAAATCAACAGCTTTGCCGACGATGATGTCGCTCGGCGCATCATGACTAACTGCAAGGCAGTTCGGCCAGATCTCCGGGAAGACTTCAAAATCGGCCTGCTTTTCTACCATCTGAAGCTTCGATGCTTCGTCGTGATCGACCTTAAAATGACGCCGTTCAAGCCGGAGTACGCCGAGAAGATAAACTTATACCTATCCGCCGTCAGTGATATTTTCCGGCACCCGGACGGCAAACCGAGCATCGGGCTGAATCTCTGCAAGCCCAAGCATCGAATCGTTGCGGAGTACGCTGTCCGCGACATAGCGAAGCCCCTTGGCATCGCGGAATTCAGACATCTCGAAAAACTTCCCGAACAGCTCAAGGGCACACTGCCGACTATTGAGGAGATCGAGGCCGAGCTGTCGGAAATCAGGCGACCTCCCGCTGAGCGCTATCGCCCAGGCCTTGGGCCAGCCGCAAGAGCCCGTGCATCGTGTCTTCTGCCGGTGCTAGCCGCATTGGCGGACGACCGAAGCGTTCGTGAATTGCCGATTGCAGCACTCGCGATTTCAGTCCGAGACCGCCGGAGACCAGAAGACGTTTCCAGGCGTGCGCCGGCGAGATTCTTTCCGCACAGGTCAGGTAGTTCGCGGCCATCGATTCCAGAGACGCGCGGAACAAGTGACCAGCCGTGAAATTCTCCTCGCCAATGTTCTTGATCGAGCCGCTGGTCCCCATAGCGCTCGAGAAGAAAGAGAGATTCACCCTCAGGCTGCTTGATTCCAATTGATCGGCGGCGTTCTCCAGCCGTTTCCAGACTTTGTCCGGGTTCGCCCCGTCGTGCACCTCACATAGCAACCGCACAAACAGATTCAGCGAGCGCCCCGCTGGAATGTGGGTAACGGTTCGCAACCATTTACCGAAGAACGGCCGCAACTGGTATGTCCCGGGATCGGCGGCTCTACTCAACATGGTGGCTTGGCTTCCGGTGGCGATGTTCAGCGACAGGTCTCCGGCCGATATACCAGCTCCGAGGAGGGCTGCCTGCTGATCACCCACCGGGACATACACCGGCATCCGCCCCCATCGTGACGGCAGTTCACCCACGACCGTGGACACCGGAACGACCGGCGGAAACGAAGACGCACGGATTCCGACGGCACGGATCGCGCCCGCGTGCCATTCGTTTCGCGTGACGTCGAACAGCCCGTGCGCCGCCGCATTGGTCGCCTCCGTCACCGGACGAGATCCGCAAAGGTGGGCCGCGATGAAGTCCGGGAGAGAGCAGGCGGTGAAACGCTCCGCCGGAAGTCGGCCTTCCCGGCTCAGGGCAAAGATAGTGCTGATCGGGAGGTTCGGGCGAAGTTCATTTCCAAGCGCCTGCCGAACGTCGGCGGGAATACGCCCGCGCAACCGGGCAAAGTGCGCGGCGCCGCGTTCATCCTGCCATGAAATGAAGTTTCCGAGCGCCCGTCCATCGGCCGCGGCGAGCACGAGGCCATGCATCTGACCGCACAGCAGCACGCCGGCACAGCGGTGCGCCCGCGCCGCCAACCGGTCGAGGAGCGATGCCACATGCTCGAGAATGTCCGCTATCGGTACCTCTTTAGTGCCCTGGAGAAAGGGCGGGAATGGCGTCCGTATGATGTGCTTGGCCTGTCCGGTCGCGACATCCAGCACCGCTCCTTTGAGAAAGGAGGCGCCGACGTCAATTCCCAAAAAACGCATGGTTCAGTTCCAGGAACTCCGCGATTTCACGTTCCAGTCGCGAGTCGTACTCCAACTGGTCGATAACCAGCTTTCCGGGCCTTTCCAGCAGAACCATGGTCAGCTTTCCGCCTGTATTCTTTTTGTCCCGCCGCGACGCCGCGATCAAATCTGCAGGTTTGACCGGCCTCGACATCGGGGTGGCAAAGTGTGTCGCGATAAAGTCGTGCACTCTCTCGAATGTGCATTCGGGCAGGCGCCGGTGCCGGCAAGCCAGGAAATTGGCGAGATCCAGCCCCCACGCCACCGCGACGCCGTGCGGCACCGCGTGCGAAGTGACCGCTTCCAGTGCGTGCCCGAAGGTATGGCCATAGTTGAGAATGCGCCGCAGGTCGCTCTCGTATTCGTCGGCCTCGATCACATCCTTCTTGATGGCCAGAGACATCAGGATCAAGTCGGGTAACCGCTGATTGCGGAACCCTCCCTGCCGGACAGCACGCTCCACCTCCGTGAACGAGTCCTCTGATCCTGTGAGCGCAAGCTTGACGATCTCGCCATAGCCCGACACGACCTCGGTGTCGGACAGCGTGTCCAGGAAGGCGTGACAGATGGCCACCCGGCGCGGCGCGTGAAAGACACCAAGCTGGTTTTTGAATGGGCCGAAATTAATCCCGCACTTCGCCCCGATGCAGCTATCGGCCATACTGAGCAGGGTGGTGGGCACGAATATGAATCCGATTCCCCGGTAATACAAGTGGGAGGAAAACGTCGCGATATCCTGGATGATACCGCCGCCCACCGCCACAATCACTGTTTCGCGATTGCATTCGTGGTCCTGCAGGAACTGCAGCATGCGCTCCACGCCGGCCATGGTCTTCTCGCTTTCGAGTGCCGGAACCGTGTGGTACGGCATCGCGTCGCGAAGCGGCGCCAGCGCGGCAGCGTACAACGCGCTCACGTTGGCGTCCACCATTGCGACCGCTTTCTTCAGTGGTGCGAGATCGCGGGCGATATGCGCCACGGAATCGTAGACCGCGGCCGCATAGGGTCCCTGGCCGGATTGAATCGTAAGCTCGCGCGTTGTAGCGCTTGTCATTGACATAGAAATCCACCGTCGATAATCAGGCACTGGCCCGTGATGTAGGTATTGGCCTCGCTGCCGAGAAAACAGATCGTCCCTGCGATTTCATCCGGTGAGGCCAGGCGGCCGAGCGGAATTCGCGCGGTGAGGTTCTCGATCTGCTGCGCATCGTTGTTGCCGTAGGTCAGCTCGGTGCCTACGAAGCCTGGGCATAGGGCGTTGACCAGGATATGCGGAGCGAACTCCAGGGCAGCGGTGCGGGTCAGGGAGTTCAACCCGGACTTCGCCGCGCCGTAGGTGACCCGTCCCGCCCGCGACACCAGGCTGTAACAGGAGCTCACGTTCACAATTCGTCCCCAACCTCTGTCAAGCATCAGTGGTGCTACCGCTTGAATCAGTTGCAACGGCGCACTCAGGTTGACGGCGATGCCGCGATCGAAGGTAGCGAGTGGCAGGTTGCGTATCTCCGCGATGGGGTTTTCCGCGGCGTTATTTATAAGGACGTCCACGTCTACGTTTCCCGGTTTGGAGGTGAATTCGAAAATCGAATCGTGCGAGGCGAGATCGAGTTCCCGGCGCGACGGCGTCAACACGCGATAGCCGTTGGCCGAATACTGTCTTGCCACCGCCTCGCCGATACCCCGCGCGGCCCCCGTGATCAGGACTGTTCGCGGCGCCATTACGGGGTCACCATGTTGGACGCCAGCTCCTCCGGCTCCAGGAACGGCCACAGATCATGCAGGGGGGAGGAAACCATTTTCCCGTCGGGCAGTGCGCGCGACGTGAGACGCGGCTCGAACTCCTGAGACGGGTCGAGAATCACATCGCATAATGCAGGTCCTTCGGTTGCCAAGACGCTGTGCAGCGCCTTCCGGCAATCGGAATCCGCGATCCGCACCGCGGGAAGTCCGTATGCAGCCGCGATTCGAATCATGTCCGGAAACGACACCCCGCTGCGCGGTCCTTCACCCACGAAGTTGCCTTGGAAGAAGGAGAGTTGCGTAGTCCGTATCGACAGGTACCCGCCATTATTGAGCACGAAGATCTTAATTGGCAGCCGGTGATGAACGATAGTCTGCAGCTCCTGCAGATTGAGTTGTATGCTGCCATCGCCCGCCAGGCAGACAATGCGCTTTCCCGGGCTGGCGACTGCCGCACCGATCGCGGCCGGCAGATCATAGCCCATTGACGCGCTGCCCGCATTGGTGAACATGCGCTGGTTTTCCCGCAGACGGCCAGCCTGGAAAGGCACGACACAAGCGGCGCCGTCGCCGCACACCACGGTGTCGCCTTCCGCCATTTCGTCGAACAGCGTTTCAATGAAATGATATGGATTGAGCGGCGCCGCCGGATCGCGGTGCTTCGGTAGCACGGCCGGGTATCTCCTGACCCGCTCGCGGCACCACTCGAGCCATTCGCGATGGGTGTCCGATTGGTAGTTGGAGTTGGCGAGCTCTTTATTGAGGGTCTCCAGGAACAGCCGCACGTCGACCTCGACCGGCAGATCCGGTTTCACAGTGGGCTTGCGGAGTTCCGCAGGATCGATATCGACCTGGATCCTGTAGGCATGCGGGGCGAAGGACTGCCAGTTATAGCTGATCTGGCGGACGTGCAGGCGGCTGCCAAGCACCAATAGGACATCCGCGTTCTGGACGGCAAAGTTGCCCGGACGATCTCCGACGGTACTCGGACGGCCGCAGTTCAGCATGTGGTCGGTAGGCAGAATGTCGTGCGCTGTCCAGGCAGTTGTGACCGGAATGCCCAGCCGGCAAATGGCGGACCGGAACAGTGCCTCTGCGTGTCCCACGCGGATGCCGCTGCCGACCAGGATGACCGGCCGCTTCGCCGCTTGCAGCCGCTTGATGACTTCCACGCACTTTCCGCGCAGCAGGTCCTCGTCATATGCTATGCGGTCCTCGGCGGAGTCGTAGGGCGCCAGATCCGATGGCTCGATCTGGGCCGCCTGCACATCCACGGGGATGTCCAGCCAGACCGGACCAGGCCTGCCGTGGGTCGCGAGGTAAAAGGCGCGCTCCAGGTGATAACGGATGGATTTCGGGTCCAGAATCAAGCGGGCGTACTTCGTGATGCCGCTCGCCATCCGGACGATATCCACTTCCTGGTCGCCCAGTTGGCGCAGGCCCGCAGTGGCTTCGCCATATGAGGCAAGGCATGTTTCACGCTTCACTTGTCCGGAGAGGACGAGCATTGGTATGGAGTCCGTCCAGGCGCCGAAGACGCCATTGAGGGCGTTGATCGAACCCGGGCCGGTGGTTACGTTGACAACCGCCATGTTGCTGCTCTCGCGCGCATAACCTTCCGCCGCCATGGCGCAGGCCTGCTCATGGTGCATGCAGGTGTAACGCAGACGGGATTCGCGTGCAATTGCATCGTTCAGATGCATGGCGCCGCCGCCGGTCAGTAGGAATACGTCGCGAACACCCCAGTCGGCCAGTCGCTGGAACGCATAGTCCGCCAGCCGCATCATTGTTCAGTTCCCGCGACAAATCGGACGTCGAATGATCCCAGACTGGTGGCCAGATGCGCGACCTTTTGGCGGCACACGCCGCGCGAACGCGAGGGGAACATGCGGCTGCGGCCGAGATGCAGACCGGTAGCCGGCGTCCAGTCGAACCTGTGTTTCAGATCGCGCGTCAGCGGGTTTGTCATGGGGCTCTCGACTGGCACTGTACGGTCTAATTTCAACACCCGTAAGCAATTTTAGGAATTGGGGTGCTAGTGGGAACAGCTTCTCTTTGGTATACCTGAAGCGCTACCTATGGTTATGTGCCGGCGCAGATTCTTCTCAAAGGCCAAGATGGCGGTGGCAGCATCGCTCAGCAGCGGCGAAAGTGGTCCTCCTGGCGGAGTACCTTCCACACTCGGACCGACCAGCCCGCCTTCCATCACCCCGGCCTTCAAGAACGCCCGGATAAACTTCAGCACACATTTTCGGCTATCCGCTTAGCCACCGCTCTCCCGAGTCTGTGTATCGCCAGATTGCCGGGCTGGCTGCCCGGCAGCAGGTTTCCGTGGACCGCATCGTGGCGGCAACCCTGGCGGAGTAACTTGCCGGCTGGACCCACGTCGAGAAAATGGCCGAGCGCGGAAATCGGGAACGGTTTTTGGCTGCTCTGGACAAGGTGCCTGCAACCGAGCCTGCCTCGGACGACCGGCTGTAAAGCTGCGCCCTACCGACCCGCGAAGTACTTCTCCAGCAGCTTGCGCCTGGCGTCGCTGCCGGCGATGGGGACGGGGGCGGTGGTGTCGCCGAGTTCCATGGTGAAGCCGGGCTTTTCGGTGACGGACGGCCAGTGCGGCAGACCTGCGCCATTGGGGTCGCCGGCGGCGATGAAGTTCGCCCAGTAGGAGGACATCGTGTCGGCAATTTTCTGGTCCGCCGCGGTGAAGGGTCGGTCGGCCATCGCGAGCGAGCTCAACGCGTAGGGCAATTCAGAGGTGTGGAAGGCGCCGTATTTGTCCGCGTCCGGACCGGGCAGGGTGTGATCCCAGAAATACGTATAGACCTTTTTCTTCGCGGCCGCGTTGCGGTAGGTCGAGACCCGCGCACTGTCCCAGGCGAGTTCGTTGGGCGCGGATGCCGGATACAACGCGAGCACTTCGTCGGCGAGGTCCTGATAGCGGCGGCGTACCTGCTCCTGGTAGGCGGCCGGAGTTACATCCGGATGCGGCGTGGCGCCGGACTCATGTTTGTTTGTACCGGTAAGCACGGGCATATCGATCTCGACCGGCGGATTCGGCAGGACGTAACCATCCACCACAGCGCTGCTGAAACGAAGCGGTTGCGGCGCGGTCAGGTCCTTCCAGGACATCTTGCGCAGATCGTCCAGGGACCGCGCGCCTTTGGACTCGGCGAACTTCACGCCGGCCTGCTCCTGCTCGGCAAGCGGACGGGAGCCGCCGCCGGCGCTCTCGACGATCGCGGAGCGGAAGAGTCCTTTGGCGAGCGGCGAGGCCATCAGGCTGTGCGCGTTGGCCCCGCCGGCAGATTGGCCGCCGATCGTCACCTTGGACGGGTCGCCGCCGAACGCGACGATGTTGTCGTGGATCCAGTGCAGCGCGGCCACCAGGTCGAGCAGGGCGTAGTTGCCGGAGGCGTGATACTCCGCCTCTTTGGTCAGGTCGGGATGGGCGAAGAAGCCGAGGATTCCGAGCCGGTAGTTGACCGTCACTACCACGACGCCCTTTTTCGCCAGGCCTTCGCCGTCATAGAGCGGCACCGCCGAGGAGCCCTCGGTGTTGGCTCCGCCATAGATGTAGAGATAGACTGGCCGGCCCTCGCCGGCGGCGCGAGCTCCGGTCCACACGTTGAGGTAGAGGCAGTCTTCGCTGATCTCGTTGTGCGTCATGAACTCATAGGTCCACGGTTTGTGCTCGGTCACGATGTTCTGAATGCAACTGTTGCCGAACTGGGCCGCCTTCCGAACGCCTTGCCAGGAGGCTGCGGGCTGCGGCGCGCGCCAGCGCAGGTTGCCGACCGGCGGGGCGGCAAACGGCAGGCCCTTGAAGGCCGTGATTGCTGGATCGCGGCCGGGGACACCGGCGACCAGTCCTGTCTTGGTTCTTACGGGCTGATTGAGAGCGGCGCTGAGAGACATGGCTGCTACCGTGCCGGCGGCGAGGACCCGGCGAACCTGGCTAATTGGCATTCGGTTTGCTCCTGATTGAACGAGGGGAAACGCATATGCGCTCCTGTGGATTATGTATCATGCTTGCCGCCGGAATGACACTGGTGTCGTGTAACCGCGACGACCGGCGCACCGATCCCGCCGCCCGGCAGGTAGGCCGGGACGCGTACCGCGCGTCGGAAGAACTCAAGCGCGGTGCGAAGAAAGTCGAGCAGGATGTACACAAGGCGGGGAAAGAAGTGCGCGAAGGTTGGAACGAGGCGAAGCACGAAGACCCGCCTCCGCCGCGGCGAAAATAGCGGTTATTTAGCAACCGTAACCGATAACTCCACCTTTACTGTTTTCGGTGGGAGGCAGATTTTGTCATTGCAGGATTGGTACGCCGCATTCACTACGAGCGGGTGCGCACCAGGCGCGGTGGCGGGCGCGATCTTCACCGGCAATGTGAATTGCACCTCGCCTTCATAGAGTTCGACCTCCATTCCCAGCGTGGGATCCTGCACGACCTGGGGGTCGGACGCCTGCACTCCTCCGGCCAGCGAGAAGGGCTGGCCCTCGGCGATCCAGATGCGCGTGGCGATGGGGCCTTCAGCCATGGGCTTCATGGAGTAAAGGTGCCAGCCGTTTTGCACGCTGGCGAGAAGTTTCACGTTGAAGCGGGCACCTGGCTTGACCGGCGCCGCGGAAGCGCTTTGCAGTTTCCAGGCGACCGGATCGGCCGGCGCGGCAACGAGAGTGACGGCAAGGACTGCCGCCGGGATCAGTTTATTCATTTGAAGTTGTCGGGTGCGACACAGGGCCGGTGCTGAGATCGACGTAGGCGCTCTGCAGCACGTGCTTCGTCTTATCGTCCTGTACGAAGACGACCACAGCAAGATCGGCGCGATTGATCTGATCGCGCTTGGCGGAGAACTTGAAGCCTTCACGCTTGCTTTCGAAATCGTCGAGGTGCGCCTTCAGCGCCTTGCTCACGGTTTCCAGATCGAACGCGGCCTCGAAAGTTCCTTTGCCCTTGGGCTCGAGCGTGTAGCCGCCGGCCTTTTCCCCGCCGATGGCGCGAACCACCATGGGGTGAAAGCGGACGCCATTCTCGCCGAGGTGGCGAATCTCTTTTTCCACGAGGAGGATCTGCACCTTGAGATCTTTGGAATCGCTCTCCACTCCGTCCACGGCCGCGGAGACCTTGACGCTGCCGCCGCTGAGCCCCGCGTCGACTTTGATTTTGGCTTCGGCCGCAGTGTCGAGATCCTTCTCGAGATCTTTCTTGAAGCGGTCGAAAACGCCGGGAGCCATATCGCGCGATCCGCCGCCGACAGTCTTCTTGCCGTCGATGGCGAAACTGGGCACGGCGTTGACCGAGTAGCTCTTGGCGCGCGCCTGGGTATCGGGATTGGTCATGGGGTCCGGGCGCGGAATGTGGAGGTGATACATCACCACCGCGAGATCTTTGCGGCCATAGCGCTCCATGGCGGCGTCGAAGGCGATATCCGCGCCGGCACAGGGCGGACAGCCGGAGCCGGTAAAGACTTCGGCGAGCACGATGCGATCCGTGCGCGCGGCGGTGGGTTTGTAGGCTTCCACGTGAACGGGATTCGGAAAGCGCTTGTGATACTCGGTATCGAGCATCGCCTCCAGGCCATCGGTAGAGCCGTTGTGCGACTTCTTGTAGATGGTTTCGAAAGCCTCGTTGGCGGAAGCAGGAGCATTGCCGGTGAGGCGCGCGGAGACCAGGTAATCCATGGCCTTGGAATCTTCACCCGCCTTGGCCGCCATCTCGCCCAAGGCCCCGGCCACAGGCGCGCTCGCCGGGTTGACGGCGTAGGCTTCTTCCAGGAGCTTCTGCGCCTGGGCGGTGCGGCCGAGTTTGCGCTCTACCAGTCCAAGGGTCGCGATGCGCGCGGCGCGCGCCTGCTGGAAGCGCTTCACGAGCTCCTCTTGCGCCGGGATGGGCTGCTTGCGCCTGGCGAAGGCTTCGCGCTGCTCGGCGATCCAGATGCTTTGCTGCATGGAATCGACGCCCTTTTTGGCATAGCTCTCGGCATCTTTGAGCAGCATGTCGCCAGTGAGCAACTGGTCGGCGATGCGATTCGCGGCGGCGCCGCGGGCGGCCGTCGTGATCACGATATTGTTCCTGGACGCGGCCTTGTCTTTGGCGACGGCGGCAGCGTACATGGCCTGCGCGGTCTTCTTGATGCGCGGCTTCTGATCGGGCATTTTCTGGATCAGCGTAGAAAGAATGGTGGAGTCCACCCCCGAAGCGAACATACTATCGGGGAAGTCTTTGCGGAACTTTTCCAGGCCCTCGATCTTCTTACCCGGATCGGTGATTTTCATCACGTCCGCGTAGGCCTTTTGATCGGGTGGCGTTTCTCGCGCGGTCGGCTTGTCAGCGGGAGGGGCGGGTGGCGGGGTTTGCGCAATTGCCCCGGAAAGGGCAAGCGAGAAACAAACAGCGGTGAGGATCCGAGCGGTCATGCGATGCTCCTTCGCGACGGATGTACGACCGGGTAATCCGAGTGCTACTATTCTACTGAAATCGGACGATGAGGGCGGGAACTCTCCGTGTGGCGATATACTGACTGCCATGCGGAATTGGTTGAATGTACTGGCATTGGTAGCGGCGGCGGCGGGCATCGCCGGCGCGCAGGATGGCTTTGGTTTGCATGAAGGTGACCGCGTCGTATTCTACGGCGATAGCATCACCGACCAGCGGCTCTACACCACCTTCACCGAAACTTACGTAGTCACGCGGTTTCCGCGGATCAGTGTGAGCTTCGTTCATTCCGGTTGGGGCGGAGATCGCGTGACCGGCGGCGGCGGCGGTCCGGTGGACGTGCGCTTGTGGCGCGACGTGCTGCCCTACAATCCCACGGTGGTAACGATCATGCTGGGCATGAACGACGGCCGGTATCGCGCCTTCGACCAGGCGACGTTCGACGAATTCGCCACCGGCTTCAAGCACATCACGGACACACTCAAGCGGCAGATCCCCGGCGTCCGGATCACGGCAATCCAGCCTTCGCCGTACGACGACGTGACACGGACACCGATGTTCGAAGGCGGCTACAACCAGGTGCTGGTGCGATACAGCGAGTTCCTGAAGCAGTTGGCCGCGGACCAGCATCTCGGGCTGGCCGACCTCAATACCAGCGTGGTCGAGTCGCTGCGGAAGGCGAACGCCGCCGATGCCGCCAATGCAGCCAAGCTGATTCCCGATCGCGTGCATCCGGGCGCGGCCGGCCACATCCTGATGGCGGAGGCCTTGCTGAAGGCCTGGAATGCGCCGGCGCTGGTGGCCGATTTGGAAGTAGATGCAGCGCGTAAGGAGGCCGTGCGCCAGCGCAACACGCATGTCACGGATCTGCGAGCCGCGGGCAAGGGGATTGCGTGGACGCAGACCGACGAGGCGCTGCCGATGCCGGTGGATATGCGCGACCCGCTGGTGGCACTGGCGATCCACTCTTCGGATTTCGTACAGGCGCTCAACCAGGAGCCGCTGAAAGTCCGAGGCCTGGCCTCGGGGCGGTACACGCTGAAGATCGATGGCGACACGGCGGGCACATTCACGGCGGAGCAGCTCGCCACGGGAATCAACCTGGCCGAACTGCCGACGCCGATGATGCGCCAGGCGGCCGAGGTCCACGCGCTGACCCTGCGCCACAATAATGTTCATGCAACGCGCTGGCGCAACATCCAGGTACCGATGGAGAAGGACCAGACGCCGCACCTGCTGAAGGCGCTCGACGCGCTCGACGAACTGGAAGCGGATCTCCTGAAGGAGCAGCGCGCCGCCGCGCAGCCCAAGGCGCGGCATTTCGAAGTAGTGGCGGAGTAGGTGACCGAACTTCGGTCAACCCAGAAAATCGCCCCAATTGAAATCAACGACATGCGAAAAGTCAGGTGACCGAAGTTCGGTCACCTCGGGGTCGCGGATCCACAAAGTGTTGAATTTCGCCTAGTACAGGAGATTCGCGTCCGATTATACTGGAGGTCGCGAATCATGAGTGCCTCCTTTCAGATTGTGGTCTGTGGCAGTTTTGTCCCCGACCCGTTGCAGACGCTGGAGCCGGTCGCCGGTCCGGCCGGCCCGTCCTTGAAGAATGAAATGATGCTGCCGGCGGTGCTGGACCCGTGGGCGGGCCACGCACTGTTCGAGGCGGCCCAGCCTGGCGCAAAAGACGCCGGGGAGCAAGGTATGGCTGGTCAGCCTGGGCGCCAAGGCGAAGCTGCAGCAGGTGATGATGACCGTGGCCCAGAAGGTGCCCTTCGAACTGGTGGCGCTGGACGGTCCGGCATCGGGCTTCGCCGATTCCTTCGAGACGGCGGCGGCGCTGGCCGGCGGCGATCGAAGGCATCGCGGGGCTGGATCGCAGCCGGCTGCTGCTGTTCGGCGGCTGGGAATCGGCGTCGCGCGGCGCCGGCTCCACGCTGCAGATGGTGGGCGAGCGGCTCGGCATCACCGAGCAGTTCCTGGGCGTGGACCAGATCTCGGTGCGCGAGGACGGCAGCTTCGAAATTCTGGAGCGCGTGGAAGGCGGCCGGCACCAGGTGTCGGTGTGCGCGGCGCCGCCGGCGGTGCTGGGATGGGCGACCGGGCATTTGCCGGAGCCGACGCAACAATCCGCAGGTCGGCATGGCCAACATGCGGACCGTGATGCCCGCGCTGCAGCGCGCCAAAGCGGCGCCGATCGCCAACACCGGGCTGTGCTTCGCCTCCGTGACGCTGCCCAAACAGCAGCGCGAGACGCGCATCGTGAAGAACATGCCGGCGGAAGAGATCGCGCGCGAAATCGTCGCCTGGATCGGGGAGGAGTAACGTGGAAAACATTCTCTTGCTGGCGCACACGGAAGCCGATGGATCGCTGGGCAAGGCGGCGCTCGAGGCGCTCGCGACGGCGCTCGCGCTGGGCGGCGAATTGACCGTCGGACTGGTGGGCGCGAGCACGCAGCCGGCCGCCGAACCAGATCGCCGGCTGCGGGTGCGGCACGATTCCTGGCCGTCACGGGCGACGCCTTCGGACAGCCGCGCTACAGCACGGATGCGGCGGCGGCGGAAGCGCTTTGCCGCGCGGCGGGGTGCCACGCTCGTGATCGCCGCCGGCACGTCGCGGTGGGCACGCGCGCTGCCCGGCGTGGCGCTACCGGCTGGGCGGACGGGTGGACACGCACGCCACCGCCTCGACGAGCGCAACGGCGTGCCGGCGGTGACGCGCTGGTTCTACCGGCAGCGCATGGAGGCGGTACTCACGCGGGCGCAGCGTCCGTGGATCGTGCTGCTGGATACCGGGTGTGTGGCGCCGTGGACCGGCGCGGCGGGAACGGCGGTGGTGGAAGCGGTCACGGCGGGCGCCGCGACGCGCACCACGGTATCGGGATACCGCGCGCCGCAGACGGACGAGCAGACGATCCGGCCCGACGCCAAGCTGCTGTTTGTCGCCGGCGCGGGCTGGACGAAGAAGCAGGGCGACGGCGCGGTGCATGCGGCGGAGGCCGAGCAGCTGATCCTGGGCTTCCTGCGCAAGACGCAGGCGTCGCTGGGCGGCAGCAAGAGCCTGGTGGACCTGAGCGGCGAAGGCGAAGCGGTGCTGCGCTTCATGACACACATGAACCAGATCGGCCAGACCGGCTCCACGCCGCGGCACGCCGAAGGGGCTATCCACCTGCTGCCACGGCGAAGAGCCGCACGTCGGTGGGCTGGCGCTTCGTCGAGCAGCGGCGCGCGATCAACCTGGACGCCGAATTGCGGCTGGGCGCGCGGCAAGGCGGACGTGCTGTACGTCGCCGACGCCTTCGAAGTGATGCGGCGCGTGAACGAACTGCTGTAGGTGCTCGGGCGGGACGCCGGCTGAAAGCCAGTGGGGTGGGGGATGCTTTACCCTGCCCGTCGCGAGATTTTCACAGTCCGATCATGAAGCGATGCCGGCTCGTTCTCCAAAGCGCTCATTCGCGATGGCGCAAAACTCTTGTCAAATGGGCGCGGCCAGGGACAATGCGACCGCGGCTGACGCCGGCGGCCGGCAATCGCAAGCTCAAGCATGCGCCACCAATTTAGGACTGCGTTCATTCGTGCACGCCAGAGTTACGGCAGCAAGTGGACAGGCCGGGAGGCCTGTCCCACCTGGCGTGGGAAAATGCGGAGGTGGAAAGAAAGCCCGAGTTGAAGATGGTCCGGTCCGAAGACCAGGAGTTGGCGGTATGGGAGTGGGGCGGCGCGGGGCCGGTGATTCTGTTTGCCCATGCCACCGGATTTCACGGACGCTGCTGGGATCGCATCATCGAGAGGTTTCCCGGGCGCCATTGCCTGGCGGTGGACGCGCGCGGACATGGGCGCAGCAGCAAGCCGGAGCCTCCCTGCCACTGGAGGGATTTCGGGCGCGATCTGGCGGCCATCGCGGAGCACTGGGATTTGCGCGGAGCGATTGGCGTGGGACACTCGATGGGCGGCCACATCACTACGCAGGTGGCGGCGCTGCGTCCGCAGACTTACCGCGCGCTGCTGCTGGTGGATCCGACGATTTTCCCGCTGGAATATTACGGGACGGAACCACCCGACGCGCACTTCACCCTGCGGCGGCGCAACGTCTGGAGTTCGCCTGACGAGATGTTCGAACGCTTTAAGAACCGGATGCCGTTCGCCAACTGGCGGCCGGAGATTCTGCGCGATTACTGCGAGTATGGGCTGCTGCCGCACAACGGCGAGTATGTGCTCGCGTGCCCGCCCGCGGTGGAGGCCTCGATCTATCTCAACTCCAAGGAGCCCGGGTCGAATATCTATCCCGAGGTCGCGATGGTGCGGCAGCCGGTGGTAGTGATGAGGGCGGGAAAGACACGCAATCCGGAGATCTTCGATTTGAGCGCATCGCCGACGGCGCCGGACCTGGCATCGCATTTTGCCCGCGGGCGAGAGATCGTGATGCCGGAAGCCTCGCACTATATCGCGATGGAATCGCTGGAGAAAGTGGCGGAAGCGATCCGTACACTGGAGCTCGCTTCGTAAGTTTTCGTACCTCGGCGGGTCAGTTGCATACTCCAGCACTGGCCCTGCATGCCCCGTCGCCGCGCACCACTCAAACGCCTATCCATTCGCGAACTCCTCAGGCCGCATCGCCGGGCGCTGGCGGTTGGCCTGATCGCGGTAATCGGGGAAGGCATTGCGGGGCTGTTGGAGCCCTGGCCGCTCAAGATCGTTCTGGATAACGTGGTGAAGCAGAAGCAGCTGAGCGGCTGGCTGAATCACCTGGTGTTGAGTGTGGCGGGCGACGACCGTTTGGCCGTCTTGAAGTTCGCCGCGGTACTGGCCCTGGGAATTGCGGTAGCAGGATCGCTGTGCGCCTACGCGGAAAAGTACCTGACGACCAGCGTGGGGCAGTGGGTGATGCATGACCTGCGCCGGTCGGTATACTTCCACATTCAACGCTTATCGCTCGCTTTTCACGACCGCAGGCAGACGGGCGACCTGATCAGCCGCGTCACCAGCGATATCGACGCCATTCAGAGCTTCATCGCCTCAGGTCTACTGAGCTCGCTGGTCAACGGACTGACGCTGGTCGGGATGGTTGCCGTGATGTTCTATATCAACTGGCGGTTTACGTTGATTGCGCTTTCGGTAGCGCCGGTGCTGTTCGCGCTAGTGTACAGCTACACCCGGCGCATCAAGAAGGCATCGCGCGAAGTGCGGCAGAAGGAAGGCGAGATCGTCTCCGTAATCCAGGAGGTGTTGACGTCGATCCGCGTGGTCAAGGCCTTCGCACGCGAGGAATACGAGCAGCGGCGGCTGGAAGAGGAGAGCCTCGAAAGCGTGGAGGCGGCACTGCGCGCACGCGGGCTGAAGGCGCGGCTTTCGCCGATCGTGGACGTGATCGTGGCGATCGGGACGAGCCTGGTGTTGTGGTTCGGCGCGCGGCTGGTGCTGCAGGGGACGCTCTCCGCCGGGTCGCTGGTGGTGTTCATCTTTTACCTGGGCAAGATGTACAAGCCGATGCAGGAACTCTCCAAAATGACGGATTCCTATTCCAAAGCCGCGGTCGGCTACGAGCGAATCAAAGAGGTGATGGACACCGAGAGCGACGTGAAGGACCTGCCGGCTGCCCGGCCTGCGCCGCCATTAAAGGGCGATATCGAATTGGAACACGTGAGCTTCCATTATCCGGATACGGGGCCGATTTTACAGGACGTCAACTTCCATATCCAACCGGGACAGGTGGCCGCCCTGGTGGGCCCGACGGGTGCGGGCAAGACCACGATCGCCAGCCTGATTCCACGATTCTACGACCCGTCGGAGGGCGTTGTCCGTGTGGACGGGAAGGATGTCCGCACCCTGCAACAGAAGACGCTACGCCGGCAGATCAGTTTCGTGCTGCAGGAGACTCTGCTGTTCCACGGCACGGTGTGGGCCAACATCGCGTATGGCAAGCCGGAGGCCACTCGCGACGAGATTATTCGCGCGGCGCAGATCGCGAACGCGCACGAGTTCATCGAGAAGCTTCCGCGAGGCTACGACACGATGGTGGGCGAGCGCGGCGTAACGCTTTCGGGCGGGCAGCGGCAGAGAATCGCGATCGCGCGGGCGGTGATTCGCGACGCGCCGATTTTGATTTTGGACGAAGCAAGTTCGGGCCTGGATGCGGGTTCGGAGAAACTGGTCTTCGAGGCGCTCGACCGGTTGATGGAGGGCAAGACGAGTCTGGTCATCGCCCACAGGCTGTCAACCATTCGACGCGCCGACATCATTTTGGCGATCAAGGACGGCCAGGTGGTAGAACGCGGGACTCACGAGCAACTCTTGAATGCAGGCGGTCTGTATGCGGAGCTGTATCACCTGCAGTTCGGTGGGGAAGAAGCGGCAGCACGGCAGAGCTCATAGATCGCTCCCTGACGGTCGCGGTTCGCGGTGAAGGAAACGGCTCTGCTAGAGATCGGCGAGGGCGGCAATGCGTTGCTCGACGGCGCCGGTGAAGCCCTCGATTTCGGCGGGCGAATAGCCGGCGGCGCGGAAGGCATCGCGAATCTGGCGCGACGAAAGGCGGGAGAGCACGGCACCGATCCATTTAGCGTCGGTGCGTGGGATGTCACGGCCGATCCAGCGCAGCTTGAGGCGGCGGTGATATTCCAGGGGATCGACGAGGTGCGCGATACTCGGGCGGCTGGGGGCGCAGAAATCGATGAGGGTATCGTGGTCGGCGCAGATAAGTCGCGAAGCGCGGTAGATTTTCAAGTTGTCCTTGGATCGGCTGGCGGGCCAGCTTCGTCCGGACGCGCCAAAAGTTGCCCCGACGTCGCTCACCATGTAAATCAGCTCTTCGCCCTTGCGGTAGATGGCGTTATTTTCGTCCTTGACGTCCCAGTTGTTGAGCAACGCCATCACGGCGCGAAGACCGTACCATTCGCGCGTAGCGCGGAAGGGGTTGTCACCCCATTTCCATCTACCGACGTTCTCTTCGTCCGTAGATTCGCGCTTGAAGCGCGCATTGCGCATCACGCCCCCGGGTTCGATCAGCTTGTGGCGTTTGAGGTGGGCGGGAAGGCCCTCGACGCGTAACTCGGGCACCAGATAATCTTCGTTCGCAAAGAATCCGGCGGCCCACACCAGGCGCGACGCAGCGGTTTCGGCTCTCGATTCGAGACCCAGCTTGATCTTCCACTTGACGCCGCGGGAGTCGCTCACGGTGTATTTCGGACTGCTGCCTCCGGTGTCTTCCTTGATGAAAGTGAATGGACCGTGTGGCTCCCGATCACGAGAGCCGGCGCCGTAGTATAGATCGAGATTGGTACCGGGATCGCGCCACAGTACCGGCGTACCCTTGGCGACAGTTGCCTTGCCGGGCTTCGAACCGGCAAGCGGTATTAGTGCAACCAAGGCTAGAACCGAGATTCTGATTGCACCCTTTCGAACACTCATTTGGCCCATCCTTCCGCGAACGGCGAGGTACTTGCTCAGATCCTATTGCAAGGACGATGCCAGGGTGCAATAACCAACCATGAAGGTCTACATCCAACCGGGAGAGGGCGTGGCGCCGATCGTAAAGGCCATTGCGAGCGGCAAGACAAGCGTGGAGATGGTCATCTTCCGCTTCGATCAGCGGGAAGTGGAACGGGCGATGGCCAATGCGGTACAGCGCGGCGTGGCGGTGCATGCGCTGATCGCACATACCAACCGCGCCGGCGAGGCCAATCTGCGCAAGTTGGAAACACGGTTACTCGGTTATGGCGTCACGGTAGCGCGGACGGCCGACGATCTGGTGCGGTATCACGGCAAGATGATGATCATCGACCGGCGCGAGGTGCATTTGCTGGCATTCAACATGACTTATCTGGATATCGAGCGCAGCCGCAGCTTCGGCGTAGTGACGCACAATCGCGACGTGGTGCGGGAAGCCGGCAAACTTTTCGATGCGGACGTAAAACGGCACCGCTACGAGCCCGGCAGTCCGTTGTTCCTGGTGAGTCCGGCGAATGCCCGCAAGGAGCTCGCAGCTTTTCTGAAAGGCGCCCGGCGGCAGTTGCTGATTTACGACCCGGAGGTTAGCGACCCGGGGATGCTGGCCATTCTCAGCGAACGCGCCAAGGCCGGCGTGGATATCCGGATCATCGGCAAAACTTCGCGGAAGGGCGCGGCGTTGACGGTACAAAAGCTCAACTTCCGCTTGCACACGCGAACGATCATCCGCGACGGCAAAGCGGTGTTTCTGGGGAGCCAGAGCCTCCGCGAGCTGGAGCTCGACGAGAGGCGCGAAGTAGGCATTATTTTCCGGGAGCCCAAAGCGGTTGCCGAGATCCTCCGCGTCTTTGAAGAGGACTGGGGGGCACGTACGCTCGCGGCCCCGGTGGAGGCGGCTGACGCTCCGCCGGTGCGGAAGCTCGCGAAAAAGGTAGCGAAAGTGGTGGTGGAGGAACTTCCGCCGGTTGCTCCAGTTGTAGATGAGGTCGTCAAGGAGTTGGGCGTGGAGGGGCGTCTGGCGGTGGACGCGAGCCGGGTAGAAGAGATAGTGAAGCACAAAGTCAAAGAGGCCGTGAAGGAAGCGGTGAAGGAACTGATAGCAGGCGAGGCGGATGATGAACCGAATGTGGCCTAGTGCAGGCCTAGTGCGGTGGATTCGGGCGCGGTTCCGTCACTTCTGATCGAAAAGGGTGGAACGTCGAATGCGCTCTCCCTTCAGCACCACGAGCGAAATGCGCTCGGTGGCACCGATCTCCTGCAGCGGGTTGCCATCCACCATCAACAGGTCCGCGTCCATTCCCTTGCGGATGGCGCCGATCCGTTGGCCGGCGCCGAGCAGCTTGGCGGCGTTGACGGTGGCCGCTTGCAGGGCCACCGGGACCGGGATGCCGGCCTGCACCCAGAGTTGAATTTCATGGTGCAGAGAGGGCCCGTGAAAGACCATGGGATTGCCCGAATCGGTGCCCATTGCAAGCGGTACGCCCGCCTTCCAGGCGCGCAGCAGATTGGCGCGGGCCTGATCCAGCGCGTACTGGAATTGCTCGGCGCGGCCGGCGTTCACGCTCTTGCCGGAGGCCAGAAAGTCACGCGTGTTTTTCAGCGTCTGCCCGGCGACCACCTGCTGAACCAGGGAGTTGCCTAACGCATCGGACCTGCCGGCGAAGTAGTTCGCGTAGGCCTCGATGACGCCGAGTGTGGGATCCAGATAGATACCGCCCTGCGCCATGCGCTCCAACAGGCGGTCGGGGATTTCGTCGCGCCAGGAGCCGTGCTCCACGCTATTGGTGCCGATCTCGATGGCGTCGGCGACATCGCGCGCGTCGCCGGTGTGGATGGCGAGCGGAAGGTGCTGGGCGTGGGCTTCTTCAGCGACGGCGCGCACGATCAGCAGATCGAGGCGGTCGAAGAGCATGCCGTCTCCCCAGCCGGCTTCGAGGATTGCCTTGATGCCGTCCACGCCGGCGGCCTTGAGGTCGCGCACCTGCTTGCGGGCCTCCTCGGGCGTCTTCGGCGTGCGCACCAACTGGGCCTTCACGGTGTTCTTGATGGCGGCAGGCAGGTGTTCCACGAACTCGGTGCCGTGACCGCCTTCGGCGGTGAACATGGGCCCGCATATGAAAAGATTGGCGCCAAGCCTGGCGCCGCTATCGACGGATTTGCGCAGTTTGAGCGAAGCATCCAGGCCATCGCCCACGCTGCGCGCGGCGGTCACACCGCTGTACAAGAGGGCGGCGGTGGAATGCTGCATAGCGAGCTGAAAATCGCCGTCTCCGCCGGTGCTGCCGATGCCGCCCGAGGCAGCCAGATGAACATGCACGTCGATCAGGCCGGGTAGTAGCGTCTTGCCCGCGCCTTCGATGACTTCCGCTTTGATCTGCTCCGGGTCGGGCGGCGCACCCTGGTAGACCTCGGCGATTTTCCCATCGTGGACGAAGACCGAGCCGTTCTCGATGACGGAGCCATCGCCGGTGAAGATGCGCGTATCACGGATGAGGAAGCGGTCCGAGCGCTGGAGCTGTCTATAGAGGGCCTGGTTCTCGCCGAGATGCTCCTTGCTGAAGGCCTGCCAGCTGCCAAGCACCACGAAGGGTGCCAATACCGCGATCACCCAGAGCTTTTTGCGCGGCTGAATTTTTTCTTCCTTCTCCCAGCGGAAGAGCTGCATGGCGAGAAAGGTTCCGAGCAGCATGGTGGCCAGCAGCGCACCGACCGCGGCCTTGTTATCGAGCAGGTTCTGATTCTGGAAGAAGATGCCCTGGAATCCCGTCACCAGATAGGAGGCCGGCATGAACTGCGCCAGGGTCTGCGCCCATTTGGGCAGCATCGCGGCCGGGAACGTGGCGCCGCTCAAGAACAGCATCGGCATGTAAAGAATCTGGATGGCGATGGTGGCTTCCTGCATGGTGTTGGTCACGGCGGCCAGGATCAGGCCGATGGCGCGCAGCGAACAGACACCGAGGGAGGCCATCAGGAAAAGCGAAAACCAGTTCTGAGGGAGCGGCATGGCGTAGAGAAAATGCGCCAGGCCCACCAGCAGAAAGAGCACGGGCACGAAAAGGAGCCAGCCGCTGACCATCGCCGCCACCAGGATCGGCAAGGGCGAAATGGGGGTGACTTTGAAGCGCCGCAGGATGTTGGCCTCGCGCTCCTGCACGCTGCGCATGCCCGCGCCCCACAGGCCGTTACCGAGAATGCCCATCACCAGGACGGTGCTCACGAAGTAGGCGATGCCTCCGCCCACACCGGCGTGAAACAGCTCCGCAAAAGCGAAGAAGAAAATCAGCGGAAACAGGTAATTGAAAAACAGCACGCCGCGATCGCGCAACGTGAGCCGCATATTGTTTTTAAACAGCGCGAGGTAGGCTTTCATTCCCTGAGACTCTTTCCCGTCAATTCGATGAAGGCGTCTTCCAGGGAAGGCCGCCGGATCCGGATATCGGCCAGCTCGACGCCCCTTTCGTCGAGCCACTTGACCATATCGACCACGATGCGCGCCGGCTTGCCGGTGGTGACCGCAATGTGGGTACGGCGCTCATTGAGCGTGATCTTCTGCGCGTCGGACCAGTCCGGCAAGGCGAGATCGCCGAGCGCGGCAACGGTTTCGATCTCGATGGTGGAGCTGGCGAGCGCGCGTTCCTGAATCTCGCGCGGCGTGCCCATGGCGACGATCCGGCCTTCGTCGACGATAGCCACGCGGTCGCAGAGCTTCTCCGCCTCTTCGATGTAGTGCGTGGTTAGCAGGATGGTGCGCTGCTCGCGGCGCAGGTCCTGGACGAGCTCGTGAATTTCGAGGCGGGCCTGCGGGTCCAGACCCGACGAGGGCTCATCGAGGAAGAGCACTTGCGGGTCGTTGAGCATGGCGAGCGCCAGCGCGAGGCGCTGCTTCTGGCCGCCGGAGAGTTTTGCGTAGTGGGTGTCGCGCTTCTCCCAGAGTTGCAGGCGCTTGAGGAGTTGGGGGCCGTCGACGGTGCGGGTGTAGAAGGCGGCGAACAACTCCATGGCTTCGGCGACGGTGATTTTCTCCTGCAGATTGGTGGCTTGCAGGCAGACGCCGACGCGATCTTTGAGCTGCAACGTCTGCACCTCGGGGTCGCAGCCCAGGACGCTGACACGGCCGCCGCTGCGGGTGCGCAAGCCCTCCAGGATTTCGACCGTGGTGGTCTTGCCCGCGCCGTTGGGTCCCAGCAGTCCGAATACTTCGCCGGCGCGCACGTCGAAACTGATGCCCTTTACGGCGGGGAAGGCGTCATAACTTTTCTGTAGTGCTTCAACCTGGATGGGATTGCCCACGAATCCTCAGTGTCGCATAGGGGGGATGGGCGACCGTTCGCCGAGATTACCGGCTCTCACACCGGGAAGGGAGCTTGAGCGTGAGAATTGACATTGGAAAGCGTTGCTTCGTTTACGGGGACGAGCCAGGCACGAACTGGAGACCCCGCTTCGTGCACGCGAGAGTTACGGCAGCAAGTGGACAGGCCGGGAGGCCTGTCCCACTGGCTAGTTTGCGGAGATACCGACCTTGGTATTCAGCTTGTTCAGTTCCTTGCGGAAGAGGCGATTGTCGGGGTAGTCGCGCGCCAGTTCGATGAGGAATTGCTGGGCGTCGTGCGGGCGTTTTTCGCGAAGGGCGATGATGCTGAGCAGGATCTTGGAAAAGGGTTTGAAGTAATGGCCCTCGCGAGCGACAAGGAGAA
Organism: uncultured Solibacteraceae bacterium; assembly: GCA_963791985.1. Lineage (GTDB taxonomy): Bacteria > Acidobacteriota > Terriglobia > Bryobacterales > Bryobacteraceae > Solibacter. The sequence continues at coordinate 280,756 of CAWBUN010000007.1, read as the reverse complement.
GGCGATCGACACCTTTCTGCTTGCTGCCATCCACGTTGTCGAACTTGACGAACCAGCGAATGAAAAAGGGGAGGCTGCCGAGCATGTACTCGGTGATACCGGCGGTGAGGTAGGCATCGTAGAATTTGGAATCGAGCTTGAGCAGGCGCTGCGCATAGCTGTTGGAGCGCTTGGCAACCGAAAGGCTCGAGATCTGTTTCTTTTCCACGAACGCCATGTAATCCGTGGTAACGCCTTGGGCGATGCACATGGCGAAGAGAGCCTGGCGGTCGTCGGGATTTGCTTTGAGAGCCGCGTCCACACGGGTTTCAGCTTCGCCGACCGCGCGGACGAACTTGGCGCGGTTTTCGGGATCGGGATCCAGTTTTTTCTTTTTCTCGGCGATCTTGTTGTCGTCAACGAGGAATTCGCTTTCCAGAATGCCCAGCCGGTCCAGTTCGTAAAACAGATACGCGGAGGCACGGAAGGCGTAAGGCAGCGGGTCCTGCGGATGCGCCGCGATGTAGCGATCGAGAATTTCGTGGCTGGCGGGAAAATCGAAGTCGTACATGCGCTGCAGCGCAGCCTCGATGGTCGGCTCGGTGGCGCCGAAAGCGGACGCGCAAAATAGGGCGAGTAGTGCGCAGGTTCGCAGCATTGACGCTCTATCGTATCCTTTATCGCCGTCTTTCCGCCACAATTGTAATCTGCATGTCGCGCGCCAGACGCACCATGCGCTGTACCACCGTCTCCCCAAAACGCTTCCACCAGGGGCGCGCGCCGGAGCGGCCCATGAAGATCTGCGTAACCTTGTGAGAACGCGCGAAATCCGCGATCACCGAGGGCACATCCTCACCTTCCAGGACGTGCGTCTCGATACGCAGGTTACGCGCGAAGCTCATGTGCCGCTGCACACTTTCATCGCACACGGGGCCGTGAGAGACATGCACCGCGAGGCAATCGCCCTGCAGGTAATCCGCGACCCGCTTACCGCGGCGGATCAGGTTGGCGGAAGAGGGACGGCCGGTGAGACAGATGAGAATACGTTCTTCCCGGCGCGGCTCGAAGAGCTTGTCTTCCACCTCGTGCGCAGTGTGGCGGATGGCGAGTTCGCGCAGCGCGGTGAGGTTGGCCTCGGTGAAGAAGTTGTCGAGGGCGCGGCGGGCCTTCTCGGCCGCGTAGACCACCCCGCGATCGATGCGGTTGCGCAGGGCGCGCGGCGTGAGGTCCACTAGCACGACCTCGTCGGCCTCATCCACCACCCAGTCCGGCACGGTCTCGCGCACGCGCACACCGGTGACCTGCCAGACCTGGTCGTTGAGGCTCTCCAGGTGCTGGACGTTCATGGTGGTGAGAACGTTGATTCCGGCATCGAGTAGAGCATGCACGTCCTGCCAGCGTTTTTCATTGCCGCCGCCGGGGATGTTGCTGTGCGCGAACTCATCGACCACGGCTACAGCGGGCTTACGCCGGAGGACCGCGTCCAGGTCCATCTCTTCGAACAGCGTGCCGCCATATTGGATAGCGCGGCGCGGCACGATCTCCAGGCCTTCTGTTTTGGCGATGGTCTCCTGGCGGCCGTGGGGCTCGAAGTAGCCGATGACCACGTCGACACCCTTGGCGCGCAGCGCCTGCGCCTCTTCGAGCATGCGGTAGGTTTTGCCGACGCCGGCCGCGTAGCCCTGATAGATTTTGAGATGGCCGGGCCGGCTCATCTGGAATCTCCGTGCGGGAAGAGGCGCACGTCGAAATCCTCGGCCGCATCGATCAGCCGCTCGATGGGACTGCGTTCGCGTTGGGAGTGTCCGAGGAATAACTGGGTGATGCGATGTTCGCGGGCAAAGGTCAGCAGCGAGTCCACGAAATCGCCGCTTTCGAGGCAGTGAACTTCGGCGCCCAATTCGCGCGCGAGGGCCAGGTTTTCGTCCAAGCGTTGCTGGTCTGCCGGGCTGAGGCCTTTTTGCGCGACGTAGGCCACAAGAAGGGCACCGTGGAAGCGGCGCGCGTTGCGCTGCCCGCTGTGGAGCATATCGAGGGCGTTGCTGCGCGGAGTGAGGCAGACGAGGATGCGCTCCTGCGCGCCCCAGTTGACGGAGACGCCGTGCGAATCCAGATACTCCTGCAACTGATAATCCACCACGTCGGCGGCCAGCAGGAGCGCAAGCTCGCGGAGTTCGGCGAGCGCGCGACCGTCGCCCATGCTGAGGTCGGGCGGCGCATCGACGACCTCGATCTCGTCGGCTTCACGCAGAAACTGCTGCGGAATAGAGCGGGTGGCGCGCTTGCCTGTGATCGCTTCCACGGCCGCCTGCTGCTCGCGAATGTGCTGCACGTTGATGGCTGAGATGACGGCGATGCCCTGATTGAGAATCGCGTCGACGTCCTGCCAGCGGCTGGCGTTGGCGCTGCCCGGGGGATTATCGAAGGCCAGTTCGTCGACCAGGCAGACCGACGGACGGCGGCGGAAGACGGCGGGCAGGTCGATGGCGCCAGCCAACGTGGGTATCTGCTCCAGGCGGCCGATAATATCGCGGACGGCGTCCGTGCTCTTCTCTTGCACGGCCGCCACGACGACGTCCTGGCCGCGCTCCTTGCGGCGGCGGCCTTCGTCGAACATGCGCAGGGACTTGCCGACGCGCGGAGCATATCCGAGAAAGACCTTGAGCCGTCCATGCCGCTCCCGCTTTTCCTCGGCTTGCACGCGGCGCAGCAGTTCGTCCGGGTCTACGCGTTTTTGCTGGGCAGGCCTCACAGGTTTGGCAAGACTGCAATGCAGCTACTACTCTACCTCCTACCCGTCGCGGCCTGATCGAGCGCGAGGTTGAGCTGAAGCACGTTGACGCGGGCTTCGCCGAGGAAACCAAGCTGCCTGCCCGCAGTGTTGGCGGCGACCAACCGGCGAACAGCCTCCTGGCTCATGCCGCGCGCTTCGGCGACGCGCGCCACCTGCGCATCGGCGGTCTCGGGGCTGACGTGCGGGTCGAGTCCGCTGCCCGACGCGGTCACGGCGTCGGGGGGCACCGCTCCGTTGAAGGCGGGATTCTCGGCGCGGAATTTCTTGATATCAGCGGCAGTCCGGTCGGCCAGTTTCTGGTTGGTGGGTCCGAGGCTGGAGCCTCCGGAGGAGAGGCCGTCGTAACCATCGTTGCCAGCGGCAGAGGGGCGCCCGTGGAAGTAGCCGGGCCTGGTGAAGTTCTGCCCGATCCATTCGGATCCCACGGTGCGGCCGCCCGCATGGATCATGCTGCCATCGGCCTGATGGCGGAAGAGGCCTTTCGCCAGACCCGTGACAATCAGCGGATAGGCTGCCCCCGTGATCAAGGTGAAAACCAGCGTGACTCTCAACGCGATGAGTAAGTGTTTCACAAATGTCTCCTTATGCGAGGCGCAGCAGGCCGAGCAGGCGATCGATCAACCAGATGCCCGGGAAAGGCGCGATCACGCCGCCAACTCCGTAGACCAGCAGGTTGCGGCGCAACAGCGCTGCGGCGCTCATGGGCCGGTATTTGACCCCGCGCAGCGCCAGCGGAATCAGCACGATGATAATCAGCGCGTTGAAGATCACGGAAGCCAGCACCGCGCTCTGCGGGCTGTGCAGCCCCATGACGTTGAGTTTCGCGAGGGCCGGATAAGTGGCCATGAACATCGCGGGAAGAATGGCGAAGTACTTGGCGATATCGTTGGCGATGGAAAACGTGGTGAGCGCGCCGCGCGTCATCAGCAACTGCTTGCCGATGGCGACCACCTCGATGAGCTTGGTGGGGTTGCTATCAAGATCCACCATGTTGCCGGCTTCCTTGGCGGCCATGGTGCCGGTGTTCATGGCCAGGCCGACATCGGCCTGCGCCAGGGCGGGGGCGTCATTAGTTCCGTCGCCGGTCATGGCGACGAGCCGGCCGCCTGCCTGTTCCTTTTTGATCAGGTCCATCTTGTCTTTGGGAGTGGCCTGCGCCAGAAAATCGTCCACGCCGGCCTCGGCCGCGATGGCGGAAGCCGTCAGCGGATTGTCGCCCGTGATCATGATGGTGCGGATGCCCATGGCGCGCAGCTGCGCGAAGCGCTCGCGCATGCCGCCCTTGACGACATCCTTCAGGTGCACCACGCCGAGAGCGCGCGGGCCATCGGCCACCACCAGCGGGGTGCCGCCGAAGCGTGAAATGCGGTCGGTGATTTCGATCAACTGCGGCGGGACCTGGCCGCCGTGCTCGTGCACGAATTCGGCGACGCTTTCGGTGGCGCCCTTGCGGATGCGGCGGCCATCCATATCCACGCCGCTCATGCGGGTCTGCGCGGTGAACGGAATGAAATGGGCTTCATGCTCGGCGACCTCGCGGCCGCGGATGTTGTACTTCTCCTTGGCGAGCACGACGATGGAGCGTCCTTCCGGCGTCTCATCGGCGAGGCTGGAGAGCTGGGCGGCGTCGGCCAGCTCGGCCTCGGTGACGCCGTCCATCACGATGAATTCCACGGCCTGCCGGTTGCCGAGCGTGATGGTGCCGGTCTTATCCAGCAGCAGACTGTTGACGTCGCCGGCGGCTTCGACGGCCTTGCCGCTCATGGCGAGCACGTTGTGCTGCATGACGCGATCCATGCCGGCGATGCCGATGGCGGAGAGCAGTCCGCCGATGGTGGTCGGAATCAGGCAGACGAGCAGGGAGATCAGTACAGTCACCGACGGCGCGGTACCGGTCCCGCTGGTGGCGACGCTGTATATCGCGAAGGGCTGCAGGGTCACGACGGCCAGGAGGAAGACCAGCGTGAGGCCGGCGATCACGATATTCAGCGCGATCTCATTGGGCGTCTTCTGGCGCTGCGCTCCTTCCACAAGAGCGATCATGCGATCCAGGAAGGTTTCGCCGGGGTTGGAGGTGACGCGAATTCGGATCCAATCGCTGAGCACCTTGGTGCCGCCGGTCACGGCACTGCGGTCGCCGCCGGATTCGCGGATCACGGGAGCGCTCTCGCCGGTAATCGCCGATTCATCCACGCTGGCGATGCCTTCGATCACGTCGCCATCGCCCGGGATGGTTTCCCCGGCTTCGACGATCACGATATCGCCAGAGCGCAGTAAGGTCGCGGAGACTGTCTCGGTGCGTCCACCGACCAGGCGGCGGGCGGTGGTCTCGGTCTTGGTTTTGCGCAAGCGTGTCGGCCTGCGCCTTGCCGCGGCCCTCCGCCATGGCCTCCGCGAAATTCGCGAAGAGGACGGTGAACCACAGCCACAAGGTGATCTGGAACGTGAAGCCGGCCACGCCGGTGCCCGACAGGATATCACGCACCGCGAGGATCGTCGTCATGACCGCTCCCGCTTCCACGACGAACATCACGGGATTCTTCATCATGGTGCGCGGATTTAGTTTGATCAGCGAGTCCGTGATGGCGCGCTTGACGATCGGCGGATCGAATAGCGGACGGGATCGCGATCCCTTCCGAGGGACGATGGTGGCGATATCTTCGGACGGGGACGGGGACGGTTTGTTTACGGTTGCTACCGGCATACTAGCTCCACAGCCTTCCTTGATGCATCAGGAAATGTTCCACGATCGGGCCCAGCGAAAGGGCCGGGAAAAATGTCAATGCGCCCACAATCATGACCACGCCTACAAGCAGCGTCACGAATAGCGGCCCGTGCGTGGGGAAGGTACCCGCCGAGACGGGCACCAGTTTCTTTTGCGCCAGGCTGCCGGCGGCGGCCAACAGCGGAATCAACATCAGGAAGCGCCCGCAGAGCATCGCGATGCCGAGCGTGGTGTTGAGATATAGGGTGTTGGCGCTCAACCCGGCGAAGGCGCTCCCGTTGTTGCCGACCGCACTGCTATAGCCGTAGAGCACTTCGGTCAGGCCGTGCGGCCCGTGGTTTGTCATGCTGTTGGCGACGGTCTGCTGCCCGATGCCGGCGGCGGCGAAGCCCAAAATACAAACCGCCAGAACCAGCACGGAGAGCATCACCATCTTGACTTCTTTCTGCTCTATCTTTTTTCCCAGATACTCAGGCGTGCGCCCTACCATCAAGCCTGCGATGAACACGGCGAGGATGGCAAACAGTAACATGCCGTACAATCCCGAGCCGACGCCGCCGAAAACGACTTCGCCAAGCTCGATATTGACGAGTGGGACCAGGCCGCCCAGCGGTGTCAGGCTATCGTGGACGTTGTTCACGGCGCCGCAGCTCGCGTCGGTCGTGACGACGGTGAAGAGAGCGGAGTTGGCGATGCCGAAGCGTACCTCCTTGCCTTCCATGTTTCCACCGGCAACGCCCAGGCGCGTGATGACCGGATTACCGGCCTGCTCCGCGGGGTAAACCACGCAGACGCCGAAGAGGAATAGGACGGTCATCGCCGCCAGAAGAGCCCAGCCCTGGCGGGTGTCCTTGATCATCTTGCCGAACGTGTAGGTGAGGCCCCCGGGGATCAGGAAGATGAGGACCATTTGCACGAAGTTGGCGAGCGGCGTGGGGTTCTCGTAGGGGTGCGCCGAATTGGCGTTGAAGAAGCCGCCGCCATTGGTACCGAGCATTTTGATGGCTTCCTGGGAAGCTACCGGCCCTTGCGGGATGGTCTGCACGGTGCCCTCGAGCGTGGTCACTTTAGTGTAGGGGTCCAGGTTTTGAATCACGCCCTGAGAGCAGAAGAACAGGGCGGCGAGCAACGAGATGGGTAGCAGAACGTACAGCGTGGCGCGCGTGAAATCCACCCAGAAGTTGCCCAGCGTGCTGGCGGAGTGGCGCGAGAAACCGCGTACAAATGCGATCGCGACTGCGATGCCGGCCGCCGCCGAAAAGAAATTGTGCGTGGCCAGAGCGATCATCTGGGTGATGTAGCTCATGGTGGTCTCGGGAGTATAGGCCTGCCAGTTGGTGTTGGTGGTAAAACTGGCGGCGGTATTCCAGCCGAGATCGGCGGCTACGTTGGCGAGCCCCTGCGGATTGAGCGGCAGCCATTGCTGCACACGCTGAATCAGGTACGTGAACAGGAGGCTCACGAGGCTGAAGGCGAGCAGCGATCCCGCGTATCCGGTCCAGCGCTGCTCCGTGGTTTCATCGATGCCGCATAGTTTGTAGACCGCGACTTCCACGGGCCGCAGAAAGCGATGCAGCCAGGTGCGCTCGCCCGCGAAGACCTTGGCCATGAAGCCGCCGATCGGCTTCGCCAAGGCCCAGATCACCGCGATGAAAACCAGGATTTGAAGGATTCCATTTGTGGTCATGACGTTCCTCTGTTAGAAGCGCTCCGGACGCAGCAGAGCGTAGAAAAGGTACCCGGCGAGCGCTACCGCCACTGCCAGCGCAACCACGTATTCCAGCGTCATAGTTTTTCGCAGCCTTTCACGAATGCCCAACTCAGCACAAAGAACACAATTGTGATCAAAACGAAGACGATATCGAGCATGATGTCCCTTTCAATCCAGATGCAGGAGAGCGACCTTATGGCCCTCGGAGACCAGTGAACGCGCGAGGCGCTCCTCGCCTGTGCGCCAAAGATGGCGGCGGGTTCCGAGGAGGACGGTGGACTCGGATTTCAGGGCGTAGCGGAAGCCTTCTTCACGGCTGCGCGCGAGAACCACTTGGGGATCCACCGGAAGTGAACACCCACCGGCGAGTTCCACAAGCTGATCCACCAGAAAGGAATGCGTGGCAGTTGGGCAACGGAATGCCGCGGGATAGGGCACCGCGTGGACGGCGAGGAGCCTGATGCGCGCCTGCAAGCCCGCGGTCAGCGCCTCAACGCGTTGCAGCAGTTGGCGCGTCTGTGGAAGATCGGTATACGGGACCACCAGTTCAATTTCACCGGTGAAGGCATCAGTTCCCAACTGGCCTGGATCAATCCGAAGTTCGCCACGACTTTCCATGTCTCAAGGTTAGAAGCGGACCCCTAAGGAAGTCGTAAAGAAACGATCAGGATTGAGTAAGTAGTTTATCCCGCAAAACGATAGCCGACCCAAGGCTCGGTGAGGATAAACTTAGGCTTGCTGGGGTTAGCCTCGATTTTCTTGCGCAGCTGGTTGATAAAGACGCGCAGGTATTCGGGCTCGTCGCCGTAGTCGGGCCCCCACACGGCCTGCAGCAGTTCGCGATGCGTCACGGGGCGTCCGCTGTGGGCCACCAGGTAGCGGAGCATCTCGAATTCCTTGGGCGTGAGGCGGACATCTTTGCCATTGGCATGCACGCGGCGGGCGTCGAAATCGATTTCGAGATTGGGCGCGGTGAAACCGTGAGGTCCGCCATCGGGGCCGGAGGGAGAGCGGCGCAGAGCGGCGCGGATGCGCGCCAGCAGCTCTTCGATGCCGAAAGGCTTGGTGACGTAATCGTCCGCACCCGCGTCGAGCGCCGCCACCTTATCCTTCTCGGTATTGCGGACGGAGAGGATGATCACCGGAGTGTCGCTTCCGGAGCGGATGGCGCGGCAGGTCTCCAGGCCGCCCATACCCGGCATATTCATATCGAGCAGCACCAGATTCGGCATCTCGTGCGGCAGTGCTTCCAGGGCGTCCTCGCCGGTGCGCGCCTCGATCACTTCGTAGTTGTGGCCGACCAGCGTCGCCTTCATCACCCGGCGGATCTGCGGATCGTCATCCACCACCAGGATTCTCGCGATGCTCAACTTTCCCTGCCTTCCGCGAGCGGCAGAGAGAAGTAGAAGGCCGAGCCGTGCTCGGGCTCGCTCTCCACCCAAATCTTTTCGCCGTGCGCCTCAATGATGCCTTTTGCAATCGCCAGTCCCATACCTGTTCCCTTGGTCTCGAAGCGGTACCGCTTGCCGCGGAAGAATTTCTCGAAGATGCGCGCGCGCTCCTCTTCGTCAATGCCGGGGCCGCGGTCGGCAACACCGACCACGATTTTCGCACCTTTGCGCTCCGCCGACACCGTGACCGCGGCACCCTCCGGCGAATACTTCAGCGCGTTCTCGAGCAGCTGCTTGACCACCTGCTGCACAAACTCGGGGTCGCACTCGGCAAGAGGAAGGCGCGGAGGCAGGTTGACCACTACGGTGCGGCCGCTACGCGCGCCGAGTTCGCCGAGCGCGCCCTCGACCAGGTCGGCCACATTCACAGGCCGCTTCTCCAGATGGAGTTTGCCGGCCTCCACACGCGCCATGGCGATAACTTCGGCCGCCAACTGGTTTAGCCGATCGGCCTCCTCGTTGATGATGGTGAGCAGTTCCCGGTCGGCCGCGGCGCCGTTACTCAGCAGGCTGGTGACCGCGGCCTTGATGGAGGTGAGCGGCGTTTTGATATCGTGCGCCAGCGAATCCAGCAGCGCAGATTTCAGTACCTCACTCTGGCGCGCGGCCTCGGCATGGCTGGCATCCTCGAGCGCGCGCGCCTTCTCCACGGCGATCGCGACCAGGTTGACGATGGCGCGTATGGTCTGTTCGGAAGGCAGTTCGCCGAGCAGTGCCATGCTGCCCAGAGGCCGGCCTCCGAGACGTACGGGAGCGGTTGCAATTCTGCGTTCGGGATCCACCGACACGTGGTCGACCTCGGCCGCCGCCAGCAGGTCATGATCGGTGATCGGGCTGCTTTCCGGCCCGGAGCGGAAGAACTCGCCGCCGGGCTGATAGTAGAAGGCGGCCGCGTCGCAGGCGAAGACCTTGACCACGGATTGCACGAACTCGCGTAGCGTACGGCGCGCGTTGCCGCTCAAAATCATCGCCTGTACGAGCGCATAGAGACGTTCGATTTCGAGGCGCCGCGCTTCGGCCTCCGCCGCGCGCCGGCGCACCCGCGCCGAGAGCTGGCTGGCGGTGACGGCCGTCACCAGGAAGGCAACCAGCGCCACCCAGTTCTGCGGATCCTGAATGGTAAAAGTGCGCACGGGCGGCAGGAAGTAGTAGTTCAGGCCGAGGACGGCGATCACGGACGCGAGCGTGGCTTCTGCCAAGCCCCAGCGGGCCGACACCGCGAGAATTACCAGCAGGAGAGAGAGCGCGACCGTGGTGTTGTTGACGGGGAGGACGAAGAGATAGAGCGCCAGCACTCCGGCGACGGCGAGCAGGGAAGTCAGGAAGTGGAGGAGTTTCAGTCGCACGGGGATTGGCTCCGGTGGAGGGCGCGCCGGCTGCCCCACATCTGTTGTGGACCCGAAGGAACAACATCGCCATCCGAGCCGCGACTGTCAAGGAGCGGTCGGTAATCTCCGGAGATCGGCCCGTTAAAACGGCAAATTAGCGACCGCTCCCTGACGGTCGCGGCTCTGATTGAGGGCGATGCGGGGGGGCGGGGGCTCGTTGCGTTGACGGGGGGCATTATGCGCCTCCGAAGAGGCGGTCGAAGAATTCGCGGGTGCGGGTGCGGATTTCGCGCAGGGTGACGTCCAACGGGTGTTGGTGAAGGTGGGCCGGCGTCCAACGCTTTACCAGGTCGGTGAGCACTTCAAACTGCGCTTCGGAAGTGGGCAGGCTGCCTTCCGCATGGCCGGTGGAGATCCGCTGGCCGTGATCGAGCGCGCGGTAAAAGGTGGCGGCATCGCGGAGGAAGGCCGCGTCCGCCGGCTCGAGGTGACCCATTTTTTCGATAACGTCGATGCGTTCCGGGGTATTGAGCACTTTATAGAAAATCCCCGCTCCGCGCAGTCGAAGGTACATCAGCGCGAAGTCGATATCATAATAACCTCCAACGCCGGCCTTGAGCGGGTTGCGGGCGCCTTGTTCGCGCTCCAGGCGCGCGCGCATTTCGCCCAATTCGTGTTTGGAGCGCATGCTCTGGCCGTAGCGGCGCCAGTCGACGTCCTGCAGTTCGTGAAGAAACGTCGTGGCGCGCTCCAGGTTGCCGGCGAGCGCGCGCGCCTTCATGTAGGCGATTCCCTCCCAGGCCTCGGCCTTCTCGGCGAAGTAGGTCTTGTAGGCGCTCTCGGTCTGCACCAGGTCGCCGGCGCGGCCGTTGGGTTTGAGCCGCGTATCGATGGCGAACATGACGCCTTCGCCGGTGTAGGAGCTGAGTGTCTGGATGATGCGTTCGGCAACTCCGGTCCAATAGACCTGTTCGCCGGCGTCGTCATCCGGAATGACGAAGTTGACGTCGGCGTCGCTGCCCAGATCGAACTCGCGCATGCCGAGGCGGCCGAGGGAGATCACCATCATCTGGTCGCCGGGCATGTAGTCTGGCGCGGCCGGCGGAGGGGCGTCGGTGAGCGCGATGCGGTAGGCGGCGGCGATCACGCTATCGGCGAGCACGCTGGTTTTGCCGAGCGTGCGGAAGATAGGTTCGCGCGCCAACATGCTCTCGCACTGGATGCGCAGCATCTGCCGGCGGTAGAAGCGGCGGAGCGAGGCGCCATCGGCGAGGGCACCGCCTTCGAGTTGGAAGGGCTCGCCGATTTCCTCCAGCAGCTCGGGGTAGCGGAGCAACTGGTCTGCGAAGTGGGCGCTGTGTTCGAAGAGATCGAGCACGCCTTCGGGCGCGGCCTCCAGACGCGCCAACCGGTCCGGCGAAGCCGCGGCGTCTTCCAGAAAGTGATCGAAGCGCACCCGCCCGCGGCGGAGGTTGGCGGCGGCGATGGCGGCGGCAAGGCGCGGCGCGCTCTGTTCGAGAGCGCGCGAAACGTGGCTCTCCGGCGGCGGAGGCGGGGGCTCCTCGCGACGCGGGGGCTCCTCGGTCGCCACGACGGGATAGCGGTAGGCGTGGACCACGCGGGTATAGATCCCGCGCACCGCGGCCAAATGTTCCTGCAGGCGCTGCCTGAGTTCTTCGCCATTTTGGATACCCTGCGGCATCTTACGCGCCAGCACGTCGAGCCGTTCGCGACCGGTGGGCAGGGTGTGGGTCTGGCGGTCTTCCTCCACTTGCAGGCGATGCTCCACGTAGCGCAGGAACTGATAGGCGGTGGCCAGGCGCGCATATTCGCCATCGGAGAGCAGGCCCTTATCGCGCAAGCGGAAAAGCGCGAACATGGTGCCTCCGTGGCGCACCCATTGCTCGCGGCCGCCGTAGAGCCGTTGCAGGCACTGCACCAGGAATTCGATATCGCGAATCCCGCCGGGCGTGAGCTTCACATCCAGCCCGCCGTGGGCACCGCGTTTGGCGGCCAGCTTTTCGCTGATGCGCTGGCGCGTTTCGCTGACGGCCTCCACCGCGCGAAAATCGAGCGAGCTCTGGTAGATCAGCGGCTCCACAAATTCCAATAGGGCGGCGCCGGGCTCGCTTTCGCCGGCCGAAATGCGCGCCTTGATCAGCATCTGCTTTTCCCAATCGCGCGCACGCTCGGCGTAATAGGCCAGGGCGCCTTCCTCGGAGATCGCCACCTCCCCCAGGGTGCCATCGGGGCGGAGGCGGAGATCGACGCGATAGCACTGACCTTCGGCGGTGTAGCTGGAAAGCAGCGCGGTGTATTGATTGGCGACCTTCTTGTAGAATTCCTTATTCGTCAGGACGCCGGGTCCATCGGTTTCGCCAGCGCCGCCATAGACGAACATGAGATCGATATCGGAACTGTAGTTCAGCTCCTTGCCGCCGAGTTTGCCGAGCGAGATCACGCTGAAGCCGCAGAGGGCGCCGTCCTCAAGCCGCGGTTCTCCGTGCCGGGCCACGAGTTCGGCGCGAATGCGGCGGTAAGCCACATCGAGGATCGCGTCGGCAAGGTTCGACAATTCCTCGGTGACGTTGGCGAGCGAGGCCGCGCCCAGCACGTCGCGCAGCAGGATGCGCAGGATGTGGCGCCGCCGGAAGCGCGCGAAATCCACCGCGGAAGGGATGCCGGCGCCGAGAAACGAGTAGAGTTTCTCGCGATACTCCTCCACGCTCAGAACGCGGTCGAAGCTGCGCGAATTGGAGAGCTGGAGCACGCGCTCCGGTTCGCGCAGCATCGCATCGGAGAGAAAACGGCTGTAGGAAAAGACGTGGATGGCGATGCGCAGCGCGGAGGGCGTCTGCACGATGCGCTCGAAGGCGGCGGGAAATTCCTGGCGCAGGGAGCCGAGGTAGTGGCGCACACTTTCCGGATCGGGAACGGACGCCAGCATTTCGAGGCTGATCATGCTTCACGCCAGCTTGGAGAGCAGCGTGACCGCGTCCCCCGCCTGCACCGGGCCGGGCACGACCACGCTGGCGTAGAAGCCGCTCATACCCCAGCGCGGCGACGTGGGGTCGCGCTGCTTCACCTTCTGATCGTAGACCTCGAGTTTAAGGGCTTCGCCATAGATATCGAGCGCGGAGCAGGGGCCGCGCGGCTGGGTGATCTCGAGCGTGGCGCCGCCTGCCCGGAATTGATCACCGATGCGAAAGTCGCGAATCTCGATACCGCGCGTGGTGAGGTTCTCGCCCAAGGCGCCGTAGAACAGCGGGTAGCCTCGCTCCACCAGGGTATCCACCACCTCGGCCGCGATGATCAGGATAGCCTTCGTTGGACCACCATGGATCGCGGGGTGGGCATGGAGATCGCCCTCGATTCCGAGCGGCGTGATGATGCCTTCGGCGATCGCGCGTTTGGGCAGTCCGCCCGGCGAGATGTTTACCTGAACGATCGTGCCTTGCATAAGTTGTACGGCGGACGCCCTCGTCCGCGGCCGACGCCCTCGTCGGCCTTCGTCGTGCGCGGGACCCTGCTTCTGTGCGCGTAGAGCGGGACGAGGGCGTCCCGCGCAGACCAGGGGGTCTGCCCCACAAATTCTGTCGCACTCTCTATGTTGGGAAAGGTCACTGGCATTGGGCGCTTTCGCCTGTCACCCTTTGTGGGTTCCAGCGGCTAAATGTCGTAGTAGAGCGCGAATTCGTAGGGGTGCGGGCGCAGGCGCACGGCCTCGGCTTCGTTCTTGCGTTTGTAGTCGATGAAGGTCTCGATCAGCTCTTCTGTGAAGACATCGCCGCGCATCAGGAAGCCGTGGTCGTCTTCCAGGCAAGTGAGCGCTTCGTCGAGCGAGCCCGGCATGGAGGGCACACTCTTCATTTCCTCGGGGGAAAGATCGTAGATGTCCTTGTCGAGCGGCTCGCCCGGGTTGATGCGATTCATCACGCCATCGAGCCCGGCCATCAGCATGGCGGCGAAAGCCAGGTACGGATTGGCCGAGGCGTCGGGCGGGCGGAATTCCACGCGCTTGGCTTTGGGACTCGCGGAGTACATCGGGATGCGCACCGCGGCGCTGCGATTGCGGCGCGAATAAGCCAGGTTAACCGGCGCTTCGTACCCGGGCACCAGGCGCTTGTAGCTGTTGGTGGTGGGGGCGATGATGGCGGAAAGCGCGCGCGCGTGCTTCAGCAGCCCGCCGATATAGTGAAGCGCCATCGGGCTGAGCCCGGCGTAGCTATCGCCGGCGAAGAGCGGCTTGCCCTCGCGCCACAGGCTCTGGTGGCAGTGCATGCCGCTGCCGTTATCGCCGAAGATGGGCTTGGGCATGAAGGTGACGGTTTTGCCGTACTGGTTGGCCACGTTGCGGACAATGTATTTGTACAGCATCATATTGTCCGCGCTGCGCACCAGCGTGTCGTACTTCTGATCGATCTCGCACTGGCCGCCGGTGGCGACTTCGTGGTGGTGGCACTCGATGTTGAGGCCGCACTCGATCATGGTACGGACCATCTCACTGCGCAGGTCCTGGTAGTGGTCCGTGGGCGGCACCGGGAAGTAGCCCTCCTTGTAGCGCGGCCGGTAGCCCAGATTGTTTTCGCGGCGGCCGGAATTCCAGCGGCCCTCTTCGGCATCGATATAGTAGAAGCCGGAGTGCTGATTCTGGTCGAAGCTGACGTTGTCGAAGATGAAGAACTCGGCCTCGGCGCCGAAATAGGACGTGTCGGCGACACCGCTATTCTTGAGGTAGAGTTCGGCCTTCTGCGCGATCCAGCGCGGGTCGCGTTCGTAGCGCTGCTTGGTGATCGGGTCCTTGACATCGCCGTACATCACCACGGTGGGCACTTCGGCGAAGGGATCCATGAAGGCGGTGGTGGGATCGGGGATGAGGAGCATGTCGCTCTCGTGGATCGCCGCCCAACCGCGGATGCTCGATCCATCCATGCCGAAGCCTTCTTCGAAGCTGCTCTCATCCACCTGGTTCATTGGGTAAGAGACGTGGTGCTGCAAGCTCGGGATATCGGTGAACCGGAGATCCAGTTGCTGCGCACCGTTCGTTTTCGCGTATTCCAGCACTTCCTGTGGAGTCATCGATTCCTCCTAAGTCCTAACTTTCGAGTATAGCGACTGGATCGCTCGCTGACCGTCGCGGTCCGGTAGAGGAAGACTCGCGACACTATACTCAATACATGCCCGGTCTGCTTTATGTTGTGGCCACGCCCATCGGGAATTTGGAAGATATCACCTATCGCGCCGTCCGCGTGCTGGGCGAAGCCGACCTGATCGCGTGCGAAGACACGCGGCAGACGCGCAAACTGCTGGACCATTACGACATCCACAAACCTACCATCAGCTATCACGACCACAACGAAGCCGAGCGCACGGAAGACCTGACGGCGCGCCTGCTGGCGGGCGAGACGATCGCGCTGGTCTCCGATGCCGGCATGCCGCTGGTGTCCGACCCCGGCTACCGCCTGGTGCATGCGGCGATCGAGGCGGGTATCGGCGTGCAGCCGATTCCGGGCCCTTCGGCATCGCTGACGGCGCTGGCGGCATCGGGACTGCCGACCGATTCCTTCCACTTCGGTGGCTTCCTGCCGCCCAAGACGGGCCAGCGCTTGAAGCTGCTGGAATCGCTCGCCGGGGAGCACGCCACGCTGATTTTCTACGAGGCGCCGCACCGGATTCTGGAGACGCTGGAGGCGATCGAAGCCGCAATGGGACCGCGGCCGGTGGTGGTGGCACGCGAGATCACAAAAATCCACGAGGAATTTCTGCGCGGCACCGCCGCCGAGATCCACGATCAACTGGCGGCGCGTGACTCGGTCAAAGGTGAGATCACGCTGCTGATCGGCAAGGCCATGGCGCCGCCGCCAGATGACACGCCGATTCCGGAAGCGGTGGACGCCCTGATCAGCGGCGGCGTGCCGCGTATGGACGCCATCAAGCAGGTGGCGCGGCGTCGTGGACTTTCCAAGCGGGAAGTGTACGATCAGTTATTGGAAAAGTGAGGCCTCGATGATGAATGTCTTTCGCCTGCCGGCCGCGATGGTTTTGGCGGCGGCCCTGTGCCCGGCACTGACCTATGTGGACCAGGAATATGTGGACCAGGTGGTGGAACGGGCACGCAAAGAGTTCGACGTTCCCGGAATCGCGGTGGCGATCGTCAAGGATGGCGACGTAGTGCTGGCGAAGGGCTACGGCGTGCGCAAAATCGGCGAACCCGCGCCGGTGACCGCACAATCCCTGTTCCGCATCGCGAGCAATACCAAAGCCTTCACGACGGCGGCGCTGGCCATGCTGGTGGACGAGCACAAGCTCCGTTGGGACGATCAGGTGATTCAACACCTCCAGGGCTTCC
Source organism: uncultured Solibacteraceae bacterium (assembly GCA_963791985.1). Taxonomy (GTDB): domain Bacteria; phylum Acidobacteriota; class Terriglobia; order Bryobacterales; family Bryobacteraceae; genus Solibacter. The sequence goes on along the minus strand of CAWBUN010000007.1, from coordinate 264,419 downwards.
AGATGTACGACCCATATGTCACGCACGAGATGACGATCCGCGATTTGCTCTCGCACCGCAGCGGGCTCGGGCTGGGCGCGGGCGACCTTATGTTCTTTCCGCCCAGCGACATCAGCGGGGAAGAGATCGTACGGCGGCTGCGCTTCATCAAGCCGGCCACGAGTTTCCGCAGCGCGTATGCGTACGACAACCTGCTGTACCTGGTAGCGGGCCAGGTGGTGGCGGCGGTGAGCGGCAAGAGTTGGGACGATTTCGTCAAAGACCGCATCTTCACGCCGCTCGGGATGACCAACACGTTCACGCGTACGGCGGCCCTAAAATCGGGCAAGGACGTTGCCATTCCGCACAACAATCTCTCGGGTAAGCTCGAGGCATTGCCGCAGGAAGACGTGGACAACAACGCTCCAGCGGGCGCGATTGTTTCCTGCGTGGCGGACCTGGCGAAGTGGATGAACGCGCAGTTGAGCGCCGGGACTGTGGGCAAGACGAAGCTGTTCAGCGCTGCGCAGGGCAAGGAGATGTGGTCCGGCCAGACGATTCTGCCGATCGACGACCTGCCCAAGGATTCGCCGGCGGCATTCGCCGCCGTGCATCCGAGCTTTCACACCTACGGGCTGGGCTGGGACCTGCGCGATTATCGCGGGAAGCGGCTGGTGGGGCACAACGGAATGCTCTCGGGATATGTCTCGCGGACCGCGCTGATTCCGGAATTGAAGCTGGGCATCGTGGTGCTGACCAACCAGGAAGCGACGGGCGCGCACAACGCGATCGTCAACACCGTGCTGGATCACTATCTGGGCGTGCCCGGCACCGATTGGGTAGCGGCGTACGCGGCGCGCGTCAAATCGGCGCAGGCGGAGGCCGAGGAGACCGTAAAGAAAGCCACGGGCAAGCGCAATCCGAATACCCGCCCGGCGCTGCCTTTGACGTCCTACGCGGGCCGCTATCGCGACGCGTGGTACGGCGATATCCGGATCGAGGAGCAAGGTGGAAAGCTCTCGATCTACTTCACCCACAGCCCGGACTTGGCCGGGGAACTGGAACACTGGCAGTACGACACGTTCGTGGCCCGCTGGAAGAATCGCACGCTGGATGCGGACGCGTACGTCACGTTCACGCTGAAGCCCGATGGGACGATCGATGAAATGCGCATGTCGGCGGTATCTCCGCTCACCGATTTCAGCTTCGATTTCCAGGATTTGTTGTTCAAGCCCGTGCCGATCAATGTAAGGCCGATGTAGGGAGGTTTAAGGCAGCAAGTGGACAGGCCGGGAGGCCTGTCCCACTATCCCCGCACGCTGGCGGCGGGGATTTTGCGGAGCAGGTCTTCCATCTCGGCGCGGCTTTCGCTGCCGATCGTGATGCCGTCGAGGCAATCCTGCGCCATGGCGAACTGCAGCGCTTCATCGGCCTTGTGGCGCAAATCGCCCTGCGCCAGAATCTTCATGCCGATCACGCCTTTGCCGGCCTGGTTCATCTGGCGAAGCACCGCGATCACGTTCTCCGGCGTGGAATCCATGTGCAGTCCGGCGGGATTCAAGCGCGCGAGATCGACTTCCACCCAAGGTTCGGCAGCAGCGGTTTTGAGCGCGGGCAGGGTGTGGCAGGACGTGCCGTGCGTGCGGATGATGCCGCGATCGCGCGCTTCGCTGATTACGTCCATACAGGGCCGCATGCGGACATTCCAATCAGCGGCCTGTTGATTGTGGAGCAGCAGGATATCGATTGTATCCACGCCGAGCTCGCGGCGGTAGCGATCGATATCGGCCTTGACGGCGGCCGCGGTGGTCGCGGATGTAAGTGTGGCTGCCGTACTGGTCAGCGGAATCCCAGAAGTTGATGCCCTGATCGTAGGCGGCGCGGAAGAGCTCGGCAACGCCGTGGTATCCCAGCTTTCGCGTCTGGTTGGAGCTTCCGTTGCTGCCGCTGGTGCCGGTGCCCATCGCCATACGGCTGAGCTCGATTTTTCGCGGTCCCAGAAGGATCCGGTCGGTAGCGTTCCTGGGCATGGCGGCCGCGAACAGATGGTGAGGAAAATGATTCAGCGAGATGACGCCCGCGGCGCCCGCGCGAAGAAAATGCCGGCGATTCATGGGAACCCTCCTGGATGACCCGCAGTATAACATCGGGAGGTAAGGCTAGTTCACCGCGACCGTAGCAACGCCGGTGCTGGAGAAATTGCCGATCTTGATGACCACGGGGAGCGCCAGGGATGTGGCGGCTCCGGCGGGGACCTCGACGTTGATCTGGGTCAACCCCGTAACGGAGCCCGGCGACGCTCCCGCAAACTTCACCACCGCATTCACGCCGCCGATCGTCACCACCGGCGTCTGCACCAGTTGCGGCGGCGGCGCAGGGGCTACCGAACCATCGACCGATGCCGGCGTGGTGACCCCGCCACCCGTCAGATAAATCGCGATGATCGAACCGCGGGCGGCCGGATTGGACGAAGTGTTGACCGTGTTGTCCTGGTTGAGAATGGCTCCGGGACCGGATCCGCTGGCATCCAGCGTGAAGATTCCAGGTGTGGCGGCCTGCACCGTGACCGTCTGCGTGTTGGAAACCGCGCCCTGATACTGTACCTGCACCTTGGTGCTGCCTTTGCCAGCGACGCCATACGGCACGACGGCGCTCACCTGCCCGGCGGCCGTGTAGATCATGGGCGCCGCAACGCCATCGAACAGCACCTGAGTTTCAGCCAGCGTGGTAGTCACGGCCCCTTTGTCGTTGAGCTGCAGGGTGACGATGGAAGCCGGCCCCAGATTGGAGCCGAACAGGGTGACGATCTCCCCCGGGGAAACCGCGTCGGTCGCATAGTTCGCCGCATTCGCCACACTGCTCAACACCACCGGCGGCGGCGGAGGCGGCTGCTGCGTCACCGTGTACGTGAGCGCGCCCACGTGAATGATGCCGGTGCGCACAATGCTCTTGTTTTCCAAGAGGTGATAGACCAGGCCACCATTGCCGGTGCCCGGGGTCCCGTTGGTGATCGTCATCCAGCTCACGTCGCTATAGGCGCTCCAGTTGCAGGTGTCTCCGGTAGTGATGGTGATCCGGTAATCGGCGGCCGCGGCGGGAGCGGTCGCGGTAGTGGCGGAGAGAGTCAGATTACTTTGCGATCCATCCTGCGTGATGGTAAATACGGGTGGGGTCGGCTGGCCGGTGGATACCGTGATGCTGCCGGTCCTGCCGTCGACACAGGTGTTCGCGGCTACCGTGAAACTGACGGTGCCATCGGAGGAACCCGAGCCTCCGGAGGGAATCGCGATCCACGTGGCGCTGCCGAAGGCGGACCATCCGCAGTTGGCTTGCACCGCGAAGGAGCCGGTGGCGGCGGCAATCGGGAAGCTTTGCGACTTGGGATTGATACCGAAACTGCAGGCGGCGCCATCCTGGTTAACGGTGACGTTCTGTGTGGAGATGCGGATTGTCGCGCTACGCGATTGCCCGCTCGGATTGGAATCGGCGGTGAAACTTACCTTTCCGGGTACGGTGCCGCCCGTCTGGCCTGCGGTAATGTGAATCCAATTGGCTTGCGAGGTCACCGAAAAACTGCCGCAGTCGCTGCCTGCCGGTTGGGTCACGGCGATATCCGCGGTGTACGTGCTGGCGGGGATTGCGAAACTCGGCGGGGTCACCACCAGCGTACAAGTGCTCTGGGCGTAGAGCGGAGCCGTAAACAGTAAAGCAGCAGCAGCGGCAAAAAGCCTCATTTTCACTATCTTAGCGCGTCATGGCAGGCTTTCAGAATCGCTACCGCCCCTGGGGTATCCCCATGCACGCAGACGGTCTCCGCGACGCCCTCCTGCGCAAAGCGCAGCGCCTGCGCGGCAGCGGCCGCCGGATCGGTGATCAGCGCGTCGGCAAACTTTCGCGATCGTAACGTGCCATCCGGCTCATAGCGACGGTCGGCGAAGGCCTCACCCGCCACCTTCATCCCCATGCCGCGCCACACGTCGAGCATTGGCGACCCGGCCAGTCCGAAGATCGGCACCTCGGGATTCCAGCGCGCGACTCCGGTGGCGATAGCGCGCGCTACCTCGGCGTTCTTTACGGCGACGTTATACAGCGCGCCATGCGGTTTGACGTGAACAATCTTACCGCCCAACCGCGCGACCACTGCTTCCAGCCGTTCGATCTGCTGTTGCACCGCATCGGCGATCGCCTCGGCCGTCATCGCGATCTCCAGCCGGCCGAAATTCTCGCGGTCGGGATAGCCCGGATGCGCTCCGATCCGGACTCCGCGTTCCAGGGCCAGCCGCACCGTGCGCTCCATGGTCTGTTCGTCGCCCGCATGCCCGCCGCAGGCGACGTTCGCGGACGTGATGTATTGCATCAGCGCCGCCTCGTGTGCGGCGTCGTCCAACTCCCCCATATCGCAATTCAGATCGATCTTCATAGCGAATACAACCACTCCTCCTGCTCGCGCAACAGGTTCCATGCGCCTTCGAGCGTGATCCGCTCAAAGCGCACCTCGTCGCGCGGGCGCAATTGCCCCAGCCGCCAGAAATCCGCGGAGATCACGTTGGCCGGCTTGGGATAGCCGCCGGTGGTCTGATGCTCCACGAACAACACGATTGGTTGTCCATCGGGCGGCGCCTGGACCGCACCCAGCGGCACGCCCTCCGTAATCATCCCGCCGGCTGGGGATTTCAATGCCGGACCCTTGAGCCGGATGCCCATCCGATTGGACTCCTCGCTGACCAGGTACGCGGCGGTATAAAGCTCCTCGCCAAACCAGCGCGCCTGCGGTCCCGCGGTCGCGCGCAGGCAGGCCGTGCCGGAATAGGCGGGTGTTCCGCGCGCCGGCTTGCGCGGACCGCGGACCGCCGCATTGCCAATCGCCAGCCGGTCGCCCTTGCGGAGCGGCCGCCCGCCGACCCCGGTCATCACGTGCACCGAAGCGCTGCCCATGACGAGCGGCACATCGAGGCCGCCGCGGACCGCGAGGTAGCAGCGCGCGCCATTGCGGGCCGCTGCGCAGCGCACCACGCCGCCGGAGCGCACCTCAACGGCCTGCCACTGCGGAATATTCGCCCCGAAATCGGCACCAGCCAGGGCGACCACGGAGTTGCCTTCAAAGGCGAACTCACCGCCCGTAAGCGTCATCTCGAGCGCCGGCGCGTTCTCCGCATTGCCCACCAGGAGATTGGCGGCGCGCAATGCCAGCGGGTCTGCCGCGCCCGACGCCGAGATGCCGTACTGCGCGAAGCCGAAGCGACCCGGATCCTGTACCGTGGTCAGGAAGCCCGGCGAAATTACGTGAATGGTGCTCAGGCGCGCCCCTCCCGCGAAACCGTGAAGCGCACCCGGTCGCCCATCCGTAGCAGCGGTGGCGGCGATGCGGCCGGGTCGAAGAGCGTCACCGAGGTCCGCCCGATCAGCCTCCAGCCGCCGGGCGATGCCAGCGGATAGATGCCGGCCTGCGCCCCGCCGATGGCCACGCTGCCCACCGGCACATGCCTGCGCGGCGCCGCCAGCCGCGGAGTCGCCAGCTCCGGCGGCAGCCCGCCGAGGTAGGGAAAGCAGGTGGAGAAGCCGACAAAATACACCAGGTATTCAGCCGACGAATGCAATTCCACTACGCGCGCCTCGCTCAGGCCGGCGTGCCGCGCCACATCCGCGAGATCGGGCCCGAACTCGCCGCCGTAGCGCACCGGGATTTCGAGGTGCCTGGGTTCGGGCGGGGATTGATGCTGGTAGGTCTCCACGCGCTCGCGTACCAGAGCTTCGACCTCCGCGTGGCTGCGCAGGCGCGGGTCGAAATCCACCAGCACGGAAGTATACGCAGGGTGAAGGTTGAGGATGCCGCGCACCCCTTCCAGACAACGCGTCAGCCGCGCCACCGCGAGGTGCGTTTCGAGCGAAATCTCATCGCCAAAGGAAATGAAGAGCGAGCGGTCGCTCCCCGGCCGGATCGTCATTTCAGGTTGATCTTACCACTGCCGGTGGGACAGGCCTCCTCAGCCTCGCCGGGCCGAGCAAGCTCGGCTGGACAGGCCAGGAGGCCTATCCCACAGGCTGCCAGGCCGAGGAGGGTGAGGCCGAGTCCCCAGTAGACCGGCGACGGGCGGTAGTAGAACTCAATCCTGTGCCTGCCTGCCTCCACTTGAACGGCGCGCACGGAATCGAGTTCCTGGACGGGCTTCTTCTCGCCATCCACGCGCGAGCGCCAGCCGGGATACCAACTGTCGCCGACGCGCACCAGCGCGGGACATGCCAGCTCCGCTTCCATCGCGAAGTACTCCGGAGCGCGCGAGATCACTCGGAACCGATCGTCGCCAGCGGCGCATGGCGCGGCGCGCCATGCGGCGATCGGCTCGGCGATTCGTGGATCCTGCCAGACGCGCAAGCCGCTGCGCGACACGAAGACCTCCTGCTGCGCGGGGCCGGACGCCTTACGCGCGACGCGGTAGCGAATGCCGTAGATCGCGGGAGTTTCCTCGCGCCCGAGCATGCGGTGAACCCGTAACGGCATTGACGACACCGCGCCGCCGAACTGCTCCACGCCGTAGAGATCGCCGAAGTTGTACGGCACGTCGGTAGCGTCGAAATCCACGCGAAACCATCCGGGTTGCGCGCGCAGGAAGGTGGCGATGTCGGCCTGGCGGTCGACCATCGCGGAGTAGGAATCGCGCCGGTCGATGCGCGCCAGTCGCGGCGCATTGTTGACCGCCTCCGCCAAGATCAGCACCAGCGCCAGGATCGCGAACCAGGCCCGCCGTTGCCGTGCAATTCCGAGCGCGGCCAGAACCGCGATGCCGAGTTGGAAGAGTACGATCGCCATGGCCGGCTCGCGCGCCTTCTCGACCATCGGTACGAAACGGTAGATCAGCCAGTACAACGGAAAGTCTTTGCCGAGCGCCAGCAGCAGGCCGCCTGCCGCTATCGCCGCAAACCAGCGCACCGCGGCTTCGCGCCGGCGCCACCAGATCGCGGCCAGCGCCAGGGCCAACGCGACGAATCCGACGTGCGGGTTGACGTGCAGGGAGATGCCGGGCAGCACGATCCCCGGTACCGTCGGCCATTGCAGTGAGTATTGAGCGTGCACATCGTACGGCACCGGCTGGCCCCAGCGGAGCGGTTCCGGTGCGCCTGCCCAACGCAGCGATTGTTTTGCGTACTCGATCGCCGGCAGCACCTGGACCGCGGACACCAGCAGCCAGACCGCGAAGAAGAGCGCGACCGGCGCCCATCGCGTCCGCCACTCCATCGCGAGGTAGACCATCCACAACGCGCCGACCAATACCGCGGTGAAGGTCGGCACTACGTGGTGACCGCTGAGGAAGGCCATGCCGAGCGCCGCACCGGACAACGCCGCGCTGCCCAGCGGCCGGTAGTCGCGCGCCGCCCGCGCGAAGTACAGGAAGACGACCGGAAGCCAGATCGAGGTCATGAGGATCTGAGGCCAGTCCGTGTGCCCGACGAAGCCGGCCAGCGCGAAGATCGACGCCCCCGCGATCGACGCCAGTTGCCCGGCCTTCAGGTCACGGCACAGCGCATAACAGGCCGCCGCGCCCAGCCAGTGGATCAGGACCCAATACCAGTGCAGCGTGGTAATCGGAATGTGGCCGTCGCGCAGCGGCATCGCGAACAGGATCCAGTTCAAGGGATTCGTGATGCCGGGCTGTACCTGCCCGATCAGCGTGTGGCCGCCCCATTCGTAGGGGTCCCAGAGCGGGAAGCGGCCGGCGTGGAATTCGCGCGCCTGGAAATCCAGCCACGGACGCACCACATTGGCCTGGTCCGGGGCTTCCAGCCAGGTCCATTCGCGGGATAGCGTGAGCTTCCAGTAGAAGCCCGCCGTCAGCAGAAGGAGCGCGAAGAGCGCTCCTGGTGTGCGCCAGCGGGCAGCCACGCCGTCAATCCAGCTTCGCCGGTTCGAGCTTCGGCGCCAGAATCTGAATCACGCCAAGCGCTACCAGGTACATCGACGCGCAAATCATGAAGAGCACCGAATAGCTTCCCGTCAACTGGACGACATAGCCTGCCAGCGTCTGCATCAGGGCGATGCCTAGCGCACCCATGGCGCCGCCGATCCCCACTACACTGCCCACAGCCGAGCGCGGAAACATATCCGAGGTAGTCGTGAAGAGATTCGCGCTAAAGCCCTGATGTGCCGCCATCGCCAGGCTCAGAATCGCGACCACTTCCCACATGCTGTTCTTATTGGCGTACGGCACAGCAAAGACCGGCAGCACGCTGATGGCGCAGACCAGCATTGCCATTTTGCGTGCGCGGTTGACGGTCCAACCCCGGTTGATCAGGCCCGAGGAGAGCCATCCGCCCCCGATACTACCCACGCTCGACGCGTTGTAAATCACGAGCATGGGAAGCGGAAGCTGAGTGAGCTTCAGGTGAAAGGTCTCCTGGAAATACATGGGCAACCAGAACAGGTAGAACCACCAGATGGGATCCGTGAGGAACTTGCCGAGGCCGAAGGCCCAGGTCTCCCGGCGCGGCAACAAACGCTGCCACGGATAGGATCCCGCCTTATCCGGGGGATCGCTCTCAATGAGTTTCAGCTCGGCTGCCGATACGCTCTTGTGCAGTTGCGGGGGTCCGTAAAGCAGGAGCCATGCTCCGAGCCACAAGAAACCAAGTGCGCCTGTAATCAGAAAGGCTGATTGCCAGCCGTAGTTGATCGCGAGCCAAGGCACGCTGATCGGCGCAATCACCGCGCCGATGTTCGACCCCGAGTTGAAGATCCCGGTGGCATGCGCGCGCTCCCTCTTGGGAAACCACTCCGCGATGGTCTTGATGCAGGCCGGGAAATTCGCGGCTTCGCCCAATCCCAGCAGGGAGCGGGCGATTCCGAACGTAAGCGCGCTGGTAGCCCACGCATGCGCCATAGCGGCCACGCTCCACACTGTGATCGCAATCGCGAAGCCGATGCGCGTCCCGAATTTATCGAGCAGGCGCCCGGCACCCAGCAACCCGAACATATATGACAGAGAAAACGCTGTGGTGATTCTGCTGTATTCGATCGCCGTCCAGCCGATCTGAATTCTCAACGTATCCGCCAGCATGCTCAAAACTTGCCGGTCCACGTAGTTGATCGTGGTCGCAAAAAAGAGCAGCGCGCAGACGGTCCAGCGGAAGCGCGAGTGCTCAGGCCTGACGAGAGTCGGTGTCATGGAAGCAACGATTATAGCCCTTGGCACAAAGCCCTTTGCAGGGCGGCATTGCGCCTCTGGCGCTGCGGCTTCCCGCATTAACCGGGAAGTCCGGTCAAACGACTTCCCGGAGAGCCCTTAGCAGGGCGCCATTGCGCCGCTGGCGCAGCGGCCTCCCGAATTAACCGGGAAGTCCGGTCAACCGACTTCCCTCAAAGGCATATCCGATCCGAAAGCCCCTTAGCCGAAAGATTGTGACTTGAACACCACTATCAAGTGGGGTTATCATCGAATTAGGGACCTGGACCTCTTATGACGATCTCCCGCGCCATCGCCGGTCAAATACAGTGCGCCTCCTGGATTCGCCGCATGTTCGAAGCCGGCGTCCAACTGCGGCGGGAGCGCGGCCCGGAAAACGTCTTCGATTTCTCCCTCGGCAATCCCGATGTCGAGCCGCCCGCGGCGGTACTCGAAGCCCTGCGCCGCATCGTCGCCGAGAACCGCCCGCACAGCCACGGCTATATGCCGAACGCAGGTTACCCGGAGGTGCGCAGCTCCGTCGCCAGAAGCCTCGCAGCGCGCACGGGAATCGCCTTCACCGGCGACGACCTGCTCATGACCAACGGCGCCGCGGGCGCCATCAACACCGTCCTCAAGGCCATACTCGATCCGGGCGACGAGGTCATCGTCCTCAGTCCGTACTTTCCGGAGTACCGCTTCTATATCGAGAATCACGCCGGACGCGTAGTGACGGTAGAGACCGCCGAGAGTTTCCAGCCAGACGCCGCGCGCATTGCCGCCGCCGTCACGCCGCGAACCCGCGCGCTCATCCTCAATTCACCCAACAACCCTACGGGCGTCATCTATGGCGAGGCCGTGTTGCGCGAACTCAACCGCGTGCTGCCCGATCCGGTGCTGGTGATCTGCGACGAACCCTATCGGCCGCTTACCTTCGACGGAGCGTGCACCCCGGAAGCCGTGCGCATCTTCGACCGCGTGGTGATCGCCTGGAGCTGGTCAAAGGCCATGGCCATCCCGGGCGAGCGCATCGGCTACCTGGCGATTCCTCCGCATCTGCCCGGCGCTGCCGATTTGCGCGCCGCCTGCACCGTCGCCAATCGCATCCTCGGCTACATCAACGCGCCGGCGATCTGGCAGTGGGTTGTCGGCGCCGTCCCGGACGCCACCGTGGATATCGTGCAGTTCCAGGAGCGCCGCGACCTGCTCTGCGACGCGCTCACTGAGATGGGCTACGACGCTCCGCGACCACAGGGCGGCTTCTACGTCTTCCCGAAGACCCCGGATCCCGACGACATTGCCTTCATCGGCCGTCTCCAGCAGGAAGGCATCCTCGCGGTCCCCGGCACCGGTTTCGGAAAGCCGGGCTACATGCGCCTCTCGCTGACCATCCCGCTGGAGTCGATTCGCCGCTGCTTGCCAGGCTTCGAGAGAGCTTTTCTGGCCGCTACCTGCTCAACACTCTCCCGGGGAGAGCGTTCGTCATCTTGCCTTCCTCGATGACCGGCACGCCGTTGACCAGGACAAAGCGCATGCCTTCGGAGAGTTGATTCGGTTGATCGAATGTGGCCACGTCGCGCACCGTCTCCGGGTCGAAGACGACGACGTCCGCCCACATGCCGGCCTTCAACACGCCGCGGTCCGCGAAGCGCATGCGCTGCGCCGGAAGCGACGTGAATTTGCGGATCGCATCCTCCAGCGTCAGTACTCTTTCTTCGCGCACATATTTGCGCAGGATTCGCGGGAACGTGCCGTACGCGCGCGGATGCGGATGTTCTTTGCCGAGCACGCCATCGAGCGCCGCGCCCTGCGAATCGTTGCAGATCGAAACCCACGGCTGACGGATCGCGAGCGCCACATCGGGCTCGCTCATGATGAACATGCCGACCATCGTGAAGGCCTCGTCCTCGATCAGGATGTCGAACACGGTGTCGATCGGGTCTTTATTCCAGAGCTTCGCGATTTCCGCGATGGTCTTCCCTTGCAGCGGCATCAGTTTGGGATTCTGCACGGCGCTCAGGATGAAAGACTCGGGCCCTTTCACCTGCTGCCACTCGTTGTTCCAATCGCCCGAGGGGGTTTCCATCTCCTTGCGGATGCGCGCCCGCATCGCCGGGTCTTTCAACCGCTCGATCAGCTTCTTATCGCCGCCATCGTGCGCCCAGGGTGGAATCACCGCGGAAAACGTGTTGAACGCCGCGGGATAGCCGTAGGTATCGGCAGCCACGTCCAGACCTGATTTCCGCGCCGCGTCGATTCGCGCCACGATCTCCGGCATGCGTCCCCAGTTGGACTTTCCCGCCGCCTTCAGGTGCCAGATCTCGACCGGGATCCTGGCCTCGCGGCCGATGCGGAAGGCCTCGTCGAGCGCGGGCAGAATCGCATCGCCTTCGTCGCGAATGTGCGAGGCGTAGGTGCCGCCGAAACTCGCCGCCTCCGCCGCCAGCGCGATCAGTTCTTCGGTCTTGGCGTACGGCGCCGGCGCGTATTGCAGCGCGGTCGAAAGTCCGATCGCGCCCTCGCGCATCGCGTCGCGCACCAGCGCTTTCATGCGCTCCAGTTCCTCCGCCGACGGCGCGCGATTGTCGTCCCCAAGCACCATGCGGCGCACCTGCGTGGCGCCGACGTAGGTCGCCAGATTGATCCCCATCCCCTGCTTGCGCAGCCGCGCGAAGTAGTCGCGAAACGTGCGCCAGGTAGGCTGCACGCCATAGTGTTCGTAAGTGACGTGGTCGGCCTTCAGGATGGCGTCGTTTAAGGGCGCGATCGAGCCGCCTTCGCCCGTGATCTCGGTGGTGATGCCCTGGTAGATCTTCGAGGGCAGGTGCGGGTTCACCAGGATTGTGAGCTCCGATTGCCCGAGCATGTCGATGAACCCGGGCGCGACCACCATCCCGTGCGCATCGATCGTACGCTTGGCGGGCGCGCCGGAAAGCTTCCCGATCGCGGCAATCTTCCCCGCGCGAATCCCGATATCGGCGGCGTACCAGGGCGACCCTGTCCCATCGATCACGTGTCCATTGCGAATGACGACATCGTAAGGAGTGACCGCAGCGGCGAAGAGGAGGACTGGCAGCAGAAACGGCATGATGTTTATTCTTCCAGAAGCGGGTGGGCCGTCAACTCGGCAGCCAGTGCTTCAACCCACGCACGCTGTCCTTCCGTCTCGGGTACCGCAACACCCCTTGACTGGCTAATTCGTTCAAATGCATCGTCCGGCTGCAGGCCTCGCGCAACCAAAAGGCTGGCAGCGATGAGACCCGCGCGACCGATGCCCTGCCGGCAATGTATCGACACGTTCTTACCTGCCGTCAGATCGGAATCGAGATTCTCGATCAAATGCAATGCGTCACTCTTGGACTCGGGAGTCCATCGATCGACGATGGGAAAGGAAAGAAAGCGGATGCCGGTACCCCATGAGTGAGCGGCCTCATTTTGGAGTTCGAGATTCTCCACCTCGTCCGGGGTAAGTAGCGATACCACTTCATCGACACCGGACTTGCGCCAACTCGCTAGTTCTTCATCGAGCCAATCTCCGCCGCGAGGTCGCGCGGAAATCGCCAGCCTTCCTCGCCATGGCCCATCGACCCAGTGCAATTCGGTATACATTGGAATCCTCCAACCCTCAATTTTCCAGTTGTTTTTCTTCGATCTGCCGCGGCAGCGAATCCACGTCGATACCTCGGTCTCGGAGCACGCGAACCCGATGATGGCCTTCGAGGATAGTGCCGTCCGGCCTCACTCTCAGACAATTACTCTCGCCCGGTTCAAGTGAGCGCAATAACTCTTCGTCCTTCAGACGCTCGAACTGAGCGAGCTTGACCTTGTTCAGGGAATCATCCCGGTGAAGAGGTCGCAGCGGAGGCTGTCCCATTTCTGCCTTCAGTATACGCCGCCCGAACTACGCTACCCTGTTGCCGATGGACTCCAACCCCTTCAACGCCGATGAGCGCGCTGTCTTCCGCCGCCTGACCACGCCCGAGAAGATCCAGCGCTTCCTCGACGACCTGCCGTACAACAAGGAGCGTCACGGCCCCACCTGCCTCTCGCCGCGCTCCGTCTTGCGCGAGCGTACCGCCCATTGCATGGAAGGCGCCACCTTTGCCGCGGCCGCGCTGCGCATGATCGGGCACCCGCCCCTGCTCTTCGATCTCGAGGCCGTGCGCGACGACGACCATGTACTCGCCATCTTCCGGGTGCGCGGGCATTGGGGCGCGCTCGCCAAATCCAACTACTCCGGCTTACGCTATCGGGAACCCGTTTACCGCACCCTCCGCGAGCTCGCCATGAGCTACTTCGAGCACTATTACAACCTCAAGCGCGAAAAGACCCTGCGCAATTATTCGCGCCCGGTCAACCTGCGCCGCTTCGATCGAATGGGATGGATGACTTCCGAGGAGGATATCTGGACGGTGCCGGAGTACCTGACGACGATCGGCCATACGCCGCTGCTCAACGCCGGCCTAATTGCGCACCTGGGACGCGTTGACGATCGTCTCTTCGCCGCCGGATTGGTCGGGCGCGCTGATTAATCGGCGGTGTCGGCGACCGGCGCGGTGTCGCGGTTGGTCAGCCGGATCACCAGGAAATACAGCAGGCACAGCACCAGCACCGCGGCCACGATCCAGTGGCCTTCCTGCTTCATCATCGCAGCCAGGGCTTCCGGATCCTGCATCAAATCGGGATGCGCCGACGTGACCTTGGCGCCGAACCAGGCCAGCACCGTGCACCAGATGCCTGCACCCAGCACCGTGACCAGGCTGAAAACGCCAAAGGACATGCGCGCGATCCCGGCGGGAATCGAGATCAGATGCCGGAGCACCGGCAACAGGCGGGCGAAGAAGACCCCGCCGACTTCATAGCGCTGCACGAACTGCTCCGCCCGCTCCAGTTTATCGGGCGTGATGAGCACGAGCTTGCCCCAGCGAAGGATTACCGCGCGGCCGATCCAGCGCGAAATCCAATAGGAAATCGCGGAACCCAGCCACGACCCGAAGGTCCCGGCCAGCACCACGCCGGCGAAGCTCATGCGCCCCTGCGCCGCCCAGAAAGCCGCCGGGGGGATTACGATCTCACTAGGTACCGGGAGGATCGAGCTTTCCATCGCCATCAAGGCGATCACGCCCAGGTAGCCCCCGTCCCGGACCCAGCCGAACCAGACCTGCATTAAGCCGTGCAGCATTTAGCTGGTCCGGTAGTTGGCGATCAGGCGGTTGATCACGTCCTGGTGAATCTTGATTTTGCCCTGCTTGATCAACATGTCTTTCACGCCGCTTTCAAACAGCGTGTTGCGGTCGCGTGCGCGCTGGCTCTTGATTTCGTCGCGAATCGCGTTACGCTGCGCGGGCAGCTGCGCCATATCGGCGCCGGTGTGCGAAATCACTTTCATCACCACGGTGCCTCCGTCCGGCGTGCCGATCGGGCCGTACACCGAACCGTCGGGACGCGAGAAGCCTTCCGCGATGTAGCTGGCGGTGCCGAGCCCTTCGATGCTCCCGTTGCGGTCCACGTCGCCCGAGGTCTTCACTTCCAGGCCCATCGATTTGGCGGCCTTCTCCAAGTCGCCACCCATCGCCTTGGCCTTCTCAAGCAGCTCGTTGGCATGCTTTTGGACGGCGACGGCGCCGCGGTTGGCGGTAATCGTATCGCGGATCTGGTTCTGCACTTCTTCGAAGGTCGAAGGACGGCCGGGGACCACATCGTCCACCACCGCGACCACCACTTTGTTATTGACGGTCACCGGCTGCGAGGCCTCGCCCTTCTTGAGGCTCGCCACTGCCGTGTCGAAATCCGCGTTCGGAGGCATGTCGCCGATCGGACCGCCCGTCGTGTAGTTGGGCACCTTGACCAACTGCATGTTCAATTCGGCGGCGACCTTTTCGGGATGTTGCGGGTCCTTCTGCAGTGCCGCCTGCGCCCGGTCGGACGCCTGCTGCATTAGTTCGCTGGTACGCTGCTTCTTGTACTGGGTGGCCAGATCGCCCTTTACCTCGGCGAACGTGCGCATTCCGGCATCCTGCCGCGCCAGCGTCTGCACGATGTGATAGCCGTACTGGGTCTTCACCAGGTCGCTAGTCTCACCCGGCTTCAACGCGAAAATGGCCTTGTCGAACTCCGGCACCATCTGTCCGTGCGTGATCCAATCGCCCAGGTCGCCGCCGTTGGCAGCCGATCCCGGATCTTCGGAATTCTCCTTCGCCAGCTTCGCGAAATCTCCGCCGGCTTTGATCTGCTTCAGAAGACTCTCGCCCTTGGCCTTGATGGCCGCCTCTTCGCTCGCCGGCTTACCCTGGGTCTTCAACAGGATGTGGCGCGCCTTGACCCGCTCCGGCGTGCGGAAGGCTTCCTTGTTCTGGTCGTACACGCGCTGCAGGTCTGCGTCCGTGATGTTCAGGCTGGCTGCCATCCTGGCCTCATCGGCCGTCAGGACGGTCAGATTCTTCTTCTCCGGCACGGTGTACCGCGACGTGTTGGCCTTGTAGAAATCCTGGATTTCCTGCGCGGTGGGCTGCGACTCGGCCTTGTACTTGTCGGCGGTCAGCCTCACCCACTCCACCTTGATCTTGTCGTTCTTCTTGCGGTACGCGGCTTCGATCTCCGCCGGAGTTACGATCGTGCCTTCCATCGCGATATCGCGGAAGCGGCTGATCGCCACCTGGCGCTTCAGATCGGCTTCGAACTGGTCGATCGTCATGTTCTGTTGCGCCAGCATGGCGGCGTAGGTTTCCTTGCCAACGAACTTGCCGTCGGGGAAGAGGCTCGGCACCATCTGCCGGATACTGTCCGCCACGTCGGCGTCGCTCACCTGGTAGCCCAGCCGTTCGGCTTCCATCGCCATCGCCCGCTCGGTCACCATCTGGTCCACCATCTGCGGGATATACGTCGGCAGGATTTCCGTGGGCAGCTGACGGCCGCGGATGGTCGCCTGAATCACGCGCTGCATCTCCGGCAGCGTGATCGTGTCTTTGCCGATTTCCGCCACCACCATATCCGAACTGGACGAGCCGTTGCTGTAGTTCGGGACCAGGTAGGTCAGCATCGAGAGCGCCACGACGCCCAGCAAGGCACCCAAGAGGATGCGCACCATTTTGTCGCGGCTACGAAATAGGTCAAACATGTTAGACAGAACTCCTGTGATCTAAAGGGGAAACTCCAGTATATCGAAAACCGGGCCTTACCGCTTTCCAGGGTGCTGCGCCCGGCCTTCGGATTCCCCGAACGGAAACACCGGCACCGGCGGGCGCATTCCCAAACCGCACTCCGCATGCACCGCTTTGACGGCCTTTTCCAGACCTTCGCGGCGAACCACCACCGCGATGGTCAACTCGCTGGAACCCTGGGCGATCGCGATAATGTTCACCTGTACCCGTGAAATCGCCGTGAAAATGCGGCCCGCCAGGCCGGGCTTCCCCTGCATGCCCTCGCCCACGGCGGCCAGCAGCCCCACGTTCCGATCTACTTCTATTGGATGTACGTAATGATGCGCAAGTTCCAGCGCCAAGGCTGATTCCAGCGCCTGTACGGAGCGATCCAACTCGTCTTCCCGCACCAGCACACAGAAGTTCTGCCGGTAGCTGGAACTGGTCAACACGAGCACTTCCACGTCCGCCCGCGCGATGGCTTCGAGTGCCCGCGCCAGCACCTGCACTCCATTGACTTCAGGACTTGCCGGCGTCAGCGAAACCAGGGCTACGTTGCGCATACTGGCGACTGCCCGCGCGCCATGCTCCACCGCCATGGAGGGCACGATCTTGGTCCCCGGCTTCTCCGGCGCGAAGCTGTTCTTGCTCCAGACCGGGATCGCCTTTTCCACCAGGGGTGCCAGCGTCCGCGGATGGAGCACCTTGGCGCCGTTGTAAGCCAGCTCCGCGGCTTCCGCGTAGGTAATCTCTTCCAGAACCTGGGCATCCGGCACCAGGCGCGGGTCCGCGCTCATGATGCCATCCACGTCGGTCCAGATCCACAACTCGCTGGCGTCCAGCGCGGCCGCCACAATCGACGCCGAAAAATCGCTGCCGCCGCGACCCAGCGTGGTCGGACGCCCGTCCGCCGTGGCGCCGTTGAATCCCGTGATCACGGGCAACAGCCCCTGATCCAGATACGGCCGCAGGATCGACCGGGCCTTGATGCGAGTGGGCTCCATCAGGGGCGACGCGTTGCCGAAGACCGCGTCCGTCACCACCACGTCGCGTGCGTTGACGCCTACCGAGGGCGTGCCGCTGACGCGCAGGTGCTCGCTCACCAGCACCACCGTGAGGCGCTCGCCAACCGCCACGGCTTCATCCACGGAGCGCGGCGGACGTTCGCCGAGCATCGCCATACCGTTCACGATGCGCTCGAATTCGTCGATCACGTCGTGCAGCTTGGCGAGCACCGCCCCCTGTTCGGAGGCCGGCAGCAATTCCCGGCAGGCCTGCTCGTGGCGCTCACGCAACAGGTTGAGGTTGCGCTCCATCCCCGCGCGATCGCCGGCTTCGGCGTGCCGCATGGTATCCAGCAGCAAGTCGGTGACCTTGCTCATCGCCGACACTACAATCGCCACCGGCCGAGTTTTCTGTTCCTGGGCGGCCAGTTGTGCCGACACCTTCATTCTTTCGGCGCTACCCACACTGGTGCCGCCGAATTTCATTACCAGCAAATCTTTCAACTGAAGTCCCTTCCGTTTGTTACCCGCGAACGCACGATTTTGAGAATCGCTTCCTCCACCTCCACGATGCTCAGCGTGGTGGAATCCAGGTACACCGCGTCCGGGGCCTGGGCCAGCGGCGCGTCGGCGCGGGTGGAATCGCGCATGTCCCGTTCCTTCATCTCCGCCGCAAGCTGCCCCTGGCTGATCGGCGGCGGATCTTCCTTGATGCGGATCTCCTGATAGCGGCGCCGCACGCGCTCCTCGGGATTCGCGTCCAGGAAAATCTTGACGTCGGCCTGCGGGAAAACTACTGTGCCGATGTCGCGCCCTTCCATCACCACGCTGGTGCGTTCGCCGATTTCACGCTGCTTGGCAACCATCGCGCGCCGCACCCCGGGAATCACGCCGATCCTGGAGGCTCCGTTAGAGACCTCCGGCGTGCGGATCGCCTGCGTCACATCCTCGCCGTTCAGCGCAATGGTTCCCGGCCCGAGCTCGATCTCCGCCGCCATCGCAAGTTGTTCCATGCGGTGCATATCGCCCGAGTCGACCCCCTGGCGCAGTGCCCACAACGCTACCGCGCGGTACATCGCACCGGTATCGATGTAGATGAATCCCAGCCGCGAGGCCAGCCCTTTGGCGATGGTGCTCTTTCCCGCTCCCGCGGGCCCGTCGATCGCCACCACAACGCGTTTCTGTTTCGTATCGGCCAAAAGACAGAATAACAGGCTGCCTTTCCTATCGCCTCACCGGTGCCCCGAAGCCGCCGTTGCTTCCCGGATTGCCAAACGGGCTGGTATTCTGTCCGGGCTGTTGTCCCGGCTGCTGTCCGGCGGGAGTGCCCATCTGACTGGCAGGAGTGCCGCCCGCGCCCTGCGCATTCGGATTGGGAATCTGCTTCTGTTTCTGCGGGTCGAAGATGAACTCCCACTCCGCATACAGCGAGTGGTCGTTATACACCTTGACGCCCTCGCCTTCGGACTGGCTGGCCACCCCGGCGATGCCGCCGCCGATGGTCTGCGCCCCGGCAACACCCGTCGGCATTCCGCCCGGCCGCGGCGTAGTGAGAATGTTGCGGATCATGTCCGCCGCCGCATTACTCTGTCCAGTAGTGGTCCCCGGCTGCCCAAAGCCCCCCGGCGAAGGCCCTTGCGCGCCGCCGGTCGTGGGATATGCCGGTGTGCCTCCGAAATTCTGCGAGTTCACCGGGGGCCCGGGCTGGCCCGGGTAGCTGGTGGTTCCCTGCGCGCCAGGCTGTGACCCCGTCGTTGCGCCTCCGCCGACGTAAGATCCGCTGCCGCCCACATACGAACCGCTGCCGCCCACGAACCCGCCGCCGCTGCTCGCTGTGTTCGTCGGGTTGTTGGTGACCGGCCGGTTGCCGGGAAAACCCGGCTGCATTCCAGGCTGGCCCAACCCCGGCATCGGCATTCCAGGCGTGAGCTGCCCGGGTATTCCCGGCATACCTGGTATCTGTCCCGCCGGGTTACCCTGGCCTGGAGCGACCTGGCCTGGAATAACTTGACCCGGATAGGCGGGATTGCCCGTTCCCGTCAGTCCACCGGGCTGGCCCGGCTGCCCTGGCAGCGGAGGAACTCCCGGATTCTGCTGTGCGTTGGGATCTCCGCCTGGCAGACCGTTGGCCGGCATGGTCGCGGCGCCGCCTTCGCTCGCCCGCCGACGGTCGCGGGCGTTGGTGGCGCCAGCCGCCGGGTCCATTGGGTGTGCTGCCCATCGCGAGTTGCTCGCCGACGAACTGGCCGGCCGTCGACCCGCCGCCATCCTTCTGCTGTCCGGGCCCCGTCGGCTTGCTGATTTTCGAATCCGTCAATATGCCGTTCTGGATGTGGATGAGGCGCCATTCGTCCTTACCGGTCATCGGATCGGGATAGGTATGGCGCAGGAAGCGCTGGTTTTGAAAGCTCTCCAGTTCCTTGATGGTTCCGGGATAGCGCCCTGCCTTCTTGACGAAGAGCTGGATGGCGCGCTTGTACTGTTCGCCGCGATCGATCAGCACCTGCTCTTTATCGCGCTGCGTCTGCATCGCAATCCGCGGCACCTCCAGGTACAGCGTGATCGCGATCACGCTGGCCATCAGGAAGACCAGCAGCATGGCGAAGCCGCCTTCCCCGTTCCTGCGACGTTTATCCCTGCGAAGCGGCGTTGGCACCGGCATCCTCCGAGAGTTGGACCGTCTGCTCTTTCTTGGTATCCACGTCCTGCACCACCACCGAGTTGGCTGCGATGCGCACCAGCTTGAAGCGCTTCTTGACCGTCATGCCCTCGGTCGCGAAAATAATTTCGTCGCCATCCAGGAAGAAGGCCGTCTTCTTGCCATCGATCTGTTTGGTCGCGAGGCCATAGTACTTCGGCGTGAACGGCGGCGGCGGCGGATCCACATGTGGAGGAGGCGGCGGCGGGGGAACATACTTGGGCGGCCCATACATCTTCGCAACCACGGTGGGTTTTACCGTGGGCTCCGGGCCTTCCAACTTGGGTGGCGGCGCGGCGGCGCCAAACTGGAAGAGGTTGCGCTGCCCGCCATCGAGCTTCACGTCCTGCACCTTCGCCAGCAGCTCCAAATGCAGCGTCGGGTCGATGGTCCGCGGGTCCACCCGTTCCTCTTCCCGCTTGGGCCGCAGCGTGGGATGAAATTCGTCGCTCCGCCGGGTCGGCACCAGGTTGCGCGGGCGCGTGGATTGCGATACCGAGGGCGCCGTGGGCATCGGGGTCGGCGCATTCACCACCGCATCGGTCGCGCGATTGCGCTCCGTGACCGCTGCCGAGGGGGCGGGCGTTGGCGACGACGAGGAGTCCGAAAAGAAGCTGGAGTAAACCGCGACCACCATGATCACGCCGAGTACGCCCAACGCGTAGACTTTCTTCTTATCTTCCGCACCCAGCTTCATAACCCACTCCCGGAACCGGCTTCCGCCGTGGGCATCGCCACCGGAGCCGCGGCCCCGGCTTCCTCACCGGCCCCGGCCGAGTCCTTGATGAAGGTATCGATCTTGATGGTCACGTTCAAGGTCTGCCCGGTCTGCTGCGGCGCGGCAACCATGCTCTCGATGATCAGGAAGCGCGACGAACGGTCCACCAGGTTCACGAACTTGGAAAGCGACGCGTAAGTCCCCTGGCAGCCGGCGTTGATGGTTTTCATGACCATCGTGTCGCTGCCCTCGATCGGCTCATCGGTCCAGGTGGTCGGCTGAAATTTGATGCCGGCTTGTTTCGCGATATCTTCCAACTCGCCCTGAATGGTGGAGGTCACCACGCGGCGGTCGGTGAAATACTTGGCCAGAAACTGGTCGCCCTGGGTGCGCGCGATCTGCACCTTCTCCACCTGCTTCTTGGTTTCGGCGACACTCTTCTGCAGTTGCGCTAACTGCTGCTGCAGGGCGTTGCGATCGCGCCGCAGGTCGTCGGCGCTGCCGCCGAAAGGCTTGAACGCAATCACCGCCACCACCAGGTTCGCCAGCAGCAGAACACCCAGCACCGCTCGCATGGCGACGCGCGGATCTTTCCATTTCAAGCCCGCGAAATTCAGGCTAAAGTTTCTGGGCATAGTTCACCGTGAAGCGGTACCGGTAGAGCGGCTCCGCCTGCGAAGGGGGGTTATAGAGGGTCTGGCTCACGCCGCCGAACAGCGGCGAACCCTCCAGGTTCTTGTAGAACGAAATCACCGGCTCCGGCGATTCCGAACCCACCTGAAGATTCAGCGTGATCTGGTTCTTGCCGGTTACATACGGCTGGATATTCAACATCTTCACGTTCGGCGGCATGGTTTTTTCCATATCCGCCAGAATCCGCGTCCAGCTGATTCCCTTGCGATAGAGCAGCGTATTTAGAAAAACGCTGCGCTCCAGGACTTCGGCATTCTCCGGCTTGCGGATCACCGCGTCGAACTCGGCCTGCTGTTTGGTCGCCACTGTGATCTGCGATTTCAATTGCGCCACATCCTTGCGCACGTCGGCAAGCTGCGCGTTGTCCGCGTTCGCCAGCGTGATCAGCGCCCCAAGCGAGATCAACAGCAGGGCGCTTACCGCCACCGACGCCACCAGCAGCGCCCGGTCCCTGCGGAACGGCTGGCTCGCGAGATTAATCGGTATCTTCATTTCAGTTATTCGTTGTCTTAATTATTCTTGGCAATCGACCGCAAGTATCCCAGCAGCCCCGCGTTATTCTCCCCTGGCGTACCCAGCGGCGAGCGTACCGGCGCCACCGCAACGCCCAATTCCTCCGTGAACCGCCGCTCGGCTTCATCGGACTCGGCGCCGAATCCGCACAACAACAGATTTTCCGCCGAACGTCCCAGGTTGTCCTCGATGTAGACAAAGGTCGGGATCAGCACCGCCGCAATATCGTCCAAATCGTTCGAGGGCAGCTCGAGGCAGCGCACCAGTTTGATCTGGATCTTGTCGCGCACCACCAGCGTCAGTACGCGGCCTGTCAGCTTCGCCAGCACGCTCAATCCGGCTTCAGGCGCGAGTTCCAGAGCCGCCAGCGATGATGTGGTCACCAGTCCCGGATTCATGCCCGCCGTCCGGAACGGCGCTTCGTAACGCGACACGATTTCGAGCGGCGCCAGCACCACCACGGCATCCACCTTGCCCTTGTCTCCGCTCTGCGCCCAGTAGCTCAGCGCGGCCGACTCCACATCGAACGGCACGCTGCGCTTCAGCCGGAAGCGGATCAGCGAGGCCTGCTCTTTGGGGTCTTTGGGGAACTGGTCGAAATCCAGCACGGAAATGCGCGCGCTGAAATCCGGCAGAATCAGTGCGACGTCCTTACGTTTGCGGGCGTTCTGCGTGCCCGCCAGGCTGCGCACCGCCATTACGAATTCATCGGGATCGAGCACGTTCTCTTTCAACGGAGAGACCGCCAGCGTCCCGGGCTTGAGCGGCAGGAACTCCAACTCCGCACGCGCTCCAATCCGCGCCGCCGCGATCCCCGCCTCGGAGATTTCAAACGCCATCGCCGGCGGGGGATCCTGCAAAATCGATCTGAAGGAATCAAACATGGGAGCCTGCCGGGGAAGACATTTCTCGCAAAGGCGCAAAGGACGCAAAGAAAAGCAAAAACACTGCCTGGTTTTCTCTGCGTTCTTTGCGCCTTTGCGAGAAATATTTTTGCATTTTAGCCTTCAATGAACGTGAACCCGATCCGAACAGCGGTGATCCGTGGGAGTCCGACCCATCCAAAGACTTTTCTCGCAAAGACGCAAAGACGCAAAGTAACGCCAAGAAGAAACGACCTGAGTTTTCTTGGCGGTTCTTTGCGTCTTTGCGACTTTGCGAGAACGGTTTTTGCATTTTAGCCTTCGATGAACGTGACCTTATTGATCTCGCGGAGGGTCGTAATCCCTAATCGCATTTTGTCTACCGCCGATTCGCGCAGGAAGGTCATCCCTTCCTCGCGCGCCGCCCGCTTGATCTCCGACGTCGGCCGCTTATCCAAAATCATTTCGCGAATCCGGTCCGAAAGATCCAGCAGCTCGTGGATCGCCGAGCGTCCCCGGAAACCGGTTCCCCCACATTCAAAGCACCCCGCTCCTTCGTATAACGGTACGTCCCGCCATTCGTCGGGATTCAGCGCGCTCTCCACCATCAGCGAATCCGGGTATTTGACCTCGCGTTTGCAGTGTTCGCAGATCTGCCGCACCAGGCGCTGCGCCAGAATACAGTTCAAGGCGGAAACGAAGTTGTACGCCTCCACTCCCATATTCAGGAAGCGCCCCAGCACGTCGAGCACGTTATTCGCGTGCACGGTGGTGAACACCAGGTGGCCGGTGAGCGCGGAGTTGATCGCGATCTGCGCCGTCTCCTGGTCGCGGATTTCGCCCACCATGATCTTGTCGGGATCGTGGCGCAGAATCGAGCGCAGCCCGCGCGCGAAGGTCAGCCCCTTCTTATCGTTCACCGGAATCTGCGTGATCCCCTTCAACTGATATTCCACCGGGTCTTCGATGGTGATGATCTTGTCTTCGTCGTTCTTGATCTCGCTCAGCGCCGCATACAGCGTGGTCGTCTTACCCGATCCCGTGGGACCGGTGACCAGCACCATGCCGTACGGCTCCATGATGTAGCGGCGGAACTTCACCAGGTCCGCCTCGCTGAAGCCCACCACGTCGAGCGAAAGCTTGGCGAACTTCTCGCTCATCGATTCCTTGTCCAGCACGCGGAGCACGGCGTCTTCGCCGTGAATCGTGGGCATGATGGAGACGCGGAAATCGATCAGGCGATTCTTGTAGCGCACCCGGAAACGTCCGTCCTGCGGCACGCGCTTTTCGGCGATATCCAGTTCGCTCATCACCTTGATGCGCGAAATGATGGTGGATTGCCAGTCCTTCGCGATCGGCGGCATCGCGTAGTGCAGCACGCCATCGATGCGGTACTTGATGGCCACTTCCTGATCGCGCGATTCGATGTGAATATCGCTCGCCCGCCGCTCCAGGGCGTTGAAGATGGTGGTATCCACCAGCTTGATGACCGGCGCGATGTCCGAATCGGTCGCGGTCAGTTTGTCGATGGAGAGCGTCTCGTCGGAATCGCCGTCCTCCACAACCACGTCGAGCGCGAAGCCTTCAGTGACTTCCTCCAGCACGCGCTGCGATTGCTCGGTCTTCTTGAGCAGGTCCGAAATCTGCGAAAGCGTGGCCACTTTGACGCGCAGCTTCTTATTAAGCAGCAGCGTCAATTCGTCGATCAAATTGAGATTCCGCGGGTCTGAAAGCGCGATGTCCAGGGTGCCGTTCTGGGCGTGCAGCGGGACGAAATTGTAGCGGAACATCAGGTCCACGGGGATGGAGCGGAAGAGATCGTGATCGATCCCGGCTTCGCGCAGATCCACATACTCGCAGCGGTACCGTGCCGCGATGGCCTGCGCCTGGGCCTGCTCCGCCCCGGGTTCCGATAACTTCGCCTTGTCCATCGTCGCCATGATTCAACCTTTATCGAATGGTGTCCGCCAACGAGAAGATCGGCAGATACAGCGCAATCAATACGAACGCCACCACTCCGCCCATTACGATCATGATCGCCGGTTCGATCAGCGATAGCGTCGCCGCCATCTTGGTGTTCACGTCCTCTTCGAAGAACTCCGCCACGCTGTTCAACATGGAAGGCAGCGCTCCGGTGGATTCGCCGACCTCGATCATATCGATGGCCAGCGGGGGAAACAGCTTCGATTGGCTGAGCGATCCCGAAAGCGGCTGCCCCTCCCTCACGTTCTTTCCGGCCGCATCCACCGCGCGCTTCAGCAGCGGGGTGTTGAGTGAATCCGCGGCGGTTTCCATGGCCTGCACCAGCGGAATGCCGCCCACCAGTAGAGTACTCAAGATGCGCGCCAATTGCGCCACCTGGTACTTTAGCCAGATCTCGCCCAGCAGCGGCGTTTTCAGCTTCACCCGGTCAATCTTCTCGCGCGCCGAGTCCTTGCGTCCCCACCAGCGGAACAGGAAGATCGTTCCCAACAGGCCCGCCACCAGGAACACGATGTACTTCTGCGACGCCGTCCCGATGGCGATCAGGTACACCGTCATCACCGGCAGCTTCGCCTGCATGCTGTTGTACAGATTGGCGAAGGTGGGCACCACGTAGGTCACCAGGAAGACCATCAGGAGCGCTACGAGCACGATCAGTACCGCCGGATACATCAGCGACACCATGACCTTTTTTTTCACCGCCAACGACATCTTCTGATACGTGACGTAGCGGTCCAGCACTTCGGTCAGGCTGCCGCTTTTCTCGCCGGCCATCACCGAGGTCACGTACATCTTGGGGAAGATCCCCTGCAGCCGGAAGGCGTCGCTGAGCAACGAGCCGTTGCGCACTTCGTCGCGTACCGACTTCACGTACGGACCCAGTTTCGGGTCGGTCAGCCGCTCCGCCAACAGGTCGAGCGCCTTCAAAATCGGCAACCCTGCCCGGATCAGGGTCACGAATTGCTGATTGAAAATAAGGAACTTCTCGAGATTAAGCTTCTTCTTGCCGCCCAGGAAGCCCGAGCCCCCCACGCCTCCCGCGCGCGGCTTGATCGAATAGATGAGGAAGCCCTGCTGCGCGTACTTGTCGCGCAACTCCTTCTCCGAGGCCGCCGTAGCCACCTGCTGGTGAATCTGTCCGCGACCGTCGGCGTATTTGAGGACGAAATCGGCCATGGCTACTGTCCCGTCTCCACCAGTTGGACGCCCTTAGGCACCTGGAATTGGAACAACTTGGCGTCCACTGGCAGGTCCACCTTCTCCTGTTCCAGGCGGAATTCCAGCACCGAATGGTCGTAACCCGTGACTTTTACCAGGCGGATCCGCTGTTCCGGGGTGACCACGAATTCGACGGAAGAATAGGGCAGGTTGTCGCTCTTGGAGTCACCCGTGATGCGCATGTCAGGCCCATCGGCCTTCGCCTGCAAATTCCGGAACTCCTTTTGAAAGTCCAGTTTACCGAGGAGAAAGGCGAGCGGTACGCGCATATCGTCGCTTTCCTTGAGCTTCATCTTCTCGGCGCGATTTTCATCCGGGGTATACAGCCACAGGAATTTCCCGTCGCTGATGAAGAGTTTGCCTTTGGGCTGCTCGTAATCCCAACGCATCTTTCCGGGCTTGCGCAAAACCAGCGTCCCGTTCTCCGTGCGCTTGGGCCGTCCCGGAGGCGTATAGTCCTCATGGAAAAGGACTTGCAGCGTCTTGGCTTTGTTGTAATGAGCCTCCACGCCCTTCAATAGAGTGTCCAGCCCGGTGTCCCCGGCAAACGCGGGAACGCCCAGCCACACGACGGCTAACCCAGTCAGGAGCTTAAGAAGGCTCACAACAACTTAGACGCGCGGTACGCCGGAAACGTGGAGATCGTCCGTCACGACAGTGACTTGCACCACCAAAACAAGAAGACCCGGGGAGCGGCCGGAAAGGCCAAATCCCCGGGTCTTGTTGAGCCGATTACACTTACTTAACGGAGACGGTGACACTGCGCTGGCTTTGGTTGCCACCGATGGTCACCAGGATCTCCTGGTCGCCCGCGTTGATGTTGGTCGGGAGCACCACGTTGAGCTGCATGACGCCGGAAACGAAGCCAGGAGCCTCACCGGCGAAGGTATAGTTCGCGGCCTGGCCGCCGACCGTTACGGAAACCGGCAGCAGCGGACCCGGCGTCAGCGGCGGCGGCGTTGCAGACACCGTCGTCACCTTACCCGTCACTCCGGGCGGCGAGGTCTGCCCTTCACCCGTCATGTAGACTACGACCGTGTCGCCGCGGGTCGCCGGATTGCCAGGCCCGTTGACCGAGTTATTGGAGTTGAGAATCGCGCCCGGCCCGGTGCCCGAGGAATTCAGAGTGAACACGCCGGGAGCGGTGGTCGCCATATTAAGGGTGACTCCGTTGGATGTCTGGCCGAGGAACTTCACCAGGACCGTTGCGCTGGTGAAGAGAGAGAGCTGATACGGCACCACCGCCGAAACCTGTGTGGCGCTGGCGTAGATCATCGGCGCGGCAAAGCCGTTGATCAGCACCTGAGTCCCACCGATCGTGGTGGAGACGAAGCCGGTGGAATCGAGCGTCAGGCCCACCGGAGTCGCCGGACCGATCGGGTGCGTGGGATCGCCGGCGAACAGCGTGATGATCTCGCCGGGAGCGAGCGACCCGGCCACATAGCTGGCCGCGTTGGTGATACTCGTGATGGTGGGCAGCGGAGCGGTGACGGTCAGCGTGACATTCACGGTCGTGCTGCCGGTTGCCCCGTTGGTGCCGGAGACGGTCACGGTGCCGTTGTAGGTCCCGGCCTGCAAACCGCTCCCGTTCACGGAAACGCTGACCGTGCCCGGAGCCGTGCCCGTGGTGGGCGAAACCGAGAGCCAGTTGCCGTTACTTACCGCCGTGGCGCTATAAGTGAGGTTGGCGCCCGCTACGGTCAGAGACTGTGCCGCGGGAGCCGAATCACCCGCACGGTAAGTGAATGTCAACGAAGTGGGAGTGGCGGAAATCGCGGGCGGCGCGGTGACCGTCAGAGTCACCGGCACATTCAACACCGTGCCCCCGACGGGCTGGATCGCGAGGTTGCCATTGTAGATCCCCGCCGCGAGGCTGGAGGTGTTCGCCGTCACGTTGATCGTGGTCGGCGTGGAGTTCTGCGCATTGGCGCTGGTGGTCAACCAGGTGCCGCCGGAGGTGGTGGTAGGCGTCACGGTGAACGTGACCGGGGCTGATCCCGAAGCGCTGCTAATGGTGAGCGCTTGCGGAGAAAGAGCGCCGGAGCCGAACTGTCCGGAGAAACCCATGCTGGCGGGATTCGCTGTTACGCTGCCACCACCCCCGCCGGAAGTACTGACTGTCAGCGTAATCGGCACCGTTTGGATGAAGCTGTTGGCGTTGAAGGAGATGGTCCCGCTATAGGTTCCCGCTGGAAGTCCGGCCGGGTTGACCGATACGGAGAGATTCGTAGTGGTGACTCCAGAGCCGGAATTCGCCGGAGAGATGCTGATCCAATTGGCGACGTTGCCCGACACACTGGTCGTATACGTGAAATTCGTCGATACGTTGGCGCCCACGGTAAGCGTAGTGGAGAACGGTGTGGTTACGCCGTTGACGTTGGAGAACGAAAGCGTCGTCGGCACGAAGTTCAAGGGTCCGCTACCCGTGCCGCCTCCATTGACGACCATCATCACCGGATACGTATACGGCGAGTTGCCCACGCCGGTCTGGATTACCGTGATCGTACCGTAGTAAATCCCCGCCGCCATCCCGGTCGGATCCACCGAGACCGACATGAAACTGGCCCCTGGCGTCACCGTGATCCATGAATTGTTGGAGGTCGCGGTGATGGCAAGCTGCCCGACCGTTGCATCGGTCGCGCTGAAGAACACCGACTGCCCGGGCGTGAACTGCCCGGTTTGCGCGACGAAGACCAGCGATCCAGGTGTGGGCACCAGCACGGGTCCCGATCCCACATTGAGCGTCACCGAAACATTTTGCACGGTGCCGCCCGCGGTGATCGCGATATTGCCGACATAGCTGCCAGCAGTCAGGCCAGTCGGGTTGATGGTCACTATCGGCGACGAGTTGGAATCGGGCACCGAAATTCCGCTCCCCGGGGTGAGGGCAAGCCAGCTTCCGCCGAAGCTGGTGGTGACATTGGACGTCCAGTTTCCTGCCGAAATGACAATCTGTTGCCGTGCGATTGCCGAAGGCTGCGTCCCGAGCTGGTACGAGAAGCTCATCGCGGTGGGCACAACCGTGCCTCCGCCGCCGCCCCCGCCGCTGCCTACCTGCAGGTTGACCGTGAGCACGCCGGATTGCGAACCGACAGATACATTCAAGGCCTGTGAATACGTCCCCGCTGCCAGGCCGGACGGGTTCACGTTGACCGAAAATGCGATCGAACCATTCGCGGCCACTGAGGTGTTGCTCGGAAGCTGGAAGCTGATCCAACTCTGCAGATTGGCGGTAACTCCGAGAAAACCGCCGGTGCTGCTGGTGACGGTGATTGAGTTATTCTGCTGCCCGCCACCCACCGCCGAAGTCAGGGACAGCGGATTTGGACTAATCGTCAGACCGGTGGAATTGCCTCCGTTCACGCTGAGCGTGACGGTCAGGGTTACCTGTGTGGCCGTCGTCGGGTCGGAGATGGCGATGTGACCCGTGTAAGTTCCGGTGGCCAGGTTGTTGGCCGTAGCTCCCACCGACACCGTATAGACCGTCCCGACACTCAAGCCGCTGATCTGCTGGCTCCCTGCATAAAGCAGCCAGGAACTGTCGCTGATCGCCGTATAATTCGTGAAACCGCTGGTGGTGGATACCGACGCCGAGGAAGTGGGAAAAATTCCGCTATTGGTGGTGAATGAGAAAGGAATCGAATTCGGGGAGACCGTCCATGAACCGTTGCCGGAACCGCCGCCCACCGTGAAGTTCACGGGAATTGACAGCGCCGTCCCGACGGATGGGGTGACCGTGATTGTCCCTGTATAGACACCGCCCGGCAGATTGAAAGCGCTGGTGGTCACGCTCAGCGAGGTCTGCGTACCCAAGGCGATCGTATTCGTGCCATTGACGGACGCTGTCAACCAATTGGTGCCGCCGTTGTTGACCGAGCTGGTGACACCGATCGAAATCGCGGTCGGACTGGTGGTTGAAATCGTCACGACTGAGGTGAACTGCTGGCCGGCGGCCACGCTCACGTTGAGCGGGTTGGGAGCTGCCGTCAGCGTGCCCACGCCGCCACCGCCCGGATTGCCGCTGGTATAAGTCACTGTAATCGTCTGCGGAACCGCGCCGGTGGTTGCATCCGGCGTCAGGGTCACGGTCGCGGTGTGGGTACCCTGGATCAGGCCGGACGCGGAAACGAGACTGAAAAACAGCGTTGCCGGCGTGGTGGTGCCGCCGCTGACACCCAGCCAGGGCACGAAGGGCTGGCCATTATTGTCGTTCGCGTATTGCGGGGTTCCGATTGAATACGTAATTTGCGTGGTCGGAGCCCCCGAGCTTGTGATGTTCGCGCTTTGTCCGCCGGTGCCCGCCAAACTGACGTTGGTGGGTACATTCAACACCGGCGTCTGAGCCCATCCGGGCGCAGCCATAATCAGTGCGATAGAGAGTAGAATTCCAGTAATCTTGAGTAGTTTGTGAGCAGCGTCCATGATTTGTCCTCAGCCAAGTTGATGATACAACAATGAACGGATCCGAAATAGCGCAATCTCACGCTATAGGACACGTTATCAGACATACGGACGCGGCTGTATTATATTAACCCGATTTTTATTTCAGGATCTTGAAAAGATTGCTGTATTTATCCGTCCATAAACGCACACTTCGCTTGGAATCGAGCGGCGCCGAGGCGCTCAGCTCCTCCCCGGTAAAGCCGGGAGACGGCGACGTGATCAGTACCCAGGTGGCTCCAAATACATCCTGCGTGTCATCGTCTTCGGTATCCACGACACGGGCAATCTTTTGAGTCGCCTGAACTTCGCCCTCCAATACCGGTTGAAGGTTTAGGTACCGGTTGGAGATATGCACTGCCAGGATGCCATCCGGGCGCAGGTGCTTGAAATAGAGGTCCATCGCCTCTTTGGTTAATAGGTGGACGGGAATGGAATCGCTCGAAAAGGCATCAACCGCCAGCACGTCGAAGTTTTGCGGCGGCTCCTGCTCCAGCGACAGGCGGGCATCGCCCATAACGACGTCCAACTTCGCCTTGCAGTCCTTCAGAAAGAAGAACTCCGTACGCGCCAGCCGCAGCACCAATGGATTGATCTCGTAGTACCGGATATAGTCGCCCAGCCTGCCATAGGCTGCAGTAGTGCCAGTGCCCAGGCCGATTACTCCGATGCGGACGGCGCTGGTTTTCTGCTTCTCCCGGATGGCGATCCCGATCCCTGTATTCGGCCCGTAATATGTAGTCGGCAAGTCTCGCCGCGCGATGTTCAGGTACTCCTCGCCGTGGTTGATGGTCCCGTGGGTGAGGGTGCGGGTTTCTTCGAGAGAGCCCTTATCACCGTTGTCCCTTACCCGCAGGCCGCCGTAGAAGTTTCGGACTAAAACGCGCGACCCGGTCACCATTTGTTTTATCTGCCAGCCGACATAGCCCGCAAGGGCTAGTGTGAGGACCGCCGTGGTCACCACACCCGGCCAACGCCGTACCCACTTCAAGTCGGAGTCCTGGCGCAGCACATAGGAAATCAGCGCCGCGCATGCCACCAGACTTAGCGGCATTTCATAAAGCGCGTTGAACAGGTGGGGTGCGGCCAACCCGACTAGTAAGCCGCCCAAGGCGCCCCCGGCCGAGATCATAAGAAAGAAATGAGTCAGGTACTTCGGATCCGGCTTGAGCCGCGCCAACTCCCCGTGACAGACCATGCAACAGGTGAACAGACCCATTGCAAACAGCGGGATCATTACTTTGATCGGAACGTTGCTGGTCATATCCACGCTGACAGCGTATGCCATGCTGCCCAGCGCCACTGCCAGCAATTGCAGGTAAGGGTTGCGCCGGTACCATCCTTCGCCCTCGAAACACAAAATGAAGGTCAACAGATAGATACTCAGCGGGAGCACCCAGAGAAACGGAATCGCGGCCACGTTCTGCGAAAGATGATTGGTGATCGCCAGCAGCATCACGCTGGCCACCGCCGGCAGCAACACCCACATCGTGTACAACTTCGCCGTGGGAGCCGCCACCGGAACTTCGGCGGCCGAGCTCTCCTGCGGTGCCGCCCCGCGTCCCCGGTTCGACACGTAGGCCGTAAGGCCGCAGACGAGTACGAAGACGCAATACCCGCCGCTCCACCCCCAGGCCTGTTGGACCGTGGTGAATGCCGGTTCGAACAGCACCGGATAGCTGATCAGAGCAAACATGGACCCGGCATTGGAGAGCGCGTAGAGCCGGTAGGGAATCGCCCCCTTGAAGCGTCGCGCGTACCAGGCCTGCAGCAGCGGACCGGTGGTAGACAGCAGGAAGTACGGCATGCCGACAGTTACCGCCAGCAAGCCGAGAATGCGCATGGTCGGTTCGTCGCCGCCCGAGGGCTTCCAACTCGCGTTGGGGTACACCGGCAGCACCGCGATGCTGGCCGCCAGCAGGACGCAGTGCACGATCATCTGCATCCGCGGCTTCAGATAGCGGATCACCGCGTGGGCATACAGATAGCCCAGCAGCAGCACCATCTGGAAGAACAGGATGCAGGTGGTCCACACCGCCGCCGAACCGCCGAACCAGGGCAGAATAATCTTCGCAATCACCGGCTGCACCTGGAACAGCAAAAAGGCGCTCACCACAATCGTCAACGCGTAAAGAATCATTAGAAAAATTTTGCTCCGAAGACAGGGCTAAAACGTTACTTATACGCCGCCACGCCAGTGACCCGTTCGCCGATCACCAGGGCGTGAATATGGTCCGTCCCCTCGTAAGTCTTGACGGTTTCCAGATTGCAAAGGTGACGCATAATCGGATACTCGTCGGTAATTCCGTTGGCGCCCAGCAGGTCGCGGCTCAGCCGTGCGCATTCCAGCGCCATCCACACGTTATTTCGCTTGAGCATGGAAATATGCGCCGGCTCCAGCTTCTTCTGGTCCTTCAATCGCCCCGCCTGCACCGCCAGCAACTGGGCCTTGGTGATCTCCGTGATCATCCATGCCAGCTTCTCCTGCACCAGTTGGTGCGAGGCGATCGGCCGGTCGTCGAACTGCTTCCGGAGGATGGCGTATTGGCGCGCGGTCTCATAACAATCCATCGCCGCGCCGATCACGCCCCAACCGATTCCGTACCGCGCCTGCGAGAGGCAGGAGAGCGGGCCCTTCAATCCGCGCGCCCCAGGCAGTCGGTCGGTGTCCTTCAGCCGGCAATCCGCCAGCGACAGGCTCGAGGTCACCGAAGCCCGCATACTCCACTTGCCGTGGATGTCCGACGTGGTATATCCCGGCGTGCCGCGCTCCACCAGGAATCCCAGAATGCCCTCCTCGGCGCGCGCCCACACGATCGCGACATCGGCCATGGAACCGTTGGTGATCCAGGTCTTCTCGCCGTTCAACACCCAGCCCTCGCCATCGCGCCGCGCCGTGGTGCGCATTCCAGCCGGATTGGAGCCGAAATCCGGCTCCGTCAATCCGAAACACCCGATCGCCTTGCCGGTTTGCAGCGCAGGCAGCCATCGCCGTTTCTGGTCCTCGCTGCCATACTGGTGGATCGGATACATCACCAGCGCGCCCTGCACCGAAACGAAGCTGCGCACGCCGGAATCGATGCGTTCCAGTTCCTGCATCACCAGGCCGTACTCCACGTTGCTCATTCCGGCGCATCCATACCCTTCCAGGTTGGCGCCGAGGAAGCCGAGTTCGGCCATCGCCGGCACCAGTTCCGTGGGAAAGCGCGCGTCGCGGTAGCAATCGCGAACCAGCGGCAGAATCCGCTCCTCCGCAAAACGCCGCGCGGTCTGACGGACCATCAACTCCTCTTCATTGAAGAGCGAGTCGACGCAGAAGTAGTCTACGCCCCGAAAAGCCATTTGGTTTCTTTCCTCCCTATTTGAACACGGGACGGGCCGGACATGCGCCCGGCATGCCCGGCCCGTGGTGTTACACCCTGCTTTATCGTCCCTGAATTACGGATACAGCCCGCGTACCCTGCAGGCTTCCGCGACGCGCGATACGCCTAGCATATTCGCCGCCAGGCGCATATCCACCTTCTTATCCACGTGGATCTTGAACACGTCCGCGAAGGAGCGCTTCATGATCTTCTCCAGTTTCGCGTTCACGTCCTGCTCATCCCAGAACAGGTGATTCTCGTCCTGCACCCATTCGAAGTAGCTGACCGTCACGCCGCCCGCATTGCACAGGATGTCTGGAATCAGGAAGATGCCCTTCGAACAGAGGATGCGGTCCGCTTCCGGAGTTACCGGTCCGTTGGCCGCTTCACTAATGATCCGGGCGTGAATGGTATGCGCATTCTCTTCCGTGATCGCGTTTTCCAGCGCCGCCGGCACCAGGATTTCGCACTCCAGGGCGAGCAGTTCCGCCGGCGTAATCTTGGTTGCTTCGGGGAAGCCTTCCAGCCGTCCGGTTCGCGCCTTGTACGCGACTACCGCGGGAATGTTGAGGCCATCCTTATTGAAGATGCAGCCCGAGGTGTCGCTCACCGCCAGCACCCTGGCGCCCGCGCCATGGAACAACTCGGCGGCAATCGCCCCGGCATTGCCGAAGCCCTGCACCACCACGCGCGATCCGGCCAGTGTAATCCCCAGATGCTCGCAGCTGCTCAGCGTGGTGTAAAACACGCCGCGCGACGTGGCTTCGTTGCGCCCGAGCGATCCACCGATGGAGAGCGGTTTGCCTGTGACCACTCCGTGAACCGGATATCCCTTATTCATGCTGTACGTGTCCATGATCCACGCCATGATCTGCGGTGTCGTGTAGACGTCCGGCGCCGGTATGTCCTTCTCCGGCCCAATAATCGGCAGGATCGAGCTCGCGTACCGGCGGGTCAGCCGTTCGAGTTCTCCCAGCGACAGTTCCTTGGGGTTGCAGGTCACGCCGCCCTTGCCGCCGCCGTAGGGAATATTCACCACGGCGCACTTCCACGTCATCCACGTGGCCAGCGCTTTCACCTCGTCCATCGTGACATTCGGATGGAAGCGGATTCCGCCCTTGGCCGGACCACGCATCGTGCTGTGCTGCACGCGATACCCTTCAAAGCGGACGATCTTGCCGGTGTCCATCCGGACTGGCACGCTCACGCTGAGAATGCGCTCCGGGTACTTGATCATGGCCCGGATGCTGTCGTCTAGTCCCAGCGCGTTTGCCGCCAGGTCAAAATTCTCCAATGCGACGTCGTACGCGTTCATTGGATTGGTTGCGGTTGCTAACATGGCAATACCTCGATTCGGATATTCAGACTCGGGAAAGTCGTTTCTAGTCGGAATGGTAGTCCGAAACAGGCACCACGTCAAGGGGGTGCCCATTGACAGGCCTCCCGGCCTGTCCACTAATTTTGCCTTTCAGCCTTTACCGAGGCCGAGCCCGCCCCGAACCGCACCTCATAAACCCGCCCGTCACGAAACAAAACCCTCGCCGCGCGCGGATCCCCCGCGATCGAGTCCACCGCCTTCACCGGATCCTCGCCTCCGCGAGGACTCGGCGCCAGCACATAGAGCAAGTTCGCCTCCACCCCGCGTGCGCTAAAAATCCCGACCGGCGCCGGACGCACGCCGCTCAGGCCGCGCGGCAGCCAGCCTTGCACCGGATCCTCCTGCCCTTCCACCACGCGCAGCGTCACTCCTGCGTCCGGACGTGCCGCCACGGTCAGGTTCGCCTCGCCCTCATTTAGCGTCACCGCATGCACCCCTTCGGCCTTCACTTTGGCGTCGAAATGAAACAACGCGTCGTACGTGTGTGGCTTGCCGTCCTTCGCCTTTAACGTATCCAGCACGACCCAGAAATCCGGCTTCACGAACAGCACCGCCCGCGTATGCGTCACGTTGCGCTTCACCTCCCCGCCGAAGTTCTCGTCGAAGATCGCCTCCACGTAATCGGCATCGGGCGCGGTCTTCCACACCGCCGGCAGCGGCTCCTTGATCACGTACGTGTCGCGCTGAGCCCCACGACGCCGCTGCGGTTCGCCATCCACCAGCACCACATTGTGGCTCGGCGAATCGATGAAGTAGTTCCGCCACCTCGACCGCTCGTACGTGTAGTTCCCCGGATCCACCAGCAGCAGCTTCCCGTACGCTTCCACCACGATCTGCAGCTTGTCCTCGTGCTGGTGCCCGTACCCGAACGGGCCTCCGTCGAACCACAGGTAGCGCGCGTCCGCAGCCCAGCCCGACCGCATTACGTAGTATCCGGCCCACCGAAATGCGTGGCTGGTTTCCACCGGCGGCTTACCCTGCGTGCCGCCGCTGCCGTACCACCGGAAATCGTTCCGCTCCGGGAAGTACTCCGCAGCCTCGGCAAGCGCTCGCCGGACGGGGTAATAGTTGCCATCCTGCACGCCCGGCAGCCGGCCGTCCGGCATCGCGCCGAAGACGTCGAAATCGTACATCTTCTCCAGGCGCTTCAGAAAATCCCCCGGCAGCTCGCGCCCGTTGAGCCGCGCGATCTTGTACACCGAAAGGAAATTATCCAGGCTCACATGGTGATAGCCGCTCGAAAGCTCCACCTGCACGCCGTCGGGATAGACCTGGCTGTTCATCTCCCGGTAAATCCACTGTCCGGCCGTCTCCCGCCACGACGATGCCGCGCGAAACTCGGGGAACAGCACGCCGACGTAGTACAGCCCGTTGCCTTCCATCGCCAGCCAGTTCCCCGTAGTGTGGAACGCCATCAAATGATGCGCGTGATCGATATACGCGCGCAAAAAGGTCAAGAGAGCGTCGTCTGTCATCGCCGGCGATAGCAGGAAGCGATACCAGAGCTCCGGCCAGATCTGCGCCGCGCGGATTCCCGTTTCGATGGTGCGCCATGCCGAGCGCGGCACGTTGCCCGCGTCCTTCGGCATCGGACACGCGCGCGCCCACGCCGTCATCTGGGCCACGAACTCGCGCGCGTACTTTTCGTCGCCCGTGTCGCGATACGCCCGCGAGAGCGCGGACCACTCCGCGTGCCGGTTCAGCTGCCATGTCCACTCGTTGTTCGCCGGATATTTCGATCCCGCCTCCGCCGTCTTATCGAAGTGCCAGTCGATCTCCGGCCCGAAAGTGTGCGGATACCCGATGCTCTCAACTTCATGCCGCAGGGCCCGCTCCCCGCGCGCTAGATCGGGACGCGCCGGCTGGGGATTCGCCTTCTCCCCCGGCGCGATATAGTACAGCGGCTTCGCGCGATGGCGGAAATACTCCGCCAGCGCATGCCGCGCCTCCGCGCGGTCCGCCACCGTGGCCTTCTCGACCCCCGAAGTGGTGAAGTCCAATTCCTTGAACAAATCGTCCTCGGACATGGTCTGCGCCCACAACGGAGCGGCCAGCAGAATCAACAGCAGCTTCACAACCAGCAGGCTATCACCCTGCGCCATACTGATAGAAAACCATGCTGCACTACGACAACTTCATCAACGGCAAATTTACACCGTCCACCGGCACCGAGCGCATCACCTGCATCAACCCCTCGACCGGCGAGCCCAT
Organism: uncultured Solibacteraceae bacterium; assembly: GCA_963791985.1. Lineage (GTDB taxonomy): Bacteria > Acidobacteriota > Terriglobia > Bryobacterales > Bryobacteraceae > Solibacter. Next base: position 227,065 of record CAWBUN010000007.1, on the reverse strand, counting down.
CTGCACCGTCCCGGAGAGCACGGCCGCCGATATGGACGCCGCCATCGCAGCAGCCGCCGCCGCGCAAAAGTCCTGGGGCAAACGGCCCGCTGTCCAGCGCGCCCAGGCCCTGCGCGCCATCGCCGCCAAGATCCGCGAACAGGTGGAACCGCTCGCCCGACTGATAACCGAAGAGCAGGGCAAAACCCTCGGGCTCGCCCGCGTGGAAGTGGCCTTCACGGCCGACTACATGGATTACATGGCCGAATGGGCGCGCCGTATCGAAGGCGAAATCCTCGAAAGCGACCGCCCCGGCGAAACCATCCTGCTCTTCCGCCAGCCCATCGGCGTCATCGGCGGCATCCTGCCCTGGAACTTCCCCTTCTTCCTGATCGCGCGCAAGGCCGCGCCCGCGCTGGTCACCGGCAACACCATCGTCATCAAACCCAGCGAGGAGACGCCGCACAATGCCGTGAAATTCTGCGAGTTGATGGCGCAGACCGATCTGCCGCCGGGCGTCATCAACATCGTCCACGGCCGCGGCGCCGGGGCGGGGAAGACGCTCTGCGCCTCCCCCAAAATCGGCATGATCAGCTTCACCGGCAGCGTGGAAACCGGTTCCGCCATCATGGCCGCCGCCGCGCCGAACATCACCAAGCTCAATCTCGAGCTCGGCGGCAAAGCCCCCGCAATCGTGATGGCCGACGCCGATCTCGATCTCGCCGTCAGCGCCGTGACTTCATCGCGCGTCATCAATAGCGGCCAGGTTTGCAACTGCGCCGAGCGCATCTACGTGCAATCCAACGTCGCCGCCGAGTTTACCGAAAAACTCGCCGCCGCGATGAAGGCTACTGTCTGCGGCAATCCGCTCGGGAAAACCGAGGTCGGCTACGGCCCGCTCATCAACCAAGCCGGATATAAGAAGGTGGACGCCCTGGTGCGCGGCGCGGTCGCCGCGGGAGCCACGCTTGTCACCGGCGGCAACCGCCTGCCGCTCGAAGGCGGCTACTACTACGAACCCACCGTGCTCACCGGCTGCACCCAGGGCATGGAGATCATTCGCCGCGAAATCTTCGGCCCCGTAGTCCCCATTGTGCAGTTCGACGACCTCGACCAGGCCATCGATTTTGCCAACGATTCCGACTACGGCCTCACCTCCAGTATCTACACCCGCGACCTCAACACCGCGCTCCGCGCCTGCCAGGAGATCCACTTCGGAGAGACCTACATCAATCGCGAGAACTTCGAGGCCATGCAGGGCTTCCACGCCGGCTGGCGCAAAAGCGGCGTCGGCGGCGCCGATGGTAAACACGGCCTCTACGAGTTCACCCAAACTCACGTCGTCTATATGCAGCGCGCGTAGGATAGGCCTCTGGCCTGTCCAGTAATTTGTTTCTTAGAGCGTTCGCCAGGCGTAAAATCGCTGCATGCGCACCCTCCTTGCCATACTCCTCGCCGCCGCTGAGCTCGCAGCCCAACCGCGCCCCACGCCCGAACAGCAAGCTCACACTTTAGCCCTAGCCCGCGAGACCGCGCTCCAATACGCCAAGACCCTACCGGATTTCATCTGCACCGAGGTGATCCAGCGCTTCTCCCAAATCGGCCGCCTGGTCCAATCCTCCGACAAGCTCACCGTGCAGCTCACCTACTTCGGTCAAGCCGAAAAATACAAGCTGCTCGCCATCAACGGAAGCCCCACGACCCAGCCCTTCGAATCGCTTGATGGACTCCTCACCGGCGGCGAGTTCGGCAGCATCCTGGTCCGCGTTTTCGACCCTGCATCCGCCGCCAATTTCCAATGGAAGGGCTGGACGACTATCGCACACCGCCCCGCCGCGCTCTATACCTATCGCGTGGACCATGCCGCCTCCCACTACACTCTTGGGTACCGCGAGGCCGGCGAACTCCGCACCGCGAACGTCGGCCAGCACGGTATGGTCGCTCTCGACCGCGAAACCTCCATGGTCTTGCGCCTCTCCATGGAAGCCGAAGATATTCCCAAGGATTTCGCAATCCTCGCCGCGTCCACCACTACCGAGTACGCCTTCACCGAGGTCGCCGGGGCTCCGCGCCTGCTGCCCGTGCGCGCTGAATCGGAGATGCTCCGATCCGCCCAGACCATCCGCAACCTGGTCTCTTTCACCGCCTACCGCAAGTTCTCCGCCGATTCCACGATCGACTTCTCCGCGCCGGCAAAGAAAAATCCGTAACGTATACCGGGGCCCTACTGCACGATAATCGGCGCCCGCGTAAACGCGAACTTGCGCCCCACTTCGTCCACCACGTTAATCTGGCAAATATACTCGCCCCGCGTGATGTCCTTTAGCGGAATCTGCACCTGCACCGGCACTGCCTCCGGCCGCGTGGCCGTCAACTGTGTCGCATCGATCGGCCCCACTTCGAACGTCTTCACTGCGTTCTTGTTGAACAAACTCATGCTCACCTTGACGCGGCGCTGCTTGCTGTCCGCCGGATCCGGCTGCGCATCGTACACATCGAAGTTCACGTACAGATTCTGCGACCGCCGGAAGACGCGCGTGATATTCGGGATCACCTTCTGATCCCCCACGATCAGCGGATTGGCGCGGATCGCCTTGCGCGTGAACTTCTCCGCGCCGCCCACCGCCGCCACCACCGGTTCGCGCTGGCTGCTCCAGATCACCGTGCTCATCTTCAGCCCGGACGTATCCGCGCTCAAGTCAGGCACCGTAAACCGCGTCTCGAACGTTCCCATCTTGCCGGTGATGTTCTCCCGCACTACGAACTTCATGCGGTACTTGCCCGGCTCCAGCGTGAAGCCCGCGTCATATTGGAAGCTCTTGCGCCCCGCTGTCGCCGCCTTGCCCTGATCGAGCTTCACCTGGATGTTGTCGCGCACATTACCCACCACCGCGCGCCGCTCGTCCTGAATCTGTCCGGCGAAATCGAACTGCGTCACGCTCGCCCCGCCCTTGCCCGCCAGCGCCACCACCGACCCCGGAATCTTAATCGACACCGGCACCAGGTACGCGGTCGGCGAAACGCGGAAGTAATCGATCTGCAGGGCCAGCGGCAGGTCCGTCGCCGGGTCGCCCGCCGAGAGCGCCTCCTTCAACTGCTGCTCCTTATCCTGAGCGTTCAACTTTCCCCAGACCTTATCGGCGTAATACCCTTCGCGATGCTCCAGCTTGGCCACCAGCTTGTTGTTCATCTTCACCGAGATCTTGCGGAACTTGCCGTCGGCCGCGCTGTTGGTGCTGTAATAGCCCAGCAGGTAATAGCTGCCCATCGCCTCCTGCGTCTTGGCGATTCCCAGCGCGATATCGTTGCTGTCGAAGAAGCTCTTCCCGCCCGTCTCCGCCGCCAGCGTGTACAAGCGTGTCCTGCGAACTGAGTTGCGCCGAGCGCTGCGAATTCAGCACCGACCCGTTGAAAATACCCGAACCGCGAGATCCGGCCTTGGCCGCGCCGCCGCCCGGAGGGTCCGCCGTCAGCCCGCGCGTGTCTATCGAATAAATCGCCAGGTTCGCCTTGGTCGCGGCATTGATCGTAGCTTGCAGCTGCGCCTCGTTATCCAGGCCGCTGCGCGTGACGCCGCCCGAAAAATACACCAGCGCCTTCTTCTCCGGGAAGCTCGCCAGCATCTTGGACGCCTGCTCGATCGCCGCCAGCTTCTTATCGGTGGCGAAAATATTGAACTCGGTCTCGTCGGCGACGAACGCCGCCTGCGTGTCCTCGCCGTTATCGTCGCCCGTATCCGCCAGCGCCGCCAGCTCGCTGGCCTCGCCGATTGGCAGCGTCTTGATCACGTGCGTCAGCACATCGCGGTCGGCCGTGAAATCGCTCAGCACCTGGATCGTGCTCGCGTAGAACAGCACCGCCACGACATCGTCCTTCGTAATGTTGTTCTTCAGGTAATCCAGCGCGCCATCCTGGGCGCGCAGCTGGTCCGGAATCTGCATGCTCGAAAAATCGAAGAAGAAGACCATCAGCCGCTTATCGTGATACTGAATTTCCCCCGGCGTAGCCGACGTGATATCGGTCTTTGCCGCCGGCGGCAGCTCGAACTGATCTTCCAGCTTGACTTCCTTGGGAGGCTCCGGAGTGCTCGATATCTTCTGAAACTCGAAGACCGAGATCTTCTGCGGCTTGCCGTCTTCGAGCACGGTGAAATCATCGGGCTTCAGCCCCTCCACCGTGAGCCCGCCCTTATCCTTCGCGGTCACATCGAGAATCACGAGGTTGGCATTCGCCTTGAACGTGGGTGTGCCGGTGGACGCCGTCTGCGGCCGCGCCGCCGGCGGGGGAGCCTGCTGCGCTCCGGCCGGCATCATCATCGCCAACGCCAGTACCGTGGAAATCGAGTTCTTTATCCGCATAGGACCCTCAGAAGCTGAAGCGCGTGTTGAGCGAAACCGCGCGCGTGGCGGATGCCGACGTCGGCAGCCCGTAGTTCGACGAGTTCACGGTTGTCCCGACACCCGTAATGGTCACGTGATTGAACACGTTGGTCGCACTGATTGCAAACGTCAGTGTCCGCCGGCTCTCGCCGAAACGGAAACTGCGATTCATGTTGGCGTTCAGACTCGTGCGGAACAGCCCGGGAATCGTCATTCGCCCGGCGTTGCCGAATTGGCCCGCGGCCGGCGTGGTGAATGCCAGTGTGTTGAAATAGGCATCGCCCGGCAGTTGGATCGGCAGGCCCGTCGCCTCCGCCCGCAGGCTGCCGCCGCCGGCCAGCCCTCCGGTGTTCGCCAGGTTGCCCGAGACCTTCGCCGTCAGCGGCGTCCCTGTGGTCGCGGTAAAATTTCCCTGCAGGTTCCAACTGCGCAGCAACTGCGTCTTCCAGCCGCCATTGCGCAACAGCCCGCGCACCCCCACCGGCGAGGAGAGCTGAAACCCGGTGACGATGTTGTGCCGCTGATCGAACGTGGAGAGACCGCGCTCCAGGTGCCGGTTGTCCAGGAACTGCACCAGCGTCCCGCCTGTCCCGCTAAACGTGGACGCGTCGTCGATTCCCTTGGCGAACGTGTACAGTGCATTTGCCGACACGCTTCGCGAGAGTCGCCGCGTCAGCCGCAGTTGCCCCGCGTTGTAGCTCGAATCTCCGCCCTGCGTCTGATAGCTGAAGCTGGTCGCGTTAGAAATCTGCAGCCCGCCGTTCGCGATCCCGCTGATGGAGCGGTTTGGATTTTCCAGGATGCCCAGGTGCGTTCCCTTGGTCCCGATGTATTCCGTGTCCAGCACCAGCCCGTGCGGCAGCGTGTGCTGAATCGTCAGGTTCCACGTCTGCGCGTACGCGATCCGGAAGTTCGGGTCGATCGCATACGTGTTGGTCAGCGTGGTGGGCGACGTCGCAAAGCCGTTCTGAATGGTCAGCGGCGCCGTCAGCGACGTGGTCAGCGATGCCGAGGTCGCAAACGGGGGCTGCGCCGCCATCGAGCTCGCGATCTGTGCGTACGAAGATCCGCTGTAAAAGATGCTGTAGCCGCTACGCACCACCGTGTTGCGCTTCTTGAACGGTCGCCATGCAATACCGATGCGCGGAGAAAAATCCTTCGGCTGGTGGCGCACGATGCTGCTCGGCAGACTGCCCGAGTAGGGCCCGTTCTGCCCCGACGTCACCACCGCCACCGCCGTAAATCCCGGGCTCACGTCCAGGCTCGCCAGGTGCCCGCGCAGCTCCGTGTACGGCGCGAAATATTCGTAGCGCAGCCCCACGTTGATGGTCAGCTTCGCGTTCGCCCGGTAATCGTCCTGCACGTAGGCGGAGCTCGACCAGCTCCGGAAATAATTGTTCGAGCTGCCGAAGCGCACCGAGCTCGATTGCGGCAGTCCTAGCAGAAAATCGGCGAAATCGTAGCCCGTTCCCTTCACCGGCTGTCCCGCGGCGTCCAGCTCGCTCGTGGTCAGTCCGCTGAAACTGAACGACCCGCGCGCGTTCTGATAATTCGTGCTGTTCTGCTGCAGCCGGTTGTACGTGAAGCCGAATGTGAAATTGTGTTTGCGCTTCAGCACCCAGGTCACCGAGTCGCTGAACGTCACCGTCTGGTTGCGGCTCAGGCTCGGCGTGCCGTCGCTCAGCCCCGAAAAGTTTGTGAACGAAAGGCTCGGCGGACCGTAATTGATCGGATCCTGCGACGTGCCCGTGATCCCCAGCTGCGCCGCGATGTTCTGCGTGTACGCGAAAAACGGCTCGCTTTCATTGCGGCTGCGGCTGATCGAAATATTCGCGCTGTTGTTCAGCCGCGGCCGGAAGCTGTGGCTCCAGCCCGTCGAGAAGCTGAGCCCGTTGCTTACGCCGGAATCCAGAAACCCGTAAAGCTGGTGCGAATTCGAGCTCGAATTCTGTTTTTGAAAATTGAAGTTCAACCGGTCTTTGTTGTTGAGCGGCGCGTTGAACCGCACGCCGATATTGCGGCTGTTGCTCGGGTCCGTGATTACGAACCGGTAATTCTGGACGATGCTCGCGTAAGTCGCATTCGGAAAGTACGGCAGCAATCCCGCCGACGCGCTGTTGAACCGCGCCTGGGGAATCACGTTGCCCGGGAACGGCGATCCCGAAAGCGGGTCGTAAATCGTCACGGCCTGGTTCGCCACCACTGCCTGGGAGAAATCGCCATTGCGCTCCGCCAGCGTGGGCACGCTGCCCACCATGCTTCTGCCGTTGCGGTTGATGCTCCCGCCGAAACTGATGGTGTACTGCGCGCGCTGCCAGTTCACGATCTTCGGAATGCGCAGCGGCCCGCCGATATTCGCATTCAGATTGTTATTCGCCGAGTACGGCTTCTGCGCCGTCTGCCCGTTGAGCGAATACGGCGCCGCATTGAAGGCCGAATTGCGCACCGTCAGCGCCACCGATCCCGAAATCGGGGGCGTCGTCCGCCGCCGGTTGCCGAAGCTCGCAAATTGCCCGTTGAACGCGCCCCGTCCGCCGCGCCCGCCCTGTCCGCGTCCCTGTTGATTCTGTCCGAGTCCGCCGCCGCCGCGTCCCCCACCACCGCCCGCACCGCCACCACCGGGACCACCGAAGCCGCCTGCGCCGCGGCCACCACCGCCGCCATCACCGAAGCCCGCCGGTCCGCCGCGTCCGCCGCCGCCTCCGTTCGGTCCCGCGCCCGCCGCGCCTACGCCGAACCCACCGTTGATCGCGCTCGCGCCAAACCCGCCCAGCCCCAGGCTGTCATTGGTCAAGGCTCGCTGACATTCCCGGCGGCAGCCCCATGCCGTTCTGCATGCCCTGCGCCGCCGATACCGCGCCACCGGGTCCTCCGGGCCCACCGCCACCCGGACCGCCAGGTCCCCCGCGCCCGCCGCCCATCGCGCGCTGCCGCCGCGCTTCGTCGTCGCTCGATTGTTCCAAGCCGCCGCTCATGCTGCCATTGAGCGCCATGGCATCGTCGTTCTCCGCGCCCAGGTCGGCAGTCTGCAACTGTGGATCGGCTGCCGCCGCTTCTCCTTCCGGGGTCGCCCGCACCGCCGCGCTCTGGAATCCCGGCTGCGGCTGTCCCGGTCCGCCGCGCCCCGCGCCGCGTCCTGCGAACGTGCCGTCCGGATTCCTCATCCCGCGATTGCCGCGAGCCCCGGCGCCCGGCACCCTCGGCGTCGCCGGAGCCGCGGGGGTCGCCGCCGGCGCAGCCGTGGTTTTCGCCACGGTGGTGGACTCGGTCGCCGCGGCCGGCGCCGGAACAACTCCGCGCTCTGCCAGCTTCGGCATATTCAAAACCCAATCGCGCATGACCGAGGTATCGCTGACCGTGACCTTCCCGGTCGCCGGCGCGAACTCGAACATGCTGATCTCGATCTCCCACGTGCCCGGGGTCAGATCGAGCGCATAGTGCCCGCTCTCATCCGTGAAGGTTAGAACCTTCGCCCCGCCATTTCGCGCCGTCACCGTCGCGCCCGGCACCAATTGGTCCGCGGCGCGCACCACCCCGCTGAACTGCGCCGCCCTCATCAGGCACGGGCAGCACATCAAAAATAAAATCAGATTGCAGCGCATTAGAATTAGCCAGGTGGGGCATGCGTTAGCTTGCCCGCGGGATGTAGTCCTTCAAAATTAGTTCGCTTTTAAAGCCATTAAGTTCCAATGAATCTGGCGTCGCGACGCCTTTCGGGGTTACATCAACCATTCTCCTGCCAAATCCCGTTTTCGCTTGACCTTCACCCTGTCGATCAACGAGAATCAGCCTGTCGTGAGTTTGAAATCTTTCCTAATCGCCTGCCTTCTCGTGCTCCCCGGAGTGGCGGGCGAAGGCCTCTGGCCGTACAACCAAGTACCCATCGCCACCATCAAGCAGAAGCACGCCTTCGACGTGGAGCCCGCCTTTCTCGATCACCTGCGACTCGCCGCCGTCAAAATCGGCGCCGGGTCCGGAGCCTTCGTCTCCCCCACCGGCCTGCTCCTCACTACCCGCCAGATTGCCGGCGATTGCCTCGCCACCCAAAGCTCCACCGCGCACGATTATTTCCGCGACGGCTTCCAGGCCGCGTCCCAGTCCGCCGAGCTTCCCTGTCCCGGCCTTACCGCCAGCGTTCTCGTCAAGATCGACGATGTCACCGAATCCATCAAAGCCGCAGGTGCAACCCTCGCGCTGCGCAACGCCGCCATCGGCAAAGCCGAAAAAGACTGCGCCGCGAAATCCGGCAACGTCTGCACCGTGGTCCGCTTCTTCTCTGGCGGCCGCTACGATCTCTATCAGTACCGCCGCTACAACGAGCTCCGCCTCGTCTTCGCCCCCGAATACGCCATCGCCTTCTTCGGCCGCGAACGCGACAGCATCTCCTACCTGCGCTACGGACTCAACGTCGCCTTTCTCCGCGCCTACGAAAAGGGCGCCCCCGCCGCCACACCCGACTTCCTCAAATGGAGCGCCGATGGCATCAAGGATGGCGACCTGGTCTTCCTCGCGGGCAACCCCGGACCCACCGGCCGCCTCTCTACCTCCGCCCAGCTCACTTTCCTCCGTGACACCGCGCTCCCGCTCAGCCTCGGCCGTCTGCAGCCGCGCCTCCAACAGTTGAATGCCTTCGCCGCCGTCAACGAGCTTAACCTTCGCGCCGCGCAGTCCACCCTCAGCGCGCTGCTCACCGCCTACAAATCCGACGCCGGCAAATTGATCGGCCTGCGCGACGATCGCCTGGTCACGCGCAAGACTGGGTTCGAAGGCAAGATCCGCCGCGCGGTGGAAGGCAATGCCAAGCTCGGCGCCGAGGCCGGCAAAGTCTGGGACGAAATCGCCGCCGCCTATCGAAAATGGCGCCCCTTCGAGAAGCCGTACCAGATTCTCGAAGCCTAGCGCCGCGCCCGGCTCGCGCCTCTTCCACACCGCACGTCAAATTGTCCGCGGCGAGCCGCTCGATGATTCCGGCGACCCCGTCAACGATGCCATGGAGACCATGATGCTCGCCCAGTACCTCGTCGAACTCCAGACTCTCGGCGAAAAGGAAGTCCCGCTCAAATCCATCCTCGCAGGCGCCACCCCGCAGGCCGCCGCCGAACGCATCGTCAAAACCAGCCTCCTGAAAGACTCCGCTGGGCGCTCCCGCCTCGGCGCCAACCGCGATGCCGCGCTCAAATCCGCCGATGGTGTGATCGCGCTCGCCGCCTCCATCGACGCCGCCGCCCTCCGCCTGCGCAAACAGCACGAGGAAATCATCGGCACACTCGAAGTCACCTCACAGGAAAAAATCGCCGGCTTCCGGCTCAAACTCTTCGGCGCCGCCGACTATCCCGATGGCACCTCCACGCCGCGCGTCGAGTACGGCGTGGTCAAAGGCTACATCGATCGCGCCGCCGTCCCCCAGCCCTACGGCTCGACCTTCAGCGGCCTCTATTACCGCAAGGATAACGACGGCGTCTGGCAGCTCCCGCAACGTTGGCTCGACGCCCGCTCCGCTCTCAGCCCTGTGACGCTCCTGGATTTCGTGAGCACCGCCGATATCGGCGGCGGCGATTACGGCAGCCCCGCCGTCAATCAGCGCGGCGAGCTCGTCGGCCTCACCTTCGATGGCAATCTCGAAAGCCTTCCCAACACCTACCTGTACAGCGACGAACAGGCCCGTGCGGTGCACGTCGATGTCCGCGGCATCGTCGAGGCCCTCACGCAGGTCTACAAAGCGACGCCCTTGCTGAAGGAGCTTGCCGCGCCCCAACCGTCAGGTAGCGCTCCAAGCCCTGTACACTGAGTTCATGCCGAAATTCATCCCGGCCTTGTTGTTCGCAGCCGGCCTCGCCGCCGCGCAGACGCCGCTCTCCTTCGAAGTCGCCTCCATCAAACCCGGCGGCCCGATGGACCCCGCCGCAATCATGGCCGGCAAAATGCGCATCGGCATGAAGATCGATGCCGCCCGCGTCGATATCGGCATGCTCTCGCTCTCCGACCTCATCCGCATCGCCTACAAGGTCAAGTCCTACCAGGTCCAGGGTCCCGAGTGGATGTCCGGCGAACGCTTTAACATCTCCGCCAAACTCCCGGAGGGCGCCAAGGAAGACCAGGTCCCGGAGATGCTCCAGACCCTCCTCGCCGAGCGCTTCAAGCTCACCATCCATCGCCAGAGCAAAGAGCAGAACGTCTACGCCCTCGTCGTCGCCAAGGGTGGCGCCAAGCTGAAGCCGGCCGAACCCGACGATCCCAAGGCGGAGCCCGCCACTGGCTCCCCAGGTATCCGCATGAGCGGCGATATCCAAGGCAAGGGCGTTGTGGTTGCCGGCGGGCCTAACGGCAACCAGACAAAGATGACCATGAGTAACGGCATGATGCACATGGAGAATTCCAAAATGCCCATCGCCGGCTTCGTCGAAATGCTCTCCCGCTTCGTCGATAAACCCGTCGTCGATATGACCGAGCTCAAAGGCGAATACCAGGTAGGCATCGATCTTTCCATGGAAGACATGCGCAACATCGCCCGCGCCTCTGGCATGGGCGGCGCTATGATGCTCGGCGGAGGACCCGCTGCCGGCAGCGCCCCTGCTGCCGAGGCAAGCGATCCATCGAGCTCCGTATTCACCTCCGTCGCGCAACTCGGCCTCAAGCTCGAGCCCCGCAAGTTGCCGATCGACCTCATCATCGTCGAACACCTCGAAAAGTTGCCGACGGAGAACTAAATCTCCAGCACCACGCCCCGCACCGGCAGCCCCGTCGCCCTCTGCAGCGCCAGCCCATAAAGCTGCACCTGCACGACATTCCGCTTCTCCCGACGGTCCGTCTTGTAATCGATCACCACCCATTGCATCCCGTCCGACCACGCGCAATCCACGCGCCCGTCCACGATCGTCCCGTCCTCCAGCCGCACCATCACCGGCATCTCGCGATAACGCTTCGCCCCTTCAGGCACGACGATCGCCGCGAGGGCAGCCCGAGCCGCCTCGCCCGCCGCCGCAATCTCCTGCTCGCTCGCGCCGTGCCGCCTGCCCCACACCACCGCCAGCCCCTCGACCTCTTCCCCACTCTCCGCCCGCTGCAGAATCTCGTGCACCACGCGCCCGAACTTCCTCCCCGCGGGACGTCCCGACGTCGCCGGCAGCGTCACCGTCTCCACCACGATTCCCTCCGCCTCAACCGCCCGCGACACACCCTGCGCCACCGTGGTCCGAATCCGCGGCACACTGCCTTCCGCAATCCGCGCCGCCCGCCGCCCGCGCCATTCTTCGTACACGCGGAGCCCGTCCGCGGCCTGCTGCGCCGTCCCGTTCAACACCTGCTCGTTCTCCACGCCCTCCGTGCTCACCGCCCCGCGCTTCGCGACCAGCGGGTCGAACCACACCACGCCGTGCGCCCCCGCCTTGGGACGATGCAGTCCAGGCTTCACCGACACTTCCTCCTCGTACTCCGGCGGACGGTTCAACACTGAGCTCCACCCGAACGGCGGACATCCTGGCGCCTCCTCCGAATTCCGCCACCGCTCCTTCGCCGGATACAGCGCGTCGTGCAGCGGACTCAGCCATCCCCCCGGGCGCTCCTCTTCCCCCAGCGCCGCCACCACCAGCAAATCGCGCGCCCGCGTCGCCGCCACGTACGCCACGCGCAGCGCTTCCTCCTCGTCCGCCTTCGCCTCCTCTTGCGCCGCGTCCACCAGTTCCCACGGCGCACACCATAGCAGCCGCTGCGCGCACAGCCGGAGCTCCGGCGCGCTGTACCGGTCCGCCCCCTGCGGCCCCGTCAGCTTCGCCGTCAGGTCGGCCAGAATCACCACTGGGAACTCCAGCCCCTTCGCCTTGTGCACCGTCATCAGCTGCACGCCGCCGCCTTCCTGCTCCAGCACAGGCGCCTCGCTGGTATCGCTGCCGTCGTATTCCGCCTCCAGGTATTCCACGAACGAGCGGAAGCTGGTCGCCGCCCCGCTTACCTCGAAGCTCCGCGCCAGGTCCGTCAGCCGGTAGACATTGGCCAGCACGCGCTCGCCACCCTTGCGGAACGCGAAGCCGGCGTGTGCCCGCGTCTTCTCCAGCAGCTCGTGGATGGTGTCCGCCAGCGGCCGGAAATTCCGCCGCCGGTGCAGCTCGCGCAAAATCCCGAACGCATCCGCGATCGGCGCGAACTCCTCGTCCAGCGCCTCCGGCAGCTCCATCATCGGATGAAATCTTCCGTGCGCATTCTTGAACCGCAGCAGCACATCGTCCATCACCGCGAACAGGCTCCCGCGCAGCAACGCGAACACGCTCAATTCATCGTCCGGCCATTCCACCGCTCGCAACGCCGTACGTAGCGTCCCGACCTCTTCCCTTCGGTGGAAGCTTTTCGAACCCACCAGCAAATGCGCGATCCCCCGCGCCTCCAGGCACCGCACATACTCCTGCGTAAGATCCGTCCCGTAATTCGTGAACCGCCGGAATAATATGCATACATGCTCCGGCCGCACCGGCACCCACCCGTGCGACCGGTCGCGCACCTTCCATCCACTCTCGTTGCACAGCCACTGAATAAAACCCGCTACCGCGTCCGGCGAGCAGGCGTCGATCTTCACATTGGAAATATTCCGCGTCCCGTAAGGCTCCGGCATCGGCAGCGCCATCACCGAAGGCTGCCCCTCCGGCGCCTCCACTCCACCCTCCAGCGGCAGATAGTTCTCGATGCTCCTCTCGAACGCCGCATTCACAAAGCTCTGGATCGCCCCTGTCGATCGTGTGCTCGACGTCAGCTTGCGCTCCGCCACGCCGCCCGCCCGCAGGTCCGAGCACACGCGGTGAAACAGCCGCGCATCGGCCCGCCGGAATCGATAGATCGATTGCTTCGGATCCCCCACCACGTACAACTTCCCCGGCGCCGGCGTCGCCTTGCGCCAATCGCGCTCCGCCGAGTCGCCGCTCGCCAGAAGCAGCAGGATCTCCGCCTGCAGCGGATCCGTGTCCTGAAATTCGTCCACGAAAATCCGTTGGTAGACGCGCTGCAAATCCCCCCGCGCCCCGTCGTGCCGCAGCAGCTCGCGCGCGCACAGCAACAGGTCCATGAAATCCAGCTGCCCCGCGCGCCGCTTCTCTTCCTGGTACAGCCCCACCACTTCCCACAGCTCATCGCGCAGATGCGCCGCCAGGTCGGCGTCCGCCTCCTGCCGGAATTCCTCGATCGCGGCCTTCAACTCTTCCCACGCCGCTACCGCCGCGTCCTTGCCCTTCACCCACCGCAGCTCCGCCGGCAGCCGCAGCAGGTCGCTCTCCACGCGATCGCCATCCACCCGCCCCGCCTCGCGCGCGCGCCGCACGCGCTCCACGAACTCCCCCAGCGGACGCAGCGACTCCTTGCGCCCGCTCACTCGCAGTGTTGCCTCCGCCTTGTCCAGCAGCCGCGCCATCCGCGCGTCGCGGTCGAACGGCCGCTTCTGCCAGGCTGCGTCGAAATCACGCCACTCCGTCAGGCTCCACGCCGCCTTGCGCAGCTCGTCCAGCGGCTCGGTGCGCCACTCCATCCGCGCCAGCGCCCTGGATAATGCCGGCGAGGGCTGCGCCAGCTTCCCCTCGATCCATCGCCGGAACACGCGCCCGAACACGCGCAGTGCATCGGCCTGCGCCAACTCTTGAAATACCGGGTCCACCCGCGCTTCCACCGGCCGGCGCCGCAGTAGCTGCGCGCAAAACGCATGGATCGTCCCGATGAACGCCCGATCCAAGGACTGCGCCGCTTTCGCCAGCCGCAGCCTGACCAGCTCGTCCGTCTCCACCGCCCGCCGCTGCTCCAGCTCGTGCCGCACGCGCAGCTTCATGTTGCCCGCCGCCGCATGCGTGAACGTCACCGCGACAATCGTCTCCACGGGAGTCCCCGCCGCGATCACCTCCACCATCCGGTTCACCAGCGCCGTCGTCTTCCCCGTCCCCGCGCTCGCCTCCACCACCCAACTTAGCTCGAGGTCCGCCCCAACTCCAGTGCCGCTCATAGTGGGATAGGCCTCCTGGCCTGTCCACTAATCAGTTTTTCCTCTTGTGGGGCAGCCAATCCTGGCTGCAGCCGGCTTTCAGCCGGCTTCTCGCGCGCCCTCACTTCCACCCCCGCAGCTCTTTCAATTTCTTCAACTCCGCCTGCGACTTCACCCTCACGCGCTCCTCTTCATACGGCCCGCACACCGGCAGATAATCACACCCCTTGCAGCCATCCTTCCGCGGCGCCGCCGGCAGAAACCCATCCCGCATCGCGCCGTCGATGATCTCCAGCACGTGCTGCGCCCGCCGCCGCGTCCAGTCATTCAACGTCACGTCGATGGTCTGATAATTCTGCGCAATCGTCGCATAATACAGCCGCCCTGACGACACCGGCTCGCCCACCATCGCCTCCGCCGCCAGCGCGTACAACAATGGCTGCAACGCCTCGCCGCCGCCCACCGTGTCCGGCTTCGGCTCCGGCACCCGCCCCGTCTTGTGATCCACCACGCGCAGCACTCCGCTCCGGTGCCGCTCTACCAGATCGATCGATCCCTGCAGCCGGTACCCGCCCTCGACTTCCACCGCCTCCTTGCGGCTCCGCGGATCCCGCCCCGCCGGATCCTTCAACCCGAAGCTCAGCTCATAAAACTGCGGCGTCCAATCCGCGTCGCGCAGGGCCTTCTCCTGCAGCCAACCGCGCAAGTCGGCACGAATCGCCTGCACCTCGCCACGCCAGATCTGCGGAATCGCCGGCGCCAGTTGCGCCTCCGCCTTCGCCGCCACATCCTCCAGCACTGCGTCCAGCCGTTCCGAGGCTTTCGCGAGCGTCGCAGCGCTCACCGGCAGCAACTCCCGCGACGCCAACTCCCGCAGCAACTCGAATTGCGCCCTGTGAAACAGCTCCCCCCGCTGCGCCGGATCCATTCGCTGAATCCCCGCCGGAGACTCCGCCGCGCGCAGTCCGAAAATTCCGCGCAGCGCGAACCGGTACGGACACCGCGCAAATTGCTGCAGCGTCGAGGGCGACCACGCACGCGCCCCCATCCGGTACTGCGTCAGCGCCTCGTCCCCGATCTCTTCCACGAATAGCCCATCCGCCGCCTTCCACGGCGCGTGCCACCGCATCCACCGCGCGCGCAGCGAGTCCACCGCGTGACCCGGCAGGCTCTTCAGATATTGCCCCGACCCCTTGGCCAACGGAGCCAGCGTCGCCAGATCGAACTCGGCGTCGTCGATTGCATCCGCCGCATTCGCCGGCGCCGGCCACCCAATCCGCGTTCCCGTCGCCGACCGCGCCCGCTTCTCGAACTCGTGCACGTCGATCTCGCTGCCGCCCGCCGCCCGGTGTGCCGCAAACGCGTAGAAGGAAGGCACCCGCGCCCGGCCGGTCAACAAATCCAGCCGCGAATACGAGAGCGCGAAATGCCCCGTCGCGCACGCCGCCGCGATCCCGAGCAACTCCGTGTCTTCCGCCCGCAGCGCGATTCCGAGCGCCGTGCGTTGCCCCTCCAGGAGTAGCGGATCCTCTGCCGGCGGCCGCGGAAACAACCCCTCGTTCACCCCCGGCACGTACACCGCGCGAAACGCCATCCCGCGCGCTTCTTCGATTCCGCCCACCCACACCTTGCCGTACCGCGCACCTTCAGGCGCCGCGGTCAACTGGTGAAATCGCGGCCCCAACACCAGCAGCACTTCTCCCAACCCTACCGGCCCGATCTCGCGCATCGGTTCCAGCTCTTCCAGCAGCTCCACCACGCGCGATGGATCGTCAATCGCGAACTCCGCCAGGGCCGTGAGTGTTTCGATCCACTCGCCCCAGACCGCCCGCTCCGGTAGCGCCGCCAGCCGCTCGAGCACCGGCATCGCGAAGTCTCGCAGCCCGTCCAGTTGCCCCATTCGGCGACGCCACCGCGCGCGCTCCTCTTCTTCCTCCTCCGCCGCGTACCGCCCCTCGAATTCCACGCGCAAGCCCTGCAGCCGCGTCTCCCACCGCGCAGCCCCGCCGATCACGGCCGCGTCCACGAGCAGCCGTTCCCATGCCGCCGGAGTTCGCGGCTCTTCGCTCTCCGGCATCTGCCCCAGCGAAAGATATTCCGCAAACCGCGACGCCGAAAGCCGCTCCTCCGCGCAATGCAGCAGCGCCAGAAAGCTCCGCCCCGCCGCGTCCGGCCTTCGCGATCCGCGCGTGCAATGCGCCGGAATCCCCGCCCGGCGCAGCGCCTCCACCACCAGCGGCTGATACCGCTCCGGCGAGCGCAGCAGGATCGCGCACTCGTCGAACCCGATCCCGCGCGCGCCGATCCGCCGCGCGATCTCTACGCACTCCAGCGCTTCCCCGGAAGTCGAAAAAATCTCGACCGTCCCGTCCTCGTCCCGCACCGGCACTGCGTCCGTGCTAAACAAATAACGCTGTAACGATTCCAGTGAAGTCACCGGCTCGCCGTTGCCGCCCTCGGGCCGCAATTCCAGATGCGCCCGCGCCCCGCGCAGAATCTCACCCACCAGTTCGCGCTCGCTCCGCGTCCGCGGTGCCAGGTCGATCGCGAGCACCGCCGTCTCGCGAAACCGCTCCGCTACAGCCGCCCGCGCCATCCCCACCCGAGCCGCGTGGTCCGCGAACCCGCGCGCCGTCAACTCGTCTTTGTACGCCGCCAGCAACAGCGCCAGGTCCGGCCCAGATTCGCCGCACTCTCGCACCTGTTCCGCCCCGACTCCGTTCAGCCGCAGTTCTTCAAACGTCTCCGCCAGCGCCCGAGGAAATCCGGGGAACCCGGCGACCGGCGCAAGGTACCTCAGCGACCCGCTCCTGGAAGCTTCCGCCGCCACGCGCGCCGCCAGTGCCTCCCGCACCACCCGCCCGACAGGAGCCAGCGCGCGCCGGTTTAATTCGCCGCCCGAAAGCTCCAGCACCAGCGGCCGCAGCCCTGCCCGCGCCACCCCGACCAACGCGCTCCCGCACGCCTGGTACGCAATTTCGTCCGCCGCCTCGCGCCCCGGCGCAAGAATCAGTACCGCCCCCCATTGCGCCCACTCCGCGACAAACTCCACTCCCCGCGCCCGCAACTCCGAATAGCCGTTCATGAAGCTACCCCCCGCAGCACTTCTTATACTTCTTCCCGCTCCCGCAGGGACACGGATCGTTCCTCCCCACCTTCGGCGTGCTCCGCACCGGCGAAGTCGCAGGCGACCATTTCACCGAAGCTGCAGGCCGCACCGGCTCGTTGGGGCACCACTTCTCAATGTGCTCCGCCGCATCATCGATCAACCACTGGTGGCGATCCCGCGCGGTACGCGCCATGATGCGTTCCTTCCCTTGTTTCAGATCTTCGAGCGCGTGCTCCAGGTTGATGTCGCCCGTGTCCACCAGCCCATCCGCGAACGCCCTCTCGATCTCCTCCTGCAATTCCTCCGGATAAAGATCGCAGCTGCAGCACACCAGAGCAGTCCACACACGCGAGCCTTCTCTCGCCAGTCCGCCACGGAATAGTCGCCCGAAGTACTCGACAACCTCTTCACGCGACCTGAGCCCCTGCGCCACCAGCGTGACCAGGCTCTCCAGTGCCGCACCACGAACCCATTCAAACGCCGCCTCGTCTTCAATCAGCGACTCAATCCTGGCTACTTGCCCGCCGCACACCGAGGCCAGCACGCTGGTCAGGTCTTCCATGAGAAAATCGCCGCACAACCCATCCAACAGCTCGCCCGGCAGCCGTCCGAACCGTACCACCAGCGGGTACGCCCGCACCTCGCGAAACTGCGCCAGCAGGCACATCGCGGACAGATGCCCCATCCAATCGACTTGGGGCGCGAGCTCCGCCGCCCGCTCCACCGTCTCTTCCAACATGCGCAGCAGTTCCGGCGTGATCTCCGCCCGCCGTTCGACTGCGGCCTGTACGGCCTCCCGCTCGAACCTGCCACGCCATCGCTCCAACTTCCGGACAATCTCTTGCAGTTCCATTCGCAATCCCATTTTCACCGATATACAATGGCGCCATGCCGCACCCCACGCGCCGCCAGGTTCTCGCCGCCGCGCCCTTCCTCGCGACAGCCGCCGCCGCGCCCGCGCGACTCCCCATCCGCAAGGCCGTCGAGTTCTCCATGCTCCCCAAGGACCTCCCCGTCCTCGAGCGCTTCCAGATCGCCCGCGACGCCGGCTTCCAGGCCATCGAATGCCCCACCACGCCGGACCCCGCGCAGGCCGAGGAGATCCTCGCCGCCTCCCGTAAGTCCGACCTCCCCGTTCACTCCGTCATGAATGCCGAGCACTGGCGCAGCCCGCTTTCCTCGGCCGATCCCGCCGTCGTCGAAAAGAGCCTCGATGGCATGCGCACCAGTCTCCGCAATGCCGCCCTATGGGGCGCCGACACCGTGCTGCTCGTCCCCGCCGTCGTCAATCCCGAGACCACCTATGCGCAGGCCTGGGAACGCAGCCAGCGCCAGATCCGCACCCTGATTCCTCTCGCCCGCGAGCTCAAGGTCATCATCGGCATCGAGGAGGTCTGGAACAAATTCCTCTTAAGCCCCCTGGAATTCGCGCGCTACGTCGATGAGTTCAATTCGCCCTTCATCCGGGCCTACTTCGACATCGGCAATGTCGCCATCAACGCCTACCCGCAGGATTGGATCCGCACCCTCGGCAAACGCATCGTCAAGCTGCACGTGAAGGATTTCTCCTTCAAGAAGCGCGTCGCCGAATTCACCCCGCTGCTCGAAGGCGAAATCGATTTCCGCGCCGTCCATGCCGCCCTCTCCGACATAGCCTATCAAGGCACCGCTACCGTCGAACTCAACGCCGGCGATGCCGCCTACCTCAAGGAAGTCTCCCGCCGCTTCGACCGCATCCTCGACGGCATGTAGGACGGGCCTCCTGGCCGGTCCCTCTTGCTGCCTTTCACTACTTCCCCACCTCATACCGATGCCGCCGGGCCATCAGCGGAATCCCTCTCCGATAAAAGTAGGAATCACGTGGATATCGAACGCGCAAACTTCCTGACCGGCTCAGACACGAATTCCACTCCGCCGCAGCCCGCGAGGCGGCTTCCGGGAGAACACGTAGTTGGGCTACCTTCGTGTCGACACTTTCCCGCCATGCCTCTCTTTCGCCGTGCGTTCATGACAGCGGCCTCTATCTTAGTAGCTATGCCAGGTCAGCTTCGCTTGATGCAGCAGCGTGTCGTTGTGCGCGACGTTGATGTGATGCTGGGCCACCGCCAGCGCGGCGTCCTGCGCCTCTTCGGCGCTCGCGTACTGCTCATCGTGCACTACATCGACGCCGTGCCGCCGGTCCTTCAACTTGAGCAGCCAGCGATTTCCGTCCCAGTTATTCCACTGTAAGTTCGACATAGTCGTACTTGGCCCTGTACCCATGCACCAGGCTCATGCCCAAATAGTATATTCCTATTGGAAATTCTCTACCAGCTTCAGATCGCTTTCCTGCCGGTCCGTCTGCGCGAACAAAATTGTCCGCTCGTCAGCCGATACCGTGAACAGCGTTCCCGCTCCGAAATCGCCCACATCCCTGGGAAACCGCGCGTACTCGAACTTCCGCCCCGTGTCCCTGCGCAGCACCCACAGGCTGCGCGCGTCCGCAAAGTAATAAATGCTCCGCCCGGCCAGCGCATACCGGTACATCCCAGCCTCGGGCAGCACCAGCGTGGGTTCGCCTCCCTCCGTCGGCATGCTCCAGAGTCCCCGGTCATTCATGTAGTACAGCAGCTTGCCGTCCGGCGATTCGAATGGTTCCGTGCCGAAGTTGTGCGTGATCTGCTGCGGCTTCCCGCCTCCCGCCGCCACCTTCCAGATCTCCAGCCTCCCGCTCCGGTTCGAGGCGAAATAAATCAACGCTCCGTCGTGCGAAAAGCTCGGACGGATATCCCGGAACTCCTCGCTCGTGACCCGACGCGGCTTGCCGCGGCCCGCATTAATCGTATAGATCATGCTGTGCCCGTTCTGGTACCGGTCGAACACCACCGTCTGTCCATCCGGAGACCACCGCGGACTGCCCAACGCCGTCGGCCCCATCGCGGTCAGCGCTACCTGGTCGGTGCCGTCCGCGTTCGCAACATAGATCTCGTAGGATCCCGAGCGGTCTGAGTTGAATACCATCCGTTTGCCGTCCGGCGAGAGCATCGGCTCCCGGTCCAGCGCCGTCGAGTCCACCACTGCCGCCACCCCTAACTGCTCGTACGGCCTCGGCCCGCCATTCGCGCTCGGACCCTCCATCCGGTAAATGTTGGTATCGATGTGCCGCTTCTCGTAAGCCATGCGCCGCCCTGTGCGCGAGAGCGATGGCCATCGCACAATCCCGTTGTCGATCCCCAGCAGCTGCATCGCGCCGTTTAACATCAGCCGGAATAGTGCCGCATGCTCCCCTCCCTGCCGCACCGAAAGAATCAGCCCGCGCCCATCCGGCTGCCACGCCAGTTCCTGGATTGTCTCGTCATACTTGGTTGCCTCGCGCTCCCTGCCCTGCGACGTTCCATCGGCGTTGACCTCCTGCAGCACCACCGCTCGGCTGAACGTATCTCGCGCTCGCACGTACGCGATCGTGTGCCCGTCCGGCGAGAATGCCGGCGAGCTGTCCGAGAAATACCCTCGTGGCGGCGAGCTGAACCGGTGCGCCTCTCCCGATTCCTTGGATGCAACCCAGATCGATGCCGGACTGTCGTCCTCCGTCCCCGAGAACGCCAGAAACCGCCCGTCCGGCGACCAGGAAATCGAACTGCGGGCGGTCACATTCACATAAATGCTGCCCCGCGGAAACTGCACCAGCCGCCGCTCCACGCCCCCCAGCGAAGGAACCAGGTACACCGCGTTCTGGCGCAGAAAAGCCACTTCACTTCCATCCGGCGACCAAGCCGGCGAATGATCCGCCGCCGCGGCGGTGGTCAGCCGCAACGCCGCGCCCCCATCCACCAGCCGCACATAAATGTTGAAATTGTCTTTGCGGTCTCCGTCCCATGCGAAGGCCACCTGCTTGCCGTCGGGCGAGAGCGCCGGCTCGTACTCCAGCCCCGCATACGTGGTCAGCGGATGGACCGGCGCCCACATTGATGCCGCCACGCCGCGCGCCGCCCACCACCAGCCGCCTGCCGCGCCCAGCGCCAGTCCGACCGCTAAGGCCGCCGCCCAATACCAGGCCCGCCGCCCCGTCGATGCTTCTTCCCCTGCCGCCGCGCCCGATCGCACGTCGCGCTCCAGATCGCACAGGCTGATCTTCAAATCTGCCGCCGATTGGTACCGCCACGCCGGATCCTTCCGCAAACAGCGTTCGATTATCTTCCCGAGCTCTCGCGGCAGGCCCGCGTGGACCTCCGCAGCCGGTTTCGGATCGCCCTGCAAAATCGCCGCCAGCGTCGAAATTTTCGAGCGCCCCAGGAACGCACGCTGCCCCGTCGCCATTTCGTATAGCACTGCGCCGAAGCTGAAGATGTCCGCCCGCGCGTCCACTCGCCGTGCCTCCGCCTGTTCCGGCGACATGTAGGAGACCGTGCCCAGGATGCTTCCCTCTTCCGTCTCCGGCATCGGACGCGTCAGCTCGGAATCGCTGGAATCGTGCAGGTCGGAAAGTTTGGCGAGCCCGAAGTCGAGCAGCTTCACCTGGCCGTCCCCGCCCACCATAATGTTGCCCGGCTTCAGATCGCGGTGGATAATGCCGGCCGCGTGCGCGCACGCCATCGCATCGGCGATCGGGATGGCGTATTTGAGCAATTCCGCCGGCCGCAGCCCCGCGCGCGGAATCAGGCGGTCCAGTGTGTTCCCGCTCACGAACTCCATCACGATGTAATCGAAGCCGTCGTCCGCGCCGATCTCGTAAATCGTCACGATGTTCGGATGATTGAGCGAAGACGCCGCCTTGGCTTCCTGCACAAAGCGACCTTTACGCCCCGAGTCCGCGACTCGATCGCTCCTCAGAACCTTGATCGCCACGAACCGGTCCAGCTGTAAATCGCGGCCCTTGTAGACCACGCCCATCCCGCCCTCTCCGAGCTGCTCGAGGATCTCGTAATGTGCGATCGTCCGCCCGATCATGGACACCGTTCCAGAATTTTACACTAATCTGGTGGGACAGGCCTCCCGGCCTGTCCACTTGCTGCCGTAAATCTAGCGTGCACGAAGACTCGCCGCAATGTGGGCAGGCGGAAACGCCCGCCCGCGATCTCAAACAAACTTATACTCCCCCGGCACCGGCAGCGCCGTGGGCTTGGTGGACATCTCGTATCCAAACTCACGCGGCATCAGATCCTGCTTCGAATTCATGATCTGTTCCCACGTGATCGCCTGCCCCGAGTAGGCCGATTCCCGCGCCATGATGCACGTCAGCGTACTCTCCGCGATCGGCACTGTCTGGTTCACGTACGGTCCCCGCCCCTGGATGCTGTTCACCATCTCGATGTGCTCCTGCACATACGCGCTAATGCCCTTCTCCCCCAGGTCCGTCCCCGTGCTGCGTCCCTTCGTCCCCACCACCATGTCGCTCACGTTGCGGTAGGTCCCGTTGGGATATTGCCGGCAGTAGCTGGTCAGGTGCACTCCATTGGCGTACACGAAGTCCGAGCTCATGTGATCGTAGATGTTCCCATAGAGCGCCGCCCGTGGACGCCAGGCCGCACCGCCGCTCGCCACCACGCTCACCGGATGCCCGCCCATCACCCAGTTCATGAAGTCGATGTTATGGAAGTGCTGCTCCACGATCTGGTCCCCGCACAGCCACAGGAAGGAATACCAGTTGCGGTGCTCCCATTCCATATCACCCCACTTCGCGTCGCGCGCCTGCGCGTGCATCACCGGCCCGCTCAGGTAATTCGCCTGCAGCGCCACGATCTCGCCCAGGTCGCCCGAGTGAATCTTGCGCACCGTCTCCACATAAGGACGGTCTTCGCGCCGCTGCGCTCCGCTCATCACGGTCAGCCTCTTCTCCGCCGCCTTGCGCCCCGCCGCCAGGAACCGCCGGGCGCCCGTGGCGTCGGTAGCGATCGGCTTCTCCGTAAACACGTGCTTTCCCGCTTCGATCGCCGCCTCGAAATGTACCGGCCGGTATCCCGGCGGTGTCGCCAGCATCACGATGTCCACGTCGCTCTGCGCCAGCTTCCGGTAGGCGTCGAATCCCACGAAGTGACGGTCCGGTGAAACTTTGATCCGCGGTTGAATCGAGCTCACCAGCTCCTGCGCCGACATCTCTTTCGGCTTGCCGTCGCGCTCCACCGTAATCCCGGCGTGCCGCGCCACGTACTTCGGGTCGCGCAGATTCTTCAGCGCCCCTTCCAGGTGGTCCTCGAAGATATCCGCCATCGCGACCAGTTCGACATTCTCATTGCCCGTGAGCATGTCGACTGTCGCCTGTGTACCTCGTCCGCCGCACCCTACCAGTCCCGCGCGCAGCGTCTCTTTCCCCGCGCCCCGTACCAGGTGAGGTTGGACAATCGTAAATGCCGCCGCCGCTCCGCCCAACAAGTGTCTTCGGGAAAGGTTTTCCGTCATAATGCGGGAATCATATCCCTTCGCACTTCCCGTTACAATCCCACCCCTGTTTTTCTTCGTGGCGGAACTGGTTCTAGGCCTTGAGCTTTTCGAGCAGGTCTTCAGGGATGTGGAGGTTGCCGTTGCAGCCGCGCCCGAGGGTGACGCCGGGTTTGACGACGCCGTGGAAATCGCTGCCGCCGGTGACGCGAAGACCATAGCGTTTGGCCAACGATAGGTACAGTTCCGTATCGGCGGGGGTGTGATCGCTGTGGTAGGCTTCGATGGCGTTCAGGCCGCTCTCGGCGAGTTCGGGCATCAGGGCGGGGACGTCGCCCTTCACGCGGACGGGGTGCGCGAGGGAGGCGATGCCGCCGGCCTTGCGGATGCGCTCCACGCCTTCAGCGAACTGCGGCTCCCGGCGGAATACGTAGCCCTTTGCCGATTCGTCCAGGTAATCGTCAAATGCCTGGCGCAGGTTGGAAACGTAGCCCTTCTCCACCAGGATCTGGGCGAAGTGGGGACGCCCGGTCATGCCGCGGCCGCGCGCCTCGGCCTCTTCCAGCGTGATGTCGAAGCCGAGCTCCTGCAGGCGCGCCACCAGGCGGATGTTGCGGTCGCGGCGCGCAGCCTGCTGGTCCAATACCCACGTCCGGAAATCGCCGAGTCCGTTGCCGGCGAGGAAATAGCCCAGCAGGTGCACCGAGTGCCCGTGCAGCTTGGTGGAGAGTTCGATCCCGCAGACCAGCTGCACGCCCGCCGGCGTGGCGTGCGCGCAAGCCTGGTCGTAGCCCTTGAAGGTGTCGTGGTCCGTGATGCCCAGCGTCTTGACGCCTGCCCGCACCGCTTCTTCAATTAACTGCGCGGGCGAACAGGTGCCGTCGGATTCGTTAGTGTGTGAGTGGAGATCGATCAAAGGAAACCAGACCCAAACGTTCCAGTGTAGCCCAGATTTTCTCTACGCTCTGTTCGGGTGTTTCCTGCGAGGAGTTCACGGTGACTTGCGGGGCCAGCGGCGCCTCGTACGGATCGCTGATCCCGGTGAAGTGCGCGATCTCGCCGGCAAGGGCGCGCTTGTACAAACCCTTTACGTCGCGCTCCGCCAGCACTTCCACGGGGCACTCCACGTAGACCTCCACGAAATTGGGGATGCGCGCGCGGACTTCGTCGCGCACCGCGCGGTATGGCGAGATGGCCGCCGCGATCGCGATCACGCCGTTGCGCGAGAGCAACTCGCAGACGAAGCCGATCCGCCGGATGTTTTCGTCGCGGTCTTCTTTGCTGAAACCGAGCCCCTTGGAAAGATGGGTCCGCACTACATCGCCATCCAACACCTCCACTCGGGCGCCGCGTTCGCGCAGTTTCAATTCGAGCTGGCGCGAGATAGTGCTCTTGCCGGCGCCGCTCATACCGGTGAACCACAGCGTGAATCCTTTATGCATCTCTTCCTCTCGTGCCTCCGCTGCCTGGCCGCGGCGCACACTGCCATCGGCGGCAAAGTGAATTCCACATTCCTTTTTGGCGTCTTCTTCCCACCACCAGCGTCCGGCGCGCTCGCTTTCACCCGGCTCCACGGCGCGCGTGCAGGGGGCGCAGCCGATGCTGGTATAACCGCGCTCGTAAAGAGGATGGAGCGGAACCTTGTGCCGCGAAAGATACTCTTCAACCTGGGAGCCGGTCCAATCGGCGAGCGGACTGAGCTTGAGCCGGCCGTCTACCCGCGCCACCTTGGGAATCGCGGAGCGCGTCTGCGATTGATCGCGGCGCAGCCCGGCAGCCCAGGCCTTCAGGGTTTCCAGATGGCGCGCTAGCGGGCGCACTTTACGCACCTCGCAGCAGCGTTCCCGCCCGGGGACGCTCGCATAGAACAGATTGGGCCCGTGGATGGTGACCAGCGATTCCACGTCCGCGCGCTCCGGAAAGATGACTTCAACCTTGATGCCGTAGCGCTGCCGGACCATTTCCATCATCTGGTAGGTCTCATCCGGCAAACGGCCTGTATCTAGTGTGAATACCCGAATTTCGGAGGAAATGCGCGAGGCCAAATCGACAATCGCCATGCCTTCCTTTTGGAAGCTGGTTGCGATCGCGAACGACTCGCCAAAGGTATCGATAGCCCAGGAAAGGACTTCGGAGGCGGTTGCCGCCTCGAATTCGGGGAGATTATCCAATCTCTATCAAGATTAGGGGATTAACTCAATCGCTGTCAACAGAAGTGGATACGTGTGAGGGAGGAGCGGCCCCCCAGTCGCCCCTCTTTCACCCGGCATAGCTTATCGTCCCCGTACAGGGAACTCTTCCCGAATGCCCTCCAGGCTCCATTCCTCCGCCAGCGAAAGATCGAGCACCTGGACCTTCAATCCCTCGCGCAATTCCTGCAGCCGCATCTGGCGGCCGTTGACGAAGCGAAACGCGTCGCGATAGCTATTGACCGACGCTGAGATCTGGGTGAAGGTCACATCTTCCGTCGTGCCGACGCCCCAGTCCTTCTGCATCCTCGCGGGCAGCCCATCGATACGCAGTTTGGCTCCGGGCGGTATGCAGACCGCGCATACCGGGTCGGCCTGGGGAGGATCGAAGAAATCAACCAGAACCTTCCACAGGGTTTTGTTGGTGCGCGCCGGCGAGGCCGCGCGTTTCAGATCGTTAGGTGAGGCAAGGCCAAGAGAACCAGTCGGAAACCGGTATGTAACCAGCTCCTCCCCCTCTTGCGCTAGCCGGTTTGGTACCGCCATGAGAGAGTAATCACACATTATCGTCCACCGTCCTTACTCCGGGAGCTACATCCGCCATCTTCCGGATGCCCCTCATGATTCGAGTTTCATGCGTTTGGTCCTCTAATGACAAGACCGGCAGCGCTCTGTTCGTCAGCTTTGGAACCATACGGGGGTGCGTTACGCAACATTACACGGATTTCGTCTCAGAGCTCCCACACTTGTTACTATGTGTTGAGTGGATCCCGAAGAAATTCTCGACACGGCGGACCAGCCCGGCGGAAATCCCGCCTGGCGGCGCGTCCAACTCGCACGACATCCCAAGCGGCCGCACTCGCTCGATTACATCGGGCGGATCTTCCAGGATTTCCAGGAGCTTCATGGCGACCGCAACTTCGGCGACGACCCGGCGATTGTGGCCGGCCTGGCGCAGTTTGAGAATCGACCGGTCATGATCGTGGCCGAGCAGAAGGGCCGCGACACCAAGCAGCGCTTTTATCGAAATTTCGGAATGCCCAAGCCCGAGGGCTACCGCAAGGCGCTGCGCATGATGCAAATGGCCGCCAAATTCGGCCGGCCGATCATCACCTTCCTGGATACGCCCGGCGCCTACCCCGGCATCGATGCCGAAGAGCGCGGACAGGCCGAAGCGATCGCGCGCAATCTCCGAGAAATGGCCCGCCTGGCTGTGCCCGTGATCGTGGTCTGTATCGGCGAGGGCGGCTCCGGCGGAGCGCTCGCGCTGGGCGTGGGAAATACCGTGCTCATGCTGGAGAACGCCGTCTATAGCGTGATCTCGCCGGAAAGCTGCGCCGCTATCATTTATCGCGATTCGGCCAAAGCCGAACAGGCCGCCGCGGCCCTGCGGCTGACCGCCGAAGATCTCAAGTCGCTGGGCCTGATCGACGGCATTATCCCGGAACCGGGCGCCGGCGCCCACGAAGATCACGATGCGGCTGCGGAATCGCTGCGCCAACACCTGAGCGCGCGGCTTTCGGAGCTCGAATCCATCGGACCGGTCCAGATCGTGGAACACCGCTACGCGAAGTTCCGCCGCATGGGAAATTTTTTCGCGTGAAGAAGACTGTTTGGATCGCGATTGCTTTCGTTGTCCTCGTGGTGGCGCTGGTCGTCTCCACCACCTTCCAGGGAGAACGCGTCCGCGTGGAAGTCTGCATGTCCTTCCGCGGCCAACGCGATTGCCGTACCGCCCAGGCCCGCAATCGCCAGGAAGCGCTCCGCACCGCCGTCACCAACGCCTGCGCGCAGCTCGCCAGTGGCGTCACCGACTCCGGCCAGTGCGAGAATACGCCTCCCGAATCCATCACCTGGCGCTAACGGGTGTTACGATTCGGTTTCCAAAAAATGGAACCGATATCGCGGCCTGAGTGGTCTTCCCCACTCCAGGTCGGTGTACATGTGCGAAGCTTCTACTCCGCCCTGCCGGAACAGCCGACCAGAGAGGTCCTTCAGGCTCTCTGCGACGATCCGAAGCTACTGAGTTTCCTCGAAAGGCGACCACTCGCCCGTCTCGAGTTCTCCGGACGCCTGCCAGCGCTCAATTGGAATGGCGAATATGACCGAAGCACGGGCGACATCGTAGTAAATGCGTTTCGAGAACCTGACACGTTCGGTAAGGTATTTGTTCCACCAGAGCTTGCGAGCGTCTCGGAAGCGGGACGCAATCTGGTAGAGGCAATGCAACGGAGCCTCTATCATGAGATCGGCCATCATGTGTTGGAAGTGGCCGGCCCCGAAACAGAACACCAAGTAGCGCGGTTACTCCGAAGCGGAAGGGTGTTACCTGTCTCCTGGCGTGCTACCAGACGAGGTGCCGAGTATTTTTCGGAGACCTTCTCGGCCTATCGCTTTGAGGACAGCTTTGAGGACTCGCTTGCGGACAAAGATCCGGAAGGGTACTATATGGTCGAAGCCATTCTCAGGCTGGTAGGTTTTTTATGAATGCCTCCGAGAAAAAGCGCGATGAAGCATTAAACGCAATTGGCCGCGATTTGGACGACCTGAAGTTCTCTGGCCGGCTGGATTTCGATGCCTTCAAGTCGCTATTTCTTCGAGGGTTAGAGGCCGCCGGGGACGATACCGATGACCTCGAGATGTTCATGCCTGTGATTCAAGATCGCTCCTGGCGTGAGTGGATGATCGAGCAACTTCAGCGATCTGCCTCCCGGCGCGTCGCTTAATCCAAAGTCCCTTTTCGGCCTCCCCAGGTTACGCCGCGCTAATTTTCACACCCCGCCCACGTCTATCAAAGGTATCCTTCGGCCATTGCAACAGTACTAACGGACGCCCGGGTGTAAAATGATATATGAACTCCCGGCACATATTTTACGTCTAAGCGGGTGAACAGTAAAAAAGGGAGATTTTCGTCGTGAAGAGCAAGTGGAAGATTCTCATCGGTGTTCTTGTTGTTCTGGTCCTCGGCTTCGGGGTGTATGCCAGCACGGTCCTCAGTAAAAAGGGCTTGGTCACGGTTCAGACCGGCAACGTCCTGCGCCAGGATCTGACCAGCCTGGTGACTGCATCGGGCGAGGTTAAGCCTAAGAATTACATCAATATCGGCGCCAACGCGCAGGGCGAGCTCAAAGAGATTCTCGTCAAGGAAGGCGACCGTGTGCGGCGCGGCCAGTTGCTGGCGCGCATCGAGAACGTTCAGCCCGAAGCCGACGTGGATGCCCAGCGCGCCACACTGAATTCCGCCGAGGCCGATTCGGCCGCGAGCGAGGCTGGCCTGAAAGCCGCCGACGAAAACCTCCGCACACTCCAGGCCCAGATCGATAAGGATAAGGCCGACCTCGAACACACCAAGGCCGATTTCGATCGCAGTGAGTCGCTCTACAAAGAGCACCTGCTGGCCAAGCAGGACTGGGAGTTGAAGAAGTTTACCTTCGAGGCCCAGCAGGCCACCGTGAGGCAGAGCGAGATGCGGCTGGTGCAGGCCCGCGCCCAGCGCGAACAAAGCCTGGCGCAGCTCGCCTCGGCCCAAAAGCGCATCGCGCAATACAAGGCCGTACTCGTCCGCTTCAACGATATCTTGCAGAAACACAACGCTTTTGCCCCATTGGACGGAGTCGTCACCAACCTTCCCGTGCGAGTCGGTGAAACCGTTGTGCCCGGCGTGCAGAACTCGGCCGCCAGCACTATAATGACCATCGCCGACATGTCGCTGATCACCGCGGAAGTGAAGGTGGACGAGACCGACATCGTCAACGTGAAGCTCTCCCAGGCGGTGGACGTCACGATCGACGCGATCCCGAACAAGACGTTCAAAGGCCATGTGGTCGAGATCGGCAACACCGCGATTCTGCGTTCCACCGGCGTCGCTGCCAGCCAGAGCGCCATTTCCAGCCAGGAGGCGAAGGATTTCAAAGTCGTCGTCGCCCTGGATAATCCCCCGGATGAGATTCGTCCCGGACTTTCTTGCACGGCAAAGATAACCACAGCCACCCGGAAAAACGTCCTTACTATTCCGATCCAAGCGCTCACGGTTCGTCAGAAGGGGCAATTGGAGCCGAAACCGGCTGACGGAAAGGCCGCGCCGGTCGCAGCCAAGCTGGATCCGGTTGCGGAAAAGGCCAAAAAGGAAGAGCTTCAAGGCGTTTTTGTGGTTTCGGGAGGGAAAGCGGTCTTCAAGAAGGTGGACACCGGGATTACCGGCGCCACCGACATCGAAGTGCTGGCCGGCCTCAATGAAGGCGATCAGATTGTCACCGGTACCTACCAGGTGATCCGCACGATCCTGAACGATACGCAGGTAAAAGTGGATAATAAGGCTCCGGTCGTGCCGGCCAAGTCTTAGAAACGAGAACCATCCGATGTCAACAGCAGTTGAGAAGGAACTAATCCAGCGCGGTGAGCAGCTCAAGAAGGACGGTATCGTTATCCGCACCTTCGATCTCTGGAAGACCTATGTCATGGGCGACCAGGAGATCAACGCCGTTTCCGGTGTGGATATCGAGATCAAGCGCGGCGAGTACGTCGCCATCATGGGACCGTCGGGATCGGGCAAATCGACCCTGATGAACCTGATCGGGTGCCTCGACACCCCGACCCGGGGCCAGTACTACATCAACGGCAATCTGGTCAGCGAGATGAGCGATGACGAACTGGCGCGCATCCGGAACAAGGAAATCGGCTTCGTTTTCCAGACCTTTAACCTGCTGCCTCGCGCCACTTCTCTGCACAACGTCGAACTGCCCCTGATCTACTCCGGCATGCCCAGCAATGAGCGGCTGGAGCGCGCCAAACTCGCCATGCGCCAGGTCGACCTGGAAAAGCGCATGTACCACAAGCCCAACGAGCTCTCCGGCGGGCAGCGACAACGCGTCGCGGTGGCTCGTGCGCTGGTCAACAACCCCTCGATTCTGCTGGCCGACGAACCTACCGGCAACCTGGACACCGCCACCGGTAACGAAATCATGGCGCTGTTCGAACGCCTCTACCAGCAGGGCAACACCATCGTGCTCGTCACCCACGAACACGATATCGCGCTCCACGCCCACCGCATCATCCACGTGCGCGACGGCAAAGTGGAGAAAGACGAGAAGATCCGCTAAGCTACCAAATGCAAAAAGGGCAGGCCGCAAGGCCTGCCCTTTTTTTCCGGCCGGGAGCGTTACTGAATCACCCGCGCCGTCAAAATCAGGAATAACGCCTTCTCCGGACCCTCCAGGCTGCTCCTTCCCACCACCACCTTCTGCCCTTCCTTCAAATCGACATTCTGATCGATACCCGAATTGATGTAGTCGCTCTTTCCCGGCTCGCTGCCCCGGGAAAAAGGAATTCTTAATCCGGCGTGCATCCGGTCGATCCGGATCAACCCGTCGTCCCCGACCGTTACATTCCGGACAGAGAACTGGCTCATTCGCGGCGGACTGCCGGAATTCAATATTCCAGTCGTTTCTGCTTCCGACCCGCTTCTGGTGCGCAGCGTCAGCACGTCCAGCATCTTGTATTCCTTGAACGTGAACACCCCCTTCAACTGTGTGATCACATCGCGTACGTCGGCCGGCACTGGGGTCCCGGCCATTTGCGCGGCGTTGTCGCCGCCAACTACAAAATAAACCGTCAGCTCGATGGTCTTCGGCGCCACGTCAAGCTGCTTAATTGCCGCCTCGGCCGCCGCCACGTTGGCCGGCAGGCCGTTTAAAGTCATCACTTTCATGGAATCGTTGAAATTCACGGTGATGCCATAAGTACTCAGCATGTCCCTGATCGCACGCGGCTCCACATAATTCAACTTCACCAGCTTCGTAATTCTCTCGTCCTTCTGTTGTTCCGCCACTAACGGCGCGGCCAGCAGCAATGCCGCCAGTATCATCCGTTTCATCGTCTTCTCCTTGAAATTATTCCGCGATCCAGTAAATGACAATATTCGGGTCCGAGGTTTGCAGCCGGATCGTCAGCGGCTCCCGTTTCTGCTGCCGTACCGTCGCGACCCGGTGCGGCCGCGCGGGACGAACCACCAGCGGCGCGCTCGGAATCGCCGCCTCCATGCGTGGGACCGCCGGAATCTCCGTCCGCGATGGCCACATCGCCACCGCCAGTAAAGCCATTGCCGCCACTGCCGAGATCCACGCCACCCGCCGCCAGACTGGTCGCGGCGCTCCGATCTCGCCGATCACGCGCGCTCGCACCGCCGCGAAATGCGCCTCCTCCGGCAACTCGGCGTGAACCTCGCGCAGCACCGCGAGGCTTTCCTTCATCCCGGACCAGAAGACCTGGCATCCGGCGCACTCGCCCAAGTGTCGTTCCACCGTCGCCGCCTCAGCCGGCGCGGCGTCCCCGCCGGCATGCAGCGCAATCCGTTCATGCCACACCACGCAGTTCATGACCGCCTCCCGAAATACCGCTCCACGAAACCTCGCATCTTGACCCGGCCCTTGGAGATCTGTGATCGTACCGTGGCCTCGCTCGAGCCCAGTACCCGCGCCACCTCCGGCGTCGAGAGACCTTCCAGATCGCGCAGCACGATCGCCGCGCGCTCCTTTTCCGGCAGCATCCGCAGGCTGAGGTCGAGCACCCGCCGGCGCTCGGCCGCAGTGAGCGCCTGCTGCGGATCGTCACCGGCCGCCGCCAATTGGCCCGCTTCCTCCACCGGGCTTTCCGGCCGCCGCCCCCGGCGACGGCGCAGATCGTAGCAGGCGTTGACCGTAACCCGGTACAGCCACGTCGTCAACGCGTCCTCTTCCAGCTTCCCCATATTCCGATAGAGCTTAAGGAAGACTTCCTGGGACACGTCCTGCGCATCCGGCAGGCTGCCCGCCAGGCCCAGCGCCGTCGCCAACACCAGCCGCTCGTAGCGGCGCATCAGCCGTTCGAAAGCGGACAGGTCGCCGGCGCGTGCCGCGGCCAGGAGCCCCAACGGCGCTTCGTCTCCATCCGCCGCTCCCGCCATCGCCGCCAGTGCCAGGGTCCTCATCCTCTCAACAGGTAAAACTCCGCGAGGCGGCAAAACGTGTAGAGGAATTTCCTGTTACTCTGAGCACTGTTCCCTAACAATGCCCGATAACTTGGCTATTCCCGCGGACCAGATCCGCGAAATGGGCCGCGTTGCCCTCGACCTGATCGCCAATTACTACGACACTCTGGCCGGGCGTGCAATCCTCCACCCCACTACGTCCGCCGACCTGCGAGTCCGGCTCGACGAACCGGCCCCGGCAGGCGCCACGCCTTTTCCCGAGCTGCTCGGTACGCTGCGCCAGGTCGTGGAGCAATACAGCCGTCACAACGCGCACCCGCGATTTTTCGGCTACGTCTCCTCGCCCGGGAATCCGGTCAACACCATCGGCAGCATGATCGCCGCCGCCCTCAACATCAATGTCACCTGTTGGCGCTCCGGGCCTGCCGCAGCCGAGATGGAGCTGCTTACCATCCGCTGGCTCAAGGAAATGCTCGGATTTCCGCAGACGGCGGCCGGACTCCTGGTGAGCGGCGGCTCGATGGCGAACTTCGCCGGAATCGCCGCGGCACGCAGCGCCAAGGCTCCGCACGACGTGGTCCGCGAAGGCATGCACGGCTCCGCCGCCCGCATGCGCCTCTACGCCTCCGCGGAGGCGCACTTTTCCATCCGTAAGGCCGCCGCCCTGCTCGGCATCGGGTCCGCTAATGTGCGCGTGGTGCGCACCGACGCGTGCCTGCGCATGGATGTACAACACCTCGCCGAACTAGTCCGCGAAGATCGCGCTGCCGGTCATCTGCCCTTCTGTGTGGTGGCCAGCGCGGGCACCGCCGGTACCGGCGCCATCGACCCGATCGGCGCGATCGCCGATTTCGCCCGCTCCCACGACCTCTGGCTGCACGTCGACGGCGCCTACGGCGGCATCGCCACGCTGGCTCCCTCCGCGCGCGAGGCGCTGGCCCGCATTGGCGATGCCGATTCGCTTTCGCTCGACCCTCACAAGTGGCTTTATCTCCCGGTGGGCTGCGGCTGCGTGCTCTATCGTGATCCGGCCGCCGCCCGTGCCGCCTTCAGCGAAAATGCCGACTACACGCGCGTCATCGGCCTCCAAGACGACGAGACTTTCGCCTTCTGGGATTACGGTCCCGAGCTCTCCCGCCCCTTCCGCGCGCTCGATCTCTGGCTGCTCCTGAAATCGGTGGGAACCACCGCGCTCTCCGCCGCCATCGAGGAGAATATCGCGTGCGCCCGCTATTTCTCGGAGCTGGTGGACGCCAGCGAAGATTTCGAAATGCTGGCCCCGGTGGATCTCTCCATCTTCTGCTTCCGCTATCGCCCAAAGAATTTCGCGGGCGACCTCGACAAGCTGAATGAGCACCTGATGGTCGCCCTCCAGCGCGGCGGCAGCAGCTACGTTTCCAACGCCTTGGTTCACGGAAACTTCGCCCTCCGCGGCTGCGTCCTCAATTACCGCACCACCCGCCGCGACATGGAAAGACTCCTCGAAGACTTGAGAGCACTCGCCGAACTCCAGTGAGCTTGCTTCTTCTTATCCGCGTTTATCAGTGTTCATCCGTGGCCCATTTGGTTTTCAAGCCACGACGAACCTCTACTCGTAGCGCAACGCGCGCAACGGATCGATGCGCGTCGCCCGATTAGCCGGGATGTAGCCGGCCAGGAGCGCGACGCTGGCCAGCACGATCGCAGCCGCCAGAATACTCAACGGATCGTTGGGGACGATGCCGTAAAGTTCGGAGCGCACCAGGCGAGTCAGCAACAGCGCTGCCGGGATCGCGAGCCCCAGTCCGATCGCGGTGAGGATCGCCACTTCGCGCATCACCAGCGTCAGCAGGTTCCCCCTCCCCGCGCCTAACGCCAACCGGATGCCGATCTCGCGGGTGCGCCTCGAGACCGTGTAGGCCATCACGCCGTAGAGGCCGACGGCCGCGAGCAGTGTCGCGAGAATACCGAAGAAGACGGAGAGCGAAGCGATCACGCGCTGCGCCGACAGTGCCTCGTTGACCTGGTCGTCCATCGTGCGCAGATTGGACAGCGGCAACCCGGCATCGAGCGCATTGACCTCGCGCCGCAGCGTGGAGAACACGGTTTTCGGATCGCCCGCGGTGCGCGCGTAGACTACGACCGAATTGGGATTCTCATCCTGAGCGAATGCGAGGTAGACCACGGGAGGAATCTTCTCGTCGACCTTCGAATACTTCGACGCGCGAGCGACGCCGACAATCTCGATATCCGCCTTGTTCCCCCGGCCGAGGCCAAAGTGGCGCCCGATGGGATTCTGATTCTTGAACCACGTATCGACGAAAACGTCATTGACGATCGCGACCCGCGGAGCGCCCATGCGGTCGCGCTCTGTGAATTCACGGCCCAGCCGCAGCGGAATTCCGAGCGTGGAGAAATAGCCGGGGCTGACGGTGTCGAACCACGGGTTCATATTCTCATCGTCGCGGGGCTGGTAGCCCTCGATGAAGATGGTCGACATGTTCTGATCGCCCGCAATGAGCGAGAGATCGCCGATCGCGGCCGACTGCACGCGCGGCGCGGCGGCAACGCGCTGTTGCAACTCCTCCGCGAAGCCGCGGATGCGCTCGGGCTTGTAGTTGGCAAGGGAGGGTTCGATGGTGAAGCTCAGCAGCCGGTCTCGGCGGAATCCCAGGTCAACGTTCTTGAGGTTGTACAGCGAGCGCGAGAACAGCGCGGCGGCAATGAGCATTAACAAGGAGAGCGCAACCTGCGAAACCACTAGTGCCTTACGCAGCCGTACATGGCCCCCGCCCGGCGACACATTCCCCGCCTGGTCCTTCAGCGTGAGCGCAAGCTTGGGTGAGGTGGCCTGAAAGGCCGGGGCGAGTCCGAAGAGAATTCCGCTCAACGTGGAAAGCGCGAGCGTGAATCCCAGAACGCGTAAGTCGGGATTTGCGCTCAGCGGCAGGTTGGCGGAATCGGCGAGCAGCGCGAGCAGCGCGCCGCCGGTCCACCACGCGAAGAGAATGCCGGCAGCTCCGCCCGCGAGCGAGAGAATCACGCTCTCGGCGATTAATTGGCGGACCAGTCGGAGGCGGCTGGCGCCGACCGCGAGCCGCACCGCGATTTCCTTCTGGCGTCCCACCGCGCGCGCCAGCAGCAGGTTGGCAACATTGGCGCACGCGATCAGCAGCAACAGGGCGACGATGGCGGAGAGAATCACCAGCGGGCTCGCGAACTGGGCACGCAGGTCGGAGACGCCCTTAGCGGCGGGCTCGAAGATCAGCGACTTGGTTGCAAACCGCGCGCGGCTGTTCTCGCTGCGGAATTTCATCGTCTGCATCTCCATGATCA
The DNA here is from genome assembly GCA_963791985.1 of uncultured Solibacteraceae bacterium. Taxonomy (GTDB): domain Bacteria; phylum Acidobacteriota; class Terriglobia; order Bryobacterales; family Bryobacteraceae; genus Solibacter. Next base: position 190,827 of record CAWBUN010000007.1, on the reverse strand, counting down.
GCAGGCCGTGATAGTAAGGCTCCAGGCTGGCCTGGGCCTGCCGCGCGGAAACGCCGGGCCTGAGCCGTCCCACCAGCTGCAGCCAGATGACACGGCGGTCGGCGAGGCCGTACCACGTGGGCGTCATCTCCCTCTTCATCATCGTCGGGACCAGTACGTCGGTACGTGCGCCGGGGTCGAAACCGTGATACCCGGGGGCCGCGACCCCTACAACCGTCATGGGCTGCCCGTTTAAGAGGATACTTTGGTTCAGAATTGCAGGATTTCCGTTGAAGCGCGACTTCCAATAATCATAGGTGAGGACCACAACGGGATGACCGCTGGGGCGCCGGTCGTCATCCGCCGAAAGCGGCCGTCCGATCACGGTGGTCAGTCCCAGGGTGTCGAACCAGGTGCCCGAGACCAACTCGGCGTGAATTCGTTCACTGCGATTGTTATAGGTGAGGTTGAGCGCGGTGGCGAAACGGGCGGCCACACCGTCGAAGACGGAGTTGCGATCGCGGAAGTCCTGAAACATCGGGTAGGAGAAACAGTTTTCACCCCAAACACTGCCGTTTTGAGGGCCCGGACTGGTAAAGTACACCAGTTGGTTGGCGTGCTTGACGGGGAGGGTTCGGAGCAGAACCTGGTCGGCAATGGTGAAAACAGCACTGTTGGCTCCGATACCAAGTGCCAGGGAAAACAGCGCTATGGTAGTGAACAGCGGAGTTCTGCGCAAATTGCGCAAGGCGTATCGAATGTCCTGCAGCATCCCTGAGTCCTTAGACGTATGGTAGCGCGGACCGTGCCCTACGGGAGACGTACGGTCGCGCGGACGAGTGCTCTCCGGATCGGAGCTGCTGAAAGCGCTCTCACATATATCGAGTTCCGGATTTTGGAATAATTAGTTCCGAAACTTCTCCTTGAACGAAGATGTGATAGCGAATATAATTCTTGCGCAAGTCTCTTTGTCCGGCCCTCGAGCCGGCAAATCTTTTGGGGGTTTAGTTATGCTAGGTCTACGTAAGATCTGCGCCATGGTTGCGCTGATCGCAATGCTCGCTCTGGGAGCCGTTTGTGCTTATTCCCAGGCCGTGAACGCAACTCTTCTTGGCACCATCACGGATAGCAGCGGTGGAGTAATTCCCAATGCGAAAGTGACGGTTACCGAAGTCAATACCGGGGTCACTCGATCCGGTCAAACTAATGAAAGCGGCAACTATACCTTCCCGGATCTGGCTCCCGGCCAGTATGCGGTGGCAGTGGAGCTACAAGGATTCAAGAAGGAAAATCGCAAGGACATCGCGCTGGCGGTCAACACCAGCACGCGTATCGATATTCAGTTGACGCCGGGAAACGTCACCGAAACGGTGGAAGTTTCGGGAGCGCCGCCGCTGCTGCAAACGGATCGCGCGGATACAGGCGCGCAATTGGAAGTAGTGCAGACGGCTTCACTTCCCCTGGGCACGCAGCGCAATTATCAATCGCTCTTAAACCTGGTACCCGGCACCACGCGGGCAACCTTCCAGCATTCCCAGTTCTTCAATGCGGCAAGTTCTTTGCAGACCGAAGTCAACGGTCAGATGCGCATGGGGAACAGCTATCAGATTGAAGGTATCGATAACAACGAGCGTACCGGCCTGCTGCAGATCATGGTTCCGCCGCTGGAGGCCATTCAGGCTGTCGACGTCTCGACGAGTAACTACGAGGCATCGCTCGGCCGGGCTAGCGGCGCCAATACCAACGTCATCCTGAAATCGGGCACCAACGAGTTTCACGGAGCGGGCTACGAATTCATGCGCAACAGCGCGCTGAACGCGCGCAACTTCTTCGACGCCTCCGTGGGACACCTTGCCTACAATTATTTCGGCGGCAACATTGGCGGACCCATCAAGAAGAACAAGATCTTTTTCTTCGGCGATTTTCTGCGCGTCACGGACCACGAAGCCAACACCAACCTCGGCACCATCCCGCCCAGCAGCTGGCGGACCGGCGACCTGAGCTCCGGCCTGGGTCTGTCGACCGGCGCGGTTGTGGTGTATGACCCCGCCACCGGCAATCCGGACGGGACCAACCGCACGCCGTTCGCAGGCAACATCATTCCCGGCAACCGCATTAGCCCCATCGCTCAGAAGATTCTCAGCCTGGTGCCGGGTCCAAACCTCGCGGGAAGTGAATCCGCGCCGAGCAATAACTACTTCGCGCTGCTTCCCTACACCAAGGACACCAACTCGTTCGACGTGAAGGTGGACGACGCTACCTCCGACAAAGGGCGCCTCAGCGCACGCTTCAGCTATTCCCGTCCCGTGACCTACCAGGCTCCGGTTTTCGGCGCGGCCGGCGGCTTCGCTCAAGGCGCGTTCCAAGGCACCAGCATCCAGAAGACCTACAGCATGGGCGCGAACTACAACCGGATCTTTTCGCCCACATTGATCACCGAGCTCCGCGTAGGCGTGGCGCATTATCACAACGATGCCCTCCAGACCGATTTCGGCACCACCGCTTCCAAGGACGTCGGCATTCCGGGTGTCAATATCGATCAGTGGACCAGCGGTCTGGCCAGCATCCAGCTCAACGGCGTTTTCAGCAACCCGCTGGTCGGCTACGTGAACAGCCTGCCGTGGCACCGTGCGGAAGCGAACATCAGTGTGGTCAATAGCTGGACCAAGACGGTCGGCAACCACACCATCAAGTGGGGTGTCGACTATCGCCGCTTGCGCGACGATCTTCTGCAGACGCAGACCATCAACCCGCGCGGGTTGTTCAACTTCAATACCGCGCAGACCTCACTCAATCCGGGCCCCGGCGGCGCGGCTCCCAAGACCGGACCCGTCAATAACATGGCCAGCTTCCTGCTGGATCAGCCCTCCGACGGCGGACGCGACATCGCGGCCTACTTCCCGGCTCTCCGCGGTCATCAGTTCTTCGCATTCGTGCAGGACAAATGGCAGGTCTCTTCGAAAATGACCCTGGATTTCGGCCTGCGCTGGGAATTCTACCCGCCGCCCACTCCGAGATTTCCCGGCGGCTTCTCCAACTACAACCCGACCAACAACACCCTGGTTCTGGCGGGCATTGGCGACAACCCCATGAATATGGGCATGAAGAAGAACTGGAAGTATTTCGCTCCGCGTTTGGGAATCAGTTACCGCTTGAATAATGCCACGGTGATCCGCGCCGGCTTCGGCGTCAGCTACACGCCTTTCCCGGACAACACCTACGCATATAACTTCCCCGTGAAGCAGAATAACCAGTACTCACTGGGCGCCAACGCCTACGCACCCGGCGTCACCCCTAGCGGCGTCTTCTCCATGGCGAACGGCTTCCCGGCTCCCCAGTTGGCCGTGATCCCCTCCAACGGGATCATCACCAATCCGTCGCTGACGCAAAGTGACATCGTGATTCCACAGAACTACAAGAACCCCAACGTGCAATCGTGGAACTTCTCGGTCCAGCGCTCCCTTCCGCTGCACTTCACGCTCGACGTGGCCTACGTAGGCAACCACGGCGTCCGCAGCTCCGCCACGTACAACCTCAACGTGCCGACGACTCCCGACCAGATGGGCATTGGCGTGAACGGACGTCCCGAGTATCAGCAGTTTAAGCGCACGGCCGATACCAACCTGTATTTCACGGGCTACTCTTCGATGTACAACGGCCTGCAAGTGAAACTGAACCGGCGCTTCACCAATGGCCTCGCGATTACGACCTCGTACACCATGGCTCGCGGGATGAGCTTCCAGACCGGCGACGATGGCGGCATCTGGAACTACATCTATCCCCGGCGCAGCTACGCGCGCACCGATTTCGACCGGCATCAGACCTTCGTGCAAAGCTGGGTCTACGATCTGCCTTTCGGCGTCGGCAAGAAGTGGCTCAACCGCGGGCTCGCCGCCAAGACCGTCGGTGGCTGGCAAATCAACAGCATCATCACGCTCATGACCGGCACGCCTATGACTTTTGGGGCCAACGGCAGCTCGCTCAATACTCCCGGCGCCACCCAGACCGCTGACCAGGTCGCCCCGGTCACGATCCTGTACGGCATCAACACCCCTTCGAAGGGTGGAAGCCCCTGGTTCTCACAGTCCAGCTTTGTACAGCCCACCGGCGTTCGCTTCGGAAGCTCAGGACGGAATACCTTCTCCGGCCCCGGCTTCTTCAACCTGGATTTCTCCATCTTCAAGATCTTCAGCTTCACCGAGAAGTTCAAGATGGAGATCCGCGGTGAATCCTTCGGCGTCACCAACACCCCGCAGTTCAATAACCCGACCACCGATGTCTCCAATTCCAACTACGGATACATCACCGGTGCGGGCGGCGGACGCGGCATGCAGCTGGGAGCGAAGATCAGCTTCTAGTTAGAAACCAACGTAGTCCAAAAGGGCGGTCCCGCAAGGGACCGCCTTTTTTTGGGCGTGGGACAGGCCTCCCGGCCTGTCCACTAATCAGTTTTTCCCCTTCTGCCGCGAAGATTCCCGTGGCGCTTTTTGTGGGGCAGGCAATCCAGTGCAGCATTTCCAGCCTGCGGGATGCCGCACTGTAGTACGACCGTGAGGGAGCGCAACGAACTGCGCCTTCGCATCGCCCTCAATCAGAGCCGCGACCGCAAGGGAGCGATCTCGTAGCACCCGTGAACCACGATTTCAGTTTGCGGCTTGCCGCACTGCGAGGCAGCCAATCCTGGCGGTCTTCCACCCGCCCGCCCTTATTCGTAGCGCAGAGCAATCAGCGGATCCACCCGCGAGGCGCGCCGCGCCGGAATATAGCATGCGAAAAGCGTCACCGCGATTAATGCTCCCGCCATCGCCAGGAATGTGAGCGGGTCCACCGAGCTCACGCCGAACAGCATGTCCTTAAGGACCCGCGTCAGCGCCAGCGCGCCAACTCCGCCGATCACCGTCCCCGCAACTGCGAGCCGCGCCCCCTGCGCGCCCACTAGCCGGATGACGTCGCCGCCCTGCGCGCCCAGCGCCATCCGGATGCCGATCTCGTTGGTGCGCTGCGCCACCGCGTAGGAGATCACGCCATAAATGCCGAGCGCCGCCAGAATCAGCGAGAGCGAAGAGAACATGGTGAGCAGTAGCGTCAGGAAGCGAGGCCGCGAACGCGCTCTAGACATCACATCTTCCATGGAACCGATGTTGGAAATCGGGAGAGCCCGGTCCACCGACTGGATTGCCCTCCGCGCCGCACCCACCAGGCTCATCGGATCTCCTTGCGTGCGCAGCACCACCCAACTCAGCCGCGACGGAAGCTGCGAAAACGGGAAGTATAACTCCGTGCCGGCCGGCCTGTCCACGGCGGCGTTCTTGATATCCGCGACCACGCCGACGATGGTGCGCCACGGCGAGTTCGGCCCGGAGGTTCGCACCCGATGTCCGAGCGCGCTCTCCCGAGGCCAATACGTCCGCGCCATAGTCTGGTTGACCACCACTACCAGCGGCGACGTCGCGCCATCCAGGTCATTGAGGTAGCGACCTTCCAGGAGCCGCGCTCCCACGGTCTCGAAATACTTGCCGGAAACCGAATTCCAGTAGTCGATGTTCTGGATGGGCCCGTTGGGAACCGGAACGAAGCCCTCGATCGTGGTGTCATTGGCATTGATCTGGCGCTGCGGAGGCAGGCCGCTCACGATCGCGGCGGAGACCACGCCCGGCAGCCCATTCAACCGTGTGGCGAGATTCGTATAGAAGCCGTTCACCGCAGCCGTATCGCTATAAGCCACCGAAGGCAGCGAGAGCCGCATCGTCAGCAGGTGGTTGGGATTGATGCCGGCGTCCACCTCCTGCAATTTCCAGAAGGCCTTCACCATCAGGCCCGAACCGATCAGCAGGATCAGCGCCAGCGCCAGTTCCGCGGTCACCAGCACGGCTCGGAAACGATTTGCCGCCACCGCGCCCGTCGCGCGTCCCGCTGCCGATTTCAACGTGTCGTGCAGCGTCGCCGCGCGCATGTGGAATGCCGGTGCCAGCCCGAACCCTACGCCGGTCAGGATGCTGACCGCGAGCGTGAACAGCAGAACCTGCCAATCGATGCCGATCTCCGCAACGCGCGGAATGCTCCCGGCGTTAGTGGATACCAGCAGCCGGAGTCCTCCGAAAGCGAGCAGCACGCCCAGGAGGGCGCCGCCCAGCGAGAGCAAAATGCCCTCCATCACGAACTGTTGCAGCAGCCGCGAGAGCCCGGCGCCGATCGCGAGGCGAACCGCGATCTCCCGCCGCCGCGTTTCTGCTCGCGCTAGCAGAAGATTGGCGACATTCACGCAGGCAATCAGCAGTACGAACGCGACCGCGCCCAGCAGCACCAGGATCTCGCGCCGCACGCCCTTCACAATTTCGTCCTGGAATCCGGCCAGCACGATCGGATGAACCTTGGGGTCAAACGGGTGATTCGCGCGGCCCAGCGTGTCCGATGAGTGCTGCGCGTAGCGCACCATTTCCGATTGCGCCTGCGCCGCGCCGACACCTGGTTTCAATAGCGCCAGCACGCTCAGGAAATGACCGCCCCGTCCGCCCGGTTTGGCAGGGTCGATTTGCAGCGGCGCCCACAGCTCGGGCGCGTCCACCTCGCCGGGAGGAAAGGCGAAGCCCGCCGGCATCACGCCCACCACCAGGCAGGGTTTGCCATTGAGCCGGATATCGCGGCCGATCACGCCGGGGTCGCCGCCGTATGCGCGTTGCCAGAGTCCGTAGGAAAGCACCGCCGTGTTGGAAGCGTTCGGCGCGTCATCCTCGGGATTCAGCAGGCGGCCGTGGAGCGGCGCTACGCCCAGCATCGGCAGCATGCCGCCGGTGACGAAGCTGACCGTGGAACGGATCGGCTCGCCCGTACCCGCGAGGTTCGCACCCAGATTGGCCCAGCCCTCGATCGCGGCGAACGAGGTGGTATCCCGCCGCAAGTCCAGAAATTCAGGCGGCGAGACCCAGAAGTGACGCAGCCCGTTGGGCGGAAAATTGGGGAATTCCGTGAAGACCCGTTCTAGCCGGTCCGCGTGCGCATAGGGAAGTTGACGTAACAGCACCGCATTCACCACGCTAAAAATGGCGGTGGTGGCCCCGATGCCTAGCGCCAGGCAAAGAATCGCCGCCGCGCTAAAGCCAGGATTCTTCCCCAGCATGCGCAGCCCATACTTTAAATTCTGTGTGAACGACCCCACGTGAAGCCCCCCGGTGCCTTAGACGCCATTATAGGGGGTTCGGTAGGACGGGCCTCCCGGCCAAGGCCTCCCGGCCGGTCCCACTAATCAGGGTTTTAGCCGTCCGCCTTGCCGACCACAATCACGGAGAAGGTCAGGTCGCCCGACTTCATCGTCAATGTCCAATCGTGCTCGCCTTCCTTGGTCACCGAGGGTGCGGCGGCTCCGGCGGGCGGAGTTTCCATCGAAAGGACGGCAGGATGCGGCGTACCGGACGCTTTGCCGCTCATCTTGACGAGTTCGTCGAACGCGGGCTTGGCGGCCGGGTCGGGATCGCTCGCGATCGGCGTCAGCAGGGCAAAATCGCGCTGCGGCGCGGCGCCGGAATGGGAGCCATCCACGGGGAAATTGCTATACCGCAGCGTGTAAACCCCAGCCGGGATCACCTGGCCGCGGCGGTCTTCTCCCTTCGCGGGAAAACGTAGAATTCCGATCAGGGTGCCCTGTGCGATACCGAAGGCAATCGAGGTGTCAGTAGGTTTTGCGCCCACCGGAATCTGCTTCGCCAGCCACACTTCGCACCATGCCCCACCGGACCCGCTGACCCGATAACCCTGGGTCAGTATCGCGGCGGCATAAGGCGCCGGCAGCGCGGGTGCCGCCGTAGCGATGGCCTCCAGCTTATATTCCTGGGCGAAAGCGGAAAAGGCGATGAGAAGGGGAAGGGAAGGAAGGAGAACAGCTCGCTTACTCATGAAATTTTTGGAGCGGGAGACCGGATTCGAACCGGCGACATCGACCTTGGCAAGGTCGCACTCTACCAGCTGAGTTACTCCCGCTCAGCGGAAAAGACTATTTTCGCGCGGAAACATTCCCGATGTCAAACGTTATGGGAAAGTCACACAAAGTAAACGAGTTATAAACTTGTGGACAAGCTACTTCGCTGTGCTATTCTACTTTTCGGTTACCGGCGCGGGAGCCGGCGAGATGGTGCGGCTTTAACGGGAGCCTCGCTGGCAAAACTACCTGAAATCAGCACCTACCGGCTAATTGCTTCTCTTGTAAACCCTGTGGAAATCGTGTGGGATACGTGTGTAAAAGCTGATGAATTATTGGGATCAAATCCGCCATTACCTACAAAGCAAAGTGAGTGCGGACGGCTACGACAACTGGCTTAAGGCTACGGCATTTGTCGGCCAAAACGGCGATACTTTGTACGTCTCTGTGCCCGACCGCGAGACTCGCGCCTGGCTGGAAACGGAATATACGCAGCTCATCCAGGGCGGAATCCAGGCCTTAGGCCTGCCGGTGCGGCATGTGAGCTTTGAGGCCGAGCAGTCACGCCCGGCCACCCCCGCGGCGCCCATCGCCGTCAACGGAAATGCGGAGCCGGACGCGGCCGCAACCGTACTCAATCCGAAATTCACTTTCAATTCCTTCGTGGTGGGCGCGTGCAACCAGTTCGCCCACGCCGCGGCAAAATCCGTGGCTACGAACCCCTCGCGCAGCTACAACCCGCTGTTCCTATACGGCGGGGTTGGCATGGGCAAGACGCATCTGATGCACGCCATCGGGCGCCAGCTGATCGATCAATTCGGCACCATGCGGATCATCTACACCTCGAGCGAGCGCTTCATGAACGAGATGATCTCCTGCATCCGCACCGAGCGCATGCAGCAGTTTCACCAGCGTTACCGCGAAGCCGACGTGCTCCTGATCGACGACATCCAGTTGCTCGGCAACAAAGAGCGCACTCAGGAAGAGTTCTTTCACACCTTCAACGAGCTCCACGATCACCAGAAGCAGATCGTGATCTCCAGCGATTCGCCCCCCAAGGACATTCCGGGACTCCTGGAGCGCCTCCGCTCGCGCTTCGAGTGGGGATTGATGGCCGATATCCAGCCGCCCGACCTGGAGACCAAGATGGCCATTCTCGACAAGAAGGCCGAAATCGAGGGCGTCGAGCTCCCCGACGACGTCCGGACCTTCATGGCGTCCAAGACCAAGTCGAATGTCCGCGAACTGGAAGGCGCCCTGGTCAAACTGATCGCCTATTCCTCGCTCACCGGTACGCCGATCCACCTGCAAATGGCGCAGCAGGTCCTGAAACACCTGGTTCACGTACAGGACCGCCGCGTGACCATGGATTCCATCCAGAAGGCCGTGGCCGAGAAGTTCACCATCAAGCAATCCCAGCTCAAGGAAAAGAGCAATACCAAGAAAGTGGTTTACCCCCGCCAGGTAGCGATGTACCTGGTCAAGGAGCTCACCAACGCATCGCTGCCCGAGATCGGGCGCGCTTTCGGCGGCAAGCACCACACCACCGTGATCCACTCCATCAACAAAATCGAGAAGGATCGCCAGAGCGACCCTGAATTGAACAGGTTACTGCACAGTCTAATGGATTCATTACAATGAACTTCCTGCGTTTTCCACAATTGCCCTTTCTCAGGGCATGGGGAAATCTGTGTATATCGCATGACAACGTTGGTTTTGCGCAATTTTCCGCCGCGCAATCCGCAGGCAGACGTAGCAGAAAGTGGTTGAGTTTAGTATAATTTAGATAGTCTTCAACACTTTGCACAGGGCCTATGAATACGGTTATTTATATGGCCTATCTATAAAGACAGCAAAGAACTAGGAGCAGTGGGCATGGAATTCACCGTCAGCAAGAGCGATCTGGTACGTGAGCTGAGTCTCTCGCAGGGTGTGGTGGAAAAAAAGACCACCATTCCAATCCTGTCGAACGTGCTCCTGGAGGCTGCGGACGATCGCATTACGTTGACCGCTACCGACCTGGAACTGGGCATCCGCTGCTCCTGCCCGGCACGCGTGAAGAAGGAAGGCTCCGGTACCGTTCCGGCGCGCAAACTGCTGGACTACATGCGTCTGTTGCCGGAAGGCGACGTGAACATGAAGTTCCTGGACAACCACTGGGCCAGCATCACCAGCGGACGTTCGCGCACCAGGATTGCCGGCATGTCGCGCGAGAGCTTCCCGGAACTGCCGCAGATGCCCGAGCCAATCGCGCAGGTGCCGGTCAAAACGCTGGCGTCCATGATTGCCCGCACCTCCTTCGCCATCTCCATGGAGGAATCGCGCTTCACCCTCAACGGTGCGCTCCTGCTCATGCGCCCCGAAGGCCTCACCATGGTAGCGACCGATGGCCACCGCCTGGCCTACGTGCAGGCGGCGCCCGCCGAAAGCGGCAGCGCCGACAAACCTTTCCGCGCCCTGGTCCCCAAGAAGGCGATGAGCGAATTGACCAAGCTCAGCGACGACGCCGGCGAAGGCGCTATGGCAATCGTCGCCGGCGATGACAACCACCTGTTCTTCCAAATCGGCCACCGCTTGTTGATCACGCGCAAACTGACCGGCAACTTCCCGGATTACGAACGCGTGCTGCCCAAAGATCACCAGTTCATGGCCAAGCTGGAGAAGGCCGAAATCCGCTCCGCAATCGAACGCGTGGCGCAGTTCGCCGACGAACGTTCACGCGCTATCCGGGTGCAGTTCAATAGCGGCGAAGTCCGCGTCTTCAGTTCCAGTGTGGAGACCGGCGAAAGCGAAGAGAGTGTACCCGCCGAGTACACCGGTCCCGATATCGAGATCGGCTTCAATGCCCAATACCTGCTCGATTTCCTGCGCGCGATCTCTCAGGATCACGTTGCCTTCGAATTGAAGGATCAAAAAAGCGCGGGCGAACTCCGTCCTGCCGGCGATGCCATCGCGGATCAGTACCGCTATGTCGTGATGCCGATGCGAATTTGAAGTTTAGTCAAACCAGTAAGGAACTATGCCAAACGAAGTGAATCCCGTCGGGGGAAATGGAAACGTTTACGATTCCAGCAGTATCAAAGTCCTGGAAGGCCTGGAAGCGGTGCGCCTGCGCCCCGCCATGTACATCGGGTCCACGGGCGAGATGGGGCTGCACCATCTGGTCTACGAAGTAGTCGACAATTCCGTCGACGAAGCACTCGCCGGCTATGCCACCCATATCGAGGTGACGATCCACGATGACAATTCCGTCACCGTGGAAGATGACGGCCGCGGCATTCCGGTCGGCATCCACGAGGAAGAAGGCGTCTCCGCGGCCCAGGTCGTCATGACCAAATTGCATGCCGGCGGCAAATTCGATTCCAACAGTTACAAAGTCTCCGGCGGCCTGCACGGCGTCGGCGTGAGCTGCGTCAACGCGCTCTCTGAAAAGCTCGAGCTCGAGATCTGGCGCGAAGGCTACACCTGGACGCAGGAGTATTCCTGCGGTAAGCCGAAGGCAGACCTGGTGCGCGCCGGTAAGGCAGGCAAGCGCACCGGCACCCGCGTCACCTTCAAGCCCGACACCACCATCATGGAGGCCTCGGTCTTCAACTACGACACGCTCGCGCAGCGCCTCCGCGAACTGGCCTTCCTCAACAAGGGCCTCAAAATCACCCTCACCGATGAGCGCGTGGATCCGGAAAAGGTCACGCTCTTCGAGTACCAGGGCGGCATCAGCGAATTCATCAAGCACCTCAATCGCGGCAAGAGCGTCCTGCACGAAAAACCCATCCACTTCGAAGCCGAGCGCGACATGCCCGAAAAGGGCATGATCACCATGGAAGTCGCGCTGCAGTACAACGACGCGTATTCGGAAAACGTGTTCAGCTTCGCCAACAACATCAACACGGTGGATGGCGGCACGCACCTGAGCGGCTTCCGCAGCGCCCTCACCCGCACCATCAACGCCTTCGGTCAGAAGGCCGGCCTCTTCAAGGACGTGAAGGAAAACCTCTCCGGCGACGACGTCCGCGAAGGTCTCACCGCCGTGGTCAGTGTCAAAGTCCCTCAGCCGCAGTTCGAAGGCCAGACCAAAGGCAAACTGAACAGTGACATCGCCGGCTACATGACGCAGTTCGTCAACGATAAGCTGAGCGAGTACTTCGACAAGAATTCCGCCGTGGGACGCAAGATCGTCGGCAAGGCGATTGAGGCGTCGCGCGCCCGTGAAGCCGCCCGCAAGGCCCGCGACCTGACGCGCCGCAAGGGTGCGCTCGATTCCGGCGGTCTCCCGGGCAAGCTGGCCGATTGCCAGGAGAAAGATCCCAAGCTCTGCGAACTCTTCCTGGTCGAGGGCGAAAGCGCCGGCGGCACCGCCAAGCAGGGCCGCGAACGCCGCTTCCAGGCCATCCTCCCGCTGAAGGGCAAAATCCTCAACGTGGAGAAGGCGCGCTACGACAAGATGCTGGGCCACGAGGAAATCCGCTGCATGATCACGGCCCTCGGCACCGGCATCGGCAAGGACGATTTCGACGTCGCCAAACTGCGCTACGACAAGATCATCATCATGACCGACGCGGACGTGGACGGTTCCCACATCCGCACCCTGCTGCTCACCTTCTTCTTCCGCCACATGAACGAGCTCATAACGCGCGGCAAGGTCTACATCGCGCAGCCGCCCCTGTACCGCATCAAGAAGGGCAAGAGCGAAAAGTACATCAAGGACGAGAAGGAATTCACCAAGGAAATCATGCGCCGCGCGACGGAGAACCTCTCCGTGGAGATCCACTCCAACGGCGACGGCAAGCCCAAGTCCACCCTGGAAGGCCAGGAATTGCGCACCTTCCTGCTCAACCTCGACGAATTCCAGCAGATCTTCCACAAGATCGAGCGCCGCCTGCGCGATTCCCGCGCCGTGGATGTGTTGACGAATGTCGAGCTCCACGTCGATAACAAGGCCGAGTTTCAGATCGAGGAAAATCTCAAGCCGGTCTTCGAAGCCCTGAAAGAGAAGGGCTTGAATCCGCAGATGAAGAAAGACGAAGAGCACTCCGCCTGGGCCGTGGTCTATCACGATTCCACCGGCGCCGAGCGCAGCGTCGGCCTCCAACTGGCGGCGCAGCCCGAGTACCGCCGCTTCCGAGCCCTGGCCCGGACCATCGCCAAGTTCAACGAGCCGCCCTTCGTGGTGGTGAAGAACGAGCACCGCGATGCCCAGCCCGATTGGGTCGAGCTCCTCGAGTACGTCAAGAACGAGGGCAAGAAAGATGCCAGCGTCCAGCGCTACAAGGGTCTCGGTGAAATGAACGCCGAGCAACTCGCCGACACCACCATGAATCCCGAGAAGCGGACGCTCCTGCAAGTCCGCCTCGAAGACGCGGTGCAGTGCGAAGAGATCTTCTCCACCCTCATGGGCGAGGACGTCGAAAGCCGCCGCAAATTCATCGAAGAAAACGCCCTCGACGTGAAAAACCTCGACGTCTAGGTCACATCCCTTTAAGCGCCTGCTTGACGTCGGCCTTTCCCCAGGCCGCGTCGAGCTCGTGCTGGAGCTCCGCCAGACCCTCACTCTTCTTCTGCGCCTTCATCGATTCCATCAGCCCGAAGATCATCCAGGCGTTGCGCGGCGACCTCCTGAGCCCTTCGCGCAAGACCTTCTCGGCATCCGCGGCCCTTCCGGCCCTTACCAGCGCCGCGCCCAACGACTCCCGCAGCGGGTAATACCAGGCCGGCGGCTCGTCGTACACCAGCGCGTCCTGTAGCGCCACCGCCTTTTCCCAGTGGCCGATATCGTCCGCCGACATGCGCGCCGCCACGATCTCCACGACCATCGCCATCACATCGCCGCACGTGTTGTTGCCCCACGGACGGTCCGACGGCACCTTCTTGCGCGCCGCCTCGAACGCATCGCGCTCCGCCGCCGCGCCCGCCCGATTCCCCGTGCCGAGCATTGCCATCATACGCGCGTACCGCCAGATCGCCGTCTGCGCCACCATCTTCTCGGCCGGCTGTGGAGCCTTCAGAATTTCATCCCACGCCTGCACCCGCACCTTCACCAGCAGGGGCATCGAGAGAAGGCCGTCCGCCATCTCCGGCATGATCTCCGCCAGCGGAGCGCCCGCCTCCGCCATCGCCTGCGCCGCTTTCACAGTGGCCGCCCGCTGTCCCTGCATCGACCGGGCATACGCCACGAAGTGCAGGTTGTGGACGTAGTACATGTTGTACGCGCCCACCACGTTGGTCGCCGCAAAGTACTCGCGGTCCACCGCGCTCGCCCGTTCGTTCACCGCGGCCGCCATCTCGTAATCGCCCAGCGCCAGCCAGATGTGCCCCGGCATGTGGACGATGTGTCCCGCCCACGGCACGATGCCCATCAACTGCTGCGCGCTCGGAATCGCCCGCTCCGGAGTCGGCGAGCTCTCCACCGCATGAATGTAATAGTGGTTCGCCCCCGGATGGCTCGGCCAGCGCCGCAGCACCTGCTCCAGCGTGCGCTCCGCCTCCGCCACCCCCGGCGCCGCCTTGCCGTCGCCCGTGTACCAGTGCCAGCGCACCGGCACCATGAGGCTTTCCGCATAGAGCGTCGCCGCATCCAGGTCGTCGGGATACCGCTCCGCCAGCGCCTTCATCGCCTTGATGTATGCCTCGGGCTTGTACTCCGGACACCGCGCCGCCGCCGCCTCCACGTACGCGCGCTCCTGCGCCGGCGCGCCCGCGACCTTCAACCCGTTCGCCGCAGCCACGCACGCCGCCTTCGAATCCAGGTCGCCGTCGCCCTCCACGCCCATGTTGACATACGGCCCCGTGGACATCGCCATGCCCCAATACGGCATCGCCGCCGCCGGATCCAGTTCGCTTGCCTTGCGGAACGAACGCAGCGCCTCGTACCGGTTGAACCCGTAGAGCAGCGCCAACCCCTGGTCGAAATAGCGCTGCGCCTCCGCATTGCGCGTCGCGATCGGATGCCGCCAATTGCCCAGCCCCGGATACAGCGCGACCGGCTTTTCCTGCGGCTTACCCATCTCATGCTGCGCCAGCCCAGCAGCGGCACACAACAAAAAGAGAACCAGCCCCTTCATGATGGGTTCACCTCATTTCTGGTCTGTGTTTATCCGTGTTCATCCGTGTTCATCCGTGGCCCATTTTGCCTTTTCTTATTTCGCGAACCTCTTAAAGAACGAATCGTCCTTCCATTGCGGACGCGCCGGCGCATCCGCCACCATCTGCAGCAGGCTCACGATCACGCGATCGAACTTAGCGGCCGACGCCTTGTCCACCGGCTGGTTCAAGTCGTCCGACGGCTTGTGGTACCGCTCCCGCACCCAATCGTGAAAAATCTTGTCTTCCGGCGTGCCGAATTCGTACCCGAACTTGAACGCCAGCGCCGGCACTCCGTTGCGAATGAAGCTGTACTGGTCGCTGCGGATGAACCGGTTCTGGTCCGGCTCCTTGTCCGCCTGCACCTGCACCCCATACTCCTTCGCCGCCGCGCGCACCGTGTCGCCCAGCGTCGATTCCGCCAGCCCCTGCACCTCGATCCACTTCAGCTCGAACAGCGGCATGAACATATCGAGATTGATGTCTGCCACAATCTGCTTGCGATCCACCGTCGGCCGCATCGCGAAGTACCGCGACCCCAGCTCGCCCTTCTCCTCCGCCGTCACCGCCAGGAAGAGAATCGACCGCTTCGGCTTGGCCCCGCTCTCCTTCATAATCCGCGCGATCTCCAGAATCGACGCGATCCCCGACGCGTCGTCCATCGCGCCGTTGTAAATGCTGTCGCCGTTGACCGGCCGTCCCACGCCGAGATGATCCAGGTGCGCCGACATGATCACGTACTCGTTCTTCAATTTCGGATCGCTGCCCGTCAATATGCCCGCCACGTTCGGCGCTTCCACCGTCTCGCGCTTCATCGCTGCCTTGGAGATCAGCTTCCCGCTCAGTACGAAATGCGGCAGCGGCTTGTTGTCCATCGCCAGCTTCAGGATGTCCTCCATCGCGTAGCCGGAGCCTTCAAAGAATTTCGCGCCGCCGGTCCGCGTGATCGTAAGCGCCACCTTCTGCCCGGTCACTTCCTGCAGCTCTGGGTCCGCCAGCAGGAAACTCTTCTGCGGCCCGCGCCCGGCGCCTCCGCCCGCGCCGCGCCCGCCGCCCTGTCCGCGCCCACCGCCCGCCGCCGCATCTCCGGGAACCGGCGCCACCGATACCGCCGACGGTCGCGGATTCATGATCGTCGCCGTCCCGATCGCTCCCGCCGCCTGCAGCACCTTCCACCGCTCGCCCGCCGACCCCACGTGCGATTTCACCGGCCCCGGCGCATCCAGCGCGCCTGTGCTGTTCACGTACACCGCGATCTTGCCGCGCAGGTCCACGCCCGCCAAGTCGTCGTATTTCGCCTCCGGCACCTTCAGCCCGTAGCCCACGAACACCATGCCGGCTTCCACCACCGGCGCCAGGTCCGCCCGGCTGCTCAACGTGGCGTCCGCGCGATCCAGCACCTCCGCGTTTCCGTCGCGCACCAGCGTCAGGCTGGTTTCGTCCTCCACCAGCTGCCGCGTCTCGAATTTGACCGGCTGATAGTAGCCCGACGTTCCAGCCGGCTTCAGCCCATAGGTTTCCATCTTGCCCGCAACGTACCGCGCCGCTTCCTTGTAGCCGTCGGAGCCGACGTCGCGCCCTTGCAGCTTGTCATCGGCGAGGAATGCGATGTGCGCCCACCATCGATCCCCTTCCGCCGCAAAATCCGCTGCGAAGAGGGTCGCCGCTCCCAGAAGCAAAGCCAGACGTTTCATTCCTATTAGGATTACCACGCCAGCCATAACTTTTCTCGCCCAAATAAACCCCGCGCCCCCCGACCATCATTGAGCGTCCGAATGCACCCGCGCCCCCCGACCATCATCGAGCGTCCGAATACACCCCGCGAACCGCGACCGTCAGGGAGCGATCTAAACACCGTATAATTCCTAATAACCCTGGGGATCATGCCGAACCTTCTCTCCACCCTCGTCCTGTTCGCCCACACCTATCCGGTCGATGGAATTGTGGTCGCCGTCGATCCCCAGGCGCACACCATGCTCGTCTCCCACCGCCCCATCGCCCACTACATGCCCGCCATGATGATGCCCTTCCGCGTCGAAAACGCCGCCGACCTCCAGCCCCTCCACCCCGGCGCCCGCATCACCTTCGATCTCGCCGTCACAAAATCGCAGGCCATTGCACGCAACGTCCGCGCCACCGGCGATCCCGACGTGGCCCTCCCCGCGCCCCCGCAGCGCCTCGCCATCGGAGCTCTCCTCCCCGATTTCGCACTCACCGATCAGTACGGCCGCATCCTCCACTCCGCCGATCTCCGCGGCCAAATCGTCGCCATCGATTTCATCTACTCGCGCTGCCCGCTCCCCGACGTCTGCCCGCGCCTCTCCGCCAACTTTGCCATGCTCCAGCGCCGCTTCGGCGCCAACGTCACCCTGCTCTCCGTCACCGTCGACCCCGATTACGACACCCCTGCCGTCCTCGCCGATTACGCTCGCCGCTGGTCGGCCGGCCCCGCCTGGCACTTCCTCACCGGCGATGTCGCGCCGCTCGCCGCCGCCCTCGGCGAAATCTATTGGGCCGACGAAGGCTCCATCGGACACAATTCCACTACCTGTATCTTCGGTCGCAACGGCCGCCTCGCTGCCGTCATCGAAGGTTCCAACTACCGCCCCGACCAATTGGTCAACCTGATATCCCGTCAACTGGAGATCCACCCATGAAGTTCGCCGTACTCTTCACCCTCGCACTCGCCGCCGTCGCGCAGCAGCCCAAGGGCGGCGACAACTGCGCCCCGCCGCCGAGTTCTCTCGCTCCCACGCTGCCCGCCAAAATCCTTCCCGGCATGGGCACCGTCCACCTCGCCATCACCACCTCCAGTCCCGAAGCCCAACAGTTTTTCGACCAGGGCCTCGCCCAAATGCACTCTTTCTGGGCGCGCGAAGCGGAGCGCAGTTTCCTCCAGGCCGCCGCGCTCGATCCGGCAGCCCCCATGCCGCAATGGGGCATCGCGATGGTCGCCGCGGGCGATTGGCGCCCCCGCTTCCAGATCGATACCCTCGGCGCCTTCTTCGGCAAACAGACTCCCCCGGCCACGTCACGCGCCCGCATCGCCGCGAAAAAGGCCGTCGAACTCGCCGCCGTCCCCGGCAAAGCCACTGACCTCGAGAAGCTGTACGTCGCCGCCATCGCCGCCCGTCGCGATCCCGATGCCAAAGATCCCGAAGAGGCCTTTGTCAAAGGCCTGCGCGCCCTGCTTGCCGTCCACCCCGGCGAAGTCGAGGCCGAACTCGATCTCGCCCTCATGATCATGCGCGGCTTCACCCTCCCCGACAAAAAGCCCACCGCCCCCGGCACCACCGAGGCCGTCGCCATCCTGCGCTCGCTCCTCCCTCGCGTCCCCGAGCACCCCGGCCTCCACCACTACATCATCCACGGCTTCGAAGGCTCCACCTTCGCCAAGGACGCCTGGCCCAGCTGCGAAAAGTACTCGCAGCTCGTCACCAACATTCCCCACGCGCTCCACATGCCCGGCCACATCTACTCCCAGACCGGACGCTGGACCGACGCCGAAAAGTCCTTCGCCGATGCCGCCGTGAATGAGCGCAAATGGATGTCGCTCGACAAACTCTATGGCGATGGCCACCACGGCCACAACGTCCACTACCTGGCCACCGCCTACAGCTTCGAAGGCCGCTACGACGACGCCATCGAAGCCGCCAAGGAGCTGCTCGCCTTCAAAGAGAATCCCGCGCAGCAGTCCGCCCCCGATGGCGTCGGCAGCGCCCGCGCGCAGGGCTGGTTTGCCATGCTCCGCACCCTCGTCCAATTCGAAAAGTGGGATGCGATTCTTCAGGGCGAGATGCTCCCCGTCTTTGGCCGCGCGCGCCAGGACGCCTGGCGTCATTGGGCCTTCGCGCTCGCCTATGCCAACACCGGCAAGCCCGCCGCTGCCCATGAGGAAGCCGCCAAGTTCGATCAGTCGCTCGCCGATTACCGTGCGCGCACCAAGCGCGCCAACCCTTCCGAACTCGAAGTCGCTCGCTTCGAAATGCTGGCCCACCTGGAGCTCGCCGATGGCCGCGTCGATCGCGCCCTGAAGCAATTCCAGATTGCCAGCGCGGCCGAACGCCGCCTGGTCTACACCGAGCCGCCCTACTACCCGCGCCCCGTCGGCGAGCCCTGGGGTCGGACCGCGCAAAAGGCCAACAAAATCAAACTCGCCCAGCGCGCCTTCCAGATCGCTCTCGAACAATATCCCAACGATTCGCACGCCAAGGCCGCCACCGTGGTCTCCCAGGTTCGATGAAGCAGGAGATCGCCAACACCTACAACGCCGCCGCCGATTCCTTTGAAGCGCCGCCGCTCGCCTTCTGGAATCACTTCGGCGAACGCACCGTACAGCGCGCGCAGCTTGCCCCCGGCGCCATCGTGCTCGATGTCTGCTGCGGCGCCGGCGGCTCCGCCATCCCTGCCGCACGCGCTGTCGCCCCAACCGGACGCGTCATCGGAGTCGATCTGGCCCCCGGCCTGTTGAACCTCGCGCGCGCCAAAGCACTCCCCAATACCGAGTTCCGCCACGCCGATTTCGAGCAGGTTTACTTCCGCCCCGCCACCTTCGACGCCGTCGTCTGCGTCTTCGGCGTCTTCTTCTTTGAGGACATGTCCGCTGCCCTGCAAAAGATGTGGCGCTTCCTCCGCCCCGGCGGCACCCTCGCCATCACCGTCTGGGCCGAAGGCGCCCTGGCGCCCCTGGAGGATATCTTCCCTGGCCCGCACCGCTGGACTCGTCTCGCCGAACCCGGCTCCGTCGAAAAGTTATTTGCCGATTCCGGAATCGCCCCAGCTGAGGTGACCTACGAGGACCACGCTCAGTCTCTTTCTTCGGCCGAGGATTGGTGGACCATCGTCAACGGCTCCGGCTTCCGCGGCAAGCTCACCCCCGAAAATCAGGACGCGCTCCGCGCCGCCTGCCTCGCCATCCCGTCACTCTCCGTCCCCTTGCCCGTCACCTACGCATTGGTGCGCCGCAGCCGTCACTTCCTGGCCGTGCCCCTGTCGTACAATCGGAGCCTGTCGTGGTCTCCGGTTTACCCGAACTAACACTATGGAGCACTTCTTCCTATGCCCCTACTGCGGCGAGAGAATCTCGATGGTGCTGGACACCTCCGTCAAAGCACAAACCTATGTCGAAGACTGCGAAGTCTGCTGCCCGCCAATCGAAGTGCGCTACACCGTCAAAAACGACGAGGTACGCAACTTTGAAGCCCGCGCGTTGTGAGTTCAGCGCGCGATCGATCGCCACCACTAACCAGCATCAACGCGCCTGCGGGATGGATCATTCGGCAGTACGTCGCAAACGCCATCACCATCCGCCAGGATCCGAGGACCCCGATCTCGGAGCCGCCTCCAGGAGCAATGCCAGTGAGCAGAAGGTCATCCACCGATGGAAACCACTTACAGGACTTACTTCGAAGCCGTCGCCCTACAGAAGGACCACCGACGAAGCCAAGAAGAAACAAGTCGACGCCGTCATCAGGGGCACAACTAAGGCCCGGGCGTAGGGCCAGCAATCGTGACCTCTCCCGTATGCTCTCCAGCATCCAAAGTAGCTGCGTCCGCCCATCACACACTGTGATTGACGCCATCGAGGCAAAGCTGAAGGCGCTCGCCGACCGCCTCGCCGCGTGCAATCGTTGGCGAAGCGGCTATGAAAGTCTTGGTCCGGTCTGGGCACCCAATGGCAACCTCGTTTCAAGATATTGACGGGTCGTGTTCAGCCTGACTTGTCGCAATATTGTTACTTCTGTTGCTCAACTCAGGAGTTTCGAGGATTCTTGGCTGATGACAACCATTTCGCTGAGAGCGTCATGAAATACTTGGAAGCTCTTCGAATGGTTCCGCTGCGGTTCCATGTGTTGCGCAATCGCCCTGGACGCCTCAATTTTTCGTAAACCCGTCCGAAAATATCCAGATAGCTGTAAAGTCCTTTCCAGTGCTTTCCATGTCCCCCCAGTTATTGCGTCAAGATCCCGATACCCTTGTTTGGCGGGTACGTTTGGATTGACCTTCGGGTAGGCGGCGCGCACTGCCTCCCAATCCCCAAAAAACCATGCCTCCAACTCCTCAATTGCGAGTCGGTTTACTAGTTGAGTTCTGGGCTCGGGGTGCTGTCTCCGAGTCCTCAGTCCCGCCTGCCGGGCTATCCCTTCCAGTCGCCTCTTGAGCTGATTACAGGGATCGTCGTCCCTATCTACGATCACCATGACTCGCCAATCCGCCGGCAACCAAGCTGCATTGCCTCGCAGGCGTCGGGAGCTTGTTGAGCAAATCCGGTTTGCATTGACGAGGGTAAAATCGAATGAGAGATCGCCGACAACTTGGCACTACTACTCGGAGTGCCGCCTCCATCGATAATTCCTCCACTAGGATTTCAACGTGAGCAACCATCACCGCTTTCGCCCCCGGTGTCGAGGAGCCCCGGCATTGACCAATGGATCTCCTGCTCCGAAGCGCCCTTCAAGCCACAGATGGCCCATCGATGCCCCCTCGCGGACAAACTCTTTGACGCCTTGAACGTCAACCGCGCGCACAGTCTGGGTATAGCCCTGTTCGTCCCTATAAAGTATCCGGACCTCATTGGGCTGGGCAGAGTTCAAGAAAAACGGTGAATGAGTAGTGACCAATAGTTGGGAGTGCTCGGTCGCGCGGCGGCACTCCTCGCTCAGCTCGGGGAGCAGGCGTGGATGCAAGAAATTCTCCGGTTCCTCAATTCCAACAAATTGGGGTGGGTCCGGGTCGTTGAGCACCACCAAGTAGGCCAACATTTTTAGAGTTCCGTCAGAAGCAAACCGCGAAAGAATCGGCTGGTCGAAAGGGGCATCTTTGATTTGAAGCAATAGGCGTCCATCCGGCATCGGCTCGGACATACCTTTTCAAGCTGGTACTCCGTACAATCATGTGGTTGAAGGCGATATTCGCCTCGATTGAATTGGTGCGCTGTTCACCTCGATCTTGGGTCAGGAGAAAGGAGCTGCGAAAATGGTGATCCTTCGGGTGTTCGATAGTTCCATTGAGATGGAATACATGGGAATCAGAAAGCCAGGCCGGTCGAACATTGTCAGTAATGCGACCGAGAATCTCGCGTTGTAGCAAGAAATCCCAATTGGTAGTGAGGTGCCGCCAATCGCCGGCGGTGTGCCGAGCGAGAAACTCCAAGAATTGACGTATGCCTTCCGGGCAAACGCTCGGTGCGTTCATTTCGGCGAGTAATGTCTCCCGGGTGTTTTCAATCTGCTTGTCTCGGTCCAACGTTTGCCAACCTGATGGAACGTTCCAAGTCAGCCCACATCCTATGGATAGACCTCTTCCGAAAAACCATACGACTTCGCGACTCATACGTTGAGTTTGGCATGAGCGCAACAGTTCTCAACACCGTGAAGTGGTTGAGCCCCGAAGGCGGACCACTTGAATTGCGCTCCGCCACGATCGAGTTCCCACACCTCCCCTCCCGAGCTCTCTTGACACTCGGACAGATATGTCCGACGATAATATCGTGAAGGGTGCGGAATTCGAGCGCCGGCTCCGCAGGCTGGCGCGGCGCCGGAAGGTCACGTGTGAATTCGTGGCCGACAAGGGAAAGGGAAGCCATGGGCGTTTATATCTCGGCGAAGAATTCACCACCCTTAAGGATCGAAAGAAAGAGATCGGCGGCGACCTCATGGCGAAGATGTGCCGGGATCTGAAAATCGATCCACATGAGTTATGAGGGGGAGTTCTATGTTTGCCTTTACGTATCCCGCCAAGTTTACGGCCGGCAGTGACGGCCGAATTCTGGTTGAGTTCGTTGACCTCCCTCGCGTCGCAACGGATGGCAAGGACGAGCGAGAGGCGTTTGAGGAGGCCATGGATGCGCTCGGCTCTGATCTGTCAATCCGCCTTTCCCGCCGCGAGGAAATCCCGGTTCCCTCAGCCGTAAAGCGTCGACATCGCCTGGTGCCCGTGCCCCTTTGGCTCGCGCCCAAACTGGCGCTCTACCTTGCGATGCGCGACCAGCAGATCAACAATTCAGAACTGGCTCGCCGTCTTGGTGTGCATGAACGAGTCGTCCGCCGTATGCTCGATCCGCAACACGCCACGAAGGCGCAGAGAATTCAGGCCGCGTTGAGCGTCTTGGGCAAGCAGATGACGGTCGAAGTCCGCGATGCTGCGTGACGTCCGCCTTTACCCCGCCACCTTCTCCACGCACTCCGGTCCGCAAATCTGCTCCACGGCCGCCTTGAACTCCCGGTCCGGCCGCACCTTCGCCTCTACATCGATCAAAATCGAGAAATCCCGTGGCGCCTCCAACCTCAACCGCACCGCCGTCGGACCTGGCTTGCGCTTAAAAAGCTCCTCCAGCGCCGCCGCCCGGTCCACGCCGCCATTCCGCCCCAGCCACACCCGGATCGCAATCACGGTCGGCAGATCGATCCGCGCATTATCCAGCGCCACGATGTCCTGCACCGAAAGCTTCGGGTTCGTGCCCTCCTCCGGCAGCACCAGCGCGCGCATCAACACCACTGTGTCCTCCACCGCCTGGCTGGCCAGCCTCTCGTAATTCGTCGCGAACAGCAGCGCCTCCACACTCCCGGCGCGATCTTCCAGCGTCATCGCGCACCATGGCTTGCCTTCGCGATTGCGCTTCCTCGCGATCCCCGTCAGTACGCCGCAAATCGCGACCTCGTGATTCTTCGCCAGTCCCTCCAGCGACGACGTGTCCGCGTTCGCCAGCTCCGCGACCTTTTCCATATACCGGTCCATCGGATGTCCCGTGACCCAGAACCCGAGCAGCTCCTTCTCGCCCGCCAGCTTCTCCTTCTCCAACCAGTCCGGAATATTCGGTAGCGGCGCCGAGCGCGGCTCGTCCGCTTCAATCACCTCGCCGAACAGTCCCACCTGCCCGCTCTCCCGATCGCGCTGCGCTCGCGCCCCCGCCTCCATCGCGCCTTCCACCGCGGCGAACTTCTGGCTGCGCGTGCCCTCCAGCGAATCCATCGCGCCCGCTTTGATCAGGCTCTCGATCATCCGCCGGTTCACCGCCCCCAGGTCCACCTTCTCGCAGAATTCGTGCAGCGACGGGTACTTGCCCACCTCCGCGCGCGTCTTCGCGATCGCGTCCACCGCCGCCTGCCCCACGTTCTTGATCGCGCCCATCCCGAACCGGATCGCGTCCCCGTCCGGCGTGAAGCTCCACTCGCTGTGGTTCACGTCCGGCGGCAGAATCTTGATCCCCATCTCACGGCATTCGTTGATGTACTTCACCACCTTCGCCGTGTTCCCGGTTTCCGACGTCAGCAGCGCCGCCATGAAGTCCACCGGATAGTGCGCCTTCAAATATGCCGTGACAAACGCCAGGTACGCATACGCCGCCGAGTGCGATTTGTTGAACCCGTACCCCGCGAACTGCTCCATCAGATCGAAAATCTTCTCGACCTTCTTCTGATTAAAGCCCCGCTCCAGCGCGCCCTTCACGAACCGCTCGCGCTGCTTCGCCATCTCCTCGATCTTCTTCTTGCCCATCGCGCGGCGCAGCAAATCCGCGTCGCCCAGCGAATACCCGGCGATGCGATTCGAAATCTGCATCACCTGCTCCTGATACACGATCACGCCGTACGTCTCTTCCAGCAGCACCTGCAGCTCCGGCAGATCGTACTGCACCGCCTTCCGACCCCACTTGCGCTCGATGAAATCGTCCACCATGCCGCCCTGAATCGGGCCCGGCCGGTACAACGCGTTCAACGCCGTCAGGTCCTCCAACCGGCTCGGCTGGTAGCGCCGCAGAATGTCGCGCATCCCGCTCGATTCGAACTGGAACACGCCGCTGGTAATGCCCTTGCAGAAAACTTCGTACGTGCCTTTGTCGTCGAGCGGCAGGTCCTCCGGCACAATCGTGACATCGTGCCGCTTCTTGATCAGCCGCAGAGCGTCCTGAATCAACGTCAGCGTCGTCAGCCCCAGGAAGTCCATCTTCAGGAGCTGCAATTTCTCCAGTCCGCCCATATCGAACTGCGTCACAATTTCGTCGCGGTTCGTCTTGTACAGCGGCACCAGATCCTGTAGCGGCAACGGAGAGATCACCACGCCCGCCGCATGCACGCTGCAGTTGCGCGAAAGCCCCTCCAGGCGCAGCGCCACTTTCAACACATCATCGATCAGCGGGTCTTTTCTCGCTTCCTTGAACCCGGGCTCCTGATCGAGCGCCTCCTGGAGGGAAATGTTGAGCGTGGCGGGGACCAGTTTCGTTAGACGCTCCACCTCCGATAACTTCAATTCCAGCACGCGCCCCACGTCCTTGATCGCCGCCCGCGCGCCCAGCGTATTGAACGTGATGATCTGCGCCACCTGCTCGCGCCCGTACTTCTGCGTCACGTACTGAATTACTTCCCCGCGGCGATTCATACAGAAATCCACGTCCACATCGGGGAAGCTGACGCGCTCCGGATTCAGGAAGCGCTCGAACAGCAGCCCGTATTGGAGTGGGTCGATGTCCGTGATCTCCATCGCATAACTTACGAGGCTGCCCGCCGCCGACCCGCGCCCCGGTCCCACCGGAATGCCCTGGTCCTTCGCGTACCGGATGAAGTCCCACACCACCAGGAAGTAGCCCGAGAACTTCATGTTCTGGATCATCTTGATTTCGCGATCCAGCCGCTCGGCGTATTCTTCCAGGTCGTGCTTCAGCGTGCCCTTGGCCTTCATCGCTTCCAGCCGCCCGCGCCGCTTCTCGAACCCCATCCGCGCCACGTACTCAAAGTACGTGTCCGTCGTATGCTCGGTGGGAATGTCGAACCGCGGGAACGGGTCGAGCACTTTCTCCAGCTTCACGTGACAGCGCTGCGCGATTTCCCACGTGCGGTCCAGCGAGTGCTCCAGCTCGCCGAAGAGCTGCATCATTTCCTCGCGCGTCTTCAGGTAAAAGTCCGGCGTGCTCCACCGCATCCGGTTCGGATCGTTGAAGCTCTTCCCCGTCTGGATGCACATCAGGATCTCGTGCGCGCGCGCATCGTCCTTCCGCAGGTAGTGCGAATCGTTGGTCGCCACCAGCGGAAAGCCCGTCTCGCTCGAGAGCCGCACCAACTCCGGCGTCAGCCGCTTGTCCTGCTCCAGGTGATGATCCTGAATCTCGAGGAAGAAATTCTTCGCCCCGAAAATGTCCCCGTACTGATGCGCCATGCGCCGCGCATCCTCGTACTTATCGTTGAGAATCGTTTCCGGAATGTGCCCGCGCAAACACGCCGACATCCCGATCAGCCCCTCGGAATGCTGCGCCAGCAAATCCGTATCGATGCGCGGCTTGTAATAGAACCCCTCGAGGTACGAAGTCGAAACCAGCTTGATCAGATTCTTGTACCCCTGCTGGTTTTCGCAGAGCAGCACCAGGTGGTTGTACCGGTCGGTATTCGTCCGCTCCTTGTGCCCCTTCTGCGAGACGTACACCTCGCACCCGATCACCGGATGAATCCCCGACGCCTTCGCCGCGTTATAAAACTTCACCGCCCCGAAAAGATTCCCGTGGTCGGTCATCGCCACGGCGGGCATCTTCTGCTCGACCATGATCTTCATCAGCTGGTCGATATCGCACGCGCCATCTAGCAGCGAGTAGTCGGTGTGGCAATGTAAATGGACGAAGGACATGTTCGGAGATTCCGCTTCCCCGGGGGAGGGCTTGGATTCCCCATTTTACCTGCTTTGCCTTCTCCCTGTTCTTCCCTGCGTTCTTTGCGATCTCTGCGAGAAATATTCTTGCCTTACTCAAACCTCAGCGCCACCATCGGGTCGATCCGCGTCGCCTTCATCGCCGGGACCCAGCACGCCGCCGCACCCGCCGCCAGCACCACCAGCGACACCGCCGCGAACGTCAGCGGATCCCGCGCACTCACCCCGAACAGCTCGCTCGATAGCACCTTGCTGACCACCAGGCTCACCGCCAGCCCCACGCCGAGCCCCACCGCGATCAACCACATTCCCATCTTCAGCACCATTCCGATCACGTCCCCGCGGCTCGCCCCCAGCGCCACCCGGATCCCGATCTCGTGCGTCTGCCGCGACACCGTGTACGCCATCACGCTGTACACGCCAATTGCCACTAATACCAGTCCGCTCCCCGCGAACACGCCCAGCACCAGCAGCGTGAAGCGCGGCTGCGCGTAGCTGAAATCGCTCAGGAAATCCTCCAGCGATCGCGTCAGCGTGATCGACACGTTTCGGTCCACCGCCCAAATCTCCCGCCGCACCGCGTTCAACATCGCCAGCGGGTTGCCCGCCGTCCGCACCAGAATCCCGCGCTCGTAGTTCCCCGTCGCCGTGTACGGCAGCAGGATCTCCGGCTCCGTCGGATCCTGCAGTCCCGAGTTCTTCATATCGCTCATCAGGCCGACGATCTCGAAGTATGTCGGCGCCGGCGTATCACCCGGACGTCCGCCCCCCAGATTCCGTATTCCCACCTGCTGCCCCAGAGGATCTTCCTTGCCGAACCACTTCGCGGCCATAGTCTGGTTGATCACCGCCACCTTGCGCGCGCCCGCGATATCGCCTTCCTCCAACATCCGCCCGCGCATCACCTTCCCGCGCAGCGTTCGCAAATAGCCTTCGCTCACCAGTTGGTACATCGCGCGCCACTTGTCCGTGTGCTGCTTGCCCATGATGTCGATGTCGGTGCCGATCCCGCCATACGGCGGCAATCCGCTGGTCGACGTCGCCTCCACCACGCCCGGCAGCGCCTTCAACCGCGGCAGCAGCTGGCTGAAGAATCGCTGCTTCTCCGCGACCGTCTTGTATTGGTCCTTGGGGAACGGCAGCCGCGCCACCAGGATGTTCTTCGCATCGAAGCCCAGGTCCGTCGTCGTCAGTTTGACGAAGGTCCGGATCATCACGCCCGCGCCCGTTAACAGCACCAGCGAGAGCGCGAGTTCCACCACCACCAGCGCATTGCGCAGTCGCCCGCGCCGGAACCCTCCGCTGACCCCACGCCCGGAATCCTTCAACGGCTCTACCAGGTCACGACGTGCCGTCTGCAGTGCCGGCGCCAGGCCAAAGATCAGCGCCGTGCACACCGCCAGCGCCAGGCTGAACCACAGTGCCTGCGGGTCCAGCCCGATGTCCGCCTCCTGCGGAATCGCGCCCTCCGGAATCAACGCCACCAGCGCCTTGATGCCTCCGTATGCCAGCGCGCACCCCAGCACCGCTCCGCCTATTCCGAGCAGCACGCTCTCCACCAGCAGTTGCCGCACCACGCGCCACCGGCTCGCTCCCAGCGCCGACCGGATTGCCATCTCCCGGTCCCGCGCCGTCGACCGCGCCAGCAACATATTCGCCACGTTGGCGCACGCGATGAACAATAGAAGCGCCACCGCCGCGCTCAACGTGAGCAGCGTCTTCCGGAACGGCCCCACGATGCTGTCCACATAACTGCTCGCTTCAATCGAGAACCGCTTCGGATACTCCTTCGGATTCGCCTGAGCCAGCCGCTGCGCAATCGGCAGCAGGTCCGCTTCCACTTGTTTGAGCGTGACCCCCGGCTTCATCCGCCCCTGGAAGAGGAAATACCGGTCGCTCGTCGGATCCAGGTCCGCCGCCACCCACAAGTCCGCGCCGCGCTTGGTGAAGCGCTTCGGCATAATCCCGACTAGCGTGGTCGGTGTCCCGTTGAGAACGAAACTGCGCCCCAGGATAGCGGGATCTCCGCTGAACCGTTTCATCCACAGCTTGTAGCTCATCACGAAGACCGGCGGCGCCCCCGGCTTTCCGTCGTCGATGTTGATTCCCCGCCCCAACAGCGGCGCCACACCCAGGAAGTCGAAGCTGTTCGGCGTCAGGTATCCGCCGTCGAACTGCTCCGTTCCCTCCGGGGTAGTCCAGAGGACATCCTCATTGCCGCCGCCGGTGTCTTCGCTGAACACGTGGTTTCCGCGTCGGAACTCCCGGTAATCCGCGGCTTTGAAGAAGCTGCGCCCGCCCGGCCGCCCGCTTTCCAGGTCGTGGATCCGGAAGGCCGCAATGCGCTCCGCCTCTTTGTAAGGAAAGGGCGAGATCAACACATTCTTGATCACGCTGAACATCGTGGTCCCCGCCCCAATGCCCAGGGCCAGGGTCGCCATCGCCAGCGCGGAAAATCCCGGATTGCTCCGCATCCCGCGCAGCCCATACCGCAAATCCTGCCACAGCGACTGCATACCCGATCAGACGCCGCAACCCACCTTTTTGTTAAACCGATTTTGGGGAATTTCGACCGTGTGGCCGACGGACGCTTTCGCCCGCAGCCGAACACACCGCGTGACGCCCATGCGAACCGCGACCGTCAGGGAGCGATCTAAATTCTTTGGTAGGGACGGGCAGATTCGAACTGCCGACCTGTCGCTTAGGAGGCGACCGCTCTATCCATCTGAGCTACGTCCCCGTACCGTCCCCATTATCCCCGAATTATCCCCCTGCGCGCGATATCGTGCCGGTAATGCATCCCGTCGAATGCGATCTTCGCCACCGCCTCGTACGCCGCCCCGATCGCCGCTGGTAAGTCTGCCCCGCTCGCCGTCACTCCGAGCACCCGTCCGCCCGCGGTCTCCAACCGGCCGTGCTGCAGCCGCGTCCCCGCCTGAAAGACCACCGCCCCGTGCGCCTCTGCTTGTTCGACGCCGGTGATCTCTTTGCCCGCGTCGTACTTCCCCGGGTACCCCTTCGACGCCAGCACCACGCACACGCTCGGCCCCGCGCGCCACTCCAATTCCTGACCCGCGAGCCGTCCCTCCGCGGCTGCCAGCAGCGCCGGCACGAAGTCAGATTTCATACGGTGCATCAGCGGTTGCGTCTCTGGATCCCCAAGCCGCACATTGAACTCCAGCACCTTCGGCCCCTCGGCCGTCATCATCAAGCCCGCATACAAAAAGCCCGTGAAGTTCATCGCCCGCACCGTCGGATAGATCACACGCTCCATGACCATCTGGCAATCCGCCTCGCTCAGGATGCCGCTCGCGCAGTACGCTCCCATGCCGCCCGTGTTCGGCCCGCGATCTCCGTCGAAGACCGCTTTGTGATCCTGCGTCGCCGCCAGCGGAAGCGCGTCCTTCCCGTCGCACAGCGCGATGAAGCTGACCTCCTGCCCGTGCAGAAACTCCTCGATCACGATAGGCCCGTTCAACGTGACGAGCGCTGCCTCCGCTTCGGCCGCGTCTTGTGCGATGATCACGCCCTTCCCCGCCGCCAGCCCATCGGCCTTCAGAACTACCGGGAAGCTGAACCTCCCCAGCGCCGCCCGCGCCTGACCTGCATCGTCCACCGCCTCATACCGCGCCGTCGGAATACCACTTCGCACAAAAAAGTTCTTTGCGAAAATCTTGCTGCCCTCCAACTGCGCTGCGTCGGCGTTCGGCCCAACGATTTTCAACCCGCGCGCCCGGAAGGCATCCACCACCCCCGCCACCAGCGGAACTTCGGGTCCTACCACCGTCAGGTCCGCCCCTACCGCCAGCGCCGCGTCGAGGGCCTCCCCGGGAATGCACGTCGCCACCAGCGCCATGCCCGGATTGCCGGGGTTGGCGAAAACCTCTACCCCAGGTGATTGCGCCAGCTTCCAGCACAGCGCATGCTCTCGTCCGCCACTGCCGATAACCAGTATCTTCACCGTACAATGGTAGCAATGCCCGAACGGTACGACGTCGTTGTCATCGGCGCCGGCCACGCCGGTTGTGAAGCGGCGCGCGCCTGTGCGCGCATCGGCCTGCGCACCGCCATGGTCACGATGAACCTGGACCTGATCGCGCAGATGAGCTGCAACCCCGCCATCGGTGGCATCGCCAAAGGCCACCTGGTTCGCGAGATCGACGCGCTCGGCGGTGTCATGGCCGAGGTCGCTGATGCAGTCGGCATCCAATTCCGCCTGCTGAATACCTCACGGGGCCCCGCTGTCTGGTCTCCGCGCGCGCAGATGGACAAGAAACTCTACCGCTTCCGCATGCGCGAAGTCCTGGAGGCGGAACCCAATTTACGCATCAAGCAGGCCGAGGTCGCCTCCCTGACCCTCGGCGCCGACCGGCGTGTTACCGGGGTCCTGCTCCGCGATGGCCGCACCATCCCCGCCGGTGCCGTCGTGGTCACCACGGGTACTTTCCTCAACGGCTTGGCCCACGTCGGTGAAATGACCTACAGCTGCGGCCGCAATGGCGAGGCTCCCTCTCAACTCCTTGGCGACCAACTCCGCACTCTGGGCCTGAACTGGACCCGTCTTAAGACCGGCACGCCTCCCCGCCTCGATGGGCGCAGTATCGATTGGGCCAGCTTCGAACCCCAGGCGGGCGACGCTGAGCCCACCCCATTTTCCTTCCTGACCGGAAAGATCGAGCGCCAGCAGATTGACTGTCACATCGGCTACACGACCGACGAGACCCGCCGCGTCTTGCAGGAGGCGATCCATCGCTCACCTCTATATAGCGGCCAGATTGAGGGTGTCGGCCCGCGTTACTGCCCCTCGATAGAGGATAAGTTCGTCAAGTTCCCCGATAAGCTCCGTCACCAGATTTTTCTAGAACCCGAGGGCCTCGATACCCACGAGGTTTACGTCAACGGGATGTCCACCAGCATGCCGACCGATGTGCAGGTCGCCATGGTCGCCTCGATCCCCGGCTTGGAACAGGCCGAGATGATCCGCCCGGGCTACGCCATTGAATATGATGCGATCGACCCGCGGGAATTGAATCACACCCTGGAGGTCAAGTCGATCCCGGGGCTCTACCTCGCCGGCCAGATCAACGGGACTTCAGGCTATGAGGAGGCTGGCATCCAGGGCCTGGTTGCCGGACTCAATGCCGCGATGAGACTAAGTGGCGGTGACCCGGTCATCATCGGCCGCACCGAGGGCTACGCTGGAATCCTGGTTGACGACCTGATCACCAAAGGTGCGGACGAGCCGTACCGTATGTTCACCTCGCGCGCCGAATTCCGTCTTCACCTCCGTATCGACAACGCCGATGCCCGTCTTACCCCCCTCGGTCGCCGTGCCGGATTGGTAACCGACGAGCGCTGGGAACTTTTCCAGCGCAAAGAGCGGCAGAAGTTGCGTCTCACTCAGGCCCTCGATACCCACAAGAACGGCCAATTGCTTAAGCGCCCGGAGGTGTCGATCACCGACTTCCTCCCCTGGATTGTGGAAGTTCTGGGTGAAGCCCCCGGTCGGGGCCTTCTGGAGACGGTTTCTACCGAGAGCAAATACGGCGGTTACATCCAACAGCAGGAACGCCAGATGGTCCGGATGAAGGATGCCGAGCGCCGTGCGATCCCGGATGGCTTCGAATACCGAGGGATCCCAGGCCTCTCGCGTGAGATTCAGGACAAGTTGGATCGTGTCCGCCCCGGTACCCTCGGCCAAGCTGGCCGCGTCCCGGGTGTAACCCCAGCGGCCGTCGCCGTACTGGATTGCTACCTCAGTCTCCATATCGGTCCAAACCAAGTTGCTGTTTCTCGCGAACCGCGACCGTAAGGGAGCGATCTCTTTCTGTTTCACGTGAAACAACCCGTTCCCGTACACAAACATCAGCCGTTTTGTTTCACGTGAAACAGCATGCTACCATCAGCCCTTGAGCCGAGTCTTCGCAATTGCCAACCAAAAAGGCGGCGTAGGGAAAACCACAACCGCCATTAATCTCGCCGCCTCGCTTGCCGCAAACGACATCCGCGTCCTCGTGATCGATTCCGACCCCCAAGGGAACTGCACCAGCGGCCTCGGCGTCACCAAGGACCCCGACAAGCCCAGTCTCTACCATGTCCTTCTGGGCGATTGCCATATGAAGGACGCCATCCGCCCAACCGACTTCGAAGGCCTACAGATCATCACCGCAGACAAACACCTGGTGGGCTCCAACCTGGAAATGGTGGACTTGCCCAACCGGGAGTTCCTCCTCCGCGAACGCATCAACGAAATCCGCGATGAATACGAATTCATCCTGATCGATTGCCCCCCGGCCCTCGACCTCCTCACCCTCAACGCCCTCCTCGCCGCCGATTCCGTCCTCGTCCCCATCCAGTGCGAATTCTTCGCCCTCGAAGGAATCTCGGAGCTGATGGACACCATCGAGCGCATCCGCGAATCCTTCCACCATCCCCTCGAAATTGAGGGCATCCTCCTCACCATGTTCGACGATCGCACCAACCTCACCCGCCAGGTCGCCACAGACCTCCGCGACTTCTTCAAAGACCAGGTCTTTAAAACCGTCATCCCTCGCAGCGTCCGATTGGCCGAAGCCCCCAGTTTCGGCAAACCCATCCTCACCTACGATCCCCGCTCCCGCGGGGCCGAATGCTATATCAAACTCGCGAAAGAGATCTTGGACCATGCAAAAACCCGACAACCCGCGTAGAGCCCTCGGCAAAGGCATCGGCGCGCTCCTCCCCACCCGAAACCCGTCGCTCCCTCCCGTCGCTCCCCCGCCCCCTGCTGCCGAACGGCCCGAACGTCCCGAAAACGAAGAACTGACCCTATTCGTCGATCCGGCGCTGATTGAGCCCAATCCGCTCCAGCCCCGACGCATCTTCGAACCGGAGCGCCTCGCCGAACTGGCCCAATCGATCCGTGCCAACGGAATCATCCAGCCCCTTGTGGTCACCCGCAAAGGAGACCGCTACCAGTTGGTCGCAGGGGAACGCCGATGGCGCGCATCAAAATTGGCCGAAGCGGCCACCGTCCCCGTCGTGGTCCGCGATATCCCCGAAGGACGCCTGCTCGAGATCACCCTGATCGAGAACATCCAGCGCGAAGACCTTAACGCCATCGAAACCGCCGACGCCTTCGCCCGCATGATCTCGGAGCTCCACCTCAACCCCGAACAGATCGGCATGCGCACGGGAAAAGATCGCTCTACCATCATCAACTTCATGCGACTGCTCCAACTTCCCGCCGATGTCCAAGCCCTGATCTCCGAAAACAAGCTCTCCGCCGGCCACGGCCGCTGTCTCCTCAAGCTACCCACCGCCGTGGTGCAACGCGAAGTGGCGAAGAAAGCCCTCGCCGAGGGTTGGTCGGTCCGCCAGATGGAGCGTGTCTGCAACAAGATTGCCGACCCCGTCGCCCCGAGGCCGGTCGAAGAAGCCAAGCTCGACCCCAACGTCAAAGCCGCCATCGACGAAATGCAGCGCCGCCTCGGTACGAAGATCCACGTCAAGGAAGGTGCCCGCGGACGCGGCAAATTGGAAATCGAGTATTATTCGGCTGACGATCTTACACGCATCTACGACGTCATTATGGGAGAGGCGTAACCCTACTTCAGTAGATCGCTACCTGAGCAACTCAAGGATATCCCTGAGTTCTCTGCGGATTTCAGGTAACGGATCTTCAGAGAAGAGTTCGGCCTGCACTCGCTTAGGAACGCGTGCGGGCTTGGGGGCCTTGGCCTCGCTCTGCAGGCTCTGCCGCGCGCCTTCAATGGTGAAGCGCTTTTCGTAGAGCAGGTGCTTGATCCGCAGCAGTAGCTCAACGTCCTTACGCCGGTACAGACGATGCCCGGTGCCCGACTTCTTCGGCGATAGCACCGGGAACTCGCTTTCCCAGTACCGTAATACGTAAGCCTCCACGCCCAGGAGCTCGCTTACCTCGCCGATCTTGAAGTACAGCTTATCCGGAATTTCCGGCGTCGGCTGCAACGCAACATCTGTCATTTGCCAACCGTAATCCTAGCTCAATCAGTCGTCAATGTCACGACATGTTGACCTCGGGGCAAAAGCAGCACGTTGCCCTCCGCAGCCGGGACTGCCCGCTCTTCTCCATCAATCTGCATGCTGAGCGGCCTCCGGCTGACAATCGCGATCGCGCGGGCGCCCGCCTGGTAGGTGAATTCGATCGCATTCGGACCCACTGGACGCACCGCTTTCAGCTCTCCCGTCAGCGACACCAACTTCGGACCAGCCGCCGGAGCCGATGGTTCCACCGCATGCGGACCTGCCGGCAGCCAGAGTGTGTCATCATCCTGCGCCGGCCAGGGTTGACCATCTACTTTGGCGCCGCCCTTCCAGGGGATGCCGACACCACCCACCGAATCGACCACGGTCTTGGCCCCCATGCGTTCGAACCGGTTCACCGACGCGGCTGCCGACGACAGCAATTGCAGATCCGGCGGCAGCAGCGAATTCTCGAAGTAGAGCGCCACCCGCGGAAAGTTCGCCGCCGCCTGGTGCACCAATTGGAATAGTTCGGTCCCGGTCTGCTGCCGCGTGGGGTAAACGTTCTGATAGCGCTCCACGATATTGAGATCGATCGCCAGCCTGTCGCTGTGCGGCGTCAGCGAGCGATAGCGTTCCGCAATCGCGGTGTAGCGCTCCGGACCCAGGTGCCAGACCGTCGCCGGGTCCTCAATCAGGAAAGTGAAGCTGCGCGTATCGAGCAGCGGAAGCACACGCGCGGCGTCGGCGCCGATGGCCTCGCGCATGCCGGTATCGAAGCGGTCGTCCACATGGGTGAGAACCAGGTCCAGATGTGGTTTGGCGCGGCGCGCCTGTTCCATCTCGCCGATCCACTCCTCCTGCATATGCCGCGCCAGCTCCGCACGGAAATCCAGGAACGCAGTGCGCGATGCCGCGTCCTTGCGCGCGCCGAATAGTTCGATCGGGTCGAAGCCGGCCTGCTGTTGAAAGGCCGCGCGCACATCCGCGTTCATCGGCGTGAAGCGGCTGGGGTTGCCGGTGCCTTCGAGCGACTCGAAGTAGAGCTCCGCCAAGTTGACGCCGTCCCAATCGAAGCGCTCGAGCAATTCGCGCGCGCCCGCGCTGACGGCGCGAAAGCAATCGCGATTGGCCAGATTCATGAGCTTCCGCCAATCCAGCTGCGCGTCCTGCTGGACGGCGGTCTTCTCGCGCCATTCGGGATGGTCTGCCCAAAACTTCTCGCTGACGTGCGGCAGTTCGAACCACGCGTAAACCAGGATGCCCTCGCGATGACAAGCATCGATCAACTTCTTCAAATACGCGTCGCGCTCCGGGTCGGCCTCGAAGTTATGCCACGCCGCCACCTGCAGGGCCGCGACCCCCGCCTTGTGCCAGCGCCTTGCGAAGTACTCCACGTCCACCCGCGAGCGGTACGCGGAATCGAAGAACGCCCACAGGCGATTGGAGCGGAAAGGCGGATCGAGCCCAAGATCTGCCAGCGCATTCAGAAGGTACGGGAAGCGCTCATACCCGCGCTCGCCGGGTGGCACCGCAACCCACAGCACCGCGCCCGCGCCGCGCTTGAAGCCCGCGGCCAGCGGCGCGCCGGCCCAGCGTTCCCGGGCGAAGACTCGCGCGCCCTCAGGGATGTCGTAAACCGGGAGTTCCAGGCCCTTTTCCCAGATTACCGGCAAATTCGGACGGTGCACGTCGGTCAGGCTTTGGACTTTGACCGGATCGCGAGTGGAGCGGCGGAACCCGAAGGTATCGGCGAGCGAAGATTCGCCTTCCAGAATCAGGATGGCGCCATGCTCGATCCGCGCCGGCCATTCCACGCTGGCCGAAGCTCCAGTGCGGGCGACGAAGATGCGCGCCAGCCCCGCCGGCTGGGGTTGGAGTCCGATGGAACCGAGGATCTTCGGCCAGGCGCCCGCGTCCTCGGAGAGCACGCTGAAGTAGGGCAGGTCGGCCGCGGGCAGCGCCAGGGAAACCAGGAAAAGCGGCAGGAGTTTAGCGCGAAATGGCATACCAGAATCCTGCGCGAAAGTCGCTGAAGGTCGCGCGGCGGGAAGGGTTGTCGATCAGGTAGCGCCCCCGTAACGCATTGAAAGTAACATACATGGATTGCGGCAGTGGAATCCGCAGCCCGGGCCCGGTCTCGACGAAGTTGGCCCAATCCTGGCGGCGAGCATCGATCGTCAGGTTGGCATTCCAGTTGAGGAAACTATAGCCGCCCCGGGACTGCAGGTACACCAGAAAATCATGGTCGAAGCGGCTGATGTAAAGCGCGTCGAGGCTGGTCGTGGCACTCCAGCGGCTGGTTTCGCGGCGGAAGGTGCGCGACCCGGAGAGCCCGCCGCGATAATCCGGCACCATGTGCCCTTTGAGGTAACTGATGGCGGTTCCGGCTTCGGCCCAGAGCGACATGCCGCGCCACGGGGCGGTGGCAACGCCAGCGGCGAAAATAAACGAGCTCTCCGAGAGATACTGCGGGCTCGCAGTCCCTATGGTGCCGCGCGTATCGCCGACGAAGCGGACGCTCACATAAGGGCGCACCGGGAGGCCGACGTTGATCTCGGTTTTGATCTGGCCGTAGCCGAAAAGGTCGTGCCAGCGGGTGGAAAACACAGGAAACAGCCAAAGCGAGGTGCGATAGCGCTGGGTGGACGCGTGCAAATTGCGGAAGCCCTTTTCGGCATCGGCCGCGACCTTGGGATCGGGACTCTTGCGTGCGAGCTCGAACCAGCGGAAGGCCACCGGATCGCGGTGCAGCAGGTTGTTGGTCCAGGCGAGCTTGAGCATGACGTCGAAATCGCCCGGGTCCGATTCATGCGCCACCTCGAGATACTTCAGGGCGTCCTTCATGTAGCCCGCCTTGACGCTGCGCTCGGCCATGACTTTTGCGTCGATTGTGGGCGCGGCGGCGCGCGGCCGCAGAATCTGGGTCATGTGGAGCACCGCGCGCACGCGGTTGGCGAGGTCCTCATCGCTGCCTGCCAACACGCGATCGAAGAGCTGCGTGGCGGCAATCTGTTCCCCGCGCGCGTAGAGCAGGAAGCCGAGCTGGGTAGCGGAGAGCAGATCGTCGGGGGCCGTCTGCGTCAACACTCGGAACTCGATTTCGGCCTCGGGCTGGCGATCCATGCGCAGCAGCAGGTAGCCGAGTTCGCGGCGCAGTTCGTGGTTGTCCGGATCGAGCGCGAGCGCATTCCGGAATTCGACGACGAACGGGTAGCGGGTGGGAAGCAATTCGCGCGCCTGCTCGGCAGCCCGCGGTTCGCCGCCGCGGGAGGCGGCAAGCAGCGCGGCACTGGCATCGTCGGCGCGGCCCATGGCTTTCCAGACGCGGCCGAGATCGACCAGCACCGTGCGGCGCCCCGGGACCAGCCGCCAGGCGCGCTCGTACTGTTCGGCGGCGAGCGCGAGCTCGTCGCGCTCCTCGGCGAGCGTGGCGAGCTCGAAGTGGACGCTGAAGTTGTCGGCGCCGAGCTCGATGGCCTTCTGCCAGCGTGTGATACCCGCGGCCAGCGGGTCGTCGATGTTGTGGAAGGCCTGTTCGGCGGTGGTGTTGCCGGTCTTGCGGAGGCGGTCGAAAATGCGCCGTGCCTCGACCTGCTGTTTGGTTTCGTAGCAGAGGAAGGCGTATTCGAGGGCAGCCGTGGTATCGGCCGGGTCGAGCCGCATCGCTTCATGGAACTGGTCGCGCGCCAGTTCGGGCTCGCCGATTCTGAGGTAGGTGTAGGCGAGGTCCTTACGAATGTTGGCGCGGTCCGGTGCGGCCAGGAAGGCAGCGATGGCGGTGTCGTAATCGTGCACGCGCAAGGCGGCGTAAGCGCGCGCTGCCGGGTCGGGCGTTTGTGCGCAGGCAACGGCCGCAACGGCGAAATAGATGACGAGGCGCATACTGCCTAGGGAAAGGTAGTGGGCGCAGTCTGCCGGAGTTCTCAAGGATATGTTGTCCAGAGAACAACAGGGACCGCGGGGCGAATGGTACGATGTGGCTCTGCCCGAAAATATGTCCATTCGAGCAACCGGCAAAACCTCCAAGACTGCCTTACTCGGCATCTCCGCGCTGGTGCTGGTTGTGATCGTGGGCTTCTCCTATCGCCAATGGCAGCAGTACCGGCAGAGTAACGCGGATTCGTTCGCGAGCGAACGTGTCCAGGACGCGGTCGAGGTACTGCTCTCCGGCTTGCTGGATGCGGAGACGGGGCAGCGGGGATTCCTGATCACCGGCGAGGAACGCTACCTGGAACCCTACCGGCGCGCTTCGCAGGCAATTCCCGGTGCGTTAGCCAATATCGATGCTGTGATTTCCGGCCGGGCCAATGAAACCGCCAATCTGAGCCGGCTACATCAACTGGTGGAACAGAAGCTGGCGGAACTGCGGCGGACCATCGAACTGAGACGCACGAAGGGGCTGCAAGCGGCGCTGGATGTGGTGCTGAGCGACGAAGGCAGGCGGACGATGGATGAGATCCGCGCGCTGTGTCTCGGCATCCAGTCCAGGGAAAGCGCGGTCCGAACGGTCGCTTCGGTGGAGGGGGAGGCCGCGGCGCAAACGGCACTGCTGGTAACTACCGGCGGAGCGCTGTTGCTGATGTTCTTTTTCGCCGCGGGCCTGGAGCCGATCACGAGCGTCAGGGAAGGGGCAAGGAGGAAACCCTGGTGGCTCTCCTACGGCGCCGCGCTGCTGGCGGTGGCCGCGGCGACCCTGCTGCGAATGGCGATGACCCCTCTGGTGGGAAGCACCGCGGTGCCATTCATCCTCTACTTTCCGGCGGTGCTGTTTGCGGCGTGGTACGGGGGCTTCCGGCCCGCGACCCTGACCATCGTACTCTCCGCGGTGGCGGCCGCCTATTACTTCACGGCTCCACAACCTGCGGTTCGCATCGAACTGCTGATCTTCGTCCTGGTCGGGTTCGGGATGGCGCTGCTCAGCAATTCGCAGCGCAGAGCGCTGCAACGGGCGGACGCCGCCGAGCAGGCGGAACGTGCCGAGCGGCGGCGTTTCGAGATCACGCTCTCAAGCAT
Source organism: uncultured Solibacteraceae bacterium (assembly GCA_963791985.1). Lineage (GTDB taxonomy): Bacteria > Acidobacteriota > Terriglobia > Bryobacterales > Bryobacteraceae > Solibacter. The sequence goes on along the minus strand of CAWBUN010000007.1, from coordinate 151,226 downwards.
CGGCGATGCCGTGATTGCGACCGATGCCCTGGGCTTGATTGTGTTTGCCAATGGAGTGGCGCAGCGGCTGACGGGCTGGCCGGCGGCGGAAATCGGCGGACGCCATCTGGATGAGGTCTTCCGAATCGTCAACGAAACCACGCGCGAAACCGTGGAGAGCCCGGTAGCGAAGGTGCTGCGGATGGGGACCGTGGTCGGGCTGGCGAACCACACGATTCTGCTGGCGCGGGACGGGGCGGAGATCCCCATAGACGACAGCGGTGCGCCGATTCGCGGCGAGAGCGGCAAGATTCAAGGTACGGTGATGGTTTTTCGGGACATCGCCGAGCGCAAGGCGGCGGAGAAGGAACTGGAGCGCACCGCGGCCCAAACCCGCGTGGCGCGGGACTGGCTGGAGCGGGTGCTGGCGAGCATCGGCGATGCGGTGATCGCGACCGATGGCGACGGCCGGGTGCTGTTTCTGAACGCAATCGCGGAATCGCTGACTGGGTGGCCGGCGGCGGAGGCGAACGGGAAGCCGCTGGAGCAGGTGTTCCAGATTTCGAACGCGATCACGGGCGCGCCGGTCGAGAACGTGGTGATCAAGGCATTGCGCGAAGGTAAGACTCAGGAGCTGGAAAACCACACAGTGCTCACGGCGAGGGACGGCCGGCGCATCCCGATCGATGACAGCGCGGCTCCCATCCGCGACGGGTCGGGCAGGGTGACGGGAGTCGTGCTGGTATTCCGGGACGTGACGAAGAGCGAAATCGCGGAGCAAGAATTACGGGAGCGAGAGGTCCGTTTCCGCCAGCTTGCCGGGAGCATGCCGCAGGTGGTGTGGACGGCGACCGCGGACGGCACCTGGGATTACGTCAACGAGCGGTGGACCGAGCTGACCGGATACAGCCTGGAGGAAACACGGGCCGGGCACTTCCGCAAGGAAATGCCGGCCGAGGATGCGGAGGCTTTCGCCCGGGCCGAGGCGGAGGGTCTGCGGACGGGTGCGCCGTATATGCTGGAGTGCCGTTTTCGCCGCCGCGCCGACGGGAATTTGCGATGGCACCTGGTACGCTGCGTGCCGATTCGCGATGATCGGGGAACGGTGCTGAGGTGGTATTGCAGCTCCACCGATATCCACGAGCAGAAGCGGGCGGAGGAAGAGATGCGATTCCGCGCGCAGGAACTGGAGGCGTTCCTGGACGCGACCCCGGTCTTCCTATGGATCACACGCGATCCGGATTGCCAAGAGGTGATGGGGAACCGGGCGGCCAATCAGTTATTGGGCGTGGCGCCGGGAACGAATGTCTCGACCAGCGGGAAGAATGGCATGCCGGCGACGGTGACCCGGTTCAAGGCGGACGGTTCCGAATACCGCTTAGAGGAACTGCCGCTGCAGCAGGCCGCGGCCCTGAAGGAGGCAGTGCAGGACGCGGAGATCGAGTTCCGGTTTGCGGATGGGCGCCGTGTGTTCACGGTGGGGAATGTGGCGCCGCTGTTCGATGCGGCGCAGCAGGTGAGGGGCTGCGTGGCCGCCTTCATGGACATCACCGAGCGGAAGTTAACCCAGGAGGCGCTGATCCGCGCCAATGAGGACCTGAATCAGTTCGCCTTCGCGGCCAGCCACGATTTGCAGGAACCGCTGCGGATGATCACCACCTATTCGCAACTGCTGGTGAACGGCTTCCGCGACCGGCTCCCGGAGGAAGCGGAGTTGTGTGTCACGTTCATCACGCAGGGCACCAGCCGGATGCGGACGCTGCTGGCGGACCTGCTGGCGTACACACAGGTCAGCGCGGACACGGAGCCCACGGAAACGGTGGATTTGGGAGCGATCTGCCAGAAGGCAATCGACAATCTACAGACCGCGATCGAGGAAAGTCACGGAGAGGTACTGCTCGAGCCGCTGCCGGTGGTGCGCGGCCAGGGCGCGCACTTCCTGCAACTCTTCCAGAACCTGATCGGCAACGCGATCAAGTATCGCGGCGAGCAGCCGCCGCGGATCCGGATTTCGTCAGAGTACCAGGGCGGAGAGTGGCGGGTGGCGGTGGCGGACAACGGCATCGGAATCGAGCCACAGTATCACCAGAGAATTTTCGGCGTGTTCAAACGCCTGCACGGAAGATCGATTCCGGGGACGGGAATCGGCCTCGCGATCTGTCAGCGGGTAGTGGAGCGCTACGGTGGGCGGATCTGGGTGGAGTCGGAAGCGAACCGGGGAGCGACCTTCTATTTCGCGATCCCGACGGCGCATGCTGGCCACGAATAAGACTGGCAGAATGGGCCACGGATGAACACGGATAAACGCGGATAAGCAACCAAGACAGGCTTACGTGGTTCTCACGTACGCCAGTGCCACGACTTCTCCGGAGGCGGGGGAGAGGACGGCGGAGGTCACTTCAGCTTCGGCGCCCTCGATGGTGGTCTTGTCGCCGTGCGCGGGGAGGGTGGGGCCGGGGAGCACCACGCGGGTCAGCTTTTTGTTGACGCGGCCCTGGGCGCGGATGCGCTCCACGATCTCCTGGCCGATGTAGCAACCTTTGGTGAAACTGACGGCGTGCATCTGCTGCGTCTCCTGCGGCAGGGAGGTGTCGCGGATGTCTTCGCCGTAACGGGGCCTGCCGTTTTCGATGCGCACCAGGCGCACATCGTCTTCGGAGACGGCAACGGCTCCGGCGGCTTCGAACTGGCGGACCAGCGAGGCGGCCTTTTCGACGGGGCAAAATATGCGAACCCCGGGCTGGCCCGTAACGGTCACGGCGGCAATCACCGCATTGTCCCAGGCGACATGCGAGTAATCGCTGCCGGGAACCGGCGCGCCCAGCGCGGCCAGAATCGCGGCCGCGGACGGGCCTTCCAAGCCGATCGCGGCGGTCTCTGCCGTGATATCTTCCAGCTCCACCTGGTCGGCGATGATGTACTTCCTGATGTGCGGCAGTACCTTGTCGCGGAGTTCGGGTTCGGTATCGATCAGGAACCGGTCTTCGAAGCAGAAGAGATTCAGGTCGGCTTGTATGCGACCTTGCGGACTTAACAGGAATGCGTAACAGCCGCTTCCGGGCGTCATCTTCTTGACTTCGTTGGAGGTGATGGCGTGCAGCAGGCGCGCGCGGTCGCGGCCGCGGACTGCGATCCGGCCGCGCGGAGAAAGATCGATCCACGCTGCGCCGTGGCGCAATGCTTCATAACCACCTTGGGAACCCAGAGTCATCCTTCCAGTTTAGTTGATGCCCTTCAGATAGGCTGAAATCAGGATGATCGTGAGGCCCGAAATCGCGGCGCCGAACAACTGGCGCGAACGCCGCGAGTTCTTGGGAGCAGTCACAAGGATGGCTACGCTGAAGACGTGCAGCGCGAGCAGCATCTTCACGCCGAAGAGCATGTGGTAGAGCACGGAGTGTCCGGGCTTAGAAAGGAAGTTATAGATTCCGGAGAGCACAAGGCCGGTGATGGCAGCGAACACCACTGGGCGGAAGCGTCCCGCCGCGCCTTCATCGAGAGCGGTCCGCGCATCGGGCGAGAGGCCTTGGCCCGCCGGTGTCATCACGAAGCGGGCGTAAAAAATGCCGCCGATCAGGGTGGCAACCGAAGAAAGGTGAATCCACCGCATTAATGCCGTCAGGATCTCGCCCATATATCGTGAGTATACTCGCGTTATGATCCACGAGATTCTGCCGGTCGGTATGCTGCAATGCAACTGCTCCATTTTCGGCGATGAAGGTACACGCGAAGCCATCGTGGTGGACCCAGGAGACGAGATCGCGAGCATTCTGGCGATTGTGGCGCGCCACGGCCTGACCGTGAAAGCCATCGTGATCACGCACGCGCACATCGATCACATTGCCGGCGCGCAACAGCTGAAGAAGGCCACCGGCGCGCCGGTCTACATGAATCAGAACGATACCGAACTGCAGCGAATGCTGGACGTGCAGGCCACCTGGCTGGGCGTGGCCACGCCTCCGGCGGTGGAGATCGATGTCGCGGCCAAGGACGGCGATACCCTGCTACTGGGCGCCACCGAGATCCACGTATTGCACACCCCCGGCCACACCCAGGGCAGCATCTGCCTGTGGATGCCCGGCGAAGGCAAGTTGGTAGCGGGCGACACGCTCTTCCGCGAGAGCATCGGCCGCACCGACCTGCCGGGCGGCGATGGACGGCAAATCCTGCAATCGATCCACGACAAGCTGCTGCCCCTGCCTGGGGAGACGGAAGTAATTCCCGGCCACGGGGACCTCACCACTCTCGCCCATGAGCGCCAGTTCAATTACTTCCTCAAGGGGATGCGATAGTCCTATGACCGCAATATTTAATGCGAATTACCAACCGCTTGCTGACGCGCGCGGCTCGGAACGGAGCCGCGACCGTAAGGAAGCGGTTGCTCATAGAAAGCCCAACATCACGCGGTGAAGGATAGGTCTATGAGAGCTACCAAGATCAAGGCTGCAATTTTGCCGGCGGCGCGCGCAGCTGTCACGGTGGAGCCTGTCCACCTGGGCGAGCCTGGCGACCGGCGAAGTGCTGCTCCGCATGGAGGCCTGCGGAATCTGTCACTCCGACCTGTTCGTCTGCGGCCTGGAAAAACTTCCGCTCGCGCCGCTCACCTTGGGGCACGAAGGCATCGGCCGTGTGGAAGCGGTGGGGCCGGAGGTCGCGGAGTGGTCGGCGGGCGACCGGGCCGGCGTCACCTTCCTTGGCACCACCTGCGGCACCTGCGAATGGTGCCGCGCCGGACGCGAGCGCTTCTGCCCGCGCCAGACGAACTTCGGCTACACCCTGCAGGGCGCGCTCGGCGAGTACGCGATGGTTCCCGCCTCCGCGCTGGTGCGCGTGCCCGAAGACATCGCGGCAGCCGACGCGGCACCCCTCTGCTGCGCGGGATGGACGGCGTACGGGGCGCTGCGCGAAGCCGGGCTGCACGCGGGCCAATCGGTGGCGCTGTTCGGATACGGCGGACTCGGCCACCTTGCTCTGCAGATCGCGCGCCACCAGGGATTGCGGGTCGCGGTGGCCGATCCCTCGGAGGAGAAGATCGCCATGGCGCGCGCCGATGGGGCCGAAGGCGAAACGCGCAATGTGGATGCGGCCATCGTGTTCACCGCCGCGGCCGCCGCGATCCCGCAGGCCTTCAAGTCGCTGCGACGCAACGGGACTCTGATCCTGGTGGGCCTGGCCACCACCACCTATGAACTGCCGCTGGTGGACACGGTGCTCAAAGGGATCACTATCCGAGGCAGCTACCTGGGGTCGCGCGAAGACCTGGCGGCGGTCTTCGGTCTTGCGCGGCAAGGCGTGCTGCGGCCGCACGTCCACCAGCACGGCCTGGAGGAGGCTCCCGCGCTGTTGGAGGAGATGCGCCGCGGGGCGCTCGCCGGCCGGGCGGTAATTACTTTCTAGGCGCGCGATGCCGTTTGCTAAGATTCCAGCTATGGCCGATGCGAATGTTTATCCGCCCTCCGCAGAGTTCGTCGGCAACGCGAACGTGAAGGGCATCGAGGGCTACCGGGCGCTCTACCAGAAGGCGGCGGAAAAGCCCGAGGAGTTCTGGGGGGAGCTGGCGGAGCAGGAGCTGCACTGGTTCCGGAAATGGACCCACGTCTTCGAATGGGATCCGCCCTTCTCCAAGTGGTTCGCCGGCGGCAAGATCAACGCTTCCTATAACTGCATCGACCGGCATCTCTCCACACCGCGCAAGAACAAGGTCGCCATCCTCTGGGAAGGCGAGCCCGGCGATCAGCGCATGATCACTTACCAGGAACTGCATCGCCTGGTCTGCCGCTTCGCCAACGTGCTCAAGGCCCGCGGCCTCAAAGCCGGCGACCGCGCCATCATTTACATGGGGATGGTTCCTGAGCTGCCGGTGGCGGTGCTGGCCTGCGCGCGGCTCGGCATCATCCACAGCGTGGTCTTCGGCGGCTTCAGCGCGGAAGCACTCAAGGCGCGCATTCAAGATCTGGAAGCGCAGGTGGTGATCACCTGCGACGGCGCCTGGCGGCGCGGCAAGGAAGTCCGCCTGAAAGACGCGGTGGACGAATCGCTGGCCGGCTGCGACACCGTGAAGGACGTGATCGTCTACCGGCGGACGGGCGGCGCCATCCCCATGCAGGAGGGGCGCGACCACTGGTGGCACGACCTGGATTCCCAGGCCAGCGAAGTCTGCCCGGCCGAGGAGTTGGATAGCGAGCATCCGCTCTACGTGCTCTACACCTCCGGCACCACCGGCAAGCCCAAAGGCATTGTCCACACCACCGGCGGTTACCTGCTGCAGGCGCACATGACCATGAAGTGGGTCTTCGACCTGCACGAAGAGGACACCTACTGGTGCACGGCCGATATCGGCTGGGTGACCGGCCACAGCTACATCGTGTACGGCCCGCTTTCCGCCGGAGCCACCAGCGTGATGTACGAAGGCGCGCCGGATTTCCCGCAGCCCGACCGCTTCTGGCGGCTGATCGAGAAGTACAAGGTCAACATCTTCTACACGTCGCCCACCGCGATCCGCTCCTTCGTGCGGCAGGGCGACCAGTGGCCGAACGCGCACGATATGTCGAGCCTGCGGTTGCTAGGGTCGGTGGGCGAACCCATCAATCCGGCGGCGTGGGAGTGGTATTACAAGGTGATCGGCAAAGAGCGCTGCCCGATCGTGGACACGTGGTGGCAGACCGAGACCGGGGCCATCATGATCGCGCCCATGCCGGGCGCGGTACCGCTGAAGCCGGGGTCGGGGACGCTGCCGCTGCCGGGCGTGATCGCCGATATCGTGGACCTGCAGGGCAATCCCGTGGAGCCCAATCGGGAGGGCTTCCTGATAATCCGCCGCCCGTGGCCGAGTATCGCGCGCACGCTGTGGCGCGAGCCGGAGCGGTACAAGCAGGCTTATTGGGAGCGCGTCCCGGGCGTGTATCTCGCCGGCGATGCGGCGCGGCGCGATGAGGACGGCTATTTCTGGATTCTGGGACGCGTCGACGATGTGATGAACGTCAGCGGCCACCGGCTCAGCACCATGGAATTGGAATCGGCGCTGGTGCGTCATCCGGCTGTTGCCGAGGCGGCCGTGGTCGGCAAACCGCACGAGATCACCGGCCAGGCGGTGGCCTGTTTCGTGACCCTGAAGAAGGGCACCTGGGATCACACCGAGCTCGCCGAGGAATTGCGCAAGTGGGTGGCGCACGAGATCGGCAGCTTCGCCAAGCCGGAGCAGATCCGCTTCACGGATTCGCTGCCTAAGACTCGCAGCGGCAAGATTATGCGCCGGCTGCTGCGTGAGATCGTGACCTCCAATTCGGTGACAGGCGACGTAACGACGCTCGAAGATTTGAGCGTGGTCACCCGGCTCTCCGCGCAGCACGACGAAGAGTGAATGGGTCGGAGAGGTAGTTTGGCGGCTGCCCCACGCAGCAAGCCGCAGACGGAAATCGTGGTTTACGGAATTCTTTGGGGCGGGAATCTCCGTGAAAACAGGGCCTCGTGCACGCGAGAGTAACGGCAGCAAGATGGACAGGCCGGGAGGCCTGTCCCACCAGGGAGGTAACGCATGAAGTGGGTCTTGCTGATTTTGGGAGCACTCGCACTTCTGGTCGCCATCGTCGCGCTGGTCGGCGCCATGCTGCCGCGCGCGCACCATGCTACCCGCAAGGCGCGCTACCGGCAGAAGCCCGAAGCCATCTACTTCACGCTCGCCGGACCGGTGGACTGGCGCAGCGACGTCAAGGCCTTCGGCAACCTGCCCGACCGCGACGGCCGCAAACAATGGTGGGAGCAGGATACTCACGGCCACAAGGTCACCTACGAGCTGCTCGAAGACAAAATGCCCTCGCGCCGCGTGGTGCGCATCGCCGACCGCAACCTGCCCTTCGGCGGTACCTGGACGTTCGACATCGCGCCCGACCCCGAGGGCTGCGTGGTGCGCATCACCGAAGATGGCGAAGTCTACAACGTGATATTCCGCTTCATGGCGCGCTTCTTCTTCGGCTACACGGCAAGCATCGAAGGCTACCTGCGCGACCTGGGCCGACGCTTCGCCGAATTCACCGCGATCGAGGATTGACTATGGGACAGGAACTCGCATGCCGCATGCAGTATCAGCGCCGCTGGCTGGCCGGTAAGGCATATCTGGAAACCGACTACATCCTATTCCGCGGCGACGAGCGCATCAAAATTCCGCTCAAGGACCTGCAAGCCGTCAGCGCCAAAGCCGGCATTCTCACGCTGGAATTCGCCGGCGGCCCGGCCGCGCTCGAACTCGGCGCGGCTGCCGAGAAGTGGGCGCAGAAGATCCTCCATCCGCCCTCGCGGGCCGATAAGCTCGGCGTCAAGCCGGGTCTCACGGTGCGCCTGATTGGCGAGTTCGACGCCCCATTCCTGGAAGAGTTGCACGAGACCCAGATCGTCAAGGCTAAGGCCGACCTTGTCTTCTTCCTTGCGGCCGCTCGTAACGCCCTGGAGCGGATCCCCAAGCTCATCCCTGCTCTTAAATCGGCCGGCGCGCTGTGGGTGGTCTATCCCAAGGGCGTCGCCGAGATTCGAGAAGTCGAAGTTATCCACTCCGGCCGCGCCGCCGGCCTGAAGGACGTCAAGGTCGCCTCCTTTTCACCCACGCATACGGCACTCAAATTCGTAATCCCGGTTGCCGCGCGATAGGGTGCCGGCCCCACAAGATTCGGGACGGGCAAGTTAAAGCATGCCCCACCCAACGTGCGCGTCGCAAAACGGTGATAGAAGGGATTTCTTCACAAGTCAGAAGCTCGTTGCGCTCCCTCACGGTCGCGGCTCGTTGTCACGCTAAGATAGCTCCTATGCATCGCACCCTCGCCGCCCTCTGCGTGTTCGCCCTCGCTGCCGCTGCCGCCGATAAGACTTACGTGCTCAAAGCGGCGCGCGTGTTCGATGGCAAGAGCGACCACGTCATCGCGCCCGGCATGATCGTGGTGGTCAACGGCAAGATCGCGGGCGTGGGGCCGAAGGCCGCCATCCCGGCCGGCGCCGAAACCATCGATCTTGGCGACGCCACGCTCCTTCCCGGCTTGATCGACGCGCACACGCACCTCACCTACCCCTTCGAGCGCGACTACAGCAAGCAGGAACTCGACGGACTTAAGAAGACCATCCCGGAGCGCACGCTCGACGCGGTTGCGATCGTGCGCACCACATTGATGGCGGGCTTCACCACCGTGCGCGACGTCGGCGCCGGCGATTACATCGACGTCGGCCTGCGCAACGCTATCAATAATGGCAAAATTCCCGGGCCTCGCATGCTGGTCGCGGTCAACGCGCTGGGCGCCACTGGCGGACATTGCGACTATTCCGCCGGCTTCGCCCCCATGATTTTCGGCCGCGAGAGCGGCATCACCGATGGCGTCATCAACAGTCCCGACCAGGCCCGCCAGGCCGTGCGCTTCAACATCAAGCACGGCGCCGACGTGATCAAGACCTGCGCCACCGGCGGCGTGCTTTCGCTGACCGACGACGTCGATACCCCGCAGCTCACGCAGGCCGAACTCGACGCCCTGGTGGACGAGGCCCACGCCCTACGCCGCAAGACCGCCGCCCACGCCCACGGCGCAACCGGCGCCAAGCGCGCCATCCGCGCCGGTATCGATTCCATCGAGCACGGCAGCTTCCTGGACGACGAAGCACTGGACATGATGAAGGCGCGCGGCACTTTCTACATCCCTACCCTGATGGCCGCCGAGGGCCTGAAGGAGCGGCTCACGGATGGCTACCTTCCGCCCGTGGTTGCCGGCAAAGCGCGCCAGGCGATGGCGGCGCTCAACGCCACCGTGCGCAACGCCATCGCGCGCGGCGTGAAAATCGGCGTCGGCACCGATGCCACGGTGTATCCTCACGGACGCAACGCCGAGGAATTCCATCTCCTGGTGGATCTCGGCATGACGCCGATCAACGCGCTCAAGGCCGGCACTTCGCTGGACGCCGAACTGCTGGGCGTATCGGACCGTACCGGTTCGCTGGAGGCCGGTAAATTCGCCGATATCGTGGCCTGCCCCGGCAACCCGGAGACCGACATTCGGCAAGTGGAAAAGATTCGTTTTGTGATGAAAGAGGGAGTGGTTTACCGCAACGGTCAGTAGCGCCACGGAGCACCACTCACCGTGGGGTATCAGATTTGTTAATATTGGGGGGTTCCTGTTGACAACGTGCCCCGTCCGCGTGGAGTTTTGACCCGGGGTTCTATTTATGTTATCGAGCTTACCTCTGGCGCTTCTGGTGACCAGCTCTAGGGCAGATAAACTGTTCCAGAGCATTCTGAACAATCCCTTCGCCGGCATCCACCAACTGGCCTGGTTCGATTGGGCGATGCTCATCCCCTACTTCACCGTACTGATCATCCTCTCGGTCTACGGGCTGCATCGCTACGATATCATCCGCACTTATTTCAAGCACAGAAAGAACGCCACCAAAGAACCGCTGAAGCGCTTCGATCCTCTGCCCCGCTGTCACCATCCAGCTTCCTCTGTATAACGAGCGTTACGTGGTGGAGCGGCTGATCGAAGAGACCGTCAAGATGGACTATCCGAAGGAGCTGCTGCAGATCCAGGTGCTCGACGATTCCACCGACGACACGCGCGCCGTTCGCCGAAGCCCTGGTGGAGCGCTACCGCGCGCTCGGCTACCCGATCGAGTATCATCACCGCACCAATCGCCACGGCTACAAAGCCGGCGCCCTGCAGGAAGGCCTGAAGATCGGCGACCGGCGAACTGGTCGCCGTGTTCGACGCCGATTTCATCCCGCCTGCCGACTTCCTGATGCGCACCGTCCACCACTTCGCCGACCCCAAGGTCGGCGTGGTGCAGACGCGCTGGAGCTATCTCAATCGCGACTACAACTTCCTGACCGAAGTGGAGGCCATGCTGCTGGACGGGCACTTCATCCTGGAGCACGGCGCCCGCTCGCGCGCCGGCTACTTCTTCAACTTCAACGGCACGGCCGGCATTCTGCGCAAGGCGATGATCGACGACGCCGGCGGCTGGCAGCACGATACGCTCACCGAAGATTCCGACCTGAGCTATCGCGCGCAACTGAAGGGCTGGCGCTTCGTTTACGTTCCCGGCCTGGATTGCCCCTCGGAACTGCCGGTCGAAATGCACGGTTTCCAGGTGCAGCAGTCGCGCTGGGCCAAGGGCCTGACGCAGGTCGCCAAGAAGCTGCTGCCCGCCATCCTGCAGGCGCCGATCTCCAAACGCGTAAAGGTGGAAGCGTTCCTGCACCTCACGCCCAACATTTCCTATCCGCTGATGATCGTGGTGTCGGCGCTGATGCTGCCGGTGATGATCGTGCGTTTCTACATGGGCGTCTGGCAGATGGTGTTCCTCGATCTGCCGCTGATCGTCGCGTCGTTCTGGTCGATTTCGCTGTTCTACGTGATGGCGCAGCGCGAGCTGTATCCCAAGAACTGGAAGCGTTCGATTTTGATGCTGCCGATGCTGATGGCGGTGGGTGTGGGGCTGACGATCATCAACACGCGCGCGGTGCTGGAAGCGCTCTTCGGCGTCGAAAGCAGCTTTTGTGCGCACGCCGAAGTACGCCATCGGCGAGCGGCCCATGAAGCTGGAGAACAAGCAATACCGGCGCGCGCAGCGGCTGGCTGCCCGTACGTGGAAATTGCTGTCGGAACTTACTTCCTGGGCATGGTGGTCTTCGCCATCAACACCTACAACTTCCTCTCGATCCCGTTCCTGGCGCTGTTCGTGTTCGGCTACTACTGGGCCGGCTTCGCGACGCTGTACCAGGAACACCAGAGCAAGCTGCGCCTGGATGAGGGCCCGCGATCTCGCGCGTCGTGCGGCAGGCGTAGGCGTTAACGTCCTATCGGTGTATCCGCCCGTCGCGCATGTGCACCGTGGAGTGTCCGTAGGCGGCGGCTTCCGGATTGTGAGTGATCATCAGAATCGTCTGGCCCAGCCGCTGATTCAAATCGCGCAGGACTTCGAGCACGGCGTCGGAGTTCTCGGTATCCAGATTTCCGGTCGGCTCGTCGGCCAGCAGAATCGCGGGGTGATTGACGATGGCGCGCGCGATCGCCACGCGCTGCTGCTCGCCGCCGGAGAGCTCGTTCGGCTTGTGATCCAGCCGGTGGCCGATGCCAGCACGCTTCAGGATCTCCTCGAATTCCGGCTCCGGTTTGGCGTCCGTCCCGGCGATATAGCGCGCGATCCCGATATTGTCCCGCGCGGTCAGGTTCGGCAGCAGGTTGAACTTCTGGAAGACGAACCCCACGGTCCGCTTGCGCATGTCGGTGCGGTCGGCGTCGGTCATCTTGGAGAGGTCCTGATCGCCGACGTGGACCTTCGCCCGAGGTCGGCGGCGTGAGCGCGCCGATGATGTGAAACAGCGTCGATTTTCCAGAGCCGGAGGGGCCGACGATGGAGAGGAACTCGCCCTTCTTCACGTCAAGATCGACGCCGCGCAGCGCGGGCACGTCCACCTTGCCCACGCGATAGATCTTGCGCAGGTCGCGGATCTGGATGATGATTGCCGTTACTCATATGCCAGCGCCTCGATCGGGTCGTGAGCGGCGGCCGTCAGGCCTGGATAGAGCGCGCCCAAGAGTGCGCCGACAATCGTGATTCCGCCGGCGATCGGCCACCACTCGTACACGATTACCATCGGAAGCGAGGCCGGGACCAGCGTCTTGATCAGCCAGTACGCGCCGTAGCTCATGAGGATCCCGAGGATCGTGCCGCCGATGCCGAGCAGCAGCGCCTCGCTCAAAATACACCGCAGGATGAAGCCCTTCGATCCGCCCAGGCTCTTGAGAATGCCGATCTCGCGGGTGCGCTGCAGCACCGCCATGTACATGGAGAGGCAGACCACCGCGAACCCGATGACCACGCCGATCCCCATGATCACGATGATGAACGGCTGCAAGCCCGGGAACGTTGCCGATGCTGAGCAGGGAGGCGAACTCCTCCATCGAAAAGACGGGATAATCCTCGGAGGTCCGGATTGTTCCTCAAGGACTCGACGACGTCGCTCACGTTGGCCCGGGTCATCCACCTTGAGATAGATCTGGCTGACTTTGCCGATGTTGTCCGGTCTTTTCCTGCATGGTCGTCGATCGGCATCACGATGTGCGCCAGCATGCCGCTTTCAATGATGCCGCTAACGTGCCAGTCCACATTGAGAACTTTGATGGTGTCGCCGACCTGCTTCTTCTTCTGGTTGGCGTAGAAGTCGTCGATGATCACGTCGTCCGGGCGCTGGAAGGGACCGCCGGAGAGGAACTTGAAGCCGCCGCTCATGGCGTTGAATTCGTCGAAGTTGATGCCCGCCGCGCCGAGCGTTACGCCTTCGGCCATCAGGTTCACGACCCCGGTCGCCATTTTGATCGTGCGGCTGTTTGGCCAGAAACGCGACCATCTGCTGCGGCATGGGAGCGCCGCTCAGCGCTCAGGTACGACGAGTTCTTGGGCCGCAGCACAATGTCCGCCCCGATTCCGCGCGTGCGATTCTGCGAATCCTCGATGATGCCGTAGCTCAAGCCCACCAGGCAGAGGATCAGCGTCACCGGCACGCCGATCAGCAGGATACTGAGCAGGCTGCGCATCGGCTTGTGCTTGAGATTTTCGAAAACGAGCTTACCGGTCACTTTTTCTTGACTCTTCCTTTGGTCGCCGGCGGCGGGCGGCGTCTGGCCGGGGGCGGGCGCCTCCCCGACGACCTGCAGCGTGGTGCCCTTCGGCTGCTCCAGCGTGAACTTATCGGTGCGAGACACCCTTATTGATATCCATCTTGACGATATCGATCACCACCGCGTATTCGTCGCGCGGGCGGTTGATCTCGATGTGCTTGGGAAACGGCACGTTGTCGTAGTTCTTCCAATCGCTGTAGCGTGCGTCGGTGAGAATGTTGCCGGTCGTCGTCGAAGATGAACTGCCGGGCGATCGTCAGGTTGTAGCGGTTGAACCAGACGCTGCGCGTCAACTCCAGTTGCCCGTTGCCGTTGTCATGCACCACGGGAAGGATGTAGAAGGCGTTGTCCTCATCGGTCAGGTTCATGAGCAGCACCTTGTCGTGGTCGGTGTCGATCGGTTTCACCAGCATCGCGTCCAGGAAATGCTGCGGCCGCAGATTCTCCATCTTGTTCGTCGAGGGCTGCTTCGATTTCGTTCTTGCCGACCAGAAAGAGATTGCTTCGAAGGCACGAAGAGCTTGAAATGGTCCCCGTTGGAGACCATGTCGAAGGCCTTGTTGCGCACCACGGGATAGAGCCCGATCAGGCGGATGTCGGACGGCTTACGAAACAGGATATACGCGCGGACGTCCTTGTATTCCGTGATCTTGCTCTTCTCCGCGCTGCCGAGCGCCGGGCACCATATCGACTTCGGCGTTGAAATCGTGCACCGCTTCGTACTCCGGACGATGGTGTCGATCAGCGTCTGCCGGTCGGCGGTCAACAACTGCTGCTGCGGGTTACTGGCGCCTTTGCGCGCGATCAGCCGCCGCCGGGCGATGCAGGACGAGAGTCCGGCAGCGGCCAGGCAGACGAACAGTACGGAACACAAGGCGCGGCGCACCATTATTTCATTGTAGTCGGCGCGTGAACCGCCCTGTCAATGAAGGCCGTTTCTCTCCAAGATCGGATCGTTGTGCTATATTCAGTTACGGACAGCTGACCCCTGCGCGCTAAGCGTGTCCGGCGAATGTCGGTCCCGCCCATCGGAATGGGCCTGTGGCGCAGTTGGGAGCGCGCTTCCATGGCATGGAAGAGGTCGACGGTTCGAACCCGTCCAGGTCCACCAAACTTATCACCTCAAAAGCTTACTCCGTATGCCATCGCGGCGCGATCGGCCCTAAGACAGCGTCATTTCTTTTTCGAGCCACGGGATGCCGGGGCGGCAGTTTTCCGGCGTTTTCCAGCACTGACCTGTGCGCCGACCTTGCCCTTTCCCGCGACCTTCTTGCCGGTTCGTGGTTCAGCAGGCTTCACTTCCACCGTTGTAGCGCCACGCGACCCGCCATCAGCGCCGGTATCTTGAGCCATGTCCAGTCCAAAGAGAGCGGAAAGGTCTTCACCGCCGAGGACCTTACCGCCGGCCGGCGCCTTTCTGGCCTGGGGAAGAGCCGTTCCCGCCCCCGCTATGAGTTCCTTTTCGTCCACGTTGTGCAGCCGGAAAATGAGGTCGGGCTGTTGATCCAGCCTCGCGCCGATGCCGTAGAGCACGGCTGCGACGTGCTTGCACATATCGGCCCAATCGGGACAACTGCACGAGAGCTGGATCTCGTCCGGCGAGGGGAAAAGGCCGGTTTTCTGCCGGCACACCCGTTCCATGACGCCCTTGGAGAACCGGCCCTGGAGAAGTTCGATGAGAGAATCGATCGCTCCGGCGCAGTCCTTGCAGATGGATTGCCAGCGCGCCTTCGCCACGGGAGCGACCTTCACCTTTACCTTGTAGATCTGCGAGCCGCTGACCAGGGCTTTGATTTCGCCAGGCGCAATCTGGAGATCGATCACGGAGCCGTTGCGCAGATAGGTCCGCCCACGCGGCAAGCGGTTTTCAAAATCGCTATAGCGCTCGAGATTCTCGCACCAGGCCTTGCCCCAGAAGGTCTTGACGATGGTGCGGCCTTCCACCACCACGGGCGAGACCGGATTGCCCTTTTTCTTGAGTTTGGCCATCTCGCTGGCGGCCTTCCGGCGCCGCTGCGCCACGGAAACATAGGGCTTCCATCCGTAAAATCCCATCGAGTCACGTCTCCTTTAGCGCTTTATTGAGGTCCAGCGCTACCAGCTTGAGCAACTCCTCGTCTTTCATTTCCGTCAGCAGCAGGTCCGCGCCGCCTTCCAGCAAATCCGTAGAGAGCTGCCGTTTGGATTCAATAAGCTCGTCGATTTTATCTTCTACGGTACCGCGGCACACGAACTTATGCACCAAAACATTCTTCGTTTGGCCGATGCGAAAGGCGCGGTCCGTGGCCTGGTTCTCCACGGCCGGGTTCCACCAGCGGTCGAAGTGCACCACATGCGAGGCGGCGGTCAGGTTGAGGCCCGCTCCGCCGGCCTTGAGCGAAAGTACGAAAAACCCGGCACCTTCGTCCTCCTGAAAGCGGCGCACGATTTCCTTGCGCTGCTTGACCTCGGTCTCGCCGTGAAGAACCAGGCCAGGGCGCCCGAAAACGGATCCGAGGAAGGCCGCCAACGGTGCGATCACCTCGCGGAACTGCGTGAAGACGAGCATCTTCTCCTGCTTGGCCGCAATGACCTCCGCGATATCCCGCAATCGGGCCCATTTGCCGCTGTCGTCTTCTCCCCAACCGCCATCTCCCAGCCACTGGGAAGGGTGGTTGCAGATCTGTTTGAACCGCATCAGGTACGACAACACCAGGCCCTTGCGCTGGATGCCCTCGGCCTCCCGGAGTTGCCTGGCCAGCTCTTTGACGGACTGCTCGTAAAGGGCCGCCTGCTTGCGGCTGAGTTGGCAAAAGGCTTTCACTTCGGTCTTGTCCGGCAGGTCGGCGATTACCGCTTTGTCGGTCTTCAGCCGCCGCAGAATGTAGGGCCGCACCAGCTCGCGCAAGGGGCCATAGGGATTGTGCGGCCGGTTCGCAAGCCCTTTGACGAACTGAGTGAACTCCTTCGACGATCCCAGCAGCCCCGGATTGACGAAGTCGAAAATGGACCAGAGATCGCCCAGCCGGTTCTCGACAGGCGTGCCCGTCAGCGCGAAGCGCGCATGCGACTTCAGCCCTTTGACAATCCGCGTCTGCCTGGCATCGGGGTTCTTGATCGCCTGCGCCTCATCCACGACCACCAGATGCCAGGCGGTTTCCCGGATCCATGGCATGCGGAGGAGCGAGCCGTAGCTGGTGATTACCAGGTCCACGCCGCGCAGGTCTCCGGCCGAAAGGCTCTTGAGCCCGGCGGCCGGAAGCGCGGATGGATGGGCGATGAGGGCCTTCAGTCCGGGGGCGAAGCGTTCGATCTCCGCGGCCCAGTTCGCCAGCAGCGAAGCCGGCGCCACCAGCAAGCTCGGCCGCGCCAGATCGCCGGCCTGGTGCTTCAGGACGAGGAGCAGGGAAAGGACTTGAATGGTCTTGCCCAGTCCCATATCGTCGGCCAGGCATGCCCCCAGGCCGAGTTTCGCGAGGAGATAAAGCCAGTGCACGCCCACCTGCTGATACGGCCGCAGGGTCGCCTTGAGGGCCGGGCCGGGGTCGATGCGGGCCAGGCCCTCCGGGCTGCGGAGGCCCTGAAGGGTCTCGGCGAGCCAGGGGCCGGCGACCACCTGCGACCACTCGCCGCGGGTATCGGCGGAGGCATCGCCGGCTACGGTATCGGCGCCGGCGAGCAAACGAACGGCCTCTCGAAATCCGAGCCCGTGCTTCGCCGCCGTGCGCTCGATTTCCCGGAAGTGATCCATCATGCGGCTCAGCCGCTCACGGTCCACTTCGACCCATCGGCCGCGGACCAGCGCCAGCCCATCGGATTTCTCCAATAGCTGACGGATCTCGGCGGCCGTCAACCGTTCGCCATCGAGAGTAACTTCCATCTGGAAATCGAGCAGCGCGTCATGACCAATTCCTGCCGGCGCTTTGCCGCCGATCTGCGCGGACACTTGCGGGCGCGCCGGACGGTTGGCCCGCCAGGTCGCCGGCATTCGAACCACGACTCCGGCGCTTTCCAGTTGCGGGACGTCTCGCAAGAGCTGGATGGCTTCCTGGGGCGTCCAGCGGAGCGGGTGAAAGATCTCACCCGCATCGACGAGGGCCCTCAGCCACGGACAGGTCTCCGACGCTCTCTGCACGGGAAGCAGCAAAGACAACAATCGGTCTTTGTTTGCCGCTCCAGCATATTCGCCAAGAGCCTTCCCCAGAGGCAGATGTTGAGGCTTCGCATTTGCCGCCAACCGCGTGGTGTAGGTGGCCAGAAAAGCGAAAGGCGCATCCGGGTCTTTGCGGTTCTCGGCCAGATTGAAGTGGACGCGCCCGACCAGGTTCCAGGCCGGATTGCGGCTCTTCAGGAATTCCTGGATTCCGCGCTTCGACTCCGCCAGCTCGAGGGCAAATGCGGCATCCAGTTCCTGCCAGAGGGCGCCAAGGACCTCCGCGCTCAGATACTCCGCGCCGGTCATGGGAGGCGCCGCCAGAACCAGCCGGTCCAACTCCGCGGCGGGCGGCGCCGCAAGGTGCACCTGCCGCGGTGCCGCATCGGCATCCCCGTGCGCGCAAAGAGCGGTCACGTACCATGTGCCGAATTCTCTCCAATAGGAGAAGACTGGAGGAATCGCGGCTCCGGCTTCACCTGCTCCGAGTTGTAGAAGACCATGTCCCGGTCCGCGCGCGAAGGCCTTCGCCAGGCGTTGAGCAAGCTCGGGATCAAGGTATGGAGCGTCAGGAGCTTCGACTAACGCGAGGCGGCCGTGCGGAGACAGGGTTGGAGCAAGCGAGACGGAACCCATGCAGGGGAGTCTATCAGCATGACAGATTACGCCCCCGAAGGTCTTCCCCACCCCGGTGCGATCATGAAAGCACCGTGACCTTTGCCGAAGAGCTTCAACAGATCCTGCCGCCCGACCTGCCGCATCGCGAGGCCGTCATCTCCGGCGCCGCCCGCCACCTCGATCTGATCGTGGAAGCCAATCAGCACTTCAATCTCACCCGCATCGTGAGCCCTCGCGAGGCCGCCATCAAGCACGTCGCCGATTCCGTCATGCCCTGGCGACTCTTCTCCGGGGCCGCGCACGTCGTCGACGCCGGCAGCGGCGCCGGATTCCCCGGCATCCCGCTCGCCCTCGTCTTTCCCGAGACGCGATTCACGCTGCTCGAATCCACGCAGAAGAAGGCGCGCTTCATCGAATCGGCAGCGCAGGCCCTGGGTCTCGCCAACGTGGAAGTCCGTCCGGACCGCGCGGAGGATTGGCTGAAAACCCATCGCGCCGCCATCGTCACCGCTCGCGCCGTGGCGCCCCTCAATCGCGCCGTCAGCCTGTTCGCCCCCGCCCTGCGCGGCGGCGCCCGGATCCTCCTCTACAAAGGTCCGGACGCCGAAGCCGAAATCGCCGAAGCCGCCCCCGAGGCCGCCAAACGCCGCGTGCATCTCCGCGTCGTCGAGCGCTACGAACTGCCCGATGCCCTGGGCACGCGCACCATCGTCGAGATCAAGTAGGCCTTACCATCCGGCCTTGACGGTGAGCGTGTAATCCGTCACCAGCGTGTAGTCGAACCCAGGAATTGTGCCGGTGAAATGAAGCGTGTGCTTCCCGGGCGTCAGGGGCGTCAGCATCAGGTAGTACCCGTCCGCCGACGATTTGCCGGAATGACTCTTATCCGTGGGAATGAAACCGATATTGCCGGTCGGAACCGTGAACTCGTAATCCGGCGTCGCCACCCGGAAGCTGGTCAGGTTATGCACGGCGACACCATCGATCTTCACTTCCAGGCCCGTCACGGTATCCATAATGTTCTTCGCGCAAGTGCGCCGGTCCGCCGCCGTCTTGCCGTAGAACGGCGCCGCTTCCAGGTTCGAGCACTCCACGTTGATGATCGGGAAGAATAGCGACTTGCCGAATGGGACCGTGCAGTTGATCGGATTGTTTGGGGCACCGCCCACCAGGAACCAGACCGGACCCAATTGATGCGCGCTGCAATCCGCGCTCACGCCATCGGGATAGGCCGTCTGGTGAAGGAACCACAGCCACCAGGACTGGCTCCATTCCGGGTATGTGGCACCGAACGGGGACGCACAGCGCGGCACTACGCGCCAATCGAAGCTGATGCCGCAGTTGCCCTGATCATCCTGAGCCGGTGTGGCCAACTCTGCCGCAGCCAGCGACTTTCCCGAGTGGCCGCTATCATCGGCCCGTGCAGCTCCGTGACCTGGAACCGAAGCCACAGCCGCGTGCGGCGCGCAGAAGAGAACGGCTGCCGTGAACACCAGGCAGCCGGCGATCGAAACCAATTCGCGATTGGACATTTTGTTGCCTCCGGTCTCTAGTGCGCAAACCGGAAGCAAAGAGTATCATTGCGCCAGGCCGACACTGCGCAGGATGCTCGCGAATCGCGGGTCTGAGTGAAGACCTTCAAGCCGCGGGTCCACGTTGACCACGGCAAACCACTCGGAACGATCCTGCTCTACCTTAAGCAGCCACCGGAACGCCTCCTCCTTCTCGCCCAGTCCGGCGTGCAGGAGCGCGATATCGTAAGCCGAAACGTAGCGCTGCCGAGAGAGCTCGCGCAATTGACGCAGCACCTTCCGCGCGTCCTGCGTCCTGCCCGCTCCCGCGTAGATATGTCCCAATTGGGCCAACGATTGCGGCTCCTGATCCAGCGCGTAGGCCTTTTCCATCTCCGCGATCGCCTTGTCCCATTCCCCCTTCTGCTCGTACGACAACGCCAGCCAGGCGTGCGGATGAACGTAGTCCGGGAACGTCTCCGCCACGGGTTGCATCCGCTGGATCGCCTGGTCGTACCGGTGCGCCAGGTAGAGCGGCGGCCCGGCGTACGCGTTGATCGCGGGCGAGACCGGATCCAGCTTCTGGGCCTCCTCCACCTGCGCGGCGGCTTCGTCGAACCGGCCCAGCCCAGCCAGATGCAGGCTGTACCAGAGATGAACCTGCGCGTCGCTGGGCTTGAGCTCGATCGCGCGCCGGAATCCCCGCTCGGCCTCGGCGCGGTTGAACTCATATAACGATTGCACCAGCGCCAGCGTGGCATGCGCCTCTCCGAGCGTGTCGTCCAACTGCAGCGCCTTCAAGGCCGCCGTCTTCGCCTTTGGCATCACTTCCGTCGGCGCGTAGTACATGCTGGAGACCATGTAGTAGCAATCCGCCAACCCGGCGTACGCCGGGGCGTAGCTTGGGTCGAGTTTCAACGCCTGATGAAAATGCGCAATCGCCCGGTCGGTGGATTCCCGCGTGAACTCGGCCAGGTAATCGTGCCGCCCCTTCAGGAATTCGTCGTACGCCACCAGGTCCACCCGCTGATGCCGGGAGAGCCGCGCCCGGTCCGGCGCCGCCAGCGCCACGCGGATTTCTCCGGCAATCGCGGCGGCCACCTGGTTCTGTACCACCAGCACATCCCGCAGTTCGCCTTCATAGCTGCCGCTCCAGACCGGGCTGTCCTTCGATGCCTCCACCAACCGGACCGCAATCCGCACGTGGTTGCCGGCGCGTAGCACAGAACCCTCCGCGATCGTCTGCACGCCCAGCGTCCGCGCAATCTCAGGCAGCCGCCGCGATCCACCCTTAGATGCGCCTTTGTAGGACATCACCGAAGTGCGCGAGATGACGCGCAAGCTGTGAATCTGCGCCAGGTCGCTGATCAGCGCATCCGTGATGCCATCCGCAAAGTAGTCCTGCTCCCGGTCGCCCGACAGGTTCTCCAGCGGCAGCACCGCGATGGAATGGATGCCGCCGCCGGCCGGTTCGAGCGGTCTTCGCGCCATGACCAGGCTTGCGGCCAGCGCCGTTATCAGCACCACAGCCGCCACCGCAGCCGCGATACGTCCCCGGTTCCGCTTCAGGAACCTGCGGATTCCGTATAGCCTCTCGGTACGCGCCTGAACCGGCAGCCGCTGCAGAAAGCGGTCGATGTCCCCTGCAAACGCCTCTACCGATGAATAGCGCCGCTCGGGCTCGTTGCGTAGCGCCATCAGAATAATGTTGTCCAGATCGGGGTCCACCTCCGGGCACACCGAGCTCGCTTTCTTCGGATCTCGTGCCCGCCACGCGCGCTGCCCCGTCACCAACTCATAGAGCACCGCTCCCAGCGAATAGACATCGGACGCAGTGGTGACCTCCTCGCCCCGCCACTGCTCCGGACTGGCATAGTCCGGAGTCATCGGGCGCGCGCCCGTGGCCGTGATGCTCGTCGTACTGCCCTCCGCGCCCGCGTCCAGCAGCTTGGCGATACCGAAGTCCAGCAGCTTGAGGACTCCTTCCCGGTTGACCAGAATATTCGAGGGTTTGATGTCCCGGTGCACGATCCGCTTCTGGTGAGCGTATTGCACTGCCGCACACAGCGAGCGAAACAACCGCAGGCGCTCCCGGACCGGAAGCGGCGCGGCGTACTCCAGCAGCGGGGCGCCTTCCACGTACTCCATCACGAAGTAGGGCAACCCCGACTCGGTAGCGCCACCGTCAAGCAGGCGCGCGATATTGGGGTGTTGGAGCCCCGCCAGAATCTGCCGTTCGCCGCGGAACCGGCTCAGCGCCTTTTCGGTGTCCGTGCCGCGCTTCAAGACCTTCAGCGCCACCTGCATCCGAAAGTCGTCTTCGCGTTCCGCACGATAGACCGTCCCCATCCCGCCTCTGCCGATCAAGCCGGCGACGAAGTAGCGGCCCACCCGCTTGCCAATCAGCTCACAGCCTTCGTCCGGGTCTTCCGCCAGTTGTTCGATGGCCCGCACGATGACGGCTTCAATCCGCTGTTCTTCGTGGGGGTCGGCCAGCGGCGCCGAAACTCCGCCTGCCATCTCGATCGCCGGAACCGCCAGAAATTCATCCCCGCTCTGATCGCTCGCCAGGAGAGCCTCCACCTGCGCGCGCAACTCCGTGTCGCCGGCCAGGGCCTGATCCAGATACGCAGCTCGCTCCCGGTCATCCAGCTCCCATGCCGCCCGCAGAATTTCCTTTACCTGCCGCCACCGTTGCGGCGTCATGGCCGCCCCTCGCGGGCCGGAGCCCCGGCGCCGAGTTCGAGGCGCAGGGCCGCCTTGGCGATCCGCCAGTCGCGTTTTACCGTAATCGGGGAGACTTCCAGAATCTCTGCAATCTCATCTTCGGTCAGGCCAAGGAAGAACCGCAGCTCCACGATCTGGCCCTGGCGAGCATCCAGCCGGGACAGCTTCTCCAATGCCTCATCTATTTCCACCAGGTCCACCGTATTTTGACGGAAAACCGTCGCCGCCTCATCCAGGACGGCCCGATTTCCCCCTCCCCGCTTGGCCGCTTGCCGCCGCCGGGAATGATCCACCAGAATCTGGCGCATGAGGTTAGCCGCCACAATGAAAAACTTCGCCCGGTCGCCGCATTCTACTCGCGTCTGGTCGATCAGCCGCAGGTATGCCTCGTGTACCAGCCCGGTGGGTTGCAGCGTGTGATCGGGCCGCTCGCGGCGGAGATATGCCGCTGCGAGCCGGCGCAGTTCGCGGTAAACGAACGGCACCAATTCGTTGAGGGCCTCCTTCTCGCCGCGGCTCCACGATTGGAGCAAGCGCGTGACGTCCCCCGCCTCGGCTTCTTGGCCCATACCAGATTCCGTTGCAGGAATTGTACACCTGCGGGATATCCAGTACGCTCACTTTCCGAAAGCGCCAGTGTGTACTCTTGTTGGATGTAAGATTTCTAACGGATCTTGCGGTAGCAAAAGGCTGCCGCCCCGCGCGCCTGCGCAGTCTCCGCATCCCACACCAGGTCCGCGGCCGGCCGCCCCGCGCCCAACCGTACCGCAGCCTCGGCATCGATCGGCGGAAGCGGAAAGCACCGCACCCAGATCGCGCCTTGCGTCTTCCGCGCCACCTCGATCAACTCGCTGGTCGGCGCCGCGCGCTCCAGGAACTGCGACCGCTTCTTGGTCCACAAAACCGCCGTATTGTGCGCCACCATCAGCGCCAACAGGCCCGCCGCCACCGCGGGGCGCCTGACGTACTGCGTGATCGCCAGCCCCACCAGGAGCGCCAGCCCCGCGCTCGCCAGGTACGTCTGCCGGCTCGGAATCGCGGTCGAGTATGTCAGGAAGCTATACGGTACGAAGGCGATCCCGATCCACGCCAGCGCCAGCGCCGCTGCCCGCCTCATCCGCGAATCCCCCGCGACCACGACCACCACCAGCGCCAGCCATCCCCAAATCCACAGCAGCCGCGCGATGCTGTGCGGCCACGTCAGCCAAAACGGCGCGCGCAGCGAGAAGCTACCGTCCTTCAACCGGAAGAAATCGGAGCCGCGCTGGGTTAACGACAGCACCGCGGCCGCGCTCAATACTGCCAGCGGCGCCAGCCTCGCCCATCCGCGCTTCCATTCCTTCGGCTCCATCGTCAGCACAAACAACGGCAGCAGGATCACCGCCGATTCCTTGGAGAGCAGCGCCAGCGCGAACAGCCCCGCCGCCGCCCCTGTACGCCGCTTCAACCAGCACCACAATGCCCCCGCGCCGAAGCCGAACATCAGCAGTTCGCTGATTGCCGAATACCACATCACCGCTTCCTGGTGCCCTTCGTGGACCGCGAAAAATGCCGCGGCCCAGAACGCCGCCCTGCGCATTCGCGGCCATACCATCGCCAGCGCCAGCACGAGCCAGGTATCGATCACGTGCAGCCCGATGCTCAGCGCGTGGCAGACCGCCGCGTTTATCCCCTGCGCCTGCCACATTCCGTACCAGACCCAATAGCTGGTGGAGCGCAGCCGGAATTGCGCGTCGCGCAGCAACGTACCCAGGCCCGAAGGCGCGCCATACGTCAGCGACTGCGAGATATTCGGGTAGTCGTCCGCAATCAACGGAATAGGGAGCGAGGGCAAATACGCCAGGAGGACCAGCGCAGCCAGCAAGGCCATCTGCCATCGGAGCCGGAGTGGGGATTTGTCCAAGACCCCAGTTTAGACCGTCTCCTGTCTACAAAATGGCAGCCTGCCGTTATATGGGCACAGTCCCGTGTCCATACGACGCATCCTTCCTCCTATCCCGTTCTTTCTGTGTGGGTCCCACTGTGGCACCGCGCGTGCCTCAGGACATGCGGGTCGCCATGCTCAAAATCACGCTGCACGATAGCGCCGGGGAATTCCGCTTAAAACTGGAAGGCAGGCTCTCCGGCCCCTGGGTTCGGGAACTGGAGCAGTGTTGGAAGACTGCCAGTTCCACAACTCACGGTAGAAAGACTGTAGTGGATCTCGGCGAGGTCGATTTCGTCGACCCTCCCGGCCAAGACCTGCTCGCCGTGATGCATGCCGAGGGTGTCGAAATGGAAGCGGTCACCCCGCTGATCTGTTCGGTCCTGAAGGAGGTTTGCCAGGCGCCGGCCTGTGGTACGGTTGAGAGAAAAGCCGGCTCCGTTACTTGATACCATCTCGTGCCATTCCGCCGTCCGATCCCACCCGGGCACGCTACGAAACGCTGCTGGAAGTGGCCGAATCGATCAGCGCCCACCGGCAGCTTTCCACCCTCTTCGCGGATCTTAGCCGCCTCCTCAAACGCCTGGTTCCCTTCGATTTCATCAGCCTGACGCTGGTCGACCACAAAGAGCGCGTCGTACGCCTCCACATCCTCGAGACCGACCAACCGATCCTGGGCAAGCCGCCCGACGGCACTCCGTTCGAGCAGACCCCTACTATCTTCGCCCTCGAAACCCGCCGCCCGTACTACATCCCCGATGTCGCCGCGGAACAGAGATTCCCGGTCATCCGCGAGATTCTCCAGGGCAACGGCATTCAATCCGCCTGTATCCTTCCGCTCTTCACGGCGCAGCGCGAATTGGGCGGCCTGCACTTCGGCTCGCTCACCAAAGACGCATACTCGCCCCAGGACATCGAGTTCATGGGACAGGTGGCCCGCCAAGTCGCCGTGGCCGTGGATAACGCGCTCAACTCCGAATCGGCCATCGCCTACGAGGGGCAGTTGGCCCGGGAGCGCGACCGCCTGCGCGCCCTGCTCGAAGTCAACAACGCCGTGGTCACGTGCCTGGAGACGCGCCAGCTCTTCGACGCCATCGCCGGCTCGTTGCGCCGCAGGTTCGGCGTGGATTACGCCAGCCTGCTCATCCACGATCCCGAAATCCAGGCATTGCGCCTGCAGATGCTGGACTTTCCGGAGAGCACGGGCGCCATTCAGCAGGATGCCGTGGTCGCGCTCGACGACACTGTTGCCGGCTTCGTCTTCCGCTCCCGGGAAGGCCGCATCTTCACCCTGAAGCAGATTCGCGAGGTCTCGCCTACCACCTTCGAACTTTTCAGCCGCGAGGGCATCGAATCGCTCTGCTCCGTGCCGCTTCTGCTGCGCGGCGCCTCCCTCGGTACCTTGAACGTCGGCTCCCGCCAGGCCGACCGCTTCCATGCCGACGATCTGCAATTCTTCACCCAGGTGGCCGCCCAGGTCGCCATCGCGCTCGATAACGCGCTCTCCTATGAGCGCATCGAGGAGCTGAACGCGCGCCTTGCCGAAGAGAAAATCTACCTCGAAGACGAGATCCGCACCGACAATCGCTTCGAAGAAATCGTCGGCCAGAGCCGCGCTCTCAAGGCCATCCTCAAGCAGGTGGAAACCGTCGCGCCCACCGATTCCACCGTCCTCGTCTATGGCGAAACCGGCACCGGCAAGGAACTTCTCGCCCGCGCCATTCACGATCTCAGCTCGCGCAAGCAGGGCACCTTCGTCAAACTGAATTGCGCGGCCATCCCGACGGGCTTGCTCGAAAGCGAGCTCTTCGGCCACGAGAAGGGAGCCTTCACCGGCGCCATCGCGCAGCGCATCGGCCGCTTCGAGCTGGCCCACCGCGGCACCATCTTCCTCGATGAGGTCGGCGAGATCCCCATCGAGCTCCAGTCCAAGCTGCTCCGCGTCCTTCAGGAGCGCGAGTTCGAACGCCTCGGCAGCTCCCGCACCATCCGCACCGACGCGCGCCTGGTGGCCGCCACCAATCGCGACCTTGCCGAAATGGTGGAGGCCCGCGAATTCCGCGCCGACCTCTACTACCGTCTCAACGTCTTCCCCATCACGGTGCCCCCGCTGCGCGACCGCCACGACGATATTCCCATCCTGGTGCAATATTTCGTGCAGCAATACGCGCGCCGCATGAACCGCCGCATCACCAGCATCCCCACTGAATCCATGAACGCCCTGGCCCGCTACCACTGGCCCGGCAACATCCGCGAGCTGCAGAATTTCATCGAGCGCGCCGTCATCCTCACCACGGGCAGCACGCTCAACCTCCCCGTCCGCGAACTCAAGCGCGCGCCCGGCGGCGCCTCCGTCGTGACCCTCGAAACCGCCGAGCGCGACGCCATCATCCGCGCGCTCCGCGACGCCTCCGGCAGAGTCGGCGGCGACCATGGTGCCGCCGCCAAACTCGGCATGAAGCGCACCACTCTCCAGGCAAAGATGCGGAAACTCGGCATCGATACGAAGTCGTTCTAGGGCAAGCGGCAGCGGCTTTTTCTCGCAGAGACGCAGAGCAACGCAAAGAAGACTAAGAAATCCTCTCTTCTCTTCTTGGCGTTACTTTGCGGCTTTGCGGCTTTGCGAGAACAGATTTTTCCACCGGAGCGGCAGAAATCGACGAAACCGCACCGATCCCCATCCCCAGCCGCTCCGGCGGGTTCCTTGTTGTGGGCAACGGCATTTTCTCGCAAAGCCGCAAAGGCGCAAAGTAACGCCAAGAAGACCAAGACATCCTCCTTCTTTCTTCTCTGCGTTAACTCTGCGTCTCTGCCAGAAATATTTCCCTTCCCCAAATACTCTCCTTGACCGTCTAGGAGAATTGCCCTATGCTTCTCCTAGACGGTCAAGGAATGAAAAAATCAGTCGATCTCCTCCAGGGCACGCTGGACATGCTCATCTTGAAAGCCGTTTCCCTCGGCGGACTTCACGGCTACGGCGTTCTCCTCCGCCTCCAGCAGCTCACCGGCGGCCAGCTCCAGATACAGCAGGGCTCCCTCTACCCTGCCCTCTACCGTCTCGAGCACCAGGGGCTCATCGCCGCCACATGGGGCGAGAGCGAGAACAAGCGCCGCGCGAAGTTCTATACGCTCACTGCGGCCGGCCGAAAAAAGCTGAAATCCGAGTCGGAATCCTGGGCCCGCTTCTCCCTGGTCGTCGCCAGTATCCTCGGCGCTGTCCCGGAGGAATCGTGAGCTTCTTCCGCCGCAAGAAGTTCGAGCGCGACATGGAGACCGAGCTCGCCTTCCATATCGACGCCTACATTGAAGACCTGGTCCGCACCGGCCTCGATCGCACCGAGGCGGCCCGTCGCGCCCGCCTCGAATTCGGCGCCATGGATGCCGCCCGGGACGATTGCCGGCAGGCCTACGGCTTCCAGTGGATCGACGAACTGCGTGCCGACCTCCGCTACACCTTCCGCACTCTCCGCCACAACCCAGGCTACGCCGCCATCGCGGTCCTTTCCCTCGCCCTCGGAATCGGCGCCAACACCGTTATCTTCGGCCTCGTGGACGCCGTCCTGCTTCGCAGTCTCCCGGTCCGCGACCCTGCTCGCCTGGTCTTCGTGCAGAACGTCGGCACCCAGGGACAAAACGGCGGCCCTCCCTACCCGTGCTTCGAGCTGTTTCGCGACCGCGCCGGCAGCTTCGAAGCCGTCGCCGCCTTCAGCCCGTCGAACATGGAAATCGCGCTCGATCGCGGCCGCGAACAGGTCCGCGGCGTCTGGGTCTCCGGTAATTTCTACAGCCTGCTCGGCGTCCAACCGCTGCTCGGCCGCGCGCTCTCCGCATCCGACGACCAGACGGTAGGACGCGGCGGCCCGGATGGCCCCGTCGCCGTCATCAGCCGCGCCTACTGGATGCAGCGCTTCGGCGGCGATCCCGGCGTGATCGGCCGCCGCCTGGACCGATCCAACACCACTATCGTCGGTGTTATGCCGTCGGAGGTTATGTCGCTCGAGCCCGGACGCCCCATCGATATCGCCGAACCAATGGCGCTCTCCGATCCCACAATGCTCCGCGAACGCGGATCCTGGTGGCTCGACGTGGTCGCGCGCCTCAAGCCCGGCGTACGCCCCGAACAGGCGCGTGCCGAAAGCGACGCCATCTTCCAGGCCTACATGTCGGATGTGGACATCTCCCCGGCCACTCGCAAGCTGGCTTTCGATCACATCGAACTCGCCCCCGCCGGCGCCGGCATGGACCGGCTCCGCCTCCGCTTCTCCAAGCCCCTCACCGCCCTCTTGATCCTGGCCGGCCTGGTTCTGCTGGCCGCATGTGTGACCGTGGCCAACCTCATGCTCGCCCGCGCTACAGCCCGGTACAAGGAGTTCGCCGTCCGCCTGGCCATCGGCGCCGGACGCGGCCGTCTCATCCGCCAGACGCTCACCGAAACCCTGGTCCTGGTCGGTGCCGCGTGTCTCCTCGGAATCGCCTTCGCTCGCCAAGGGCAAGCCGCACTCGCCGCCTTCTTTGCCGAGGGAAACAGCCAGATCATCCTCGATCTCTCCCTCAATGGCCGCGTCCTACTGTTCACCCTGGCGGTGTCAATACTCACTGGCCTTTCCTTCGGACTCCTGCCGGCCTTGCGTGCCGTTGCCGTCGATCCGGCCGCGAGCCTGCAAGCCGGGGCACGCAGCATCGCGGGAAGCCGTGCCGGGCTGCGCATCACCCGCGGCCTCGTCGCCCTTCAGGTTGCCCTTTCGATGGTGCTCCTGGCCAGCGCGGGCGTGTTCGTTCACAGTCTGCAACGCCTGCAATCTGTCGATACCGGCTTCGCCCGCGAAGGTATCCTCACTATGGAGGTCGCGCCCGAGAGGAACTGGTACGGCAAACCGGAGTGGCTGGCCCTGCAAAACGACGTGCTCGATCGCGTCCGCCGGATGCCTGGCGTGCGCTCCGCCGGCTGGTCCACCATGACCCCGCTGAGCGGCCGCGACCGCGGCGTGGTCATGCAGCTTCCGGGCCGCCAGGCTCGCCCCGAAATCGACAACGTTCACATGGTTTCGGTTTCCCCAGAGTACTTCGCGACATTGGGAAGCCCGCTCCTCCAGGGACGCGGCTTCACCGCCGGCGATAGCCCCGGCGCTCCCCAGGTTGCCATCCTCAACCAGGCGGCCGCCCGCTTCTACTTCAGCGACGCCTCTCCCATCGGCAGGAAGATCGTCTTCCCGTTTCGCGCTTCCAAAGCCACGGCAGACTATGAGATCGTCGGCGTGGTCAAAGACGCGAAACACGCCAGCCTGCGTGCCGAGCCGTGGAGATTCGTCTATCTCCCGATCCCGCAGGCCATCGATCGCATCAACCGCTTGGCGCTTTCCGTTCGCTGCGTGGGCCATCCCGTGCAGTTGGCCGCGCCCATCCAGAAGGAACTCCACAATGCCCGCGCCACGCTGCTGGTCACTAACGTCTCCACCATCGAAAAACAGGTCGAGCTTTCGCTGATGAGGGAACGCCTCATCTCTTCCCTCTCCATCACCTTCGGAGCGGTGGCCCTCCTGCTCTCCTGCATCGGCTTGTATGGAATCCTCGCCTACACCGTCACCCGCCGCACCAGTGAGATCGGAATCCGGATGGCGCTCGGCGCTACCCGCGCGGGAATCGTCTGGCTGATCCTCCGCGAGGCCGCCGCCCTCGCCCTCACTGGGATCGCGATCGGCGTGCCCGCCGTGTGGGCAGTCGGAAAGTTCTCTCGCGGCCTGCTCTTCGGAGTCGAGCCCTTCGACCTGCCGCCCATCGCGGCCGCGATCCTCGTTCTCCTGGCTTTCACCGCGATCGCCGGGCTCCTCCCCGCACGTCGCGCCGGAAGGCTCGATCCCATGTCCGCGCTGCGCTCGGAATAACCCGTTCACACCGACCTGCGCCCCTTTGCGAGTTTTGGCCGTGCTGACAATATTTGGGCAGTGCGGCCGCACACACCACCTATAATCCCAATAAACCCAATTGTTTAGCCGTCGATATTTGGTACTTCGTGTGCTATTCCCCGAGGCATGAAGCTGAGGATTGCGATCGTAGTGGCGCTAGCCGGAAGCGCCTTTGGGCAGGAGCCTGCCCCGCTCAAGCTGACCTTACGCGATGCCGTGCAGCTTGCCTTGAAGCAGAGTCCCCAGGTGATTCTGGCCAACCTCGGCGTGCAGCAGAGCGAGCAGGATCGCAACCTTGCCCGCTCCGCGCTGCTCCCCCAGATGCATGCCGCCGGCGCCGAGACCGTCACCCGCGTCAACCTGGAAGCCGCCATCGGACTGCGCTTTCCGGGCTTTCCGCAGCATGTCGGTCCCTACCGCTACGAGCAGGTTGGCGTCAATCTTCAGGCGCCCGTCTTCGACCTCACCCTGTGGCGCCGTTACCGCGCCAGTGTAGTCGGCATCGAGACGTCCCGCGTGCAGGAGCTGGGCGTCCGCGAGGAAAGTGTGCTGCTCGTCGTCTCCCAATACCTCGGCAGCCAGCGCGCCGCGGCCGACGTGCAGGCCGCCCAGTCGCGCGTCGATCTCGCCCAGGCACTCTATGACCAGGCGGCCGACCTGCAGAAGAACGGCGTCGGCACCGGGATCGATACTCTTCGCGCCAACGTCCAGTTGCAGAATGAAAAGCAGCGCCTGATCGTTGCGCGCACCCAGCTTGAAACCTCGCTCTTCGGCCTGGCACGCCTGCTCAACGTCGACCCTCGAACGCGCGTCGAACTGGCCGACCAGGTGAGCTTTTTCGATACCCCGAGCATCGATGTAAACCAGACGCTGGAGCAGGCCTGGCATGCCCGCCCCGAACTGCGCCAGGTGCTCTCCCAGGAACAGCGCGCGGAACTCGAACTACAGGCCGCCATCGATGCCCGCCTGCCCCGCGCCACCGTCGGCGGCTTCTGGGCCCAACAGGGTTTGAATGGCAGCACTGCGATTCCGGTTTACACCTACCAGGCCTCCGTAGAAGTGCCGCTCTTCACCGGCGGCCGCATCCAGGCCGAGCGCGCCCACGCCGAAATCAGCATCCGCGAGTTGAAACAGCAGGAGCAGGAGGTGCGCAACCGCATCGCCCTGGAGGTGAAGACCTCGATCGCCCAGCTGGCCAGCGCGCGCAATGAAGTCGATGTCGCCAACCTCGGCATCCAGCTCGCCCGCCAGGAGGTGGACCAGGCTCGCGACCGCTTTCAGGCCGGCGTCACCAACAACGTCGAAGTGATCCAGGCCCAGGACACCTTCGCGCGCGCCAGCGATAACCAGATCGCCGCGCTCTACCGCTACAACCAGTCGCGCGCCGATCTCGCGCACAGTGTCGGCCAGATGGAGGCGCTCTACGCAAGGTAGTCACGCCATCCCGCACCGGCCCGGCATCAATCCGTGGATTATCGCGTTCACGGTCATGCTGGCCACCTTCATGGAGGTGCTCGATACCAGCATCGCCAACGTGGCGCTGCGGCATATCGCAGGCAGCCTATCGGCCAGCGTGGAAGAGGCCACCTGGGTACTGACCTCCTACCTGGTCGCCAACGCGATCATTCTTCCCATGGGCGCATGGTTCTCCATGCTGCTGGGCCGCAAGCGCTTCTACATGACGTGCGTCGGCATCTTCACGATCAGCAGTTTCCTGTGCGGCATCGCCCCCAGCCTCGGGTGGCTGATCTTCTTCCGCATTCTGCAGGGGCTGGGCGGCGGCGCGCTGCAGCCGATTTCGCAGGCCATCCTGGTGGAGAGCTTCCCGCGCGCCAAACAGGGGATGGCGATGGCGGTCTACGGTATGGGGGTGGTGGTGGCGCCCGTGATCGGTCCCACGCTGGGCGGCTGGATCACCGACAACTTCAGTTGGGGCTGGATCTTCTTCATCAACATCCCGGTCGGCATCCTCTCATTGATGATGACGTCGGCGCTCATCGTGGATCCGCCCTACCTGATTCGCAAGAGCTTCGCCGGCGGATTGAAGGTGGATTACGTCGGCTTCGGACTGCTCGCGCTGGGCCTCGGTTCGCTCGAAATCGTCCTGGACGAAGGCCAGCGCAACGATTGGTTCGGCTCCAATTTCATCGTCGCCTTTGCCGCCATCACCATCTTCTGCCTGATCGCGGTGGTGGTCTGGGAGCTCCGCCAGAAACAGCCGGTGATCGATTTCCACGTGCTCAAGGAACGCAATTTCGCGCTGGCGACGCTTTCCATGCTGGTGCTCGGCTTTGTGCTTTATGGCAGCACCACTTTGTTGCCGCTGTTCCTCCAGACCCTGCTCGGCTATACCGCGATGCTCAGCGGAATGGTGCTTTCCCCCGGCGGCATCATCATCTGCATTTGCATGCCGCTGGTGGGCTTCCTGCTGCGCAAATACCAGGCGCGCTGGCTGGTGATCTTCGGCGTGACCGTCTCAGTGCTAGGCCTGCTGCGCATGTCCCACTTCACGCTGGATGTCGATTATTCCACAGCAGTCTGGGGTCGCGTAGTGCAGAGCATGGGGCTGGCCTTCCTTTTCGTCCCGATTAGCACGCTGGCCTTCTCCACCGTTCCGCGGGAGCGCATCAACTACGCCACCGGGCTCTTCAACCTGGCGCGCAATATCGGCGGCAGTTCGGGAATCGCCGCGATCACTACCATCCTGGCGCGGCGGGCTCAATTTCACCAGGCGGTGCTGGTCTCTCACATGACGCCTTACGACCCGGCGTACCGCGAGGCGCTGACCCGGGCGGCAGCCGCCGTGCAGGCGAGCGGCGTCAGTTCGGCCGATGCCGTGGGCCAGGCGCAAGGCCTGCTGTACGGCACGCTGCTCAAACAATCCAGCATGCTGGCCTTCGCCGACGCGTTCTGGATCATGGCAATTTTGTTCCTGAGTATCATCCCCCTCATGTTCCTGATGAAGAAAACGGCTCCCGCGCGAGGTCCGATTGTTATTGAATAGTGCCAATATACGGGCAGGACGGCGGGCAGGTGCTGAATCTCGCAACGCCCAAGTGTCCGGTGGGGAACGGGTTGGAGACCAGTTGAATCTGGCCCCCGCCGTGCATCGTCTAAGAAGGAAAAGAAGGTCCAATGGCTAACGTCGTGGATGATCTATCGAAAACCGAGAGCAGGAAACTGGAAGCCGTGCCACCCGCGCCGGTTCCCCGGAAGTCGCCGGTAAAGTACATCGTGCTCGGCATGCTGGCGATCGGGGCCGGAGTCGGCACGTGGGCGTGGTTCCACTTTCGCGACCGGGTTTCCTCTGACGATGCACAGGTGGACGCGCACATTGTCGCCATCGCTCCCAAGATTTCCGGCAACGTGACCGAGGTCCTGATTCGCGACAATCAGCAGGTCAAGGCCGGCGACGTGCTGGTGCGCATCGACCCACGCGATTACCAGGCTCGGGTGAATGCGGCGCGCGCGGCGCTGCTTCAGGCGGAGAGCCAGGTGGTTACCTCTCGCACCATGGTTCCGATGACCAATGAGTCGACTCAATCCGGAGTGTCGGGCGCCGCGGCGCAGGTTGCCGACGCCATGGCCGAGCTCGATCGCGCCCAACTCAACTACGAACAGGCTGCCAGCTCAGACATCGCCGAAGCCGAAGCCAAGGTGCGCTCCAAAGAGGCAAGCAACGAGCGCGCGCAAGCCGATCTCGCGCGCATGAAGCCGCTGCTCGATAAGGCGGAGATTTCCCGGCTGCAATACGATTCCTACCAGGCGCAGGCGCGCGTCGCGGAAAGCGAATTGAACGCCGCGCAGGAGCAGTTGAAGTCCGCGCAGAATAATGCCAACATGCGCAAAGCGGCGGTCGCGGCGGCCCAATCGCGTGTCAATATTGCACAATCCCAGGTTCAGGCGTCCATGGCGAACCGCAAGCAGGTGGATGTGCGCCGCGCCGAAACCGGGACGGCCTCGGCCGGGGTGGAGGCCGCGCAGGCCAATCTGGCTGCCGCCGAACTGATGCTCAGCTACACCACCATCGTGGCTCCCAGCGATGGCGTGGTCACGCGCAAGAGCGTAGAGCCCGGGCAGATCGTCCAGCCCGGACAATCCCTGATGACTCTCATCCAGTTGCGGGATGTCTGGGTCACGGCCAACTTCAAAGAGACACAGTTGGCTCAGGTACGTTCCGGACAGCGCGCCGAAATCCACGTGGATATGTACGGGAAATCGGTCACGGGGCACGTCGATTCGATCGCCGGCGCCACGGGCAGCCGCTTGAGCATGCTGCCGGCCGAGAATGCGACCGGTAATTTCGTCAAAGTGGTTCAACGCATCCCGGTCAAGATTCTGGTCGATAATAACAGCGGCCTGATTCTGCGGCCCGGAATGAACGTCGACGCGACCATCTTCATCAATTGAAGTAAGATTCCGTACAACGGCACCGAGGCTGCGTGTGTACGAGCGATGAGGGTCCTGCTAATCACATTCTGTGTAACCCTTACGCTGTCGGGGGCCGATGAGCGTCAGTTGGCGATCATGCTCAAGGCGCAGTCGGATTTCGAGCGCGTGCAGCTCTCGGCCAAGCCCACCCTGGCCGATATCGAGAATTGCCAGCAATCGGAGGCAGCCGCGCTCGCCGTGACTCCCCCGGAGGAACTGGCTCTGCTCCACTTCCGCAAGGGCTGGTGCATGCTGGCAGGGGCGGTTGGGGCCGAGAGCAACTCCCAGTTCCTGGCTGCGGCAGCGGAGTTCGATCAAGCCAGGGCCGCGTGGCCCGCACGCCTGGGGAAGAACGCGAAGAACGCGCCTCCCGAACCCGTACCCTCCGGTTTGCGTGCGCTGACCGCTATTTCGCGCATGCTGGCGGGGAGCGATTCCCGCGCAGAGCTGTCTGACGCAGTGGACCAGCCCGCATGCAACTCCACGCTGATGATCACGGAGTTCTGCCGCCAGATGGTGGAAACCGGCCGTCAATGGCTGGGCTGGATCGCATTGCGCGAGGGCCGCATGGACGATGCGGCGCGGCTGCTCACCGGGTCCTCCGATTCGGGCTGGGACCAGTGGGTGCAGGGACGCCGCAGCTTTGACGCCGGTTCGTACCCGGATGCCGCGGCAAACTACGCGCGCGCCATTGAAATTTGGAAGAGCATGTGGCCGCAGCCTCCGCTTGTCCGAGCGCTCGGTCCGCGTCCCAATGTGCCGGTGGCGCAGGCGGACCTGGGCGGCGCTCAACTGCTGGCGGGCGATGCGGCGGCGGCGATTCGGACGCTGGATGTCTCGATCAAGGCCGACCCCTCCAACGCCCACGCGATTTTTCTGCGCGCACGCGCCAAGGAAATCGGCGGACAGAAGGAGGCCGCGCTAGCCGACTACAATCTGGCCAGCCGTACCGCTCTCGCCGCCGCGCAAGACCTGGCCAGCGGCGAGGCGCACCTGTATCGCGGCATCCTGTTCTACCGCCGCAAGGATTTCGCGCGCGCCGAGGACGAATTCTCGAGCGCGCTGAATTTTGAAGTCACCCCGGCCCTGCGGCAGGATGCCTCCGCCTGGCGGCATCTTTCCGCGGTAGCCGGGGGCTCCTGCGCCGCCGCGCGTGAATTTTTGGACGGTTCGCTGGCGCGCGTATCGCCGTTTTTCCCGAAGCAGGAGGCTCGCTCGCTGGCCGCCGCGTGCGTCGGAAGCTCGCAGTAACGGCTCGCAAACTCACGGCGCTTTGAACGGTAGTGTGTGCTAAAGTTCAGGATAAGATGGCATCTCGAAGCGTCAATAAAGTGATTCTGCTTGGGCATCTCGGTAAAGATGCCGAAAACAAGTTTACGCCCAGCGGTGTTTCCCGCTCCACGTTTACGATCGCAACCAACCGCCGGTGGAAGGATCAGCAATCGGGCGAATGGAAGGAAGAAACCGACTGGCACAACTGCGTGCTGTGGCGCAGCGAGAATCTCTCCAACTACCTGCTCAAGGGCAAACAAGTCTACGTGGAAGGCCGCCTGCAGAGCCGTAGCTACGAAGACAAAGAAGGGCAGAAGCGCTATATCACCGAGGTGGTCTGCGACGACCTGATCCTGCTGGGAGGCCGCGGCGGCGAGGGTGGCGGACAGGGCGGCGGCGAATATTCGCAGCAGCAGCCGGTTTCGATGCCGCGTTCCGCGCAGCGCACGCAGGCTCCGGCCGCTCCCGCCGCGCAGCACAACGACGATTTCAACCAGGGCATCACCGACGACGACGTCCCGTTCTAACCGGCCGCGGAGCATGAATGGATTTTGTTCCGGTCGGCATTGAAGCATACGTCCGCATGCACCTGAAGGCCAACCCTGGGGATGAAGCGGACGAAATCAGAAAACGTTTGAATGCGGCGCTCGCGGCACACCGCTCCGGCGTGCGGTGCCGGTGCGGCAAAACCTTGTGGATCATCGGTTCGGCGGTCTCCGGGAATGCCTGTTTCACATGTATAACCGGCGAAGCTGTCCCTTCCGGGGACTACGAGATCGCCGAGGCGTTTGCATTAGGTTCGACGTGCGGAAACACGAACGGCTCGAACAAACCCTGAAAGAGGCGTGGATCGGGGACGCCGTGCTCTGTCTCTACGCGCGGTCGAAGATCCTTTTGGAAGATGGTTTGATCGAATCCGACAAGTTCGTGCGGATGACCTCAAACAAGTTTTTGGGCGCGATCGGCGAGGCCAGCGAAGTAGAGGCGGAGATTGGCCGCGTCTACCAGCGCGAGGGACTTCCCGCGGCCTTCGAATGGATCGAGGAGCGGTTGCTTCCCCACTTCCGGAAACAGGAGCGAAATCGTCAGAAGCGCGAGGGGATTAGCCTGTAGGATCCCCATTACCCGATTGACGACGATTTCCCTTGGGACGGACGGCAGGTCCGGGATGCTTCGATTCCGACCTCGGCTTTGGGGGCCGGCCCCGGCGGAGCCCCTTTTGCTGCAATCGTTCCAAGCTGACGATGGCAGCATCGAGATGCTCCAGCTCTTTTCGCAATTGGTCTAGTACCTTGGAGATGTCCATGGGGAACTCACCCACCCAGAGAATAGTGCTTTTCCGGACAAAAGCATATCAGGACTTTCTTAGTCCCGATTCCGACCCGAGGCAAATTTTAGACTGCCGGACGGCTAAGAAGTGGATCTTCGACCAGTTCCGGTGAGTCGTTATACGCTTGGAGGGAATCTAGTGATTCCAGCACGCGTTCGAGCAAGCTGTCCGTCTGGGAGACGGTGGACTTCAGAATTTCAATGGAATGAGCCTGAGCGGTCAAGCGGTCATCCAGCGACGCCATGGTGCGGGAGAGCAGTTGTTCCATGGCGGCGACGATCTGGCTGGTGGACGGGACGTCGGCGAGTTTGGCCGAATGTTCTTCGAGCCTGGATTCCACCTGAGCGAAGCGGGCGGCGTCGGCGGATTCGCGGGCCTGAATGCGGGTTTCGAGATTGGCCAGCGCGGTTTTGAGATCTTCGGTGGCAGCCGGATCCATCCCGGGGCGCTCACGGCGTGGCAGTGCAACGGCTGCCGCGGCGACTCCAGCCAGGAAGAAAACCACGCGGGGAACGGACTCGATAACTCTGGACATCGGTGATTCACTTATAATACGCCCTTCACTTGAAAGCAAGTCCGTCGAATAGTAACCGGAGTACTGGGTACGTACCGCGATTGCGGCATTATTACAGTGCTGGCATGCTGACTTAGGAAAGATCTGTTGCTACAGGGAGACCTCTGAATTGAGCAAGGACTCAGAATCCGGGTCCAACCTCGGAGACCGGGTCGTGTTTCCATTGTTATTGGAATGCGATCACGGTGGACACGTGCTCTGGATGAGCAAGGGGACACGCTCGTTCTTGGGGAACCCGGAGGAAATAACTGATATCATTGCTGTTAAGAACTTAAGGCACCCTATTTATGGCTTCGAAGTCCCTTCGCTGCGCTTCTGGAAAGTCTGTGAATTTCGGGATAGCGTGCTGATTGCGGCACTAGGCGCAGCACAGTCTCCGGATGGCCATGGTCTAGAGCCCCTGCAGCGGAATCTCAACGCAAATTTCTTTCGGCTGTTGGAATTGGAGCGGACACTCTCCGAGCGCGCACAGCGGCGGCGACGCGGCACGGGCAAAAACGCCGTGCGGCAGATCGAACTGGAACGGCAGCGGCTGGGCCGGGAACTGCATACGGGGGTTGGTCAGATGCTGGCGGCGATCCGGTGGCAACTGGAAGTGATCGCCAACGAACTGCCGGAACCCCCAAGCGCGGTCCGGTTGGCACTGGAGAATATTTCCACACTGACCAATCAGACGCTGGAGCAGGTGAGGAGCATTTCCAGGCGGCTGCATCCACCGGAGTGGCAGCGGCTATCGCTGGAGTCGGCGATCCGGCAATTGTGGGAGATCAGCGGGATTCCGACGCGTCTGGTGGCTAGCTTACAAATCGATCCGCTGCCCGTAGATCCCGATCTGGAAGTAAAGGTGCTGATCTACCGGGCGTTTCAGGAGGCGATTTCGAATGTGGCCCGGCATTCCCACGCGACCAGCATCGACGCCGAACTACGGGCAAAAGGTGAGCGGCTGACGCTGACGATCAAAGATAACGGTATAGGATTCGATGTTTTGGCGATGCTTTCGGCGCCGGCGAACCTCTCGTCGGGGATCGGTCTGCGATCGATCCGGGAGACAGCGCAGGGATTAGGCGGAAACTTTGAAGTTGAAAGTGGAGCAAGCGGGACTAAACTAATAATTTCCGTTGCGATGTCTCCGGCGGTAGATTAGAGGGAACCGAGGAGTAGAATGCTTGAATTCGAATCAACTATGCCGGTAACTACGGTGGTCCTGGCCGATGACCATGCAATTGTCCGCGAAGGCATCGCAGCTCTCTGCGCCGCCAACGGAATGCGCATTCTGGGCCAGGTCTCCGACGGAATGGCCGCCGTACAGATGATCGAGGAGCTCAGGCCGGATTTCGCGATCCTCGATCTCCACATGCCGCAGATTACCGGCGTGGAAGCCATCCGAAGGCTGCGGTTGAATCACTGCCAGGCGAAGCTGATGATTCTCTCGATCAGCCGCGAAGAAGGCACCGTGATGGAGGCGCTGCGCGCGGGGGCGGATGCATACCTGCTAAAAGACGGCCCATCGCGCCACTTATTGGACGCGATCAGTTTCGTAAGAGACGGCGGCGTCTATGTTTCGCCGATGCTGCGCGGAGCAGGATTATTTACCAAGTCCGAGAAGACGCGGCCGGAAGATCCGCTGGCGGCGCTAAGTCCGCGCGAGATGGAAGTTTTCTCTTATCTCGTCAATGGACTTCGGGCCAAGGACATCGCCGACCTGTTGGAGATCAGTCCGAAGACGGTCGATACCTACCGGGCGAGTCTGATGCGCAAGCTCAATGTGCACGACCTGGTGGGGTTGGTGAAGTTTGCGATTGAGCGAAACCTCACTACGACATCTTCGACGTCGACGTCTGCGCAGAGGTGATTTGGACGCAGTTCGCGCGGCGGGACGACTGCGCGGCCTGATAGCGCTCCAATGATTCGATCAACTGGTCCACAGCGCATCTGCGTTCGTAGAGGCGTTCGAGAGCACGCCTGCGAAAGCTGTCCGTGGCGGTAATGCGATATCTCTGCTGGTCTGAAACCGGGATAGAAAGCGCGTTTTGTGGGGCCATCAGGGTATCCTGAGATTTTAAGATTTTTCTTACCGGAATTAGAGAGTAACCCCGATATCTTCTGAAAGCAAGACCAAAGTACTAAGCCGTACCGAAAATAGGAAAATCCCGGTACTAGAGCCGGTTACATATCGTGATACGATATTTCTGTGACTACCCTCACGCGACGGGATTTCGAGGTGCTGGCCGATTTTCGCTACCATATCCGGCGTTTTTTGCGCTTCAGCGAGCTGGCCGCGCAGGCGGAAGGACTGGAACCGCAGCAACATCAATTCCTGCTGGCGATCCAGGCCGCATCGGAGACGGAAGCTCCGACGATGGGCCATGTCGCGGGGCGTCTGCTGATGCATCCCCATAGCGCCGTGGGGTTGGCAGACCGGTTGGAGGAGCGGGGATTGCTGGAGCGGATCCGGGGTGGGGGCGACCGCCGCCAGGTCCGGTTGCGGCTGACGGCGGCCGGCGGCGAAATTCTCATACGGCTTTCGGCCCTGCACCGGCGCGAGTTGGACGACTCGGGTCCGGAACTGGTAGCGGCTCTGCAGGCGGTGCTCGATCAGGCGCCCAAGGAGGCCGGCAATGTCGACGCCTGAGCTGGGCGACTTCACGATCACCAAGCGGGTACTTCCGATTTCGGCGCTGGCGATTGGGATTGGGGTAGTCGCGGCATTCGTGGCGCTGGCCCTGCTGAAGTTGATCGGGCTGTTCACGAACCTTTTCTTCTTTCAGCGCTGGAGCACGGCACTGGTCTCGCCGGCGGCTAACCGGCTGGGCTATTGGGAGATCCTGGTGCCGGTGGCGGGGGCCCTGGTGATCGGACTCATGGCACGGTACGGGTCGGAGCGCATCCGGGGGCACGGGATCCCGGAAGCGATTGAAGCCATCCTCATGAACGGGAGCAAGGTTCCGCCGAAAGTAGCCCTGCTAAAGCCGCTCTCAAGCGCGATTTCGATCGGCTCGGGGGGTCCTTTCGGCGCGGAAGGCCCGATCATCATGACGGGCGGCGCGTTCGGCTCGATGATCGCGCAGCTCTTCCACCTGACGAGCACGGAACGCAAGACGCTGCTGGTGGCAGGGGCGGCGGCCGGAATGTCGGCCACCTTTGCAGCACCGGTAGCCTCGGTGCTGCTGGCGGTAGAACTGCTGCTGTTCGAATGGAAGCCGCGCAGCCTGATTCCGGTGGCCTTGGCGTCGGTCACGGCGGGGGCGGCCCGACGGTACATCTTGGGAATGGGACCGTTGTTCCCGGTACCGGGGCACCCGGCATTCATCGGACCGGAGGGCCTGCTGGGATGCGTGATCGCGGGACTGCTGGCGGGCGGGCTATCGGCGCTGCTGACGATGGCTGTCTATGCGGCCGAGGACGCCTTCCGGCTGCTGCCGGTGCATTGGATGTGGTGGCCCGCGTTCGGAGGCCTGGCGATCGGGCTGGGCGGATTGGTGTTTCCGCAGGCTCTCGGGGTCGGGTATGAAACCATCGGCTCCTTGCTGCAGGGCGACGTGCCGCTGCGACTGCTGGGAGGAATCCTGCTGGTGAAGTCGGCGATCTGGGCGATTTCGCTGGGGTCGGGGACGTCGGGGGGAGTGCTGGCCCCGCTGCTGATGATGGGCGGCGCGCTTGGCGGCCTCGAGTCGATGTTCCTGCCGGCGGAAGGGGCCGGGTTCTGGCCGCTGGTGAGCATGGGAGCGATTCTGGGCGGGACGATGAGGTCGCCGTTCACGGGCGTAATTTTCGCGCTGGAGTTGACGCACGACGTCAACATGCTGCTGCCGCTGCTGCTGGCGGTGACTGTGGCGCACGGCTTTACGGTGCTCACGCTGCGGCGCTCGATCCTGACGGAAAAGGTGAGCCGGCGCGGGTTCCACTTAAGCCGGGAGTATGCGGTGGATCCGCTCGAGATTCTGTTCGTCCGTGAGGTGATGCGGACCAATATCGCGGCATTGCCCGCGGATGCAGCGCCGCACGGTGGTCATGAACGGCGGGGGCAGATGCTGTATCCGGTGGTGGATGAAGGGGAGCGGCTTTGGGGTGTGGTCACGCTCGGCCAGTTGCAGAAGGCGGCGCACAATGGCCCGACGCTCGGCCAACTGGCAAAACGGGATCCGGTAGTGGCGTATCCGGACGAACCGCTGCGCGTGGTGGTCTATCGGATGGCGGAGACGGGGCGGACGCGATTTCCGGTCGTGGAACGCGGGCCGGAGCGAAAACTGGCTGGCATGGTGGCTCTGGACGATCTCCTACAAGCGCGCACGCGAGACCTGGAGGAAGACCGGCACCGGGAACGCGTGCTGCGGATCCGGCATCCGTTCGGCAAGCGCGACGGAGCACCACGCACGTGATGACGATCGGCCATTCGAACCGTCCGGTTGCCGAACTGATCGAGCTGCTGAAGGCGAACGGTGTGGAGTTGCTGGCGGATGTGCGGACGGTGCCGCGCTCGCGGCACAATCCGCAATTCAACCAGGAGACGCTGCCGGAAACGCTGGCGCAGGCAGAGATCGATTACGTGCACCTGCCGGAGTTAGGCGGGCTACGGCGTCCGCGTCCCGATTCCACGAATACGGGGTGGAAGAACGCAAGCTTCCGGGGATATGCGGACTACATGCAAACGGCGGAATTCGAGGCGGGGCTGGAGAAGCTGGTTGGGCTGGATGGCGAACGGCGGGTAGCGATCATGTGCGCGGAGGCGGTGCCGTGGCGGTGTCACCGGTCGCTGATCTCGGACGCGCTGACGGTGCGGGGCGTGGGGGTGGTCCACATTATGTCGCTGGGGACGAACCGGGCTCACCAGCTGACTTCGTTTGCGCGGGTGGAAGACGGGCGCGTGTTTTACCCGGGGTTGTGGTGAAAGGGAAGGCAAATGAAAGCAAGCGGCGCCCCCACTGCCTGCAATACAAAGCACCAACCCAAATTAGAGGGACAGGCCGGGAGGCCTGTCCTACTGGGTGAGGTGAATTCATGCGGGCAGGGGGATGGGGTGCTGCGGCATTTGACGCACAAAAAAGCAGGTTTCCCCCATTTCCGGTACCGGTGAATACCTGTGCGAGCGTGCCGGAATTTCCAACAGGCAGATAATAAAGGATTTGCCGATCTGATATTCGATGTAACCGTTTGGCGTGGGGAGTGCTTTGGGTTTAATGCTTGGTGGATTTTAGGACTTCCCGAATTACGGGTTTCATTGGAGATAAGGTTATGCGGATTCCTGCGGTGATCGCGGCGGTGTTAGGCTCTGTATGCCTGATGACCGCGAGCAATCCCAAAAAAGCGGAGTTCACGGTGCACGACAAGGCGTATTACGCCGCGCAATCGACCGTAAACTTCGTACGTCCCGGGCTGACGATGAAGATCGTTTCGGCCAATATCGCAACAGACGGCACAATTAGCGTCGATTACAAAATCACCGATCCAAAGGGGGTTCCGTTGGATGCGGCGGGTATTACGACACCGGGCGCTGTCTCGGTGAGTTTCATCGCGGCATACATTCCTAAAGGCCAGACGCAGTTCTTCGCTTACACGACGCGCACGCAGACCAGCCCGATCACGAAAGTGACGGCGATTCAGGCGGGCGCGGATTCCGGCGGCACCACGAAACAGATTGCCGACGGCGAGTATGTTTACACGTTCAAGACGAAGGCAGCCGGCACGGGCACGGCGGCGTTTGATCCCACGTTGACGCACCGGATCGGGATTTACGGGTCCCGCAACTTGACCGAGTTCGACCTCGGCACGAATTACGACGACGACACGCTGACCTGGATTCCGGGCGGCGGCAATCCGACGAACACGCGCGACGTGGTGCGCACGGCGACCTGCAACAAGTGCCACGATCAACTCGCCTTCCACGGCGGGTCGCGGCGCAGCATGGAACTCTGCATCATGTGCCACCAGCCGCAGACGGTGGATCCGGACACGGGGAACACGGTGGACATGAAGGTTTTCGTGCACAAGATCCACATGGGCAGCCAGCTGCCGAGCGTGGTGGCGGGCACGCCTTACCAGATCATCGGCTTCAATCAGGCGGTTTCGGACTGGAGCACGGTGGTTTTGCCTTCGGATCCGCGGCGCTGCACCTTCTGCCACGAACCGACGCAGAAGACGGGAGCGACACAGGCCGACGCATGGCTGAAGAATCCGAATCGCGCGGCTTGCGGAAGCTGCCACGACGATGTGAATTTCGCGACCGGCAAGAACCACGTGAACCTGCCGCAGGTTTCGGATTCGCAGTG
This sequence comes from uncultured Solibacteraceae bacterium, assembly GCA_963791985.1. Classification (GTDB taxonomy): domain Bacteria; phylum Acidobacteriota; class Terriglobia; order Bryobacterales; family Bryobacteraceae; genus Solibacter. The sequence continues at coordinate 106,910 of CAWBUN010000007.1, read as the reverse complement.
CACGCAGTGCCACATTCCGCAGGGCGAACTGGAATTCGACGCTTCGATCATCGGCGCGCACACGGTTCCGACCGAGTCCACGACACGGCCGGGGCTGGTGTTCACGCTAGTCAAAGTAGATAACGGCGTGGCGGGCAAGACCCCGACGGTGACCTTCACCTCGAAGGATTATGCGGGCAACGCAGTGCCGATGAGTGCGCTCACAACGAGCCCGAGCCGCATCGCGCTGGTGATGGCGGGTCCGACCTTGGACTACGGCTACACGAGCTTCGGTTCGGATGTCGTGACACCTGGTTACGTCTCCGAGAATCCCGCGCCCACTGCAAAATGCGCCAATGACGGTACCTGCACTTACACCTTTACGCACGCGATTCCGGCGAAGGCGACCGGGACGTTCACGATCGGGGTTGAGGGCCGGCGTGGAATCACGCTGCTCTCGGGCACGCAGCAACAGATAAGCAGCGAGTACGGCGCGATCAACAAGACGATCAACTTCTCGGTGGACGGATCGCCGATCGCAACGCGGCGCCAGGTGGTGGATATCAACAAGTGCAACGGCTGCCACTCCGCGCTCTCGCTGCACGGTGAGAACCGGAACCAGATCGAGCAGTGCGTGATGTGCCACAATCCGAGCGAAAACGATGTCTCGGTGCGCAGCACCTCGGTAGTTCCCGGCGACAAAACGCTGCCTCCGCAGTCGGTGAACTTCGCGCTGATGATCCACAAGATCCACACCGGCGAGCACCTGGCCACGGATTTCAACCAGAGCTACGTGATCGTCGGATTCGGCGGAAGCCACAATGACTTCTCCGACGTACGCTATCCCACGATGAACGATACGGGCACGACGGGGGACACGGCGAAGTGCTATATGTGCCATGTGAACAACTCGGAAGCGGTATTCCCGATCGGCAAGAACGCGGTGCTGGATACCCAGGGCAGAATCAGCCCGGCTCCGGCCACTACGTCGGCTTGCACGGCATGCCACTTGAGCCTCTCGGCTCTCTCTCACGCGGTTTCGCAGACCGATCCAAAGTTTGGAGAAAGCTGCGACGTCTGTCACGCCGCCGGCACGGATTTCGATGTGCTGAAGGAACACGCAGGCAAATAACCAAAAAGGACCAGACACCAATGCTCCGGCAGTCCGTACTCACAACCCGCCAGGCGTCCTCCCCAAGCCCAATCCGTTGGGGCTTGGCGGGGCTCGTGGGCGCGGCCATGCTGTTGGCGATCACAGGGAGCGCCCAAGAGAAACAAGAAAAACAAGATAAACCGGGCGCTCCCGCCCCTGCCGCACAGGCGGCTCCGGCGGCTAATAAGCCGGCAGAAACGGTCGGTTCGACGACCTGCCAGATGTGCCACGAGGACATCTACAACGCGTTCCAGCAGAATCCCCACCAAACTGTGGAAACCGATAAGAAGCGGGGATGGGCGACGAAGGCGTGCGAGAGCTGCCATGGACCGGGCAGCAAGCATGCGGATTCGGCGTCGGCGGCCGACATTCGTCAGCCCGCGAAACTAAGACCATCCGAGGCCGAAAAGATCTGCTTAACGTGCCACAAGAACCAGGCGACGCACAGCGGACGGTTGAACAGCAGCCACGCGAACAACCAGGTGAGCTGCACGGCCTGCCATTCGATTCACAAGAACGGACCTCACGGGCTGGTGGCGCGCAAACCGGCGGAAATCAACGCGCAATGCACGGGGTGCCACGCCGACATTTGGGCCAGCTTCCAGCGGCCCTACAAGCATCGCCTGCCGGAAGGGGCGATGAGCTGCGTGGACTGCCACAATCCGCACGGCAGCCTGCTACCGGCCTCGATTCAACTGACGCGCGCCAATGAACCCGCGTGCGCCAAGTGTCACGGAGACAAGGTCGGGCCATTCACCTTCGAGCATGCGCCGGTGCGGCTGCAGGGATGCGGGACGTGCCACGAGCCGCACGGCTCGGCGAATCCGCGGATGCTGACTCGCGCGCAAGTGCAGTACGTGTGCCTGGAGTGCCACTCCAACCTGCCAGTGCCGAACCCGCCGCCGGGATCGACGCTCGGCACGGTGCCGCCGGCGTTCCACGACCTGCGCAGCCCGCGCTTCCAGAACTGCACGCTGTGCCATCAGAAAATCCATGGCTCCTACGTGAGCCGGAACTTAACCAAATGAGATTTCTACCGGCATTCCTGTTCACGGTTGCGGCCTTTGCGCAGGCGACGCCGCAAGCCACTCCAGATCCCAAGGCGGCTGCCCCCAAAGCGGAGGAGCAGGCAAAGCCGGCGGACCAAGCGAAACCGGCCGATGCGCCGGCCGCATCCGCTCCCGCGGCAGCGTCTCCGGTACCGGCCGGAAGCGAGTGGTTTACGGGCAGTTTCGAGGTAGGTTACCGCTGGGTCAGCGACGTGGGGGGCAGCTTTCCGACGTACCGCAGCGTGGTGGACCTGGGAAGTGGTCCGAAACTGACCAGCCTGGACTTCACGATCACGGATCCGAAGCACCGGCTCTTTGACCGGCTGGACGCGCGGGCGAACTCGTGGGGTGGCGACCCTTATAACACCGCTCACGTGAACGTGCGCAAGAAGAACCTGTACGAGCTCGACGCCGACTACCGGAACATCGCCTATTTTAATGCGCTACCTTCGTTCGCGAATCCATTCGCGCCGGCGGGATTCGACGAGCAGAGTTTCGATACGCGAAAGCGCAGCGGGTACATCGACCTGCAAATGTTTCCGGGCACGCACGTGATTCCGTACCTGGTCTACGAACGCAATTCGACGAGCGGGCACGGAATCGAGACGTGGGTTCAGGACAGCAACAACGAATTCCCGGTAGCGACCTTGCTGCGCGACAGCACCAACAATTATCGCGGCGGAGTGCGGCTGGAGTACAACCGCTGGCACATTACGTTAGAACAGGGCGGCACGACATATAAGAACGACGACCAGGCGAGCTTCAACGGGGTGAACTACGGCGACCGGACGAATCCGATTCTGGGGACTGCGAGCGTGCTGAACACGCTGAGCCAATCCTACGGGATACGCGGGTCGAGCGTTTATACCAAGGTGCTGGCTACGGTGAGTCCGTTATCTTATCTGGATATTTCCGGGCAGTTTTTGTTTAGCCGGCCGAGCACGACCACGCGGTACTTCGACATCGCGACCGGAAACTTCGCCCTGCTGAGCTCGCTGCTGCTCTATTCGGGACAATTCGACATCGCCTCGGGGGCGGCCAACGCGACGCATACGCTGAGCAATCTGGGCGTGGAAGTCCGGCCGTTCCGGCGGCTGCGGATTATCAACGCGTTGACTTCGAACCGGTACGATGCGACGGGGAGCGGAATCCTCACTGAGCAGACCCTGATCACGCCGGGCGTGAGTGGCCCTGCGCTGATTTCGGCGCTGAGCACGCCACAGAATGTCATCAACACCACGGAGCAGGTCGAAGCGATTTACGACCTGAGTGCGAAGCTGGTGTTACGTGGCGGCTATCGCAGGGAATGGGGCAATGCCACGGTGCGCGCGGGCGTGTTAAGCCAGAGCGGGCCACTGGCGTTCGGCGACTCGACGCGCAATGTGGCGCTGGCGGGCGCGACGATCCGGCCGATTCAGAAGGTGTCGGTAAACCTGGATTACGAATCGGCGGGCACTACGCAGGAGTATTTCCGCAACGGCCTGTACAACTATTACAAGGTGCGGGGGCGGGCGCGGTACCAACCGTTCGCGACACTGTGGTTCCAGGCCAATTTCTCACTGCTGTACAACCGGAATCCGACGCTCGGCGTGGAGCAGGACTATCACAACCGCGACGCCTCCCTGGCCTTGTTCTGGATGCCCAATGGGGGCAAGCGGGTCAGCGTAATGGCGGAATACAACCGATCCGCGCTCTTTTCGACGATCGATTATTTGCTGCCGCCGTTCTTCACGCAGGCGGTTTCGGTTTACCGGGACAACGCCAATACAGCGACGGCCATGATCGACGTGGTGCTGCCGGCGGTGGGTGGCGTGGCGGCAAAGATTTCGGCGGGCGGATCTCTGTTCGTCTCCTCGGGCTCACGGCCGACGAGCTATTACCAGCCGCTGGGACGCCTGTCTGTGCCGGTGCACAAGCACGTACAATGGAACACCGAGTGGCGATGGTACGGGTTCGGGGAAACGTTCTACAGTTACGAAGGCTTCCGGGCCCACATGCTGATGACGGGGCTGAAAGTAATTAAATAGGAGACCAGCAATGTTCATGCATCGAGTGATAGCGGCGGGCGCGCTCGTCGCCTGGACCGGGCTGGCAGCCAGCATAATTCCGGGCGATGCGCGGCGGGGAGAGCAGTTGTTCCAGACCGAGCAATGCATCCAATGCCACAGTGTCAGGGGCAAGGGCGGAGTACTGGCACCGGACCTGGCGCGGCGGGTGGATCGCGACTACACGCCGGCGGTGATGGCGAGCCTGATGTGGAACCACGCGCCGGAGATGTGGGCGGCGATGAAAGATCGCGGGGTCCCCAAGGGGTCGATGACTCCGGAGAAGGCTGCGGACCTGTTCGCCTATTTCGTATCGGCGCGCTATTTCGAAAAGCCGGGCGACGCGGCGCGCGGCAAGCAGATCTTTGCGGCGAAGCATTGTGCGGAGTGCCACGGGATTACGAGCTCGCCGGTGGCGGCGGCGCCTCCGGTGGCGAAGTGGGAATCGCTGGCGGACCCGGTGGTTTTGGCGCAGCAGATGTGGAATCACGGCGGGAAGATGCGCGCGGAGTTTGCAAAGAAGAAGCTGGCCTGGTCCACGATCACGGCGCAGGAACTGACGGACATGCTGGTGTATTTGCAGAATCTTCCCGAGACGCGCAACCTGGCTACGAATTTCGCTTTTCCGCCATCGGATACGGGCGAGAAGCTGTTCGTCTCCAAGGGTTGCGTGGGCTGCCACACGGGCAAGCGCGCGCTGGAGGGGCTGCTGAAGAACCAGACGCTGACGGATATCGCGGTGGACATGTGGAATCACCAGCCGAGCATGAAGGATCCTCCGCCCGAGTTGTCGCAGGAAGAGATGCGGCAGATTCTTTCGTACATCTGGGCGCGGCAGTATTTCCGCGGCAATGGGAATGCGGACCGCGGCAAGAAGGTCTTCGCGGAGAAGAGTTGCGCCACCTGTCACATTGACGGGGGCGCTCCGAAGCTCGGCAAGGGCAAGGACGCCTATTCGGACATCACGCTGGTGGCGGCGCTGTGGGATCACGGCCCGCAGATGCTGGAGATGATGAAGCAGAAGAAGCTGGCGTGGCCGCGATTTACGGCGCCACAGATGTCGGATCTAATCGCGTATCTGAACTCCCTGTAAGCGCGAGCGCGGCGGGAAGTTCGGCGATGGTTTCGAGCAGCAGGTGGGGGGCGGCGCCTTCGAGACGGGCGCGGTGAATGTAGTCGCTGACCACACCGATGGTGAAGACTCCGGCGCGCTTGCCCATTTCGATATCCTCGGGAGCGTCGCCGACGAAGCAGCAGGTCGCGGCCGGGGCATTCAAGATTCCGAGAGCGCGGGTGATGCCTTCGGGGTGCGGCTTGCGATCGACGACATCCTCGTGGCAAATGATGGCGGGGAAAGCGAGGTCGAGGCGCGCGAACTCCTGCCGGATGCGGTCGCGGTTGGCGCCGGTGACGATGCCGAGCTGGAGTCCGGCATGGCGGCAGTGATCGACGACGCCACGGGCGCCGGGGAGCAAGCCAGGTTCTTCGCCTTGGTAGTGGTGGAGCCAACGGCGATCGCAGAGATCCCAGGATTCCTTGGGAAGGTTGAAGGCTTCGTACATCCGGTACCAGGCGGGGGTGTAGACCTGCTGGTATTCGTCGAGGGTGAAGGAGAGGCCGAAATCGGCGAGCGATTTCTCGAAGGCGCGGTAGAGGGCGGCTCCGGAATCGCAGAGGGTCCCGTCCCAATCGAAGAGGACAGTACGGAAGGGCATCTTTTATTAGTTTGCACTAAGAGTCACGCCCCGCGCGTCCCGCGCCGCGATGGGCGCGCCGGCTGAAAGCCGGCGGCAGCCAGGATTGGCTGCCCCACAAGCGGCAGGCGTTCAACAGTTTCTTAAAGACCACAGGCAAACCTGGCAAGTGGACAGGCCGGGAGGCCTGTCCTACTGGCGGTACAATCGGGGCAGATATTGTGCGCAGGCTTTGGGAACAGGGGCGTGCGTTTTTGGCGCGCCGAATTCGCTACAAGGTTACGCGCGGGGGTGTGTTGTTCACCTTTGCGATCGTGCTGGTGGTGTTTGGGGCGATCGTTTCGGCGAACAACCTGTTGTTCCTGATCGTGGCGGCGATGATGGCGACGCTGCTGATTAGCGGGCTGGTGAGCCGGCTGTGCCTGGCGGGACTGGAGCTGGATTTTCAGGTGCCGGAGCATATTCCGGCGGGGCGCACGGTTCCGGCGCGGTTGTTTGTGCGCAACCACAAGTGGATGATTCCCTCGTTCTCGATCCGGGTGGATGCGATCAGCGATCCGGACAGCCCGATTCTGAAATCGGGCGTGTACTCTCCGATGATTGCGGCCGGCACCACGCTGGAGGAGACGGTCGAAGTGCAGTTTCCGCGGCGCGGGGCTTACCGGCAGAACGGCTTCGCGTTTTCGACCTCCTTTCCATTCGGGTTTCTGGAGAAGACGGCGCGGGTGACGCTGCGGCGGGAGATGGTGGTGTACCCCTCAGTGGATCCGCAGCCGGGGTTCGACGATCTGCTCGCCGGGCTCTCGGGCGAGATTGAAACACACTATCGCGGGCTGGGGCGGGATTTCTACCGGATCCGGCCCTACGAGGCGTTCGAGAGTTCGCGGCACGTGGATTGGAAGGCGTCGGCGCACACGGGAAACCTGCAGATTCGGGAGTTCGCGCGGGAGCAGGAGCAGATTGTCGAGATATTTCTGGACCGCAATATTCCGCACGAACTGGACGAGTGGTTCGAGCACGCGATCAACTGCTGCGCGTTTCTGGCGTGGCGGCTTTCGAGCCAGGGAGCGTCGATTCATTTCCGTTCCGGGGGTTACGAGTTCCGGCAGCCGGAGGATGGGGACATATATACTATTCTCAAGTATCTGGCGTTGGTGTATCCACAGCGAGCCGACGCACCAGAGGGGCCGCTCGATGACTCGAATTTTAAGATCGTTTTTACGCCATCGCCACGTGCGTTTCGCGATGCCGGGTGGGTGCGTGCGCGCCTGCTGGATCCTGACGTGTTGCCCCTTCCTGCTCGCGGGGCAAACGCAGACGCCACCGGAGCCGCCCAAGCCTGAGCCGGTAAAGACCTCGATCACGGTGGTGGATAAGATCTCCGCCGAGACTCCGGCCAATGTGACCGTGATGGATGCGACGTCGCTGCAGGAGAGTCCCGGCACGAACCTGGACGACCGGCTGCGCGACGTTCCGGGATTCAGCCTGTTCAAAAGGTCGTCGAGCCTGGTAGCGAATCCGACGACGCAGGGGATCTCGCTGCGCGGCATCGGGTCGTCGGGTGCGAGCCGTACGCTGGTGCTGTGGGATGGAATTCCGGCGAACGATCCGTTCGGCGGGTGGGTGTACTGGACGCAGTTCGTGCCCGATGAAATTTCACGAGTGGAAATTTCGCGCGGGGCGGCGACCAGTGTGTTCGGGGACCGGGCGATGAGCGGCGCGATCGGGATGTTCTCGCGGCCGGCGGAGAAGTTTCACCTGTTCGGCCAGTACGAGATGGGGAACGAGCGGACGCACGATATCTCGACCGGCTTTTCCGATCTTTGGGGGCGGGTGGCGATTTCCGGGTTCGCGCGCGCGTTCCGGAGCGACGGGTATTACATTGTCCCGGCGAATATTCGCGGAGCGGCGGACACGCAGGCGAACGTGGAGTTCGTCACCGGCGATCTCCGGCTGGATCACTACACCTCGATCGGCGACTTCTTTTTCAAGACGAGCATTCTGGCGGAAGAGCGCCAGAACGGAACGGCGCTCACGCACAACTCCACCGGGCTGGGGACGATATCGCTGCGCTACGCGCGCGAGTTCACGAACGATGCTTTTTCCGTACTCGGGTTTCACACGCGCGACGGATTTCACGCGACGTTCGACAGCGTGACGAATAATCGCAACACGGATAAGCTGACGTACAGCCAGACGGTGCCGAGCGACGCGGTGGGCGGCGCGGTGCTGTGGCAGCACCACACCCGGAAGTGGAACGTGACGGCGGGAGCGGATGTAGACCGCGCGGAGGGCACGAGCACGGACCACCTGGTGCCGACGGGCCAGCGGGTGGGCGGCGGCACGCAGTTGCAGCACGGGGTGTACGGACAGGCCGACGGAACGCTGGGACCGGTGAAGCTGTTCGCGGGAGTGCGCCACAGTTTTGCGGGAAACGGCAGCGAGTTTCTGAGTCCGAACGGCGGCTTCGTAGTGGGCAAGAAGAGGTTGCGGGCGCGCGGCAGCGTGTATCGCAGTTTTCGGGCGCCGACGCTGAACGAACTGTACCGGGAGTTTCGCGCGGGGAATACGGATACGCTGGCGAACCCGGCGCTGCAGCCGGAGACGATGTGGGGAGCGGAGGCGGGCGTGGATTGGATTGGGGAGAACGCCACGTTTCGCGCCACGGCTTATCGCAACGCGCTGGATGGGTTGATTACGAACGTCACGCTATCGAGCACGCCGACCGCGATTGTGCGGCAGCGGCAGAATGCGGCGGCGGCACTGAGCCGCGGCTTCGAGACGGAATTCCGCGAGCGGATGCACGATTTCACGGGCGAGCTGAAATATCTATATGTGGAATCGCGGTACGTCACGGGGTTTCGTGTGGCGCAGATTCCCAAGCATCAGGGGACAGCGCAGTTGACTTACATGCACGGCGGTACGTTTGCGTCGGCCAGCCTGCGGAGTTACTCGTATCAATTCGACGACGATCTCAACCAGTTCCGGCTGCCGGGTTACGCGAGCGCGCAGTTGGTGGCGCGGCAGCGCCTGGTGCGGTCGCTCTCGGCGGAGGTGACGCTGGAGAATGCGTTCAACCGCCAGTTTTACACGGCGTTCACGCCGACGCCGAATATCGGGGCGCCGCGATTGTGGCGTGTGGGGCTGCGGTGGGACGGGCGGATCCGGTAGAAGAGAAGTCGACCTGTTACCATTGAAGTACACCCTTGATCGACACAGTTCCAGACATTCTGGCCCGTATTGTCGCCAAAAAGCGTGACGATCTCTCTCGCGGCGGCCAGCCGGTAAGTAAGTGGGAGCAAGCGGCGGAAGTGCGCCTGAGTGAGCGGCGCGATTTCCGGGGCGCACTGGCGGCGCGGGCTCCGGCGATCATCGCGGAAGTGAAGAAGGCGTCGCCGAGCAAGGGCGTGCTGTCGCAGGATTTCGACCCGGTGCGGATTGCGCGGGCTTACGAAGTGGGCGGGGCGGCTGCGCTCAGCGTGCTGACCGACGAGGCCTTTTTTCAAGGAAGCCTGGCCGATTTGGAAGGAGCGCGGGCGGCGGTATCGGTGCCAGTGATTCGCAAGGATTTTACGATCGACAGGGTGCAGATTCTGGAAGCTGCGGCGCATGGTGCGGACGCGATTCTGTTGATCGCGGCGATCTTGACGGAGCGCGAGATTCGCGATTTTCGCGAGGCGGCGGCGCGGTATCGGATGAGCACGCTGGTGGAAGTCCACAACAGGCGGGAGCTGGATTGCGCAATTGCGGCAGGCGCGGATTTGATCGGCGTGAACAATCGGAATCTCTCGACGTTTGAGGTCCGGCTGGAGACGTCGCTGGAGTTGGCGGAATTTATGCCGGCGGGCGCGGTGCTGGTGAGCGAGAGCGGGATTCACGATGCGGCGGATGTGACGCGGCTGCGGGCGGCGGGTTACAGCGCGTTCCTGGTTGGGGAGCATCTGATGAAGTCGGGGGATCCGGCGGCGGCGCTGCGGAAGCTGGTGGCGGGATGAGGGCGAGCACCTTGTCAAGAGATCGCTCCCTGACGGTCGCGGTTCGCGGGGAGGGCCGCGGGGAAGGGTGGGAGTTCGTTGCGCTCCCTTACGGTCGCGGCTCGTTAACGACGGATTTTCGTTGCGCGCTGAGAGGAATCGGACGGGGTGGAGCGAGAGAATGATCCTGAAGGTTTGCGGGATTACGACGCAGGAAGATGCGGATGCGGCGATTGCGGCGGGGGCGACGGCGATCGGGTTCAACTTTTATCCGAAGAGTCCGCGATTTGTGACGCCGGAGGCTGCGGCGGCGATTGCGACGAAGGGCGTGCGGCGGGTTGGGGTGTTCGTGAATGAGGCGCCGGCGCGGGTGGAAGAGACCGCGCGGATTGCGGGGTTGGACGTCGCGCAATTGCACGGTGATGAAATGCCGGGCGATTATCCGGCGGCGCTGACGGTGTGGAAGGCGGCGCGGGTGACTGCGGGTTTCGATTTCGCGCAGTACGATCAATCGCCGGCGGAGGCGCTGCTGCTGGACGGTCCGGCAGCGGAGCTCTACGGCGGAGCTGGGCAGACATTCGATTGGACGCTGGCGGCGGCATCGACGCACCGGATCATCGTGGCCGGCGGATTGGACGCGTCGAACGTGGCGCGCGCGGTGGAGCTGGCGCATCCGTGGGGCGTGGATTCGTGCTCGCGGATTGAGAGCGCTCCGGGAAAAAAGGATATTCAGAAGATGAGGGACTTTCTCCAAGCGGCCAAGGCGGCGCTGGGCGCATGATTTCGCAACCCGATGCGGGCGGACATTTCGGGCCTTACGGAGGGCGCTACGTTCCGGAAGTGTTGATGGCGCCGATCGAAGAGCTCGAGGCGGCATACCTGGCGGCGCGCGACGACGCGGAGTTCCAGAAGGAACTGGCGGACCTGCTGCACAATTACGCGGGGCGTCCAACGCCGCTCTATTTCGCCAAACGATTAAGCGAGCAGTTGGGCGGCGCGCGGATCTGGCTGAAGCGCGAAGACCTGCTGCACACCGGCGCGCACAAGATCAACAACGCGCTGGGGCAGGCGCTGCTGGCGCGGCGCATGGGGAAGCGGCGGATCGTGGCGGAGACGGGCGCGGGGCAGCACGGAGTGGCGACAGCCACGGTGTGCGCGCTGCTGGGCTTCGAGTGCGTGATCTACATGGGCGAGGAGGACATGCGCCGGCAGCGGCTGAATGTCTTCCGCATGCGCATGCTGGGCGCCACCGTTCAGGGCGTGGCCAACGGGAGCGCGACGTTGAAGGACGCGATCAGCGAGGCGATGCGCGACTGGGTGACGAACGTCGGCGACACGTATTACCTGCTGGGCAGCGCGCTCGGGTCGCATCCCTACCCGATGATGGTGCGCGATTTTCACAAGGTGATCGGCGAAGAGGCGCGCGAGCAGATTCTGGCGGCGGAAGGGCGGCTGCCCGATATTGCGATCGCGTGCGTCGGCGGCGGGAGCAACGCGATCGGGCTGTTCCACGCGTTCATTCCGGATGCCTCGGTGCGGCTGGTGGGCGATCGAAGCGGGCGGCCGCGGCGACAGGCTCGGCGAGCATGCGGCGCGGTATCGCGGCGGGGCTCCGGGAGTTTTGCAGGGGGCGTATAGCTACCTGCTGCAGGACGAGAACGGGCAGGTGTCGCTGACGCACTCGGTATCGGCGGGGCTGGATTACGCGATGATCGGGCCCGAACACGCGTGGCTGCGCGACGAGAAGCGCGCGGAATATTTCGCGGCGAGCGATGCGGAAGCGCTGGCGGCGGCGCGGCGGCTCTCGCACACGGAGGGCATCATGCCGGCGCTCGAAAGCGCGCACGCGGTGGCGGGGCGATCCAGCAGGCGCCGGCGGCGAAGGGCCAGATCTTCGTGGTGAACCTCTCGGGCCGCGGCGACAAAGATATCGACATCTACCGCGAGAATTTCAAGGAACTCGAACCGAAATGACGCGTATCGGACGCCTCTTCGACTGTCTGAAGCGGGAGAACCGCAAGGGCCTGATCGCCTACCTGACGGCGGGCGATCCGTCGCCGGAGCACACGCCGGCGCTGGTGGAAGCGCTGGTGCGCGGCGGCGCCGATCTGATCGAGCTAGGCGTGCCGTTCAGCGACCCCATCGCGGACGGGCCGGTGATCCAGCGGGCGGGCGAGCGCGCGCTCAAGGCGGGGACGACACTCGCGAGTGTGCTCGAGATCGCGACGGAAGATTCGGGAAACGTCGGAGGTGCCGCTGCTGCTGTTCACGTATCTCAATCCGGTGCTGCGGTATGGACTCGACCGGTTGGCGGCAGACGCGGCGGCGGCGGGAATCGACGGCTGCCTGCTGACGGATGCGAGCGTGGAAGAGGCGGAGAGCTACGTGGCGGCGATGCACCGGCACGGGCTGGACACGGTGTTCCTGGCGGCGCCGACGAGCACGGCGCGGCGCATCAAACTGGTGGCGCAGTACTCGACGGGCTTCGTGTACCTGGTGTCGCGGACCGGCGTGACGGGCGAGCGCGAGTCGCTCTCGGCATCGGTGGCGCCGCTGATTCAGGCGGTGCGCGCGGCGACCGACCTGCCGCTGGCGGTGGGGTTCGGCATCTCGAAGCCGGAGCATGTGGCGGAGTTGGGGAGCCAGGTGGAAGCGGTGGTGGTGGGCAGCGCGTTCGTGCGGCTGATCGAGCAGAACGCGGAGAACGCCGCGCTGGAGATTCAACTGGAAACTTTCACGCGCGAATTGAAGCGCGGCTTTGGAGCCAGGGCATGACGCTGGAAGAAGCGCGCGCGCAGCTGGATGAGTATCGCGTGCTGATCGACGATGTCGACCGCCGGATCGTGGCGCTGCTCAACGAGCGCACGCAGGTGGTGGAGAATATCGGTCGCGTGAAGCGCGAGGCGCAGCTGCCGATCTACGAACCGAAGCGCGAAGACCAGGTGTTCGCCAACATCACCGGAGCCAATCTCGGCCCGTTGACGCCGGAGGCGGTGCGGCGCATCTTCGAGCGCATCATCGACGAAATGCGCGGCATTCAGCGCCAGCGCATGGTATCCGATGGAGACAAATAAATGCTAGTGGTGATGCAGCAGGGCGCGACCGAAGAGCAGATCGAGCGCGTGATCGAGCGGCTCATCGAGCTGGGCTTCGACGTGCACCGCTCGACCGGCGTGATCCACACGGTGCTGGGCGGGGTGGGCGGCAAGTACGATTTCGACCTGGCCGTGTTCGAAGTGATGGAGGGCGTGAAGGAGGCGCACCGCATCGTATCGCCGTACAAGCTGGCCAGCCGGAGTTTCCGGCCCGGGCGGCACGGTGGTGCAGGTTGGCGATGTTGCGATCGGCGGCGAGAACGTGGTGGTGATGGCCGGGCCGTGCAGCGTGGAGAATCGCGACCAGATCGAGCAATCGGCGGAAGTGGTGGCGAAGGCGGGCGCGAAGATGATTCGCGGCGGAGCGTTCAAGCCGCGCAGTTCGCCGTACGCGTTTCAGGGGCTGGGCGAAGAAGGCCTGCAGATGCTGCGCGAGGCGGCCGACCGGCACGGCCTGCTGGTGGTGAGCGAGGTGATGGACCAGACGCAGATTCCGCTGGTATCGGAGTACGCGGACATTCTGCAGGTGGGCGCGCGCAACATGCAGAACTTCAATCTGCTGCGCGAACTCGGGCAGGCAGCGAAGCCGGTGCTGCTGAAGCGCGGGATCGCGGCGACCATCGAAGAGCTGCTGCTCTCGGCGGAGTACATTCTGGCGGGCGGCAATTACAACGTGATCCTGTGCGAGCGCGGCATCCGCACGTTCGAGACGTACACGCGCAACACGCATGGACATCTCGGCGATCCCGGTGGTGAAGAAGCTTTCGCACCTGCCGATTGTGGCCGACCCGTCGCACGGCACGGGACGGCGCGATAAGGTGGCGCCGATGGCGCGCGCGGCGGTGGCGGCGGGCGCCGACGGACTGCTGATCGAGGTGCATCCGGATCCGGACCGCGCGCTCAGCGACGGCGCGCAATCGCTGCGGCCGGAGCAATTCGAGGAACTGATGCAGACAGCTGCGAACTGATCGCGCCCGCGGTGGGCCGGACGATTTGAGATGGATAACGTTGTCATTGTCGGTACGGGACTGATCGGCGCGTCGTTTGGCCTGGCGATGCGCAAGGCGGGCTTCAAGGGCCGGATCACGGGCGTCAGCTCGCGCGGGCAATCGCGGATGCGGTTGCGGCGGGCGCGATCGATCGCGGCGCGTCGCTCGAAGAAGCGGTGCCGGAAGCGGACTTGGTGTTTCTCTCGCAGACCATCGGGCGCATTCTGGACACGATCCGGCACCTGGATCCGCTGCTGCGACCGGGCACGCTGGTCACCGATGCGGGCAGCACCAAGTGCGAGATCGTCGATCTGGCGCGGCAGATGCATTACGCGCGTGCCAGTTTCTGGGCGGCCATCCGATGGCGGGGAAAGAGACGCGCGGCGCGGCGGCGGCCGATGCCGAACTGTTTCGCGGTCGCACCTGGATTCTGACGCCGGACGAGCGCCGAGGAGCTGCGCACGTCCGGCGCGCTGGAATTCCGCATGTGGTTGAGCAGCATCGGCGCACGCGTCCTGACGCTGGATGCCGATGAGCACGATCGCGTGGTGTCGCTGACCTCGCACCTGGCGCAACTGGCGTCGACGGCGCTGGCGGCGACGGTGGCCGACAAACTGGGCGGACCGCCGCGGTTGGAGGCCGCGGGTCCGGGACTGGAGGATATGACGCGTCTCGCGCTGGGCTCGTACGAGATCTGGCGGGACATTCTGGCCACCAACAGCGATCACATCGATCGTGCGCTGGGCGTATACATACAAAAACTGGAGCACATACGCGAGAATCTGCGCACGCGCCAGTTGCAGGAAGAGTTCGAACGCGGCAGCAGAATTGGCCGCGCGAATCAGGGCTCCGAAGTGACGCGCGCGTGTAACTCGCTTTCCGCCGTCGCGTCGGAAGTCAGCCCCCCGCAGAAGCGGAATTAGGATACACTTACCCATGAGGCTAACAGCCGAAGCATCATCGCCGACGGACACTGTGTCCGCCGGCGGACCCCTCGGCGCGTCAGGCGCGATGGACCACCCGGTCCAACACTCCCTCCGCCGGGTTTAAGGATTCAACAATGGAACAGAAACTGAAGATCGCCGTCTTCATCGATTTCGACAATATCGAGATCGGCGTAAAGAGCACGCTGCACCGCGAATTTGACGTTGCGGCCGTGCTGGATGCGCTTGAAGGAACGCGGCGAAATTGTCACTAAGTTTGCTTACGCGAACTGGGGCAGGCAGGAATCCGCGACACGCGCGCTCAGCGAGCACGCCGTGCAGATGGTTCAGCGTGACCCCTCACCGCGCGGCGACAAGAACGGCGCCGACATCAACCTGGCACTCGACGCGCTCGAGATGGCCTTCACCCACGACCACATCAACGCGTTACGCCATTGTCAGCGGCGACAGCGATTTCATCGCGCTGGTCAACAAACTGAAGCAGTACGACAAGCGTATCTTCGTGGTGGGCGGCCGCGCCTTCACGAGCACGATTCTGCAGAAGAACTGTCACGAGTTCGTGGCTTACGAATCCGTCATGGACGATAAGCCGCGCTCCTCCGGCCATCAGCAGCCGCAGCAGCATTCGCACGATCGCGGCAGCACCAGCCGGCGCAGCAGGATAGGCCGCAACAGCAGCAACAGCAACCACCCCAACAGCAGCAGCAGCGTCCGCCGCACAAGCGCGTGGCGCTCGACCTGGCGCAGGCCATGCCGCTGGTGGAGCGCGCCCTCGGCGTGCTGGAACGCCGCGAAGTGCGTCCGCAGCTCGGCCTGCTGAAGAGCACCATGCTGCAACTCGATTCCACGTTCAACGAGAAGGCCTACGGTGCCAGTTCCTTCACCGATTTCGTGGAGAAACTGCAGAAGGCCGACTTACGTGGAGGTCACCGGCGGCGAAGGCCGCTACATGATCCGCATGAAGGGCGGCGGCGCTCCGGAGAAGCCCGGCTCGAAGCCCGAAGAGGCGATTCCGCTGCTGCGCGACATTCTGGAAATTCACCGTTTCGATGTCGACTCCGGCTCTACCGCCGACGAACTGTTCGACTGGGTGAAGCAGGAGCGTCCCAACTTCGATCCGCGCGAGTACGGTTTCCAGGAGTTCAGCGAACTGCTGAACTATGCGCAGGACAAGGGTCTGGTTCGCAACCAGGTGGACGAGGAGCGGGGACTGATCGTATTCCTCGGCGCCGAGTTCCATCCGCCGGCCGCACCGCCGCGCCGGAGCCGGTGGCGCCGGCCGAAGACGAGGAGGAGATCGACGAGCCGCAGCCGCTGGTCCCTGGCCAGCCGACCGCGACCGGAGAGATCCCGCTTCCCGAACTGCCTCCCAAGGTGATGCGCCGTCCGCGCGCGCCGCGCAAAACGTCGGGCAGCGGCGAAGGCGGGCAGAAGAAGCGCAGTTCTTCGTCGCGTCCCCGCAAGAAGACCTAGTTCGTTCGATTGAGGGAGCGGGTCAGTAATCCGCTCCCTCAATGGAAGATCGACTCCCAGAAATTTGACGGGCAAGCTAAAGCATGCCCCACCGTGGATTTATGAGGATCGCCGTTCTTAGTAGCGGCCCCAGCGGCGACCACGCCGTCCATGAGTGCCTGTGTGGTAGGCGACCAAGGCTACCAATGCGACGAGAAGTACGATTGCCAGATCCTTCAGCTCAGCCATTTGGGAACAGCCTCATCTTACCGCCGGATTGTTACAATCTCGTTAAAATTCGGGTAACAACGCCGGTCGCTTTCGGGCCAATGGGGCATTCAGGTACTCCAGGAACGGCGTGATGGCGCGAAAGTGCCGGACCACCTCCGGGTAGAGATCCGGCGTGGTGGCGAGATCTGGCGCAAGTTCCACATACAAAAGAAATTGCTTGTATTTCAGGAGGTCCGCGGCGGGATGCTCGCGATCGAAGCCCTTGGGCACGCGGGTCAATTGTTCCCCTTGCAATCCCTCGAAAAGCTGGCGCACGATGGGCTTCGCCACAATTTTCCGAAGCTCCTGGTGACGCTCGGCGACGTGGTGGCGGATGGCGAGCAGAGTCTCCGGCGCGGGCATGTAGATGCCGCCGCCGATGGCGACTTCTTTGTGCGACACCGCGAAGTAAAGGCCCGCGCCCGAGGGGGTGCCCTGACGCGGGAAGGATGCGGCGATGTGATCCTTGTAAGGAGTCTTGTCCTTGCTGAAGCGCGTGTCGCGATAGATGCGGTAGATGGCCCTGTCCGGATCGGTCACGTACTCGGGCGCGAAGGTCTTCATGGCGCCGTTGACGGCGGCCACCAGGTCGCGCATCGGCTGCTTTAGGGATGCGTCGAAGATGGCTTTGCGCGGTTGAAACCACTCGCGGCGATTGTTGCGCTGAAGCTTGCGGAAGAAATCGATGCCTTCCTGCGGAAAACCGGGAAACGCGGATTTCACGAAATAGTACTCCCTTATAATTGAGTTGATGCCAACTACGGAAGAGACGCAGGGGCGTCTCGCCGGTATTCCTAATTTAGCGGTTTCCGCCGGCACTCCGCTCTCCCTCTACACTCGATTCGGCATCGGCGGTCCGGCCGATCTGTTCGTGGAGACGCGCGACGAAGGCGCGTTCATGGCCGCGATCGTCGCGGCGCGCGAAGGCGGCACGGCGGTGATGGTGACTGGAGGCGGCACCAACCTGATAGTCTCCGACGCAGGGTTCCGCGGGCTGGTGGTGCGTTTTGCGGACGACACTTTGAGTGCGGACGAGGATCGCGTGACGGCGGGGGCGGGCGCGGTGCTGCAAGACCTGGTGGATTTTGCGAATCATCGGGGTCTCAGAGGATTGGAGACACTGGCGGGGATTCCGGGATGGGTCGGCGCAGCGGTCTACGGCAACGCGGGCGCGTACGGGCATTCGATCTCCGAGCGCGTCGCGGCAGTCCGGTTTTTCGATGGCAGCGCGGTGCGGGTTTTCGACAACGCGCAGTGCGAGTTTGCGTATCGCGAGAGCATTTTCAAGCGGCACAAGGAATGGATCATTTTTTCCGTTGAGCTGCGCATGGAGTCGGGCGATGCCGTCGAACTGGAGCGGACGTCGGCGGAGATTCTGAAGGTGCGGAACGAAAAATTCCCACCGACCATGAAATGTGCGGGCAGCATCTTCAAGAACTTTCTGTGCGAAAGAATTGCCGCCGCAGGTGGCGGGGCTGGTCCCGGCGAATGTGGTGCGGGAGGGCAAGATTCCGGCGGCCTGGTTCCTGGAGCAGGTGGGCGCCAAGGGGATGAAACTCGGCGGCATTCAGGTGGCCGACTACCACGCGAACCTGATCTACAATGCGGGCGAGGGCACGGCGCGCGAGTTGTGCGCGGTGATTGCGGAATTGAAAGGCCGGGTGCGCGAGCGCTTCGGCATCGAGGTCGAAGAAGAGGTGCAATACGTGGGCTAGTATCGCGCTGCTGATGGCGGGTGCACTGGCGGCGACGGCCGCGGACCTGCACGACGCCATACAATCCGGCAATCTGGATCGCGTCAAGGAAGAGATCGCCCGCGGCGCCAGCGTGAATCAGCCCGACCACATGGGGGCAACTCCGCTCCACGATGCAGCGTGGAGCGGGAATCGTGAGATCGCACTTTACCTTTTGGAGCACGGCGCCAATGTCAAGGCGCGGCACGCGGAGGGCGGATCGACGCCGGTGGCGTATGCGTGCATCAAGAACGACCGGGCGATGGTCGAACTGCTGGTGGAGCACGGCGCGGATGTTCGCGTCGCGGACAACACCGGCGAGACGCCGCTGCACCTGGCGGTGGATCGCGGGTATCAGGAACTCGCCGAGTGGTTGATCGGCAAGGGCGCGACGGTGAACGTGCGGGATAAAGCCGGTTCCGCGCCGCTGGATGAGGCGGCGCGGAGGGGGTTCGCGGGCATCGCGGGCATCCTGCTGGAGCACGGGGCGCACGCCGACGAGGAGAACCCCGAGACGGGCTCCACGCCGATCAATGAGGCGGCGCGGCGGGGAAACCCGAAAGTGGTGGCACTGCTGCTGGCGAAGGGCGCGGACCCGAGCCGTCGCGACCGCTCGGGGGCGAGCGCGGTGGAGAATGCCGCGCGCGGGCGCTATCCGGAGGTCCTGGGACTTCTGATCACCGGCGGTGCGGCGTCCGAACAGGCCGGCGCGCTATTAATCGAGGCGGCTATAAAGGGTCAGGAGCAGATTGCCGATCTATTGATTGCGAAGGGCGCGAATGTGAACGCCCGGGACAACTCGGGCGCAACCGCGCTGCATCAGGCGGCGCTCAAAGGGAATCGTGGTATCGCCGCATTGCTGCTGCGACATCACGCGGACGTCAGCGCCCGAGATGGAGATGGCGCCACACCGTTACACAATGCCGCCCTGAGCGGCAATGGTGATGTCGCGGAATTGCTGTTGGATAACGGGGCGGACCGGGAAGCGCGCGATACGGAGTCGGGCGGTACGCCCATTTATCATGCGGCGGCGTGGGGGCGTACCAAAGTGGTCGAATTGCTGGCCGCGCGCGGGGCGGATGTGAACGCGAAGAGTAAATCGGGCACTACCCCGCTGGCGGCGGCCGAGAAGAATGGATTTGCGGAGACGGCGAAGGTGCTGAGGCAACACGGCGCGAGGTAAAGGGCGCACCCTCATGGGTGGCGCATGCATTGGCTTGCGCGTCCGTTGAGAATTGACCTTCGCTGACTGCCTTCGCTGACTGTAAGTACACCACGATGTCGAGCCGCGACCGTCAGGGAGCGGTCGGTAATCTCTGTAGATCCGGTTCGTCTAGGGCAAACTAGCGACCGCTCCCTGACGGTCACGGCTCGTTAACACATGAAGAACGAAACGTTACTTACGAAGGGGGCGGTGCGTCATTTGCGGCTGATGTTGCGGGCGATCGCGCCGATGGCGGGGCGGCTCGACCGGGAGTGCCGTGCCTTTCTGCGGACGCGTCCGCACGAGCCCGCGCTGATCCGGGCGCTGCTTGCGATCACGCCGGCCGCTGCCAGCCGCTTGCGCACGATCGACGCGTTTCTGGAGCAGGTGGAATACAACGGGCGGCGGATCGCGAAGATGAACCTTCCTCCGGCGGAGGTAGTCGAGACGCTCGGTGAATTCGACGCCTGCTCGAACGCGCGTTCGAGGGACGATTCGCTCCGGCGCGGGAGCAATTGCAGCTGGTCACGCGGCTGGTCTTGAATCGGGCGTACTTTCAGGTGCGGGAAGCCGAGTCGCAGGCATTCTTCGGGCTCTACCATGCGGAAGCCGAGGCGCGGGATCTCGACGATCTTCTGGAGCGGCTGGTGCGTATCCTGACACGCACGTTCCATGCGCAATCCGGACGTCTGCACCTTCTGGAATCGCCACCCGTCGGGAAACTCGCGCGCCCGCTCTACATCCAAGGCGGCAGCGGCGACGAGCAGCTGATCGTTGTCCGACGGGATGCGCGGCGCGCACGCGTCTTACTGGTCTTTTCCGATTCATCAGGTGGCCCTGCTGCAATTGGGCTTTGCCGGGCCTTATCCCTGGCTGCCGCGCGAACTGGCCATGCTGCACGCCGCCGGCGCGCGCTGCTTACGAGGCCATCGAGCGTGCGCGCATGGAGAAGCGAAGTGCGCCGTCTGGAAGCCGCAGGCGCGGCGCGCCGAGGAGGAGGAACGGCGGCGCATCGGCCGCGATCTGCACGACGAGACCGGACAATCGCTGGCGTGCTCTTGCGGCTGCACCTGGAAATGCTGGAAAGGGACGCGCCGGACGGCCTTGCGTCCGCGCCTGGCGCAGGCCGGGCAGGTCACGCAGCGCACGGTGGACGAGATCTGCGGCGCACCATCGCCGCGCTGAGCCCGGCGGTGGTGGAGCGGCTTGGGCTGGAGGCGGCGCTGCGTCAGTTGGCGGCGCGTTTCGCCAAGCAACATTCCGCCGAGTTCGCATCTGCGGATTTCACCGTGGATTCGAGGGACTTTCGGCTGAGGCAACAGGAAGTGATCTACCGGGTAGCCAAGGAAGCGTTACAGAATGTTCTCAAGCATTCCCGGGCACTCCGGTAAAGCTCCTACTGAGGTCTGCCGATAAGAAAATCAGGCTGAGCGTTCGCGACGATGGCGTCGGCTTTAGTCCGGAAACGGCACAGGCAAAACCTCTGTCGTTCGGATTGGCGGGGATGCAGGAGCGCGCCGCACTCCTCGGCGGAACGCTTGCCGTGCGGAGCGCACCCGGAAAGGGGTGCCACGGTGATGCTGGAACTTGCCGCGGACATCCGCAAACGGTGTCAAGTCAATGTCAAAAATCAAAGTTCTCCTAACCGACGATCACACGCTGTTCCGGCAGGGCATCCGGACCCTGCTCGCCGCCGAACCCGACCTGGAAGTGGTCGGCGAGGCCGCCAACGCGCATGGATGCGGTCGCTTTGGCGCAACAGGTGCGGCCCGACGTGGTCCTCATGGATATCGGGATGGCGGGGATGAGCAGCTTCGAGGCCACCCGTCTGATTCGCAAGGAACGGCCCGAGACCAAGGTGATCTTCCTCTCCATGTACGACGACGAGGACTACCTGGCCGAGTGCGTCGATATGGGCGCCAACGGCTACATCCTCAAGGACAGTCCGGCCGAACAACTGGTCACGGCGATCCGCGAAGTTCAGCGCGGCGGCAGCTACCTGAGTCCGCGACTGCTCACGCGCCTGGTCGACGATTTCCGTCATGCAAGGCCGCGGCGGTCCGACGCGCCAGCCGCGCTTCGGCACGCTCACCAAACGCGAGCGCGAGATCCTCAAAATGCTGGCCGAGGGCAAGTCGGTCAAAGAGATCGCAGGCTCCTTCGAACTCAGCGTAAAGACGGTGGAGGCCCACAAATTCAACCTGATGCGCAAACTCGACATCCACAACAAGGCGCAACTGGTGCAGTACGCCATTCAGAAGAAGATCATCCGCCTGCAGGAAACGACGTTTGCCTGATTTCGCGGCCTGATTTGCGTGTCCCCGGAGACGCGTGTCTGCTCTGACACGCGCATCTCGGTGCGTTACAGTCATTTATTTTCAATAAGCTTACGTTCTGGTAGCCATCCTGCATCTTTCCTCCGCGTACTAGAGAGGAGCCAGAAGATGCTCAGAGTGGAAGATCAGATCAAGAAGATGGCCGCCCTGACCGGCGTGATGCTGATGGCCGCCGCCGAGGCCCTGGCGCAGGACAAAACAACTCGTCCGCGCGCGCCGCATCGTGGTCAGCATTCCGGACCGCAAGCTGGCGGTGCTCGAAGGCGATCGCATCGTGCGCATCTTCGAAACCGCGGTGGGCGCACCGAAATCGCCCAGCCCCACCGGCATCTATCAGATCGTCAACAGCATCGCCGACCCCACCTGGTACACGCAAGGGCAAGATCGTCGCCCCGGGAAAGTGCAATCCGCTCGGCACGCGCTGGCTGGGTTTGAGCCGCAAGGGCTACGGCATACACGGCACCAACCGTCCCGTACTCCATCGGCCACAACGCCTCGCACGGCTGCATACGGATGCGCAATCGCGAAGTCGAAGAGCTCTTCAAAATGGTGGCCGTCGGCGACCAGGTGGAACTCTACGACGAGCGCGACGCCGGAACTCGCGCGCCTCTTCGGCACCGCCCGTCGCTGCGTGGCGCCAGCGGCCGGTGAAGCGCGCGGACCAGTAAAGGAGAACGACCATGGAAAACCTCATTGCATGGATTCTGATGGCGGCCATCTCACTGCCGATTTCGTTCCTCGTGGCTCGCGGCTGCCTGCGCGGCGTGGTGCGCCTGATGAGCGGGGCGGACGCGACGCGATGTGCTATGATCGCGGGCGTGAAGGGCTCCGCGGTGCTCTCCGCGCTCCTGATCCTCCTGCCTTGGGACGCTCGGGCCGCTGACGACATGGCCGGCGCAGTTCGCGAACTGGCGCGCAAAACCGTTGCGCTGGCGGGTCGCGGTGAGCCGGTATCGGTCACCTGGCGCAACCTCTCCTCGCTCGGCATCCGGCGATTTCAACCAGGCTCGCATCGCCTTCGATAGCCGCGCTGCGCGAGGCGGGCGGCCGGCGTGAAGCGACATCGCGCCGGTGGTCGAGGCCCGCCTCACCGTCTCGGAAAATCCGTCGCAATTTCTGATGGTGGAAGAGATGCGCAAAGGCGACGATCGCCAGGTCTGGATCGCCGCCTGGAAGCGGCAGCGCGGCGGCCACGCCTTCCGGGTCCGACGTCTCGCTGGAGAAGAAGCTGGTGTGGGAACAGGAGGAACAGATTCTGGACGTCGTCTCCGGTCGGCACGGGGTGCTGGTGCTCTCGCCCTCCCGAATCACCCTGCGCGCGCGAGGCACGACGCAATCGCTGCCCGTCACGCCGCACGCGACCGTGGCCGCGCGACCTGCGCGGACACCTTGCGCGTCAACGGCGGCGGCTTCAAGGCCTACCTGCCCGGCGTGTCGCTGCAGCGGCGCGATCGAGCCCTCGCTCACCATGGAGTGCCACCCGAGCGACGAGCCCTGGACCCTGGACGCGGGCGCACGCGGCGTGCTGCTGGCCAACTTCGCCGCGGGGCGCAACTACTTCGATGGGCGCGTCGTACCACCGAGCGGCGTGCGCAAGACGCTGCCGCCCTTCTTCTCCGCCGCGCCGACTGAAGAGAGCGGGACGCACGTACTGGCTGTTCGCCATTCTCGGACGGCCGCACGCAGATTTTCGATGCCGCGCTCGACCCCGTAGGCAGCGTGGCGGCCTGGGGCAGCGACCTGGCGGGGACCGAAGCGCACTGCGGCGGCGGCTCGCAGATCCTGGCCACGCAGGCCGGCGACGCGCGCGAGCCTGACGCGCTCCGGGCCTTCGCGCTGGTCCAACCGGACCCCGTTCCGCTGTCTCCGCCGCTGGATTTGCCCGGACCAGTGACGGCGTTCTGGAGCCTGGGCGGAAATGCGGCGACCGCCGTGGTCCGCGATCTCGACGACGGGCGGTATCCGGCGTATGCCGATCACGGTGAATTGCGGTGAGTGAGAAATGGAGCGGTGAAGGCCGTGCCTGTCGCTCTGCTAGCGGATCCTCCTGCGGCGACGGCGGGAGCGGCCACGCGGCCGCAGTATGGCGGCACGCTGCGCGTCGAAGTGCGGCAGAACGCGGAGACGCCGGACCCGCCGCCATTTCTGGCGCAGGGGTTCACGATCGCGCGATGGGAAGCGGGACGGCGCGCCGTCTACGAGGCCGACGAGAATGCGCCGGGCGGACGTCCCTATCTGGACGGCGTCGAGATCATGCTGGGGCGCTCCCTGCGCGATCAGGCGAACGACCTCGAGCTGGGAAGGCGGACATCGTGGAACTGGGCCCGAACGAACTGCGGCGTCAGCCGGCGGGTCGCAAGATCTGGTCCTCATCGCCGGTACGCGTGCTGGCGCTGGTCTTCGCCCCGCGCTTCGACGATGCGCGCGTGCGCGAGGCCCTGGCGCTGGCGGTGGATCGCTCCGCCATCCACAGCGTGCTGCTGCAGCGGCAGGGCGAAATCTCCGGCGCGCTGCTGCCGCAGTGGCTCTCCGGCTACGCGTTCCTCTTTCCCGCTACGGCCGACCTGCGCCGCGCCCGCCAGCTTGCGGCCGGGCGCGCGGCCGATCACGCTGGGCGTGAGCGACCCCGCGATGCGCGCGATCGCCGAGCGCATCGCGCTCAACGCGCGCGATGCCGGATTGCGCGTGTCGCTTCGGTGCACCGACCGTCCAACCGGCAGAGCGCCGACGTCCGCCTGGTGGAGGTGCGCATCGCGTCGGCAGACCCGGCGAGGCGCTGGCCGGGCTGGCCGCGGCGCTCGGCCTGCCCGAGCCGCGCGCGCTGCGATTCGCCGGAGCAATCTACGCCGCGGAACGCGCGCTGCTCGAGGGCTTTCGCGTGATCCCGCTGATTCATCTGCCGGACGTCTACGGCGTCGGCCGGCGCGTCAAGGGCGGCCCCGGGATTGACGCCGCTGGGCGAGTGGCGCTTCGACAATCTCTGGCTGGAAGGCGCGCGCCCATGAAGTTTCGCACCCGCCTGCTGCTGATCTTCACGGTGGCGATCGTGGCGGCGGTCGCGGTTGGTGGAGCTGCTGGTGCTAGGCAGCACGCGGCGAGCCTTCGAACGTCGCGAACCGCAGCGCGCCGAAGCGCTGGTCCTGCAATTCCGCAACGAATTCGATCGCCGCCGGCGCGAGACTGGTCGCGCACGGTCGACGCGATCGCCGCGTCGGACGCGGTGCGCAAGATCGCCGTCCAGCCGGATTCAGCCGAATACTACGATTACGCCGCTCCGCACAGCCGCGATCCACGCATCTGGATCTGCTGGAACTGGTAGCCGGCGATGGCGCCATCGTGAGCAGCGCGCAGTGGCCGGCGCGCTTCGGCTACAAGGAGGAGTGGCTGACGGCGGGCGCAGGATTGGAAGCAGCGCGGCGCATTTCTGCGGCGCGAGGAACTGCCGCAGGGCGTCACGCTCGCGCTGGTGGCCGTCGCGGTGGCAACGGAAGGCGACCGCAAACTGTACGTGGTGGGCGGCCAGGAACTGGACCGCGAGTTCCTCTCCACCCTGGTGCTGCCGGACGGCATGCGGGTGCTGCTCTATCGCAACCTGGAGCCGCACTTCTCGCCGGCGGAACTGATCGACGCGGCGGGACCGGCGCCGCACGCCGAGCAGCTTGCGGCCGTTGATCGAGCAGGTGCAGAAGGAGCGGCGCGAGGCGTTCGCGACATCATCGGCAGCGGCGCGGAGGCGGAGAGCTTTCACGCGGTGCCGCTGCCCGGGCTGGACAAGCAGCATTCTCGGCGTCCTGCTGATCGCCAGTTCGCGCCGCGACCTGGTGGAGCTGGAGAACTCGCTGCTGCGGACCGGCGTGATCGTGGCGGGTGCGGGGATTCTGCTCGGCATCCTGTTGAGCTGGTGGGCCACGGCGCGCGTCACCCGGCCGGTGCACCGGCTGGCGGACAGCGCGGGACGCGTGGCGGCGGGCGACTGGAACGCGACCGTGGAGGTCTCGCTCCGCCGACGAGATCGGCCAACTGGCGCGCGCCTTCAATCGCATGACCGGAGAACTGGTGGCGCAGCGCGAGCGGCTGGTGCAGGCCGAGCGCGTGGCGGCGTGGCGCGAACTGGCGCGGCGGCTGGCGCACGAATTGAAGAACCCGCTGTTTCCGCTGCAGATCACGGTGGAGAACATGCAGCGCGCGCGCGATCGCTATCCCGAGCAGTTCGACGAGGTCTTTCGCGAAGGCACCGCGACGCTGCTGGCGGAGCTGGCGCAGTTGAAGCAGATCGTCGGCCGCTTCAGCGATTTCGCGAGGATGCCGGCGCCGGAAATCCAGCCGGTGGATGTTCAACGCGCTGGTCACCGACACGCTGAAGCTGTTCGACGGCCAGCTGGCGCAGGCGCGCGTTCGGGCCGTCACGGAGCTGGATCCGCGGTGCGGCACGGTGCCGATGCCGATCCCGAACAGATGACGCGCGTGCTGCGCAACCTGATGCTCAACGCCATCGACGCCATGCCCGAGGGCGGCACGCTGACGGTGCGCACGACGGCGCTGGATGGGCGGCGTGCGGCTGGAGATCTCCGACACCGGGCAGGGCCTGACGCCCGAGGAATGCGACGCGCCTCTTCACGCCGTACTACACGACCAAGACGCACGGCACGGGGCTGGGCCTGGCGATCGTGCAATCCGTGGTCAGCGACCACGGGGGGCGAATTTCGGTGGAGAGCGAAAAGGGCAAGGGCGCAACGTTCCGGATCGAACTTGCTGCAGAACCGGGAGGACCTATGGCACACCTGCTGATTGTTGACGACGACCCGAACACGCTGGCCTCGCTGGCGCGCGCCTTCCGCCTGGCCGGGCACGAAGCCACGGTCTGCGACAACGCCGCGCGCGCACTGGAACTGGTCAAGTCGCAGGCCTTCGACATGATGCTGAGCGACGTGGTGATGCCGGGCAAGGACGGACTCGCGCTGCTCGAAGACCTGCGCGCGCTGGGCATCACGCTGCCGGTGGTGATGATCAGCGGACAGGCGAACATCGAGATGGCGGTGCGCGCGACCCGCCTGGGCGCGCTCGATTTTCTGGAGAAGCCGCTATCCACCGACAAGCTGCTGCTCGACCGTGGACAACGTGCTCAAGCTGAAGCGCCTGGAGGACGAGAACCGCGATCTGCGGCAGCGCGTGGGCAAGCACGAAATCGTCCACTCGGGCGAGCGTATGCGGCGCGTGATGGCGCAGGTGGACCGGGTGGCGGCGAGCGAAACGCGGGTCTGCATCCTGGGCGAGACCGGGCACGGGCAAGGAGCTGATCGCGCGCGCGCTGCACGAGCGCAGCCCGCGGAAGGGCGGGCCGTTCGTCACGCTGAACTGCGCGGCGGTGCCGGCGGAGCTGATCGAGAGCGAACT
The DNA here is from genome assembly GCA_963791985.1 of uncultured Solibacteraceae bacterium. Lineage (GTDB taxonomy): Bacteria > Acidobacteriota > Terriglobia > Bryobacterales > Bryobacteraceae > Solibacter. The sequence continues at coordinate 79,599 of CAWBUN010000007.1, read as the reverse complement.
CTTCGGCCACGAGAAGGGGAGCTTCACGGGCGCGGCGTCGCGGCACATCGGCAAGTTCGAGCAGGCCAACCACGGCACGCTGTTTCTGGACGAAATCGGCGACATGCCGATTCTGATGCAGGCCAAGCTGCTGCGCGTGCTGGAAGAGCGGCAGGTGGAGCGCGTCGGCGGCGACCGCACGATCCCGGTGGACGTGCGCGTGATCGTGGCCACGCATCGCAATCTGGACGAACTGGTGAAAAAGGGCGTGTTCCGCGAGGACCTGTACCACCGCATCTACGTCTTCCCGCTGCTGCTGCCGCCGTTGCGCGAGCGCGATGGCGAGATCCCGGCGCTGGTGGCGCATTTCGCCGCGCAGGTCTGCGAGGTGAACGGATGGAGGCCGAAGGTCTTTCTGCCGGAAGCGATCCAGGAATTGCAGCGCTACTCGTGGCCGGGCAATGTGCGCGAGTTGCGCAACGTGGTGGAGCGATTGCTGCTGCTGGCCGATGGTGCGGTCGACGCCGCGCTGGTGCGGCTGGCGCTGCCGACGGGGGAGAGCGAAGGGGGCGGACAACCGGGCGAGGTTGGTGCACTCGGGCACGCTGGCCGAGCGCACCGACGCTTCGAGCGCGAACAGATTCTTGCGGAGCTGAAGCGTAACAATCAACGGATGACGGATACGGCGAAGGCGCTGGGGTTGGAGCGCAGCCACTTGTACAAGAAGTGCCAGGCGCTGGGGATCGATCTGCGGGCGATGCGGAAGGCGCAGTAAAGCTCGTATCGGGACGCCGGCTGAAAGCCGGCGGCAGCCAGGATTGGCTGGCCCCACAAGACACATTAGTTTTGCGGGGCGATGCCGGGGGCGATTTCGAGGCCGGTGACGCGCGTAAACACGACCCAGTCGGAGCCCGAACCATCCAGGTCGGCCCAGGCGATGGCGGCGGCCTGGCGCTCGGGACGCCAGTCGGTAAGAGTGGTGTAACAGGTATTGCAGAGATGGCGCCACGCGGGGCTGAACTTGCCGGCGTCGATGGCGGAATAGACGAGGCCGGTGGCGGAGCCCGCGGTGAGCATCACTTTCTTTCCGACGCGGGCGACACGGATGGTCTCGCCGTGGCTCGGATTATTCCAGGCGGTGAGGTTGGTCTGGCCGGCAAAGCTCATCCAGGGATTCGGGGCGTTGAAGGCTACGCCGCCCATGCCGCCGTTGTGGGTGGTGAGTGCCAAGAACTGGCCGAGCGCGAGGTCGCGGATCACGATGTCGTCGAAGCCGTCGCCATTCAGATCGCGAGCCTGCAGGGTCACTAGGTCGAGGGGGGCCGGTGTGTACGTCGACCACAGTTCAGGCTCGCCGAAATTTCGGGCGAAGTTACGCGCGACTACAATGCCGCGCGGGCCGGCGACCAGGATGTCCTTGGGGCCGGGCGAGCGCTCATAGAAGTTGCCGAAGCGCAGGCCGGCTTGGAGGGTGGCGGGGTCCCAGCCGTTGGCGGCCGAAAAGTATGCCGAGATTAGTTTGGGCTCGCTGAATCCGGCGCGCCGGTTGGAGGTTGCGGCCCAGATGCCGCGCGAGGTTGCGTAGACCAGATCGTCGCTGCCATCGCCATCGATATCGGCGAGCCAGAATTTGTAGCCCGAGGCAGCCCATTCGGGGTCGGTGATGGCGAGCCAGGGCGAAGCGGGGTCGAGCGTCGGCGTGGTGCCGGCTGTGAGTGACGGTAGCGCGCACCAGATCTGCATATCGGTACGAACCTTGCAGGCCGCGGCTTTTTTGATGCCCGCGATATTGCCCATCACGGTCGGGCCGATTCCATCGGCGGTGCCGAATTCGGAAGTGAGAAGTGTGATTGCGCCGACGCGGGTGTTGCCCAGAATGCCGGGTGTGGCGTCGGTGGGCACGGCGTTGAAGGCGGGGCCTAAGCGCTCGAAGAGGCGGCGGGTGACGCGGAGCGCCCAATCGGTGGTGATCTCCACTTCGGTGCGGTCGTGAATCAATACGATGCAGCCCTGCGCGGCGCACTGCTGCTGGATCTGTTCGAAGTAGGCATCGGCGCAATTCTCGGGACTCATTCCGGCGGCGTACCAACCGGCATCCCCATCGAATTGCAGGCCGCCAACGGGGGCCGTGGCGTCGACGTCCATGCCGATGGGGCCGACCAGTTTTCCAAGGGCAGGGTCGGCGTTGAGGATGGCGGCGACGCTGGAATCGAAGGCAAGTCCCGGTGCGCGGAAGAGCTTGAGGCCGTCGGGTTGGAACTGGTCGAGCATCTGCTGGGCAAGGCGGACGTGGCGCAGCACGCGCGCCGGATCCGACGTGATATAGGTGAGGGGCACGTGAAACCAGGTGTGGTTGGCGATGATGTGGCCCCGGCCCAGGAGATCGCGATCGATGCTCAGCGGGTGCACGTCGCCGTTCATGCAGGCTGAGGAGAGCGGATCGGATCCGTTGACGGAAGGGTTTTCAAAATGGCAGCCCACCTGGAAGAAGGTGGCCACGATTCCCATATTGGCCAGCAATTCGCCGAGCTTCTGTGTCTGGTTGAAGCCGGTGGAGGCAATGGTTCCGGAGACGCCGTCGTCGATCGTGATGACCAAGTGGCGGGGAGGGAGATCGGCGCCTGTAAACTGTTGATTATCTGTTCGAAACTGGGCCGTCGCCGAGCAGACGAATAACAAACAAACCAGGGTTCTCATGCGTTTCCTTGCGCAGACACACTTCGGGTGCTCGAGCTGGATCGTCCTTGCGGAGAGTCGACGGGCCCTGGCGAGTTTGCGAGTCTACTTTATGAAGGCCGGGGAAAGCAGACGCATCTACCCGGCAGCATCATCATGATGACGTAAAGAATTGTAAGAATCCACACTTGACGCGAAAAATTCGCTGAATTTCTCCTAGGAAAAAGAGGTTTTGTTCCAGTACCAAAGTCAGGGTGGCTGTTTGGCGGCTCGGGTGGTTAGCCGCGACCCGCAAATCGGGGCGGACCCGGCAGACTCCAGGCTATCCTTATTGTTATATGGTCAAGTTCCTGATCGGGCTCGCGACCGGAGTGGCGCTGGTATTCCTGTCGATTATTCTGCTCTTCGTGATTGCGCTGCGATTTCGCGAAAAACCTCCGGTGATCGCGGCAGATTCGGTGCTGGTCTTGCGCCTGGAGGGCGAACTCCCAGAAAAACCCCCGGTCGAAATCCCAGCCATTCTGGGAGGGGATCACACGCCGGTGACGGTAATCGGCGTTTGGTCGGCGCTGGATAAGGCGGCGGCGGACCCGCACATCCGGGCGGTCGTATTGCAACCCGAGGGAATCTCGGCGGGCTGGGGCAAGCTCCAGGAACTGCGGATGGATATCGACAAGTTCAAGAAATCCGGTAAGCCGGTATTCGCGTACCTTCGGCAGCCCGGGACGCGGGAGTATTTCATCGCGAGCGGCGCCGACCGGGTTTACCTCGGACCTTCGGAACCCGTAATGGTGAAGGGATTGCGCGCGGAAATGATGTACTTCAAGAAGACGCTGGATAAGCTCGGCGTCAACGTGGAGATCGAGCACGCCGGGAAGTATAAAGACTTCGGCGACATGTTCACGCGCTCCGACATGAGTCCGGAGACGCGCGAAGTGATGACCTCCGTGGTCGACGATCTCTATAGCGACCTGGTCACGGGCATCGCGACGGGACGCAGGAAGACGCCGGAACAAGTGCGCGCGATCATCGACCAGGGACCGTTCACGGCTTCGCAGGCATTGAAGGCCGGGCTAGTGGACGAGCTTCGATTCGAAGATCAGATGTGGGGCGAACTCAGAGACCGCCTCAAGACGGGGGAGCCCTCCAAGGTGTCGCTGGACAAGTATTCCAAAGTGACCGCGGAATCGGTGGGGCTGCAGGGGAAGAGCCAGATCGCCCTGGTGGTGGGAGCGGGGGACATTGTGCGCGGCGATGCCAACGATGACGGCAGCGGTGAGAGCAACCTGACGTCCTACGGCTTCAATAAGATACTCCGCCGCGTGGGGAACGATTCCCAGGTGAAGGGCGTGGTGGTGCGGATCGATTCGCCGGGAGGCGAAGTGACGGCCTCCGACGAGATCTGGCGCGAAATGAATCTGCTTGCGAAGAAGAAGCCGATGGTGATCTCGATGTCGGATACGGCGGCCTCGGGAGGCTACTACATGGCGATGACGGGAGACCCGATCGTGGCCTACCCGGCGACGTTCACGGGTTCCATCGGGGTGGTTTTCGGCAAGCCGAACCTTCGCGGGCTATACGACAAGTTGGGCATTACCAAGGACGCCATTCAGCGCGGCAAGAACGCCGACATCGATTCGGACTATACGCCGCTCACGCCGGAGCAGCGCGCCTTGTTGAGAGAGGGCATCGACGAAAGCTACAAGGATTTTGTGACCAAGGTGGCCAATGCCCGGCACCGCACGTTCAATGAAATTCATGAAGTGGCGCAAGGGCGTGTCTGGCTGGGGTCTCAAGCCAAGCCGCGCTTCCTGGTGGATGAAACGGGCGGACTCGATAAGGCGATCGAGCTGGTGAAGCAGAAGGCGAAGATTCCGGCGAGCGAGCGCGTCAGCCTGATGGTTTTCCCAGGGCGGCGCAACATCCTGGATATCCTGATGAAAAAATCGCAGGAGGACATGATGGAGGCCAAACTGGCGCAGGTGTTGGGGCGCATGCCATTCCGCGCCTGGCTGCGCGGCGGTTTCCTGCGGATGATGCCGTACTGGGTGGAAGTGCGGTAGTTTCCCTAAACGCGGCCGAGCACTTCGCGGATCTTGCGGTCGAGCGCCCCCAGCGTGAAGGGCTTTGGGATGAACGGGGTTTCCGAATCGAGCACGCCCCGGTCGATCACGCCGCCCTCGGTGTAGCCCGACATGAAAAGCACGCGGATTGCGGGCCGGGCCGCGGCGGCTTCGCGGGCCAGGTCGGCGCCGTTCATCCCGGGCATCACGATATCGGTGAGGAGCAGATCGATGGGCCGATCCTGGTCGGCGATCAGTTTGAGGGCTTCGCGGCTGGAAGCGGCCTCGAGCACGTGATAGCCCCGGCTGGTGAGCATGGTGCGCGTCAGGCTGCGGACCTGCGGCTCGTCTTCCACCAGCAGCACGGTCTCGGCGGCCGGTATGATTTCCCTCTCCTCGACCACGGGATGGAGCGCTTCGGGGGCGGCTGCAACAACGGGCAGATATATCTTGAACGCAGTGCCGTGGCCAGGCTCGCTGTACACCAGAATCTCCCCGCCGCTTTGTTTGACGATTCCATACACGATGGAGAGTCCCAGCCCCGTGCCCTTTCCCTGCTCTTTGGTGGTGAAAAACGGCTCGAAGAGGCGTGCCATAGTGGCGTCATCCATGCCCGTGCCGGTGTCGCTTACGGCGAGCAACGTGTAGGGACCGGCATCGACGCCGATATGGCGGCCGGCATATTCGGCGCTCAATTCCACGCTCGCGGTTTCAATGATCAGGGTGCCCCCGCGCGGCATGGCGTCGCGTGCGTTGACCGCGAGATTCATGATCACCTGTTGGATGTGCGCCGGGTCAACGTTTACCGGTTGAACCGAATCGGTGAGCCGCGTTTCGAGCCGGATGTCCTCGCCGATGATGCGGCGCAGCATCTTCTCGATCTGGTTCACCACGTCGTTGAGGGAGACGACTCTGGGCATCGCGATCTGACGGCGGCTGAAAGCCAGCAACTGGTTGGTGAGGTCGGAGGCGCGATGCGCGGCCAGGTCGATCTCGTCGCCGAACTCCAGCGCGACGGCATCCTCACGCAGGTGCTCGCGCAACATTTCGGTGTAGCCGAGGATCACAGTCAGGAGGTTATTGAAATCGTGGGCGACGCCACCGGCGAGTCGTCCGACCGCCTCCATTTTCTGCGATTGAATGAGCTGGGCTTCGAGGGCCTGGCGTTCCGCGGTGCGCTTGGCTACGCGGTCCTCGAGCTCTTCGTTGATACGGCGAACCTCGTCCTCGGCGTTGCGGCGCACCTCGATTTCACGCTCCAGCGAGTGGTTCACTTTCTCCAGTTGGGAGGGGCTGGGCAGTGCGATTAGCGTGGGCATCATCGGGACCAGCATGACGAAGGTCGCTGCGGATGCGACTGCGGTTATGGCTTTGATCAAGCCATCGAGCCGATAGACGGGGTGCCAGATGGTAACCGCGCCCATGAGGTGGGTAGTTCCGCAAGCGAGAATGAAAATGCCGAAGGCGACGAAGATCGCGTTGAATGCGATGTCGCGGCGTTTGCGGACAAAATAAAACAGCAGGAATGGAATCGCGTAGTAGGAAGCCGTAATCAGGATATCGGAGGCGGCGTTGAGCCAGAGCACAGCCGGATCCCACAGAGTAACACATTCCGTGAGGCATGAACTCGGTGGAGAACAGGTGGCGAAAGTAATCCAACACAGACGGCTCCTCGTTTGAAACGCCCCAAATGGTACAACTGGGATAGAAACATGTTACAGAATCCACGCCTCAATCGTATGTTTTCGTCCGACTCCCGGTGCTTCGACCTGGCGATCGATCACGGCGTGTTTCACAACCCGGAGTTTCTCGCGGGTATCGAAGACCTGCCGTCGGCGGTGGCCACGGCCGTGGAGGCGGGTCCGGACGCGATTCAGTTGGGCCTGGGCCAGGCTCGCTTGCTGCAGCAGATTCCGGGACGCAAGCCGGCGCTGGTCCTGCGCGGCGACGTGGCCAATGTCTATGGTCCCAATCTGCCTGCTCAATTATTTTGCATGACGATCGGGAATGCCGCCGAGCAGGCGGTGCGCGTAGACGCCACGGCGCTGGTACTCAATCTCTTCCACGCCCCGGGACAGACGGAACTCTACCGGCAGTGCATCGCCAACATCGCGGCGGTGAAACCCGAGTGCGAACGTTACGGCATGCCGCTGATGGTAGAGCCGCTGGTTTTTGAAGAGGGGCCGCACGGCAGTCTCGAAAGCTCTGGGAATTGCGCCGCGATCGCGACGCTGGTGCGCCAGGCGGTGGAACTGGGCGCGGACCTGATCAAGAGCGATCCGCCCACCCGCGCCTCAGAGTTTCACCGCATCGTGGAAGCCGCCGGTGGGATTCCGGTGCTGGCGCGCGGCGGCGGGCGGATGAATGAAGAAGCCGTATTTGCGCGCACGCTGGAGACCCTGGAGCAAGGGGCCAGCGGCATTGTGTACGGCAGGAATATCATCCAGCACCCCACGCCAAAGCAGATGACGCAGGCGCTGATGGCCCTGGTGCATGGCGGCGCCGGGGTGGAAGAGGCGATGGAGATCCTACGGAGCGGCATGGTTCGCGAGTTAAACTGAAAGAGGGACCGGGTGCACTCGCACAGTCACAGTCACGGGCACGTTCACGGCACGGGGAATATCCTCGGCTGGTCACTTCTGGCGACAACCGTTTTCGTGCTGATCGAACTGTTCGCGGGCCTGCAGGCTCACTCCCTGGCGCTACTCTCCGACGCGGCGCATAATTTCACGGATGCACTGGCGATCGGTCTCGCGTGGGTGGGTCTCCGCATGCAAACCAAGCCGGCGGATGAAACCAAGACCTACGGATATCATCGGGCGAGTGTTCTCTCGGCGTTCGTGAATGCGCTCACGCTGGTAGCGCTATCGGCTTGGATTCTTTACGAGAGCGTGCTCCGGCTGCGCAATCCCGAAGCAGTCCAGGAATCGGTCATGATGGCGGTTGCGGGATTGGGGCTGGTGCTCAACGGCGGGATCATGCTGGCTTTGCGCGCCGGCAGCAAGAACGATATCAACATCCGCAGCGCCTTCGTCCACATGTTGGGCGACGCGCTGGGTTCGGTGGCGATCATCATGGGCGCGGTCGCGATCCGCTACACCGGGTGGCTGCGCGTGGACCCCGTGCTTTCGATCGTGATCGCATTGTTGATCGTGTGGACCGCGTGGGACATCATTCGCGAATCGCTCAACATTCTGCTGGAGGGGCTGCCGCGCGGCATCCGCCTGGTGGATGTGGCGCAGGCGATGGGCGGCGTCACCGGAGTACTTGGGGTTCACGATCTCCACATCTGGAGCCTCGGTTCGAAGACGCATGCGTTGAGCTGCCACGTGCTGATCGAAGACGTTCCTCCCTCGGCAAGCGATTGCATCCTGAGAAGCCTGAACACGCTGCTCGAACACAAGTACGGAATCTCGCACACCACCGTGCAGTTCGAGCACGTGAGCTGTGCCATCTCCGAGACGGGTTGCGCGATTCCCGTTAGCGAACAACATCACCACCACGATCATTGAGCCGCGACAACATGGCTGCCAAATATGAATCGCTGGCGCAGATTGCGCTGTTCGCCGGGTTAACCGAGACCGAGCTGCAGGCCCTGGCGAACCGCGCCCTGGAGCGGCGCTTTGCAGCCGACGAAGTTCTGTTCTGGGAGGGTGAGCCCTGCACCGGAATTTTTCTGTTGATCGAAGGCAGCGTCAAGATTTTCAAGACCTCTCCGGGCGGGCGCGAGATGATGCTGGCGCTCGAAACGGCGCCTTCCACGGTGGCGGAACTCCCTCTTTTCGACGGCGGACCGTACCCGGCCTCGGTGCGCGCGGTGGAACCGGTGGCGACTCTCTTCATCAACAAGAACGATTTCCAGCAGGTCTGCCGGCAATATCCCGACGTAGCGCTGAAGGTGCTCGCGGTTGTGGGCCGGCGCTTGCGGCAACTGGTGGGAGTGGTGGAGGCGATGACGTTCGGCAGCGTCACGCAGCGCCTGGCGCGGCTGCTGGTGGATACGGCGAAGCAGGCCGGGGCGCGGCAATTCGAACTCCCTCATACGCACCAGGAACTGGCCTCGCGGCTGGGCACGGTGCGCGAAGTAGTCTCGCGCAACCTGGCGCGGTTCCGGTCGATGGGCCTGGTGCGCATTCAGGGCCACCAACTGGAAATCCTGGATCGCGAAGGGCTGGATCGCGAGGCAGAAAACCAAAACTAGGTGGCAGGTTACGTCACCAGGCCGCGGCGGACAGCGCTGAGAACTAGCTCCGCGGTACTGTGCAGGTCCAGCTTTTCCATGATGCGCCAGCGGTGAGTTTCCACGGTGTGGAGGCTCAGGTTGAGGCGGTTCGCGATCTCCTTGTTGCTGTTGCCTTCGGCGAGCAATTGATAGACCTGGCGTTCGCGGCCAGTCAGGCTTTCAAAGCGGTCGGAAACCTCGCGTGCATCCTGCAGGCGGGCCACGCCATCCTGGAAGATCCGCGCGACGGCGGGGCTAAAGAATGCCATGCCGCGCTGGACCGCGTGGATCGCCTGGATCAACTCGTCGCCGGCGGAGTTCTTGAGCACGTAGCCGCGCGCTCCGGCTTTCACCGCGCGCAGGACGTAGCGCTCGTCGCTGTACATGCTCAGGATGAGCACGGCTGTATGTGGGGAGATCTTCAGAATCTGCGCCGTGGCCTCGATGCCGTTCAACTCCTTCATGGCCACGTCCACAATCGCAACGTCGGGCTTGTGAGTGCGGGCGGCCTCCACGGCTTCGATGCCGGAGCTGGATTCGGCGACAATATCGAAATCCGGGCGGCTCTCCAGAATGTGGCGCAGGCCCTGGCGCATCATGGTGTGGTCGTCGGCGAGCAAAATGCGGATCGGCATCAGGTTTGAACCTCGATCGCAAGCGGTGCCAGCGGAATGCGGAGCGCGACCCGGGTGCCGTGGCGAGGTGCGGAATCGACGACCAGCGAGCCGCCCACGTTGCCGGCGCGTTCGCGCATGCCCAGAAGGCCAAGGCCCATGCTGCGCTCCCGGGCGAGGTGGCGGCCGTCCATTTGGAATCCCGCGCCGTCGTCCTCGATCTCCGCCACCAGGGCCTCGGGGAACTGGCGCACGGAAACCCGTACTTTGCGGGCGCCGGAGTGCTTTTCGCAATTGTGCAGCGCTTCCTGGACGACGCGGTAGACACACGTTTTCACGGGATCGGGCAGGTGGTCGGCGACGCCTTGTTCGACAAATTCGCAGACAATGCCGCTGCGCCGCAGGAAATCCTCCAGCTGAAATTGCAGGGCGGGCACCAGGCCCAGGTCGTCGAGCAGCGCGGGACGGAGGAGGCCGGAGATGTTGCGGACGGTCTGCACGGTTCGCTCGGCAAGTTCCCGCGCGCGATCCAGATGCTCGCGCAGGATCGCGGGCGAACCGGCGCGGACTACCTGGGCGCGCGAGATTTCGATTTGCAGCAGAGCCAGGGTCTGGCCAATTTCGTCGTGTAACTCGCGTGAGAGCTTGCGCCGGCCTTCCTCTTCGATCTCGAGGAGCCGCGCCGAGAGCTGTTGCAACTCGGCCCGGGTCTGTTCGACTGCCGCGAAATGGCGGTCGGCCTCGCGCTCCAGGTTTTCGGCGTGGCGCACGCTTAAGCGGGCGACCAGGATGCTGAGGAACAACCCGACTCCGAGCATCAGCAGCAGGTGTCCCGCGGCGCGCCGACGCGTGCCCGCGAATTCGCCTTCGCTATCCCGCAGGGCGCGCTGGTCGGCCAGGGTCAGAGCGCGCAGAGCGTTGTACAACTCGCCGCGCCGCGGAACCACCTCGCGCTCCAGGAAGGCCATGTCTTCTTCCCTGGAGGCGTGCATCATCGTGCGGGGAAGCGGCTCTACCACCGACCAGAATTCGTTCAGGCTCGCGCGCAATTGCGGAACCGCAGCCCCGTAGCGCGGCGAGCGCTCCAGCACCTGGAGGACGGATTCATCCTCCTCCCTGAGCACGCGCAAATGGATGCCCAGGTCGCCGCCGGAGAGTTCGGTCGGATTGATAAAGAAATCTCGCACGCGATTACCGGCGAGCCAGAGGTTGCGCCGCAGTGTGCTCAACGCTTCGTCCTGCTGCACAAAGCGCCGGTAGATTTCGAGATGTTGCTGCGAGACGCCGACCTGAATGCTGTAAGCTTCAAGGGCGGAAAGGACGAGGACGGCCAGGACAGCACCGTATCCAGCTCGTAAAGCGGCGCGCTTGCTCCAAGCCACTGCCATTCGACCATTTTATCGTTGCGCCGGCACCGGGAGAGAATACAATCTTTGCCGTATGGGAATGCACCCCTGACAGCAGTACGATTGGACTATTCCTCCTGCGGTCCAATGGCGCGGACTGCGGGCTTCACAACACGAGAGATTGGCTGCCCGCCCTGGGTAGCCATGGGGGGTCATTCTTTGGCCCCCATATTTCCCAATCCTGTGACTTAAGTCATTTCTGCCGTCGAGCCCTGCGAATAGTCTGGAGCTTGGAGGCAGCAAATGAGCACCAACTCGGAGCAGAAATCGGGCCTTTGGAAGCACGGTCTTCTCTTAACCTTATTATTCGGCTTTACCGTAATGATCGTCGGCGGAGTGATGATGTACCGCAGCCGCGCGCCGATTCCCGACCGCGTCACCGGTCCTGACGGCTCCACCTTGTTTACGGCGGCCGACATCCAACAGGGGCAGGACCTGTTCCGCAAGCGCGGACTGATGGACTACGGCACCGTGCTCGGTCACGGTGCCTACCTGGGTCCCGATTACACCGCCGAGGCGCTGCACCTGACCACGGAGGCGATGCGCCGCGAACGGACCGCCGGCTTCGCCGAGCTGAGTGTCGGCCAAAAAGCGGGGATCGACGCCGAGATCGCGCAGGAACTGAAGACCAATCGCTACGATTCCGGCACGCTGCGCTTCACCGCGGGACAGACCGCCGGCTGGAACGCGATCGTGGAGCATTACCGGAAGCTCTTCGTGGAAGGGCAACTCGCGCGAGCCCTGCCTAAGGGCGCGCTCCTGCCGCCGAGCGAAGGTGGCGGCGACCCGGTTCGAGAGCTGGCTGCGTCCAGGCAGTTGGCCGCCTTTATCACCTGGACGGCATGGCTTTCCGTGGCCAAGCGCCCGGAGGCCGCACACTCCTACACCAACAACTGGCCCTACGACCCGACTGCCGGCAATACCGCGACTGCTGGTTCCATGATGTGGAGCGCGGTCAGCGTGGCCACGCTGCTCTTCTTCCTGGCCCTGATTCTCTACTTCCAGCACCGCTATCACTTGACCGCGGAAGATGCGCCGAACCCGACCTACCGCTTTGACCTGGCGAGCGCGCCGCTGACTCCTTCTCAACGCGCGGCGGCCAAATACTTTGTGATCGCGCTGGTTCTCTTCCTGGTGCAAAGCCTCCTTGGCGGCAAAATGGCGCACGATTACGTGGATGGCGCCAGCTTCTTCGGCTTCAACCTTTCCCAATACCTGCCCTTCAACATCGCCCGCACCTGGCACCTGCAGCTCGCCATCTTCTGGATCGCCACCGCGTGGCTCGGTATGGGCATTTTCATCGCGCCGCTGGTGAGCGGACGCGAACCGAAAGGACAGCGTGCGCTGGTCAACATCCTGTTCGCCGCGCTGGTGATCGTGGTGGTGGGCAGCCTTACCGGCGAGTACATGTCCATCAAAGGCATGCTCGGTAAGAGCTGGTGGTGGCTGGGCACGCAGGGTTGGGAGTACCTGGAACTGGGCCGTCTGTGGATGCTGCTGCTAATTGCCGGCATGGGAATCTGGCTATACATCGTCGCGCGCGGCCTGCGCGCGGCTCTGAAGGCGGAGAGCGATCGGGGCGGGCTCACCCACCTGCTGCTCTATTCCTCCACCGCGATCCCGGTGTTCTATTGTTTCTCCCTGTTCGTGAATCGCGATAGCCATATCACGATGGCGGACTACTGGCGCTGGTGGCTGATTCACCTGTGGGTGGAAGGCATGTTCGAAGTCTTCGCCGTGGTGGTGATCGGATTCCTGATGGTCCGGCTCGGCCTGCTGACGGCGCAGAGCACGCTACGCGCCACCTACTTCCAGTTGATCATCCTGCTGGGCAGCGGCATCATCGGCACCGGCCACCACTATTACTGGATCGGCGCGCCTGAGGCGTGGATGGCGCTGGGCGCGGTCTTCAGCGCGCTCGAAGTGATCCCGCTCACGCTGCTGATGGTGGAGGCCTACGGACAGTATAAGGTGATCCGCGCGGGCGGCACCGAATTTCCGTACGCCGCGGCCTTCTGGTTCCTGCTGGCGACCGGCTTCTGGAATCTCTTCGGCGCCGGCGTGCTCGGCTTCCTGATCAATCTGCCCTTCGTGAGCTATTTCCAGCACGGCTCTTTCCTGACCGCCGCGCACGGTCACGGCGCGCTCATGGGTGTGTACGGAATGCTGGCCATCGCGCTGGCGCTATTCAGCCTGCGCAATATCGTGGACCCGCGCTACTGGAAAGAGAAATGGCTGATGGTGAGCTTCTGGGGACTGAATGCCGGGCTGATGGGGATGATCGCAATCACCCTGGCGCCGATTGGAATTCTGCAAGCGATCGAGAGCTTCAATCACGGCTTCTGGAGCGCGCGGTCCCTGGAATTCTATCAGCAGCCGCTGATCCACAACCTGCTGTGGCTCCGGATGATTCCCGATACCGTGTTCCTGGCGCTCGGCGCTTTCCCGCTGGTCGTCGCGACGGTATACGGGTTCCTGCACATGCGGCCGCTGAATGCGCCCGTCGCAGTGACCCAGGAGCAAGAGGAAAGCGAACTGGTGAAGGTCAGTTAACCGGGTTGCTCAGTACGCCGACGCCTTCGAGTTCGACTTCGACTAAATCGCCGGGCGACATCTTTCTGGTGTTGCCCGGCGTTCCCGTATAGACCAGGTCCCCCGGAAATAGCGTCACCCACCCGCTGATCCAGCTCAGCACGGTGGGGATGTCGAAAATCAAATCACTGGTGAATTGTTTTTGGACGGTTTCCCCGTTGATGCGGGTCTGGAGCAGCAGCCTCCCGTAATCCAAGCCGCTGACGATGGCGGGGCCGAGCGGGGCGAAGGTATCCGAGCCCTTGGCGCGCCACCATTGCAGGTCCTTCTTCTCGCCGTGCTGCCAGGAGCGGTCGCTGACATCGTTGCCGCAAGTGACGCCGAAGATGGCCGTCGCCGCCTCATCCACCGAGGCATTGCGCAGGTAATTGCCGACCACCACCACCATCTCGCCTTCCGAATGCACGTCGGTTGCGTCGCGCGGAATCTCGATCGGGTCGCCGGGATTCTGCAGCGCCGATATCGGTTTGTAGAACATCTCTGGGTGTGCCGGCTGCGGCCGGCTGCCCAGGTGACTCTTATAGTTGAGCCCCACCGCGAGGATCTTGCCTGCTTCGCAGGGATACAGCAGCTTCACGTCGGAGAGCTTGTGGGTGGCGCCGGTGGGAGTGTGGGCGTCGAACAGGTTGCCCTGGATTTCGTGAACGGTGTCGCCTTCCAATGTTCCATAAGAGACGCCGGAAGCGGTGCGGTAGCGGATGAATTTGGTCACGTCTCCGATATTGTAACGCGGCTTCCGCGGAAGGCCAGCTTCAACAGGGGCGGCGCGACCAGAGTGGTGGCGACCGACATGAAGACGATCGTGCCGTAGACGCTGTGCGCCATCACACCCATGTTGAGCCCGATCTGCGCTACTACCATGCCGACCTCGCCGCGCGGAATCATGCCGACGCCGACGCGTACCGCGTCGGTGCGCCCCATGGAGATCGCGCCCAGTCCGCAGCCGACGAATTTCGAAGCCACGGCCGCGAGGAAGATGGTACCGGCGAGCGCGAGATTGCGTCCGCCGGCGAATGCCGTGGTATCGAAATTCAAGCCGATGCCCACCAGAAAAAACGGCACCAGCAGTTCCGCCACGCCGTTAGTGAGCTGGGTGACGCGCCCTTCAGCGGTCTCCGAGAGCGCCATGCCGGCCAGGAATGCGCCCACGATCGCAGCCACGCCGGCATATACCGCCAGCAGGGAGAGCGCGAACAATAGCGTCATGGCGAGGGCGAACTCGGATTCCACCAACCGCATGCGCGCATTCATTTTCGGCATCACCCGGCTGACCGTGCGCGTGCCGAATTGCGCCACGAAAGAGGTGAAACCGATGGCCAGCGCGGCCGTGATCGCGAGATCAAGGTAGTTGACTGCTCCCTGCGCCAGTCCGCTGACCAGCGCCAGCACCAGCAGGCCGAGCACGTCATCGATCACGGCGGCCGCCAAAATGACTCGCGCCGCTCGCATGCTCAACAATCCGCGCGCCGCCAGCACTTGGGCAGTAATGCCGACGCTGGTCGCCACCATGGCCGCCCCGGTGAAAATGCTCTCTAACTGTGGTTCGCCCCACAAAATGGAGATCCCCCATCCCGCGAGGAAAGGCAGCACGATACCGGCGAGGGCGACCAGAAGGGCGATGCCGGAGACCTTCATCAGTTCCGAGGACTTGATCTCCAGCCCGACGCGGAAGAGGAGGAACATCACACCGAGGTCCGAGAGGGTACGAAGAAACTCGTTCGGTGCCAACCAGCCGAGCACATGCGGGCCGATGAGGACGCCGGCCAGAATCTCGCCGACGATTCCGGGCTGCCCCAGCCGCTCGAAAATCTCGGCCATGATCTTCGCGGAGGCAAAGACCAGCAGCATGGCCAGCGGAATCTGCGCGGCGGGGTCCATACCTCATTATGAGGTGCCGTCAACGAGCCGCGACCGTAAGGGAGCGCTACCCGCACACCACCCGCCGTACCGTTGCTCTCTAGTGTTGCCCGGGAATCGGCGCGGCGAACAAAACCGGCGACGTGGGCGCATCGGAGCCAGTTTCATTTTCCAGCGTAACCGCCACCGTGGCGGTGTCCTGCACCGGGCCGCGCTGCACATGCATTGCGCTGCCGTCGGACGAAGATTGGAACATGCCGGCGGCCTTCGGCTTGCCGCCTCTGGGAATCAGCCACATCTCGTAGGCCTTGCCGGCGGGTGCGGGAGGGAGATTGCCGGCGATCAGCAGGACGCCCTGCGATGGGTTGACGAAGACCTTGCCCTTGGGCTGGGGCTGTCCCTCGCCAAAGGTGATCACGGTAGTATCCACGCCGTTGACGATGGCGAAGGCCTCGTTCACGCGTGTCAGCTCGATGGTCTGCTGGCGGTTGATGTCGCGGACCCGCGACAGTTCATTGCCGAGGTCGCGCTCGCGGCCGGCGAAGTAAACCACGGCGAACAGCGAGAGTGCCAGGGCGGCGGCGAGGAATGGCGCCCAGCCAAAGCGCCGGTCAGCCCCGCCGGCCGATGCCAGGATGCGGCGCCGCAGTTTGGGCGAGGGGACTGCCGGCATAGCGGAACCTCCCAGAAGGGCCGCGATTTCGCGCGCCCGCTTGATTCCTTCCATACACACCTCGCACTGGCGATTCAGGTGCGCGCGAATCTCGCTGCGCTCCGGCTCATCCGCCACGCCGATCGCGTACATCTCGTAGTGGTCGCGGAGTTCGTTGCAGTTCATGCCGGCACCACCGCGCCAAGGTCGTCGCGCAAATTCTTTAGCGCCGCGCGGACCCAGGTTTTCACCGTGCCCAGCGGCTGGCCCATGCGCTCTGCCATTTCGGTTTGCGACAACCCTTCGAAATAGGCCAGCTCAATCACCTGGCGTTGATTCGGATTCAACTTCTCCACCGCCGACTTGATCTTGCGGGCGTTATCCGCGCTCAAAATATCCTTCTCCATATCGATGTACAAAGCGGGGTGGTCGGTCTCCTCGAATTCCAGGGCGTTGCGCTCGCGCCCGCCCGCCGAGCGCAGGTAATCGATCGCGCGATTGCGCGCCACCGCGAGCAGCCACGGACCGATCGATCCTTTCTGCGCATCGAAGCCGTGAACGCGGTTCCACACCCGCAGGAATGTTTCCTGCACCAGGTCTTCCGCGATGCCCACGTCGCGCACCACGCGCAAAATCAGCGCGTAGGTCACGCGGCCATAGCGATCGTAGAGCTCCGCGAGGGCCTGCGGATCGCGGCGCTGCATGCGCGCAACGAGACCGCTGTCATCCTCCGCGGAGTGTATTGCCAAAAATATGGGAAGCAGCATCATGCGAACAGCCTCGCCCGCATTTCGGGCGCGTCTAATTGTATATACGTGTCGCGGACGCGATCAAGATTTAGGCCGCGGCGGAATATTCTGCGCATCATGCGGAGCACTCGTCACTCGAACGAAGTAGAAACGTGCGTCACTGCATTTTTTTCTTGACTTTATTCTCGAAGCACCTTATATATGAATCACATTGCGATTTTCCAATCGCAAAATTTGATGTTAGGGAGAATCAATCGATGAAGAGCGCAACCAAGAAGGCCGCCCCGAAGAAAAAGGCTGCTCCGAAGAAAAAGAAGTAGTCTGGGCGCCGCCCTGAAGAAGGGCTGCTAACAGGTTCAAACTCCAAGGCCCCGGTTTTCCGGGGCCTTTTTCATTGTTTCAGCCTTTTCTCTCCGATTCTCTTTCCCCCTCCACTCTCCTCTGCAGCAGCACGCGAAACGTCTCTCCCATTCCGAAGAGCAGCGTCTTGAGTTGCATGCGGCGCCGAACTTCCTCACCTGTGCCGGGTGCGCCCAATGCGGCGGCGAACTGATCGGACTCCCCCGCCGCGAGTAAACTCTGCGCGAGTGTTTCGAATCGCTCCTTCACCAGGCCGCATGCCGCGCCGCTCTCTTCGAGCGCCGTGAAGTTCACGTGCGACGTGATGTCGCGAACTCCCGGATCGGTCAGCACGTCTTCACGCGCGGTGTGGCGGCGATAACCCATCAGCGTCCCCGCCGCGAAGCGCACGCTCTCCGCTCGCGTGTACCCGTAGTCGATGGTCAGTACGTATCCTTTAGTTAACGACGCGGCGATGCGCTCCAGCCATCGCAGCGCCTCCAGGTTTACTTCGTACCAGCGTCCTTCCTCCGGCTCCGGATAATAGCGGCGCAGATATCCGTCTGCTTCTTCACCCACCACTTCGCCCGTCTGCCAGTGGAAGGCGCCGTCCTCCACGGTCACGCACTGACGGCGAAATGCTCCGTCTGCGTAGATCACCGCATCCACCGGCAAGGCGTCGAAGAACTCATTGGAAAAAAGCACGCCTGTGAATTGCTCCGGCATTTCTCCGGCATTCAGATCCACCGGCACATAGTTCCACTCCGCGAATGCCTCCGCCATTTCGCGGCGGCCGGCACCGAGCTCCACCACCGTGAACCCGGCCGGCGAGCCCATCGCCTGGAAGAGCGAGCGAATCCGCGCCGCCATCAGAATTCCAAATACGGGTTGGATCTGTTCCGCTGTAAAAAAATCGCCCTCTTTGCCGAAGGGGTCGACGGCGCGCCGGTAGTAGCCGTGCACCGGGTGGTAGAGCGCCACCTCCATGAAGCGGCGAAAGCTCACCGGTCCCGCAGCGCGGATCTCCGCCGCCAACAGCTCGCCAGCCGCGGTCATGGACGCGCGTCCCGGCTCTGCGGAGTGTAGAGAAACATCTCGACCAGGTAATCGTGCATGCAATCGTAAAGGTATCGTTGGAAGGTCCAGGGAAATTGTGCGTGTTCGATATCACGCGCGTGGACCGGTGCGTAGTAGGTGTGGAGGCCGAGGCCCTTATCCTTGAGCTCGATCACCAGCTCGACCACTCCGTTCTGCTCGCGTGCG
Source organism: uncultured Solibacteraceae bacterium (assembly GCA_963791985.1). Lineage (GTDB taxonomy): Bacteria > Acidobacteriota > Terriglobia > Bryobacterales > Bryobacteraceae > Solibacter. Next base: position 61,187 of record CAWBUN010000007.1, on the reverse strand, counting down.
GAAAAGGTCAACAGCGCGTGATCGTAACGGCGGGTTTCGGCCAGCACCTTTTCCAGAGGGGTCACGGACTTATGCTAGCGTGAAAAACGATGGCGCTGCCGGCGACAATCCGCGTCAAGCTGAGTTCGGAGGCTGCCGATTCCATCTCCCTGACCCCGGTGGTGGTGCAGGAATTGCCCTTGCGCGACTTGATCGAGCACATGCTCGGCGTCACCGGAAAGGACGAGCTCCGCATTCGCGAGCTGCTGCTTCGCGGCACACTGGTCAGCGGCGCGTCGCGCTTTCGATGGGCCGGATGGGACGCGGAGCCGGACGGCCTGCGCGAACTGCTCGCCACATTTCCGGACCCCGACCCCACCAGCGTTTTCGTCTGCGCCAACTGCACCCGCGTCATGCTGCGCGGCGGCCGTCAGGCGATCGAGATCACCTGCGAGGCCGGGTCGCGGAAGGGATTCTTCCAGCGCAAGACATTCTGGGACGTGCTGATGAACGTCGTCGTCGCGGCGGCCCCGGAATACTCGGGCTATTCGTACCGCGACCGGGCCGACCGCTACGTCCGCGAGTTCAGCCGCGCGGATCTGGAGCAGCTTCGGGCTGCTCGCGACCTGGTGAGGTACAGCACTCTGCGCGATCAACTCCGGGCGGTGGCCTTCACGCAAGCCGAAATCTTCGCCAGGCGCCAGGCGTAGCCTACTCCTCAGGCATCTCGCCTGTGTCCTCCGCGCGGTTCTCGAACTTGGTCTGCGCATGCAGGAAGACCAGGTTGACCGTGCCCACGGGGCCATTGCGCTGTTTGGCGATGATCAGTTCCGCCAGGCCCTTGAGATCTTCGCGATCGCGGTTGTAGACCTCCTCACGAAAAATGAAGCCCACCACGTCGGCGTCCTGCTCGATCGATCCCGATTCGCGAAGATCGCTGAGCACGGGCCGGTGGTCCCCCTGCCGCGTTTCCACCGCGCGGCTCAACTGCGAGAGCACCATCATCGGCACGTTCAGTTCCTTCGCCAGCAGTTTCAATCCGCGGGAGAGGGCGCTGACTTCCTGGTTGCGGTTTTCCACGCGGCCGCGCGAGCTCATCAACTGCAGGTAATCCACAATGACCAGCCCGAGCTTGCCGCGCTCCGATTTCAGGCGCCGCAGTTTGGCGTGCATGTCCATCAGGTGGAGGCCGGCCGTGTCGTCGATATAGAGCGGAGCCTCCACCAGGTCCTGCAGCGATTGGTTCAGCTTGCGGCGTTCGTCCTGCGAAAGGTACCCGGTCCGGAAACGCTGGCTATCCACGCGTGCCGCCGCGCACAACATGCGGGTGAGCAGACTTTCCTTGGACATTTCGAGCGAGAAGACCGCCACCGTCTGCTTCATGCGCAGCGCCACATGCTGCGCGATGTTGAGCGCGAAGGCGGTTTTCCCCATAGACGGTCTCGCCGCCAGAATGAAGAGATCGCCGCCGTGCATGCCGCCGGTGTACTCATCCAGCTTCAGGAAGCCGGTGCTCACGCCTTTGACGCGCTTGCTGGGGTCCAGGAAGGCGCTGATGCCGCCGTCGTAATTCTGCAGAATCTCGTCGGGGTTGAGCAGGCCGCTCTTGACCTGGGCTTCGCCGAGCTTGAGCAGGGTCTCTTCGGCGCCGGCCAGAATCTCGTCAGGCGCCTCTTCCGCCATCATGCAGCGGTTGATCATGTGCTGGCTGGCGAAAATGATGCTGCGCAGCACCGCCTTGTCCTTCACCAGCCGGATGTAGGCATCCACGTTCGGGATCTGGGGCAGCCCGTCGTCCAGCGAAACCAGGTAGCTCAGGCCGTCGCAGCTCTCGAGTTCGTTGAACTTCATCAACTCATTGGCGACGGTGATGCGGTCGATCTTTTCGCCGCGCTCGTAAACCTCCCCCATCCGCTTGAAGATGCGGCGGTGCTTCTCCAGGCTGAAGTCGTTAATCTCCAGCGTGCCGGCCGCCTGGATGTAAAAACTATCTTCGAGCAGGATGGACCCGAGCACGAACCGCTCGGCGTCTACGTTGGTTGGAAGACCCTTTTCTGAAACGTTGGAACCCGACATGAGGCAATGACCTAGCCTACGCCTCCTCGCGATGCATGGTCAACGGTTAAGAACGCTGCCAGCCGATATTGTCTGTGCAAGAATAACCGCCTTGATGTGCGCGTGATAGGAGGAGATATCCTCAACTCCCCACAGGCTTTCCACTCCTTTTCCGAGAACGCGAATGCCTCTTTCTGTTTTATCAAATCCGGCGGATTCCGGCATAATCAGGAGGAAGGATTTCTCCTTCAGGAGAGTGGCATGGCCGAATGGCTCTTTTCGCCGAAGATGTGGGCCGATACATTTGTCCCGGGTGCGCCGATGATCGAAAAAATTCTGCGCCCGGTGCTGGTCTACGTCTTCCTCGTGATCGCGCTCCGCGTCTTCGGCAAGCGCGAGTTGGCGCAACTCAATCCCTTCGATCTGGTCGTCCTCTTATCACTCTCCAACACCGTGCAAAACGCGATCATCGGCAACGACAACTCCCTGACCGGAGGCCTGATCGGCGCGCTCGCGCTGCTGTTGATGAACTATCTGGTAGTGCGATTCCTATTCCGGCACCGACGCCTGGATCAGGTCTTTGAGGGCAAGCCGACAGTGCTGATCGATCACGGACATCTGGATAAGAAGGCCCTCGCCAGCGAGTTGCTGACCAGAGCGGAACTCGTGACCGTAGTCCACCGGCAGGGCTTCGACAGCCTGGATGAGGTGGAGCGCTGCGTCCTGGAACCGGGCGGGACCTTCTACATCCAACGCAAACTGCCCTCCACCGACGCGTTGCAGCACGACGCCGTCATGAGCGCGCTAGCCGACCTTAACCACAAGTTGGACGCCCTGCTCGCAACGCGCGGGCAGGCATGATGCTTATAATTAGATGACGGAGGAATGGGTGAGTGGTTGAAACCGGCGGTCTTGAAAACCGTTAACGGGGCGACTCGTTCGGGGGTTCGAATCCCTCTTCCTCCGCCATGTTAAACTCGGCCATGCTAAACTCGTCGATGAGCTAATCCGTGGCCGAGTGTCGGAATTGGCAGACGAACCGGACTCAAAATCCGGCGCACTTCACTGGGCGTGTGGGTTCAAGTCCCACCTCGGCCACCACCTGATTTCCTTAAATTCCCCCCTTTCACGGCGCCATGACTTATACTGCGGTTTACCTCAATGGCGCTTTTCAAGACTCGGAGCGCCGCCGTTTACGGCATCGATGCGCACCTGATCGATGTCGAAGTCGACATGTTCTCGTCGGGCAACGCGCGGGACTCTGTCATGGTGGGAATGCCCGATGTCGCGGTACGCGAGAGCCGCGAGCGCATCAAGAGTGCGCTGATCAACTCCGGCTTCGGCTACCCCAATAAGCAGATCACCATCAATCTTGCGCCGGCGAACGTCCGCAAGGAAGGCGCGGGTTTCGATCTTCCGGTCGCGATCGGCATCCTCGGCGCCATGGGCGCGGTGCCGGTTCTCGACCAGCACATCCTGATCGGCGAACTCTCGCTCGATGGCGCGATCCGGCCGGTGCGCGGCGCGCTCTCGATCGCCGTCTGCGCCCGCGAAAAGGGAATTCTCAACCTGATCGTCCCGGCGGAAAACGCCGCCGAGGCCGCCGTGGTCGAAGGTGTGAACGTTTACGGCGTACGTTATCTCGCCGAAGTGGTGGCGCTGGTGAACCGGCCCGCCGAATTCGCGCCGATGACCGTCGTGCGCAACGGACATGCGGCGCGCTCATCCACTGCTCCCGATTTCCGCGAGGTGCGCGGGCAGACCATGGCCAAGCGCGCTCTCGAAGTCGCCGCCGCCGGGCAGCATAACGTCCTCATGATCGGCCCTCCGGGATCCGGAAAGACGATGCTCGCAAAGCGTCTTGCCGGTATTCTGCCGCCGCTGACGTTCGAGGAGGCCATCGAGACTACCAAAGTGCACAGCGTCGCCGGCCAACTGAAGAACGGCGCGGGACTGCTCCACGACCGTCCGTTTCGCGCGCCGCACCACACCATCTCCGACGCGGGATTGATCGGCGGCGGCGCCGGCACGCCGCGTCCCGGGGAAGCCAGCCTGGCGCACAACGGCATGCTCTTCCTCGACGAGTTCCCGGAATTCCCGCGCGACGTACTGGAGATGCTCCGCCAACCGCTCGAGGATGGCTCGCTGACCATCGCACGCTCCGCCATGACGCTCCACTTCCCTTCGAACTTCATGCTGGTGGCGGCGATGAATCCCTGCCGGTGCGGCTTCTACGGCGACAGCACTCGCGAGTGCCGCTGCACGCCCGGGCAGATCCAGCATTACCTCGGCAAGATCAGCGGCCCACTGCTCGACCGCATCGATATCCACGTCGAGGTCCCCGCCGTCCCATTCCAGGAACTGCGCGGCGGCAGCACCTCCGAATCCTCCGCCGAAATCCGCGTCCGTGTGGACCGCGCGCGTACGGTGCAGCACGGCCGCGGCTTCTACAACTCGCGCATGCCCTCGCGCGACCTCCGCAAAGTCTGCGAGCTCGACGATGCCGGCGAGCGCACGCTCGAAATGGCTGTCCGCCGCATGGGCCTCTCCGCGCGCGCCCACGATCGCATTCTGAAAGTCGCGCGCACCGTCGCCGATCTCGGCGGCTCGCCCGGCGTCAGCGCCAAACACGTCGCCGAAGCCGTGCAGTACCGGTCGCTCGATCGCAACTACTGGACGTAAATCCGACCGCGGATTGTGATCACGCCCACAGACGTCGAAATTTTCGGAATCCGTCGAAGCCATCTCAGATCTCATATAAGCGAGGACTGGGACATGCTCGAGACGGTCGGCCATGAACGGCAGGAAGTTGCTTTTACGGGAAAACGCATCTGGCAGTACAGCGCGTTGAGCTTTGACGATGTGCTGGCCAGGCTGCGTGCACGAGTCGGGGAAATGACTGTTGCCAGCCTGGTAGGCCTACCCGGAACGCGCGAGGAGTTTGAAGGGAAGGTCCGCGAGCATATCGGCGACAGCGGCTTCATGCTGTTTTCCGAGATCGATCACGGCGCCTGGATTGCAGAAATACGGCATCAAGCGTCGCCTTCTGCGCTGGATCTTCGGCAATCCGCTGATCGCGATTACGATGCTCCGGCACGACTACACCGCCGGCCTCTTCGTTCCCATCGAGCTTCTCCTTGCCGAAGGCGACGATGGCGTGGGCTGCAGCATCGTTTACGTGCTTCCGTCGTCTCTGATCGCCGTTGATGCGGCGAATCCGCAACTCCTGTCTGCGGCTCAAGCACTCGATGCCAAGCTGGGGGCTCTGGTAGCCTCTGTCATAGTTCCCTGAAGCACGGCACGGCCATGGTTGCACTAAAATGTGAGCTACCATGCGCAGCCGATTTCCCCTCGCACTGATCGCCGTGCTGTTCGCGGCCTCAACTGTCCACGCTCAGACCAATCCCCTTTGGCATGAGCAGAAGGTCAAGAACTATCTCCCGCACATGACCTGGCCCGAGGTTCAGGACCTCCTCACGCGCACTGACATGGTCATCATTCCGGTCGCGTCGCTGGAGGAGCATGGCCCCCAAACGCCTATCGGCACGGACTTCCTGAACGGCGTCGAGGAAGCCAAGCTCATCGCACAAAAGACAGACGTCCTGGTCGCGCCGATTCTTCTGCCCGGCATCTCGCCCTATCACATGGAGTTCCCGGGCACCATCACCATCTCTCACGACACCGCCCAGCGAGTCTATTTCGAGGCCGTGCAAAGCCTCATCCATCATGGATTCCGGCGAATCCTGTTCGTCAACGCCCACACCGGCAATCAGTACCTCACCGCCTATGTAGCCGACCGCATCAATCAGGAGACGCCGGCAATCGCACTGGAACTCCACACCGCCACGCAGGGGGGCGGAGCCGCCGGTCCCACGACCCGTACCACCCCGATACCTTTCGATCGCCATGCCGGTGTTGGCGAAACCAGCAGCGCGCTGTATCTCATCCCCACCCTCGTGGATCTCTCCAAGGCCGGCAAGAACGATGTCACTCTCCCCGACCACCTCAACCGGGCACTACCCCAAGTCAATTCAGGCGACCGGGTCGCCACCCAGGTGTTCCTCGCCGAGGCCCTGAAACCTAAGGACACCGGCAAGCACACATCCACGCGCGAGATGACTGCGACCGGTGTGTGGAGCCAACGCGACACCCGCGAAGCCTCAGCCGACCGCGGACGCTCCGCGACTAACTCCTTCGTCAACGCGGCGGTCGCCTTCATCGAGAAATGGAAGGCCATCCGTCCTCTCGCACCACTGGCGGAACGTCAGCAGCACTAGCCGGGCATTAGGACTATATTCAGTCATGGCTTTCAATCGCAGACGCTTCCTGGCCGGACTGTTAGCCTCGCCGCTGGCGGTGGCCTATCAGAAGGCGGCCGAGACCGCGCCCCCGATGCGCATCCGGCGCATCGAGACGGTCTACTGGAAATCGCGCGAAGACGCCCCGTTCTGGCCGCACTGGACGTGGGTGAAGATCGAGACCGAGTCCGGCGTCTCCGGCATCGGCGAGACGTACCCGCGCAATCCCAACGAGGCGGCGGCCATACACGGAGTCGCCGGCCAGTTGATCAGCCACGATGCGCGCGACATCGAACGTATCTGGGCAGACCTCTATCGTTCCTTCGATTACCAGATAAGCGGCGGCGCCGAAATGCGCGCCCTGAGCGCCATCGATCTTGCGCTCTGGGACTTGCTGGGGAAGTCGCTCAACGCGCCCGTCTACCGCCTCATCGGCGGCAAAACCAACCCGAAGGTGCGCCTCTACAACACCTGCTTCCCTTACAAGTTCGATTTCAACCGTGAGCCCGAGAAGATCATGCGCGAGCTCATCGATACCCGCGGCATCCGGGCGATCAAGATCTGGCCCTTCGATGGCGCGGCACAGCGCAATGCCCATCAGTACATCACGCAGCAGGATATCGACCAGGCCCTCGCCCCGGTGCGAAAACTGCGCGAGACTTTCGGCAATGAGATCGAAATCGCCATCGAGTTTCATTCGAACTGGAACCTGACCTCCGCCATCCGGATCGCGCGCGCGCTGGAGCCCTACCGGCCGATGTGGCTCGAAGATATGCTCCTGCCCGGCAACCCGAATCAATACCGTGAACTGGCCCTGTCCACGTCGCTGCCCCTGACCATCGGCGAGCGCATGGCGGGCAAGATGCCGTTCGAGCAGATCCTGGCCGCGCGCGCCGCCAGGTTCGTCATGTTCGACGTGACCTGGTGCGGCGGCCTCACCGAAGCCCGCAAGATCGCCAACATGGCGGACGCCTACCAGCTTCCCGTGGCCCCGCACACCGCCGGAGGCCCGCTGCTGTTCTATGCGTCCACGCACCTCACCGCCGCATTATCCAACGTGTGGATCCAGGAAAGCTGCCAGCGCTTCTACGAGCGCGATTGGCCAGCCATGCTGGAAAATCCGCTCACGCCCAGCGAAGGCTTCATCCAGGTTCCCGAGGAGCCCGGTTTCGGAATGAAGATCAAGCCCGAGGCGTGGAATCACTCTGCCGCCGTCCGCCAGGTCAGCGGGCGGTAGCGCGTTCACAAAGGCAGCCCCAACTTCTTCAGCAGTGCCGCATAGCGCGGATCCTTTCGCAGGCTGTTCAGCAACGGCTCCGATTTCATTTCGCGAAGCCCCGGGTCCGGCTCGGTGTAGGCACGCTCCAGCCATTCGAACGCCTTGTCGGTCTCCCCGCGAAAGGCGTAGACCTCTGCGATCTGGTACGGGTAGCCGGTTGGGAATTCTCGAATCAGCTCCGCCAGGCTTGCGTCCGATTCCTGCTTGCGCCCCAGCGCATAATACGCCAGCGACAGCCCGAACAGCCGGAAGGCGGGCCGCTTCTCCTGCAGCATCTCCGCCAACGCTTCCTGCGGCCGCGATTGCACCAGGTAGACTCGACCAATCAGCGAATGTGTGCGCTCCCTGTCCGGCGTGATTTCCAGTGCCTTCCTAAACGCCGCCACCGCCTCCTCCGGACGCCCGGCACGGTACAACACGATCCCGAGATTGCTGTACGTGACCGAATCCAGCGGGTCGATTTCGATCGCCCTCTTGCCGAGCACAATCGCCTCGTCCAGGCGTCCCAGATTGTTGGCCAGCGACGCTGCGCCGCGGATCGCCTCGGCATTCCCGGGCTCCAATTCCCGCGCTCTTTGAAACGAAGCATTTGCCCCCGCCCAGTCCCAGCGGCGGCTCATCTTGATCGATCCTAAGGCCACATGGGCCTGCGCCAGGTTCGGATCTAACGCCAGCGCCCGCTCCACCGCCTCCTCCGCCTTACGATTCCCCTCGTCCGCGGGAATGTAGCGCAGAGTTTCCTGGCTCGTGCGCGTAAACGCCAGCTCGGCCCATGCCGGCGCATAGCCGGGATCCAGGCGGATTGCCTCATCAAAGTAGCCGGCTGCCCTCTCCAGATTCTCCTTGTTCCGCTGCCTCCGGAAATAGCGCCCCATCAGGTACGCCTTGTAGGCATCGGCGTTGGTGCTCTTCGCGGCCGGCCCTGGGTTCTTCGCTGCCAGCAGTTTCACCTTCAACGCTCCGGCCACCGCGCTTGCAATCTGCTCCTGCACGGCGAAGATGTCGTTCATCTCGCGATCGAAAGTCGCCGACCAGATCTGAAATCCGTCCGACGCCTGGATCAGCCGCGCCGTCACTTTGGTCCAGTTCCCTTGCTGCCCGACGCTTCCTTCCAGAATGTTCGCCACGTTCAGCTTCTTGCCGATCTCACGGTAGTCTTCGGTCTTTCCCTTGAATCGGAAACTCGACGTTCGTCCCGTGACCCGCAGCCCGGGAATCCGTGCCAGCGCATTCAGCAATTCCTCCGTCAGGCCGTCCGAGAAATACTCCTGATTCTTACCAGGACTGTTATCCACGAAGGGCAGCACGACAATCGACGACTGGTCCCCGGGTTGCGAACCCGCGCCGCCGCGTCCCAGCCAGAGCGCGCCCCCCGTGATCGCCACTGCCGCCAGCGCCACAGCTCCCGCCAGCTGCAGCCGGGGTTTCGCTGTTGGAGTGGAGACACGGAGTTTGCGGGGCCGCTCGCGGTTCCCCACCTCGACCGTCGCCAGGCTGTAGATGCGCACCGTGACTCCGTGCTTCACGGTGCCTTCGCCCCAGTCGGTCAGGTACGGTGCCCATTGGCTGAACTGCAGCAGCACGTCGGCCATCGTTTTCGAAACCAGGATGTGCCCCGCATCTCCGCAATCCATCACACGCTGCGCCATGTTGATTCCGCCGCCGGCCACATTGGCATTGGCATTCACGTCGGCCACGCGGTAGACCGGGCCGCTATGAATTCCCATCCGTAGTTGCAGGTGCGGCCTGTTTTTGAGGCTCGCGGCCACTTCCAGAGCGCATTGCGCCGCCGCCGTGGGATCGCCGAAAAAAGCCAGCGCCATACCGTCGCCCGTAGGCAGGCTGATGAGTTCGCCGGCCGCCTCGGCCGCCTGGAACCGCGGCGACCCCTGCACCATCCGCTGCAATTCTTCGAGGTACTCCTTCTGTTGGTCCATCGGCAGCAGCGAGTAGCCCACCAGGTCAGTGAACAACACGTGCGCCATCTCTACCGTGCCAGTGCCGGTATGCTTGCGGACAGTCCTGGCGCCGCTCAACGCGTGAAACACTTCCTCGCTGAATTCGCTGACCGAACCTTGGCGCTCCTCCGGGTGCAGAGATCTGGCTTTGCGGATCGCCCTGTCGGCCGCCTCGGGCAGTTCGGGCCGCAGCTCTCTCGGTGTTTCCGTCCGCGTCCCGGCCAGCATTTCGGCGGCCAGCACACCTAATGAATACGTGTCGCTGGCCGCGCAGGGATGTCCGCCGAGTTGTTCCGGCGCCATGTATGCCAGGCTGCCGGCCACCTTCGTCTTCTCCCCCGAGAACTGCGAGTTCTGAATGCCGGCGATTCCGAAGTCGATGAGCTTGACGTGGTCCTCGCCGCCCAGGCGCTGCAGCATCACGTTCTCCGGCTTCAAATCGCGGTGCCACACGCCCTTCTCGTGCGCCGCCTCCAGCGCCTGCCCGATCTGCCGGATGATGCCGCCCGCCCGCGCCACCTCCATGCCTCCCGCTTCGATGGCGCTACGCAGTGTCGCGCCCTCGATGTACTGCATCACCAGGAATCGCTGGCCTGCCGTAGTCAATCCGGTATCGAGCACTCCCACCACTCCGGGATGATCGATGCGCGCCAGCGCCTCCATCTCCTGCAAAAATTTCTGCCGGATCCAGGGATCCTGGTTCGTCTCTTCGAGCAGCACCTTGACCACCACGTGCTTGGCGAGAAGCTGTCGATCGCGTGCCAGGTACACCACGCTCATTCCCCCGCGGCCCAACTCCCGCACCACCTCGTACCGCTCATTGACCACCAGCGCGCCCGCGACAGGTGCGCTCACATTTTCCGAATCGAGCAGCGATTCCACATCCCGCAGCAGCTCTTCGTCGCTCCCGCAATGCCGGCGGACGAAATCCTCCCGCGCTGCCGGATCGCATTCCATCGCGCCGCGAAAAACCGTCTTTACCCGCTGCCAATGCTCCGCAGTCATACGGAAGTCGAGGCGATTATATCCCACGCCTTCGCCGCCACTACCCGGATTGTGCTCTCCATCGCGTTGACGGGCACGAGTTTCCGGGCCCTCGGGCCCGTGTTGAGTGAAGTTCCTGACACAACCCCGCGGCTCCCCTTTGCAGACGCAAATCAGTTAGTTTAGGGAGTACCAATCCGAAATGCTTTTTTACGCGCTCACAATCTCCCTGTCTGCCTTCCTCCTGTTTGAGGTGCAGCCGGTCATCGCCAAGATGATCCTGCCGTGGTTCGGCGGCTCCTCCGCGGTGTGGAGCACCTGCATGCTGTTCTTCCAGATGGTGCTTCTGCTTGGCTATCTCTACGCCCACCTGTTGCACCGGCTGGCTCCCCGCCGGCAGGCCGTCGTGCACATCGGCCTGCTCGCCGCCGGCATTCTCTCGCTCCCCATCATCCCGAACGCCACCTGGAAACACTCCGGCCTGGGACATCCATCGCTCACCATTCTGGCGCTGCTGGCGGTGACCGTCGGCGTGCCGTACTTCCTCCTGGCCTCCACCAGCCCGTTACTCCAGGCCTGGTACTCGCGGACCCACAAGGGCGGCATGCCCTACCGGCTCTTCGCCCTATCGAACGCCGCCTCCCTGCTGGCATTGCTCACCTATCCTTTCCTGATCGAACCCAACCTCCCCTCGCGCATCCAAGGCATGATCTGGTCCGGAGCCTTCGTGTGCTTCGCCGTCCTCTGCGGTTGGACCGCGTGGCGCACCTCGGCCGAACGTCCGGTCGCGCTCGCCGAAGCGGGCGGCGGCGAATCCGGAATCACCGCTCCTCCCTCTTGGACCTCGCGATTCCTCTGGCTTGGGCTTTCCGGATCGGCCTCCATTCTGCTGCTGGCGGTCACCACCCATCTCACGCAGGATGTCGCCGCCATTCCCTTTCTCTGGATCATTCCGCTGGTGGTCTACCTGCTCAGCTTCATCATCTGCTTCGAATCGCCGCGCTTCTACCATCGCGCCGTGTTTGTGCCGCTGCTGATCGCCTCGCTGGCCTTCATGGCGTACCGCCTGTGGCCGGAGCACGAGAAGATGGATCTGCGCCTCGTGATCGCCCTGCTCTCCGCCGGCCTCTTCGTCTGTTGCATGGTCTGTCACGGTGAGCTGGTTCGTCTCAAACCGCACCCGCGCTATCTCACCGGCTTCTATGTCATCATCTCCGTCGGCGGCGCCGCCGGCGGATTGTTCGTGGGCTTACTGGCGCCCAACGTCTTCCACGCTTATTACGAATTCCCCATCGGCCTGGCCTTGTGCGCCCTGATCGCCGCCATTGTGTTCACGCGCGAACTCTGGCACGCGCCGCAGATGTGGCGCAGCACGGGCATCGTTGTGCTGGTAGTGCTGATCGGCGGATACTTCGTCTTCCTGCGCCAGATCATGTTCGAGATGGTGGATGGCTACCTCGTGGTCTCACGCAATTTCTATGGCCAGCTCCGCGTGGCCGATGAAGGCGATCCGCGCATCGATGACGATGCTGCGCGCAAGCTGATTCACGGTGTCATCAATCACGGCCAGCAGATGCTGCGTGCCGAATTTCGCCGCAAGCCCGTTACTTATTTCTGCCCGCAGAGCGGCATCGGCCGCGGCATGACGGCGCAGGAAGGCCGTCCGCGTCGCATCGGCATTCTCGGCCTGGGATGCGGCACCCTAGCCGCCTACGGCCGTGCCGGCGACACATTGCGCATTTATGAGATCAATCCGGAAGTGCTCACAATCGCCAATCGCGATTTCACTTACCTCAAGGACACAGCGGCCAAGGTCGAGGTAGCCATGGGGGATGGCCGCCTCGTGCTGGAATCGGAGCCCCCGCAGCAGTTCGACATGCTGGTGATGGACGCCTTCTCCGGCGACTCGGTCCCGGTTCACCTGATCACCAGGGAAGCCTTCGCAATTTACTTCCGCCACCTCAAACCGGATGGCATCCTCGCGGTCAACATTTCCAATTCCTATCTCAATCTGGAACCGGTGATGGAACGCGCCGCCAACGCCTTCCACAAGCTTGGCCTGGTGTACCACTGGGTACCGCCGGACGACGACCCGATGTGCTTCTCCTGTTCCTGGACCTTGATCATGGATCCCGCCACCGCCGATAAACACCCGGAGCTGCTCAAGGACGCCACGGTTCTGCGTCAGAAACGCCCGTTCCGCATCTGGACGGACGAGTTCTCGAATATGTTCAGCATCCTGAAGTAGATCTATCTACTGATACGCCAGTAGCTGCTTGGCGCGCTTCATCAACAGGAGGGCGTCCATGTGGCGGCGCTCCTTCTCGCGCACTACCGCAAGGCTCTGGAGCGTTTCCGCCGTTTCGCGCAGCGAAAGTGCGTGTGTGTACAGACGATCCGCTTCTTCATAACGGTTCTGCGCCAGTCGCAGCAGGGCGAGATTGCTCTCCGCGACCCAGTTTTCCGTCACGCACCCCGGACACGATTGCCGCAGTAATTCGACCGCCCGGGTCATGGCCCGATCGGCGAGTGTGTACTGGCGGTCTTTCATCAGGATCAGGCCTTCCTGGCTGAGTAGCGATGCGATCCGCGGATGAGCAGGGTCGAGCTTCTTTTCGTAGATCGCGCGGGCTTTGCGAAACAAAGGCAGCGCCCGGGCGTCTTGGCCCTCCCGGCGATGGATCTCCCCCGCGTTCGCGTACATCATCGCGGAATTGATGCTGTCCTCGCCCTCGATTGCCAGCGATAGAGCCAGCGCCTCGCCCGCCACTGACTCCGCTTCGGCCCACTTCCCCCGGCACGAGAGGATGTACGACCAGCTCGCCAGCGCCTCGGAAAGTTGAACATCCCGCGGATAGAGTTCGCGCGCCGTGGAGATAATTTCGGTCACCAGCGGCTCCGCGCCGGCCAGATCTCCATTCATCAGATACGCGCTCGCCAGAAGATTCATGTTGGCGAGCGTGCGCAGATGCTTTTCGCCGTGCGCGCGGCGATTCAATTCCAGCGCCTGCCTGTAAACCCCGATTGCTTCCTCGCGGTTTCCCCGCCCGGCCAGCGCATATCCCCGATCCATCAGCGCTGCGCCGTCATTTCCGCCTTGTGCCGCTGCGGTAGCACACAGCAAGGCGACCATGCCCCGTCCCGACCACATCATGGCTGAACTTCAACCTCTGCTGGGATGGACGAAACCTGAAACCGTTTGTCTCGCGCCTACCTGTAAACAGTGGGACAGGCCTCCTGGCCTGTTCCATCTTGCTGCCGTAACTCTCGCGGACGCGGGAATCACTTGCCCATTCAGGTATTCCCCTAGTCAGCCGTGGGAACTTGAGTCTTGGCGAAGTACAACCCCACCGCGCGATCGATGTTGACCTTCGTCATGCGCACTGGCCGGCCTTCATACTCGCTGATCGCCTTCACCAGTCGGTAAATGTCAATGGGATAACAAGCGCGCAGCACCTTGGCGGTGTATTCCGCGCAGCGCATGCGCAGATGCGGCCCGCAATCCGGTTCGGTGGGCACCTGCTGCGTCTGCATCACACGTTGGAAGATCTTGTCGAAGACTTCCGGCGTGACATTGTCCACCATTACCTTGGTCTGGATGCGGCGCAGGAACGCTTCATCGGCCAGATCGTGGGGATCCAGGTTGGTGGAGAAGACCACCATCAGTTCGAACGGTACCTGGAACTTCATGCCGGAAGACAGCGTGAGGTAATCCACGCGCCGGTCCAGCGGCACAATCCAGCGGTTCAACAGATCGCGCGGCGCCAGCATCTGCCGCCCGAAGTCGTCGATGATCAGGATGCCGTTGTTGGCCTTCATCTGGCAGGGCGAAATGAAAACCCGCGTCGCCTCGTCCAGGCGAAGTTCCAACATCGGCGCGGAAAGTTCACCGCCCACCGTAATACACGGCCGCTCGCAGACTGCCCAGCGCGGATCCAGCAACTCATCATGCAACGGCAGGCGGCGATGTACTACCGGGTCGAAAAGCGAGATGATATGCCCGTCCACCTCGATCGCATACGGAATCACCACGGCGTCGTGATAAATGCGCAGGATGCGCTCCGCGATGCTGGTCTTGCCATTGCCCGTGCCGCCGTAAAGAAATAGCGATTGATGCCCGATCAGCGAAGGTCCCAGCGCATCCAGCAGGCCATCGGGCAGCACCAGGTCGTCGAACGCGGTGCGCAGACTCTCGCGGCTCAGGCGAATCTTCGCCGCCTGCGCCTTCACCACCTTGGCGTATTGCTGAATCGATACCGGCGCCGGACCCACGTACTGGCAAATCTCGTTGCGCGAACTCGCCTGCGCTCGCCCGCCCGCGGTCAGGGTGAACGAATAATCGTTCCCTGTCATGCCCTTCACTTCCAGAAGTTGCTGGTTGCGGAACTGATGAAACAACGTTTCCAGCACGGGGTACGAGAGCTTCAATGTCTCGTTGAGAGCGCCCAAAGTTCCGGTGCCGTGCAGCCACAGGTAGCGAAGCACCAGGTCCGCGACCACCGACCGGGGAATTCCCAGATCGTCCACACGATCGGGAATTGTCGGCCAACATTCCTGTCTGGCGATCTGCGGGATTGCGTTAGAGGCAGCCATCCGTTCGGAATATACACCGGCACACGCCGCCGGTTCCAGTACCCATATGGTTAACCGAAAAGCCGTCCGGGAGGATATGAACTGGCCGAAACCGCGGAAAACGGCCTACATTCACAACGCCCACGGATTCGCCACGGTAGAGAGATCGCCCAGTTCTTCTCCCAAGTACTTCTGGCGAATCAAACGCCGCACGATCTTCCCGCTCTGCGTCTTCGGCAACTCCGCCACCACTACGATCTCGCGCGGCCGGAACGTCGGACCCAGCACCTCCACCACCGTCCTCCCCACCGCCGCCGCGTCCAGCGTCGTGCCCGGCTTCGCCACCGCGTAACCCACGATAGCCTCGCCCTTCAACTCGTCCGGCACGCCGATCACCGCCGCATCCGCAACGCCCGGATGCTGCATCATCGCCTCCTCGACCTCCGCCGGCCCCACCTTCCGCCCCGCCACGTTCATCGATTCGTCGGCGCGCCCGTGCAAAAACCAGTGCCCGTCTTCATCCACGCTCGCCCAATCGCCGTGATACCACATGCCCGGGAATTTGCTCCAGTAGGTTTCGATGTACCGTTCCGGATCGCCCCAGATTCCCCGCGTCATCGAAGGCGCCGGCCGCGTGCACACCAGGTAACCTTTGCGACCCCGCACCGGGACGCCGTGCTCATCCACCACTTCGGTCGACATCCCCGGCGCCGGACCGCCCAGGCTGCACGGCTTCAACGCCTGAATCGGCAGCGGAAACAGGAAGCTGCCCACAATCTCGGTGCCTCCCGAAATGTTGATGATCGGGCAGCGTCCCCGCCCCACTCGCTCGAAGTACCACAGCCACGAGGCCTCATCCCAAGGCTCGCCCGTCGAGCCCAGTAGGCGCAGCGATTCCATCGCCGGCAGTTCGCCCGCCGATTTGCTGAGGACGCGGATCGCCGTCGGCGAAACTCCGAACGTCGTGATCCGGTGCCGGTCGATCGTTTCCCAAAGCCGCATCGGTCCCGGATAATCGGGCGCGCCGTCGTACAGGAAAATCGTGCCGCCGAACAGGTGGTTCCCCAGAATCGTCCACGGCCCCATCATCCAGCCGATGTCGCTCAGCCAGAAGAACCGGTCGCCTTCCCGGTGATCGAAGCCCAGCCAGATCTCCTTCCCCATCTGCGCCAGCGATCCCGCATGCGTATGCACCGTGCCCTTCGGCTTCCCCGTGGTGCCCGACGTGTACAGAATGAAGGCGCGCGCCTCCGCATCCAGCGCTTCCGTTGCGAACTCCGCCGGCTGACCTGCCAGGAATTCCTCCCACTCACGGCCGAGCACAACCGTCTTGCCCGCGAACTCCGGCATCTTCGCCGCCAGTGGAATCCGCTTGCCGCGCCGCTCCAGAAACTCCGCCGTGAACAACACGCGCGCGCCCGAGTCTATCAGCCGCGTCGCAATCGCCCCCGCGCCGAAGCCCGCGAAGATCGGCACCACCGTGAGCCCCGCCTTGAAGCATCCGTACATAATCGGCAGGATGCCCGGCGCCATCGGCAGGCACAGCGCTACCCGGTCGCCCGCTTCCAGCCCGAGCGCTCGCAATCCGTTCGCCGTGCGATTGGCCTGCTCGTGGAGTTCGCGGAAGGTCACCGCGCCGCCCGCGCCGCTCTCGCTCTCCCAGATGCACGCCACGCGATCGCCATCCACCCAACGATCGAGGCAATTGTGCGCGATGTTCAAACGCCCGCCGATGAACCAGCGCGCCCACTCCGGTCCGTCCGATAGGTCTAGCTCTTTCGAGTAAGGCGTGAACCACTCCACCCGCATTTCACGCATCATCTCGCCCCAGAATCGCTCCGGATTTTCGCGTGAGAAACGCAGAAATTCCTCGCGGTCGTCATAGCCCAGGCGCTTCATCATGCGCCAGACATTGGTGTTTTCCACGAATTCCCGAGTCGGAGTCCAAATCATATTTCCAACCTCCGGCGGATGCCCCACAAGTTTAGAACAACCGGAGCGGTAACCTCAAAATCCATCGCAAGCGAGAAAATTTCCTCCAGTCCTGGTTTAATAGATGTAACCGGTGGAGAGTTGGAAAAGGTCTAATCTGTTTCAGGTTGTCATGGAACTTCGGCTTCAGGGAAAATCTGTATTTCGGCGCGCGATCACGCTTGCGCTGCTCGCGACAGCGTCGGCAGCAGCCGCGGATTCGCCGATTACGCCCCTCACTGTCTGCGAAATCACTGCCGACCTTGCCGCGCATGAAGGCAAGGACGTCGCCGTCCTCGGCCGCTACTCGTTCCGGCGCGATGGCCGCTGGATCAGCGAGGAGTCCTGCGAACCCGCCGCTAAGACTCTTCCCACCCTCTGGCTGACCGAAGATTCCACCGCCGCCCCCAAGCCCCCCGGCGATTTCGAATTGGATGTCCCCTCCCTCAACCGAAAATTCGCCGAACTGCTGCGCCGTACTGCGCTCGGCAAATTCCGCTTCGGCAACCCCGAATATGATCGCTGGGCCGTCGTCTACGGCCGCGTCGTCCCCCGCAAATCCGACGCCGCTCACAAGGCCTCCGCCGACCTCCTCTTCCGCGGCAACGGCGTCGTCATCTTCCTCACCACCGAACAATAAACACCATTACAAGGAGCCACGCCAATTTGGTTGCGCCCCCGCTGACCATGTCTTAGTGGGACAGGCCTCCCGGCCTGTCCACTTGCTGAATGGACGCAGTCCAGTTTGCGGTTTGCCGCGCCGTGGGTTGTGCAATTTCGCCTTCGCACCTGTCTGCCCCCTTCAATCCCGGAACCCCAGCTGCCAACTCCGCGCCTCTCATTTCTCTTCCGCCATCCGATATGGTGCTTGAGAGCCATATCAGGTGCCCATCGAGACCCTTCGCCGATATCTATCCGATGAGGACGTCGAACTACGCCGCGTCGTGTCCGTCCTTTTCAAAGGCCTCGTGACCAGCGCAGTCCGCGCCGACGAAGAGGAATGGAACAGTCTCAAGTCCGATATCGAGCACATCGATGCCACCATCGGAGGCGAATTTACCACCGAACACCTACTGGTGGCCGCCGGTGCCGCCATCCAGGCTCTTGAGAGCTACAACCAGCGCACCACCCGGTTCTCCCGCCGCCAGGGTATCGAATTGCAGAAGATCATCGCCATGCTGGCGGAGACAGTCATCACCATCACGGGCTCCAGCGAACGTTCTACGTCCGCGCTCGGAGAGATCAAGGCCAACCTCGAACATGCCAGCAGTCTGGAGGACCTTCAAAACGTCAAGTCTCAACTAAGTAAGTGCCTCGAACAAGTCTGCAACGAATCGGCGCGCCTCCGAAAAGAAGCGGACTTGTCCATTTCCCAGCTCCAGCAGCATATTCAACGCGCCGAAGCCCACCTGATCTCCACGGGAGAGGTCGATCCCATCACCGAGCTCCCCCTGCGGTCCGGGGCTGACGCCGCCCTGGCCTCCGCCCTGGCCAAGCCCGGCCGGAAGTATGTCGGCGTCCTCGTGCTGGACCGGCTGAAGAGTATCAACGCCCGCTTCGGCAATGACGTCGGAGACCGCGTCCTGGCGGAACTGGCCCATCATATTCAAACCAGCCTGCCGCCCGGTGACCTGTTGTTCCGCTGGTCCGGTCCCGCGCTCGTCGCCATCATGCCGCGCCAATGCTCCATCGATCGTATGCGAACCGATCTCAATACAGTCTTTGGTAAGCCCATTCAACGCGAATTCACCATCGCGGGCAGAACTGTCCTGATCCCCGTTTCCGCCGCTTGGGCGGTCTTCGCCCTCCTACCGCCGCTCGCCACCATTCTCAAACACGTCGATACTTTCGTATCCAGCCAGGCGCCCATGGACTACCTGTAGAGAACGCCATGCCGAATCCAACTATCATTGAATCCCCAAACCCTCCGACGCACGAATTGGTCGAACGAATCTCGGAGCTCGAAGAGGATATCCGCAATCTCCGGCGCCTGCAGCTTACCATTCAGCGCAACAATACCCTCTTCGAAGCCTTGCTCGCCTCCAGCCACGATGGCATCACGCTCACCCGGCTCGATGGCACCCTGATTCGCGTGGTTCGCTCCATCGTCGGCTACGGCTCCACCGAACTCACGGGAACCTCCATTTATGATCTCGTTCACGCCCAGGACCGCGCTGGCATGCGCGAACACTACGCGCTGTTAGCACAAGGCGCCGTGCGCCAGATCGAACACCAGACCCGTTTGCTTCGCCCCGACGGCTCGTTCATGTGGGTCCAGGGAACCATCACCGACATGATCGATGATCCCGCCGTCCAGGCCATCGTGCACAACTACTGGAACGTCACCCAGCAGAAAGCCGCTGAGATTGCCTCCGCCGAACTCGCCGCTGTCATCCGATACGCGCCTTTCGCCACCTTCTCCAAAAGCATGACCGGAGAGATTCTCACCTGGAACGACGGCGCTAAGGAGATGTTCGGCTACCAGTCCGGCGAAATCATCGGCCGCCATGTCTCCGTGCTCGTCCCCGCCGAGCTTCAGCTGGAAGAAGAGCGCTATCGCTCGCTCGTCATCCAGCAAAAGACGCCCACGCCGAAACTGCGCACCGTCCGCATCCGTAAAGATGGCGGACGTCTCCCTATAGAGCTCGTGCTTTCCCCCTTGCTCACCGGCGAATGCATCCACGGCGTTGCCCACCTGTCCTATGCCGTCCCGCCGCCCGGCCATCCGGAATAATTACCGGAACAGCTTCTCCAGCCTGCCGAGCGCGTCGTAGAGATTCTGCGGCGCATCCAGCACCCCGCGGAACAAGTCGCCCTTCTTCCGGAACCGCTCCCGCGCATTCCCGATGTGGAATTGCTTCGGGTCCAGCCCGGGCTTCACCTCGCTCCACTCTAGCGGCGTCGCCACCGGAGCTCCCGCGTACGCCCGCAGCACATATGGCGCCGCGATCGTCTTCGATTTCCCGTTCTGCAGATAGTCGAAGTACACCCGGTTCTTCTGCCGCTTGCTCACCGACCGCGGCGTCGTGAACATCTGCGGCTTTCGCTGCGTCACCAGCCGCGCAAGAAGTTCCGCGAAGATCCGCGTCTCTTCGTAGCTGTACACCGGCTCCACCGGAATGTACACGTGCATCCCGTCCCCGCCCGTCGTCTTCGGATATCCCTTCAGCCCGATCCGGTCTAGAATCTCCTTCACCATCACCGCCGCGTCCACAATCAAATCGTATGGGCACTCCTGCGGATCCAGATCGATCAGCACGAAATCCGGGTGGTCCAGCGACCCCGACCGGCTCATCCATGGATTCTGGTCGATACATCCCAGATTCACCAGGTACAGCAAACTCGCCCGGTCGTCCGCGAACACGTAGTTGATCGCCGCTCCCGCATGGTCGCTATCGATCAGCTCCGTGCGCATCCACGCCGGATACGTCTCGGGCGTATTCTTCTGAAAGAAGAAGTCCTCCTTGATCCCGTTCGGATATCGCTTCAGCGAAAGCGGCCGGTCCTTCAAATACGGCAAAATCAGATCCGTGATCGCGGCGTAGTAATTGAGCACGTCCCGCTTGCTCACCCCGTCGTCGGGGTAATACAGCTTGGAGAGATTCGTGAACTTGAGCGTGCGCCCGTCGATCGGCAGCGTCGCTTCTTTGCCCTTCGGAAGCAGTTCGCCCGTCGTCTCTTTCTCCACTTCCACCGCCGGCTTATCGTTGCGCAGCCCGACGAACACCGGTGCGCGCAACCGGTCGTCGGGCGTCCAGTTCGCATACTTCACCTGGCATACGAGCTCCGGCTTCACCCACGTCATCCCGCGATCCGGCTTGGGCCGCTCCGAGAACGGGCACTTCGTGGTGATCAGCGGCTCCAGGCGTGCATACAAGCTCGCCAGCAGCTTCTGATCGAAGCCCGTGCCCACGTTGCCCACCCAGCGCAGCTTGCCTTCTTTCTGCACGCCCAGCACCAGCGCGCCGAAGTATTGCCGGTCTCCCTGCGGCTCCGTGAATCCTCCAATCACGAACTCCTGCTCCGTCACGATCTTGATCTTCAACCACTCGCGACTCCGCCTCGATTCGTAGCAGCTGCGCGGATGCTTGGCGATGATGCCCTCCAACCCGTTCTCCCTGCGCCGCCTCCAGCAGTGCCTCGCCCGCGCCCGGGAACACATCGGAGATCCGCACTTGCGCCCCCGGCGTCAGCACTCGCTCCAACAGTTCGCGGCGCTTCGCCAGATCCACATTGCGCAGGTCGTACCCATCCAGGTAAAGCAGGTCGAACGCGAAATAGACCACCGGCGTGGAGCGCACCAGGTGGGCAATCGTATTCGGATCGCTGTTGGCGATGCGCGGCTGAATCAAATGAAACTGTGAAACGCCCTTGGAGTCCAGCACCGCGATCTCGCCGTCCAGCACCGCGCGCGCCGCCGCCACGTGATGCGGCAGCACCGCCAGCTCCGGGTATTGCCGTTCGCAGCGCAGCCCGCTCCGCGCCTGCAGGCGCACCTCTTCGTTATCCAGGAACGCGATTGCCCGCACCCCGTCCCACTTGATCTCGAATAGCCACTCGTCCCCGCGCGGCACGCGCTCCGCAATCATCGCCTTCATCGGCTCGATCGAGGCCGGCATGTCCGCCGGTACCGCGCCCTTTATTTTCCCGAGCTCGATTTCAGTTTTTTTTTTGCCGGAGCTGCCTTGGCGGCCGGACTCGCCGCCGTGGTCCCCGCGCGCTTCGCCGGACGTTCGCTCTCCCACACCCGGTCCGCCGCCCCCGCCGTCTTGCGCTTCGTCTTCCGCGCCGGCAGGTTGCTCGCGATCTCCTGCTGCGTGCGGCCGGAAAGCACGCTATACGCGTAGGCCTCCACGTCCCATCCTTCCGCGGCGAACTCGTCGCGCTTCTTGATCAGCAGCCACTCGTTCCCCTTGCCGCGCCCTTTCATCAGCACGATCGCGAAATCGCCCTTCAGCTTCTCTCCGTGCAACCGGAACTTAAAGTCGCCGCGCGCCAGTTGAGCCTCCGCGTCCACCTCGCCCAAAAGCTCCCACGTGCCCCGGTCCCACAACATCACCGAACCCGCTCCATAATTCCCCGCCGGGATATTGCCCTCGAAGCTGCCGTACTCGAGCGGGTGATCTTCCACGAATGCCGCCAGGTGCTTTACCGTCGGGTCCAGCGACGGCCCCTTGGGAATCGCCCAGCTCTTCAGCACGCCGCCGAT
Organism: uncultured Solibacteraceae bacterium; assembly: GCA_963791985.1. Taxonomy (GTDB): domain Bacteria; phylum Acidobacteriota; class Terriglobia; order Bryobacterales; family Bryobacteraceae; genus Solibacter. The sequence goes on along the minus strand of CAWBUN010000007.1, from coordinate 38,882 downwards.
CTCCAGGCGAAAGTCGTAGTGCAGCCGCGTTGCATCGTGTCGCTGCACACAAAAATAGGGCTTGGCCGCGCTCTTGCTCTTCTTAGAAGACGGAGGTGGTTCGGGCGTGCTCTCGAAGCGCCGTTTCTTCACGTATTCGTCGAGATCCATAACTCCCTTTTCCACCCTTCATTTACATCCTACAAGGCTTTGTAGTATCTTGAAAACCGCAGGGGGTCAAGAGCGACACATATGGCAGCAAGCGTCTGGAAGGGCCATCTCACCTTCGGCATGGTATCGTTTCCCATCCGCCTATTCAGCGCGGCGCGCAGCGAAACCATCTCGTTCAATCTGCTTCACAAGGACGATCATTCCCGCATTCGCCAGGTCACCTACTGTGCCCTCGAAGACAAACCGATCCCTCGCACCGAGACCGTGAAGGGCTATGAGTACGAGAAAGACCATTACGTGGTCATCGACGACGAGGACATCAAGAAAGTCGCCCCTAAGACTGCCAAGGTGATGGAAATCCTCGAATTCGTCAAGGCCGACCAGGTCGACCCTATCTATCTCGAGAGCTCTTATTATGTCGCGCCCGACGAGGGCGGCGAAAAGGCCTACGCGCTGCTATTCCAGGCGCTCCGCGAATCCAGCTTTTACGCCGTCGCCAAAGTCGCGATGCACAACCGCGAGCACATTATCGTCCTGCGCCCCGGCGCCAAAGGTATCCTCTCGCACACCATGTACTACCAGGATGAGATCCGCCAGGTCGAAGAGTTCCGCACCGATACCAGCCTGGTGAAGGACAAGGAATTGGCGATGGCGAAGATGCTGATCTCCTCCCTCGAGGCTGATTTCGAGCCGCAGAAATACCACGACACCTACCGTGCCAACCTGACCAAAATGATCGAGGACAAGATCGAAGGCCGCAACGTCGTCGCCACCCCTTCGGAGCACATCGCCCCCGTCATCGACATCATGGAAGCCCTCAAAAAGAGCCTCGCCGAAAAGCGCAAACCCGCCACCGTCGCCACCGCCGCCGAGGAATCCGGCCCCATCGAAGTCGCCCCCAAAAAGCAGCGCGCCCCCCGCAAAACCAAGGCCGGCTAGCCTGCCCAGTGGGACAGGCCTCCCGGCCTGTCCATCTAATTTGGCTTGCTAAATTGTGGGGCAGCCAATCCTGGCTGCAGCCGCCTTTGAGGCGGCTTCTGCGGAAACCGTATTCGCCTCCAACTCGGGGCGTGATTAAACCACGCCCCGAGTTTCACGGACGCTAGAAGTTAATCCGTGCCCCCAGCACCACGATCCGATTGTTATTCCCCGTGGCCGATTTCGCCGTCACTCGCCCGAACGTTGCCGAGTTGATATTGGCATCGATCGTAGCCGTAGCGAAATCCTCGTGATTGGTGGCGTTGATCCAATCCGTGCGAAGATTCAACCGGAACCGCTCCGTCAACTTGAAATCCTTCGCCAGCGAAGCATCCAGGTTGAAAAAGCGCGGACCGGTGAAGAAGCTCTGCGCCAGATTGCCGAGCGTGCCCGGCAGCGGGTCCGTCAGCATCACGCCGCCCGGACCTTGCTGCGCGAACAGATTGCTGATCGCCGCCAGCGCCGGTGCGACGTTCTTCAAATTCGGATCCGCCACCTGCTTGAAGCCGCAAAAATAGCAGGCGCCGTTGCCGTCGAACTGCAGCCCGCCGGTGTTCTTCGGCAGCGCGCCGCTCACATTGGGCGTCTGGCCCGTGGTGTATTTGTTGAACGTCGCCAGCGGAGCCGTTACCGTGATCGGCCGCCCGCTGGTGAAAGTCAGGATGCCGCTCAGCTTCCAGCCGCCCAGGAACCCGTCCACGACGCGGCTGGCGTTCCTTAGAAGCGCCTTGTCGCGCCCCACCGGCAGGTCCCAAATGCCGTTGCTCTTGAACACGTGCGTCCGGTTGAAAGCCATCAGGCGCTTATCGGCATGCAGGTTTTGCGCGTTGCGATACGCCGTGTCGTACACCTGGGCCGTGCCTTCGCTTTCGCCCAGCGCCTTGCTGAAGGTATAGTTGCCCTGGTACACCCAACCATGGCCGAAGCGCTTTTCGAACTCCGCCTGCAGCGAATGATATGTCGAGTTGGCGTTGTTGCCCACCAGGTTCACGGTGGCGAACTGCGGATTGGTGAAGAAGAAATTCTCCGGCAGTCCGGCGCGCCGCAGCAGTCCGCCGTTCACGTTGGTCAGCAGAGCGCTGCTGTTGAGGTTGTTCGCGAACGTCCCCACGCGTCCATCCGCCAGGTACGAAGCGAAGGTCGCGTTCGAGCGCGCATAGTCCGAGCCGCGCACGCTGACCCCATCCACCACGCCCTTTCCGGGGACCGTGAGTCCCGCGAACAACTGGTCGAACAGCGGAGCGTTGCCGCCGGCCCGCGTCACCTGGAATGCATCCAGGAACCCGTTAGTCAGGATGTTCCCCTGATTGATGTCGACTCCGCTCAACATCTTGGTGCCCTTGGTCCCCACATAGCGAACCGTCAGCACAGAGTCCTTCGCGATCTCGCGCTGCACCGAGATGTTCCAGTTCTGCACGTACGGAGTCACCAGGTTCGTGTCGTAGAGTCGCAGCGTCTGCAGCCGGTCCGTCACCGGCACCGTGGCCAGCGGCAGTCCGGCCGGCCCGAAGGGCACTCCGACGTTCGACAGGTTCATCAGGTTGCCCGAAGTGAACGTCAACGTGCTGTTGATCCCCGGATTGCTGCCGACCTCGGTATCGGCATTGCGCAGCGAGTTACGGTCATAAACAATGAAGTAACCAGCGCGCAGCACCGTCTTAAGATTGGGCGCATAACTCACTCCAATCGCCGGCGCGAAGTTATTCCAATCGTTGTTATACAGTCCCTTCCCGGGGTTCGGAGAGCCCGGCCCCACCAGTTGTAACTGTGTCAGCGACCCCGCCAGGTGGCCCGGTTGAAACGCATCGGCGAAGCTGCTGCCGCTGAGCCCGAACGCGCCGGCAGTGCCGCCTACCGGCACCACGGCCTTCCCGTTGGCTTCGTACGGCACCCCGTAGAAATCGTAGCGCACACCAAGATTCAAAGTCAGCTTGGAGCTGACCTTCCAATCATCCTGGAAGTAACTGCCCACGGAGCGCTGCCGCCACGTCCGCTGCACCGGTTCGCCGGGAATGTAAGTCGGGTTCTTGCCGCCCGCCGAATTGAATGCCTGAATCCAATCCGCCAGCGAGCCTGACAGGTCTCCGAGCATGTTCTGCGCCGCCGTGGAATTGCTCCCGATCCCCGTGATCGTATTGATGTTGGTATACGGAACCGCGCCCGCCCCGATGTCCGCCTGCGGCACCACGCGGAATGAGTTGAAGCCGTTGGAACTGTCGAAGCGCACTTCCACTCCCGCCTTCAGCGCATGCCGCCCGCGCAGATAATTCACGCGGTCCGAGTATTGATACACCGGCGAGATGCGCCCCTGCGGTGCGTTGTTCGCGGTGTACTCGTTGGTCACCGACGTAAACGTGAAGTAGAACGGCTGCGAGCCGACATGCGGCAGCACGGAGTTCAACCCCGGCGAGAACGGCGTGTCGTAAACTACCCGGAAGCGGTTCACGCCGGCGCGAAACTCATTCAGCAGGTTTGGCCGGATACTCGTAGTCGCCGTCAGCGAATAGAAATCCGTTCGTGGGATCGCTGCATCGGTAGGCTGCAGAGGATATACCTGTCCCTGAAAGCCGTTGAGCTGGTTGCCGCGTTCGAATTGCGTGGAGAACGCGAGCCGCGTGTTCGCCGTGAGCTGGTGATCCAGCCGCCCGTTGTACAAATCGTTATCCGCGGTGCCGGGCTGCTGCCAGAAGAAGCCTGCCGTGTTTAACCCGTCGCCGCGCAGAAAGTTATTGGGTAGCGGATAATCCTTCAGCGCCTTCGCGACATTTCCCGTCGGGTCTGCCGCCGGACGATTGGGGTCGAGCCCGAACAGGCTGACCGTCTGCAGCGGCCCCGTCGCGCCCGCCGGCGCCGTGGGATTGCCGTTCAGGTCCACCGTCGGCACCGCCGCCGTGGCCGCGCCATTGCGCACCCCGGGATAGAAGCGGAACAGCCCCTGCCGCGCGGTACTGGTGAACACCGTCGTGTTGACCGCGCTCTTGGTCTTCTGCCGCTGCCCTTCATACAGGAAAAATACAAACGTCTTGTTCTTCTTGATCGGCGCATCCACGCGCGCGCCGAATTGGTTGCGGATCAGGAAATTCCGCGGCGCCACCAGGCTTCCGTCGGCGTTGCGGCCCAGTTGATTGTTGAACCAGTCGTTGGCGCTGAGCGCCGTCACCCGGTTGAATTCGAATATGCTGCCGTGGAGTTCGTTCGTGCCCGATCGCCCGATCATCTGCACCTGCGCCAGCCCCCGCCCGAACTCGGCATCCGCCGGCGCCGTGCTCACGCGGAACTCACCCACACGGTCCACGCTGTTCGTCGTCGTCAGATTCGCGCTCGCGAATCCTCCGTTGTAGCGCGGCTCCTGAATATCCACGCCGTCCAGCGTGACGTTCTGCGATTGCGACCGCGCACCGTTAAAGTTATCGCCCACTACACCCGCTTGCAGCGCGATCAGAGCCCCCGCATCGCGGCTCTGCAGCGGCAGGTCCTGCACCCGCTGCTGCGAGACCACGTTGCTCACCGAAGACGTCACGGCTTCGAGCACACCGCCCGACGCCGCTACCGTAACGGTTTCCGTGGCCACGCCGATCTCGAGCTTGATATCGACGCTGATCCTCGCCCCCACTGCCAGTTGAATCCCGGACGAGACCGACTTGCGGAAGCCTGTAAGTTCGGCGCTGACCGTATATTCGCCCGGTTGCAGCGACGGAAACAGATAGACGCCGTCGGCGTTGGTTACGGTGGATTGGCTGACACCGGTCTTGATATTCGCGGCGGTGACACTAGCCTTGGGCGCAACTGCCCCGCTGCTATCGGTCACCGACCCATAGATCGATGCGTTGGTGGATTGAGCATTAGCGGCGCAGCACAATAGCGCAGCCGCAAGAATCGGAACGGCACGTTGTAGAAACATACTTCCCCTTCAAAGCGAGAAATGTGAAACGTGTATCCCGATTGGTAAGAGTATACAACGAAGTCCATCTTGCTGCCCTAACCGCAGTCTATTACTGTGCATCCGTTTGCTCACAGGCCGCGAAGAATTCGCCGCCCTAACGAGCCGCGACCGTCAGGGAGCGATCTCTTGAGCCACGCGCGAGGCACTCTCTGTATTACTGTGCCTTTGCTTGCCTGCAGGCCGCGAAGAATTCTCAGAGTCAACGAGCCGCGACCGTGAGGGAGCGCAACGATCCCCCGATTCTAGACATCCCCTCAAACCGAGCCGCGACCGTGAGGGAGCGATCTCTTGATTATTGTTTGCGGCTTGCCGCAATGTGGGGCAGCCAATCCTGGCTGTAGCCGCCTTTCAGTCGGCTACTTCGTGCACGCTCGGCGCTCCGCCGACCACGCGCCCCTCGCACGCAAGTTTGCGGCTTGCCGCTATGTCCCTCTACCTTCCCCCCGGACGAAACGTGTACCGCAGCATCAGCGTGTGCGTTGCCGCCGATACCCCGTAATCCGTGGAGAACACATATTGCGCGAACAAATTCCGCGTGAATCGCCACCCCGCGCCGAAATCCGAAAACCGCGGCGCATAGATATTCGCCGACGGGTTCATCGAGAAGAACGAATCTTCCACGCTGGTCGTGTTCCCAAACCGGTCGGGGAAAAGATTCACATTCAGCGCGTGACTCTGCCAGATCTGCAGAAACGACGCCGTCAGAAACAGCCGCCGCGTGATGTCGCTCTGCACCGCCGCATGCGCCGACGTGAAGTGGCTGTCCGCCACCGCATTCTGCAGCAGCGCGCTCGTGCCGTCCTCGGTGCGCGACGCCCACATGCGCGCCGTGCCGCCCGCCAGATCGAAACTCAGCGTCGTCTTCCGCGTCAGCGCATATCCCAGCCCGATCGCGACTGACCCCCGCTGCGCCCTGTTGCGTTCGTGCGAATTCACCGTCGTCGCGCGGATCATTCCATCCAGCAGCGATATTCCCAGCCAGCCCGCCGTCACACCGTAGTAGAGCCGCGGCGTCAACAACCCGCGCACCCGCATTCCGATCTCCGACGAATGCCCGCCCGTGCGCGTGTTATTCAACCCCGCCGGAAAGCCGTTGATCGTGTGGTTGACATCGCGATCGTCCGCGCGAATGAAGGCGTACCGGTAGTACACGCCCGCCGTCGTAGTGCTCGATAGATTACGCGAATAACCGGCCGTGATGCGCGTCTGCGAAATGTCGCTCGTGGATAGAATATTCTCCTCTGCGAGGTGCCCCGGCCCTTCCGCCTCCCGCGTGAGGCTGGCCAGCGAGCCTGTGCCTTTCAGCCCCGATAGTTCCACGCCGAAACTGTTGGCCCCGAACGCGCGCGACGCCACCAGCGCGCCCGAATAATAGTTGGTGCTGGCACTGCCGCTCGTCGTCGTGTTGCCGTACGTGTCGTGCTCCAGTGTGCCGGGCGCGAACTCCGGAGTGGCGGTCACCGACGTGTTGCCCACCCGAGAGTACGATGCGCTGCCGCCGAACACGAATTTTCCCGCGGGCGCAAAGTACGAAATCTCCGGTGAGAGGCTGTAATCGCTCGGCAGATTGCCGGTCGGCCCGAATGCCGATTGATATTCCTGCAACGTATGTGTCCCGCGAAATGTGGGCAGCACGAAAATGCGCCCCTCGGCGCTGTGGAACCCGGTGGCGTACGCTGGATTCTCCAGGCTGTCCAGGTGTGCTTCCGGGAATGCATTGAAGCGGAACAGGAATGGCAATTCTCCGATATCCACCAGCGAAGCCAGGTACCGGTCGTATGTGCTGGCGTTGGCGCGCGGCGACGATTCTTCGTGATCGTGGGGCGAGGGCCCGCTCGCCACTTGCGGTCCCATCTGCGGCGGAGGACCCTGCTGCGGCGGAGCCTGCGGAATCCCGGCGTTGGGCAGCGGCGCGCCCTCGCCGTGCCCGTCCGGCATCTTCGCATTCGCGGCGGCCGGTCCCGCCGGACGCCGGTCGCGATCCGGCCCGTTCGCCGCCGGCGCTCCACCGCCGCCCGCCGCCAACAAATGGAAGTCCTGCCCCGCCTGCACCAGCACCCCGCGTCCGGCTTCGATCAGCACGCGCCGCGCCGGGTCGTCCAGGCTCGAAACTTCCACCGCGCCTTCGTACACCACCACTTCCGTATCGCCCTGCGCCGTTACCGAAATGCTGAACTCCGTGCCCCGCACCGCGATCGACGCGGTCGGACTGTTCATCCGGTATGGATTCGGCTTGCCCGCGAAGTGATTGATCTTGACCCGGACCATCCCCAGCGTAATTTCAAACAACTCTCGCAGCGAAGAGATGGCGCGATAATCCTTTAGCACCACCACCGATTCAGGCGAGACCACGACCATGCTGCCGTCGCTCAGGTCGATCACCACCTTGCCGCCGCCGCGCGTGTCGATCCGGTCCCCGGGGTTCAAGATGTATCCCGCGCTCAGCGTCAGCGGACTCAGCCCCGGCGAGGTCAATACCGCCGGACCGGACACACTGGAAGCGCGAGCTACGACAGGCGTGGATTGGGCCGCGGCTACAGATGTGAATAGTAACGCGAGCACTGCGCCGAATGTCGTAGCCGGGCCGGTCCCTGCCCGGCCCCCCGGAAACTGCATCACACGATATCCATCGGCCTTTCCGCAACTTCCGCCTCGGTCTCCAACTCACTCTCGCCTTCCGGATCGACCGCCCCGTGCAACTGATATCGGGCGATCAGCCGCTGGATGGTTCGGCGGTCAAGATCAAGGACGGCAGCCGCCCGGCGGCGGTTCCAACCTGTCTCTTCCAGAATAAGCTGTAGGTATCGCCGTTGCAGTTCCTCCATGTTCGGACGGTCCGCGATCAGCCGCTGCTCGGGCCGTTCCGCGGTCGCGTGCCTAACACGTTTTGCGACAATTTCGCCTGGCAGGCAATCGATCGTCACTACGCCGCCGGTGGAGAGTGCCACCGCGCGCCGCAGCGCGTTTTCCAGTTCCCGCACATTGCCGGGGAAATTATGCGCGGCCAGCGCCTCGGCGGCCTCGCGCGTCAAATGCAGCGGAGCCTCGCCCGCCTCGCGGAAGTGCTGCAGAAAATGGCCGGTAAGCAATTCGATGTCTCCGGCGCGCTCACGCAGCGGCGGCAACTCCACGCTCAGCACACTCAACCGGTAGAAGAGATCGGCGCGGAAACTCCCCGCCGCCACCAGGTCGCGCAGCGGAGCGTTGCTCGCGCCGATCACCCGCACGTTGAAACGCCGCGATTGCGTGGCGCCCACGCGCCGCACTTCGCCGCTCTGCAATACCCGCAACAGGCTCTGCTGGAAGGCTTGGCTCGTCGACGCTAGTTCGTCCAGGAACAGCGTTCCGCCATCCGCGGCTTCGAACAGTCCGGCGCGATCGCTGTTGGCCCCCGTGAACGCCCCCCGCGTGTGTCCGAACAGCTCCGCTTCCAGCAGTGTATCCGTAAGGCCGGAGCAATTCACGCTCAGGAACGGACGCCCCCGGCGCGCGCTGAAATCGTGGATCGCTCGCGCCACCAGTTCCTTGCCGGTCCCCGACTCGCCCAGAATCAGCACAGTGGCATCCGTGCGTGCCGCCTGTGCGATCAACTTGTAAACCTGGATCATCGGTACGCTGCGTCCCACCAGTCCGATTTCGGTGAGCTTGTCCTCGGGTCCGGCGGCCGGCACCGCCTCGGCTTCCCGGCGCCCTTCGAGCAGCCGCTTCAGCAACTCCACCACCGCCGAAACATCGAACGGCTTGCCGATAAAATCGCTGGCCCCGCGCGTCACTGCTTCCACCGCCACCTGTAGCGACCCCTGCGCGGTCATCAGCACGATCGGCAGATTGGCGTCGATTGCGCGCAATGCATCCACCAGTTCCAGTCCGCCCAAATCGGGCATATAAATATCACTCAACACCGCGTCGAACTTCCCCGCGGTCGCCAGCTCCAGCGCCTCGCGCCCGTTGCGCGCGCTGGTCACGCGAAATCCATTGAGCGTGAGTCCTGTCTCCAACATCAGCCGGATCGAACGTTCGTCATCTGCGATCAAAATATGTGGTGATTGTTGCGACATCATAATAATTAAGCCTCCGAGCGGGGAATCCGCAGAGTAAATGTGGAACCCTTCCCGACTTCGCTCCTTACCGAAACCGAGCCGTGATGAAGTTCCGCGATTTCGCGAACCAGCGAGAGGCCGAGCCCGGTACCGGGAACACCGGCATCCTGCACGCGGGGTACGCGGTAAAATTTTTCGAAGATGCGGCCCAGGTCGCCTTCCGGAATGCCATATCCCTGGTCTGCCACATCAATCAGCAGGCAATCTTCTTCGGCGCGCGCGGAGACCGTAACCGACGTGCCGTTGGGGCTATACTTCACGGCATTGGAAACCAGATTCTCCACCGCCCGTGAGAACAGGTCCAGATCGGCCAGCACCGCCGGCAGGTCCGCCGGAATCTGCCGCACCAGTCGGATCTGGCGCTGCGCCGCAATCGGCTCGATCAAAATCAAAATCCGCTCCAGAATGCTCTCCACCCGCACCGGCGCCATACGCATCTGCGTCGCGCCGCTCTCCAGCCGCGTGATGTCCAGATATTCCGTGATCATGCGCGCCAGCCGCTTCACCTCGTCGTTGATGGCCAGGTTCATCTCGCGGCGGCGCGCCGGTTCCACGTCGTACGCGGCTAGCAGCTCCGTCATGCCCTGAATCGCCGTCAGCGGCGTGCGCATTTCGTGCGACACCAGCGAGATCACGTCATTCTTGGTCTGCTGCAGTTCGTGCTGCCGCGTCACGTCGGAAAGCGAACCCACAATTCCCAGCACTGGTCCGTCGCCGTTATCATCGGCGGAGACCGTCGCCAGCCGCAGCGTGTACTGCCGCATGCGCGAGCCGCGGATCGTGATCTCGTGCTCCACGTGCCCGCGTTCCGCCACCAACCGCGCCAGCGTCTCGGCGTCGACTGAGCCGTTCAGCCGCTGCGCCAGGTTCTGCCCCACCAGCCCGCGCGCCGTCGCCCCAAGAATCGCGCCCGCGCTGCGATTCGCGAACGTGATCCGTCCATCCGGATCCGCGATCACCAGCCCGTCTTCGATCGAGCGCAGCGCGAAGTTGACGAACTTGGCGCGATCCAGCAGCCGGCCATTCAGCTCGCTCAATATGCGCGCTTTCCATTCCAGCCCCTTCGGCAGCCATCCGCGCGAGAGTGAAACCGGGCCTCCCTCCGCCCAGTGGTACGGACCCGGAATGCCCGGACCCGCCGGCGCCAGCAGATCGCCCGACAACGCCAGCTCCGCGATATTGTGATCCAGCCGCGCGCTCGCCGTCATCGAGCGCTGCAGCAGCCCCAACACTCCTGCGCACATAAACGCCACCAGGCATGGCACAATCGGCGGAAACATCAGCAGCTTTAGAAACGCCAGGTAGCCCGCCGCGATAATCAGCCCCGCCATTCCGATCAGCACGCCCAGTTGCTTGAGCAGTTCGTGCCCGCCCTGCGCGGCTTCCAGCAGCATCAGCGTAAGCGCCGCTACCAGCGCCGCCAGCAGGAACGCCGTCATGTCGGACGTCTCGGAATAATAGCGTCCGCTCAGAATCACGTTGATCGAATTCGCCAGTACTTCCACGCCCGGCATCAGTGCCCCATGTTGATCGGCGCGCGCATCCGTGTACCGCACAAACGGCGAAGAAATCCGATCGCCCAGCGACGCCGCGGTGGCGCCGATCAGCACAAACTTGCCGCGAAATTTCTCCGGCGGCACGCGCCCCGACACTACATCGGAAAGGCTGTACGTCACCGGGTTGAAGGATCCCGCCGGCCCGATGTAATCGATCGACATCCGTCCGCCGCGCAGCACACGCGTGGATTCCGTCGGCTCAATCACCGCCGAGGGCGCCGTCGTATCCAGCGGAATCGTGCGCGACCCTAACAGCAGCGCGTGCGGTGCATCCGTAACGCCCTCCTCGCTGGTCCCATCGGCTACGCGTACCGCTTCCACCGCCAGCGCCCGGTAAGAGCGGCCGGAATCGTCGGCCAGGCGCTCCGCGATCTGCCGCGCCACACCTTCGAGTTCGGTCTGCACGTTGACGTGCCCCACCGCCTTAGCCGCGTGTTCGATCACCGGCAACGGCTGCGAGCCATCGCGACGGTCCGCCGTGCACCGGGGAATCGGTGAGTTGCGCCGCGACCACTACATTGCCCGCGCGCCCGATCGAGCGCGCCAGGTTGTCGTCGTCTTCCGGTGTGGTAGGGTCCGTGAACAGCACGTCCAGCGCGATCACCTTCGGATGCGCCGCCGCCAGCGCGTCGATCGTCCGCGCAATCACCTGCCGCGACCACGGGAACCGTCCGAAGCGAGCCATGCTCACTTCGTCGATCGCCACGATCGCGATATCCTCGGGAACCGGAAGCGGTCCGCGCAGTCGCATCAGCCAGTCGCGGCTGTACCGCCCCACTCCGGGCATCTGCCAGTCCACCAGAATTCCGGCGCTGGCGGAAACCAGCAGAATCGCAAGGCTCCATCCGATCTTCGCGGCTCTGGCTTTGCTGCTCAACATTAAGGTACTTTCAGCTTACTCTCCGGTTCATTGGTCGTATTCGCACGTTGGATACCACGAATTTGTATCGATAACTTGTTTGTAATCAATGTAAAACAAAAGGCTCTCCTTAGCATGGCGGCAAACTGCCACACCAGGGATAACCGAAAGTGTCCTGCCGCCACCCGTAACCCCTGTGCCATGGACTACGCCTACACGAGTACTATGACCAAAAAGCTGCTTTTTGTAGTTACGATTGCGCTTGTCGCCGCATTTTCGCTGCTCGCAGCGGATCTGTCCGGCAAGTGGGTAGCCGAGCAACCCGGCCGCAACGGCGGGCCGCCCCGGCAGACGACGTTTGACCTCAAGGCCGATGGTTCGACCCTTACCGGCACCATGACCGGCGGTATGGGACGCGGCGGCGCCGCTCCGGCCGCGATTGCGATCACCGATGGCAAAGTCGATGGCGACAAGGTCTCCTTCACCGTGAAGCGCGAAACGCCGAACGGCACGATGGAACAGAAATACTCCGGCACTGTCTCCGGTGACGAACTGACCTTGAAGACCACCATGCAGGGTCCCGACGGTCCGGTCGAGCGCTCCATGACCGCCAAGCGTTCCAAGACCTAAACATCTTTTCCCAACTAAGCAACGAGGCGGCCAGTCCCCACGGACCAGCCGCCTTTTGTTTTACGAGAACGCCCTCCCGTACTGCCGCGGCGGCGAAGGCTTTTCCCCAAGCTGCGCGGCCCCGTGCAGCGGGAAGTAAGGATCTCTCAGAAACTCCCGCGCCAGCAGCACCATGTCTGCCTTCCCCTCGCTCACAATCCCCTCAGCCTGCTCCACCGTCGTGATCATCCCGACCGCCGCCGTTGGAATTTCGGCTTCGCGTCGAATCTGCTCCGCAAAGGGAACCTGGTATCCCGGAACCAGCGGAATCTTCTGCGCCGTCGAGTTGCCACCCGAGGAGCAATCCATCAGGTCCACGCCCACGGACTTAAGCCTTCCCGCCAGTTCCACCGAATCGTCAGGCGACCAGCCGCCGTCCACCCAATCGGTGGCGGAGACGCGGTAGAGCAGCGGCAGCCGCTCCGGCCAGACGCTGCGCACTGCTGCGGCAACCTCCAACGCGAATCGCATCCGGTTTTCCAGCGAACCTCCGTATTGATCGGTGCGCTGGTTGCTCAGCGGCGAGCAGAATTCGTGGATCAAATACCCGTGCGCACCGTGAATCTCCACCACGTCGAAGCCCGCCTGTAGCGCACGCTGCGCCGCTTTGCGAAAGGCCTCCACCAATCCCTGAATCTCGCCGGCCGCAAGCGCATGCGGTGTGGGGTCCGTATCTCGGAACGGAATTTCGCTGGGCGCCACTGTCTGCCAGCCGCCCTCGGCCTCCCGAATCGCCGTGCCGCCTTCCCACGGACGCCGCACGCTGGCCTTGCGCCCCGCATGAGCCAGCTGGATTCCCGCCACGGCGCTTTGCTGGTGCAGAAACCGCGTGATTCGCGACAGAAATTCGATGTGCTCGTCCTTCCAGATACCGGTGTCGTTCGGCGAGATGCGGCCTTCCGGCACCACCGCGGTCGCCTCGGTGCACACCAGCCCGGCGCCGCCGACAGCCCGGCTGCCCAGATGCACCAGGTGCCAGTCGTTAAAGAATCCATCTTCGGAGGAGTACTGGCACATCGGGGAGACCCCGATCCGGTTGCGCAGGGTGACTTCGCGAAGTGTAAGTGGCGTGAGCAGCATCCATTCAGTATCTCAAGAGCTCTCGTTTCTAACAGTAAGATAACTGCTTCATACTCCTTCCCGGCACCGCGTCAGCCGCATGCTCAAGTCATGGGGAAACAAGTATTGTTTGGGATGTTCACCGCAGCGCTGGCATTCGCCGGCCAGGACGCCGTGGAAATGAATCGCAAGGCTGCGGAGCTCTACAATCAGGCCCGCTACGTGGAAGCCGAAACTCTGTTCCGCCGCGCCCTGACCGCCTTCGAGGCGGGTGGCGATCGCGACCGCGTCAACCGCGCGATCGCGATGGAAAATCTGGCCGTCATGCTGCGCGCCGAGGGTCGTTTCCAGGAGAGTGAAGACCTGCACTTGAAAGCTCTTCCCGCCCTTGAGGCCGCGCTCGGCAATGCCGCCGTGCAGACCGTGCGCGCCGTCAGCAATCTGGCCGCGCTCTATTGGTCCTGGGGAAGACTGGAGCAGGCCGAATCCCTGGCCTTGCACGCCGACGAACTCTTCGCGGTGCTGTCGCCGCCAAGTCCCGCCGACCAGGCCGCCAACGGCCAGGTTCTGGCGTCCGTCTATCTGGCACAGCACCGCTACCCGGACGCGAAGGCTCTGCTCAACCGCCTCGCCGGCACAGGGGAGCCGCTTCACATTGTCACCGGCTACGCCAATCTGAGCGCCGCTGCCATGGCGACCCGCGAATACGCGCAGGCTGAGGAGTTTGCGCGCCAGGCCCTCGGACTTGCCGCGCGCGATCTGCCCCCCGCCCATCCGGTGACCGCGAGCGCCCTCAACAATCTGGCCCAGGCCTGCCGCTTTCAGGGAAAGTACCTGGAGGCCGAAAGACGCTACCGCGAGGCCATCGCGATCCTGACCGATTCACTCGGCGCCGCGCATCCCGATTCCGCCCGCGCCATGATGAACCTCGCGGCCTTCTACCACGAGCGCGGCCGCGAAGCCGGCGCCGAAGAACTCTACCTGCGCGCCGGCGAAATTCTGGAGCGCACCTTCGGCAAACACGACGCTCAATTGCTGGTCGCCCGCAGCGAACTCGCCGACGTCCTGCGCGCCGAACGCCGCTTCACCGAAGCTGAAAAGCTCTCGCGCCGCACCCTGCGTGAAATGGAAGCCGCCCTCCCCCAAAACGACCCGCGCCTGGCCCGCGCCCAGGAAAACCTCTCGCGCCTCCAGTCCGAGACCCCCCGATCAGAGCCGCGACCGTAAGGGAGCGTTCGAGCCCGCTCCCTAACGCTGGAATCCCATCTTGCGCACCAATTCCTGAAATCGCGGCTCGCCGCGCAGGGAAGCGTAGATGGGATGCACGTGAATCGATGTGAGCGAGCATTCATGCAGCCGGGACGCGTTCTCCAGCCAGTCGAGAGCGCGTTCCGGTTCGCCCAGCCCGAGGTGAACCACCGCGAATGCAGTCGATGGCACGTGCGAGTGCGCGCACATCTGTTCCAGTTGGCGCAGAACCTCTCTCGCACGGTCCGTCTCTCCGCCGACCGCATACACCTGCCCCATCGCGGCCAGAATACTCGGCACGTCGCCCGCCAGCGCACGCCCTTTCTCCAGCATGCAGATCGCCTCCAGGTACCTGCCCTCCTGCGCGTACGCGCGGCCCAGCGAGGTGTAACCCTTGTAAAAGTTGGGATCGTCGTGAATCAATTCCAGGTAGCTGTGAACCGCTTCTTCCTGCCGGCCTTCCAGAAAATACAGAAAGGCTCTGCCTTCGCGAATGATGCCGGAGAGCGGATCCAGCTGGAGCGCCAGATCCATCTGGACCCTGGCTTCTTCGAACCGCCCGTTCAACGCGTACCAGTCGATCCCCAGCCACTGACGAGCCGTCGCGTAACCCGGATTCAGCTCGACCGCCCGCTGATACAGCAATAGCGAATCCTGCCATTCCCACTCGTAGTGCGACCGGATCAGCGCCAATGACGCGTAGGCCTCGCCAAGCCCGGGATCCAGCTCGATCGCGCGTTCCGCCGCCGCCTTGGCTTTCGGCATTCCCTCCGACGGGTGAAGCAGGCCGTAGTCCACCAGCAGCGAAAAGGCGTCGGCCAGCCCGGCAAATGCCGGAGCATACTCGCCGTCGGCGGCGATCGCGGCTTCGAAATATTCGATGCTCCGCCGCAGGTCGTCGGGCGACCGGCGGTGCCAGTAGTAACGCCCCTTGAGGTAGTAATCGTAGGCGCCAATGCTGCTGCGCCCGCGCGCCGGCAGCGCGCCTTCGCCCTCGCCCGTGAGTTGTCCGCGCAGCGTGCGCACAATCGCCAGCGCGATCTCCTCCTGAATCGCGAAGACGTCCTGCATGTGCCGCTCGAAGGTCTCCGACCACAGATAGACGCCGCTCGCCGTGTCGATCAATTGCGCGCGCACCCGCAGACTGCCGCCCGCGATCCGTACGCTGCCGGTGAGTACCGCGTCCACCTGGAGTTGATCGCGCAGCGCTCGCACATCGTCCTGGCGGTCGCGCAGTTGCGCCGCGGTGTTCCACGCCACCACCCGCATGCGCGGAACTTTGGTGAGTGCGTGAATCAGTTCCTCGGTCAGGCCGTCGCTGAAATACTGGTTCTCCGGCTTGAGGCCGAGATCGGCGAACGGCAGCACGGCGACCGTGATTCCTTCCGCCGTTTGACGCTCGGGCGCCGCCGCCGCGCGCACCGTCAGGTGCGGCGCGTAGCTGCCCGAGAGGTATTCGATCAGGACCGCGTCGCTCTTGCCGTCCCCTTCGTAATAGGCCTTGAGTTTGGATCGCAGCCGCCGCGCTTCCACGCGTACGATCGGGTCCACCCGCGGATCGTACGAGGACTTGCGGTCGAAGACCTCCACGCCGATCAGGTATTCCTTGAGTTCGCCGGCCTTCCCGGCCAGCGCGCGCTCCACCGTCAGGCGCAGAAACCTGGCCATGCGCCCGGAACGCGCAAAAAGCCGGTGCTCCAAAATCCTTTCCATTTGCCGGCGGACGGCGGAGTCTGTAACGGAAGGCTGGCTTGTGGACGGCACGCTCTTCTAAACATTGTAGCCGCCAGTGGGACAGGCCTCCTGGCCTGTCCACTTGCTGCCGTAAATCTCTCGTTCAAGTGCCGTCACGGCGCGGAGCCGTCAAGGACGTAGCTACCCATATCCCCGGTCCGTGCCGCCCTGTGGGGCAGCCAATCCTGGCTGCAGCCGCCTTTCAGGCGGCTTCTCCGCTCACGCTCGACCCCTCACCCCGCGTAGCCAATCCTGCGCGTTGGTAGGGCATGCTTTAGCTTGCCCGTGCTGCTTTTTCACCGGCATCCCTTGCCGGCCCCTCACCGAACTTCCAGCGCGTCCAGATCCACGAATGCTCCCTCCGCACCGCCCCGGCTGGAGCCCGTAACGTGAAGCACGAATATGTGGCGTCCCGAGCCCAGCCCCTCGAAATCCAGCCGGCTGCGCCATTGAATTTTGCCGGAGTACAGATCGAAACTTCCTTTCGACACGCCGTCGATCGTGATCGCCGCGATCCCCCGGTTCGGCGCCTTGGTGTACACATAGGTAACAGCGTCGCCCTCGAACGCGAGCGCCGCCTCTGCGCCAGCGGTATCGGTGAATGCCACGGTCTTCTGGTATGCGTCCTCGAAGCGGTCGCTGCGCTCCCAATCGCCGCGGAACAGCACGAAGGGGTCGATATCGTCATACACTCCGCGGCTCGCCGTCAGCACCGGACGCAGCGGAGCCGCGGGAGCGAGCGCTTTGCACTCCCGTTCCAGCCGCGCCACATAGTAGTAACGGAACTCGTATTCCGGCACCGTGCAATTATCCAGTACGTCTTTCAAAGCCTCAGGGTGAGTGTAATCGCGAGCCGTGGGTTTGCGCGCGATCAGGTATTCCACCTTCCACGACGCCAGCAGTCTTCGCAGCTCGGTCATGCCCGGAGAGCGCCGGATCTCGTCCAGCGTGCGGAACTGATGCCAGTGGTTCTCGTACACCTGGCCGCCGAGCCCCGCGACGTAACTATCCTGCGTCAGGAGCACGGTCGCTCCGGGATGGTTGGCATTCAACCAGGCGATCGATTTGCGGATCGGCGCGGTCACGCCCAGGTATTCCTCGCGCTGCCCGTTGGTGAACGGTCCGTAGAAATCCTTGTGGTAGTAACTGGACGCCGGCAGGAAATAGGCGTTGACCGCCGTGCATGCGATCGTGAACGCGATCAGCGCGCGCGCCAGCACGCGATGCTGCGCGATTGCCCAGCCCAGGAGTGCCGCGAACGGCACACACAGCAGTGGCAGTGCCGGATACAGATAGCGCGCGTTGGGCTCCGAACTGAGGATCACGAGCGTCGCGGTCAAAGCCACGAAGGCCGCGGCCACCGCCCGCCGCCGCTTGCCCGTAAGCAGCACCAGCAGCGCCATCGGCGCCAGCACCACGTACTGAAACCCGAACGATCCGTCCTGACCTTCATAGTGGCGATTGCTGCGGAAGGTCAGGTCGTAAGGCATATTCCACGTCAGCGGCCTGCGAAAGCGATTGTCCTGAATATCGGCCTTCGTATCGAGCAGCGGTGACTGATATTGAGCGTTGAGAAACGGGAACAGCGGATTTCCGGTCTTCCTCCACGCGATCACGTACGGAGGCGCGGCGGCCGTCACCAGAAGTGCGAACGCGATCAGCCACCGGGCGCCGGTCTCCCGGCGATGCCGCCAGATCTCGACCGCGGCGCAGATCATCGCCGGCGCCACAAACGCGACGGCGCCCACCTTGATCGCGATCGCTGTGCCGCCGAGCACGGCTGCTGTATTCAGAAAGCGGCGCTGACCGGTCTCGCTGTAACCCCAGATCGCCACCATCGTGCCGAAGATCATGGCGGCCAGCAGGTTCTCCACGAAAAGCGATCCGGTCACCAGTTGCACCATCGGTGTGGTGGCGAAGAGCGCCGCCAGCAGCCACGCGATGCTGCGCGAAACCCAGCGGCGCACAGTGGAGTAGAGCAACGCCAGCAGCACCAGCAGAATCGTGAAATTGAGCAGGCGCGAAGCCATCTCGCCGCCCAGCACGTATGCAATCGTGTACGTGAAATCGGCGCCCATCGGCATCACCGCCCACAGATAGCGGCTGGGCTCGAAGGTCATCACGTGGTTGGCCGCGATATTCGCCGGCACGGCCAGGTGCATGGAGAGTCCGTCCGCGCTGGCCTCCGGCTTGAGCATCGCGAACCAGTGCGTGATCACCACGAAGAGCAGCGCGGCGAAACTCACGCGCTCGCCCCACCCGCGCAGTTCGCAGCGCGCCGGCGCGCGCAGCCATACCGGCAATTGGCGGCGTAGGTTTCGAAGGTTCGCCAAAAGCGGCAGCACCAGCACGATTCCGTAGACCACCGGATAGTTCACCGCCGAGCGCGCCGCAAACGGCATCGCGAAAATATAGACCGCCATCCCCAGCAGCGTCGAGGGTATCGCATGCTTCAGCTTGCGGCCCACCAACTCGCCCAGCGACCATGCGGAGAGTAGCAGGAGCGCCACCGCGAGCACCGGCGCGGGGCCCAGAAAGATCACCGTCAGCACCGTCAGCAACCCCACCGCTAGCGGCACGTATAGCCACGGTACAAGAATCAGCAGAATCGTCGAGAGCCCGGCAAACTGCGCGCCGAACGCCATCGCGCGAGTGCTGCCCTCGGGCGACCAGATCTCCTGCGCAAAGATGTGCGACGTGCGGAAGCCGTAGATTTCGAATGCAGTCAGGCCCGCCAGCAACACGAGCGCCAGCCAGGCAGCGGCCTTTCCGCCGCGGCGCCCCGGTTCGCGAAAAATGAACATGCGCTGGATCACGAAGTTCACAAAGAAAAGCAGCGTCTCCACGAAAATCTTCGCCGGCATCGCATTCACGCCGAATCGCGCCGTCAAAAACCGAATGCCCAGATACGACGCCGTCCCGCTCGCGCCTACCAGCATCAGGTATTTCGGAAGCAGTACCCGGTGCCCCTCCCGCGACGCAAACACCGTTCTGCGAACCATCGAATAATTGAAGAGTACCGCTACCAGCCGTCCCGCGATCTGTGACTCCAACACCATCCCGGTGCGCTTCCACACAAAGTAGAAAACCAGATTGTCCAGCAGCGCCGTCATCAGCGAGACCGAGCTGAAGCGCAGCAGGACGAAGTAAATCTTCATCGAATCGACCAGCGGGTTGAAGTGCGAGGACGTGTTGCCCGGCTCGTAGATGGTGCGAATCGGCACCTCCACCATGGGCACACCGGTTTGCCGCGCGGCAATTAGCATCTCGAGTTCGAATTCATAGCCGCGCGATTCCAGGCGCAATAGTTGTGGGAACATGCCGGCGGGAATGCCGCGCAGGCCGGTCTGCGTATCCTGCAGCTTCGCCCCGATCAACGCCTGCATGAGGCGTCGCGTCAGCAGGTTGCCGAAGCGGCTGCGCAGCGGAACGGCGGCATCGAACGTCCGGGCTCCCAGCACCAGTGCGCCGGGCTGCTCCATCAGGCGCGCGGCGACGCGTTCGATATCCTCGGGATGGTGCTGGCCATCGGCGTCGGCGGTCACCACGCCGTGCAATTTCGGAAACTCGTCGAGCGCGTGATGCAGGCCGGTCTTCAGCGCCGCGCCCTTGCCGAGATTCACTGAGTGGTGCAGCAGGCGCACGTTGGGCAGTTCGGCGATGCGATCGAAGAGGCCGCGAAATTCCGGGCCGCTGCCGTCGTCCACCACCAGGATCGCGGGAATGCCGCGGCCCGCCAGGTCGCGCACCAGCTCGATCAGGCCTTCCGACGGCCGGTATGCGGGGATGAGTACGGCGTAGCGGACGTGCGGTCCGGACTGCATTGGCCTTTCCCCCGGTTCGGACCCCTATTTCTTTTCGGCTGTGGCCAGCCTGGCTTCGGCACGCATGGTGGCGGCCAGAGCTTCCGCCGGATCCACCCCCAGCGCCGGATTCAGGGCCTCTCGCTGCGAACGTTCCAACGCGGCCTTGGCGCGTTGAATATCGATTTCTTCAGCGCGCTCGGCGATATCGGCGAGCACCCGGACATGGTCTTCCAGAATTTCAAGAAAACCGCCGTGGACCGAAATGTGACGTTTGTTGCCGCCGACCATATAGGTCAACGTGCCGATTCCAAGCAGGCCCAATAAAGGCGCGTGACCGGGCAACACGCCGAGATATCCCTGCGCCGCAGGCACCTGCACTTCGGTGACCTGCTCGCGCACCAGCTCGCGCTCGGGGGTTGCGACTTCGAGTTCGAGAGTGTCCGGCATTGCGCTACGCCTTCTTCATGGCTTCCGCTTTTTCGAGCACGTCCTCGATGGTTCCCTGCATGTAGAACGCCTGTTCGGGGACGCTATCGTGCTTGCCTTCCACGATCTCGCGGAAACCCTTGATGCTGTCGGCCAGCTTGACATACTTGCCCTTGAAGCCGGTAAACTGCTCGGCCACATGGAAGGGCTGCGAAAGGAATTTCTGCACCTTGCGCGCGCGGGCCACGGTCAGCTTGTCTTCGTCCGACAGTTCGTCGATACCCAGAATGGCGATGATGTCCTGCAGGTCTTTGTAGCGCTGCAGCGTTCCCTTCACCATCTGCGCGGTGGAGTAGTGATCTTCCCCGACGATGTGCGGATCCAGAATGCGCGACGTGGAAGCCAGCGGATCCACCGCCGGATAAATGCCCAGGGCCGCGATGTCGCGCGAGAGATTCGTAGTGGCATCCAAATGCGCGAAGGCCGTTGCGGGAGCCGGATCGGTGTAATCGTCGGCGGGCACGTAGATCGCCTGCACGGAGGTGATCGAGCCGTTCTTGGTGGAAGTGATGCGCTCCTGCAACTCGCCCATTTCGGTGGCCAGGTTGGGCTGGTATCCCACGGCGCTGGGCATGCGGCCCAACAGCGCGGATACTTCCGAACCGGCCTGCGTGAAGCGGAAAATGTTGTCGATGAAGAGCAGCACGTCCTGGTGTTCTTCGTCGCGGAAGTACTCCGCGACCGTCAGCCCGGTGAGGCCGACGCGCAGGCGCGCTCCGGGCGGCTCGGTCATCTGCCCGTAGATTAGGGCGCACTTGGATTTGGTGTAATCGTGCGGGTCGATCACGCCCGATTCCTGAAATTCCAGCCAGAGATCGTTGCCTTCCCTGGTGCGCTCGCCCACGCCGGCGAACACCGAAACGCCGCCGTGCTTCATGGCGAGGTTGTTGATCAGCTCCTGAATGATAACGGTCTTGCCGACGCCCGCGCCCCCGAACAAACCGATCTTGCCGCCGCGCAAATAAGGCTCGATCAAATCGATGACCTTGATGCCGGTCTCGAACATTTCGAGGCGCGTCGACTGGTCTTCGAAGGAGGGCGCCGGACGGTGAATCGGATAATGCTTCTTGGCGTTGACCGGCCCCATCTCGTCCACCGGCTCGCCAATGACATTGAGCACGCGGCCCAACGTTTCCGGACCCACCGGCACTTCCACCGGATGGCCCAGGCTGATCGCCTGCATGCCGCGAACCAGTCCTTCGGTGGGCTGCAGCGCGATGGTACGCACGCGCCCCTCGCCGATGTGCTGCTGCACCTCGCAGATGATATCGATCGGCGTCGGAATGTCGAAACCCTCGCTGATGATCCGGATCGCCGTATGCACCAGGGGAATCTGCCCCTCCGGGAATTCGCAATCCACGGCCGGACCGGACACCACGACTACTTTGCCGGTTACCACGTTGGTCGTTACCATAATTTCCTTACTCCGCCGCCGCCGCGCCGCTCACCACCTCGATGATTTCCTTGGTGATGCTGGCCTGGCGTACACGGTTCATGTACAAAGTGAGCTTGTCGATCATTTCGGCCGCGTTGGAAGTGGCCGAGTCCATGGCGGTCATGCGCGCCGCGTGTTCGCTCGCCGCCGATTCCAACAGCGCCCGGTAAAATTCCATCTCCACGTACTTGGGCAGCAGAATGTTCAGCATGTCCGCCGGCGGCTCTTCGAAAATGTAATCCACCGGATTGGCCTGCTCCGGCAACTCCGCCGGTAAGACGCGCGAGAGCGTCAACTTCTGCGACACCACGCTCTTGAATTCGTTGTAGACCAGGTAGACTGCGTCGATCTCTTCGTTGCGGAAGAGTTCCATGGCGCGGCGCGCAATCGCGGCGGTATCCTCGTACTTCACCTTCGCGGCCAGCCCGATAGCTTCGCCCGCGACCGCGACCTCGCGCTTGCGGAAATAATCGCGTCCCTTGCGCCCGATCAGTTCGAACGTGATCTGCGCCGGGGAGCGCTCCACCACGAAACGGCTGGCGGCCTTGATCAGGTTGGTATTGAAGGCCCCCGCCAGTCCCTTGTCGCCGGTGATCACCACCAGCAGGATGTGATGCTCTTCGCGGCGCGCGAGCAGCGGGTTTTCGGCCGTCGATTCGTCATTGGCTACCGCCGCGGCCACATTGCCCAGCAACTTGCGCAGCAGGCTGCCGTACGGACGCGACGCGATCGTGCGGTCCTGCGCCCGGCGCAGCTTGGCCGCCGAGACCATCTTCATGGCCTTGGTGATCTGCTGCGTGTTCTTGACGGAGCGAATGCGCCGCCGGATGTCGATCAAGCTAGGCATGGGCTTTAGCCGGTGCGTTCTCCGCCATGAAGCGGGCCTTGAATTCCTCGATGATGCCTTTCACCTTGGCGGTGAGGTCCGCGTCCAGCGCCTTCTTGGTCTTGATTTCGTCCAGCACCGCGCGGTGCGCGTTCTCACTGAAGCGGTAGAGCTCGGCTTCGAATTTGCGGCACAGCTCCACTGGGATATCGTCCAGGTATCCCTTGGTGCCGGCCCAGATGATCATGATCTGCTTTTCGAGCGGCAGCGGCTGATACTGATCCTGCTTGAGGATCTCCACCAGGTGGCGTCCGCGATTCAACTGCGCCTGCGACGATTTGTCGAGATCGCTGCCGAACTGCGCGAAGGCCGCGAGTTCCCGGTACTGCGCGAGGTCGAGGCGCAGACCGCCGGCGATCGACTTCATCGCCTTGATCTGCGCGTTGCCGCCGACGCGGCTCACCGAGATACCGACGTTGATGGCCGGACGCTGGTTGGAATTGAAGAGATCGGCTTCGAGAAAGATCTGGCCGTCCGTGATCGAAATGACGTTGGTCGGAATGTATGCCGAAACGTCGCCCGCCTGGGTTTCGATGAAGGGCAGGGCGGTCAGCGAACCGGCGCCGTGTTCGTTGTTCAATTTGGCGGCGCGCTCCAGCAGGCGGCTGTGAAGATAGAAGACGTCGCCGGGGAAGGCCTCGCGCCCCGGGGGACGGCGCAGCAGCAGCGAAATCTCGCGGTAGGCCGCGGCGTGCTTGGAAAGATCGTCGTAGATGCAGAGCGCGTGGCGCTTGCTATCGCGGAAGTATTCGCCGATCGCGCAGCCCGAGAACGGCGCCAGGTACTGCATGGGCGCGGGGTCGGAAGCCGAGGCTACCACCACGATGGAGTATTCCATCGCGCCGTTGTCTTCGAGCGTCTTCACCACCTGGGCGACGGTGGAGCGCTTCTGGCCGATGGCGACATAGATACAAATCATGTCGCCGCCCTTCTGATTGATGATGGCGTCGAGGGCGATCGCGGTCTTGCCGGTCTGGCGGTCGCCGATGATCAGCTCGCGCTGTCCGCGGCCGATGGGGATCATGGCGTCGACGGCCTTGATGCCGGTCTGCATCGGCTCTTTCACGGGTTGGCGCTCGACTACGCCGGGAGCCAGGCGCTCGATGGAGTTGAACTGCGTGGCGTGGATCGGACCCTTGCCATCGATCGGCTGTCCCAGTGCATTGACCACGCGGCCGATCAGCGCTTCTCCCACCGGGACGCTCATGATGCGCTTGGTGCGCTTGACTTCGTCGCCTTCCTTGATGAGGGTGTAATCGCCTAGCAGCACGGCGCCGACCTGGTCTTCTTCCAGGTTCATGGCGATGCCCGCCACGTCGTGCGGGAACTCGATCAGTTCGCCCGCCATGACCTTCTCGAGGCCGTGGATTCGGGCGATACCGTCGCCCACCGAGATCACCGAGCCAACCTCGGAGACATCGATCGCGCGCTCGTAATTCTCAATCTCCTGGCGCAGAATACTGGTAATTTCGTCCGCTCGAATATGAGCCATATTTCCTTCCGATTATCTTTCCGTGCTCAGGCGCCGTTCCAGCGTCTGCAGCTGGCCGCGCACGCTGCCGTCGTAAACCGTGGAGCCGATCCGGGCGACCGCGCCGCCGATCAGCGATTCATCCACCGCGAAGCGCATCCGGATCCGTTTTCCGGTCAACTGCGCAAGCTGCGCGCTCAGCGCCGTACGCTGCGCTTCGGTCAGCTCTCGCGCCGAGGAAATCTCCGCGCGCGCAAAACCGAGGCGTTCGTCCATGATTAATTCGAAGCTGTGCAGGATGTCGGTGAGCGACGCGATGCGCCGGTGATCCACCAGCACAAAGAGAAAATTGCGCACGATCGGCGAGATCTTGAGCAGGTCGCCGATGCGCCCCACCACCGCGCGCTTGCGACCCACCGGAACCGCCGGGGAAGTCAGCGCGTTTTGCAGCTCGACCGATGCCTTGAGGGCGCTCTCGAAGGCGCGCAGCTCTTCGAGCGCGGCCTCGGGACGAATGGGGCTCGCGGCCGGACTGACGACGTCCGCGAGTGCGTTGGCATATCGCGTGGCTACGGCAGAGAGTGTCATTTCAGATTACGTACGAATCCTTGTACCAGCGCGTCCTGCGTGTCCGGCGTCATGCGCGCGCGTACCTTTTGCTCGGCCAGTTCGACGGCCAGTTCCGCGGCATAGCGCTTCAAGTCCATGCGCGCAGCCTTGCCGGCGGAAGCGATTTCCTGTTCGGAGTGCTGCTGAATTTTGACGATCTCGGCGGCGGTGTGCTGTTCCATGCGCTCGGCTTCGGCGCGGGCGGAGCGCTCGCCTTCGCCGCGCAGGGCCGCAATATCGGCCTCCATGTTGGCGAGGCGGCGATCCACATCGGCGGCGCGGGCCTCGGCATCCTGCCGCTGGGCCAGCGAATTCTCCATGTCCTTGCGAATGCCGGCCGACCGCGCCGCGAAGAACGGTCCCGCATTCTTGCCGACCAGGTAGCCGAGTCCGCCGGCAAGAATGAGGAAGTTGGCCCACTTCCAGACATCCATGCTGCCTTCTTCTTCGGCGGCGTGGGCCTTATTGCCGGCCTCATCGGCCTTCTCGGCGAGGGAATCCTTAGGTGCTTCCTTGGGAGCCTGGGCGAAGAGGCCCACCGCGATGGCGAGATAGAGCGCGAGGCGTCTCATGCCGCGCTCCTGCGGAGGATGGAATCCGCGATCTGGTTGGCGAGCGCGTCGCTATCGGCGGCGAGCGTTTTTTGGACGGCTTCGACGTCCCCGGCAAGCAGTTCCCGCGCCTGTTTCACCGCGGCTTCGGCGGATTGGCGCGCGGCAGCGAGAGCCGCGGCTTCGCGCTCTTGAAGCGTTTTGTGGTGAGTCTCCTGGGCGCGATAGAGTTCGGCCTTGGCCGCCTGCAAGGCAGCTTCGTACTTCGCGGTCTTGGCAGCCGCCTGTTCCAGACTCTGCTCGGCAGCCTTACGCGCGCCTTCGGTGGCCTCATAGCGCGCCTGCAGCACTTTTGCGAGCGGCTTAAAGAACATGCCCTTCAAATAAAAGTGCAGCAGGACCACCAGCAGAAAGGTCGGCACTGCTCGCAGCAGTATTCCGCCCAAGGCGTGCAACATGGCATCCATGATGTTAGAAGAAGGAAAACCCCGTCGAATTGCTTAGCAGAATAGGGTAGCATTCTGCTAAATCAACCGTCAACCTCACGAACAGGTGGTGGATACCCGTGGGACAGGCCTCCCGGCCTGTCCGCTAATCTGGTTTTTTGCCCGAACCCGTTCACCACAACTTCAAATATATTTTATCCCCCGTACTCGCCTGCATCAAAAGCACTTATAAATCTACTCTTCCCGCGGCCACCCCGTTTTCCCCTGGACAAAGTCATATGATGGAACCAGGTAAAGAGGTCCGAATTGAGAAGCGGGACATCGTGTCCCGCTTTTCCACGTCCCGGTCGCGCAAGTCACTTATTATCAACAAACGCTTTCGGTAAGGCGGGACAAATTTGGCCCGCCACTGTCACGTCCTTCCGGCAATTGCATCTTCGAGAGTGGACATGGAAATTCGCATTCAGCATTTGGGAGACGTGAAGTTCGCGGCCACCGCGCGCGGACTTCGCGTGATCTGCGACCAGCCGGCCGGTAACGGCGGCTCCGACTCAGGGATGACTCCGCCGGAGTTCCTGCTGGCATCGCTCGGGACCTGCGCGGGCTTCTACGCCGCACAATACCTCAAGAATCACAAGCTTTCGCAAACGGGCCTCGAAGTTGTGGTCAACGCCGAAAAGGCTGCCGCTCCGGCGCGCCTGGGTAAGTTCCACGTGGATGTCTTCGCTCCGGGCCTGGCGCCGGAGCACGAAGCCGGCATGATGCGCGCCATCAACGCGTGCCTGATCAAGAACACGCTGGCGATGCCGCCGGTGATCGAAACCGCCCTGCATACGCACGAACCCGCCACGGTGTAGCGGGTTACAATCGGTGCGTGGACAAGCAAGGCGAGACCGATCTTGCTCGCGCGCTGCTCGCGGGGGAGGCGGATGCCTTCGAAAAATTCGTCGAACACTTCCGCTCCAAGGTGTTTCACTATAGCTGGCTGATCTGCGGCAGTCCCCAGGATGCCGAAGAGGTGGCGCAGGAGACCTTGCTCAAGGTCTTCGACAACTTCGACCAGCTACGGGAACCGGAACGGGTGCGGGCCTGGGTTTTTCGCATCGCCAAGAATGTGTGCCTGATGCATCGCCGGCGCAGCGTTTTCGCGCCTGCCCACGAACTTTCGCTCGAGGAACTGCCGGCCGCCGCCGAAGTCCCCGAGTCCATCGATCCTCCCGAGGGCGAGCTGCTGCGCTCGGAATTGCGCGCCGTCATCGATCGCGTAATCGCCGAGTTGCCGCAGACTTATCGGGCCGTGGTTCTGCTCCGCGATATGGAGGAGCTCTCGACCGAGGAGACCGCGCAGGTCCTGGACCTCTCGATCGACGTGGTCAAAACGCGGCTGCATCGCGGGCGAGCGGCCATGCGGCAGAAGCTGGATTGCTACGTGAACAACCACTGCCTGGAAGATCAACCCAGTCCCAATCCCGCGCCGCTTACCCCAGAAGAGCGGGCCGCACTCTATTCCAGCTGGCGCATGCGCGTGGTGTGACTTCAGTCACTGCGTTGCATTTTGCGACAGTTTAGTCTGAAAATAGAGAGAGCACTTATGGCCAAGTTCATCCGGCGCCCTGGAATCGACCGTTCCCAGACCCTGCGGCGAGCGGTGCAATTGGCCTTTTTCGCGCTCAACGCCTGGATTGGCGTGGAGTTTTACCTCTTCGTGCGGTATTACGAGACCGGGGGGAAATCTCCGTGGGCTGCGCGGCCGGCCGGGGTCGAAGGCTGGCTGCCCGTCGCTTCGCTAATGAACCTGAAGGTTCTGCTGTTGACCGGGCAGGTGCCGCGCCTGCATCCGGCGGGGATGTTCCTGCTGATCGCGTTCCTGGCCGCGTCCTGGTTGTTCCGCAAGAGCTTCTGCGGGTGGCTGTGTCCGGTGGGGACGATTTCCGAGTATCTCTGGAAACTGGGCCGGCAGACGTTTGGGCGCAACTTCCGGCTGCCGCGCAAACTGGACGTGGGGCTGCGCAGCCTCAAGTATCTGCTGCTGGCGTTGTTTCTCTACGCGGTTGGCTCCATGACGGTGCCGGGAATCCTCGCGTTCCTCGAAGGCCCGTATGGCATCGTGGACGATGTGAAGATGCTGAACTTCTTTCGCTTCATGGGGCTTGCGGGGGGAACGGTGGTTGCGGGGCTGGTGGTGGGGTCGGTGTTTGTGCAGAACTTCTGGTGCCGCTACGCGTGCCCGTACGGGGCATTGATGGGGCTCGCGTCGCTGGTCAGCCCGTTGCGGATCCGGCGTGAAGCTTCGCTGTGCATCGATTGCGGGAAGTGCGCGAAGGCCTGCCCTTCGGCGCTGCCTGTAGACCGGCTGGTGACGATCCGTTCGGCGGAGTGTATCGGGTGCCTGGAGTGCGTCGCGGAGTGTCCCTCGGCGGGGGCGTTGATGATGAGTGCGCCCCGAAGGCGGCGGATTCCGGCGTGGGCGATCGCGGCGGGGACGGCGGTGCTGTTTTTCGGGATTTGCGGGTATGCCCAGTGGAGGGGTTATTGGCGGACGGACCTGGCGAGCCAGGTTTATTTTGAGCTGATTCCGCATGCGAATGAGTTTACGCACCCGCGGTAGAGGAAGAGATCGCTCGTTACTGGCCTTCGGCGGCGTTGGCGCGGGCGTCGAGGACTTCGCGGACTTTGCGGGCGAGCTGGTCGGGGACGAAGGGCTTTTGGAGGAACGCGGCTCCGGATTCGGGGATGCCGTGGTGAATCATGGCCTCGTCGGTGTATCCGGAGATGTAAAGGACGCGGATTCCCTTGCAGATTGGCTGCATCTGGCGCATGAGGTCGGGGCCGTTCATTTCGGGCATCACCACGTCGACCACGGCGAGATTGATTTCATTGGTGTGGGCCTTGCAGATGCGGAGGGCCTCTTCTCCACGGGTGGCTTCGAGGACGCGGTAGCCGCGGCCGATGAGGACGTCGACGATCAGTTTGCGGACGCGGGCTTCGTCCTCCACGACGAGGATGGTTTCGCGGCCGGTGAGCGGCATCAGTGCCGGCGGTCGGTCCACCGACGGGGATTCAGCCTTCTCCTTGGCGCGCGGAAGGTAGATGTGCGCGGACGTCCCTTTTCCGGGCTCGCTCGCGATGCCGATAGCACCGCCGCTCTGGCGGATGATGCCATAGACAGTGGCCAGACCAAGGCCGGTGCCGCGGCCGGGATTCTTGGTGGTAAAGAAGGGCTCGAACAGGTGACTCTGAGTCTCCTGGTCCATGCCCACGCCGGTATCGGTGATGAAGATGGTGACGTAGTTGCCCGGGGGCACGCCGAGGTGACGGGCGGCGAGGCCATCGCCGAGGCGGATGCTGCCGGTTTCGATGGTGAGCTTGCCGCCGCCAGGCATGGCGTCGCGGGCGTTGACCACGAGGTTCATGATCACCTGCTCCAGCCGGCCGGGGTCGGCGAACACGGTTTCGGAAGAAGCGGCGATGGTCACCAATTCTACGTCCTCCCCGATCAGGCGGCGCAGCATGCGCTCCATGTGGAGAACCAGTTCGTCGATTTTCAGGGGGCGGGCCTGCATGGGCTGGCGGCGGCTGAAGGCGAGCAACTGGTGGGTGAGCGCGCCGCCACGCTCGGCGGAACGCCGGATTTCCTCGAGCGCGGTGCGCTGGGTGTCCTTTAGATCGCGGCTGCCGAGCAGGAGGTCGCTGTAGCCGGTGATTACGGTGAGGAGATTGTTGAAATCGTGGGCAACTCCACCGGCCAGGCGGCCGACGGCCTCCATTTTTTGTGCCTGGCGGAATTGTTCTTCGAGACGGACGCGGTCAGTGCGCATGCGTGCGCTGCGTAATTCCCGTTCCACCGCGGCGTTGAGGCGCATCAGGTTGGTGCGGGTGAGGTGGTCGGCGGCGCCGGCCTTCAGCACCGCCAGGACATCGGCGTCACGGATTTTCCCGGAAACCACGATCAGGGGCAGGTCGACGCCTTGCTCCTGAATGACGCGTAGGGCTTCCAGGGCGCCGAAGCCCGGCTCCACCGAGAAATCGCTGATGGCGATATCGGGATGGGTAGTGAGAGCGCTTTCCAGCTCCGCGAGGTTGGTGGCGCACTGAATGGAGGGGGAATAGTTGCCGCGCCGCAATTCCGTTACGACGGCGTCCACACCACTCTCACCTATGAATAGAAGCTCCAATGGCTGAACCATCACCTGTTTCTCCCCACTAGAGTAATGGATCCGCAATAGTATTGGGGTACTAAGTGATTTGCTGATGTGAGATTTACAACAACCGTGAAATGCCTTACAGAGGAAGCTGGCGGGAAACCGGCAGGAAAATCGCCTGCACAAAATCGGTGGCGATGCGAGTTGCTGCGGCTGCGTCGTTGTCGCGGACTGGAACCACGACCTTTACGAGCGAACTATCGCTGCGGTGGTACCGGATGGAATCGGCGATCAGCCAGAATTTGGCCGAAAACTCGCCGGCGATTATGCGGTTGCGGCTCTGATACCAGTACAGGGTGACACTTTTCTCTTCCCCGCGGGCGGTCAGGTAGCGATTGACCACGATGGGCTCGGCGCGGTCCGGCACGACGATTGAAATTGGGCCGGATTCGATCGGCTCAAAGCCGCTGCCGGGCAGGCAGTTCTTGGGGGAGTGGGGAGCCTGGCCATACCGTTGAGTCTTGAAGAAGGCGATGAACAGGAAGGCCTGGGAAGTCCGCTGGGAATTGGTATAGATGCGGTTCAGGGTGTCATCGGCCTTCAGGATATCGAGGGTCTCCTGTTCGATCTTCACGTCTCTGTACATCTCCCAGCCGGGGACACTGGAGGGAAAGCCGGCCAGCGGAGACACCGGAGGGGTGTTCTCGGCGCGCAGGGCGACGGTATAAAAAACGATCCCCTGGACCAGCAGCAGAGCGGTCAACACGCGAGCGTACTTATTGCCGATGAAATTCACGCATGCCTCCTTGCCTCCACGAAGTTCGCGCCCCGGATCAGCATCTGATGCCAGACGATCAGGATCGCGAGTGCGACCATGAAAATCACCCAGCCCTGGGCCTCGTGGAAGAAGCCTTCGGCCAGTTCCGCCTTGATCTGCGTCATGATGCCGGTGATGGTGACGCGGCTGCCGTTGGCAATGATCGCGATCGGGATGGTAGAGATGAACAGCACAACGCGGATCCAGGTCTTCTTTTCGAAGAAGTAGCCGTAAACCAGCGAAAGAAAAGTCAATGAGAGCAGGGACCGGATGCCGCTGCAGGCCTCCACTACGGAGAGTTTCTGGTTGGGAAGCTCCAGAACGTTACCCTCGCGCAGCACGGGGATGGAAAGCAGGGTGAGCGCGTCGTCGGCTAGTTTACTGGCCAGAATCTGCAGTTTAAAGGTGGCGGCGCTATAGATGACGGCGGGGATCGGCACCATGAAGAAGAGCAGGAAGATGGGAAAGGCCAGCTTCTTGAGCATGAAGGTGCCGCCCAGGGTCAGGATCATGCCGATCAGGGTGATGAGGAAAGAAAGCCGGGCGGTGAAGAGTTCGGCGCCGAGGGTGGCCGTGATCAATTGCATAGCACCCCAAAAGACGAGCACGAGGCCCCACCAGTTGGGTTTGGGGGTGATGGCCGTCAGTTCGTCCCGGCGCTGCCAGACAATAAAGAGGGCGATGAGCGGGACGAAGAAGCCATGCCCCATATCGGGATCGTGGTCCCACTGACGGACCAGAGCCCTGAGCACCGGCGCGTAGCAAGCGAGCAGAAGCACACCAAACCAGGCAATGCTGGTCCAGGGCAGCTTGTTCTTGGATGGGGATTCCTGCACCGGCGTCATACCAAAAGGCTACGGCTATCATACCGCACGCTGCCGGGCGCCCTGCCCGCCGGCTGCAAGCACCGGTCTAGACTGGAGAAGTGGAAGAAGAGGTTCTCGGCAAGGCATATGACGGGCGGCTGATGCGCCGGCTGCTCGGGTACATGCGTCCCTACCGGCTGCTGGTGGCGCTTTCACTGGTCTTCCTGCTGGTGCAATCCGCGCTTCAAGTGCTCGGACCCCTGCTGACCAGGACAGCGGTGGACCGGTACATCGCGCCTAACCCAGGGCAGATCCCGGCGTTTCTGGGGCGCTACCTGCCGGCCGATGCATGGAGCGGCCTGACGCGGATCGGCCTGGTATACCTAAGCGTACTGGCCGCGAGCTTTGTGTGCGAGTTCGTCCAGATGTACGTGATGCAGTACACGGGGCAGCTGGCGATGTTTGATTTGCGGCGCGAGCTGATGGAGCATCTGCAGAGTCTCGACCTGGCGTTTTACGACCGCAATCCGGTGGGCCGGCTGGTGACCCGGGTCACGACCGACGTGGATGTGCTGAACGAACTGTTCGCCTCTGGCCTGGTGACGATTCTCGGCGACATTCTGGTGCTGGTTTTCATTCTGGCGATCATGTTCAGCTTCAGTCCGATGCTGACGGCGATCATGCTGACAGCGATGCCCTTCGTGATTTTGACAACAGTGATCTTCCGGCGCAGCGTGACGCAGAGCTACCGGCGGATCCGGGTGGCGATCGCCAAGATCAACTCATTCTTGCAGGAGCACATCACGGGGATTGCGGTGCTGCAGCTGTTCAACCGCGAAGAGCGGAGCTGTGCGGAATTCGAGCAGGTGAATCGCGAGCACATGGACGCCTTCAAGGACGCGATCACGGCTTACGGATGGTTTTATCCGGTGGTGGAGTTCCTCTCCATGCTGGCGCTGGCCGGGATTCTGACGTACGGCGGATTTCGGGTTCAGGCGGGCCGGCTTTCGCTGGGGGTAGTGGCGGCGTTCCTTCAGTATGGGCTGCGGTTCTTCCGGCCGATTCAGGATTTGAGCGAGAAATACAATATTCTGCAATCGGCGATGGCGAGTTCAGAGCGGGTGTTCAAGCTGCTGGATACGAAGGCCGAGGTGGTGCCGCCGGAATCGGCGCTGCCGGCGCCGGCCGCGATCGCGCCGATCGAGTTCGACCACGTATGGTTTGCGTACAAGGATGAGGACTGGGTGCTGCGCGACGTGAGCTTCACGATCGCGCCCGGGGAGACGGTCGCGGTAGTGGGGCACACGGGCGCGGGCAAGACTACGTTGATCAGCCTCCTGCTGCGCTTCTACGACGTGCAGAAGGGCGCCATTAAGGTGGGGGGCATTGATGTTCGCCTGTTCGATCCACTGGACCTGCGGCGGATGTTCGGCGTGGTGCTGCAGGATCCGTATCTCTTCACCGGGACGCTGGAAGAGAATATCCGGTTGGGGACGGAGAACATCCGCGATGAAGATGTGGAAGCGGCGGCGGAGCAGGTGAACCTGATGGATTTTATCCGCACGCTGCCGGAGGGATTCGGGCATACCATCCGGGAGCGCGGAAGCGGGTTATCGACGGGGCAAAAGCAATTGATCAGTTTCGCGCGGGCGCTGGCGCATAATCCGCGGTACCTGATTCTGGACGAGGCGACATCGAGCGTGGACACGGAGACGGAGTTTCGGGTGCGGGAGGCGCTCAACAGGATGGTGGCGGGACGCACGTCGATCGTGATTGCGCACCGGCTTTCGACAATCCAGCGGGCCGACCGGATTCTGGTAATGCATAAGGGGAATCTGCGGGAGAGCGGGACGCACCAGGAGTTGCTGGCGCAGCGGGGGATTTATTGGAAGCTGTATCAGCTGCAGTATAAGGATCAGGAGCGGGTGGCGTAGACGGCGGCTGAAAGCCACAGGAAAATCTGATTAGTGGACAGGCCGGGAGGCGTGTCCTACTTGGAATTCTTGTAGGAGAGGTCGAGGAGTTCGACGACGTGCATGACGCGCTGGGAGGAGCCGTGGAGGCGGACGCCGGCTTGCAATTGGAGCATGCAGCCGGGGTTGGCGGTGGCGATGATGGCGGCGCGGGTGGCATTCACGGATTTCATTTTGGAGGCCAGGATCTGCATGGCCATTTCATTCTGCACGACGTTATAGATGCCGGCGCTGCCGCAGCAGATATCGGCGCCGGACATTTCGACGAAGGTCAAGCCGGGAATGGCGGCGAGCAACTGGCGCGGGGATTTGCGGATGCGCTGTCCGTGGGCCAGGTGGCAGGAATCCTGATAGGTGACGACGGCGTCGACGGGACCGAGATTCGGATTCAACTCGAGCGCGGATAGGAACTCGGTGATATCGCGCATGAGGCGCGAAAACTCGTGGGCCTTTTCGGCGTACTCGGGGAGATCGGCGAGCAACTCGCCATATTCCTTCAGGGTGGAACCGCAGCCCGCGGCGTTGGTGATGATGGCGTCGAAACCGCCGCTGAGGACGGCGTCGATATTGCGGCAGGCGAGTTTGCGGGCCTCCTCGCGCATGCCGGAGTGGAGGTGGAGGGCGCCGCAGCAGCCTTGATTCTCCGGGACCACGACTTCGCAGCCATTGCGCTGCAGGACGCGGATGGTGGCCTCATTCAAGCGGGCGAAGCTGAAGTTGGCGATGCAGCCGGCAAGGAAGGCCACGCGATGGCGGCGCTGGCCTTCGGGCGGGAAGGTGCGGCCGATCTGGCTGAAGAAGAACGGCGGCTCGGCGGAGGGCGTGAGCTGCTGCAGGTCGCTGAGCCCACCGAGCAGTTTCATTTGGCCGAGTCCGCGTGCGAGCGCTTTGAGGCCGCTGACTTCAAAGAGGTAGAGCAGGGTTCCGGCGACGGAGAGGGCGCTGCGCGAGGGCAGGACATGGAGGAAGGCGAAGTTGCGCAGTTTGGTGGCAAGCCAGCCACGGGTGCTGTGCTGCTCAATTTCGGCGCGCGCGTGTTCCACCATACGGCCGTAGGGGACGCCGGAGGGGCAGGCGGATTCGCAGCCGCGGCAGGCGAGGCAGAGATCGATGTGTTCGCGGTAGGAACTGGTGATGGGGGCGCCGGCGGCGACCTGGACCATCTGGTAAACGCGGCCGCGCGGGGAATCCATTTCGAGGCCGAGTTCGCGGTAGGTGGGGCAGGCGTTGAGGCAGAGGCCGCAGTGGACACACTTATCGAGATCGAACTGCCTGGGCCCGAGATCGGTCTTTTCAGATACGGCGGTAGAGTCTGCCACGGTTCAGAAGGTTCCGGGGGTCGAAGAGGTTCTTGACCCGCTTCATAATTTCAAATTCGGGGCCCACGGAGGGCCAGAGTTCCATTTCGCCCCGGACGCGATCGGGGGCGAACTCGACAACGACTTTGGCGTTACGTCCAGCGGCACCGGACATCCACTCCGCGGCGGCCTGCGCATTTTCGAAATAGCCATAGCAGACACCGTTGCCGGCGCGGGCAATTGCCGGACCGGGGAAGGACTCCATGACCGCTTCGGATTCCTTTAGCGTACACGAAGCGCGCACGACGACGCCATCCTTGCGCTGGTTGAGGAAGGACGGCGTGAAGTTTTCGATGTGCCGCCAGAGGGTCTGGTGGCGTTCGTTTTCGAAGGCGAGGGCGTCGGGGAGCCCAGCGAATTCGCGCTCGTAGCGGTCCACGGCGGCGTCGTTGCCGGCGGCGCGCAGAGCCAGCAGCCAGGACGAATTGCCGAGCGTCCGGGCGGCGGCGGGGTTGAGCAGATCGATGGCGGCGGGCTGCAACTGGCCGCGGAGGATGAGATTGCGGGCGGCGATCGCGTCGGGGAGCCCAGCGAAGGGCAGAAGGAAGCTGCGCTCCATGTGCGGCATGGGCTGGAGCTTGAAGTTGACGACGCTGATGGCGGCGAGGGTGCCGAAGGAGCCGATCATGAGCTTGGCCATATCGAGCCCGGCGACATTCTTGACGACCATGCCGCCGGATTGGACGAGCTTGCCTTCGAGGGTGACGAATTGCATGCCGATGACGAGATCGCGCGCGGTGCCGTAGAGGCGTCGACGCGGGCCGCTGCAATTGGCGGCGATGACGCCGCCGACGGTGGCGTCGTCAGCGAACGGCGGGTCGAGCGGCACCATCTGGCGGTGTTCGCCGAGGAGGCGGGTGAGCTCGCGCCAGGCGAGTCCGGCGGCGACGCTGATGGTGAGATCCTGCGGTTCGTACTGGATGACCCCGCGCAGGGAGAGGGTGCTGATTTCAACGTCGGCGGGGGCGATGGGGCCGGCCATGCGGCGCTTGGAGGCATTCCCGTGCAGCGCGATGGTTTGGCCGGCGGAGGCGGCGGCGTGGAGGGCGTCGGCCAGTTCGGATGAATTCGAGGGAGCGATCACGTTAGATGGTGGCCCAGGCCAGACTTTGGAGAAGGCCGGTGACGATGGCCAGGACGAGCGCGCCGAGCAGCGCGGCGAGGAAACCATCGATGCGGAATCCGGGTGTGAAGAGCGAGGCCAGCTTGAGCAGCACGGCATTGATCACGAGGCGAAACAGGCCCAGCGTCAGAAACGTGATGGGGAAGGCGATGAACCGCAGGATGGGCCCGAGCGTGAAATCGACGAGCCCAATCACCATCGTCGCCAGCAGCGCGGTGCCATAGCTGCGGATTTGCATTCCAGGAATCATCTGCGCGACCAGCCATAGGGCCAGCGCTTCGAGCAGCCAGTTCACGATCCAGTGGACTAACATCAGGGGCCTCCAGCCAGAGATAATGATAAGCCATGGCGACTCTCTACGCCGGAACCTCCGGCTTTGCATACCCGGCGTGGAAGCCGGGATTCTATCCGGCGAAAACACCCTCCAACCAGTTTCTGAAGCACTATGCGGCGCGGTTGAACTGCGTGGAGATCAATTACACATTTCGGCGGCTGCCTTCGCTGAGCACGCTGCAGAACTGGGTGGAGCAGACGCCGGCGGGGTTCGTGTTCGCGGTGAAGGCGAACATGCGGATCACGCACATCCTGCGGCTGAAGAATGCGGGTGAGGCGACGGAGCTGTTCCTGAAGATGATCGACCCGCTGCGGACGTCGCGGCGGCTGGGGCCGATTTTGTTTCAACTGCCGCCGGCGATGAAGTGCGATGCCGCACTGTTGCGCGATTATCTGGCGCTGCTGCCGAAGGATCTGCGATACGCGTTCGAGTTCCGGCACGCGAGCTGGCTGACCGAGGAGATTTACGAGGCGCTTCGCGGCCACAATGCGTCGTTGTGCGTGGCGGAGTCGGAGAGGTTGGAAGTGCCGGAGGTGATCACGGCCGACTTTGTGTATTACCGGTTACGCAAGCCGGCGTACACGATGGAGGACGTGGAAGGCTTCGCGGCGCGGTCGAAGGATTTGCTGGCGACGGGGCGCGATCTGTACCTGATGTTCAAGCACGAGGAATCGCCCGAGGGCGCGCTCAACGCGGAACAAGTGTTACAGAAGGCCCGCTGAGGGAACTTTTCCGGCAGGGTCGCGTAGCATTGGAGAGGAGAACTACATGCGTACACTCGTGATCTGTCTGCTTGCACCTGCCATTGCCGCCATGGCCCAGGAGAATCCGCTGAGCGCCTTTAATAAACGGGCCTACGGACAAATGAAGTCCTGGATACTCACCTCCGCTGAGAAGATGCCCGCGGAGAATTACAGCTTCAAGCCGACGGATTCGATCCGCAGCTTCGGCCAGCTGATTGGACATGTGGGCGACGCGCAGTATATTTTCTGTTCCACCGCGCTTGGCGAAAAGAATCCGACGCCGAAAATCGAGGAGACCAGGCATACGAAGGCCGATTTGATCGCCTCGTTGAAAGACGCCTTTGCTTACTGCGACAAGGCCTACGACGGCATGAATGACACGAACGGGCTTCAGACGGTGAAGATGTTCGGGGGCGACATGGCGAAATTCAGCGTACTGTCGGTAAACAACATGCACGCCTCGGAACATTACGGCAACATCGTCACCTACCTGCGGCTAAAGAACATTGTTCCGCCATCTAGCGAGGCACCGCCGCTGGCACCGGCGAAGAAGTAAGCAGAGAGCGATTTTCCCAGGCCCTCACTTTGCGGCGGGCCTCGTCGAAGATGCGCTCGTAGTTTCCCTTGCGGAGTTTCTCACTGGCTTCGGGAGTGAGCAGTTTCCAGAGAGGCGCGTACTGCCCGTAAATCTTGAGGTACTTCTTCTGATCCGCGGGAGCGACTTCGTCGGTGCCGAAGAGGAAGCGGTCGGGATAGCGGTTGATCAGATCTGCCGCGACCTGGGTTGTCGCCGGGCTCTCGACGAGATACTTGGCGACTTCATCCCAGGAGATGTCGAAGTACACGTGATTGAAGGCCGG
This sequence comes from uncultured Solibacteraceae bacterium, assembly GCA_963791985.1. GTDB lineage: Bacteria > Acidobacteriota > Terriglobia > Bryobacterales > Bryobacteraceae > Solibacter. The sequence goes on along the minus strand of CAWBUN010000007.1, from coordinate 740 downwards.
ATCTTTGAGGATGGCTTCGAGCATGGCGGCGTGATTGGTGACGGGGCGAACGACACGGCCCATGCCGGTGTGCGCCCAGATGATGGTGGTGGCGGAGTGGCGCTTGAGCAGGGCGCGCATCTGGTCGAGGTAGGCAGGGGGCGTTCCGGGCTTCGGAAACGGCGTATCCATGTCGTTGTGGATCAGCGTAACCAGGCCGACCTCGCCGGCGAAATCGAGGAGTTTGTCGAGGGCGGGATCGTTGAGGCTGGCGACATCGCCGGCCACTTTGGGAGATACGAACTCTTTGTGGATGGTGAATTCGCCGATACCTGAGAAGACACCGGGAAAGGTCCGCAGCACACGCCGGATGTGGTCGGCCGCGTACATGTCGGTGGGATTGAAGCCGGTGATCATGGGATCGAAGCGGCGCTGCTCCTCCTTGGTGAGCGACTTGTAGGCCATGGCGATCCAGGCGTCGGTGAAGGAGTAGTAGTACAGCGGGGCGTCGGAGTTCAGGTAGTATGTCGGCGCGCGATCGGCATCCACGCGGTATGACCATTGCTGCTGGAGCGGAATACCGAATAGAGCGACCCGGCCGACCTTGCCGTCCATGATTTTCAGGAAGTCGTGGATGTCCGTGCCCTCCTGAATGTAGTTGGTCAGGTGAAAGTGGGAGTCGTTCAATTCGTAGGATTGCGCTTGCGCCGCGGGTGTCAGAAAAGCGGCGAGCGCCAGGATGGATGCGAACCGGCAATTCA
>CAWBUN010000006.1:0-322418 GCA_963791985.1 uncultured Solibacteraceae bacterium | reverse complement strand
TTGGTTGCGGGGGAAGGATTTGAACCTTCGACCTTTGGGTTATGAGCCCAACGAGGTGGGCTCGGTTTACCGTGCGCACGAGGTTCGATCCAGGCATGCGGGCAGCCGAAAGTGTTTTGAACAGGAGGTGAGTGCAGATGCTTGAGGTAACTTTTCAGCTGGTTGCTTCTCTGGCCGAGAGTGAGCCGAGTCGCGAATTTATCCAAGTGATCAACGGCGAGATCCGGAATACAGAGTTGAAGCTCAGCGTGGGAATGATTAGCGCCTATTCCGTTCAGGTGGGGCGAGTTGCTGATGCCGGCGAGGATCTGTTCGACGTTATGGACGGCGAGAGCAGCGAGCTCGGCAAATACCACAGTGTCTTTTTCAAGGCGCACGATTATGACTACAACGATAGGATTCGGCGTCAGTTCGTCGATATCCTCCCGCTGGATCTTCTAATAATAAACCACGTTGAAATCCTGCCGGCATTTCAAAGGCACGGATTCGGGCTACTCGCGGTCTCTAGAACTATGGACGTTTTCGGAGAGTACTGTGGGTTGGTTGCTATGAAGCCCTTCCCACTTCAGTTCAGGAACTATCTCGACCCCGGCTGGCGCCCAGCCGACGGCATTCGGGATTCAAAAACGGAGTTTCGGGCAGCGACGGAAAAGCTTCGCAGCCACTGGGCGCGGGCTGGATTCAAACTGGTGAGCGGGACGGACTACTGCGCGTTGAGCACGGCAAAGAAGCGCCCGTCCCTAAAAACACTAGCTGCAGCGATGCTGCGGACGTGCTGCAGTTGAACGCGCCCCAGGTTCGGCACAAAGAGGTCAGGATTTTCCGGGAACGATTTGGCGCTGGCCAAACCTGAGAGTAGACGCTATCGCCATTTTAGTTAGGAATCAGGCGCGGTCGTGAGCCTTGTCGGTTCCTCTGTCAAGAGTTGATGAGGGGTAACGATTCTCGGAATCTCGGGGCTTCATTTCGACTCGTGAAACCGTCAATTGATCGGCACCGCTCGATCACGTCAGGGCGTTCCTGCGCCGTCTCCGTTAGCAGCACAGGAAACAAGACCCCGGAGGGTTATGAACTCTCGAGATTCATTCTAGTTCTGGTTGGCTCGGGCACCTCGGCCCTCGGGCATTCTGCTGGTTGACGCTTCCGATTGGCTCCCCAAACGCCAACGCGAATTGCGGGGACTTTTCGCGCGCGAGATGTTGGTTGCGCCGGTGGTCCGGCCTTTCGCCGACGAGCACGGAGTTCGCTCCGAGGGCGGCAGGCCCCCGCCGCGGTTCCCACAAGCCTGGGGCCCGCATTCACTTCAGCGCGCGGGATATAGTCTCACCAAGGTCTCGAGTTCGCTGCCGCGTTCCAGGTCATCGCGTCGCCATTCTGTTGAGGTTTACTCCAGAACCAGTCCTACGGCAAAGCGCTTCGACGCTTTTGGCGGGTTGCGCTACCTGCCCTACAATTACCCTACGGCGGGCGAACACTCCCCTCGGTGGTTAGGAGACTATGAGGTCAGAAATTGTGCGCCAATTCGTTGAGACCGTTCGAGCTGACATTCAGTCTCTATTAAGGTTGCGCAATTCCCCATCAGCGAACGCCGGACGCGCAGATGCCCTCTTTTTCGTATTCCGGACGACGGTATGAACGGTCTAACTGAACTTCTCACCGTCGCCGATATCTGCAAGAAGCTTGGTGTCAGCCGCGCGTGGGTCATTGAACATTCCAACGGTCGGCGGCGCCCGGTCTTACCGTCGATCAAGCTAGGGAAGGTGCGGCGGTTCGACCCGAATGAGCTGGCAAGCTTCATTGACGATTGCCGGCGAATTGGACAAACGAAAGCGCCGAACGGCGGCGGTGGGATTCGGGCTTGATCTTCGTTAGCCCTACCGGTGTGTGGGATCAGCATGAAATCGAGACAAAATGAAATCCGCCCTCAAGATGGCAAACTCTTGCCGGGCACGGGGGAGCAATCCGATCCCGGGGAATCCGAACAAGAATGCGTTCGATCGCGCGTCGCACCGGCTCCTGGAATTAACCTAGCTGAACAGCCAATCAACTTCGCCGGGATCGGATTGCATCTGCCTCGGCAGCGTGCGCGTCCTCGGGGAACTGTCGAACGGTTCGGAACCCGTGCCGAGAATTGGCGCGGGTTGTACTACGTCTACGTCCGTGAGGATGGCATTGAAAAGCGTGTCCAGCGTCGGCCGGTGTTGGGTCCCACAGCATCCATGTCGAAGCGCGCCGCTCAGGACAAGCTCGCCGAAATCATCGAGCGCGAACTCGCACTGCCGCCCGAACGGCCGCGAAGACTCAGGTTCCGCGACATATGGGAGCGTTTCCGATCCCTCAAAGCGGGCATCTGGGGGAAGGCGAATGCAGGCAACCTGCAAAGCATCTTCAACAAGCACGTACTCCCCGCCCTCGGAGATTGGGAGCTCTCTCAGTTAACGCTCGACCCGTTGCAGCGGCTATTGAACCAGATCGCTGAGCGCGGATACAGGCGATCGACGCTGAAGCACATCCGCACGTATCTCAAGGCAGCGCTTGAATACGCTGTCGACGAGGGATTGATTGGTCGCAATCCGGCGCGGAAACTGGAACTGCCGAAGACGCAAAAATCGAGGGAGCGCTTCTACTCGTCCGTGGAAATGAAGCGCCTCCTCTCGTTCGCGGCAGGGCGCGAGAATCTCATATTCCGCATCCTTCTGTTTTGCGGCCTACGTCCCGCGGAGTTGCTCGCCCTGCGCATTGAAGACGTCGGCACCGATCAACTGCGCATTGATGAAGCCGTGAAGGAAAAAGAGAAGGGCGTGAATCGCATCGGAGAGACGAAGACCGAGACGTCCGATGCCTGGGTCGCCGTCCCGCCCGACCTCGCTCGGGATTTGAATGCGTGGGTGGCGAAGCATCCGCAACGCCACGATCCGCGAGCTTTCCTTTTTCCGACCGTCACCGGCACCGCTTACCGGGTGGGCAACTTTCTCAAGCGGGTTCTCAAGCCGATCGCCAAATCGGCCGGGATTGAAGATTTCGACTTTCGCGCCATGCGCTCGACTGCTTCGACGCTCTTTCAGACGCATGGCACCGTCAAAGACACCCAGGGCCAAATGCGGCACGCCGACCCCTCGACCACCCTCCGCTACTACGTGAAAGTGATCCCCGAAAACCAGCGCAAAGCGGTAGCCGACTTTGAGCGCTCCGTCATGAAGAAGCGGGCAAAGCGGCGTTTGAAGGCGGAGCCAAATCGCTAAGTGATGAAAGGTTGATGAAAGGTTTGGTGGGCTTGCGCTGTTAAGCCGTTGATTTGTTGGTGCGCCCGGACAGATTCGAACTGCCGACCTTCTGGTTCGTAGCCAGACGCTCTATCCAACTGAGCTACGGGCGCTTGCTGGAGGTACTGACGACTCTTCTAATGTACCCCGACGTGGTGGTGTCGCGCAACTTCCGGTGAAAATCCGGTCGCGAAGGATGCCGCAAATCTCGTATAACCGCGCGTGGGAGGGACAGGATTCGTCCTCGCACTTCGTGGAATGGTCCAGGAGCAATCGAAGATATCGCGTCATCTCGCGGTCGGCGTATATCATGGAGTACCCTCTCAGTAACGGACGATGATAGCTGAAATCGCGCGCAATGTGTTGTTTCAACCTGCAAGAATATCGATAATCCTATGACCGAACGCTTATACTATAAGAATTCGTACACTTCCGAGTTCCAGGCCCGGATAGTCGACCGCTCACCCGACGGACAGACCGTATATTTGGACCGGAGCGCCTTCTACCCGACCTCGGGCGGACAACCGTTCGACTTAGGCTCGATCGCTGGTGTCGCGGTCGTCGAAGTCGTCGACGAAGACGATCGCATCGCGCATCGGCTGGCCGCGCCGCTCACCGCCGGCGACGAAGTCACGGCGCAGATTGACTGGACTCGCCGCTTCGATCACATGCAGCAGCACTCCGGCCAGCATCTATTATCGGCGGTCTTCGAGGAGCTCTTCGGGCTGCACACGGTCAGCTTTCACCTCGGCGCCGAGAGTGCCACGATCGACCTGGAGGGCGGACCGGTGGACTCGGCGACACTGCTCCGGACCGAGCAGCGCGCCAATCAATTGATCTACGAAAACCGGCCGCTCGATGTGCGCTTTGAAGACGCCAAGGAAGCGCAGGGGTTGCGCAAAGCCTCGGAGCGCGAAGGCACGCTGCGCATTGTCTCGATCGAGGGCTTGGACCGCAGCGCCTGCGGCGGAACGCATGTGCGTGCCACCGGGGAGATCGGCGTCATCCTGCTGCGCAAAGTGGAGAAGATCCGCCAATCGGTGCGCGTCGAGTTCGTGTGCGGCGGCCGCGCCGTGAAGCGCGCGCGCGCGGATTTCGAAGCGCTCACCAAGGTGTCGCAGGTCTTCTCGGCGGCGCTCGACGAAGTGCCCGGGATGGTGGCGGCGCAAGTGGAAGCGGCCAAGGCGGGCGAAAAGGCGCGGCGCAAAGTCGAGCTCGAACTCGCCGCTTACCAAGGAAAGGATCTCTACCAGGCGACGGCGCCCGGCCCCGATGGACTACGCCGCGTGACGCAGCGGCTGGAGCGCGGCAACCTGGAGGACCTGCGCGCGGTGGCGCAAAACTTCACCGCGCAGCCGATGGCCGTATTTCTGGCGACCTTGCGGGACCCGCCCTCGGTGCTGCTGGCCGCCTCCGCCGATTCCGGCGTGGACGCCGGCAAAGTTTTGAAAGTCGCGCTGACCGCGGCCGGCGGACGCGGCGGCGGCAACTCGCGGATCGCACAGGGAAGCGTACCCGACGCAGGCGCGCTGGAGAAGGTGATGCAAGCGGTCTGAGACCGTCCTACTTTTTCCTGTACTTGGGAGATTTCTTGATCGGGGGCGGGCCCATCAGCTTTTCGAGTTCGGCGCGGATGTTTTTCTCGGCTGACGTTTCTTCGAGGAACGAGTCCTTGCCTTCATACTGCGCGCGGATGATGCCGTCCTTGTCGATGAAAACCAGGCCGGGCATGTAGAGCATCAGCATCGGGGAATGCTGGAGAAACGACACGGTCTCGGTGTTACTGTTGTAGCCGACCGGAAACGGCGGCGCGTACTGGCGGAGGAAGCCGGGCAGCGCCGATGCCGCCATATCTTCGGTGGCGCTGGCCAGCACCACAAGTCCGCTGGGACCGAATTCAGTGTACATTTTGGCAAGTGCGCCCATCACCTTCTGGCAATGCGAGCAGTAGGTGAGGATGAAGGCGAGGACGACCGGCTTGCCTTTGTACTGCGAAAGCTTGATCTGTTTGCCCTGACCGAGATTGATCGCGAGTTCGGGGGCGGGGCGCGGTACGACGGCCGCGCGGGCAAGCGGCGCGACGATTGACAACAAAGTCAGGGCCGCGGTAGCCCGGAATTTATGCATGGAGCTCATTTTACCGCAGGCTGCAACCCTTCGACGCTGGTCACGATAGATCCCTTGATGCGAAGTTCGAAGCCGCCGTCATCGCCGGTCCCGACGACTAGATCCGTGGTCTCGGCGTCCACCGTCATCTGCTTCCACTTCTTCGCGAGCACTTGCCGGTAGGCCTGAAAGAAGCGGCGGGCGGAATCCGGGCTGTCCCATTCGGACGCGTAGAGCAGGACCACGCGATTGTCCTTCTTATTCTCCATCAAGACGAAATTGCAGCCGCGCCAGTGAGGCGCGATCTCGGCAGCGCTCTCTTTGTTGACGTACTGCTCCAGCAAAATCGTGTGCTCGAGTTCGCCGAGCGAGCCGCCGACCAGGCTCTTGTAGCCCTTAAGCTTGGGGTCGGGCAGTTCGGGATGAGTGGGCTGCACGCCCTCGAAATACTTCTCCGGGTGGAGAATCTGCTGGGTGGAAACGGGCGGTTTGAGGAAGACCTCGGAGAAACCCCGCTGGCCGTCGCGGTCGAACACGGCGTGCTGGAAGAGCATGCCCTTGGTGTAAGGGAAGACGAGAGTCTGCCGCAGGTACAGCGGGGATTTGTCGAAAACCGGGAACTGGCCGGCGCCGTTATCGCTGATGCCGCTCATGGCGGCGAGCAGGGCGGGCGAACCCTTCAGCGACTGACCCATCTTGCGCGCCAGGAGTTCCGACATCAGCCAGGTGGCCTGGCCTTCCATGACGGCAAGGCGGGCGGTGGAACCATCGTCGCTCTTGCGGCCCTGCTTGATGAATTTGCCGAGATTGTAGTTCTGGTCGGCGATGGCGTGGGCGATTTCGTGGGCGAGCACCGGCTCCTGCGAATCGCCGGGAGTGGAATCGGTGACGAAGAGTTTTTTCTTGTCGTAATCGTAGAAGGCGGCGGCCTGCTCGGTGAGCAGGTCGACGGTGCTTTTGGCGAGGTCGAAATCGGCGGGGACGAGACCGAATTTCTTGAGCGTGAGCTCTTCGGCGCGGACTTCCTCGGGCTTGGCGACTTCCTTGACGCGCTTATTGAGGAACTCGGCGATCTTGTCCTTGCTGATGAAATCGCACGGCACGGGATGGCGCAGGGGCATCCCGGAGATCTTGGTGAGTTCCTCGGCGAGTGGCGGGATCTGGGCGCAGAGTTTGGCTGCCCCGCTATCCTGGCAGAACGCGATGGCGGCCCCCAGCAGGGTCAGAAGCAACGTAGGTTTAAGCCGCAATCGGATCTCTCCTCAAATACCAGGCGAAGACGAGCGAGGCGGAGAGCGCGAGCACTCCGCCGGCGGCCATGGTGAAGCGCGGGCCGAAACGTCCGGCGAGCGCGCCCGCGGCCAGGCTGCCGAAGGGTCCCAGACCGACTACCGTCATGGCGTAGAGCGCCATGATGCGGCCGCGATATTCATCGGGGATCAGGGTTTGAATGGTGGTATTGGCCGACGCCATCTGGCGCATCACGCTGTAGCCGATGACCGGCATGATGGCGAGCGACAGGTAGAACGAAGGCGAGTAGGCGAACAGCAGGTAGCAGGCGCCGGTGGTGATGCCGCTGATGGTCATCACGCGGGCGAGGCCGCTGAGGCGGGTGCGCCGCGCCAGGACGAGCGTGCCGATGACGGCGCCGATTCCCATGGCGCCCATCAGGATGCCGAGGCCGCGCGAGCCGCGATGAAAGATGCCGTCGGCGAAGAAGGGCATGAGCACCAGGCCGGGCATACCGGAGAAGGTAGCGGCGGCCATGAGGGCGAGCACGCGGCGCACGGCGGAGTGGCGGGCGGCGTAGCGGAAGCCATCCACCAGGTGCTGAAGCATGGGGACGTGCGGCTTGGGCTGCGGCGGGCGGCAGGCGCATGGCCGCCAGGCATACGATCACCGCCGAAAAGCTGATGCCGTTGATCAGGAAACAGGTGCCTTCGCCGACGTAGGCGAGCACAATTCCGGCGACGGCGGGACCGATCACGCGGGCGGCATTGAAGACGGCGGAGTTGAGCGAGATGGCATTGATCAGGTCTTCCTTGGAGGTCATCTCGATGACCAGCGCCTGGCGGCCCGGCATGTCAAAGGCGTTGATCACGCCAAGGGCGCCGGCAAACGCGAGCACGTGCCAGACTTGGACGCGGCCCGCAAGCGTAAGACGCGGCCAGCCCGAAGGCCTGTAACATTGACAGCGTCTGTGTAATAATTACGACTTTTCGCCGCGAGAAGCGGTCTGCCGCGATGCCGCCCAGGGGACCGAGCGCGAAGACGGCGATCTGGGAACAGAACCAGGCGGTACCAAGCAGCAACTCGGAGTGGGTGAGCCGGTAGACGAGCCAACTCTGGGCCACGTTCTGCATCCAGGTGCCGACCAGTGAAATGATCTGGCCGCCCAGGAAGAGGCGGAAATTGCGATGGCGGAGTGCACGAAAAGTGTGCGGTACGCGGCTGGCTGATAGTTCAGGAATGAGCGGCAGTCCCGGCTGGTCCCCGATTTGTGTGCGCGACGCCCCCATCCTCCCTTCCAGGATAATGCGCGCTACAATAAGGGATCAATCAAAGCTACCGATATCAGGAGAATTCTTTTGGCGGACGATAAACTGTATCAAGCGGAATACGTGGGCAGCGGCACCTTCATTATCACTAAGCCGAAGCGGAAGAAGACGAAAGCGCGTCAGACTAACGTCAAGAATCCGCGCCGCGGCTCGCGGAAGTAAGGGTTACCGACGCGAACGGCGTTCCGTTTTCATGAAGCGGAACAGGCCCTCCAGAGCTGCTTTTTGCAGGGCAAAAGCGGCGGCCAAACTTCCTAGCAGGGTTCCGGTGATCACGAGGGCTTCCATTGTGTTCCCTTCCTCGTGATTCCAAGCAGCAATTTAATTGCCAGGGGAGAGCTGCGTCTAGAGGATCTGCCGATCGCTCCCTAGCCACTTACCACAACTTCTCTTCATCGACGAGGAATCGGGATTGGGCCACCTGCGCGTACGGCGCGGGTGCCCCAGCGCTCGTGATAGCGTCACTCACAAGTGGTGGCGGAGAAAGGCGGCGGCGTCCTGGAGGGCCTGGCGGGCGAGGGCGAGAGGGGCCTGCATCGGAAAGAATCCGTGAATGGCGCCGGAGTAACGGTGGAGCTGGGCGGAGAGGCGCTTGGCGTAGGACTCTCCTTCGTCGCGGAGCGTGTCGTATTCTGCCGTCATCACGAACGCGGGGGCGGCGCCGGTGAGGTCGGGGGCGTAGAGCGGGGAGGCGAGCGGGTCGTGGGGGTCGGTGCCGGGCGGGAGGTATTCGGACCAGCCGCGGCGCATGTCCGCGGCACCGGGGCCGTAGCCTTCGGCGAACTCGGCGTATGACGGCGAGGCGCAGACGGCGTCGATCATGGGGTAGATCAGCAACTGGCAGCGGAGGCGCGCGGAGTGGCGATGGGCGAGGGCGGCCACGGTGGCGAGGTTGGCACCGGCACTATCGCCGGCGACCGCAATGGGGACATCCTGATTCAGCGCCCACTCGAGAGCAGTGCGCGCATCGTCGACGGCGGCGGGGAAAGCGTGCTCGGGGGCGAGACGGTAATCGACCGCGAGGATGCGGGATGCGGAGGCGAGGGCGAGGAGACGGCAGATAGTGTCGTGGCTTTCGAGATCGCCGCTGAAGAAGCGGCCGCCGTGGAAGTATACGGTGAGGGGTAAGGCCGCGTCGAGCGCTGGCCAATACTGCCGCACGGGAAGCGAAGTAGGGAGCACGAGGTCTTCGATGCGGGCGAGCGGGGGCGGCGGGCCGGAGAGGGCGGCGGCGCGGCGCATCATCTCGCGGGTGGCGGCGATATCGAGCGAAGAGCGTGGCGGCAGATGACGCTGGCGCTCGAGGAGCGCGGCGACTTCAAGATCGAGCGGCATCGGCCTTGCCGCGCAGGAGCGCGAAGATTTCACGATAGAAAGACGGATGCGACTGCCAGGTCTGGGCGGTGACGACGCGGCCATCGCGAACCGTCTGATCGGTGTGCCATGTGGCTCCAGAGAGCTCCACTTCGAGGCGGACGTGTTCGTAGCAGGTGACGCGCTTGCCTTTGGCGAGGCCGGCGGCGGCGAGGATTTGGACGCCGTGGCAGATGGCGAAGATCCACTTGCCTTGGCGGTCGAAGGCGCGGGCGAGTTCGAGAAGTTGCGCGTTGTTGCGAAGGTACTCGGGCGCGCGGCCGCCGAGGAGAAGGATGGCGGCGTAGTCATCGACCACGACGTCATCGAAGGAGAGGTCGGCTTCGACGCCGTAGCCGGGACGCTCGATGTAAGTGTCCCAACCGGGCTGGAAATCGTGCATCACGAGGTTGAGGCGCCGGCGCGAGGGCGCGGCGACGGCGACCTCCCAACCTTCTTCCTGGAAGCGGTGGACGGCGTAGAGGGTTTCATAGGACTCGCCGCCATCGCCCGTGATTACGAGAATTTTCGACATGCTTCTAATTTAAACGAATGCCGAGTGCGGCGATGCGGCCTTGGGGGCCGACCGCCCAGACGGCGCGGCCGGAGAAGGAGAGGGCGTTGAAGGCGGCGGAGTCGAAGGTCTTCCAGGAGACACCATCGGGTGAGACGTCGGAGCCGGAGGTGCCGGTGGCGATCCAGGATTTGAGGTCGGGGACGTAGATGACGGCGGAGCGGAAGCCTGCGGGGGCGGTGGCGGGTGCGGTCCAGGTTGTGCCTGCATCGTGGGTGACGGCGATGTTCTGGCGCGTCTCTTTATCCTTGGCGTAATCGCCGCCGACGGCGATGCCGGTGCTGGAGTCGGAGAAGGCGAGAGAGAAGATCCCGGCGGAGGCTGCATCGTTTCGGAGGGGAGTAGGGGCGACGGTCCAGGTTCGGCCGCGGTCTCTGGAGTGAAAGACTCGGGCGGCACCGGGGCCGCCGGTCCCGAACCAGGCCTCGGTTGAGCCGAGCAGGGTGAGGCAGGTATTGCTGGCGGCGAAGGCCCCTTCGTTGGGAAGTCCGGCGGGAGGATCGCGGCGTTCCCAGTGGACGCCGCCATCATCGGTGGTGCGGATTTCGGCGCGGCCATCGAGCTGGTCGCCGACGACGATACCGTGGGCGCCATCCCAGAAGGCGATGGCATCGAAGAAACCTTTGGGATCGGGGTTGGTGAACTGGAGGGCCCAATGTTCGCCGGCGTCCGTGGTCTTGTAGATGCGGGATTTGTCGCCGGAGCCGGCCGACATGAGATAGACGGTGCGGGCGTCGATGGCGCGGATGCCGCGGAAATCGAGCGACTCGGCGCCGGGAACTTTGGCGGCGCGCCAGGTGGCGCCGGCGTCGGTGGTGACGAGGTAGGTGCCGCCGGAGCCGCTGGCCCACACGTTGGCGGCATCGACGGCGCTGACGCCGCGGAGCGAGGCGCGGGTGTTACTGGTTTGGGAAGTCCAGGATTGGGCGGAGAGTGCGGCTGGGACGAGGAGAAGGACGGCGGAGAGGCTCATCGGTATCTATGGTAGAACGCGGTAGAGATCGTAGGCGTTGAGCTCGCCGCAGCCGAGGGCGAAGGGGAGATAGCCAAAGCGGATCGAGTAAAAGCCGGCGCGGAAGCGGCGGTTGAGCACGAAGACGGTGCAGCGTGTGTCGAACTGCGTGTTGAGCAGTTCCTTGTGAATGGGAAGGCGGTTGAGCATGCCGTAGTAATCGAGGCGGCTGACGACGATCTCGTCGCCGGGTTGGGGGAGGGGCGGAGTGTTGGCGAGGGGCTGGGCACCCGCGTCCTCGGCATAGGCGAGAAAGGCCCACTGTCCGCCGGCCCAGACCTGTTTGCCGCGGCGGATGCGGGGGGCGACGATGCGGGTGACGGCATCGCGCTGCGAGGTGGCGAGGGCGTTATCGCCGAAGACGATGAGGGCGCCGGAGATCCAGCCGACGGCAATGAGGATGGCGACGGTCAGCGGGTAGCCCTGCTGGCGGACGCGCGCGGCGTGGAACACGATCAGCAGGGCGGCGGCGGGGACGCCGGGGAGCAGGTATTTGGCGGACATGTGGACGTAGGGCAGCGCGACGAGTCCACAGGCGAGCCAGATGAGCAGGGGCAGGAGCGGACGCCAATCGGCTGCCACTCGGGTCAAGGCGTAGAAGAAGCAGACAGCGAACGCGGCGGGGACGGCGTACTGCGTAAGGTTCGGCGACCGATAGACGAACGAAAGGGCGATGCCGGCGGCCGCGACGGCGAGGACGATGATCGCAAAGCGGCGGCCTTGCGACAACAGCGCGTAGAGCAGGATGGGGCCGGCGAGGGCCTGGTAGCAGAGGAAACCGACGAGATTGCGCGGGACGTTGGAGATCGACGTCAGCGACTGGACGGCGCCGCCTATGGCGGCGAGTCCGGCGGCGGTGAGCAGTGAAGCGAGGACGAGGGGCCAGAGATATCGTGGTGCGAGTTTGCGGTCGTCGGGCCAGAGGTAGAGGGCTGCAACAAGCAGTAGCGGGGCGGTACTGGCGCGGCATGAGAGCGCGGCGGCGAGCAGGATGGCGGCGGCGGTACCGGCGGGCCATCGGGGTTGGTCACGGAAGGCGAGGACGCGGTCCATGGCCCAAATACCGAAGGTCATCGCCATAACGTCGGGCATGCAGGTGGCGGCCATGGCGAGCGTCACGGGGTTGGCGGCCACGAGGAGTCCGACGGTGCCCGCCTGGCGCTTGTCGCAGCCGAGGCGGCGGGCGACGGAGACGGACGCGAGCAGGAAGCCGGAGAGCAGAAGCAACTGGTAGAGGTGAGCTAGCCATTCGCTGCTTCCGAGGGCGGCGACGGGCGCGAAGACGTAGGCGGGGAGGGTGCCGCCGAGGAGAAACTGCGAGAGCCTGAGGCGATCGCCGGCGTTCCAGACCTGGACGAAATCGGCGGGATGGAGCGGATCGACGAGCGCGTGTTTGGCTTCGCGGAGGAAGAGGGGATCGTCGATGGTGAAGGGCTTATTGAGGAAAGGCAGGAGCAGGAGGCTGGCGACGAAGATGGCCGGAGCGGCCAGGCGAAAGGTCACGCGCGCGGCCTGGCGAGGTACACGAGCTGATAGCCGAGCAGCCCCGGGAAGATGCGGGTGATGAAGGCGAGGGTTTCCGTGATGGCGCGCATAAGTAGATTCTTAGGCGCGAGGCCGAGGATGAGTTCGAGCGGCATGACCGTGACGCGGGATTCGACGATCTGATAGCCGGCCTGCTCGAGCAGGGCGCGCGAGGTCTTGCGGGTGTAGAAGTGTAGGTGGGTGCGATCAAGAATGCCCCGCTCCACGTAGTTAAAGCGTCCGAGGAGGAGAGCCAGGCGCACCGAGATATTGGCCACGTTGGGGAGCGAGACCACGATGCGGCCGGTGGGTTTCAGGGCGCCGGCGACACCGGCCAGCAGGCGTTCGGGCTCGACCAGGTGCTCCAGGACATCGAGCAGGAGTACGCGATCGAAGCGCAGGGCGCCGAGATCGCGGATCAGGGCTTCGGGGGCGGCGTTGAGATCTTCGGTGATGAACTGCTCGAGCGAGTCGTTGTGCTGCGCGGTGGGGATAGCGTCGACGCCGACGATGCGATTGCCATCGGCTTTGAGTTCGGCGGCGAAGAAGCCCTCGCCGCAGCCGATATCGAGAACGTCCTGATCGCGGCCCACGAACTGGCGCGCGTAGTGATGGCTGGAGTGGCGCGAGTGCTTGATGGGGTAGTGGACGAAGTATTCGGCGAACTCGGGGGCACGCGTCACGCTGCGGCAGGTTTGGCGGTAGCGCCAGACGGAGCGGAGCACGTCTCGCGCGTACTTCAGGCCATCGACATTGCAGAGTTCGGTGCCGTAGTAAGTGGGAATGGGCACCTCGCGGATCTTCATGCCCTGGTGATGGAGCTTGATGATGATCTCAGTATCGAAGTGAAAATCGTCGGTCATGCGGCTGAAATCGAGCTGGGAGAGCGCGTGCAGGTTGTAGGCGCGATAGCCGCTGTGAAACTCCGAGAGATGGGTGCCGAGGGCGCGATTTTCGAGAATGGTGAGGATGCGGTTGCCGACGTATTTATAGAGCGGCATGCCGCCCTTCAGAGGACCGCCGAACGTGCGCATCATGCGCGAGCCGAAGACGGCGTCGGACTGGCCGGCGACCAGCGGGTGATACATCTGGGCCAGGATTTCGGGCGCGTACTGGCCATCGCCGTGGAGGAGGACGACGATATCGAAGCCCTTCTCGATGAAGTAGCGATAGCCGGCCTTCTGGTTGCCGCCATAGCCGAGGTTCTTGCGGTGTTTGAGGACGTGGAGTTTGGGGACGTGGTGGGAGGCTTTGATGCCGAGGGCGAGTTCGAAGGTGGCATCCTGGCTGGCGTCGTCGAAGACAACGACTTCCTCCACGTTGTTCCAGACGACGGGCGGAATGCGTTTGAGGACGGGGAGCAGGGTGGAGATCGCGTTGTAGGTGACAATGAGGATGCCGATGCGTTTGCCTTCGCAATCGGCGATGGCGGGGTCGGCATGCTGCGCGAAGGCCGGGCGCGGCTCATACGAGAGTCCCGCGGTCGTGCCGGCTTGCATCATCCTGCCATCCTCCTCCAAATGAAGTATACCGGGACTCCGGCCCCAATCAGAAGTGTGCCGACGATTGCGGGGCCAGGGGTGGCGAGGAAAGTATTGATAACAAAGCCGATGGCGACGGCGGCGAAGATCAGCAGGGTAAGGGGATAACCGGTCATGCGGTAGGGGCGGGGGCGGTCGGGCTGCGCCCGGCGGAGGGCAATGACGGCAAGCGAGGTGAGGGCGTAGAAGACCCAGGCGGCATACATGGCGTAGGAGGCGAGGGTTTCATAAGTGCCGGTGATGGCGAGGAGAGCGGACCAGGCGCCGAAGGTGAGGATGGAGATATAGGGCGTCTGGAAGCGCGGGTGGATGGCGGCGAAACGTTTGAAGAAGAGGCCATCCTGGGCCTGGGCGAAGTAGATGCGCGGGGCGGCGAGGGCCCAACCGTTGATCGCGCCGATGATCGACATGAGGATACTGCAGGAGACGAAGGCGCCGCCGATGGGGCCCATGGTGCGCTCGGCGGCGAAGGCTCCCACGCGAGCGGTGGCGGCGATTTCGCCGACGGAGAGGACACGCAGGTAGGCGACGTTGGCGAGCACGTAGATGGCGATGGCAGCGCCGACACCAAGCGCGAGCGCGAGGGGCAGGGTGCGCTTGGGATCTTTGACTTCGCCGGCGACGAAACTGAGGGCGACCCAGCCATCGTAACTGAGGAGGCAGGAGATCATGGCGACGCCGAAGCCGCTCAGCGTGATCGTTCCTGTCGCGGTTTCGGAGTGGGCGTGGGCGGGTGCGAGGAAGGCCGCAGCGACCAGAATGGCGAGGGCGGCGACTTTTGTGAGCGTGAAGAGCTTCTGCACGGCGGCGCCGAGCGTGACACCGCGATAGTTGACGCCGGTGATGGCGGCGATTAGGGTGACGGCGACGATCTTGGAGAGCGCGGGGGTGAGTGGGACGAAATAGCCGAGGTAGGTGGCGAAGGTGATGGCGAGCCAGCCGATGGCAGCGGAGATGACGACGAAGAAATAGGTCCAGCCGCAGAGGAAGCCCCACATGGGGCCGTAGGCTTCGCGCAGGAAGACGTACTGGCCTCCGGTGGCGGGGATCATGGCGCCGAGTTCGGCGTACGCGAGGGCGCCGAAGAAGGAGAGGATGCCAGTGAAGATCCAGACGGCGATGATCCAGGGGGCGGAGGGAAGGCTGCGGGCGACGAGGTTAGGGACGAGGAAGATGCCGGAGCCGATGATGGTGCCGACCACGATGGCGGAGGAATCGAGGAGACCTAGCCGGCGGGGAAGTTCGGATGGCATTTTGACTATGATGGCACGGAGGGATGAGGGTGGGGGGGATGTGGAGCAGCCCTCTCCGGTCTCTTCCGCCCAACACCGAACCGCGACCGTGAAGGAAACCGTAAGGGACCGACCTCCACTCTTCGTAACGATTCGTAATCCCAATTGATTTCACCTCCGAATTAAAGGAGAATTGTAAACAGTGAAGATTGAGGGGAGTAGTGTGTTCCACTCCTGGGTAGCTATCCCGCTTCTTGCCGTAGCGGCCACCGCGCAACCGCGCCCGTTTACCGACCAGTACTGCGTCGTCTGCCATAATTCCAAGAACCCCACCGCCGGAGTCAGCCTCACCGGCCTCAAAACCGCCACCCCCGAAGACCCCGCCCTCCTCGAGCGCGTCCTTCGCAAGGTCAGCACCGGCGAGATGCCCCCCGCCGGCATGCCGCGCCCCGCACCCGCCGTCCTCGACCCCTTCACCAAATCCCTGGTATCCGTACTCGATGGCGCCGCCGCCGCCAATCCCAATCCCGGCCGCCCCGCCGTCCACCGCCTGAATCGCGCGGAGTACAGCAATGCGATCCGCGACATGCTGGCGCTCGACATCCAGCCCGGGCCTCGCCCTCCCCGTGGACGATTCCGGCTACGGCTTCGACAACATCGGCGACGTGCTCTCGTTCTCGCCGGCCCTGCTCGAAAAGCTACATGTCGGTGGCGCGCCGCGTCAGCCGCCTGGCCGTCGGCACACGACCATATCAAGCCCGGCGTGGAAGACATTCCCGCCCGCCGCGACGGTCCCGGCGGCGGCGGGCGCGAACGCAACGAGCGCGTCAGCGACGATCTTCCCTTCGATTCGCGCGGCGGCTTCGCCCTCCGCTACTACTTCCCGGTGGATGCCGAGTACGTCATCCGCGTCCAGACTCGGCCAGGGCGGCGGCGGTCCCGGCCGCGGCGCGCTTGGAAGTTCGCCAGCCGATTCCCGCCGGGCTTGCGCACCATCGGCGTCGACGTTCCTGCGGGAATCCGCGAAACCCGAAATCGCGCCTGCTCGGCGGGCGCGGCGGTGCCCCGCCACCGCCACGCGGCGGACCCAGTGCCGGGCGGCGACCGCCGGCCCGAACTGGATCTTCGCCTGGATGGCGTCAAGCTCAAGCGCTTTGAAGTCCCGCGAGCGGCAACAATCCGCCGCAGGTCGACCGGCGTCACGATCTCCGGACCCTATAACATCACGGGTCCCGGCGATACGCCGAGCCGCGCGCGGATCTTCGTGTGCCGCCCGGCCACCGCCGAGGACGAAGAACCCTGCGCCCGCACGATCCTCGCCGGCGTCGGCCGCCGCGCCTTCCGCCGTCCGCTGACCGACGCCGACCTCAAGCCCCTGCTGGCTTTCTACCGCAGCGGCCGCGCAGAGCGCGATTTCGATTTCGGCATCGAGAAGGCGCTGCGCGCCTGCTGGTTTCCCCCGACTTCCTCTTCCGCATCGAGCAGGATCCGCCGGACGCGGCCCCCGGCACCGTCTACCGCATCAGCGATCTGGAACTGGCGTCGCGCCTCTCCTTCTTCCTGTGGAGCACGCGTTCCCGACGACCAGTTGCTGGACCTGGCGGAGAAGAGGCAAGCTGAAGGACCCCGCCGTTCTGGACCGCGCAGGTGCGCCGCCTGCTGGACGATCCGCGCGCCGATTCCCTGGTCTCCAATTTCGCCGGGCAGTGGCTCTACATTCGCAACCTCGCCCAGCAGAAGCCCGACCCGGACGTCTTCCCCGAGTTCGACGAGAGCCTGCGCGCAGAGCTTCCAGCACGAGACCGAGCTCTTCTTCCAGAACATCCTGCGCGAAGACCGCAGCGTGATCGAACTGCTGGATGCGAACTACACGTTCCTCAATCAGCGCCTGGCCGAACACTACGGCATCCCGAACATCTACGGCGCCGCAGTTCCGCAAGGTGACGCTGACCGATCCGAATCGCGGCGGCCTGCTGGGGCAGGGCAGCATGCTCACGGTGACCGTCCTATCCCAACCGGACCTCGGTGGTGCAGCGCGGCAAGTGGATTCTGGACAACCTGCTCGGCTCGCCGCCGCCGCCGCCGCCGCCGGTTCCCGATCTCGTAGCCGCACGCCGACGAACGGCAGGCAGCTGACCATGCGCGAGGCGATGGAGAAGCACCGCTCCGAACGCCAGTCTGCCAATCCTGCCACGCGCGCATGGACCCCATCGGGTTCGCGCTGGAGAATTACGACGGCGTCGGCAAATGGCGCGATCGAGGATGACGGCTCGCCCATCGACGCTTCCGGCAAACTTCCGGGCGGCGTCCAGTTCGAAGGCGCCGCCGGACTGAAGAAGATTCTCGTCGCCGAATTACCGCGACCAGTTCGAGGACACCGTCACCGAAAAGCTTCTGACCTACGCTCTGGGCCGCGGCCTGGAGTATTACGACAAGCCGGCCGTGCGCTCCATCATGCGGCAGGCCGCGCGCGACAATTTCCGCATCTCGGCGCTGATCGGCGCCATCGTAAAAAGCACGCCCTTTCAGATGAGGAGGACTCCGGAACCATGATCATCACCAAGAAATCTCTGCCCCGCCGCACCTTCCTGCGCGGTCTCGGCACCACACTGGCCCTGCCCCTGCTGGACTCCATGATTCCGGCGCTTGGCGCTCGGCGGCTGCGGCCAAAGCGCCGGTCCGCCTGGGCTTTGTCTATCACCCGGTCGGCATGATTCTGAACAAGTGGATGCCCACCACCGAAGGCACCGGTTTCGAGTTCACGCCCACCATGAAGGCGCTGGAGCCGTTCCGCGAGCAACTACCGTGCTTCACCGGCCTCGCGCAGGTCAACGGCCGCGCGCTGGGCGATGGCGCCGGCGACCACGCCCGCGAAGGCGCCACCTGGCTGACCGGCGTCCACCCCAAGAAGACCGAAGGCGTCGGCATCCACGCGGGCATCTCCGCCGACCAGATCGCCGCGCGCGAACTCGGCAAGACCACGCAGCTCGCCTCGCTCGAACTCGGCCTCGAAGGTCCGTCGCTGGCCGGCGGCTGCGATTCCGGCTATAGCTGCGCCTACACCAACACCGTCTCCTGGCGCGGCCCCACCACGCCGCTGCCCGTGGAAGTCAATCCGCGCACCGTCTTCGAACGCCTCTTCGGCGATGGCGACAGCACCGACCCGGCCGCCCGCCTGGCCATGCTCAAGGAGCAGCGCAGCATCCTCGATTACGTTTCCGGCAGCATCGATCGCCTGGAAACCAAGATCGGCAAGAGCGACCGCGCCAAGCTCAGCGAGTATCTCGAAGCCATCCGCGACATCGAACGTCGCATCCAGAAGGCCGAGCAGCAGAGCGCCGACCATGAAGATCCCCAGCGATGGAGCGCCCGACTTCCGTGCCCGAGGAGTTTCGAGGATCACGCCAAGCTCGATGATGGACATGCAGGTGATCGCGTTCCAGACCGACATGACGCGCGTCATCTCCTTCATGCTGGGCCGCGCCGGCAGCAACCGGCCGTACCGCAACATCGGCATCTCCGACGGCCACCACTCCATCACGCACCACCAGAACGACCCGGTGAAGATCGCCAACGTCGCCAAGATCGACGCCTACCTGGTGCAGACCTTCGCCTACTTCCTGCAGAAGCTGAAAGACACGCCCGATGGCGACGGCAACCTGCTCGACCACAGCCTGATCCTCTACGGCAGCGGCCTCGGCGACGCCAACATTCACACGCACCACGAACTGCCCACCGCCATGCTCGGCGGCGGCGCCGGCCAGCTCAAGGGCGGCCGCCACCTGAATTACGCCAAGGACACCCCGCTGAACAACCTGCTGGTCAGCATGCTGGACAAGGGCGGCGTCCGCACCGAAAACTTCGGCGACGCCACCGGCGAACTCGAACACCTCACCGGCGTCTAGGAACCGCCCGATGAACTCACCTCGCTCCAATGTGCCGCCCCCATCCGAGCCGCGACCGTCAGGGAGCGGTCGCCAATTGATTACCGACCGCTCCCTTACGGTCGCGGCTCAGACGGTGGCGCATCGACAAGGAAGTTTCTTGTGGGGCAGCCGGCGCCTCCTCGCCCTCATCCTCGCCGCCGCCACCTGCGTCGCTGCCACCGACCTGCGCCTCGTCGAAGCCATCAAGCGCCGCGATCACAAGGCCGTGACCGCGCTGCTCGCGCAGCATGCCGACGTCAACGCCGCACAGCCCGATGGCGCGACCGCCCTCTCCTGGGCAACCTATCTTGACGATCGCGAGTCGGCTGAACTCCTGCTCGGCGCCGGCGCCAAGGTTGAAGTCGCCGACGAATACGGCGAGACGCCGCTCACCCTGGCCGCGGCCAACGGAGACGCGGCGCTGGTCACCAGACTCCTCAAGGCCGGAGCGAACCCGAGCGCCGAGCGCTGGGACGGCGAGACCGCGCTGATGATCGCAGCCAACGCCGGCAGCGCGGATACCGTGAAGCAGTTGATCGCCGCCGGCGCCAACGTCAACCTCGCCGAATCGCGCAAGGGCCAGACCGCCCTGATGTGGGCCGCCGCGGAAGGCCACCCCGATGTGGTCCAACTCCTGATCGACCACAACGCCAGAGTCAACGCCACCTCCAAGAGCGGCTTTAGCGCGCTCGTCTTCGCCGCCGTCAAAGACGATCCGAAATCTGTGCAGAAACTCCTCGCCGCCGGCGCCGACCCGAACTTCGCGCTGCCCGACGGCAGCCAAAGTTCTCCTGATCGCTACCGTCGCACAAGAGTCCGCACGCCGCCGCCGCCCTGGTCGATGGCGGCGCCGACCCGAACGTCGCCGACCAGGGCGGCAACACGCCGCTGCACACCGCCGCCCGCGCCGGCGACGTGGACCTGATCAAGAAGCTGCTGGCCAAGGGCGCGAACGCCAACGCGCGCACGGCGAAGGTCGCCGCCGGTGGCCGCGGTGGTGGCGGCTTCCGCTTCGATCACCGGCGAACAGACCCCGCTGATGGTCGCCGCCAAAGCCAACCAGCTCGACGCCATGCGCGCCCTGATCGCGGGCGGCGCCGATCCGAAACTGAAGGCCCAGGACGGCAGCACCCTGCTTGATGTCCGCCGTCAGCAGCGGTCACGTCGAGCCGGTGCAATACGCCTACGAACTGGATCCCGACGTCAAGACGCTCACCACCACCGGCGCCACCGTCATGCATGTCGTCGGTCACCGGCACCATGCAGAACTCCACGCAGCCGGAGATCTGCAAGGTTATCCAGTTCCTCGCCGACAAAGGCGCTCCGCTCGACGAGACGGACGGCCGCGGCCGCACCCCGATCGACTCGCCGACGGGCTGCCGATCGACAAAGCCGTCGACCTGCTGACCGAACTGATCAACAAGAGCGGCGCCACACCTAAAAAGCCTTCCCGCCGGTAGCTACTCTCCGGGACTACCGGAAACTACCCCGTTTAGCGTATTTCCTTCCCGCCCCAATGGTCGTACCCTCGGAGTGGAGCGGGCATGAGTACACGGCTTTCAGAAGGCGGCGGAGTCGATTGTGTCTTCCTCAGTTGCTTTGATCATGACGTACTGTTCTTCGCCTCCATGCTCGGCCACGCGCGGATCCGCGTCCACCACGCTTCCACTGTAGAGGTGGCAGACTTTCTGCTGCTGGCGACGCACGGCACCGTCCTGGTGCTCGACCCGGTCTTTCTCGACGGCTCCTGGCCCGACGCGCTGGCGATGGTCCGCGGATTTCATCCGCAGGTGGTCACGCTGGTTTGCGCCGACCCCATGGACCGCGACTTTGTCGCCTCTGCCCGGGAACTCGGGGCTTTGGATGTGCTCTGGCGTCCGGCGAGCGTCGAACAACTGCGATCCAGCATCTGGACCGCGCACGAAGTCGCGCTAGAGCGCCAAGGCTGGCTTAACGAGCAAATCGTACTATCGGATTTGCGCTAAAAAGTACCGCCGGTTGGCGTACGGCCGGGGTACCGCAAGGACTTACAAACATTAGCCTTGATCGTGCATGCTGGATCTCAGATATGGCTCAGATGAAACCGGATACCGACTACTACGAAGTCCTGCAGATCAGCCGACACGCCGACCTGGAGACGGTCCACCGGGTCTATCGCATGATGGCCACCCGCTTTCATCCCGACAATCCCCGCACGGGCGATACCGAGGTTTTCCTGTTGCTCAAGCGGGCCTACGAGGTACTCTCGGACCCGGACCGCCGCGCGCGCTACGACAGCACCCGGATGATCGAAGAAGAGGCACCGCTGCCGATCTTCGAACTCAAGGACTTCGTGTATGGTCTCAAGGGCGAGGTCAACCGGCGCCTGGGAGTACTCTCCCTGCTGTACAATCGCCGGCGGGCCAATGAGGACCGTCCGGGCCTATCGGTAATGGACCTGGAGAAGCGAATGGCCTTCCCGCGGGAACATTTGAACTTCGCGTTATGGTACCTGCGCTCCAAGGGCTACATCCGCCAGGAAGACAACTCCGACTGCGGGATCACGGCGGACGGCATCGATTTCATCGAGTCCCACTCCTCCAGCGACGAACTCATCAAGCACTTGATCCACGCCGGCCCCAGCAGCTGTGCCTACACCCCGGACGAGCCCGGGATGCCGGAGGCGGCCATGAGCCAGTGCGGCGAGTTGCAACCGGCGCTCTCCAACTGAAGACGGCCGATTTACGTAAAAGAACACCGCCTAATCGACTCATTTATATCGGTTTCTCTGGGTTGACCGTAAATTCACTTGCGGCAGGGCATCCGCGGCATTCATGATGACGGGGAAGAGCCAGTCACGGGAAACCATGAACTACAACCGTCGAGAATTCATCACGAGCGCTTCGCTCGCCGCCGCCGGCCTTGTCGCCGCCAGGGCCGCGGCCAAGCCCGAGACACTGAAGCCGGGTTTGAACGCTTACTCGTTCAACAAGTTGCTGAACGACGCGATCCGTAAGCGCGGGCCGGGCATTACGCTCGATGGCGTACTGGACTTCGCTGCCAAGTGTAAGTTCGATGCCTTCGACCCGACCGGCTACTTTTTCCCCGGCTACCCCAAGACGCCGCCCGATAGCTACGTCGACAGCCTGAAGAAGCATGCCGCCGATCTCGGCATCGCACTCAGCGGCACCGGCGTCCGCAACAACTTCACCACCGCCGACAAAGAGGTTCGCGCCACGGGAGTCGCCCACATTAAGGAATGGGTGGAAGTGGCGGCGCGGCTGGGCGTTCCGGTTATCCGCGTCTTCGCCGATACGCAGATGAAGGCGCAGACTTGGCAGACGGTATCGAACGGCGCGTCACGGGCCGATGTGCTGGATTGGATCTCCTCGGCGCTGCGCGAATGCGCGGATCACGGGAAAAAGTACAAGGTCAAGATCGGCGTCCAGAATCACGGCGACTTTTTGCAGACCGCCGAGCAACACCTGGAACTGGTGAAAGTGGTGGGCTCGGAATGGTGCGGCCCGATCGTGGATACGGGCTACTTCAAAACCCCGGATCCGTACGTCGATATCGCGAAGGTGGCGCCGCACGCGGTCAACTGGCAGGTCAAGCAGAGCGTGTTTGGCGAGGATAGCGAAGTCCCCACCGACATGGTCCGGCTGCTCAAGATTGTGCGCAAGTCCGGCTACAAAGGTTACCTGCCGATCGAGACGCTCTCCCCGCAGGGCAAGCCGTACGACCCGTTCACGGTGATCCCCGCATTCCTCGCGCAACTGCGCGAAGCGATTGCCAAGACTGCATAAAAAGACATGAAGACCATCCTCCCGGTGTTTTGCTTTCTGGCGCTGGGCGGCGCCGTTCTGTTCAGCGCGCCCGACCAGCAGGAGCCCGCGAAAAAGGGCGGCAAGAAGGGCGACAAAGGCGCGCCCAAGAAGGTCGAGCTGGCTCATCCGTTTTATTGGGCCGCGCCCGACGCGTTGCGCGGCGACTGGCAGGGCAATGGCTACGTCGCGCAAGTGATCCCGACACAGGACAAAGTTCTGTCAGTGCAGGACCAGATTCCGCAGCAAGCCGACGTGGCGCACTATCAGGCCAATGTCTTCCGCAAATTCGATCAGCCCAACGACAAGCCCGTGGCCGTGCTGCAGGGAGAAGTCTCGGGCAGCGAGGTGACCTTCAGCGGCGATGGATGGGCGGGCAGCATCGCCGACGGCCATTTCAAAGCCGCGAACGGCGGCGAGAGCTTCGAGCTGCAACGCATCACGCGCACGCCGCCCACGCTGGGCGCGAAAGCTCCGGCCGGCGCGATCGTGCTCTTCGATGGCACCAACATGAACGCCTGGGCCAAGATGAAAGAAAAGGACTGGCTCACCGAAGACGGTCCCTCGGCCTGGCACCTGGTGCCGGGCGACGCCATGGAAGTGGTGCCGCGCTCGGGTTCGCTGATCAGCCACAAATGGTTCGGCGACGCCAAGATCCACGTTGAGTTCCGCAATCTCGGCGGGCCGACTAATAGCGGTGTGTACATTCAAGACCGGTACGAGGCCAACATCAACGAGATGTACGGCCGGCTGGACGGCAACCCCTGCGCGGGCTTCGACAACTGCACGCCCGCGGAAGCCAGGCCGGGGATCCGCTGCTCGCGGCCGCCGCTGGACTGGCAGACGCTGGACATCGATTTTCACGCGCCCCGCTTCGACGCCGCCGGAAAGAAAACGGCGGACGCGCGGGTCACGCTACTGTTCAACGGCACCGAGCTCTATCACGATCGCCAACTGGGTCCGGTGACCTTGAACGCGGCGCGATTGGGTGAAGCGCCGACCGGTCCCATTCAACTGCAGGAGCATGGAATGCCGGTGCAGTTTCGCAATATCTGGGTTGTGGAAGGAAAGCAGTGACGAAACTCTGGCAATGCGCGTTCACGGGCGTGGCGATGGTATCGCTGGCCTGGTCCCAGGCTCCCAAGAAGGGCGGGAAGCAGGCGGGCGACGATACCAGCAATCCGGCCTACAAGGTCGCCGCCGTATCGACGGCCGCGGACACGAGCGGCAAGCCGGCTCCTGCGGCCGGCTTCGTGCATCCCGGCGTGCTGCTGAATCGCGCGCAGTTGGACGAGATCAGGAAGCGCGTGGCCGCCGGCACCGCGCCGCAAAAGGCCGCGTTCGAAGCCCTGAAGGCCAACAAGCTGGGAGCGCTCGACTACACGGCGCATCCGCGCGCCACGGTGGAATGCGGTCCGCGCTCCAATCCCGATATCGGCTGCAAGGACGAGCAGGCCGATAGCGAAGCCGCCTACGCGCAGGCGCTGCTCTGGTCGATCACGGGGAACACGGCCTACGCGCAGAATGCCGTGAAGATCATGAACGCATGGTCGAGCACGCTGACCGGCGGCCACACCAACGCGAATGCCGAAGTGCAGGCGTCGTGGGCCGGCGCGGTCTGGCCGCGGGCCGCGGAGATCATCCGCTACACCTACAAGGATTGGAGCGACGCGGAGATCGCGCGATTCCAGAACATGTTGACCACGCAGTATCTGCCGTCGCTGATCCACGGCACCTGCGAAAACGGCAACAAGGAAGCTACCATGAGCGAGGCCATCGTCAACATCGGCGTCTTCAACGACAACCGGCCGGTCTTCGATTTCGGCGTCAAGATGTGGCGGGGCAGGGCAGCGGCGCTCGTCTACCTCAAGAGCGACGGACCCAAGCCGGTGGAACCGGTCGGCTGCGGCCCGGCGATCTGGGGCAACAAGGGGCTGGTGCCGGAGTTTGTCGATGGCTTGTTGCAGGAGACGGCGCGCGATTCGCAGCACGCCAGCATGGCGTTCTCCGGAATGGTGGATGTCGCAGAGACTGCGCGGCAGCAGGGTATCGATCTCTACAGCGAGGCCGGCAAGCGGATCATGGCGGCGATGGAATTCCAGGCGCAGTACCTGCCGCCGAACAACGCGAAGGCTCCGGAGAATCTGGAATTCAATCTACATCCCACGTGGGAGATCGCCTACAACCATTTTCACGACCGCCTGGGCAACAGCCTGCCCAAGATGGCACCCGTGATCGCGGGCAATCGTCCGACGGGCGTGAACCACCACATGAATTGGGAGACCCTGACCCATGCAGGCATGGGCTCGATCGGCCTCCCGCCAGTGAAGAAGTAAGTAAGACTCCCTTAATTGCCGGCGTCGGTGGCGCCGGCGGGGACGCCGCGGGGGTCGGGTTTGATCGTGACCGGCTGGGTGTAGGTCTGGCCGTCCACGGTGAGGCGCACAGTGTATTGGCCAGGGGGGAGCGTCGGAGCGCCGCCGCGACCGCCGCCGCCACCTCCACCGCGTCCGCCACGTCCGGCGGCGGGAGCAGCGGGAGGTGCATTCGAAGAACAGGCGTCACGGGCAGGCGGAGCGCCGGCGCCGCGGCCGAAGCCGCCACCGCCTCTACCCGCGGAGGCGCCGAGCGCCTAGCGATGCATTCCGGCAGCGGCCGAGGGCGGCTGCGCGGGCTGTTGCCAGGACGCGACCACGTTCAGCGTTTCGGTATCCGGCGGACGCACCGGCGTGTCGCTCGCGGCGCAGGCGCGGACCGCTCCCGCGCCATCCAGCAGCTCGAGTTTCAACGGCTGCGTGGCCGCGGACTTGAGCCAGTAGTAGGCCACCACGCCCGAGGGCGGATTCTCCATCTGCGGCTCCTCATGCGGCATGGGCGTGCCGTTCATGCTGCCGTTGCGGATGGCGTAGGTCTCGCCGGGCTTGAACAGGTACGCGTTCGAGGAGACGATCTGCGGGCCTTGTCCCGCGATCTGGCGCAGCGCGGTCATCTGGTCCATCACCCAGAAGCCGCGGCCGTGGGTGGCGACCGCGAGATCGTCGCCATGCACCACGATGTCGCGAACGGAGGTCACCGGCATGTTGTTCTGCAGCGGCTGCCATTGCGCGCCATCGTTGAAGGAAACATACAACGCGCAGCTCGGTAGCGGCGTAGAGCAGGCCCTTCGCCTGCGTATCCTCCTTGACCGAATTGACGTAAGCGCCCTCGGGAATTCCGGCGACGACATTCTGCCAGGTCTTGCCGCCATCGTGCGTGCGGTAGATGTACGGCTTGTTGTCGGCGACGCGATGGCGATCCACCGACGCGTAAGCGGTCTCGACGTCGAAATGGCCGGCTTCGATCTGCGAGACCTTGCTCCACGAGGTCATGTCCGGCGGCGTGACGTTGGCTCCAGGTCTTGCCATCGTCGCGAGTGACGTGGATCAGGCCGTCGTCGGTGCCCACCCAGACGGTAGTGGCCTTGAGCGGCGAAGGACCGATGCTGTAGACCACGCCGAAGCGGTCGGTCATCTGCTGATCGATGTCCTTGGCGGTGATCGGGTCGAGCGTCTCGGGCACGGCGGGGTGCAGGCGCGAGAGATCGGGGCTGATCTTCTCCCAGGTCTTGCCGCGGTCGCGCGAGCGCATGACGAACTGGTTGGCGTAGTAGAGCGCTTCGTCGGCCTGCGAGAAGACCTGCGGGAGCGTCCAGGTCTTGCGATTCGGATTGTTGGGGTCGGGCGGAGGCAGTTGTCCGCCGAGAGGCACGGCGATGTTGAGGTTCTGATCGCAGCGGCCGTTGCCGTTGCCATAGAGGATGTTGCCGTCCTTGGGGTCGGGAATGACGGTGTTGCTTTCGCCGGCCAGGCAGGTGGGCTCCCAGTTGCGGAACGTGAGCACGCCCTCGCGCGACCAGGTGCTGACGCCGACGCCGCCGCTATCCTGCTGCGCGCCGTAGAGCCAGTAGGGGAAGCGATTGTCGGCGGCCACGTGATAGATCTGCGCGGTGGGCTGGTTGTACCAGGTGCTCCAGGTCTTGGAGCCATCCACGCTGACGACGGTGCCCTGATCGCTGCTCAGCACCATGCGGTTGCCGTCCTTGGGGTTGATCCAGATCTGGTGGTAATCGTCGCCGCCGGGCGCGCCTTTCACGGGGACGAAGGTCTTGCCGGCGTCGGTGGTCATGTAGGTGGCGGTGTTGATGACGTAGGCGCGGTCGGGATTGGTGGGGTCGACCGTGATGGAGTCGAAGTACCAGCCGCGGCCCCAGAGGCGGTTCTCGGCGTTGACCAGCTTCCAGGTGGCGCCGGCATCGTCGGAGAGATAGACGCCGCCGCCAGTGCTCGGGCCGGCCGGGCCGCGCCCACCGCCGCCGCCGGCAGGCGCGGCGATCGGGCTGCCGAGATCGTCCACCACGGCCCAGACGCGGTTGGGATTGCTGGGCGAGACGGCGATGCCGATCTTGCCGACGAAATCGTCGGTGGGCAGGCCGCCGGTGAGCTGCTTCCAGGTATCGCCGCCATCGGTGGATTTGTAGAGTCCGCCGCCGGGCAGATTGCTGGGCGCGTAGACCGACCATGGCGGACGGCGCGTGGCCCACAGCGAGGCGTAGAGCACGCGCGGATTCTTGACATCGATGGCGAGATCGATGGCGCCGACGTTATCGGGATTGCCGGCCTTGAAGAGCACCTTCTTCCAGGTGGCGCCGCCATCGAGCGGTGCGATAGACGCCGCGCTCGGGGTTGGGAGCGTAGACGTGGCCCAGCGCCGCCACATAAACGCGATTCGGGTTCGCCGGATCGACGACCACGCGACCGATGTGCTGGGTGGCATCGAGCCCGATGTGCGTCCAGGTCTTGCCGGCGTCGGTGGATTTGAACATGCCGATGCCGTAGGAATGCTGGCTGCGGATATCGGGCTCGCCGGTGCCGACGTAGACGATGTTGGGATTGGAGGGCGCGACCGCGATGGCGCCGATGGAGCCGATCGGGATGCCTTCATCGGAGATCGGAAACCAGGTGCGGCCGGAATTCTCGGTCTTCCAGACGCCGCCGCCAACGGAGCCGAAGTAGAAGGTGTCGGGCTGGTCGGCGTGGCCGGCCACGGCATAGTTGCGGCCGCCGCGCATGGGGCCGACGTCGCGCCAGCGCAAACCGGAGAGCAGGCTATTCGGATACTGACCAGCGGGGCTTGCCGGCTGGCCAAAGATTGCGAATCCCAGCAGCGCCACAAGGCACAGCGGGGTGAGAACAGAGAACCAACTACGTCGACCTGCCATTGAGATTGCTCCTGTGATTGCGGGGACGACCCGCGATTTCTTAGGATACTACTCGCGAGGCGCAACTTTCCTGTTCAGGCGGACGAATTACGATGCGGGGGTGCGAAGTGGGGATGGAGGGGAAAGGAAGACTTCCAGGCTTGGGCAGACCCGACAAAGGGCGCTGCCCAAGCCTGGGGAGACTTAGGAGTTGGAGCGACCAATTTTACGACGAAGCCCGGCCGAAAACAGCAGCAAGCCCAAACCGCATGCTGACAGCGTGATCGGACCCGGCTCCGGAACGGTGCTGGCGCTGATCGTCGCGGAATACGAGTTAGTCACCGAACCGTTATTTTGCAAGTTTAGGAGGACCTGCTGGAAGGAGAAGGGGAATTGCGATGTGAAATTGCCCTGCCAGGTTGACCCGTCGGTAGCGACGCCCTGGAATACCCAAGTGGCGGTTGCCTGGGGTGTCGTGAGTCCCGGGTTGTTCACGAAATTGAACAGCGATCCGGGGGTTGTGCAAGTCTGGCCGACGGCCGCCAGTAGCGGGTTGGTGCTGCAGCCGCCGGGGAAGTAAATCCCCAAGGGGATGAACGTGAGGTTGAGATTATTGCCCCCAAAGGGAGGGTTGATGTCAACGAACGACATGTAAACCTGTGGCTGAGGCAGAATCGGACCGTTGACGATGTCCGGTGGATTCGTCAAAGTGTTCACGATCGCCTTACCGGCACCGGCGAAACCGGGAACGTTGAACACGCCGGTAGGACCGGAAATATCAGCCAAGTCGGGAAGAGTTGCAGGCGGATTGGTCCACGTGATGCAACCTCCTGCCGCCGTGCATCCATTAAAGCCGAAGTTCGAGACCGTGATATTGCCGGTGATGTTGAAGCTACCGTTTAAGAGTGGCGAGGCCGATAGCGTGACAGTGTACAGCCCTGCCAGCGCTGCCCCCAGCACGAATCTACTGATTTTGAAACCCCGCAAAGTCAGAACCCTGCGATGGTTGGACTTCAAAGTTGCGTTCATGTTGTACAGATCCTCCGGGAACTGAATAACAGCTGACCAGCGCATACCTCGCGCCGAGTAAGCCCTATTCTGCTGCACTTGGTTAGTACGTGTCTGTAAACCTTGGAACACCTTTTCGGCAGGATCTGAGGACTATGTCAGAGGGAGCACGATGGCCGGAGCAAGTGAGTATCGGTTCTTACGTATCTTCCGGGGGAGAGAACTTGATTCGGGTCCAACAAGTGCTTGAGGGCGGAGAGAAGGTGCTGGTAAGTACCAGATTCGCCGAGTGTTGACATGCCGGCGATGCTCAAGCGGTATGAGTAATACCCCTGAGCGGCTAGTAAGTCCAGTAGCTCGTGATAGCAAGTAATCGCACGTTCGTCTTCGCCAGGGACGTCCCGATCATATTCCAGGGCAAGAATGCAGGAGAGAGTCCGGTCGGTGAGCACCGTAATGGAGATCATCGGCTCAAAAGTGTGACGTAACATGCACTCGCTGGCGATGGCGACGATGCGTTCGGCATGGCGACCGTCGTTGGGAGCCACAGGACTGCACCACAGAAGACCGCAGCCATCACGATCGGGATCCATGTCTTCGGGCGGCGGCGTGGTCTTCCGCCAATAGGTGCTGGCCAGGGGATGAGCGGTGGGGATCCCCTTCATCAAGCCATAAACGGGCCGCAGGACGGCCAGCGTGCGTTTGAGGTCCCAACCGCTTACCAACTGGTAGATGCGCGCGAAGCGCTCCGCAAGTTCGAGTTTTCGGTCGTCGAGGAACTGCAGGCGGGTGGCCTTACCCTTGAGAACGCCGCGCAGGAGGCGGCGCGCTTCCCTGACCTGGGCTTTGGTACCGTACAGGGCGCCGGAGCCGTTCCAAGCGCCGATGCGCAACTCGCCGCGCATGGTTTTCATGAGCGGCTCTTCAAGCGGAGTGCGCCCGGCCGTCCGGTCCCAGGGGTATTGATACAACGCGGAGAGAACTTTGTAGTCGTTGGCGATGTGGGAAGAGCTGCGGATGGTGCCGTTCATGCGCAGCGGACGAAGCGCGTCGATCAAGGGGAGCAGGTCGCGGTGATCGGGGCACTGGAAGAAGTAGGCCTGGAAGTATTCGGGGGCAGGCATGAGCCAGATGGTCATGCGTGTAACCACGCCGAAGTTGGATTGCGAGAACAGGCCATCGAGTACCGGGCCGACGCCCCACCGGAACAGCGGCGCGGCATGCGGCGAAGCGAAGCGGCCGAATCCCGTTTCGATGACCTCTCCCTGGGGCAGGACCACTTCGAGCGCGCAGCTGTGGGCGAAGTGATCGCCATACGGAGTGTGGCCAAAGCCGCGTTCCAGGGTGTTGCCAACCAGGCTGCAATGCGGGCTGGCGCCGGTAGAATCCATCCACAGATTGGATTTGTGCTCGGCGAGAAAGGCTTGCAGCTGGGCCTGGGTCACGCCGGGTTCGACCGTGACGTATCCCAGGTTTTCGTCAAAATCCAGGATCCGGTTCATGCGGCCCAAGTCCAGCAGGGCGCAGCCATCGGCGGTGGGCACTTTCGACCCGTAGCCCCAATTGCGGCCGCCGCTGATGGGGTAGACGGGACGGCCCCACCGGTTCGCGATGCGCATGCAGTCCTGTACCTGTGCGCGATCGGCCGGGCGGATGATCGCCGGAATCTGCTGGCTGGTAGCGAAGGTGGTGCGCTCGGCGGCGCGCAGCTCGACCGGCGCGGTCAGGACGTTCTCGGAGCCAACCACCGAGCGCCATTCCTGAAGTGCCGGATCGCTGACGGGCATTGCTGCCATCCCTACGCCGGTACCGGAGGAGCGAGATCAAATCCGCGCAGGAGACGGCTCTGCAGGCGTTCCTTGCTCTGCGGAATCTCGCGGGCTTCGGGAGTCTGACGGCAAACTACGCGCGCGGCGGTCAGATCGCTCTCCAGTTCCGCGACCCAGCCGCGGTACTTGGGATTGGGATGCCGGGAATCGAACTGCAGCACCTGCATGTGGCAACCATAGTGGGGATCGTAATAGCTAGGCAACTCTTCGCCTGAGGATAACATGCCGCCAAGCCCGATGCGGCGCAGCATGGGGGCGGATTCGTGGCGGTAGGTGGCGGTGGCAACGCCGAGAGACCCGCCCAGCAGCTCGAGCAGGGCATAGGTGGCCAAAATGATGCGCAGCGGCTCAAGCGTGTGGCGGTGCTCCTCGGCGACGGCCCAGCCACCGACCTCGCCGAAACTCATCCCCATGCGACGCGCGTCGCGCATGCGTTCTTCGACCGATGCACGGAACCTGTCGCCCAGTTCGGGAGAATCGGCGAGGGCGGCGCGGCGGATCCAGAGATCGTCGAAGCCCGCGGCGCGGGTCTCATCGACGAAACGGAGACAGGCGCAGACGCGATTATTGCGATCGAGCGACAAAACATGCCAGCTCCGATCATCCACCTCGACCTTGTGACGGCCATCAACCGTCAGGTCCGAGTGTTGTATGGCGCCGTCCCGAAGATACATTGATCCCCGGAAGCGCTGCATTTCGGTTACCAATCGGTTGTGGCCGAGCGTGTCGTGTTCGATATTGCGAAAAACTCTGGACGCCGCACCGCCCGAAGTAGGAGGAAGCACTACAAATCGGGTTTGCGCCCGCTTGCTCAAAGCAGCCATGATCGTTCGCGCTCATTTCCCCAAGACGTGTTTGCGCCTTCTGGATGCGGCCCCCTGCAGCGTGAACGTGAGCGTGTGAGCGAGTAACGCGAGCGTGAGCTTAGCTAGACCTGATCGGGACTCATCAGTCTAACGTATTTATTTGTCTTGAGGATCTTAATTTAGCGGGGGTGAGCAAAAAATTCTTCCCCGTAAATGGTTTACACAGTGTTGATGACCGAACGCAACGTGTCGCGTTTTCCTGATCTCGTTAGTGATCGTACGAAAGGAAGGGTCGGGGGGTTGGTTTTCGCGCTACCATCACCGCGAGGGAAGGGGATTCTACAAAGTGGACGGGTTCAAGCCGGATCGGGAGATCAGCGAGTTTCTGCTTCGCGCATGCCACGATGTGAGATCGGCGGCGCGCATGGTGCGCACTCATTCGGAGCTGATTATTAAGGATGCCGCGGCGGGAAAGAGCGCCGATCTGGAGGTTCGGGCGGGTTTCATCGTCGATGGCGCGAGCCGGATCGATGCTCTGACCAACGGTCTCGCGGCCTTTGCGATCGCCCTCCAGACGGACCCCGGCACTTTTCAGACAATTCGCCCCGATGTCTTGGTTCGAACTGTTATCCTCAAGCTAGGTCAGGAACTGCATGCTGCCTCGGCCGAGGTAGACTACGGAGAACTGCCGCCGGTATCGGGAAATCCTGACCGCCTGATGCAGGTGTTCGAACAACTGCTACGCAACGCGCTGGTGCATCGCGGAGAAGCGCCGCCGCGGATTTCGATCCACGCGGGAAAGCACGCCGAGGGCTGGCTGTTCACGGTACGCGACAATGGTCCGGGGCTGGAGGCCGAGTCGCTGGAGAGTGTTTTTGAGCCATTCGAGCGGCTGAATTCCAAGGGAGCGGGACTGGGGCTGGCGATCTCCCGCGAGATTGTGCAGCGCCACGGCGGCAGGATTTGGGCGGAATCTACGCCCGGAAGCGGCACGGTGGTTTGCTTTACGCTGCCTGGTGAATAGGCGCGCACTTTAGGAAGAGTCAGGCCCGCAGGCCTTTCTTACTCGATCTTGCCTTCGCCGACGGCGACGCCGCGGACTTTGTCGGCATCATACGATTGCAGTTTATTGTGCAAGGTGCGGAGACACAGGCCGAGGAATTCGGCGGCGCGCTTCTTGTTGTTGCGGGTATGCTTCAAGGTCAGGCGCACGTAGGCCTGTTCGACATCGCTCATCTTCATGCCGACGGGTACCTGGAGCACGTCGTCCCGTACCGGGACCGGGACGGCAGCCGCCACGGCCGCGTGCTGAGGCGCCTGCACGGCGCCGGGCAAGTGGCGAAGCTGCACCTCGCCCTCGGAAGCCATGATCACGGCGCGCTCCACCATGTTGCGCAGTTCGCGCACGTTGCCAGGCCAGGGACGGTCGGCGAACCAGGCCAGCACTTCGGGACTGAGGTGGGTCACGCGGCAGCCGTGTTTGCGATTCAGATCGCGGATCATGGTCGTCGCGATCGAAGGAATGTCCTGCTTGCGATCGCGCAGCGGTGGCAGCGAAATGTTGAAGACGTTCAAACGGTAATACAGATCTTCGCGCAGAAGTTTGTTTTGAACGGCCTGCTCGGGCGGGCGGTTGGTGGCCGCCAGGACTCGCACCGCGATTGGAATATCGCTGGTAGCGCCCAGACGGCGTACTTTCGACTCCTCGATTACGCGCAGCAGTTTTGCCTGCGTGCCGATCGGCATATCGCCGATCTCATCGAGCAGCAGCGTGCCATTCTGTGCCTGTTCGAAGCAACCGGCGCGGCGCTCCACGGCTCCCGTGAAGGCCCCCTTTTCGTGGCCGAAAAGCTCGCTTTCCATCAGGCTCTCCGGCAGCGCGGCGCAGTTAACGGCGACGAAGGGGCCGCCGCTGCGCGAACTCAAGGTGTGGATGGCGCGCGCCACCAGTTCTTTGCCGGTGCCGCTTTCGCCGCTGATCAATACCGATGCGGTGGTGGGCGCCACCTGGCGGATCAGGGAAAAGATCTCCTTCATACAGGGCGAGTCACCAACCAGATCGCCCAGAATTCCCTGGTAACTGAGCTGAGAATGCAGGCGCTCGGTTTCCTTCAGCAATTGGTTCTGCTGGATGGCGCGTTCCAGGAGGGTGGCCATGGCGCCGGGAAGTACCGGCTTTTCCAGGAACCAGAAGGCCTTGAGGTCGTGGACTACCGAGATCGCCTGGTCAATGCTGCCGAAACCGGTAAGCACCACGGTCGGGGTCCGATCGCCGCGGGATGCCAGTTCCTTGAGCAGCGCGACGCCATCCATGCGCGGCATCACCAAATCGGTGAGAATCGCGTTGGCGGGCGCCGTCGCCAGGCGATCCAGGGCTTCCCGTCCATCGGCAGCGGTAGTGACGCGGTAGCCCAGCGACCGGACCATTTCGGCCATATCGGAGCGCTGCTGCGCGTCGTCATCGACAACTAAGATATGGGCCGGCATTTTCGCCTCCGCTGCGTGGTTCCTATTGGCATTGTAGCTTGAGATAACGGACCCCCTGCTGTGTTAGAGCGTACAAATAAAGCGTGTATACCGCTTACTCCGGGACACCCTCAGCCGCGAGAACCGCAGCTTGAGCGGCCCATTTTTCAACCACTTACTGGTTCGCCCGGCGCACGCCGGACGAGTGCCCAGCCCCGAGAACAGAGCGGACGCGGTTCAGAAGATCCTGAACAACCAGAGGCTTCTGGAGAAAATGCAGGTCGGTCACGTCGATATCAAAAAACTTGCACAATGCCGCGCCTGCATGGCCGGAAATAAAAAGCACCTTCACGTCCGGCTCCAGGGAAAGTACTGCCTTGGATAATTCGTAGCCGTTACCGCCCGGCAGACTGAGGTCCACCAGGAGCAGATCAATGTGCCCTCGATGGTTCCTGTGAACGGCCAAAGCCTCATCGTAATCGGATGATTCCAGGACGGTATAGCCTTCCGTCTGTAGGGTATCGCGCATCAGGTTGCGCTGCCCTGCTTCGTCGTCGACCACCAGAATCGTTCTGTCACCGCTTGCCAAAATTCAATCCTTAGTTCGTCACCGAAATTGCACGAGTTCCCGGAATGTTGTCATTCGTTGCACGTATTCTTCCATTGCTAACAACTCTCACGCCCCTGCCGGAGCAGCAAGCGGCGCCTCGCTCCCCTGGGACCTCGGTAGCGTGAAGAAAAAGCAGGCTCCTTTCCCCAGATCGGAGTCCACCCAGATCCTACCGCCGTGACGTTCGATAATCCGTCTGGCAATCGGAAGCCCCATTCCGGCTCCGGGATAGTTGTCGTTGTGAACGCGTTTGAAGACTTCGAAGATCCGATCGGCATATTTGGGATCGATGCCGATGCCGTTATCGCAGACCGAGAACAGCCAGCAGGATCCCTTCGGGGCAACGCCGATGTGGACCTCGGGGGAACAATCGGCGCGGAACTTGACGGCGTTCTCGATCAGGCTGACAAAGGTATAGCAGATCTGGTTGGGATCGCCCCAGATTTCCGGTAGCGGATCATGAGTCACCACCGCGTGGTTCTGCTGGAGGGTCTGCTGCAGAGTGGCCAGCGCACCTTCGAGGATCGCGTTGGCATCAAAACTTCGGTACGGCTGCCCGTCGCCTATGATTCGCGTGTGATCGCGCAGGCCCGAGATTAGCGACTGCAACCGGTCCGAGGCGGTCTGCATAAAGCCGAACAAGGTTTCCGCGTCGGCGCCGAGCTTGTCGCGATGCTTGCGCAGAATCAGATCCGCGATGGAACGCATCTGGTTGGCGGGGCCCACCAGGTCGTGCAAGGCGTCGGCGGTCAGGTGGACGCTGCAGTCATCGTCAGCGTCGGCGCGGGTCCTCGCTGCGATTGCGCCTTGTGCGGTGTTCGGGTCGGATGCTGACATCGGTAGCCCCTCTAGCATGTCGCGCCGCCGGACCGGGTTTCCGCCGCCGGCAGCAGGATGCGAAATGAAGTGCCGTTGCCGGGGCTGGTTTCCACCTGAACGTCGCCTCCATTGCTTCGCACAAAACCCTGTACCGCGGCCAAGCCGAGCCCGCGGCCGAGAAACTTCGTGCTGAAAAACGGATCGAAGATCCTCTTGCGGATCTCTTCATCCATGCCGCACCCGTTATCGTGCACCTCCAGGGCCACGTAGCGGCCAGGCGGCAGAGCGGGTGTCGATGGCGTTCCCGCTTCTCCACTCATTTCGAGCGTGCCGGTACGCACGATGATGATGCCCGAAGCTCCCATGCGTACGGACTCGGCGGCGTTCATCACGAGTTCGCCGATAACCTGCCGCATACGCCGAGAGTCGGTGGTCAACTGCGCTCCACCGCTCATGGTCCGGACGTCGAGAAGAATCTCCCTGGGGATCGATTCGCGGAGGGAATCGCAGGTTTCCAGCACCAGTTGGTTAAGATCCGTGGGTTCGATGTGCTGGTTGCCCAGGCCGGCATAGGCTAGCATTTTGCTGGTCAGTTCGGCGGCGCGTTCGCCGGCGCGGACCACGCCCTTGAGAATATCCTGCACCGGATGCGCGGGGGGCAGGCTTTCCTTCGCATAGCTGGCTCCGCACAGCACCGCGACCAGCAGGTTGTTGAAATCGTGCGCGACTCCGGCGGCAAGTTGTCCCAGGCTCTGCAATTTCTCGCGCTGAAGATTGACTGTCTCGGCCTGCTTCTGATTTTCGATCTCTGTGCAGGTCCCGAACCAGTTGGTGATCTGGCCGTCGGCGCCGCGGAAGGGCACGGCGCGCGCCAGGTGCCAGCGGTAGGCGCCGTCGGATGCCCTCCGTAGGCGGTGTTCGATCTCGAAAACGGCGCCGGCTTGCCGGGCCTGATTCCAGGCACTCCAGGTGGGCTCCCGGTCCTCGGTCTGCACCAGGTCGTCCCAGCCCAACTGGCCGGCGCGGACCGCATCGAGGCCGGTGAATTCGGACCACCGGCAGTTGGCGTATTCGACGCGGCCATCCGCATCGGCAGTCCAGACCATCTGGGGGATGGCTTCGAGCAAAGTCTGGTATTGCCGGGTGCTGCGCTCCAGTTCGACGCGCTGCTGCTCGATGCGCCGCTGCAGTTGAAAGCGCTGGATGGCATTGACCACCGTCTGCGGCAGTAGCTCGCCGACCACCTGCCCTTTGGGCAGATAATCCATGGCGCCGTTCTTCATGGCCTTGACGGCCAGCTCTTCGCCGCCGAACGCGGTCAGCATGACCACGGCGCAGGGCAAGTGGTCGCTGCCGGCGCGCAGTCGGGGCAGCACTTCCAAACCGTCCATGTCCTTCAGGTTGAAGTCCAGAAGGATACAATCGGGCTGCCACGTGCGAGAGATTTCGATGCCGCCGACCGCGGAATCGGATTCCGCGAATTCGAAATGGAAGGCGCTGGAGCAGCCCAGGTAGCGCTTATAAATCTCGCGATCGATGCTCTCGTCTTCGATGATCAGCACCCTCCATGAATCGCCGTTTCGCATCCTCCGGTCTGCAAGCAAACGAAACGCCGTTTCACGGCCGGTGTTTGTGAATCCGCGAACAACCTGGCGGCGAGTTTGATGTCTCCTCTCCGGCTGACCAAGGTACGATCTCCAAAGGGACAGCTTGCCTATACTCAGTTTCCGTGGCTCTAATCGTGCTCTAGAAATGTCTTCACAGGCACGATCGGGATACTGTCGACTGGGTTTTGAGGACCTCGAATGTGGCGGGGATTTCGGGCTAATCGGATTATCAACGTGGAAAACAGAGAAGTCGGATCTAACCGCAATGTCAGGTTCTGCACTGTCGACCGTGCAATAATTGCATCCTGCGAACAATCTTCAAGGCCGCGTAATTCCATCGAAAGGCGCGAGACGAATGCCTAAGATCTTACTCGCCGAAGATAACCCGGCGGACGTCTACCTGATTCGCACCGCTCTCGACGAGCACGGTGTGGAAATTCCACTTCAGGTGGTCGCCGACGGAAGGGAAGTTCTGGAAATTATCGACCAGCAAGGACAGTTGGCCGAGCCTGAACTCAAGCTGATCATTTTAGATTTGAACCTGCCGCGGCACGACGGCATCGAAATTCTGCAACGTCTGAACGAAACCAAGGCGCTGGCAGATGTTCCGGTGGTGGTGCTGACTTCCTCGGACTCGCCGCGCGACCGCATCGCGGCGACCGAGCTGGGAGTCACGCGTTTGCTGCGGAAGCCGTCCAACCTGGAGCAGTTCCTCAGCCTGGGCGCGGTCTTCAAGGAAATCCTGGGTGAAGCGAAGGTCCAATCCGCGAATTAATTAAGGAGTTGCCATGCAATCTCAATTCATAACCGATGAACTGGATACCAGCACCTTGTTGAAAGCGCTGATCGCTTTCAGGGACGGTGATTTCTCGGTACGGCTGCCGGTGGATCAGACCGGGCGTCGCGGGCAAAATCGCGGACACCCTGAATGAGATTTTCAAGCTGAACGAGCGCATGGCGAGCGAGTTCGTACGTATCAGTTCGCGCGGTGGGAAAGGAAGGGCAAGATCAACCAGCGGGCCACGCTGGGGTCGGCGTCGGGCGGCTGGGCGGAGTGCCTTGATTCTGTCAACGGCCTGATTGGCGACCTGGTGCAGCCCTCCACCGAAGTGGCGCGCGTGATCGGCGCGGTGGCCAAGGGCGACCTCTCGCAGACCATGGCGCTGGAGGTGGACGGGCGCTCGCTGAAGGGCGAATTCCTGCACACCGCGCGCGTGGTGAACACCATGGTGGCGCAGTTGAACTCCTTCGCAAGCGAAGTGACCCGCGTGGCGCGCGAAGTCGGCACCGAAGGCAAGCTGGGCGGACAGGCGGTGGTGAAGGGCGTCGGCGGCGTGTGGAAAGACCTGACCGACTCGGTGAACTCGATGGCGGGCAACCTGACTGCCCAGGTGCGCAACATCGCCGAGGTGACCACGGCCGTGGCGAACGGCGATCTCTCGCGCAAGATCACGGTGGACGTGCACGGCGAAATTCTCGAGCTGAAGAACACCATCAACACGATGGTGGACCAGCTCGGCTCGTTCGCCAGCGGAAGTGACGCGCGTGGCGCGCGAAGTGGGCACCGAAGGCAAACTCGGCGGACAGGCGGAAGTGAAGGGCGTGGCGGGCGTCTGGAAGGATCTGACGGACTCGGTGAACTCGATGGCCGGCAACCTGACGGCCCAGGTGCGCAACATCGCGGAAGTGACCACGGCGGTGGCGAACGGCGACCTGTCGCGCAAGATCACCGTGGACGTGCAGGGCGAAATTCTGGAGCTCAAGAACACCATCAACACGATGGTGGATCAGCTCAACGCGTTCGCGAGCGAAGTGACGCGCGTGGCGCGCGAAGTCGGCACGGAAGGAATGCTGGGCGGACAGGCCGATGTGCGCGGCGTGGCGGGCACGTGGAAAGATCTGACGGACTCGGTGAATTCGATGGCCGGCAACCTGACGGCCCAGGTTCGCAACATCGCGGAAGTGACCACGGCCGTGGCGAACGGCGATCTGTCGCGCAAGATCACGGTGGAGGTGCGCGGCGAAATTCTGGAGCTCAAGAACACCATCAACACGATGGTGGATCAGCTCAGCTCGTTCGCGTCGCGAAGTGACGCGCGTGGCGCGCGAAGTGGGCACGGAAGGCAAGCTCGGCGGGCAGGCGGAAGTGAAGGGCGTCGCCGGCACCTGGAAGGATCTGACCGAGAGCGTCAACTCGATGGCGGGCAACCTGACCAACCAGGTGCGCAACATCGCCGGCGTGACCACGGCGGTGGCGCAGGGCGATCTTTCGACCAAGATCACGGTGGATGCGCGCGGCGAAATTCTGGAGCTGAAGAACACCATCAACACATGGTGGATCAGCTCAACTCGTTCGCGAGCGAAGTGACGCGCGTGGCGCGCGAAGTCGGCACCGAAGGCAAGCTCGGCGGGCAGGCGCAGGTGAAGGGCGTCGGCGGCGTGTGGAAGGATCTGACCGACTGCGTCAACTCCATGGCCGGCAACCTGACGGCCCAGGTGCGCAACATCGCGGAAGTGACCACGGCGGTGGCGAACGGCGATCTTGTCGCGCAAGATCACGGTGGACGTGCGCGGGCGAAATTCTGGAGCTGAAGAACACCATCAACACGATGGTGGATCAGCTCAATGCGCTTCGCGAGCGAAGTGACGCGCGTGGCGCGCGAAGTCGGCACCGAAGGAGAGCTGGGCGGCCAGGCGGAGGTGAAAGGCGTCGGCGGTGTGTGGAAGGATCTGACCGACTCGCGTCAACTCCATGGCCGGCAACCTGACGGCGCAGGTCCGCAACATCGCCGAGGTGACCACGGCGGTGGCGAACGGCGACTTGTCGCGCAAGATCACGGTGGACGTGCGCGGCGAAATTCTGGAGCTGAAGAACACCATCAACACGATGGTGGATCAGCTCAATGCGTTCGCCAGCGAAGTGACGCGCGTGGCGCGCGAAGTCGGCACCGAAGGCAAGCTCGGCGGCCAGGCGGAAGTGAAGGGCGTGGCCGGCACCTGGAAGGATCTGACCGACTCGGTCAACTCCATGGCGAGCAACCTGACCAACCAGGTGCGCAACATCGCGGAGGTGACCACGGCCGTCGCGAAGGGCGACCTTTCGCGCAAGATCACGGTGGACGTGCGCGGCGAAATTCTGGAGCTGAAGAACACCATCAATACGATGGTGGATCAGCTCAGCGCGTTCGCGAGCGAAGTGACGCGCGTGGCGCGCGAAGTCGGCACCGAAGGCAAGCTCGGCGGCCAGGCCGACGTGCGCGGCGTCGCGGGCACCTGGAAGGATCTTGACGGACTCGGTCAACTCGATGGCGGGCAACCTGACGGCGCAGGTCCGCAACATCGCCGAGGTGACCACCGCCGTGGCGAGGGGCGACCTCTCGCGCAAGATCACGGTGGACGTGCGCGGCGAAATTCTGGAGCTGAAGAACACCATCAACACGATGGTGGACCAGCTCAATGCGTTCGCCGGCGAAGTGACGCGCGTGGCGCGCGAAGTCGGTACCGAAGGCAAGCTGGGCGGCCAGGCGGACGTGAAGGGCGTCGGCGGCACGTGGAAGGATCTGACCGATTCGGTGAACTCCATGGCGGGCAACCTGACGGCGCAGGTCCGCAACATCGCGGAAGTGACCACGGCGGTGGCGAGGGCGACCTCTCGCGCAAGATCACGGTGGACGTGCGCGGCGAAATTCTGGAGCTGAAGAACACCATCAACACGATGGTGGATCAGCTCAACGCGTTCGCCGGCGAAGTGACGCGCGTGGCGCGCGAAGTCGGCACCGAAGGCAAGCTCGGCGGCCAGGCGGACGTGCGCGGCGTGGCCGGCACCTGGAAAGATTTGACGGACTCGGTGAACTCCATGGCGAGCAACCTGACCAATCAGGTGCGCAACATCGCCGGTGTGACCACGGCCGTGGCCAAGGGCGATTTGACGACCAAGATCACGGTGGATGCGCGCGGCGAAATTCTGGAGCTGAAGAACACCATCAACACGATGGTGGATCAGCTCAGCTCTTCGCGTCGCGAAGTGACGCGCGTGGCGCGCGAAGTCGGCACCGAAGGCAAGCTCGGCGGCCAGGCCGACGTGAAGGGCGTCGCCGGCACGTGGAAGGATCTGACGGACTCGGTGAACTCGATGGCGGCGAACCTGACCACTCAGGTGCGCAACATCGCGGAAGTGACCACCGCCGTGGCGAAGGGCGATTTGTCGCGCAAGATCACGGTGGACGTGCGCGGCGAAATCCTGGAGCTGAAGAACACCATCAACACGATGGTGGATCAGCTCAGTTCGTTCGCCGCGGAAGTGACGCGCGTGGCGCGCGAAGTGGGCACGGAAGGCAAGCTCGGCGGACAGGCCGAAGTGCGCGGCGTCGCCGGCACGTGGAAGGATTTGACGGACTCGCGTGAACTCCATGGCCGGCAACCTGACGGCGCAGGTCCGCAACATCGCGCAGGTGACCACCGCGGTGGCCAACGGCGAACTTTCGCCGCAAGATCACGGTGGACGTGCAGGGCGAAATTCTGGAGCTGAAGAACACCATCAACACGATGGTGGATCAGCTCAACTCGCTTCGCGAGCGAAGTGACGCGCGTGGCGCGCGAAGTCGGCACCGAAGGCAAGCTCGGCGGACAGGCCGAAGTCCGCGGCGTCGGCGGCACGTGGAAAGATCTGACCGACAACGTGAACTTCATGGCGGCCAACCTGACCACGCAGGTGCGCGGTATCGCCAAGGTGGTGACCGCGTCGCCAACGGCGATTTGAAACGCAAGCTGGTGCTCGAAACCAAGGGCGAAATCGCGGAGCTGGCCGACACCATCAACGGCATGATCGATACGCTGGCGATGTTCGCCGATCAGGTGAGCAACGTGGCGCGCGAAGTCGGCATCGAAGGCAAGCTCGGCGGCCAGGCGCGCG
Organism: uncultured Solibacteraceae bacterium; assembly: GCA_963791985.1. Classification (GTDB taxonomy): domain Bacteria; phylum Acidobacteriota; class Terriglobia; order Bryobacterales; family Bryobacteraceae; genus Solibacter. Next base: position 280,233 of record CAWBUN010000006.1, on the reverse strand, counting down.
TGCCGGGCGCGGCCGGCATCTGGCGCGATCTTGACGGACAACGTCAACCAGCTGGCGGCGAATCTGACGACGCAGGTGCGCGCGATCGCGGAAGTGGCGACCGCCGTGACCAAGGGCGACCTGACGCGATCGATCGCGGTGGAAGCGCAGGGCGAAGTCGCGGCGCTGAAGGACAACATCAACGAGATGATCGTCAATCTTGCGGAGACCACGCGCAAGAACACCGATCAGGACTGGCTGAAGACCAACATCGCCAAGTTCACCGGCATGATGCAGGGCCAGCGCGATCTGCTGACCGTGGCGAAGCTGCTGCTCTCCGAACTGACGCCGCTGGTGGGCGCGCAGCACGGCACGTTCTATATCGCCGATCCAGCGACGGCACGGAATCGCTGAAGCTGCTGGCCGGCTACGCGATCGAACGATGACGGTCGTCCCCAGCAGTTCAGGCTCGGGCAAGGGCTGGTCGGGCAGTGCGGCCAGGAAAAGCGCCGCATCCTGGTGACGGATGTTCCGGAGGACTACGTCAGGATCAGCTCGCAGCCTCGGCGAAGGCACGCCGCTCAGCATCGTGGTGCTGCCGGTGCTGTTCGAAGGCGAGGTGAGCGCCGTGATCGAGCTGGCTCGTTTCCGCCACTTCACCGACGTCCACCTGGCGTTCCTCGATCAGCTCACGCAGGGCATCGGCATCGTGCTGAACACCATCGCCGCGACCATGCGCACGGAGCAACTGCTGAAGCAGAGCCAGGCGCTGGCCGAGCAGTTGCAGAAGACCAACGCCGAGCTGCAGGAGAAAGCGCACCTGCTGGCCGAACAGAAGACCGAAGTGGAGACCAAGAACCGCGAAGTGGAGCAGGCCAAGGAGGCGCTCGAAGAGAAGGCCGAGCAGCTTGTCGCTCACCTCCAAGTACAAGAGCGAATTCCTGGCCAACATGAGCCACGAGCTGCGCACGCCGCTGAACAACCTGCTGATTCTGGCGCAGATGCTGGCGGAGAACGCGGAGAGGAACCTGACCTCCGAAGCAGGTCAAGTTCGCGGAGACCATTCACTCCTCCGGAACCGACCTGCTGGCGCTGATCAACGACATTCTGGATCTCAGCAAGATCGAATCCGGCAAGATGGATGTCGAAGTCGGCAGCGTTCGCTTCAGCGAACTGCGAGACTACTGCTCGCGCACCTTCCGCCACGTGGCCGAAGGCAAGGGGCTGGACTTCTCGATCGAACTGGCTGGCAACCTGCCGTCGGAGACCATCATCACCGACGCCAAGCGGCTGCAGCAGGTGCTCAAGAACCTGCTCTCCAACGCGCTCAAGTTCACCGAGCACGGCGTCGGTGCGGCTGCGCATCGAACGCGCGACCGCGGGCTGGAGCCCGAGCCATCCGGTGCTCAACCGCGCGAAATCGGTGATCGCGTTCTCGGTCACCGATACCGGCATCGGCATTCCGCAGGACAAGCAGCGCATCATCTTCGAAGCGTTCCAGCAGGCCGACGGAACCACCAGCCGCAAGTACGGCGGCACCGGACTGGGCCTTTCCATCAGCCGCGAACTGGCGCGGCTGCTGGGCGGCGAAATTCGCCTGCAGAGCGCGCCGGGCGCGGGCAGCACCTTCACGCTGTATCTGCCGCAAACCTACGTCGCGCAAGTCACGTCCGGCAAGAGTGAACCGCGGCAGATCACCCCCGCTGTGGAAGCCCCGCGTCCGGCTCCGGTGGTGGATGGCGCGGTCAACATCTCGGGAGAGACGACCGTGGATATGATTCTGCCGCCGCCTTCGGCCGCGCCCACGGTGGTGGTGCACGATATCGAGCTCGACGACGACCGCAACCTGATACAGTCCGGGCGACCCGGTCCTGCTGATCGTTGAGGACGATGTCACGTTCGCCCGCATCCTGGTGGACCTGGCGCACGATCGCGGCATCCGCGCGCTGGTGGCGCTGCGCGGCGGCACGGCCCTCACGCTGGCCCGCGAGTTCAATCCCGGCGCGATCACGCTCGATATCAATCTGCCCGACATGGTGGGCTGGACGATTCTCGACCGGTTGAAGCACGACTCCTGCCACGCGGCACATTCCCGTACATGTGATCACGGGCGATGAGAACCGGCGCCGCGGGCTCGGCCTGGGTGCGATGTCTTATCTGGAGAAGTCGATCACCAAAGAGAACCTGAACAGCGCGTTCGATACCATCCACCGGTCGCTGGAGCGGCGCACCAGGAAACTGCTGCTCGTGTCGCCGGAGGAGGAGCGCCGCGCGGCGTGGCAGCGTTCGCTCGGCGGACCCGATGTAGAAATGATCGCCGCGGGTTCGGGCGGCGAGGCCCTGGCGGTGGTGAAACACCAATATCTCGACGGCCTGGTGCTCGATCTTCAGCTAGCCGATATCCCAGCCATCCAACTGGCGGAAGAGGTGCAGTTGGCCACCGACCCGCAGACGCCGCCCATCATCTTCGCGGGCGCCAACAAGTTGACCGCGGAGGCGGAGGCCGGACTCCGGAGCCTGGCGCGCTCGAGCGTGGTCCGTTTCGCCGAATCCACAGACCGCGTGCTGGAGGAGGCGGTCCTGTTGCTGCATCGCGTGGAAGCCGACCTCTCCGACAGCCAGCGGGAAGTGCTCGCAGGCGTTCGCCGCAACGATCTCGCGCTTGCCGGCAAGAAGGTGCTGGTGGTGGACGACGACGTGCGCAACATCTTCGCGCTGACCAGCGTGCTCGAACAGCATCACCTGCAGGTGGTCCATGCCGAAAACGGACGTGCCGGCATCGAGACCCTGCTCAAGACTCCGGACGTGGATGGCGTCCTGATGGATATCATGATGCCCGAGATGGACGGCTACGAAACCACGCGCGCCATCCGCCAGATCGCCGAATTCCGGACGCTGCCGATTATCGCAGTCACCGCCAAAGCCATGAAGGGCGATCGCGCTAAATGCATCGAGGCCGGCGCATCCGACTACATCACCAAGCCGGTGGATCTGGACCAGTTGTTCTCGGTCCTCCGCGTCTGGCTCATCCGCAACCGGGAATCCTCGCAGACCGCGCTGACCACCGGAGACTAGGAGCGCATGAAAATGCCTGCCAATGCGACGCAACTCGCGCAGGAGACCGCCGTAGAACGGAGGACGAAAATTCTTCTCGTGGACGACACGCCGGAGAATCTCGTTTCGCTCGAGGCGGCGCTCAGCGGTTTGGGCGAGGAGCTGGTATTGGCAAGTTCCGGCAAGCAGGCGCTCCGCCACCTGCTTGAGGATGATTTCGCGGCCATTCTGCTGGACGTACGTATGCCCGAGATGGACGGCTTCGAGACCGCCGAGCTGATCCGCAGCCGTCCCCGGTCGCGCCAGACTCCGATCTTGTTTCTCACGGGATATCGCAACGAGGAGCACTTGTTCCGCGGCTACGATTTAGGCGCGGTGGATTTTCTGTTCAAGCCGATCGTGCCCGAAGTTCTGCGGTCCAAAGTCGCAGTGTTTGTGGAACTCAGCCGCACCAACGCCAAGCTGATGGAGCAGACCGACGCGCTGCGGGTGCAGGCGGAAGTGCTGCAGAAGGCCGAGCAGCGGTTCCGTTCGCTGTTGGAGGCGGCTCCGGACGCCATGCTGGTGTGCCGCGAAGACGGCGAGATCGTGATGGTGAATTCGCAGGCCGAGATTCTCTTCAACAGCCATCGCGACAAATTGATCTCCCGGAGCATCCGCTCCCTGGTGCCGGGGTGGGGGCCGCAAAGCGGGCAGCCCGCGCAGCGCGGCATCGAGCTCCTTGCCTTTCCCGACGGGCGCAGTCCGTTCCAGGCGGAGATCAGCTTCAGCCCGGTGCAGACCGAGGAGGGCGTAGTGGTGACCTGCTCGATCCGCGACATCACCGAGCGCAAGAAGACCGAGGAGCGGATCCGCGAACTGAATTCCAATCTGGAGGAACGCGTCGTGGAGCGGACCGAAGCATTGATGCGATCCAACGAGGAGCTGCAACAGTTCGCGTACGTCGCCAGTCACGATCTGCAGGAGCCGCTGCGCACGGTTTCCATCTATGCACAACTGCTTGCCAAGCGCTACGAGGGGCAGCTCGCCGGCGACGCCGACCAGTTCATCCGCTTCATCGTGGAGGGTTCCGAGCGCATGGAGAAGCTGATCCACGATCTGCTCGATTTTTCGCGCGTGGACGCTCGCGGCACGGATTATTTCACGCGCACGAGTTGCGACGAGGCGCTCAACGACGCCATCGGTAATCTCTATTCACTAATCGATGAGAATGCGGCCGTGATCACTCGCGGCTCGCTCCCCACGCTCACGGGAGATCCGGTGCAGTTGACCCGGTTATTACAGAACCTTCTGGTGAACTCAATCCGGTACCGTTCCGATGCACCCCCGCGTATCCACGTGGAGGCGCAAGACCAGAATGGCGAATGGCTCTTCTCGGTGCGCGATAACGGAATTGGAATCGAGCCCCAATACGCAGAGAAGATTTTCGGCATTTTCCGCTGCCTGCAGCCTCGAGATAAAAGCTCCGGCAGCGGCATGGGGTTGGCGATCTGCCGCAAGATCGTGACCCGCCACGAGGGCCGAATCTGGGTAGAGTCGGCCCTGGGCGAAGGTGCGACGTTTTACTTCACACTGCCGCACAAGTGATCTACCCTTCAGAAGCGTTCGAACTCCTTATCGACCCGGTCGCCCGCGTCTCTCAACCGCAACGCCACGCCGGATTTCACAGAGTGCTTCGCGACGCCGGGCCCCACGGACTGGCCGACTGCTTCCTGAAGACTGGTCAATCCCAAGGTCTGAGTGGATCGTACGGGCGAAGCCGCGGCTGACGTGCGAAAGAAACCGAGGGCACTGACCAGTTGATCGCTCTGTCCGGTCAATTCCTCTGTAGTGGACGCCATCTCTTCGGCGGCGGAGGCATTCTGTTGAATGACCTTCTCGAGTTGCTGCAGCGCCTTGTTGATCTGCTCGCTTCCGGTATCCTGCTCGCGGCTCGCAGCGGTTATCTCCTGCACCAGTTCCGCGGTTTTTTGGATGTCCGGCACGAGTTTGTCGAGCATCTCTCCGGCTTCCTCCGCGACCTTCACCGTCGTGCCCGAGAGCTGGTTAATCTCGGCCGCGGCCTTCTGGCTGCGTTCGGCCAGCTTGCGAACCTCGGCGGCGACCACGGCGAAGCCCTTGCCGTGTTCCCCGGCGCGAGCTGCCTCGATGGCCGCATTCAAGGCCAGCAGGTTTGTCTGCCGGGCAATCTCCTCGATGATGGAGATCTTGGTGGCGATTTCCTTCATCGCCGCCACCGCCTCCAGCACGCTCTTGCCGCTCTCCTGCGCGTCCCTGGCGGATTTGGTTGCGATCTTGTCGGTTTGCTGCGCATTGTCGGCGTTCTGTTTGATGTTGGATCCCATCTCTTCCATGGAAGAGGATGCTTCCTCGGCCGACGCTGCCTGCGCGGTCGCGCCATTCGACACTTGGATGGAGGCGGTACTGATTTGCTTGCTGGCTGCCGACACTTCCCCGGCGATGGTGCGGATGTCGGTGACGGTACGGGTCAAGCCCGCCGTCATCGCAATCAGCGCCTGCATCAGCTTGTCCTGCGCCGAGCGCTCGCGGACCACGACCGTCAGATTCCCGTGGGCGATCTCTTCCGCGGCGTGGGTGACCTCTTCCGTGGAGGCGATCAGCGTATTCAGATTGGTCTTGATGGCGTTGAAATCCCCTTCGTAGGCATCCGTGATTGCCGGCGGGAGGTCGCCTTTGCTGATGCGATCCACGTACCTGGCGGCAACGTTCAACGGGCTGATGACGGCATCCAGGGTGTTGTTGAAGCCCTCGACGATTTTGCGGTATCCGCCATCGAACTGGCCGGCGTTGCCGCGCGTGCCGAGTTTGCCGGCCACGGCCGCCTTGGTCAGCATTTCCGCCTCGGAAACCAGGGTGCGCAGGCTCTCCACCACCTGGACGAAGCTCTTGCCCAGAAGGTCCTGCTCCGACTTAGCCTTCACCGCCACCGCGAGGTCGCCGGCGGCGATTTTCTGCGCCTCCGCCGCCCGTTCCTTGATGACCCCGGCCATGGTTCGGAACGATTGGGCTAGTGCGCCCAGTTCGTCTTTGGATTGTAGTTCGATGCTCACATTGACGTCGCCCAATGCCAGTTTCTCGGCGGCGGACTGCATGACGCCGAGCGGTTTGCCGATGGCGCGCGCCATCACCACGCCAAGCATGATGGCCATGAGCACACCCAGGCCAAGGCAAATCAGAACCTTGTTTCTCGCCGAGTCGGCGGCCGTATCGTTGGCTTTCTTGGTCGCCTCCGCCACTCTGGCGTTGATATCGATCAATTCGCGAAGCTCCTTGCGAGCCTCCGACTGCGCCGTGCGCGCGTCGCCGTCAGCGAGGGCCAGGGCCTCGGCGTCCTTCCCGGCCAAGGAGAGTTCGATGATTGCTGTGCGTAACTTCTTGTACTGCTCAAATGCGGATTGAAACTTCGGCAGCGTCTCCTGCTCCTCTTTCACCATCGCCGTCTTGCCATAGCGCGCCACGTATTCTTCGGTCTTCTTGGTCTCGCTCTCAATAGTGCTGACAAACTCCGCCCGCTTGGACCTGTCCTTGGTCCCCATCATGCTGCGGATCTCGGTGCGGGCGATCAAGAATGCGGCATTGGCATACCCCAGATCCCGGATGGCCACCAATTGGTCTTCGTATAGCGATGCGCTGCTGCTCTTGAGTTCGTTGATGCCGGACAGCCCAACCCAACCGATGAGCCCGGCAATGAGTGCGACCGCGAAGAAACCGACCATTAACTTGGTGGCGATCTTCAAATCATTAAACCACTTCAAATTGCACCTGCCTTAAGAATGTTGATTTGATGCCCATCATGCGGCGCAATCCGCAATGCGGCAACCCAACTCATCGACCGAGAATATGCGGTCGATATCCAGGATCATAATGAACTGCCCGCCGCGCGTTCCCATGCCTTTGATAAAGTCGGTCCGGAATTGCGTGCCCATCCTGGGCGCACGCTGAATCTCTCCGGGCTCCAGGTCAACCACTTCCTCGACCGAATCGGCCAGCACGCCGATCACGGCCGAATCGCCTTCGATTTGCATCTCCATCACCACGATGCATGTCTCGACCGTCTTCTCTGTCTTCGACATTTCGAAGCACAGGCGCAGATCGACCACCGGCACCACGCTGCCGCGAAGGTTGATGACCCCACTCATGAAATCCGGCGTGCGCGGAATCCTCGTGATTATGGTGAAATCGAGCACTTCCCGCACCATGGAGACATCGGTGGCGAACACTTCATTCCCTAATCTGAAGGTGAGGTACTGCCGGGCTTCGGTGATTTCCGCAACGCTCATAATTCAGGCTTCTCCGCCGTAGCGAAATTGCAACGGTGCCAGGATTGGCTGCTCCTAACTACCCTTTATCGGCAGGAAGAATGGAGTTGATTAGATTTGGGACGCAAAAATCTGAAATGGAAGGGGGAGTTGGTGTTTGGCGGAGCCGTTCGGCCCAGTTTCGTCGTCAGCGACGGGAGCCCCGCCCTCAACACGCCAGGAATTCCGGCCGTCGAGAGGAACGTGGTATCAGGGACAGAGGTCTACAGCAGTCTGCGCGCGTACTCGACTTCGAGGCGCACGTCTTCCTCGACGTGCCCTTCGTGTTCGTACTCGATCGCGACGAGGCCGGGATAGCCGACCCTCCGCAACTCGTTCATCACCGCGGGAATCCGCGCGATGCCCTTTCCGAGCAGCACATTGACCTCGCCGCCCGACGCCTCGACGTCCTTCAGGTGCACCATCTTCAGGTGCGGCGCCAGCTTGCGGACGGCATCCACGGTGTCGTAGCCGCAGGATGCGATGTGGCCGATATCGAGCGTGGCGCCCATTGTCTTGGAGCGCCCGGCCAGTGCCCTGAGAACATCCTCGGGACTCTCGTAGGCGAACTTCTGCTTGAAATAGTGATTGTGGATGCCGAAGGTGAGGCCTTCCTTCCTGAACCGTTCCTCGATGCGATTGAGAATGTCGCCGGTGGCATCGCCGGTCACGTGACGGGCGCCCAACAACGCGGCGAACCGGATGGCATTTTCCAGATCGGCATCGTCCTTGATGGTGGCGGTGTAGTAGGAGACGCAGCCGATGCCGGCGCTGTCAAGCTTGCTCCTGACCGACTGGAACCTCTCCGGGGCCGGCTTGCTGAAGAGCATGAATTCGCCGCGCGACATTTCGATTTCGCGAATTTCGAGCCGCGTCAGTTGCACGATCATGTCGTCGATCGAGAGACTGTGATAGGTATAGGTGCCGATGCCGAGCTTGAGCTTTCCGGCGGCAGTTGCGGCAACGGCTGCTGTGAGGGCGCCGGCGAATGTCCTTCGTGTCATCATCCTTCGTGTCATCATCGGGGCCTCTCTACTTCGCGGGACGCGGTGTCACGTCGGCATCCACCAGGCCCAACGCCCACTTGATGGCCTCGACGTACATCTTCTGCATCTCCGGCTGATCCCAATTGGACTCCACGTGCCCGAGCGTCGAATAGAACACCCGCCCCTTGCCGTACATCCTGGCCCACGACACGGCGAAATCGTTGTCTTTGCGATGAACGCGCGGGTTGGCGAGGTCGAGCTTCGCGGGGTCGAGGCGCATGAGCACGCGCGTGTTGTCGCGCGAGAAGTCCTTCACCTGGTAGATCTCGTCCTTGAGGGTGAAGGCCTTCGGCCACTGTTTCATCCCCGGGAATGCGGCATCCTCAACCAGGATCGGAGCGTCGAAGGTCCCCCACGGATGCTCGTCGAAGTAGCCGCCGATCATCGCGCCGTATTCCGGCCACTTGGTAAACGTGATGGTGGCGCTATGAACGCCGATGAAGCCCTTGCCATCGTCGCGGACGAACGAAAGAAAATCGGCCTTCTGTTGCTCGTCCATCTCCAGAGTGCCGCCGGTGTAAAACAGCACGGCGTCGAAATCATTCAGGTTCTTGGCGTTGTATTCGAGCTTCTTCTTGGTCAGCGCTTCCGTGTCGGTGCGGATTACGGTGTCCCACAGTCCGGTCTCGCGTCCCAGGCGCTCAATGGTCGCCATGGCGTGAGGGATGGCCTCGTGCCGGTAGCCTTTCTCTTCGCCGATCACCAGCAATTTCTTCCGGGGCGGATTCGTTTGCGCCGCCTGCGTTGGCGGGAAGAGCTCTTTAAGCGGCATGCTCGCGTCGAAAACGACGTTAAAGAAGCCGACCATCATCTCGTCCCAACTCTGGTCGCCCCAAACCACATCCTTCGTCGGATCCGGGTTGAGCTCGTTGTTCGGTGAATTGTCGAAGTGCGCTGTGCATTCGATCTTGGCGCCCTTGGGCAGCGCGAGCGGCTCGCTCAATTCGTACCAGAGTTGCCAGGTCGCGCGATAGTTCGGAACCTTGAGCAGCGTGCGCGTTTCTCCATCGGGATATTTCACGCGATATTCGAAGTCTTTGCCGCGCCCGTGCATGTGGGGGTGCAGGCCGTAGAGCGTGACCGCGGCTCCAAGTTCAAATTCCGCTTCTACTTTGTGATTGGGCGCGCCCGCGGGAATCTTGAACTTGCCGTTGGTCGCCGACACGGTGAAGACGCGCTTGGCAGGCGGCTCTTTCGCGAAGACCAATCCGATGCGGCTGCGGTCCGTCCCCGGCTTTCCATTGGTGGTGTAGTGAACCTGCAGGATGATGTCGGAGCCGGCGCGGATGAGCTTCGCCTGGCCGGCTTCGAATTTCTCGGGCGGCTGTCCGGGCGCGTAGCCAACCAGAAAGTCGCTCGGCAGCTGGCTCGTGTCGGTATCGTCATTGTCCTTCGATTTGGCGGGGACGAAGGGGATTCCGGGTATCGCCTCCTTCAGCCAGTCCGACCCCGGTTCACGGATGAAGGCGATGATGTGATGCACGCGGGCGCGATCGGTGGGACGGGCTTCGGCGAATTGGACCCACCGGTCGGTGGCGAAGGGCGCGGGAATCAGGATGTGCTGATACTCGATGGTGCCGGTCGCCGGAATCTCGAAGGCCACGGGCAACTCGATCACCGCATCGGGCTTGGGGATAGCCCAGCCATCGGCGAACTCGCGTGGCGGCGGCATGTCTTTCGGATTTCCTTGGGGAGCGCCCGCGTCGACCCAGGCTACGACGGTGTCGATTTCTTTCTTCGTGAGGGAACTATCGTTGGCGAATTTACCGTAATGGGCGTCGGCAAACCACGGCGGCATCTTACGCGCCAGCACCGCCTCCCTGATCGCCTTGGCCCAGGGCCGCGCCTGCCCGTAGGTCATCATCGAGAATGGCGCGGCCTCGCCCGGACGATGGCAGACCTGGCATCGCGATTGCAAAATCGGCGCGACGTCTTTCGTGAATGTAGTTTGCGCGTTCAGACTCCACGCCAGACACAGAGCTAGAATCCACTCAGCTCGAAGCATGAGTCTAGAATACATACTTCAGCGCGAACTGCATCTGCCGCATGCTCCCGTTGGTCGAAGTAATGCGTCCGAAATTGGCGCTGCTGAGCGAGGTGTTCGGAAGTCCCCATGCTGGGTGATTCAAGACGTTGAAGGCTTCCCATCGGAATTGGAGCTCCTGCCTTTCCTTGATGCGGAAGTCCTTGTGAGTCGAGAAATCCACGTAGAAGCCGCGCGGTCCCAGCACCGTATTCCGGCCCGCGTTGCCAAAGGTGTAGATTTGCTGCAGTGCGAAAGCCCCGGTGTTGAACCAGCGGTCGGTGGTCGGCGTATCCACCGCGACACTCTGGCCGGTCGCATCGGGACGATCGTTCGCGATATTCGTATTTGCGCGATTGACTCCGTCCGTCGGGTTGATCGGGAAGCCCGATCGCCACGTCACGATGGAGCCAAGCTGCCAGCCGCCCACCACGCCGTCCACGAACCGGTTGCGGATGTCGAGGTGCCTGCCCTTGCCGACCGGCAAATCGTAGAGTCCCGAAGTAACTAGGCGGTGACGATTGTCGAACGCCGAAAGTCCGCGCTCGCAGCGCTGGCAGTAGCCGTTTTGCCAGAAGAGCGTGTCGCTGTCGGAGGTACGGATGCCGCTGGTCTCGTCGATGGATTTCGACCAGGTGTAAGACACCAGGGCGGTGACTCCGTTGGAGAATCGCTTGGTGAGTTTGGAACCCATCGAGTTATAGTTACCGTTGCCGCCGTTCTCGACCAGCACCAGTAGTCCGAAATTCGGATAGGGAGAGCGGCTGGCAACCGTTCCCGGACCGGGGACCGCGGCGCTCACGCCGCGATAAGATTCCAGGTGCCGGCTGAGTGAACCGACATAGCCGGCTTCCAAAGTCAGGTTGCTCGCGACCTCGCGCTGCACATTGACCAGCCACTGCATGGAGTACGGAGTGCGCCGGTCGAACTTGTTGGAGAAGGCTTGCGGCGTGAGGATGTTGGCCACCGAGCCGACCAGGCCGGCGGCCCCGTTGAGCCAGGTCTCGGCGGGGAAATCGGGATTGTCGTCGTTGCGTGTGCGGCCGGCTGCGTTGCGGCCAACGTCGAAGCGCGGGTTGCCCTGGTCCTGGTTGTAGAACATGCCCGCCCCGGTGCGGATCGCCCACTTAGAATTGGGACTCCACGCGATGCCGATGCGCGGCGCGAAATCGTTGTTGTCGCGATTCACCAGCCGGTTGCCGAGGCGTCCGTCCTGCACCAGAGGGATATTCGGCCAGCGGACTTTCAGCCCGGCGTAAGGATCGCCCGACCCCTTGCCTTGTCGCAGGAACACGGGGTAGCGGCTTTGGTCGGTGATGTTGGGCGCTGTGTCGAAACCGTTGAAGAAAACGGTGGTCATGTTACCCGAGACATCCTCCCAGGGGGGCGTATTCTCGTAGCGAAGGCCGAGCGAGATCGTCACCTTGGGCGAGATCTTCCAGACGTCGTCCAGGTAAACCGCGAAGCTGGTGGCACGGAATTGCACCGATGCGATCTGCGCAGCGACTTCGGTCAGCGTGACGTTGCCGAGCAGGAACGAGGCGAAGGCGTCGCCCTGCGCGTGCGTCACCGGATCCCACGTGGGCGTGGTCGAGAAAGTGAAGCTCCCTCTCCCATATTGGTTGCCGACCTGGTTGAACTGATCCCGGCGAATCTCGCCGCCGAAGCGGAACGCGTGTTTGCCTCTCGCTACCGAGGTGTTGTTGAGAAATTGCAGTGTGCTGTTCTTGTTTTCGAACGGACCATCCGTGCCATCGCCGATGCCGTTATAGTTGGCGATACTGATGCTCGGGATTCCCCACGACACCGGGTCGCCGCCCTTGAGTCCGGGTATGCCCAGTTCATCCACCACGTTGCGCTGGAAGGCGAGCAGCGTGCCCACCGAATTGTAGAATCGTGTGTAGCCGAAGCGCGTCTCACTGACCACGCGCGGCGAGAAAACGCGAGTATTCGTGCCCATATACTGCTCGAGGTTGGTGACCAGTTTTGTGCCGTTGAGGTTCAGCCCCGGGCTCGATTCGTTCTCGTCGCCCCAGCTATAGCGGCCGGACCAGGTGGATTTCGAGGATTCCACATAGTCCATGCGGAGCACGAACTGGTCGCGATTCTGCGGCCGTGCCAGCGCCGTGACATAGTTGTTGATCACGCCGGGCAAGACGGGCGTCTGGTAAAACTCGAGCAGCTTCTTCGAGATCGGGCTGATGCGATTCTGCGGAATCACGTTTCCCGGGAACAGCGTCGCGGTAATGGTCTTTCCGTCGTCGGCCAACGCGTGGGAGTTGGGGTCGTAGATCCTGCTCGAAATCGCCGAGAAATCGCCGCCCTGCACCGCGACCGGAGCCAGGGAGTAAAGCCCGGTCGTATTGCCGCGCTTGCGGTAGGACTCATAGTTCCCCATGAAGAACAGCTTGTCCTTGCCGTTGAAGATCTTGGGGATCCGCACCGGACCGCCCAACGTGAAGCCGTACTGATTCCACTTGAAAGGATCTTTGCTGGTTCGGATGGCGGTGAAGGAGTAAGGGTTGGCGTCCAACTTGTCGTTGCGGAAGAACTCGAACAACGTGCCGTGGTACTGGTTGGTGCCGCTCTTGGTGAGCACGTTGATCTGCGTGGTCTGGCGGCCGAACTCCGCGGGATATACGCCCGTTTGCACCTTGAATTCCTGGAGAGCGTCGATCGACGGCATCACCACGAACGTATTGAAATTTGGGTCGGTATTCTCCACGCCATCGAGCGTGTAATGGTTGAAGTTGGTGCGCTGTCCCGCCACCGAGATGGTCTGCGCCGCGCGAATGCCGCCCTGGCGCGCGCCCGCCTGCCCCTGGCTGGAGAAGCCCGTCGAGACGTTCGGCGCCAGCGAAACCAGTTGCAGATAGTTGCGCCCGTTCAGCGGAAGTTCGACGATGCGCTTGTTTTCGATGACCGTCCCCACGGTGGCGTTTTCCGTGACCAGCAGTGGGGCGTCGGCCCGCACCTCGATCGATTCGTTAACCTGCCCTACCTGCAATTCGAAGTCGACGCGCGCGGCAAGTTGCACCTGCAGTTCAATCTGGTTCCGAACTACGGCCTTGAACCCGACCTTTTCCACTTTAACCGTGTAAGTTCCGGGCGGCAGGGAAGGGAACGAGTACGTTCCCGCCTCGTTTGTGACCGCCGTGCGCACGGCGTTGGTTCCGGCGTTGAGCGCGGTTACAACCGCGCCGGAGACAATCGCTCCAGTGGTGTCCCGTGCTTCACCGCCGATCGAGCCAAAGGTTTGGCCAAAGGCGGCTTCCCCAAGCAGCACCAAGCACGCCGCAACAAATATTGGTACTCGAGTAACAATTCCCACAATCCCCCCCTTACGACTCGAACTAGCCGTATGAGGCTATCACTGGGGGGCGGCACAATCGCCTATCCGTGGGTAGGGGTGGAGAAGATATTTGCCGGGAACCGGCGTCACAGAGTCCAGACGGAATGGCCCTTCTGATAGAACGAGAGCTGTCCGCCCTCGCTCACCATCAGTACGTTGCCGAACTGCGAGGCGCCAATGGCCGCAGCGGTACGTCCGCCTTCGCCGATCTCCTCATCTTCGTCTATGGGCGCGCTGTGCCGCAGAATCGCACCGAACGCCAGTAAACTCGAATCGCGATCCAGCACCACACTGCCATCGATTTGCGCGATGCTCTCGAGCACCGCCGTCGAGAGCTCGGTAACCCGCGTCTTTCGCAACAGGTAGTGGAGTTGGTTCTTGGCGCCCGCTCTTTCCCGGCGGTCGCTTTCCAGCAGGTCGCTCCCGCTCACCAGTTGACGGGCATGGCGCGGATCGTCGAGCACGGCAAACATCCCGCCCCGCCGGTGTTCGGCGAGGTTGAGCCCGGCGGAGAACAGTTGGGCCGCCAGATCCCTGCGCCCGATGGCGGCCTCCCACAGTTGATACTTAGTAACTGCGTCTGTAAGATGCCATCGTCCATCGAAGAAACTGAATAACTGAACGCCTTCGCCGAAAACCTTGATTTCACCGTTCGGTGTCAGCACCAGGCATGTGTGGCCGCCGCACAGAGTGGCCTGGCTATGCGTTCGATAGCGCCGCGCGGTGGGCACCGGAAGCTCCAGGTCGCTGAAGGGACGCGCCCATTCGTGCACATCGACGAGTTCGACCATGCTGCCCCTTGAGTCCACCAGCGCCAGCGTTCGCAATCCGTCGCAGATGCGGTGAAAGCTGCGAATGGATGTCAGCTCGCTCGAATAGCGGAGTGCGTCCGAAGGCGCCAGCGGGAGCTTGTGGCAGGCATCCGGGAGAGTACCAAACAGCAGCGCGCCTGTTGCAATGCGCTTATCCTCGTAGGAACTGAGCGCGCTGATTCGAAGTACCTCGATTACTTCGGAAACGCGATCGGGAAGCGTAGACGCGTTTCTGGCATCGCCGAATACTCGTCCGTCCAGAAACGTGGAGACATAGCGATCTTCCGTCAGGCCGCCGAAGACAGGCAGATTTCCCGCCGCGATCTCGTTCTCGAACAGAAGCTCGTATCGCGTTTCCAGGAACCTGCAGATACTTCGCACCATCCTCCGCTCGTGATCGGTGAAGTCTCTGTGGTTGGTAAGCTCATACCTGCCGCCCAGATACGGAAAAGTTAACCCGGGCTGCGAGGTTGGCTCGCTATCGTGTGCGACCATCTCGAGGTGGCTGGAGGGCAGGAAATACTGTATGCCTCGCCTGAGGAGTTGTTGGTACAACCCGCCAAGAACCGGTCCGCCGCCTTCCGCGGTCACTGGCGTCATCATACCCATTCACCTCCACGCATTCCAGCCCACGCATTCCAGCCCACGCATTTCACCCCGAAAACCGGGATGGCGCCGCCGCTCGAGCCCGGCGAATCCCCAGCTTTTCCATGCGCGCCTGCAGCGTGCTCCGCTTCAGCCCCAGCGCCGCGGCGGCGCCCTTCGGCCCGCTGATCACCCAGTCGGCCGCTTCGAGCGCGTCAAGTATGTGCCGGCGCTCCGCGGTCTCGAGGGTCTCGGCTTTCCTGGTGGCCGTTGAGCCGGCAGGCTGCGCCTGCAAGTCGTTCAGGGGCACCTTCAGAACCGGTCCGGCCGAGAGAATTACGGCGCGCTCCAACAGGTTTTGGAGTTCACGGATGTTTCCCGGCCAGTGATAGCGGACCAGGACGTTCATGGTCTCGGTGGGAATCGTGTCCACCGCCTTTCCCATGCGCCGCGCGAACTGCTGCACGAAATGGCGGACGAGAAGCGGAATGTCCTCCGGCCGGTCACGTAGCGCCGGAACCAGTACCGGAAAAACGTTCAACCGGTAGAAGAGATCGGCGCGGAAGTTTCGATCCTCCACCATGCTTCCCAGGTCGCGATTTGTGGCGGCGATCAAACGCGCGTCCGTGCGCATCGTGCGCGAGCTACCCAGCCGTTCAAACTCCCGTTCCTGAAGCACGCGCAAGAGTTTCGGCTGAAGTTCCAGTGGGATCTCCCCGATTTCATCCAAAAAGACCGTTCCGTGATGGGCCAGCTCGAAGCGTCCGATGCGCTGCGCAACCGCACCCGTAAAGGCGCCTTTTTCATGCCCGAACATTTCGCTTTCGAGCAACCCCGTGGGAATCGCCGCACAGTTCAGTTTGACGAACGAGTTCTTGCTCCGCGAGCTTAAGTTGTGGATCGCGCGCGCGATCAGCTCCTTCCCGGTCCCGGTCTCGCCATAGATCAGCACCGTGGAATCGGTCGGCGCCACCGTCTCGATCTCCTGGAGCACGCTGCGCAGCGCCTGGCTCCGGCCGACAATCTCCTCAAAATTCAGCTCGCTGCGGATCTCGTCCTCGAGATAGACCTTTTCCTGCGCCAGCCGGTCTTTCAACTCGGAAATCTCGTGATATGCCAGCGCGTTTTCCACCGCGATCGCAACCTGGTTGCCCACCAGGCTCAGAAACTCGATGTCACGCGGCGAAAAAGCGATGGGCTCCAATCGTGCCAGGCTCAAGAGGCCGACGGTGCGCTTCCGGCTGATCAGCGGAATGTGACACAGGGATTTGAGCCCTTCCGCGGTAGCCAGCTGGTCGGTGCGATCGACATCCGCGGAGAGGATATTCGCCGGTTCGCCGTTTTGAAAGGCGCGCGCGCCCGGCGAGTCTTCGTTCGCGGCAATCAAAATGTCTTCCCGGACCAGCCCGTTGCTGTTGGGGAAATCGAACGCATACACACGCAGTTGCTTACTTTCGCCCTCGGGCAGCGCCACGCCTACGCCGTCGCACTGCATCACCGAGCGAATACTTGCCGAAATCGCCCTCAATAGATCGCGCAGTTCCAGATTCGAAGCGATGCTGTTATTCACTTCGAGCAGCAGTCTCAAGCGATCGTTCTTCCGCTGGAGCGCTGCCTGCGCCACCTGGGATGCCTCGAAATTGAGGGCATCGTCGATTGCGAGCGCCGCCTGGTCCGCCACCAGCGAAAGGAATCGCACCTCTTCTTCGCAGTAGGCGTCTGTGCGCTTGCTCGCGACCGCGATACTGCCGATGCGCCGGTGGACCGTAGTCAGGGGCAGGGCGCAGATCGATTGAAACCCCATCCCGCGCAGAAACTCGATCATTCGCGGGAAGCGTGTTTCCTTCTCGAGGGAGGGAATCACCAGCGGTTCCTGGCGCTGATACACCCACTTCGTGAGGGTTTCATCGGCGGGCATATCGGGCGGCTGGATTTCGCCCTGCTGATTGCAGAGCTCGCAGGCCTTCCACAGGATCTCGTTGCAGGCCTCATCGTACTGGGCAATTACGATGCCGTCGAACTGCATCACACGGTGCAATTCCGTCGTCATCGCCCGAAACAGTTCTTTCGGATCCCGATGTGCGCCGATCGCTTGCGATACTCGAATCAGGGCCTCATAACGTTCGGATGACTGCCCCTCGGAGAGTGAAACCGCGCGCATACCCGAAGCTGCCAGCATTGTCCCCATGTCAGCTAGATGCCCGGGGACCTCGTGACGATTCGCTAACCTGCCGCCGAAGTGCAAAACCACACGCCGTCACTGACTCCGGAGGGCCAACTGAGCTGGCCCTCCGTGAGTAAGTCGGTCAGAATCTGTAGCCGAAGCCGATCGAAGGTTCCGCGCGATGCGTAACCCGATCCGTTCCCTGTACCGGCGCCAGGTCGAAGGTCGGACTGTTGTAAACCAGGCCGCGATACTCGGCTCGCATGAAAATGCGGTGCGTCAGGTTGAAATCGGCGCCTCCGCCGTATACGAAAGCAGCCCGTGCCTGCGTCGATGCCGCTGGCGCGTCGCTGGGGTTAAACACGAGGCCCCCCACGCCGGCCTCGACAAACGGCACGAATCCGCGCACCGGATGACGGTAGACATACGCAGCCGTGACTTCATGCTGATCCGCCTTCACGCCCACCGGTCCGGCTGGGATTCCGAACGTCTGGGTGTTGAGCGAGTAGCCGTAATTGACCTCTACGCCGTGGTTGTTCGTGAAGAAGAAGCGATAGCTGGCCAGCACTCCGCCGCTGTTCGTGGCGCCCTGGTCGATGCCGTTGTTGTTGGTTGTCTTCACGAAGCTGCCGAATGCCTGTACGGAAACTTCGGAGCGGCCGCCCTCCTGGGAAAAGGCGGGCATTGTCGCGAGCGCGCCCCCCAAAACAATCGCTGCGAAACTAAGTGGTTTGATCATTATCTTAAGCTCCTTACCTCCTTCAAATGCACGTCGCACGCCAATTAGTGGTCGAAGAAAAGACATGACTTACAACTTAGATTGTTCCCTTAGCAGTTATCGGTGCCGCCGGGGATTTGGCAAATGTCGGAATGCCGGCATCGCCGGGAAAGCCATCAAATGCGAATTACCAACCGCTCCCTCACGGTCGTGGCTCGGTTCCGAGCCGCGCGCGTCAGCAAGCGGTTGGTCATTTCGCATTTGCTATTCGATCGTCGACCGGTCCGCTTGATCGGCAGGAGTATAAGGCTGCTCCCTGACAATCAACTCGGCGCGCCCGACTAACCGCGTATTGATCGATAAGTGCGTAACTCGCGTCTGGGCCACGCCATCGCGCAAGTCCGTCTCGCGATTTAAATCGATGCGCTTTACGAAGATCGAAGGACTCTTCACCAGGTAGCCGGACAGGCGGACCGCAGCGCCGGTTTCGCCATCGATCCACAGTTCACCCTTTATGAGCCCTTCGCGTTTCTTGCGCGGTGTGATCGTGAAGGCGTACACCACGCCCTGGTCGGTTTTCACAGCGCCCTTATAGTGGAACTTGTAATTTGCCGCCGTAACCGCAACCGACGCTGCAGGAATCGCGGCCGCCCGGACCTCGGCGGAAAGATAGCGGTAGATCACTTGTTGCTTGACGGTCTGGTCGCCGGCCATTTCGAGCACCTGGTATTCCGGTTTGCCAAAGGGCAAAAGCCTGCGGATGGCGCGCAGCCGGCCGGTCTGCGACATCTTGGGCAGCGCCGCTTCAATCTCTACGGTCTCCATCCTCCACGGGCTGCTCTCCTCCACGCCGGCGGTGTAACGCGCAAATGCCAGGCTGGCGCCCGCCGTGGAATCCACCACGTCCGCGGCCCGGCCCGGCGACACAGACAGTACCGCCAGCAGAATCACGAGCGGCAGAAATGCGGAAGAAATTCGTCGCGCGCGAGCAGCCGGTATCGCCAGCCTGGATTCCATCCAGGGCACGGCGTAAAGCCGGCCGCAGGTGCGGCATTGATACCGCCCGTGAATCGGCCATGTGGCCGAGTCGTGCATGATCTCGCACCACAACGTGCCGAGTTTTCCGTACGCCGCCAGGTCAGGCATGCTGCATCTCACTTGTCATTACGTATGGGCCAGGCGTCGTGGATGTCCAGCCCTGTCCCCGCGCCAGATTCACAGTCAGTTCCTGCAGGCCGATGATCTGTCCCTTCCGCACCAATTCCGGCGTGGCATCCAATAGGGTTGCCGCATCCTCAGCGGACATTCGCTCATATACCGAAAGCAGCAGCACGCAGCGGGGAAATAGATCGATGGCCAGCATCGCCCGCGTAAACTCCTCCGCCGTCGTGCCCCTACTGAGAGCCCAATCCCGCGCCGGCAGGTCCGTCCTTGAGCGCCTCACTGAGGTCCGGCGCGCCGAGGCGGCGAGCTCATCGCGCATACCGGCCAGCGCCTTCGCAATCACGACTCTTCGCGACCAGGCCGTCATCCACCCGGAGAAAAAGTCGCCGCCGGAACCGACCGCCTCGAGCGTGGCATCGAGCCCCGCATCGCATCTGCCCGTAAGAAAGTAGGCGAGTCTGTAAATATCCGTTAGTGTTTGCATTCCGGTTGCCCCATGATCTGCTCGAGAATGTCCTGCACGGCCAGGCCCGCTCGCAGGAAATCGACGCCATTGCCGTACATCATCTGGAGCAGGGACCGCCCGGCACGGTCGACACACGTCACGCTTTTCAGGTCCACCAGGATCTTCCGCTGCGGCTGCTCCAGGCGCACCGCCTGCCAGCAGCGCTCGAGTTCGGGCACAAAATCCCCGGCCAGGCGACCTTCGACCAGCAGGATCAATCGGTCATCCCGTTCCTCCGCCTGAATTTTCATCATGCAGACTGGAACAGTTGCAGTTGCCGCGCCAGACTCAATTCGGCGTAAGTGATTCAAATCAGGCGGATATGCTTCGGTGCCATCCCGTGAACGCCTTTCCGCGTGACGGAATACCGGCACTTGCCCATTGGTCGGCACCTCGGCATGACCTGATGTAACTTGCGTGCCGACGGTACGATACCGCTTACATGCTAGGTGAAACCTGGCCGGCGTGGCCCCTCCGGCGAATTCAGGCCAGAGCTTTGCCGTACAGCGCGAGCAAGCGGCTCCATGCCTTCTCGGCCTGGGGCTCGTTATAGACCTTCGAATCGGGAGGACACCAGCCGTGCGCGGCTCCGGCGTACACCTCGATCTCCGCGGGAAGGTTCGCCTTGGCAAACGTTTCCTTGAGGACCGTCTTGTCGGTTGGCGCCCGCGCGTCGTCGTTTTCCGCGATCGCGATCAAAAACTGCGCTTTGGATTTCGCGGCCTGAAGGTGCGGACTGTTTGGCGCATCGGCCACCAGTCCGCCGCCATGGAATGACGCGACGGCTCCGACACGGCCGGGTACAGCGGCCGCGGTACGAAATGCAATCGGCCCTCCCATGCAATAGCCCTGTGTGCCGACCTTCCGATTCTTGGCAACGGACGCTTGCGTGTCCAGCCATCCGATGAAGGCTTTTGCATCCGCCATGTGCGTCGTCTCGTTCAGTGCGCGCGCGAGCGGCATCAGGTCCTGGATTGGAGTGGCGCCGCCGGCTTCGGCAGTCGGAGCTTTCTTGGCCCGGTAAAAAGGATTCACCACGAGCACCGAATACCCCGACTCCGCGAGCCGCTTGCCCATCTGGCGGAACGCCGGCCGCAGCCCGAAGATGTCCGGCCACATCAAAACGCCCGGAGCCGTGCCGCTCGCCGGATGCGCGAAATAGCAGTCCGCGGTGCCGTCCGGCGTAGTTACGTTCACGTCCGCTTCGGTCACTGTTACCGCATTGGCGACTCGCGGCAGCATCATGGCGACGCCTGCTCCCAACATCGCGCCGAATTGCTTGCGAGTCACCAGACCGCGAGCTTCGTACTCTTGCCGGTCCTCTTCAAAATGATCCTGATCGCACATATTCCCTCCTTAACGCCACCTGTTTGCGCTGGAACAGCACGCATATCGCGCTATTATACCCGCTCGGTATTGCTTACCGTGAGACTTCGGGAATACGGATGCGTCGTCTACTTCTTGGGGGGCACGGGCGTTCCGCCGCGACCGCGACGAGGCGGCGGAGTATAGGTCAGCAACTCGTCGACGGGCCGGTTACCGGCCCATGCGATACCCCGCAGCAACATCTTCTGGATTGGTTCATTGGCAAAATTTGCGTAGGTATGCCCCTGCATCCACACAAATGCGCGCGCCGGCCGTCCGCCGGCCGCCGTGTGTTCGTACGTCCATATCTGCGGAACAACTTCGCCTTTGTGAGCGCCGGCGCTGGGCGTCCCCGGGATCTCATTGGTCGCCAGCACGTGGATGTTCCCAGCCTTCGCCCAGGTCAGCGTGAAGAAAGCTTCGTCGGCAATCGTGAGATCCGGCAGGTCTTTCATGATGGCGTTCGTTTTGTCCGTAACCGTGTAATGAATCGGTGCTTCCAGCGTGTAGTTCACCTCGCCGTGTTTCTTGGCGGCGCCGACCAGTCCGGCGAAATAGGCCGGGTCTGGGCCGCACAGGGAATCGTGTATGCTGACCAGTCCGCCGCCCCGGGCGACATAGGCATCGAGCGCCGCTTTGTCGGTATCGGTAAGGTACCCGGCGTCTCCTTTGTAAATAACCACGACGTCCGTGTGTTCGAGGTCGGCGCTGCGAGGGGCGTGCAGGGCGCCGTCGACCACCGCTCCGTGCTGGGTCAGCACCTTGCTCCAGTCGGCGAGGAATTGCGGATAATCGTGGAGCCCCTCTCCATGACTTTTCAGGCCCGCCCATAGATATACGTGCATGCCATTCGGGTTTTGGCCGGGCGGTAGCGGGGCTCCGCCCGGCCCGCCGGTTACCTGGGCCCATGCAACGACTGGTAATGAAAGGAGAAGCACACTTCGCAGACTAAACATAACGGTCGATCCGATAAGTGAAGTCACTATATCACCGAATTGGCGGGGGCCCAACGGGGTGCGCGCGTGGCCGTGCATTCCGGTGAGCTTCGGTATATATTTGGCTTGTTCCCGAGCGTTTGGGCCAGCCGCGCGAAGCCAGGCGACCCCAACGGGATCGATTTCCTGTATCAACGGATTGCAAGCTAGCGAGGCATACACCATGAAACGATTCGCTCTATCGATGACCGCCGCGGCATTGCTCTTACTGCCGGCGGCCTACGCTCAGCAGGCTGCCCCGGGGCGCGGTGCTGCCCCGCCCCGTCCGGTTTCCCCCGAGATCCATGCCGACCGAACCGTGACGTTCCGCCTGTTTGCTCCCAAGGCGAACGAGGTCACCTTGAACGGAAGCTGGGAAGGTGCGCGCGACATCAAAATGTCCAAGGACGATGGCGGTATCTGGTCCGTGACCGCGGGCCCGCTCGGCGCGCAGTTGTGGGGCTACTGGTATCTCGTCGATGGCGTCAAGGCTCTCGACCCGGGCAACGGAGAGACGCAGCGCGATGGCTCGCGCATCGATAACCTCCTCATGATCTCCGGCCCCGAGTCGGACCTATGGGACTTCAAGAACGTCCCGCACGGCACCATTCATACCGTTTGGTATCCCTCGCCCACCTTGAAACAGGACCGCCGCCGCATGTACATCTACACGCCTCCCGGCTACGAGGCTAATCAGACCCGCTATCCCGTCCTCTACCTCCTTCATGGAGGCGGCGGCGATGAAGACGCGTGGGTCACTATGGGGCGCGCCAACGTGATCCTGGACAACCTGATTGCCGCGGGCAAAGCCAAGCCGATGATCGTGGTCATGCCCAATGGCAACGCGGCGCAGACCGTCTCGCAGGGATATGCCTACGGCCCCACGCCCGCGCCGCAAGCCGTTCAGGCCCCGGCTCCACCTCCGCTTCAGTCAGCAGCCGGAGCAGGACGCGGCGCCGCCGCGGCCCGTCCGCCCCAGCCCTATCCGGGATCCTATCCCGAAAGCCTCGTCAAAGACGTGATCCCGTTCGTCGAAAAGACCTACCGCGTTATCGCGAACAAGGACAACCGCGCCATCGCCGGCCTTTCGATGGGCGGCGGCCACACCTTGATGGCGACCAACAACAATCCCGGCGTCTTCGGCTACATCGGCGTCTTCAGCTCCGGACCGCGCACGGTCGACGAGGCCTACGAAAAGCAGCTGGCAGCCGTGAAAGCCGGCGGGGTGAAGTTCTACTGGACCGGCGCGGGGACCACCGACATGGCTCGCGAAGGCACCATGACCCTTCACTCCCTGCTCGAAAAACAGGGCTTCCAAACGTCCTACAAGGAGATCCCAGGTGCGCACTACTGGTTCCTGTGGCGCGATTTCCTGGGCGATTTCGGTTCGATTCTCTTCCGCTAACGGAACGGTTCTGTGCACGCACCTCTCCTCCGCGCGGACGCGGACGCGTGCCTTGGCAGGCCGGGGACGCGGCGGAGTGGAACTCGCCGTATCTTCAGCTGCCGCACATCCAGATCTTTCGGTCAGTTGGGGCATAACACCCAGCGCACCATGTTACCGTCTGTGTAACAATGCAACATCGCTTCCGGGCCGCCGCTGGCGTTTTCAGCGTGCTCCTCTTTGCCGCGTCCGCGGCGTCTGCACAATCTTCCAGCACCGCCGATTTGGAAGGAACCATCACCGATTCCGCCTCCGCCGTAGTTCCGGATGCGCAGTTGACGGTCACCAACATCGAAACCGGGGTCAAACGAACAGGCGTCACCAATGGCCTCGGCCTCTACCGTATTTCCGCCCTGCCCGCGGGAGAGTACGAACTCAGCGCCGCCAAGACCGGCTTCGCGACCGTGGAGCGCAAGGGTCTCATCCTGCAGATCGGGCAACTGGCCCGCGTGGATCTCACCCTTCCGGTCGCATCCCAGACGCAGACGGTCAATATCACCGAGGCGGCGCCGATGATCGAAACCGATCAGGTGCGCGTGGGCGCGGTGGTGGACCAGAAGGAGATCGGCGAACTGCCGATCGACGGCCGCAACTTCCTCGATTTCTCGCAGACCGTCGCCGGAGTCACCGACAGCGGGACGTCCGGCCAGGGGAGCGGCATCAGTTTCAACGGACAGCGCCAGCGCAGCAACAACATCTCGGTGGATGGCGCCGATAGCAATGGCCAGTTAAACGGCAATGTACGCATGACCCTCGGGCAGGACGCCGTGCGCGAGTTCCAGGTGGTGACCAACCTGTTCTCGCCGGAATTTGGCAACGCATCCGGCGGCTTGATCAACGTGGTGTCCAAGAGCGGCACCAACGCCTGGCACGGCGGCGGCTTCTTCTACTACCGCAACGAATCGCTGGACGGACGCAACGCCTTCGTCACCGATGCGGTGAAGCCCCCCTTCCAGCGAAAGACCGAGGGCGCCACGCTCGGCGGACCGCTGATCCGGAACCGTACCTTCTTCTTCTCCGCCGTGGATTACACCAAGCGGCACGAAAGCGACGTGGTGACCATCTCCGACGCCTCCCTGGCCCGCATCAACGCCGTGCTCGCACGCCGTCCCATTCCGCACAGCCTCGTCAAAGCGCTTTCCAATGGGACCTTTCCCATCGACCAGATCGATACGCTCACTTCGATGAAAGTGGACCACGTGCTCAACGCCAGGGACAATTTGAGCGTGCGCTACTCCTACGGGCAGGATCGTCAGTCCAACGCCGGCGGCGTGGCCATCGGCGGCACTACCGACGTCTCCGGCGGCGGCGGACAGCGCATGCGTGACCAGAGTTGGAATATCGCGCTGACCCACGTGGCGTCGCCTACCCTGCTGCTGGAAACGCGGTTTCAATTCGCGCCGCGCGCCTTTACGCAGTACGCCAACGATCCCGCCGGCCCGCGCGTCACCATCACGAGTATCGCCACCTGGGGACGAAGCTCCAATTTCCCCGTCTTGCTGGATGAAGGCCGCCGGCAGTTCACCGAGACCATCAGCAAACAATCCGGCCGCCACTTTTTCAAATTCGGCGGCGATGTGAACTGGGTGCGCGCGCACACGTCTTACCCCGTCAACTTCGCGGGCACATTCACCTTCAGCAGCCTGGCCAATTTTGAGACCGGCACGGTCAACCAGTTCACGCAGGGGTTCGGCAATCCCGACATCCGCCTGCCGGACACGATGATCGGCATCTACGCGCAGGACAATTTCAAGATCAGCCAGAAGTTCGACCTGGTATACGGCTTCCGCTACGATTACGAAGTCCGCCCGCAGGGTTTCAAGCGCGACCCGAATAACCCCATCGAAGCGCCGCTGCAGACCGGCATTCACCGCGACCCGACGAACCTCGCCCCGCGTCTCGGCATCACGTACACGCCGGACGGCAAGGGCAAGACGGTCATCCGCACCGGCTACGGCATGTTTTACGACAAGGTATTCCTGCTGGTGGCGCGCAATGCGCTGATCGCGCGCCAGAGCATCACGTTGCCCACTGCGCAGGCCACCGCCCAACTGGCGGCCGGCGCCTTCCCGCCAAGCGACCACTTCCCAACCGGCGTCGCCCTCCCCAAAGGGAGCCTGAATACGGTGGACAACAACCTGAAGACCCCCTATTCGCACCAGGTGAATTTCGGCATCCAGCGCGAGCTTGCCGGCAACTGGGCGGTGAGCGCAACCTATGTGTTCGTGCGCGGCGTCCACGGACTGCGCGCGCAGAACATCAATCTGGGACCGCCCGTCATCCTGACTACCGCCAATGCCGCGTCACTCGGTGTGTCGGCGCCCAACGCCCAGCAGATCGGCCGTCCTGTGTACGCGGCCAACAACCGCATCGACTCCAATTTCGACGCCATCTACCAGGTCAACGCTACTTCGAATTCGATCTACAACGGACTGCAACTGGCGCTTACCAAGCGCTTCAGCCGCGGCTTCCAGTTGCGCGTCAACTACTCCCGCTCGAAGGTGATGGACGACGCCACCGACTTCACGCAGGCGCAGCAGCCGGCCGACCCCTACACGCCGCGCGCCGAATGGGCCCGCTCGCTGGAAGATCAGGCGCAGCGCTTCACGCTGACCGGGGTTTGGGACCTGCCGTACCGCCATGCAGCCAAGGGCAATCCGGTAGTCAAGGCTGCCTTTGCCGATTGGGTGCTCTCCACCAATTGGACATTCGTCGCGGGCTTGCCGCAAAACATCACCGTGGGCGCCGATTCCAACCTGGACACCAATAGCAACGATCGGCCGTTCAACGGGGTCTACACGCTGGGACGCAACACCTGGGAAGCCGCGGGCCGCGCCGTGGTCAACGCGCGCTTGTCGAAATACTTCCAGCTTCACGAACGTCTTCGCGCGCAGGTACTCGGCGAGGCGTTCAACGTGGAAAATCGGGTGAACTACAACGGCATGGTGAGCACCTGGGGCACCGCGATCGCCCCCAAGAGCACGCTGGGAAATTACACGTCCGCAGGCAATCCGCGGCAAGTGCAGTTGGGCCTGCGATTTTCGTTTTAAGAGAGTGGATCAGTCAGCCCTGTCACACTCTACGGCAGAAGTGAGCCCCTGGCCGCCGCCATTGACCGTTACGGGAGCAAGCCGGCTGGTGTCGGACAGCCCTGCGAATTGGGGTCACTCGCGTAAAACTTTGTGAACAGGGCAGGCTGATTCGGCTGCGAACCTGGAATCGGGATGATCGCCTGTACGCCGGTAGAATTGGACCCCAACTGCACCTGCGGGCCGGTAGGAACACCGGATAGCCAGAAGCGATTGAATGTAATCAGCGAATTGGGCATCGTGTGGGAGCGAACAATCTGCGAAGTCCCGCCGCAAACACTGCGCGTAATCGCGAAGATCGAGAAGAAGTCCGCTCCTGCCTGGGCGGCCACGTTTGAATAATGGTCGAAGTTGTAATCTTCGATCATCGCGGCATGACAGGTCCGGCAACTTCGCGCCACCACATCGCGATAGAAAACGGTCGCAGTCGGGTTGCTGGCCGCCAGCCAACTCGGCGGAACGTAGTTCTTATCCAGCACCCGGGCGTTCGGCTGGGAATTCTGATACCAGCCGTTGATTAAATCGATCTCCGCCGGTGTCGGTCCCGCATTGAGCACGTTGCGATTCAGGTGGAAGATGTTTGTCTCCTGATCGGCTTCCGTGAGCCCCGCTTTTCTCGAAAATTCAAAATTTCCGGTATCGTAGGGCAGGAAGTGCCCGCCGACGTTCGCGAACCCGGAGCCATGCTCCGGGAACTGACCGGCATAGTGATCCCCTCCGTGGCACACGACGCAGGTTCCGGGCACGAACTTCTCCCGCCGGCCGTCCAGGTTGACGGAAGGCAGAAGTTCGCCGCTGGGGCCGAAGATCAGGAAGCGAATGAACGGCTGGTTGTTGTTCACCCCCGGGCTGACGGTGTAGTCCATGGCGACGCAGGCCACCAGGTTCCTGTTGGCCACAGCATTGTCCACAGCCGTGTCGATGTCCGACTGCGCGGGATTCATCAATTCCAGGGGAGTGGCACCGGGAGGGCCCAAATGGTTGCACACGACCGCTGCTGTCTGGTTCGGCCCGTAAGAGATCGATTCGTGGACACGAGCCAGATTGAGGTCCACTTTGTTGATATATGCGGCCTTGAACGTCGGCGTTCCCCCGGTCGAGAATTGGTCGATCTTCATCGCTCGCTTCCAGTCAGTGAAAGCGATCGCTCCGATGAGCGTGCCGTCACTGTCGCAATCTCTCACGGCGCCGATTGCCTTGTAGTACTGGCAGGCGCCCAACCGGGAATCCAGCCCCTTTTCCGCCAGATAGCCGTCGGCCCGCGGCAGGATGTCGGACGGAAAGCCGGTAGGCGGCGGAAGGAAGATCGCATCCGGGGGAGCGAGCACCTTTCCGTTAAGGGTTGCGGTCATGCCGGTGACTGACGGCGGGTTTACGCCGGCAAGCGTCGTCTGTCCGAGGTCCAGGTATGCCCCCCCACGGGTCTGCCAGGGCGTCAATTTCACAGGAGTCGCATTTTCGCAGCGCAGCAATACGGTTGTGGCACGTGGATCGTACGGTAACGCGAAGTCGCCCAGTTCATTGATCGGCCGCGGGCCGGCGAGAATCCGGTTCGCACCGTCCAGGAGCGTTGCCGTCGGACTCGATCGCACGCCGAAAAACTCATTGATCGTGCCGCACGGACTGCCATCCTGAAGCGTTAGCCGGCCGGTTATCGGTTCGACATTGCTTACGTCGTCCACACTAACATAACGTGTCCTCGCCGCTGCGAGGTCGTGACCACCGCAATCTGAAAACGTCAGACCACCGTCAACCGAACATTTCATGTTGTAGGTACCCGGGACCGGCAAGAGCGCGACGATCTGCCCATTGGCGCCGCTCGAAATCGTGCCGGTTGCCGGAAATCTCTTCAGGGAGGACGCATCCTGGAAAAAGGTCAGTACGTTCGGAACATACACGCGATGGGTGGTAGACGACGTACCTGCGACCGAATACCCCCAGCTCAGGAATTCCCGGAAATAGTCTTTCGCCTGGGCCGGCGCGGGAGGCGCCTGGTAGGGCTGGTGAGTTTCCAGTTGCCCCGCGTTCGTGCCAATCCCATCGGTGTTTACGGCAATACGCCGCTCCGTGTAACCCCCGAGTCCATTCGATACCAGGACGTAAGCGAAATGCAGTCCGGGACCCGAGGGGAGGTTCCACGAAGTGGTGGGCGAATCGAGATCGGTGATGTGGCCGTCAGTAGATCTCCACTGGTAATGCAGTACCGCTTGTGATGAACCGTTTGCCTGGACGGCCAAGGTGACGGTAGGACCGGATCGAATTTGAGTTTTGGCTACTCTCAGCACCAGAAATGCCGCGACAGCAACGGCCAAGACGACCCGTGGTGTGAATAAGGTAGATCTACGAACGACCATTTTTCCTCTCCTATAAGCTCGTGCGCGAAAGGAGCGAAGAAGGTATCATCTAATTCGCAAGATTTTCGTTAGCTGCCTATCCTGCCTGACCGTGGCCGGGCCGGCCTACTGCGGTAGTTAGGCCGTCGGCGATCAATCTCGCAGACTTTTCGCAACCAGAGTGGCGATCGCCAGCCCCTTCACGGACTGACAGAATGTGCGTCTCAGAGTTGCGCACAGTTGGCCAAGCCGAAGCGCGACGGCACCAGCGCACCTCCGGCTACCACGACATCGTAACGCTGGAGCGTTGCGGCTAATTGTTGATTCTTTGGTAGCGCTAACGGGAATCGAACCCGGATTTGCCGCCTTCGCAGGAATCGCTGGCCGTTTGTATAAAACATGTACACGGAATTGGCCAAAGGTTTTCAGCGTTTGCTGGCTAAGACGCGGGAATCGCGGGCAACGGCGAACCGGTCAGGCGATCCCTGACAAGCTTGGCAAGCAAAGCCGCGAACGGCCCAATGTCTTCCTCGACGCTCGCCTTTTCGAGCGCAGCCATGTACGTCCTGCGTTCCGAGAGCGGAATAACCGTCCAGGGATAGCCTGCCGACGCCATCATCGTATTCATGAGAAACCGTCCCATGCGTCCGTTGCCGTCCATGTAGGGATGGATATAGACGAAGATAAAATGCCCGAGCACCACGCGGACCGCCGGATGTTCCTCCGCGCGCAGCAGATCGAAGAAGGCTGGCATGGCATCCCGTACCGCCTCCTTGTTCAGCGGAACGTGCATGGAGTTGCGGATAAAAACTTGGCCATTGCGATAACCGGCCAGTTCCGAGGCCGGCAACAGGCCCACCGCCACGCTCGGCGCGAACATCTGCCGATACCAAGCCCGGTGATCCTGCTCGGCGACGACTCCCGGGTTCTCTCCCTTGAGCACCTTGCCGATGCTCTGCTCGACGAGTTGGAAGGACTGCCAATACCCGCGCGCGGCCATGGCGTTGCGCTGCTCGCGGTCCTGTTCGTGAATCTCGGGATTCCAGCTTCCGCTGCGCACCCTCTCGATCAGCGACGCCGTGACGCGGTAGCCCTCGATCGATAGCGAGTGATAGGCATCTGTCACGTAGGCCGCTTCCACGCCTTTCATGTAAGCGGCTTTGTTACGCGGCAGACCCGGCGCGTGCGGAAACGCCTCAATCACTGGCCCGCGCATCTTCTGCCAGAGAAGCTTGATCCGATTGACGTAGGGCGAGGTTTCCCGCGGTGGTAGCGTCATGACCGGCTGTTCGCTGAACGGATCGCTTTCGCGCATGGCGTACCCGGCGGCGATCATGGTGGCAATGATCTCGTCGGCGATCGCGCCTCGTCCGCAGTTGCGGAACCCGCCCGCCAGCCTCCCGGCGATAGTGCTGTGTCCGCCGTCCAGCAACTTGCCCAGCAGATCGGAGGCGTCGCGGATCATCGCCAGGGCGGCGCGGGCGTCGGTTGCCTGATTCACGAAAAACCGGGGCGAAGCTTCGATCAGCGCAGCTTCCAATCCGTACAGGCGTAAACCCTCCCTTTCGACCCTGTCAGCGGACGGTGGCAGCGCCGCCCGGAGGTCGAAAAGCGACGTTCCGTGTGGCAGCTTTGTCACGCTATTGGTGCCCTTGGGCGAGCGTACGGCCAACTGGCGGGGAACGGTGCCGTTGCCAACGTGGATCGACAACGATTGCTCCGGAGACAGGCTCCAGTTCTTGTGGAACCGCTGCTCCAGATAGGCCGCGGCGAAACGCCAGAACGAGGAATACCACGCCGTGCTCTCGCCCTTGCTGTCGTCAGGACGGCTCGGGATATACCACCCCTTCATCACCTCTTGCAGAAAGCCGTTCTTCAAAAGGCGCTCCCGGTGAGTCCTGGTCAGGTCTCGCGCACGGATGGCGGCCGCACCGTTGGCCTTTTGGAGCTTGTGCAGAGCCTCAAGGGATTCGGCCAGTTTTTCGGAAGGTTTCGCCATAACGTGTCACAACTAGGTTTTCGTGTTGTCCTAAAATTAGGATATTCTGTTGTATCATATCTAGGCTATGTAGTCGAGGATTTTCTAGGCTTTTGTGCTCCGGCACAGGCGCAGTGGCAACCGACATCTTGTTCCCCACCGCCTCCATCGTCGTCGTTGACGTCGCGTCATCGTGGTCATCACAACCACATCAAAATGCACGGCCGGGCCTCACCTGGTGACTGCGGCCAATCATGTTCTCATATTTGGCCGGGCGCAGAAATGAAGAAAGAAATCATCAACAGGAATCGAATCTCGATTCCAGCCCATGTACATGGATATTTAAATTGTTGATTTTACGGTTGGTAGCGCTAACGGGAATCGAACCCGTATTTAAGCCTTGAGAGGGCTCTGTCCTAACCGTTAGACGATAGCGCCACAGGGCAGAATCCCGATTATACCAGAAGCTCACGCCGTCAAGCTTGCCGGACCCATTCCGCCGCAGTACTTCTCCAACCGCGTGCGCAACTCCTGCCGGGCCCGCAGCAGCCGCGACTTCGCCGCCGCCAGCGAGATCCCCAGTTCCTCGGCCACCTCGGGCATCGGCAGCTCCATCAGTTCGCGCAGCACCAGCGCATGCCGCAACATCGGCGGAATTCGCCCGATCTCCCGCCGCATCAACTCCGTCGCCTCGCGCCGCGCCAGGCCCACCTCCGGCGAATCGCCCCCGTCGCGCAGCTCGAAACACATCCGCGCCTCCCCCGGCGCCGGCGCATCCATATAAAGGAAGCGCGCCCGCCGCGATTGCCGCAGGCGCATCAGGCACTGATTCATCACGATCCGCGTCACCCACGTGGTGAATCGCGACTCGCCCTCGAACCCGTTGATGTGCTGCCACACCTTCCACCACGCGTTTTGCAGCTCGTCCGCCGCCTCCTCTTGATCGCGCAAAATCGAATACGCGATCTGGTGCATCCCCCGCGTATGGCGCGCCATCAGCTCCCCGAAGGCCCGCTCGCTGCCCTGCTGCGCCAGCCGCACCAATTCGCCGTCCGTAAGATTCTGCATTTCCCCCCTGCCTTCCTGAGTCCAACTCATGTCGATATGGCAAGCCTAACAGGGAAGTCCTGGGAATTTAAGTGATCAACGATGATGAATTCAGCACGGCTGAAATACAGTATGATGTTTTCAGTCCAGCTAATATGACATCTCCGGACAGCGAAAGCAGCGAGGAAACCATCGGCCGCGTCCTATCCGCCTACGAGATCGGCCGCAAGCTCCGCCAACTCCGCCTGCGCAAGAAAATCGCCCTCGTCGATCTCGGCAAGCACACCGGCCTCTCCGCCTCCATGCTCTCCCAACTCGAAAACGGCAAGCTCGTCCCCACCCTCGCCACCCTCGCGCGCATTTCCATGGTCTTCGACGTCGGTCTGGAGCACTTCTTCGGCAATCGCCGCGGCCGGAAAACCTTCGCCGTCGTCCGCGCCGCCGAGCGCCTCCGCTTCCCCGATCGCGCCGATTCCCCCAGGCCCGCCTACTTCTTCGAGTGCCTCGCCTTTGCCGCGCAAAGCAAGGGCCTGCAAGCCTACGTCGCCGAATTTCCCCTCCGCCAGCCCGCCGACGTCCAGGAGCATTTCCACGACGGCGCCGAGCTCATCTTCGTCCTCGAAGGCTCCCTCGCCCTGCGCTTCGAAGGCGAGGACCACGTCCTCCAGCAGGGCGACAGCGTCTACTTCGATTCCTCGGAACCCCACGCCTACCGCGGCATCACCGAGTTGCCCGCCCGCGCCGTCGTCGTCACCACTCCCCCTCGCCTCTGAGCCCCGGGGTGAAATCGCCGCCCGCCTTCCCGCCCCGCCCCTCCGCGCGCGCGAGATAATAGTAAGGTATGCGGCGGCTCCTTTGGCTCTCGATGCTCCCCTGCCTTTTGGCCGCGGACGATCACTGGGTGAAGTTCACCCGCGGTCCCTATGAAGTCATGACCGACGCCGCACCGCGCAGCGCCCGGGAAACCATGGTCCGCTTCGAGCAGTTCCGCGCCGCGCTCGGCCAGATCCTCGGGGAACCCGAACTCACCACCGCGCTCCCCGTGCGCATCATGATCTTTAAGAACCCCGGCGGCTGGAATTCCGCCCCGCCCTTCGCCGAAGGCCGCGACCGCTACTCGCTCGTGCTCGGCGAAAAAACCCCCATCACGCCGGAGATGTACATCGCCCTCACGCACCTCTTCCTTAAGAGCAACTCCACCCAGATGCCGCTGCCCTTCGAGCGCGGCCTCATCTCTTTCTTCTCCACCTTCGACGTCTCCGGAATCCGCATCGCCGTCGGCAAGCCGCCCGCCAAGCCCGACCTCGACTGGGCGCGCATTCACCTCATGGTGGTCGATCCCGATTACTTCGGCAAAATCCGCGTGCTGCTCTACAACCTGCGCCACGGCGTCGCCGACGATCCGGCCTATCGCAATGCCTTCGGCAAGTCCGCCGCCGAAGTCGAAGCACAGGCCGCCAAACACTTCGCTGCCGGGAATTTCCAGACCACGTCGCTCCCCAGCCGCCCCATGTCCGAAGCCGATTTCCCAGAGCGCCAGGTCTCCGATGTGGAGGCTCGCCTGGCCCGCGGCGACCTCCTCGCCGGCGCCCAGTCCGCCGCCGAATACCAGAAGCTCCTGCAAGCCCACGAGAAGGTCTCCGAAGCCGAAGAGGGCCTGGGACTGCTCGCCCTCCACGCGCAGCATCCCGACGAGGCCCGCCGCTATTTCGCCGACGCCGTGCAAGCCGGCAGCACCAGCGCCCGCTGCTACATCGAGTACGCCAAGCTCGAGCCCAACGACGCCAAGGCCGAGGAGGCCCTGCTCAAAGCCATCGGCATCAACCCCAAACTCGACGAACCCTTCGCCCTCATGGCCAAGCGCGATACCGACCCGCGCAAGCGCCAGCTCCACTGGAAATCCGCCGCCGAGCGCGACCCGCGCAACGCCGAATACTGGCGCTCGCTCGCCGAGACCTACCTCGCCGACCACAACTATGGCGACGCCGCCAAGGCATGGCGCAGCGGCGAACAGGCCGCCACCGACCCCGTGCTCCGCGAGAAGATGCGCCAGGCCCGCATGGCCATCGAGCAGCAGCGCCTCGATTACGAAGAGGCCGAAAAGCGCCGCGAGGCCGCCGAAAAAGCCAAGGAGATCGAGAACCTCAAAACCCAGGCGCGCGCCGAACTCCACAAGGCCGAGACCAAATTCAGCGAAGGCTCGGTGCCAAGCGATAAAGCCGTGCCCTGGTGGGACGGTCCCAAGCCTTCCGGCAAAGTCACCGGCACTCTGAAGCGCGTCGATTGCCTCGCCAAACAGCAGGCCGTCCTCTTCATCGAAGGCGAAGATCGCAAACTCGTCAAGCTGTTGATCGCCGAACCCGCCAAAGTCGCCTACACCGGTTCGGGTGAAGTCACGCTCGGCTGCGGCGTGCAGAAACCGCGCAAAATCACGGTCGAGTATTTCGCGAAAGCGAACTCCAAGCTGGCCACGGCGGGTGAAGTGGCAACCATCGATTTCCAGTGAACGATGTCTCTGGCGCTACCCGCTACCGATGGCTCGTGCTTGGGGTCTTCGTTCTCTCCACCGCCATCAACATTCTGGACCGCGCCACGCTCTCCGCGCTTGCCCCGCTACTCAAGCGCGAGTTCACGCTCAATAATGAGCAATTCGGTTGGATCACCAGCGCCTTCAGTCTCACCTACGCCGCCAGCGCGCCCT
Organism: uncultured Solibacteraceae bacterium; assembly: GCA_963791985.1. GTDB lineage: Bacteria > Acidobacteriota > Terriglobia > Bryobacterales > Bryobacteraceae > Solibacter. Next base: position 245,581 of record CAWBUN010000006.1, on the reverse strand, counting down.
TCGCCGGCCTTCTCATTGATCGCCTCGGCCTGAATCGCGTCATCAGCCTCGCCGTCGGACTCTGGAGCTGCGCCGGAATCGCCACCGGGTTCACACGCGGGCTCCCCGGACTCGTCGGCTGCCGCGCCGTGCTCGGTGTCGCCGAGGCCGCCGGCATTCCGGCCGCCGGCAAGGCCATCCACAAGTACCTGCTGCCCGGCGAACGTGCGCTCGGCAATGGCGTCAATCAGGCCGGCGTCAGCCTCGGACAAATCATCGCGCCCGTATTGGCCACGTGGATCGCTGTGCACTATGGCTGGCGCCACGCCTTCATCGTCACCGGCGCGCTCGGCCTCGCCTGGATCCCGCTGTGGAACTGGGCCGCCCGCCGCGCTCCCGCCGCCGATCCGCCCAAACAACGGGCCGGCGCGTCCGCCGCCATGCTGCGCGATTGCCGTCTGTGGGTCTTCGTGATCGCCAACGCGCTCAGCATGGTGGGCTACTACTTGTGGTTCAACTGGACCACGCTCTACATGGTGGATGCGCGCGGCCTCACCCTGCAACAGGCCGTCTGGTACGTGTGGATTCCGCCCGTCTTCGCCGCCATCGGAGGCTTCGCCGGCGGCTGGCTCTCGCTCCGCTCCATCGCTCGCGGTTTGCCCGCGCCTGCCGCGCGCTTCCGCGTTTGCCTGGCCTCCAGCCTGCTCGCCCTCTTCACGCTCGTGATTCCGTGGCTACCCTCGCCCGCCTGGGCCTCCGCCGGAATCTCGCTCAGCATCCTCGCCGTCGCCGCCTTTAGCGTCAACATGTATACCCTGCCGCTCGATGTCTTCGGCGCCGCGCCCGCCGGCTTCGCCATCGCCGCGCTGGTGTCGAGCTATGGCTTCATCTCCGCCGTTATCGCCCCCATCATTGGCCGCGTCATCGATCATCAGGGCTATACGCCCGTGATCGTCGCCGTTGCCTTCACTCCCTTGGCCGCCTCCGCCGTCCTCTGGTTCTCGAGGTCCACGCGATGAAAGAGTGGATCTTTCGCCTGCTCGGCAAAGGCACTGAAGTCGTGGTCGTGGCCTTCTGCTCAGGAGATACCGAGCTCTGCGCCCGCATGGTGGAAGAAGTGCGCACGCTGGTTCCCGATCGCCGCGTCTTCGTCGCCACCGAAGAGAATTGGCCCGAGCTGCGCCGCGAGCTCATGCGCTACCGCATCGGTCTCGCGCCCGTCATGCTGACGCGCCGTCCGAGCGCACTCCGCCGGGCTGCGTATCGCCTGGCGCCGCACAAGATCCTCGCCTACAACTCGCGCCTCGAACGCCACCACCTGCGCTTCAATCTCGCCTCGCTGCTCTTCTGGCGCGGCGTGCCGCTTGACCGCATCTACCTGCGTCCCTGGTGGTGGCCCTTTCCCAAGCGCGAGCGATCCGTCGTGCCGCAGGGCTATCGCGTGCTCGAAGGCCGCCCCTGCACCCAGGGCCGCCGCCGCGTCGCCGTGCTCTCGCCCTACTTCCCCTTCCCGCTCGCGCACGGCGGCGCGGTCCGCATCTATAATCTGCTTCGCGAAATGGCCCGGGAGTTCGATATCGAGCTCTTCGCTTTCACCGATGGTCCGGTGGAACCCGCACCCGTCCTCGACTTCTGCGCGCGCCTCGCGCTCGTCGAAAAGCCGCGCTATCGCGAACCGCGCTGGAGCAGCCTGCTCCCGCCCGAAGTGCACGAGTTCCGCTCCACCGCGATGCATAAAGCCCTCGCCGAGGAGCGGCGCGCCTTCGGCTACGAGACGCTACAGGTGGAATACACGCAACTCGCCGAGTACCCCGGCGACATTCTGGTGGAGCACGATGTCACCTTCGACCTCTTCACCCAGATCGCGCGCCGCGAACGCACTCTCTCCACTCTCTGGGACGCCTTCCGCTGGCGACGTTTCGAAACCCGCGCATTGCGTCGCTACCGCCAGATCGTCGTGATGTCGGAGAAAGACGCGGAGATGGTTGGCGTACCCGCGGTCGTGCTCCCCAATGGCGTCGATCTCGATCTCTTCCGTCCCGAACCCGAGCCACCCGGCGAGCACCTGCTCTTCATCGGCAGCTTTCGTCACTTCCCGAACGTCGCCGCCTACCGCTTCTTCACCGAAGCCGTCTGGCCTTTGCTGCGTGAGAAATTCCCGCGCCTCACGCTCACCGTCGTCTGCGGCGCAGACCATCTTACTTACTGGCGCGCCTTCGCCGACTCGCCCGAGCCAAAGCCCGACCCGCGCATTCGCCTTCTTGGATTTGTTAGCGACGTCCGCCCGCTCTATGTCGAGAGCAATGTCGTCGTGGTCCCGACAACCGTCTCCGCAGGCACCAACGTCAAGGTTTTGGAAGCGATGGCCATGCAGCGCGCCGTCATCTCCACCACGTCAGGCTGCGCCGGACTGGGCCTCCTCCACGATCACAGCGTCTGGGTCGCAGACACTCCCCAATCCTTCGCCGCCGGCATCGCCACGTTAATCAACGACTCCGACCGCCGCACGCAAATCGCACTGGCCGCCTACGGCGTAGCCCGCCGTAATTTCGATTGGCCCGCCATCGGCGGCCGGCAGCGCGATTTGTTGTCACTGTGAGATGGTTTCACCGGAGGTCGATGCCGTCAGTCGTTCGTCCCACCGATGATCGAATCAAATATCGCCCATACTATATCCCACATATCAATCCCCTTACGCCGGCCTTTACTTCGCGATGCGGTCCCCTGCCCCCAAACAAGCGCAGAAAGCTAGCTTGTGCCGACCCGCTGCGTCTGCGGCCGGCGTTTGCCATGGAGGCGGAGAGCTCGTAGTATGAAACGCGCAGGCTGAATGGTTAGCCTCCAATGGGCTCCTGGTTGCCGTATCGACTACCGGCAAAATAGTCGCCGGTTAGCAGCGACAACTAGGTCCCATTTAGTAGGACACGAAAAGGGTGAATAGAATTCATTTCGTGGGGTTTCGCCGCAGCGCGGATCCCAGCCCGGCCGTTTAACGTGTGCGATAGAACCGTCTGGCCGGGCATGCCGGCTTAACCTATGAGCAAGCGGCCTTACGAAGGGTCTGCACCAGATCGCCGAGTTGATACGGCTTGCGAATAAAGCCGTGAATTTGCGACGCCGTCATGGGAGGCGTCAGCATTTCCTGGCTGTAGGCGCTGGTCAGTATCACTCTGATAGTCGCGCGAGCCCGCGCGGCTTCGGCAACCACTTCGTGGCTGGAAGCCCCGGGAATGGTCATGTCCAGCAGAATCAGGTCAATCCTGTCCCCGTGCGCGCGCAGAAGATGGATGGCAGCCGCGCCGTCGGCGGCTTCCATTACGGTGAAACCCACACTGCGCAGCATCCTCACGACCGCGCACCGGAGTGGATCTTCATCTTCCACCACCAACACCATCAATTCCGGAGACGAACCCACCCACTCGCCGGAGTCGTGCATCGGGTCCACGGCTGCTTCAGCCGTGGTTTGCGCACAAGGCAGCAGAATCTCAAATGCAGTTCCCTGGCCCACCTCGCTGTCAATGTGGATCGCCCCACGGAGGTCCCGCACGATCCCATGGACCACCGCCAGCCCAAGCCCGTGGCCCGCTCCTTTGGTGCTGAAGAAGGGGTCGAACACCTTGGCCTGCATTTCCTGCGACATGCCGTTGCCGGTGTCGCAGACCTCCAGTCGCAGGTAGTAGCCCTCGGCGAGGCCATTGGCCGACCGGGCCGAGGGTTACGCGCCCGGTGGTCACGCGGATCACTCCACCTCGATCCGAAATCGCCTCGGACGCGTTGGTCACCAGGTTCATCACGATCTGCCGGATTTGTGCGGCGCTCCCCCAGACAGCCGGAAGATCCTGGCCGAGATCCGTTACCACGGTCGCGCGCTTCGATGCCGAAACTCTCAGTAACCCGAGCATCTCCACGACGATCCGCGATACATCGACCAGTCCCAGAACCTCCCTCTCTTTTCCCGCATAGATCATTAACTGGCGGACGATTTCCGAGCCGCGGATAGCTACGTCGCGAATCGCCGTCAGTTCTTCCTGGGGATACGACCCGGAGTCGCTCTCTGCCAGCGCCAGCTCTGCTTGAGCCAGCACCCCACCCAAAAGGTTATTGAAATCGTGAGCAATGCCACCGGCTAATACGCCCACGCTCTCTAACTTCTTTCTGGCCAGATCCTCCTGCTGTGCGCGGCGGGAATCGGTAATATCCTGACAGGCGCCAAAAAGGCGCGCCGGCACGCCTTCCTCGTCGATGGACACCTCGGAAGTGCAGCTCAGGATTCGCAGGTCCTCGTCAGGCCGGGCAATCTGAAACTCGATGGAGTGTCCACTCTTCTTCGCGAGACACTCGCTTACCCATCGCTCCAATCGCTCGCGATCCTGGGGGATCACCGCTTGCACAAATCCCTTGTAACTGGGTGTGTAATCCCCTGACACGCCGAAGATTCGAAACATCTCCTCGGACCAGGATAGTTCGTCGGCTTTCACATCCCAATCCCAATGACCTACGTGCGCCAGCCGCTCTGCATTCTTCAGGCGATCTTCGCTTCTGCGGAGTTGGCTGGCTTTTTCGTCCAGAGAGCGATTGGCTTTGCTCAAGTTCATGGTTCGCGCGGCTACAATCGCCTCCAGCTCCGCCTGCTTTTTCTCAGCCGCGCTCACCCGCCACCGCACGAATCGGATGAATGCCGCCAGCAAACAGGCCACCGCCAGCAAACGAGCCCACCAGGTCTCTGTCCACAGCGGTTCCACCCGAAATTCCGATGCCGCAATCTCCGGGAAGAACGGGCCGTCGCGAACCCGGCTGCGCACTTCGAGGCGGTGCGTGCCCGGGCCCAGCCCACTGATGGAGATATTCCGCTCCACCGAGTCGGTCCAGGTCGCCTGGTCCAGCCGGTAGGCGAACCGCACCAGTTGCTCGGCCTTGTAGTTTAGGGAAGAAAACTCCGCTCGAATCAGCCGGGCCGGTTGGTCTATCTCCAGTCTCGAGATTGTGGGATACGCAATCAGCGGACCTGGTGGAACTTTGTTCGCACCCCGATAATGCACCAGGCCGCCGCTGGTGCCCAGCCACACACCGCCGTCCGCATCGGCCCAGAAGGCCTCCCCGTCGCAATCGTTCGAAACCAGGCCGTCTTCGGTTGTGAACTTCGTCCAGGTGCTGCCATGAAGCACCGACACCCCGTTCGTGCTTCCGAGCCAGAAGTTGCCGAAAGCGTCGAAGCCGTGAAACGCGGTTCCCGCTGCCATTTTCGGGTCTGCCGCTACTTCCGCGGTAGCGCCGCACAATGCGATCCCCTGAGACCTCCACCCGGTCGATGCCCGCGTCGTACCGGTGCCGCATCCATATGGACCCGTCACCAGCCAAAGCCATCACGTAAGGGTTGTCCGTCAGCAGCCCCTCGGCGCGGCCGTGCTGGCGCCACTGCCCTTCATCGAAGGCTCCACAACGCCTTCCCGTTGGTAATCCAGATGACGCCCTGTGTGTCTTCGATCACCTTCCAGGCGCCGCGGCCAAAGGCTTCCGGCGTCTCCACCCGGACCACGCGGTTCGAGACGGAGGGCCGGTCATTGAGAAACACCCCGCAGCTGGTGGGTAGCCACAGCCGGTCATGCCGGTCCACAAACACGTCTGCCGGATCGCAGGGCAAACCGTCCTTGGGTCCGGTGAGGCGAATCTTGCCGGAAACCGCATCGATCCGGGCCAGGCCTCCCGGCTTCATGGCCGCCCAAATCGAACCGTCGGATGTCTCGGCCAGCCAGCGGACGTTGTCGCCGCCCAGCCCGTCCTTTGTGGTCCAGGTCTTGGTCGCCCCGGAACCATCGATCCGCGTCAGCCCCAGGCTGGTGCCTACCCAGAGAGCTCCCTGTCTGTCCCGCCGGATGTTCCAGATGATGTCCGACGGCAAGCCTTGTTCCATCTTCCAGGCTTCCCAAACGCCCCTGCCCAGCCACCGTGCCACACCCCCGCCGGCCAGACCGAGCCATACAACCCCGTCTCGATCCTCCAGCACGGCTGCCGTGTTTTCGTGGCGCAGGCCACGCTGCCGGTTTACCAGGCTCCAGCCTGCTGCGGCGGAGTGGATTGCCAGCCCCCGATCGGTGGGGACCATGATGGATCCGTCCCGGCCCTGCGCCAGCGCTCCCCAGAACCCGCTCGATGCGAGGTCCGGCTTCTCCTGCAGGAACCTGGTCTGTCCCGCCGCGCGATGGTAAAGGCTCTTCGGACTGCGCGCCCACACCGACCCGTCCGGAGGGATTTCGATTGCGTCCCAGGAGTCTTCCGGCAGTCCCTGCTCTGTTCCGAACATGGAAATATGCCCGGCCTCTTCCATACAGAGTTGCTGGTTGCACCCGAACCACAGGCGTTCTCCCTGCCGCAGGATGCCGTGCATGGGCTTGCCGGCAAACTCCGCGGGCAGTCCATGGGGATGCGTAGAGAAGGAGCCGTCGGCCCCGCGGTACGCCTCGTACAGGCCGGTCGGCGTGGTGATGAACACACCGCCGCCCGGCCGATCCGCCATCACTTGCGCGCCGCCGAGCAACCGGTCCGTACCCTGGATTGCCAGAAAGCGCTTTCCGTCGAAGCGGAAAATATTGGCGCAGGTATTTACCCATAGCGCGCCGTCGGATGCGAGGAACAGTCCGTGGACTTCGGTGGAGCACGGCAGCCCTTCCGCCTGCCCCATTAAACGGAAGCGTGTGCCGTCATAACGGTACAGCCCGCCTTCCGTTCCAGCCCAGATGAAGCCGGCGCGGTCTTGAGCGAGCGACAGCACCACCAGGTTTTGCAATCCCTCCGCGGGTCCGTAGAGGCGAAAGCTGTACTCCTGAGCAACCGCAGTGATAGCGCATGCTAACGCGATCGCGACAGCTTCGCCGAGGCCACGACCTCGTATCATCCGCAGTCCCCATCGCGGCCTTGCAGGCGCACCGATTCCGGCTCGACCCACGAGCACCGCGATCTTCTGTTGAAGCAGGTGTACTTTACAATGAAATGTTGACACACCGAGAAGTAACAGTGGTGCAAAATATTTCTGTCAACTTAGAAAACGCGAATCTAATGCTAGCTTGATCACAAAGTTCTACCATCGGGATATCGATCGTGTTATTTAGTCCCAATCGCAGTTTCCCCTAGCTCCCGCTGCCGCCGTCTTTCAGTCAAAAGAACGCACTGGGCCGGCGGTGAACCACCATCTTGATTCACCAATTGCCCTCCAGGAAATCCGGCTCGACATCACGGACCTCTATGTATTCCGCGGAGAGACAGGCACCGTATTCGTAATCGATCTCTGCCACTCCATCTTCGGCCCTATTCCGGCGCCTGGCTACCATCCCGAAGGCATGTATGAATTCAAAATCGATCTCGATGGCGATGCCGTCGAAGATCTGACTTACGGTTTACCTTCGACGAGCGTGACGCGCAGGGAAAGCAGCGCTACATTGTGCGCTGTATCCGGGGAAAAGATGCGGCCAGCCCGGACGCGCCCGGCACCGTCGTGGCTCAAGGGACGACCGGCGAGACAGTCACCACGCCGCCCCAATCGGCTAGAATCAGAAGCTATGGATGGGAAGCTCAATCCCTCCGTCGCCGAAACCGTCGCCGCCACGAGCTACATGGCTGCCACCGGCGCGGAGATCTCGCGCGTCACCTCCACCTCCTCCGAAGACGAAGGACGTTTTGTCCCCGGCACTCTCCTCGGCGGACGATATCGCATCATCGGACTCCTCGGCCGCGGCGGCATGGGCGAGGTCTACCGCGCCACCGATCTCACCCTGGGCCAATCCGTCGCCCTCAAGTTCCTTCCCGAGGTAGCCTCCCGCAATCAGCGGCTCCTCGAGCGCTTCCACGGCGAAGTCCGCGTCGCCCGCCTCGTGTCACACCCCAACGTTTGCCGCGTCTACGATATCGGCGAAGTCGAGGGCATGCCCTTCATCTCCATGGAGTACGTGGATGGCGAGGACCTCTCGTCCCTCCTCCTTCGCATCGGCCGGCTCCCCGGCGATAAGGCCGTCGAGACCGCCCGCAAACTCTGCGCCGGACTCGCCGCCGCCCACGATCGCGGCGTCATCCACCGCGACCTCAAGCCGCAGAACATCATGATGAACCGCCGCGGCGAAGTCGTCATCATGGATTTCGGACTCGCCGCCATCGCCGACCAGCTCTCCGGCGCCGAGATCCGCAACGGCACTCCCGCCTACATGTCGCCGGAGCAGTTGAAGGGCGATGGCGTCACTGCCAGGAGCGATCTCTACGCGCTCGGCCTCGTCCTCTACGAGCTCTTCACCGGCAAGCGCCCCTTCGACGCCAAGAACGTCCAGCAGCTGATCGACATGCAGGAATCGGCGCACCTCACCAGCATGACCAGCGTCGCCGCCGATATCGATCCCGCCGCCGAAAAGATCATCCGCCGCTGCCTCGATCCCGATCCCGCGAAACGGCCCGCCACCGCGCTCGCCGTCATGGCCGCGCTCCCCGGCGGCGATCCCCTGGCCGCCGCCCTCGCCGCCGGCGAAACTCCCTCGCCCGAAATGGTGCTCGCCGCCGGCACCGTCGAAGGCATGGCGCGCAAGTATTCGGTTCCCTGCCTCGCGCTCGTCGTCCTCGCCCTGCTGGCCGCCATCCCCATACGCCAGTCTCGCACCGCCATGGTGCACGCGCAGCTCGATCAATCGCCCGACGTCCTCGCCCACCAGGCCCGCGAGTTCGCAGCCTCCTTCGGCTATTCCGCCAAGCCCGCCGATTCCACGGTCTGGCTGGAGCACCGCGGAACCCTCCTCCACTACCTCAGCGGCCTCCCGCGCCCCCACAAATGGGACGAGTGGCTGGCCTCCGAGGCGCCCATCCGCGCCATCTATCGCGAAAGCTCCCGCGCCTTGAAGTCCGACCCGTTCGGCTACGTCGAGAACAACAACCCTCCGCAGGACACCCCCGGGATGACGCGCGCCATCCTCGATGGCAATGGACGCCTGCGCGAATTCAACGGCCTCCCGGTCGACGATGCAGGCCTCTCGCCGCCCGTTCTTCCCGAGACTGTCTTCCGCGCCGCCGCGCTTGACCTCGCAGCCTTCACCGAAACCGCGCCCACCGTGCTCCCCGCCTCGCCCTTCGACCGGCGCCAGGCCTGGAAGGGCCCCCATCCCCTCATCCCAAACACCGAGCTCACTTTCGACATCGCCTGGTGGAAAGGCCGCGTGGTTCGTGCCGTCATCACCTTTCCCTACCAGCATGCCCGCGCCCGCGGAGCGCAGCCCGTCTCCTCCGTGATCGGCACCGGCTCCCAGATCCTGCTCTGGGTCGGCTGCTTCCTGGTACTCCTGCTCGCCGTCCGCAATTGGAAACTCCAGCGCGCAGACCGTCAGGGCGCCTGGCGCGTCGCTGTCGCCGCCTTCCTGCTTCACTTCATCGCCTGGGTCGGCAGGGTCCACACCGGGAGCCTCGACGATCTGGTCGATATGGGACTCTCCGAAACTGCTTCCGCCCTGCTCGCCGCCGTCATGCTCGGCCTGATGTACCTCGCGCTCGAACCCGCCGTTCGCGCGCGCTGGCCCCACTCCATCGTCACCTGGAACCGCGTGCTCGCCGGTCGCTGGCTGGATGCCCAGGTCGGCTCCGATATTCTGCTCGGCGCCGCCGCCGGTGCCACGCTCTGGGCACTCTTCAAAGGCCTCTTCATCCTGCTCAATCACCACCCCGAACCCGTCAACTGGGATGTCTCGCTGCCTGCGCTCCTCAGTACCCGCCACTGGGTCGGCTCGCTCGCCGGTAATCTCGGCGACGCTCTACGCCTCGGCCTCCTCGGCTTCCTCACTATCTTCGGCCTGCGCCGCATCCTGCGTAACGATCTGCTCGCCGCCGCCCTCGCCGCCCTTCTCTTCACCTTGCAGGAAGGCGAAGTTACTACTTCGCAGGAAGGTTTCATCATCGGCGCCGTCTTCGTCGGCGTCTACGCCGCCCTCATCTTCCTTCTCCTCCGCTTCGGCCTCGTCGCCACCATCGTCGCCGTCTTCTTCGCCAATGGCGTAGACCTCATGGTTCTCGGCGGCGATTGGCAGGCATGGTACACCGCCTCCAGTCTCGCCACCTTCGCCGCCTTCTTCGGCTTCGCGGCTTTCGCCTTCTGGCGCTCCCTCGGCAACCAGTCCCTCATCAGCACCGACGAGACGGCCTGACGCGAATCCACTTACAATAACGTTTCTCCCTATGCCGAAACACATCGTCACCTTTGGTGAAATCATGCTCCGTCTCGCGCCGCCGGGAATGGAGCGCTTCCTGCAATCCCCGCAATTCGTCGCCACCTTCGGAGGCGGCGAGGCCAACGTTGCCGTCGCGGTGGCCAACTTCGGAATGCCCGCGCGCTACGTCACTGTGCTCCCGGACGCCAACCCCATCGCCGAAGCCGCGATCGGCGAGATGCGCCGCTTCGGCGTCGATACCACTCACATCGCCCGCGGCAAAGGCCGCGTCGGCATCTACTACCTGGAAGCCGGCGCCAATCAGCGCGCCTCCAAAGTGGTCTACGACCGCGCCAACAGCGCCATCGCGATCGCCAAGCCGGGCGATATCGATTGGGACCGCGCCTTCGAGGGCGCCGGCTGGTTCCACATCACCGGCATCACCCCCGCCATCAGCGCCTCCGCCGCCGAGCTCTCCTTCGAATCCGTCAAGAAGGCGCGCGAAAAAGGCCTCACCGTCTCCTGCGATCTCAACTACCGCAAGAACCTCTGGAAGTACGGCAAGTCCTCCGCCGAGGTCATGAGCGAACTCACCAAGTACGTCGATATCGCCATCGCCAATGAAGAGGACGTGCAGATGGCCCTCGGCATTCAGGCCGATGTCGACGTCCATTCCGGTGAGCTCGATCGCACCGTCTACGAAAAGCTCACCGCCAAGGTGCTGGATGCCTACCCCACGATGAAGGCCATCGCCATCACTCTGCGCGAATCCAAGAGCGCCTCCCATAACGGCTGGGCGGCCTGCATGAATGACCGCAAGCAGTTCATGGTCTCCCGCCGCTACGACATCACCCACATTGTCGACCGCGTCGGCGGCGGCGATAGCTTCGCCGGCGGCCTCATCTATGGCCTGCTCTCGCTGCCATCCCACCAGGACGCACTCGAATTCGCGGTGGCGGCCAGCTGCCTCAAGCATTCCTTCATGGGCGATTTCAACCGCTCCACTGTGGACGAAGTAAAATCTCTGCTCAAAGGCGATGGCTCGGGCCGCGTCCAGAGATAAAATAAACGGCGATGAAATTTCACCACTTCAGCGTAATGGTGGACGATCAGGCCAAGGCCCTCAAGTTCTACACCGAGGTCCTTGGCTTCGTCCTCAAGATGGATATGCCCCTGGGCCAGTACCGCTGGCTGACGGTCGCCCAGTAGTCGATGACATCCAATCCGAAGTCACCCGCTTGCAATCCCAGGGCGTGAGTTTCGCCGAACAGCCCACCGTCATGGGCCCCGTCAGCGTCGCCACGTTCGACGACACCTGCGGCAACTACATCCAACTCATCCAAAAACTGTAGGCCGGGGTTGAAAGACCAGGGTCGAGCCGTGAGGCCTGTCCGACTTATTCCATGGCGACGGTGAGGGGGATTTCCTTTCTGTTGCGGGTGACGGCCAGGGTGAAGGACTTCTTGGGTTTCAGGGTGCGGAGGGTGCGGGTGATTTCGGCGGTGCTGGTGACCTTGGAATCGTCGATTTTGGTGATGACGTCGCCGGCTTTGAGTCCGGCCTTTTCGGCGGGGGAGCCCTTCTTGACCATGCGGACGAGGACGCCTTCCTGTACGCCGAAGAATTCGGCGAGCTGTTCCTGTTGGCCGAGGGATTCGCCTTCGATGCCGAGCATGGGGTTCTGCGAGAAGATCTGCATGCGGGGCATATTCATATCGGGCATGGGGGGCATGGGCGGCATGGTGGGCATGGAGAAGTTCCAGTTGCCGTCATCGGAGGAGATCATGTTGCCCTTGTTTTCGCCGACGGTGGCGGTAACCGTTTGGGATGCGCCGCTGCGCCAGACGGTGATTTTGACCTGGCGGCCGACAGGGGTCTCGCGGACCATGCGTTGGAACTGCGTGGTGCCCTGGACGGGCTGGCCGTCGAATTCGAGCACGACGTCGCCGGCTTTGATGCCGGCTTTAGCGGCCGGGCCATCTTCGGCGACGCTGGAGACTTCGACGCCGCGCTCCTCTTTGAGGTTGAGGGCTTTGGCGCGCTCGGAAGTGATATCGAGACCGCCGATGCCGAGGTAACTGCCCTTCATGATGATGAGGGCCTGCGCGTTGCGCGAACGCGCGTCGCGCGAACCAGGGGTGATGACGACCTGGCCGAAGGCGGACGACGCCGCAAGAGAAACTATAAGGACACCCAGACTGAGTTTCATATTTCAGACCTCTATTGTTGTTTTCTGATGAAGATGGTGCCCACGGTAGCGGAAATCTGAAGCAGCGGTCCTCCGCCGTTCACGGGGCCTTCCGCGACGATCAGCCGGCCCTGCCTGCGCACGCGGACGCCGGGAAACTCAACGGCGATGCGGCGGGTGGTGTCGGCCAGATCATTCTGGGCACGTATGTTCACACCTACATTAGACGGGATGAAAACGGTGATGTCACCATTTCCGGTGGCCAGGAAGGACTCCGCGAAAAGTTTGCCGGAGAGCAGGCTGGCCATGATGTTGCCGAGCGACGTGGAGACGTTCATGGCGCCGGTGATGTTGCTGACGTTGATGCCGCCGCTGGCACTTTCACACTGGACTCCGGCGGCGGCGCCGACTTTGACGGGGCCGGCCATGTTGCGGGCGGTGACAATGCCCGCGGCACGTTCGACGATAATCTGTCCGCCGCCGGTGGTGACATTGACGGCTGCGCCGGCCTTGGAGATGTGGATGGCGCCGCCGCCGGTTTCGGCGCGGAGCGGACCGGCGACTTCGGTGACCGTGATATCGCCGCCGACGGTTTCCATGACGGCCGAGCCCTGGATGACGCCGACCAGGATTTTTCCGGCGCCGCTGGAGCATTTTAGGGAGCCGCAGGCGCCGACGCGGATATCGCCGGCGCCGGTGACGAGTTTGCAATCGCCGCGGATGTGGTCGGCAGCAATTTCGCCGCCGCCGGTATCGACTTCGACGGGGCCTTCCACGCCGGTGGCTTCGACGGGTCCATCAGAGGTGGAGACGATGACGTGTTCGAGCCGGGGGGCTTTGACGAAGAAAGTAGAGATCACGGGGCCGCCGGGGGCGGTGAGGACGAGGGTATCGCCCCTGGATTCCTGGTGGATGGAATAGTGCTGCAGGACGCTGCGGGCTTCACCTTCGGTGCGCGCCTGGACGCTGAGGCGGACGGAATACTGAAGGCTGGGGGCGACACCGGCATGGACCGTGACCGGCCCGTGCGCGTTGATGCGCAGCCGGCGGGAAGGCGGCGCATTGCCGTGGAAATCGCGGACAAAGCGATTGCCTTCGCGCGTGACAGCCGCCTGTTGGGAGACGGATGGCGGCGGCAGCAGCCCGAGAATGACGACTACGCTAGAAAGTGCCGATCGACGCATTCATGTCCCTGAGCGCCTTTTCGAGTTTGAGGCGCACCGAATTATTGTTTTCCCTCTGGACGAGGCCTTGCATGATGCCCACCATATTGTCGTCGCGATGGGCTACGAGAAGATCGATGGCCTGCAGGCGGATGGCGACATTGTCATCGGCGAGCAGGACGTTGCGGAGGGTCTTGCGGACCTCCTGATCGGCGGCCATGGGCTTGAGTTTTTCAATAGCCTTGAGGCGGACGCCGGGGTTGGAATCCTGGGAGAGGGCGTTGAGGAGGGCATCGCGGACCTCGGTGGAACCGGACTGACTCTTGAGGAGGTCGACGGATTCGACGCGGACGGCGGGGTTGTCTTCATGGGCGCCGGCGAGGATGAGGCGCTGGATGTTGTTATCGTCCATGCGTCCCTTGACGATTTTGTGACGGGTTTCATCGAGCGAAATGGCCACGCCACCGGAGCCATCGGGCTGCACGGAACGGACGGTGGAGTAGACGTCGTCGGTGGGGTTGGTGAAGGTGCTGAGGAGGGAGGTTTCGGGGGGCTGGGAGGTGGTGGAGAGGCGGGCTGCAAAGAAGCCGATGGCTACCAGGGCAAGGGCTCCGAGGGGTTGTCGGAGTCGGCCCATACCCGAGAAGGAGGAGGACAGGGCGTCCAGGAAGAGTCGCCAAGGACCTTTGGCGGGGGCTTCGACGCGGGGTGCGCCGCCCTGTATGGCGGCGAGCAGGTCCGCGCGGCAATCCTCGAGGAGGAGCGGGGGGAGGGCGGCCTGGCGCCGGTCGAGGGCGGCGGCGAGGGCGCGCTGCTGTTCCACTTCGCGGGCGCAGGCGGCACATTCGTGGGTGTGCTGTTCGACGCGTTCTTCCTCGTCAGGGGTGAGTTCGCCGTAAAAGTAGAGCGGAATGAGTGTGGTGATGGAATCGCAGTTCATGTGAAATCTCCCAATACCGCGCGCATTTTCTGGGTGGCGCGGAACAGGCAGTTTTTGGCGGCCTCTTCGGTGGTGCCCAACATTTCGCCGATATTGCGCAGGCGGAGTCCCTGGTAATGCCTTAATTCAAAGACCATGCGCTCGCGGGGGGTCAAATCTTCGAGCGCGGTATCGATCCGGTTCTTCAGTTGACGGTTCCACATGCTGCGCTCGGGATCGGCATGGGCGGCTTCCTCTTCAAAGCTATCCATGCGATCGATGGGCCCTTCGGAGGTCTCGATGGTCGCAGACTCCTCCTTGCGGACCTTTCTTTTGCGCAACTGGTCGAGACAAATATTCGTCACAATCCGATACAACCACGTGTGAAAACTGCAATCGAAGCGGAACGCGTGGAGGTTCCGATAAACCCGTAGAAACGCCTCCTGATACACATCGCGCGCATCCTCCGGCGAGCGGAGGAGGTTCATGGCCAGTCTGAGCACACTTTGGTCGTACGTGCGGACCAACTGCTCGAAAGCGTCCTGGTCGCCGGCCTGGGCCGCCCGGATCAGAGTATCGACTTGGGGACTCACTCGGGCGCCTACGGTACCGGCTGCATCCTGAGCCATAAACTCACGTTACGTTCTGAGCGCTGCTAAACTCGCGGATCTACTACCTATAGAGTTTGACGCACCTGTCGCAAATCTGTCACGCGAGGAGTGTGCGTTATTGAGAAACGTGTGACTAGAAAGTTTACAACAAAAGAGATCGCTCCCTTACGGTCGCGGTTCGCGGTGAGGGGACACGGCCGGGGGTAGGTCCGGGGACATGGCCGGGGGTAGGTCCGGGAACACGGCCAGGGTGGGGTGGGGTGAATGGGGTGGTTCAAGAACGAAGCCAATTTCGGGTAAGGGGTCTTCGATTGTGGGGGTTAGGGGAGGCACCGGATCGGGTATGGGGTGGAGGCGGAGGTCGCGGAGACCGTCGATGGCTTCCTTGAGGGCCTTGCGGGTGGAGATGCCGCGCCAGTGGAGCGCGTTGAGGAGTCTGGCATTCCCGGCGGCGACCTGGCCCAGGGGGTAATCGGGGTGGATGGTGCCGGCGTGTTCGTGGAGGTAAAGGAAGAGCTCGGTTTCGGCGCGGACGAGGCGGCGGAGGATCCACTCGCAGTATATGATGTCGTCGACGAAGCTGCGCTCTTCGGGGGAGGTGGGGTTGAGGCTGGCGTAGTACTCGGAGGCGAGGAGCTGGTGTTCGGCGAAATCCTCGGAGGGGAGAACGGAGGGATGGAGGGGAGGCACGGGGTCGGGTATGTGAAATTGGGCGCGGTGTTCCTTCCACCAGTTGGCGTCGTATTGGAATTTATTCATGGCGTGCTCCTAGGCGGCGGGGACGGGGTTTTCGCGGAGTTCGCGGAGGGCGGCGAGGGAATCCTTGCGGGCCTTGCGGGTGGCGTTGAGGCGCCACTGGAGAGCAGAGAAGACCCTGGGATTGCGGGCGGCGGGCTGGCCGATGGGGTAATCGGGGTCGGGCGAGCAACAGTCCTGGTAGACGAAGCCGTTGAGTTCGGTCTCGGTGCGGCGGAGACGGCGGAGGGTCCATTCGGCGTGGATGAGGTCATCGACGTAGACGCGTTCTTCGGGTCGGGTGGGACGGAAGCGGGCGTAGTATTCGGCGACGAGAGCGGCGCGGTCGGCCGGGTCCTCGGACGGGAGGACGGCGGAGTCGGCATGAATGCCGGTTTTGAGGGCGTTGAGGGAGGAGGCGGCCTTGCCGGTGACGGAGGCGGGGCCGGTGGACTTGCGAGCGTTGTTTCGATTGGCGTTGATTTGTCGTAGTGTTGCCATGGCCTCATGGGAGCATGGCGGGTTGGGGAGATTCGGGGGTGAAAATCTTAAGTAATTGAAAGGAGGGGAGATATAAATTTGATGTTGGCGTGAACGGTTTCTTGGGAGGGCGGGAATTTGGAGGGCTTTTGGTGGGGATTAGTTCCGGGGCGCTGAGGATAGACCCGACAGTTACCACAAGCGCGTTAGGAGGACTAATGTGCTTTGACCGCGCAACCGCTTCAATCATCACGAGTTCTGGGGTCGTGGCCGCGGCGCATCGGTTATGCAGAGTTATACGTCCAAGTGGCCAATCCCCCGGGCCATCAAAAGCTCATTACACGGGATCGATTCCAATCCGATCAGTGACGGCGCCACGTAAGCGGTGCGGGCAGCCAACGTATCTTTCAGTTGTCTGAAGGGAAACGTACCCGAGGAGCAACTGGCCGCCCCCTTGCGTGACAGAGACGCGCATAGGCCGTTGATCGTTCCTGGCGCGAGCTGGCGAGATTCCAAGTGAATTCGATATCGGGTTGCTAAAGCTTGTTGAATGAGAGTCGCGGTTCGGAGCAGTGGCAGGCTATGAACTCATCGATTGCGTGCCGATACCGCCGACTCCTTTTTGATGGCAGGCTGTTTGAAAAATGCGGATTTGTCCTGATCGAGATCCGGCAGCCGGAGAGTGTTCTTCGGCTGCCCATTCGCTACGTTTTTGCTTCTTCACGTGGCGAGCGACTTCTGATTCTCATACGAACTCGACCGCCGAGCCATATCTCGATGCTGGTTGACGCGCCAACTCGAATTCCGGTCACGCGGGATTATTGTCGCGCCTCGCCGTTCGTAAACAGCCTCAGGTCGATGGCATTCGCCAGCGCTTGGTAACCGGCGTCGGTTGGGTGCCCGTGGTCTCCGCTGTCATAGAGAGCAAGGATCTTACTCGGGGAATGAGGGTCACGGAGCACGCGATCAAAGTCGATCACTTCGTCATATTCTCCGCTGGTGCGGATCCACGCATTGACGGCCTGGCGGTTGACCTCCTTCGCAGGCGAAAAGACCGGGATCGGGGTTCCCGGCAGGAGAAAGCCCTCCACAGGGGTCAGAGTGCAGCCGAAGATCTTTAGCCCTCTTGCATGGGCACGCTGAATGAGTTGCTTTTGGCCCTGGATGATCTGATCGACGGTGACCTCTTCGGCGGGATTGACTGTAAAAATGTCGTTGGCCCCCACTTGAGCAATGACGTGGCTCAACCCGGTCTGGGCCAGCACGTCGCGATCAAACCGGGCCAGTCCATTTGGGCCGAGGGAATCGTGAAGGAGTCTGCCGCCGGCAATCCCTTCGTTCAGCACACCCATCGCCCGATTACCGGGTTGGACCACGAGGCGCCGGGCGAGTTGGTCGGTCCATCGGGCGTTGGCGTCCACAGTCGACTGCGAACCATCCGTGATCGACTCGCCCAGGGCGACGATCACCCCCGTTTGCCTGGACGCCACTACGTCCACTCCCGCCAGCCAGAATCGTGCCAGTGTCGTAGAGCTGAACGGCATCGTGGCGCTGGCCGTGAAATTTCCCGAAGGAGAGATGAACGAGGTCTGCCTGCCCTCGAAGTGCCAACTCGCCGGTCCCGTATTTCCAGGCACGAAGATGCTAATTGCCAAGTCGCCGAGCTCGGGCACGTTGAGATCCACGGGGTCGCTCACTACCAGCGCGCCGGGTGGGATGGTGATCGAGGAAATGCCGCCGAAGGTCAACGTCCTGTCGGACCCCGGTACGATCGACGCTGCCGTGGCGTGCAGTGCGATATGCGCCGCGCCAATCACCAGGCCAGCCGCTCCGAAAGTGGATAGCCGCACGCGCACCCGCGACCCCCCGACGCTGATGTGCACGATTTGGCGGAGCGTTTGATTGTTGAAGCCGGCATTGGCTAGTCCCGGGACGCCGAGGTCGGGCTCGTGCAATGCGTTGCCCCAGGTCCCGACCCACTGCTCGTTCCCATTACTTTCGGCGGCTTCCGCGACGCCGGCCACTGTGAATGCGCCGGCCGCGAGCAGCGCAAGGGCTATCCGCCCTACCTTGTTGATTGATCCTCTCGATGCTTTCTTACTTGGCATAGAGACCTCCTTTAAGGTCATACACGTGAGATCGCTCATCCCATGTCTGGGGATTGCGGCTGCCCGACCTGCACAGCACGGCTAGCGTACGGGCTTGCGCCGCGAAACAACAGTCGTGCCTGCGTTCAATCGACATCACCAGATAAACCATTGAAACGAGACTGATTGTGACCTCCTGATGCGCGTGATATCATTCACGTCAACATGTCCTCACCAGGGGATTCGACACTCCCCCAGTCCTCACGACCGCCGAAAGTAGTCTTTGGGCCTTTCGAGTTCGATCCGGCTTCGGGGGAATTACGGAAGAAGGGTTACAAACTCAAACTCCCCGGACAACCTGGGGAGATACTCAGTGCGCTGATCACGCATCCCGGCGAAGTGGTTACCCGCGAAGATCTCCGTCTCCGCCTGTGGCCCGGGATCAGTTCCGGCAACTTCGAACATGGTGTCAACGCGGCCGTCAATAAACTAAGGCAGGTACTTGGCGATACTGCCACCGAGGCCCGGTATATAGAAACGCTAGCGGGGCGCGGTTATCGCTTTGCCGCGCCAATATCGTCAGCCGGTGGGAGCATCCTGGAACTGGTCCCCGCCCGTGAGGCGTTGGCGCCGGAACCGCAGCCATCGCGTCATCGACTCGTCGCATGGGCCGGTGCGTGCGCCGCTCTGGTCCTGATTGCGGTTTGGGTGGCCGGTCAGCGCTCGCCCGTTTCCCTTAAGGCGGCCCGGTTTCTGGTTTCCCCACCAAAGGGGTACTACCTCGAAGCGGGTGGCATACGGCAATCCTTCGCCTTGTCTCCGGATGGCGAACGGATCGCTTTTACAGCCAAGGACGCGAGCGGTGCGTTCCGTGTCTTCTTGCGCGACTTCTCGCAACCAGAGGCCCTTCCGCTTGCCGATGGCGAGGAGGGATACTCGGTTGTCTGGAGCCCGGACGGGCGGTCGTTGTTATTTACTTCCAAAGGTAAACTGCGTCGTATTGGCGTCAACAGCTCCGTAAGCCAGGTCGTCTCGGTCTCCACCCCGTACTTTTCCTCGGCCATCCCGTGGGGGGCGGGCCGCCTGCTCGTGTCCAACCACAGGAACTCAGGTGTGATCCCTTTATCCGGGGGTCCGCCGCAAAAGATTGAACAGTGGTACTCGTGGGCACAGCTGCTGCCGGGCGGACGAGAGTTTCTCTATACGATCGACGATCCGCAACTCGGTTCCATGCGTGCGCGCATTGCGCCGACGGGAGGTAGCGAACAAGGTGTAGAAGTTCTACAATCCGATTCCCGCGTGCAGTACACAGGTTCACTCCACTCCGACGGGGGATACCTGGTTTATCTTCGCGCCGGGACTCTGCTCGCGCAACCGTTCGATTTGGCCGGACGACGCGTCACCGGCGACCCGAAGGCTGTCGCCAGGCACGTCACCTCCTTTGGATATAGCGGCGCTGCCGATTTTTCGGTTTCGGCGCGGGGCGTACTTGCCTACCAGTCCTTTTCCGGCCGCTCCCAATTCATCTGGGTGGACCGGACGGGTAAACGGCTTTCTGTCGGGAGCCCGGCTGGGATCGATGCTGCCTACGTGCGCCTTTCGCCGGACGGACGCTGGCTGGCAACTGTGGTTTTCGACGTGGACCGCGGTCTCACCGACGTCTGGCTTTATGACACTCGCACGGGAACCGGCCGGAAAGCAATCTCTGGGCCCGGCATTTCGCATGTGCCCGTGTGGTCGCCGGACTCCCAACGCCTGGTCTATCTATGGGACCGCAGTGTGCCGCGGCTTGCCCTCAGTTCGTTGGATGGCACCCCCGATCCAGAACCCCTGCCTGATACCGGCGTTATGGCTCCCACTGACTGGTCGCCGGACGGCCGGTTTATCCTCTACAACAACTCTGCCCTTCCGGCGGTCACCCAGGGTTTTCCATCCGATGTGTTCGCCATCGACATGGCCCGCGGCCGCAAAGTGATTCCCCTCCTTCACACGCCGTTTTTCGAAGCCGGCGCGGTCTTTTCTCCGGACGGCAAATGGCTCGCATTCTTATCCAATGAATCCGGAAGGTCCGAAATCTATGTGCAGGCGATCAACCGTGACAACGACTCGTTACGCGTCACGGGGGAGCGTTTTCTCATATCCCGTCAGGGAGCCCAATGCCTACGCTGGCGCAAAGACACCAGGGAGCTCTACTACCTGAGCTTCGACGGGCAAGTGTACGCCGTCCCACTCGCTTTTCGCCAGGGGGCAGTCCACGGAGGGAAGCCCGAGGCGCTTTTCACGATCGATGCCGAAGCCCGTTCCACACTTCACTCGGTTGTCTCATTCGATGTTTCCGCCGATGGCAGCCGTTTTGTGATCCCGTCGGTCACACCGGGAGAGAGTTCCACGTTGGTGGTCTTGCAAGATTGGGAATCACAGGTGGCCAAGTTGAACTAGTCCACCTTGGCGAATAGCTCCCCGCTCACGCGCCGCTGGTTCGAGACCGATTATCGTTGACCGCATGTCGGAGTCGCGTCCAAGCCTGCGCATGGCCGCCAGGAGGAGGTTGATGGCGACAGAAGCATATTGGTCATGCTCGAGGCAGACCCGGCATCGGCACTATGGTTTTTATGAAAGCGAGGCGGGTTCCGTCGACTGTTCAAGATCGGCAGTTTTCAAGACGGTTTTCGGAGCGTATTTGTGCTTGTTCTTGGCCATTCCACCAGTCTGCGCGGCTCGCAAGGCGCACGAGTGTTCCAGCGCACGCTGGCGCGTTCTCGGTAGTAGTCCGGAACAGGGTGCCTATCTGTTGATTTTGCGTCGGTTCTACCTGTGACACAGGAGCACCGGCTCCCGGCGGATTGTCCGGAAGGTGAAAGACGCCAGCATTCGGTTGAAGGGGACATCTCACGGAGGCGGCGTCATGCGAAGTGTGGTCGGATTACTCCCCATAAGTCCGGATCGGGCCGCTTACGTTCCAAGTGGTGTGATCCGGCCGGGCCGATCGAGGCGCTGTACATTCCGAAAGCGCAGTATCAATTCGCAAATCCCGCATGGTCGTCAGATCGAGACGCACCACTTCGCGAGGCCGCTCGTGGCGGTTGATCAAATCCGCCACACGTGGTGAATTCCACACGACGGGGCGAGCCAGCGGCTATAATCTCCGGGAAGGGGCTGCGGTCTAATAGAAGTAGAGGCGCGAGGTATGAGCGGGTTACAGCCGAAAATCCTGACGTGGGCGCGAGACACCGCCGGTTTTTCGCTCGCTGATGCCGCACGTGCGCTCGGCCTCACTGATGCCCGCGGACGTACAGGTACGGAACGCCTTGAAGCCATGGAACTTGGCGAGGACGAACCAACACGCCCCGTCCTGCTGAAGATGGCCAAGACATACCGCCGGCCGCTCCTGGTCTTCTACCTGGCGGAACCACCCAAGACGGGAGATCGCGGACAGGACTTCCGCACTCTGCCTGGTCATGAGAGGTTCAACCCCGAGCTCGACGCCCTCGTACGGGACATCAAGGCGCGCCAGGGGCTTATCCGCTCGATGCTCGAGGATGCCCAGGCCGAACCACTGGAGTTCGTCGGCTCGGCAACGATGGCGATCCCCGCTCCCAAGCTGGCGGCGCAGGTGGCTGAACGACTCAACTTCAGCCTGGCACGATACCGCGCCACCAAGACTGCTGACGAAGCATTCACTTACCTCCGGGAGACGATCGAGGCCAGCGGCGTTTACGTCCTCCTGTTGGGTAACCTCGGCAGCCATCACACGAACCTCCCCGTGGAAGTATTCCGAGGGTTCGCTCTCGCCGACAATATCGCCCCATTGATCGTGATCAACGATCAGGACGCCAGGACGGCATGGTCGTTCACCGCATTGCACGAACTGGCCCACCTGTGGCTGGGAGAAACAGGGATCAGCGGGACGGATAGCGAGAATAAGATCGAGCGTTACTGCAACGACGTGGCGGGAGAATTCCTCCTCCCCACAAGCGAGGTACGGCAACTCGCGCCTGTTCTGAAACTGAGCGTCGCGACCGTCGCGGAACGGATCGGAGCATTCGCGCAAGCACACCACGTGAGCAGAGCAATGGTCGCGTACAAGCTCTACAGGGCCGGCTTGATCCGCAAGACAACGTGGGCGGCACTCGACCAGCGCTTCAAAGATGAGTACTTGCAATTCAAGCAGCGCGAGACAGAGAAGCGCAAGGAAGCCGAAGGCGGGCCGAACTACTACATCGTGCGCCGGCACCGTGTGGGCCACGCGCTCCTCGGGCTCGTGCGCCGTTCGCTGGATGAAGGAACGATCACCTACACCAAAGCAAGCAGGGTCCTCGGGGTGAAGCCGCGCAGCGTTGAACCACTCCTCTCGATGCGAGGTGCGCGCTAAGGAAGTGCTGCACCTCTTCGACGCGAACGTTCTCATCACCGCCAGCAATATGTATTACCCGCTCGATGGGGTCCCTGAGTTCTGGGAGTGGATCAACCACCAAGCAATGAATGGACACATCAAACTTCCCGTCGAAATGCTGGACGAGATCCTTGCGGGGAGCAAGAGGGAAGACCCGCTGCTGGACTGGATGACCGCCAACAAGGACGTCCTGCTCCTCAAGGAAAAGGTCGATCCGTCACTGGTCAACAAGGTAGTGACGGAAGGATACGCCCCAGACCTGACGGACGACGAGCTGATCGAGGTCGGGCAGGATCCCTTCCTCATCGCGTACGCGTTAGCAAGGACGGCGGACCGTTGCGTCGTCACCGTCGAAGTCGGCGCGCCGGGCAAGAAGCGCCAGAACCGAAAAATCCCTGACGTGTGCAAGCACTTCGGCGTGAACTGCCAGAATCCTTTTCAGATCTACCGATCCCTCGGGTTCAGCACCGCATGGAAGAAGTCATAGAACATTCTTGAGACGTGGGCCTTCGTTCCGAGCATCTTGTAAAGGGCTTTTCACTGCCTCAGGGACCTGGAACCACAGATCGGCAATGGTGAGTGGGGCGTGGATTCTAAGTTCGCCAACAGCCAAGTAGTTGGCCATCCCGAACAGATTGGCCCGGATTAGTCCTCACAAGTCGGCATCGCGTCGCTCAAACTTCCGGATAGTGCGCCGTCCGTTCACAATGCACAGCATAAAATCCGGATTCGAACCACTCTGCGGTGTTGTAGTATGGCCAACATGGCAACCGAAGTCGATCCGGCCGGCGTCATGCCCCGCGCGATTCTCAAAGCTGTCGATTTCCGGGGTGCGCGCGTCCTCGAAGTAGGCGCGGGCGATGGGCGGTTAACCTTTCAGTACGCGGCCGAACCCAGGTCCGTCGTGGGGATTGACACGAAGGAGCCGGATATACGGGCGGCCTCACATTGTCCGGGTGTGGAATTGCGCGGAGATGTGCAGTTCTTGTGCGCCAGCGCAACCGCTCTGCCGTTTTCCGCTGAACAGTTCGGGATCGTGTTGCTGGCGTCTTCCTTGTGATGAGTTGCACAGGAGGGCATGGTCAATGCCCTGCGGGAAGCACAGAGAGTTCTGACGCCGGCCGGCGTTCTTGTTGACGTTCGTCCGGTCACCGCGCCGATAGTCGTGGAAGTGGTAATCGCCAGTCAGGCGGTTTGGGCGAAGACGGTCGACCTATACAGCGCGCCAGAGGATGTGGCGGCGGCAGGCGCCGCAGTACAGCACGCTCTATCGCGCGAATGGCTTGTCTTCGAGACGAGTCTGCCGTTCAGTTTCGATATCTATTGCGATACTGCCGCCGAATTGAGTGTTTACGCCGAGGCGAGAAAACTGCGCGGGGCCGAGATCCCGTATCAGGAACTGGAAGAGCGGCGGCGCGAGTTGGGCGTGGAGGGACAAGCGGCCCGCTTGCGATGCCGCAGACCGTGGATGCTGGGCACCTATCGCAAGAAATAACGCCTTCCGCCAGTGTGAGAGGTTATCGAGTCCACCTGGCGACCAATAGGGCAAGAGCCGCGGAACCAACCAGACCTCGCACTCCGGCGCCGACCAGATCCCCGGCGAATTTCACCAACTGGCGTTGATTTGCATGGGAGCATGGCGGCTTGGGGATATTCGGGGGTTAACAACCGACATTGTTGAATAGAGGGGAGATATGAATTTGAAGTTTGTGTGAACGGGGGTGCGGCGGGGGCCACGGATGGAAAACTTAAAGCAGAATGGGCCGCAGATAAACGCAGATTAACGCGGATAAGACAAAAGGCGAAATCCGTCAGGCGCTGTGGCCGGGGTTTGCAGTCGGCGGCGGAGTTACGGCAGCAAGTGGACAGGCCGGGAGGCCTATCCTACGTGCAAGCGATCGTCTAAGATGAACGCGGAGGGACTTACTTTATGCATGTCCGCGTCGGGACTCTGGCTTTTGTGCTTTGCGCCTGCCTCGCCGGTCAGGCGGATCCCCGGGTGATGCGCAACCTTGCGGTCACGGTGAGCGGCGAAGGGGAAGAGCAAACCATCCACGTTCGCAATGAATACCCCTCGCCCGCCACGGCCTGGATCCTGCAATGCGAAACGCCGCAGGGCGGATCGCGATACTACTGGAACGACCAGGAACTCAGCTTCCAGCCGGCATCGATCGCTCCGGGTCAGGAGATTGCATTCAAATTTCCGAAAATTACGGCGCCGATGGGTCAGCAGATGGCCAATAACGGCACCTGCTCGGACTTCCACGCGATCGCCGCCGTTTTCAGCGACGGCACGGTCTCCGGCGACCTCGCCTGGATCAATGGCGTAGTCGCCGACCGGCGTCAAGCCTACCAGGATATTGGCAAGGCCACTGAGATCCTCAACACGGCAATTTCCAAGGAGAGCGACACTGCGGCCGTTATCCAGCAACTCACGGAGTGGCAAAAGAGCGAGGTGCCAGCAGGCATGGCTGCGAGGCGCTCCGCCACCCGTGGTCCCAGTTGGGGCTCCCAGTCGCGAGGAACGGCTCTTCCGAAGATGCGATTCTCCCGCAGTCCCGTACCCGGCGTGGCACTGTGGCTTGTCAGCACGGAGTCTATGAATCTTTCCGATGCCGTCAAGGCCCTGAGCGACTGGCGCAACCGGCTGGCCAGATTAGCGCCGGTCGCTGACACGGGAGCGCCTTCGGCGGCGCCGAACCGCATGTCCACCGCTGGGCCGTTTACACCGCCTTCGGAGCCGGAACTGGTCGGCAAAGCGGCTCCCGCATTTACCTTAAAAGATGTCGATGGCCGCGAAATCACGCTCGCGAATCTGCGCGGCAAGCCTGTCCTGCTGGATTTCTGGGCCACATGGTGCGAGCCCTGCCGGCAAGCGACGCCCCACATCCAGGCGTTGCACGACCAATTCAAGGATAAGGGGCTGATGGTGCTCGGAATCGACACGAACGAGGCGGCTGAAACAGCCCGGAAGTATTTCGTGGACGACAAATACACCTTCGCCAATCTGCTCGGCTCCGGGAACGAAGTCATCAAGAATTACGGCGCGAACGGAATCCCCCTGGTGGTACTCATCGATAAGGGCGGTCTTGTGCGTTACGTCCACCGAGGGTGGGGCAGCGGAATGGACCTCACGCCGGAGGTGAAAAAGCTCATCGAGCCTTGAGGAGTTAATGATCCGCGGGTGGCGCTGGGATCGCACCCAGCTGTTGCATCATTCCCAGAGTGTCCATCAGGATGCGGCTGTCTGCCATCTTGCCCGCGATCAAGCGATCGATGACCACGCCCTTCACCACGATATGCCTGCCGGTGGCGGGGATGCCGAGAAAGGGACCGTGCTGGGTCCCGGTCCAGGTGAAGCGGGTAGAGACCTTTTCACCTTCCGCTATCATCTCTTCCACTTTCCAATGCATGTCCGGGAAAGAAGTTCGCATCTCCCGGATCACCTGCTTCAGCCCTTCCCGTCCCTGTGCTTGCCCGGGAAGCGGATCGAGTTCGACGAAATCCTCAAGTACCAGGTCGTCGGCTCGTTCCAGCCGGCCCTGATTGAGGATGTCTTCAATGAACATGCCGATCACGTTTTTGTTTTCGATTGTTGACATCGCGTTTAGTTAGAGGGATCAGTTTACCAGACCAGGCTCACTCATTGCGGAGGGCACTGGCTGGATCGATGCGGGAAGCTCTCCAGGCCGGCACGTAACCGGCGGCGAGGGCAGCGGCCAGCAGGATGGCGATGGCGGTGACGATCGCGCGGAAATCGTTGGGCTGCATGCGAAACAGGAAGGATTCGACGAAGCGCGTGGTGAGACGCGCGGCAGCATAGCCCAGCAGCAACCCGGCCGCGGTGGTGATCAGCACCTCGCGGAGCACCATATAAATGATGCCCGCGCGTTGCGCGCCGAGCGCCATGCGAATGCCGATCTCGCCGGTCCGCCGTGCCACGGTGTACGCCATCGCGCCGTATAGGCCGACGCAGGCGATGGCGAGCGCAAGCGCGGCGAAACAACTGCCCAGTTCGGCGAACGTGCGTTCTTGAGATATGGTCTGATCCATGCGCTGCGCCTGTGTGGTGATTTCGCCGATCGAGACGCTCGAACTGGCGTCATGCACGATGCGGCGGACCGCCCCGGCCGCACTCTGCGGCGGGCCCGCCGTACGAATCTCGAAGAAGAGCTGACCGAGCCCTGCCAGATTCTGGGTATAGGGGAGGTAAACCACGGGCTGGCTTTCTTCCTGCAGCGAATTGTAGTGAGCCGCCTTGGCGACTCCGACGATCTCGAGTAGCGGGCCGGGTTGTTTGCCGATCGAAAACTGGCGGCCGATGGGGTTCTCGCTACCGAAGTAGGTCGAAGCAAATTTCTGGTTGACCACGACCACGGTAGCCGACGCCAGATCGGCCGGTTTCAAGTTGCGTCCCAGCAGGACGGGAATCTCCATGGTTTCGAGAAAAGCGGGGTCCACATGCAGCAGATTGGTGCCCGGATCGCCCGGCTGGGGCGTCCGCCCGGGAATGACTACCGAGTTACTGTTGGTGTAATACGACACCAGCGGAAAGTCGGATGCACTGGCGGAGCGTACACCCGGAATTTCGCGAAAGCGATCGAGCAGGCCGGAGTAGAAGCGCGCAAGCGCCGCATCGCGATAGCCGGCCTGACGGCCGTTGAGGTTGACGAGCAGGACGTTTTCGCGGTTGAAGCCGACGTCGATCGCCTGCAGATTCGAGAGCGTGCGCACAAACAGTCCCGCGCCGATCACCAACAGCAGGGAGACCGCAATCTGCAACGCGATGAGCGCCTGGCCGAGCCGCGGACGGAACCGGCGCCCCGACGCATTCGATCCCTGTAACGGACTCTCTTTGAGCGCTGGAGTGAAATCGACGTTGGTCGCCTGAATGGCGGGAACCAGGCCGAAGAGCACACCGGCCGCCAACGAGAGGACGAACGTGAAGCCGAGCACCGGCCAGTTGAGCTCGGCGCGAAGCGTGAACTGTTCCCTGCCATTGGCCAGGAGCCAGGTGATGAAGCGGATGCCGGCGAACGCGACGCTCAAACCGAGGGCACCGCCAGCCACCGAAAGCAGGGCGCTTTCGGTGAGCATCTGCCGCACAATTCTTCCGCGGCTGGCGCCCAGGCTCAAGCGGACGGCAATTTCGCGGCGGCGAGCCGCGGCGCGCGCCAGCAGCAGGTTGGCGAGGTTGGCGCAGGCGATGGCAAGAATCAGGCCTACCATGATCATCAGCACGTAGAGGGGCTTCGAGTATTGACGGCGAAGGGTATCGAGGCCGGAAGCTCCCTCCGCGAGGGACAACTCGGGCAGCACCTCGGCGTCTTTCGGGGTAGCCGCGGTGCCGGCGGCAAAAGCCTGAAACCGGGACCGCATCACGGCTTGTGCCTTCTCGATGCCAACGCCGGGAAGCAGCCTTCCCATCATTTCGATCCAGTAGAAGTGGTCATCGAGGAAGCGCGTCCGCTCTTCTTCTACGGGCTTTGGCGCCAGAGTTGGGATGGCGTGAATGGGCAGGAAGAAGGCGGGATTGGTTTGCGGATCGACGCCGAAGAAGCCGGGAGCGCTGACCCCCACCACGGTAAACGGAAGGTTGTTGAGCAGGATCGACGTACCGATGACGGACGGGGCGCCATTGAAGCGCCGCTGCCAATATGCGTAAGCCAGCACCACCACCGGCGGAGAGCCGGAGCGGTCGTCGGCATCGCCGAACAAACGTCCCGCGGCGGGGGGGACGCGCAGGCCGCTGAAGTAGTTGCCGGAAACGAATCCACCGGGGATAGATTCGGCCTCGCCGCCTGTGATGACGTTGAAGTTCCGCACATAGGTGTAGGCAAATAACGTGGAGAAGATATCCTTTTCCGAACGCAGAATCTCATAGGCGGAGAAAGGGAAGTTGGGGCTGGCGGAGCCGCTCTTGCCGTAGCGGCGGTTGCTTCCGTTAAGGCCTTTGACCACCGCCGAATGGCGCGGCACATGCCATTCCGCGACGGCCAATTCCTCCGGATGGGGCACAGGTAATCCACGCAGCAGGATTGCATCCATGAAGCTGTAGATGGCTGTGTTGGCGCCAATGCCCAGCGCCAACGACAGCACCGCGGTGGCGGTGAAGAGCGGGGTGGCCGCCATATTTCGCAGGGCATAGCGAAGGTCCTGCGCGACTTGTTCGATAATTGCGAAGGTCCACATGGAGCGGCTTTCCTCCCGCAGTGATGTGACGTTGCCGAACTGCCGGTGCGCCGCGGCGCCCGGTCTTCCGTCCTCTTCGAGGAGCGCCAGGTGATGGCGCAGTTCCTCCTCGAGATCGCTCTCGTACTCGGCGCGATGGAAGAAAAACCGTATGCGGCGCAGTATCTCGTGCATAGCTTCAAGCCGGTTCGATCAGGCGGGCGATAGCAGCCATTACGCGTCCGAACTCGCCGACCTCCCGGGCCAACTGTTTGCGGCCGGCCGCGGTCATGCGGTAGTAGCGCGCGCGACGGTTGTTGTCGGATTGTTTCCACTCCGCCTCTACCCAGCCTTTGACGAGCATGCGCTGCAAGGCCGGATAGAGCGAACCTTCCTCCACCTGCAGGACATCCTCGGAAATCTGTTGGATGTACTGGGCGATGCCGTAGCCGTGCATCGGCCCGACACGGGCGAGGGACTTCAAAATCAGCATATAGAGCGTGCCGGGCGGGATCTCGGGCCTGCTTCTCATAGGGAAACTATACAATAGGTAGACTAGGGAAGTCAGGAACGGTTAGCCGGGGACGTGAAAAAGTTCGTACACGGTGGAGTTACGGCAGCAAGTGGACAGGCCAGGAGGCCTATCCCACTGGCTCTTGACAGATAGTTTCCATGGAAACTATATCGCCGCAGCGAAGGGCAGCGGAGCTCGAGCGTCACCTTGGGTATTGGCTGCGGCGCGTTTCCAATCACGTCTCGGGCGCATTCGCCAGGGCGTTGCAGACGAGGCATACTTCCGTTGCCGAATGGGTGGTGCTGGGCCGCGTCCAGGAGCGACCGGGGATTACTCCCGGGGAACTCGCCGAAGCTCGACCAAGCCGGGGGATAGCCGCGTCCAGTTGCTTTCGCTGACGCGGCGGGGCGGCGGTATTCTTCCCCAGTTGGCGGAGATCGCTGACCAGAACGACCGGGAGTTCTTCGATGGGCTGGAGGCCGACGAAAGAGCCACGCTGCGGCGACTGCTGGGCAAGCTGGCAGAGTTTCACCAGATCAGGGACGTCCCGATCGAATAAACCTATGCACGTACACGGAAGGAGAATCTTCTATGAGTAAAGCTATCGAGAACTTAGAGGCGGCCCAGAAACGCGCTATGGCCAGCCGGCCTAGGGTAGGAGGCTTTCCCTACCTCGCCGAGACGTTGCGGCGCGCGGGTGTGACCCGGAACTTGTGGTTTCTGCCCGCATGCCAGAGCCTCTTTCTGACCAACGACGGGCCCGTGGTGACCCAGGGGACGCCGTTAGCGACCGGCATGATGGACGTCCCCCCGTTCCACCGCGAGGCGCTGATTTCGGCGTTGCGGACGGATCAGGCCGGGGAGAGCACGTTTCCGGAGTTCCTGGCGGCTTCGTGGCGCGCGGGGGTTGTGCGCTACGATGTCGATTTCGCGGCGCGAACCGTGGCATATTACGGCTGCAACGGAGAGGAATACGTCGAGGCGTATCCCATTGTCGAGGTTTCCAAAGGCAGCTAGTGGACAGGCCGGGAGGCCTGTCCCACTGGGTTTGGAAGTACTCGTGCTGGGAAGAACTAGCGATGAAGACGTCATTAGAGGTCCGGAACGAGCACTTGAAGTTCAAGAGGTCGAGTTGGAAGCACCTGCGCGAGACGGAATTGCTGGTGATTTTGACGTCGCCGCTGATTTATGCGTGCGTAGTGCCGTTTTTGATGGTGGACCTGTCGGTGGCAATTTACCAGATGGTCTGCTTTCCGATTTACGGAATTCCGAAGGTCCGGCGGAAGGATTACATCGTGTACGACCGGGGGCACCTGGCGTATTTGAACACAATCGAGAAGGTGGGATGCATTTATTGCTCTTATGCCAACGGGCTGCTCGCATATATCAGTGAAATTGCGGCGCGCACCGAACAGCATTTTTGTCCGATCAAGCATGCTCTACGAATGGCACATAAGCATTCCCGGTATTCGAAGTTCCTGGAGTATGGCGATGCGCGAGCTTATAAAGAGCAGGGCAATGCGGTCGCACAAGACTATCAGGACCTGAACGCACGGGTGAAGTGAAGGGGCAGTGAGCGGCAGAGGTCTGGAAGCCGCCTTATGGCCGCGGCTCAAAAAACAAATTAGTGGACAGGCCGGGAGGCCTGTCCTACGCGGTGGCGGCGAGTTCGCCTTTTTCGAGGTGGTGGACGACGGAGGCGAATTGGGCGGCGTGGGGATCGTGGGTGACCATGACGATGGTCTTGTTGTAGTCGGTATTGAGGCGCGAGAGCAGGGTGAGGCACTCGTGGGCGGAGGCGGCGTCGAGGTTACCGGTGGGCTCGTCGGCGAGGATGAGGGCGGGGTCGGTGACGATGGCGCGGGCGATGGCGACGCGCTGTTCCTGGCCGCCGGATAGCTGGCGGGGATAGTGGCCGAGGCGGTCGCCGAGGCCGACGAGCTTGAGGGCGGTGGCGGCGTGCTCCAGGCGCTCGGACTTCTTGAGATTGGTGAGCTTGAGCGGGAGTTCCACGTTCTCGAGCGCGGTGAGGACGGGGATGAGGTTGAACTGCTGGAAGATGAAGCCGACGTGCTCGTTGCGCCAGTGGGCGATCTCGCGGTCGCTGAGTTCCCGGAGGTTGTGGCCGAGCACGCGGATATCGCCGCCGGTGGGGCGGTCCATGGCGGCGATCAAGTGGAGGAGCGTAGATTTGCCGGAGCCGGAGGGGCCCATGAGGGCGACGAACTCGCCTTCGCGGATCTGGAGGCTGACCTCTTTGAGCGCGAGCACGTGAAACTCGTCGCGGACGTATTCCTTGGTGAGGCTGCGGGTTTCGATGATGACGTCGCTCATAGGATTCAGGCCTTCTGGCGAACTTTGTCGCCGTTTTTGAGGGCGGTCGGGGGATTGAGGATGAGGTCTTCGCCGCCGACCAGGCCTTCTTCGACGCGGACGCCCTGCGGGCTGGTGGCGCCGGTTTTGACGGAGCGGCGCACGGCTTTGCCATCGAGGAAGACGAAGACGGCGCCATCGCGGAGGGCGGTGGAAGGCACCATGACGACGGGTTTGGCGGGGGCGCCGCCGGGCGCATCGGACTTGGCGTCTGAGGCGAAGGCGACGCTGGCGTTCATCTCGGGGCGCAGGTAGTTATCGGGCTGGGAGACCTTGACCTTGATCTGCACGGTGGCCTTCTGGCGGTTGGCTTCGGGAGAGATTTCCTTGATGAAGCCATCGTACTTGCGATCGGGGAAGGCGTCGGTGGTGACGGCGCCGTGCTGGCCGGCGTGAAGCTTGGCGAAATCGTTCTGGGCGATATCGAGCTCGACTTCGAGATCGTTGAGATCGGCGAGGGAGACGACGTAGCCTTTGGCGCCGCGGTCGCCGACGAAGCTGGTGGTGACGAACTCGCCCTTTTCGACGGCGCGCTCGAGGATGGTGCCGGTGACGGGCGCGCGGATGATGGTGTTGGCGAGGTTGGTCTCGGCGTAGACGAGGGTGCCGCGGGCCTGATCGACCTGGCCGCGGAGGGAATCGATCTGCTCCTGGCGGGGGCCGAGTTTGACGAGCTCGAAGGACTTCTGGAGGGAGGCGACGCGGTGCAGGGCGTTATCGTAGCGGGCCTGGGCATCGTCGACGACCTGCTGGGCGACGACGCCGCTCTTGAGCAGGAGCTTGTTGCGGTCGAGGGTGACCTTGGCATTATCGAGGTCGGATTCGGCGGTATGGACGTTGGCGAGGGCGGCGGCAACCTCTTCGGGGCGGGAGCCGTTGGTGGCTTCGGCGAGCTTGGCCTGGAGGCTGATGAGGTTGCCTTTGGCCTGGAGGAGCTGGGCCTGGTACTCGTCGTCTTCGAGGCGGACGAGGACCTGGCCTTCGGTGACGCGATCGCCTTTATCGACGCCGATCCACTTGACCTTGCCGACGACTTTGGCGGCGACTTCGATTTTGTGGGCGGCGACGATGTAGCCGGTGGCGTTGAGGACGATACCCTCCGGAGCGCTGGCGGCGCTCACGGAGCGGACGCGCTGGACTTCGACTTCGGGGGCGGAATTGAATTTGTCGGAGGAGAGGACGCGCCAGGCGCCGAGCAGGAGGAAGAGTACGACACCGGAGACGATCCAGCGGGCGGCCCAGCGGGAGGGCTCGGCGGAGCGGCGCTTGGAACGGTTGATCTGAAGACTTTTGAGTTCCTCGTCCATAAATGCCTAGATTTCGCGTAAGGCGGTGAGAATTTCCTTGCGGGCGGCGTTACCGGCGGGGAAGAGTCCGCCGGCGGCGCCCAGAATCACGGCAAAGGCGATGCCGCTGAGCATGATTTGGGGCGAGACGTGAAAGTTGAAAGCGGTCTCGGAGAAGTTGGAGTTGCCGATGCCGGTGGTGATCCCGTTGAGGGGCAGCACGAGGAGACAGCCGAGGACGCCGCCGAGGGCGGAAAGCAGCACGGATTCGAGGAAGAAGCTGGCGAGGATGCTGCTTTTGGAAAAGCCGAGGACGCGGAGGGTGCCGATTTCGCGGGAGCGGCGGGCGACGGCGGCGTACATGGTGTTCATGGCGGCAAAAGCGCTGCCCACGGCCATAATGATTGCGACGAAAATGCCGATGTATTCGATGGGCGCGGCGGAAGCGGTCTGGGCCTCGTAGTAGGCGGCTTCGGAGAGCGCGTTCATGTTGAGGCGCTGATCGTTGTTGATGTCGTTGACGAGGGCTTTGGCGGTGACGGCGTCGGTGGTGCGGACGAGTGCGCTGGACGAGGACTTCGAGGCGCTGGAGGTCGGCCGCCGACCTGGTTGAGATCGCCCCAGAGTTCGCTGGCCTGGGCGCCGCGGCCGGCGTCCATGACGCCGACGATATCCCAATCGCCACGGCCGAATTTGATTTTGTGGCCGATTTGGGCTTCGGGGTAGCGCTCGGCGACGCTTTTGCCGACGACGAGTTCGCGGCGGCCCTGCTGGAACCAGCGGCCGCTGGCGATTTTGATGCCGTGGCGCATTTCGACGCCGGCGGGCTGGAGTCCGCGGACAGTGACGTTGGTGCCTTCGCCGGTTTCGGAGCTGGAGAGGTTGATGACGGTGACGACTTCGAGCGAGGCCAGGGGCTGGCCGTCTTTGCCGGGGGCGATGCCAGGTTTGAACTTGAGGTCCTGAAACTGGGTGCGGGTGAAGTTGCTGACGATTTCGGATTCGGAGCCCTTGCGCATGACGATGACTTGGAGGGGGTCGCCGGAGGAGGCGAGGGTGGTGCGCAGGCCATCGACCAGGGCGAGCACGGCGAGCAGGACGGCGACGGTGAGGGCGATGCCGAGCGCGGTCATGATGGTGGTGGTCTTACGGACCACAAGGTTGCGGAGGTTGTAGGCGACGGGGATGGCCATTAGTCGGTACTCCGCAGGGCTTCGACGATGGCGGTACGGGAGGCGCCGACGGCGGGGACGAGGGAGCTGAGCAAGCCGATGCCGCCGGCGGTGAGGATGCAGGTGAGGGCGACGGAAGGCTCGAAGGGAGAGATGGGCGGCAGGAAGCCGCCGGCGGGACTGTGCTGGAGACCGCCGGTGAGTACGGTGGAGAGCAGGAAGCCGATGGAGCCGCCGAGCAGGGAGATGGCGACGGCTTCGCCGAGGATCATGCCGAGGATGTTGCCGTTGGTGAAGCCGAGGGTCTTGAGGACGCCGACTTCGCGGACGCGCTCGCGGACAGACATGGCCATGGTGTTGGCGGAGACCAGCAGGATGGTGAACATGACGGCGGCGCAGATGGCGATCAGGAAGACTTTGACGTTGCCGAGCAGGGAGACGAAGCCGAGGAGGTAGGCCTGCTCGGATTCGGTCTTGGTCTGGGCGGTGGCATTGCGATATTCGTTGTCGATGGCCTGGGCGATGCGCGGGGCGGAGGCGGGTTCATCGATCAGGGTGACGAAGGTTCCGGCGTTACCGCGGCGGCGCTCGGGGAGGGTCTGTTCGAGGTATTCGCGGGAGAAGTACATGATTTCACTGGCACGGGGGCTATCGAAGATGCCGCGGATGGTGAACTCGTAGTTCCCGGGGTAAATATCGCCGGTGAGGGCCATGCGGTCGCCGACTTTGAGATTGAATTTGTTGGCGAGGTCGCGGCCGATGACGCAGGCGGTGCGATCGCGTTCGAAGGCGAGGCGCTGGTCGTCGGGGATCTTGAGGTCTTTGTAGACGCTGAAGATCTTATCGGAATCGGCGGCGAAGCGGGCGAAGAAGTTCTTGGGATCCTTATAGGTACCGCCGAACCAGTTGGAGATGAGGACTTCGCGGACGCCGGGGATCTGCTTGATGCGGTTCTTATAGGACTCGGGGATGGCAACGGTGAGGGAGATCTTGTTGCGGGTAACGATGCGGAGAGCCTGTTCGGGGGCTGGCGTCGCTGAGGTAGAGGGCGTGATACATGGCGATCATGACGCCGAGCAGACACATGGAGATGCTAACGCTGGCGATCGTCAGGAACGTTCGGCGGCGGTTGCGCCAGCAGTTCTTCAGGATCAGCGGAAGGAAGCGCATGGGGTATACCTAGTTTACGAGGTTTAGGGGGCGAAGTGTTCCGGGGAAAAATGGAAGCGGAGATCGCTCCCTGACGGTCGCGGTTCGCGGGGGCGGAGACTGCGGGCCGGAGGCGGTAGGGCTCGGCGCTCCCTTACGGTCGCGGCTCGTCAGGATGCAGGGTTGGCAGGCGGAAGCGCCTGCCCCACTGGGTGGGTGATATGACCCGGGAGTGGTGGGGAAGGATTCGGAAAGTGTGGAGGATTAAGACAAATCGGTATGGAATGCGACGTGCAGGTTAGCCGCCGACGATTCAGGAGGATAGCCTGATGGATAACGAGACGCTGACCATAACGGACAACCGGACGCAACAGACGTACACGGTCCCGATTTATCGCGGGACGGTGCGAGCAATGGACCTGCGGCAGATCAAGACGGATGCCGACGATTTTGGGCTGATGACTTACGACCCGGCGTTTATGAACACGGCGTCGTGCCAGAGCGCTATCACGTATCTGGATGGCGAGAAGGGGATTCTGCGATACCGCGGATACCCGATCGAGCAGTTGGCGGAGCAGTGCAGCTTCCTGGAAGTGGCGTATCTGCTGTTGAACGGCGAATTGCCGACGGCGGAGCAACTGGAGTACTGGCAGTGCAAGGTCATGCGGCACACCATGACCCACGAGAACGTGAAGAAGTTCATGGACGGGTTCCACTACGACGCGCACCCGATGGGGATTCTGATCAGCACGGTGGCGGCGCTTTCGACGTTTTATCCGGAGGCGAAGAATGTGTCCGATCCGAAGTGCCGCGAAAAGCAGATCGTGCGGCTGATCGGCAAGATGCCGACACTGGCGGCGTATGCGTACCGGCACCGGCTGGGACTGCCGTATATCGCGCCGGACCCGGAGTTGGGGTACACGAAGAACTACATGAACATGCTGTGGAAGCGGACGGAGCCGAAGTACGCGGCGAACCCGGTTTTGGCGCGGGCGCTGGAAGTGCTGTTCATTCTGCACGCAGACCACGAGCAGAATTGCAGTACGAGCACGATGCGGGCGGTGGGGAGTTCGAACGCGGATCCGTTCGTGACGACGTCGGCGGCGATCGCGGCGCTATCGGGGCCGCTGCACGGGGGCGCGAACGAGGAAGTGCTGCGAATGCTGGGCGAGATCGGGCAACCGGAGAACATCCCGGGCTTCATCTCACAGGTGAAGGAAGGCAAGCGCAAGCTGATGGGCTTCGGGCACCGGGTATACAAGAATTACGACCCGCGGGCGCGGATCATCAAGCAAGTGGCGGAGGAAGTGTTCGAGGTTACGGGACGCAATCCGAAGATCGATATCGCGCTGGAATTGGAGAAGATCGCGCTCTCGGACGAATACTTTATTAAGCGCAAGCTGTATCCGAACGTGGATTTCTATTCGGGGATTATTTACCAGGCGATGGGATTCACGCCGGACCAGTTCACGGTGTTGTTCGGGATTCCGCGCACGGTGGGATGGCTGGCGCAGTGGCAGGAGTTGCAGCAGGATCCGGACAAGAAGATCGCGCGGCCCCGGCAGGTGTACACGGGCGAGGATGTGCGCGACTTCGTGCCGATTGCGGAGCGCGGAGTAAGGGCGATGTCGGCGGTATAGGTTTCCTTGGTGGAAGTAGATCGCTCCCTGGCACGCTGGAAGGCGGGCTACGGGAGCGATTTTGCGTTAAGGGGGCGGAAGATCTTAGATCGCTCCCTGACGGTCGCGGTTCGCGGTGAGGGTGACGGCCGTGAGGGAGAGGGACGACGGTAGGGGGTACTGGGATATCTTTACCGGGGTGAGGGTAACGCGCTACAATCCGTGCCTACTGTGAGAATACGGACACTGCTAGGGACGGGTTTGGTGGGATTGTTTTTGTGCGCGGGGATGGCGCAGCAGGATGCGCCGCCGGAGCCGAAATTCGCGGCGCTGGCGAACCAGATCCTGACGGCGGACGAAGCGGGGCGGGCGGCGCTGGTTGCCGGCCATAAGGATATGGCGACGCCGGAGCTGGTCAAGGCGCTGCAGTATTTCTCCAACCAGGTGTTCGACCGGCGCGATTACAGCAACGCGCTGCCGATGTATAAGATCACTTGCGAGGTGGCGGCATCGATTGGGGACAAGCGCGGGCAGGGCGCGTGCACGTTCAACATGGGGCTGGCGGAATCGCGGCGATTCCATACGGACGAGGCACTCGCGTGGTACCAGCAGGCGCTGAAGATCTACCAGGAAGCGGGCAAGCCGGGGGATCTGGTGAGCCCGCTGAACGGGATCGGGCTGATCACCAGGGATCGCGGCGACATGCGGCAGGCGATTCCGTATTTCGAGCGCGCGCTGACGGATGCGGCGGACGCGGGCAACGAAGTTTCGATCGCGCAAAGCAACACCAACCTGGGCAACCTGTATCACCGGCTGGGGAATTATGTGCAGGCGATTCAGTGCCTGCAGCGGGCGCTGGAGATCACGAAGCGACTGGGGCTGGAACGGCAGACGGCGCTGGTGATGAACAACATCGCGTCCACCTATTTCGATCAGCACGATCTGGAACTGGCGCTGAGTTACACCGAGCAGAGCCTGGCGATCCGAGAGAAAGGCAAGGACCCGGTGGAGTTGGCGAGCTCAGTGCTGAACACGGGAGTGGTGCAACAGACGATGGGCAACCGGGAGAAGGCGCAGACGTATTTCGACCGGGCGCTGCAGCTGACGAAGCTGCCGGAGCTGACGACGATCCGCGTGCTGGCGATGTATAACTACGGAAACCTTCAGTTCCATGCCAACCAGTTCGGACCGGCGCGGGAGAAGCTGGAGGCGACGATCAAACTGGCGGAGAGCATCGGGGATACGGCGGATGCGAACAATGCGCGGATCGTGCTCGGGCAGATGGCGGAAGCGGAAGGGCGGTACGCGGCGGCGGAGCAGTTAGGGCAGACGGCGGCGGCATTCGCGCGGTTATCGGGGGAGCGGCTGACGCTGATTAAGGCGCTGGACCTGGTGGGTGTGTCGCTGCGCGAGCAGGAGAAGCCGGTGGAGGCGGAGTCGGTCTTCAAGGAAGCGATCGGGCTGATCGAGGAGTTGCGGCGGGAGCTGCCGGGCGAGCGGCAGGGCGTGATCCGGTTCATGGAGGACCAGACGCACGCGTACCTGCATATGGTGCAGCTGCAGTTGGACTGGAAGCGTCCGGAGGCGGCGCTGGCCTATGTGGAGCGGA
Source organism: uncultured Solibacteraceae bacterium (assembly GCA_963791985.1). Classification (GTDB taxonomy): domain Bacteria; phylum Acidobacteriota; class Terriglobia; order Bryobacterales; family Bryobacteraceae; genus Solibacter. The sequence goes on along the minus strand of CAWBUN010000006.1, from coordinate 206,967 downwards.
GCAAGGCGCGGTCGCTGCTGGAGGCGCTGCACACGGGGAACTCGGGGATCACGCAGGCGATGACGGCGGAGGAGCGGGAGCAGGAGGGAGTGCTGGCGCAGAACGTGGCGCGGCTGAACGATGGGATCCTGCGGGAATCGCGGCGGCCCAATGTGGACCGGAAGCGGATCACGGAAATGGGCTCGCAACTGGAGAAGGCGCGCACGGAATCGCGGGTGTTCGAAGTGCTGCTGTATGCGGCGCACCCGGAGTTGAAGGTGAAGCGGCTGGCGTTCGACCCGGCGCCGAGCGGTGAACTGGTGTCGGCGATGCCGGACCCGAAGTCAGCGCTGCTGGAGTATTCGGTGACGGACAACGGGGTGTACCTGTTCGCGCTAACGCGGGGCGGCGAGGGATCGGCGGGGCACGCGGACCTTCGGGTGTACAAGATCGGCGCGAAGAAGGAGGCGCTGGAGCGCGACGTTAGGCGGTATCGCGAACAGGTGGCGACGCGGGACCTGGATTATCAGAAGCTGGCGGTGTCACTGTACCGGGAACTGCTGGAGCCCGCGGCGGAGCAGCTGCGCGGCAAGACAACGGTGGTGATCGCACCCGACGGGTTCCTCTGGCAGCTGCCATTCCAGGCGCTGGAGCCGGAGCCGGAGCGGTATTTGATGGAGGACCGGGCGGTGTTCTATACGCCCTCGCTTTCGGTGCTGTACGAGATGCAGAAAATGCGGCCGGCTCACAGACCGGCGCAGCCGCGGCTGATGGCGGTGGACGCGGTGCAGCTGCCGGCGGCGCGGCGGGAGGTGGACGGACTGCGGGAGTTGTACGGTGCGGGGCGGTCGCAGGTGTTCTCGGCGGCGGAGTCCGACCAGATCCTGATCCGGCGGGAGGCGCCGAATTACGACGTGGTCCATGTGGCGGCGCACGGCGTGTTCGAAGATCGGAATCCGATGAACTCGTACCTGGTGCTGGCGAAGGCGGGCAAGCCGGAGGCGGGAGTGCTGGAGGCGCACGACATGATGGATCTGAGTCTGCGCGCCGACATGGTGGTGCTTTCGGGATGCGAGACGGGGCGCGGAAAGGCAGGGAACGGAGAGGGGCTGATCGGAATGAGCTGGGCGCTTTTCATCGCCGGGAGTCCGAGCACGGTGGCGAGCCAGTGGAAGGTGGAATCGGACTCGACGACGCGTCTGATGCTGGGGTTCCATCGGAATCTGCAACATTCGTCGAAGGCGCGGGCATTGCAGCAGGCGCAGATGGAAGTGATGAAGCGGCCGGAGTACCGGCATCCGTTTTACTGGTCGGGATTCGTGTTGATGGGGGAAGGGTTTTAGGACGCTCCCTGACGGTCGCGGCTCTGAAGGGCGCCTATTCCGGTTGGAGGAGTACAAAGTGAGCGGGTACAATCGGGGGCATGAAGACAATTGCGAGTTTGTTGCTGGCCGCGGCGGCGGCGTTTGCGGCGGCGCCTGAAGAGTTTGCAACTGCGAAGGGGCCGGTGCAGATTATTCCGATTCAGCATGCAAGCCTGATGCTGAAGGCGGGCGGGAAGGTGATGTACGTGGACCCGGCGCAGGGGAATTACGACGGGCTGCCGGCGGCGGATTACATCCTGATCACGGATATTCATGGCGATCACATGGCGCCGGCGGTAGTGGCGAAATTGAAGAAGGCGGGGACCGTGATCGTGACGCCGAAAGCGGCGGCGGATAAATTCCCCGGGGCGGTGGTGATGGCGAACGGGGAAACGAAGGCGATCGACGAATTCCAGGTGGAGGCGATCCCGATGTACAACCTGAAGCCGGCGGCGGACGGAACGGTGTATCACGAGAAGGGCCGGGGCAACGGGTATATCGTGAGCTACGGCGGGAAGCGGTTTTATTTCGCGGGCGATACGGAAGGCACGCCGGAGATGCGCGCGTTGAAGAATATCGACGTGGCGTTTATTCCGATGAATCTGCCGTATACGATGACGCCGGGCGATGCGGCGCAGGCGGTAAAGGCGTTTCATCCGGCGGTGGTCTATCCGTATCACTATCGGGGACAGGACACGGCGATCTTCGCGAAGGCACTCGAGGGCACGGGGATCGACGTGCGGTTGCGCGACTGGTACGGAAAGTAAGTTTCTTCGCGATGGCGTCATGCTTGCTCCTGATGGAGTGAGGAGAATGCCATGCGTCGTTATTTGACTACGCTGCTGTTGGGCGCCGCGATGTGCGCCCCCGTAGTGATGCACGCCGAAGAACATCCGAAGCGGTATTACGACCGCGACAAGCGCGATTATCACGAATGGAACGAGGCGGAGAATCGAGCCTACCGGCACTGGCTGGAGGCGGAACGTCATCGCGCATACCATCCGTGGGCAAAGGCGCGGCGTGAAGAACAGCGGGAATACTGGCGCTGGCGTCACGAACATTCGGATTGGCACTAACTTAGTGAGTACGAAAAGGGCCGGGCTTGCGTCCGGCCCTTTTTCCTTTCGGCTAGAAGGTCAGGCGGGCGGCAACCTGGATGGTGCGGGGGTTGCTGCTGTAGACCTGGTCGAACTGGCCGAATATGGGGTTGCCGGGGGTCAGGTAGTTGGTGACTCCGGAGCGATTGATGAAGCCGACCGTGTTGATTTTGCCGGGCGTGTATTGCGGGTGGTTGAACCCGTTGAACATGTCGGCGCGGAACTGGACCTTCATGCGTTCGTTAAAGGCGAGGCTCTTGGAGACGCTGATGTCCCAGTTGTTGATGCCGCGGGTGGCGAGGATATTGCGGCCGGAGTTGGCAAACGCGCCAACTTGCGCGCGGATAAACTGCGCATTCGGATTGATGGCGAGATAGCCGACGGTGGCGCCCGCCGAGTTCTTGAGCGCGGTGACGTCGCTGCTGGTGCCGGGGGCGCCATTTGCGTTGACGATCACGCGGTCGGCGGCGGCATCGCCGTTCTGGTTGGAATCGACGCCGCTCTGAGGCGTGCCGTACTCGGGCGATTCGACGGCATAGGTGCCGGCGATCTGGTAATTGCCGAGCAGGTTGCGCTTGAACCAGCTATTGTCGCGCTGGAACCACGGAGCTTCGTAGAGCCAGGTGAAGCTGAAGCGCTGGCGCCGGTCGAGGAGGCTCGAGGCCCACTCGCCGCGGATGTTGTTGAAATCCTGCGGACGGCGCGGTGAGAGCGCGGTGGAGTTGACTTCGGCGGTGCTATCGTCCATCAGGTGGCTCCACGTGTAGGAGGCCTTGAAGAGGTTATGGGCGGTGTAACGCTTGGTGACCTCGACCGCCAATCCGTGATACTCGGAGTTGCCGCGCGGTTCGTAGGCGGTGATGTTGCTGGTGAAGCCGTACTGGGCAAGGGTGTTGCCAATACCGGCGGTGTTGCGCTCATTGGTGATCTGGGTGAGAGTCAGCGGGAGGCTATCCAGCGCGGCCTGCGAAGGGGGCGCGAGGTAGGTGGGGAGGAAATGCGTCGCGGTGACCACGTCGGCGCGATTGATCTGCAGTTGGTAGAGCAGATGAACGCCGCGGTTGCCGACGTAACGCACGTCGACAGTGTAGTCTCTGGCGAAGACGTGCTGAATGCCGAAATTCCAATTGATGGAATAGCCGGGCTTGATCACGCTGGGCAGGTAGGAGGACGTGGCGGCGCGTGCCTGCGCGGGCGTGAGAGCGGCGGCCTGCGCGGTGGGGAGAATGCCTCCGTTCGCCAGGTAGCCGGTGTTCTCCGTGACGGGTGAATCGATGGTGGAGGTGGCTTGCGGGGGCCTCGCGTTGGTGCCGACGTTATCGAAGACCTGATCGTAGGCCATGCCGAATCCGGCGCGGATGGAAGTGGCTCCGGAGTTACCCGGCGAATAGGCAAAGCCGAGGCGGGGAGCGAAGTTCTTCTTCTGCGGCTGAGGCTCGACGAAGGTGAGCACTCCGGGAACATCGGCGATGCTGTTGAGCGCGAATTCCTTCATGGACTTGGGCACGCTGGTGAATTCGTAGCGTACGCCAAGGTTGAGACTGAGGTTGCGCGTGACTTTCCAGTTGTCGTTGGCATAGCCGTAAAGCGCGATATTGTTGCCGGAATACGGCTTGCCGCCGACGTTGCGCTCGGCGAGGAAATTCGGAACCTTGTCCTGGAGGAAGCGCTCGAGGACGGTGTATTCGTAATCGCCGCGGACGCGCTGAATGAAGGTGCTGGCGGCGATCAGGGAACGGCCGTCGAAGCCGAATTTGAAATCGTGCTTGCCCTTGTTCCAGCTCACGTTGTCATTGATCTGGTAGGTGGTCTGGATAGTGGCCTGAGGACCGTTCGGATTGGGCCCGATTTGCACGTTCAGATCGTCATTGATCTGGATGTTCGGGAAGACGTCCAGACCGGGGTATTTGAAATCCGGGACCTGGATGTTGTCGTTGTAGCGGTTGAAGGCCAGGCGGATTTCGTTGGTCAGGTTGGGACGGAAGTTGTGGAACTCGGAGATGGAGCCCAAGTGAGACGTAGTCGGCCGCGGGAAGAAGAAGACGGGAAGATTGGCGGCGATGTTAATCGACGAAATCTTGTTGTCCACGTAGCGGCCGCGAAGCTGGTCTTTGTCGGAGATGTTGTAGTCGATGGAGACGAGCCAGCTATAGGTGTTGGTGTAATTCGGCGCGGAGATCGGGAGGATTCCGAGCGGGATGGAGACTCCGTTGACGGTGGTGGTCTTGCTCTGGGTGGCGGCCGCGGGGAGATACTGCTTGAGAATCCCGAGGTTGGTGGCGGAGAGCCCGGACATCGAGCTCAGAGTCGCGTAACCGGCCGCGGTGGGAGCATAGGTGGCTCCGCCGGCGGGGACACTGGCCTGGCCGAGCGGATTGTATTCGTAGAGGCCGTAATAGAACAGCTTGTTCTTGCGGATGGGGCCGCCGATAGCGCCGCCGAGACGGTTCTGGTCATAGCGCGGATTGGTGAGGATGCCCTGGCGTGCGTTGGCCTGGTCGATGGCATTCAGTTTCCGGTTCTGCAGATAGTCGTACACGATGCCATGGATTTCGTTAGTGCCGCCGCGCAGCACGGTGTTGAACTGGCCGCCGGAGGAGTGTCCGAATTCGGCGCTGAACTGGTTTTGGAGGACGGTGAACTCGGCCACGGCGTCGTTGGGGATGGCCAGGACGGGACCGGTGACGTCTTTGCGATTGTTATCCACGCCATCGATCATGAAGTTGTTGTTGCGGGGGCGTTGTCCGCCTACGGAAGGGCCGGTGCCGGTGCCGAAGCCGCCGGCGCTGGTGATCCCGGCACCGAGCAGGCTCAGGTTGAGGACACCGCCGTTGGGATTGGCTGACGAGGGAATTTCGGCGGCCATGCGGGTTTCGAAGTTATTCGCCACCTGGGCGGTGGTGGTATCGATGGTGGTAGTGGCCTCCATGACATCGATTGCGGTGGAGACAGTGCCCACATCGACCTTGATGTTGGCGGTGGTGGACTTATTGAGTTCCACTGCCAGGTCTTTCAGGGAGGTGGTGGTGAAGCCGGGCGCGGAGGCGGTGACGATGTACCGTCCGACCAGCATGTTGTTGAACCGATAGCTACCGGCGGCATCGGTCTTGGTTGAAGTTTTGACTCCCGTACCCATGTTCTGAAGCTGAACAGTGGCATTCGGGACACCGGCTCCGGACGCGTCCAGGACGGTGCCAACGATGGAGCCATCGCCGCTCTGTCCGAAGACTGAGCCCGCGAGGAGAAGAGCGCCCAGCAGGAGGGCGCAGAGTCGTTTACGCATAGATACCCCGTTGTCCGCGGAGACATAGGAAGTATCCCGAGCAGCCTGGGGAGGACCCAAAGCTGCAAATCAGAGGTTAATGCCAGCGGTTGAATTGCCTGAAGCTCTTGACGTCTTCTCGATGCGATTTTACGCATTCGGAAGATCTAGGTAAGCCAGGTCAACAACTACTTTTCCTCTGAACACCTGAAATCATCGCGACTCTTTCCAAAGTGAAATCACCTGAAGCGTACCAGATTAACCGTTTTATAACAAGAGAAACCGTGGGGTGAAAAGTACGCCGCCCACTTACCCCGGGGCGGCGTACTGAAGTAACACATGTTACATTGCGCGATCGCTGGTGGGGGGCACCACGCCCTTAAGGCGCAGGTAAACGGAGATATAACCGTATAGCTCGGTGTTGTGAGTCGTGTTACCGATCATGCCGGAAAGCTTGGACCGCTGGGTGCCGCCGCGGCCGGCAACCATCTCCATGGCGGTCTTGTCGTTCATGCTGTCCCATGCGGCGTCGCAGGCATCGAAGCTCGCCTTCAAGGCGGCGACCAGGTCGGCCTTCGATGTCTTGCCTGCGGCGGGAGATGGCTTGCGTTCGCCGGTCATGGCGCTGCAGGTGCCGATCTGGTTAGCGATGTGGGCGATGCGCTCGCCGAAGGATTGCATTTCGGGAGTGGGCTTGAAGCTGTAGGCCTCCTCCGGCATTTTCTCGGCAGCCTTGATGAGGTTGTTCTTGTTGGCGGTGTAGGTGGCCTTCTGCTCGGCGATGACGGGGTTGGACTGCGCCATGAGCGCGCTGCCGGCGAAGAGCACGATGATTGAGGTACGGACCATTTGAGTAGTCTCCTAAGGTGATATTGGGGATCAGGAGATATTCTACTGTAGATCGCTCCCTAACGGTCGCGGTTCGCGGTGAGGGCGATGCTAATGGTCGTGGGTGTTGCGGTAGAGCTTGCCGGACTTCATGACGAAGACGACGCGGCGGACGGCGGTGATGTCTTCGAGGGGGTTGCCCTCGATTGCGATGAGATCGGCATCGAAGCCGGGGGCGAGGGTGCCGATGGTCTTGGACATGGCGAGCGATTCGGCGGCCAATGAGGTGGCGCTGACGATGGCGTCCATGGGCTTATCGCCGGCGTCGCGGACGCGATAGATGAACTCCTCGGCGTTGCGTCCGTGGACTCCGGCGACGGCATCGGTGCCGAAGACGATTTTCACGTTGCGTGCACGGGCGCGGCGCAGGATCGCGGCGGTAGGCGCGATCGCGTTTTCGAGTGACGTGAAGCTGGCGGCGGGAAAATCGAAGCTGGCGCGGTTATCCAGGTAGTTGTGAAGCACCAGGAAGTTGGGGTCGAAGAAGGTGCCGTGCTGCGCCATGAGGTCGAGCGTGGCATCGTCGACGTAGCTGCCGTGTTCGATGGCGGTGCAGCCTGCGAGGATCGCGGCCTTCGCGCCGGCGGCGCTTATGGCGTGGACGAGGGTCCGCATGCCGAGCACGTTGGCTTCGCCGCAGGCCGCCTGAATCTGTTCGTCGCTCATGCTTTGATTGCCGCCGGCGCCCATGCCGGTGGTGGCGAAGATCTTGATCAGGTCGCCGCCATCCTGTTTGGTGCGGCGCACCAATTCGCGAATAGCGCCGGGATCGCCGCTGCGTTCGTTGATCTGGCGGAGGGAGGTCAGGATGCGGGGGCCGGGAAGAGCTCCGGAGTTAATGCGGTCGCGCACGACGGCGTCGATGGGCGCGCCCACGCTCTGCACGGTGGTGAAGCCGCCCTGCAAGGTGAGCCAGGCGTTTTCGGCGGTGAAGAGCGCGTTGTCTTCGGGCTTATCGCCGCGGCCGCCGGTATATTTGTGCGCGGCATCGAAGTGCCAGTTGAGGTGGACGTGGGTATCGATCCACCCGGGCATCACGGTCAGAGTGCGCAGGTCGTACGTCGCGGGGGCCTTGCCGGGCGCGATGGATTGGATCTTCGCGCCCTCGATGACGATCTGCTGATTGCGCAGGATGCCGCCCCTGCCATCGAAGATCAGGCCGGCATCGAGCACGACGCGCTGCGCGGGCGCAATCGCGGCGGCGACGCAGGCCAGCAGCAGCACGCGGCGGATCATTGCAGGTTGACCTTCTTGCCGGTGCGCACCGATTCGCGGGCGGCTTGCAGGATCTCCACCACGATCATATTGTTCTCAAGCGAGTTCAGGCCCGAAGGTTTGAATTTGCCGCGCGCGACACCGATCAGGTAGGTGATGGAATCGGTTTCGGCGGCAGGGAGATCGCCGGGCTTGCGCGTTTCTTCGACCTTCTGTTCGGGAAGGCGCACGCGCAGGTTATCGCCGCCGGTGGCGATCGCGTAGCCTTTTTCGCCGTAGACTTCGAAATCCTTGCGGCTAAACGGCCAGTTCCACGACGCCTGAATGATGCCCTGCGCCTTGGGGTACTGCACCAAGATGGTGGCTTCATCGTCCACTTTCGGATAGATGGCGGGCTTGTTGGTCTGGGCGATGGCGGTGACGGCGAGGGGGCGCTGATCGTCCATCAGCCACGTCATGAGATTGGCGCCGTAGCAGCCGAAATCGAAGAGCGCGCCGGCGCCGTTCTTCACGGGGTCGGTGAGCCAGGAGAAAAATTCGGGCTGAACGTTGATCTCTTTCGGACCCTGATGGCCGTCCATAGCGACCATCTTGCGGATGTCGCCGGCGGCCTTCTGTTCCTTGATGAGTTTCCAGATTTCGCCGTGGCTCTTGTACCAGGTGGTCTCATAGTTGACCATGACGGGAATGCCGCCGGTGCGGGCCGCGCGCTGGATGATGCGGGCCTGGGCGACCGTGGTCGCGAGCGGCTTTTCCATCATGACGGCGATGTGGCGGGGCGCACAGGCTTCGACCACCGTGACATGGTCGGCGGTGGCGGTGAAGGTGGCAACCGCCTCGGGCTTGACTTTGTCCAACATGGCGGCGAGATCCTGAAAGACGATCTCGGGCGCGAAGTGATTGCTCTTGGCATAGCGGGCGCCAAGAGTGGCGTCGGGGTCGAAGACGCCGACGATTTCGATATCTTTGCGCGCTTGCGCCGCGCGTAGGAAGCCGGAGACGTGGCCGTGAGCGAGTCCCGCAATGGCGAGTCGCAAGGGCTTCACCTCCTGTGCGTTCAGAACGCCGGCGCAAAGCGCGATCCAAGCAATAAAGCCGCGAGTCATGCAAGCATGATATCGCGTGTGCGGCCGGCGGTTACTGGCCGACGTCGACCTGGAAGATCTTGCCGTCGGTGCGGCTGGCGATGTAGAGCGTGCCGGTGGTGTTGTTGAGCGCCAGGCTGGTGGGGCCATTGAGGCCATTGACCAGGACGGTGCCGGTGGGCGAGTTGAAGACCTGGACACGGCCAGGCGCCCCTGCGAGGAAGCCGGTGCTGTATTCGAGCAGGAAGAACTGCGGGCGCGCGCCGTTCGGACGGGTCCGGTAGACAATGTCCATGGCGGACGAAAGCCAGCTCAAGAAGGGGACGCTGGCTCCGGTAGCCGGATCGACCTGCAGCACCTTGGAATCGCCGGGGGTGAAGGGGAAACCGGTGAGGAAGCTCACCAGCAGTTGATTTCCGTAGGCGCGAACGCTGGTGGGCACGGCATCGACAACGGGCGGCGCGCCGGGGCCAACGTTGGGGAACTGGGGAAACTGGATGAGGGTCCGTGTGCGGCCGGAAGGAATATCGATCTGGTGCACGAGGTTGAGTCCGGCATCGTTGACGTAGAGATGGGTCGGATCGGAATCCAGTTTGGTGATGCCGTAGGGGTGAGAATGCTTGATTATTTCGGTGGGGTCAGGGCGGAAGCGAAACTCGGCAAGGAGCGTGACGGTGGCCTTGTCGCCGGAGGCATTGGTGAGCGACACGGGCTGGCCATGGAACAATGTGGTGTGATCGGCGGTTTGCAGAGTGAAGCCCGAGGCGATTTTGTCCGCGGCCTGCGAGAGATCGACTTGCAGAAGGCTGTCGAAGATCGGGGAAGAGATTTTCCCGGCATTGGGATTGATGATGAGGGTTCCCTGTGCGGTGCCGTTGGCGTAGAGATCGCCCTCACCGACCGCGATATAGAGGGTATTGCCATCGAGGAGAAGTCCGTTGGCTCCATCGGGATCGCCATTGGGCACGGAGAGGCCGGAGGGAAGGCCATCGATCAAAGTGGAGCGGGTGCCGCTGGCGCTGATGATGGAGATACGGCCGGAGTTCGAGGTAGTACCGGTTTCGGCTACGAGAAGAGTTCCGGATGGTCCGGTGATGATTTTGGCCGGATTCGATAGGCCGCTGGCGAAAACCGTGGGTGTGACCGGCTGGGCAAACGCCGCTGCCGCGGCGAGACCGAACAGACTGGTGACCGTCAATAGTCGTTTGGAGATAGAAGGCATCGGGCGAAATATATCATGACTAAGTTCGCGGCGGGTAAGACTTCCTTCTTTATCTTTGGCCCAATGTGTATGGCAGCATTCGTTTGCGCGGCGGACACGGAGCCCCGGTGGCGCGAACTGAACAAGGCGGCGCGCGAGGCGGCGCAGGCCAAGGACTATGCGAAGCTGCGCGCGACTTTGATCGAAATGCGGCCGCTCCTGCCGGGAAATCCGAGGGTTGCGTATAACCTGGCGGCGTCGGAGGCGATGCTGGGGCACCGCGAGGCCGCGCTCGCGGCGCTGCGCAAGTGGGCGGGAATGGGCCTGGTGTACGACGTTGCGGCTGACGACGACTTCGCATCCGTGCGCGATGCGCCGGAGTTTCGCGCGATTGTGGAGCGGGTGGCGGAGGGCGGGAAGGCGGTGGCTGGCGCCACGACGGCTTTCGCCATCGCGGAGCCCGACTTCCTGCCGGAGGACATTGCTTACGATGCGAAGACGCGGCGCTTTTTTCTGAGCGGCGTGCGGCAGGGAAAGATCGTCACGGGCGACGGGAAGGCGTTCGCGCAAGCAGAGTGGAGCGTGCTCGCGCTGCGCGCTGACGCGAAGCGGCGGACGCTGTGGGCGGCGACGGGCTGGGTGCCGCACTGCGCGATCTGCAAGGCAACGGACAAGGACAAGACGGCGCTGCTCGCGTTCGACCTGGATACGGGCGCGCTCAAGCAGCGCGTGGAATCGCCCGTCCCGGGACTGCTCGGCGATATGACGCTGGGGCGCGGGGGTGATATTTACGTGTCGGAGGGGATTCACGGCGCGGTGCTGTGGCTGAAGGCGGGCGGGAAACTGTTGGAGCGGCTGGACGCGGAGGGCGAGTTCCCTTCCCCGCAGACGCCCGCGCTCTCCGCCGATGAGAGGACGCTGTATGTGCCGGACTATGTGCGCGGGATCGCGGCGATTCACCTGAAGGATCGCAAAGTGGAGTGGCTGGCGCCCGCGGACGACATCGCACTCAGCGGGATCGACGGACTGTATGTCTACGGCGGAGGATTCCTGGCAGTGCAGAACGGGACAAGTCCGGCGCGGGTCGTACGGTTTTCCGGGGATCTAAAGAAGATGCAGGTGCTGGAGGCGAACACTCCGGGGCTCGGCGAGCCTACTCATGGCGTAATTGTGGGGGATGAGTTCTACTTCATCGCAAATAGCGGATGGGGAGAATATGACGGCGAAGGGAAGAAGAAGCCGGGGAGCGGCGCGGTGGAATCGTCGGTGAGGAAGGTAAGGCTGGCTCGGTGACGTTTGGGGGGACCACGCGGTCACTGGGGGGCAAGCCGGCTAAAAGCCGGCTGCAGGCAGGATTGCCTGCCCCACAACATGGCTCGCCTACCTATTACACAACTCTTACACGGCGCGTGGGCGGCCACTGCTACTTTTGGGGTGGGGCACACTCCCCCAGAGGGCTGCATGGAGATTGAATTCGCACCGGTGGTAAAGCGGGATGGAGTCAACTGGATCACGGTGACGGCGTTCGCCGTGTTTCATCTGGGTGCGGTGGCCGCGCTCTTTTTCTTCAGCTGGCCGGCCTTCTTCGCGGCCGCGTTTCTCTACTGGGCATCGCTGAGCCTGGGCATCGGGATGGGCTATCACCGGCTGCTGACGCACCGGTCTTACCAGGTTCCCAAGTGGCTGGAGCATTCGCTCGCGGTCTGCGGCGCGCTGGCGCTGGAGGGCGGTCCGATCTTCTGGGTGGCCACGCACCGGGTGCATCATCAGTTCTCCGACAAGCAGGGCGACCCGCACACGCCGCGCGATGGGAAGTGGTGGTCGCACATTGTGTGGATGATGGTGGGCGACGTCACGCACTGTGATTCGGTGGCGTGCGCGAAGTACGCTCCGGACATGGCGGCGGATCCCTTCTACGTGTGGCTTTCGCATTACCATTGGGTCCCGCTGACCGTAGTGGGGATCGCGCTGTTGGCGATCGGCGGACTGCCGTTCCTGCTGTGGGGCGTCTTCTTCCGCGTCACGGTGGGACTGCACGCGACCTGGATGGTCAACTCGCTGACGCACCTGTGGGGAGCGCGCCGGTTCGATACGCGCGACGATTCGCGCAACAACTGGTTCGTGGCGGCGCTGAGCTTCGGCGAGGGCTGGCACAACAATCATCACGCACACCCGACATCGGCGCGTCATGGGCTGGCCTGGTACGAAGTCGACATTTCCTGGATGACGATCCGCCTGCTGCAGGCGCTGGGCTTCGCCAGGGCGGTGAAGGTGGCGAAGATCGGGCCGACTCGCGAGCGTAAAGTGGCGTAGGTCAAGAAATCAAATTAGATGGACAGGCCGGGAGGCCTGTCCCACTGAAGTCGCACGCATGGCGTTAGAATCCGGTTTCATGCGAAGCCTGATTTTCGGAATCGCTTGCGTGTTTCTGCTTGGAACCGCGCGGCCCGCGCCTGCCCAGACGCCCAAGATTCAAGTGCTGATCATCACCGGCCAGAACGGCCATGACTGGCGCGCCACCACACCGGTGCTGCGCAAACTTCTGGAGGAGACGAAACGCTTCGAGGTACGGGTTACGGAGGAGTTTCGCGGAGGCGGACCGGAGACGCTGGCACCCTACGACCTGGTGGTCCTCAACTATTACGATGGCAATAAGGCCGCGCAGCGCTGGGGCGAACGCGCGGACAAAGCGCTGCTGGATTTCGTGCGCAGCGGCAAGGGCCTGGTGGTCTACCATTTCTCGGCGGCGGCTTTCAACGGCTGGAGCGAGTACGAACAGATGTGCGCGGGCAATTGGCGGCCAAACAATGGCCACCACTCGGCGCGCCACGATTTCACCGTGACCGTGACCGACCGCGAACACCCGGTCACGCGCGGAATACGGGCCACCTTTCCGCAGGGCAACGACGAATTGTATGCGAATCTGAAATGGCAACCGGAAGGGACCTACCACGTGCTGGCCACTGCGTACGACGACCACTCGCTCTATAAGCCGGGCGAGAAGCAGCCGATTCCCGGAGCGGGACTCACTCAGCCCATGCTCTGGACCGTCAAATTCGGCAGCGGGCGCGTGTTCACGACCGCGCTGGGCCACGACCCGGACGCGATGAAAATGCCCGGATTCGTCGCCACATTCGTGCGCGGCGCGGAGTGGGCGGCCACGGGCAGCGTGACGATTCCCGTGCCGGACGAGTTGAAGTAGCGTGCTGCCCGGGCTTCGGTCCATCTGGCTGTGGGCGGCGAACGCGGCGCTGATCCTGCTGTGGACGTTGATCGTGGCGGCAGTGCGGCTGTGCGATCGCGACCCTCTACGGCGGCGCACGGCACGGACGTTCCGACGGCTGGGACCGGTGATGGCCATTGTGAACCCATGGCGTGTGGAGGTCTCCGGAGAAGAGAACCTGGACCCGGCGCAGGTGTACGTGGTGGTCAGCAATCATCAATCGCTGGCCGATATCCCGGTGATCACGCATTTGAAGCTGGATACCAAGTGGCTGGGCAAGGCGGAGTTGTTCCGCTTGCCGCTGCTCGGCTGGATGCTGCGCATGGCGGGCGACGTACCGGTGGAACGCGGCGATGCGCGCAAGGCGGCGAAGGCGATGCTGCGGTGTGCGCGCTACTTGCGGGACGGCTGTTCGGTGGTCTTCTTCCCGGAAGGCACACGCTCGCGCGATGGCGCGGTACTGCCGTTTAATGAGGGCCCGTTTCAACTGGCGATCCGGGAACAGAAGCCGATTCTCCCGCTGGTTGTTGAGGGATCGGGCGCCGCGCTGCCGCGCAATACGTGGCTCTTCGGCGGGGCGCTCACGATCCGGCTGCGGATTCTGCCGGCAGTGGCGGTGGAGGGGAGGAGCGTCAAGGAGACGGCGGCGCTCAGAGATGAGGTGAGGGGGATGATCGTGGCGGAGTTGGAGAGGCTGCGATCGGCAGACAAAAACTGATTAGTGAGACAGGCCGGGAGGCCTGTCTTACTTGATTTCGAAAGTGCCGAAGGCGAGGCCGAAATCGCGGGGGTCGGTGGCGGGGCGGACTACGTGGTCGACGGATAGCGCGATTTGCAGGTCCGGCGAACCGGCGGCGGATGAGGGCAGGTCGAAGGCGAGTTCGAAATTGCCGGCTGAACTTAGGGCGGCAGGCGGCAAGGGCACGCCCGCGGCGGTCACGGACACGGTGAGCGGCGCGGGACAGATACCGCGCAGGTAGAGCTTCTGGCCTGGCTGGTTGGGGGCGCCGATGCGCAGGGTCGCGCGGCGGGCCATCCAACGGATGCCGCCATCGGCGGGGTACCATTCCGGGCCGAGCAAAGCTTCGGTGAGCGGGCTGGCGGCGTCGATCCGGCGCGGCAGTTGCTGATCGCGGGGCGCAGTGTAGCGCGACGTGATGTTGCGCAGTCGCGGAGTGCGGACGTCGTAGACCACGAGTTCGCCGCGCTGAATGGCACCCTCCACGGCATAGGCGGGCGCGATGAATTCGGCGATATTGCCGCGATCGGGATATGCGGTGATGGCACGCTCGCTGCCGGGCGCGAGGTAGACGTTGGTGAGGCCGAAGAGGCGGAAGGGACGGTCGAGCATGGCATTCCAGAAGAGATCGGTATCGACGCCCTCAAGCAGTATTGCCTGATTGGGATGTTGCTCGTGCGCGCCGGCGACGCCCTCGACGAGATTGCGCACGCGGGCAGTGAGCCACAAGTTCCGATCTTCCGCGCTGAGGACGTTGGGCACGGCGAGAGCGGCGTACAGCACCGATAGCGCGATCGCCGCCGGCTTTCTTTCCGACAACGCCCAACCGGCCAGCCAGCACAATCCGACGACCGGCAGGAAGACGTAGTATTCGCCGAGGTGATCGCGCAGAAGCAGCAGCGGCGAGATGACGATGACATACCAGGCGAAGCAAAAGAGGGGCAGGCGGTTTCCCGCTCTCAGTCTGCCGATGGCGAAGCAGAAGAGTCCGATGGTGAGCACCCACACCGCGCCGAGCGCCAGCCATCGCGGATCGCGCAATGCGGCGGGGCGAAGCGACCACGCCCAGTACACACCGAGCGTGCGAAAGATTGCGCCGGTCAGGTGCATCGCGTAGAAGCCGGCTTTCTGCGGCGGCACGAAAATCGTGTGCACCGCGAAGTAGGCAGCCGATCCGGCGAAAAGCCACAGCGTGCGGGCGAAGTGGCGGCGGGCGCACAGCCAGGTGTACGCGGCCGCTATTGCCGGATAGACCACCATCAATTCCAGCGCGCCGAAGCCTAGCAGGAAGACGGCCCATTGCGCGGCCTGGTAGCGGCGGTCGCCGGTCTCGATATAGCGCAGCAGGAGATAGAATGCCGAGAGCATGCAGAGGCCGCACATCAGTTCGCAGTAGGCGCAGGCCCAGACCAGCGGGACGAGGAGAGCGCTGTTGATAGCCCACAGGACTGCGGCCCAGAAGCCGGCGGCGCGCACGCCGGTGATGCGCGCGCCTATTGCCGCCGCCAGCACAAGGTTGGCGAACTGCGTGGCGAACGCGACCATGCGAAACGGAAGAGGGTCGAGGCCGAAGAATCGATAGGAGAGCAGGAAGAAGGCGCGCTCACTGAGCGGACGCACGGTGCCGTGCGGGCTCGGGGCGAACAAGGCGTGCAGCAGGCTGCGGAAATCGGTGACGTTCATGCCCATGCCGAGCCAGGCAAAATCGTCGGCGCGGAACCAGGAATCGAAGGCGCGCCAGTGCAGTGCCAGGCAGAGCAGCGAAGGCACGATCCAATACAACACCGTGAGCGCGCGTTTTTGGCCCGGCAAGGTCATCGCGCCGGTGCGTCAATTCCAAAGGCGATGATGTTGGAACCTGAGGCTATTGCCACATATTGCGCGCCATCGAACTGGTAGGTCATCGGTGAGGCCTTCCAGGTTTGATTGGTCGGGAAGCTCCAGAGCGGTTTGCCGGTTACGGCATCGGCGGCCATCAGCGCGCCGCCTTCCTCGCCGAAGATGACGAGGCCGGTGGCGGTGGTCAACGTACCGCCCCAGGATTCCGCGGGTCCGGGCTGCGGCAGTTCCCAGGCGATCTTGCCGGTCTGAATATCGATCGCCTTGAGAATGCGCTGCGGCTTTTCGCCCGGTGGGCGGTGCTGAGATCCGCCCAGGTATTCGCGGAGCCCCTGCCAGACACCCGGATCGGTCTTGGTGTACACGCTGCACTTCTCGAAGGTCTGCACGTAGTAGAGGCCGGTCGCGGGATTGTACGAGGGCGAGAACCAGTTGGTGGCTCCATCCTGCGAGGGGCAGACCTTGGTGCCGGCCACGCTCGGCTCCTGGTTCGGCAACTTCACGGGTCGGCCGTCCTCACCAATACCGCTGGCCCACGTCAGGTTGCGGACGAAGGCTTTGGCGAGCAGGAGCTTGCCATCGGTGCGATCGAAGACGTAGAAGAAGCCGTTGCGATTGGCGTGCAGCAGCAGTTTGCGCGGGCGTCCCTGCCAGTTGGCGTCGATCACCACGGGCGTTTCGGTGGCGTCCCAATCCCAGAGATCGTGCGGCGTTCCCTGGTAATGCCACTTGAGTTTTCCGGTTTTGGCATCGAGCGCGAGAATGCAGTCGGAATAGAGATTGTCGCCGGCGCGATCGTCGCCGTTGTACTCCGCGCTGGGGTTTCCGGTGGGCCAATAGATGGTGTCCGATTCGGCGTCGTAGGTGCCGGTGAACCAGGTGGGCGCACCGCCGTGGGCGATTCCCTTCCCCTGCCACGTCTCGGAGCCCGGCTCGCCCGGCAGCGGCACGGTCCAGAACCGCCAGGCCTCTTTTCCACTCGCCTGGTCGAAGGCCGCGACGAAGCCGCGCGCGCCGTGCTCGCCTCCGCCGGTGCCGGCGATCACTAGACTGCCGACGGCGAGCGGCGCGGAGGTGGCGAAGTAACTCTGATGCCAGTCGGCCATCTCGGTATCCCACAGCAACTCGCCGGTGAAGCGGTTGAGCGCGATGACGTGCGCACTGTCGGTTTCCAGGAAGACGCGATCGCCCATGACGGCAACTCCGCGATTGGTGGTGCCGCCGGGCGTTCCGCGGGTGGGCGGCCGGCGATAGTGCCAGACCTCACGGCCGGTACCGGCATCGAGTGCGTAGCATTCACTGGCCCCGGAGACGTACATGATGCCGCCTACCACTACCGGCGTCACCTGCAAGCGGCCGGTGTTGGGCAGGGTGAAGGTCCACTTGGGCGCCATGCGCGCGACATTGGTCTTGGTGATCTGCGAGAGCTTGGTATATCGGTTGCCGCCGGCGTCGCCGTTGTAGCCCGGCCAGTCCACGGTCGAGGTCACTTCGCGATAGCGCGCGCCAGAGCGGCGCAATAGATGTACGCGATGGTCGTCGGTGCGCAGCTGCAGATCGTCGAAACCCTGGTTGAGCAGCTCGCCATCGAGCGTCTTGCCGTCCACCGTTTGGACCGTGATGCGCTGCACCTCGGTGCCCGGGTTGCGCGGCTGCAGAGTGCGCACGAAGAGGAGCAGCAGCGGCATCTCGGCGTCGGTCACCGGAACGGGAGGCATGCCCTGGGCGGGGAGTCCGGTTCGGATCAGCGCGGCCAACTGCGCATTGTCGCGCGCCGCCAGACGGGTACGAATCGCGGGCCCGCGCTCCGCGCCGTTGCCATCCGACCCATGACACTGGGCACACCGGGTCTCGAACACAGCCTTCCCGGGGTCGGCATCCTGCGCGAAAAGCACAGGGGTGAGGATGAGCGCAGCGAAAACAAAGGTACGCATAAACGATATTGCACAATACTACCGCGAGCAGAGGCCGGGCGAAGTGGACTAGCGGCCCAGATGGGCGATGGCGGCGCGCAGTGGAGCGTCGGAGATCTGGATCAATCCCGCGAACGGACGGTACATTTCCAGGATCAGAAGTATCGCGCAGGAGACCGACATGGCGGAGACAAACAGACTGATAACCACGGTGGCATTGCGAGGAGCGAACAGACCGAAGCTGAGGAAGATCACGGTGAGCCACAAAACCAGCACGACCAGCATGGGCATGGGAACCGGCGTCGCGCTCTGTTCATACATCAGCCAGCGGGTCTGCGCCAGACCGAGGGCGATGGTCACCGCCTGACCCTGGATCGCACGCTGCACATCGTCCTTCGGCGAGAGTTTTTGAATTGCCTCGTATATGGTCTCGCCGCCGGCCGAGGGCGCAGAGTCGGAAGTCGCGGACTGATCCGCGGGCCACAATTGTTCGGCCATGCGGACGGCCGTGGCGCGCAGCTTGCCGCGCGCTTCGCCGGCATCGGCTCCGTAGTGAGCAAGCAGGCGATCGAGCAGGGCGACCTGGGCGGACATCTGCGTCACTTCGCTGGCCTGCGAATCGTAGGAGCCCTTGGCGGAGGCGACGAGCAGGCCGAGGACCAGGGCGGCTATGGTCCCAACCAGCCCGGCGCTAAGCCGCACGATGTCCTTGGAATCGGTGCTCAAGTGCTGCGCGGGAAGTACGGAGCGCAGCGTAATGCCAAGCAGGGCGCCTCCAAAAACACAAGCCAACACGGTCGCGCTGGTGGCGAGGCAGCTCATTGCCCGTTCTTTGAACGTTTCATCGCGGGCCTGCCGGCGGGATGGGCAAAGGGAATTCGCCTGGCTCCGGCCGCGCCCGGCGAGGTGAACTCATCTTCGGGAACGGGACTATCGAGCAGCCAGTTCGACATCTCCAGCCGGTGGCGGAGTTGCAGCGGATCGTGCAGGTAGACGGCGTTGACCATTCGGGGGAGCTTGTCCTCGGCGCCGATCCAGACCTGCAGGAAGACTCCGCCGCGGACGTACGCCACGATGTCCGTTGTGGTGGCACCGACCACCTTGGACTGTCCGACATAGAAGGCTTGGCTCAGACCATCGCGGGCGATGCCGGAGTAGGGATCGGCGACGATCAGGTCGGTGAAGGGAAAATAAATCTCGGCCGACTTGTAAGCCGTCTCGAGCGCCGCCTCAATGGTCGGCGGAGCCTCGGCCACGGCCACCTGATTGTCGGCCGGCGCGAAGGACATGATCGTCTTGCCGTCATAGTAAAACTCGGTCGGAGGTCCGTCCCCGGCGGTAATCACGCGCACTTTGTCGGGCCGCCGCACGGTCACGTCTGAAGTCGTCGTGGATTCAAGGGGAATGCCGAAGCGGCTCGGGCTTTCGTGCGTAACCACGGCTGTGAAGGAGAGCGTGCGTGCGGCAGCGAGCCGGCTGCTCGCAGCCTTCAAGATCTCGATCGCCTTGGGCTCGAGGCTCGTCCCGGACCTCGCGGCCTTCTTGCTCTGCGCCTGACCGGTTGCCGCGGCAGCACACAGCACACTGAGCAGGACCAGTAAGAGCCGGCAGCGGGCGCTCACGGGATCAGGCCGCACTCAAACATCTTATTCGCGATCGGCGCCGCAACCCGGTTGAGGAAGGCTTCGCGGCGGGCCGGATCGTTGCGAAGGAATTCGACAACCCGTTGTTCTTCCGGTGATTTCGGCTGGCTTCTCCTGGCCAACAACTGGTCGCAGGTAGACTGCTCGTATTTTTGGATAACCTTGGCGGCGACCTTGTCCAGCATCGGATACTGGGCATCGGAACCGCTAACGAACAACAATGCGAGCGCCGTAGCCGACAGGGATGAGCGAGTGATCACGAAGTGTGTCCCCTCTTGCTCCAGATGCGGTCCGGCGGGTGCCGATGTATTATTCGCGGCCGGTCAACCCTGCGATTTTTTCTTGATCGTACGATAGACGCCGTAACCAGCGAGCCCCAGCAGCGCGCCGGCCACCGCGCCGAGGCCGATTACCACTCCGGCCGACAGACCGGTGACCGTCCCTTGCGCCGCAAGTTCGAGGACACCGACCGATGCGGCGCCGGCAGTGCCGACTCCGGCGCCGACCCCGGCCGCCGCAGTCGCCTTTGCTTTTTCTTTTTCTTCTTCCGTCATGCTGTGATCCCGAAAGCCTCTTCTTATTGTAGCGGCTCAGATTCCCACACCTGCTGCGCAGCGCTGGAAGTAGGCATCTTCCAGGCCGGGCTCCACACCGATGCGCAGCAGCCGGAAGCGATCCGCGGCAGGATAGTTGAGTCCCGATTCGGTGGTCACGGAGGTGCGGTACTGCGCGGCTTCGACCGCCGCCACGGCCTCCGGTGTGAAATCGGCGGTGGATCCGTTGGGATAGCAAAAGTGATCGACCGCGCGATCCAACTGCTCCTCGATGCGGCGCTTCGATCCGGCGATTTCATGGGCCAATTGTTGGGCCGAGGCAAGACGCGAGAGGATCGGGTGGGTGCACGTGTGGGCGCCGAGTTCGATGCCACCGGCAGCCACTTCGCGCGCCTCCTCCCACCGCATGGGTTCGAATTCGGCGGGCGCCTCCACGGGCAGGTCGATTCGCAAGTCGCGCGGCAGGCGTTCGAGGAATGCCAGGCGCTGGACGTCCGGAAGTTTCTTGGCCGCTTCCGTCACCGCGTGAGCCGCGCGCTTGCGCGATTCGATGCTGCCGAGTTCGAAGGCCCCCGCGAAATCCGCCTGGAAGGTCTGCGGCGGCGCATGCAAGAACGCATGGCGGACCTGGTCCACCCACAGCCAGAGCGTGCGATCGAGAAATCCGCTGACCAGGTAGACGGTCGCGGGGATTTGGTATTCGCGAAAGATCGGGTAGGCGACCTGATAGAAATCGCGATAGCCATCGTCGATCGTGATGGCCAGCGCGTTATCCGGCAAGCGCTCACCACCGGAGAGGCAGGCCGCGACTTGCGCCATCGAGACCGGCGCGTAGTGATCGCGGATGTGGCGCAGTTGGCGCGCGAGGGGCTCGGGTTCGCGAAAGCGGTGATACATCAGGATGCGCAGACCCTTGCGATGCATCCAGCGCGCCACATCGACGCCGCCGCCTTTGTCGAACGCGGTCTTCGCGACTTTCTTGAGAAGGCTGCCGGCCATTGGTTTTAGTGTCGCATGGCGATATTCGGTGGGGCATCGTGCTACAACGATTGGCATGAAAGGTCAAGTTAAAGCAGGCCGTCGCGCCTTTTTGAAGGTGGGCGGTTCGGCCGCCGCAGGGCTCCTGGGGCAGTCCGCCAGCGCCCAGAAATCCTCCGTGGTCCCAGCTCTGCCGACGCGCAATCTGGGACTGACCGGCTACAAAGTCGGCATCTTCAGCCTGGGCGGACAGGCCGCGCTGGAGCGCGCCAACAATCAGGCGATCGCGGTACCCATTGTGGAGCGCGCGCTCGATCTTGGGGTCAACTACCTCGATACCTCCTCGATCTATGGAGGGCCGCAGCGCTGGAGCGAGCGTTATGTCGGCGAGGTGATGCGGCGGCGGCGCGGGGAGGCATTTCTGGCGAGCAAGACCAAGGAGCGCACGCGCGATGGCTCGCTGCGCATGCTGGAGGAATCGCTGAAGCTGCTGCAAACCGATCATCTGGATCTATGGCAGCTGCACGATATCGGCGTAGCGGAGGACATAGAAGCGGTCTTCGCCAAAGGCGGAGCCATGGAAGCGCTGCGGCAGGCGCACGAGCAGAAGATCGTCCGGCACCTGGGCATCACCGGCCATTACCGGCCGGAGGCGCTGGCGGAAGGGATTCGCCGCTTCCCGTTCGACGCAATCCTGATGGCGTTAAACGCCGCCGATCAACACCACTTCAGCTTCACGGAGTCGCTGCTGCCGCTGGCGGTGGAGAAGCGGATGGGGATCATCGGGATGAAGGTCCCGGGGCGCGGCCGCCTGTTGGCGAGTTGGACGCCGCCGCCCGTGGAGCGCCAGAAGAACTCGTGGGAAGGGGCGGTGATCGCCACCTCGCCGGGTACGCTGCAGATGCGCGAGGCCATGTACTACGCGCTTTCGCTGCCGGTGAGCACGGTGATTGTGGGCTGCGATTCGATTCAGCAACTGGAGGAGAATGTCCAGCTCGCGCGTGAATTCACTCCGCTGAGCGCGCACCAGATGAGTAGCCTTTCCGCGCGGGCCGAGCCGGTCTCCAAGCAGGCGATGTTTTTCAAATTTGTAACCCGGGGTTAATTAATTTGTGAGTTAGCGGGCTAAATCCGGTGGGTAGAAGGCACAAATCAGCGTGGCCAGGTTTCACTTAGGCGAAACATGGCACTCTTCTTGCTCGTCTCTGAAGTTAGAGGTCCCGACGCCAGCCGCCAAAACAGGCGCGGACAAGGCGCGGAAGGTAAGGAGGGGGTTTATGAGAGCCCTGCGGCAAGCTCGCAACTTTGTTTCCATCCTGCGACGCGTATCCGGCGCGCGAATTCGTTCCAGTGAAAGCGTGAGAATCGGACTCGCGCTGGGAGGCGGATTCGCGCGTGGCATCGCGCATACTGGCGTGCTGAATGTTCTGCAGCGCGAAGGAATCCCAATTCATTGCATCACGGGAGTCAGTTCGGGATCTATCGTGGCTGGGGCATTCGCCAGCGGAGCTGCGCCCGACGAGATTGCGCGCGCCGGCTGCGCCATGCGCTTCGGCGACATTGCAAGCTGGCGCCTGTGCCGCATGGGCTTCGCGGCCAGCGAACGCATGGCGAATTTCCTGGAGCGCCTGCTGAAGCGGCACCGTTTTGAACACATGGCGATGCCGCTCGGAATCCTCGCCACCGATCTGAGCACCGGCGAATCCGTAACCTTCCGCGATTCCGGCGATGTGTTCCTGCCGATTCGCGCAAGCTGCTCGTATCCCGGTCTGTTTCAGCCAGTGCGGTGGGAAGGCCGCCTGCTGGTGGATGGCGCCATGACGATGGAGATTCCGGCGTTGCTGGCGCGTCAGCTTGGCGCCACACACGTCATCTCGGTCCACCTTCCGGTGGAGCCGGGTGGCGTGCCGCCCAACAACATGTTCCAGGTGGTGAATCGCTGTTTTCAGATTCTGCAGACGCAAACCGAAGAAGGCTGGCGCCGGCAGAGCGACCTGGTCATCGCACCCGATGTGCGCAGCGTGGATTGGGACGGTTTCGAATGCGGGCCTAACCTGATCAAGGCCGGAGAGGCGGTGGCAGAGGCCGCGCTATCCACCATCCGGCAATGGCTTCCTGGGCCGCGGACGGACATCAAAGAGTTGCCGCAGACGGTCGCGCCAGATTCGTTGATCGCGTGACACAAACGGTAAAAAGCCCCGTCTACGAAAATAAACGGGGCCCTTTTGAGAATGTAAGTTATGGTGGCCAGGGACGGGATCGAACCGCCGACACACGGATTTTCAGTCCGTTGCTCTACCAGCTGAGCTACCCGGCCAGCGAAATCTTCAGTGTAGCAATCCGCTTACACCTTCTGCAACGTTGCGAGCGCTTCACCGGTCGACTTCTCGACGTCGGCGTGCAGACTGTTGCCGTGCGCGTCCATGGTCACGATCGCCGCGAAATCCTTCACGCGCAGGTGCCACATCGCTTCCGGAATGCCGAACTCCATGCAGATTCACGCCCAGCACCTTCTCCACCGTGCGCGCGTAATACTGCGCCGCGCCGCCGATGCCGTTCAGGTACACCGCGCCGCACTCCTTCAGCGCGGCCAGCGTTTTCTTGCCCATGCCGCCCTTGCCGATCACCGCGCGCACGCCGTACTGCTTGATCACGTCGCGCCTGATAGGGCTCTTCGCGGATGCTGGTGGTGGGGCCGGCCGCCTTCACCTTCCACTCGCCGCCTTCCTGCAGCATCACCGGACCGCAATGATAGAGCACCGCGCCGTTCAGATCCACCGGCGGCGGATTCTTCATCAGGTACGCGTGCACGTTGTCGCGGCCCGTGTACATCTCGCCGTTGATCAGCACCACGTCGCCGACCTTCAGCGCGCGCATCTGCGCTTCCGTCAGCGGCGGCGTCAGCACCACTTCGCGGCCGGTCAGCGGGAAACCCTCGCCGCGCGCCATCTTCTCCACCGGCCGCTCGGGATCGCGATACAGCCACTTCGTGATCGCGCCGCTCGCCGCGTCCAGGCGCACGCCGAGCCGGCGGAAGGCCCAGCAATCGTACGCCACGGTCACGAAGAAACTCGCCGGCAGACGATTCGCCGCCGTAATCTTGCAGCCGATCAGGCTCGCCTTGCCGCCGAAGCCCATCGCGCCCACGCCGAGGCGGTTGGCCTCCTCCATGATCTCCGCTTCGAGCTTGCGCCAGCTCCGGATTCGGATTCACGTCGTCCAGCGTGCGGAACAACTGCCCCTTCGCCAGCGTCGTACCCGTGCGCGCGATCGCTGCCGATGCAGACGCCGAGCGCGCCCGGCGCGCAGCCCTGCCCCTGCGCCTGCCACACCGCGTGCAGAATGCACTTGCGAACGCCTTCCAGGTTGCGGTCGGCGCGGCCCAGGTGATCCAGGTTGCACGGCACCGAGTACTGAATGTTCTTGTTCTCGCAGCCGCCGCCCTTCAGGATCAGCTTGACCTCGATCTCATCTTCTTCCCACTGCTCGAAGTGCATCACCGGAGTCTCTTCGCCCAGGTTGTTGCCGCTGTTCTTTGCCGGTCAGCGAATCCACCGAATTGGGGCGCAGCTTGCCGCGCCGCGTGGCCTCCGCCACCGCCTCCTGGATCGCCTTCTTGATGCTGGATCTGGTTCACGCCCACCGGCGTGTGCACCACGAACGTCGGCATGCCGGTGTCCTGGCAGATCGGCCCTTCGTCCTCGACGGCCATATCGACGTTCGAGAGGATGATGTCCAGCGCCTGCGAGGACTGCGTCCCCGGCGTCTCCTGGTTGGCGGCGATCGACATCGCGGCGCGCACGTCGGGAGGCAGGTTGGTGGAGGTCTGGGTGATCAGTTCGAGCAGGCTGTTGACTAGGAATTCCATATCGGTTCCGAACGTCTATTGTAGGACACCGCGCGCCTCGTGCTATTCCAACTTCAGGCGGACATCGGCGTTCATCCCGGGCTTGATGGCGGGCAGGTTGCTGTTGAACTCCACGATCACCTGGCCGTCCTTGATTTCGCGCACCGCGCCCTGCATCGCCGCGCTCTGCAGATCCAGCACCAGCACCAGCGCCGGCTGTCCCGGGATAAGGCGTTTCAGAATCTCGGCCTTCGGCTGCAGAGTGACTTCGAGCGCGTAGAGATCGGTCGCGATTTGAAACAATTCGCTGCCGATCGGCTGTGCATCGGCCCCCACCTCGCCTTTGCGGCTCACCACATAACCATCCACCGGGGCGTGCACTTCGGCGGCGGAAAGCGCGTATTGCGCATCTTCAAGCGCCTTGGTCTTATCCGCGACGATCTTTTTCGCCGTCGCCGCTTCCTGCGACGCACCCTGCACCTGGTCGCGCCCCGTGCGCACGGTCGCGTCCACAATGTCCCATTCTTTTTGCGCCGCCTCGTAATCGTGCAGCGCCTTCTCGTAGGTGAGGCGCGGGGTGGCGCCTTCCTTCAGGAGAACCTGCTGACGTTGAAACGCACGGTCGGCGCGATCGAGAGCCATGCGCGAACGCGTGGAATCGGCCTCCGCGCGAGAGAGTTCCAGGCGTGCGGCGGCGACCGCCGACTCGGTTTTGCTCACTTGCTCCTGCGCGCGCTCGAGCGCGGCCTGGGCCACTTCGCGCGCCGATTCCAGGCCCTGCGCGCCGATCCGCGCCAGCACCTGCCCCTCGTAGACGTCGGTCCCCGGTTCGACCAGGAAGGCCTCGACGAATCCCGGCACCGAGGCCGCGACTCCGGTGACGTGTTGCGGGCGGATCTTCCCCTGGAGGGTGACCTCGTTGTTCTGGACTACGGCCGCAGCCGCCATCGCCGCCGCCGGCTTAGGCGCTGGTGCCTGCCGGCCGCGAATCGCAAGCACGGCAATCAAGCCAGCCGCCACCACCACGCCCGCTGCGATCCCGATCCACTTGCGCCCCATCACATCTGATAGTAACGCTGAAGGCGGTTTGCACTCACAACGAGCCGCGACCGTGAGGGGACCGTGAGGGAGCGTTACGCCAGGTGTTGTGCGGGTAGCGCTCCCTTACTTTACGGTCGCGGCTCGTTGTGGACTTACGCGCGCACGCCGACCAGGCTCCGCCCCGCGGTCAGCAGCTTGCTTTTCACCGCGTACTCTTCCAACTCCTGCTGGAATTGGGGGTGCGCGATCGCGATCATCGCCTCCGCCCGCTGCCGAATCGTCTTGCCGTGCAGGTACGCGACGCCGTTCTCCGTGATCACGTAATGCACATCGCCGCGCGACGTCACCACGCCCGCGCCCGGCTGCAGCGTAGGAACGATGCGCGACACCGAGCCGCCCTTCGCCGTGGAAGGCAGTGTGATGATCGGCAGGCCGCCCTTCGAGCGCGCCGCGCCGCGCAGGAAATCCACTTGTCCGCCGATGCCGCTGTACGGAGCGGTGCCCATCGAATCCGAGCAGACCTGCCCTGTCAAATCCACCTCGATCGCCGAATTGATCGCCACCATCCGCTCATTCTGCGCGATGATCCCGGGGTCGTTGCAGTATGCCGTCCGGTGAAATTCGAAGGTCGGATTGTTGTTGATGAAATCGAAGAGCACTTTGCTTCCCAGTACGAACCCGGCGATCACTTTGTGCGGGTGCAGCGTCTTCCGGTCGCCATTTATCACGCCCGCCTTGATCAGGTCGATGACGGAATCGGGGACCATTTCGCTGTGAATCCCCAGATCCTTGCGGTCGCGCAGCATCCCGAGCACGGCCTCCGGAATGCCGCCGATCCCGGTCTGAATCGTAGCGCCATCGGGAATCAGCGCCGCCACGTGACGCCCGATGGCACGCTGCAAATCCGTCACCGGCAGCCGCGGATATTCGCTCAAGGCGTGCGACGTCTCCACGAACGCGTCCACCCGGCTCACGTGGATGAAAGTATCCCCCAACGTGCGCGGGCACTGGTCGTTGATCTCCACGATCACGTGGCGCGCGCACTGCGCCGCCGTCAGCGACGCATCGATGCTCGGCCCCAGGCTCATGTACCCGTAGGGGTCGGGCGGCGTGCACTGCAGAAGGCACACGTCGATAGGCAGCGCGCCCGAGGTGAACAGCGCTTCGATTTCGCTCAGGAAAACCGGCGTGTAATCCGCGCGCCCTTCCTGCACCGCCTTGCGCACGTTGCCGCCGATGAACAGGGCGTTGTGCCGAAAGTGGCCCTCGTACTCGGGAAGAATGTAGTCGGCGATCCCCATGGTCGCCATGTGGAGCACCTCAACGTCTTCCAGTTCCGGACCGCGCCGCGTCAGCGCCTTCACCAGTTCCGCCGGCTCCGCGCAGCCATTGTGCACATACACGCGCTGTCCGCTGTGCAGTTCCGCCAGCGCCACATCCGCGGGCATGATCCGCGACCGGTAATCGTTCCTCATGGCCGTTTCCCCTCGATCAAATACACGCCGCGTGCCAGTTCCGAGCATTTCTCGAATGCTCCGGCCACACCGTGCTTGGCAATAGTCAAGACGTAGGGCAGCAGCGCCTGCGCGATCGCCACGCTCGCCGAACGCCCCAGGTCGGCCGTGAAGTTCGGCACGCAGAAATGCGTCACGCCCTGGTGGACGAACGTGGGCTGGTCCATGCTGGTCGGATGGCTGGTTTCAAAGCAGCCGCCCTGGTCGATCGAAACGTCGATCATCGCCGCCCCCGGCTTCATGCGCTCCACCATCGCGCGGGTCACCACGTGCGGCGTCCGCCGACCCGCTACCAGTACAGCGCCGATCACTACGTCGGCGCCCGCCACCGCTTCGGCGATGGCGTCTTCATCGGCGAGGCAGGTCTCCACCGATGGGACGTGCTCCATCATGTGGCGCAGCTTTCGCGGATCGCGATCGAACGCCGTAACGCGCGCGCCAGAGCCCGCGGCACTGCGAGCCGACGCGAATCCCGCCGATCCGGCGCCAAGCACCACCACCCGCGCCGGCGGCACGCCCGGCGTTCCGCCCAGCAGAATGCCGCGGCCGCCCGAACTGGTCCGCATCAGGTGCGCCGCGATCGGCACCGTCATCTGTCCCGCAATTTCGCTGATCGCCGCCAGCACCGGCAGGCTCCCGTCCTCCTGCTCGATCACTTCGCAGCCGATCGCGGTGATGCAGCGCTCGGCCAGCGCGTCGATCAGCCCGCGGTCCGCGACGGCCATGTGATAGAAGGCCATCAGCGCCGTCCCCGGCTTGCACCATTCCAGCTCATCGCGCGTGGGACGCCCAATCTTCGCTACCAGTTCCGCGCGCCCGACGATCTCCGCCGGTGTGTAGCCAACCTGAGCCCCGGCGCGCAGATATTCGGTGTCCTTGAACATCGCGCCGTCGCCGGCGCCGCTCTCCACCCACACCGTGTGGCCGGCCCCGCAGAGCCGCCGGACCACGGGCGGCGTCAGCGCGACCCGCCGGTCGAACGCGCCGCGCTCGCGAAGAACTCCGATGTTCATCGGGCGCCTGCCAGCGGAGAGTAGCTATCCACCAGTTGCGCCCGGATGGCGTGCAGCCTCCCCGACATTACTTTGAGGATGGCGCGCATGAACCAGAACCCGAAAGCGTAGTCCTCTTCGCAGGCGTGCCGCAGCCGCGCGCCATCGAACGCGATGGCGTGCACGTCCTCAAGCGCGCGCGCCTGGAACTGCTTGCCGTCGGCCTCGCCCGTCACGGAACTCCAACCCAACACCTCGCCCGCGTACAGCGTCGCCACCCGCACCGGACGCCCCGGCGACAATACTTCGAGCGCCACATTGCCCGAAATCAGCAGGTAGAAGAAGCTGGAATGATCGCCCTCGTGGAAAATGACCTCGCCCGGACGAAATTGAATTTCGCTCCCCATCGCGCCCAACCGCGCCACATGGTCCGGCCAAAATCCCTCGGCAAAAGGATGAGACTTGATGATTTCGCTCACAAGCACCTCTTATAGGTGGTGGCACCATAGGCCACGCAACTCTATATTCGGATCTTTCACTCTCGATTGCAAGTGGGGGAGCCTATTGCGGTGAAAACCTACGATGCCAGGCGCAAGACCCGCTGGACCTCGGCGGGCAGTTCGAGTTTCTGGAAGAGGCTGGCCGGATAGATGTAGTCTTCCCCCGATTCGTCGATTACACGAATGAGATCGTTGGCTTCGGCATCCGCATCTTCCACCACCGGATATAACTTTCTGACTTCGAGCGAGGCGTCAAAGCCGCCGTTTCGAAGGCAGACAGCAAAACCTTTTGTTTTGATTCGACGAGAACTCATCGCTAATCCATGAAGCGCTTGATCTTGAATTCCTTCTTGCCGATTCCCGATGCTTCGTACCAGTGAAGCTCCGCCTCTCGTATCGTACCATTCGGCAGTTTCACCTCAGCGAAGCCCTTACGCTTTCGCCAGCGACCCTTGCCGTAGAGCTTGCGCAAACGAGGAAGCTCGCGAATCGACTTGCCGGCGGCGAACGTCTCCACGTCCGCAATTTCGCCGCAGATTTCAAAAAACACTACTGGTGGATTCTAGCAACTCGCTCTACTTCCCGGTCCCGATCCCCTTGAGCCGATCCTTGCTGATCTTGAGCACGATCCCGGCGTTGCGGTCGGCCACCTCGCTGATCTTATACTCCGCCGCGCTACCCAGCACCTGCGCGATTTCCGACGGCGTCAGTTTGTAGTCCTGCTCCAGCCATTGCGCCATCCCGTATGTCGCCGACCGCAGTGCCTCATCGAGCGACCCCGCCAGGCCCATCGCCATGATGTGCGTCGCGGATTCCACGCGGGGACCGGAAATCCGCTTCTTCGGCAGCACGTCCACTGTGAACTCCACGTCCATCGACGTCTCCAGCGCATTCCCGGTGGTCTCGCCGTCGCCCTGCGCCGCGTGCCCATCGCCCAGATAGAGCATCGCGCCGGGAACACTTACCGGCAGGTAGACCGTGGCGCCTTCCACGATTTCGTTGAAGTCCATGTTCCCGCCCCACCGGCCCGAATCGCCGGTTCCCGGAGCCGCCTGCGCGGCATTGGGCGCCGTCGCAATACAGCCCAGCATCGGACGCAGCGGCACTGAGTAGCTCGCCAGGTGCTCCGACGGTTTCTCCGGCGACGCCACGCCGCGCTGCAAGTCGAGATGCCAGCGCACCGTCTTGCCGCCGTCCTTCATCTTCACCGCGAGCTCGCTATCCAGCGCGCGCCAAACCACGGCATCATCGCTCTCCGCCCAATCGCGATTCAACTTCAGCCGCTTCAGGTGCACTACCAGCGTGTCTCCCGGCGCCGCAGTCTCCACATAGAACGGCCCGGTCTCCGGATTCCCGCCCAGCACGCGCACGTCGCCCTTTTCATCGGTGCCGCCTGCGTCAACGGTCGTCGTGTGGATCGTGTCGCCGGGCGCCACCGTCAGCACCGGCTTGTTGGCCGCGGAGAACTGGCGATAGAAGACGGTTGGCCGGAACTCGTGCCGCTGCGGCGACGCTGTCCGCGGCGCCGCCACCATTTGGCCCGTGAACGAGTGCGTGCTCGGGTGCCCCGGATTCGACCCGCTGGTGAAGATTACGGTTCCTGTGATCGCAACGCCCTGCACCGTGGCAGTGACGTCCTCCGTCCCGCCCTCCTCATCCTTCGCCAGGAACCGGATCGCATCGCCTTTCCGCGAGCCTTCCAGCTTGTCGCCGTCGAAATCGCCTGTGAGCTTCTCGCCTTCCTGCTTCAGCTGCAGCATGAAATTGAGCGGGGTGCCGTAGAAATCGGCCGTCACCACCCACCGGCCCGTGACCGGCGGCGCCTGGGCCGGTAGAAATCCCGCGAACAGCAACAGCCCTAAAATCGCTCTTCGCATTCATTCCCTCCAGTGGGGCGCGCCTGCCCCACCCTACTGCCCCGCGTTCGTCGCCGGCGCGTCCGCCGTCTTCAAATACTTCGCGTACCACGCCAGGTAGCGCTCCATCCGATCCCTCTGGTACGAGGGCCGCGCGATCCCGTGATTCTGTCCCGGATAAATTACCAGCTGTGTCGGGATGCCCAAACTCCGCAGCGCCTGGTACATCTGCTCGCCGCCCACCAGCGGCACGTTGAAATCCTTCTCGCCGCCCAGGAAGAGCGTCGGCGTCGTAATCTGGTCGGCGTGCAGGAAGGGATACGAGATCCGGATCCACGGCTCGAGCCCGACCTTCCACGGCGCGCCGATCTCTTCGTCGTACTGCATGATGTACTGGTCCACGCCGTACAACGCCAGCGGGAAGGCCACACCGGCGCCGCTGGTGGCCGCCTTGAAGCGGTGGTCCCTGGCGATCATCGCGTCCGTCAAAATGCCGCCGTAGCTCCACCCGCCCACTCCCAGCCGTTCAGGATCCGCCACGCCAATCGCCACCACGTGATCCATCGCGGCCTGTAAATCGAGCACTTCCTTGTTGCCCCAGTCCGCCGAGATCGCGACCTGGTATTTCTCCCCGCGCCCCGAACTCCCGCGATAATTCACCGCCACTACCACATAGCCATTCGCCGCGAACAACTGCCGCTCGAAATTGAACGAGTGCCCGTCCTGCCCGTTGGGACCGCCGTGAATGCGCAGCAGTGTGGGGTACTTCTTGCCGGCCACGTAATCCGGAGGCTTCACCAGCAGCCCGTGAACTTCGTTGCCGTCCTTCGCCTTGCAGCTGAATTCCTCGGTCGCGCCCAGGTTGAACTCCGCCATCAGGCTGTCATTGTGATGCGTCAGTGCGCGCAACTCGCCGCTCTCCAGCGCCTGGATCTCGCCCGCCTTCACATCGGTCGCCGCCAGCACCGCCAGCCGGCCATCCTTTCCCTGGTCCAGCGTGGAGACCATCATCGGCCCTTTGATCAGCCGCTTCACATCGCCACCGCCCACCGGCACCGTCGCCGGATATTCGGAGCGGTCGTCGGCCGCCAGGAAAATCACCGACGCTCCGTCGGGCGTGAACCTCGGCGCGGAGACCCCGCGGTCCAGCTTGTCGGCCAACACCTGCGGCGTGCCGCCTGCCACCGGCACCATCGCGATCCGCGTCATGTTGTACGCGCTCTGCTTGGCGCCCGTGCTCTGCAGGTACACGAGCCTGGTGCCGTCCGGACTCCACTCCGCGCGGCCGCGCGACACCGATCCGCGAACGCCGTCGTACTGCGTCAACTGCCGCGGCACGGCGCCCGCGCGCGCTTCCATCACGAACACGTTGTTCGTGTTGTAGCGCTCCCAATCTTTGCCCGAGCGCCCGATGAAAGAGATCCGCGTCCCGTCGGGCGACCACGCGGCCGACGCCGCCTCAAGAATCGGGTCGGTCAGCGCCTCAGCCTTCTTCGTCGCCATGTCGTAGAGGTACAAGCGCGTGGGCGGCGCCGTCAGGTAGCCCACCACATCCTGCTTGAACTTGTAGCGGTCGATCACGATCGGCTTCGGCGCCTTGCCCGGCGCTCCACCCGCCGGAGCGGCGCCCGCGGGACGCTCGTCATCCGAGGGATCGTTGGGGTCGCGGTCCGCCATCACAAGCAACAGTTTCTTTGAATCCGGCGACCAGTCGTACGCTGACAGCCGGCCCTTCACGTCGGTAAACTGCTGTGCCTCGCCGCCGTTGCGGTCCAGCAGCCAGACCTGATTTCCCTTCGCCTTCCCGGGACGGCTGGAAAGGAAGGAGAGGTACTTGCCATCGGGACTCCACCTCGGCGAGCTTTCGCTCTCCGGACTGCTGGTCATGCGCATCTGCTGCTTGCCGTCCCAGCTGGCGATCCACACATCGGTGTCGCTCTTGTCCGCCGCCGTATCCACGGTGTTCACGGTGTACGCCACCCACTTCCCGTCCGGCGAAAGCTGCGCGTCGCGAACGTCGTGGAAGCGGTGCATGTCGTCGATCTTCAGCAGGCGTTTCGCCGGCTGCGCAAGCAGGAGCGATGCGGAGCAGAGTACTGCAATCGTAATCCGGTTCATAGAATCTCCGAGTCTACCAACAAAAACGAGCCGTAAAGTGGGGAGTTCCACCTCGCGTCATCAGGGGTAGCGATCTCCAGGCCACCGTCTGCTCCTGGTTGTTGCGAGGTCCGAAGGATTCGCGCACGAATGGAAATATAACAATAGATGTTATATAATTCCAGTTAAGGAGCGTTCTCGATGAAGGGTCCCCAGTTGGAGCGAGCACGCAGGAATGCCGCCCTTACCCAGAGCCAGGTGGCCAAAGAGCTTGGCGTATCGCAGCCCTATGTTTCCATGGTCGAAAAGGGAAAGCGGAACTGGCCGAAGCGCCTTTCTCGCAAGGTCTTAAGCGTCTACGGATTGTCTCCGACATCCCTCCCGGTTTCTGATGCGATGGAAAGCCCCTTATCAGTCAATCCCAATGAGCTGGCCAAAGACCTTGCGGCTTTGGGCTATCCGGGACTCTCTTACGTGCGCGCGTGGCGAAAGAGAAATCCTGCCGTGGTCTTATTCACTGCGTTGGCACAACCGGAATTGGACAGCCGGTTGACAGAGGCGCTTCCCTGGGTCGTTTATACATACCCGGACCTCGACTGGAGATGGTTGACTAAAGCGGCGAAGTGCAATGATCTTCAGAATCGGCTGGGATTCGTCACAAGTCTTGCACGCCGTCTGGCGGAATCAAGTGCAGATGGCCGCGCCAAGGCCCAACTGCTCGCCCAGCGAGAAGTGGAATTGGACCGCTCGCGCCTGGAGCGCGAGGACACGCTGTGCAAGCAATCCTTAACTGCTGCGGAGCGTTCGTGGCTGGAGCGAAACAGATCGCCGGAAGCCGCTCGCTGGCATCTTTGGAGCGATCTTGCGCCGCAACACCTAACTCATGTCGCGCCGGCCAGCTAGACCGCTACAGCCGTGGGACGCGTTCTTGACCGCCCTGGACGTACAACTGCCTGGACGGCTGGAGTTGTATTGCCTTGGAGGCTTCGTTATGACGCAACTCTATGGCATGTCGCGTCAGACCGCGGACATTGATTTTCTTGAGGTGGAGCCATCCGCGAATGCAGCCTTGGTCCGCGAACTTGCAGGTGAGGGCAGCTTGCTCGCCAGGAAACACAGGGTTTACCTTCATCAGACTGCTCTACAGACTGTCCCGGAAGACTTTCGCGATCGTTTGGCAGAGATGTTCCCAGGCTGCTATGTACAACTCCGCTTGCTGGGGTTGGACCCCTACGATCTGGCATTGTCAAAGCTTGAACGCAATATCCAACGGGACCGGGACGACGTCAAGTCGTTAGCCGCTTCCGTCCCGCTCGACCTCGATGTGCTACAAGAACGATACAAGTCAGAAATGCGCCCGTATCTGTGTAATGAAGCTCGCGAAGATCTGACCCTCAAGCTCTGGATCGAAATGCTCAAAGAGGGTTGATCCAAAAGAAAAGGCCGGCATTCCTCCTGGCGAAGGAAAGCCGGCCTGATTCAACCGTCAGCCCCGGAAGAGTCTGACAGATCGATTCATTAGAACGTGAAGCGCATTGCGAACTGCATCTGCCGCGGGTTGCCCAGGATACCGGTCAACTGGCCGAACTTGGCGGTTGAGGTCAGGCTCAAGTTCGCCGAATTGGGATCGAAGCGCACCGTGTTGGTGACGTTGTAGGCTTCCCAGCGGAACTGGAGCTTCTGCTTCTCGCTCCAGGGCATGGTGAAGTTCTTGTAAAGCCCCGTGTCGATGTTGAAGAAGCCGTCTCCGCGCAGGGTATTGCGGCTGCCGGTCTGGCCGGGCATGGTCTCAATCTGGAAGCCGGCCAGCGCGGCCTTCGGATCGGCCCACAGGTTGGGTGCTGGAGCACCTGAAACCGCCGAGGCGATATGCGCGCTGACAGTCTGGGGAATACCATTGCCATTCGGAGTGGCATATCCGCTGAGCTCCCAGTTGGTGGCCCAGCGCGAGCCATTGCCCACGGAGAACGGGAGGCCCGAGGTCTGGCGCCAGGTGGTGGTGACTTCCCATCCGCCGACGATCGCGTCAAGGGCCTTGTTCATGCCAGCCCCGAACCGCTTGCCGCGGCCGAAGGGCAATTGGTAAACGAAATAGGCGTTGGCCTGGTGCAGCGCGTCGTAGCGTGAAACGCCGCGGAGTTGCTGGGCATTCCACGAGTTGATCATGAAGTCGCCAGAGTACGCGCCGACGCTCTCCGAACGCGATCCGATGTCCATGGACTTAGACAGCGTGTAGTTCAAGGTCATGGTGAGGCCGGAGGAGAGGCGCTTGGAAACCGTCCACTGCATGGCGTGGTAGGCTCCCGAGCCGAGCGAGGACCAGGCGTTGAGCGCCGAGTACTGCGAACTCCACATCGAGTAAGGTCCCAGGACGCTGCAGCCGACGCTGTTGACGTGACCGTTGCTGCCGAAGGTGGAGGCACCGTTGGAGTTGCAGCTCTGGCCGTTGTCGATGTCGCTCAGGACGCTGGTAAAGTCGCCCTGGTTGGCGTTGTAGAGGTAATCCTGCGCGATCACCTGAGTAGGTGTCAGATTGAGGCTGGCGCTGCCGGCCTTGGCCCACATATTCTCGAAGAACGGAATCTTCGGAAGGTTGGCAATGGAGACACCCTGCAGATCCATGAGAGTAGCCAACTGAGTCATCGCCTGATAGTAGCTTTGGCCAGACTTCGGGTCCACGAGATTCGTCGGCATGGCGAGGTCGCGCTGCACCAGATTGTGGCGCGAGAGGCGGCCGACATATGCCGCCTGCACGAACCATCCGTTGCTGAACTCACGGGCCACGCTGAAGTTGAGGTTCATGGTGTAGGGCGCCTTCAGGCGGTCGTCCAATGAACTGGCGATGGCGAAGGCGTTCGGGATACGAAACCGGGAAACTCGGCGTGGGCGCGGCCTGAAAGAACAACGGCGCGCTGGGCGACGAGGGGATCTGACTGAATCCGACGAAGCGCGGCAACTGCGACGAGGTGTACACGTTGGGCGGTGTGGAAAGCGACGTGGACAGGCCGTAGGAATTGGACGCGATGAATCCGGCAAGGGGCTGGCCGATCAGATCGTAATACATGCCGGCGCCGGCACGGATAGACGTCCTGCCCGAGCCGAAGAGGAACTTGGAGAGACCGCTTTCCCCCTTCGGACTATAGGCGATGCCCAGCCGCGGCTGCCAGTTGTTGTGCTGGGGGTAGTAGGGGCGGCCGTTGGGCGAGTAGGAGAGGAAGCCTGCGCCCTGGTCGGAGAGGCCCTGGGACGCCAATGTACCGCGGGCATCCATCCACTGGCCGATGGGAATGTTGCTGGAAAGCTGCTGGCCGTTGGCTTCATGCACCGGAGGCATGATAGAGAGGCGCAGGCCATAGGTCAGGGTGAGGTTGCTCTTAATGCGCCACGAATCCTGCGCGTACAGCTCCGCTTCCCGGTTCACAAAATCGCGCATCACCGGAGAGCCCTGCGGGATGATGGCGCCGCTGGTGGTGTTGTTGTAATTGGCGGTAGCGGACGTCACGATGCCCAGGACCGCCACCATGCCGTACTCGTAACTAGTGGTGTCGCCCTTGGCGAGTCCGAGGGAGGCCGGCACCAGGTCATTGCCGCTGCCCTTGATCACCGACGCGTTTGTGGTCGCCGAACTGTAGGCTTTGGCGTAGTTCGTGGACAGGTTCGAAATCAGGCGGCCCGTGAAGCCGAACTTGAGGTCGTGCGCGTTATGGCTCCAGGCCAAGTCCTCCGTGAAGCTGTGGACCGGAACGGTGCGCTGAAGGGCGGTATTGGTTCCGATGATCGGGTCGATGTTGCGGAACGTGACGTAGTTCGACCCGAGAATGCCGGTGACCTCGCCGCCCTGCCGCGTGAATCCATAACGGAAGGTGCTGACCAGGTTCGAACGCAGCACCGAGGTCAGGCCGGCCGCCATCCCTTTGTTATTGGAGAGAGTGGTGGTATTCGGGGCCTGCCCGGGGAACTGCGGCGTTCCGGCGGCGTGATCGTTCTGCAAGTTGCCGCGCCAGAAGAGCGACTCCTTGCCGCTGCTATCGAGCTTGTAGTCCAACTTCGAGGTGTAGGTATCCTGCTTGCTGTGGATGGGCGCGTTGAACGTATAGCCGGTGAAGTTCAATCCGTCGCCGAGCGAACTGTTGTTGCCGACAGGGTACTTTTGCAGGACCGCGAGCCCAGCCTGACTCACGCCGATGCCGAGAGGATCGACTATGGCTTTGATCTGATCTGGCCCTATCGTGCGGAGGGCGCCGGAGGTGTCATGGAAGCTGACGATGCCCTGCTTGAGGTTTTCGGTCGGAACGTTGCGGTTGATGCTGGTGGCGCTGGCGTCGCGGCGGCCTTCATAGTTTACGAAGAAGAACGCCTTGTTGCGCTTGATGGGTCCGCCGACCGACGCGCCGAAGAGGTTGATCAGCAATGCCGGGCGCGCGACACCATTGCGGTTATTGAAGAAGTCGTTGGCAGCGGTTTCGCTGCCGCGGCGGTACTCATAGAGCGAACCGTGGGCGTTGTTGGTGCCGGAGCGTGTGACCAGGGTGACGTCGGCGCCCGAACCGCGGCCGGCGTCGGCGCCAGCGTTTGTGGTCGTCGTGCGGAATTCCTCCACTGAATCCGGGGTAACGCGCAGGACGGTGGAGAAAGCGGCGCGGTCGGATTGCGAGTTGACGTCGGCGCCGTCGAGGGTGTAATTCGACTGGTCGGAGCGTCCGCCGTTGACGGAGCCGTTTCGGTCGTCGGGGACGCCGGTGGAGCTGGGGGGGATGCCGAAGAAGGCGACGCCGGGTTGGAAGCTGAGCAGGTTGGCGACGCTGCGCGCGAACGACGGCAATTCCACGATCGCCTGCGACGTAATCACGTTACCGAGCGTGGCGTCGGTAGTGTTGAGCTGCGCCGCGGCGGCCTCCACCATAACCGTGGTCGAAGTCGAACCGAGCTTTTCAAACCTGACGTTCACCGTGGCCGGCGTATTCACCAGCAGTTCGATACGCGAGATCGTCGCGTCGTTGAACCCGACGACCTGCGCCGCGAGGCTGTAAATACCCGGCGGCAACTGCGGAATGGTGTAGCGACCCTGCGAGTCGGAGGTGTCCGAGCGCTTCGCTCCCGTTTGGGTGTGGGTCACGGTAACCGTGGCTTTGGGGATGACGGCGCCGGTAGGATCCGAGACCGTGCCGGACAAACTCGCGGTCTGCGAGAACAGGGCCGCGACCGTAAATGCACTGAGAGCGCATATCCCGATTAATTTTTTCATTTCGTAACCTCGTTGCGTAGATGATTATCCGGCGGGATTTTCTATGCTGGCTCCCGTCCGTTTGTTTCCACTAACCCGATCAAGACGTTTGGGTCAGTATACATCGATTCGGTTACAGCGTTTCAATAGAAATTTTGATTGGCGCTATGCAGAAATTTCGATGGCAGTTACGCCATGAGTGTTAATCCTTCGTGATCGCGCAGCGCTGCGCCCCGGACACCCGCGCCAGATCGTCGGGCGCCAGAATCATCTGGCACCCGCGCATCCCCGCGCTTACCGAAATGACGTCAAACAGATCGATCGTCTCATCCACATAGAACGGATACGGCTTCTTCGTCCCGACCGGAGACACGCCGCCGCGAATATACCCAGTCAGCCCGAGCACTTCCTTGACCGCCACCAGCTCGACCTTCTTGTTCCCGCTCGCCGCCGCCAGCGCTTTCAAGTCGAGCTCCGCGTTCGCTGGAATGCACGCCATCAGCACGCCGCCGCGGTCTCCCCGCGCCACCAGCGTCTTGAAGACCTGCTCCGCCGGCATGCCGATCATTTCCGCCACGTGAGGCGCGCTCAAATCGTTTTCATCGACTTCGTACTCGCGCAGTTCGTAATGAATTCCCGCCGCATCCAGAATTCGCGCCGCGTTCGTCTTGGCCGCCGGCTCCCTTTTCGCCATCGATTTATTGTACGGTCCAAGGTGTTATCTTTGGATCGATGCTGACCACCGGCCCGGCAAAGAAAGTCACCATCTACCTCAACGAGGACACGCAGTACCACCACCAGGCGCTGCACATCGTCCTCCTGGAATTCCTTCGCGCCCACGGCGTCGCCGGCGCCACCGCCATCCGCGCCATGGCCGGCTTCGGCGGCCACCACGTCATGCACACCGTGCGCATCGAGCTCGCCGCCGAGCACCTGCCCATCTGCATCGAGTTTGTCGAGACCGCCGCGAAATTCGAGGAACTCCTGCCCTCGCTCGAAGAGCTGGTAATCGATGGAATGATTGAAGTCCAGGAAACTACCGTGGTGAAGGTTGCGAGTAAGCAGCCAGGTGCACCGCCGTCGCCTTGATCACCGCGGAAACGCTTTCGCCTTCACGCAGCGCGAGTTCTCCGGCCGATTGCGCCGTAACGACCGCCACCAGCGGGAACCCGCAATCCAGCTCGATCCGCGCCAGCGCGCCTTCCACCGCCACGCTCCGCACCTGGCCGGTGAGCCGGTTGCGCGCGCTCGATACTCCGGCTTCGCGCGTAATCGCCACATCCTCCGCGTGAATGCAGGCGTACACCGGGCCGGTCTCGCCGGAATCCACGCACTGCAATCGAGCCTCGCCCACCTGGAGCGTCAACA
The DNA here is from genome assembly GCA_963791985.1 of uncultured Solibacteraceae bacterium. Lineage (GTDB taxonomy): Bacteria > Acidobacteriota > Terriglobia > Bryobacterales > Bryobacteraceae > Solibacter. The sequence goes on along the minus strand of CAWBUN010000006.1, from coordinate 167,548 downwards.
GCCCCGCCTCGCGCCCCAGCACCTCCGCAGGCAGCACGTTCTCCACCCCCACCGATTCCGCCACTTGCAGGTCAGCCGGACGTCGGAACACTTCCCGCACGGGACCCGATTGCCGGATGCGGCCCTCCACCATTACCGCCATCCAGTCGCCCAGCGCCACCGCCTCCATGCGGTCGTGCGTGACCACGATGCTCGGCACGCCGCCCGCCAGCAGCAGGCGGCGCAGTTCGTACCGCATGCGCATCCGCGTGGGCGCATCCAGCGCGGAGAGCGGCTCGTCCAGCAGCAACAGCTCCGGCCCCGCCGCCAGCGCGCGCGCCAGCGCCGTCCGCTGCTGTTGTCCGCCGGAGATCGCGCGCGGCAGCCGGTCGGCGAACTCCGCCAGGCCGAACGCCTCCATCAATCCCGCAGCCGTCGCGGGCGGCCCCGCGTACGCCACGTTCTCCGCCACCGTCAGGTGCGGAAACAGCGCGTAATCCTGGAAGAGAAATCCCGTCTTGCGTTTCTGCGGCGAGAGGTCCTGCCAGGCCTTCCCGCGAAAGACAATCGATCCGCTGTCCGGTTTTTCCAACCCCGCCAGCAGCCGTAGCAGCGTGGTCTTCCCGGAGCCCGACGCCCCGAACAGCACCGTGACGCCGGTCAGCGGAATGTCCACCCGCGCATCCAATTCGAACCTGGAGCTCAACCGCTTTCTGCAATCGCAAACCAGGGAGTCTAGCGAATCCGCCATACACCCCACACGCGCCGCTGCAGCCCGTAGGTAACCGCCAGCACCGCGAACGAAACCAGCAGCAGGAAGAGCGCCGTCTGGCCCGCCGCCTGGTAGTCCAGCGCCTGCACCTGGTCGTAGATGGAAATCGAAACCGTCCGCGTCACGCCCGCGATATTCCCGCCTACCATCAGCACCACGCCGAATTCGCCCAGCGTGTGCGCGAAGCTGAGAATCGCTCCGGTCGCGATCCCCGGCAGCGAGAGCGGGACGATCACCCGCCGGAAGGTCGCCATTCGCGACACGCCCAGGCACCACGAGGCTTCGATCAGTTTCCGGTCCACGCCGGCGAAAGCGGCGGCCACCGGTTGGACAGTGAACGGCATGCTGTAGAGCACGCTCGCCAGCAGCAAGCCCTGGAACGAGAACGGCAGCATCCCACCGGTCAGCCTCGCGTACAACGCGCCGACCGGGCTGCGCGGTCCCATCGCCAGCAGCACGTAGAATCCCAGCACGGTGGGCGGCAGCACCAGCGGCAGCGCCACCAGCGCTTCCACCAGGAACTTCCACCTGCGCTCGGAATAGGTCAGCCAGTATGCCGCCGGCAGTCCCAGCAACAGCAGGATCGCCGTGGTCGAAGCCGCCAGCCGTACGCTCAGCCAGATCGCCTGCCAGTCCATATCATTCGTTGGGCAAATAGAAGCCGTATCGTTTCAGAATCCGCCGGCCGCCTTCGGAGAGCAGGAACGCGCGCAACTCCCGCGCGCCCGCGGAGTCCTTCAGGATCATACCGCCCTGCTCCATCCGCGGATAGCTCTCCAGCGGGATTTCCCAGTAGCGCCCCTGCCCTTGCATCGCCGGCGCAAGCGCCAGGGAAAGCGCGACTACTCCGGCCTCCGCCGCGCCGCTCTGCACAAACTGCAGCGTCTGCGCGATATTCTCCCCCAGCACGAGGCGCGATCGCACGTCGTCCCATACGCCCATATTGCGCAGCGCCGCCTCCGCCGACCGCCCATACGGCGCATGCTTCGGGTTGGCGATCGCGAAGAGCTTCACCGAGGGGTCGCGCAGCGCCGTCGCCGGGTCCAGCCGCGAATTCGCGGGCACCCACACCACCAGCCGCCCCACCGCGTATGTGAAAACCGAATCCTTCGCCCCGATCCCCATCGCCGCGAGTTTCCGCGGATAGTCCACATCGGCCGAAAGAAATACGTCGAACGGCGCGCCGCTTTGAATCTGCGCGAAGTAGTTGCCGCTCGACCCGTACGCCACTTGCAGATCCACGTCCGGATGCGCCGTGCGAAATTCCCGCGAGACTTCTTCCATCGCGAAATTCAGGTCCGCCGCCGCCGCCACCGTGATTTTGCGATTCTCATGGCGCCCGCCGCACGCCGCCTCCAAAAGTGCGATCGCAAGAAGCCACTTAGACGACACTGTCATTCTTAAACGACAGTAACACGGGTTTTCCGGCCTTCTTCCAAAGGCTGGACGCCAACCGGCGTTCCAACCCGAAAGAGAGTGCTATCGTGGCCACGACCAGGGGCCAGGATAAGACCGGTGGAATCGTAAAGTAACGCAGTGCGACCAGCCACGCGAACACCATCGCACTCCCTACCAATAGCGGGATTCGCCTCTCCCGGACATCGGAAGCCAGCGCCAGAATGGCCAGCGCGTAGGGCATCGCGACCACCAGGTCGATCATGTAATGCTCTCCACTGCTCATGGTCGCGAGCGCCGTGACCACGCAGATGGCGCCCGTCACCATACGCAGCCACCGCCACGGCCTCGACATCCAAAACAGCAGCAGTGAGCCGCCGAAGTGCAGCGACGGCATGGCGTTGGGACGTCCGGTCAGCAGCACCGCCCCGGCCTGCACCACCACGGGCAGATGCGGAAAGGCCGGGTACGCATACTTCGGCCCGGTCGCCGGAAAAAGGAAGTAGAGAGCGCAGCCGATGCAGGTATTGGCGACGAATAGACGTACGATGTTGAACCGGAATTGTCCGTGGATCCTCAAATGGGCGGCATACAGAACGCAGAACCAAAAGCCCACGCTGTTGTACACCATCAGGGTCAGCCAGAAGAGCGCCGGCGTCGACGCTACGAATCGGCCGAGAATGAAGCTGGGCTGAAATCCCAGTGAGCCGTCAAAGGCATAGAGGTAATAGTCCAGCTTGAGCGGCAGCATCACGCTGAGCAGGGCAAAGTAGAAGCCTATACAGACCCCCATATAATTCAGCAGCGCAATCACGCCCACGGAGCGCCGGATCACGGAGCGTCTCTCCGTCTGGACTCGGAACATCTGGACGGCCAGCACGAGCAGGCTCGCCAGTCCGAGGAAAGTGCCCATCGCAATCACGAGAGAACCGGGGTATCCGGTTTCACCGATCGCGGCATCGTAGGCCAGCCGCATCGCCAGACCAAGCAATACGGTGATGCCCACCTCTTTGCGGCTCGGCCGGGTCCCCATGTGAATCACAAACGTGCCCCACATGCCCCAGCCCGAAAGTGGACTGTCCACGAAGGAATCGTAGAGTCCGTTGTGCACCGCGATCAGCGCCGGCGCCAACAGGAGGATTCCGGCCGCCGCAAGAGCTACCGTCCGCAGCGCGGGCTTTGCGCTAAAGCCGACGGTACTCACGCATTGTCCTGACGGTTTCGGGTGTCACTTATTGAGTGCTTTCTCCAGGCGCTCCACCTGCCGCTCGCTCTTCTCGAGGAAATCCTTCGCTGCCGCCGTATCGCCCGCCGCCAGCGCGTCGTTCGACCCGCGCAGAAAGGTGTCCATCAAGGCCGCCGCCTGCACCCAGTCGCTGCGCAGTCCCAGCCCGCTTGCCCCCTGGCTACGTTGCAGATTCTGCAGCGTGCCGTGGATGGAGCCCGCGCGCGCCGAGAGCTGCGCCTGGGACTCCCGCACCCTTTGCTGCTCCGCACGCTGCGCCGCCATCTCGGCCTGCGAACGGCCGGCCGGCTGTGGCTCGGGAACCGCCGCCGCCACAGGCAGTTGCTGTTGCAAAGCGATGGCCGCCGGCGCCGCGGGCCGCGCGGGCCTCTCCATCGCCGGTACCGGCATGCGCACCGCGCCGCTCTTCGACGCCGCAGGCGGCTCCGGCGCCGGCGGCACTTCGGCTGGCGGAACTGTGGGCGCCGGCGTCTCCACGATTTTTAGCGCCTGCTGCGGTGGCGTCGCTACCTTCGGCGGAAGACTATCCGCGGCTGCCTTCTTCCACGGCCCGAACTCAATCGCCCCCGCCAGCACCGCGACGAAACACAATGCGCCGATACCCGCCCACAACGCACGGCGCGACTTCGGCTCCACCCCCGACAATGGCATCGCCGGGGCAATCGGCCGCGGCGGCGCCGGTGCCATCGGAACCGTCTCACCCGCCCAGCTCCTCAGCGCATTCCGAAATGCATCGGCGGTTTGAAACCGTCGATCCGCCTCCCGGGTCACGGAAAGCAGAATCAAATCGTTCAGCGCCTGCGGTAGTTTCGGATCGATCGTGATCGGCGGCGGCGGCGTCTTCTCCAGGTGCGCCGCCATGATCGCGAACTGGCTGTCACCATCGAAGGCATGCTTGCCGGTGACCAGTTCATACAGCGAGACGCCTACCGAGTACAGGTCGCTCCGCGCATCCACCGTCTCGCCTCTGATTTGCTCCGGCGGCATGTAGTACACCGAGCCTATCGTCCCGCCCGTCATCGTCAGTTTGCGATCGTCGGCGCCCTTCGCGATGCCGAAATCCATCAGCTTCACCGTGCCGTCCGCCATCAGCATCATGTTCGCCGGCTTGATGTCGCGATGGATTACGCCGCTCGTGTGCGCATACCCGAGCGCGCTCAGTATCTGGTCGATGCACCGAATCGCTTCGCCCACCGGGAGCGGCCCCTGGCGCAACCGCTGATCCAGCGACACTCCGTCTACCAACTCCATCACCATCAGGAGCTGATTCTCGAAGCGGAGCGCGGTGCGCAGGCAGGCGATATTGGGATGTTCCAGCCTGGCCAGCACCTGGATCTCTCGCAGGAATCGATCGGCCAGTTCCGGTTCTCCTGCCAGATCCGGCAGCAGAATCTTCATCGCTTCCACGCGACTGGAGATCGTGTTCCGGACCTTGAAGACCTTGCCCATGCCGCCGGCGCCTAAGACGCTGACGATCTGGTAGTCTCCCACCACACTCCCGGCTTCGAGATTCATCACGCGTTCCTCAGCGGCTGCGGACGGCGTCCCCCACCTTCGGCGCTCCCGATCCACTGAACTTTCCCACTGCCGACGAGGCGTCCACTTCCGTGATCGTCACTTCCCCGATCGCGTCTTCGATCGATCGCAGCACCTTACCGGTCGCCGGATCCGTGATCTTGCGCCCCACCCGCTTCACCGCGTACCGGTCGCCCACCTTCACGCCCGACGACGATCCCACATTGATAATCAGCGTGCCATCCGGCGCGGCATCCGCCACCAGGCCGTCAACCGTTACCACCTTCATCGGCATCGCGCCGGCCTTGGCTTCCAGTTGCTGCGCCGTGCTGTTGACCGCGGCATGCACCGCTTCGCCCAGAATCGTCTGCCCGAAATTCGAGCTGCGCATGTCCAGCCCCGCGCCGCCCAAGCCGGCCGAACTTCCACCCGCGCCGATCAGCCCCGTGCCCGAGCGATTCGATTCGCCGCGCCCGGTCGCGCTCGCCAGAATCTCCGCCGTGTCCGTGTTGATCATCCTCGCCGTCACCGCGACCACGGCCTTGGATTCGCTCTTCGAGACTCCGCCCACGCCGAAACGCCCCGTGATGCCGCCGAGCGCTCCGCCGCCCACGTTGGTCTTCTTATCGTCACGTCCGAACTGCGTGATGCTGCCGACGATGATCGCGTCTACCCCGAGCAGTTTGCCGATTTTGGCCGCCGAGTTGGAATCGAAGCGATCGCTGTTGGACATATTCTGCTCGGCGATGATCTTGTCCAACATCTTGCGCTCGATGACCGAGTAGGTGCCGTCGTTCACGAGTTTGTCGACCAGGAGGTCCGCGATCCCCTTGCCGATATCCTGGTTGGCGCCGAAAATCGCCTGCACGCCGCTTTGCACGGTCGCGTAATCGAAATTCATTACCGCCACACGCTTTTTCTGCTGTGCCGGCGAGAGCCCGGCGCAAATCACCAGCGCCACCGCCAAAATGAGAATCCGCTTCATTGGGTTGACTCCTCCTGTCGAGAACCAGGGCGCTTTTTGCCCGTCCTTAAGTATGCGGAATCACGTCGAGCGCGGCAAGTACCAAATGTCACATTCGAGGGGGAGTATGGTGGGATGGGTAGCGCTTGCCTGCAGCTTGCGCTACCCATGCGGATGGAAGACCGTTAACTTAACTCTTCTTGCCTTTCTTCGGCTTCTCGGCCGTAGCCGGCGCCGCGGAGTGCTCCCGATTGTGCCGGGCCACCGCCTTCGCAATCTCTTCCGCCGTAAGCCTGCTGTGATGCTCGTTGTGCAGGACTTCCGTCGAATTCAGGTTCGTCTCCATGGTTAATCTCTCCTTACCATCGGAATCCGCACCCGGCACCTGACTGGTCCGGGAGCGGGGTTCGTGACTGTTCTGAAACTGCGTGATTGGTTCGCCGCGTGGGCCGAAGGGCGGGAAGGAATCGTCCGCAGCAATATCGCTGAACAGCACTCCTCACCTTCAGTATAGGACTAGATTCGGGGTGCGGGTGGTGCGCTGTGGGACGGTGAGGTTACCTGGCGGAGAGGGGGAGATTCGAACTCCCGGCACCCGTTAAGGTGCGCCCGCTTTCGAGGCGGGTGCGATCGACCACTCTGCCACCTCTCCGAAACCATTAGTTTACCACGCCCCCATCAGGGTACGATTGGAACCGTACGCTGAAACTTCTCCTCATCCTCGCGCTGCTGCTCTTCTTCACCGCGAAACTGCTGCCTCGCCTGGGATCTCTCCTCGGCGGCGCTTCCCGCAAACCCTTTCGACAGGCCCAGTGGATGTGGTGTTGGGCTACCGGCAGCGAAGACGACGCCCTTCTCGCCGAGCGCGAGTATGGCCGCGAGTGCGCCCGGGAATTCGCCGCCCAGTTCCCGGGACGCACCTCCGCGCCGCAGCAGGACATCGTAACCGCCGTCGGCGCGCGCCTCTCAGCCGCCGTCAAGGACGCCCGCCGCCAGTTTCGCTTCAGCCCGCTTCCCGCTCCCACCGCCAACGCCTTCGCGCTTCCCGGCGGCTTCGTCTTCATCACCGCCCCGCTCGTCGAGTTATGCGCGGGAAATCGCGACCAGATGGCCTTCTTCCTCGCTCACGAAATGGGCCACGTCCTGCGCGGCCACGCCCGCGAGCAGTTCACCGCCGGCGCCTTTCTCAAAGCCGTGACCGCCCGCCTGCCAGGCGCCGGAGCCCTGCTCCACCAGGTGCTCAACAAGGGCTATTCGCGCCAACTGGAGTTCGACGCCGATAGCGAAGCCATCCGCCTCGCACGGCTCGCCGGCTTCGATCCCCGCGCCGCCATCGGTGCCATGCAGCGCCTCTCCCAGGTCGCGCCCGACACAGCCGGCTTCGCCGAGTACTTCGCCTCGCACCCGCCCTTCGCCGACCGCATCCGGGAACTGGAGAAGCTCGCCGGCGCTTGACTATCTGATTATCGCTTCCGCCGCGCCGGCGCCGCTTTCGCTTTCACCACGTTTACCGCACGTACCGGTTCGGGCTTCGCCAGAATCCAGATCAATCCCGCGGCCGCCATCAGCAGCAGCGCCGAAGGCACGTCGCTGTCCCCGAACCAATCGCCTAGGTAGACCACTTCGCCGCCGTGCCGGGCGAACCAGCCGTGCCAGAATTTCTCGTCCTCCGCCAGCTTTTCCGTCATCGCCGCACGGAACGTTGCACGCGGTGCGTAGAGCCGCGGGTCACCCTGGTGATATTGTTCCGCCGCGGTCAGCCATTCGCGGGCCAGAAGGGGCTGCCGCTTGTTGAACCAGTTGCGCCACGCAATGTGGCCTACCGAGTCCGGCCCGAACATTCCGGCCTGGAACTGCCCGTTCTTGATACCGAGCCCCGTGTAGTAAGTGTGCGCCTCGGTATTATCCAGGTGTTGAACGCGCGCGTGCAGATAGACTCCGAGCCCGAAATCGATCATGCAGCCGGCCAGGATCGCGAACCCGATCAAACGGTGTTTGTAAAACTGCGTGGAGAGCAGCGTCAGCCCGAGCATCTCCATCGGAATCAGTGTGAGGTGGCCGACACCGTACGTATCGCGCTCGCCCGTCGATGCGATCCCCACGATCACCGAAAAGCCGATCAACCATAGCCAGAACGAGCGTTCCCCACCCCGCCTGCCCCTGCGGAAAGCCTGGATCAGGAACCAGACCACCAGCGGTCCGCCGACCAGCCCCATGATCAAGATCACGTTCGTCTGGTAAAGGCCGAAAGCGGCATCGCGCAGAATCGCAGGCCGGTACGGTTGGCCGTAGAGTTGCAGCTTGGCCGGATCCTGCAAGATCAAGGGCACGAAGGAATCGAAGAGGTTGCCGGATATCTTCGCGAGAGCGGTGCCATGGTATGTGTTGGCGAGGGTGAGCGTGGTATTCGACTCGAACGTCAACTTCGTCCCGTAGGTCGCCGCGGACCATCCGAACCACGTCACAAGAAGGATCGTGCCGCCCGCGGCGATCGACGTCAGTTCCTTCCATTTGTTCTGCCGCGTGCGGAAGACTACCAGTAGATAGTGCAGCGCGAAGAAGACGCAGTAAGGGCCGGCCGAATAGTGCACCAGCAATCCCGCCGCCAGTGCCAGGAACGCTCCCGTCATGCGCACCGGATCGCGCTTTCTCCACCCCGAAAGATACAGACAGATGGCAAAGATCACGAAGAACGCGGTCAGCGATTTGGTCCAGGTGTAGGTGGCGTTCTGCATCGCCGAGGGGTTCATCGCGAAGATGGCGACCAGCGGCAGCACGCTTATTTTGCGCACGCGCGCCACCACCGGAATCGCCAGGCAGCAGGGCAGAAACAGCAGCAGATTGAAGAACGTGAAAACAACCTGAAAGATCTCGAAGCGATCGTCCGTGACGCTCAGGAACAAGGCGGCCAGCACGTTCATCATCGGTGGCCGCGCCGGCAACTGATAGGCGCCGTAGATCGGCGTGCCGGCGGGGAAATGGTGCAGGAAAAACAGCGTGCGCTGGAAATGCTCCATCCAGTCGCCGCTCCAGAACGCACCGGTATAAACCCGGATGATAGACAGGATGAGTAGCGTCCACGCCAGCAGGAATCCGTATCCACCGAGCGCGCGGCGCACTCGCGGGTTCCGGAAAAGAGCCCATGCCTCGCGCCATATAGAGATTGACGCCGCGCAGCAGATTGCAACGATTCCGAAGTAGGCTCCCTGCTGCAGTGAAGGGGCCAGCACATAGACGCCCCAAGCCGCCAGCCAGAGCAGGATCAACGAGAGAGCAACGGATCCGCACAGCTTTTCCAGGCCGCTCCAGGAGAAGCGCCGCACGAAGAAAAACCCCGGTGCGAAGGAGCAGACCGCGAGCAATGGCAGGGTGACTAGGAACTTCGCAAAAAGCACTGGCTCATTGTAACAACCAGAGAATTGGGCGCTGGAATTCGCCCGTCATCGTGCGGGCACACGCCACTCCGTGAAGCGTCCCTCGTCGCCCACAAGCCAGCTCCCCGGAATCTGGGCGGTGAATGGGCGGAATTTGTCGTAGTCCTGAATCAGCAGGATGTCGGGCCGGAACTCGTTCAGCGGAACCCTCGCGGGGTCTATCCGGCGAAACAGGGATTCGACAATCTTCACTTTGGAGCTGTAACGGTGCGTCAGGTAGTTGACGACGTGATAGTCACGGGACACGATGCACATCACCCGGTGCCCCTGGGCGGCAAGTTGCTCGGCGCGCTCACCGATCGCCACTGGCGCCGGGTCGTAGGAGAGACGGTAGTCCGCGCCCTCTCCGGTGCCGGAAAAATAGGCGTAGCCATCGATCGCCCCGGCCACCAGGATCAGCGCCAGCACTGCCATCCGCATCCTGGGTAGCCGCGCCAGCACCCAGCCAAAGCCGAGGGCCGCGAAGACCAGATAGACCGGCAAAAGAATCAATAGCCGCGTCGGGCTGGGACCCGCGATGCCGAGCGCCAGCGTTCCCACAATCCAGGCGCACACCAGGAACACGACCACGGGTTTTGCAATCCAGTCCTTCAGCCGCCACACCCCGATCAGGAACGCCACCGCGAAGACAATCTGCAACGGATTGTGTCCAGACGAAGTCAGGCCGGTGGCAACGCCATCCGACCGGTAACCGGCGATCACGATGTGGCGGAAGTGATCGGAGTAAAACACCGGGAACAAGGCGGACCACACTAGTTGAAGGCCATAATCCGCCGCGCCGCCGTTCATCACATAGTCTCCGCGGAACAGGAATTCTCTGGGATGATACGCGAAGAACACCAAATTGGGAATGGACGTGAACAGCGCACCGGCGACGACTGTTGCGTAACGGCGGAGCAACTGCGCGAACTGGTCCGCGCACCGGATCAGGCGATAGATCGCGTACGCCAGAAACGCCAGCGGCAAAGCGCGCGCGGAGGTATAGCCGTAGATGCTCAACCCGAGCACCGCGCCACAAAGGAACGCCGCGCCGCGACCGGCGTTGGGACGCTCCGCGCGCTCCAGAAGAAGAGCGAAGGCGCCCAGGAACACAGGGGCTGAGATCGCCCGCAGGCCATTTCGAGCATAATGGAAAAGCCACAGCGAACAAGCCCCGGTAAGCAGGGGAACCCACGCCGGCACATCCGCGATCCGTTCGACCAGCTTCCAGATCAACCAGATGCAGGCCAGCCCGAAACACCAGCTCACGAATTGTATGGCCAGCGTGGTCGGCCCGAATACCTGCGCGGCGATTCCAACCAGGTATAAGTACAGCGTCTCCGCCGAGTTGCCCACCGAAAAAGTGATCACTTCGAAGTGATGGCCTTCCACCAGATAGATGCCGCGCAGCGCCTCTTCCGCCACATCGCTGTTCATCCCCGAGGGCACTGTTCCCCGCTGAAACATCAGGGCGGCCGCATAGAGCGATAAGATCACCAGCGCAATGATATGCGGACGCTTCGTTTGCGCCAACGGAACTGTTGATGCCGCCGGTGCGGGATTCCCACCGGAGGAGGTCTTTTTCCTGGTGCTTGTTGCCGTTTCTTTTCTGGACATCGTAGCCTGAAGGGTTCGATTTTACGCGCGGGTAAATTCGGGAAAAGTGAAGAATTATTGTAACAACCCGCCGACCTCGCGTCTCACCGGCTTCGGAGCCTTCGACCGCAATTGGCGGGCTTCGCCGACGCGTGTTAGCATGCCTAGTTTGGCGCGAGACACCTGATGTTGTTGCTCTCTCCGTTTTTCCTGGTCCTTGGCCTCTTCCTGCCTGGATTTTTTGTCGCGAAGTACTTACGGAATACGCTCCCGTGGGCGTCCGCGTTCCCGCTCTCCCTGCTGATTCTGTTTCACAGCATCTTCTGGTTGGGAGTTTCCGGCGTCTCGCTCACGCTGTGGACCGTCTTACCCTGCCTGCTTACCGCCGGCGCCGCGGCAGCCTGGCTCGCCAGAAGATCCGCGATTCCGCCTGACGATAAAAGCGCGCCGCCGTGGGACAAGCAGGATCGCATCCTGCTTCTGTCGAGCGGACTGGTCGGCGCGATACTGCTGGCCCGCAGCGCGATCTCTCCGTTGATCGGCTTCGACACGCGATTCCGGTGGGATTTCCTGGCGCAGAGAATCCTGGCCCTCGGCAAATTCAGCTTCTATCCGCCGCTCAACCCGGCGGACTTCCGGTCGTATTTCTACGTCGATGGGATCCCGCCCTTGGTCTCGTTCACGCATTGGTGGCTGTACGTATCGGCCGGACGATACCTGCCAACCCTCATTTGCGTTTTCGTCACCGCCCAGTTTGCCTGCACGCTCGCATTTACGTACGGAACCGCATCGGCAATCTTTTCGCGGCGCGCCGGCATTCTCGCCGCGGCTCTGCTGGCAGCGTGTCCGCTGTTCTTCAAGGCGGTGGTGCTGGGACAGGAGACGGGACTGACCGCGCTTGCCATCGCCGCCATGCTTTACTTCATCGTCACCCCAAGGCAGGCGAACGACAGGGCCGCGATGGTGTCCGCCGGTCTGGCCGCGGCGCTGTGCGCCCTGTCGCGCGAGTATGGCTGGATCGCCTTGGTCGCGGGCATCATCGCGCTTCTCTGGAGACGGCAGGCACTGAAGCAGATTCTGATATTCGCCGCCACCGCCACCGCGGTCGCCGCCCCATGGTATGCCCGCAACTGGGCGCTTACCGGCAATCCCTTTTACAGCTTGAGCTTCGGCAATTTCCCGGTCAACCCGATTCATGTCGGGATTCTTCAGCAGTACAACGCGCTGCTGGGGCTCGGACGCTGGACGGGCGCCACCTGGGCAGGCCTTGTTTCTTTTATGCTGGTCTTCGCGACGCTTCAGGTATTGGCCGGCATCCCTGGCGGATTTACCCGCTTTCGCCAGAACGGATACCTGATCGTGATCGCCCTTGTGCTGTCGGCCGTTTGGCTTCAATCCGTTGGATACACGAGCGGCGGCGTCTCGATTTCCACGCGCGTCTTGAGCCCCGCGATGGTCGTGCTCTCCATCACCGCCGCCGGACTATTGGAGGCCTTAACCCGCCGCGCCCGGTGGCACACGCCGATTCTCGCCATCATACTGCTCTTCCAGGCTTGGACAGCGGCGCATGGCGTGTTGTACCCGAAGAACCCTTCCGAGTTGAGCCTCGACCAATGGTCGCAGAACATATTCCGTCCGGTACCGGAGAACTCGGAGTTTCAACTCAGCGATCAATTGACCAAGTATCTACCCCCGGGGTCGCGCGTGCTCTCCGACAGTGCCCACCTCCACGCCGCGCTGATCGATAAAGGAATTGAAGTCGTGCCGGTCTGGAGCCCTGAGGTTCGTTTCATTTTTTCGTTGCCGCCGGAAGAGGCGGAGCGCCAACTTCGCGCCTTACACATCGAGAACCTGGCCTACTATCCCCGAAGTCTGAACACGCGTTACCTGCTCTCCGCGTCCCCCTTCTATGCCGCCCTGCCGCAGAGATGGCGCATCCGGGCGCAGGTCCCCGGAAGTATCTATCTGCTGGCCCCGAAGAACCCGTAAGAACAAACAAAGCGCCTGCCCGCCGGACTCAGGGTTGTCTCATTCGAATTGCGTCCGGCGGTATGTAATAGAGCTGCATCGAGCCGATTCGTTCCACCGGAGTCAACTTGCTCCACCACGGCACCAGACTGGGAGAGCGGTACATCAGTCCGTATTGATAGAGCTTATCGAACGACGGGCTAACCACCAGCCACCCAGGCGCGGGAACCAGCGGCTGGATAGGCCTGATCTTCGGCAATCCAGGCCAGGACTCGAAGTAGGGGTTGAGCCAGGGTAGAAGGCCGAAATTAACCTCCGTAGCGTGCAAAGCACGCAGCCTCTCCGCCACTTCCACATAGTCCTGGCTCCAATCCAGGTCCGAGTCCACCACGATTTCTTCCGGATGGCCCGCCGCCAGTTCGTTGAAGTACGCGAGGTAGTAGGGGTGATTCCAAAGTCCCGTTCCCGCCGTCCAGAGCAGCGCGATCACCACGGCGGGTCCGGCCCACTTCTTCACGTTGGACCACTCGGCGAGTTGCACCACCGCGATCGCGCCGGCGATCGACAGCCCGGAGTAGATTGGCAGGATGTGGCGCAGCCCGATGTTGATATGGCCGGTCATCGCCGGCAGTAGTACTCCCAGCGAGAAAGCCAGTGGCAGAACCCGGATCACCTGCTTCCGCCGGACGCACAGCACAGCTCCGAAGGTCGCCAGCAGAAGAAACGCGAGGGGAGTCTTGAAGAACAGCACCACCGGGAAGTAATACCACCAGCCGGTGCGCCGGAACTCGCCGAGAAGGAAGGCAGGGTGCCCGCCCTCATTATGTCTCAGAGCGCTGAATATGCCGTCGAACCACTCCGGCGCCGGCACCGGAAAACTCAGCCCCGGGAGTCTGCCGAAGGAGAAGAAGTATCCGGCCCAGATCATCACCGCGCCGATGAGCAGGGCAATCCCAAACGAGGGCGCGCGCTGCTTGATCAGTTCCGTCACCTTCGGAGTGCCGGGACGGTTCACCGCCAGAAAGTAGAGCAGTGCGAAAACCGCGGCCACGGGTAGATAGAGGAGCGTCGTGTATTTGGCGAGCAGCGCCAGTCCGCTCGCGACCCCGAAGAGTATCGTGTTCCGCGGCGAGGGGTTTTCGGCCCACAGGATCATGGTGAAGAATGCCGCCGTCAGGCAGGCCGCCAGCGCCATGTCGGTAGTCGCCAGTCCGGCGTGCGCCAGAATGGTTGGTTCGAGAGTGAACAGCGCGGTCGCAACCACAGCCGTGGCGCCGCCGAAATGATGCCGCGCCCACAGGAAGACTACCATCGCGCCGAGCAGGAAGAACGGCAGAATCCCCAGGCGCATCAGAATCAAGGTGCGCTGCGGGTTGCCTTTCTGGTACATGATCGCGATGCCTTCGCGATCGCGGAACTCGTGCCGTCCCGTGAGCCTGGAGCCATCCAGCCACGGCCCCATGGCGATCAGCGCGCGCGACAGCGGCGGATGCTGCGTCTCGTAACGGTAGACATGCTCCTGCAGGTATTCCAGACCGCACGCGAAATGCTGCGGCTCATCATTCGTAAAGCAGAACCGCGAGTACGTGGACGCGATCCGCACGGCACCGATCCCGATCAACAGGATCGCGATCACCACCGCACGCCGCTCGAGGAACGGCCGCACCCGCGACTCCCACATTCCCGGCGCCCCCGCCGTCACTGCCTGCGGCTTTTGGTCTCGCTTCGCCTTCGGATTCTTACTTGCCAAGTTGATTCCTCTGCGGGCTTCCAGGCGGCAGATAGTATAGCCACAGGGTCCCCACCTTCTCCACCGGCCGGTAGTACGCAAACCACGGCTGCACCCGAGGATCGCGATAGTTCAAGCCATACTGGTTCAGCATCCACAGGCTTGGACTCACCGCGCTCCAACCCTCCGAGGGACGCAGTGGATTGATCTCCTGCACCGCCGGCAGCCCCGGCCAGTACATCAGATTCTTGGGCGGCAGGTTGAAATCCGAGAACGCCACCTGCGTGGCATTCAGTTCTTTCAACCGTCGCGAGAGCCGGAGGATGTTCTGCCCCCAATCCAGATCGCTGTCCACCACGATCCGCTCCGGCCGGTCCCCGGCCAGTTCGTTGAAGTAGGAAAGATAATCGGGATGGTGTGCGATTCCCGAGATCGCGATCCACGCCACCAGCGCGAGCGCCAGCGGACCCGCCCACTTTGAGGTGTACCCGCGCTCCAACAGCCGCGCTAGCCCGATCGCGGCGATGATCGCCAGGCTCGCGAAGATCGGCAGGATGTGACGCAGTCCTATGTTCACATGGCTGCCCATCGCCGGCAGCAAGACCCCCAGCGAGAACGCCACCGGCAGCCAGTAGGCAAGCTGCACGCGCCACCCCCACGACACGGCCAACCCGAAGATCGCGAGAGCAAGCCACCCGAGCGGCGTCTTCAGCGCCAGCAGCACCGGGAAGAAATACCACCAGCCCGTGTTGCGGACCTCGCCCATGAAATAGGCCGCGTGGCCCTTGCTGGTGTGATACATCGCGAACCGGATTCCGTCGAATAGCTCGGGCGCGGGCAGCGTGAGATTGGTTTCCGGCACTTTGCCGAACGAGAAAAAGTACGCCGCCCAAACCGTCATCGCGCCTGTCGCCACCGCCAGCGCGAACGGCAGCGCGCGCACCTTCGCGGCCGCCATCAGCCCCGCCGCTCCCGGACGTTTGACCGCCACATACGCGAGCAGCGCGAAGATCGCCGCCGCCGGCAAATATCCCAGCGTCGTGAACTTGGTGAGCAGCGCAAATGCCGACGCCAGACCCAGCAGCACGCTGTGCTTCCACGTCGGCGTCTCCGCCCACAAGAGGAGCGCGAAGAACGCCGCCGTCAACCCGGCCGTCAACCCCATGTCGGTGGTCGCCAGGCCGGCGTGCGCCAGCACCGTCGGAACCAGCGTGAACAACGCCACCGCCAGCACCGCCACGGTATTTCCAAAGCTCCGCTTCGCCCACAGAAAAATCATCGCGCAGGCCAGCACGAAGAACACCAGGATTCCCGCGCGCATCAGCGCCAGCGTCTGCGCCGGATGCCCGCCCTGGTAAATAATCGCGACCCCCTCGGCATTGAAATTCGGCCGCCCCACGGGACGCGCCCCGCTCAAGTACGGCAGCAGCGCGCCCATCGCGCGCGCCAGCGGCGGATGCTGCGGCTCGTAGCGGTAGACGTGCTTCGCCAGGTACTCCAGCCCGCAGGCGACGTGCGCCGGCTCGTCCCACGTTGGACTCAGTTCCGAAGAGGAGGCAACAATCCGCACGCAGGCCAGCACCACCAGGCAGATGGCGATTGCGAGCGCGCGCCGCTCCAGCAGCGGCGCCAGCGTCGCTTCCCAGAATCCCGGTCCCGCCGGAGCCGTCATCTCGGCCAGCGTGGCTGCCTGCTGCTTGGTCTTCTTCTTAGACATGCGTCGTCATTTCTTGTCTTCGAGCGAACCCGGCGCCACGTAGTAGAGATCGATCGTCCCTACCCGCTCCTTCACCGGCAGAATGCTGTACCACGGCTTCAAGTCGGGATAGCGATACTCCAGGCCGTACTGCGTGGCGTGGTCGAACGTGGGGCACACCGCCGTCCAGCCTTCCGCCGGTTTCAGAGGATGAATGTTGGTGATCGGCGGCAGCCCCGGATAGGCCTCCAGAAACGCATTGTCGCTCGACCCCACGTACCCGTAGTTCACCTGCTTCGCTCCCAGTTGATGCAGCCGCGCGGCCAGGCGCTTGATGTCCTGCCCCCAGTCGTAGTCCGAATCGCACAGCACGCGATCCTGCGGGAACGGCACCAGTTCGTTGAAATACGGAATGTAGTCCGGATGGTGCAGCGCGCCCGTCGCCGCCAGCCACACCACCAGCGCGCCCGCCGCCGCGCCCATCCATTTCGCCGTGCTCGACCGGCGCAGCATTTCCACCAGCCCGAGCGCTCCCACAATCGAAAGCGCGAGATACACCGGCAGCACGTGCCGCACGCCGATGTTCACGTTGCCGCTCATCGCCGGCAGCAGGATGCCAAGCGCGAAGGCCACCGGCAGCGCATAAATTAGCCGCCTGCGATTTTTCCAGCAGACCCACAGGCCGGCAAACACCAGCAGCAGCATCGCGATCGGCGTCTTCGCCGCCAGTCCCACCGGGAAGTAATACCACCATCCGTACCGGCGCGGCTCGCCCAGGAGGTACGCCGGATGCCCCAGCGTGTTGTGCAGCATCGCAACGCGAATCCCGTCGAAGTACTCCCACGCAGGCAGCGTGACGTTCCAGAACGGCACCTTGCCCACGGAGAAGAAAAACATCCCCCATACCGCGAACAGGCAGACCCCGGCCGCGACTCCGAAACTCGCCGCGCGCTCCCTCGCCAGCACCTTGAGCTTCGCCATCCCCGGCCGTTCCGCCGCCAGGTAGAACAGAAACGCGATCGCCGCGCCCGCCGGCAGAAAACCAAGCGACGTGAATTTCGAAAGCAGCGCCAGCGCCGTGCACAATCCGAACACCATCGCGTGCTTCATCGTGGGCTTTTCCACCCAGATCAGCATCGTGAGAAATGCCGCGCCCAGGCACGAGGCCAGGCCCATATCGGTCGTCGCCAGCCCGGCATGCGCCAGCACCGTCGGAATCATCGTGAACAGGGCGGTCGCGATCACACCCGCCGCCGCGCCGAAGTAGCGCTTCGTCCAGCAAAACACCACCACGCAACCCAGCAGGAAAAACGGCAGGTTGCCCAGCCGCATCAGGAAGACCGTCTTCTCCGGATGATGCTGGTACGTGATGATCGCCCAGCCTTCGGTCTGAAAGCGGTCTTTGTGCTGCGTGCGCGTCCCCGAAAGGTACGGCAGCAGCGCGATCATCACCCGCGTCAGCGGAGGATGCTGCGTTTCGTAATGATAGACGTGGTCGGTGAGGTACTGCAGTCCGCAAGCCACGTGCGCCGGCTCATCGCCTGTTGTCGAGAAGACGTTGTACGTGGAAATGATTCGCGCGCTCGCGATCCCCGCGAAGCACAGCACCAGCACCAGGGCGTACCGGCGCAGGAACGGTTCGATGCGGTTTTCCCACGTCCCTGAAACGGGGGCTACGGGCGCTTCAACGGCCTCGGCAACCGGCCGGGATGGCCCGGCGCCAACATTGGACTTTTTCCTGGACAGACGTGTCGCTCCGGTAATTTTGCGGGCTGATAAGGCTAAACTTCATTGTATGACAGCACTCACCCGCCGCACCTTCCTGGGCGCTGCGCCTTTAGCCCTGGCGGGTTGTGCGGCGCACCGGGCGGCGCTCCCGCCCGCCACACCAGGCGTTCGCCTCGCCCCAAGCCTTCGTCTCACCCGAGCGGGTGATCCGCACCACCGTGGGCCTCCGACCTTTCCGTCCCGGTGGCTTCGTCGTCCGTGCCCAGAAGCTCGATTCCAAAACCGTGATTCACAACTACGGCCACGGCGGCGCCGGCATCACGCTCTCCTGGGGCACCGCGCAACTGGCCGCCGATGAGGCGCGTGCTATCGGTCCCCGCGAGTGCGCCGTCATCGGCTGCGGCGTCATCGGACTCGCCACCGCCCGCCTCCTCCAGGAGCGCGGCTACTCCCCCACCATCTACGCCCGCGAAATGCCCCCCAACACCACCTCCAACCTGGCCGGCGGATTGTGGGAGCCGGTCTCGCTCTTCGATGCCCCGCGCGTCACCCCGGAATTCCGCCGTCAGTTCGCCGAAGCCGCCCGCATCGCCTTCCGCCGCTACCAGTCCTTCGCCGGCGAGCCGTATGGCGTCCGCTGGCTGCCACTCTACAGCCTCAACCGCGAACACGCCTTCACCCCTCCGTCGCCCGAGGACCCCGCCAGCGACATCGAATCGCTCTACCCCGAGGGCCGCCGGCTCACTCCCGCCGAGAATCCCTTCGACGTCCCCTACACCTACCGCCGCCAGACCATGCTGATCGAGCCCGCCATCTACCTGAGCGCCCTGATCCGCGATTTCCACTCCGCCGGCGGTAAGATCGTCATCCGCGACTTCCCTTCCACCTCCGCCCTGATGGACCTGCGCGAACAACTCCTGTTCAACTGCACCGGCCTCGGCGCCCGCGCCCTCTTCGGCGACGAAGACCTGATTCCCATCCGCGGCCAGTTGGTTGTCCTCCTGCCCCAACCCGAGTTGAATTACTGCACCATAGGACCTTCGGGAGTCTATATGTTCCCCCGCCACGACGGTGTCTTACTCGGCGGCAGTTTCGATCGCGGCGTCTGGAATACCGAACCCGATCCCGCTGTCACGGAGCGCATTTTGCGCGATAATGGCTTACTTTTCGGAGGGATGCGACGTTAACAGGATTAGGGATATGGAACTACGTTCCCGGACCCTTACTAACAAAAGATAGCGTTGCCATTCGGGACATACGCCGCAAAACTTGAACCTATGACGAATATGGTCAATGCGGGCTGGGTGTTGCCGGAAGATCTTCACCACCTCACACGGACCGGCGGCCGGAGCGTGGTCGTGGAATTAATCGATCTTTTCAAACAGGACGTCGCCAGCCGCCTGCAGGCGCTGCGCCACTCCGTCAAAACCGGTGATCTCGCCGCCGCCGCGGCCCAGGCCCACACCATCAAGGGAAGCGCCACCCAGATGGGCGCCCATAACCTGGTCACCACCTGCCGCCACCTGGAACTCGACGCCGCTCACAACGTGATCGAGAACCTGGAGCGCCTGCTCTCCGAAGCCGAAGCCGAGCTCCGCGTCCTGCAAACCTCCATGCAAGACCCCAAGTAAGACAGGCCTCCCGGCCGGTCTCTTACTGCCTTTTCTTGTGCATTGGTTTGCAAGCCGCGAAAATTCTTACGCAGAGGATTGACCTCCGACCACGCTTTCAGTTTGCGCCTTGCCGCCCTGTGGGTAGCCCATCCTGGCTGCCGCGATGGCGCTGCGCGCAAGCTAAAGCATGCGCCACCAGGAACGACCCCGCGCGTTGGTGGGGCATGCTTGAGCTTGCCCGTCCCTCTCTGAGCCGTGGGGTTTTTCGACCGATATCCAGGAAGAAAGATCCAGGAAGAAAGTCTTACCGCTCGATGCCGAGTTCCGCCGCGACCCGCACCAGCGTGTCCACCAGCCGCTCCACGTGCTTCTCGGTATGCGCCGCCGTGCACGAAATCCGCAACAGATTTTGCGCCGCCGCCGGACGCAGCACCGGATTGATATAGATGCCCTCTTCCAGCAGTGCCTTGCACAGCCGGCACAGATCCAGCTCCTGCTGAATCACCACCGGAACAATTGCCGTCTCGCCGGGCAGCACATTAAAGCCCCGCGCGCGCAGTTCGTCGCGCAGCATCTGCGCGATCCGCAGCAGGTGCAGCCGGCGCTCCGGCTCCTTCTTCATGATCTGTAGCGCCGCCCCGACCGCCGCCACGCTCGCCGCCGGCAGGCTCGCCGAGAACACGAACGGCCGCGCCGTGTGCTTCAAATAATCGACCACCGCGCGTTCGCCCGCAATGAAGCCGCCCACCGAGGCCAGCGACTTGCTGAACGTGCCCATCACGATATCCACATCGTCCAGCACGCCCAGGTGCTCCGCCGCGCCCGCGCCGGTCTCCCCGAGCACTCCGATGCCGTGCGCCTCGTCCACATACGTGCGCGCGCCATACGGCTTCGCCAGCTTCAGGATTCCCCGCAGGTCGGCGATATCGCCTTCCATGCTGAACACGCCTTCGCTCACAATGAAAATCTTCTCTTCGGGCGGGCAGTTCTCCAGACACCGCTCGAAATGCTCCATGTCATTGTGGCGAAAACGCACGGTTCGGGCCGGCGAGCGCAGCGCGCCTTCCACCAGGCTGGCATGCAGGTTGTGGTCGCAGACCATCACGTCGCCCTTTTCCGTCAACGCGCTCAGCGTGGCGTAGTTGGCCTGGAAGCCGGTGCCGAATATGAGAGCCGCTTCTTTATGAACGAATGAGGCAAGTTCGGTTTCCAGTTTGACGTGCAGATCCAGCGTGCCGTTCAGCAGCCGCGAGCCGCTGCAACCGCTGCCGTACCTCTTGAGCGCCTGTACCGAGGCCTCCTTCACCTTCGGGTGTGTGATCAGGTCCAGATAATCGTTAGACCCGAACATCAGCACTTTGCGACGCCCCATGCGGACTTCGCCTGCCCCACATCCCTCGCGGTCGCCGAAGACCTCGAAGTACATGTAAAGCCCGGCGGCCTGCAAATCACTCGGACGAGTGAAATTTCGGCACTTCTCGAAAATATCGTTCGAGCCGCTGCCCTTTCTTTTGCCGGTGATATCGCTAGTCGATACGCGCATGGTCCTCAGTTCCATTCATAAATTCGATATGCCTTGTAACGCTTTGCCCCCATCACTTCTAACGAGCGATTCATGAGCACGTTGTCTTCAAGAATCCACGACATCTCGCAATCGCCGTAGCCCAATTTCCGCGCATTCCGAACCAAAGTGGCGTAGAACCCCGCCGCCAGGCCCGATGCCCGGTACTCCTCTACGACACCCAGAGCGAGGACCCGAACATTTTTGATCAAACGTTGATAATACAGGATTTTGAGCAGCCCCGTTGGGAAGAGGCTCCCGTGGGCCGGTTTCAATGCCTGGTTTACGTCCGGCAATGCCAGCGCAAATCCGACCACCCGGTTCCCCACTTCCCCGATGAGCACGAGCTCGGGCTTGAGAATCATCTTCATCTCTTTGCCCATCAGGAAGAATTCTTCGCGCGTCATGGGGATGAATCCCCAGTTCCGCATCCACGCCGCCCCGTACACCTCCCAGACCTTTTCCACGTCGCGCTGGAAGTCCTTCATGTTGATCGGACGAACCCGCACTCCGTTGGTCTTTAAAACCTTGTCCGCCACCCGGTCGATCTTCTTCATGTCGATGGTGTTGGCGTTGCTTAGATAGGCGTACAGATCCTTGGCTTTCCTCAGGCCTACCCGGTCCAGTAACTCCGGATAATAGCGGGGATTGTATGTCATCATCACCATCGGCGATGTATCGAATCCGTCAATCAACATACCGCACTCGTAGTTGGTGGATGGACTAACCGGACCCCGCAGAAACTCCGCGCCCCGGTCGAAGGTCCACTCCCGCGCCCTGGTTAGCAGCGCTCGCGCCACCTCCACGTCGTTAATACACTCAAAAAAACCAAAAAAGCCGGCCTTCTCTCCATGAAACCGGTTATGATTCCGGTCCAGGACCGCGGCGATTCTGCCCACCACCTTGCCGTCCCGCCGCGCCAGGAAAAACTCCGCTTCGGCGTTGGCGTAAAACGGATGCTTCTCCCGATCCAGCAGTTCCCTGACCGCGATTCGCAGTTGAGGCACCCACAGTGGATCGTCGCCGTAGATTGCAAAAGGCAATTCCACGAACGCGTTCAAAGCCTGCTTATTGTCAACCGCAACCACCTCAATGCCTGCCAATCATAGCCCCTTTGGCGAAAGCCTTCGGTATAACACGGGCGCCGCCACAATCAGAGTGGCAGCCGTCGCCGCACCCGCCAGCAAGTCAACCGTATAGTGGTATCGAAGATAAACTGTAGCAAAAATGATGCACGGAGTGTAGGCAAAATAGAGCCGGAAGAGGCGCTTTGAGACCATCCTGCTCCCCCACCACGCCAGGATGGTGAGCTCCGTATGACCGCTCGGAAAGCAATCATAATGTGCCGATTCCAACCGGTCCAGCGTGTGCTGCATGCCCTGAAATAGCCATAAACCCTGCAGTGGGATGTGCTGCAGATTTTTCAACAGAAATCGTGGGCCGCGCGCCGGAACCAGCAGGTAGCCAAGGTAGGAGACCAGAAATCCAAGCGCGATTAAGAAACCGTAATATTGGAAATCCGCGTTCTTGGCCCTCTTCCAGAGCGTCCAGCAGATGTAAAGCACCGCCGGGATGAAGAGGGTATAAATCACCTGTAAGAATTCAGTCAAAACCGGAGTATGAATGCGCTCCAGCCAGACCGTGGGATAGGCGCCCCAGATGCGGTAGTCGAGATTCGATAGCCATTGATCGCCATCGCTATGCCGCACCGCTGGGATGAATAAGGCCATCTCCTTGTAACAGGAAGCTACGTAAGGCAGCGGGTACCAGTTCCGGAATACCCAACTCGTCGGGTTGGGCCGCTTGACCTGGTAAATCAGCAGCCCGCTCGCCAGAATGTGCGCCGTAAGCAGCCAGCCCGCGTCTTCGATGCCGCCCCACCAGCCCACCAGGATCACCACCGCAAAGGCGAAGTAGGCCAGAATGATCTTATCCACGGCCCAGAAGCAGGTGTCGAACTTCAGTACGCGAGCCATCCGGCCTCCTTGTACCACGCCAGGCTTTCGCCCAGCCCCGCTTCCAGGGAGGTTGCCGCGACAAACCCCAGTTCCTCGGCCGCCCGGTGCGTGTCGCAGGTCCATGCCATGCAGCACGCCTCCAGCACCTTCTCGCGCGAGAGGATCCCCGGCTTGCCCGTGATCCGCGACCACGCCTCTCCGCATGCCCCCACCGCGTTCGCCACCGCGAACGGCACCGTCACTACCCGCGGGTGGCGCGCCATGATGGCCGCCGCCGCCCTCCCCAACTGCGTCCACGAGACCGGCTTGTCATGCGCCAGGAAATAGGAGCGCCCCGCCGCTCGCGGCGCGCGCGCGGCCGTCAGCAGCCCCTCCACCAGATCTTTCACGTAGATCGCGCTGAACCAGCGCTCGCCCCCGGCGATTTCCAGCACCAGCCCCTTCGAGATCGATTTCAGCAGTTGGAAAACATCCGTATCGCGCGGCCCGTAGACCACCGGCGGCCGCACGATTACCGCGTCCGGCGCCAGGTCCCGCACCACGCCTTCCGCATCCAGCTTGGATTTTCCGTAGTGGGTCAGCGGGTGCGGCTCCGCATCCTCCCTCACCGGCAGTCCGTCGCTCGCCGGACCGATCGCCGCCAGCGAACTCACGTGCACCAGCCGCATGCCGCGTCCCGCCATCGCGTGCGCCAGCTTCTCGGTGGCGCGCACGTTGCCCGAGTAGTAGTCGTCCGTGTGCAAAGCCTTGGTGACGCCGGCCAGGTGGATCACCGTCTCCACGCCCTCCAGCGCGGCCGCGATACCCTCCCCGGTGGCCAGGTCGCCATACACCGCCTCCACCCCCGTGGGAAGCGTGCGCGGCGCCCTCGTGCGGCGCACCAGCCCGCGTACCGGCACACTCGTAGCGGCCAGCCTTTCCAGCAGGTGCGTACCGATGAAGCCGGTACCGCCAGTCACCAGAATCATTACTGCTGGATGCTGCGGAAGGCGACTTCCCCGAAATAGCTTTCGGCGACGGTGCCCGTGTGTTGGGAATTAATCTGGAGCCGCAGGCCCTTCACGCGCGGCGCGGGCCGTCCAAACGCCCGCTCGTAGTCGGCGGCGACGTTGCGGCTCTCGGCGATCCATTTATTAGCTTCGCCGGTGCCGGACTGGCACACCACAGCGTAGATACGCACCAGCGGAATATTGCTCGCGCTCTGAATCGTGCCCTTGGGCGCGTTGCTGTCCCAGATGTAAGTCAAAATCCGCTTATCGTCGAAGGCCACCAGCACCTGCGCCGCCTGGTCGTCGGTCGAAGCGTGCCGGAAATCGCCGCCCGGCGGCAACTGCGCCACCTTCCACCGCCACGTAAGAAACGGCATCTGCGCCGGGTCCAGGTCCACGCGGTGTTCCAGCGCAAAGGAACTCTTATCGCTCTTTAAATGGAGACAGCTCTCACCTTCATTGCAGACCGAAATATCCGGTTTTCCATGATTGATTTTGATCTGCCAGTCCGAAGGCAAACGGCCCGTGCCCCAATTTGTGGTGTTCAAAACAATGAATGCCATTTGGGAGGTTCGTGCCTGGAATAGGGAGATGAGAAATCCAATCAAGAACAGCGACTTTTTCAAATGACCTCTTCACTGGCGCGGGGCCGTGCTTCTCATTACTATCGCATGAAACACGGGTTTTTCGCCATATTCGAGGCGTTAAAAAAGGGCAACAAAAGACCTTCCGGCGGAGAGATCCAGGTGTCTTCCGCCGCGTTGCCGGGCGTACAATTTACTGCTTGTCTTGAGTTTTCTGTTCCACCTTCTTGGCCGCTTTGTTGGTCGTGTGCTTGACCTTCTTGCCGGCCTTCTTGGCAGTCTTCGCGGTGGCCTTGCCGGTGTCCTTGGCGGCTTCTTTAACATCCTTGCCGGCCTGTTTCATGTCCTGCCCCGCGGTCTGGGCGAAGGTGAACGGCGTCGCCGCGAGGATCATCGCTAGCGCAAAACGTGCAATTGGTAGCTTCATGCCCTTCTACAATGCACCCCGAAGGCCAGATTAACGCTTCTCAATGCGCCGCGTGCGCCTGGATCCCTTGCACCGTCAGCCGCGCCTGCTGCACGACCTTCTCCGACATCCCCGCCACCGGACGTGTAAATCGCTCCACATCCTCGAGTTCCCCCGGCCCGCCGACCAGGTACAGCGCGCGCAATGCCTCCCAGACATGGTTCTGGTCCGGCGCAAGGTCCGCAATCGCGTCTCCAGCCTTTACAGTGGCACCCTCCGCCGCGTCCAGAGCCCGAACCTCGCCGGGCACCGGGGAACGCACCTCAGCCCCTCCCAGGTGCGCCAGCATCGTCCCTGGATTGACATAATCACCCACCTTTAGCCGGTAACGGACCTGCCCGCCCTGCGGCGCCTTCACCGTAAACGGCCGCAGCATCGCCGCCAGTTCGCCCCTCGCCGCCGCATCGCCGAACCCGGCCAGCGAGAGCGCCGCATTGCGCCGCACCATCGCCTCCGGATCGTCCAGCATCTTCAGCAGAACCTCATGGAATGCTTGAGAGTTGCGATCCTGCCCCATGATCCACGCCGCCGTCTGCCGGATCTCCAGGCTCGGGTTCGCCGCCTGCTTCACCACGTTCGGATACCACCGCTTCCCGTCCTGCCCGTGCGACAGCCGCTCCCCAAGCTGCACCAGCGCATGTTGAATGTGCCGCGGCTTCCCGGAGTCCACGAAAGTACTGGTCCATGTCGGCATCCGTCAGCGCGCGCCCAAACCACGTGCCGTACCAAAACAGAAAGGGGAATAAGACCAGCGCCAAAGCGAACAGGCCAATCAGAAAATAAGCCCGGCGACCCGGCCGGCGAGACGGTTCCTGTGCCATGCGAGACTCATCATACACCCTTGAGTTACTCGAACAGCGCAGCCACCGGCACGATCGTCTCCGGCTCCTCCGTTCGCAACTCCGCGACCTCGCGCATGCCGTCCGCCGTGCACCGCCGCGCCTTGCGCCGCGAAGGATCCAGAATCCACACGTACCTGACGCCAAACTTCAGGTAGTCATCCACCCGGTCCTGCATCTCCGAAAGCCGGTCGTCCTTCGACAGAATTTCAATACACGCCAGCGGCGGAGTCTTGAAGATCTGCTCGGGCTTGCCCAGGTCCGCGATCACGCAGACATCGGGTTGCGAAATGAAGTAATAGCAAGAGACAACACCTTGCAGCCGCCCGTGGTCATATTCGCCGACGTTACGCTCCACAACCGCTCCGTCCACATTGTCGCAATCCGGGCGGTAACTCGTGCTCAGGTATTCGTGAATGCTGACAGGTGAACCGGTGGCCATAATCGGCAACGCCGTCTCCTGCCTAACAGTGTACTGCGATCACCGCCGTATTACTCTCCGGCAGTTTTCAACACGGCTTCGTACAATCGCGGCGCGATGTGGAAAGGCAGGCTTCGCAGAGCCTCGATTCGGGAACGCACGTTCGGAATGAGACCCGCGCTCTTCGCCCGTAGCAGCAGCCCCAACGTGCCGAGTAGCGGTATGCGCAGCGCTGTCGCCAAACGCCTCGCCGCGCGGTCGTCGAGCAGAATCAGGTCCGCCCTGATCTCGAGGGCCAAAGCCAGAGCCTCGCTCTCACCTTGGCCTAGCGACGCACTGAGAATCTGGGTGGCGACCGGTTGATTCAGGTTTCGCACCTCGAGCCAGTCCGGAAGTGGACGGACAAATTCCCGCGCAACCGCGGGGGGAATGAGGATCTCGCCCGCGAGCACACTGGGCAATAGAGGAAGTTCTTGCAGGTGGTCCAACGCTAAAAGCGGCTGGTATTGGAGACGATGACCAATCAGAGCTTTCTGGCCTGCGCCAACTCCGACTGCCATTCTTCCTCGGTCATATCCAAGAACGGAATGCCGAGTTGCGAGGCGTATTTCACGAACGTGAAGCGCGGCATGTCCAACAATTCGCCGGCCTTCCCGCTAGATATCCTACCTTGTCGATATAACTCCAGGACGATCAACTCGCGCGCCGTGTCGCTGACGGGCTTGTCGTACATTCCGAGCAAGCCCGCCAGTTCCGAATCGAGCGGGATGTTGACCGTCCCGGCCATGCTTCACTACTCCGCGAGGGATTCTTCGCCGGTGTCTTCCGGAAGCCCGCCGGCATACTGCAGCCGCGTCTCCTCGTCGTAACCGGGGATGACTTCCAGCGGCTCCGCCACTGGCTCTTCCACCACATCCTCGCCCGCGATCTTCACCTGGCGGTAATACTCCATGCCGGTGCCGGCAGGAACCAGGCGGCCCATGATCACGTTTTCCTTCAGACCGCGCAGGTAATCCACCTTGCCGTTAATCGCGGCTTCGGTGAGGACGCGCGTGGTCTCCTGGAAGCTGGCCGCGGAGATGAACGAATCCGTCGAGAGCGAGGCCTTCGTGATACCCAACAGCATGGCCTTACCCTGCGCCGGACGTCCGCCCGCTTCCAGCACCTTGTTGTTTTCCGTGCGGAACTTGAACTTGTCCACGATCTCTTCCGGCAGGAATTCCGTATCCCCGATATCCTCGACCTTCACCCACCGCATCATCTGCCGCGAGATCGTCTCGAGGTGCTTATCGTTGATATTCACGCCCTGCAACCGGTAGACTTCCTGAATTTCGTTCACCAGGTACTTCTGCAGTTCCTTCTCGCCGAGCACCGCCAGAATATCGTGCGGGTCGCGCGGACCGTCCATCAAAGGCTCGCCGGCTTTCACCTTCTCGCCTTCCTGAACGTTGATGTGCACACCGCGGGGCAATGCGTACTCGCGCTTCTCGCCGTCCTCGCCTTCCACGTAGATCTTGCGCTGGCCCTTGGTGACTTCGCCGTACTTCACGGTGCCGTTGATCTCCGCGATGATGGCCGTCTCACGCGGCTTGCGCGCTTCGAACAGTTCCACCACGCGCGGCAGACCGCCGGTGATGTCCTTGGTCTTCGTGGTTTCGCGCGGGATCTTCGCCAGCACGTCGCCGGCGTGGAGTTCTTCTCCATCGCGAACCATCAAGTGAGCGTGGGTCGGCATCAGGTACTTCTTGGCTTCCGAACCACGGCCCGTCGCGCCTTCCGGCCGAACCTGAATCATCGGCTGCCGCTTTTCGTCGGGTGAATCGATCACCACCAACTGCGACATGCCCGTGACTTCGTCCAACCGCTCCTGCATCGTCAGGCCGTCGATCAGGTCCTTGAAGTGCACCACGCCGCTGACTTCCGTCAGAATCGAGAACGTGTAAGGATCCCACTCGAGCAGCACCTGGTTGCTCTTCACCGGAGCGCCGTCTTCCACCAGAACGCGCGCGCCATACACCGCGGGATAGCGTTCCTTCTCGCGACCCTTATCGTCAACCACCGCCATGATGCCGTTGCGGTTCATCGCGATCAGTTCGCCCAGCTTCGAACGCACGGTCTGAATCCCGATGTACCGGGCGAAACCGTCGCTCTTGGCGTCCTGCTTGCTCTGTTCGTTGATTCGCGTCGCCGTACCACCGATGTGGAACGTACGCATCGTCAACTGCGTTCCCGGTTCGCCGATCGATTGCGCCGCGATCACGCCGACCGCTTCGCCGCGCTCCACCAGCCGTCCCGTTGCCAGGTTGCGGCCGTAGCACGCGACGCAAACGCCGCGCTTCGATTCGCAGGTCAGCACCGAGCGGATCTTTACGCGCTCGATACCCGCCGCCTGAATCGCCGCCGCCAGGTCTTCCGTAATCTCCTGGTTGACCCCGACGATCACGTTGCCTTCGTAGTCCTTCTGGTCTTCGAGCGCCACGCGGCCCACAATGCGGTCGCGCAAGGCTTCGATGATTTCGCCCGATTCGATGATCGGCTCCACGTAAATGCCTTCCGTGGTGCCGCAATCGTTCTCGCTGATGATCACGTCCTGCGCCACGTCCACCAGGCGCCGGGTCAGGTAGCCCGAATCCGCCGTCTTCAACGCCGTATCGGCCAGACCCTTACGGGCGCCGTGCGTCGAGATGAAGTATTGCAGCACGTTCAGGCCTTCGCGGAAGTTGGCCGTGATCGGGGTTTCGATAATTTCGCCCGACGGCTTGGCCATCAAACCGCGCATACCGGAGAGCTGTCGGATCTGCTGTTTCGATCCGCGCGCGCCGGAGTCGGCCATGATGTAAATCGGGTTGAGGTAGCGGCCCGTACGGTCGTCCTCTTCCATCGCCGTGAACATCTCATCGGAAACCCGTTCGGTAACCTTGCTCCAGATTTCGATGATCTTGTTGTAGCGTTCGCCGTGCGTGATTGCGCCGTCCTGATACTGGTTTTCCACCAGCACCACTTCCTTCTCGGCGTCGCGCACCAGGCCTGCCTTCTCGCTCGGTACGACCATGTCGTCGATACCGATCGAAATTCCCGCGCGCGTTGCGTACAGGAAGCCCAGGCTCTTGATCTCGTCCAGCATATGCACGGTTACGTGCAGGCCGAACTTGAGGTAGCAATACTGCACCAGCTGCGCCAGACCCTTCTTCTTCAGAAGGCCGTTGATGTACGGCATGTCCTGCGGCAGGTTGTCGTTGAGAATCACGCGGCCCACAGTCGTGTCCATGTACTGCTTGATGAACTCGATCGGTTCCGTGTGAAGAATGTTCTGCGTATCGAAGGCGTGCACCAGGTCGATCACTCTGCCCGTGTAGCGCAGTTTGATCGGCGTCAGCGTCTCGACTTCGCCCATTTCAAGCGCGATCAAAACGTCGTCCGTGGATGCAAACGTGCGGCCTTCGCCCTTCGCGCCCGGACGCGACTTGGTGAGGTAATAGCAGCCCAGCACCATGTCCTGCGTCGGGATCGTGATCGGTCCGCCGTGCGCGGGAGACAGAATGTTGTTCGCCGAAAGCATCAGCGTCGAGGCTTCGATCTGCGCTTCGGGAGACAGCGGAATGTGTACTGCCATCTGGTCGCCGTCGAAATCCGCGTTGAACGCGGTGCAGACCAGCGGGTGAATCTTGATCGCCTTGCCTTCCACCAGCACCGGCTCGAAGGCCTGGATGCCGAGGCGGTGCAGCGTGGGAGCGCGGTTGAGCATGATCGGATGGTCCTTGATCACCTCTTCCAAAATGTCCCAAACCACCGGATCCTGTTGCTCCACCAGTTCCTTCGCCTGCTTAATCGTCGTGCAATGGCCGCGCTGCTCGAGGCGATGATAGATGAACGGCTTGAACAGTTCCAGCGCCATCTTCTTGGGAAGACCGCACTGGTGCAGCTTGAGGTCGGGACCGACCACGATCACCGAACGGCCCGAGTAATCCACGCGCTTGCCGAGCAGGTTTTGGCGGAATCGGCCCTGTTTGCCCTTCAGCGTATCGGAGAGCGATTTCAGCGGGCGATTGTTGGCGCCGCGCAGCACACGTCCGCGGCGTCCGTTATCGAACAGCGCGTCCACGGCTTCCTGCAGCATGCGCTTTTCGTTGCGCACAATCACGTCCGGCGCATGCAGCTCGATCAGCTTCTTCAACCGGTTGTTGCGGTTGATCACGCGGCGGTACAAATCGTTCAGATCGGAGGTCGCGAAACGGCCGCCGTCCAATGGCACCAGCGGGCGCAATTCCGGCGGAATTACCGGGATGACATCCAGAATCATCCACTCCGGCTTGTTGCCGCTCTTGCGGAAGCTTTCCACCACGCGCAGGCGTTTGGCGTGCTTCAGTTTTTTCTGCTGGCTCTGCTCCGTCTTCATCTTCTCGCGAATCTCTTCGCTGAGCGACTCGACGTCGATCTTCTTGAGCAATTCCTTGATTCCCTCGGCGCCCATCATCGCGATGAACTTGCCCGGGAATTCCTGGTCGAGCTGACGCTTGCGCTCGTCCGTGATCACTTCGCCGCTGCTGAGTCCGGTGCCTTCGCCCGGCTCCACAATCACGTACGCTTCGAAATAGAGCACCCGCTCCAGTTCGCGCAGCGTGATGTCCAGCAGGTGGCCGATGCGGCTGGGCAGTCCCTTGAAGAACCACACATGCGAGCACGGGCTGGCCAGTTCGATATGCCCCAGCCGTTCGCGGCGGACGCGCGCCAGCGTAACTTCCACGCCGCACTTGTCGCAAATAACGCCGCGGTGCTTCATGCGCTTATACTTGCCGCACAAGCACTCCCAATCCTGGGTCGGGCCGAAAATACGCGCGCAGAAGAGTCCGTCGCGCTCCGGCTTAAAGGTCCGGTAGTTGATGGTCTCCGGCTTGGTGACTTCCCCATGCGACCAGCTCCGGATCTTTTCCGGAGAGGCCAGAGAAATGCGGATCGAATCAAAATCCGCGATCAAATTCGCACGATCATACGGAGAGGATCTCAAAATTGCCTCCAGTTCCTAAACCAAAAACTTTGTTGGCCGCAGATGAACGCAGATAAACACAGACCAGAAAAACCCGTTTTTCTTGTTTTATCTGTGTTCATCTGCGTTCATCTGCGGCCCATTCTCTTTGTTGTTAATCCGCGGCCAGAGCCGTATCCGGCACTTCACGCGGCTTCTTCATCAACTCGACATCCAGACAGAGACTTTGCAGCTCGCGGATCAGGACGTTGAACGATTCCGGCACGCCCGGCTCGATCGCCGCTTCGCCCTTCACGATGGCCTCGTAAATCTTCGCGCGGCCATACACGTCGTCGGACTTCGCGGTCAGCAACTCCTGCAGGATGTACGCGGCGCCATAAGCTTCGAGCGCCCAGACTTCCATTTCGCCGAACCGCTGTCCGCCGAACTGCGCCTTGCCGCCCAAGGGCTGCTGCGTGATCAGCGAATACGGTCCGATCGACCGCGCGTGGATCTTATCGTCAACCAGGTGGGAGAGCTTCAACATATAGATGTAGCCCACCGTCACCGGCTGCTCGAACTGAATCCCCGTCATCCCGTCGAAGAGCGGTGTCTTGCCCGACGTCGACTTTCCGGCTTCGGTCAGCGCCTTCTTGATTTCGCGCTCCGTCGCGCCGTCGAAAACAGGCGTGGCATAATGCAGGCCCAACGCCTGAGCCGCCCACCCCAGATGGGTCTCCAGAATCTGTCCGACGTTCATACGGCTGGGAACGCCCAGCGGATTGAGCACGATCTCTACCGGCGTCCCGTCGGGGAGGTACGGCATGTCCTCTTCCGGCAGAATGCGTGCGATCACACCCTTGTTTCCGTGGCGGCCGGCCATCTTGTCGCCGACGCTCAGCTTGCGCTTCATCGCGATGTAGACCTTTACCAGCTTGATTACGCCGGGAGGCAGTTCATCGCCCTTACGCAGCTTCGCGATCTTTTCGTCGGTGATCTTCTCGAGCACCGCGATCTGGCGCGACGTCATCTCTTCGATTTCGTCGATCTGTTCGTTCAGCCGCGGATCCTTGTTGGCCAGGCGCATACGTTTCAAATCGCGCGACTTCATCTTCTCGATGAGTTCCCGCGTCAGCTCCGTATCCTTGCTCAACAGGCGCTTGTTGGTCTTCTCGTCGTGCAGGTCGGCCAACAGCTTCTTGCCGTCCAGCAGAGAGCCCAGACGCTTGGCGCGCTCGTCCGTCAGAATGCGGATTTCATCCTGCAGGTTGCGCTGCAAACGCTGGATCTGCGATTCCTCGATCAACTTCGAACGCTCGTCCTTCTCTTGCCCCTTGCGCGAGAAGATCTTGCAGTCCACGATCGTGCCCTCGATGCCCGGCGGGCAGTAGAGCGAAGCGTCCTTCACGTCTCCGGCCTTTTCGCCGAAGATCGCGCGCAGCAGTTTCTCTTCCGGCGTGAGCTGGGTCTCGCCCTTCGGCGTCACCTTGCCCACCAGAATGTCGCCCGGCTTCACCGTGGCGCCGATCCGGATGATTCCGCTCTCGTCCAGGTTGCGCAGGAAACTGTCCGCGATGTTCGGAATGTCGCGGGTGATTTCCTCCGGTCCCAGCTTGGTATCGCGCGCTTCAATCTCGAACTCTTCGATGTGGATTGAAGTGTAGTAGTCTTCCTTGACCAGCTTTTCGCTGACCAGGATCGCGTCTTCGAAGTTGTAGCCGCGCCAGGGCATGAACGCCACCAGCACGTTGCGTCCCAGCGCCAGCTCTCCCAGGTCCGTGCAAGGCCCATCGGCCAGCACCGCGCCCTTCGACACGCGCTGCCCAACCGCCACGATCGGCTTCTGGTTGATGCAGGTGTTCTGGTTGCTGCGCTTGAACTTGGTGAGCTGGTAGATGTCCGCGCCCACTTCGCGCGAAAGCTGGCCTTCGTGCGCCGCGCCTTCCACGCGCACGATGATGCGCTCGCTATCCACCGAATCCACCACGCCGGCGCGCTTATTCAAAACTACCGCGCCCGAATCGCGCGCGGTAACGCCTTCCATGCCGGTGCCCACATAAGGAGCGTCGGCGCGGAGCAGCGGCACCGCCTGGCGTTGCATGTTCGAACCCATCAATGCACGGTTCGCGTCGTCGTTCTCAAGGAACGGAATCAGGCTCGCCGCCACCGACACCAGCTGTTTCGGGCTGACGTCGATGTACTCGATCTCTTCCTTCGGCTTGAGCACGAAGTTGCCGGCCTGCCGGGCATTGGAAAGGTCGGGAACAATGCGGCCCTTCTCGTCCAGTTCCACGTTCGCCTGGGCGATCGTCCACTTGTCCTCTTCCCACGCCGAGAGGTATTCGCAATGCGCTTCGAACTCGGCCGGCTGCTTCTTGGCGCCGAGCTTGCGATTCGCATCGTCCATATCGCCGCGGCGGACCACGTCACCGACCTTGTAATCGGTATCGCCCGGATTCAGGACTTTGACTTCATCGATCACGCTGCCCTTGATCACCTTGCGGTAAGGGCTCTCGATGAAGCCGTACTCGTTGATCCGCGCAAAGCACGAGAGCGACGAAATCAGTCCGATGTTCGGACCTTCCGGCGTTTCAATCGGGCAGATGCGGCCATAGTGCGTCGGATGCACGTCGCGGACTTCGAAGCCCGCGCGCTCACGGCTCAAACCGCCGGGTCCAAGCGCCGACAAACGCCGCTTATGCGTAATCTCGCTGAGCGGGTTGGTCTGATCCATGAACTGCGATAACTGGCTGGACCCGAAGAATTCGCGGATCGCCGCCATTACCGGCTTGGCATTCACCAGGTCGTGCGGCATCGCCGTCGACATTTCCTGGTACACGCTCATCTTTTCTTTAATGGCGCGTTCCATGCGGACCAGCCCGATGCGGAACTGGTTTTCCAGCAGTTCGCCCACTGCGCGCACCCGGCGGTTGCCCAGGTGATCGATATCGTCCACCGCCCCGATGCCCTTGCGGAGCTTCAACAGGTAGCGGATCGTGCTCTTGAAATCGTCCGAATCGAGCGTGCGCTTGTCGAGCGCCGTGGCATCGCTGCGGTCGTACAGCTTGATGTTGAACTTCATGCGGCCCACGCGTGAGAAATCGTACTTGCGCGGGTCGAAGAACATGCCCTGGAACAACTGGGTCGCCGTATCCAGCGTCGGCGGATCGCCGGGACGCAGCTTGCGGTAAATTTCGATCAGCGCTTCGTTCTGCGTCTTGACCGCGTCCTTGCGGATCGTCGCCGCAATTACGGTCCCCACATCGTCGCGCTCGGGGAAGAAGATTTCGAATTCCGTAATCCCCGCTTCAATCAACTTGCTCAGCACGGTCGCCGTCAACTCGCTGTTGGCGTCGATCATGACTTCGCCCGTCGTCATGTCCACTACATCGGCAACTACGTGGGCGCCCTCCAGATCGTTGGAGGCGACTTCCACCTTCTCGATCTTGGCCTTCTGCAGTTCTTTGAACAATGACGCGGTGATCTTCTTGCCCTGTCCGACCACGGTGTCGCCACCCTTGGTCGTGATCGCGTGCGAGAGCTTCAACCCGGTCAGGCCCTCGTCTACGTTCCAGTAGATCTTCTTGTCCTTGATCTCCATCTTGGAGACCCGGTAGAAGGCCCGCAGAATCTGCTCGTCCGTTTTCAGCCCGAGCGCGCGCAGGAAGACCGAACCATAAAACTTACGTTTGCGATCGATGCGGACGTAGAGGATGTTCTTGTTGTCGTACTCGAACTCCACCCAGCTGCCGCGGTACGGAATAATCTTGCCCAGGAAGTAGCCCTGCGCCGGCACGCGTTCGAAGAATACGCCCGGCGAACGGTGCAACTGGCTGACAATCACGCGCTCCGTGCCGTTGATGATGAAGGTGCCGTTGTCCGTCATCAGCGGAATTTCGCCGAAGAAGACTTCCTGCTCTTTAATGTCCCGTACGCTCTTTTTCTGCGTCTCGGGATCCTTCGAATACACCGTCAGCCGGATCGTCACCTTGAGCGGGGCGGCGTACGTCATCCCGCGCTCCTGGCACTCCTGCATGTCGTACTTGAGTTGCAACCCAACCGGGTCGCCGCACTTGTTGCAGAACGTCACCACGTTCTTGTTAAACGTTCCGCAGTGGTGGCACAAAATGTCGCCGGCGTGGAACGGGTCGGTGCGGATCGTCGCGCCGCAATTGCGGCAGGTCGAACGCAAGTGGTGCAAACCTTTCAGGTTGCCGCACTTGCACTCCCAGTTGCCAATCGAGTAATCGACAAATTCGAGATCGCTCACACCACGGAAATCGGAAATCGGAAATACTGAATTGAAAACGGTCTGCAGCCCGATGTCCTCGCGCTCATTGGGCAGCAAGTCCATCTGCAGAAACCGTTCGTATGATTTCTTCTGAACCTCAATCAGGTTCGGAATCGGAATCGAAGTCTTGATTTTCGAGAAATCAACTCGCTCGGGGGCAGCGCCGTAATTTTGAAGATCCATTCGTATACTCCTGACGGGCGAACAGCCGTTGCCAGCAAAGTGCTCTTAACAGCACAAAACTAATGGCGCCCCTGGAGGCATTGCCTCACGGAGCGCCGGATGAAGATACAGGGGCAGGTTAGGAACTGGTGCCGAAGACGAATGCGCGATGGAGATGAGGCCTGTGGTAGGGGTGCAGGCGCACGAATCCTGTGGAGTTACTAGCGTAGAGACGCGCAGAGATCCCCTCTCTGCAGTCTTGCTTTCACTGCAATTGAAGTTCCAGGGTTCGAGAATCACAGTCACCAATTGGGTTCGAGTCCGCTGAATCGACAGCCCAACTACTTACTTTAGCAGGACTAGTGCCCCGCGTCAAACCACAAAAACACTACGGCCTCCCACACCGGGAGGCCGGGTGGCCGGGTCATGCTCTTTCAAGCGCCCGGCCCCGTGTGCTTACTTCACTTCGACGGTCGCGCCCGCGTCAGTGAATTTCTTGGCGATGGTGGCAGCTTCTTCCTTGCTGACGCCTTCCTTGATCGGCTTCGGAGCGCCGTCAACCAAATCCTTGGCTTCCTTCAAGCCCAGGCTGGTGACTTCGCGTACGGCCTTGATCACGTTGATCTTGTTGGCGCCCGCGCCGGTCAGGACCACGGTGAACTCGGTCTTCTCTTCCACCGCCGGAGCCGCCGCCGCACCGCCGCCGCCCGCCGCCGGCGCCGCTACCGCTGCCGCCGCCGACACGCCCAGCTTCTCTTCAAGCATTTTCACGAGCTGAGAGGCCTCGAGCAGCGTCAAGCCCTGAATCTGATCCGCAATTGCGTTTAAATCCGCCATTTCAAACTCCTATTTATTCGAAAAATCGTTGGTTGGTCACCGGCCCCTCCACCTACAGGCCGGCGAGTACTACTCCGCGAACTTGTTTTCCTTCACGCCCTGATCGATCACCACCGCCATATTGCGGCCGACGGCGTTCATCACCGTTACCAGCTGTTGTGCCGGCGCGTTGATGACGTAGAGCAGTTTGGCAAAAATCTCTTCTTTCGAGGGCATCGTCGCCAGATCGTTGATCTGTTTGACGTCGATCGCCCGCCCTTCCACAATCCCCGCCTTGAAGGTGAATGTCGGATTGGCCTTCGCGTACGCCGTCAGCGCCTTCGCCAGCGCCACCGGATCGTCCGTCGTGTAGGCCAGCGAGGTCATCCCCCGCAGATCCTTCAGCACCTGCTCGCTCGGCGTGCCTTCGCTCGCCAGGCTCGCCAGGTTGTTCTTCACCACGCGGTATTTGCCGCCCGCGCTGCGAACCACCTTGCGCAGTTCGAAATCCTGCCCAACCTTCAGCTTCTCGTAGCCGGTCACAAACAGATTCTTCAAGTCGCCCAGATCCTGGCGCAACGACTCGAGATCCTTAATCTTGTCTTCCTTCTTTTTCATGGGAGCACCTGTCTATTCCAACAGCCACCTAAACTGCGGCCGCCTTCACACTGAACGGCGCGGTATCGATGGCGACACCCGGGCCCATCGTAGAGCACACAGTGGCGCTCTTCACATATTTGCCTTTGGCCACCGCCGGCTTCGCCTTGATCACTGCCGCGATCAGGCTGGAGGCGTTCTCAACCAGTTTTTCGGCCGAAAAACTGATCTTGCCAACCGGGGCGTGAATGATTCCCGTCTTATCGACGCGGAATTCCACCTTACCTGCCTTGATTTCGGCGATCGCCTTGGCGACGTCCACCGTCACCGTTCCCGTCTTCGGGTTCGGCATCAGTCCGCGGGGACCGAGCACCTTACCTAACTTACCGACGGAGCGCATCATGTCCGGGGTGGCGATCACGGCGTCATAATCCGTCCAGCTTTCGGACTGGATCTTGTTCACCATGTCTTCGCCGCCGACGAAATCGGCGCCGGCTTCGGTCGCTTCCCGCTGCTTGTCGCCGGACGCAATCACGAGCACTTTTTTCGACTTGCCTAAACCGTTCGGCATGAGGACAGTGCCGCGGACCATCTGGTCGGCGTGCTTGGGATCGACGCCGAGACGCATGTGCACTTCCACCGTCTCGTCGAATTTGGCAAATTTGATTTTCTTGATTAGCGGAATGGCCTCTTCCAACTGGTATTCCTTGGATTCGACCTGTTTCTGCGCGGCTTGGTATTGCTTTCCTGGTTTACGTGCCATATTTCCTCATTGGTGCAAGCGGTCCGTCCCATACAGGCAAACGTACCTCCCACTGAGCGTTATCAAAGGGACATCCGTCAGTGTACCAGATGTTGCGAACGCGTGTCTAGCGCCGCAAAACCTTGGCCAACCGGTCGCCGGCATACGGCGGATTGAAGTTGAAGTTGACCATCGGCTCCGCATGGTGCAGCCGGTGATGCCGAATCTGCTGCGCCCTCACCTGGCGCAGTCCGGGTATCCGCCCCACCACACGGTCAAACCCGCTGTTCGCTACATGCGTGTACCAGTGCGTCACCTCATAGGTCACGAAATGCAGCACCACTCCCAGAAAGAAGGCGGGCGCAAGCGCAGCCCCAAATACCGCCCAAAACACTAGGTAGTGAACCGCCAGCAGCAGCGGAAAGACATACCACGCCGTCACAATCTCGTTCAGCGCCTTGGGGTCGCGCGTCTGAAACCCGCTCCCGTAGAAGATCCGGTGGTGCCGCCCATGCCGCGGATCCCGTCGCACGTGCATCCCATACCGGTGCCACAGATGTTCGAACAAGTTGGTGTAAACCGCACCGGCGAGTAGGACGACAAGCGCCCGAAGTGAAGCCTCAACGTGCCCACCGGCCCCAACCTGCACCCCAACCGCCGCCAGATAAGCGCTCGCCGCCCACCCGGCGCTCATCACCAACGGCTTGGCCGACCCAACCCTCATACCTCAATGTAGGACAGGCCTCCCGGCCTGTCCAGCTTGCTGCCGTTAGCTTTAACCTGCGTCGCGACCGTCGGCGTCAGCCGCGATCGCTGTGCCCACGGCCCAGTCTAGATTTATCATGGGCATGAATGAGTCATTCATGAAGCTGCCGAATGGCGAACACGCCATCGTTGATATTCGGAAACTGCTGGAGTACTGCCTCAACTCACACCATCCGCGCGGCCGCAACAAGGCACGGGTGTTCGCATCGGTTGGAATTCGGGAGGCTGATGCGGAGGAACTTAGGACTGCTCTGCTCGCGGCGGCCGTCGGCGCCGAAGCCGAACTCGGTGTCGCCAACGTGTACGGGCAGCGCTTCATCGTCGATTTCGATCTCTTGCGTCCGGGCCGGGGCTTGAGGATTCGAAGTACCTGGATTGTGCGTACCGGGGACAACTTGCCGCGATTGACGAGTTGTTATTTACTATAAGGAGGAAGTTCGTTATGGCAGGCATTCAACTACATTCGGTAGTCGCACTACTCGAAGATTTGCCCGACCAGGGTTTGGTGCGCGGCCAAGTCGGCACAGTTGTCGAGGAGTGGGCCCCGGGTGTCTACGAAGTTGAGTTTGCCGATGACAACGGAAGGGCCTACGCGATGGTCGCATTAAACACCGAACAACTGATGCGATTGCACCATGAGCCGGTCCACCAGGCCGCGTAAGTATTTTCCCACGTCCCGCCCGGCGCGCTTCGCGTCCCGCCGATGAACAACCTTCGTGACTCCGGGCAATTTGCCGATGCAGGCAAGAAGCTTCACGTTCAAGGCGCCCATTGGTATCGTCGAGGCTACAGGCCCATCTTGGACATGGCCTTTGGAGAAATCAATGCTTCCAATGGCAGTCTCCGTTTGGTTTCCCATCGCGTTCGCCTGCCGCACCTGGTTCAGTCAGCGCCGATGTCGAATTAAGCCCGCCTCTGAGGCAACATGCTTAAAGCAGGATCGGCAAATCCAAATATCTGTGTCGTCGGTGTCCTTCGCGTAGAACGCATGCCGATAACAACCGCGTCTCGAATGCTCTTCTTTCTCATACGGAAAAAGCTCACGGTGGTTGCATATACAGGCCCAGCACAGCCGGCAATGGTCGTGCCCGCCGGGGTCGTGAGGGTTCTCCCACCGCGTCCAGGCGAACGCAACGTGTCGCCAACTGTGTAACAAAGCGAGCCACTCTGGTGGCACCTGAGGCATCGCTCTCGCATCAGACATTCAACTACTCCATCAAAGAGGTTAGCAATACGTCCAAAGCTATAGCGTGCTCCCCCACCTCCGCTGCGCCGACATCGGGTCGATCCGCGCCGCACTCCACGCCGGCAGCCACGTCGCTATCAGCGCTACCACCAGCAGGAACAACCCGGCCAGCCCGAATGTCGCCGTGTCCGATGCGTCCACCCGGAACAGCATGCTCGCCACTAATCGCGTCACCACGAATGCCGCCACCGTGCCCAGCGCCATCCGGACCACTCTTGCCCTCTATCGTCCAAAGGGTGGTCTGACGCCTCCAGAGTGAGCACCGCATCGATCGCTGTTACTCGCTCCGCTCCCAGGAAACCGCAGCCTCCTCTGAGCGGTAGAGTCGCGAAAAAACTACGCCCCTCGCAACGCGGCCGCCACGGCCACAGCGAGCGTCACCAGGGCGCTGAGTCCGAAGCAGATTCTTCGCTGTGCGCCCTCTTCGAAGGTCAGGTTGATGTAGCACCTGCCGTCGCAGTCCGGATGCAACGTCATCAGGCCAATCCCGTCTCGTGTCACAACCGCGGATCTGCCGTTCACACTCGCAACCCATCCCGGGTCGTAGGTCACCTGGACGGCAACCACCTGACCGGGATGCACTTCCGTAGCGATGCGCGCACGAGTGTTCGAAAGCCAGGCGAAATCGGCCAACGGGAGCGCCGGATTCTCCATCGCCTCCACAAAGCGGGTGACCTCCTCGACGTCCAGGCCGTGAATCGGCGGACGCTGCACCGCCGCATCGGCGGGAATGACGTGGGCCAGCGATTTCGAACGTTGCGGAACGCCATAAATGGAATCGTCTTCGTCGTGCCAGATTAGTGGGAGCATGCCTTCGAACTTGCGGGGATTGCGGATGGGATGGTACGCCTCCCTGCTCTTAGGCCCCGGCACCGTAATGGCGTGGCATCCGAAGGCCTTCAGCCAAAGGACGGAATACTCGGCGTCGTGCTCTCCTGCGTTCTGGCCCGAATAAATGGTATGGGTCGCAATTTCGACCATCCAATTCGGCGAGAAGGGGTCCGGGGCGGAACTGAGTTGCGGGTTATCGGTGAAGACGTTAAATAAGAAGCCCGTGTCGCCAGAGACCATGGTGCGCAGACCCTTGAGATTCGCGTCGATCCACTTGGCAGTTTTGTATTGGATTGTCCGGGTGATGTCGATGGATTGGATGAGACCGCGCGCATAGTCCCGATACCAAACCGCCTGCCAGAGCAGAAACCCCAGGAACAGCGCTACAGCGCCTTTACGTACCCACGGATGCGCCAGAGCCAGGGCGAGGCGAGCGCCGAAGACGAAGACCAGGCAGAGCCCCATTTCCATTTCCAGTTGATATCGCCAAGGCTGAGGCAGAATGGCGATCCCGGCGAAACAGGTCAGCGTGACCACTGCCACGAAGACATAGGCGAATAGAACGGCAAAGCGATCGAACCAGTTGTCCCACCGTCGGGTGAAATACAAGAGAGCCAAGACGCCCGTCAGAGCCAGAAGGCCGGCCAAGATCACCCGCGGCGTATAGGCGTAGTCACCCTCCACCTTTAGGGAGTTCGTGTGGATGATGCGAACCAGGTCCGGCGTGAGAATGGGCGAAACCCAGAGGTACGCGGCCCCTCCGATGCAGGCCAATAAAACCAGGCCGCGAAGGCGACTGCCGGGCGGTTGCAGAATCGCCAGAAGGGCGATGCCAAGCGCCAGGTCCACCGCGGCAAATGCGTTCGTCAGGACGATCACGCCCATCATGACGCCGGACGCTACGCTCCAAAGGAATTTACGCCGCGTGACCGCCATCCACGCGCACAAGAGAGCCAGGGGCAGCAAACTCAGCCCCATATTGTGATTGCCTTCGGCATAGTGCACCAGCGTCTGGAGTCGGCGCGCGTCGTGCCAGCTTCCGATATCGGCGCGCACAACCGGCAGGAGTAACGAGGGCGAGAATAGCGAGTACGCTAAGCCGCTGAGAAATGCTGTGTGTACCAGTTCCGACGCTTTCCAGGCGAAGAGAAACAGGCAGACCGGTCCCAGGCAATAGAAGAAAGCAGTGACCGCATGAAAAGCGAGAGCAGTGCTGCAGTGCAGCGCCTTCGCGACGATAGCGACCGTCACCTGCAAGGCTGGGAGATAGGTGTTTTCGAAGGGCACACCGTTCAGCCAGAACGGAAACCAGCGAACGTCGGGCCACCTCTCGACCAGAAATCGGCTGATCGCCAGGAAGGCGCCTTCGTTCGAACTGGTGTGCTGGGTGAACTCGGTCGAGAAGAGCCGCCGCACGATGGCGATGTTGACGGCAAACAGCAAGGTCGCGTAAGCCGCCGGGAGCCACTTGGCGTTGCTTCGGCGGTGGCCGTTTTTCACTACTCACGTGTAGCACAGGGCATGCGGGAGCCTATCGCGGTGCCCCTTGCCCGCTCACCTTCTTAACGCCGACATCGGGTCGATCCGCGTCGCACGCCACGCCGGCAGCCACGTCGCTATCAGCGCGACCACCAGCAGGAACAATCCGGCCAGCCCGAACGTCGTTGGGTCGGACGCGTCCACCTTGAACAGCATGTTCGCCACCAGCCGCGTCACCACGAATGCCGCCACTACGCCCAGCGCCATGCCGCTCAACGCCAGCGCCATTCCCTGCCCCACGATCATCCCGATCACATTCCGCGGACACGCCCCCATCGCCATCCGGATGCCGATCTCCGGGATTCGCTGGTTCACCGTGTAAGACATCACGCTGTACAAACCCGTCGCCGCCAGCAGCAGGCACAGGATCCCCAGCGCCGCCATCAGGTTCGCCGCCACCTTCTGTCCGAACGTCGCCACCTGCGTGTACTCGAACAAGGGCACCGCGTGAAACGCCGCGGCATTCGCATCGGTCTCCGCCACCGCGCGCCGCAGCAGCGGAATCGCCTGCTCCGGATGCTCGGTCGTCCGCGCCAGAACGTATAGCTCCGGGCTGATCTGGTAGAACTGCGCAAAAGCCAGGTAGAAGTAAGTGGTCGGAGCCTCCGCGGGACTGTAATACTTGCTGTCCCTCGCCATCCCGACCACGGTGCACCACTTGCCCGCCGCGCGCACCTTGCGCCCCATCGGATTCTCTCCCCGGAAGTACTTCCTGGCGAACTGCTGGTTGACGATGATCACCGGTTCCGCTTTCGCATCGTCGCGCTGCGTGAAATCGCGGCCCTCTATCAGCGGGATCCGCATGGTCGCAAAGTAGCCGGGCGATATCAGCGCGCGGCTGGACGTCGGAATCTCGTCCTTCGCCGGCGTGTAGCCTTCCACCCGCAC
This sequence comes from uncultured Solibacteraceae bacterium, assembly GCA_963791985.1. GTDB lineage: Bacteria > Acidobacteriota > Terriglobia > Bryobacterales > Bryobacteraceae > Solibacter. The sequence goes on along the minus strand of CAWBUN010000006.1, from coordinate 124,276 downwards.
GAAGTTCCACGGACCCGCCGTCGTGCTCAGCGGCACGAAATCCGTGAAGCTCGCCGCCTCAACCCCGGCCGAGGAAAGCATCCGCTCCTTCAGCCTCAGCCCAAACTGCTCAATCTGATTCCCCGTGTAGCCCGCCGTCTCGATGAAAAAACGTCCCAGCAGCACTCTGCCGGACTCGAAGCCGGGGTTGATGGCGCGGATATTCTGGAAGCTCCGCACGAACAACCCCGCGCCCACCAGCGCCACCGTCGCCAGCGCGACTTCGCCCACCACCAGCGCGCTCCGCGTACGCCGCGAGGCCGCGCTCGCCGTGTCGCTGCGGCTGCCTTCTTTCAACACTTCGTTCAAGTTCGAATGACACACGAACAACACCGGCGAAGCCCCGGAGATTAAGGCCGCTGCCACACATGCGAACGCCGTGAACGCCAGGATGCGCCCGTTCAAAATCAACGACGTGCTCAGCGGAAATCCGATGCTCGGCACCATCGCGATCAACGAGCCCTGCATCCAGAGTAGGATCAGCAGGCCCACTCCCGCACCCGCGAGAGCCAGCACCAGCGTTTCCGTCAATATCTGAAGCGCCACCCGCACCCGTCCCGCGCCCAGCGCGAAGCGGATTCCGAATTCCCGCTGCCGCCCCACCGAGCGCGCCAGCAGCAGGTTCGCCACGTTCACGCACACAATCAGCAGCACTACGAACGAGACCGCCAACAGGATCGTCAGCGGAGCCCGCAGGTATTCGTTCACGCCGTTGTGCTCTTCCCAGGAAGGCAGCACGGTCGCGCTCGTCAGCCGGTTCGTCTTCGGATTCGCCGCCGCCAGGCTGGCCGCCAGCGCCACAGCCTCGGCCCGCGCCTGCGCAATTGAGCTGCCCGGCGCCAGGCGCCCGATCGTCGCCAGCATGCCGCGGTCGCCGCGGTCCGTGAACGTGGAATTCGGCAGCGATCCCAGCGTTACCGCCATCGTGACCGGAATCCACACATCGTATTGCATCACCGGCGAGCTGCCGCGGAATCCCGGCGGAATCACTCCCACAATCGTCAACGCCTGCCGGTTCACGCGCAGCGTCTTGCCCGCGATTGCCGGGTCGGCGCGAAAATAACTGCGCCAAAACCGGTCGCTGATCACCACCGCCGGAAAAGCGCCCAACGCGTCCCCGTTTTCCTCAGGCGTGAACAAACGCCCCACCACCGGCTTGACCCCCATCACCTGGAAGTAATTGCCGGATACCAGTTCGCCCCACGCCAGGCGCGAAGACTGCACGTCGCCCAGCGTGAACGCGCATTGACGGTGTACGGTCACGCCCGAGAGCATCTTCAGCCGGTCGCGATAATCGCGATAGTCCTGCCAGGAAATGCTGGTGCCTCCGTTCGGCGCGCCCGTCGTGATCATTTCCAGCGTGATCAGATCCTCGCTCCGCGCCGTCCCCGGGTAGGGATGCAGCAAGACGCTATCCACCCACGAAAATACCGTCGTCGTGCAGGCGATTCCCAGCCCCAACGTCAACGCTGCCACGCAGGCAAACGCGGGACTCCCGGTTAACACCCGGAACCCGAATCGAACGTCTTGCATCAGATTGCGCATCACGCCTTGTGACGATGCAATCCGAGTTCTCCCGCAATCCCTTGATTCCACTCACACGTCCACTCACATTATGATCGCTATTGGCACCCGATTGTCCGAAAGTGGGACAGGCCTCCCGGCCTGTCCACTAATCAAGTCTTATTCATACCTTAACGCCACCACCGGATCCACCCGCACCGCCCTCCTGGCCGGCACGATGCTCGCCACCCCAGCCACCGCCATCAAAAATCCAGCCAGCCCCAAAAACGTCGCCGGGTCGTAAAAGCTCACTCCATATAAAAGGTCCGCCGCCCCCGGGAAAGAGAGCGTCGAATGCAGCACCGCCGAAATCCCCGCCGCCCCCGCCATCCCGACCGCGATCCCCACCGCCACCGGACGCAGTCCGCCGAGCACCACTCCGCGCACCACGTCGCCCGCCGCCGCGCCCAGCGCCATCCGCACTCCGATCTCCCGCGTCCGCTGGCTGACCAGGTATGCCATCACGCCGTAAATCCCGACTCCCGCCAACAGCAGCGCCAGACCCGCCAGGACTCCGGCGAATATCGCGAATACCTGCACCTGCAATTTCTGGAGCAGCAGGGGCCCGCTTTCCACGCTGACCAGCGCGAGGCTCGGCAACAGGTCGCTGTCCGCTTTTTCCACCTCCGCCCTCACGGCAGCCAGCGCCCCCGGACCATCGCCGCGCACACGCACCAGCATGTTTTCGAAGCCCAACGGCTTGGGGATCAGGTAGACGTGCGAGGGGTCGAGCCGGGTCGCATTGGCGAACCGCACATCCTTCACGAGCCCCACCACTTCGAACTCGGCCATCGTGCCGCGGAAATCCATGTCGAGCTGGAAGCGCTGTCCCAACGCGTCGCGCCCCGGCCAGAAGCGGCGCGCCGCCCCTTCGCTGATCACCGCCACCGCTGCGCTGCGCTCCACTTCCGCCTTCGTGAAGTTGCGGCCGCGCACCAGCGGGATCCCCACTGTCGCCAGATACGTCTCATCGGCAAAGCTGCCGAGCGTGCGTCCCCGCTCTTGCCCGGCGATCATCGGCGGCGTCCACGTGCCCGTCATCGGCACCGTGCCGGTGGCCGCGCTGGTCACACCGGCCGCCAGTTTCACGCGTTCCAGCAGCCGGTGCTGCCGCTCGATCGCCTTCCCCGGCTCCGCGCCAAAATCCGCCGTCAACACATAAAGGCCGCGCGCTTCGAAGCCCGGCTCCGCCACCTGAGCACGGGTCATTCCGCGCAACAGCAGACCGGTGGTGATCAGGAGCAGCATCGATACCGCCACCTGGCTGCCTACCAGGAAACTCCGCATCCGCGACCGGTTCCAGCCGCGCGCAAAACCCGCGCCTTCGTCCTTCAGCGCGGATATCAGGTCGGGGCGCGTGAACTGCAGCGCCGGCGAGAGGCCGAAGAGAATTCCGGTGGCCACCGAAAGCGCCAGCGCGTAGGCATAGACGCGCGCGTCCGGCGTGAGGTCTACTGCGAACGTGGTTCCACCGCCGAGAGGCCCCGGCAGCAGGCTCTCGATCGCCACCCACAGCAGCCGGCTGCTCCAGATCGAGAACAGCAGCCCCACGGCCCCACCAGCCAGTGCCAGCACAATGCTCTCGGTCAACAACTGGCGGATCACGCGCCCACGGCCCGCGCCCAGCGCCAGCCGCAGTCCGATCTCACGCTGGCGTCCCGCCCCGCGCGCCAGCAGCATGTTGGCAATATTGGCGCAGGCCACCAGCAGCACCAGCCCGACCACCAGCATCAGCCCGGCCACCAGCGCCTTGAAGCGCGGGTCCTCGGTGTTGCCGAAGAAGGCCGTGGGCTGCAGCGTCAGCGAAATCGTTTTATCGCGCTCCACGTGGGTCGCGCTGAACTGCCCCAGCAGCAACTCCGCCTCGGCCTGTGCGCGTGCCAACCCGGTGCCCGCCCGCAGCCGCGCCAGAACCTGGAACACCGGCTCGTCCGGATCGACCAGCCAGTTGCGTCCCGGCGCCAGCTGTTGCTGCATCGAGAGCGGCGTCCAAAAGTCGGGAACGGACGGAATCACCGAAGTCCCGGTGAACTCCTCGCCCATGACTCCGATCACCGTGAAGGCCGTGCCATTCAGCTTCACGACCTGGCCCACGATCTGCGCATCGCCATGAAACCGCCGCTGCCACGCCGACGCGCTCAGCACCAGCAGTGGATTGCCGCCCGGCACGCGATCTTCCTCCGCCGCGAAGCAGCGCCCCAATCGCGCGCCCACTCCCATCGCCGAAAAATAATTGGCGGAGACCAGGTGCCCCTGCAGACGGTCGCCTACGCGCTCCCCCCGCCATGCCGCCAACACCCGCACCGGCCAGCTCGATGCCGCCATTCCCGCGAAGGCCTGCCCGTGGTCGCGCAGGTAAAGGTACTCGGGATAGGAGAACGCATATTGAATATCGCCGCGGGCATGGCTCGCCAGCCAGCGCTCCAACCGCACCACCTGCTGCGGCTCGGCCACCGGCAGCGGCTTCAACGCCACCGCATTGTAAGCCGAGAACAGCGTGGTGTTGACCCCGATCCCGAGCGCGAGAGTGAGCACCGATACCACCGTGAACCCGGGATTCCGCCGCATCATACGCAGGGCATAGCGCAGGTCCGCCGCGGCGTGATCCAGGGCGGCGATCCCGCGGCCTTCGCGATGCAACTCCTGAATCTGGGCCACTCCGCCGAACTGGCGCCGCGCTTCCCGCCGCGCCTCTTCGGGAGCCATGCCCCGCCGCACCAGGTCTTCGGCCAATAGCGCAAGGTGAGCTTCGATCTCGCTCGAAAACTCCTGCTCCATGCGCCTGCGCAATACCGCTCCGCGAATCCGGGAAATCCACTCTCGCAGCATGTGCCTCGTTCCCCCCTGTAGGACGTCAACAGAAGTATCGCCCCTTCCCTGTTGAATGTCAACAGGTATGTCATTCAAGTTTTGCCGGACCACGCCGATGAGCATTCCAGTGCGGCGTAACGGAAGTTCGGAGGCCTCCGCCGCGCACGCACGTGAAGTGGGTGGGGCACCGTGCCCCACCCCACCATGGGCAGGTCACAGGCTAGAGTGCCCTACGCCACGTGATAACCTGTGAATTCCCATGTGGGCTCCCGATTCCTGGAGGCAGAGGACTGCCTTACAACAACCTGAGTACGCCGATGCCGCTGAAGTTGAGCGCGTCCTCGCCGAAATCCGCACGCTTCCCCCACTGGTCACCAGTTGGGAGATTCTGCATCTGCGCGGGCAATTGGCCGAGGCCGCCGAAGGCCGCCAGTTCGTGCTGCAAGCCGGCGATTGCGCCGAGCGCTTTGTGGACTGCACTCCGGTCCGCATCACCAACACGCTGAAAGTCCTGCTGCAGATGTCGCTGGTGCTGGTCATCGGCGCGCGGCGTCCCGTGATCCGCATCGGACGCTTCGCCGGACAGTACGCCAAGCCGCGCTCCACCAACGACGAAGTCCGCGACGGCGTCACGCTGCCCAGCTATCGCGGCGACAACATCAATCGCCCCGAGTTCACCCCCGAGGCCCGGCGTCCCGATCCGCAATTGCTGCTGCGCGGCTACGAACGCGCTTCGCTCACGCTCAACTTCGTGCGTGCGCTGGTCAAAGGCGGCTTCGCCGACCTGCACCATCCCGAATACTTCGATCTCGACTGGGCCAAGGAATCTCCGCTCGCGCACGAATACCACCGCATGGTGCAGACCATCAAGGATTCGCTCCAGTTCGTGGAGAACGTGCTCGGCGTGCGCGCCGGCGATACCGATAAGATCGATTTCTATACCGCGCACGAAGCCCTTCACCTGGGCTACGAGGCGGCGCAGACCCGGCAGGTGCCGCGGCGTCCCGGCTACTTCAACCTGCTCACGCATTTCCCGTGGGTCGGGTTGCGCACCAACGACCCCAACGGTGCGCACCTGGAATATTTCCGCGGCATCGAAAATCCGATCGGCATCAAAGTGGGCGGCTCCGCCACGCGCGAGCAGGTGGCGCGCTGGTTCGAGATGCTCGACCCTGAACGCAGTCCAGGACGCCTGACCCTGATCCACCGCTTCGGCGCCGGCAAGATCTCCGATGCGCTACCCCGCCTGATCGATCACGTGCGCGCTGAAGGCGGCAAGCCGGTGTGGGTCTGCGACCCGATGCACGGCAACACGCACATGACCGCGGGTGGCATCAAGACGCGCAACTTCGAGGATATTTATACCGAAGTGGAAAAGGCCTTCGACATCCACGCATCATTGGAGCAGAAGCTGGGAGGAGTGCACATCGAACTCACCGGTGAAAATGTTACGGAGTGCGTGGGAGGGGCGCGGGGACCGAATGAAGAGGATTTGGCGCGGGCCTACGAAAGTGAAGTAGACCCGCGATTGAACTACGAACAATCCATGGAACTCGCGTTCCTGATCGCCCGCAAAATGAAAAACGGAAACGGCTGACTACGAGCTCATCGGAGTGTCCATGGGCAGGTGGGGCGTGGTCGGCTTCACTTTCTTCTTCGCGGCTTTCTTAGCGGGCGCCTTCTTGACGGCCTTCTTCGCGGGTGCTTTCTTGGCGGCCTTTTTCGCGGGCGCCTTCTTCGCGGCCTTCTTCACAGCCTTCTTCGCAGGAGCCTTCTTCACAGCCTTCTTTGCGGGCGCCTTCTTTGCTGCTTTCTTCACTGCCTTTTTCTTAGTTGCCATTTTTTTACATTCTCCTCATCGATTTGGAACTTCCCGTACTGGGTGCTCCTATCTTATACCTAAAGATTATCGAAGAGCTAGCTCTTTGGCTCTGCGTTAGTTGCGTCATTAAGCCGTGGAATAGCGGCACGCCAGATACCGCGGCCATATGTGGCGGCCGTCAACGTGCGATCGCGATCGTGATACACGAGGTCGTTGATCATCACATTCGGCAGCGTCATCGAGAGGTCCGTCCACGTCGCGAGATCGGCCGTCATCCACACTCCGCAGTCGTTAGAGACGAACAGGCGATAGGGTTCGTGAGTTTCGAAGACGGCCGCATGGTATGCCACTTTGGGCATCTCCGGCGTATCGATCGCCTTCCAGGTGAGCCCGCCATCCTCGCTCAAAAAGACGTGCGCGATGTTCTCGACTCCGCTGGTCAACGGGCCTGGTTTGTCGTACGCCATCTTGCGCGGTATGGCGCGCGACACGATGCCGGTGCCGCCGACCGTCGCTACCACGCGCGACGCTTTGCGCGGATGAGTCTCGATGCGTGTGACGGTGCGCATGGGAATTTCGGGGCCTGAGAGATTTCCCGACCAGGTCTCGCCGTCATCCAGACTGCGAAAAATGCCGCCCCGCTTGGTGCCCACGAACACCTGGCCCGAACCCGCCGCGGGAATTTCGATCGCGGTGATGGCGGTGTTGTCGAAGACCGGTGAGCGCGGCGTCCACTCGCGCCCGTCGTCGGTGGTCATCCACAAGCGCTTGGAGCCGGCCCACAATTTGCGGCCGTTATCGGGATCGATAGCCAGCACCGCGACCGCCACCTGATGATGCTCGGTCTCCTTCAATCCCTTCGGGCTCACTTCTTCCCAAAAATCCGTGACCCAGTGTTTGCTCGCGCTGTGGCGGAAGATGTGGATATCGGATTTGGAGCCGAACACGTGAGTCTCGTCCTTCGGGTCGAAGACCATCCACGCGCCGTCGCCATCCAGCACGCGAAGAAATTCGCCTTCGTTCGCAGTTACGCCTGTCACGAGGCTGCCGTTGTCCTGAGTTCCGCCGCCGAGAATCTTGCCGTCGGTGGGCGCGACGTCGATGTCGTAGAACATGGTGGTCACCATGCCCTTACCGCGGTCGTGCCAGCTCGCCCCCAGGTCTTCGCTGATCACAACGCCGCCGTCGTTGGCTGCGAAAATCGTCTTTTCCCCGGTGAACAAAACCGCATGCTGATCGCCGTGCACGTATTGCGCAGTGCCCTCATCGGCATCCCAATGGCTGGCACGGGTCCAACTCGCGCCACTGTCGGTGGTGATGTGGATATCGTTTAGACCGCACGCCACGATATCGGGATTCTTCGGATGAACGGCGACGACGTTGTTGTAGCAGCCCTGGTCTTCGGCGGCGAATTCGGTACCGCCGATTTCGGTCCAACGGTCGCCGCGCGTGCGGCTGCGATAGACGCCAAGCACCTCGCTGCCGAGCGGGTCCGACACCAGCGCGTAGATGGTATCGGGTTGCGAGGGCGCAATCGCGAGGCTGATGCGGCCGGTGACATCGCCCGAGGGCAGGCGGTCGTGGAGCTGCTTCCAGGTTTTGGGATCGCCCTTGTCGCAGCGATAGATTCCGGTCTGCCAGCCGCGCATTTCGAGCGCGGCGAAAATAGTGCCGTCAGGGTGGAGCGCGATCGAATGGCACCAATAGGTGTTGGCGCTGAAGGAATCCTCGCGCATCCAGGTTTTGCCGCCATCGCAGGACTGATAGAAGCCGCCGGGCTGATCTTCATCGAGGTTGACACCGCCGAGGTAAAGGAGCCCGGCGGTCAGAGGCGAGGAGACCAGGGTGCCGATGCGCCGCGGCAGCGCGTTGTCATCGGCCACGGCCAGCACGTCCCAGGTGGACCCGCTATCGCGGCTCACGTAGATGCCGCTGCCCGGATAGCAATCCGGAGAGATGTTGGCTTCCCCGGTGGCGCAGTATAAGACCTTGGGGTCGTGAGCGTCGAAGGCCAGCGCGCCGATGCTCTGGCTCGCCCACTTGGGCCAGGCGGGCTGCCAGGTCATGCCGCCATCGGGACTGCTCCATACGCCGCCGGCGGCCGAGCCGGCGATGAGATGTTTGTCGTCGGCGGGATCGATCACGAGCGAGGTCACGCGGCCGGCGATGTTCTTCGGACCCACGCAGGTCCACTCGAGCGACTGGTCCAGCCAGCCGTTGTTTTGGCGGTCTTTCCAATAGGCCTCAAGCTGGCCGGGGTGCGCATCGCGGAGGGGATAGCAGGCACACTGCGAGAACCAGCCGCTGTGGCGTTTGAACGGCGAGAAATCGTCTTTCACCATTTGAGGCCGAACCTTTCGAAGAACCAGTCGTCGGTGCGCGCGCGGCGGCCGAGCAGTTCGCGGCGGCGCGCCGAGATATCGCCCGACACCAGCAGTTCCATGGCTTCGCCGAAGGCCGGCTCCTTGTCCAGGGCCTTGACCACTTTGGCCAGGCGGGCCGCGTTGAGGTGTACGAAGGCGAGGCGGAGCCGGTTATGCAGGTACTGCGGCCAGCCGACCGGATAGGGCGAGGCGCTGCGAAAGAGATGCGGCACCACCACCTGCGGAGCCACCATGAGTTCGTAGCCGAGCAGCCAGAGACGCACGGACATTTCGTTATCCACGCCGCCGCGATGCAGCAGGCCGCCATCCCAGCCGCCAACGGCATCGAAAGTGGCGCGGCGCATCATGAGCGAACAGCCGGGAAGAATCGGCGCCGAGAAAGGAGTCACGCCCTGGCGCGGCAGCCAGCGCGCATCCAGGTCCGGGCCGGTGAAGGTGAGTCCGAAGCCGCGGCGGCGGGTGGCCGGAAGATGGGTGACCGCGGGAGCCACGGCGGCGACCTGGCGATCTTCGAGTACTTCCGCCAGGGGATGCCACCAGCGCTTCTCCAGGCGGATGTGGGCGTCGGCAAAGAACAACAGTTCGCCGGTGGTTTTGGAAACACCGAGATTGCGGGCACGCGCCACGCCGATGCCATTCGCCTTGATGACGCGGCGCAGTCCCCTGGTGGAGCCATCGGTGGAGCAATCGTCTACGATCACGATTTCCGAGCGTGGGGGCAAGGTGGCGCGCAGGCTTTCGAGCGTGCGGCGCAACTCGGCGCCTTCATTGCGCGAGATGATCACGACGCTAAGCTTCAACGCGGTGTCTCGAGCAGCCAGATATTTCCGGTGAGTTCGCCGAAGGAAAAAACCATGCGGCCAGGGGCCACCGAAAGGCCAGTCAAACCGGTGGTATTGGTGATGCGTTTGAGGGACCGTCGCGAGCGATGAAAGTGGACCACCGCGAAGGCATCACCGGACGGCAGATGGGTGGTGTGGTCCAGGCGGCGCGCCCAGATGCAGCGGAAGCCATCGCGATCGGAGAGGTAGTAGAGCAGCTCTCCATTGGGCGACCATGCAGGCTCGAGCTCGTCGCTTTTGCCATCGGTGACCGGCACCCAGGATTCGCGCGGCACGGGGAGAGCGGCGGTTGTCGGCAGCAGGAAAATCTGCGAGGTGGATTGGCGCGTGCGCATGTGGAAGGCGATCCACTTGCCGTCGGGCGAAAAGCGTCCGGCGGAGAGCACGCCTTCGGCGGGCTTGGGAGCGGCGGTCACGCTGGCCTTGCGGTCCAGGTCGTACCAGGTCAGGTTCTCGGCTTGAATGGGTTCGTAGGAAATGCGCCTGGCATCCGCGGAGATGCCCATGACGGTGCCGCAGGCGGAGCAGAGTTTTTCGGCCGGCCCGCCGGTGCGCGGCATGGCGAAGAGACTTCCCTCGGCATCGGAGTAAGCGACGGTAGCGCCATCACCGGAGAGGCGCGGATTGAAGAATGCGCCGTTGCCGGTGACGAGGCTGATCTCTTTGCCGGTGGCCAGTTCGCGGGAGCGCAGGGAGGTAAGGCCGAGTTGGCGACGGAGGAAGGCGAGGTAGCGGCCGTCGCCGGAGAGAGAGGGGCTCATGGAGGAAGGTTCATCGACCGTGACGCGGGACACTTCTCCCTGCGCGATGCCGCGATCGGCATCGACGGCCTGGCTCCAGATTTCGGGCTTCCACTCCAGGTTGGAAAACGCCATGCGGTGTTCGGGGGTGGCAGCGGTGGAGGCATGGAGCTGCAAGCCGGGGCCTTGGGTGATTTGAGTCGCGAGGCCGCTGACTTTGCCGCCGGTGACCGCGATCTCCCAGAGATTGCCGCCATCGGCCGGACCCGATGCGAACAGCACTCGTCCGGAGGCGCGCCATTCGATGGGAAGAATCTGAGTATTCCAGGCGGTGTAGTGGCGGCGCTGCGCGGAGAGCGCGGCGAGCGCGCCGGTTTTTTGCGAGGGTCCGGATTGGAGAGGCAGGATCCACCAATCGGGGGCGGGATCGGAGAGATCGCGGCGTCCGAGCGCCAGGACGCGATCGCCCTCGGGGGACCAGATAGGGGAGGTCGCTGTGCCGAGATCGGTGCCAAGCTGGCGCGGTTGTCCACCGCCGCTTTCGATCACGAAGACGCGCGCGGTGCCGGGGAGGAGGCTCTCGCTTTCGCGGCCGGCCCAATAGGCGATCCAGCGGCCGTCGGGAGAGAAGCGCGGAGCGCGGCCGCCGGGCACGAGGAGCGCGGCCTCGCCGCCCATGGAAGGGACGACGTAGATGCCACCGCCATTGCGCTCGCTGCGGAAGGCGACGCGGGTGCCATCGGGGGAGATGCTGGGGTCGGTGTCGTCGGCATCGTCGGTGGTGAGGCGGAAGGGGTCGCGGCCGCCGATCTGCTGGATCCAGATATCGAGGTTGCCGGCTTCGCTGCGATCGCTGGCGAAGGCGAGCAGCGTGCCATCGCGGGAGAGCGTGGGAAAGGCGGTGAGGCCGGAGGTGTTGGTGACGCGGCGCAGCACCGCCGCGGGAGCGGGCGGAGGAGGACGCAGCCACCAGAAGGTGGCGGCGACGGCGAGCAGGGCGGCTCCGGCGGCGGCGAGGGCCAAGGGCCAGCGGCGCGAGCGGCGGACGGGCTCGGCGAGATCGAGATCGGCGAGCGCGGCTTCGAGCACGAGCTTGACATCTTCGATGGATTGCCAGCGTTCGGTGCGTTTCTTACGGAGGCAACTCTCGACAATACGTTCGACGGAGCGCGGCAGGTTGGGGACGAATTCGCGGACGGGTCGCGGGTCCTTGGCGACGACGGCGGCGAGCGTCGCCATCCCGGTGTCCTCGTGGAAGGCGCGCTGGCCGGTGATCAATTCGTAGAAGACACAGCCGAAGGAGAAGATGTCGGAGCGGTTATCGACATCCTTGCCTTCAGCCTGTTCGGGGGACATGTAGGCGGCGGTGCCGAAGACCTTGCCGATCTCGGTGAGGGTCTGGGTGGGATCGTTACCGGGATTGCCGCCGGGCCGGATTTTGGCGATGCCGAAATCCAGAACCTTGACGAGTCCGCGGTCGGTGACCATGATGTTGCCGGGCTTGAGATCGCGGTGGACGATGCCGGCGGCGTGTGCGGCGGCGAGGGCGTCGGCTATCTGGATAAGGATGGGGATGAGTTCACGCGGAGGCACGCGGCGCGCCGCCAGCTTGGCGAGCGTCTTGCCGGTGATGTGCTCCATGGCGATGAAATCGATCTCGTGTTCGCGGCCGACCTCATAGACGGTGACGATGTTGGGGTGGTTCAGGGCGCTGGCGGCCTGGGCTTCGCGGAGGAGTCGGCCGGCGCCATCGGTGCCTTCCCAATTTTCGATGGCGAGGATTTTGAGGGCGACGCTGCGATTGAGGCGGGTATCGAAGGCGAGGTAGACGGAGCCCATGCCACCGCTGCCGAGTTTTTCGCGGATTTCGTAGTGGCCCAGGCGTCGTCCGGGATCCGGAATCGCGGTGGCGGTCGGGCTGTTCATGGGTTCGCTTAAGGATTGTATCAGGCAATCCGAGGTTTAGAGGAAGTACCTGAGTGATTGGGGCTACCAGGACAAAAGTGGGCTATGCGTAGCCCACTTTCGCGGATAAGTTTGTTGATAAGAAAAGAGTTAGAAATTCAAAGTGGGCTATACGTAGCCCGTTTACCGGGCGGCACTGCATTTCTAACCCTGCTACCTGTTTAGATGATAGAGCACGGGGTCTGAGGATTCGGGGGTGGCGGGAGAAGGCGGTGGGGGAAGGGGTTTGAAATCATTGGCTTAGGGGAAGAAAATTTATTTTATGTTGGTGTGAACGGGATTTTGAAGGCGTGAGGAGGGCGGGCAAATTATTGATTTAATTAGTGGACAGGCCGGGAGGCCTGTCCCACTGAATTGGGCACGGCGAGGGCGCGGGTTGTGGTTCCCTTCATCATGGCATTTAAGGCAAGCAGGTCTGGGGCGAGCATGATGCCAGAGGGATTGGGGCTGGCAAACCGCACGGCCCCATTGATCGCAGGTCCGTAGTGTGGTGGAGTGAAAGCACGGCTATGCTCACCCGGCGTGCCGCGCTGGCTGCGATCAGCAGTGCCGCGCGGATACGGTGCCTTGCTCAAGGCAAACCCCGAAGAATCGAATCGCCCGCCCGCCTCAATCGCTCGAACCAGATCCTGATCCCCGTGAGCGTCAACGGGGGCCCGGAGTATTGGTTCCTCCTCGACACCGGGGGTGGACGGCATCTGTATCTTAGCCGCGGCAAAGCGGCGGCACTCGGCATTGCACCTGCTTACGGAGGCCGCAGCGCGGGGCCCAACGATCCCGTTCTGCGTCCCGACGGTCGCGCACGCGTCACGATCGATGTAGGCGGCGCGCGTTCGCCAGTACCATCATCGAGCTCGATTACCAGGAACCTGCGATCCGCTTCCATTCGATGGAATCCTTCCGCTACGAAGGCGCCGGCGCGGCAATCTCCTTCGATCTTTGGGAGAACAATCCGCAGGTGGAAGGATGGCTGACAATCGACGACCTGGGCCCGGTGAAGGCTCGGCTAACGGTTGACACAGGAGCCGGCGGCAGCGCTGCCTATCTGACTCCGAAATTCAGCGAGGAACTGCGCAGCCTTGGCCGCGGTCTGCCGTGGGCGCCGTCCGGATATGGGCGGTCCGCGTGCTGCATTAAACGCATTGCGGTCGGGCACGCCACCATGGAAGATCCGATCGTGCATCTTCTGCCGGTACAGGGGTTCGGAGGCAATGTCGAGGCACCAGGGTTTCCAGACGGCTTACTGGGAGTCGAGTTTCTGAGGCGTTACCGGACCTTCCTCGACTATACAAAGAAGGAGATGATTCTCGAGCCGGTGCGGCCACGTCTGGAGGTGGCGTAAGGCTCGGCCAGGCAAATGGCCTGGCGGCGAAGCGCGGTCCGCATCAGGCGGCGGGCTTATGTCGAAGGGCCGCGCGGACAGCTTTCGGAATCCGGTCTGCACTGCCGCGAGTCAAGTGGCCCACCGGACGAGAAATCGCCCCGGCTTCCTGATATCAGGCGCGGGTTTCGGCTGCGCGCACAGATTTAATTCAAGCCGAAACGCCCAGGAACGAGAGTAGCAGAAAGGCCAGCATGGCTATGCAGGCGGCCGCGGGGATGGTCAGGACCCATGCCCAGACGATGTCGCGGGCGAGGGCCCAACGCACGGCCTTGACGCGTTGGATGGTGCCGACACCGGCAATCGACCCGGCGATCACGTGCGTGGTGGATACGGGTTGTTTTAGGAAAGTCGCGAAGAGGATCGAAATGGCGGCGGCGGTCTCGGCGGCGAATCCTCCGCGCGGTTTCAGCTTGGTCAACCTTGAGCCCATGGTGTGCACGATGCGCCATCCTCCACTGAGGGTTCCGAGGGCAATGGCCGCGTGGGCCGAAAGAATGACCCACACTGGCACGTTAAAAGTCCGCAGAAAACCGCCGGTCACCAGAACACTGGTGATGATGCCCATGGTCTTCTGCGCGTCATTGGTGCCGTGCGCAAAACTGTAGAGGCCGGCGGAGACCAACTGCAGGCGGCGAAAATGCCGGTCCATGCGGGAGGGGCTCGACTTGCGGAAGAGCCAATAAATGGATCCCATCAAGATGTAAGCCAGGATCAGTCCGAGGAGCGGCGCAATGACGATGAAGGCCAACGTCATCGGCCACTGTCCCAGCACCAGCCCCTCGAATGCCCTGGCGGCTCCCAATTCGTGGGCCGCGTGAGCCACTGCGCCGCCAGCGTAACCGCCAATCAGCGCGTGGGAAGAGCTAGTCGGCAGACCGAGCCACCAGGTGATCAAGTCCCAGGCAATCGCGCCGATCAGGCCTGCCAGGATGACCGCTGGAGTGACCATATGAATGTCGACAAAGCCTTGACCGACAGTTCCGGCGACGCCCGTGCCAAAGGTAAAGGCCGAAACGAAATTGAAGAAGGCTGCCCAGAGTACCGCCTGAAATGGCGAGAGCACGCGAGTCGCGACCACGGTTGCGACGGAATTTGCAGCGTCGTGAAAGCCATTGATGAAGTCAAACACCAAGGCAATCGCAATGATGAGAATCGCCCATGAGATGGGTGACATGGCGCCTCAGGCTGCATGCTTGTGGTGAAAGGCTGTCCATTGGTGGTCGACAGACCGCAGCAGGGATTGCAGTAAGGTGAATTTCGGGTCGACGGCACGGCTGGCGGTGAGCGCATAGGCGAAGCCGATTGCGACGGCCAGCATGCCGGATGGAAGCAGGATGGCGGAGATTCCGCGGAGCATACCGCACCTCCACACCTATTCTCCCACCCGCGCGTTACGGGCGGGTAACAACCCGGAATCCCAGGTGTTGTAAAACGAAGCGGGCTCGCTCGGGGGTGTCACGCGCGCAATTCTACGGCATCATAGCCGCACTCACGATAGACGGCATGCACGATGAAGCGGGTGTCCCTTGCGACCTCCGATGCGTGGGTTAAACCGGACTTGGCCAACTCACGGAGGAGAGTGGTCTTGCCGGATCCGGGTCCGCCGGAGACAACGAAGGGGTTCGATCGATGATAGAACACCAGTTCTGTGTCGACCGAAGAGATCGCGCCCTGATGGTCGCGGCTCGGTGTGAGGGCGATCGGCACGGGCGGAAGAGCGCGTTGCGCTCCCTGACGGTCGCGGCTCGTTGACGGCGACGGCGGCCTCCTCGGAGCAGAGGGCGGTGGAGAGGTCGACGCGGGCGGCTGGGCAGGCGGTATTGGCGAAGGCCGGGCCCGGAGAAAGGTACGTTACCGCGAAACGGAGATCCTGCGGCATGAGATGCAGACGGCAGCCGTGGTTCTATTGTTAACCGGGTATTCATGTTCCGGCGCGTATACTTTGGGGCGGAGGATCAAAAGTATGCGCAATATCGTGGCGGGGCTGACGATGGTTGTGGTGTCGCTGCTGGCGCAATCAGGGTCGGCGTACCGGGTGACTCACACTTATGCGCTGGGCGGGGATGGGAGTTGGGATTACATCGTGCCTGATCCGCCGAACCACCGGGTGTTCATTGCCAGGCAGAACCGTGTGATGGTGGTGGATCAGGACAGCGGCAAACTGCTGGGCGAAGTCACGGGCATCCAGGGCGCGCACGGGACCGCGATCGCGACCGGCACGGGGCATGGATTCGCGACCTCCGGCAACGATCAATCGGTGGTGATGTTCGACCTGAAGACGTTCAAGCCGCTGGGGCGGATACCGGCCGCGGAAGACGCGGACGCGATTCTCTTCGACAGCGCATCGAACCGCGTGTTCACGTTGAATGGGGACGCGCATTCTTCCACCGTGATCGATCCGAAGGCGGGCAAGCTGATCACCAACGTGGCCGCTGGGCGGCAAGCCGGAATACGGCGCGGCGGCGGGTGACGGGAAGGTCTACGCGAACCTGACCGATACGAGCGAGGTGGTGGAGATCGACGGGAAGACGGCGACGGTGGCGCGGCGCTGGTCGACGGCGCCGTGCAAGAATCCGGTCGCGATGGCGATCGATACGGCGCACCACCGGCTGTTCAGCGGATGCCGCAGCGGGGTGATGGCGGTCTCCGACTATCAGGCGCGGCAAGGTGGTGGCGACGGTTCCGATCGGCGCGGGAATGGACGGGGCCGGGTACGATGCGGCGGCGGGCAACGCGTTTGCGTCGAATGCGGACGGCACGCTGACGGTGATTCACCAGGACTCTCCGGACCAGTATCACGTGCTGGAAACGGTGACGACGCCGCAGGGGTCGCGCAACATGGGGCTCGACCCGACCAATCACCGCCTGTTCGTGGCGGCGGCGAAGTTCGGGCCGGCGCCGGCGGGCGGCAGGGGACGGGGGCCGGTGCTGCCGGATTCCTTTGCGCTGCTGGTGATCGAGCGCGGCGACGGCGCGCACTGACGGGTAGAAGGACAGGAGAAACGTTATGCGACGGATGTGGATCGGATTGGCCGCGGGGTTCACGATGCTGGTGACCGCGGGAGTCGCCCAGGAAGGGCCTTACAAGGTGCTCAAGACGGCCAAAACCGGCGGCTTGGGTGGCTTCGATTATATTTATGCAGACGAGGCCGGGCGGCGCCTTTACATTCCGCGCGGAGCGGTGCAGGGCGAGACTCCGGTAGCGGCGCGGGTTACGGTGTTCAATCTGGATACGCTGGCGCCGGTGGGCGAGATTCCCAATACCCGGGCAAACGGCGCGGCGGTGGATGCCAAATCGGGCCACGGCTTCGCGAGCAGCAAGCCGGTGGCAATGTGGGACACAAAAACGATGGCGCTGATCAAGACCATCGATATCGACCCGAAGAGCAGCCCGGACGGGATTCTCGCCGACGCGTTTAACCATCGCATCTACGTATTCAGCCATCCGACGGCGGACGCGACGGTGATCGACGCGACGGACGGCACGGTGCTAGGCACGGTGGACCTGGGCGGCGCACCGGAGCAGGCGGTCAGCGATGGCAAGGGCCATCTCTATGTAGTGATCCAGGACAAGGCGAATGTCGCTGTGGTCGACGCGAAAACGATGAAGGTCACCGCGCACTACGATTTCGGAGACAAGGGCAGCCGGTGCAACGGGCTGGCGCTGGACGCGAAGAATCATGTGCTGTTCGCGGCGTGCGGACAATCAGGAATCCCGGCGGTCACGCCGGCGAAGCCGATGATGGTGATCCTCAACGCTGAGGACGGCAAGATCATCACTTCGCTGCCGCTGGCGGGCGGGTCCGACGGCGCGGTGTTCAATCCGGCGACGATGGAGGCGTTCAGCTCGCACGGCAACGGCACGATGACGATCGTCAAGGAAAAGAGTCCGACGAGGTTCGAGGTGGAGCAGGATTTGCAGACGATGGCGGGAGCGAAGACGCTGACGCTGGATGCGAAGACGAACCACATAATGACGATGGCCGCCGAATACGGACCGCCGCCGCCGGCTCCGCCCGCGGGGAGCGTTCCGGCGCCGGGACGGGGCGGCCGCGGACCCGCACGAGGGCCGATGCTGCCGGATTCATTCACGATTCTGGTGGTGGGTAAGTAGGGCCCGCATCCGCCTACAGGGAATTTTCAGGTTGGCGGCATACCATGGAAGTTTGGTTCGCGGATGCGGATTCTGGTAGTAGAAGACGAACGCCGGATGGCGGAATTGCTCCGGCAGGGCCTGCTGGAAGATGGCCACGCGGTAACGGTGGCGCTGGACGGGCGCGACGGGCTGGCATTCGCGGAGGCCGGCAGTTTCGACCTGCTGGTGCTGGACGTCATGTTGCCGGGCATGAGCGGCCTGGAGATTGCGCGGAGGCTGCGGGCCCATCGCGATCGAACTCCGATTCTGATGTTGACCGCGCGCGATGCGGCCAGTGACATCGTGCAGGGACTCGACATCGGCGCCGACGATTATCTCACCAAGCCTTTCTCATTCGAGGTGCTGCTGGCGCGCGTGCGGGCAGTGGGGCGCCGCGGGCCGATCGCGCAACCGGTGGTGCTGGAGACGGCCGGGCTGACGATCCATTTGGGCACGCGCGAAGTCCGGCGCGGCGCGCGAAAGATCGAGCTTACGCGGACCGAGTACGCCATTCTCGAGTTGTTGATGCGCAACGCGGACCGCGTGTCGACGCGCGAATCGCTGATTGAAGGCGTGTGGGGAGGCGATGCCGAAATCGAGAGCAACACGCTGGATGCGTTCGTCCGGCTGCTGCGCGGGAAGATCGAGGCGGCGGGCGAATCGCGCGTGCTGCGCACCGTGCGCGGCGTGGGCTATTGCCTGCGGAGGGAGGAGCGGTGATGCGGGTCTCGATCCGGCAGCGGCTAACCTTGTGGTACGCGGCGGCGCTGTTGATGGGGCTGGCGGTATTCGCTTCGGCAATGTGGATCTCGCTGCAGGAGCGCTTGATCGCCGGGGTGGACGCGCGGCTCGCGCAGCGTATCCAGGGGCTGGAGACGGCACTGGGCGCAGATGCGGAAATCCGCGACCGGGCGCAACTGCAACAGGAACTCGGGGAGTTCGTGCGAGAAGTTCCGGATGGCAGCGTGGTGCAGCTGCGCGATTCGGCGGGCGGACTGCTGGTGGCCTCTCCGAAACAACCGGAGCTGCCGCGGCACGCCCTGGGACAGCCTTCTCCTCACACGGAGCGAATCGGCGGACGGCAATTGCGCGTCGCCACGGGGCGGCTGACATCGGCAGGCTCGGAGTACGAGGCGCAGGTTGCGGTATCGCTGGATGAAATCCTCGGCGTGATGGAGGACTTCCGATATCTTATTCTCCTGCTGGTTCCCGGAGTATTGATCGTGTCGTGCCTGGGCGGCTACTGGCTGAGCTCGCGCGCGCTGCGGCCGGTGGACGAGATCACTACCGTGGCGCGTTCGATCGGGGTACAGAATCTCTCGCAGCGCGTCGCGGTGCCCGAGACGGGCGATGAACTGCAGCGCATGGCGCAGGCATGGAACGACGTTCTGGAGCGGCTGGATATCGCGGTGAAGCGCATCCGGCAATTCACGTCGGATGCTTCGCACGAGTTGCGCACACCGTTGGCGTTGATCCGCGCGACGGCGGAGCTGGCGCTGCGGCGGGAACGCGATGCGGAGGCGTACCGCGCGTCGCTGCGGCAGATCGAGAACGAGGCCGGGCACATGACCGCGCTCACGGAATCGCTGCTTACGCTGGCGCGCGCGGATGCGGACGGGCTCGGCATGGCGATGCAGTCGACAGACCTCAACGAACTGGTGCTTTCCGTGGTGCAACAAAACGTGACGCTGGCGAGCGAGAAGGGCGTGACGCTGCGCGCGGTCGCGGCGGCGGAACCAGCCCACGCCGCGGCCGATGCAAGCGGCATCCGGCGGATCCTCCTGATTCTGGTGGACAATGCGGTGAAGTATACTCCGGCTGGCGGCACGGTCACGGTCTCAACCGCCGCCCGCGACGGAGGCGTCACGCTGACCGTGGAGGACACCGGGGAGGGCATTCCGGAGGCAGCGCTCGCTCACATCTTCGAACGCTTCTACCGGGCCGACGCGGCGCGCGGCAGCGGCTCCGGATTCGGGCTGGGGCTTTCGATCGCGCAGGCCATCGCGCAGGCTCACGGAAGCGCGATCACGGCGAGCAGCACGGCAGGCACCGGCGCGCGCTTTTCCCTACCGCTAAAATCATGATTGGCTGGCGAAGGGGGAATCGACATGCAAGCGTATCTTGTCGAGAGAGTCGGTGGAGAGTTCCGGAAGGTTTAGCGTCCGCGCCCGGCGGCCGGGACGAACCAGGTTCTGGTCAAGATCGCAGCTAGCGGCGTGAATCCGCTGGACATCAAAATCCGAGGGGGCAAGGCGGCACATGCGAAGCAGCCGCTTCCCGCGGTGTTGGGTTTGGATATGGCCGGGACGGTCGAAGAGATTGGGCCCGGCGTGACGGCCTTCCGGCCCGGCGACGAAGTTTACGGCGCGGTGGGCGGGGTGGGCGGCCTGCAGGGAACGCTCGCCGAAGTGATCGCGGCGGATGCGGACCTGCTCGCGCACAAACCGAAGAATCTCTCGATGCGGGAGGCCGCGGCGCTCCCATTGAGCACGATCACGGCCTGGGAGGGGCTGGTGGACCGTGCCAGGGTGCACGCAGGTCAGAAGGTACTGATCCATGGGGGGGCCGGCGGCGTGGGGCACATCGCGGTTCAGATTGCGCGCGGCTTCGGAGCGGAAGTTTTTGCTACCGTATCGGCGGACAAGAAGGGCATCGTGGAAGGCTTCGGCGCTTTGCCGATCGACTATCGCGCGGTTCGACTGGAAGAATACCTGGCGGCTCACACCGGCGGGAAAGGGTTCGATATCGTTTATGACACGGTGGGCGGCGCAACGCTGGATGCGTCATTCGCGGCGGTGAAGCAGTACACTGGCCGCGTGCTGAGCTCGCTCGGCTGGGGAACGCACGCGCTGGCTCCGCTCTCCTTTCGGGGGGCCACTTACTCGGGCGTGTTTACGCTGTTTCCTCTGATTACGGGCGAGAGCCGGGCGCATCATGGCAAGATACTGGCCGAGGCAGCGGAGCTGGCCGAAGCGGGCAAGCTGCGGCCGCTGCTCAACAAACAACACTTCGCGATTGCGGAGATTGAGGCGGCGTATGCACTGGTGGAAGCCGGTGCACTGGGAAAAGTGGTGGTGGAAGTGTGAGGGGATGGCTAGAGATGGCTCCCTGACGGTCGCGGTTCGCCGAGCACTTCGCGGACCTTGGCGGCGAGCTCATCGGTGGTGAATGGCTTGCCGAGGAAGGCAACTCCCGGTTCGAGGATGTCCCGTTGCGCGATGACATCGGCGGAGTAGCCGGAAATGTATAAGACCTTGACATCGGGCCGCGTGGCGCGCAATCGCCTGTAGAGTTCGCGGCCGTTCATTCTGGGGAGAACAATGTCGGTGATGGCCAGGTGGATGGCGTCCGAATACTTGCGCTCCAGTTCGAGCGCCTCCAGGCCGTCGGCAACTTCCAGGACGTGATAGCCGCGGTCGGACAACATCGAATTTACCAGGGTTCGGACCGCGGGCTGATCCTCGACCAACAGGATCGTCTCGGTTCCGCGAAAATGTTCGATGGCGAAGCCACGCTTAGGTTGGAGGGCGGCGACGTCATCCAGGCGGGGTAGAAAAATCTTGAACGTGGAGCCCTTACCCGGCTCGCTTTCCACGAGGATCCAGCCATTGTTCTGGCGCACGATGCCATAGACCGTGGCG
This sequence comes from uncultured Solibacteraceae bacterium, assembly GCA_963791985.1. Lineage (GTDB taxonomy): Bacteria > Acidobacteriota > Terriglobia > Bryobacterales > Bryobacteraceae > Solibacter. The sequence goes on along the minus strand of CAWBUN010000006.1, from coordinate 102,950 downwards.
AGGCCAAGTCCGGTGCCCTTGCCTTGTTCCTTGGTGGTAAAGAAAGGCTCAAAGATGCTTTCGCGGATCGCGTCGGTCATGCCGATGCCGTTGTCGGAGATGCTCATCAGCACATAGTGCCCGGGCCTGATATCGGGAGGCAGATCCGGCGAGTCCTGGTCCAACGTGACGTTGCTGGTGACGATGGATAGCCTGCCGCAATCGGTGATGGCGTCGCGGGCGTTGACTGCCAGGTTCATGATCACCTGGTGGATCTGGTCCGAGTCAGCCATCACGCGACCCAACGAAGGCTCCAGTTCGGTCACGAGTTCAATGTCTTCTCCAATGATCCGCTGCAGCATGCGTTTGGCTTCATTCACCGCGTCGTTCAGGACGAGCGCCTTTGGCTCGATGATCTGCTTGCGGCTGAAGGCGAGCAACTGGGCCGTGAGGCCGGCAGCCCGCTGTCCGGCTTTGAGGATCTCTTCCGCATGGCTTCGCAACGAATCCTGAGGGTGCAGCTGGTTCAGCAGAAATCCGCTGTAGCCATTGATCACGGTGAGCAGATTGTTGAAATCGTGCGCCACGCCTCCGGCCAGCCTGCCGACACTCTCCAGCTTCTGGGCGTGCTGGAACTGATCTTCGAGGCGCTTCCGATCGGTAATATCGAGCAGGATGCCGTTGAAAACGGTCTCGGTTTCGAGCCGCGTGGGTTGCGACATTCCGCGGAAGTGCAATTCTCCGCCGCCGGGTTTGAGAAAGCGCGCCTCGCATTCCCATTTCGTCCTGGTGCGTATACTCTGTTCCACCGAGGCGAGGAATTTGCCGCGATCCCTGTGGAGGAGGCAGGCGACGAAACGCTGGTACCAGGTGCCGAGCGGCTCCAGCGTCAGCCCGAAGACCTCTTCGGAGCGGCCGCCCACATAGTACAAGCCGAGTTCTCCATTATCGCGCGCATAGAATTGGAAGACAATTCCAGGGAGGTTCTGAACGATTTCCCGAAAGCGGTGTTCGCTCTGATGCAACGCGATTTCGGCCCGCTTGCGCTCCGTGATGTCTTCGCCGATGCTGGCAGTGCCGGTGGGATTTCCGGCGGCGTCGCGCAAAATCGTGTTGTTCCACGAGACGAGGCGCCGCTCGCCCTCCTTGGTAACAATCTCGTTCTCGCGATGGGATGGGACGGTCCCAGTGGCGAGTTGTGAGACGAAGAGCTCTTTCGGATACTGTCCTGGCGGAACAAAGAGATCGCACCAGTTTTTTCCCAGGATCTCTTCGCGCTGCCAGCCGGTGAGGGAGAGCAGGTAGTCATTGCAGAAGGTGATATTGCCGAGCTCATCCAGCGTCATCGCAACCATATGAACGGTGGAGAGGATGTCTCGAAAGCGCCGTTCCGATTCCCTGAGCCGCTCTGCCGCGCGGGCTTCGTCCGCAATATCTCTTAGTTTGAGTTCGGGTTTAATTGGGGGGTCTTGCATCGATCACAGGTTTCGCGGATGACTGTCACCACAGCCGGTGGCCGTCCGTACATATCATATATGGTGCAGTGTACACCCCGGGGGTTACACCCTAAACTCCGCGGTATGGTCGGTGACCCACTCACGGAAGGTTCGAGCAGGCGCTCCGGTGATGTCCTGAACAGCGGATGTCATGAAGGCAGGATGGCCGATCGCGGCATCCCAGGCCTTCAGTAAGTAATTCAGAATGTAAGCAGGATAGGCTGCAAGCAACTCGGTTCTCGCGACGTCCGGTGAGATTTCTTCCAAGCACAGAGAGCGGCCGATCGCATCACCGATTATCGCGATCTGCTCGAACTGGGTCAGGGCCTGAGGTCCAGTCAGCAGATATTCCGCCCCGGCGTGAGCTTCCTCACACAAGGTGCGGACGGCGACGGCGGCGATATCGCGCTCGTGGATGGGAGCGGTGGGAGCAGCGATATAGGGCCAGCGCACCACAGTAGCGCCGGAGCGGATCAGCGGCGCCCACCAGACGAGGGCATTCGCGGCAAACATTCCGGGGCGCAGGAAAGTCCATTGGCGGCCGGAGGCTTCGATCAGACGTTCGATTTCGGCATGCATGGACGCGGTTGGGTTGGGCTGCCCGGCTTGAAAAAACGGGTGCGGCGTTTTGTAGGGAGAGGAGAGGAATACGACGCGGCGCGCCTGCTTCAGGATGCGCTCGAGAGCGGGGGCGACGGCACCCGGCGGGGCCAACCAAACGAGGAAGACGGCATCGACGCCGGCGAGGCATGCATCGAGGGACTCGGGGCGGGTCAGATCTCCCCGTACGACTTCCACGTGGGGAGGCAGATCCGCGGTATCCGGGTTGCGGGCGAGGGCGCGGACCGGTACGCCCGCGGCGACGAGTTGAGAGACAACCTGGCGGCCGACCTTGCCGGTGGCACCGATGACGACGACGCGATTCATGCAAAACCATGATACGGGGGGAGCGTGAGCGAGACTGTAAATTCCAGGAACAGTCCACACAACATGGCTTCAGGCTATCGCGCGGTTGGACGGATTCTGTAATGAGTGAAGATGGAACTCCCCGAGGAGTATTTGCGCGAACAGACGGTGGGCGACGACCTCGGTTCCCGGGCTGGCGGCCAAGCCGGTGGTCGACATTTTGCTCGTAGTCAGCGACTCGGCCCAGGAAGCGGAGTACGTGGCGGCGCTGGAAGGCGGATGTCAATGTTCACGTGTTTTCCGTGGGGTGCACGGAGATCGAACGGATGCTGGCGTTCCGGGACTGGCTGCGGGATAACGCCTTGGATAACGCCCGCGATCGCGACTTGTATGCTCGCACGAAAAGGGCGTTGGCGGATCGCGGCTGGAAGTTTACGCAGAACTACGCGGATGCCAAGACCACGGTGGTTGAAGAGATTCTTTCGAGGATGCGGGCAGCAGGCAGCGCTCCCTGAACGGTTGCAGCTAAAAATCTTCGAGGAGGTGGCCCATCTTCTCGCGCTTCGTGCGCAGATAGTCGATCCGGGTATCCAGCACGTCGGCCAGGCAAGGTACTCTTTCCACCACGCGCACGCCCGCCTTTTCCGCGGCTTCCACCTTCTCCGGGTTGTTCGACATCAGCCGGATGGCCTTCAACCCGAAGTATTGCAGAATCGCCCCGGGCAGTTCGTAATTGCGCAGGTCGCTCTCAAACCCGAGCTGTTCGTTGGCCTCGATCGTGTCCGCGCCGTGGTCCTGCAGTTCGTAGGCGCGAAGCTTGTTCAGGAGGCCGATGCCGCGTCCCTCCTGGTGCTCGTAAATCAACAGGCCGGTGCCTTCCTGCGCGATGCTTTTGAGCGCGATCTCGAGCTGCGCGCGGCAATCGCAGCGCAAGCTGTGGAAGACGTCGCCCGTCAGGCATTGCGAGTGAATCCGCACCAGCGGAGCCTCGCCCTCGGCGAATTCCCCCATCTTCAGCACCACCGCTTCTTCCGGCCGGGAGCCGGCGGGGCCCTCAAATCCGTAGATCCGAAACAATCCGAATTGCGTGGGAAATTCCGCTTCAGCTACTTTCTTGAGCCGCGGAACGGCTGAGTTGTTCATGCTGGGTCAATCACGTTGACTATGGGAAGCTTAATGCTTTTATTATAATGGCTTCCGAGACCGAATGCTCGAAAGCTACTTTCCGCTGCTGGTCAAACTCGGTGCGATGGCCTCTATCGCGAGCGTGCTGGCACGGTCGAACAGCTTCAAGAGCCTCTTGATGCAGGAGACCCGCACGCTCAACCAGCGCGTCGCGCTATCGCTGTGGCTCTCCAGCGCCTTCGCCGCCAGCGTCGCGGTCCGCGTGTTCAGCAACAGCAGCTATCCGGCGGCCGACCTCGGCCTGGAAGGCGCCCTGATCGCGGGGATCCTGGGCGGCTACGTCACCGGCCTTTTCTCCGGCGTCCTGATTTCCGTGCCCGCCATGCTCAACCCCTCGGGCGCCGAATTGCTGACCATGCCGCTGCTCGCCGCCGTCGGCGTCCTCGGCGGCGTGCTGCGGGATCTGGCACCCAGCCCCGAGGAGATCTGGCGGTTCACGCCATTCTTCGATCTCAACGTCTACCGTTTCTTTAAGGAGAGCCGCAATCACCGGCGCACGGCCTTCCACCTGGAGTTCTCGGCGGGAATCCTGGCCGCCGAATTCCTGCGCCAGCGGCTCGACGGGTTCTTCTCGCGGCGCATTTTTTCTCTGACTCCGGAGAGCACTCACCCCCAGCCCTGGACGCTTGCCGCGATCTACGCCTCCACGCTATTCGCCGTCGCCATCCCGCTCAAGATCTGGAACAACACGCGCAACGAAAAGAAACTCGAGGAGCAGGAGCGCCTCCTGGCCGAGGCGCGCCTCGCCGCCCTCACCAGCCAGATCAACCCCCATTTTCTTTTCAATACGCTGAACTCCGTCTCTTCCCTGATTCGCACCGATCCGAACCAGGCGCGCGTCATGGTGGTCCGCCTCAGCAAGGTGCTCCGCCGTTTGCTGCGCAAACACGAGCATTTCAGCGCCCTACGCGACGAATTGAGCTTCATTGAGGACTACCTTGCGATCGAGGTTGTGCGCTTCGGCGAGAAGCTTCGCTTCGAACGCGATGTGGCCGAAGATACCCTCGATATGCTGGTACCCAGCATGCTATTGCAACCGCTGGTGGAAAATTCCATCAAGCACGGTTTAAGTACGAAGGTGGAGGGCGGTACAATCCGAATTCGTACTTATCGCACGGAGAATAGACTCCACCTCATGGTGGAGGACGACGGGGTCGGTATCCCCGATGAAAAACTCGCGACCCTGCTCGACCGCGGTATCGGCGTCAACAACGTTCATGAGCGCCTGCGGGTCCTGTTCGGCAACGAGTACCGGATGTGGATCGAGAGCGAGCCGGGTAACGGTGTTCGTATCCAGATCGAAGTGCCGGAACTGCAGACGGCGGTAACGGTTTAAGGAGATTTTTTTGAACAGACTCGAAGAATCTGTGAGTGCCTGGCCCGTCAATAGCCTGCCGGCTACTTTGGCCGGCCGCACCCGCCGTGTGTACGACCGGCTGGCCGCGGTTTATCCGGTTTCCACCATGCTCTTTCATTCTCGCGCGCACCGCTGTGCCCTCGGCGCCAGCGGCATCCGCGACGGCATGAAGGTGCTCGAAGTCGCCACCGGGAGTGGCGAGATGTTCCGGCGCCTGATCCGCGCCAACCGCGCCGGAACCACCGTAGGCGTCGACCTGTCTCCCAACATGGCGGCCCGCACCCAGCGCACCGCCCGCAGCAAGTTCCCCGACGCCCTCTCCCATTGCCAGGCCGTGGACGCGCGCCACATGCCCTTCCGCGGCGAGAGCTTCGACGCCGTCTTCTGCTGCTATCTGCTCGAGCTCCTCTCCGCCGAAGACATCGTGAGCACCCTCGGCGAGTTCCGCCGCGTGCTGCGCGATCGCGGCAACCTGACGCTGGTCCTGATCGGACAAAATACCGCGTCCTTCAACGCGGTCTACAAAGTGCTCGGCAAAGTGGCTCCCGCCTTCTGGGGCCGCCAGGTGGAACAGCGCGTCCCTCAGTTGATCGAATCGGTCAGATTCGAGATCCTGAAGGACGAGATGGTCCGCCAGATATTCTATCCGTCGCGGATCTTGGTGGCCAGGAAGTAACGTGGCCAGGAAGTAACAGGAGAACATGACGACGTCCCATCGCTTCCCGGCGCTCTTCCTGCCCCTGTTCGGCGCGATGGGCGGATGCCTGGCTATCGGGCATGCGCAGCCCCTGGCAACTCTTCCTCCAACTCCCGAGATTCTGCTTACCACCCGCTTCCGCAGCCCGCTCTCCTACGAAAAGGCCCTCATCCGGCTCGACGAGTATTACGATCTGGAACTTGGCCGTAAAGCTGCCGTCGCCCTGCCCCTGATCGCTCCCAGGCAACACTTCGATCTCTGGCACGACATGTGGGTGGTTTTCGATTCCTCCGACGGCGCCACTAACGTCACCATTAAACGCCCCGCCGATGGCACCACTTCGCGCCTGGTGAAAGGCTGGATGCTCAACCTCGCCGGCCACCTGGACGTCGCCGCCCTACTCGAGTTCAAGGAAGAACCGGCACTGCATTCGGTGGACGCGGATTTGTATGCCACCGCCCGCGATCTTGCCAGGGTGGCGGTAAACGACCCCTCGCTGAAGCCTCTCGCCACCTGGGAACATGCCGGCCTCCTGGTCTCCGCGTCTCCCATGACGGTGGTGACCATGGCACCCGCGGGATTGCACGGCGTGCACCACGTAGTCATCACGGCCGAAACCACCGCCGCGGCCAGACTTCTGCTCAACCGGATCCAGCAGGGGATCTCCAAACCCGGCATCTACGCGGCATCTTCGGAGGATGCAGAGATCGAGGAAGAGATCAAGAATACCGCCCAGGGCAAGGCCGACACGCTCGGCGCCACTACTTCCCAAGCCATCTATATCCCGCAGATGGACCCGAAGCTGATCGAGATGAAGCTGCGCGCCGACCCGGAAATGAGCAAGCGACTGGTGGCTGCGCAGAACCAGTACGATGTTCGTTTTCGCATCGACAAACCCTATCGCAAAGTCGTCGTAACCTGGACCGAACTCGTAGGCTCAACGCGCGCCGGCGCCAAGCCCGAGGCCGAGCGCCCACTTGGCAAGAGTACTCTCACGGCCCCGAAATTGCCCGCGCCGAACGCTCCCCAACTGGTGGCGCGCACCAGGCTCGAACCTCTCAAGCCCGGGGCATACCGGATCACCCTGGAAGGCGAAACTTCCACCGCCGAAGTCCTGAAAATCGATGAACGCAACTTCTGGTTCGACGGCAAAGTCTTCGAGGAAATGTAGGTCTCACCGATTGCCTCCGCGAATCACAATCTCCAAGGAAAACTACCTGAAGGCCATCGCCGAGGCCGAAAGCGAGGGCGAGATCGTCAAGGCCGTCACGCTCGCGCGCTGGCTCCATGTCTCCGCCCCCGCCGTCACTATGGCCATCAAACGCCTGCGCCGCGACGCCCTGATCCACGTTGCCGGCGAAGGCCAGCTCACCCTCACCGCACCCGGCCGCGAGATCGCCAACCGGCTGCTCAATCGCCATCACCTGATCGAGCGCATGCTTACCGAGATCTTCGGCCTCGAATGGTACAAGGTGCACGATGAAGCCGAGCAGTTGGAGCACGCCGTCTCGGCCGATTTCGAGCGCAAGTTGATCGAACGGCTCGGCGTGGAATCGGAGTGTCCCCACGGCAACCGCGTCGGCATGGATTCCCCCGGCGACCGCCGCCGCCGCGGTCTCAAGCCCCTCGATGAAGCCTCTCCCGGCGAGCGGCTGGCGGTGGTCAGCGTCTTCGAGCGCGACCGCAAGCTTTTGGAGCACCTGGATAGTGTTGGGATCCGTCCAGGCGTTCAGCTGGATGTATTAGGCGACGGAGCGACGCTGGAGCTGTCGGCGGCCGGGCACCCCTTTACGCTCGACCGGCCCTCCGCCGCGAAGGTCTGGGTGGAGCACCTTTAGGGCAGTGTTTGCTTATCTGCGTTTATCTGTACTGCTAACAATCAGATTCTCGTTCGTTCGCGACGAATTTTCGTTAAGATGCTTTGGGAAGTAGCGTTTCGACGGTAGCTCGGGCGGCAGTAAAGAGCGCATTTAGAATCTGCCTTCCTTTCGCGGTGAGTTTGTACCGGTAGCTCTTCTGGATTTTTTGAATGAGGCCGTGAGCTCTCAGGAGACGCAGTTTCCGACTGATGGCTGCCGACCGGCGCCTGGTCTCTTCAACCGTCTGGGCCTTGGACCCATACAGCAACGGTTGCAGATCTTTGTTGCGAAAACCGTTGATCGTGAATTCTCCGCCGCTGATTGCCGCCAGCAAGGACCGGTCCTCGGTGTCAAAGGGATGCAGCGCCCGACTGCGTTTTTCCTGGTACATGACAGGATGCTCCAACGGTCCAATCAATTCCAGGAGGCTGGTACTGTCATCGACGCTGGCAAGAGCATTCAGGTAGCGGACGTTCACTTTCTGCGAAACCTCGGCGCGATGATACAGGTCGGCAATTCCTTTGCGCATGCGGAGCCATGCCATAGGCCCGTCCGGATCTCCTTCGGCGTGCCGGTAAACCAAAAAGTCCTCCGGATCTTGCATGGTCATTTCGGCGCGAAGGATGGCCCCCCTCGTGGCGTACGCCTTGTCGTAGAGCTTCTCGGAGTTCTCGTTGTAGCGGTGTTTGATGCGCACCCCTTCCTGCCTCCGCTTCAGGTCGCTGGTCACCTCGGCTTGGACATGCTGATTGACTTCTCCCGATCCGGTCAGCTTCTTGCCGAGAAAACGCAGGATGTCCGGACTGCGAAACGTCGTCATCGCGTGATGAACGAACAACGGGTAAAGCCGTGTCAGATCGTCCGCCTTGCGAAACGAAATATCTGTGGCCCATTCGCTCTGGTACACGGACCAGTAATAGTCCAGCGGAAACTGACGAAAGATCTCTTCGTGAAGCGGATTGAGCCTACCAGCGATCCGATTCAGCAACTGCGGCCAGTCGGCTTGCAGTTGAGTGTTCATCAACCGTTGCCCCTGCTCCCAATCGGAGATCCACGGGAAGCAATTGTCCTGTCGCTGATACTTCACTCCTGCCTGATCCATCTGCCGCGCCAGCCATTCCCTCCCGTTCATGCAGATTTGAATCGAAAAGGGAAACCACGTCTCAATGCGCGCATTCATCCATCCGAAAACTGGGTGATCCCAATACTGATACACGTACAAACATTTCCGGGGGCGTTGCACCAAGTCCAACTTCTTGGTCTCTCGATTGCGGTAGATGTCGAATCCCCAGCACGGTTCTACGCACGTCAGGGCACACACCGGCCCCTGGGTCACCTTGTCTTGCTGCGCTATCGAACGCGCGATTTTCTCTTTATCGTCCTTGCTCGATGGAAGGTACTTCACCGGCCGGTCCGCTTCCAGCATGCAGCGTAATGCGCCATCTTTCACCTGCCCGCTGATTTCGTTGACGTGCCTGCCGAATTCCTTGAGGGGTACTTGGGCGGCCCACAAATAGCCTTCCATTCCAAACGAGTGACAGATCTTGCGCAGCGAACCCCGGAATACCAGACGGTCAAATCCACTCAAAACACCTTGAATCTTGTCGGCATACTTCGCGGTAAACTCTTGCATGGCGTTCTCTCCTCGTATCGGGTGAATTTCGAACACTCACGATGATACGAACGGGGGAACGCCACTTCCAGCCCCTTGCCTCGGAAGACCTGTTTGGTTGCGGCCATAGGCCGCGCTAGGTTCATCTGCGGCCAATTCCTGTTTTTGCAAAAAGCAATATAGGCCGCAGATAAACGCAGATGAACGCAGATAAAACAAACCAGTTCTATTCCGCCTTGGAGTAGTAGTAGGTGTACTTGCTGTAGAGCTCGGAAGCGCGGGCGCCGTTGGCGACGATGCCGAGGACGTTGTTCTCGCACAAGGATTGCATCGCGCGGGTCACGTTGTCGAAGGTGGTGGAGCCGATCTTCACCACGAGGATCGTTCCGTCCGCCATCGTCGAGAGCAGGTTCGCGTCCGCCGAGAACAACAGCGGCGGCGTGTCGAAGACCGCCCAGTTGAAACTCCGCGGCAGTTCTTCGAAGAGCATCTTCGCCGTCCGCATATTCAGGAGTTCGAGCGGGTTCTTCACCGGGGAGCCCGCCGGCAGCAGATAGAGATTCATGGCTTCCACGCGGCGGATCGCCTGCGCGAACGTGCACTGCCCGGTCAGGAAGTCGCTCAACCCCGGCGCACGGTCGATCTGGAAGAGATTGTGTACAATCGGACGCCGCAAATCGAAATCGCCCAACAGCACCGAACTCTCCGCCAGGTGCGATTGCGCCAGCGCCAGATTGACCGCCGTGAACGTCTTCCCTTCGGCCGGCGAAGGGCTGGTCACCACGATCGTGTGCAGCGGTTGCAGGCTCTGCAAATGGTTGAGCCGTGTGCGCAGCGTGCGGAACTCCTCCGCCGGTGTTTCGTGCGAGTTGTTGAGATCCAGCAGGTGCGATTCCGGAGCAGGCGAAAACGGCACCACCATGACCTCGGTCAACATGCTCGGATGAATATTGAGCCGCAGGGGGGCGCTGGGCGCCGTTGCCGCCGCCGCCGCGGCCCCATTCACCGGAAGGTCCGGCGGGCGAAGATCCGGGTTTCCCGGCGGTACTACTTCAGCGATTACCGAAGGTTCATCCGGCGGCATCATCCCGCCCATCTCGGCACGCCGTAATGCGTCGTGTACTCTGCTCATGGTTTCTCCCCTCAGCGCGTCTCGCGAACTTCCCGGCGGTCTCTACGTAGCATGGCCAAAGTAATAGTAGTAGGCTGCCGCGCTCATCGCGATCGAACCGAAGATGATTGCACTTGACCAGGCCAGCCACAATAAGCGCCGCTTGCGCCGCACCAGAAGGGCGTTCTCCAATAGTGGAATGCTGCTCAATACCGGCAGGTTGGTGTAAGCCCTGACGTCTTTCAGATTCTTCAACGAAGTGTTCTTCATCTCCCGCGCGCCCGCCAGCACGATTCCGAGCATCAGCCCCATCCCGGTGCCCATGGCGGCGATCTGTAGCCGGTTCGGTTCCGAGGGCGCCTGCGGGTCGCTCGCCGGATCCAGCACTTCCAGGTTTTCACCCGCCTTGTGCTCTTCCAGATCCTTGGCGGTTTCGGAAATTTCGTTCTTGCGGTGATAGTCCTCGTAGGTCTGCTTGGCCAGTCCAAGCTCGCGAACCAGCGCCACGTACTGCCCCTCCAATTGCGGGCTGCCCTCCACGCGCGATTGATAGCCGGCAATCTGCCGGTTCAATTCCGCCTGCTGCTTCACCTTCTCATCCATCTGAATGTTCAGGTTCTGCATCTCGGTCTTGATGCTGTTGTTGGCATTGGCCAGGTCCTGCACCGCCTTGGCGACCTGCTGGTTCACCACTCGCTTCGTGGTCGGAGTTGTCGAGGTGGGGGCCGCCGCTTCTTTTTCCAGGTCGCTCTTCGCCTCTTCCTCGTACAATTTCTCGTATTTCGACAGGCTGGCCTGCGCCTTCTTGACCATCGGATGATTGGGCGTGAATTGCTCCGTCAGCGCCGCTACGTCGGATTGCAGCGTCATGATCTTCTGGTTCAGCTGGTTCAGCTTTTCGTTGCGAACCTGCTGCGGCCCGTTCACCGTCACCTGGTCTTCCAAAAGCGAGTTGTAGTAATTGAGATTGGTATTGTTGTTCTGCAGCTGCGTTTCCAACTGGTAGCGCTGCTGCTGGAGCCGGCTCAACGCTTCGTTCGCCTGGCTCTGCATCATCTGCAAGGTATTCAACTGCGCCACGTTAGCCTGGAACTGTTCCGGAAGGCGACCCATGTTCTGGTTCTTGAACTGGGTGAGCTGCGCTTCCAGGTTGTCCATCTTGTCCTTGGCCTGCTTCAACTCGTCGTTCAGGAACTGCGTGGTCAGGTTCGCATTGTTGCGCTGCACGGTCACGTTCTGTTCGGTGAACTTGGTGACCAGCTCGCGAACCACCGCCTGTGCCTTGAACCGGTCCGGATACGCGAAGGAAATCGTGAACGCCGAGGTCGTGCGGTTGACTTCGACCATGTTGATGCGGATCGCCTTATTGCGCATATCCGTAATGATGTCTTCCATGGGATAGCGCGCGCGTTCCTTACGGTACAGGTCCAGCGAAGGCCGCTGGATCAATTCCGAGAGGCTGCTCCGGCTCAGAATCTCCTGCTGCATCTGCTGCAGCCGCTGCTGCATCTGCATGTTCACGATGCTCGGCACCAGGTTCGCGGAAATCTGCTGCGGCGTAATGCGCATCACCGCCGTCGATACATAAGTGTCGGGCCACAGAAACGCCACCACAACCGCGCACACCAGGCCTACGAACATCGGACCGATCAGCCACGACCGGTAGCGCCGCAGCATATCGATATAGTCTTCGATATCCGGCGGGCGCCGGGAAACGGTTACGAAATTCTGTGCTGCCGCCATATCTCCTCCGTCTCGCTCTTTCCGTTAGCGAACCAAAATAATGTCGCCGGGCTGCAGATATATATTCTGCTCCAGATGCTTGCCCTTGATGACTTCGTTGTAATTGAACTTGATGCGTTGGGTACCGCGCATGTCGGTGCCGCGCATAATGATGATGTTCTTCTTATTCGCGAAATCCTTGAACCCGCCCGCGTTCACCAGCGCCTCCAGTACACGCGTCGGGACCGTCAAAGGGAACTCGCCCGTCCGCCCGACCTCACCCTGGATGAAATACTTCTTGCTGCGTACAGCCAGCACCTGGACGCTGACGTCCGGATCCACGATGTACTTCTTGATGCGTTCCTTGATTTCGTTGCCCAGCTGCTCCGGCGTGAGGTCCGTCGCGGTCACTTCGCCGATGAAGTTGAGCGTGATCTTGCCGTCCGGCCGGATCATGTGCGAGCCGCTGAATTCCGGACTGCCGTATACCGAAATCGCGATCTGGTCTTCCGCGCCCAGGATGAACGCATGCTCGTCGACTTTCGCGGGCGGCTTATTCGTGCCGTTGCGCGGCGCGCCCATCTTGGTCGGGTCGATACTCGGCGCGGTGCCCCCAGCCTTCGGCACTTCGGGCATCGAAGACGTGGCAGCGGAGGGTACTGGAGCCGCCATGCTCGCAGGGCTCGTGGTGGCTGGGGCAGGCAATTCCGCCGAAGGCGGCGCCGCGCCCAGTCCCCCGAGTGCCACCGTCACGGTAGTGGTCGCAGTCACGTTGCCGGAAGGCAACACCGCGGTCAGTGTATAGGTCGTTGTCTCGCCCGGCGTCACCGGCGCCGATCCGGACGCCGGCACGTTGCCTATGACCGGCTGAATGTTGACGCTGGTTGCGCCTTCCACCGTCCACGTCAATTGCGTTGCCTGGCCCGCCGTCACGTTCGCCGGGATTGCCTCAAATCGAGGCGCCGGCCCGGCGGGCATTGCGGAGGTCTGCGATCCATCTGCTTTAGATTTAGACTTGGCCCGATCCTGGGGGGCGGCGAAGATTGGCACGACTGCAAACAGTAGGAATAGCGTCGCCGTTCTCATGAATGTACCTCGGATGATTCGACCGGCAATGCGGCCTGCGCTTCTCGCAAAAAAAAGAGTGAGGCTCGACTCACTCCACATAGTGTACAGCATCCAGAGACTAAACCATGACAGTTCTAGGACTACCCCATTACCCCATCGGGCGGTGCATTACATGTACTCTAGGGCACCTAACCTGGTACCTTCTCAACCGTCCAATTCCGCGCGCTGCCGATACACTTACGCATAGTGTCGTTCTCCCAAAATGCGGATTGCACGGTCTCGGCGCGCTTGTAAGTTGTAGAAAAATCGAATAGTCTGAAGAAGGAAGGCGAGATTTTTCGCGGCACTAAACGTGCTTCAGTGTACGCGGAGTATTGTCCTCGCTCCAACGGCGTTTTGGCGGCACTATGTTGCAGGAACTCAAGTTCCAATTGTCCACTGCGATCCTCACCATCCTCACCCTGGCCGCCGGTGTGTCTGCGTTTATTAACTTCCAGCAACTAACCAAATTCCACCTCCCCGAAGATGGGGTTATCTGGGCCGATCGCCAAGGTGCCGTCGAGGCGCTCTACGTCAAGCCCAACAGCCCCGGCATGACGGCCGGGGTCCATGCCGGCGACCATCTGCTCGATATCGATGGTGTCAAAATCGAGCAGGCCACCGACGTCGCCAAAGTTCTGGTCCGCATCGGCGCCTGGAGCAAAGCCAAGTACCGCCTCCAAAGCCGCGGTGTTGAGCTCCAAGCCACCCTGCTCGTGGCCGAACAGCCGCTCGATCGAGCCGTCATTTATCAGTACCTGGTCGGCTGTTCCTATCTCCTGATCGGACTTTTTGTTTACTTTCGACGCGGCAGCGCCCACAAAGCGAGACATTTCTATATCCTCTGCCTGGCGTCCTTCATTTCGCTCTGCTTTCACTACACCGGCCAGTTCAATCCCCTCGACAAGGTGATGTACTTCGGCAACCTGCTCGCCGGCCTGCTGGCCCCCACGTTGTTCCTGCATTTCTGCCTCACCTTCCCGGAACCGCGGCCGTGGTTCCGCGGCCGCATCCGCACGACGCTCCTCTACCTTCCGGGAGCGCTGCTCTTCCTCACCTTCCTCGCCTTCTCTTCGCGAACGCTGCAGATTTCCGTGCCGCTGATCGAATTGCGCTGGATGCTGGATCGCGTGTGGATGACGGTCTGGACCGTGCCCTATTTCCTCGGCGCCATCGCGCTCAACGCCGAATACCGCCGCACCGAGGACACCATCGTCCGCCAGCAGTTGAAGTGGCTGCGCAATGGCGCCTTCTACGGCATCCTGCCCTTCGCCCTCTTCTACATCTTGCCCTACGTGATGGGCGCCGTGCCCAATGCATACATGAAGATGAGCGTGCTCAGCGTCATGCTGATTCCGCTCACCCTGGCCTATGCCATCGTGCGCTACCGCCTGATGGACGTCGATATCATCTTCCGCCGGGGCTACGCTTACACGCTCGCCACGCTTTGCATTGTGGCCGCCTTCTACGCCCTCATCTTCACCCTCGGCAGCCTGGTCAAACAAAACTTCAAGGACATGGGCAACATGATCCCCATGACCGTCATGCTGGCCTCGGCCTTCCTGTTCGACCCTATCCGCAACTGGATTCAGGAGCGCCTCGACAAGCACTTCTACCGCGACCGCTACGACTACCGCCGCACCCTGGTCGAATTCGCCCGCGAGCTCAGTTCCGAGACCGATCTCGACACTATGATCTCGAGCGTGGGCGAGCGCCTGCTTCAGACTCTCGGCATCAAACACCTGATCGTTTTCCTGGCCGCCGAAAGTAGCGGGGAGCCCGGCGAGGCGCCGGTTTTCCAACTGAAAAAGTCGATGGGGCCGAATCCGCGCCTCAGCGCCGTCAGCTACGAAGAGCTCGATCTCAGCTTCCTCAACTGGAGCCTCCCCGAGCCGTATCTCTTCTTCGAGCGCACCCGCTACCAGCTCGATGCCGTCTCGCGCGCCTGGCCCGCCAGCGTGCGCAAGACCATCGCCGATCTCGACCTGACCTATTACATGCCCTGCACGGTCCGCGGCCGCACCATCGCCTACATCGGCCTGAGCCGCACCGTGGATGGCGAGTACCTCTCGAGCGTCGATGTGGAACTCATGGTGACGCTCGCCGGCTACGTGGCCATCGCGATCGAGAACGCCACGCTCTACCGCTCCCTGCAGCGCAAGGTCGAGGAGTACGAGCGCCTCAAGGATTTCAGCGAGAACATCGTCGAATCGATCAATGTCGGCATTCTCGCGGCCGATCTCGAAGACCGCGTCGAAAGCTGGAACACGCAGATCGAGCAGCTCACCGGCGTCACCCGCGAGGACGCGCTGGGCCGCAAGCTCAGCGATCTCTTCCCCGCCGAATTGACCGAGCAGTTCGACCGGGTCTTCGGCCAGACCGGTATCCATCATATCTACAAGTTCGTGCTCAAGCCGGCGGCCACGGCCATCACCGCCAACGGCAACGGGCACGGGCATGGACACCCGCCACGCGCCAAGCTGGCCGCCGCCACGCTCAACATCGCGATCGCGCCGCTGGTCTCCAAGGACCAGGAACAGATCGGACGCCTGATCATCATCGATGACGTCACCGACCGCGCCGAGCTCGAGCAGCGCCTGGTGCAGGCCGACAAACTAACCAGCATCGGCCTGCTCGCCGCCGGCGTCGCCCACGAAGTCAACACGCCGCTGGCGGTGATCTCCACCTACGCGCAAATGCTGGCCAAGCAGGTCGCCGAGGATTCGCAGAAATCGCTCATTCTCGAGAAGATCGCGAAGCAGACCTTCCGCGCCAGCGAAATCGTCAACTCGCTGCTCAACTTCTCACGCACTTCCACCACGTCCTTCGGCGCCGTCAACGTCAACAAGGTGGTGCAGGAGACACTCTCGCTGCTGGAGCATCAGTTGACGAAGTCCGGCATCCAGATCAAGACCGATATGGATCCCAACCTGCCCGCCGTGCAGGGCAATGCCGGCAAGCTGCAGCAGGTCTTCCTCAATCTCATCCTCAACGCACGCGACGCCATGACCGCCGGCAGCAGCGCGGGCGGCACCATCGAGCTGCGCTCCTGGGCCGAAGGCTCGGGCGCCCGCGTCGAAGTCTCCGATACCGGCCACGGCATCGCGCCGGAGAACCTGCACCGCATCTACGATCCCTTCTTCACCACCAAAGCCGCGCGCAAAGGCACCGGCCTCGGCCTCTCGGTGACCTACGGTATCATTCAAGAGCATGGCGGTTCCATCGAAGTCTTCAACCGGCGTGACGGCGGCGCGACATTCCGTGTGGAACTTCCGCTCGCCGTGCCGGGCTCTGCCAGGAAGCCGGTAACCGCCGCCTGATCGACACCCGGTCAGTAAACGTGATCAATGAACGACTCCCAGACCTCTTCCGCCGGCCCCAAGGGCAAGATCCTCGTCATCGACGATGAACTGGATATCCGCGAAGGTTTGCACGACCTTCTGACCCTCGAAGGCGGCTACATCGTCGAACTCGCCCACAACGGCGGCGAAGGCCTACAGAAGCTCGAGACTGCCTCCTACGACCTGGTCCTGCTCGACCTCATGATGCCCGATATGTCGGGCATGGACGTGCTCCAGCAGGTGCGCACGCGCGATCGCGAAACGCCCATCTTCATGATCACCGCCTATGGCTCCGTGGAAGCCGCGGTGGACGCCCTCAAGCTTGGTGCCAACGATTATTTCTCCAAGCCCTGGGACAACGAAAAGCTGCTCATCGAGATCGACCGCATGATCGCGCGTCGCCTCCTCGAATACGAGAACACCCACCTCAAGCGCGCCCTCAAGCAGCGCTACAGCTTCCCCAACATCATCGGCAAGAGCGAGCGCATGGTGCGCCTGCTCGATCTCGTCGGCCAGGTGGCCAGCAGCCGCTCCACCATCCTGATCACCGGCGAAACCGGCACCGGCAAGGAACTCGTCGCCAAGGCGATTCACGCCAACTCGCCGCGCGCCGACCAGATGTTCGTCGCCGTGAACTGCGGCTCGCTCCCGCCGGAGCTGCTCGAATCCACCCTCTTCGGCCACGTGCGCGGCGCCTTCACCAGCGCCATCCAGACCAAGAAGGGCTACTTCGAAGTCGCCGATCGCGGCACCATCTTCTTCGACGAAATCGGCACGATCGGCCCGGAGACGCAGATCAAGCTGCTGCGCGTGATCCAGGAGAAGGAGTTCACGCCGCTCGGCTCCACCGACCCGATTCGCGTGGACGTGCGCATCGTCGCCGCCACCAATGCCGATCTCGCCCAGCTCGTCAAAGAGGGCAAGTTCCGCGAGGACCTCTACTATCGCCTCAACGTCATCAACATCGCGCTCCCCGCCCTGCGCGACCGCAAGGAAGATATCCCGCTCCTCGCCGGCCATTTCTTCACGTACTACTGCCGCGAAAACGATAAGTTCCTCGACCCTACCGGCAAGTCCATCCTCCACTTCCAGCCCGAAGCCCTCCAGGTCCTGATGGAGCACAGCTGGCCCGGCAACGTCCGCGAGCTCGAAAACGTGGTCGAGCGCGCCGTAGTCCTCGCCAGCGAACCTTCCGTGCCTGTGGACGTTCTCCCCGACGCCCTCCTCCAGGCCAACGGCATCCGCCTCAACCGCGCCGAAGGCAGCCCCCTTCCGGCCGACGCTTCGCTCTTCGAAATCGTCAACGAATTCGAGCGCCGCACCATCATCGACCGTCTGGAAAAATGCAGCTGGAGCCAGACCGAGGCCGCCGAAAGCCTCCACGTCCCGCTCTCCACTCTCAATCAGAAAATCAAGCGCCTTGACATCAAGATCCGCAAGAAGTCCGACGCCTGATCTAAACCACTGAGCGCTCTTGCGGGGCGGCCGATTCTGGTTGCAGCCGCCTTTCGGTCGGCTTCTCCACGTGAAACACACTTTAAACACACTTTTGATAGCCTTAAGTATTGCCTCGAATCGTAATTCTCCTCATTCTCGCCCCGGCCATCCTCGTCGCGCAGACGGCAGCTTTGCGCGGCGTCGTCACCGATGAAAGCGGCGCCCTCGTCCCCGGCGCGCGCGTAAACCTTCAGGGCGGCCCCGCCGCCAGGCGCGCAGTCACCGACAACGCCGGCGCCTACACCTTCCCTGCACTGACGCCCGGCGACTACACCGTCCAGGCTTCGGCCCCCAACCTCGCCCAGCCCCAACCCGCTAAGATCACCCTTCACGCCGGACCGCAGACCCTCAACCTCACCCTCGCCGTCGCCGCGATTTCTGAGAAAGTCACCGTCGCCGACACTTCGGCCCCGCGCTCACCACCGATTCCTCCAACAATGCCAGCGCCGTCGTGCTCCGCGGCGCCGATCTCGAAGCCCTCTCCGACGATCCCGACGATCTCGCCGCCGACCTCTCCAGCGCTCGCCGGCCCCTCCGCCGGCCCCAACGGCGGCTCCATCTTCGTCGACGGCTTCAGCGGCGGCCAGCTTCCGCCCAAGGAATCGATCCGCGAAATCCGCATCAATCAGAATCCGTTCTCGCCCGAGTACGACAAGCTGGGCTACGGCAAGATCGAGATCTTCACCAAGCCCGGCTCCGACAAGTACCGCGGCACCGCCCAGTGGAATTTCGCCAACGATTTCTGGAACACGCGCAATCCCTACTCGCCCGACCAAGGCGCCCTTCCTGCTGAATGAATTCGAAGGCAACGCCGGCGGGCCGCTCACCAAGAAGTCTTCCTTCACGGTCGACGCGCAGCGCAACATGGTGGATAACGGCTCCATCACCAACGCCGTCACGCTCAATCCGCAGACGCTTCGCGACCCAGCCGTTCGCCGGCATCCTCACCACTCCCGGCCGCTTCACCAACGTCAGCCCGCGCGTCGACTATCAGCTCGGCGAGAACAACACGCTGATGTTCCGCTACGGCATCACGCACTCCGACGTGCGCGACAACGGCATCGGCGGCTTCGACCTGGTTTCGCGCGGCTACCACTCGCAGTTCACCAACCAGACCGTGCAGGCGGCCGACACCATGCTGCTCGGCACCGCGGTCAACGAGACGCGCTTTCAGTATTACCGCAGCGCCACCCAGGCGATCGCCAACAGCCTGCAGCCCGCACTGTCATGGTGCTGCAATCGTTCAACGGCGGCGGCGCCGCGCTCGGTCGCACCTTCGACACGCAGAACAGCTACGAGCTGCAGAACTACACCTCGCGCCTGCAAGGGCGCGCACTCCTGGCGATTCGGCGTGCGGCTGCGCGGCCAGACCGACGACAGCGTCTCGCCGCAGAATTTCAACGGCACCTTCACCTTCGGCGGCGGAGCGCTCGGCGCCCGTGCTGGATGCCCAGAACCAGCCGGCTACCCGAGCGCGGTCTGGCGCCGATCACGTCCATCGAACGCTACCGCCGCACGCTGCTCTTCCAGCAACTCGGCGACACGCCGGCGCAGATCCGCGCTCCTCGGCGGCGGAGCCACGCAGTTCACCATCAATACCGGCGCACCGCCGGACTGGCCGTGCATCAGGTGGACGTCGGGCTTCTTCGTCGGCGACGAATGGCGCGTGCGGCCGAATTTCACGCTCAACCTGGGCCTGCGCTACGAGACCCAGACCAACATTCACGACTACCGCGATTTCGCGCCGCGCGTCGCCTTCGCGTGGGCGCCCGGCGGCGGCGGCGCAGAAGCGCGCCAAGACCGTGCTGCGCGCCGGCTTCGGCATCTTCTACGACCGCTTCGCGCTCGCCAACACGCTTGCCGCGCAGCGCTTACAACGGCCTCGTGCAGCAGCAGTACGTCGTCACCAATCCCGATTTCTATCCCAACGTGCCGGCCGCCCGCGGCGCTCGCGCGGCTTCCAATCCACCCAGGTGATCCAGGAAGTCAGCTCCGCATCTGCGCGCGCCCTACATCCTGCAATCGGCCGTCACCGTCGAGCGGCAGTTGCCGCGCAACACCACCATGGCGGTGACCTACACCAACTCGCACGGGCTGCACCTGTTCCGGTCGGAGGACATCAACGCGCCGCTGCCCGGCTGCGAACAGCGGGTTTTCCCGCTCGGCCATCCCGGGCCGGTCGACCTGATGGAATCCTCCGGCCTCTACAACCAGAACCAGGTGATCGCCAACGTCAACGCCAAGCTCAATGCGGGCCTCTCGCTCTTCGGCTTCTACGTATTCAACCGCGCCCACAGCAACACCGATGGCATCGGCACCTTCCCCGCGAACCCGTACAACTTCACCGGCGAGTACGGCCCCGCATCCACCGACGTGCATCATCGCGTGACCATCGGCGGCTCGATCAATCTGAAGTGGGCGGTTCGCATCAGCCCGTTCGTGGTGGTGCAATCCGGCGCGCCGTTCGATATCACCGCCGGCAGCGATCTCTACGGCACCACGCTCTTCAACGGACGTCCCGGCATCGCCTGCGGACCCCACGCAGGCCCGGCCTGATCTCGACCTCGTACGGCCTGCTCGATCCCAACCCGTCGCCCGGCGAGACGTCTGATCCCGCGCAACTACGGACGCGGTCCCGGCCAGTTCAACGTGAACCTGCGCATCGCCAAGACCATCGGCTTCGGCCGGGAGCGCGGCGGCTCCGCCAGCGGGTCCGGCGCTCCTTCCGGCCAGGGCGCAGCACCTCTGCCGGCGGCCGGCGGACGCGGACTGGGCGGCCTCATCGGCGCCGCGTCAACCACGCACCGCTACAATCTCAGCATCGGCCTCTCGATCCGCAATCTCTTCAACCACACCAATCCCGGCCCGATCATCGGCAACATCACCTCGCCCTACTTCGGCTCCGCCAATCAGATCGCCGGCGGCCAGAACGGCGAAGGCTTCTACGAGACGGCCAACAATCGCCGCCTGGAATCCCAGATCAAATTCACCTTCTGACGCACGGGTCGCTGACGGTGTGAAATTGCGGAACTGTGCCGATCGATTCCCCGCGCGGATAGTATGCGATCGTCTTATTGCCGCTCTCCGTACGTATCGTCAGCTTGACCGGCTTCGACACATCATCCCAGTAAACGCTGATGCCCGTCACTTGCTGGCCATCCCGCAATCCGGCCTGAAACGCCGCGCTATCCGGCTTGATGTGCTGGACGACGCGCCCGGCGACCAGCGCCTCCCGATCCATCCCCAGCTCGAATCGCGGAATTTCCTCCATTCGCAGCGTCGCGCATGGACCCAGTGCGGCGGCGGGAACCGGCACCGTCTTGCCGGCTTCCACATATTCGCGCAATTCCTGCACAGCGCCCGAATCGATATAATTCAGGGCGGTCCGAAAGACGCGGTCGGCCGTCAGCGCCGGCCTTTCCTTGCGAGCCTGGCGCACCAGCTCGAACATCAGCGTATCCAGCGAAGCCCTCCCGTGCGTAGTCTCCCGGATCTTCCAATCGAGCCAAAGTGCCGTAATCGCCCCGCGCGCATACGGGAGATCGTCGATCGCCGCATCCGTTTTATGCTGCTCGATCACCTCCTGGTTGGAAACATTTTTCGCGGGCGACAGCAGGTATTTCCGTAGCACTTCGTTCATCCGCTCCACATAATCCGGGAACGCGAGCAGATCGGCGCGCAGCAGCAGCACATCCTGGTAATAGGTGGTGAAGCCCTCCGTAAACCAGGAGGTCGCGATGCTGGAATCGGGCATCGCGCCCATTCGATATGGATTCCAGGTATGAAAAATCTCATGCGCCAGCAGCGATTGTTCGCCGTAGCCGAGCGTGGATTTCCGCGAAAGGAATAGGGCAAAGGCGTTCGTAAACCCGCCGCCGCCCGAACCTCCATCGTCGCGCCCAAACGTAGAAACCGTGACCAGATAATATGGAAAACTGGTATCGCGCCAGAACCGGCGTTCGAAGGCGATCAACTTCTCAATGCGCAGAGCCATCTCTTCGTCGCTGAGCTGCCACTTACCGCGAATCGCGAGAATCAAAGGCCGCCCGTCGATGTTCTTGCGATGAATCCGAAAGTCGCCGCCCGCAAAGAGCGCGTTGTGCACCTCGCTCCAGGAGCCTCGGAATCGTTGCACCCTCTCGCCCGTTCCGAAGCTCGTCGCCAGCGACCATCCGGCGGGAAGCTTTCGCCAATCGAAATTCACTTCCACCGGCGTGGAGCGTTCGAGCGGAGGATGCACCAGTCCATTCTGCGCAGTGAACTCGAAGTATTCCGGTTCGAGAATCGCATGGTGATCGGCGCGCGGCGGAGGCACCTCCCAGTCCTTAACCAGGTCGTACGAGACGCGAACGTGCCCGCCTTGCGCGACGCTCTTGAGGTTCGCGATCCCCTTCTCGAGATGCGTCGCGCTGCCCCAGGAGGAGGGCAGCACCAGGTTCGCCGCCTCGGTCGCACCGCCCTGGAATTCCAGCACCGTGTGCAGCACAAGTTTGCCGTCATTCACCGCGGGCTCGAAGGAGTATTGCAAGACCGCGCGGCGCTCGCTCGCCGCGCCCACAGCGACGACGACCATCAACAGCAAACAGCGCATCGTCAGCCCTTCCTCAGCACCGCCGCCCGCGTAATCTGCGCGACCGAACCAATCCCGCACTGCCGCATCGTCAGCGCCAGCTCCGCCCGCAGAATCTCCAACACGCGTTCCACCCCCTCCTGCCCGAATGCCGCCAGTCCCCAAATGTACGGCCGCCCGATCCCCACCGCGCGAGCGCCCAGCGCCAGCGCCTTGAGCACGTCCGTGCCGCGGCGAAAGCCTCCGTCCACGAACACCGGCATCTGCCCACCTGCCGCCTCCACCACCTCCGGCAAGATATCCAGCGTGCCGCGCCCTGTCTCGGTCGCGCGTCCGCCGTGGTTCGATACGATCACTCCATCCGCGCCGTGCTCGCGCGCCAGAGTCGCATCCTCGCCGCAATCGATGCCCTTGAGCAGCACTTTCATCTTCGTCATCTTCTTCAGCCGGTCCACGTAGCTCCAATTCGCGCCCATCGGATTCATCTCGCCGGAAAGCCCCGCGAACATCGGCTTCGTCCGGTTCCGCTCGCCTCTCGCCCCCGCCAGCACCGGGTTGACCGCGTGGCACGCCGCGCAATTGCGCGTGTCCGTCCTTGCAGCTCGCGTACCGGTCTCCGTGTTGCGTCCTCCCAGAGTGTCGATCGTCCAGACCAGCACCGGACACCCCGCCGCTTCCGCCCGTTTCACCATCTTTTCCGTGTCGGGCCACGTGGCAGGCAGATAGAGCTGGTACCACGGGGCGCCGCCCAACGCCTTGCTCACATCCTCCACGCTCGTCGAACTGACCGTGGACAGCATCTGCATGGCCTTCCGCGCCTTCGCCGCGCGCGCCGTAGCTAACTCAGCCTCGGGATGAAAAGCTCTCTGACTCCCCACCGCGCTCACGTAAACCGGCATGTCCCACGCGGCGCCGAAGACTTCCGTCCGCAGATCGGCCTGCTCCACGCCCACCAACCGTCGCGCCCGCAACTGGTAGTGTGTCATCGCCTCGCGGTTCGCCTGTAGCGTCACATCGCCGTCCACGCCCGTGGCAATGTACCCGAAATGCGCCGGCGGCAGCGCCTTGCGAGCCAGCTCTTCGAAGTCCATCACGTTGAGCGCATCCTTCGCGCTCCCTGGATCCTGCGCCATCGCGGAGACCGCCAGCGGACTACCCGCGAGAAACCGCAGAAACTCGCGACGAGCCGACAAACTGTTGTACATGGACCGACATTATACCCGTTCGCCCTACGGGTACAACAATGCGTTGAAAAGCATCTTGAAGGTCAGATAGCTCTGCGCGCGATATTGCGGACGCATCCCGAAAAGGATTGCTCGCCCCCGGCCCATCGGTGCATCGATCACGGCCGCGCGGTTCGCGAGCACCTTCTCGCCCACCAGCCACCCCGACGCCAGAATTCCGCTCTCGGGATACCGCGCCACCACCGGCAACTGCGTATCCCATGCCGGACTCTGCTCGCTCCAGATGGCGATATCCGCCGGAATCCCATACGCCAGCGGGCTGTGTACATCCACCTTCACATTCAATAAGGAGCCCGGCGAGTAGAACTCGCTCGACCCCGCGGTACGGTCGCCGCCCGCCGCATCCGGATCGCCGCCACGCCCGCCGCCGCGCGCCGGTGTCACCGTTTTGGCCGCCACGCCCAGCCGTGAAATCGCATACTCGCTCGCGCCGTTCAGGAAGATCAGCGTGCCGCCTGCGTTCGCGAACTCCTTCAGCGCTTCCGCCCCCTGTGGACCCAGCCCGCCCGTGTACTCCTGCGGCATCGTTCCGGCGCGATGTCCATTCTCGATGCTGTTCGCCGGCTGGTCCGGAATCACGATCGCATCGAACCTGTTATGCAATCCGCCCGCTTGAATATCGGCATTGTGCAGGCTGGTGTACGCGAAGCCGAATTCCTCCAGCAGCCACCGCGTCCAACCTTCGTCCATATTCGCGGTCCACGCCTGGTAGAGCGCCACGCGCGGCCGCTTCCATTCCTTCCAGCCCGCATGCGCGGTCAGCGAAAACTCGCCGCTCGCCGGATCGCGCCACACCGCGCGGCCCTCTTTCCACGCGCGATTCACGGCCTTCCACGAATCCGTGTCGGCCGCCTTCAGCAGCGGACCCGCGGCTGGAGCCGGCGCCTTCCACTCGCCCGACGTCGACACTACGTCCTTCACCGTCTTCACGTCCACGCCCATCAGCAGCGGCAGCGTGCTCGCCGTCACGTCGTAAGGCCGCTTCGGCGGACCGCCCGGGTAGAGGCGATCTTCCGGATAGTGTTGCACTTCAAGCAGCGATTTCGCCCAGCCGCCGTAGGGCTGATGCATTGAAACCACCGCGCTCCCGCCCGCGCCTTGCGCCACCTCCACCTGTCCGAATCGCAGCGTCTCGATCAGCTTGCGCGCCGCGCCCGGGTCGCGCTGATCCGACGTGATCACAAACGCCGCCGGATCGGTCCGCGCGATCTGCCGCTGCCCCACGCGATAGAAATTCCGCAGCAGCTCCGTGCGGTGCAGCGCCGCGTTGTACAGGCAGGAATCGAAGGCGATCAACTGGTAATCGATGATGTCGCGCAGCCGCCACGGCCCGCCCAGCCACGGCTCCAGGTAATTCCAGGACCGCTCGCGGGGGTTGTATCCCAGCGCGTTGTTCCCGATCTGCTCCGCCGTCATCGTGGTCGGCGTGGCGATGCGCACGCTCGCCGATTCGGTCAGCAGCCGCAGCCCGCCGTGAAATGCCATGAAGTGCCGCGAGGGAGTCCAGAAATCGTAGACGCCGTGAATCGCGACGCCGGTCTTCCCCGCGGCCGTCAGGTCGACGGCCATCGCGGTCCCCATCATGTTCATCTCCTGCATCAGGATCGCGTCGATGTTCGGCTCCGTCGGATCCAGCCATGGCGGCACGAACAGGCGCGCTCCGTTAGCCCCCATCTGGTGCACGTCATAGGTGATCTCGGGATGCCATACGTTGTGCAATTTCGAAATCGTGAGCCGCGTCTCCGGCTGCGAGAAAATGTACCAGTCGCGATTGTTATCGTGGCCCACGTATTTGTGATAGAGCTCCGGCGGGTTCGAGCCCTCGTACGGAGTGCCCAGCGTCTTGCGATACCAGCGCGTCACAATGTCCACGCCGTCCGGATTTTGCGAGGGCACCAGGATGAGAATCACGTCCTTGAGAATCGCGCGATTGTGCGGCGTGTCTTCGGTCAGCAGCCGGTACGCATATTCCACCGCCGTGTGCGTGGAGGCGATCTCCGTAGCGTGGATCGAGCACGTGATCAGCACCACCGTCTTGCCCTCGAGGATCAGCTTTTCCGCTTCGGCGGCGCTGGTCTTGCGCGGGTCTGCCAGCCGCGCCTGAATCTGGCGGTAGTGGTCCAGGTTCTTCAGCGTGGCTGCGTCCGCAATCGTCGCCGCGATAAACGGGCGCCCATCGGCGGTCTTCCCCAGTTCGTCCACGCGAATCCGGTCGCTGCCCTTCGCCAGCGTTTGGAAGTAGCCGACCACCTTGTCCCAATCCATCACAGTGCGGTCCGCGCCGATCTTGTGACCGAAATAGCTCTCAGGCGTCGGCACGGCCGCGATCGCGAAGCGCGCGGCCAGTAACAGGCAGGCAATCCGAAGACTCATTTGTACATTCTAGCGAAGGACCCCGTGACGCTTGTGGGGCAGCCAATCCTGGCTGCCGCCGGCTTTCAGCCGGCGTCCTGATACGCGCACCCAACTCTCATTAATGCGATAGCGACGTCCGATTCAGCGCGGCCTGAATCATCGCCGCCGCATAAGCATTGTCGACGCTCGCCGGCGTATGGAAGCTCATTCCACTCCGCCAGCGTTCCGGAGCCTCGGGGTGAACCCCGCTCAGAACCACCCACCCGCTGCCGAACGATCCTTCCACGATCGCGGGAGTTCCGTCGGGATACTTGCCGACCACAGCGCCCCAGCCGGTAAACTGCGGACCATCCTCCCAATACTGATCGAGCGTTGGCCCCCCAGCGCCGGCAATCGCCACAGCCGCCTTGCGGATACCACGATCCTCGGCGGAGTAGAAACCGAACCTCACACCCGACGTCAGGTTCAAACCGTTATAAGGAGAGTTTCCGGCAAAGAACGCCCCCGCGCAGATTCCCAGATAGTTCATCCCACTCTGCACAGAGCTGCGGATCGTCGCGGCAGTGCTCGCAGTCAAGCTATTGCCGATGTCGACGAAATTTCCCCCCGGAACAATCAGGAGGCGATATCCCCGGATCTCTGCTTCTCCCATCCCGTTCAACTGTGAAGAATTCGCCGTCGAATACTCAAGCTGCCTGCTCTTCAGGATTCCTTCGACGGCCTTGACATCGTTAGAAGAAGTCCCGGTTCCATCGAACAGCAAAATCGGAGCAATGCCGCCCCGGTCCGCGCGGTCTCCGCGGCCCGCGCAGCCTGTGAACGCCGCCGAAATCAGGACCACCGAGCCAATAACCGCGCGCACAGAGTTAGCCTTCAGTCGACTCCGCCGGTAGCCCTTACCAGCGCGGCGCGGGCCAGAATCCTTGTGGAATCGAGCGTAGGAAGGGACAGCGCTTCGACGCCGGCCAATAAAGGAAGTTCGGTACATCCAAGAACAACTGCATCGCACCCTGCCGCTCTCATCGCGCTCACCACCGTCCCCAGGTACTGAAGTGATTCCCCATTGAAAATGCCCCGCACCAGTTCTCGAAAAATGATATCGTCGATTCGCTCCCGCTCCTGCAAATCGGGACGCACAAAACTAATACCGAAGGCAGCGAGTTTTTCAGGGTAGACTTCGCTTTCCACCAAAGCCCTGGTGCCGGTCAATCCGACTTTCCGATAGCCTCGCCGCGCCGATTCCCGAGCGACTTCTTCGGCGATATGCAGCCAGGGCAGCGGCGAGCGCGAATACACCAGAGGCATTGCCCTATGCGCCGTATTGTCCGGGCAAATCAGGAAATCGGCGCCGATTGCCGCGAGCTTCATGGTGGAAGCGATCAACTGATCAGCCACGCCCTGCCAATCGCCGGCCCGCATGCAATTGATGTGATGCACCAACGGCAGGGTATGCATGCTCACTTCGGGATGATTGTGGGGGCCCATCAAAGACTCGCCCTCACTACAAATCGTCCGATAACATAAAGCGGCGCCCTCTGCGCTACACGCGACGATGCCGATATGCAGAGGCGCACGGGGCATACCGTCAATAGTACAACTGACCAGCAGTGATTGCTGTACTCTTTATCAAGGAGATTCGCGCATGGTAAGAACCAGTCTTCTTGGCACCATCATCGCCATCCTGTGCTGCGGCCTGGCGCCCGCCCAAAGTTCTTCGAACGTCGCACCCGCGATCGTCGCCGGCGCAAATGCCTTCCTCGGTTCGCTGGATGAGGGTCAGCGAGCGAAAGTTCTGTTCGATTTCAACGACGCCGCGCAGCGAATGAAGTGGTCGAACCTTCCCACCACGATGGTTCCGCGCGCAGGCCTGAAGATGGGCGAGTTGAGCGCTCCGCAAAGGAAGGCAGCCATGGCGCTGCTCGCCGCCACGCTGAGCAAGCGCGGCTATGAGAAAGTGCTCGCCATCGTCGAAGGCGACGAGCAGTTGAAAGCCGCCAGCGGCGGCCGTGGCGGAGCCATGTTCGGGCGCGACTTGTTCTACATTTCCATTCTCGGCAAGCCTTCCGTGAAGGACCCCTGGATGCTGCAGTTCGGCGGCCATCATCTCGCCCTGAATATTACGATCGTGGGTCCCGAGGGAATTCTCACGCCCAGCCTCACCGCCGCGCAGCCCGCGAAGTACACGGTGGACGGCAAGACCGTGCGCCCGCTCGGCGCCGAGAACGACAAGGCCTTCGCGCTGATCAACGCACTCGACGAAGCACAGCGAAAGCAGGCGATTCTCAATTACAAAGTGGCCGACCTGGTACTCGGGCCGGGCCAGGACGGCAAGACCATCCAGCCGGAAGGCCTCAAGTGCTTCCGCGATGAACGCGACCCAGCAGGCGATGCTGCTCGACCTGGTGGGCGAGTGGGCCGGGATTGTCAACGAACGGGCAGCCGCCGTGCGCATGGCGGAGATCAAGGCGAATCTCTCCGCCACATGGTTTGCATGGAGCGGACCCACCACCAACGGCATGCCGGCCTACTACCGGATCCAGGGACCGACTCTCGTGATCGAGTACGCGCCCCAGCCGCTTGGCGGCGACCCGACGATGCACATCCATACCATTTACCGCGATCCCACCAACGATTACGGGAAGAAGTCAGTGGGGCATTGAGACACCGTGACGATGAGGCGCATCGCAGTGAGCGCGCTGCTCTCGCTCAGCCTGATCGCAGGCGCGGCCGCACACCGGCTCGACGAGTACCTGCAGGCCACCCTGATCGGAGTGTCGCGCGACGGCACCGACGTGGAGATCCAGTTGACGCCGGGCGTCGCGATCTTGCCGGTACTGCTGGCCGTGATCGACCAGGATCGCGACGGGCGGATTTCCCCGGCGGAAGAGCAGGCCTATGCGAGCCGCGTGGCACGGGAGGTGGAACTGCGAGTCGATGGCGTACCGGCGCCGCTGTCGTTGATCGAGAGTCGGTTCCCGTCGCTCGAAGCCATGCGCGAGGGATTGGGTACCATCCGCATGAAACTGCGCACCGCCCGCAGCGGGCATTCGTTGCGCTTCGAAAACCGCCACCTGCCGCAAATCAGCGCATACCTGGTGAATTGCCTGGCGTCACCCTCGGACGGGCTGGTAGTCGGGCCGCAGCAGCGTGACGAGCAGCAGAGGTCGATTCAGTTCGAGTACACGTTCGGCGATGGCGCAGCGCCGGCGCCGCGAGCCGTCTGGCCCGCCGCGATCGGCATTCTGCTCGTAGTCCGGATGGCGATACTGCTCTACAAAGCGCCGGCAACACCCCGATCGACGTGAATCCCGGTTAACATCGGTTCGAGGTTCAAACATGATTTGCCTGCCCGCGCGCAGACTGCTCTATCTGCTCTTCCTCTCTGTCTCCGCAGCTCTGGCCGCCGATCTGCCGCATTTTCGCGCGGAGAATGGAACGCAACAACTCCTGGTTCAGGGCAAGCCTTTTCTCATCCGCGGAGGCGAGCTCGGCAACTCCTCGGCCGGCACGCCCGCGCAGGCCGATGCCATCCTGCCCGCCCTCGCGCGGATGCACGTAAATACAGTGCTGGTGCCAGTCGCGTGGGAACAGGTGGAGCCGAAGGAAGGCGCTTTCGACTTCGGCATTCTGGACCATTGGATCGATATCGCCCGCCGGCAGCATCTCCGTCTCGTACTGTTGTGGTTCGGAGCCTGGAAGAACGCCTTCTCCGAGTACGCGCCCGGCTGGGTGAAATCCGACATGAAGCGCTTTCCACGAGCGCAGTCCGCGCACGGCATGCCGCTCGAAATCCTCTCGACCTTTGAAACCCGGACACTCCGTGCGGACAGCGCCGCCTTTCGATCCCTGATGGCGCACTTGCGGGAAAAGGACCAGCAGGAGCAAACCGTGCTGATGGTCCAGGTGGAGAACGAAATCGGATATCTCGGGCCCGGACGGGACCGCTCGCCGGAAGCCGACCGCGAGTTTGACGGCCCGGTTCCTCAGGATCTCATTCGCGCACTGGTAGCCAGGCGCACGGAGTTTTCGCCGGAGTTGGCAGCTCACTTCAATCCGCAGGGACGTGCCTGGCGCGAAGTCTTCGGCGAGGCCGCCAACGAGGTCTTCATGGCCTGGCGATATGCAATGTTCGTGAACTCGGTCGCCGCCGCCGGCAAGCAGGAGTACCCGCTTCCCATGTATGTCAACGCGCAGCTCCCTTCGTTGATGGAGCGCCCGGGAGAGTATCCGAGCGGCGGACCCCATCCCTATTATTTGGCCGTCTACCGCGCGGTCGCGCCCGCGATCGATTTCTATTCTCCCGATATCTACTGGCCTGAATTCGAATATTGGGTGAAGCGATACGAGTTCCCGGGAAATCCGATTTTCATTCCGGAAGCCAGAGTCGAGAGCGCCCCGTGGAACGCTCTGTATGCCTTCGGGGCCGCCAAGGCGATCGGCTTTTGCCCCTTCGGCATCGATAGCGTGAAGCCCCCGTCAAATCCTGGCGATTCCGAACCGCCAATCATGCAGATCTATGCCGCCGTCTCCAACCTCGAGGACGTTCTCATCGCGGCGCAAGCCACCGGACGCACGCGGGGACTGGTGCTCCATGCGACCAGCCCGCGCGCGTCCCAAACGCTAGCCCTGGGCGGATATCTCTTTGAAGCGTCGTTATCGCGTGCCTGGTCCACAAACGCGCTTCTGACAAACGAGGGGGGCATGCTGCTGATCGAATCGCAACCCGACGAGTTCTTTATTGTCGGCAGCGGACTCACGGTGAAGATAAGCCGGGATCCCGATACCGATGCCAAAACGGCCGGCATCGCCGGCATCGAAGAAGTCTCGCGAGCCGGCGCGGATTGGGCGGTCTCCGCCCGTCTGAACGGCGACCAGAGCAATCAGGGCAGACAGCTCTCCATGAATCCACGCGACATCCGCACCTATCGCGTGCGCTTGTATAGCGCCGCGCAATAAGGACGCCTCCGCGTTCCTTAGAGCAGTCGGAAGCTCACTTCCACCTGCACCTCGATAGCGACTGGCATCCCGTTCTTCATCGCTGGCTTGAAGCGCCAATGCTTGACCGCGTCGATCGCCTTCTGGTCGGATCCTAACCCCAGGCTGCGCGCGACTCGAAGATTCTTCACCTGTCCGGACTCGTCAATTTCCACGTCGAGCAGCACCGTTCCCTGGTACTTGGCTTTGCGTGCTTCTTCCGGATACTCCGCCTCCATCTTGAAAATCAAAACCGGAGGCTTGTCATACAGTGCCGCCGCGCCGCCCGCCACGGGGCTTGCGACCATGCCGCTCTGAGCCACGCCGACGGGCGGAGTCATGAAATAGCCCTCGCGGTACTCGACCTTTGCCGTGCCGGCGCTCTTCACGATAAGGTGAATCTGTCGGAACTGGCCGTCCGCTCTGCCGTTGCGCGGATAGTACCCCAGGATGTAATAACCCTGGTTCGGATCCGTCCCGGTTGCCTTTTGGAATTCGCAGAACCGGATCGGCTGCGGGACACCATCCTCGGTGAGTTCAAAATCGCCCGCACTGAGGCCTTCGACCGGGTTGCCGTTCGGAAACGAGACCTTTGCGTCGACGACCGCCAGCCTGGTCTCGGTTCGAAGTCGTGGGGTTGCGCCGCTAACCGCCTGCGGCGCTGCCACCATCCGCAGCGGCGAGATCGTAACTACGAGTACCACCGCCGCGGCAGTCGCTACCGTCACGCACAACGCGCCTGCCCGGCCCCGCCGTTGCCGGCCGTCGAGTACGGCGCTCACTCGCGACGCCAGATCCGCGCGGCTCGCCATCGCCGGCAGCGGAGCGTTCGCGGTGGCCGAGAGCCTCCGCGCGATCGTTACCAATTGATCGGCGTAGGCCGTTGGCTCCGAAGTCTCCAGCACCGCGTCGTCGCAGGCCCGTTCCGCTTCCAATTCGAGCCGGCGCAGCGCGATCCACACCAGCGGGTGAAACCAATACACGGCGCACACGGCCCGAGCCAGGCAGTGAATCGCCCAATCGCGCCGCATCACGTGTTCCAATTCGTGTACCATCGCCCGATTCAGATCCGCGCCGCTCCAATTCGCGGCATCTGTTGGAAGCACAATCGCCGGGCGCGCGACCCCGCACGTCATCGGCCCAGACAAGTCCTCGCACAGCAGCACATCCACGCTCCGGCGAATGCCGGTTCCACGCGCCAGCCCGTCCGCGATCGATTGACCTTGCTGCCACGGCAGTCCCGACCTCCGCAACCGGAAAACCTGCCAAAGACCCGCGGCGGCCGATATCAGAAACCCTGCCAGCCCGGCGATCCATCCCGCCGCCAGCAACCCGACAATCGGCGGCACTCGCGGTTTCTCACCCGCGCGCACGCCGCCGAGACCCGTCGCATTGGCCAACGCCGTTGCAGACCCTCGTCCTGCACGCGGCACTGCGGCATTCCGAGCCTGAGCGCCCCGAAGGGTAATCCGTGACGGCGGAGCGATCGCAGCGATCACCGGCAGCGCCAGCAGAACTCCGAATGTCGCCGCCAGCAGCGCATGGCGGAAGGCTGCGCGCTTCCTACCCGCCAGCAGTGCTCCCCAGAGCCCAAGGGCCGTGACAAACGTCGCCTTGACCAGCGTGGAAAGCGCCCACGAGCTGCCCACGGTGAGAATGGCTTCCTCGATTGCGGAGTTCATTGGTTCTTCCTTTCCTTGCGAACGCGGTCAATCTCGTTCCGGAGCCCGTCAAGCTCTTCGTCGGTCCATGATGCCTCGCTGACCAGAGCCGTCATCATCTGACGCAGCGAGCCGCCGAAGAAGGTCTTCAGGTATTGCTGCAGCGCCGTGCGCTTCGCTACGGCCGGCGAAGTCGTGGCCGAGTAAAGGTAGCGAACGCCTTCCTGCTGATGCTTCAAATGACCTTTCTTCTCGAGCCTCGCCAGCATCACGCGAACCGAGGAATCCCCAGGCGGGTTCGTCAAGCGCGCGCGGATATCCTCCGCCGATGCGCGATTCCCCAATGAGAAAACCGCGTTCATGATCTCTCGCTCGCGTCGTGTCAGGCGTTCAGGAACGGCATTGGCCATCGGAATCCCTCGCTTCCATTTAAGCAGTGCGACACCTGTCACATCATAGGCGCGACATCTGTCGCATGTCAAATCTAAATTTTTCGGCCGTCAGGAGGAGCTATCTGTTCGGCTTGGCGGCGGTCTGGTTGTAGCGTTCGCAACGTAAGCCCACGCGCGCAAGCCCTCCATTCACTCCGTCAACTTCCGTGCGCCCAGTCTCTTCTACGGACAAGGGAAAAGCGATCCGGAAAACCGATCCGTGCTCCCCGCTTTCCGCGGAGATCGTCGCTCCATGCACGTTCGCGATCCACAGCGCGATGGACAGCCCAAGCCCTGTGCCCTCCACCTGGCTTCGCGACTTATCCGCCCGGTAAAACCGGTCGAAGATCTTGGGCAAATCGGCGGCCGGGATGCCGATGCCATTGTCCTCCACGGTCACGACGGCCTGATTGCTGTCGGCTGCCAGTTTCAGCCGGATCGAGCCCGGCGCCGGAGTGTACTTGGCGGCATTATCCAGCAGGATCCACAGCAGGCGGTGCAAGCTCGAGTAATCGCCCAACACCGTGGCGTGACGTCCGCCGTCAAATTCAAGCGTTAACTTATGGCCGCGTTCCTCGGCCAGGAGGGTGCCCTTCTCGCTGAAGGCGCGAAGCACCTCGGCCAGGTCGACCGGTTCGAACGCCAGCCGCGAGTGGCCGGTATCGGCGCGCGCCAGCGTGAGCATGTCCTGCAGCAGGCGATTGGCTTTGCCGCATTCCGCGACAATCTCCTCGAACGCCCGCCGGCTGACTGGATCGGCGTCCCGGTTGCGCAGCGCGAGTTCCGCCGTCGTGCGCACAAAGGAAACGGGATTGCGAAGTTCGTGAGATGCGTCCCCGGTGAACCGTTTGATCTCGTTGACGGCCGATTCCAGCCGCGCCAGCATCTCATTACAGGTCTCCGAGAGCCGCTGCAGTTCGTCGCGCGATGCGGGCACCGGCAGCCTCGCGGAGAGGTTTGAGACGCTGATCGAGCGCGTGGCCGCGGTAATCCGGTCCACTGGGAGCAGCGCCCGGCGGCTGAGCGAATATCCGCCCAGCGCTGAAATAACGAATAGCGCGGGAATGGTCCACAGCAAGCCTGCGGTGAACGCGCGCAGCACCTGGCGGTTGTTTTCGAGCGGCGCGGCCATGTACAGAACTACCGCACCCAGATCACAGGAGAAGGGACGCAGCCAGCACGCGATAGGGCTGTCCCTGAAAGGTGACATCGCTAAACCGGTCGTGGCCGATCGATGCCGTGCGCGGCCACGGGAACTCCGTCGAGTCCGCTGACGGCGAAGGTAGCGCGCGTTCGCCACTCGCGCGGAAGACCTCGATCAGCCCTCCTCCGGTGGCATCCGCGAATGCCTGGAACTTGCGCGCGCGCTGTTCCGTGGACAGGCCGTCCGTGGCGATCAACAAATCGCCGAGCCGGTCGGCGCGCCGCTCCAGGGTATGCGACCGGCCACTGGTAAGCGTGCTCTTGAGGATGAACCACATCCCGCAGCCGAAGAGGGCCAGCACCGCGAAGGTGACGCCGGAAAACCAGATCGTGAGCCGCAGGGAGATGGAACGTTGGGCTAGCAACTGTCTTCGCTCCGGATAGAATAGCCAACGCCGCGAACCGTGTGCAGCAGTTCCTCTTCACCGGGCCCCGTGATCTTCGAACGTAGTGCACGCACGAAGAAGTAAAGGTTCGCGTCGCTGACATCGGCTCCCAGGCCCCATCCTTCTTCGATCAATACTTCTCTGGGGACCACCGTGCCGGCGCGCCGGATCAGCGTCTCCAGCAGGACGTACTCGGTCCGCGTCAGCGACACCGTCCGGCCGCCCCGCTGCATCTGGTAGGTTGCGGGCTTGAGCTTCAGGTCCCGGAACACCAGGTCGGCCGGATGCGACCCGGGAGCGCGGCGCGAAACCGCGCGCACCCTGGCCAGGAGAATGTCCAGTTCGAATGGCTTGGTGAGATAATCGTCCGCGCCGCTGTCCAGGCCCTGCACGATGTCGGGCCCGGCGTCCCTGGCCGACACGATAATCACCGGCGTGTTCAGCCTGGCATCGCGCAGCCTTCCTTAGCACCGTCAGTCCATCCATGCCAGGGCAGCATCACATCCAGCAGGATGACGTCGAATTCCGCCGTCAGGGCGAGCTTGAGCGCGCGATCTCCATCATACGCCAGCAGCAACCGAGTGTCCCTCGGACTCCAGGGCGCGACGCAGGAGGTCGGCGGTCTTCGGTCTGTCTTCTGTAACGAGGATACGAATGTCTTTAATTCTGCGGCGGTCCGGTTAATTTCTGATGACGAAATCGTGAATTTTGCCAATTGCAGCCGGTTCCTCAGATTGCGCTCAGAATCGCTTGTTCCAATGCCATTCGTAACGCCTTCACCCGTCCTTGGGAAGGCACTCCAAGGGAGGATCGTTATGACTGACGCGAAACGAAATACGAAGATCAGATTCCTTCCGGCGCACGGCACTTGTCTTCATGCTGGCCGGCGCTCTGTTGGCTCAAGGCAACAGGGCGACCATCACCGGGCGCGTAGTCGACGCGACCAGTGCTTCCTTGCAGGGAGCCCAGGTGCAGATCCAGCCGAAGGGTGTGACCGTCGTCTCTGACGCGCAGGGCGAATTCCGCGTCGCGGACCTCGCTCCAGGCGACTACAAACTCCTCGTCAACTACGTGGGCTTCAAGACCGTCGGAGATGGAAGTCCACGTCAATGCCGCCGAGGTGAAGCGCGTCGACATGCACCTGGAGGTTGCCAGCCAGGCCGAGTCCATCGTGGTCACCGCCGACCGGCCGCGTGGCGAAGTCGAAGGCATCGAGCGGACCCGGAACACCGACAACGTGGTGCAGGTATTATCGGGCGAAGTAATCCGGTCGCTGCCGAACGCCAACGTGGCCGACGCGCTCGGCCGCCTGCCCTCTGTCACGCTGTTCCGCGACGAGGGCGAAGGCGCCTACGTGCTGATACGCGGTACCGAACCGCGCCTGACCAACATGATGATCAACGGTGTTACGATCCCCTCGCCGGAGGCGACCGCCCGGCAGGTTCGTTTGGACGCTCTGCCGGCGGGTCTGGTGGAGTCGGTGGAAATCAACAAGACTCTGGCGCCGAACATGGATGCGGATGGGATCGGCGGTTCGGTCAATCTGAAGACGAAGACGGCCGGCGACTCGCCCATCGCCACACTCAGCGCCCTCGGCGGCCGTAACAGCATCCTGGGGGGACGATATAACGATCAGTTCGATGTCACTCTCGGCAAGCGGTTCGGCGAAGGTCGCACCGGCTCGGCACCCTGATCGGTCGTATCGTATGACTGGAACGGGCGGGGAATCGACGAGATAGACCCTGCCATCGATCCGGCCTCCACCCCCAGAAACGTCCTTTACAAGAGCGACACGGACCGTGAGTATAGGTACTATCGAACCCGATGGGGCATCTCCGGCGCGATCGACTATAAGTTCAATGACTTTACGGATATCTACATCAGAGGCATTTACTCGGAGATCAAGGACTACGGCGAGAAGTGGTATTACGCGCCGGCCGCAACCGGCGCCGCCAAATTCTATACTTCCCAGAAGAGCCCGGAATATTCGATCGGCAGCATCAACCTCGGCGGGCATCACTACATGAACTCGTCCTGGCTCGCGTGGGAACTCGCCGCCGGGCGGTCTTTTCAGACGGCGTCCGCGGGCAACCCTAAGGCCGACTTCGCCTGGATCGGCCCGAAGCTGACCTGCGGCTACGATCCGGCTGCGCAGACCAATCCGAGCATCCCGACATTCGGCAGCAACTGCGAAGGCCCCAACTCCCCGCTTCAGAACGCGAACAACTGGGGCTTTCAGGACATCACCACTTCGTCGGGAATCTCGGCGCACCTCAACCTCACCGCTCGGGCTTCGTACACCAAGGACCTACTCGCTGGCCGGCCATCGCGCGACCTTCGAAGCCGGGGGCAAGGTTCGCAACGGACACAAGTTCTCAGAGGGTACGGAAGCCGTGTACGACGGATGGACGGCTGCCAAGTATCCGATGACTCAATTCGAGAGCACGTTCACCAACAACAATTACTACGAGGGCGCCTATTTCGGCGGCCACTACGGCCCGGTCTCCGATTTCAATCTGCTCAAGAGTTACACACTCGAGCAATCTGGCGAGATTCCTGGACGGCTATAAGACGGCCCAGAACGATTACCCCAACAAGTTCAACCTGATCGAGCGGATCACTGCGGGCTACTTCATGAACACGGTCGACTTCGGCAAGTTGAGAATCATGGCCGGCCTCCGTTTCGAACACACGCTGATGAATACTTTCGGATACGACGTCACGCTTGTATCCCGGCGGGAAGCAAGAACTGTCCGACGAGCACCGGCTGCGGTACTCCCGTGCCGGTGACGACTAACCGGTCCTACATCGATCCTCTGCCGAGTGTCACTTTGCGTTACGCGCTGACGCCCGATTCCGATATCCGCGCCGTCTACGGGCGGGGCATCTCGCGTCCGGATCCTTATCAGTTGATCCCCTATGTGACGGAAGACGATTCCACCAACCCGGCCCAACATTGCAATCGGGAATCCCGACCTGCGGCCTACCCACGCCAACAACTACGACCTGCTCTACGAACGCTTCCTTCGCCCGATTGGGATGATCCAGGCCGGAGTGTTCTACAAACAACTAAGCTCGCCCCTGGTTTCCGATGCTCTACACTCCGACTACCGGTGAATGGGCCGGCATGCCGGTCACTCAGGAAGTCAACGGAACCAACTCGCACATCGCCGGATTCGAGGTCTCCTACCAGCAGCACTTCACCTTCCTGCCCGGCCCTCTGAAGGCGCTCGGAGCCATGACCAACTACAGCTACACCGCCTCCCGCGTAAAGAGCCTGCCGGCAGGCCGGACAGCCCGGCCCTGCAATGGCAGGTGCCGCATACCTGGAACATCAGTCCGACATACGACTCATAAGCGGGTTTCGATCCGGGTTGGGATGAACGTACAACGCTGCCAGCATCTTCTCCTACGCGTATAAGCCTCCGCTTCGGATCCGACCGGCGCCGGACCGACGGGACCGGCCGGCGATGTATACCTCCATTCCCACTTCCAGGTCGATGCGCAGGGCAGTGTCCGGCGTGTATCGGGGGCTGACTGTGGTGGCCTACGGTCTCAATCTCAACAACGCCGTCGATTGGTATTACACGGGCCAGCCGATTTACGTGAAACAGATGAGCTTTTTCAGGCCGACCATCGCCATCGGATTCAAGTACGATTTCGTTCCACGATCGGTAGGCGATCAGCTGCGGACGCTAAGCGTGGAGCCAATCGTTTGTCGACCAGAGCGCATATGTTCGACCGCGAATACAACTTGCCGCGATCCTCGCATTGGCCGCGGTGCTCGCCGCCTGGCCGGCGGGCGCGGCCGACGGCCCGAAGGCGGAACTCAAGTACGCGCTCATCGTGAGCCGTCACGGCGTGCGCTCGCCCACCTGGGACGCCGCGCGGCTCGCCGAATACTCGACCCAGGCCTGGCCCGATTGGGGCGTCGGCCCCGGGGAACTCACCCCGCACGGCCGCGCGGGCGCGAAACTCCTGGGCGCCTATTATCGCGCCTGGCTGTCGAAAGCCGGACTCTTCGGCACCGCTGGCTGCCGCGACGCCGCGCGAATTTACATTCGCGCCGACGCCGGCCAGCGTACGCGCGAGACCGGACGCGCCTTCGCCGAATCTCTGCTGCCGGGCTGTGAGATTCCGGTGGCGACGGAGGCGGCCGGCGAAGGACCCGCTCTTCGGTGGAGTCGGCCAGGCGGACCCGGAACTGGCGGGAAAAGCGGTGCGCGAACGTCTCGGTCCCGCGGCGGTCGTGCTTACGAAGTACGCGCCGGCTTTCGACACGCTGACGCAGATCCTGAGCGGCGGAGGAACCGCTCGCCGAACTGTGATCGGCGCTGCTTCGGACGAAGGCGGGGACGGCGGCGGAGCGGACGTTCCGCGTCCGCTTGGCCATCGCGTCGACGTTAAGCGAGGTGTTTCTGCTCGAATATACCGAGGGCATGCCGCAGGCCGCATCTCGGCTGGGGCCGGCTGACCAAAGAGAGACTTCTTCAAATAGTCGAGTTACACACGGCCTACGCAGACCTGGCGCGGCGCACGCCCTATCTCGCGCGCGCCCGGGGATCGAACCTGTTGGCGCACATACTCGCGTCGCTGGAACAGGCCGCGTCGGGCAAGCCCGTCACGGGAGCGCTGGGGCAACCGGGCGGCGCGCTCGCGATCCTGGCCGGCCACGACACCAATCTCTCTAACCTCTCGGGCATGTTGGACCTCTCCTGGCGGGTTCCGGGACAGGTCCCCGACGATACACCACCGGAATCGGCGCTGGTCTTCTCGCTGTGGCGCGAGCGAACCGGCGGCGGGTGGTTTGTAAAGCTGGAGTTTGTCACGCCCTCGCTAGACCAGATGCGTCATCTGGCGCCGCTGACCCTGGACTCGCCGCCGGCCCGCGTGCCCGTGCCCATCCCCTCTTGCGCCTCTCCGCGCGCGGATGGCGGCTGCCCATTGCCTGCCTTCCGCGCTGCAATGCAACAGGCGATCGATCCGCAATTCACGGATCTGCGGTGACCTCATCGCTTCTCGTCAAACGTCCCTATTGCAATCTGCCATTCACACAAACTTGAAATATATCTTCGCCGCGTTATCAATCACTTACAAGATATCCACACCTCTTACTCCCTTACCCACATGTTAGAGTCCAATCAGGTAGAGAGTTGCGCAAACCACAGCGCGACACACCAACAGTTTTTATGCTGGCCAGCATACGTTGACCTGAGGTGGTGCTGACTTTCCGTAAGCCCGTTAACGGCTGCACGGTGGTTCCCCTACGTGGAGGAGACCGGCGGAAAGATCATCGGTTCGAACCGATAATACCCGGGGGACCGTCGCGGATAGCGTTTGATTGCCGCACCCCTGGATACAGAGACTGATACGCGAAACAAGGGGACGATCGAGAGGCCATCCAGCCGAGTTCTTACGTCTTTGTAGCGTGCAGTCAAATCACTGGCGGCCGGGCCCCACCCGGCGATAAGACCGAATGTCCCCGGCCGCCGCAACGCTTTATTTGTTACTCCAACTAATGGGAGAGCTGCGTCTAACTCTTCATCCGCAAAAACAGGTAAGTGCCCGCCAGCGCGAACACCACGTCCGGAGCCCACGCCGCCGTCGCCGGCGAAAGCAGGTTCACGTCACCCACCTTCTCGAATAACTGACCCACCGCGATATACGCCACCGCGATCCCGATGCTGATCCCGATCCCCGTCATCGCCCCGCGGCTGCCCACCAGGAAACCGAATGGCACCGCAATCAGCGCCATGATCAGCGCGAACAAAGGCAGCGAGAACTTGCGATAGAACCGCACCTGCAGCTTCGACGTTCCTTCGAACCCGCTCTGCGTCAGGTCTTTGATATAACGGTCGAGCTGCAGAAAATTCATCTGCTCGTCTTTGCGCGCTTCCATCAAAAAGTAATCGGGCGGCTCCGTCAACTCGCGAAACGTCGTCGCCTGGAACGGCGAGTACGAGTCGCAGTTGGGACCCTTGTACTCGCAGGTCCAGCCGTCCTCGAAAACCCAGGTCTTCAGCGACGCGTTCCAATGCGCCTGCCGCGCGAAAATCTGGCGCTGCAGTCGGAAAGTCTTCGGCTCCAGCTCGAACACGCTGGCTTCGCTCATCGAGCTCTCTTCGCCCGCGTTATCGAAGTACTTGTAGTTGAAGATGCGCAACGAATCGAAGCCCATCTTCCAGGTGCGGTCCGGCCGCAGGTAAGTCTGCGTCGCCCGCCCCTTGATCTGGTCGCGCAGCGCATCCTGAATCCGGTTCGCCTTGCCGACATAGTAAAAGTCGAAGGCGAACAACCCGCCGCTCAACAGTACGCTGCCCACCAGGATCGGCGCCGCCAGCCGGAACAGGCTGACCCCGCAGGCTTTGAACGCCGTGATTTCGTTCTGTTTGCTCATCACTCCGAAGGCCGCCAGCACCGCCACCAGTATGCTGACCGGCAGCATCTGGTAGATCAACTGCGGACTCAGGAAGAAGAGGTACTTGAACATGATCTTGAGCCCGATATTGTTGCGCAGCATGTCGTTGATCAGCTCGAAGAAATTGCGGAGCAACTCCAGCGAGACAAAACTCGCCAGCATCAGCACCAGGTAAGTCACAAAATTCGAAAGGATGTAGGTGTCCACCAGCTGCGGCAAGAGCGGAATGCGCCACCCGCCGAGCCCGCTCGATTCCTCCGGAATCACGCGCGCCTTCAGCGCCCGGAAGAACCCTGCGACGCGACCGCGCAGGTCGCCGAAATAATCCTTATCGCCCGGCATCTCCAGGCGAACCAGGAAAATTAAGCCCACCACAAAGAACGCCGCGTTGGGCAGCCACAGCGCCACCGGCACCGGGAGCGTCTTATTCCGCGCGAGGCCGACCAGCGACACGAAGCCCATGTAGTAGCAGAAGAACGCCACGAAGATCGCGTTCACATACCCAGCCGACCGGCCGCCTTTCCGCGTCGCGATCCCCAGCGGAATCCCGACCATTGCCAGCACGATGCACGCCACCGGCAGCGCGAAGCGCTTGTGCAACTCGATCTGGTATTCCACCCAGTCCGGCTTGTTCCGCGGATACGCCAGCAGTTGGCGCGTGCCCATGCCGATCGAGCGCAACGGCGTCTGCGAGGGCGGCGCTGCCGTCAGCGCCTGCTGGCCGGTCGGCGCGATCGTGTCGCGCGAGCTCAGGTCCTTGCTCATCTCGTGCGTCGAGTAGTTGCGCAGCGTGAGTTGCAACCGGTTATTGGTTACGTCGGGCACCGCAATCGCCTGCTCGGCCACCGTGATCATCGGGCCCATCGCCTTGTCCCGCATGCCCGACGATCGCTTCTCAGGCGGCGCCACATCGGCTACGAAAACGTTCTTCCACACCGATGGGTTGCCCGGCTTGACCTCGCCAACGTACAGAATCGTGTTCGGAAAATTCTCCACGAAGACCCGCGACGGCACGTCCGCCGTCAGTTGCGTGGCTTCCAGTTGGTTGACGATATCGTTGTATTTGTGGACCGAGTAAGGCGTCAGCCGCAGCGTCGCAAACGCCGCCAATCCCCCGCCCAGCGCCGCGAACAGCAGCACCGGAAAGATCACCCTGCGGCTCGAAACCCCGGCCGCGCGCATTGCGATAATCTCGCCGTCCGATGCCAGGCGCCCCAGCCCGATCAGGATCCCCACCAGCACTCCGAAGGGAATTGTAAGCGGCAGGACGTTCGGAATCGCCAGCGCAAAAAGCTGCAGCACCAGGTTGGTGTTCGCGCTCGAGCTCTTCACCAGCAGCTCGAAGATCGGGTCCACGCTTTTCAGAAACAGAATGAAGCTGGCGAGCAGCGTCCCCAGGAACGCACTCGTTAGAATCTCGCGAAAGATGTACCGGCCCAGCAGGCGCACAGGCTTCGTCTACCGCGTCATATCCGGCGGCGACACCACGGGCAGCTTCGGCAGTTCGTCTTCCACCGGATGCAGTTCCAGATCGTCGACCAGAATAGAGGGCGCGACCACGCTGGCTTCCGCCGTGAATCCCGTGCCTCCGACGAGCGCAAACGGCGCCGTATTGTCCATGAATTCGAAGACCGCGGCATCGTCGCCGGCGGCCAGAATGTCCTTAAGCGAGCGCACGTTGAAGCCGCGGAAGCGCATGCCGCGCACCAGTTCCTCGTGCCCGTCCACATAAACTTTGTAGACCAGAATCGGCAGGCTCACCGGCTTGCCGCCCTGCTGTCCGCCGAGCAGCCGGCGTGCTTCATCCAGGCTGGCCGTCGAGGGGAAATCCATCTTGCGTACGATGATGCCGTAGGGCTTATTGCGCGTGCGGCAGAGTTCGATCAAGCGCTTCTTGAGCTCGGAGACCGGCACCGCATCCGTCGTGCTGACGAAGAGATTGCTGATGGTCGCGGAGTTGGAGCCGAAACCGCCGGGCAGCCGCGCCCTTCCATTCGAGCCTTCGAAGCCGCGCACCGGCTGGCGCGTCAGCAGGTAATTCTTGAGCACGCCCTTTTCGATCAGCTTCAATGGCTTCGGCATCACGCCTTCGCGATCCACCGTGTAGCTTCCGAACAGCGGACGCCCGCGCCATTCCTTCTGCGTCGGGTCGTCGACTACGTCGAAGGTATCGGGGAGCACCCGCGCGCCCATGCGTCCTTCCAGTTCGCTGGCCTGCACACCCCCGCCGCCGCGACCGCCCTGCGACACCGGACGGCGCGTCAGCGCCAGGTTGTGCCCCAGCACTTCGGCGAAAATCTGCGCACCCGCCTGGCCTTCGAACAGCACCGGCCCGCTGTAGTCTTCACCCTTCGGAGCCTTAGCCAGCGCCACCACGTTCTCGGCAAGCGTCGTAATCCCGCTCCGCAACTCCGCCTCGCCGGGCAGGTGCGCGGCATCCACCGCGTGGAACGTCACGGCGTCGCGCAGCGTCATGCCGTCCGGCGCCTGCGCGATGGCCCGCGCGCGCAGGAACGTCGCGCTCTCCGGTTCGCGCACTTCGGTGCCTTCGGAATTCAACAGGTAGAAGCCGCCATCGCTCGCATCCAGTTCGACACCCGAGTTCTTTATCGCGGGGAACGCCGCGAAGATCGCCGAAAGCGACTTCACGCGGTTCGCCCACTGATCTTCGTCGATGGCCAGCCGCTTCAGCGGTCGCATCGATTTGACCGGCTCGGCG
The DNA here is from genome assembly GCA_963791985.1 of uncultured Solibacteraceae bacterium. Taxonomy (GTDB): domain Bacteria; phylum Acidobacteriota; class Terriglobia; order Bryobacterales; family Bryobacteraceae; genus Solibacter. The sequence continues at coordinate 59,120 of CAWBUN010000006.1, read as the reverse complement.
CGGGCAAAATCATTGAGCTGGTCGTTCTGCTGCATGTTGCGCAGCGCGGCGCGTTTGCGCGCGATAGCTTCAACGGCCGATTTGTACGAGGAATCCGTCATCAGCCAAAAGTAGCGGCGCAGCAGCGGATAGGAATCCTCCAGCGGAAAACGCTCCAAGTCGTAGCGCGATCCGCCGAAACCGCCGCCCACGAAGTTGCCGCTATCGAACTTGTAATCGCCCACGCGTACGTGCGAATCGGGCGACCGGAAGTGCTCCTTGCGGCGCGCCAGCAGCCCGCCCAGGTTGGCGGAGAGGGCGAAATTATCCTCTTCATCCACCACGTACTCCACGAAGTACGGCGCTTCCAGGTTGGCCAGCGTGAGTTTGCGCGCGCGCTCCATTTCGTCGCGCATCGCCTGAAAAATCGGATCGGCCGCCGGAGTCTGCGCGCCCAGCACTACGAGCGCGCCCAGCCCCGCGGCGGAGAGCAGGAGCTTTCTCATTTCCCGCCTCCCTTGGAATTCTCCATACTGGTTGGTTCGGGCAACAGCGGCGGCCGGTCGTTACTCTTGGCCTTCTTTTCGATCTCGATCTCCGAGACCAGAATCGCCGGCGCGACCGCCGAAACCGGGACGCTGCCCGATTCCGCGCCACAGTATCCGTTAAAGACTTCCGGCTTATCCGAAGTCGCCAGGATCTTCGAGAAGCTGGAAAGCGGCGTGCCGACGATATCGGCGCCGCGCACCAGTTCGTCCGGCCGCCCGTCCGCATACACCTTATATACGATGACCGGGATCACCTTGAAGGCCTGCACGTCGCCGCGCTGCGTGCCGGTGAAGCCGCCGCTGATATCACGGAAGTACAGACCGTACTGCTTGCCCTGCTTCTTGACTTCATCGAGCAGCATCTGCCGCAGCCGGGCATCGGAGACCGCGTTGGTGGATTGCACGATCAGGTTGCTCTGCCGCGACACCACTTCGAGCCCGGGCTGCCGCCGGCCGTGGCCGTTGGATTGCGCGAAGCCCTTGATCGGCGAGCGCGACATCAGGAAGGTCTTCAGGACGCCCTTATCGACGGCCGTGATCGGCCGCGCCTTGACGCCTTCATCGTCGTAATCGTACCAGCCGTTCAATTCCAGGCCGCCGATCTGGTGCTTCGTCGGGTCGAAGACCACGCTCAGAAAATCGGGCAGCACCTTGTTGCCGACGCTCTTGGTGAAGGTCTGGCCTTCGCTTTCGTCCTTCTGCCGGTGGCCTTCCACGCGATGTCCGAAGATTTCGTGGAAGAAGACGCCGGCGGCGCGGCCCGAGAAAATCGCGGGGCCGACATATGGCTCGGCCTCCGGCGCCTTGAGCAGGCGGGAGACATCGTTGGCCACGTGGTCGATCGCGGCCAGCACCACCTTATCGTCGGGCAGCCCGGCGGCATCAAGCGCCTCGAAGGCTTCGAAGGAGCTGAGGTCGGTGCCGTCGGCCGCCTTGGCGGTGGCGGTGATCACGATGCGCGAAAAACCGCGGCCATGCGCGATCCGCGAGCCCTCGGTATTCACCAGGTAGCGGGTATCGGTCTGGCACATCACGGAAACGTGCGAGGTCAGCACGCTCGGGATAATTCTGGAAGCGCCCCGAGTAGAGCCGGATCTTGGCCTCCCACTCGGCTTCGTTGAACTTGAGCTTGGGCGGAACTTGCGAGAAGGTGTTCGGCGTCTCGGAGGAGAAATCGTCGGAGTTGTCCTCCTCGGCGACCTTGACCTGGGTGTTGGTCTTGATGCGGATCAGGCGCTCGGCGGCGGCGCGGTAGGCGCGGTCCGTCTCCAGCCAGAGCCGGCGCTTGATCGAGTTGACGTTGTCCTCGAAGGAGACCAGGGCGCCGGAGGTGAATTGCCCGCGGTCGCCGCGCACGCGGTGGTAATTATCGAGCTTGGGCGAGCCGACGCGCACCGAGACATCGAGCGCGCGGCTCTTGCCGCCATTGGTGGCGTCGACCGTGCCGAGGGTGCCGCTGACCGACTTGAACTCCTGCTCGGTGATTTCGTAGCTCAGGAAGTAGGGCGGCGGATCCGCCTTCTCCTTGAGCGCACTGAAGTTGCGGTTCAGTTCCTGGGACATGGCGTCCAAGAGAACGGGGGGCTGGGCCGAGGCGTCAGACGCCAGCGAGACCAGCAGTGGCAAAGCGAACAAAACTAGGCGGGTCAAACTATCAGAATAACACTCCCTGGGAATATACCCCGGGCCACCCCATGCCCTAATGGATAAACGCGGGCCGGGCGCACATATCCAGCCACTTCCCGCCGGAGGCGACTGCGCGGATGCAATCCGCCAGATCGCGCAGTGAAGCTGTCTTGCTGACCACTCCGGAAACGCCGGCCTCGAAGAGCCAGAGCGCTTCCATCTCGCTCACCGAGGCGCCCCAGACAATGATGGCGGCCGTCGACCGCGCCTTGCGCAGCAGGTGCGCCAGGGCAGGGGTCCCGAATTTCTTGTCTACCAGTAAAAGGTCAGGTTGAAGCTCGGCCAGGGCGCCGGCGGCATCTTCCAGGTTGGTTTCGGCCGCGACGACGCGGGCGCCACCAACGGATTCCAGGAGACTTCTCAGCCCTTCCATGGCCACGGGTTCAGGATCGCAGATGACAAGTGTGTTCACGCTTTGCACTCGGTACAAAGATCGGGAGCACCTTTCAAAACCTTTAGTATGGTTAGCGATTAAACCGTAACCGCGCCCAAATCGGATTCGGCCAGATCGATCCAGCAGTTCCCCAGCGTATTCTGCACGAAGGCCATTCGCTCGGCGCGGAAGGTGCGGGGTCCATCGTACGCGTCCCAAAGCCGGTGCGCTCGTGCGGTCGACTTCCGTCCACCAGCGCCGGCGAAATCTCCTGCGCCAGAGTAACGTGCGGATGATATTCGAAGGGCTCGTCGAATTCCAGGGCGTCGCGGATTCATGGCGTCGTGCATCGCGAAGAATCTCATCGGCGCCGCGGGCCAGTTCGATGTAGATGACGTTGGTCACGGGGAACATGCGAATCGCGCCCAGGGTGACGTCGAACGGCGTCCATTGGCGGCGGCGCATTGCCGTACCTGCTCGCTCGCCACCTGCCAATCGACGGCCAGCGGGCGCGGCGGCAGCACACTGACGTGCGCGTGGGGATTGCAGCCCGGCACCAGTTCCTTCCGCAGGTCGTCCAGAAAACGGCCCAGCGGATCGGGGATATAAATTACCAGGGCGAAGACATTCAAACGCTGCTCGGCAGGAATCTGGAACAGCACCCCGTTCGAATCGAAACCCATGCTCCACTCCATAGTAACTGTTTTGTGGCTTTTGTCACGCAGGTGCCTTTCCGGTTCCGGCGTACCCGTACCTGATACGCTTAATAGTAATGGACCAGAGCCCGGACACTAACCCTCTACTCCGCGTGGAGTTCCGCATTCCGTTCGACCGCATTCGCGCGGAGCACGTGCAGCCCGCCGCGTCGGAGCTGCTGCGCGAAGCGCGCGCGCGCCTGGCCGCGCTGGCCGCGCCGGATGGCGAGCGCACCTTCGACAACACGCATGCACGCGCTGGACACATATGACCGAGCCGCTGGATTGGGCGATGGGCGTGGTGCGGCACCTGGAGAGCGTGGCCACCTATCCGGACCTGCGCGCCGCGTTCAACGCGGCGCAGCCGGAGGTCAGCGCGTTCTACAGCGGCATCCCGCTGGATGCCGGCCTGTGGAACAACGTCAAGGCGTATGCCGCCACGCCGGAGGCAGCGGCAGCTCGGCGGGCGAGCGGCGGCGCTTCCTGCACAAGACGATCGACACCTTCCGCCGCCACGGCGCGGACCTGGATCCGGCCGGGCAAGAAGCGCCTGGAAGAGATCGACGTCGAGCTGACGCAGATCACCACCAAGTTCGCGGAGAACGTTCTGGATTCGACCAACGCCTTCGAACTGGTGCTGACCAACGAGAGCGACCTGGCCGGATTGCCGCCGACGGCGGTCGCGAGCGCGCGCGAAAGCGCGCAGCGCAAGGGCCTGGAAGGCTGGCGTTTCACCCTGCAGGCGCCCGACTACATCGGCGGTGATGACGTACCTGGACGACGCCGCGACTCCGGCGCCAGATGTACGAGGCATTCGCGGTGCGCGCGACCAAGGGCGAGCGCGACAACCGTCCCGATCATCGTGCGCATTCTGGAGCTGCGGCGCGAAAAGGCCGCGCTGCTGGGCTTCGCCAACTTCGCCGACCTGGTGCTGGAAGACCGCATGGCGCACTACCGGCGAGCGCGCGCTGCACTTCCTGGAAGACCTGAAGGGCAAGACCGAGCGCCGCTTCCGCGAAGAGAATCGACGAGCTGCTCGAGTTCCGCCGCAGCGCTGGAGGGCCCGGGCGCCGCGCCGCTGGCGCCGTGGGATGTGGCCTACTACGCCGAGAAGCAGCGCGCCGCACTCTACGATTTCGACGAAGAGGCGCTGCGCCCGTACTTCCCGATGGAGCGCGTGGTGGCCGGCCTGTTCGAACTGGTGCATCGCCTCTACGGCATTTCCGTGGAGGAAGAAAAGGGCGTGCCGGCGTGGGATCCCGAAGTCCACTACTACAACGTCCGCGATGAGAACGGCGTGTTCCTGGGCGGGTTTTACGCCGACTGGTACCCGCGCGAAAACAAGCGCGGCGGCGCGTGGATGGACGGGCTGATCACCGGCGGTCCGGCGCCCGTGGGCTTCCGGCCGCACCTGGGATTGATCTGCGGCAACCTGACGCCGCCCGTCGGCGGCAAGCCCGCGCTGCTGACGCACCGCGAAGTGGAGACGATCTTCCACGAGTTCGGCCACCTGCTGCATCATCTGTTGAGCCGCGTGGAGATCGCGCTCCCTGGCCGGCACCAACGTGGCGTGGGATTTCGTCGAGCTGCCCAGCCAGATCATGGAGAACTGGTGCTGGGAGCGCGAGGCGCTGGATCTGTTCGCGCGGCACTACGAGACCGGCGCGCCGATTCCCGACGATCTGTTCCAGAAGATGAAGCGCGCGCGCACTTTCCGCGCGGCCAACGCGCAGATGCGGCAGCTGGGCTTCGGCTTCATCGATCTGACTGCTGCACGTGCGCTACGACGCGGCGCGCGATGGCGACCCGGTGGCAGTACACGCGAGCGCATCCTGCAGGAGTTCAGTCCGGCGCCCCTGCCGGCCGGATCACGCGATGATCGCGGCCTTCACGCACCTGTTCGCGAGCCCGGTGGGTTACGGCGCCGGATACTACTCGTATAAGTGGGCCGAGGTGCTGGAGGCGGACGCATTCACGCGCTTCCGCGACGGCGGTATCTTCAGCCGCGAGATCGGAGCGTCCTTCCGCGGAGAGATCCTGTCGAAGGGCGACAGCGAAGACCCGGCCGAGTTGTACCGCCATTTCATGGGACGCGACCCCGACCCCAACGCCTTACTACAGAGGTCCGGGCTGGCGTAAGTGGAGTAAGTCGCCGGGCGGTGCCAGGTCGATCGCGAGATTAACTGCGAATGACCAACCGCTTGCTGACGCGCGCGGCTCGGAAAGGCGGCATAAGTGGAGCTATTTCCGCCGGGCGATGAGGGCTTTCAGGACCGCGCCGAGACCCAAAAAGTCATCGAGCCGCGAAGGCTTTTGAATGAACATATCGGCGCCGAGGCGCTCGCTCTCGAATTTGTCCCGTGGAGTGTCGGAAGAGCTGAGCACCACAACGGCAGACTTTCGGACCGGTCCCGGATGAATGTGCGGCAACACCTCCAGTCCCGAGCGCTTTGGAAGACTCAGGTCCACGATTACGAGGTCCGGGTACTCACCGCCCTGCTGGCTCAAGTCGTCGAAGAAGGCGATCGCCTTCTCGCCATCGGAGAGCACCAGCATTTCGCCCGTGACCTCATGCAAGTGGAGCGCTTCGCGGATGAGGAGCACGTCGCCGGGGTTATCTTCTACAAGAACAATAGAAGCGTAGCCGGGGGGCGCCTCGCTAGGCCGGCCGCCGGGGGATGGTAAAGAAAAACGTTGAACCTTTTCCGGGCTCCGATTCGACCCAGATCCGCCCGCCGACGCGATCGACGATGCGTTGGCAGATGGCAAGCCCCATACCGGTGCCCGGGTACTCGGCCGTGCTGTGAAGTCGCTTGAACATGCCAAAGATCTGCTCCTTAAACTGAGGTTCGATCCCAATCCCGTTGTCGGCGACGGAGAAGACCGATTCGGTGTCCAGTTGCTCCGCTGCGACATGAATCCGCAACGGACCGGCGCTGCGATATCGAATGGAATTTCCAATGAGGTTTTGGAAAAGCTGCTCCAGTTGAAACTCATGGATACGGAGAAAGGGAAGCGGCGTGCTGGTGATGCAAGCGCCGCTCTCGCGGATATGAGCGGCCAGGTTCTCCAAGGCCTTGTCCAGTATGGCTCCCGCGTCCACATCTTCAGCGGGTTCTTCGCCATCCATGGAGACCTGCGCGAAGGAACGGAGGTCCTTGAGGAGTTGTTCCATGCGCAGCGCGCCTTCCACGGTCAGATCGATATATTGATCGGCTTCAGGCCCCAGCTTTCCTGCGAACGTCTTCTTGAGCATCCCGCTAAAGGCAGCCACCATCCGGAGAGGCTCCTGAAGATCGTGCGATGCCGAGTAGACAAACTGCTGCAAATCGGAATTCGCCCTGGTGAGGGCGGCGTTCGCCTCGCGAATCGTACGTTCCTGCTGATCGTATTCGGTGATGTCGCGGGCCACTTTAGATGCGCCGATGATGGTGCCGGATGCGTCCCTTATGGGGGAGACAGTGAGCGAAACGGTCAGGATCCGGCCGTCCTTGGTCTGTCTTCGGGTCTTATAATGGTCCACCCGCTCGCCGCGCCGGAGACGTTGCAGGATGTTCGGAAATTCGTCCACTGTATCCGGAGCAGCGAGGGTCGAAATGTGTTTTCCCACGATCTCCTCGGCCTTGTACCCGAAGATGCGCTCGGCGCCCCGGTTCCAGCTTTGGATGATGCCATTCAGATCTTTGCTCAGAATCGCATCGTCCGAAGATTCGACGATTGCGGCCAGGCGCTCTTGCAGTTCGGAGATTTTGTTCCTCTCGGTGATATCGATTGTGACGCACCGGGTGTGGATGAAGCGTCCGGCCACACGCAAGACGCTCGAACTGATGGAGACGTCGCGGATCGAGCCATCTTTGCGGCGCAGCCGCGCCTGGCAGGCGTTCAACGAATCGTTGTTGCCGAGACGTTGAAGAATGTCTTCGATGACGGGCGCATCCACGTGGAATTCCCGGATATTATGGCCAACATATTCTTCGCGGGTGTAGCCCAACAATTCCAGTTCAGCGGCATTCGCCCAAAGGATGGTCCCATCTTCGGCGACCGAATGCAGAGCGATAGCGACCTTCCCGATGAAGTCGGTGAGCTCTTCCTCAGGGCCCAGGAGATCGAATCGCTTTGAGGGCGGCGAGGTTAGGGTGTTGTCCGGTCGGCTCATAGCCACTGCCTATCTTCTGTCTGAAAACGGAGCAGGAGCGCGCTGCACGCGCTGCACATGATAAGAACACGGTAGCAATATTCTGTCCATGTAAGCGCGTAGACGGGGCTACATTGTTGCTTTGAGTACACAAGTTGCTATCTGGTTATGTCAGAGCAACAGCGCCAGTGTGGAGGTCGTAAACGGCGCCGACCACTTTGACCGTGCCTGCTTTGACCCGGGGCGCGAGGATGGGCTGGAGTGAATGCAGGCGCTCGACGCCGATCTCGACGTTCTGGCGGATGGCGTTTTCCAGCGGGTCGCCGGGCATGGCTTTGCTCCGTGCCACGGCAGGTTTGATGAGTTCCACGAGGCCGTTGATGGCGCCGGGCAACGCATCCCTGTCATCGATGTGCTTGATGGCGGCCTTGACGGCGCCGCAGCCGGCGTGGCCGAGGACCACGATCAGGGGGACGTTGAGTTCGGCGACGGCGTATTCAATACTGCCCTTCACGGTGACGCCGGCGCCATCGATCACGTTGCCGGCCACGCGCACCACGAAGAGATCGCCGATGCCGACGTCGAAGAGGATTTCGGGGGCGACGCGGGAATCAGCGCAGCTGACGACGACGGCTTCGGGGAACTGCGCGTGCGCCAACTTTTGGAAATCCTTCGGGCTGCGCCGCGGAGTGAGCGGCTTGCCGAGGGTGAAGCGGCGGTTGCCGCCGAGCAAATCGTGCAGGGCCTGGTCCGCGCCGACCGGACTCGGAGTTTCCGGTGGTGGCGCCGCCGCGGCGAGAGCTGCAGCGGCTGAGAAGATCACGAAATCGCGCCGGGACGCGGTCGTGAGCGAGTTTCCGTACATGATGATCACCGATTCCGTTCGCGGGAGGGCAGATTCAGAATCTTGCCGCGTAATAATCGGCTGATGGGGCGACGAAACAGACTGGGACGGATTCTGATCGTATCGGCGGCAACGGCGTGGGCGGCTCACAGCGCCGCGGTGACCGATGCGCAATGCACCGAGCTCTTGCAGCATGCCATGGAGGCCAAGAACCCGGATACACGGAAGCAGGCAGTGGTGGCGCTGAGCCTGGCATCCTCGGACGGAGCGCTGTTCGAGCAACTCGAGCAGATGCTGCAGGACAAAGACGTGGAGGTGCGCCAGGCGGTGGTGGCGAGCCTTGCCGAAGTCAAGAGCAAGAGCGCCACGGCGGCGCTGCACAAGGCGCTGGAAGACGAAGTGCCGGAGGTGAGTTTCGCCGCGGCAAAGGTACTGTGGGCGCGGCGCGACCCCGCCGGGAAGGAGGCGCTGCTGGCTGTGCTGGCGGGGGAGAGCAAGACTTCGTCGAACTTTTTCTCCAAGCAAAAACGCGACGCCTTACGCATGATGCATACGCCGCGAACCGCGTTTCTATTCGCCTTGCGGCAGGGTGTCGGGTTCGCGCCGGTGCCGGGGTTGGGCGAAGGCATCGCGTCGATGCAGGGCATCCTGACGGATTCCGGTGTCTCGGGACGGGCGTCGGCGGCGTTGCTGCTTGGGTCCGACCGGGCACCCGGAACACGCGAAGCATTGGAGGACGCACTCAAGGATAGCGACGCCTCGGTGCGGGCGGCGGCGGTGCATTCGCTGACGCTGCGCAACGACCCGGGGTTGAAACCGGTGCTGGAGCCGATGCTGGAAGACTCCAAGGAGGCGGTTCGCCTGCGTGCCGCGGCGGGGTGCCTGCGGCTCTCCGCGATTCAAGCCAGGGCTCGGAAGAAGGCCGCGGCGGCGGCGCACGCGGACGGACATAAGAAGCAGTAGATGGCGAGACAAACCAGATCGTCGGGATGGGTTCTCGTCCTCATCGGGATTTTCAAGCTACTCAAGGCGCTGGCACTGATCGCGGTAGGCGCCGGCGCAGTCCACTTACTGCACAAGGACGTGGCGAGCACGGTGATGCATTGGATCGAAGTGCTGCGTGTTGATCCGGATAACCGGTTGGTGCACGGCATTTTGACGAAGATTTTCCGCGTGACGCCGAAGCAGTTGAAGGAACTGAGCGTGGGTACCTTTTTCTATGCGGGAATGTTCGCGACGGAAGGGGTCGGGCTGCTGCTGCGTAAGCGCTGGGCGGAATACTTCACGATCGTGACCACCGGGGCGCTGATCCCGCTCGAGATTTTCGAGCTGGCGCGGCACTTCACAGGAGTGAAGCTCGTGGTCCTGTTGATCAACGTGCTGATCGTCTGGTATCTGGCCGCGCGGGTACGGTCGCACTAGAATGAAGGGGTGATCACGCTCAGCGACCTGAGGCGCTACGCGGTTGCCAACAGCCTGTTCGCGCCCACCACGCTTAAGCGGGCGTTGCATCGTTTGGGATTTGTCCAAGCCGACCCGATCCGCGCGCCGGCGCGTGCCCAGGACTTGACGCTGCGCCACAGGGTGAAGGGCTATCGCGCGGGCGATCTCGAACGCCGCTACGCGGGGTTGGGAATTGCGGAAGATGTATTCCTGAACTATGGCTTCGTCACCCGAGCGATCCAGACGCTAATGCATCCGCGCTCCAACAGCGGAGTGCCGGCGGAGGGATGCGGCCCGTGGCCGGCGGATCGCACGAAGAAGGCGGAACTGCTGTTGGAGTTCGTGCGCGAGCGCGGCGCCGTTCACCCGCGTGAGGTGGACGACCATTTCTCGCACGGCGCGGTGAAGAATTATTGGGGCGGATCTTCGAACGCCACAACCCACCTGTTGGATGCGATGCATTACCGAGGCCTGCTGCGCGTGGCGCGGCGTGAAGGCGGCATCCGGATCTACGCGGCATGCGAGCATGAGCCGGGGCCGGACGATGCCGGGGCTCGCCGGGCGCGAATCGACAAGCTGGCGGACGTGGCTGTTCGCATTTATGCGCCGCTGCCGGGCCCGAGCCTGGCATTCCTTCTGCGCCGCTTGCGCTATGCCGTGCCGCAGTGGCATGGCGAATTGACCCTGGCGCTGCGGCGAGCCAAAGAGCGTCTGGCCCACGCTCGAATCGACGGCGTGGACTGGTACTGGCCGGCGGAAGACGATGTGCGCCGCGCGGCGCCGGAGAACACGGTGCGCTTGCTGGCACCGTTCGACCCGGTGGTTTGGGATCGCAGCCGTTTTGAACTGTTGTGGGGCTGGGTGTACCGTTTCGAAGCCTACACACCGGCGTCAAAACGGAAGCGCGGATACTATGCCCTGCCCTTACTCTGGCGCGAGCAAGTGATTGGCTGGGGTAACTTGTCGGTGAAAGATGGTGACCTCCGAGCTGAGTGCGGTTATGTCGATTCGCCGCCGCGGGATCGGACTTTCAAGCGCGAACTGGATGCGGAGTTAGATCGCCTGCGGGCGTTTTTGGGCCTGGGCTGTGAGTGCTAACCGGTGTAGTCCCCTACACCCTGAGATCGAGGAATGGCTTTGGATTAATGTTATACACGCCTTTGAAGGGGTTATCCGTATCCGTCATCACCAGATTAGCGAGGAAGAGGATAACCGCGACCAGCAGAAAACAGCATAAGCCCGCGACCGAAAGATGAAACGGATAGAAGAACACGAGCAACAGCAACCCGATTTCCATGGTGTGGACAAGGTAAATCAAAGTTGCCGGAATCTGCGTCAGACTCTTGGTCAAGCGCTCATCCGGATGCTCTCCAGCTTCACGCACGATATCAATCAAGCGCTGATGCAGGGCGCCTTCCTGGGGAGTGGCGGGCGTGATGTGCAAGACGCCATCCAGCAGTTCCGAAAAGGCTTGCTCGGAGGATTTGTCCCGTCGCCGCTCCGCGAGCGCCGCCCACTCGGACTTCACGACTCGCTGTACGTAATCCGCGACCGCGCGCCGTATGCTTCGCCCAGCATCCGGATTGATGAAATCGGCGAAGCGCAATAGCTCATTGAGCGATTTGCATTCGCGCATCATGAAGTTTTCCACGTCAGTGAACTGCCCCCAGATGACATAGATCACGAAGGCAAACATCACCGCATATATGCTGGCAATGAGCAGAATCAGTGTACTGATGCCTTCCGCTTCGGCCGCGGTGATCTGGTGCAAACTGCTGCCGTGCCAAAGGCAGTAAAGGAATGACGCCGCGGCCAACTGTATTCCCAATCGGAACAGGAGCCTGGAAAGAGTGTTCCAGTTCATGAGCATTTCTAGCGGCGATCTCGTAGTTTAGACAGCAGTCTGATGATCTCCAGATAGAGCCAGATCAGCGTTACCATTAGCCCGAAAGCCGCATACCACTCCATATACTTGGGGGCGCCGCGGAGAGCGCCTTGCTCGATGAAGTCAAAGTCGAGAATCAAATTCAGCGCCGCGATCACCACTACGACCACGCTAAAGAGAATACCGATCGGGCTGCTTCCGAAGATAAAAGGAATCTGGACGCCGAACAGACCGAGCACCATACTCAGGACGTAGATCAGAGCGATTCCGCCGGTGGCGGCGAAAATCCCTAACTTGAACTTCTCCGTGGCTCGAATCAGGCCGGACCGGTACGCCAGCAACAGACAAATGCACGTGCCGAACGTCATCGCCACCGCCTGGATCGCAATGCCGGGGTAGCGGAGTTCCAGCATCGCGGAAAGGCCGCCCAGGAACAGCCCCTCGAGCAAGGCATAGACCGGGGCGGTGACGGCGGCCCATTCCTTCTTGAAGACCGTGATCATCGCCATGACGAAGCCGCCCAGGGCTCCGATGAGGATATAAGGTCCGACCACCGCCGGATCGCGAGAGGTGAAGAATTGACTCCAGGTCCAAGCCGCTGTCGCCAGGACACAGAGCAGGAGGATGCCGGTGCGATTGATCGTGCCCTCGATCGTCATCGCTTCTCCAACTCCGGTACGAACGGAATAAGCAGGGAATGTGCTGTTGGTGAAAGCGGGATTCGCTGTTCTCATACCTCTATGGTATCGAGAAAGCCGGCGATCGACCGAACGCCACGAAGAACATTCGCCGGCGGGCGTGGCAGAGGCAATTCGTAGGCGGCGTTCTGGGATATTAGTCCCCCATTCCGCATTGGCGGAATTCTGCTATCAGTGCACAACGAGAGATCTGCAACGCTGGTGAGTTTTTTCGTATGGAAGGGCGATTCGCGGACCGCCCAGCTTTGGCGTTGCTCGGCGCGTTTCCGCTCAGCGGACTGGACTTTCGCCGGCGCCTTCTGGCTTCGCGACAGACCGGATGAGGGCAAGAACGCTGGTATTCATGCCTGTAACGGCGTGAAGCGTGACGAGCGCGGATCGGAGATCCGGGTCGCCGGCGTTCTCGCGAGTGGCGAATGCCATCACGCCGTAAGAATTACCGCGCACTCCCGGGATGATCTCCGGCACGCCGATGAGCTGCTGCCACTGGTTTACTGCGTTGCCGCGCGAATCCCGGAGAAGTACAACCACCCCCGCCGGTTCGGCACCGCCGGGCGAGGGCACCACAACCGGCATCGGGACCAGCGGCAGCGCCTCGGGATCGAAGTCAAAGGAATGATTGGAGGGTTGGGATGAGAGCCGAATAGCGGCGGCATTACCGCGGTCACTGGCCGCAGGGTAATACACTTGGGCCGAGCGGCCACCCCAACCCGCAAGAAAGAAAGTGGCCATCAGGAAGTAGTCGCCTGGAGGAACGTTCTTGAAATAGAAGCGGCCGTCCGACGCGATCTCACCCCGCAAGGTGAGCGTTCCTCGTGCCCCGACAAGCTCGATCATGGCCGCCTTCTCGACACCGGAGAACAAGCGTCCGGTAAGGGAATAGGGCTCGAGATCGACCGACCCGGCGGAGCAAATGCCGCTGCGGACCAGCACCGAAGTACTGTGGTAGCGGTCGGCGGAGAGACGCGAGTCCAGCGTATAGCGGTCTGGAGGAAGGGGCCGCAGTTCGTAGATGCCGTACCGGTCGGTGCGGGACGTGTAGGGCCTGCCGTTCGAATCGCGGAAAGTCAGGACGAAATCAGGGAGAGGGGCTGGTGACCGCACGAAGCCGAGGATGGAGCCCCCGGGACCGGCACAGCGCGAGCCGCCCGCTCCGATACGCACAGCTCGACATCCGCACGCTCGATGAGGTCGCAGCTGGTATGGTGTGATTGATGTCGGCGAGTGCGGCGGAACCCGCGGTCCGAATACCGTTCTGTCGTGCCGCCGGTCTTTCCCAGGAGATGAGTCACGCGTGCTTTGAACACGGCACTATCCCCATATTCGGAATCCATTCTTTGGACGGGGTTGCCGAAATGGCAGGAATGCGAGGGCCGCGGGCGCGTTGGCTGCGAGACACCAGCAGACCAAGGTTGGGATGCGTGTGACCGGCAAGTAGGCTCCCTTTTAATTAGACGCCGTCTCAACAGAATTGACTCCCAGTTTGTCGCCAAACCGTACATTGATCCGAGGGTCATCGCCTGGTCGGAGCAGTGAACGAGTCGCGCATCATCCAGCCGGAGACAAGGACGTAAACTAAACGATACGGAGGCTGGCGATGAGAGACAGAAGGATGCTGACGATTGCGATTATTGTGGGAGTACTCGCCGCCGTGGGCGGCCGTGTCATTTCTGCGCAGGATAAGTACACGGTGAAAGTGCCGGGTGGGCTCGCGTTCTCTGAGTTCAAGGGATATGAAGCATGGCAGGCGATCTCAATGAGCCGGAACGAAAGGGCGGTCGCTGTGATCCTCGGCAATCCCACGATGATCGACGCCTATCGGGCCGGCATTCCCCGCAACGGTAAGCCTGTCCCGGACGGGGCCAAGATGGCCAAGGTCCATTGGAGCCCGAAACAGAACGAGTTCTTCCCGGACGCGACAGTGCCGGGCAAGCTGGTAAACGTCGACTTTATGGTGAAGGACAGCAAGAGGTTCGCAGATAGCGGCGGATGGGGATATGCCGTGTTCGATTACGATTCCGCGTCCGATACGTTCAAGCCCGGCACCTTAGCCGGCACGCCACCGCAGGGGAACGACGCCAAGTGCGGGTTCGCGTGCCACACGAGAGCGAAGGCGAGAGATTACGTTTTCACGGATTACGGGCAGCGGTGAAGCGGTCGAAGGCAGCAGCCGACCAGGACCGCGCGAGTGCGCGGTCCCACCGCGCCGCCGACCCGGCCGCGAGACAGGCTTCCAGCAGTTGTTTGGCCTGGCGTTTGAGTTGTTCGAGATCCAGACGGGACTCGGTCCCTTTCGGCGGACACGATGGCGGCCTGGCGTGCCAGTGACAGTGTGAATGTGGAGACGATCGCCAGTAGACTATGGGTAGGAAATGCGAGTCTAAATCCATGACGAATCGCTTCCGAATTTCCGGCACGCCGGCGAGACGACCAAAGAAGTTCGCCCTGTCCGACGCGATCCGCGAGATCAGCGGCGATGCCGGAATAGGGCTGAGGCTCAAATGGGGAGGGAACTCTCCGGGAGAGTGGCGGTCGGCGCTCAAGCGAGGACTTCAGGAAAAGACGATCGTTCGTGGGCGGCGCACTGAGCAGCGCATCCCTCACAGGAGCATTTGCAATGCCTCAGAAGGTAAAGGCGGGCGACATCCCCACCACGACGTTCGGCAAGACCGGCGTCCAGGTCAGCGTCATCGCACAGGGCGGAGCCCGGATGGACCTGCATCCTGATATTCAGAGCGCGGCAGCGCACGTCCGCAGGGTCTATGACCTCGGCATAACCTATTTCGACTGCGCACGCTCTTACTGGGACGGGCGTTCCGAGGAAGCCTACGGGATCGGTCTCGAAGGCGTCCGCAAGAATGTATTCCTCACGACCAAGAGTCCCAAGCGAACGGCGAAGGAAGCGCAACAGGATTTGGAGACCTCGCTCCGATTGCTGAAGACGGATCATGTAGACCTCTGGCAGATGCACTCCATTGAGAACCAGGGCGACATCGACCAGATTCTGGCTCCTGGCGGCGCGATGGAGGCGTTCGAGGCAGCGAAGAAGGCCGGCAAGTGCCGCTTCATCGGCTTCACCGGACATTTCGATCCCGAGGCCCACGCGGCATTGCTCAAGGCGTCCAACAAGTGGGACACGGTGATGATGCCGATTCACGCGGCGGACCACGCTTACCTGAGCTTTGAAAAAACGGCCTTGCCGATCGCGAAGGAGCTTGGCGTGGGAATCCAGGCGATCAAGGTTTTCGGCAAGGCGTTCCTGCTGAGATCTCTCCACCCAAGCGAATGCCTGCAATACGTGTTGAGCCAGCCGGGCGTGCACGTGGCGATCTGCGGCGCCGGCACACAGGGACAGATGGAAGACAACATCCGGACGGTCCAGAACTTCAAGAAGATGACTGCTGAAGAGATTGCGGATGTGAGGAAGAGAGCCATCGCCGGCGCAGGAGTTTATACGGGACCTACGCTGGAGTACTGGAAAAGGAAGGTTTGAGTCGCAACCGATAATTAGGAGATCGCTCCCTTACTTACTTTACGGTCGCGGCTCGTTGAGGGCGAAGCTGACGGTCTCCAATAGCGGAGCGCTCGGCGAGCGAAGAGTCCGAATATCCCGCATCGGCGGTTGGCCGAAGAAGCGGCTGTATTCGCGGTTGAACTGGCTGGCGCTTTCGTATCCGACCTCAAAGGCCGCACTGGCGGCGTCCAGACCATCCATGAGCATGCGTCCGCGCGCCGCCTGCAAGCGAAGCTGTTTCTGATATTGAAGCGGACTCATGGCGGTCAGCACCCGGAAATGATGGTGCAGCGTGGACACGCCCATGCCCGCGATTTCCGCGAGATCTTCCACCCGCAGCGGCTTCGCATAGTTCGCCCTGATCCAGGCGATCGCTTTTGCCGTCCGGTGGCTCTGCTCTCCCAGCGTTGCAATCGCTCGCAGGCGTGCTCCCTCCGGCACTGCGAAGGATCCGGTAGATGATCTCGCGTTGAATCAGGCCGCTGAGAAAGGGAATGTCCTGCGGCGCTGTCCAGCAGGTCCACCAGCCGGCAGCATGCACTGAGGAATTCCACCGTGGTCTCACCGGTCGCCATGCCAGGACTGTCGGGCGGCGCCTCGGCCACCTGAATCTCCTCCCGGCTGAGAAGCTCCCGGACCACGGGCATTTCGAGTTTGAGCGACATCGCCAGACAGGGCACCGCTTCACTCGCCTCGATCACCCGGCTGACGACCGGCAAATCGACCGACGTCAGCAGGTATCGCGACGCATCGTAGATGAAAGTGGTTCGGCCGAGTTCTACGCGCTTTCGCCCCTGGGCGATCACGGTCACGCCCGGCTCGTAAGTCATCGAGCACGGAGCGGTGGGCGCGGTCCGCCGGTGGAGCGTCAGCCCGGGAATTTCCGTTGCCCGGTTCTCTGCGGAGCCAATGAACAAGGCAATCTTGCGAGCCAGCTCGGCGCGCAATTCGCGGGCTCGATCCGGCGGCGGAGTGGCGTGTCCTCTGTGGCTCTTCATGGTCACGGTTTCGCTCTCCTCAACCTCTAGGATAACCGCGGGCTATGTGCGTGGCGCAACAGTGCAAGAGAAATAGGCAATAAATCGGAAGGATCGGGATACCGCTTCCACGAGCGCCCGACCCTAACCTGGAGATGAGAGAAACGGTTCCAAGGAGAAACAATGCAGAAGCGCAAACTTGGAAAGAGCGGCCTGGAAGTTTCGGCCCTCGGGCTCGGCTGCATGGGAATGAGCTTTGGCTACGGCCCGCGCCAAAGACAAGCAGGAGATGATCCCGGTGATCCGGGCAGCCGTGGAACGCGGCGTCACGTTCTTCGATACCGCCGAAGTCTACGGCCCGTTCATCAACGAAGAACTCGTGGGCGAAGCGCTCGCTCCCTTCCGCGAGCAAGTGGTGATCGCCACCAAGTTCGGGTTCGAACTCGATCCGGAGACCGGCAAACAGGCCGGGCTGGACAGCCGGCCGGAGCACATCAAGCAGGTCGCCGAGGGCTCGCTCAAGCGGCTCAGGATCGATGTCATCGATCTGTTCTATCAGCACCGCGTTGACCCGGACGTGCCGATCGAAGACGTGGCGGGAGCGGTGAAGGACCTGATTCAGGAAGGCAAGGTCAAGCACTTCGGCCTTTCCGAAGCGGGAGTGCAGACGATTCGCCGCGCCCACGCCGTGCAGCCGGTCACCGCGCTTCAGAGCGAATACTCGCTGTGGACGAGAGGACCCGAAGAAGGAAGTGCATGCCGACGCTCGAGGAACTCGGAATCGGCTTCGTTCCGTACAGCCCGCTGGGCAAGGGCTTCCTCACGGGAAAGATCGACGAGAACACCAAGTTCGACAGCGCCGACTTCCGCAACATCCTGCCGCGCTTCACGCCGGAGGCGCTGAAAGCGAATCAGGCGCTGGTCGATCTGCTCGGCAGCATCGCGAGAACGGAAGAAGGCGACGCCGGCTCAGATCGCGCTCGCCTGGCTGCTGGCCCAGAAGCCGTGGATTGTTCCGATCCCAGGCACCACGAAGCTGCATCGCCTGGAGGAGAACATCGGAGCAGCCGCCGTCGAACTCACGCCGGACGATCTGCGTGAGATCGAGAGCGCCGCCTCGAAGATCACGGTGCAAGGGGCCCGCTATCCCGAACACCTCGAGCAAATGACCGGCCGCTAAGTTCAGGGCCGACAGACAACCAACAAGGAGCATATCATACATGTATAAAGCGAAAGCTTACTCCGCCGGCAGCGCGACGTCGCCGCTGGCCTCCACGACAATCCCACGCCGCGATCCAACCGAACACGACGTGCAGATCGAAATCCTCTTCTGCGGCATCTGCCACTCCGATCTGCACCAGGTCCGCAATGAGTGGAGCGGCGTCATGCCGACGGTCTACCCGTGCGTCCCGGGCCATGAGATCGTCGGCCGGGTCACGCAAGGTCGGCTCGGCGGTCACCGGGTTCAAGACCGGCGACCTGGCCGCGGTCGGCTGCATGGTCGATTCCGACCGCACCTGCCCCGAGTGCCAGGCCGGCCTCGAGCAGTTCTGCCCCAACATGACGCTCACCTACAACTTCCCCGATAAGCACCTGGGAGGCGTCACCTATGGCGGCTACTCCGACAGCGTCGTCGTCGATGAGCGCTTTGTGCTGCACGTTCCCGCCAACCTCGATCTCGCCGGAACCGCGCCGCTGCTCTGCGCCGGAATCACCACCTACTCGCCCATGCGCCACTGGGGCGTCACCAAAGGCAAGAAGGTCGGCGTGGTGGGTCTCGGCGGGCTGGGCCACATGGGCGTGAAGTTTGCGCATGCGCTGGGAGCCCACGTCGTTGTCTTCACGACCTCACCCAAGAAGAAGGAGGACGCGCTCCGGCTCGGGCGCCGACGAAGTCGTCGTCTCGCGCAATGCCGACGAGATGCAAAAGCACGCCGGCAGCTTCGACTTCATCCTCGACGCCGTCTCCGCCGATCACGACATCAACGCCTACATCCAACTGCTGCGGCGCGACGGCAACCTCACCCTGGTCGGCGCGCCGGAGAAGCCGCTGGGCGTCTCGGCCTTCGGCCTCATCATGGGACGCCGCAGCCTCTCCGGCTCGCCGATCGGCGGCATCCCGGAGACCCAGGAGATGCTCGATTTTTGCGGCGCACATAACATCACCGCCGATGTCGAAGTCATCCCGATCCAGAAGGTCAACGAAGCCTACGAGAGACTGCTCAAGGCCGATGTGAAGTATCGCTTCTCGATCGATATGGCTTCGCTCAAATCGGAGTAGGACCAGGAAGACGGATAATGGGTGCCATGTCGGAAAGCGATATCACCCATGTCAGCGACACGGCCCTGATGGTAGCCGCGTGCCGGGCGCTCGAATTCGAGAGCGGAGACGGCTTTGTGCAGGATCCATTTGGGGCGCGGCTGGCGGGCGCGCGCGGCATGGCCATGCTGCGCGCGCTACCGCATCCGGAAATGATGCGCTTCGGGATTTCCGTGCGCAGCCATTTTATCGACGAACTGCTATTGGAGGCGCTGGCATCGAAAACGATCGCGACGGTGCTTAGCGTGGGCTGCGGTCTGGATACGCGGCCGTGGCGGCTGGCACTGCCGCCGGAGCTGAGGTGGATCGAAGTGGATTTCGCGGAGATGCTGGATTACAAGGAGGGGCTGATGTCGGCGGAGAGTCCACGATGCCGCCGGGAGCGTCTCACGGCGGACCTGAACGACGCCGCGCAACGGCGCGCCATCTACGCGGCCGCGGGCGAGGCTCCGGCGCTCATGATCACGGAAGGCTTACTGATGTACTTGCCCGGTGCGACGGTGGAAGCGCTGGCGGGCGAAGCCCGGCGGGAGAGCGGCATCGCGTATTGGATGTGCGATATCAATACGACCGCATTCGCAAAAGCGATCAACCTGGACACGGCGCGATCCGTGCGCGACGTGCAGGCGCCGGATTTTCTTCCGGGGGAGCAGATTCTCGACGTCATCCGCCGGCAGGGTTGGGCGACTGCGGCGCGGCGCAGCTACATCAGCGACATGGGCTTCGCGAGGGAACGGATCCAGCGGCTGATGGGCGATCGGCCTCGACCGGAAGGTCCGCCGCCGGTCGCGCCGGACGATCCGACCGGAGTGCATTTGTTCGAACGGGAGTAGAGATCGCTCCCTGACGGTCGCGGTTCGCTGACAGTCGTCATGAGGCGATGCGGGCAGCGGCGGAGCGTTCGCCGGCGAGCCACGGCGGGAGCGTGTCCCAGTCCACCTGCACTTCTCCGGCGCGGCGTACGGCGCGCAGCAGGTCGAGGGCCTCGGGAAGGGCGAAGTGCTCGCCGACGAATGCCGCGGCAAAGCGGCCGCCGCGAATCTCGCCGCGGGTTTCCATTTTGCGCAGCACGACCAGGATGTCGCGCCACGGCGGCGCCAAGGTCTCTCGCGCCGCGATGTCGCGGAAGACTACTCCCCAGCGTTGCAGGAGCTGGCGCGCGAAGCGTTCGACATACTCCGGCGGCGGGCCCTCGCCGTGCCGCAGCAGGGCCCAGCGGCCGGGCGCGTGGCGGGGACGCGCGGTGCGGCGGCGGTGCGGATCGATCAAGGCTCGCAGGTTCTCGAAGCCATCGGCGGTCACCAAGCCGGCGGCCACGAGTTCCCAGAGCGCGTCCTCGACTACGCCGGTCAGGAGCCCGGTATTGCGCGTGAGTTCATCGAAGAAGGATGCGCCTCGCGTCTGGAGCGCCGCCAGCACTTCGCGCGCGGGATGGGACAAGGCTTCGGCCGGTTGCGGCTCGGGAGAGGCCAGCAGCCAATCGGCGTCCTCGCGCAGGAAGATTGCCAGCGGCGCGACGCGCGTGGGGCGCACGCGGCGGCCTTGTCCATCGGACTCGCGCTCGAAGGCCGGATGCGGTGACAGGCGTCCCCACATGACTTCGCCGGAGAGGCAGAGCTCGTCCAGCAGCGCCGAATCGTAGCCGGCGATGCGGCGCGGGAGCACCTCGCTCTCCCATGCGGCGGCGGGCCATTCCAGGCCCTGCAATTGCCGGATCACCTGCAGCGCGCCCTCGACGCCGTGCAACTGGGTGCCGGCCGCCAGATGCTGCCAGCGCGCCACGAACGCGGCGAACTGAGCGGTGGTAACGGGCTCGATTTCGCGGCGCAAACGCCCGAGGGTCAGGCGGTGGATGCGCGCCAGCAAGCGGCGGTGCGCCCACTCGATTTCATCATCGCCGCCGCGCGAGAGAAAATGCCCGCGCAGAATTTGTCCCTCGGCTTCCAACTGCGCGAGCGCGATCTCCACCATGTCGATCGGCAGCGCCAGGTCGCGCGACACTCCGGAAGCACGCAGCGGGACGGCGCACTCGAACCATCCGCGCAGGATTTCGGCGACGCAGGCTTCGCGCGATTCCGGCAGCACGCGCGAGAGCGGCGGCGCCTCCAGCGGCGGAGTGAATTGCGCACCGGGACAGGCGCGCCGCACCAGGTCGAGCCGTTCGGCTGCGATCCAGAAGCTCTCCATCGTGGTTGCGCGCCGGGCGGCGGCCAGGTCGGCGAAGAACGGCGCCCATTCGGC
This sequence comes from uncultured Solibacteraceae bacterium, assembly GCA_963791985.1. Lineage (GTDB taxonomy): Bacteria > Acidobacteriota > Terriglobia > Bryobacterales > Bryobacteraceae > Solibacter. Next base: position 37,782 of record CAWBUN010000006.1, on the reverse strand, counting down.
GCGCGCCGGCACGATGACCATTCCGAGCAACGCTTCATGCAGCTCGTCGGCATCACGGACCAGTGGCCACGCCTCTTCGGCAACGGTACGGATTGCTTCGGGATCGAGCGCACCTGCGCCATCGGTCACATCGGTGCGCAGTGTGCGGCGCAACTGGACGGCTCGCGCGCGGCGTTCTTCGAGCGGCGCGTCGTCGAGATAGGCGTAGGGATTGGCGTTGAGGATCTCGTGCGAGAAAGGCGAGGCTTCGGCGGTGTCGATCGCGACGGTGCGGATTGTCCCATCCTCGATGCGGCGCAGCATCTCCGTGAGTCCTTCCAGGTCCATGGCTTCGTAAAGACAGTTATCGATGGTCTCCTTGACCAGCGGATGATCGGGGATGCGGATGTCGCCGGTGAGATTTTCGGCGCAGGCGGCCTGGTCGGGGAAGACCGCCGCCATCAGATCGTCGGCGCGCATGCGCTGGATGGGCGGCGGCACTTTGCGTCCGCCGGCGAAGCGCAGGATCGCCAGGGCGCGGGTCGCGTTCCAGCGCCAGCGCGCGCCAAACATCGGTGCGTCGAGCATCGCCTGCGTCAGTACGTACTTTGCGTTCTCGGGGCGCACGAATTCGAAGACGACGTCCAGCGGAAAGGAGTGCTGCTCGCCGAGTGAGATCACGATGCCGTTGTCGGTGGCCGCGGCCTGCAGTTCGAAATTGAAGGAGCGGCAAAAACGTTTGCGCAGTGCGAGGCCCCAGGCGCGATTGATGCGCGCGCCGAAGGGGGCGTGGAGGATGAGCTGCATGCCGCCGCCCTCATCGAAGAAGCGCTCCGCGACGATGGTGTGGGTCGCCGGCACGGTGCCCAGCGCGGCGTGACCTTCGCGGACGTACGCGGCCGCCTGTTCGGCGCCGCGGCGATCCAGACCGCACTCGGCAGACAGCCATGTCGACGGCGTTCGCTTCGCGCCGCGCGATTTCCTCGCGCAGCGCCGATACTTCCTGCGAGAGCTCGATGGTCCGGCCGGGCGCTTCGCCGCGCCAGAAGGGGATCCCGGGCGGCGCGCCGTGCGCATCTTCTACGCGCACCCGTCCCGCTTCGACGCGGCGGATACGCCAGGAGGTGGTGCCGAGCAGGAAGACGTCGCCGGCCAGGCTCTCCACGGCGAAGTCCTCGTCCACGGTGCCGATGGTCGTCCCCTCGGGTTCGGCGACCACAAGGTAGTTCGCGGAGTCCGGAATCGCGCCACCGGAAGTGATGGCGGCAAGACGCGCGCCGCGCCTTCCGCGCAGGCGGCGATTGACGGCGTCGCGATGCAGGTAGGCGCCACTGCGCCCGCGCGCCGTGCTGATGCCCTCGGAAAGGATGGCGATGACGGCATCGAAATCCGAGCGCGGGAGGGTGCGATAGGGCCAGGTGGCGCGGACGAGATCGAAGAGTTCGTCCTCGCCCCACTCTTCGGTGGCACAACAGGCGACAATCTGCTGGGCGAGAATGTCGAGCGCGTTGCGGGGAATTTCCAACCGGTCCAGCTCGCCTTTGCGGATCGCCCGCACGAGGGCCGCGCACTCGATCAGCTCGTCGCGGGTGGTGGTGAAGAGACGGCCGCGCGGCATCGCGCCGACCCAGTGGCCGGCGCGCCCGATGCGCTGGAGGGCGACGCCGATGGCGCGCGGCGAACCGATCTGGCAGACCAAGTCGACGGTGCCGATGTCGATGCCGAGCTCGAGCGACGCGGTCGCCACCACGGCGCGCAATTCGCCATCCTTGAGCTTGCGTTCGGCTTCGAGACGCAGCGGCCGGGACAGGCTGCCATGGTGCGGCAGCACGACGCCCGGTCCGAGGCGCTCACCCAGATGATGCGCCACGCGTTCGGCCAGGCGGCGCGTGTTGACGAAAATCAGGGTGGTGCGATTGGCGGCGATGAGCTCGGTCAGCCGGTCGTAGATTCCGCCCCACATCTCATTGCTCGCGACCGGGCCGAGCTCGTCGCGCGGCACTTCCACGGCCAATTCCATCTCGCGGCGATGGCCGACGTGGACGATGCGCGCCTTGTCGCTGAGGAAGGCGGCGACTTCTTCGAGCGGCTTCACGGTCGCGGAGAGGCCGATTCGCTGCGGGCGGCCGGCGAGACGGTCCAGGCGCGCCAGCGTGAGCGCGAGATGACTTCCGCGCTTGTCGTCGGCGACGGCGTGAATCTCGTCGACGATCACGGTCCGCACGCCGGTGAGCATTTCGCGCGGCTTTTCGGCGGTCAGCAAAATATAGAGCGATTCGGGAGTGGTCACCAGAATGTGCGGCCGCTCGCGGAGCATTCGCTGGCGATCGGAAGCGCTGGTGTCGCCCGTGCGGAGCCCAACGCGGATGGGCGCCAGCTTGATGCCGCGCGCCTCGGCGAGCGCGCGGATCTCGGCCAGGGGCCGCTCCAGGTTCTTGTGAACGTCGTTGCTCAACGCCTTGAGCGGCGAGCAGTAGACGACTTCGGTGTGGTCCGGCAGTTCGCCGGTGCGCGCCCGGCGGATCAAGCTATCGATGCAAATCAGAAAAGCGGCCAGCGTTTTTCCGGAGCCTGTAGGCGCCGAGATGAGGACGTCCTCCCCGGCACGAATGATGGGCCAGCCGCGGAGTTGGGGCTCGGTGGGCACACCAAGGCGGTCAAACCATTCCTGTACGAGGGGATCGAAGGGGGAAACCACTGGCTATATTCTATCGTGGAGGGGTTTCGACAAGGTGCGACATGAAGGCGAACCGCGAGATTGAATGCGAATAACCAACCGCTTGCTAACGCGCGCGGCTCGGAACGGAGCCGCGAACCGTTGGGGAGCGGTTGCTTAAAAAGGGACTTAGTTTGCCGACGGCTTTTCGGCGTGTTCAATCACGATGGCATCGACTGGCCCTTTGGATGCCGACAGTCTGAGTCCAAGGTCCTGCACGGATGCCAGAATCATGGCCATTACGTCAGGACGCACGTCGTCCGACGAGTATTCGGACCGGAAATCGAAGGATCCCGAAAGTCCGGTACGGTCCAACACGGGCCGCCCCAAATAAGGACTGAGCCTGTGGGCCAGGTCTTGCATCGATTCATTAATGCCAGCCAAACCATTCCCGGTGATCATGCCGCCGCCAATTCCGCCCGCCCATGGATACGCATCCTTGTCTTTGGAATCTACCAGCTTTAACGCCTTGTTGCCTTTCTGCAGCAAGTACACGGGGCCTTCCCGAATCTCGCGATGGTACTTCAACCCGAACCGCTGTACCAGAAGCGACTGCAACATCTGCCGCTGCTCCTCATTCGGAGGCGTTTTTGTATTGGCCGGCATCGATTTGGTCGACCTCGAGGATGCGGGCGGCTTGGCGTCAATATCGTACCGCTCGTCCCGCATCCACCCCGGTCCGCCTGAGAGCTGGAATGGCTGTATGTCAAAGGCCTGTTCGAGCAGGTATTGCAGTGTGCAACCGCGGAACGCAACTCTTCCGCCGGGATAGGTATGTACACCTCCCAGTTCCCCAGTCGCGGGCGTGGACGGTTTGACCGAGGCGACCTCGAACTCAGCTGCCGCCCTCCCGGAGGGTTGCTGTGCGCGGGAGATTGAAGCAACGGCGAGGATAACGAACAGCCTCTTGCGAGTTTTCGCATTCATGGTGCTATTGTCTGTAATTTTGTTTCGGATGTGAAGTCCCATGTTGAGGGGCTTGACACCGATATATATGCCAGCATATATAGATGAGTGATGAGAGAAAAGGCCCCCGATAGCTTTCTGCCGCTTCACCACAACTGGTTCCACATTTTGCTTTCGCTGGTGGGCACCGAGCAGCATGGCTACGGCATCATGCGGGAAGTGCTCGCGCGGACCAATGGAACGGTCCGCATCTGGCCGGCCACGCTTTACGGATCCTTGAAACGGCTGATCGCCGACGGGCTGATTGAAGAGTCCGATGAGCGGCCGGCGGCGGAGTTGGACGATGCCCGCCGGCGCTACTACAAGTTGACGCGGCTGGGACGAACGGTGCTCGAACTGGAATGCGAGCGGATGCGGGAGCTGGTGCGGATGATGCAAAGGAAGCGGCGGAAGGAGGCCTACCAATGAACTTCCGAGTGAAGCTCTGCCTGGCTCTGTATCGACGGCTGGCGAGCGCGTATCCCCACGAGTTCCGCATGTTGTACGGAGAAGATCTCGACCGGCTGGGCGAAGACGCCGCTCCCGAAGTGTGGCGGCGTTACGGTTTGTCCGGCCTGGCGAGGCTGCTGGCCGATGTTGCCGTGCGGCTGCCCGCCGAGTATCTCGCCGAGATCCGGCACGACATGGTCTATGCCCTGCGGGTGCTGGCGAAGGCGCCGGGGTTTGCGTCCGTGGCGGTGCTTTCGCTCGGCGTCGGCATCGGGATGTGCTGCGCGGTGTACAGCGAATGCCGCGCCATCGTAGGGCCGGCACCAGGGTTGCGCGACCCCGCCGCGCTGGCCACCTTCATTTGGACCCCGGTTTCCTACCCGTACTTCGAGCGCTACCGGGATGCCCGCCAGACGGTGGCTGCAGCCGCGGCTGTTTTGGGGCCCGTGCCGTTTGCCGTGGCGTTCACGGGCGATAAGAGCGCGCGGGCGGAACGGGTTTCCGGACACCTGGTTTCGCCCGATTATTTCACCACCTTGGGTGTGGCACCGGCCGCAGGCCGGTTTTTCGGCGCGGAAACGGAGAAGACCGGGATGGCGCCCGTGGTGGTGGTGAGCGACCGCTTCTGGCGCACTCATCTTGGGGCGGACCCGCACGCGGTGGGAAGCAGCCTGCGGCTCAACGGTTCCCTGGCCACCATCGTGGGCATCGGCCCCAAGGACTTTCTGGGTATCTGGCCGCAGAGTCCGGCGGATCTGTATGTGCCCGTGACGTGCGGCAGTGCCCTGGCTCCCGAACTGAGCGGTGATCCGCTCGATCGCAGCGACCGCGAGATTTTTCGCGTGGTGTTCCGGCTGGAGCCTGGTGTGACGCTGCCCTCCGCGGAAGCTGCGCTCGATGCCATGACCCGGCGCCTGGACCGGGAGACCGGCGCCCGCTACGCGCGCGATCCCAAAGGCCGGGCGATGCGGCTGATGCCGGCCGGCACGGTCGGTTACGCCACACCGGAGCAGCATGCGCTCGTGGACACCTTCAACGTGGTTCTTTGGGCACTGGTGCTCTCGCTGGTCTGCGCCAACCTGGCAGGGTTGCTGCTGGCCCGCGGCAGCCAGAGAAGGCGGGAAATCGCCATTCGTCTTTCGGTAGGCGCGAGCCGCGCGCGGCTGGTGCGGCAGTTCCTCACCGAAAGCGTCCTGCTCTCTCTCGCCGGCGGACTGGCGGGCATCGTACTCGCCTTTTGGATCACACGCGTGATCTCGTCCCTGCCGCTGCCTACGCAGATCCCGCTCGAGTTCAACTGCCAGCTCGATCTCCATGTGCTCGCGATCACGCTGGCGATTGCGCTGGCTGCGGGCATCGGCTTCGGACTGGCGCCGGCACTCTCCGCAACGCGCGCCGACATCGGCGTGGCTTTGAAAGAGGGCGCGCAAGCACCGCTGCGCGGCTATCGCCGTTTCGGCTTGCGCAATCTCTTCGTGGTGGGACAGATGGCTGCGTCCCTGATGCTGCTGCTGGTCACCTGGTTTGTGGCCCTGGCTTTCCTGAGCACGGCGCGCATCGACACCGGCGTGGACATCGCGAATCTCAACCTGGTTTCACTCGACCCGGTACGCGACGGCTATTCCGCGGAGGCAGCGGCGAAGCTGTTTGCGAACCTGCCCGACGAGTTGGCGCGCGTCGACGGGGTTCGCACCGTGGCGTTGACCGACAGCGCGCTGCCCTCCCATGGGGAAGCTACCCGCGTATGGGTTCCCGCCGCCGAGGGAAAGGCCGGCGCGGTACTGCACTCGGCCTACCGCGAACGCATCGGGGCAAATTACTTCGCCGCGCTCGGAGTTCCACTGGTGGCCGGGCGCGAGTTCAACCTGCGCGACCGGGAACAAGGTGCTGCCGCCGTCCTCAGTCAGACCGCTGCGCGCTCGTTGTTCGGTGCCGAGGATCCGATTGGCCGCCGCATTCGCGAGGGAGAACGGAACTACACAGTGGTTGGCGTGACACGCGATATGCGGGTCGGACTCCTGACCACAAACCCGGTGGCCACAGTGTTTCTGCCGCTTACGGCTGCGTGGCTGGGCAAGAGCGCGGCGCCGGTCATGACCGCTCTGGTGCGCGGCACGGCGGGCCAGGACACGATCGCGGCACTGCGCGGACGTATGGCCTCGCTTCATCCCGGTCTCACGGTGTTCAACGCGCACACCATGCAGGAGGATCTCGACCGGCTGAACGCGTTCGCCGAATGGGATTCCGCAATCTACGTGATTCTGGGATTCTTCGCGCTGCTGCTGGCGTGCATCGGCCTGGGTGGAGTCACGGCGTACGCGGTGGTGCAGCGGCGCAAGGAGATCGGCATCCGCATGGCACTCGGCGCGCGCGCCCGCCAGGTGCAGGAACTCGTGCTGCGGGAAGGGACGGCGCTGGTGGCGGTGGGCTCGGTGCTCGGCGTCAGCGGCGCGTTTGCGCTGGTGCGTGTCTTCGCCGCTTATAGCGAGACGCTGGCACGGAACTTCGGCCATCGCGGCGAGAATCCAGTGCTGCTGGTGGGAGCGCCGCTGGTATTGGCCGGCATGGCGATGCTGGCCTGCTATCTGCCGGCGCGACGGGCGACCGGGATCGATCCGATGGCAGCGCTGCGGGAGGAGTAGAGCTGGCCGGCCTTGACGACGATCTCGATCCGTTCGGTGTTCTGCAGGGAGAGCAGGGGATTCGCGGTGAGAACGACGAGGTCGGCCTCCTTGCCGGGCTCGACGGAGCCGGTGTTCTGTTTCAGCGCGAGGCCGGCATTGATCGTCGCCATGCGAAGGACGGCGGGGATCGGGATTCCCGCTTCGACGAGCAGACGCAACTCCTCGTGGAAACTCACGCCGGGGACAATCCAGGGGAAGGGTGTGTCGGTGCCGGCGGTGAGCAGCACGCCGCGGTCGTACATGAGTTTCACGAGCGCAAGCAGTTTGGGCCATTGCGCGCGCGCGTCGCGGTACTGGGCGGGCGTCCAATCGGCGGTGTTGCTGCGGCGGGCGAATCCGGACCAGAGTTTCGGCGGCGTGTCGGCGCGGTGCGGGTTATCCGTATACCGCGGGTCGTCGCCCCAGAATTTGGTGCGGAAGGCGATGAGGGTCGGGTCGATGGAGACGTGATGCTCGACGAGCGCGGCGACCATTTCCTGCACGGCCGGAGCGTTGAGATCGAGGTGCTCCAACCAGTAGACGCGGCCGAACATGCCGGGCCGGTAGGCCGCGCGCGCAACGGGTGGGAGATCGTCCTGCGACCAGGACGCGGCGTGGGTGATGAAGTCGATGTCCATGCGCGCGGCTTCGGTCCAGGTGGTGGACTGCACGTGGCCGATGACACGGAGGCCGCGCTTATGGGCCTCGTCGATCGCGGCGCGGACGAGAGCAGGCGGCAGATCGTCGTACACCTTAATGAAATCGACACCGGCCTGCGCCTGCCAGGCAACCTCAGCGCGCACCTGCTGCTCATCGGTGACGGAGGCGTAGATGGCGTGGCGTAGCGGGGCGGCGGTCAGAATGCGACCGGCGGTGAAGAGGCGAGGCCCGACGATTTCGCCCCGAGCAAGCATACCGCGTACGGCGACCGCGGCTTCGGTGGCGTCCCCCGGATCGCGTACCGTAGTCACACCGTGCAGGAGCAGCGTGCGGAGGAGCGCGAGCGACGTGTCGCGATCGAACGCGGGAAGCGGGCGGCCGTCGTCGTCGAGCGGAGGGAAGAGGACGTGCGCGTGCATATCGACGAAGCCCGGAAGGACAAAGCGGCCGGGCAGGTCGTGGACGACAGCGCCGGCGGGTGCATGGTAGCCCGCGGCGGGAAGCACGGCGCGAATGCGGGTGCCCTCGATCTCGACGACGCGATCGGGCTGCGCGACTCCGCGGACCACGTCGATCACCGTGACGTGATTGAGGACGAGCAGCGCGAGAGCAAGCATTTTTTCAGGGTAGCTGATCGGTCGCTGACAGAGGTGCGGGTTTTCACATTGGCTGTTTAGAATTCACGGAATCATCGATGCCTCGTGTCGAATCCCGGCGCTCCCATTCGATCTTTCTATGAGTCCGTGAGAAAGACGGACACGGAAAATTGATTAAAGGAGACGAGTAATCATGGAAGCAAAACCCACTTACGAACAAGGCAAGCTCCACCTGCAAATCTACGAGATGCGGCGTGAAGCGCGACTGAGAGAGGCGCGTGATTGGTTTTTCAAGAATTACTTCGCCGATAGCTACGACGAAGCCATGCGAATCGCGGCGCCGGGCACGGAAGGAGGCACCTTCACCATGATGGTGTGGAGTTACTGGGAGCAGGCCTGTGCGTTCCTCAATCATGGCTTACTTCACGAAGATCTGTTCTTTGAAACAAGCGGCGAATTCTTCGGAGTGTGGGAGCGTGTCAAGCCCGGTATTCAAGAGGGACGCAAGCGATGGTCAAACAGTCAGTTCCTTGCCAACCTGGAGAAGGCCGCAAAGCGTTACGAAACCTGGATCGAGAGCCGCTCACCCGGCAACCTGGCGGCGATGCGGGAGATGATGAAACAGATGCGTCCTCAGGGGAAAGCCGCGTAGGACCGGACGCGTAGGTTCAGCCTGCGCCGCATGCAGAAATCGATCGCCGGCGGCGCAGGCGGGCTTGGGACACGTGCGGACATCAATTCGCTGCCGGCTTTTCCACGTGATCGATGATCAAGAAGCTGACCGGACCCTTGCCGGAGGAAAGCTTCAATCCGATCTGCTCCTGGAGGGCGACGAAGAGATCGCGCCCCGGGTCGGTGGCCGGAGCTGGACTGCCTGGGTTGGCCGCATCGCCCACATCTGCTCCACGGGCCGCCGGGAGGGCTTGACCGCGGATGTAGGTGTCGGGTGTGAACTCCAAATGGAAATTGAACTTGCCTGTAATATGCGTCTTATCGACGACGTTGCGGTCCACGCGCCCCGATAGCCGCTGTGCGAACTGCGCCATAGTCGACCCGCGGACCTCCATCATCATGTCGCCTTTCCCCGTGGGCCCCATTATCATGACGCCGCATAGGTTCGGCGGGGGTTCGCCTGGTTTCGGCGGCGACGGCGGATGCGTCAGATCGATGGGAGTGCATGCGCCCTCGGCCAACGGCTGCACTTTGAGACCGCCTTTTCCTACGGTCATCGCATACACGGGTATCTCCCGCATTTCGCGATGGGTCTTCAACTGAAAGCGCTCTTCGAGAAGCGCCTGGAGCATCGGTCCGGCCAGCGTTTCCGTGCGCACCGGTCCATCGGCCTTCGCCAACAGGCTGTAGTGTTCGGACCGAATCCACGAAGGCTCTCCCTCCATGTGGAGCGGCTGGGTGTTGATACTGACACCATCGCCGAATGTTCCGAAGGCTGCCTGGATCAGGTTTAGTAAATCGACGCACGGCATTTCCAACCGGCCTGGAGAGGGACTAAGGTTCCCACTCCTGGGCGTGTTTTCGCACCCGTTATTGGGCTTGAGCGAAGCAAGTTCAAAGTGCGGCCTGGCCGGCACCGCCGGTTGTTCCTGGCTCCGCAGCGCCGGCAATAAGAGTAACACTCCGGCGATCGACCAGGCGGAATTCAGCATCCTCATGCAAGCCTCCCTCTACTGAGGTCCGGAATGGACCAAGTACGACTCGTAGCGCCATGTACAACTCATAGCGCAAACAGAACGGGATAGGGAAGCCCCCAGCCGATCACCTGGCGGCGACTGCGGCCTACGCCGCACGCAGAAGGCGATCGCCGGGACTACAATCGAAGCTCCCATCCATGGGGGAAGAGGAGGCTACGATGAGGGGCTGTCTGGTGCTCTTTTTGTGCGCGGTGAGCGCGGCGGCGCAGGTGCTGCATGTGGAGGGTTTGAATACGCGGCAGATCCGGGAACTGGATAGGGCGCGGACGGCGGTGATCCTGCCGGGGGGCATCCTGGAGGAGCACGGACCATACCTTCCGGCGTTCACGGACGGGTATCTCAGCCAGCGGATGGCGGCGGATGTGGCGCGCGCGATCGCAGCGCGGCCGGGGTGGAAGGCGCTGGTGTTTCCGCAGATTCCGTTGGGGGCGGAGCCGTATAACCATCTCGGGAGGAAGACGAGTTTTCCGGGAAGCTATCCAGTGCGGTCGGCCACACTGCGCGCGATCTTTATGGACATGGCCAGCGAACTGGGGGAGCAGGGGTTCCGCTGGATCTTCGTGGTGCATGTTCACGGGGCGGGTCTGCACAATCGCGCGCTGGACCAGGCGAGCGATTATTTTCACGATGTGTATGGCGGGCGGATGGCGCATCTGTGGGGGATGGTGCCGGTAATCGGGGCATGGGGGAAAGCGATGCAGCCGCTGCCGGACGCGATTAAGAAAGAAGACGGCGTTTCGCTGCACGGCGGGATGGACGAGACCAGCCTCATGCTCTATCTGCGGCCGGAGCTGGTGGCGGCGGACTACCGGCGCGCGCCCGTGGTGACCGGCGCGACGCTCGACGCGAGCATGCAGGTGACGCGCGAACCGGAGTGGCCGGGATACGTCGGGTCGCCGCGAGTGGCGACGCGGCAAATCGGCGAGCGCATCTGGAAGGCGCTCTCGGCGTCCGCGGCGGAGTACGCGAACAAGATGCTGGACGGCGAAGATACGGGCGGCATCAAGAGGTATGGAGACCTGTTGGGCGGCGTGCCCGCGTACGTGAAGGTGGATGAAGGCGCGCGCGCAGCGGAGGACGCGCTAACGCGCAAGCAGGCGGAGTGGCTAAAGGGCAAGGGCATTGAGTAGCGTCTGGCTCACGTCACATGGATCACGGGGCGGTGAGCGCGGTCGGGGACGGCGCGGCGGAGGACTTCGTGACAGATGGGAGCGACGTCGCCTTCGCCGAGGATGAGGAAGCGGATGAGGTTGATGACGGGGTTGCCTTCGGTCCAGCTGAAGTAGGCGTGGGGGAGTTTGCCGGTGGTCCGCTCGAGTTCTATCAACAGAGCGGCGATGGCATTGGCGACCACGGGGCTGCTGGCGCGGAGGACGGCGTGGGGACCGACGCGCTCGCCGGTGACGCGCAGGGTTTCGGTGAACTCAGAGGCGTCGCCGCGCTCCACTTCGAGGAAATAGAGCTGGTCATCGGGTTCCAGGCAGTGATTGAAGCGCATGGCGCGGTCGGCGTCGGCGAGCAGCTGCTCGGACTCCGCGGGGCGAGGGCGGCGGGCGATGATGCGAATCAACTGGTCGTCATCCTCGGCGAGCAGGGCGCGGGCGGCATCGTCGAATTCGACGGCACAGATGCGGAGTTCGGTGGAGCGGAGGGCGCGCGAGATCACCGATGTCAGGATCATGGAGCCGATGAAGAAAGACGCGATCTTGATGCCCTCGGGGCGCTCGTGGATATTCATCGCGGTGGTGTAGACGAAGACCAGGGCGACGGCGAGAAAGGGCCAGCGGGCGCGGGAATTCCAGACGGAGATAGTGACGGCGGTGGCGCCGGAGGTGATGAGGACGAGGACGCCGGTGGCGTAGGCACCGCCCTGTGCGTCGACGCTTGCGCGGAAGAGCAGGGTGACGGCGAAGGCGACGGCCATGAAGACGAGCACGAGGGGGCGCGAAGCGCGGGCCCACTCGGGGGCCATGCCAAATCGCGGGAGGTAGCGCGGAATGAGGTTGAGCAGGCCCGCCATGGCAGAAGCGCCGGCGAACGCGAGGATAAGGATGGTGCTGACGTCGTAGAGGGAGCCGAAGGCGCCGCCGCCGTAGAGGTGGGCGAGGTAGGCGAGGGCGCGGCCGTTGGCTTCCCCGCCCTCCCGGAATTTTTCGGGCTCGATGAGGAGCGTGGTGGCGATGCTGGTCGCGATCAGGAAGACGCTCATGATGGCCGCGGCGGTGAAAAGCAGCTTACGCGCATTGCGAATGCGGCGGGCCAGATCTTCGGCTTTGATGAGGGGCATGACGGCGACGCCAGTTTCGAAGCCGGAGAGTCCGAGCGCGAGTTTGGGAAAGAGCAGGAGCGAGATTCCGAGCATGGCCCAGGGGCTGCCGTGAGCGGCGAAGAGAGCGTTCTTCCAGTGGGGGATGAGCTCCGGGTGGGCGAATATGCGGCGGAGAGCGATGGCGGTCACCACCAGGTTGAGCGAGAGGTAGAGCGCAACCAGGACGACAGCGACGCCGATGGCCTCCTTAAACCCCATCATGAAGATGGCGCCAAGCATGGTGAGCAGGATCAGGGTGATGCCCATCTGGCTGCGCATCCAGGCCGGGACGAAGGGATTCTGCACCACGTGGGCGGCGGCGTCGGCGGCGGAGAGGGTCATGGTAATTACGAAATCCGTGGTGGCGAAGCCGAGCAGGATGAGGACGAAGACTTTGCCGCTCCATTGGGGGAAGAGGCGCTCCAGCATACCGATGCTGCCCTGTCCGTTGGGGCTGGCTTCGGCGACGCGGGAATAGACTGGGAGGGCGCCGAACAGAGTCACCAGGACGAGGATCAGGGTGGCGAAGGGAGAGAGCAGTCCGGCGGCCAGGTAGGCGATGCCGGGTTGGTAGCCGAGCGTCGAGAAGTAGTCGACGCCGGTGAGGCACATCACACGCCACCAGGGGTGTACCGGGTGCCCGGGGCCTTGGATACCTTCGGGAACGCGGAGGTCGGCCAGCAGCCACTCGGAGAACGTCACGGGACGAATGTAGCACGAAGGGTTCCAATGGGCCTTTTCAAGAAGGGAGATCGCGAGTAATCTGGAGATCGGGAGGGCCCCGGTAATGGCAATGATTCAGGCATCGGAAGCGAAGGTCGAGTGGAACGCGGAGAAAAAGCACTGGCAGGTTGAGATTCACGTGGGCGCGGAAGTCATCCGGCGGCAGTGCACCAAGACGCCGCGCGATGCGGACCGGCAGGAGTTGAGGGAGCTCGCAATTCAGACCGCCAGGGACGAAGGGTACGACCTGGACGCGAGTCACGTGGTGATTGAGGGGTAAGAGATCGCTCCCTTACGGTACTTTACGGTCGCGGTTCGCCGAGGGCGCTCGGGTCTGGAGGTCGGGTCCCACTCAGCGCGTAGGTCATTGCGGCCCAGGGGATGGTGGCGAAATCGGTCCATTCCAGTGGGGCGTGGAAGAGGCCGAGGCTGGCGACGCAGCGGTTGAGAAACTCGCGGGCGATGACTTCGTCGATGCGGACGCCGGGGCCGGCGACGTCGTAGAGCACGCCGTCCAGGGTCAGGACGACCTTGCGGAAGAGGAAGAGGGGCGGCGGAAGGTGAATGCCGGCGAGCGCGATGCGGTCGAGCAGACGCATCGCGTCGAGCGTGCCCGGCGAGGCGTCGGGGGGTAGCTGTGCGAAGAAGCGGGTGACGCAGTCATCGATCACATGGCGCGGGCCGGAGGCGAGGGCGAGATCGTGGATTGAGCGGCGGACGCCTTCGGGGTTGCGCAGGGTCATCATGACGGCGAGCAGCACCAGTTGGCGCCGGGCCTGGAGGCTGAGACGCTCGGCGAGGGCCCAATCGAGGACGACGAGTTCGCGATTGGTTTCGTCGTAGAGCAGGTTGCCGGCATGCGGGTCGGCGTGGAAGACCGCATCGGGCTCGCGGGAGAAGAAGGGGACGGCGACCAGGGCTTCGATGAGTTGTGACGCGATGCGGTCGCGGCGGATGGGCGAGCGGGGAAAGGCTTCGGTCACCTTGACGCCGGCTTCGGCGCTCATGGCGGTGAGGTTGTGGGCGCAGAGCGGCTCGATCACGCGGGGAACGCGGATGCCGATGCTGGCGCGGTACATTTTGGCGGCTTCGCCGAGGGTGGCCTGCTCGCGGCGGAAATCCAATTCGTGTTCGAGCAGGAGGAGGACTTCGGTGAGCATCTCCTGCACGTCGTGGATGGCGAAGCCATAGCCGCGTTTGGGCGAGGTGAGGAAGGCGCCGAGTTTGCGGAGGAGCGCCATGTCCTCGCCGAAGCAGTGGGGAACGTACGGTTTGAGTACCTTGAAGACGCCCTGCTCGCGCTCGCGCCGGGGATAATTCCAGGTGAAGCGAATGACGGCGCTGACGCTGGCCTCGGAGAGAATGGCGGTGTCGAGTTCGACGGCATACTCGGCGAGGCGGGGGCCGAGGCGGGCTTCGATGAGGCGGCGAACCTCTTCGGGGGTGACGTCGGACATGCCGTTTTCGAGCTCGGATAGAGCCAGGCGGAGTTTGGGGGCGAGGCGGCGGTTGCGGGCGAGCACCTGGCCGACCTTCTGCAATCCGGGCATGCGGTTGACGAGGCGGAGGAGGCGCTGCTCCGGCGGCGTATCGACGGGCAGCTCGAACTGTTGGACGACTTTGGCGGCGAGGCGCGGGCCGGAGAGGCGTTCGAAGACGAACTGGAAGGCGTCGCGGACAAGGGGGCGCCAGCGGGCGGCGGACTCGGGGACGAGGATTTCGACGGGGACCAGGCGGCCGATCCAGCGGCCGATTTCGGCGCGCCAATGGCGGCCGGCGCGGCCCTTGAGGGCGGCTTCCACGGTGGCGATGCGGGCAGGGGAATCGAGGGCGGAGAAGAGGGCGGCCCAGGGCGCGAGCGGCCCAAGGTCGATGCCGGCGGGCGATGCGATTTCCATCGCACTCCTTTTTTCAGGGCTTGCGTTTGGCGCGGGCCCGAGGTTTTTGGCGCTGCTCCAGCTCCGCGATGCGGCTCCGGAGCTGATCGAGCTCACTCTCCGCGTTAGGACCGGCAGGAGGTGTGAGCAGATTCTTCATGAGGTTCAGGGGCGAGAGCGCGGCCGAGCGGACATCCTGGAGGCGGCTTTGCACGGCGTCCTGTACTTTTTCGTAGGTATCGAAGGCAGATTTCAGATACCACATGATAAATTCCTGGCCGGCGCGGTCGCTGGCCATGATCAACTGGCGCAACAGCTCGAGCGGCAGGCCGGTGGGGGTGTCCTTGGCGTCTTCGACGATGATCTGGGTGAGCACGACGCGGGTGAGGTCTTCGCCGGTGCGGGCGTCCACCACCTGAACGTCCTCACCCTTACGGATCAGGGCGGCGATCTCGTTGAGGTTGACGTAAGCCCTGGAGGATGTGTTGTAAAGGCGGCGGTTGGGGTATTTCTTGATGAGCACGTGAGGACCTATTCTATCGCCGGACTCTTTGCTGCGCTGCGTCCTGTCAACTTCATATTGACACAAAAAGGCCTTTAGGTCTATATTTAGGTTGCATGCTGCATTGCAGCAAAAAAGGAGCAAGTCATGTCAGCAAAAACCGTTCCGGCTCGGGAGCCTTCCCCCATTTCGATGTTGGCGGGCTGGCTGCGGCAGGGAACTGAAAGTTTCTTCGCCTCTCAGCGGGTTCTGATGGATCTGGTGATGAGGCAAAACGCCAACGCAATCAGCGCCTTTCAGGGGAGGCTGACGGAAGCGCGCAATATCGTGGGGACAGCGGCAACCGAAATGGCCGGCGAGGGCATTTCGAATTTCATTGCCGCGCAGCGGGTGCTGTTAAACCTGGCGCAGCGCCAGAATGAAATTGTGACGACCGTGGTGAAGGAGCGTGTGGGCGGACCGGCGCCGGTGGCGGCAGTCACGGACCTGTTCAGCCGCGGCGTGGAAACGGTGATCGGGATGCAGCAGCATTTCCTGACACTGGCGGCGCGGCAGGCCGATGAATGGATCGACGCGACCAAATCGGGCGAGCCGTTCGAAGGCATACACCTGACGGCGCTGGCGCGGGAGAGCGTGGAGAATTTTGTGCGCAGCCAGAAGAAGTTCCTGGACGTGCTGGCGGAGGAAACGGCGCATGCTACGGGCGAGGGCGGCAACGGACACAGGACGGCGGCGAAGACCGAACTGGCGGAGCTGGCGCGCCAGAGTGCGGAAGCCTACATCGATGCGCAGAAGAAACTGCTCGACGTGGCCACGCAGCAGCTCAAGGTGAATGCGAAGACGGCGCGCGAGGCCATGGAAGCCATCAATCCAATGCCCGTGGAGACGCTGGGGAAACTGGCCCGGAACACGGTGGATGGATTTTTAGAATCTCAGCAGGCGCTTTTGAATCTGGTGGTCAAGCCGCCGAAGCCGGCGAAGACGCACGAAGCCCCCGCGGCGAAAGCGCGGAAGCGCCCGGCGCGGCGGAAAGCCGTTGCCGAGACCGCGTGAGGCTGGCACCGGTCGCGGCAAGCGAAAGGGCCGGGGATCAGCCTGGCCCCTTCGTTTTGGGAGTAAACTGATCGAGATGAACGCCCGTCGCGCAGACAGCAGCAAACCTGATGAGGAAGTGCGCAGGCTCAATGAAAGCATTTCGCTACCCATCTGGAATGAAATGCTGGTCGGGATCGAGATGGTCTACCTGCGCCTGTCCCCGGTCTACTGGGGGTTCACGATTCCTCCGGGAGACGGGTCGGCCGTGGTGGTGATTCCAGGCTTCCTGTTGACGGATCTGTATCTGACGGAGTTCCGTTCGTGGATCAATCGCATCGGTTATAGGGCCTACTTCTCGGGCATCGGGTTGAATGCGGAATGTCCCAACCTGCTGCTGCAGAATAAATTACGGACGACGATCGATAAGGCGTACAAGGAGACAGGCCGCAAGATTCACCTTGTGGGCCACAGCCTGGGCGGCGTGATCGCGCGCTCGGCGGCGTCGCAGATGCCAGACAAGATTGCGTCCGTGATCACGATGGGGGCGCCGTTCCGGGGCGTGACGTTGCACCATTCGATCCACCAAGCGGCCAAACTGGTGCGCAGCCAGATTCTGGAGCGTCACGGGTCGAACGTT
Organism: uncultured Solibacteraceae bacterium; assembly: GCA_963791985.1. Classification (GTDB taxonomy): domain Bacteria; phylum Acidobacteriota; class Terriglobia; order Bryobacterales; family Bryobacteraceae; genus Solibacter. The sequence goes on along the minus strand of CAWBUN010000006.1, from coordinate 20,982 downwards.
TTGCCGGAATGCTACACGGCGGCGTGCACGTGCAACTTCCTGGAATCGCTGGTGGTGAAGATGCCGAAGTCTGTGCGGCAAACGGCGATCTACACGAAGTCGGATGGAATTGTGGACTGGCGCACATGCATGACGGGGGATACGGAGGCGGATTTCGAAGTATCGGCAACGCACATTGGGCTGGCGTTCAATCCGATTGTGTTCGACGTGGTGGCGCACCGGCTGGCGGGGAAGACTCCGGGGTGGAAGGAGTAGACGCTCCTAACTCCAGCACGCGGATGTGGCGGAGGAGTTTCATGAGGCGGGTCATCCAGCGGGCGTGTAGGGCTGGGGCCATCCAGCGCGGGGTGCCGACGGGCATGAGGCGTTGGACGGCGACGGTCTGAGTTTCGGTGAATTTGAGGATGCCCTCGGCGCCGTGGCGGGCGTGCATGCCGGAATCCTTGAGGCCGCCGCAGGGCGCATCGACTGAACCCCAGGCTGCGGCGTAGGACTCATTGACGTTGACGTTACCGGCGCGAATCTGTTGGGCGATGCGGGCGCCGCGCGCGGTATTGCGCGTCCAGACGCTGGCGTTCAAGCCGTAGCGTGTCGCATTCGCGAGGTCCACGGCCTCCTGGTCGAGGGCGAAGGTATAAACCGATACGACGGGGCCGAAGGTCTCCTCGGCGAAAAGCTGCATGCGGTCCGTCACCTTGGCGAGGATGGTGGGCTCGTAAAACAGAGGACCGATGTCGGGACGGCGCCTGCCGCCGGCGAGCACGAGGGCTCCCTTTTCCACGGCATCACGGACATGTTGCTCGACGCGCGCCAACTGGCGCTCATTGGTGAGCGAACCCACATCCACGGAGTAATCGAATTCCGCGCCGAGTTTGAGCGCGCGGGTGCGCTCGGCGAAGGCGGCGAGGAAGCGCTCGGCGATGGCCTCGTGCACATACAACCGCTCGATGGAAACACAGACCTGACCCGCGGAAGGGAAACAGCCCTGGACGGCGCCGTAGACAGCTTCGTCGAGATCGGCGTCGTCGAGCACGATCATGGGGTTCTTGCCGCCGAGTTCGAGCGAGCAGCCGATGAGGCGCTCAGCGGCCTGGTGGGCAACAAGGCGGCCGGTGCGGGTGCTGCCGGTGAACATCACGTAATCGACACGCTCGCCGAGGGCGGGTCCGAGCAGCGGGCCATCGCCTGTGACCACGGCGAAGACGTCGCGCGGGAGGCCGGCTTCACGCAGGAGGGCGACTGCCCAGAGGGCTGTGAAACTGGTCTGCACATCGGGCTTGAGAACGGCCGCGTTACCGGCCATGAGGGCGGGGATGGCGTCGGTGACGGCCAGGTTGAGAGGGTAGTTCCAGGGGACGATGAAGCCGACCACGCCAAGCGGCGCCCTGAATTCGCTGGTGCGGGTGAGCAACGGGAGAGCGCCTTTACGGCGGCGCGGGCGGAGAAACTTCTGCGCGCGGCGAGCGTAGTAGCGGGTCACGATCACGGTATCGAGGATCTCTTCGAAGGCGTGGCGCCGCGCCTTGCCGGTCTCCCGCTGGATGAGATCGAGCACTTCGTTCTGGCGCTCGAGCAGCAGGTCGTGGAAGCGCAGGAAGATGCGCGCGCGGTCCGCGAATGTGCGGCGATTCCAGGCGAGCTGCGCGGTGCGGGCGCGCTGCACGGCGAGCTCGAGATCGGCGGGCGTTCCGGCGGGAATGGCGCCAAGGGTGTCGCCGGTGAAGGGCGCGCGAACGGGGATGGAGTCGTGCGGGCCGTCCGCCAGGGTGACCTGCTCGAGCAGTTCGACTGAGTTCATTGAATTGAATCGAACCAATGTATGAACCCCGAGCAAGGATAGCATGCCATTCGGTTGACAGCCGAAACAATCGAGCCTAATCTGATATCGGAGATACCAGTCCTAATCTATTTTTGATTGGAGACAGCGCGATGGCTACCTTGGAAATTCCTCTCGCCGAAGAACTGGCGGAATCGGCTCATTGGAGCGACGACCCGCCGATCGCAATCGAGGACCAGGAGTTCGATCTTCTGGCATTCGAACTCTGGCACTTGGGGAGCTGCCTGGACCTCAACGAAGCCGATGAGTGGGAAGACGAACATTGCACTGTAGCCGGGCGCGCGAGCTGCCTTTAGGCGCCGCCCGAGAATCTGGAGCCGACCGCCAAATGGACAAAAAAACGCCGGTCCTGAGTCGCCGTCTGTCGGGGGTCGACGCAGCCTTTCTTTACCTGGAGCGGAAGGAGATCCCGCTCAACATCGCCGCCGTCGCGCTGTTTGACGGGCCGATACCGTTTCGCGAATTCGTCGCGAATATCGAATCGAAGCTGGATCTGATTCCGCGCTACCGGCAACTGGCGACGCCGCCGCCGTATGGCTTGGGCTATCCGACCTGGGAGGACGATCCGGATTTCGATATCAGGGAGCACATTTTTCGAGTGAGGCTAGAGGCGCCCGCCGGGGAAGCGGAGCTCGAAGCGCTGGCGGGACGAATGTTGAGCCAGACGCTGGACCGCGGCAAACCGCTGTGGGAGATCCACGTGGTGCAAGGCCTGCAGGACGGGCGCGGAGCGCTGATCGTGCGCATTCACCACGCGCTGGCGGATGGCGTGGCGGGAGCGGCGCTGCTAAATATCATGCTGGATTCCACGCCGGAAGGTTCGCACCCGATCCGCAAGCCGCGGGCGCGGATGGCAGCGGCTCCGCGACCCGAACCCACGCTCACGGAGCAGATCAGCGGGGCGATTCAAAGCGCGCTGGAAAACGCGGTAGCGGCGGAGGCGGGCCTGCTCAGCATGGCGGACGGCTTGCTGAGCGATGAGGGCAAGAGTGCGCTTCAGGAGCTCACGACCTTACTGCCCGAGTTGCTGTTGCCGCCCGAGCGCTTCCCATTCAACAAGCCTTGCTCGGGCGACCGTATGTTCTGCTGGGCGGAAGCGGACTTCCAGGAAGTTCGCGAGATTCGCGCCGCGCTGGGCGGCAAAGTGAACGACGTGATTTTGAGCGTGGTGGTGCGCGCCATCGCGCGCTACATCCGGCTGCACGGGGAAAAAGTGGCGGGGCGATTCCTGCGTGTGGTCTGTCCGGTCAACCTGCGCGGCGGCGAGCAAGGCGAATCGCTGGGCAACCGGATTACGTTTCTGCCGGTGGTGCTGCCGCTGGACGTGCGCGATCCGGTGAAGATGCTGCACGCGGTGGCGAGCCGGATGGAGATCATGAAGAGCGTGCACGCAGCCGAGCTGGTGGCGATCGCGGCCAGTTTCCTGGGGACGGCGCCGGCGCCGATGCAGGAACTATTCTGGCGTGGGATCCCGCTGGTTCCCCTGCCGCTACCGCTACTCAACATCATCTGCACCAACGTGCCGGGGTCGCCGACGCCGCTATATTCAGTGGGGCGAAGGCTGATGGCATCGTATCCGCACGTGCCAACCGGGTATGAGCTGGGGCTCGGGGTCGCGGTGCAAAGCTACGACGGGAAGCTCTTCTTCGGTCTGACCGCGGATGCGCATGTGGCGCCGGATGTGGCGCGGCTGCGGGATTACATTCGGGAGTGTTTTCAGGAGTTGGTGAAGGCGGCGAGGCCCAAGAAGGCGCGGAAGGCCCGGGTGTCGGAGGCGGAGCCGGTATTAGTGTAGAGTATGGGCGAATCCAAATCGGTGCTTCATCCCGACCTCCGCGGGCGCGTCGCGGTGGTGACGGGAGCCAGCCGCGGGATCGGCAAGGCGCTCGCCATCCGGCTGGCGCAGGCGGGCGCGGCTGTCGCGGTAGCGGCGAAGAGCGAGCACTCGACGGAGCGGCTGCCGGGGAGTATTCACGAAACGGCGGACGCGATCCGCGCGTCGGGCGGGCGCGCGCTGGCGATCCCAACCGACGTGCGCGATGAAGAAGCCATCCGCAATTTGATTGAGCGCACGGTGGCGGAGTTCGGGCGGCTCGACATTCTGGTCAACAACGCGGGCGCCATCTGGACGCAGACGATCCTGCAGACTCCGCCCAAGCGCTTCGACCTGATGATGGGCGTGAACGCGCGCGCGGCGTACATCGCCTGCTACTATGCCCTGCCCCACATGGTGAAGCAGCAGTGGGGGCATGTGCTCAACATGTGCCCGCCGCTGAACGAGCGTCCGGCGCCGGGCAAGGTGGCCTACATGATGTCCAAGCTGGGGATGGCGCGGGTGGCGATGGGAGTGGCGGCGGAGCACGAGGGCGACAACATCGCCGGCAACACGCTGTGGCCGCGATCGATCATCGAGACGCAGGCTTCGATCGGATGGAAGATGGCCGACCGCTCGCAATGGCGCACGCCGGAGATTGTGTGCGACGCGTCGCTCGCGATCTTCGCGCAGGAGCCGCGCACATGCACCGGGCGCCAGTGGATCGACGAGGAAGCACTCACCGCGCTGGCGGGCATCCGCGACTTCGACCATTACTGGTGCGAGGGTAAGCCGCCGGAACGGCCAATCTACATCGATAAGTGGTAGCGCTCAGACCGGCTGCGGCTGGCGGACCCGCAGGTAGGGACGGAGCTTCTCGAGCGCGGCTTCCGGAGTGAAGCCGTACTTCGCGCGCAGGGCGTCCTGCTTGCCGTGCTCGATGAAGTGGTCGGGCCAGCCGACGCGCACGACCGGAGTGTTCAACCCGAGGTTGCTCAACTCTTCCAACACGGCACTGCCGAAACCGCCGCGCAGCACGTGGTCTTCGAGCGTGAGGATGACTTCGGCGGTGCCGGCGAAGAACTCCAGAATGTCGACATCGATGGGTTTGGCGAAGCGCGCGTTGACGACGGCGGCGGCGATGCCTTCGCCCTCGAGCTTGCGGGCGATCTCTTCGGCCAGTGGGACCATGGCGCCGAGGGCGAAGATGGCGACCCGATCGTTCTCGCTGTGCTGCAAGAGTTCGGCCTTGCCGATCGCGACGGGGCGGGGAACGTCCTTCACGGGAGTGCCGGGTCCGAGGCCGCGCGGATAGCGGATGGCGATCGGGCCGTTCCACTTCATGGCGGTGAAGAGCATGTCGGCGAGTTCGTCCTCATCCTTGGGAACCATGTGGATGAGATTGGGGACGGAGCGCAGGTAGCTGATGTCGAACAGGCCGTGGTGGGTGGGGCCGTCGTCGGCGGAGAGGCCGCCGCGATCCATGCAGAAGACCACCGGCAGATTCTGCAGGCAGACGTCGTGGACGATGGGATCAAAGGCACGCTGCAGAAAGGTTGAGTAGATGGCGCAGAAGGGCTTGAAGCCTTTCGCGGCCAGGCCGGCGGCGAAGAGGACGGCGTGCTCCTCGGCGATGCCGACATCGAAATACTTGTCGGGGTGGTGCGGCTGGAAGCGGTCGAGGCCGGTGCCGTTGGGCATGGCGGCGGTGATGGCGACCACCTTGGGATCGTAATCAGCGAGCTTCACCATGGTATCGGCGAAGACTTCGGAGTAGGTGCGGCGGCCGAGGGGCTTGGTTTCGCCGGTCTCGGGATCGTAGGGTCCGAGGCCGTGGAATTTCTTCTGCTTTTGCATCGCGGGCTCGAAGCCCTTGCCCTTCTGGGTGAGCACGTGGAGCAGCACGGGACGGTCCTGCTTCTTGAGATACTCGAAAGTCTTGATCAGGGTGGCGGTATCGTGGCCATCGATGGGGCCGAAATACTTGAGGCCGAGCTCTTCGAAGATGACGCTGGGCCAGAGCATGCCCTTGGCGACCTCTTCGGCTTTGCGGGCCATGCGCAGGGCGGCCTCGCCGCCGACCATCTCGACCAGTTTTCCGGCGCGGTCATGAAGATAGTCAAAGCGCGGGCTGGTGACGATCTTATTGAGGTAGGTTGCGATGGCGCCGACGTTCTTATCGATGGACCATTCATTGTCGTTGAGCACGACAATGAGGCGCTTGGTGTGGTGCGCGATATTATTCAGCGCTTCGTAAGTGATTCCGCAGGTGAAGGCCGCGTCACCGGCGACGGCGATCACGTGCTCCTTGCCCCCGGTTTTATCGCGCGCCACGGCCATTCCGAGCGCGGCCGAAAGCGCCGTGCCGGCATGACCCGCACCGTAGGCGTCGTGCGGACTTTCGGTGCGTAACATGAACCCGTTGAGTCCGCCGGGAGTGCGGATGGTATGGAACTGGTCCTGGCGGCCGGTCAGCAGCTTGTGGACATAGGCCTGGTGACTTACGTCGAACAGGAGGCTGTCGGCGGGCGTTTGAAAGACGTAGTGCAAGGCGAGGGTGAGCTCCACCACGCCGAGATTGGGACCCAAGTGGCCGCCGTTATGAGAGAGTACGGTGATCAGCCGCTCGCGGATTTCCGCCGCGAGTTGGTCGAGTTCGGGGAGCGAAAGCTTCTGTACCTGCTCGGGAGACTGAATACCTTCGAGAATGGTTGCCATATTAGTTTGTGGTGTGCGGGGCCCCGCACGAGCATCCCTCAACCGCGCGCCAGTTCAGCGGTATGTAGCGTATCTTTCCGATTCTATTATTTTGGCACGAAGCGGCCGCCGCTATGTAAGTGGCGGGATGTTTTTCGGCGAGATGACCTGGAGAATGGGGGCGTAACCGCGCTTCAGTCGGCGCAGCAGGGCGGCGGAATCGGACACGACGATCACGCCGGCGGACTTCTTCCAGACCGGAAGGTCGGTCCTCGAGTTGCCCGCGTAGTGAAAGCCGGGATATTTTTCGGCCAGGAGATGGGCTTTGGATCGGCCCACGAGGTTCCGCCGACCATCGCTGGCCTGCACTTCATCGAAGATGCCGAGATGCGCGGCGATCGCGGTGGCGACGCTCAGATCAGAGCCGGTTGCCAGGACGATTTTGCTGCCGTTGGCCTTCTGCTGCCTGATGTACTCGATCAGGACCGTATTGAAAGGGAGGGACCGGGGATCGAGCGGCGCGGCTTCGCAGACTTTCCGTTTGAGGAATGGGCGTCCTTTGAGGAGCCAGATCATCAACTGGGCGAATCGCCAGGGCGAGCGGCGCAGCAGTTGGCGCGCGGCTTTTTCGAAGGTGTCGGTGAGGACCAGCGTGCCATCCAGATCGATGCAGAGGTATTGCCGGTGCGGGACGGCGGGGACACGAGTCTCGAGAGGCGGCCGGCGGCGGAGGGCGCGGACCCACAGCAAGCCGAGCGCGCTGCCGATGAAGTAGTAAGGGAAGTCGGACCAGTCGAAGTAGGAGCCTAAGATGGTGCGGCCGATGAAAAAGCTGCGCAGCCATTCGAGCAGCGGCGGATGCCAGAGTTGGAGGAATTCGAGGATGCAGGTGGCGACCAGGACGGTGAGCGCGATGCGCGCGGCCTTCCATTGCGGGAGGAGGAGGGCGAGCACCAGGCACCAGAGGATTTCGTAGAAGACGCCGCCGAGAGAATCGTTGACCCAATGCGCGGCGGGCCCGTGGTACAACCGCTTGCCGTAGAACCCGATGGGAACCACGACGGCAATCGAGAGCAGCAATGGCAGTACGCGGCGGGGACTCATGGGCTGTGAGATTCAGTGTAGCTGGTGGTGCGCGCGACGTTGCAGATTGATCTCGCGTATCGGGACGCCGGCGGCAGCCAGGATTGTCTGCCCCCCACCTTGCGGCAAGCCGCAAACAATAGACAAGAGATCGCTCCCTCACGGCCGGCTCGTTGCGCTCCTTACGGTCGCGGCTCGTCCGACGGGTAGGGGTGGAAGCCGGTGGCTTGGAGGGCGCGGCGGGCTTCGGGAGTAGACGTAACGGAACTCCACACGGCGGCACTGCGAAGGTTCTCGGCCATGAGGAGCATCACTCCCTGATCGATGCCGAGAACGTAGCGGCTGAACCACCCGGCCTTGGGGTGGAAGGCATCCACAAAGCCGTACTTGGTCCAGACTTTGTCGCCGTACTGATCGAACATATTCTGGAGGACGGTCCCGCACATATGCGGCAGGAAAACGAGCGAACCGCCGGCGGCGCAGGGCACCAGGGTGCCATCGGGCGGACTGGTGGGCGAGCACCAGATGCGGTATCCATCGCGGGAGTCCGACGCGGTCACGCCCCACATGTCGGGCGTGTACCAGGGAAATTGGCGGCTGTAGGAAAGACAGAAGAGGCGGTGCGCCTGGGTGGCGCGCACGGAGTTATTGAAGTAATCGGCGTAGCGATCCTGCCGGCCGCGGAAATCGAACCAGGCGTGGGAATACTGGTGGACGAATAAGGGCGCGCCGGCATCGATGAAGAAGACTCCCTGGTATTCGTGCATGGGGCGCACGAAAGATTGCCAGGAGGATGCGGGGATGGGGTGGGTCTCGGAGCCAATCGCCAGCAGGTACATGGCGAGCACCTCGGTGTAGGCGTCCCATCGGTATTGCAGGAAGCCGCCCTCGGGGGTCCAGGCATGGCAAAGGGTACCGCTGCCGTTGAGCATCCACTGCCAATCGGCGCGGTCGAGAAGTTCCCTGGCGAGTTTGCGAATCTCCGGATCGTCCCAAAACGCGCTGGAGTGCAGGACGCCGCAGAGCAGCCACGCGGTATCGACGGAGGACAATTCGCTCTTCCAGATGCGCTTGCCTGAGTCGGAATCCATGAAGTGATAGAAGAAACCATGCTCCTGGTCAGCGCGTTCGCAGAAGAACTTCAACGTGGTGCGCACGCGGGCCTGGGCGGCGACGGGGTCCAGATAGCGCCGGCTGGCGCCGATGGCCAGGGCGCTCAAACCGAAACCGGTGGCGGCGATACTGGAGGCGCTGGGGGCGTAGGATTCGCCGGCGTTGGCGCGGTCGCGAACCAGGCCGGTGTTGGGGTCCGCCATCTCATAGAAATAGCGACATGCGCGGCGCTTGAGTTCATCGAGCAGATGGTCGCTAGCGCCATCAGGCCGGGCGCCGTGCAGAATCGGACATGCCGCCGCAGTCAAGGTTTGGAGGAAGGTTCGGCGGGTAAGGCCCACTCTTAATTTTAATTCGCCGCGGTGCATGAATACTCTCCGCAAGGGTGTTCGAAAACACCATCGATCGCACGGAAGTGTGTGGTCGAGACGCGCCACCTGCCACAATGAAATTGGGCACTCGCCCACCCCTGGGAGGTCCCGGTGATCGACTCTCTACTGAACCTGCTATTCCGATGTTCCCATCACCGGCTTACGCGGCCCTTGACTCCGGTGAGCGTGAAAGGAGTTCCGCAGGGTAAGACCTACGTCGTGTGCCTGGATTGCGGCAAGCAATTCACCTATGACCTGGAGGAAATGCGGATCGGGAAGCCGGTCGATCATTCCAATCAACGGACCAAGGTCAAGTATGCGCTGCTTGCCGCGATGCCGCTGGCGGTGGTGATCGGCGCCATCTTCAAGAGTAGGAAGCCGCCGACTTTAACGCGACCGTGAAGCCGCCGCGGCTCCTTGTTTCTTCATCCTCTCGATCTGCTCGTCCACGCTCTTTCGCGCCTGGTCGATGGTAAAACTCGCCGGATTCTGACTGGGCTGATAGCCCACCAAGGTATTCGGGAATTCCGTACCCTTCAGAGTCGCAATGCCGGTGAGATACGGCCCAACCGGTGAGCAAGCGCTGCTTTGACGTCGCTGTCGCCGGCGAGCAAGCTCGGGAACCAATCCAGGCCGGAGAACATTTCGTTCGAGATGGCACCTGCCTGAATCTCGCCGGGCCAGCGGACCATCGCGGGCACGCGGAAAGCGCCTTGACGAAAAACGGTTTGCCGGCTTTGACTTGTTTGGGGATGAAGGCTTGGGCTGCCGCGGTAGTCTCGTCGTCGATGGTCCCCATGCGCTTGACGGTCAACGGTCCGCTGTCCTGGATCTTGCCGCCGGCGAAACTGTGGATCACACCGCGGGTGGAGAAGTTTTTGAGAAAGACGGGCGTTCGGGCTCCTCCTCGGCATTGAGGTGGTAGAGGTTGCCGAAGAACTCGTCGAAGCCCTGGTTGGTGGGCAGGTACTCGTCGCGGTCACCGAGGTGGTTCTTACCGAACTGGCCCGTCGCGTAACCGAGCGGCTTGAGCGCCTGGGCGATGGTGATATCGCGCTTCTGGAGGCCGACCGGAACTCCGGGAGCGCCGACCTTGGATAGGCCTGTGCGCGCAGCGGTGTCTGGCCGGTGATGAACGAAGAGCGGCCCGGCCGCGACGGGTGCAACCCAAATTTTTTGAATCGTTTTGCCCCGGCAGTAATCGAGGCTGATAACTACCTCTTGAAGCATACGGGCCGCGGCCGGGGCAAAAGCCCGCGGGTTGCGGCCCGCAACGGACGCTATATTTGACTTGATGACGCACTCGATCCGGCTCGGCGAGGTGCAGGAGACGCTGCTGATTCCCCTGTGCGCCCGCGCGGTGGAGAGCAGGCGGAAGCACCCCATCCTGAAAGATTCCAGAGCCGTCGAGATGGTTGGAAGCATCGATTGGGATTTCCAGAGGTTCAAGCAAAGGCGGCGGGTGATCGCGTGTACCTTGCGCAGCGCGATGTTCGATGAGTGGATCAAGGAATTTCTTAGCCGTCATCCGGAAGGCACGGTGGTCGAGATCGGCGTGGGACTCAATACACGCTTTGAGCGTCTCGACAATGTCCGCCTGCGATGGTTCGACCTGGATCTTCCGGACACCGTAGAGTTGCGCCGGAACTTTTTTCACGGATGGCGAGCGGCGCACGACTCTGGCCCGATCGGTTCTCGATGCGGACTGGATGACGACGGTACGCACGAGCCCGGGACCGTACTTCTTCGTGGCGGAAGCCGTATTCGTCTACCTGGGAGAGCGGGCGGTCAAGGCGGCCGTGGCAGAGATCGCGCGCAACTTTCCCGGCGCCCGCATCGCATTCGACACCGCCACTCGCAGAGCCGTAGACGGCGGGAACAAGGATTTCGCGCGCACGAAGATGGCGGCGCGCTTTGCATGGGCTTGCGAAGATCCCAAGGAAATCGAGCGCTGGAATATCGGATTACGCCTGTTGGAATCCCGCACCCTGGTAGACGTACCCGTTACCAGCTCAATCTTTTCGCAACGTAGGAGCGGTCGATGGCTGCGACGGTCGCGGTGCCGCAGTTACCCATCGCAAGCTTTAGTTCGCCTTGAAGAATTTCGAGCACTCGTTCGACGCCGGCTTGCCCGAAGGCTCCCAAGCCCCACAGGTACGGGCGGCCGATGCCCACAGCCTTGGCGCCGAGAGCGAGCGCCTTGAAGACGTCGGTTCCGCGGCGAACGCCTCCATCCAGGAAGACGGGGATTCGTCCGCCGACTTCGGCCACGACCTCGGGAAGCGCCTCGATGGTGGACCGTCCGGTTTCGGTTGCCCGGCCTCCGTGGTTCGAGACCAGGATGCCATCGATGCCATGTTCCACAGCGAGGCGCGCGTCCTCGCGGGTATCGATGCCTTTGATCAGGAGCTTTAACGTTGTCGCCTTTCTCAACCGGTCGACAAATTCCCAGGTCATAGCCGGATTCCGGATGGCGACACCCTTCATGTCGATTCCGTCGTACATCTTCCGCCCCTCGACGTGGGGACCCAAGCCGGCCGAATGACAGGCCAGGCAAGGCTGGAGGTTCTTAGGGAGGGCACGCAGGTAGGTCTCGCTGTTTCGACCGGTGGTGTTATCGACCGTGAGCGCGATGACCGGGCAGCCCGCGGCTTCTACCCGCCGGACAATTTTTTCGCAGGCCTGCCACGCGCCGGGAGCGTAGAGTTGGAACCAAACCGGCCTGCCGTGGGCGGAGTTCACCTCTTCCACCGCGGTGGAGGTGGAGGTAGAGAGCATCTGCATGGCCCCGCGCGCTTTGGCAGCCCGCGCGACCGCTAGTTCGCCATCCGGATCGAGGAACTTCTCGCCCGATGTCGGGCAGGTGAAGATGGGACTTTCGTACACGGCTCCGAAGAGGTCCGTCCGCATGTCGAGATGGGTCGCGTCGCAGAGGCGTCGGGGGCGTAGTTGAACATGCTGGAAGCCTTCGCGATTGGCGCGGAGGGTCGCGTCGTCGTCCACTCCGCTGGCGATGAACGCCCAGTGGACCGGCGTGACCTTGCGTCGCGCGGCCTCCTCAAAATCCATCACGCTGTGTGCCTCCGCCGGATTGGCGATCTCCGGCGCCCGCTCCACGAATTCGCGGATGCCGCCAAGCGCGGCGACGTACGGGCTGCCGGCGAGAAATCGAAGGAAGGCGCGGCGGCTACGGTAAGAGTTCATGGCAGCTATTTCCGGTGCGCAGCAAGGTCTTTTTCGAGGGCTGCGTCTTCGCCATAGATGTCGCGAAAAAAGTGAACCTCACCATTTTTCATGACACTGGCCGTGGAGTACATCAACACGATTTGGATCGGGTGCTTGACCTTTACGGAAACAGGATCGGTCCCCTGCATGGCTTCCTCGATGCGCTCGCGGGGCCAGCCGGCTTGCTCACGCAGCACCCACTCCGCCAGGTCTGCCGGCTTTTCGACGCGAATGCAGCCGTGACTGAGATCGCGGCGCTCGCGCGCAAAGAGCGAGTGTGCCGCTGTGTCGTGCATGTAGACTCCATACTCGTTGGGGAAAACGAATTTCACCAGGCCCAGGGAATTTTTCGGCCCCGGCTTCTGGCGGAGTTGCAGCTTCCCCGTGTCCAGCTCCGAGAGCGTGTCCTCCGAAGCCGTTTCCTCATCGGCCACGCCGCCCTCGGGAGTGACCAACTCGAAGTTGTTGGCCGAGACCCACGAAGGATCCTTCCGGATTAACGGCAGCAGTTCGTTGCGCTGAATACTGACCGGCACATTCCAGTACGGCCGGAAGATCACGGTTTCGAGCTGCGAAAGCAGGATGGGACTCTTGTGGTCGGGAGCTTTGCCCACCACCACCTTCATTTCGAGTTCGGGATCGGGGCCGGCATTGGCTCCGCCATACGCGCGCAATCGAAATTCCGCCAGGTTCAGAACAATCGCGGGACGCGCGGGATCGTAGGGATGGCGACGCCAGCGCTCCGCGGCCAGTTCCAATTGACGAACACGGACGCGGAGCGGCACATTGAGCTGCCCCAGGGTCGTGGCCTCGATGCGGCCGTCCGGTTTGAGCCCGTGCCGGGATTGAAAGCGCTTGACCGCTTCCACCAACTCGCCGTCATAGACCTCCGAATCGCCGGGAACGGCGTCCGGCGGCAGATCGCCGAGAAGCGATAGCCGGCGAATTAAGAGAGGCGCATCGGAGTAGGGATCGCCGGGCCTGATGGTCCCGGTGACGGGTACGAAGACCTCATCAGCCTCCGCCGCAAGGGCCCGATATTGGTCCAGCGCACGCAACGTGCGTTGATACTCGTCCCCGGGGACGTTCGGAATTCGTAGCCTCGCCTGCCCCAGCTGGAATAACGTGCACGAAAGGATCAACAAGCTCAGTGTCAGCCAAACAGACGGCCGGAGCAGCGATGATCTCATGATGGATTCCGACCTCCACTGACATTCTGGATGGCGGATGCGACGGGCGCGGGTTAGTTTTTGCGGCGGCGGCGCGTTGCAACCCCTTTTTCTACATCGCTTTTGCGCACTCAACGATCCCATGTAATTGGAGTGTTGACGCCATGATGCTGCGAGCGTGCCTGGCGGGGGTGTTGCTTTGCGCGCGGCTGGGGGCGCAGCTCCCGCTTCCCGCGCCGAGCCCTGCCGCACCGGTGGAAGCGCCGAAGGACGCGCTCGGCCGGACGACGCCCCGCGGCACCGTGAAGGGCTTTCTGGAAGCCGGGCGCAAGGGCAACCTGCAAGTGGCTGCGCAGTACCTGAATACCCGATTGCGCGGCAACCATGCGGAACGACTTGCCGAGCAACTGTTCACCGTTCTAAACAGGCGCCTGCCGGCCAGGCTGCTGGAACTGAGCGACAAGCCGGAGGGCTCACTGACAGACCTGAGAACAGATCAGGACGTGGTGGGCACCATTGCCAGTTCGCAGGGCGAGCTGGAGATCGTCGTCGAACGCGTGGCGCGCAACAAGGAGGCGCCGCTCTGGCTGTTCTCCACGCAGACCCTGGAGAAGATTCCCTCTCTGTTCGAAGAGGTCAACGCCGCACCGGTTGACAGTCTTCTGCCTCCCTTCCTGGTGAAGACCAGTATCGGGGGGATCGCGCTGTTCGAGTGGCTTGGCCTGTTGGTGGGCCTACCGGGCGCCTACCTGGTCACGGTTTTGCTCAATCGGATACTAAGCCGGTTGGCCGGTTTAGCACGCCGCCATTTGAGGAAAGATCCAGGTCTGCCGGATCCTGAAATTCTGCCGGCGCCGATTCGGCTCCTGCTGGTGGCGGCCGGCATCTATTGGGTGCGGTCCGCGGTCTTCCTGCCCCTGCTGGCCCGCCAATTCTGGACCAGCGTGGCCAGCGTCCTGACGATTGCGGCCGGCGCGTGGCTGATCATCCTATTCAACGGCACGTTGGAACACTGGCTGCGCCGCCGTTTGCTGCGTGCGGGATGCGTGGGAGCGACTTCGGTGGTCCGCCTGGGTCGACGGATGCTCGACGTACTGATCGTCTTCATCGGGCTACTGATCGCCTTCTATCATTTCGGATTGAATCCCACGGCCGCGCTGGCCGGGCTGGGAGTAGGCGGCATTGCGGTGGCTCTCGCGGCGCAGAAGACCCTGGAGAATGTGATCGGCGGAATCTCGATAATCTTCGACCAGGTGGTGCGGGTAGGGGATACGCTCCGGGTTGGAGAGACCAGCGGTATCGTCGACGATGTTGGATTACGTTCCACGAGACTGCGGACGAATGACCGCACCGTGGTCAGCGTGCCCAACGGACAGATCGCGAACCTGAGTCTGGAAAACCTATCCGCGCGCGATAAATTCTGGCTGCATCCCACAGTCAGCCTCCGCTGTGACACTACCGTGGATCAGCTGCGAAGGATCGTGGAGGGGCTGCGCGACCTCCTGGCGCGACACCATAGCGTGGAGCACGATAGCGTTCGGGTGCGGTTCCTGAGGTTGGGACCAAACTCGCTCGACGTTGAGGTCTCCGCGTACGTGAGGGCGAAAGACTGGAATCAGTTCCTGGACATCCAAGGGGAGATCCTGCTGGGTTGTATGGAGTGTGTGCAATCAACGGGGGCGCAGCTCGCGGTTCCCTCCGCGCTTCACGTGGAGCCCGATGGCAAAACGGAGTTAGCCTCGAACACTTCGTTCCGTTCGAGACCAACTCCGCGGTAAGGTGCGCACCCACTATTCGGCAGGCGAAGCCGGGTAAAAGCCGGCTGCAGGCAGGATTGCCTGCCCCACTAGAACGTCATGCGGAGGCCGAGCTGTAGCTGACGCATGTCGCGCGCCGTGGTGATCTGTCCGAAGGTAGCGGAAGTCAGTGCAGCGTTCGGGGCGTTGAGGCTCACCATGTTGAAGAAGTTGGTGAACTCGGCGCGGAACTGCAGCTTGATGCGCTCGTGGATCGAGAAGTTTCGGAAGAGGCCCATGTCGATGTTGCGGAAACCGGGAGCGTCCATGAGGTTGCGGGCGGAAGTGCCGTCGGTCCCGATCGGGTTGGCCACGAAGGCCGCGGTGTTGAACCATTGGGCCACCACCTGCGCACGAGCGCGGTTCGGATCCAGATAGGGATTGGCGATGACGTTGGCGCGGTCGTTGCTGTTGCCGTCGAGGTTGTTGTCCTTGCCCGAGGTCACCGTGAAGGGCAGGCCGCTGGCGAGGTTGACGATCGGCGAGAGGGTCCAGCCGTTCAGGATGTGGCGCAGCACGGGGTTGGTTCCGGAGTAATAGCTGGTATCCCAGATAATCGCGGACACGAAGTTGTGGCGCTGGTCGTAATCGGAGCGGCCGCGGTCGAGCGCGAGGTTATGGAAATCCTGTGCGCCGCCGTTAGTCGATGCGCCGTCCATCTGCGCGCTCGAAATCGACTTGCTGAAGGTGTAGAACGCCGTCAGGCTGAGGTGCTTGCTCATCGACTTCTTGGCCGTGAGCTGCATCGCGTGATAGGACGCGGTACCGTTCGATTGCATCAGGTTGATGGTGGAAAGATTGCCATTGCCGTAGGGACGGCGCGCGTTGACGTTCGCCGGTGGTCGCCGTGCTGTTGTAGAAGGGATAGTTGATGTCGGGCGAGAATGCCAGGTTATGGCTCAACGTGCCGACATAGCCCGCGGAGGCGCTGAAGCCCTTGCCGAGCTGCCGCTGGATGGTGAAGTTGAACTGGTAGCTCTTGGGCCACTTGAAATTCAGGTCGATGGGAAGCAATCCGGCCGGGAGGATGAAGCGCGCGGTGGAGGGCGTGTACACGTAAGGGAACGGAGAAACTCCACCGGGCAAGGCGGCGTAGGGATGGGTGAGCGACGCCACGTTGCTGAACTGCTGGCGCACCGCGAAGGGCTGCGAGTTCTCCACCGTGCCCCAGCCGTTGCCGGAGACGCTGCCGTAGAAGATGCCGCCGGCCGCGCGGACCGCGGTCTTGCCATCGCCGAACGGATCCCAGGCGAAGCCGACGCGCGGTGAGACGTGATTCCAACGCGTGGACACTACGCCGCGTTCGACTCCCGCGTCGCCCACCACCAGAATGCCGGCGGGAGCGCTCGGAATCACGGTGGACTGGCGGCCGGGCACGAAGGTCAGTTCGCGATTCTGCGGATCCGTGGGCGGCGTCTGCACGTCGTAGCGCAGACCCAGATTAAGGGTAAGGCGCGGAAGCACCTTGAAATCGTCCTGCACGAAGAGGCCGGCCTGGAAGAAGTTGTAGAGCGCGGTCTCGGGCGCGTCCTGGTTCATGGTGACCGGCAGACCGAGCAGGTAAGTCGGCGAAGCCGTCGCCCTGGTTGGTCTTGGGACCGGTCTTGGCGCCGGTGAAGCTGAAGACGCCGTAGTTGTTGAGCAGCGTCTGCTGGATGTCCTTGGAGAGGCTGATGTCGCCGCCGAAGCGCAGCGAGTGGCGCCCGCGGGTGTGGCTGATCACGTCGCGAAGGCTATAGACGTTGTCGCCCGCGACCGGGCCGGCGATCGACTGGCCGAGCGTGAAGTAGCCCGTGATCGCAATCTGGGGCAGGTTCGGCCGGACCTTGAATGGTGTAATCGGAGCCCAGGTCGTGGAGCGAGAGCGCGGGGATGTTGGTGCGTCCGCCGAAGTAGCGCGTGTAGCTGAGCCAGGTCTGGTTGATCGTGTTGGGCGTGATCGACCAGGTGTAGTTGAGGTTGGCGTTCTGCTGGCGCCAGTTGTAGGCCTGGATGGACCACGGCATGTTGCCGCCGGGCAAAATCGAATTGGTCCCCGCGGTGGTGTAGTAGCTGGCGGAGAGCCGCTGCGGAGTCGGTCACCTGGTGGTCGACCTTGGCAAGATACTCATCGGTGTTGTACGGGCTCGGCACCTGCGCCTGCAGGATGTTGTTGTTGAAGTTGGAGAGCGGCACGTACTTGTTCATGATGTTCGCCGCGGTGGGATCGAACCGGTTGACGGGAATCTGATTGTTCGGGAAAGGGTTGCCGCTGACCGGGTCGATGATCGGCTTGGTGATCGCCGAGAAATCGCCCGCACGTTGGGCGGCCGTGGGAACCACGGCGGAACTCAGGAACGTGGTGGTGGTCTGGCGCAGCCCGGAGTAGGTGCCGAAGAAGAACGTCTTGTTCTTGATGATGGGGCCGCCGAAAGATCCGCCGAACTGATTGCGGTGCAGCGGCGGCTTGATCAGGGCGTTAAAGGTGTTGGCGTTCAGTTTTGTGTTGCGCAGGAACTCGAATAAGGAACCGTGAAAACCGTTGGTGCCGGAGCGCGTGATGACGTTGATCACGCCGTTGCCGAAGCGCCCGTATTCGGCGCTGTAGTTGTTGGTGTCCACGCGGAACTCTTCCACCGCGTCGGGATTGGGCGGCGTGTTGCCGGTATTGCGCAGGGACGACACATTGGAGCCGCCATCCAGGTAGTAGTTCACCGAGCCCATGGTGGCGTCCGCGCCGCCGTTGATGAACGTGCGCTGCGCCGGGAATCCGAGCGCGATGGCGTTGCCGGTGTTCTGCACGCCGGGAGTCAGGTTGAGCAGCGAATAGACGGAGCGGTTGACCATCGGCAGGGTGGTGATCTGTTCCTTGTTCACGGTCTGGCCGACGGTGGCATCGGTGGTGTTGACCAGGGGCGCCGAGCCTTCGACGGTGACGGTGGCCGTAGCGTCGCCCACCTGCAGACGCACGTCGACGCGCGCGAACTGGCCCACCTGGAGCGTGACGCCGGATTGCTTGAAGGTCCGGAAGCCGGCCCTGGCGACTTCGATTTCGTAATTGCCCGGAGGAACAAAGTCGATGCGGTATTCGCCGCGCTCATTGGTCTGGACGGAACGCGAGAGTCCCGTTTCCATATTGCGGACCTCTACCTTGGTATCGGCCACGGCCGCGTTCTGCTGGTCCATGGACGTTGCCCAGAATGCTGCCCGTCACCTGCTGACTGTAGAGCGGAGCGAGAGTCGCGATGCCGCACAAGATGAGAGTTTTCAAGACGTGTTTCACGGAAGGGATCCTCCTTGTCGAAGCGATTGCGGGAACGGGGCTCGGTAGTGTGACAACTTCCCCCATACAGCGATGCAAACGTTTCCGAGAATATCACCCGTTTTCCAGTGTGTCAACACCATCGGCGTGGAGGATGAAGGGGATCGGGGCAATATGAAATTTGGAAACGTTTGCGGGATACAGGATCCTAAAAAACGGAGAATAGCGACTTTGTGGGATGGTATATTCTACGAACCAGAGGGCTGGAATGCGTCTTGCCGTGCTCGCTGGAATTATCGCGCTGACTGGCGCCTGGGCAGCCGACCCATTTGCCGGCGACTGGAAGTTAAACCCCGCGAAATCCGAATTTAAGGATAAGGTGAAGGCCGGCCGCGTCCTGATCGAGGCCGATAACGCCGGAGGCTACCGGCAACTTTACGAAATCATCTTTGAGACCGCGCCCCAGCTGCGCCTCACCAACCGCAGCCAATTCGATGGCACCGTGGAAGAGACCAACCTGAATGGCCAGGATGTCCGCTATACTTCCCGGCGCATCGACACGAACACCTTCGAGATCACCTATCGCGACCGCGACACGGACCGGGTCAACCGGACCATGCGATTTTCCGTGGAGCCTCACGACCACACGCTCACGGTTCTTACGACCGACGCCAAGGCGGTCTTCGAACGGCTCGGCGAAAGTCCGCTGCTGGAGCCCGGGCGGAGCGTCGAACAGACGTTCGGCCCCGGAGCAGTGTACGAGTATCGCATCCGCCTGCAGGCCGGCGAATATTGCGCGGGCAAGATCGAGCCGAAGGTGGGGGGCGTCAACGGCGCGTTTTACGGTCCCGATGGCGCAAGGCTCTATAATCTCGGCGGGCCGGCCGCGGAGAGCCGGACTTTCGGGCTGGAGGCGCCGGTCGCCGGCATCTACAAGATCGCCCTGCGGTCGGCGACGGCGGCGGCCAAGAGCTTCACGCTCAAGGTGGAATCCGTAATTCCAGCCGCCAAGCGCGTGCCTGCGGCGCCGGCGAACCCACCCAAGGAGAAGTTCCCGAGCCCGCGCATCGCGGCTTTGCGGAAAGCAGTGGAGGCTGGAGATCGCGACGCGGTGGCGGCCTTCTGGCGAGCGATCGAAAAGGAGCCTCCTCGGGGGAATTTGTGGGTGACGGCAAGCGTCAGCGAGCCGTCTTGGTAAGGAACTGGTGGAACTTGCGGCACGTGGAATCGAAGGATCTCTGCTGATCTTCGCCGCCGTGATAGAGGAGGGGCCCTCCGTACTCGATCATCTGGCGAAGAACCAACTCCACTGGCTTCTTTCTCAGAGAAGAATCGCTGTGGAGATCGCGGATGAACTCCCCGCCCAATGCCCACATGTTATCGACATGTTTCTGGATCGTCTTCGGCGACAGGTCTGACGCTGCCAGGTGTTCGAGGAAGGGCCGGAACAGTGCCAGTAACTGTTCGCCGGGCGGCAGATCCTTTTCCAGTCCCATCCACGAGCGTGGCCAGCCGTTCAGATCCCGGCAATAGTGTTCAAGGTCGTGACGCGCCGCGGTGGTGGCGCGGGTTATTTTGGTAGTTCTCGCCTTCACGATCTTCCACTTCATGCTTCAGCTCATCACGATTCTAAACCGCTGTCACCGCTTTCCGGGGTTTGTTTACCAGCAGGCCGGTTTCAGCTCCGATCATAAGAGTATTGAGATTGCGGTGCGTCCGCGCAAAGGTTCGGCGGCGGTTTGTTCGCGCTGCCATCAGTCGGCCCCCGGATACGATCAGCTCCCCGAGCGCCGTTTCGAGTTCATTCCCTTTTGGGGCTTTCTGGTTTTTCTGCTTTATTCCATGCGTCGCGTCGATTGCCGCCGTTGTGAGGCAGTCGTCGTCGAGGAAGTGCCCTGGGGCGATGGCAAGCGTACCTTGACCAATGCCTATATGCTGTTTCTGGCCCGCTGGGCGCGCCGCCTTTCGTGGAAGGAAACGGCCGAAGCATTCCATACTTCATGGGAAAAGGTTTTCGACGCCGTCGAGCATGTCGTCACCTTTGGACTGGCGCATCGCACTCTCGGCCAGATCGACGCCATCGGAGTCGACGAGATCCAGTACGCCAAAGGCCACAAGTACCTGACGCTGGTTTACCAGATCGACCTCGACGTTACGCGCCTGCTTTGGGTCGGAAAAGAAAGAACGATCGAATCCTTTCAGGGATTCTTCACCACGATCGGCGACGAAGTGGCCTCGAAGATCGTCTTCGTCTGTTCCGACATGTGGGAGCCCTATTTGAAGGTCATCCGCGAGAAGTGCTCCGAGGCTCTCCATATCCTCGATCGTTTCCATATCGTGGCGAAGATGAACAAGGCTCTCGATGAGATCCGCGCCGGAGAATCGCGCCGCATGGCCATGGAAGGCCGGACGCCCGTTCTGAAGAAGTCACGCTGGCTACTACTCAAACGCGAAAAGAATCTGAAGACTGAACAGCGCTTCCGGCTACGCGACCTCCTCCGCTACAACCTGAGGACTGTCCGCGCCTACCTTCTTAAGGAAGCCTTTCAGCAACTCTGGGACTACAACTCTGCCACCTGGGCCGGGAAGTTCCTCGACGAATGGTGCCGTCAGGTGATGCGCTCCCGCATCGAGCCG